>NZ_JAIVAR010000001.1 GCF_020171925.1 Rossellomorea aquimaris
CCTAGATTTCCAGATAAATACTCGATGACAAGTTTCATTTTAAATTCATCACTATATTTAGCCAAAAAAACACCCCCGAAAGTTAGTTTTTTCACTCTAACTTTCGGGGGTCGGTACCACTGGATGCGGTTTTTCTGTTATTATCATCGCTCGATGGCTAAAGCACCTGGGATCGGTTCAAACGGGTTTTCATGATTGATATGGTCATAAAACATGATGCCGTTTAAATGATCGATTTCATGCTGGAAAACGATAGCAGGCAGCCCTCTTAACCTAAGCTTCACTTCTTCACCCTCTACATTCCACCCTTTAACCGTCACTCTTGCATAACGGGGGACGAAGCCCGGGACTTGGCGATCGACCGATAAACATCCTTCGCCCGATGTCAAATATGCCTTTTCAACGGAGTGACTGACAATCTTCGGATTGAACAAAGCATGGCTGTATAGAGTGCCCTTCTCATCAATGACATTCACGGCCAGCATCTTCTTGGATACATTGATCTGCGGAGCCGCCAGGCCGATACCGGGTCTGAGGCCGTACTTGCTTGCCATCTCAGGGTCCTGGCTGTTCACTACGTACTCAAGAAGACTCCTTAGCGTCTCTTGATCCTCTGCAGTTGGAGGCAGAGTAACTTCTTCAGCCACTTTGCGAAGGGTCGGGTGGCCCTCACGGATGATATCTTTCATCGTAATCATGTATGTTCCTCCTTACAACAAACAGTGTTCTTATTATGAATGTATACTTCAAACGTTCATAAGATATATCAATATGTACAGAATTAGTCTAGCATTATATCGTTAAAAAGTTAATAGAACGGCTTTCGATTTCAGTAATACTTTGCCCGTCCCCATCATAGGTATGGTAATAGGAGAATAGTCCAATCGACAAAATTTTCCACAGTTGTAAATCCCTATTGTCAAAAGTTGTAGTCAAAGATATAGTAGAAGATGGTATATCATTAAGGGGGATCTGGTTGTGTCGAATTTTCGTTTTACCTTTATTTTAAGTATAGTGATGTTCGTTCTTATGGGTTGTGTGGGAGGAGCTTCTCCTGAAGAAAATATCCATAATGTGCTCGAAGAAACCGTTGCCAAGGAAGCGGACTATGTAGAGGTACAGAAACCTCTTCAGGATTTAGAAGAAAAAGAAAAAGAACTTTATAATGAGATCATGAATCTTGGTATGAAAGAATTCGATAAAATAGTAAAACTTTCAGACGACGCTCTAGAAAATATTTCTGAACGTGAGGAATATATCAAGAAAGAGCGGGAAGCGATGAAAGAAGCAAAAGCTCAATTTTCCAGTCTTGATGATTACATAGGGAAATTAGATGATGCAAAGTTGAAGAGTGAAGCAGAAAAGCTGGATGCAACGATGAAAGATCGTTATCAGCTTCATGAGAAATTGACCGACTCATACCTTAAGTCACTTACAATGGATAAAGAATTGTATGAGCTCTTCAAGAAGAAGGAATTGACGATGGAAGAATTGGAAAAACAAATTTCTTCAATTAATGAAGCATATGATCAAACCATCAAACTGAATGGTGATTATAATACAAAGACGGATGAATTCAACAAGCTAAAACAAAGCTTCTACAAGACAGCGGGCATCGATGTTGAAGAGAAGAGCTGAAAAATAGAAGGCACAAAAAAACCAGGGATATCTTCCCTGGTTTTTTTGTGCCTTCTTTTCACTTGCAGTGGGAAATTTCACAGTGTGGAATGCATGCTGATTTATAAGAAGAAAGTACACTATAACAGTTAAGCTAAATGGAGGGGTTTATATATAACAGATGTTTTTGTTTTACTGATACAGATAAAATTTAACAATCGCTGTGTTCCGAAAATGTCATAGAAATATCTTGAAAAGATAATACTTTGTCGTTGACGAGATGTTTTTTTATATTGTAAACTATGAAAGGTAGTTAGTGTTGTATTAGTGAAACTGTTAAACAGACTAATACAGAGAGCCCGTTTTACAAAAGTGGGTTTTCTTTCTTATTATTTGTGGAAAACTATCTATAATGTGTTTCACAAGTATTGTGGTAGGTCATACTGAATTTGGGTAATCTAAACTTTGTATGTAAAAAACCAAAATAAATGTATACAGAAAGGATAGGTGACTTCGATGGCTTCTAAATCAAAGAAGGCACAATTCGATGCAGTTAAAACGCTCGAGCAGATTGAAGACAAGTTTGAAATGTTTCAAATTTTGAACGAAGAAGGCGAAGTAGTGAACGAAGATGCAATGCCGGAGATTTCTGATGAGGATCTTCAGGAATTAATGCGCCGTATGGTTTACACTCGTATTCTTGATCAAAGATCAATTTCACTTAATCGTCAAGGACGTTTAGGTTTCTATGCACCAACAGCAGGACAGGAAGCGTCTCAAATCGCATCCCACTTTGCTTTGGAGAAAGAGGACTGGATTCTTCCAGGTTACCGTGATGTACCTCAAATCGTGTGGCACGGTCTTCCTTTATATAAAGCATTCTTGTTCTCCCGTGGACATTTTGTAGGAAATCAGCCTCCTGAAGGTGTCAATGTATTATCTCCTCAAATCATTATCGGAGCTCAATACATCCAGACAGCAGGTGTGGCTCTTGGACTTAAGAAACGCGGTAAAAAAGCAGTTGCCATCACGTACACTGGTGACGGTGGTTCTTCACAAGGTGATTTCTACGAAGGAATCAACTTCGCAGGTGCTTATGCAGCTCCAGCGATCTTTGTTGTTCAAAATAACCAATTCGCAATCTCGACTCCACGTGACAAGCAGACTGCCGGTAAGACGATTGCTCAAAAAGCAGTTGCAGCTGGTATCCCTGGAATCCTTGTTGATGGAATGGATCCACTTGCTGTTTATGTCGCTACGCGTGAAGCAAGGGAACGTGCGGTAAACGGTGAAGGTCCTTCACTTATCGAGACAATGTGCTACCGCTATGGTCCGCATACGATGGCCGGAGATGATCCGACACGTTACCGTTCTTCTGAAATGGATACTGACTGGGAGAAGAAAGATCCATTGGTTCGTTTCCGTAAGTACCTAGAAGCTAAAGGACTATGGAGCGAAGAAAGAGAAAACGAAGTAATCGAAGAAGCAAAAGAAGATATCAAACAAGCAATCAAACAAGCAGATGGAGAGCCTAAGCAAAAAGTTACTGATTTCATCAATAACATGTATGAAGAGCTTCCATATAACTTGAAAGAGCAATTAGAAATTTACAAAGAGAAGGAGTCGAAATAAGCCATGGCGCAAATGACAATGATTCAAGCGATCACTGATGCACTGCGCACAGAACTGCGTAACAACGAAGACGTTTTAGTTTTTGGTGAAGACGTAGGTCTTAACGGTGGTGTATTCCGTGCGACGGAAGGACTTCAAAAAGAATTCGGTGAAGACCGTGTATTTGACACACCACTTGCAGAATCAGGAATCGGTGGTTTAGCTATCGGATTGGCACTGGAAGGTTTCCGCCCAGTACCTGAAATTCAATTCTTTGGATTCGTATATGAAGTAATGGATTCAATCTCTGGACAAATGGCACGTATGCGTTACCGTTCCGGCGGTTCTTATACTGCTCCGATCACAGTGCGTTCACCATTTGGTGGTGGGGTACATACTCCTGAACTTCATGCTGATAGTTTAGAGGGTCTTATGGCGCAGCAACCTGGAGTGAAGGTTGTCATTCCATCTACTCCATACGATGCTAAAGGTCTATTGATTTCATCCATCCGTGATAATGACCCAGTCATCTTCCTTGAGCATATGAAGTTATACCGTTCATTCCGTCAAGAGGTTCCTGAAGAGGAATACACGATTGAGCTTGGTAAAGCTGAAGTGAAGCGTGAAGGAACAGACTTATCCATCATCACTTACGGTGCAATGGTCCATGAGTCGATCAAAGCAGCGGAAGAGCTTGAAAAAGAAGGATACTCAGTAGAAGTTGTCGACCTTCGTACGGTTAGCCCACTTGATATTGACACAATCATGGCGTCAGTTGAAAAGACAAACCGCGCAATCGTCGTTCAAGAAGCTCAAAAGCAAGCGGGAATTGCAGCGAACGTAGTTGCTGAAATCAATGACCGCGCAATCCTTAGCCTGGATGCACCTGTCCTGCGTGTAACAGCTCCTGATACAGTGTATTCATTCTCTCAAGCAGAGCCAATCTGGCTTCCAAACCATAAAGACGTTCTTGAGACGGCTAAGAAAGTCCTTGAATTCTAAGCGGAACAAGGGATATACAGTCTTTGATTAACAGAGACTTGCACAATCTTTCACAATGAAGGGAAAGAAGGGAACCATCCCTTCTCTTTTCCCTTTTATAAAAAGACAGAGAAAAATAGATAAAATAAAAACACTCATCTATATCATTATTCAATACAGGAGGTAGAATCCATGTCTTTCGAATTCAAATTACCGGACATCGGTGAAGGTATTCATGAAGGTGAAATCGTAAAATGGTTTGTCAAGCCTGGCGATAAAGTAGAAGAAGACGATGTACTATGTGAAGTCCAAAATGATAAAGCAGTAGTTGAAATTCCATCTCCAGTAGCAGGAACAGTTGAAGAACTTCTTGTTGATGAAGGAACTGTTGCTGTCGTAGGTGATACATTGATCAAGTTCGATGCACCTGGATACGAGGACCTTCAATTCAAGGGCGATGAAGGCGATAAGAAAGAAGCTGCCAAAGCCGAAGAAAAAACAGAAGAGCAAGTTCAAGCTACGGCTGAACAAGGTCAGGATGTAAACAAGGATGCTTCAGAACAAGCCGTTGATCCTAACAAACGTGTAATCGCTATGCCGTCCGTTCGTAAATATGCGAGGGAAAATGGCGTGGAAATCCGTCAAGTATCAGGTTCAGGTAAAAATGGCCGTGTGTTGAAAGAGGACATCGATGCATTCCTAAGCGGTGGAACAGCTAAAGCTGAGGCACCTGCAGCAGAAGGTAAGACAGAAGAACAAGCACCTGCTAAGGAAGAAACAAAAGCAGCTGCACCAAAACTTCCAGAGGGTGAATTCCCTGAAACACGCGAGAAGATGAGCGGTATGCGTAAAGCGATTGCGAAAGCAATGGTGAACTCTAAACATACAGCTCCTCACGTTACATTAATGGACGAAGTAGATGTAACGAAGCTATGGGCACACCGTAAGAAGTTCAAGGAAGTTGCAGCGGAGAAAGGCATCAAGCTTACATTCTTGCCTTATATCGTAAAAGCCTTGACAAGTGCTCTTCGTGAGTACCCTGCTCTTAATACATCCATTGATGATGCAACGAGCGAAATCGTTCAGAAGCATTACTATAATATCGGTATCGCAGCAGATACAGATAAAGGCTTACTTGTACCAGTCGTTAAGAATGCAGACCGTAAATCAATGTTCTCAATCTCAAATGAGATCAATGAACTTGCAGGTAAAGCGCGTGACGGTAAACTTTCCGGTGATGAAATGAAAGGTGCTTCTTGCACAATCACAAACATTGGTTCCGCAGGCGGACAATGGTTCACTCCGGTTATCAATCACCCTGAGGTTGCAATCCTTGGAGTTGGCCGTATCGCAGAAAAACCTGTAGTTAAAAATGGTGAAATTGTAGCGGCACCTGTGTTAGCATTATCATTGAGCTTCGATCACCGTATGATTGATGGAGCTACTGCTCAACATGCACTTAACCATATGAAGCGTTTGTTGAACGATCCAGAATTATTATTAATGGAGGCGTAATGCGATGGTAGTAGGAGATTTCCCAATTGAAACAGATACTATAGTAGTCGGTGCAGGTCCTGGTGGATATGTAGCTGCGATCCGTGCAGCTCAGCTTGGACAAAAAGTAACAATCATCGAAAAAGAAAATCTTGGTGGGGTTTGCCTGAACGTTGGATGTATCCCTTCCAAAGCTCTTATCACGGCTGGACACCGCTTCCACCAAGCTCAACACTCAGATGACATGGGTATCGTAGCTGAAAATGTAAAAGTGAACTTCGATAAGGTTCAAGAGTGGAAAGCTGGAGTAGTCAAGAAATTAACTGGTGGAGTTGAAGGTCTCCTTAAAGGAAATAAAGCAGAAATCGTTCGCGGTGAAGCTTACCTTGTAGACCAAAACACGCTACGCGTAATGGATGATAATTCAGCGCAAACATATAAGTTCAAGAACTTGATCCTTGCAACTGGATCTCGTCCGATTGAAATCCCAAGCTTCAAGTTCTCAAAACGCGTTCTTGATTCAACTGGTGCATTGGCGCTTGAAGAGATCCCAGGAAAGCTTGTTGTCATCGGCGGAGGCTACATCGGTACAGAACTTGGTACTGCATACGCTAACTTAGGCTCTGAAGTAACCATCCTTGAGGGTGCTGACGATATCCTAAGTGGATTCGAAAAGCAAATGACAGCAGTCGTGAAAAAGGGACTAAAACAAAAAGGTGTCGATGTCGTAACAAAAGCAATGGCTAAAGGCGTTGACGAAAGCGACAGCGGAGTCGTTGTCAAGTATGAGGTAAATGGTGAAGAGAAATCTGTGGAAGCAGATTATGTCCTAGTGACAGTCGGCCGCCGTCCTAATACAGATGAAATTGGTCTTGAAGAAGTTGGAGTTGAAATGACAGATCGCGGATTGATCAAAATCGATAAGCAATGTCGTACAAACATCTCTAACATCTTTGCGATCGGTGATATCGTTGAAGGTCCTCCACTTGCGCATAAAGCTTCTTACGAAGGTAAGATTGCAGCAGAGGTCATCGCTGGTGAACCGGCTGAAATCGATTATCTTGGAATTCCTGCAGTCTGCTTCACGGATCCAGAACTTGCAACAGTTGGTTACTCCGAAGCAGAAGCAAAAGAAGAAGGAATTGAAGTTGCAGCAGCTAAATTCCCATTTGCAGCAAATGGGCGTGCATTGGCGCTTAACGCAACTGAAGGCTTCTTGAAGCTTGTCACTCGTAAAGAGGATGGATTAGTGATTGGTGCTCAAATCGTTGGTTCAGGAGCATCTGATATGATCGCTGAACTTGGTCTTGCAATCGAATCAGGCATGACTGCTGAAGATATTGCAATGACAATCCACGCTCATCCAACTCTTGGTGAGATTTCGATGGAAGCTGCCGAAGTTGCAATCGGAAGCCCAATCCATATCGTTAAGTAAGAAAAATGAAATGAAAAGATGATCCTTCCATTGAAGGATCATCTTTTTTTGTTATGCGACATCTAAGCTGCATTCCACGGGAAGGTAATCTATATCGTGCGGGAAAGTAAAACCCTGTTAATGCAATACAATCAAAAAATCACCATTGCTTGATGGCTTTTGAGACCGATTTAATGATCTGTTCTTTCTGGGCTTTTCCTGATATTTTTGTGACAATTCGATTGTTATCAACGACAATGATGGCAGGGTATACGGGAGACTGGATATTGGGGTTGGAGTGATCGGACTTTTGATTGACTACTTCAAGGTGTTTAAGGTCTTCTGGATACTTGCTCTTAAGTTCGATAATGGCATCATAGTATTCAACTTCTTCAGAAATTTTCCGATCATCCGTAAAAAATATGACTTGTCTATTGATGAATCTATCCTCGGCCAACACTACCTTATCTGCAGCTAGATCATTACATGAAGTAAGTAGTAACGCTGTTGATGCTAACATAATCAAGGTAAGTAAATGTTTCATACATCATCCTCTTTTCTTAGCGAAGACCATTAACGTTAAGAGAGTTTTCTGCGTACAAAGACCTATTCGTTGGTCACATTTTATCATATGAGAAAAAGTAAAAGGGGTAAGTCATTAAAATGTTACAGAAATGAAAAGACATCAATAATGAAAGTAATATGCAAAGAATATACTATGTTAATACAATCGTTCTAGCTGAACACTAGACTGTCGTAAAAGGGTGTTAACAATGAAATTCTATGTTGCGTTCCTGATTCAGATGATACTATGGAGTATTTTTTATATTGCAGAATGGGTATCGTATAAAGATCATGTGGAATACAAATGGATCATGTTCGTCCTATTCTTTTATCTGGCTTTCATTGCAGCAAAAAAAATCGTTCAGACACGAAGGCTTACTGTATTCGTGACATCATTCAGCCTTTCCTTTTTCTTGGCATGCAAAGTCCTATTCGAAAACCTGATGGGAAAATTTTAATTCATACCCAGATATCCCTTATAATATGTTAAAATATTCAAAGTAACTGACATATGAAGGGTGAGTAGGATGAAAAAGGTTGTAGCGTCGGGGTTGACTTTCTTATTATTGACAGCGTGTGCAAATGAACCTGCTCCAGTCTCAAAACAACCTGTTCAAAAGAAGGATATACAGGAGACAGCGGATCGCACAGAAGATAACCAACCGGAAAAAGATAGCGTTGAGGAAGTAAAAGACGAATCCGTTACAGGGCAGGATGGTAAGGTCGAACCTCAATATAAGATCAATGAAAATAATTGGAGTATAGAACCCATCGCAGGGGGAAATGCGGAAGTGGTGTTGTTGACGATCGATGATGCGCCAGATTGCCATGCCTTAAAAATGGCTCAAGATCTCAAGGCGTTGAATGCCCCGGCAATCTTTTTCGTGAATGGGCATTTCCTGGATACACCCGAAGAAAAGGAAACACTTAAAAAAATATACGATATGGGGTTCGTCATAGGAAACCATACGTATAGTCATAGCTCCTTGAAAGACTTGACAAATGAAAAACAAAAAGAAGAAATCGTTTCAGTCAGTGACATGGTTGAATCGATTACTGGTGAGCGTCCAAAGTTCTTTAGGGCACCATTCGGCCAGAATACCGATTTCAGCAGGCAGGTTGCAGCAGAGGAACAGATGGCGCTTATGAATTGGACGTACGGGTACGATTGGGGAAAACAGTATCAAACAAAAGATGCAATCACTGATATCATGGTCAACAGCCCCTTTCTGAATAAAGGTGCAAACCTTCTAATGCACGACAGGACATGGACAAGCGAAGCCTTACCCGACATCGTGAAAGGACTAAGGGAGAAAGGCTACGAAATTCTTGATCCACATAAAATCCAAACACCATAACTTCTTAAACCTGAATGATCTTCGTTCAGGTTTTTTTGTTTGATTAAAAAAGGTTGTTTGGTGCTTTTGAAGAAGAGTAGCTTTAACTATGAATACAGTCGGTATGTAAACGCAATCAATCGCATATCATTTAAAAATATGACGAATTAAAAGGGAATTATATTTAAATATGTTATACAATTTAGGCTTGATTTTTTAAATGTGTTATATTATTATAAAGACAGTTAAGATAAAACGCTTACACAAAACATCATTAAGGGAGAGGGATAAAAGATGGGGACAATTGTTTGTCAATCATGCCTAAGCACAATTGAACACTACGAAGATGAGAAGGTTTCTGTTTTATTCTCTAATTGCTGTGATTGTAATGATGATGTAGAAATAGACGATTGATCAGAAGCAAAGCGGAACGGGTTTAGACGGACTAAAAGGGGTAAATAGATAAAAAAAGGTGAAGAAGTCATGAGATGACTTCTTCACCTTTTTTGTTTTGAACATCACAGAGCAGTGCCTTCAGTGCAACATCGGGAGGGGGCGTATGTTTATCGAATGGCCCGGTGTTCCTTGATGACGCGTAAATGTCTCAAGTCATAATCCTCAGGTCCCTGGACCGGTAATCCTGCTTCGATATTGGTCTTGATATAATGAATGTTTTCTTCCGTGATAATCTCTCCGGGAATGAAGATTGGAATGCCTGGAGGATACACCATAATGAACTCTGCAATCGTCCGTCCTGCTGATTCATCGATCGGGATCACTTCTGTTTCAGCATAAAATGCGTCTCTTGGTGTCATCGCCAGGACAGGTATATCTGGAAGCATGACAGTGACGGGTGTGATGTCACCGTGCTGTTTCAATTCTCTTGCAAGTTCCCTGAGTGCGGATACCAGTTGATTTCCTTCAACTTCGGTATCCCCTGGTGTGATGATACAAAGGATATTGTATAGGTCGGACATTTCAACTTCGATATTGTAAGCTTCACGAAGCCACTTTTCAGCATCGAATCCGCTAATGCCTAATTCTTTGACTGATATGATCAGCTTAGTCGGATCATAGTCGAACGTCGCCTTTGTTCCAAGGATTTCTTTCCCGACACAATAAAGCCCATCAACTTCATTGATTTCATTCCTGATTTTCTCAGACAACGCGATCGTAGAACTGATCAATTCATGACCTTCCGTCGCTAGTCGCTTCCTGGCAACATCAAGAGATGCAAGTAGAAGGTATGAGGTCGAGGTTGTCGTCAGCATACTGAGGATGGTTTGGACCCTTTTCGCTGAAACCAATCCTTCTTTCATATTCAATACAGAGCTTTGTGTCATGGACCCACCAAGCTTGTGAACGCTGGTTGCTGCGAGGTCTGCTCCAGCCTGCATGGCAGACATCGGCAATTCATCGTGAAAATGAATGTGCACGCCATGTGCTTCATCAACCAGTACAGGAACGTCATAGGAATGGGCAATTTCAACAATTTTCTTCAGATCCGCCGAGATTCCGAAGTAGGTTGGATTAATGACCAGGACCCCTTTGGCATCGGGATGCTGTTCCAACGCTTTGGAAACTGAATCTGTTGTAATTCCATGCGAAATCCCTAAATCCTCATCAATATCGGGGTGGATGAAGATGGGGGTGGCACCAGAAAAGACAATGGCCGACATGACGGATTTGTGCACGTTCCTCGGCACGATGATTTTATCCCCGGGTCCGCACACGCTCATCACCATGGTCATGATGGCTCCGCTCGTACCTTGGACAGAGAAAAATGTATGATCGGCACCAAAAGCTTCAGCTGCAAGGTCCTGTGCCTTTTTAATCATCCCTTTGGGCTGGTGGAGGTCATCGAGAGGACCGATGTTAATCAAATCAATGCTAAGGGCATTTTCACCAATGAATTCTTTAAAGTCAGGATCCATTCCAGCGCCCTTCTTGTGACCGGGAATATGAAACTGTACTGGATTTTTTTTACTATGTTCAATTAAGCCGGTAAACAACGGCGTTTCATTTTGGGACAATTCATTCAACACCTCTTTATTTTTGTCGGTACAGAAGTGGTCTGTACTCACCTTTACAGTATATCATTTGTCAAAGGAGTCCTTTCAAACAAAAGAATTATAGCATTAAGGATATTGTTTGCATAGTGGCTTTTGCCCATGCCGGAACGATTTTGTTTCTCCTTGAAGGAAAACCTTGAAAGAGTGGAGAATACGACAGGGACGGGAGGGATTTTAGATGAACTGGAAAACAAGAGTTACCGAGTTATTGAACATTGAATATCCGATCATTCAGGGTGGGCTTGCCCATCTGGCATATGCTGAACTTGCCGCCGCTGTATCGAATGCAGGTGGCCTGGGACAAATCACCGCCATGTCCCTCGAGCACCATGAAGAATTGAGGGAGGAAATCAGAAAGGTGAAAAAATTGACCGACAGGCCATTCGGGGTCAACTTCGCCATCGGTCAGCATGGAAGGCCATACGAGGATTTCCTGGAAACCGCAATTGAAGAATCTGTACCGGTCGTTTCGATAACAGGGGGGAACCCTGCTCCGCTATTCAAGCGATTGGAGGGTACAAAAATCATCAAGCTTGTCTTGGTCGCTTCAAAGAGGCAAGCGGTCAAAGCTGAACAATTGGGTGCCGATGCCGTCATGGTTGTCGGTCAGGAAGGCGGAGGTCATTTGGGCAAGGATGATATCGGGACATTCGTCCTCGTGCCCGGCGTAGTGGATGAAGTATCAATCCCTGTCATCGCTTCAGGCGGCATTGGGGATGGAAGGGGGTTGATGGCATCCCTAAGCTTTGGTGCCGAAGGAGTGGAGATGGGCACTAGATTCATTGCAACCCGGGAATGTGTCCACGCATCGGAAGAATATAAAAGGAGCTTGTTAGAGGGAAGTGAGAATGATACAGTAGTGATTAAACGCTCACTTGGTGCACCGGCGAGGGCCATCAGAAATGCATGGACAGATAGAATCTTGGAAGCTGAAGATACCGGTTCAGGATATGACGGGCTAAAAATGCTCATTAGCGGGGAAGCTAATAAACGTTATATCCATGAGGGGAATAAAGAAGACGGGTTTGGATGGGCAGGGCAAGTCATGGGCCTGATCAACGACATCCCTTCGGTTGAAGCGCTGATTCAAAGGATGATCGGAGAGGCAGAACAAATCCGCAGTAAATGGAATGGGTAAGGAGTTGTTGAAGTAATGGAATATCAATATCCGTTTTCAATCGATTGGTCGACTGAGGAAGTGATCGATGTCATTGCATTCTTTGAAGCGATTGAAAAGGCATATGAAAGAGGAATCAGAAAAGAGGACTTGATGGATCGTTACCGGAGATTCAAAGAAATTGTTCCCAGTAAGTCCGAGGAGAAGAGGATCTGTTCGGAATTCGAGGAGTCAAGTGGCTATTCCGCATATCATGCAGTGAAAAAAATGAAAGAATCAGAAGATGCTGATCTAGTCAGCATGAAGTAAGAACGACAGCCTGAGCGGCTGTCGTTTTTTTGATGGTTTAGTTCATTTTATAAAGGGGTAAAAGTGTTTCAAAGGCATCATCGATCTTGCGGATTAATTCGTCACCGCTGAGTGCTGTTACAAGAGATCGTTCCAAGTGCAGGCCACATAGGAGCTCGGCTTTCTTCACTTGCTGGACCCTCTGGCTTAATGCAACGAACTCTTCCTTTGACATCGAAGAAAAGGTTGTGGCTTCCGGTTTTGTGTGGTCGCCGGACCAGACGAAGTTCGGAGGGATGATCGAACGTATCCTTTCCGCATTCTCTTCGACGACCTTTCCGAATTCAGCCTTCTGTGGAGCTTCATAGATCATGGCGAACCAGATGAACAGGTGGGTTTTCCATAATCCGATTTGGAAATGAGGGTGCTTCTTATAGCCGCGCTTATTATTGGCGAAGGCAACCCAAGTATCATCAGGTGGATTGACGGAACGGCGTGCGTGCTTGGCTACATGATGAAACATCTCATCACCCGTCAGTGCACTGAGGGCAGGTGAGAAATATTCTCCCAGGTATTCGAGTTTGGGGCGTATATGCTGTTGAATGGCTTCCATTCTATTTTCCAACCCATCAATGGTGAATACGTCAAAATCATGTTCGGTAAATCCGTTGAATTTCATTAATAGCAAACCTCCTTGTTTAACGGTCATATTTTAACACAATGAATGGGGTTACATGTAGTGATGAGCTTGTTCATTAGGTGTCTGCACATTTTTGTTACAAGATGAGGTGGAAGTTCATAATATGTATTAAATATTATCAGAACAATCAGATAAATCGAATAACACGGAAGGGGTGCATTGCCTTGAAACAAGTAATGAATACGTCCAAAAAACGAGATGTCCAGCAACAGCGTTTAAATGTATTAAGACTCGAAATGGATTATGAACTAGCTGTATTGTTCGAAGCCATCCAAACAAAAAATAAGGAAACACAAACAAAATCAAAAGAAAAGCTCATGACTATCCGCGAAGAACTAATGAAGATGAAAGCATTATAGCATCTGAGATTCAAAAAAGATCTTTATGAGGTTGAAGGGAAAAGCGATGAAGGCGGACTCCTTATGTACATAGGCGGAGTTCGCTTTTTTGTTAAAGCGGGTCCCTTATTTTTTTCTTGGAGAATGGATCTCGAACATGAAGTCGTGATCCTGCACCATGGGAGTGATTACTTGAATCCGGTTCTTATATCCTTTAAGCTATGTAGCAATAGAAACATTTGCCTCATTATGGGAAGATCATATTAGGGGTAAAGTAAAAACAGTGGGTATTTGACGTGAAAATTATTTCTGCATGGTAATGGAGGTAAGAGAGTGACAAATTGGAAAGAAATAGACCAGAATGTTAGGGCTTGGATCAAGGAAGCAGGAAGTAAAATCCGTGATTCCTTCCAGACTGAACTGAATATCAAGACAAAATCTAACCGCAATGACTTAGTCACGAACATGGATGAAGCAACCGAGCGCCTCTTCATCGAAAAAATACGTACTACATATAAAGACCATAAAATAATGGGTGAAGAAGGATTTGGTGATGAACTGCTTGATTTGGATGGTGTCACATGGATCTTGGATCCCATTGACGGTACAATGAATTTTGTGCACCAGCAAAGGAATTTTGCCATTTCAATCGGGGTGTATGAAGATTCAGTCGGAGTCCTCGGCTATATCTATGATGTCGTGCACGATGAACTCTATCATGCTCACCGGGGGCACGGGGCCTATATGAATGATGTGAAGCTACCTGATTTGAACGAGGTGGAGGTCGAGGATTCTGTCATTGCCCTTAATGCTCAATGGGTGACGAGTAATAGACGTATCGATCCCAAGATCCTTTCCCCTTTGGTACAGAAAGTAAGGGGGACACGCTCTTACGGTTCCGCAGCGATAGAGATGGCATATATAGCGGCCGGAAGATTGGACGCTTACCTCAGTATGAGACTTGCCCCATGGGACTTTGCGGCAGGCAAGATCCTCATTGAAGAAGTCGGTGGCATCGTCACGGATTTAGACGGGAACGAGCTGGATCCTTTAAACAAAAGTTCACTATTCGTTGCAAAACCCCGACTGCATCAAACCATCATGACGGATTATTTAAAAAGATAAAAGAAGTAGACTTTCATTAAACAACCAATATAAACGAAAAAATGCTGAATGTTTCATTCAGCATTTTTTTTCGTTTATTAAAGTCTTCCTTCTTCACGATACCTTTTTTTCGTTGTGAACCCAAAGCCCATGACGATTACGAGGGCGACCAAGCTGCCGAAAGCCAATAGAAGGCTTTTGAGACTTATTGAAATGGCGATTCCCATCATTGAAACGGCCGCCAGGATTGAATATAACACAAAAATCCACTTTATTTGACTCATAAAAAAACACCTCCGTGCATTTGAACGTTTGAAAATGCTTACTTAAATTCTACCTACTCTACAACGAATGTGCAATGCTTATTCTTCTGATAAAAAAGTACAATCTGTCGTTGGCAGCGCTTTAGAACAAACCGAAGAAAAGATTCATTAGGGATTTTACGGGGGGCTGTGATATAATGGTCTAGTTGAACAGAATTATCCTATCTTTAGCCTTCTAGGAAAGAAATCCAATATATTCAGGAGTGGGAAAATGAACTTAAGAAATGATCTTAGAAATATTGCTATCATCGCTCACGTTGACCACGGAAAAACGACGTTGGTGGACGAGCTATTAAAGCAATCAGGAATCTTCCGCGAGAATGAACAAGTTTCAGAGCGCGCAATGGATTCAAATGATTTAGAGAGAGAACGCGGTATTACAATCTTGGCGAAAAATACAGCGATCCAATATAAAGATTCACGTATCAATATTCTTGATACACCAGGACACGCAGACTTCGGTGGCGAAGTAGAGCGTATCATGAAAATGGTAGATGGTGTTTTACTTGTTGTGGACGCATATGAAGGATGTATGCCTCAAACTCGTTTCGTGCTTAAAAAAGCGCTTGAACAAAAGCTTACACCAATTGTTGTTGTCAATAAAATTGACAAACCGTCAGCCCGTCCAGAAGAGGTTATTGATGAAGTATTAGAATTATTCATCGAACTGGATGCGAATGATGAACAGCTCGAGTTCCCAGTTGTATACGCTTCTGCGATCAATGGTACAGCAAGTACTGACCCTGATCCTGCAAAACAAGACGAAAACATGCAGTGTTTATATGACTCAATTATTGAGCACATCCCTGCACCTGTCGATAATTCCGAAGAACCGCTTCAATTCCAAGTAGCTCTTCTGGACTACAATGATTATGTAGGGCGTATTGGAATCGGTCGTGTGTTCAGAGGGACGATGAAGGTTGGTCAACAGGTAGCCCTGATGAAGCTTGATGGCTCTGTAAAACAGTTCCGTGTAACTAAGATCTTCGGTTTCTTTGGTTTGAAACGTGAAGAAATCCAAGAAGCAAAAGCTGGTGACTTGATTGCCGTTTCAGGAATGGAAGACATTAACGTCGGTGAAACGGTTTGTCCGATTGAACATCAGGATCAACTTCCGGTTCTTCGAATTGATGAGCCGACACTACAAATGACATTCCTAGTGAACAACAGCCCGTTTGCAGGTAGAGAAGGTAAATATGTTACTTCAAGAAAGATTGAAGAACGTTTGCTGGCTCAGCTTCAAACAGACGTAAGTTTACGTGTTGAGCAAACAGACTCACCTGATGCATGGACAGTCTCAGGCCGTGGAGAGCTACATCTTTCCATTCTGATTGAGAACATGCGTCGTGAGGGATACGAGTTACAAGTGTCCAAACCACAAGTAATCATCAAGGAAGTTGATGGTGTACAGTGTGAGCCTGTAGAGCGTGTTCAAATCGATATTCCGGAAGAATACATGGGTGGCGTCATTGAATCACTTGGTCAGCGTAAAGGTGAAATGCTTGATATGGTGAACAATGGTAATGGTCAAGTTCGCTTGATCTTTATGGTCCCTGCTCGTGGATTAATCGGTTATTCTACTGAGTTTATGACCCTTACTCGTGGGTATGGGATCATCAACCACACATTTGACAGCTATCAGCCGCTGCAAAAAGGCCGTGTCGGTGGACGCCGTCAAGGTGTATTGGTATCAATGGAAACAGGTAAAGCATCACAATACGGGATCATGCAAGTGGAAGATCGCGGAACGATCTTCGTTGAATCAGGTACTGAAATTTATGGCGGTATGATCGTTGGGGAACACACAAGAGAAAATGATATTACCGTTAACATCACGAAGGTCAAACAAGCGACAAATGTTCGTTCTGCGAACAAGGATCAAACCGTTACGATTAAGAAGGCAAGAATCATGACGCTTGAGGAATCACTTGAATATCTGAACGATGATGAATATTGTGAAGTAACACCTGAATCAATCCGTCTCCGTAAGAAGATTTTAGATAAGAATGAACGTGAAAGAGCGGAGAAGAAGAGCAAGGTATCACAATAAACTAAAAGAAGGGGGAGCAAGAGATGGATGTAACAGAGCGTTTATCCTTTTTCGCATCCCTATACCGAGTTGATCAGAATGCGGAACTTGGGATGTGGCTTCTTTATTTCACAATAGTGGGGCTCTCGATTTTAGTTTATAAGCTTGGGTTTGCCAAGAAACTTCCGTTGGGCAAATCGATTGTCATCTACCTCTTTTTGATTATTGGATGTACAGTCCTGACATTCCTGGGGATATTTTTGCCCGTAGCGGAAGGTTTAGTGGTAGCGGCGCTTATTTTGATCATCTATAAGATCCGCCTGACTAACGAGAAGCAAAAAGGAAATGTTTAAAGATTAGGGGATGCCTTTTTATCTTTAATGAATTCTTCGGCAACACATCATCAAAAAAGCTGCAGTCATACGATGACTGCAGCTTTTTTATGATACCCATTCAGAACGTGATTTCTGTTTCTTCCACATGAAGTATAAGATCGGAAGGGTAGCGCCATAAATGACATGTCCGATGAACCAAAGGGTAATACCGCCGGGATCAAAGACATCGGGTACCTCCTTAATGGCAAGGAGAGAGAGAGGAAAATATAAAAGGAACGCCGGAAATGTCAGTACACTTGCCGTTAACCATATGGCACGTCCCGAAAGTCTGAAGATCCGGATCAGAAAAACGAATAGGATACCGAGTATGGTTGAAACGACTAGGTGGAAGAGGAACTCTGCCCATTCTGACCAGTGGACATCCCCAAAATAGGGGATGAAGTCGACATTCAAGAGCAACACGTAAACTTTTATACCCGTCAGTGCCTGAAGGAACTTAAGCACCAACCCGAGAATGATTCCAGAACCAATTCCGATGAAGAACCCAGCAAGGATCGGTTTAGAAGTCATCGTCCACCTTGGGGGACCTGTACAACTTGAAATTACCGGTGGCGGCCCTTTCTTCCGTTTTTTTCGTGATCCGTTCATGACATGGATCACACATATACGTGTGAATCGGTCTATTCCGGAGTCTCTTGGCTTGAAGGGAATAATCATCAATATTTTCTATTACTTCGCATAACGCACATTTTACACGCATCATAAACACCCCATTGCTTTTCTATCTCATACAAATATCTTAATCCAGTATACCATGCGCAAACAACTTTTTCCTTAGGTGATGTGGACTTTCGATTTTCGAGCATGCCGCGGCATGATGTGGAATGAAACATGAAAGAAAAGAAGGACATTGATGTTGCCTTCACGAATTCTCATATATAAGGCATAAAGGTCGAGTTTGATCTATATGCTTGAAGTACAGTGCAGTTCATGGAGGAGTGAGTATATGGCGAATCAAGTGGAACCAGGCTTAATTCCGGTACTGTTTGAAGAACTTCAATCTGAACGGTTCGTAACCGTCTCCACGGTGGATCATGACACAGGTGGTCCTAATGTCAATGCTGTTTCTTGGGTGTTGGCGAAGGATGAGGAAACCGTTCTTTTCAGTGTGAATCAGAAATCAAAGATTGTGGAGAATATAAAGAATAATCCGCTCACGGTCGTGAATCTGATTGCAAATGAGTCCACGTATGCCATTAGCGGTAAGGCAGAAGTAGAGCAGTCCCTCCTAGAAGGGGTGCCATTGAAGCTTACACTGATCAAGCTTTCGATCCAAGAGGTCAGGGACGTCATGTTTTATGGTTCGAAGATTTCGACAGTGCCGAGTTATGAGAAAACATACGATAAAGCGGCCGCCGACAGGCTGGACCGTCAAGTGATAGAAGCCATGAAAAAAGCTTGAATCTTAGCTTTTTCATGGCTTTTTGTCATCATTGAATCAATCAATTTTCTTTTCGCTTTGATCTTCTTGTTCTTTCTTCAATTGTTTTTCTTTTTGTTGATTTATTTGTTTCTTTGGTTCATCAGGGGCATTCTCAGGGTCGGTTTGCTTGAGGGAACGCGGTATTTCAGGCATAAGCCTTCCTGATATATCGGAAAGTTCATTCATGATACCTTGGACAGGCTCGCCACGTTTAATGTCATTGCTGATTTCTTTCAGCCTGGCAGTCAGATCGGGATCCGCCACAACGACTGCCTGTGCGCCATAAGGATCGTCCTTTAACGCTTCTGCAACCGAGTATTTGATCGATCCAACCTGGGAACGTTCTACATCGGAATCGATATCGATTCCGACAAAAGCGTACTTCCCGAATACGACCGCCGTAGCGTCTTTGACATCTGGTACCCCGGTTGTGAGATTGACGAGATGTTTGGATATTTCTTGACCAGATTTTCTTTCAACGTGTTGAATGTTACTGTCTTGAACCGTGATCGGTTTATTCTTGTCAGAATTAGGATTCTTTTCATACCCTACCTCATTCTTATTGGCACATGCAGCAAGAATGAGTGTAAGCACAAATAGAGAGATGAATCTTTTCATGACCTTACCTCCCAAATAATGATCAATATCTTTTCTTATTGTGTAATTTTCTTCTATCTTTATACGTTTATTCATATATTTTAAGAAACGGGCCGTCCTATTTAAGTTGCTGACAATAACCGGATCAACTTTGGCTACATACAATAGTAATAAGAAATGAGGAGCAGGAGGCATCGATTTGAATAAAATTTATGTATTAGATACCAATGTCTTATTACAAGATCCACAAGCCATCTTCACGTTTCAGGATAATGAGGTGGTCATCCCAGCCGTCGTATTAGAAGAAGTGGACTCCAAAAAGCGTTACATGGATGAAATCGGGCGAAACGCAAGACATGTATCAAAACTAATAGATAATTTAAGGCAGGAAGGAAAGCTCCATGAGAAGATTCCGTTATACAATGGGGGGTCTTTGAGAATTGAATTGAATCACCGGTCCTTTCAAGCGTTGCAAGAAATATTCGTTGAAAAAACAAACGACAATCGTATTTTAGCCGTTGCAAAAAACCTATCATTGGAAGAGGAAGCCAAAGTCGACGGTAAGTCGGTGATATTGGTCAGTAAAGATACGCTTGTAAGGGTTAAGGCGGATGCGCTGGGTCTTCAAGCTGAAGACTTTTTGAGTGATCGTGTTGTGGAAGTGAACGACATTTACACAGGCTTCAATGAACTGTATATAGATAAAGGCTTGATGAATAAATTTTATGAAAAAGGCGAATTACCGCTTGTAGAGATCACGAATCAACGATTCCATTCCCATGAATTCATCGTGATGAAGGACGCTCTTGGCAGCTCGGCATCCGCCCTTGGGATGGTGGATGGAACGGGTAAGAGAGTGAAGAAGTTAGTATACGATCATGATCATATGTGGGGCATCAAAGCCCGGAATGTCCAACAGACAATGGCGACGGAACTCCTTCTGAGGGATGACATTTCACTTGTGACGATGATCGGGAAGGCAGGGACAGGGAAAACCCTTCTTGCGCTCGCTGCAGGACTCCTCCAGACCGAAGATTTCCATAAATTCAATAAATTGCTGGTCGCCCGCCCAATTGTGCCAGTTGGGAAAGATATAGGGTATCTTCCTGGTGAGAAACAAGAGAAACTTCGCCCTTGGATGCAGCCGATTTATGATAACCTGGAGTACCTGTTCAATGTCAAGAAGCCGGGAGAATTGGATGATATATTGGCGGGTATGGGATCGATTGAAGTGGAAGCCCTGACCTATATACGGGGGAGGAGCATCCCTGACCAGTTCATCATCATCGACGAAGCCCAAAACCTAACCAAGCACGAAGTCAAAACCATACTGACACGTGTTGGTGAACGAAGCAAAATCGTGTTGATGGGGGACCCCGCACAGATCGACCATCCTTATCTTGATGAATATAACAACGGGTTGACGTATGTTGTCGAGAAATTTAAAGATCAGTCCATTGCAGGTCATGTGAAACTGATGAAAGGGGAGCGTTCGGGACTCGCCCAGCTTGCAGCCGATCTATTATAAAATAAGAGTAGAGCTTGTTGCACGATTGTATAACGTAGGAAATGAAAAACAAATACCTTCATACCATATGAAAAAACCTGTGCAGGAGTTCCGGCACAGGTTTCTTTACTTTATGTTTCTTTACTTTATGTAGGCCTATTCCAATCGGAATGCTTTTACATGTTTGATTGGATCTTCTTTATTGGAACCATCCTTAAAGATGATATGAATCGGGCCGTCTTCCTTCAGTGGCTTGCCGTCTTTAGAAAATCCCAATAACCAGTCATTTGCTTCATGTAGTCCGTAGCTATATTCACCGGTTTCTGTCTCCACAACGATTTTCGAAGCGCTTTCTAGAGGCTCGGCATTCTTTAGGAATGGAGAGAAAGGTATCGCGAAGCTTCCTGTCAAAACCTTCTCCTTTTCGTATTTCTTCTCCGTTTTTAAAGTAGGCGGATAGGTGGCACCTTCCTGGATTTCACGGGACCAATGTTTCGATACTGCTTTTGTATACTCCTCAAGTTCGTCCTTGATGATGCTTCCTTCATCAAAAAATGTGCTTAAATCAATCTTCCTGTCATCAAAAATCCATACTCCGGAATCCAATGTGATGACAAACTTTACTTTACCTTTGATCGGTACGATGCTTTCCACTAAAGATTCCTCCCTTACAATTAATTTTAGTATATAGGTTATAGGTCTTTTTGTCACATGATATTATGTAAGCATTTTCGTTGTTTTCATTCAAAGGGAATAGGGAAACTTATTCTTGAGGATAAAGGAGGTTTAAGTATGGCGAATCAGGACTTACTGGGTGAATTGGTTGATATTGCAAGGTCATTTGCCACTTATGGGAAGGTGGCGGATTACATCCCCGCCCTGAGGGATCAGAATCCTGATGATTTAGCGATCAGCATCTACTCCATAGAGAATGAATCGTATTATGCCGGTGACCATCTGAAGAAATTCACGCTTCAAAGCATATCGAAGGTCATTGCTTTGGCACTGGTTTTGATGGACAACGGCGAGGAAGAAGTGTTTTCCAGAGTCGGGATGGAGCCGACGGGAGACCCATTTAATTCAATCGCGAAGCTAGAGACACATAAGCCGTCAAAGCCACTTAACCCAATGATTAACGCGGGTGCATTGGCAGTCACGAATATGATAAGCGGTAATAGTGTTGTGGAGAAATGGGACAGACTGATTGAATTCATATGCCATTTGACTGGACAGAAAGTAACCTATAACGAAGACGTGGCTTACTCGGAATTGCAGACAGCAAATCTGAATCGTTCATTATGTTACTTTATGAAACAGCACGGTGTCATATCCGGGAATGTGGAAGACTTACTTGTACTTTATACGAAGCAGTGCGCAGTGGAAATGAACTGTATGGACCTTGCAAAGATCGGGGCCGTTTTCGCAAATGATGGGGCAGACCCTGAAAGTGGAAAGCAGCTCATCACAAAGGATGTTGCCAGGATATGCAAGACCTTTATGGTCACTTGTGGAATGTACAATAGTTCAGGCGAATTTGCAATCAAAGTAGGGATTCCTGCCAAGAGCGGTGTTTCAGGCGGGATCATGGGAAGTGTACCTGGAAAATGCGGCATCGGGATATTTGGCCCGGCGCTCGATGAAGTGGGAAATAGCATCGCGGGTGTTAAATTGCTTGAGGGGCTGAGTGGCAAGTATTCCTGGAGTATATTTTAGAGAACGGCAAAGCATCGGTTTCTGGTGCCGCGGCCATCGTCCGTTGAATTCCTTCCCCTCAAATACGCTAATTCTTCTTGCAATTTATGCGATTTAACGATAAAATTTTAAGACAGGAATGCTATTTGTTCGGAAATGGGGGGATCACTGTGGCGTCAGAAATGACAGTTAACCATCGAGAAAAAGCCTATGAATTACTAAAGGCCGATGCAGAAAAGATTTTACAGCTTATCAAAGTACAAATGGATAATTTAACGATGCCCCAATGTCCTCTTTATGAGGAAGTATTGGATACCCAAATGTTCGGATTATCTCGGGAGATTGAATTTGCTGTCCGATTAGGACTCGTGGATGATGCCGATGGCAAGGAACTGTTGGATTCTTTGGAAAGACAACTTTCTGCCCTTCATGAAGCGTCCACAAAAAAGTAAAATAGACATGACAACTCAAACAATACATCACTCTGTTGTTTGAGTTTTTTTGTAGGTACATACTTAGTCCCTTCCAGACTTGCATTAAGCCCCGGTCACACATCTTTCTCCTATATTGACCATGAAAGGCCGGAAGTACCAATTTCCCTAAAGGCGAAAACGATCGCTGGATGCATCACTCCGCTAGGTGAATAAAGTAGATTGTTAGTGTATTAGGCTTTATAGCAAAGTGAAAACAGGGCAGACATTTAATAAAGATATAAAGAAAAAAGGATTGAACCGTCATGATAAAAAAAATATTGAAGTCGTATGACTATTCCTTGATCGCTGTTTACGTTTTTTTATGTTTTTTCGGACTTGTAATGGTCTACAGTGCAAGTATGGTAATGGCAGTCGAACGCTTCGGTTGGGAAAGCGACCATTTCTATAAGAAGCAGCTCATCAATATCATCATAGGATTCGTTGCTTTTTCCGTGGCTGCATGGTTTCCCTATAAGGCATTCAAGGTAGGGAAGATCATCAAGGGTCTTATGTTCATCATCATCACGATGCTTATATCCGTACATATCATCGGAAGTGAAGTTAATAACGCGAAAAGTTGGATAGATCTGGGTTTCATGAGGATCCAGCCATCTGAGTTTGCCAAACTGGCAGTCGTCATTTATCTCGGTTCGGTCTATTCAAAGAAACAGGAATATATAGACGACTTGAATCGCGGCCTAGCACCTCCGCTCATCTTTCTAGGCTTCATTTGTTTTATTGTTTTCTTGGAACCTGATTTCGGGACTGCCGCAATCATATTCGCAATAGGTGCCATCGTGATCATGTGCTCCGGAATAAGCTACAAGACTTTCTTTAAGCTCGCCGGAATCGGGGCAGGGATCTTGCTTGTGACATCACCGCTCATTTACTTGGCACGAGGGTTCATCTTTACAACGGAAAGAATGTCAAGGATCGAAGCGTATCTTTCCCCGTTCAAGGATGCTCAGGGGGAAGGATATCAACTCGTCAATTCTTACCTTGCAATAGGTTCCGGGGGTGTTCAGGGCCTCGGGCTCGGACAGAGTATTCAGAAACTTGGCTATATCCCCGAACCGCAGACGGACTTCATCATGGCGATCATTGCAGAGGAATTGGGGGTATTCGGGGTCAGTTTCGTGATCCTCGGTTTATCCTATATCGTTTTAAGAGGGATTTATATTGGAGTGAAATGTAAGGATCCATTCGGTACGATGCTCGCCATAGGCATTTCGAGCATGATCGGAATACAGGCATTCATCAATCTTGGTGGGGTGTCTGGGTTGATCCCTATTACAGGGGTCCCATTACCCTTCATTAGTTATGGTGGATCCTCACTATTGGTTCTATCATTATCGCTTGGGGTGCTCGTCAATGTGTCCATGTTTGTGAAATATGAAGAAAAATATAAAACAAAGAAGGAAAATGACGAACCTTTGGAGAATATGTCTACTAACCGGAAAATATATGGTGTTAAAATGTAGGTCTATAATAGAGCCAATGATTGCTCTATGTCTAGGGTCTGCCCCCTAAGATACGTTTGTATCCATCTTTCGGGTCAGCCCTTTTTTAATAGACTAGTAATGAAAGATTTTCAATCATGAACGAACGCAAAGGAGAGATTGTATTGAAGAAAATTCAAAAGGTATTAGTCGCAAACCGCGGAGAAATTGCCATCCGCGTATTCCGGGCATGTACGGAATTGAACATCAGGACAGTTGCTGTATACAGCAAAGAAGATTCAGGTTCTTACCATCGTTATAAAGCTGATGAAGCGTACTTGGTGGGCGAAGGCAAAAAGCCGATCGATGCCTACCTTGATATAGAAGGGATCATCAAAATAGCCAAGAAGGCAGATGTGGATGCGATCCATCCAGGTTATGGTTTCCTTTCGGAGAATATTCATTTTGCAAGAAGATGCGAAGAAGAGGGGATTACGTTCGTTGGTCCACATTCAACTCATTTAGATATGTTTGGGGATAAGGTAAAAGCGCGTAAGCAAGCACAGCTTGCGAATATCCCTGTCATCCCTGGAAGTGACGGACCGGTATCGAGCCTGGAAGAGGTCATCAGCTTCGGTAAAGAAGCAGGCTTCCCGATCATCATCAAAGCATCCCTCGGTGGGGGCGGACGTGGAATGAGGATCGTTCGGAACCTTGAAAGCTTAAAGGAAGCGTACGAACGTGCAAAATCAGAAGCGAAGGCAGCTTTTGGGAACGACGAGATCTATGTTGAGAAATTCGTGGAAAATCCAAAGCACATAGAGGTGCAGATCCTAGGGGATGCCGAAGGGAATATTGTGCATCTTTACGAACGTGACTGCTCCATTCAGAGACGTCACCAGAAAGTAGTCGAAATCGCTCCATCCGTGTCCCTCCCGGATAAACTGAGAGAGGATATTTGTGAAGCGGCGGTACGCCTGATGGACAATGTGAAATATGTGAATGCCGGAACGGTTGAGTTCCTTGTGGCGAACAACGAATTCTTTTTCATAGAAGTCAATCCCCGTGTACAGGTTGAGCACACGATCACCGAGATGGTAACAGGTGTTGATATCGTTCAGTCTCAGCTGCTGATTGCTGAAGGACATTCGTTACACAGCAGTAAAGTTGGAATTCCCCTGCAGGAAGATGTTCAGTTGCACGGATTTGCGATCCAGTCAAGGGTAACGACAGAGGACCCGCTCAATAACTTCATGCCCGATACAGGGAAGATCATGGCATACCGTTCCGGAGGAGGTTTCGGTGTCCGTCTCGATGCTGGAAACGGATATCAGGGAGCGATTGTTACACCGTATTATGATTCCCTGCTCGTCAAGCTTTCTACATGGGCACTGACATTTGAACAAGCTGCATCCAAAATGGTCAGAAATCTTCAAGAATTTAGAATTCGAGGAATCAAGACGAATATTCCTTTCTTGGAGAATGTCGTGAAACATGAAAAGTTCATTACAGGGGAATATAATACATCATTCATTGATACTACACCTGAATTATTCATTTTCCCTAAGAGAAAAGACCGTGGTACCAAGATGCTTTCATATATTGGAAATGTGACGATCAATGGTTTCCCGGGGGTTGAAAAGAAGAAGAAACCGGTCTTCCCTAAACCGAGGATCCCTAATCTTGATGTGAATGCCGAACTGAAACCTGGCACGAAGCAAATCCTCGATGAGCGGGGAGCAGAAGGGCTTGTGGATTGGGTAAAGGACCAGAAATCAGTCCTGTTGACTGACACTACTTTCCGTGACGCGCATCAGTCGTTGCTTGCTACCCGTGTAAGGACGAATGACCTGAAGCATATAGCAGAACCGACAGCCCATCTTCTACCAGATATGTTTTCATTCGAAATGTGGGGAGGGGCCACCTTTGATGTTGCTTACCGTTTCCTCAAGGAAGACCCTTGGAATCGTTTATTGACGTTACGCGAGCGCATCCCTAATGTATTGTTCCAAATGCTTTTAAGGGCCTCGAATGCAGTCGGGTATAAGAATTATCCTGATAATGTGATTCGTGAATTTGTGGAGAAATCCGCTTATGCCGGCGTTGACGTATTCCGTATTTTTGACAGCCTCAACTGGGTAAAAGGGATGGAAGTCGCAATCGATGCAGTAAGGCAAAGCGGTAAAATCGCTGAAGCCGCAATTTGCTACACGGGGGATATCGACGACCCGACCCGAACAAAATATGATATCGACTATTATAAGAATCTGGCAAAAGAACTCGAAGCTGGAGGTGCCCACATACTGGCAATAAAGGATATGGCCGGTCTATTGAAGCCACAGTCAGCTTATAGGTTGATTTCGGAACTGAAAGACTCTGTAAGTCTACCAATCCATTTGCATACTCATGATACAAGCGGGAATGGCATTTACACGTATGCACGGGCGATCGATGCCGGGGTGGATATCGTGGATACGGCCCTCAGTACAATGTCCGGACTCACTTCCCAACCAAGTGCAAACACGCTATATTATGCACTGAAGGGGACTGAACGGGAGCCGGATGTGAAGATTGATTCCCTAGAATCACTTTCACATTATTGGGAAGATGTCCGCAAATATTACACTGATTTCGAGAGCGGCATGATGTCGCCTCATTCAGAAGTATATAAACATGAAATGCCAGGGGGACAATATAGCAACCTGCAGCAGCAGGCCAAAGCTGTCGGACTCGGTGAACGCTGGGAAGAAGTGAAAGAAATGTATGCAAGGGTCAACCATCTATTTGGTGATATCGTCAAGGTGACCCCTTCATCGAAAGTGGTTGGCGACATGGCCCTCTTCATGGTCCAGAACAATCTGTCCGAAGAGGATGTCATCGAGAAAGGCGATAAGATCGATTTCCCTGATTCAGTAGTGGAATTGTTTGAAGGGTACCTTGGACAGCCGCACGGCGGATTCCCTGAGAAGCTGCAGAAAGCCATCTTGAAAGGTAAGGCACCGCTGACCGTTCGTCCGGGTGAACTGCTTGATGACGTGGACTTTACAAAATTGAAGGAAACACTGTATGAACAATTGAACCGTCCTGTCACAAGCTTTGATGCCCTTGGATACGCCTTGTATCCTAAGGTATTCAGTGAGTATGCACAAACCCTCGAACAATTTGGCGATATTTCCGTACTGGATACCCCTACGTTCTTATTTGGGATGAGACTCGGCGAAGAAATAGAAGTGGAGATCGAGACAGGGAAGACGTTGATCGTTAAATTGGTATCGATCGGGCAGGCGCAAGCTGATGGAACAAGGGTTGTCTATTTCGAATTGAATGGTCAGCCTCGTGAAATCGTAATCAAGGATGAGAATATCAAATCGACGGTAACCGCGAAAAGGAAGGTCGATCCGAAGGATGAAACGCAAATCGGCGCATCGATGCCTGGAACAGTCATAAAAGTCATCGTTGAAAAAGGCGAGAAAGTGGAAAAAGGTGATCACTTGATGATCACGGAAGCCATGAAGATGGAAACCACTGTTCAAGCTCCTTTCTCCGGAACCGTTAAAGATATCCATGTTGGCGGCGGAGACGCCATCAGCCCTGGTGATTTATTGATCGAAATGCGAAAATGATGAATGAATAAAAAAAGGATGCCGGAGTTCCGGCATCCTTTTTATTCGTTATTCAATTTACTTCTCGAAGCAAGAAGATTAAGGTAACATAATAATCCGAACAGGCAAGCGATGATCAGTGCGTGAAGCAGCGCAATCCCTAAATTCAAGCGGGTGAACACGACCATTGCACCTGAGAGCACTTGTAATGATACAAGTGTAAAGGCAATGATCCATCCCCAGTAAATGATCTTTTGATGTTTATGTTCTTTGATGGCGATGAACGTAATGTAGCCGATCCAAAGAAAAATCAAGCCAGCAGCGAAACGGTGGCCCATCTGGATCCATTCATAGATATTAGTGGGAAGCCCTGGACTTCCGTTCACACATAGCGGCCAGTCCTTACAGACGAGGCTTGAATTTGTGTGTCTAACTAGTGCTCCAGTATAAACGACAATATAACTGTATAATGTCACGCCGATCATGTGAAATCTCATCCGTTTATTGATGACTAAAGAACTCGCTTCGAACTTTTGGTCCACTTCGAATATCAGTAGTGTCAGGAGCAGGATGGCTGCGAATGAAATAAGTGAAATACCGAAATGCAACGCAAGAACAAAGTCTGATTGTCCCCATAATACCGCAGCAGCTCCAATCAATCCCTGAAGCAACAAGAAGAAGAATGAAAGAACCGAAAGGAACTTCGTTTCACGCTTATAACCAATCGCTTTCCAAGACCAGATCGACAAAGCCAGCACCAAAAGTCCAACTCCTCCGGAAACTACCCGGTGTGCGAGCTCGATCACTAATTCAAATGTTATATCTGTGGGGATCAGTTGACCGTTACACAGTGGCCAGGAACGACCGCAGCCCATTCCGGATTCTGTTTTGGTCACCAACGCACCGCCTAATAGTACAAATAGCATGCCGAGTGTCGTGATGACAGCAAGCCATTTCAAACCTTTATGCAATCTATTCACCTTCTTAGTTAATGACTTATCTCACTTTAATAAAAAATATAGTAGAAAAATAGTTTGTTGCTTTTACGATAATAACGAAATTAAGGCTAAAACTCAACAGATAAAATGTTACAGAATATTGAGCATCGCATAATTGAAAGAGAAGAAACTAACAATAGTAGGAAAATACTAATGATGAACACCTCAAATGTGTAAGCGCTTAGCTTCAAAGTATGATATGATAATAACTGTGCCCCGGCAAGGAACAAGTGGACGAACATGAGTGCCCTTCTTCACAATTTCTTCACAATATTATATATTTCCATCACAAAAAGGAAAAAATATATGGTTTAATATAATATTGATAGCATGATTACTATTTCGTATATTTGCTAAAAATTTGAATTCGATATAGAAATGGTAGTTCATTTACTTTATAGTAGTAAGGGGTGTCATCTACCTCTGTTTGTTCTTTATTAGAGGAGGGCTAATATGTCAAATAGTCGATTAATGACAAATGTTGAAAAAGCTGAGATCCCAACTTCCACTGTTTGGAAAGATTTCTTGGCGTTAATCAAGGTCGGAATTGTTAATTCAAATCTAATTACTACCTTCACTGGTATGTGGTTAGCATTTTATTTTACAAATACACACTTTCTGAATTCACTCGATACGATGTTCCTTACGTTAGTGGGGTCCTCATTGATCATCGCCGGATCATGCGTGATCAATAACGTATATGACCGTGATATCGATCATCTGATGGAGCGTACAAAAGAGCGTCCTACTGTAACCGGTAAGATAAACGGTACAAAGGCTTCATTGTTGGGGCTTCTGATGATTGCGTTTGGGATTGTCATGCTGTTCATGACGACCGTCACAGCAGGTGTCATAGGCATAATTGGAGTGTTCAGTTACGTTGTATTATATACCATGTGGTCTAAGAGAAAATATGTAAGCAATACGATTGTGGGCAGTATTTCAGGGGCGGTTCCTCCATTGATTGGATGGGCTGCAGTTGACCCAAATCTTGATATCGTTGCTTGGATGCTGTTTTTAATGATGTTTATCTGGCAGCCTCCACATTTCTACGCACTTGCCATGAAGCGAGTCGAAGAATACAGGGCAGCGAATATCCCGATGCTTCCAGTCGTAAAAGGATTCGCCGTTACCAAAAACCACATTGTGGCTTGGGTCATTGCACTATTACCGATTCCTTTCTTCCTATTAGAATTAGGCACGTTCTTCTTCGTACTTGCTACAGCGTTTAACATTGGCTGGTTGGCTCTTGGCCTTGCGGGCTATAAAATGAAGGATGACATTAAGTGGTCTAAACTCATGTTTGTATATTCACTTAATTATTTGACTATCTTGTTTGTAGCGATGGTAATCGTTACCGTTATATAAGATTAGTGGGAATTCTTTCTGATAAGAAATCCAAATAGATATTTTTTTGAGTCCTTGTTTTATTTCAAAAGTATATTACACGAAAGAGGGGTTTGATTAAGCTATGAAAGCAAGGCTAACTAAGTGGCGCTTATTCTCCATTGTTGCCCTTATGGCACTTATTCTTTCTGGTTGCGGTGAGCCGTTCCTGTCTACACTGCAGCCAGCCGGAGAAGTAGCACAGACACAATATGATCTAATGATCCTGGCTACATCGATAATGGTATTGGTTATCATTGTCGTGATGGTCGTCTATGCAGTGGCGGTTATCCGTTTCCGTAGGAAAAAAGGAGATACTTCCATTCCGAAACAAGTCGAAGGAAGTCATACTCTTGAAATTGTATGGACAGTTATCCCTATCATCCTTCTGCTTATCCTTGCAGTTCCAACAGTGACTGCAACATTCCAGTTGGCTGATACAAAGGCAATGGACAAGAAAGACGCTGAAGGGAATCGTGAAGCGCTCGTCGTCAATGTCAGAGCGAATCTTTACTGGTGGGAATTCGAATATCCTGACCAAAAAATCATCACGTCCCAGGACCTGGTTGTCCCAACCGACCAAAAGGTTTACTTCAATGTGACAGCATCTGACGTTAAACACTCATTCTGGATTCCGGCAGCAGGAGGAAAGATTGATACGAATGTAGATGGAGTCAATACCTTCTTCTTGGAATTCGATGATGAAAAATCCAAAGAAGCCGGTGGGGTATTCTATGGTAAATGTGCAGAGCTTTGTGGACCTTCACATGCATTAATGGACTTCAAAGTTAAAGCGTTATCACAAGATGATTTCAAAGCATGGGTAAAAGATATGCAAAATGCAGGAGAGCCAAAACCAACTTCTGATTTAGCTCAACAAGGACAAGAAATCTTTAACCAAAAGTGCTTAAGCTGTCATGCCGTTTCTCCAGCAGACGGACGTCCTGAATCAGCACGTCTTGCGCCGAACCTGGCGACATTTGGGGAACGTAACCGCATTGCCGGAATTTTAGAACATAATGAAGAAGAACTTAAGAATTGGTTGACAGACCCTGAGCAGTATAAGCCAGGAAACAAAATGACTGGTACATATGGAGAGCTTTCAGAAGAAGAAAAGGATGCTCTTGCTGAATACCTGATGGGTCTCAAGGTTCAAGATTAATAGGGGATTAGTTAAAGGGAGGTTAAATCGTGAGTAGCTTAGCACAGAAAAAAGGCTTCGGAGCGACTATTTGGGACTACTTGACTACAGTAGACCATAAGAAGATCGCCATCCTTTACCTTATGTCAGGAGGATTCTTCTTTCTGCTTGGAGGTTTAGAAGCTCTTATTATCCGTATACAGCTTGCAGTGCCTAATAGTGATTTCATTAGCGCAGGCTTATACAATGAAGTATTGACCATGCACGGTACAACGATGATTTTCTTGGCTGCCATGCCATTGATCTTTGCATTTATGAATGCCGTTGTTCCTTTACAAATCGGTGCTCGTGATGTTGCATTTCCTTTTGTGAACTCACTTGGATTCTGGTTATTCTTCTTCGGAGGGGTATTCCTTAACCTATCATGGTTCATGGGAGGAGCACCGGATGCAGGATGGACATCCTATGCATCTTTATCTTTGGCATCTGAAGGCCATGGAGTCGATTTTTATGTCTTGGGTCTACAGATCGCAGGTGCAGGTACATTGATTGGTGGTATTAACTTCCTTGTTACAATCATCAATATGCGTGCTCCTGGTATGACATACATGCGTATGCCACTTTTCACATGGACAGCATTCGTTACATCAGCACTTATCTTATTTGCTTTCCCAGCATTGACAGTCGGACTATTCTTAATGATGTTTGACCGTATGTTCGGAGCGAATTTCTTCGATGTAGCAAACGGTGGTAACACAATCATCTGGGAACACTTTTTCTGGATCTTTGGACACCCGGAAGTTTACATCCTTGTATTACCGGCATTCGGAATTTTCTCTGAGATCATTCCACACTTTTCAAGAAAACGCTTATTCGGATACTCTTCAATGGTATTCGCGACCGTCCTTATCGGTTTCTTAGGATTCATGGTTTGGGCGCATCACATGTTTACGGTAGGACTTGGTCCAATTGCAAATGCAATCTTTGCTGTAGCAACGATGGCCATTGCCGTTCCGACAGGTATCAAGATCTTTAACTGGCTTCTCACTATGTGGGGCGGTAGCTTGAGATTCACGACGCCTATGTTGTATGCGGTTGCTTTCATTCCTTCATTCGTTGCGGGTGGGGTGACAGGTATCATGCTTGCTTCTGCAGCAGCTGACTATCAGTTCCATGATACGTACTTTGTTGTCGCTCACTTCCATTACGTAATCGTAGGTGGGGTAGTATTCGCTTTATTAGCAGGTACTCACTACTACTGGCCGAAGATGTTTGGTACTATGCTGAATGATTTCCTAGGAAAGATTTCTTTCTGGTTATTCTTCATCGGTTTCCATTTGACATTCTTCATTCAACATTTCTTAGGTCTTATGGGGATGCCTCGTCGTATCTGGAAGTTCCTACCTGGCCAAGGATTTGAAACAGGTAACTTAGTAAGTTCAATCGGAGCAGGATTCATGGGTGTGTCTGTCATCATCATCCTTCTGAACATCATCACGACTCAAGTGAAAGGTGTCAAAGTGGGGAATGACCCTTGGGGAGACGGACGTACGATCGAATGGGCAATCCCATCACCGCCTCCGTTCTATAACTTTAAACAAACTCCGCTGATCAGGGGGCTTGACGCTTACTGGTTAGAGAAGATGGAAGGCAAGGATGGCCTAACACCTGCAGAGCCAATCGGCGATATTCATATGCCGAATAACTCAATTCTTCCGGTATTCATTTCACTTGGATTGTTCGTTGCAGCATTCGGTGCGATGTATCGTCCGGATGGTGAAGCTTGGGCATTGCCTGTATTGATCATCGGAATGCTGATTACGCTTGTCTCCATGTTCTTGAGATCAGTTATCGATGATCACGGATATCATATTCACAAAGAAGATTTAATGGATGATGATAAAGGGGGTAAGGCATAATGCACGCTGAAGAAAAATTCACGCCTAAGACATGGCCAGCCTCCCCTGAAAAGGCGACACTAGAGGCGAAAAACAAGTTTATGGGCTTCTGGTTCTTCCTTGGTGGAGAAACCGTTCTTTTCGGCTCACTATTCGCTACGTACCTTGCACTTAAGAACAAGGTACCAAGTGATAGCCATGCATTGACCACGGATCTATTCGATCTACCATTGTCATTTGTAGCTACGATGTTGCTTTTAACAAGCTCATTAACAAGCGTTTACGCAATGTATCATATGAAAAACTATAACTTCCAACGGATGCAGGCATGGTTACTGATCACCGTATTATTGGGAGCAGGCTTCCTTGGTTTGGAAATTTACGAGTTCAATCATTACGTACATGAATACGGGCATACTTTTACTAGCAGTGCATTCGGTTCATCCTTTTATGCACTTGTTGGATTCCACGGAGGACACGTTGCATTCGGACTTCTTTGGATCATAAGCTTGATGCTCCGTAACGCCAAACGTGGATTAAACCTTTACAACGCACCAAAGTTCTATCTGGCTTCTTTATACTGGCACTTTATCGACGTTGTTTGGGTATTCATCTTTACAGTAGTATACTTAATGGGAATGGTGGGATAAACTGATGGCGAATCAACAATCAAATTCAGGTAACCCAAGTGTAGATTACGAATATCGTCGTAAGAAAAATGCTGAAGACATGAGAATGCAGGTAACTTCCTTCATGTTGATGATTTTCTTGACACTCGTTGCATTTATCGCAGTAGCAGGGGATTTCAATAAGTACTTCGTGGTACCTTTCATCCTGTTATTGGCAGTCGTACAATTGATTTTTCAATTATACTATTTCATGCATATGAGCCATAAAGGACATGAAGCACCTGCCTTGTTCTTGTATTCAGGTGCACTTGTAGCATTCATTACCGTGTTAACGTTCATGACAATCGTCTGGATCTAATAATGGAGTCAGCCAATTTGTATAATTGGCTGACTTTTTTTGTTTGCCAATGCTATATTAGTTGGCTAGCTCCGGCGGCTAGAGTCTCGAGACATAAGCCATTCCATCCAAAAAGGCAAAGGGCGCCTTTATGGCTGCCCTGTCTTATGCTTGTCGCCTCTGACCAAGCCGCCTCCGCTTTTCTATTGTCCAGCTCCGGGGCTTAGAGGCACATGTCATAAGCCGAATCGTCCAAGAAGGCAAAGGGCGCCTTCCCGGCCGGTTCGTCTTATGCTACCCGCCTCTGACCAAAGCCCTTCCGCTTTTCTATTGTCCAGCTCCGGCGGCTAGAGGCTCGAGACATAAGCCATGCCATCCAAAAAGGCAAAGGGCGCCTTTATGGCTGCCCTGTCTTATGCTTGTCGCCTCTGACCAAGCCGCCTCCGCTTTTCTAATTGTCAAGAACTTGTCATTAGCTTAGATTGAAGTGGGGGAGGGTTGTCAGTATAATGTAGGTAAAGGTTTTTTTATGTGAAATGAGGTGAGGAAATGCCTTTGGGTATTTTTGGATTCATGGCGTTATGGAGCCCGTTTTTTATTGTGGCATTGCTCTTTATAACAGTGGTTTATTTTTTGGTTACGGTCAAATGGAGGAGCAGCTTTAAGGAAAGTGAGCCTCTTAAAAGGAAAGAAGCCATTTATTTCATATTGGCTATTCTACTTGTATATGTACTTAAAGGTTCACCTGTCGAGGTGATGAGCACCATTCTGTTTTCTGCTCATATGACCCAGATGGCACTGCTGTTTTTGGTGGTGGCCCCGCTTATCGTGATGGGTATCCCTCACTGGGTCTGGAAGGCAATCATATCTTTACCAGTCGTCAAGCCTGTGTTCAGTTTCATGACAAGGCCTTTAATTGCTTTGCTTACATTCAATATTATGTTTTCCATCTATCATATCCCATTGATCTTTGATAATGTGAGAACAGATGTGACGTTGCATGGACTGGCTTCTGTCATATTATTCCTACTATCCATCTTCATGTGGTGGCCATTATTGAATCCTGCTGATGAGGACATTGATCTGAGCGGTCTAAAGAGGATTGGGTATATATTAGGAAGTGCTGTGTTGCTGACACCAGCGTGTGGATTGATCATTTTCGCCGAGCATCCCCTTTATGCACCTTATTATGATCCAGAAGAGTTCTTGAAGGCACTGGCGCTTTGTGTGCCGGTAGATACATTACAAGGTATGACTTTATCAGGACCCGAGTTATTCACGTCAATGTCGACTTTGAACGACCAGCAGCTCGGGGGAGTGATCATGAAGATCATTCAGGAAATTGTTTTCGGGGTCATGCTTTTCAACCTTTTCTTCCAGTGGTATCGAAAGGATATGGAAAAGCAGGAAACACAATCATATGATCCGGTTGTTGATCCTGTCACAACAGAATAAATGGTTTTGCAGGGAATGATTATGTCCTTTCCTGCATTACATAGAAATTTTACAGTAAAGTGAGGATACGAAATGGGTCTACCAATTTTACCGACAATCAGCACTAGCTTCATTGTTCTAAGTGCAATCACCGTGGCAATTGGCTGGTGGCAAATCAAACAAAGAAAGATTGAGCAGCATCAGGGTACGATGACGCTGGCTGGAATCTTTGCACTAATATTCTTTATCATATACGCAAGCAGGACGATTTTCATTGGGAATACCTCTTTTGGTGGCCCTGATGACATTAAGATTTATTACACCCTGTTCCTGATTTTTCACATCACCCTTGCGACCGTGGGCGCAGTTTTCGGATTGATGAGTTTATGGACAGGGTACAAAGAGAAGCTTAAAAGGCACCGTAAACTTGGTCCAATTACAAGCATCATATGGTTCTTCACTGCCATAACCGGGGTGGCTGTTTACTTATTGCTTTACGTATTCTACGAAGGTGGGGAAACCACCTCCGTCATTAAAGCGATACTGGGCAGTTAAGCGTTTAAAGACTGGATAAGGTTTTCCTTATCCAGTCTTTTTTATATAAGTGGAAGAAGGGATAGACCCTTCATTGTCGAATATTCAATTGTGAAAGGGAGTGCGATACAATGGTGCATGCGATCACAAAGCTGACCGAAACACATTACGAAGAATCCTTACAACTATCGGAATATTCGTTTCAATATAAGATACCAGAAGAGAAGAGGGACAATAGAAGAAAACAATTGGACAATCAGCAAGTTTACTGTATTTTCGATCGTGAATCATTAGCGGCAAAACTTCATTTACTATCGTTGGAAGTGTGGATAGGTGATTGGAAGGTCAACATGGGTGGGATCGCAGGTGTAGCTACCTATCCGGAGTACAGGAGAAGGGGGTATGTTAAATCCCTGATTACTCATGCTTTGAAGGAAATGAAGGATGGAGGGCAGGTCATATCCATGCTCCATCCATTCGAAATATCCTTTTATAGGAAATTTGGATATGAATTATTTGCATACTTTGATAAGGTGAGGCTAAATAAGAAAGACCTGATGCCATTAAATGCAGTAAGTGGCAATATTAAAAGATATAACAGGGATACATTTCCTGAGGAATTGAAAAATGTGTATGAAGAATATGCCCGACAGCACAAAGGCATGTTGAACCGCTCGCAAGACTGGTGGGGAGAGCGCAGTATATCAGACTTGTGGGTCGCTATTTATTATGATGATCAACAAGTGCCGAAGGGGTATATTAGTTATGAAGTTAAGAAAGAAAAAATGAAGGTTGAAGAATTTGTTCCTTTGAATTCGGAAGCAAGGGTTGGTTTATGGAATTTCATCTGTCAGCACGACTCGATGATCGAAGAAGCTGAATTGGTATTGAATCCAAATGAACCTCTCACATTTCTTCTTGAAAATCCAAGGGTCAAAGTCGAAAGGCTCCCATACTTCATGAGCAGGATTGTAGATGTTGAAGGGTTCCTGAAAAGTTACCTTCAGCATATAGAATACGAAGGTAAGCTCCATTTGACGATCAAGGATGAATTCGCAAGCTGGAATAATGCTACTTTCACTATTGAAAAACAACAGGTGAAAAGAAGTCAAACAGAAAGTGGTCATGGTATTGAACTGAGCATCAATACGTTCACTGCACTGATCTTTGGAGTATACTCCCCAAAAGCACTTACTGATATGGGATTAATTCAAGGGGAAACCGCAGGACTAGCTTTTCTTGATGATCTACTCATAGATTCAACACCGTTCTTCTATGATTTTTTCTAAACCTATTCCAATAGGAATAAAACAAAAAAGACTAATCAAACATCGTTTGATTAGTCTCTTTTACTTATAATTTAAAATTTGTCTTGATAATGCCGGCTTCTTTGGCAGAGTTAAAGACAATTAAAATGAGCGGCCCGATGATGAATCCAAGTACCCCGAATAGCTTAAGCCCCAGATACATGGCAATTAAGGTTGCCAGGGGAGAAAGTCCGATATGGGTCCCCATCACCTTCGGCTCGACTGTTCTCCTGATAATCAATAGGACGGCTGCCAGCACAGCTAGCTGTGTACCAAGTGATATGTTTCCTGTGATCAAATGGAAGAGTGCCCAGGGTCCCAACACAACAATTGAGCCAATCAACGGTATGAAATCAATGACCCAGATGATGATCGACATCACGATTGCCACTTCTGGAGAGATAAAGAGCAATCCAATAAGGGCTACAAGGAAAATGATGACACTCACAAGGAACTGTGCTTTGAAAAATCCAAACACGACATAAGATAGCCTTGAAGTCATGAAATTCACTTTTTCCGCAGTTCTTTCAGTCAGGTGACTGAAAATACTCTTCTTGATACCAGGCAAGTCAAGCATGAATAGGAAAAGAGCAATCAAGTAAACAAGGAAGCTGACTAAGTAGCTCGGAATATAAGATAAGAAGGCACTGATTTTTTCTATATTCAAGGAATTGAGGATCTTGGTCTTGACTGAATTCAAGAAATTCTGAACTTCTTCACTGAATCCAGTGACCACTTCATTCGGTAGATCCTCAGCTGCATCGAGTAGTCTCTTTTCATAATCCAGCCAGATATCACTTAATTGATTGATATATTTCGGTGTATCTTCTATTAATTGAACTCCTTCTCCGACTACTTTTGTGGTGACGAAGAAAGCCGATAAACCGATCAACAGTAAGAATATGATGAACACGGATAACACCGCAATTTTTCTGTTTGTGGAGAATCGTCTTTGAGTGAATTTAACCGCAGGTTCTAAAAATAATGCTGTAATCAAAGCAGTCAGCAAGGGGACTGATATGGGTAGAATAAAGAATGAAAGTAATGCAAGGATCGTGATGCTGATAATGATGATAAGAACTTTTTTGGTGAAGAGCTTGGTCAATTGAGAACCCCTTTCTAGCGTTTCCTCTTACTATATTATATTAAAGTGGGGAAGGATTGAACAGTAGGATGGTTCTGATTTTTATTAATTTTATTGCAGGAGGTAAGGGGGGGAGAAGGATTCACTACAATACAGTGCTTATACGTTGCTTGACTCATCGTATCAAAACAGAGGTATTATAAGTTAATGCAAAGAACGCCTTGTTTACTGGGTTACATGATGCTTCTATCCTCTTGGCAGTTGCCCCGTACCAGGTTTATCAAGATCTTGCAGTTGCATCCACGAAACAAAAGCAAAACCACCCAATAAGGCAAAGAATGCCTTTTTGGGTGGTTCAGCTTATGCTTGTCGCCTCTCGGCGAGCCGCCGTCGCGTTTGGTTTCACCAAGCGAATTCGGTTACTTCTTTTTTTACGTCAGCGATTAATTTTTCGCATGAAGTAAGTAAGTGTTTAGGGAACTCTTCCCCTTCGCCGTATTCAACGCCATGTGGATAATAGTGCTTCCCTAGCAAAGGTTTCATCAATTGGATGATCGCATCATGTTTGCCGATATCCCCTTCGACTGCGTGACCTTGAATTCGTAGATAGAAAATGCCTTCTCTGATTTCAAACTTTCGGTCATACGTCACTCTTTCATAATCCCATTGACCTGCGCGGACTAGTCCGTGAGATTCCATGATCTCATCAAGGCGGTTCAGGTCTGCTTTTAAGTTTTCAATTCCAGTTTCTTCGAAACGCATAAAAATTCCCTCCTGTATTTTGCTGCAAGGCCATACGCTTTGATCCCAAGAAGGACAAAGTCTGTTGTAGCCTCTATGCATACTTTAAATTGGGAGCATTCATATCGGTATTATGTATAGAGATACAAAATGCGGTATTTCTCATTTTTAATAATAGTGTAAAATCCTTTTTCTTGCAATGTCTTGATGAATCCGATTATGTCAATTTTTTTAACGCTGAATAAGTTAGGGACTTAGGTGAAAAATATATCAGGATGAATGATACTTCAATGTTTTTAATGAAGGGGGATAATCATGGCAAAACTAAAAGATATCATGACAAAGGATGTTGAAACCTGTACGCTCCTGGATAATGTTTACGAAGTGGCAGTGAAAATGAAAGAGTGTCAGGTAGGGTCGATTCCAATTGTAGATGGGGAAAGAATTGTGGGTGTCATTACGGACAGGGATATTGTCACCCGGTGTATAGCTGAGAAACACCCTGCGTCTTCAAAGGTTGAAGATATCATGAGCAAGGATTTGGTTACGATTGAACCTGATGCCGATGCTGCTGAAGCGGCACATTTAATGGCTGAAAAACAGATCAGAAGGTTACCGATTGTCGATGGTGAAAGACTGGTAGGTGTGGTTTCGTTAGGGGATTTTGCTATCCGGGACGCCTTGATCAAGCATGCATCAATAGCGCTTGAAAATATTTCGGAATCTCATTTCAGCAATAAACCATTTTAGTGAACGGCATCAACTTGGCACAAGCATAGAATGGGGGACGATCACTTGTTGTTGATCGCCCTTTTTTAGATTGTACATATATGAACGGTGAAGACTGTTGGAGGACCTTCTTCATTACCTTTGTTATTTAATGTTCATCAGTTTTAGTGTCGGATGAAATATGCTATGCTTTATATAATACATACTCTTAAAAAAACGTAAAATGGTATAATAATTCTAGTAATCAAAGCATATCCTGCTAGTGAAGATAGAAAGGAGGGAAATCTCTGAAAACGGTTTTACGAATCGCAATTATTCTTATATTTATTCTTTCAATAAGTATTTATCAAAGTCTCAAGGATGAAAATGAGCCTCTTAAAGGTCCTGAAACCCAGACTCTTAAGAAAGATCACGATAATCAATTGAAACAATCCGTTCAGAACAGCGGGGAACGCCCGGTAAGCGGTCTTTCCACATGGATCGGAAAAAATTCAGATCATGTCCTTGAAACACTAGGTGAACCGGAAAGGATCGAACCAAGTTCCTATGGGTATGATTGGTGGGTTTATCCAATCTCATCTAAGCAATATATCCAGCTGGGGATTGAAGATAGTAAAGTTGTTACTCTGTATACAATAGGTGACGAGGTGAATGTCAGTCCATATAAGCTTGGGCAGAAACTTGAGGATATCTACCGTTTTACTATCATAGAATCTGAAATAGTGGTAAATGATCAATCGGGTTCATATCAATTCGAATTGAATGAAGAAGATCTTAATACTAGATTATTGGTGTCTTTAGGCGATATATATGCCCAACTCTATCTGGACAAGTTTACGGGTGAATTAATGAGCATAAGGTTCCTTGATGGTTCCACGTTGATCAAAATGCATCCATATGAAATGATGTACCGAGGAGAGCTTGTCGCAGAAACAGAACCTACTGATGAAGAATGGACGAGGATCGACACTGCAAGTGAAAAACAAATCTATGATATCACGAATGTAATGCGCACTCATTTCGAGGTGGATGAAGTCGATTGGAATGAGCAGGTTGCAAATGTAGCCAGGGGACACAGTGAGGAGATGTATGAAGAAGAGTATTTCTCCCATGAATCTCCAGTATTCGGAAATCTTTCGGACCGACTGGAAAAGGACGAAATCCCGTTCAAGACAGCAGGGGAGAATATCGCCTCTCAATATACAGACGCTCCTGAAGCAGTTCATGGTTGGCTGAACTCTGAAGGGCATAGAAAGATCTTGCTCGAAGAAGAATTTACGGATCTTGGCGTCGGCGTGTATAAAAAATACTATACCCAGAATTTCATCGAAAAATTTAATATCGAACAGTGAAAAAGGTTGGATCTTCAAGGGGACATGTTTGTGCTCCTCGATAAAATCCAACCTTTTATTCTGATTATTTTTTGATGATGAAAAACGAACCGGTAGAATGGGCAACCATTTTTCCTTCAGCACTTACCACTTTCCCCTCTACCACCATCGTTTTGGTTCCGCGATGAACAACCGTAGCGCGGGCAGTCAGCTTGGTTCCGGTGCCAGGTGCAAGGTAGTGGACATTTAGGTTAGTTGTTACGGCTCCGTATCCGTCGGGTAGCAGCATATTGGCCAATGTTCCCATTGCTGTATCCACCAGGGTTGCTGTAACGCCACCATGCACGATCTGTAGTGAATTATGAGTAACCGTGCTGATAGGAATACTGATTTCAAGCTCTTCACTATCTGACCTTTTATCCATGGCGAAAATGCCGCCTATTAATGATTCATTTTCGTGATTCTGCTTACGCTTCACTCCATTTAGAAGCTGCCGGATGCTGATTATTTCCTGTTCATCCGCTCTTTTCAACACTTCGTCGAGTAATTTATGTAATTCTTCTTGCATTCCAAACATCCTTTTCTTTTACACGTCCTCATTAAACATCAGCAGCGGTCTCGCAGTCAGACTGCACCATTCCCTTCAAAAGGCAACCGACATTCCTTTAATCTGCAATCGTTTATGTAAGATCATGACTGTTTAGTTTAATCGGCATTGACTACAAGTAAATTTTACTACAAAAAGGAATGGTTCACCAATTTTAATTTTATTCATAAACTGTAGTAGGTTAATGTCCTGTTCAGGAGGTGTTGGGGAATGGGGAAATCATTGCATCCCAAAGTGAAAGAGTTTAAAGAGTTTGTCAGGAAGAATCCTAAGATCATAAAGGATGTCCGTAATGGAAACACCAATTGGCAAGACCTTTTTGAGGACTGGTATATACTTGGGGAAGAGGATACCCGGTGGGACTCTTACAGGGACGGTGAGAAATCGAGCGAAGCAAAAGCGGTTGATTCAAACAAAAACGGTTGGTTCGATTCAGTGGGGGAATTAGTGAAGAATATGGATGCCAATCAGTTGCAAAGCCACATCAATAATATCAGTGAAGTGTTGGGTACGGTTCAAGGTGTGATCAGCCAATTCTCATCGAATCCAAAAAGTCCTACTGTTTCAAGTGATACTAGATCTAAGCCTTCTCACCCCTTCTCATTCAGGAAAGACTAGGAGGGGATAAAGTGAGAGCGGAAATCATTGAGTACATCCATTCAAATGAAGAGTTGAAAATGTTTTTAAGGGAAATGCCCGAATGGTATCGAACTCTTTCAAGAAATCCGAATGAGCTAGAGAAATTTGAAATCGCGTCCATAAACTATTTCCAAAAAACGATTCCGCATCGGGTACAGAAATTCTCAAATGGGGTCCAGATGGCTTCCATGATGATCAGTATGTTTCAAACTATGAATGAATCTGAATAAATGAATCTGCAAGGATGCGGGCACAATCGAAGAGGGTTGTGTTCGTTTTTTATGAGTAAAGAAAGGACAAGATGGGGAAGGCTAAGAGAAAAGGAGTTGTCTCGACTATGAAGAAAATTATATGTTTAATGTTGATGTTAATGGTTGTCAGCGGGTGCAAAGATGATATGCCTGAGCCTGAAACCTTTTCATTTAGCCATAAAGCCCATGCGAAAGAGTCGCTGTCCATAAAGCATATCGTGCAAGGGAATCAAGTTTTCATTGAATGTATTGTTCCGGATGTAACGTTTACTTCCTCCAGGAAAGGTGCGAAAAAAGGGAAGATCATAGTCACTTCCAACACAAACGGATTATATAAGGAGTTCTATACCGCAGCGTTCGTGGTCAGGAACCTGCCAAAGGGCAATCATATACTGACTGTAGAGGTCGTGAGCCCGGGAAATAAATCCCTTGGTATCAAGAAACAATTATATGTGACCATCCCATAAGATGAACGGGTCATGAAAGCATATTCGCTTCAACTCACAAAACGTGGTAAAATGACGTTACGGAGGTGAGCGTTGATGCTTGCTACTCTTGAAAGAGTGGAAATTCTAGATCGTGCAGATGAACTATCTCAATGGATCTTACATTCCGATGTCGCAGAAAACTATCGGAAGTCTCTATATACACTTCGAACAAACGTGGATACGCAGGATAAAATAAAAAAATTCACGCGTATGAAAGAGCGTTATGAAGAGGTGCAGCGTTTCGGCCGTTATCATCCGGACTACAAGACAGTCATGAAGGAAATCCGTGAACTTAAGAGGGATATGGATTTGGATGAACACGTGGCTGCATTCAGGAGAGCTGAAAATGAACTTCAGGATCTCCTTGACAGGGTCAGCCTGATCATAGGTCATTCCGTTTCCAAGAATGTAAAAGTACCTACAGGCAATCCATTCTTCAGCGGCAGTTCATGTGGAGGCGGCTGTGGTTCCGGGGGCAGCTGTGGCTGTTCGGCATAAATGAAGAAAAGAGCAGGCGGTTGTCCTGCTCTTTTCTTATTGTTTTAGACGGACACAATCGACACATAGGTTGCCGCAACAGAACATTTTTTCTTGAGGTACGTAGAAACGGTGCCGATAAACATATTGTGAAGAGTCTTCCCTGAAGAAGATTGTCTCCGAGTGCAATCTTTTCCCCCTCATTGACCGTGCTGACCATTTCTTGATAGCATGTTCGACTTCGCGTTTATCCAGTTCGGAACGTATATAGAGAAAGGGAATTCCTGCAATCCATTTGACATTGGCTTCCTCAATTGCGAGATCCCCGTTAAGGTAGTCAATGAATTCATCCCAAATGACTTTCAAATCCATCCGTAGCCCCTCCAACCAACAATCAGATTCTTGGTACTAACTATTTTTCCCTAATTATTAAAGACGAACCCTTAAGCATTTCGCATTGGGTTCAGCTACAACGCAAGCCAACCAAAAAGGCTACACCCACTGCATGCTTGTCGCTTTAAGACCAACAGGTACCGTATTTCGTGTTGATTATTCCCATATTTATGTGCTAGACTGGTAAAAAAGTGATGCCTAGAGGGGAAACGGTATGTTGACGCAAAGACAAGGTTTAGTTGTTTGGTTACATAGTTTAAAGCATGCAAAGTCTCTGAGACGGTTCGGAAATGTTCACTATGTTTCAAGAAAAATGAAATATGTTGTACTGTATTGTAATCAGGACGATATCGATTCAGTCATGGAACGAATCAATTCCTATTCGTATGTGAAAAGAGTCGATCCATCCTATAAGCCCTTCATCAAATCAGTTTTTGAGAATTCAAGGCCAGATAAAGCGAAGGAATATGATTACAAGATGGGATTCTAAACGACGGCTGCCAAACTTTTAAGTTGGCAGCTTTTTTGTTCGCAGAGGAGAGATCATTGCAAAGGTAGGATATAGTGATTAAGTCGTAAAATGGCAATCAGATGTTGATAATACAAGTCTTTCTCAGGGAACATTGTGGAAGGCTTTACATCCATTTGAATGATGGTTTTCCCAAGTTCCTCAGCCGTCTCCTGAAAGAGCGAATAGCGTTTATTTTCCAATATATTTGGGTTTGGGACCCCTTCACGGCATACATAGATGGCCTGGAACTTTCCTTCAGCTGTAGGATTCATTACAACCGCAAGGGATGTTACTGGTCGGTCCTTTACAATGGTATGGAAGGCCATGAGATGCTGGACTCTTTCCTTATTGCATCTGGATAGCTCCATTAATTCATACAAATCGGACAAGCCCTCACCTAATTCGATAAATCGCTGAATCATATTTAAACTCCTTTTTGTCAATTATTCAATCAATTCCTTATTATTTCAAACATACCTTGAGAAGTAAAGAGGGTTGATGGATGCTATTTAGAAATGATCCGACGATTCATCACCCGCTGTTCTGGGGAAGGTGAATAAACATAAAAAGCCCTGCAGAAATCTTCTGCAGGGTCCTTCTATATCCATTTCTGGAAAGAAGGCAAAGGGAGAGGAGAAACCGGAGGAAGAACTTATGGGGAAACGTAAGTCTTCTCCGCGGTTGGCAACAACATCGATTAGGATGTTGTTACTTCCATTATCACCTAACGATAAATTTTTATACATTTTAAGCATAATTTCCTTATGTGGCGAACGATGTAGATTTGTGTTAGGATAATGAAGAAAAATACATAAATGGTGGATGATTTATGAGAGTAATTGCAGGAACGTTGAAAGGCCGGCAGCTGAAAGCCGTCCCAGGAAGCGGCACGCGGCCGACAACAGATAAAGTGAAAGAGTCAATATTCAATATGCTTGGTCCATTCTTTGATGGGGGAATCGGCCTGGATCTTTTCGCGGGCAGCGGAGGACTTGGAATCGAGGCACTAAGTCGCGGTCTTGATAAAGTCATATTCATTGATAAAGATTCAAAAGCACTCCAAACGATAAAGGCCAACTTGAAGGAATGTGAGTTGACGGAGTCCAGCGAGGTATATCGAAACGACGCCAATAGGGCACTGAAAGCAATCGTCAAAAGAGAACTTTCCTTCGACTATATCTTTCTTGATCCCCCTTACAAACAAAAGAGGATGGAGGATCTTGTTGCGTTCATCGATGAGCACAACCTTTTAAATGAAAACGGTTACGTATTGTGTGAGTACAGTTCCGACAGCAAGCCTATGAATGAAATTGGGCGATTGAGTAAAGTGAAGGAAGAAGTATATGGGATCATTGGTATCTCGATTTATACATATCAAAATAGCTAATAGAAAGACGCTTGGGGGTAAAGCTCATGACAAGTATTGCAGTGTGTCCGGGAAGTTTTGATCCAATCACGTTCGGACATTTGGATATCATCACCAGAGGGGCGAAGGTCTTTGATCAAATACATGTTGTTGTTTTGAATAACTCTTCTAAAAGCCCTTTATTCTCTGTTGAAGAAAGGATGGAATTGATCCGTCAATCAACAAAGGATATTCCAAATGTTGTGGTGAATTCATTTCAGGGACTTCTTGTGGATTATGCGAAGAGTATAAAGGCGAGTGCCATCATCAGGGGATTGAGAGCTGTTTCTGATTTCGAATATGAGATGCAGATCACATCGATGAACAGGGTGCTGGAAGAGGATATCGAAACGTTCTTCATCATGACGAATAATCAATATTCTTTCTTGAGCTCCAGTATTGTAAAGGAAGTTGCAAAATATGGAGGGAATATTTCAGAATTGGTCCCTCTCCCAGTAAGGGATGCATTGAAAGAGAAATATACATCCGAATAAATGAGAGAGGCCGTACACGATCGGAATTACCCGATAACTCGATGTACGGCCCTTTTTATAGGCCATTCCTGAATGCTCTTCTACTGTAGATAAGAATGTAAAGAAGTAAGCTTACAATGGTAATGAGTGGTCCAGTCGTCTTCATCCAGTAAAAGATTTCACTCCATAGATGGGCATGACGCTGTGCAAAAACCGGTACTGCATTTGAGAGTTGTTCGTTTGAGAACCTTTCATAAATCGGTTTCCAGATGAGTACTGTCGCAATCGAAGCGGCAATCCCGTGGAGAAAGCGTGCGTAAAAGAACGGCTGAAAGCGAATATCGGTCTGTGCCAGAATGCTCGCAACCTGTGCTTGGACGCTGAAACCGCTGAATCCCAAGATGAAACTTGTGATGATTGCTTGTTGAAGCAACGTGGCATCCCCCACACCGCTTGTAAGCTTTGATCCCAGTGTTATTTCAAACAACCCGGAAATGAAAGGGATGCTTAACTGATCAGTTATTCGCAGTAAATGGAACAAACTCGAGAACCCTTGTGCCATGAAGGTCGTAATATGCAAATGATAGAGCATTTTGTTGATAACAGAAAATAAGATGATGAAACCACCGATCATCAACAATGTTTGAATGGAAGAGGTGACTGCATCACCAAGAAGCTTACCGATCGGACGATTATCTTTCAGTCTCGTTTGATGAAGGGCAGAGAACGCTTCTCTCAGCATGAACTTCTTCTTCTCTCTAGAACGTTCCACTTTGTGACGTTCTTCCCCTCTGCCATAGAACCTCATGATCACCCCCACGCAAATATTTCCGATATAATGGGCAGTTGCCAAGACGATCCCGAGTGTAGCGTTCTGAAAGAATCCGACTGAAACTGCACCGAATATGAATAGTGGATTCGAGGAGTTCGTGAATGAAACGAGTCTCTCGGCTTCGATCTTTGTCAGTTGATTCTCCTGGCGCAGGCGTGCTGTCAGTTTAGCACCGGCGGGGAAACCGGATGCCATCCCCATGGCCCATACAAATCCACCCGCTCCAGGTACACGGAAAATAGGGCGCATCAGCGGCTCGAGGATGACTCCTATGAATCTTACAACCCCAAATCCAATCAACATTTCCGATACGATGAAAAAAGGAAGCAGCGATGGAAAGACAATTTCCCACCACATATCCAGTCCCCTGATGGAAGCTTCCAATGATTCACCTGGCATCAAGATCAGGGCTGCAGCAAATAACGTTACACTTGCTGATAAGACCAATGTTTTCAATTTCGACTTCGACAACCGGACGTCCTCCTCTTGACCATACTATGTCAACTTCTTGTGAAACACAGAAATAATGATAAAATGAGAGTAACCTCAACTTGTCCTCATATTAATCAATATACTCATACATATTAGAAATAGACCATATGATGAATTGAACCGCAAACTAAGGGTAAAGGAGGAAGAACGCTTGAAAAAGCCAAAGATAGGATTAGCCCTTGGTTCAGGTGGAGCAAGAGGATTTGCGCATCTCGGTGTCTTGAAGGCACTGGTTGATGAAGGCATCCCGATTGATATGATTGCAGGCAGCAGTATGGGGGCGTTGGTGGGATGCATGTATGGCGTAGGTCACAGGATGGAAGACCTCTATAAACTATCCACCACCTTCAGAAGGAAATATTACTTGGATTTCACTGTGCCGAAGATGGGCTTCATTGCTGGAAAGCGAATAAAGGAATTCATACAATTATTCTCCCATAACAAGAATATTGAGGATTTGAACATTCCTGTCAGTGTCGTGGCGACAGATATTACAAATGGAGAGAAAGTGGTCTTCACGTCTGGACCTGTATCCAGCGCAGTAAGGGCCAGTATCGCCATTCCTGGAATATTCGTCCCTGAAAAAATCGATGGCAGGCTGTTGGTGGACGGAGGAGTCATCGATCGGGTACCTGTTTCTGTCGTAAAGGAAATGGGCGCTGATATTGTGATCGGTGTGGATGTATCCCATGTTAAAAGAAATGCAGAAATCACTACGATTTACGATGTTATTATGCAAAGTATAGATATCCTCCAACTTGAAATAGTGGCCCATAGAGAAATAGCCTCGGACTTTATGATTCGTCCTCATGTGGAAATGTATAGCACGAGGGCTTTTAAGAACATAGAAGAGATTATTGATATGGGTGAAGAAGAGGCCAGGAAGGTCATTCCTTCAATCAAAAAAACGTTGGAGGAGTGGGAGGAGTAACTCATGAAAAATAAAACACTGATCAGGATCATGGTCGTAATGACCGTATTCATCGTTGCGACATCATTTTACTATTTACCCTACTATGTAACGAAGCCGGGCAGTGCACATGAGCTCGATCCGATCATCGAAGTGAAGGGGGGCTTCGAAGATCAAGGTGAATTCATGTTGACAACCGTCAGGATGGGGAGGGCGAATATTTATGCTTATCTCCTGGCAAGTCTTAAAAAGTATGAGTATATCTACCCTGTAGAAGAAATCAGGAACCCTCATGAGAGTGATGAGGAATATAATCTGAGACAATTGCAACTGATGGAGAATTCACAGAATCATGCCATTGAAGTAGCGTTCAAGGCAGCAAATAAACCGTTTGATTATAAGTATAATGGAATCTATGTCCTGAACGTTTATCCTTCCATGCCAGCTGCTGACATCCTTAAACCGGGTGACCGCGTAACAGAAATAGACGGTCAAGCCTTTGAATCTTCAGAGGAGTTCATTCAATATGTGGGCGGAAAGAACAAAGGTGATAATGTGACAGTCAAGTTTATACGGGATGGCAAAGAGAACGAAGAGACGATCCCCTTGGAGGAGTTTCCTGAGCTTCCAGGTAAGGTCGGACTAGGCATCTCCTTGAGTGATGATAAAGAAATCATCACGGATCCAGAAGTCACACTTGATACCGAAGAGATAGGGGGTCCATCTGCTGGTTTGATGTTCAGTCTGGAAATCTATAATCAACTGACGGAATCCGATCTGACAAAAGGTTACAGAATAGCAGGGACAGGAACCATATCTGAAGACGGCGAAGTTGGAAGGATCGGTGGAATTGAACAGAAGATCATTGCTGCTGATAAGGCGGGGGCCGAGTACTTCCTGGCTCCTGATGATAGCATTCCGGAAGAAGTAAAGAAAAAACATCCCGAACTTCAATCCAACTACTTAAGTGCAAAACAAACGGCAGAAGACATCGGAACCGATATGAAAGTGATACCGGTCAAGACATTTGAAGATGCCATGAAGTTCCTGCAGTCATTAGAAGACAAATCATAAATAAAGAGGCTGCCACAGGGCAGCCTCTTTATTTATGGATTCATTTAGATATGATGGGAGGCTGTGACCATTCCTGTTGAAGCAGCTGCTTTCTGGCTGAAGGCGATGGAAGGCCAAGCGAATAGACTTCAGAAGCTTTGATATCCAAAGAAATAGCTTGTTGATCCGCACTTGATAATTTACTGATGAGCGGAAGGTTCAACACTTTTTTCCTCGCGTTCAGGAACGCCTGTCCTTTTGGGTTCATCCCAAGCAGTCTTATGTAAGATGGTGTTGAGTGCTGTTTGATCATTTCCTCTTTTGTTGTATTTGTCAAGATATGCAAACACATCCGTTGCAGTCTTGTCCATGTATATCTCTTTGTTTTTAACATACCCATGAAATCGCTAAATGAAAGGGCAGCCTTCGCACTTTCAATCATCCTGTACTCAATTCCCTCCTCGATTTCGTAAATGTCCCGAAGTCTTGTAGGAGAGGATGATAGGATCTTATATTGCAACAATGCCCAATAATTTTCCCACCTATGATAATCTCCGAATGTTTCCTTGTAGTTTTCTAGGGTGCAAAGGGTAGAGTGCGGGATGTACTGATCGATGACCCCATCTTCCCTTTCTTGGCTGAATAGACTTTTTCGTATACTCGTAGCACTCGCGATGGATGGGGAAGAGAAGTGTTCATCATGATAGCCTGCAGATTCTCTTGAAATGGTATACGCATGTAAATCCGATGCGATATCATTTCGTGCCTCCACATAATGATAACCCAGGATATTGTTCGGTTTACTTAGGTCTATGAGTTCTTTGTCAGCTTGGAGGTCTTTGAATGCATGTGATAAGGCTGAAGGGTAGCTCATTCCTTCGTTCATATAGCGTTTGATCGAGTCATTATACTCACGGTTTTGTTGGCGGATCAGACTGACTGTATTCTCGAATGAAGAGATGTCCCCGTCTTCACTGCCGAAACAGAAGCTTTCGCAGCCTATCTCATTAAGCAGTGAGATCGCACCTCTAGCAAAGACTTCAGCGTGTTGTGTGGCAAAAGCATAAGGCAATTCAATGACCATATCAACTCCAGAAGACAATGCCATTTCGGTACGGGCCCACTTTGAGACAAGGGCTGGTTCTCCCCGTTGAAGGAAGTGTCCGCTCATACATGCTATGACGAGATCTGCCCCGGAGGTTTTTCTTGTTTCATTTAAATGATGTAAGTGTCCATTGTGGAAGGGATTGTATTCGACAACTACACCTGTTGCTTTCATCTATTATTCACTCCTTGTAAATGGTTTTGTAAGCCAAATTTGAATCCACTCATTTCATCGTTGGGATGATCATCTGAGATGGTTGGAATTTGGAACCATAAATGAATGGATCCTATTGAAATGATCACGATCTACTAGTATCATATCGGATATTAATAAATATTTGAAACAGATTATAAATAAGCGTTATAATTGCAACACTGGTATAGTGTGAAGTGTAAAGAAAAAATATTGACAAACGGTAATATCAAGTCTATAATTACCTTTGTTGCCTTGAGGTGATAGCATTGAAATGGTCAATTATACAATTACAGAAATTCAGGGATAAGGGACTCACGCTTGACGAAACGGTCACATTCGATGATCCAAAAGAAATTGACCCGCAAGTCAGGGAGGTATCCCCGATTCATGTTACAGGTAAAGTAGACATAGGTTCCAACCGTGTCACTTTTCACCTTCATGTAAAGGGAAAGCTTGTCTTACCTTGTTCCAGGACCCTAGTGGACGTGGACTTGCCAATCGATCTTAAAACGATTGAAACATTCCTACTTTCCGAGACTGAATATGATCAGTATGAAGAAGAGGAAATCCACCGGATCGACGGGGATGTAATTGATTTAAAACCAGTGATTAGAGAGTTGCTGTTACTTGAGATACCATTGCAGGTAATCAGTGATGAAGCGAGAGAACAAGATAAGCTTCCTTCCGGAAAGAATTGGGAAGTAATGACGGAAGAGCAAGCTTATGAAGTCGAAGAGGAAGAAGAAAAGAAAGTCGATCCTCGTCTCGCTGACTTGGCAAAGCTTCTTGATCAAAACAAGAACTCTTAAAAGCGAAGTACCAGTTCGTTCTGGCTTCATAATATTTTTATCTCTTTAAGGAGGTGGGAAGAATGGCAGTACCTTTTAGAAGAACATCTAAAACAGCAAAAAGACAACGTCGTACACACTTCAAACTACGTGTACCTGGTATGGTAGAATGCCCAAACTGTGGTGAAATGAAACTAGCACACCGTGTTTGCAAAGAGTGCGGAACGTATAAAGGTAAAGAAGTTGTAAATAAATAATTTACAGCAGTAAAAAAGCGTGAAGAGACCATGGCTCTTCACGCTTTTTTTGTATCCATTTATATGAAAAGCATTTAAACTATACGTAAAGGAGGGGAATGAAGGTTGGAAGAATACATTGTACATAACGATCAACATGGTGTGTTGCATTTTATCATCAATCGTCCCGAAAAGAGGAATGCCATCAATTACAACATCATGGATGGACTTGAAAAAATACTGACGGAGTGTGAGACAAATCCGGCAATCAAAGCAATGACGATAACGGGCAATGGGGATCATGCCTTCTGTTCAGGTGGGGACCTATCAACGTTTCATGGGCTCAAGACAGCGGATGAAAGTTATGCGATGCTTAGAAGGATGGGAGATCTCTTATTGAGGCTTGCCTTCTTGAAGAAACCTACTTTTGCATTCATCAATGGTACGGCAATCGGAGGTGGGTGCGAAATTGCAGCTGCTTGTGACTTCAGGATCGGAAAAAAAGGTGTGAACATGGGCTTTGTTCAAGCCAATCTAGCCATAACCACCGGTTGGGGAGGGGGAACATTGCTGCATCAAAGAATATCTTCCCCGAAAGCGATGGACCTTCTTATGACGGCACGCATGAACGATACAGTAACGCTATTTCAAATGGGCTTCCTGAACGAATTATTAGAAGAGTTTGAAGGTATCCATGATAGCCACCTATTAAAGGATATTTCCTCAAAGGGGAATGGTGTCCTCCGAGCGTATAAAAATCAAATGTTGAGAAGATGGGATCGAACGAAGCTAGAGGAGGAAATCGAGGAAGAGATCCGGAGATGTTCGATCCTATGGGCGCAAGATGAGCATCATGAGGCAGTTGAACGTTTCCTATCCAAGTAGACCGATCTAGCCAACACGTCCATGCAAGGTGATTCGATGTCCTGATTCTATCTTCCCTATTAACTGCATATGCATAATTAAATGGATATACAGGAGGGATGAAAATGTCTTCAAATAGACAGGATGCATGGAGTCAGGATGAGGATGTCATACTCGCAGAAGTTGTATTGCGACATATCCGCGAAGGGGGTACGCAGCTCAAGGCCTTTGAAGAAGTGGGAAGAAAATTATCAAGGACTTCGGCTGCCTGCGGATTCAGGTGGAACTCGTTTGTGCGTAAACAATATAAGTCAGGAATCGAATTAGCGAAAAAACAAAGAAAACAATCAAAAAAACATTCATCGTTCGTCAAAAAGCTGCCTAAGGAAGACAATCCGGAAGTGCTCCCTGGAAATGTAGAGATGGAACAGCGTGTAGATCCAACATTTTCAATGGGAAGTATCATTCAGTATTTACAAAAAGCAGAGGTCGCTGTCAGAAATGAAGAATTGACGAAAGTGGAAAATGGAAAGTTAAAAGAACGAATCTCTCAATTGTCCAAAGAGTTGGAACGATGTGAAGCCCGTTTAACGGAATATAAAAGTAAGTACGAGTTACTTGAGGATGACCATAAGGCTCTTCTGACCATTTTTGAGAAAGCCAGAAGAATGGCCGTGCTTCAAGATAATGATGAAAAAGTAAAATTTCAGATGGATAAAAACGGGAATTTACAGAGGGTCATTAAGTAGAATAGCGTGGAAAAAGGCAGGCTTCATTACTGATGGCCTGCCTTTCGTTATGGGTTAGCTGCTTTTTTGTTCTTTAACGCCTGCAGGGTACCATACCATTGGGTTTTCGCTTAAATCACGTTCTACATCATAAGTGACTGCCTCGAAGCCCATTTTCTCCCAGAATCCCTGGGACTTGATACGGGAATTCGTCTTGATCGGAAGCCCGGACTTCTTAGCAAATTCAACAAGTGATTTTCCATATCCTTTTCCTTGGTATTTCGGGAGTACTTCCAATTTCCAAAGTTCCATATAGTTCTGCGGAGGATCAAAGTACTGATCGAATCTCGCTTCACGTTGATACAAGCTCATCCTTGCGACTAGAGTATCACCGAAATAGATGCCATAAAAAGGCGATTCACTGTCATTCTCAATGATATTGGCTTGCAAATCTTCTAGCATGGACAATTCTTGCACACCATATTCTTTGAATTTCTTAAACTCTTCAAGGGTTTTATAATTTACTTTCAATTTTTCTACTTTTACTGCCATTTTTCTACCTCCTGCGATTGCTTCATCATGCGTGTTCATGTAAGCGATATCATAAGTTCTTGTATTCTATAGGTTCTGTTAAATAATATAATTGAATTTTGCCGGCTCCAGCTGTTGCACGGTAATCAACAGCGGTGTTTAACAGTCCCTACGTATAAAAAATAAAGATTTATTATCATTATATAACAAATAAACAAAAAATTCTGCACTCAATTAAGAAAACGTTTACAATATAAAGAAGGAATTCTTCGATTTTTGTAGAAATCCTTATATGAATTGCAGTTTTTCACAGAAAGGAGAGGGAAGATGCAAAAAGTCTTAATTGCAAACAGGGGAGAAATTGCTTCGAGGATCATAAAGACATGTAAACAATTAAACATTCAAACAGTGGCAGTATACTCTGATGCGGATCAGGATATGCCCTTTGTGAAAGAAGCTGATGTAGCTTATCGGATCGGTGAACCGCCGGTCAACAAGTCTTATTTAGTAATAGATTCAATTCTTGAGGTTGCAAAAAAAGAAAAGGTAGACGCGATTCATCCAGGCTACGGTTTACTATCTGAAAATGGTGAGTTTGCCAGGAGGGTATCGGAAGATGGTATCACCTTCATCGGGCCATCCCATGAAACCATCCAGAAGATGGGGGATAAGGTAGAAGCAAGGAAAGTGATGAAAGAGGCAAACGTGCCGGTTGTTCCCGGAAGTGAAGGCGGCATCGCCACAATTGAATCTGCAATTGTCCTTGCTGAGGAAATTGGGTACCCTGTCATGCTCAAAGCGAGCGGCGGGGGAGGCGGAATCGGTATGATTCGCTGTGAAAATGAGCAAGCGCTCGTTCAAAGCTTTGATTCAACAAAAAACCGTGCCAAAGCTTATTTTGGCAAGGATGAGGTATTCCTCGAAAAATGTGTTGAAAATGCGCGACATGTGGAAATTCAGATCTTTGGTGATGAACACGGGAACATTGTTCATTTGTTCGAACGGAATTGTTCCGTACAGAGGCGTAACCAAAAAGTGATTGAAGAGTCTCCGTCACCGGCATTATCAAATGAAACGAGAACGTCGATGTATGAAGCAGCGGTAAAAGCTGGTAGAGCGGTCGATTACACGAACGCGGGCACGGTTGAATTCATCGTGGATGAGCAGGAGAATTTCTACTTCCTTGAGATGAATACGAGATTACAGGTTGAGCACCCTGTGACAGAAAGTGTCACTGGACTTGATCTTGTGAAATGGCAACTAATGGTCGCTGAAGGAAAGCCATTGCCGTTAATGCAAGAAGAGATTGTATCGAATGGTCACGCAATCGAATTCAGGGTCTATGCTGAAGATCCGAAGACCTTCTATCCGTCTCCTGGCGTCATCAGTTCACTGAACTGGGGAGAGAGTGAAGGTGTACGGATCGATGCGGGATATATAGAAGGAAATAAAGTGACGCCGTTTTATGATCCGATGATTTCCAAATGCGTCGTGTATGGTAAAGATCGTTCAGAGGCCATTGAGAAGGCAGAATCATTCTTCTCAGGTGTCGTAATCGAAGGGTTGAAAACGAATGTGCCACTCTTTAAAGAAGTGATTAAGCAAAAGGAATTCGTTGAGGGAACTTATACAACAAAATGGTTACAGGAGTACTTGACTGCAAACCGGACATAAATTAATGATTGAAAATTGGAGGAATGAAAGATGAAAGAAATTACAGCAGCTATGGCAGGGACAGTATTGAATGTTTTAGTCGAACAAGGGGCCAGTGTCTCGCAGGGTGAAACGGTATTGATGCTCGAATCAATGAAGATGGAGATTCCTGTTGAATCGGAAGTTGAAGGAAAGGTATCCGAAGTGAAAGTAAGCGTAGGGGACTTTGTAAACGAAGGGGATGTTCTTCTGGTTCTTGAAGGGTAAGTTCTCATTCATTGTTACATAATTAACAAAGGGGGATTCGTATGACTGTTTCAAAGACATTGACGGATACACTAAATGAGGCAAGAGAGAGGATTACAGCAGGTGGTCAGCCGAAATATCATGAAAAACTAAAAGAACAGAATAAGATGTTCGTCCGCGATCGCCTGCAGCAATTATTCGATCACGGAGACTATCAAGAAGATGGAATGTTTGCGAATAACAAAGCGGACAGCCTGCCTGCAGATGGAGTGGTGACCGCCATCGGAAAAGTGGGTGGACAGACTGTATGTGTCATGGCGAATGATTCTACCGTAAAAGCTGGATCGTGGGGAGCTCGTACAGTCGAGAAAATCATCCGTATCCAAGAAACTGCATTGAAGCTGCAGGTCCCGATATTCTATCTGGTGGATTCTGCAGGTGCCCGAATTACCGATCAGCTTGAAATGTTTCCTAACCGCCGCGGTGCGGGCAAGATCTTTCACAATCAGGTGAAAATGTCAGGGATGGTCCCTCAGATTTGCGTCTTATTCGGCCCTTCTGCAGCAGGTGGTGCCTATATTCCGGCTTTCTGTGATATTGTCATCATGGTGGATGGAAATGCATCGATGTATCTTGGTTCACCACGTATGGCCGAAAAGGTAATCGGGGAGAAGGTCACACTTGAAGAAATGGGTGGGGCAAGGATGCACTGCTCGGTAAGCGGCTGTGGTGATCTGCTTGCGTCATCTGAAACAGAAGCGATTGAAGAGGCGAAACGGTACCTGAGTTACTTTCCTGCAAATTATAAAGAAAGGCCTTCTGTCAAAGAAGGGTTGGCTCCGAAGTCTGAAAAGCTTCTTGAAGATCTCATCCCTAAACATCAGAATGCACCGTTCGATATGTACGAAGGAATTAATGCGCTGATTGATGAAGGCAGCTTTTTTGAAATGAAAAAACTGTTTGCGCCTGAGCTTATAACTGGATTTGCCCGAATGGACGGAAAAGTCGTGGGCATCATCGCCAACCAGCCGAAGGTTAAAGGAGGAGTCTTATTTCACGACTCTGCAGACAAGGGTGCTAAATTCATCCAACTCTGTGATGCATTCCATATCCCGTTGCTATTCCTTGCCGATGTTCCCGGCTTTATGATTGGTACTAAGGTCGAAAGGGCAGGAATCATTCGTCATGGTGCGAAATTGATTGCAGCAATGAGTTCGGCGACTGTTCCAAAAATTTCGGTCATTGTAAGAAAAGCGTACGGAGCAGGATTATATGCCATGGCAGGCCCAGCTTTCGATCCGGATGTATGCATCGCCCTTCCAACAGCTCAAATTGCCGTCATGGGACCTGAAGCTGCGGTGAATGCAGTTTATTCGAATAAGATCCAAGCGATTGAAGATCCGAAGGAAAAAATAAAATATGTTCAGGAGAAACAACAGGAATACAAAGAACATATCGATATCTATAAGCTTGCTTCAGAATTGATCGTTGACGAAATCACCGCTCCAAATGAGCTTCGTTCTGTCTTGATCGAGCGATTTAAGCTATATGAAACAAAAGAAGTTCAGTTCAGTGACAGGAAGCACCCTGTATATCCAGTATAAAGACATGGAGAAGATGACTTGAACCCGATTGCATTCGGGTTCAAGTCATTTTTTTGTGCAGTTTTCTAATAGGGAAAAATTTGCTAAACTATGATTAATAAGTGCTAAAAGACGTATATGTAGGTGAGGAAATGAAAATTGGCATTATCGGGGGAGGGGCGATTGGGCTGCTTTTCTCTTCCTATCTAAGTGAGAAATTCGAAGTGACCACTCTTGTCAGGAGACAGGAACAAGCCGACCAGATCAATTCGAATGGTGTCACCCTTAAAAAGGACGGTCGTTCAGCCACTGTTGCTTCCAAAAGTGAAGTCCTTGCCAAGAGCAAGATGGACTTTCATTTAATCATTGTTGCGGTCAAAGAGTATGACCTTGATCATGTAATGGACATCCTACTAAAATCAGACTGCCGGATCCCTCTCTTATTCTTACAGAATGGCATAGGTCATATCGGCCGTGTGAAAAATCTCCCTCATCTCACGCTCCTTGCGGGTTCGGTTGAACATGGCGCACTGAAAGATTCCGATCATTCGGTGAACCATTTAGGACTTGGTAGGACAAATCTCTCAATAATTAGAGGTGAATGGGGTGTAGTAGAAGAATTACTAGTAGAACACATAAAGAACTTTCCCTTCCAGATTCAAGATGATTACGAGGAAATGCTGCTGAAGAAGTTGTATGTGAATGTACTGATCAACCCTCTCACCGCCATTGCGGGAGTTCGAAATGGAAGACTCCCTGACAATCCTCATTTTCAGTACCTACAACAACAATTATTTGAAGAACTTCATATTCTCTACCCTCAGATGAGGGGCCGTATACACTTTCAGCAGATCGTGGACATATGCCACAGAACTGCTGAAAATCGTTCATCCATGCTGAAGGACATAGAAGAAAACAGAAAGACAGAGGTTGAGACCATTTTAGGCGCCATATTAGTCAAGGCGCAACAGGAAAACCATTTTGTACCCATCATGAGAACACTTTACGAACTTGTCAAAGGAATCGAAAGAGAAGGTCAGGGGGATTAAAATGGCTTCAATATTTTCAACTGTCATTGCCATATTTGTCATTATACCGTTTTTGGGGTATTTCATCAGTTTTGTCATTGCCAAGGAAGTAATGAAGAACCACCGAAGTGCAGTCCACTTAGCTATTGATGTGACAACTTTTTTATTAATGGTTTCAGTTCATTTTATCGTCATTGCCATTTGGGGCACATCGTATTTATGGGTGATTCTCCTATGCATTGCTTGCGTCGGCATGATTTTTGCAGTGATTTACTGGAAAGCAAAGGGTGAGATTCACTTTCCAAAGATTCTGCGGGGCGTTTGGAGGATAAACTTTCTATTGTTTGTCACTGCTTACATAACATTGATGATAACGGGGTTGATCCTCAGGATCTTGGAACTGAGTTAGGGTGCGAAGTTCAGGCAGTTTTTTTCCTTTTGCATGAATGAAATGTTATACTCATCGGTAGGAAATAATGAGCCAGTAAAGGAGTAGTAATTCATATGGAATTGGAGAATCTGAACATTCCGGCCATCAACCAGTTTGCTTCACTATATATAAGTCAAAAAGAACCGGTGACTTCTTTTTTTCATTATAATATCAATCGCCCAGATGTCTTTGAAAGAAGACTGGAAGATCTGACATTCCGTGATTTTCCCCGCGAAGAACTCACAGAATGTATTGCTTCCTATATGAATGGCCTTCCTAAGGGAGACAAAGTGGAAGAATCATTACACAAATTGAGAGGCGGTGCGGTAACCGTTGTCGCTGGTCAGCAGGCAGGTTTATTGACTGGCCCTCTATATACGATACATAAAATCATTTCAATCATTAAGCTCGCACGTCAGCAAGAAGAAGCGCTGAACCATCCCGTAGTACCTGTCTTCTGGATTGCCGGGGAAGATCATGATTACCAGGAAGTGAATCATATCTTCTTGGAAAATAATGGGAGAATGGAGAAAATCGGTTATCCAGAAAGGGTGATCGAAAAGAAGATGACTTCGGACATCCCGTTTGATAAAGCCGTGATGAAGGGCTGGATCAATGATATTTTACAAACGCTTGGTGAAACTGAACATACGAACGATTTACTCTTCCATTTGAATAAGATGGTTGACGAGGAGGATGACATCGTCAGGTTTTTTGCCCATTTCGTCATGCATCTGTTTAAAGATACCGGTTTATTGGTGGTCGATTCGGCATATCCGCCATTAAGGAAGTTAGAAAAGTCAAGGTTCCACAATTTGATTGAAAATAGCGAACACATCACCAACGCCGTTCTCCAGCAGCAGGAAGAAATAAGGAATCATGGCTTCTCCACACAACTTGAACTTACAAAGCAGGCTGCGAACATTTTCGTCAGCTTGAAAGATGAGCGCGAACTATTGGAACGAGAAGGGACAATGTTCAAGGCGAAAAGTTCGGGAGAAGCATTCTCATCGGAAGAACTATTGATGGTGCTTGAACAGAAACCCGAAGCTTTCAGCAATAATGTCGTAACAAGACCGATGATGCAAGAGTGGCTCTTTCCGACCCTTGCGTTCATAGGCGGCCCTGGTGAGATTGCTTACTGGGGTGAGCTGAAGAAAGCCTTTGAACATGTCGGATTGAATATCCCGCCTGTTGTGCCGAGACTGAATATCACATTGGTTGAGCGGGAAGTGGGAAAGAAATTGGAACATCTTGATCTTTCTCTACTAGGCGTCCTGATGGAAGGAGTCTCCATCCAAAGGGAAAGGTACTGGAATTCGATCAAGGTGCCTTCTCTTGAGGATAACATCGACCAATTGGAACAATTACTCAAAGAAAGATATGTCAGCATCCGAAATAGTGCCGAGGAAATCGGTGGTGGCTTGAATCAAATCATCGATAAAAATCTGTCCATTCATCTTCAGCAGTTCGAATTCTTGAGAAACAGGGCGGATAAAGCCCTTAAGGCCAGACATGACAAGACATTCTCGGATTTCACTAAAGTGGAAAATAGTCTCATCCCTAATGGGGGGCCGCAAGAAAGAACATGGAACGCTCTTTATTTCTTGAATAAATATGGGGTTGGCTTCATTCATGATTTACTTTCCCTCCCGATGGAATTTGACGGAACACATAAAGCTGTTTACGTTTAAAAAATAGACATCGGACATTTTCAGTGGATTGGTGGGAGATCGTAATCCAAGCCATGATTCATGTCCAATAAAAAAGGACTTCTTTCGTACTAAAAGACGAAAGAAGTCCTTTTTATGTGTATTAAAGACAAATTTCTTGCGATTTTACTGTCGGGAATCGGAGGAAAAAGACTAGAGAAAATTAAAGGAAATATTTTATAAAAAGAGAATTTAGAAAACAGTGGAGAAAAGTGGGGGGTTGTGGTACATTTGTGATAGAAAGTGGGGGCAGTGCATATGTTCATGGGCGAATATCAACATAACATTGATAATAAAGGCCGTTTGATTGTGCCTGCCAAGTTCCGCGATTCCCTAGGAGAGTCATTTGTCATCACCCGTGGTTTGGACCAGTGTCTATTCGGTTATCCCATGGAAGAATGGCGGACGCTTGAGGAAAAGTTAAAAGGACTGCCACTTACAAAGAAAGATGCCCGAGCCTTTACGCGCTTCTTCTTTTCTGGAGCAACAGAGAGTGAACTTGACAAGACAGGGAGGATCAACATTCCTGCTACACTTGTCAGCTATGCAAAGTTGGATAAAGAGTGCATCATCCTGGGAGTTTCCAATCGGATTGAGATTTGGAGCAAGGCTTTATGGGAAGACTACTTCACAGAGTCTGAAGATTCTTTTGCAGAAATTGCCGAGAATATGATAGGATTTGATATTTAACAGCTCAATAACGTTCGATTGGAAAGGTGACGTCAACATGTTTAAACATACAACAGTATTATTGAAAGAAACGGTCGATGGACTGAACATCAAAGAAGATGGGGTTTATGTGGATTGTACACTTGGTGGTGCAGGACACAGTGAGTATTTACTGAGTCAATTGTCTGATGAGGGGCATCTTTATTGCTTCGATCAGGATGAAACAGCCATACTCAACGCCAAGGAAAAACTATCATCCCACGAAGGTAAGGTTACATTCGTTCAATCAAATTTCCGGAATCTGAGAGAAGAGCTGGCAGACCTCGGGGTACATAGTGTCGATGGTATTCTATATGATCTTGGGGTATCATCCCCACAGCTTGATACACCAGAGAGAGGGTTCAGCTATCATCATGATGCCCCTTTGGATATGAGGATGGATCTTGATGCCGAAATCTCTGCTTATGATGTGGTGAATCACTGGTCCTTCGAGGATCTTGTCCGCATCTTTTATCGCTACGGGGAAGAAAAATTCTCGAAGCAAATCGCAAGGAAGATTGAAGCGGCGCGCGAAGAGAAACCGATTGAAACCACTGGGGAATTAGTGGAATTGATCAAGGAAGGGATACCTGCTCCAGCCCGGAGAAAAGGTGGACACCCTGCAAAAAGGGTTTTCCAAGCGATTCGGATAGCCGTGAATGATGAACTGGGCGCATTCGAAGACTCTCTTGAGCAAGCAATAGAGATACTTGCAAAAGGAGGAAGGGTAAGTGTAATCACTTTCCATTCCTTGGAAGACCGGATGTGTAAGACCATGTTCAAAGAAAAAGCCTCGGGACCAGATTTACCGCCTGGGCTGCCGATCATTCCAAAAGAATATGAACCCATCCTTAAGCTTGTTACGAGAAAGCCGATATTACCGAGTGAGGAAGAATTGGCGGAAAATAATAGAGCAAGGTCTGCAAAGCTAAGAATTGCAGAAAAAAATAAATAAAAAGGGAAATGGGAGGGAGAAGAATGAGTAATTTAGCTAGAAATTTAGAAAGGCAGCATGTTGAACATTCACAACGGGCTGTCGAGGTAAATCCACAGCCATCAAGAAAAGAACAGCGATCTGCCATAACGCCTGGCGAAAAGATTTTGGTTGCAATCTTTGCGGTAGTATTTTGTTTCCTGGCGGTTCAAATCGTTCAGACGCAGGCTGCCATTTATGATGTAAATAAAGAAGTCCAAGTGATGGAAACAACCGTAGAGAAACAAGAAAAAGAAAACAATGACCTTAAGCTGCAGATCAGCGAGTTAAGTACATACGAGCGTATTTTAGAAAAGGCAAAAGAGCTTGGATTGGACTTGAAAGAAAAGAATGTGAAGGTTGTTGAACAATAATGAAAAAAAGGCCAAGTATGAACATAGGGGCAGCCATCCTTTTCGGGATTTTCGGCTTGCTCTTTTTTATATTGATGGTTCGTTTTGTAACGATCCAAGTGACGGGTGAGGCGGAAGGTAAGGTGCTCGCATCGCAGGCGGCCGAAAAATATATCAAGAATCGTATACTGGAAGCCCACAGAGGGACCATCTATGACCAAAAAGGAGAGGTCATTGCGGAGGATACTTCTGCCTATACCCTTGTGGCAATCCTGAGCCCTACGGTGACAAGCGATCCTGAAAATCCTAAACATGTGACGGACCCAAGGGAGACTGCAGGGAAACTAGCAAACTACATCGATATGAATGAGAGCGAAATCTACAATCGATTGACTAATGATGGTGCCTATCAGGTTGAATTCGGATCGGCTGGTCGGGCACTTTCACATCAGGAGATGATCCAAATCAGGGAAGAGAAGCTTCCGGGGATCACATTTCGGAAAGAGGCAAAACGATTTTATCCGAATGGGACTTTTGCGTCCCATCTGATTGGGTTTGCTCAGAAGGATGCGTTGGAAGAGGGCGAATCCAAGACAACTGGTAAAATGGGGATTGAAAAGAGTTTCAATGATGTATTAAGCGGAACGAACGGAACCGTGGAGTATAAAAGTGATGTTTGGGGGTACCTCCTTCCGAATGCTGAAGAGCATGTCACCGCACCGAAGGACGGGGAAGATATCTATTTGACGATTGATAAGAAAATCCAAACCTTCCTTGAGGAAGCGATGAATGAAGTGGAAGGGAAGTACAAGCCGAAGAAAATGTTCGCGATCGTATCGGATCCGAAAACAGGGAAGATCCTCGCCATGACTCAACGTCCAACTTTCCATCCTGATACACGTGAAGGGCTGTTGGATAACTGGACCAATACAATTGTGGAGGAAACAATCGAACCGGGCTCCACCATGAAATCCTTTTCGCTTGCAGCTGCGGTGAATGAAGGGAAGTTCAATCCGAATGAAGCCTATCAATCAGGGACGTACAAGGTCGATAACGTCCCGAATCCGATCAGGGACCACAATGGCGGAGAGGGTTGGGGTTCGATATCATTTCTTGAAGGGGTTCAACGATCATCGAATGTCGCATTTGCATACCTCTTGGACAAGATCGGATTTGAGACTTTCGAGGGCTATCTGAATGAATTCGGTTTCGGGGAACCAACAAATGTCGGCCTGCCGCATGAAGCATCGGGGTCGATCTTGTATCATTATCCGATTGAGAAGTATACCACGATATTCGGACAAGGGACTACCGTCACGCCGCTTCAAATGATTCAAGCTGAATCTGCAATCGCAAATGACGGGAAAATGATGAAACCCTATGTGATTTCGAAAGTGGTTGATCCCAATACGAAGCAAGTTGTGAAAGAGTCGAAGCCTCAAGTGGTCGGAAATCCGATTACGAAGGAAACAGCCGAGAAAACGAGGAAGTATTTAGAGACGACGGTCACATCGGAGCATGGGACAGGTACACGGTTTGCCATCGAGGGTTATAGTGTTGCTGGTAAATCGGGCACAGCCCAGATCCCGGATGCAGAAACAGGGGGATATAAATACGGTAAAGAACATTATTTGTTTTCCTTTTTGGGGATGGCACCGGCAGATGACCCTCAGCTGATTGTATATGTGGGCATTCAGGAACCTGAGCTTGAACCGACAGAAATAGGTTCAGATCCGGTATCAGCAGTGTTTAAGCCTGTCATGCAGAACAGTTTGAAGTACTTGAACATAAAGCCGCAGGAAAAAGTGGATGTGAAGCGGCAACAACTTCCTGATTTAGCAGGAATGGGTGTGGAAAAGGCGAAATCGGAAATTGAAAAAATGGGTGCTGAGCCTATTGTGGTCGGCAGCGGAACCGAGGTAGTGAAACAATTACCACTGGCTGGTAGTCAAATGATTCAAGGCGGTAAAGTGGTCATCAGAACCAATGGGGACATCACCGTCCCGGATATGAAGGGGTGGTCCATCAGAGACGTCTTCAAAGTCGCAAATATCGCCGGCCTCAAAATCAATATGGTGGGTAACGGATTTGCAGTCAGTCAAAACATTCAACCTGATTCACCTGTGAAAGAGGGGGAACCTCTCGTTGTCAACTTCAAGACTCCTGATGAACAAATGAAGGAGAAGGAAAAAGAAGAAGGTTCTGGAGAAGAAGCTCCATTGAACTAGTTTCGGCATAAAAGGATGGACGCTTCCTGCGTGTGAGCCCTTAGCTTAGGGGGGAGACGCGGGAAGAGCCGTCCTTTTTAATGTTCGGATTTGAAATACATACCCGCAATTGTCCAAGCATATAATGGAACGAGCTTTAAAAGGGGAGGTCCATTTGTGAAAAGAGTATCGAATGTCACGGTAAGAAAAAGATTGGCGATTGCTCTGGTTGCGGGAGTGTTGATATTTTCGATTATTGATTTTCGACTTGGTTACGTTCAATTTTTTATGGGGGACATGCTGACGAGCCGTGCGAAGGATTCGTGGAGCAGGAATATCCCCTTTCAGCCGGAGAGAGGGAAGATTGTAGACAGGAATGGGGTGGAATTGGCAGGAAATCAAAGCGCGCCAACCATTTTTGTTGTACCAAGACAAATCACCGATCCCCAGGCGACGGCTGAGAAACTGGCGCCTGTTCTTAATATTTCAGTGGAAACTGCATATAAATATGTATCAAAACAGGAGAGCATGGTGTTGGTCAAGGAAGCGAGGAAGATTTCTTATGAAAAGGCTAAAGAAGTGAGAGACCTGAACCTCAAAGGTGTGTATCTCGGCGAAGACTCTAAACGATATTATCCATATGGGAGCTACCTGTCCCATGTCCTTGGCTTTGCCGGTATCGACAATCAAGGGCTTATGGGACTTGAGCTATCTTATGATAAAGAACTGACAGGGGATAAGGGATACGTCAAGTTCTTTTCTGATGCAAAAGGGAAGCGGATGGGTGATATGGCAGATGATTTCGAAGATCCGGAAAACGGGTTGGACCTCAAGCTTACAATCGACACGAAGGTCCAGACGATCGTTGAAAGGGAACTCGATATTGCACAGGCAACGTATAACCCCGATGGCATGATTGCCATTGCCATGAACCCTAAAAACGGGGAAATCCTTGCCATGGCGAGCCGCCCTACGTTCGACCCGGCGAATTTCCGTAATGTGCCCCAGGAAATCTATAATCGGAATTTGCCGATATGGAGTACGTATGAACCGGGTTCGACGTTTAAGATCATCACATTGGCGGCCGCCCTTGAAGAAAAGAAGGTTGACTTGTATAAAGAAACGTTTCATGATTCAGGCCATGTGGAAGTGGCCGGGTCAACGCTTCATTGTTGGAAGAGAGGCGGACATGGGACACAGACCTTCCTTGAGGTTGTTCAAAATTCCTGTAACCCGGGGTTTGTCGAGCTTGGGGAACGACTTGGAAAGGAAAAGCTCTTTAAATACATTAAAGATTTTGGCTTCGGAGAGAAGACAGGGATCGACCTTCAAGGCGAAGGGAAAGGAATATTATTCAATCTGGACCGCGTAGGCCCTGTGGAACAGGCCACAACTGCATTTGGTCAAGGCGTGGCCGTTACACCGATTCAACAGGTCGCTGCCGTTTCTGCAGCGGTCAATGGGGGTACATTATATCAGCCCTATATCGCCAAAGAATTGATCGACCCTGAAACGGGTGAAGTCGTCATGAGAAAGACACCTCAAGTGAAGAAGCGGGTGATTTCGGAAGACACATCCAAACAGATCAGGCAAGCACTTGAAAGTGTCGTGGCACAAGGGACGGGCGGAAAAGCGTTTGTAGACGGCTATCGTGTCGGAGGAAAGACGGGAACCGCTCAAAAAGCGAAAGATGGAAAATATTTAGAGAATAATCACATCGTTTCATTCATGGGGGTCGCGCCTGCAGATGATCCGGAAATCGTCGTTTATGTGGCGGTCGATAATCCAAAAGGAACCGTCCAATTCGGTGGGGTCGTTGCTGCACCGATTGCAGGAAGCATCATCGGCGATAGTCTAGAGGCGATGGGTGTACCGAAGCGCAAGGATCAAATCGAGAAAAAGATGAATTGGGATGATGTCCCGATGATCAAAACACCGGATTTAATCGGATTGACAAAGGATGAATTGCAACAACAGCTTATCAATCTGAACCTGGATATCAGCGGAAGCGGTGAGAAGGTTGTCAATCAGTCACCGGATCCCGGAGTGAAAATCAAAGAGGGGTCGACCATCCGTATTTATATGTCTGAATAGATGTCATGCAGGGCATCCCTTTGAAAAGGTGCCATCTGAACCCGGGGATGTCCATAGGGTATTGGTGAGAATGGATTTTGCGATGATAGGATCAAGCAGAGAAAAAATAAGAACTAAGTTAAAAGGTTGATAGCTTTCGAGACTGATTTTATGTAAAATAAAAAAAGGTTGCTTTCTACCTGTGAGGAGTTGAAATGATGAGATTGCATACTTTGCTGGAAGTACTCCCGTTTTATAAAGTACATGGTGAAGGAAATCCAGCTATTTCAAACATCGCAAATCACCACAAGAAAGTAAAGGATGGCGATTTATTCATCTGTATCCAAGGTCATGAGATTGATAGTCACTCTCTTGCCCATATTGCCGAACGAAATGGAGCAGCGGCTGTCCTTGCAGAAAGAGAAGTGGATGTGAATATCCCGGTAATCGTGGTGCCGAGTACGAAGAAAGCCATGGCGGTCCTTGCTGACTATTTCTATAAACAACCTTCCCATCAACTATTATTAGTCGGGGTGACGGGAACGAATGGTAAGACGACGACTACACACTTGATCGACCAAGTCTTTAGCTTCAATGGAATCAAAACCGGATTGATCGGGACGATGCACATTAAAGCCGGTGATGAACTTGAGGTGAGTCATAATACCACACCCGATAGCCTGACATTGCAGCAGACCTTCTACCGATTTCGTGAGAAAGGCGTCACCTCTGCCGTGATGGAGGTATCTTCTCATGCATTGGATCAAGGAAGGGTGCATGGGTGCGACTATGATATTGCCGTATTCACAAATTTATCGCAGGACCACCTTGACTATCATCGTTCCATGGACGAATACCGGAATGCAAAATGCTTATTGTTTGCCCAGTTGGGCAATACTTACTTTAAAAAATCCCCTAAATATGCCATCATCAACAAAGATGATGATGTAGCCGGCTATCTGATCAAGTCAACTGCTGCCCATGTCTTTACATACGGCTTGACGAAAGAAGCCGATTTCTATGCTGAAGACCTGCGACTGAAAGCTTCTGAATCATCCTTTAGGCTTGTCAGTCCATATGGCGAAAAGGATATGGTCCTGGGCATGGCAGGGAAATTCAATGTCTATAATGCATTGGCTGCAATCGCTACGGCTTCTGCAGCGGGGATTCCCTTTGATAAAGCTGTTCAATCCCTAGAGAAAGCCCAAGGTGTGCGAGGGCGATTTGAGTCCATTTCTGAAGGGCAATCCTTCTCGGTCATTATCGATTATGCGCATACACCGGATGGGTTGAAGAATGTCCTGGAAACCATTAAGTCCATCACGGATGGTCAAATTATCGTCGTCGTCGGCTGTGGGGGGGACAGGGATAAGATCAAGAGGCCGATCATGGCTGAGATCGCTTGTGATTATGGTGACTATGCCATCTTCACATCGGATAACCCCAGAACAGAAGACCCGATGGATATATTAAAAGATATGGAAACTGGTGTAGTCGGAAAACAATATACGCTCATGATTGATCGAAAAGATGCGATAAAGGCTGCAATCAAACAGGCAAAAGATGGAGATGTCGTCCTGATAGCAGGCAAGGGGCATGAAACGTATCAGATCATTGGTCACGATGTGTATGAATTCGACGATCGTGAAGTGGCCAGACAGATCATCAGGGAGCTGTAACCATGCTAACTTATGAAGATGTAAAACAATTATTCCCCGATACGAAGGGGGTCGCGCTCCCCGGTATCGGCTTTCAAAACGTATCCTCGATGGCGGATATGCGTTTGGAAAGAGGATTGTTCATTCCGATTGGATCGCATGAGGATCTTCTTGAAGGCATCGGCAATGGTGTGATTGCATCATTATGGGATAAGGCCGTTAACGTGCCGATGTTCGTCCCAAATCATTTTCCTTTATTTTTTGTGGAGGATCTTCGTACCGCTCAACGTGAACTTATTACTTTTTACAAACAAAAAAACAATCAAGAAAAGTGGGAAATTATGACGAAGTTTATTTGTAGTAATGAATCTGAACATACAGATGTTATGGACAACAAACAAGAATCAAAATTGAAGGAAGGAGGGGAATGACGTGCTGGAACAAGTAGTCTTTTTTACCATCATTATGGCCTTTCTGATTACAGTGCTCCTCGCACCTGTTTTCATCCCCTTCTTGAGAAGGTTGAAATTTGGTCAAAGCATTAGGGATGAAGGTCCAGAGTCCCACCAAAAGAAAACGGGGACGCCGACGATGGGAGGAATTGTATTCCTTGTATCAATCGCCGTCACAACGTTGATTATGACAGGGAAATATTCCGAGGCAGGAGCCGAAACGTATCTGCTGCTTCTGGTTACGATCGGATTCGGACTTCTTGGTTTCCTCGACGACTTCATCAAGGTTGTGATGAAGAGAAATCTAGGATTGACATCAAAACAGAAACTTCTTGGACAGATCATCATTTCAGTCATTTTCTATTTTGTGTTGAAGCAAACTGGTTTTGATACGACTGTATCCCTTCCAATGACCGATGTTTCTTTTGATTTAGGCTGGTTTTATGTAGTTTTTATCATTTTTTGGCTTGTCGGATTTTCAAATGCGGTCAATCTAACAGACGGATTGGATGGTTTGGTTTCAGGAACATCCGCTATCGCATTTGGAGCACTTGCCGTCCTTTCATGGAATCAAGGACAATATGATGTTGCCATTTTCGGTGTTGCCGTAGTCGGTGCCGTGCTTGGTTTCCTCGTATTCAATGCTCATCCCGCTAAAGTGTTCATGGGGGATACAGGCTCCCTGGCTCTTGGAGGCGCGATCGCTGCCATTGCCATCTTGACTAAGCTTGAAATCATTTTGATTTTGATTGGTGGAGTATTTGTCATTGAAACATTATCCGTCATATTACAGGTTGCGTCTTTCAAGACGACAGGAAAACGAATCTTCAAGATGAGCCCGCTTCATCACCACTACGAGCTTGTCGGCTGGTCTGAGTGGAGAGTGGTCGTGACATTTTGGACGGTTGGTTTGCTTTTTGCTGTTTTAGGAATCTATATCGAGGTGTGGTTATAATTGAAGAACATTACAAAATTCAAACATAAAAAAGTTCTAGTGTTGGGATTGGCAAAAAGCGGGGTAAGTGCTGCTTCATTACTACATAAGCTTGAAGCTTTTGTGACGGTGAATGACCAGAAGCCTTTAGCGGAGAACCCGGAGGCGCAAGGCCTCCTTCAAGAAGGGATAACGGTGATATGTGGAAGCCATCCGATTGAATTATTGGATGAAGGCTTTGAGTTCGTCGTTAAAAATCCCGGGATCCCTTATCACAATCCTTTAATAAAGCGAGCAATCGAAAAGGGCATCCCGGTCTTGACAGAGGTGGAGCTTGCCTATTTGATTTCAGAGGCTGAAATGATCGGGATCACTGGTACGAACGGGAAGACAACGACCACCACATTGCTTTTTGAAATGTTAAAAGCTGGCAGCCAGAATCCGTTGATTGCAGGGAACATCGGAACGGTTGCGTCAGAAGTGGCCCAAACGGCAAAAGAAGATCAGAAAATGGTGGTGGAACTGTCCTCCTTCCAGCTGATGGGGATTGAAGAGTTCTCACCCCACATTGCCATCATCACGAACTTATATGATGCTCACCTGGATTACCATGGGAATATCGAGGACTATTGGAAAGCCAAAGCCAATATCACAAAGAACCAGAAAGAGGAAGATTTCTTGATCATCAATGATGACCAGGAGCACCTGGGCAAGGCAGTGAATTTCACCAAAGCTGAAATCATCCCTTTCTCAACGACCAAGGAAGTGGAAGGCGGAGCCTATATCAAGGATGGTTCCATTTACTTTAAGAAAGAAAAGATCGGACAGCTGTCTGAGGTTGTGCTCCCGGGGGCGCATAATCTTGAAAATATTTTATGTGCTGTCGCAGCTTCTAAGTTGTATGGGGTTTCAAATGAAAGCATCATGAAGGTACTCGGAACATTTTCTGGTGTCAAGCATCGTACGCAGTTTGTCAAAGAATTGGATGGACGTAAGTTTTACAATGACTCTAAAGCGACCAACATCCTCGCAACGAAGAGTGCCCTCGATGCATTCAACGGGCCGACCATTCTGTTGGCCGGAGGGTTGGACAGGGGGAATTCGTTTGATGACCTTATCCCATTCTTGAAGAATGTGAAGGTATTGATCACATTCGGTGAAACGGCGTCAAAATTGGAAGAAACAGGACAGAAGGCAGGGATACAAACCATCCTGAGTGTCGATAATGTAGAGAAAGCAGTTCCTGTAGCATATGAGCATTCCGAAGAAGGGGATGTGATCCTACTGTCACCGGCTTGTGCCAGCTGGGATCAATATCGAACTTTTGAAGAACGCGGTGACATTTTTATTAACGCTGTGCATAACCTTTAATAAGGGCTTGTCTACAGGGAGCAAAGATACGGTGGCAACAGGGTAAGGCAATCTAAGAAGATCAAACAGTATGTATTGCTTTAAACGGCTCAAATACGTCTATTCGAGGTGTTAAGATTGCCTTTAAAGAAATCGAATCCCGATTTTATCCTTATTATTGTGACCCTCACACTTTTGGCAGTGGGATTGGTTATGGTGTACAGTGCGAGCGCGGTCTGGGCGGATTACAAATTCGACGACTCATTCTTTTTTGCCAAGAGGCAATTACTATTCGCTGCAGTCGGTGTCTTTGCGATGTTTTTTATTATGAATGTGGAATATTGGACGTGGAAAAATTGGGCCAAGGTTCTCATCATCATCTGTTTCGTTCTATTGGTGATGGTGTTGATCCCCGGTATTGGTGTCTTGAGGAACGGGTCGAGGAGTTGGATCGGTGTCGGGGCATTTTCCATCCAGCCGTCCGAGTTCATGAAGTTGGCCATGATTGCATTTCTGGCCAAATACTTGTCTGAAAATCAAAAGTATATAACCTCCTTCAGGAAAGGTGTCTTGCCTGCCCTGCTACTTGTATTCACAGCATTCGGGATGATCATGCTTCAGCCGGATTTAGGTACGGGGACAGTAATGGTCGGGACATGCATGGTGATGATTTTCATCTCGGGGGCGAGGGTGATGCATTTTGCCTGGCTCGGCATCGCCGGTTTGGTCGGATTTGCAGGACTCGTCGTGTCCGCTCCATACAGGATTAAACGGATCACATCATTCCTCGACCCTTGGGAAGATCCACTTAACAGCGGCTTTCAGATCATTCAATCATTATATGCCATTGGTCCAGGTGGATTGTTTGGCTTGGGGCTGGGGCAGAGCAGACAGAAATTCTTCTATCTCCCCGAACCACAAAATGATTTTATCTTCGCGATATTGGCTGAAGAGCTCGGTTTCATAGGCGGGACATTCGTCCTTCTCCTCTTTTCATTGATCCTATGGAGGGGAATCCGGATTGCGCTTGGTGCACCTGATTTGTTCGGAAGCCTTCTTGCAGTCGGGATCGTTTCGATGATTGCCATACAGGTCATGATCAATGTGGGTGTTGTGACTGGCTTGATGCCTGTTACGGGAATCACACTCCCATTCCTGAGTTATGGGGGGTCATCGCTGACTCTGATGCTGATGGCAGTTGGCGTACTATTGAATATAAGCCGGTATTCCCGGCTATGACTAGGAAAAGATTGGCTTCTTATCATCTCAGTCCATGTGATCCTTCACCTTTTTTATCGAAGGTTACGTGACTGGGTGGAAGTCAATCTTTTTGTGGTTACAGGGGTATTCGGATGCAATAGGGGCGTTCAAGTATCAACAAATGAGAGGATATCCGGCACAGCCCAGTGAATAAAGAACTATTACTCATTTTTTCTATAAATAACAATAGGATATTCGAAGGTAAGATGTTACAATATATTACATAATTAAAACGAATGAAAGTGATAGGGTTTTCAATATAATAGGAGATTATATTACTTTTTTTAACCAAAACTTTTACATTTCAATGACATCCTTTCATATCAAGTAAATGGTGTTTAGAATAGAGGAGAAGAGTGTAATAAACAAGGTGGTATTCCCTTTATTCGATTCTATGGAATGTACATAATTTTCATTTGAAATTTTCATTATGTTTGGTGAAGGTAAAGGATTATCGTTTGAGCTGCTACCTGATAACCGTCCGATTCCCTTTCACATGATTGCCTTCCTGAACTCTCATTAGAGAAACCATTTATATTAAGGCACGGTGTAACGTGTCCATAAATACGAAATGAAATTGAGGAAAACGTAATGAAAAAAGAAAATGTTGTTTCCATTGAAGAAAGAATCCCAAAACTGAAACAGCACAGAAAAAAGAAAGCCAATAGAAGGCTGTTGTTCGTATTGTCCTTGTTTCTGCTCATGATCCTATCAGTCGTTTATTTTCAGTCGCCCCTTAGTCATGTAAAGACGATAGAGGTGAAGGGAAATGAATTGGTCCCTGATGAGAGAATCCTTTCTGTAAGTAAAGTGGAATCTGGGATGAATGTATGGAGCGTAAGTAGAAATGACATTGCAGAACATTTGAAGAAACTACCGGAAGTCAAGAGCGCAGAGGTAAAGCTCTCATTTCCCAATTCCTATGTGATTAACGTAAATGAATGGGGAAAAAAAGCGTATCTACTGAAGGATAACAAATTTTTCGTCATCCTGGAGAATGGTAAAGTCCTTGATAAAGGCTCGGAATCCATCCCTGTGGATGCACCCCTTCTAAGAGGGTTCAAAGAAGACAAGACATTAAAGAAAATGATTGGAGAATTAGGTGAGCTTCCAAAGGAGGTTCAGCACCTCATTTCAGAAATCAATCTGGTCCCAAAGAAAACGGATCAGTATCATCTTCAGTTATTCATGAATGATGGGTATGAGGTAAGTGCGACGATCCGGACATTCTCTGAAAAAATGGAGCATTACCCTTCAATCGTCAGTCAACTCGATCCTGAACAAAAAGGGATCATCGATTTGGAAGTAGGCTCTTACTTCAGGGCATATGAACAGGATGGAGAAGATGAAGGAGATGACGGGGATGAAAGTGAAAGGTAAACACGTTATCCTCTCACTAGTAAGTTTAGTGCTTGGTTTCATCCTTGCTTTTTCATACAGTCTCGCGAACACAGAAGAAGCTGGTAAAGGAAAACGAAGCAATGGTCAATGGAAACAGGAAGAAGAGCTGAGAGATCAGATTTTGGAGCAGCAACAGAAGAATAACAATCTGCAGCAGCAGCTCTATGAAAAACAGGAAAAAGTAGTGAACATGGAAAAGGAATTTTCAAAGGAAAAACAAATTTACTTCAATCTTGCTGAAGAAGCGGAAAAATACCGGATGTATCTGGGAAAGACAAAAGTCAAGGGTCCGGGAGTGTCAGTGACACTTGCGGATGCCGATTATAAACCGAATGAAGATAATGCAAACAATTATATCGTTCATGAGCACCACATTTTCAAGGTGATAAATGAATTGTATATAGCCGGGGCGTCTGCAGTCGCCATCAATGGCCAGAGGCTGAAACATGATTCATACGTGTTGTGTCATGGACCCGTCATACAAGTTGATGGAATTGAATATCCGGCACCTTTTGAAATAACGGCCATCGGTGATCCGGAGGTACTCTCGTCAGCCATGAATATTGCGGGAGGGGTCAAGGATCAGTTGGTGAATGAAAATATCGAATTCTCTTTAGAGAAGAAAGCCGATATTATGCTACAACCGCTGATTGGTGAATCATGAGTTTGCACTCCAATAGGTAGAAAGTGTTGGAAAGCAAGGTGAAGGAATTGGACAGCAAGCTTAAAGTGAGTTTTACAATCATTACCATGATCGTCGGTTTCATGATTGCCATTCAATTTCAGACAGTCAAGGAACCTGTTGTCCGTGATACAAGAGACATATGGGAATTAAGGGATGCACTTCTCAAAGAGAAGGAATTGAATTCTAACATGCTTGACGAGATGAGGGCTGTTGAGGAAAAACTCGAAACGTACAAAACGGAGCAGAAGGCAAGTCCTGAGCAAGCCTTGAAACAGACATTGGAAGAATTGAAGACGGAAGCTGGCCTGACTGAGAAAAAAGGGACGGGCCTGATCCTCACCATCGAACCCGCAATGGAAGAAATATTGCTTGGTGAAAAGGTCCAGAGTGTCTCTCCTCAACTACTCGAACGATTAGTCAATGAGTTGAACCAGTATGATGCAATGGACATTTCCATTGATGGCCACCGCTTAATCAATACTTCGGTCATACGGGATATCAACGGGGAAACGAATGTGGACGGTTACTCGATCACTAAGATCCCCTTTGAAGTGAGGGTGTTGACGAAAGACCTTGAAACAGCCAAAAAATTATATAACCGGATGCAAGTATCGCAATCCGTGGAGGATTTCTTTATCGACAACCTGCGGGTATCCATTGCCAAACCGATGGAGGAAGTGGTTTTGCCAGCTTACGATGATACAATCCGTGTCCGCTATATGGAACCGGTAAGTGAAAGAGGAGGGAATGGGTAATATGTGGCTTCCCGTTTTAGGGTTGCTAGTGGGGGTCGTACTCGGCCTTCTGACCGATATTAGAATTCCAGATGAATACTCGAACTATTTATCGATCGCAGTCCTTGCTGCACTGGATACACTTTTTGGCGGGATCCGTGCTCATCTCCAAAATATTTATGATGATAAAGTCTTTGTTTCAGGCTTCTTTTTTAATATTTTACTAGCAGCAAGTTTGGCTTTTCTAGGGGTTCATCTTGGTGTAGACTTGTATCTGGCAGCTGTTTTCGCATTTGGTGTAAGGTTATTCCAAAATATAGCGGTCATAAGAAGGATACTCATTAGCAATTGGACAAATAATCACGAAAAAAGAGAAAAAAATTAGAATTTTAAAAGGGAATCGTTTTTGTAACAGCGAATATCTTATTAAGATATACTTAGATTTGAGACTAACTGGGATTGTTGTTCTCATAAACATTCTTTAAGGAGGTGCCATAGAGTGAACAGCAATGAAATATACGTTAGCCTAGACATCGGTACATCCACAGTGAAAGTGATCATTGGTGAAATGTCAAATGATTCCTTGAACATTATCGGTGTAGGGAATGTAGAATCGGAAGGAATCAGAAAAGGTTCCATCGTAGATATAGACGAAACTGTTCATACAATCAAGAAGGCAGTTGAACAAGCAGAAAGAATGGTCGGTCTATCGATCAATCAGGTTATAGTAGGAATTACAGGCAATCACGTTTCTCTCCAGAATTGTCACGGTGTCGTGGCCGTTTCAAGTGAGAATCGGGAAATTGGTGATGAAGATGTGATGAGGGTCATGGATGCGGCACAAGTTGTCTCCATCCCGCCAGAAAGGGAGATCATCAATGTGATCCCAAGGCAGTTTATCGTTGACGGACTTGATGAAATCACAGACCCGCGCGGTATGATCGGAGTCCGACTTGAAATGGAAGGCACCATCATAACGGGATCCAAGACGATATTACATAATACTTTGCGTTGCGTGGAAAAAGCAGGGCTTGAAATTGTGGATATTGTTCTACAGCCACTAGCAGCAGGTTCAGTAGCCTTATCAAAGGATGAGAAGAACCTTGGTGCAGCTCTAATCGACATCGGTGGCGGTTCCACCACCATAGCCGTTTTCGAGCAAGGGCATCTTAAAGCAACGACAGTCTTGCCAGTCGGTGGAGAGCATATCACCAAGGATTTATCGATCGGTTTAAGGACTTCGACCGAGGACGCCGAGAAGATAAAGACAAAATATGGACATGCTTTTTATGACCATGCTTCCGAGGATGAAGTGTTCAGTGTACCGATAATCGGAAGTGATCAACATCAACAATTTAATCAATTAGAAATTTCTGATATCATAGAAGCAAGGCTCGAAGAAGTACTGGACCTCATCAGTCATGAATTGAAAAGGATGGGGATAAGGGACCTGCCTGGCGGATATGTGTTGACTGGTGGTGTAGTTAACCTTCCGGGTGTGTTAGAATTAGCACAAATCGTTTTTCAGAATAGGGTACGGGTTGCGATCCCGGATTATATCGGTGTAAGGGAACCTCAATATACCACTGCTGTCGGTTTGATCAAATATGCCCAGAAGAATGCTAGATTGCAAGGAAGAAGCGTAAGCGCTGAACCTGTTCCGGTAGAAGCCGCTGAAAAGAGGCAAGCAAAACAAACCAATAAAAAACCGAAGCCGGCAAAAGCTGTAGAAGAAACACATGAAGACGATAAAGCGATGTCAAAAGTGAAAAAGTTCTTTGGATACTTCTTTGAATAAAGCAAAGAATCCATTGATTCGACGAGTTAGGAGGATATGTCATGTTGGAGTTTGATACAAATTTAGATTCATTGGCCACAATAAAAGTTATCGGTGTCGGTGGTGGAGGAAACAACGCAGTAAATCGTATGATTGAACATGGTGTTCAAGGTGTTGAATTCATCGCTGTTAATACGGATGCACAAGCTCTTAATCTATCAAAAGCAGAGATCAAGATGCAAATCGGAGGAAAACTGACAAGGGGACTTGGAGCAGGCGCGAATCCCGAAGTCGGAAAAAAAGCTGCTGAAGAAAGTAAAGAGCAGATCGAAGAAGCTCTCAGGGGTGCGGATATGGTGTTCGTTACCGCTGGGATGGGTGGAGGTACAGGTACAGGTGCTGCTCCTGTTATCGCCCAGATCGCACGTGAAATCGGTGCTTTGACTGTCGGTGTCGTGACCCGTCCATTCACTTTTGAAGGACGTAAGCGATCCAATCAGGCAAGTGGCGGAATCGCTGCGATGAAAGAGGGAGTCGATACCTTGATCGTCATCCCTAACGATCGACTGCTTGAAATCGTTGATAAGAGCACGCCGATGTTAGAGGCATTCCGTGAAGCGGATAACGTATTAAGACAAGGTGTACAAGGTATTTCCGACCTCATTGCCACACCAGGATTGATTAACCTTGACTTTGCGGATGTTAAAACAATCATGTCCAATAAAGGTTCAGCGTTGATGGGAATCGGCGCGGCGTCTGGCGAAAACCGTGCTGCAGAAGCTGCAAAGAAGGCCGTTTCAAGTCCATTGCTTGAAACATCCATCGATGGTGCACAAGGTGTTCTTATGAATATCACTGGCGGAACGAGCTTGAGCCTTTATGAAGTCCAGGAAGCGGCAGATATCGTAGCTTCTGCTTCAGACCAAGATGTGAATATGATTTTTGGATCCGTCATCAATGAAGATCTAAAAGACGATATCGTAGTTACGGTCATTGCTACAGGCTTCAATGAAGAAGTCCTGCAGGCTCCAAAGCAGACCCGTCCTACATTTGGAGGGGTTAAGCCAAACCCTGCTCCTCAGCAACAGGTGAAGCGTGAGCAGCCGAAGCGTGAAGAGGTTCAGCAAGAACCTGTCCGCTCTTCCTCCAATAATCATCAGGGTGCCGAGGATACACTGGACATCCCGACGTTCCTGCGTAATCGTAACCGTAGAAGATAAGAATGATAGGATACAAAAAAGATCCCCGAAAAGGGGGTCTTTTTTTTGCGTCTATTTTTCGGACCATTGAGACAGCAGATCTAGATTCAATCACTGATAAAGTGAATCTTTAAACAGTGGGTCGTCTGGATGCAATTCACCCGCGGGTAAAAGGGATGATTACCTCGATTTTTTCACTGCGACATATTTCGTTTCAATCTCTTAAAAGTTTCTCGAACTGGCATACATAAAATGACAAACTTTTAGAGGGGATGTACGATATACTTCCTATAAGTCATTCGAATTCTTATCAGCATGTGCCCGGACTGGATGAAGTTTAAGGAGGGTAGAGATTGACCTTATATTTAGATGTCATCTGGTTACTGAATCTTTTCGTGGATTTTATCTTACTCTGGCTGACAGGGCTGATTCTTAAAAGACAATATGCCCTATGGAGGATTGCGGTTGGAAGCTTGATTGGTTCTGTCATCATCGTGATCTCGTTTTCACCTTTTGCACATGTGGTAGGAAATCCGCTCGTTAAATTGTTGTTTTCACTCATCATGGTGTATTCAGCGTTTGGATTCAAGCGATTTCGTTATTATGCTGCCAATCTACTAATGTTTTATTTTGTCACGTTCTTAACAGGTGGGATCCTCATCGGAGCCCATTACTTTCTAACCTTTGATCCCGGAGCTGAAACGACCGTATTATTAGCAAGCATCAAGGGCTACGGGGATCCGATAAGCTGGGTTTTCGTCATGTTGGCACTGCCCATTGCATGGTACTTCTCGAAAGCGAGGATGGATAGTGTCGAACATGTTAAGATCCAATATGATCAGCTGGTCGATGTATTGGTGAAAATCGGAGAGTTTGAATTTACTGTCAGGGGACTTGTGGACAGTGGTAACCAGCTTCAGGATCCAATCTCAAAGACCCCTGTGATGATTGTTTCCATTGAGGGATTTAAGGAAACTGTACCAGAAGCCGTACATGTACTATGTGAAGAAGCAGAAGATATTTTTTCAGGAAAACGAAACCTGGAAGAACAATGGACCGATCGTTTAAGAATTGTCCCGGCTCAATCGGTTGGAAGGAACAGCCAGTTATTGGCAGCCATTAAGCCTGATTCAATCATGTTGAAGGACCATGAATCCAACTGGCCCTCCAGTGGATTGATCGTTTTTCGACAAGAGCCGCTGTCCGCTGATGATAGCTTCTGTGCCATTGTCCATCCTAAAATGACTGCTGGTAAACCCGTACAGAATGTTTCTTAGTTCAATTATTACTACTATACTCACATCTTAAAGAAATAGAAGGGGGAGCAATGATGAAAAAATTAAAAATGAGAATTCTGTATATCTGGTACAAATTATTAATAAGGTTAGGGATCAAGACAGATGAAATCTACTACATAGGAGGAAGCGAGGCACTTCCACCACCCTTAAGCAAAGAAGAAGAAGAAGTACTTCTCACCAAATTGCCCAAGGGAGATAAAGCAGCAAGGTCATTATTGATTGAAAGGAACTTGAGGCTTGTCGTTTACATCGCAAGGAAATTTGAAAATACAGGCATCAATATCGAAGACCTGATCAGTATCGGGACAATCGGACTGATCAAGGCAGTCAATACATTCAACCCAGAAAAGAAAATCAAATTAGCGACGTATGCATCAAGATGCATCGAAAATGAGATCCTTATGTATCTCAGGAGAAACAATAAGATACGATCTGAGGTTTCCTTCGATGAACCTTTGAATATTGATTGGGACGGGAACGAATTACTGCTTTCCGATGTACTTGGAACGGATGAAGATATCATTACGAAAGATCTTGAGGCAACAGTGGACAAAAAGTTGCTCTTTAATGCTCTCCATCAGCTATCCGACCGTGAGAAACAAATCATGGAGCTACGATTCGGTTTGGTGGGGGAAGAAGAGAAGACTCAGAAAGATGTAGCGGATATGCTCGGCATCTCGCAATCCTATATTTCCAGACTTGAAAAAAGAATCATTAAAAGGCTGAAGAAAGAATTTAATAAGATGGTGTGATTCAAAAGGCTGATCTTCAAATGAGGATCAGCTTTTTTATATGTATATTTTGAGAGATGGAACTGTTTGACCATTCATGCGCAGAAAAAAAATTCTGTCTTTATTTCTAGAATTTGTAAGGGTTTGGAGGATCGGTACACGAGAATCGAAAGGATGAAATGCATATTTTTCCTCTTCAAGGAAATACTGAATTTTGTACAACAGCTCCTGCAAGGAGGGGAAAGAATGACACGAAATAAAGTTGAGATCTGTGGTGTAGATACGTCCAAATTACCAGTATTGAAAAACGATGAAATGCGAGTGCTTTTCAAACAAATGCAAGCAGGCGATATAAGCGCACGAGAAAAGCTTGTTAATGGGAATTTACGCCTTGTCTTAAGTGTAATTCAACGCTTTAACAACCGTGGTGAGTATGTTGATGACTTGTTTCAGGTCGGTTGCATAGGATTGATGAAATCCATCGACAACTTTGACTTGGGTCAAAATGTGCGTTTCTCCACCTATGCAGTACCGATGATCATCGGGGAGATACGTCGCTATTTGCGTGACAATAACCCGATCCGGGTGTCGCGATCCCTACGTGACATTGCCTATAAGGCTTTGCAGGTAAGGGAGAAGTTAATGGGGGAAACCTCCAAGGAACCGACTGCTGAAGAAATCGCAAAGGTTTTGGATGTGCCCCATGAGGAAATAGTGTTTGCGCTAGATGCAATCCAGGATCCTGTCTCTCTATTCGAACCGATCTACAACGATGGAGGAGACCCCATTTTTGTCATGGACCAGCTTAGTGATGAGAAGAACAGGGACTTCCATTGGATTGAAGAAATTGCCTTGCAAGAAGGTATGAGAAGGTTGAATGACAGAGAGAAGTTAATTATCAGTAAACGATTCTTCCAAGGGAAAACACAAATGGAAGTAGCCGATGAAATCGGTATTTCACAGGCACAGGTATCCCGGTTGGAAAAGGCGGCAATCAAACAAATGAATAAGAATATCCAGTGATGCACATGAAGCACGATATCTTGTGCAGGAGACAAGGGCAGATCCTTAAAAACGGGGTCTGCCTTTATTTTTTGCTGCATATATTATTAGTAATATGAAAATCCACTGTCACGAACGAGAATTTGAGGAGGAGATCCCGTGGTACGCATTTCAGAATTTCAGATAAAGGATGTCGTCAATATATCGGATGGAAGGAAGCTTGGAAATATCGGAGACATAGAAATCAATCTGGATACAGGTAGAATCGAAGCGATTGTCATTGGGGGAGGCGGAAAGCTATTAGGTTTTTTTGGCAAAGATGAGGATGTAGTCATCCCATGGAAGAGCATTGTCAAAATCGGTGAAGATGTCATCCTTGTCAGACACAAGGAAAGCCATTATATACAAGGGCAGTTGGAGGAACCCAAAGAATCCTCGTGATAAATGACGAATCTTCGGTTTCTATGGTACACTTGAAAGAAAAGAAGGTGATTCGCTCGTGTCTATAGAGCCTTTTCATAAAGAAGACGAATCTTTTTATGCAATCAAGGGATGGAATGGTAGATTCCCTGGATTGATCGCAGGTATTTCAACACGTCACGGAGGAGTGAGTGAAGACTCCTTCGATTCCATGAATATGGGGCTCCATGTCGGGGACGACCAAGAAAAAGTTAGAGAGAACCGGTCCTTACTGTCGGATTCCCTCGGCTTTCCTTTGGAGAGATGGGTAGGCGCAGAGCAGACACATGGTCATTCGATTTGGGAAGTGACCCCACCGGACATGGGAAAAGGCAGTCATTCCTACGCAACCAGCATTAAGGACACGGATGGATTAATGACAGACAATCGTGACCTCCTCTTGACGATGTGTTATGCAGATTGTGTTCCATTGTATCTTCTCGATGGGCAGACCGGCAGGATAGGAGTCGCACACGCAGGATGGAAGGGAACAGTGGAAGAAATCGGCCCTGCAATGGTAAAAGCATTCATGAAAAAGGGGTCCTTGGTGAAGGACATTGAAGTGGTGATCGGCCCCTCCATTTGTGAAAAATGCTACGTTGTGGATGATCGTGTATTGGATCGGGTAAAAAAAGTACTAGAAGATGAAACCGACTTGCCCTATAATTTAAAGGAAGAGGGGCAATATCACTTGGATTTAAAGAAAGTTAACAAACGATTGTTGCTTCAAAGCGGTTTACAAGAAACACAGATCCAGACTTCTGGTTATTGTTCTTCCTGCAGCAATGATTTTTTCTCCTATCGTAGAGATCAAGGGAAGACAGGAAGAATGATGAGTTTTATTGGCTTGAAGGAGTAGTGAAATGAAAGTTGCAGATAACCTTAAAGTAATAAATGAACAAATTTCCGAGGCGTGCAGCCGGAGTGGAAGGAATCCTGAAGACATTACGATCGTGACTGTGACCAAATATGTGTCGATTGAAAGGGCAGAGGAAGCAATCGAAGCCGGTTTGTCCGACTTTGGTGAGAATAGGGACACGGGTCTCCTTGCCAAATGGGAACGATTGAAGGATCGGCCGAAGTGGCATTTCATCGGGACCCTTCAATCAAAAAAAGTAAAACATGTCATTGACAAAGTATCTTACATACATTCCTTGGATCGTTTGTCACTGGCCAAGGAAATCGACAAAAGATCGGACAAGCCTGTTTCTTGTTTCGTTCAAGTAAATGTATCCGGTGAGGAATCCAAGCATGGATTGTCTCCTGGGGAAGTCGAAGGATTCATCGAAAGTCTTGGTGAATTCCCTCATATCAACGTTATTGGCCTGATGACGATGGCGCCTCATACGGATGATGAAGATTATCTTAGGAAGTGCTTTCGAACATTGAAAGGGCTTCAAGAAAAAATGCGTTCCTTGGAATTTCCACATGCACCATGTACTGAGCTATCGATGGGGATGAGTAATGATTACACAATTGCAATTGAAGAGGGAGCTACTTTTATCCGTATTGGATCAGCATTAGTTGGAAATGACTGAGAGGGGATGTACAAATGGGCATTAAATCGAAATTGAAAACTTTCTTCTTGCTTGATGAAGAAGAATATGATTATGAAGAAGATGAAAAGTTTGAAGATGAATTCGAGGAGAAGAAGAGCATGAAAACGCAATCGATATCTCAACCGAAGCAGAATGTTGTCAGTCTTCAAAGCGTACAGAAATCCTCGAAGGTGATTCTTGTTGAGCCTAGGGTTTACGCAGAAGCACAGGAAATAGCAGATCATTTGAAGAATAGAAGGTCTGTCCTTGTGAATCTGCAGAGGATTCAGCATGACCAGGCAAAAAGGATTGTGGATTTCCTGAGTGGTACAGTATATGCGATTGGTGGGGATATCCAGCGTGTTGGCATGGATATTTTCCTCTGTACCCCTGATAATGTGGAGGTCAGTGGCAATATCTCTGAATTTTTAAAAGAAGAAGATCTATCTGATTCAAGGTGGTAATGTAAATTATGGGATTAGTATTTGAAGTTTTGTCTACACTTATTCAGCTATACTCTTGGGCCCTCATCATCTATATCTTGATGTCATGGTTCCCAAACGCCAGAGAAACCTCCATCGGTCAATTCCTGGCCCGTATTTGTGAGCCATATTTAGAGCCTTTCAGAAGGATTGTGCCGCCGCTTGGAATGATTGATATCTCTCCAATCGTTGCTTTCATCGTACTGAATCTGGCACAGATGGGCCTTAACCAATTATACTTTTGGCTCATTTAGATGAGCATTGAACGTGTAAGTGAAAGAGCTGAAGCGCTTTGTGCCGTTTCAGCTTTTTTCAATTGACCTAAAAGGTTTAGGAGGTTGTCATATGTCGATTTATCAGCATTTCAGGATAGACGAGAAGGAATTTGTCGACAGTGTGCTCGAGTGGAGGGAGCAGGTGGAAGTCCAATATGCTCCGAAGCTAACGGATTTCTTAGATCCGAGGCAGCAGCATATCGTCGAATCAATTGTGGGGCAAAATGAAGAAGTACAGCTCTCCTTCTATCCGGAACGTGCAGAAAGAAAGAGGGCTCTTCTTTATCCTCCCTATTTCCATCCTGAGCAAGAAGATTTTGGTACCCGCCTGTTTGAGATTGAGTACCCAAGTAAGTTTGTTACAATAGAGCATAGGCAAGTGTTAGGGAGTATGATGTCACTTGGCCTGAAACGGGAGAAGTTCGGTGATATCCTATCGACCCAAGGTAAATTTCAAGTCTTCCTTGCCGAAGAGATTTCTGAATATGTCAGGATGGAATTGAATCAGGTAGGCAAGGCGAAAGTGACACTGCAAGCTGTGCCAATTTCAAACATGATCCACTCACAGGAGGAATGGCAGGAGAATGTGACGACCGTAAGCTCACTCAGGCTTGATGCCGTCCTTGCATCGTTTTATAATATTTCCCGTCAGAAGGCGCAAGCCTATATTAAGGGCAGCCTGGTTAAATTAAACTGGAGAACGACCGAGAATCCATCGATTGAAATCGAAGCTGGCGATGTGATTTCTACAAGAGGACACGGCAGGAGCAAGCTCTTATCGATCGAGGGGAAAACAAAACGTGAAAAATGGCGGATAACTTTCGGGATTTTGAAATAATTTAACGAAAAATAAAGGAAATACATCACATGCTGTCGAATTTTTAGTTATAATGAAATTGTAATTCACAAGTACCGGAGGTGGCTTCCATGCCTTTAACGCCATTAGACATACATAACAAGGAATTTAGTCGCGGTTTTCGTGGATATGACGAAGACGAGGTCAATGAATTCTTGGATCAAATCATCAAGGATTATGAAATTCTCATCCGTGAGAAGAAAGAAACCGAAGAGCGATTATCTACTTTGAATGAACGTTTAGGCCATTTTACAAACATCGAAGAAACGTTGAACAAATCGATTGTCATCGCTCAAGAAGCAGGGGAAGAAGTAAAAAGAAATGCAGCGAAAGAAGCCAAACTGATTATCAAGGAAGCGGAAAAGAATGCGGACAGGATTGTGAATGAATCCCTTTCAAAAGCAAGGAAGATCGCGATTGAAATCGAAGAGCTTAAAAAGCAGTCGAAGGTTTTCCGTACACGCTTCAAGATGTTGATCGAAGCGCAACTTGACCTGCTCGATACAGATGATTGGGACCAGTTGATGGAATTTGACTTAGATGCAACAGAGTTAAAAACTCTTGAAGAAGAAGAGACTCTGTCTTGACGAAAGCGGCTTTCTTTTCATATAATTGTAAAACAATCTAAATTGCCATAATACAAATTGCGAAGATAGGGACAGTACGATTCTGCCACAAATCCTATAAAGCGAACCGGGGACGGTGAGAGCCCGGTTAGGAAATAGATTCGGAAGATCACCCTTGAGCTCCGTACATGAAATCTCGGAATACCCGAAGGAGTAATGTATGGCGTTTATTCACGTTACGAATGAAACGAGTGAAAGTGCCCAAGTGGTGCTTTTATGAGGGTGGTACCGCGGGAAAGCTTTCTCGTCCCTTTTTAGGGATGAGAAAGCTTTTTTTGTTGTCATACGTGATTAAGATGTGAAGAAAGTAGTTATGATGGCAAGTAGGATAGATGCTAGAGGAGGATAATAAATGGAGTATAAAGATACCTTATTGATGCCGAAAACGGAATTTCCGATGAGGGGGAATTTACCGAAAAGAGAACCTGAAACACAGAAGAAATGGGAAGAGATGGACATTTATAAAATGGTCCAGGACCGCACGAAAGGCCGCCCATTGTTTGTGCTTCATGACGGGCCTCCTTATGCGAATGGGAATATCCATATGGGCCACGCATTGAATAAAGTTTTAAAGGACTTTATTGTCAGATATAAATCCATGAACGGCTTTCATGCCCCATACGTACCCGGCTGGGATACTCATGGATTGCCAATCGAACAAGCGCTGACTAATAAAGGTGTAAAGCGCAAAGAAATGACCGTCGCCGAGTTCCGTAAACTATGCGAAGAGTATGCGTACGAACAAGTGGATAATCAACGTGTCCAATTCAAGCAGTTGGGTGTACGCGGGGATTGGGAAAATCCATATATCACGCTGAAACCTGAGTATGAAGCTCAACAGATCAAAGTATTCGGCGATATGGCCAATAAAGGGTATATCTATAAAGGGAAGAAACCTGTGTATTGGTCACCATCCAGCGAATCTGCTCTTGCAGAAGCAGAAATCGAATATCAAGATAAACGATCAGCTTCCATTTATGTAGGATTCAAAGTTACAGAAGGAAAGGGGATCCTTGAAGAAGGTACTCAGTTCATCATCTGGACAACGACTCCGTGGACCATTCCAGCGAACCTTGGGATTGCCGTCCACCAAGACCTCACTTATGTAGTGGTTGAAACAGGCGGTACTTCATATGTAGTCGCCGAAGACTTGCTTTCAGATGTTGCAGAGAATCTGGAGTGGGAGCAATATGAAGTAACGAACAAAGTCAAAGGTGCCGATTTAGAGCACATGAAAGCCAAACATCCGATTTATGATCGTGAATCATTGGTCATCCTAGGCGATCACGTAACGACAGATTCAGGTACCGGCTGTGTCCATACAGCACCTGGGCACGGGGAAGATGATTTTCTTGTAGGGAAGAAATATGGTTTGGATGTATTATGTCCAGTTGATGATAAGGGTGTCATGACTTCGGAAGCACCTGGATTTGAAGGGTTATTCTATGATAAAGCAAACAAGCCAATCACTGAGAAGCTTGAGGAAGTTGGGGCATTATTGAAGCTTACCTTCATCACCCACTCCTATCCACATGACTGGAGAACGAAGAAACCGGTCATTTTCAGGGCGACGGCTCAATGGTTTGCTTCAATTGATAAATTCCGTGATGAACTTCTTCAAGCAGTCAAGGAAACCAAATGGATCCCAGGCTGGGGAGAAACCCGCCTATTCAACATGGTTCGAGACCGCGGCGACTGGTGTATCTCCAGACAGCGTGCCTGGGGAGTCCCGATCCCTGTGTTCTATGCCGAGAATGGTGAGGAAATCATCACAGAGGAAACAATTGAGCATGTTTCGAATTTATTCCGTGAGCATGGTTCGAATATCTGGTTTGAAAAAGAAGCGAAGGATCTTCTTCCTGAAGGATTCACTCATGAAGGAAGTCCAAATGGAACGTTCACAAAAGAACAAGACATCATGGATGTTTGGTTTGATTCAGGATCTTCTCACCAAGCGGTGCTTGAAGAGCGAGACGATCTCAAGCGACCTGCGGATCTTTACCTAGAAGGTTCCGACCAATACCGTGGCTGGTTCAACTCTTCCTTGACCACCGGTGTAGCGGTGACAGGGAAAGCACCTTATAAAGGGGTACTCAGTCACGGATTCGCATTAGACGGTGAAGGAAGAAAGATGAGTAAATCACTTGGAAACGTCATGGTTCCTGAAAAGGTCATGAAGCAGCTCGGAGCGGATATCCTTCGTCTTTGGGTAGCATCGGTCGATTATCAATCGGATGTCCGTGTTTCCGACCCGATCTTGAAACAAGTGGCTGAAGTATACAGGAAAATCCGTAACACTTATCGATTCCTATTAGGGAACCTGGCTGATTTCGATCCGAAGACAGATGCAGTTCCTTATGAGGAGCTTCGTGAAGTCGACCAATTCATGATGGTCAAACTGAATGAACTTGTGAAAAATGTGAAGCATTCTTACGACAACTATGAATTTGCAAGCATCTATCACGCTGTCAATAACTTCTGTACACTGGACTTGAGCTCATTCTATCTTGATTTTGCAAAAGATGTCCTTTACATCGAAGCAAAAGACAACGACGAAAGAAGAGCGATGCAGACTGTATTGTATGACGCTTTGGTTGTCCTGACCAAGTTGATGTCTCCAATCCTTTCTCATACTGCAGACGAAGTTTGGGCGTATATCCCAGGTGTTCAGGAAGAAAGTGTTCAATTGACGGATATGCCTGAAGTGAAACAGCTTCCGAACGCAGAAGGGTTGAAGGAAAAATGGAATGCATTCCTTGAGTTAAGGGATGACGTACTCAAGGCTCTTGAAGAAGCCCGTAACCAAAAATTGATTGGGAAATCGCTCACTGCAAAGGTTACTCTTTATGTGAATGATGAAACGAAATCTTTATTGAATTCAATTTCAGAAGATCTTAAGCAATTATTCATTGTGTCAGCCATTGAAGTAGGCGGAGGCGTGAATGATGCTCCAGCGGAAGCACTTTCCGTAGGGGAAAACAGTTTCCTTGTTGAAAAAGCTGAAGGTGAAACATGTGACCGCTGCTGGGTAGTCACTCCAACCGTTGGCGATGATCAAGATCACCCTGAACTTTGTGCAAGATGTGCTTCTGTCGTAAAAGAAAATTATTCTCACTTAGCTTAAGCGAAAAAGCTGGTCCCGGAACACTGGGACCAGCTTTTTTAATTCTCTTGTCGAATTGCTCTGTAAAGCACCCCTAACCATATTCCATGGGGCGGGCACCTTAGGTTAAAATGATTTACAAAAGTAGCAATGGTAACGAATGAACCAAATTTATCATGACTGTACTCGATGGATGGCACTGACATGCAATCATTGACAGTATGGCTCAAATCGTGTCATGACGGCGAAAAGAACCATAATTCCAAAATTACTATATCTTGCAAGACAATCTTTTCAAGTCTTTCCCCCATACTAAGGATGGAGGGATCAAGATGACAAATGACCGCTACACATCCATCATTCAAGAACTCGCACTATCTTTGAAAGAGCTGGAGGAAAGTCAATCTCAACATCCTTTGATACAACATTATATAACCAGGGAGATATCGGATATCAAATATGCACTTCAATTGGCGGATCAACACCGTTATGGCAGGTGCGAAATCAGTGGGGAAGAGATTCCCTTCGACCTTATCAACATGCAGCCCACACTCACTTCATTGAAAGAGGCAAATGAGTGGAGGGAATACGGAAAGATCTCCTATTGACGCCAAGTTTCACACAATCTTTAATAAATGGCCCCGAGTTTAGTGTTTTATTGTATTCTTTGTGCTAAAATGCAAAGGTAATCATTTCTTTACGATATGGAGGTTGCCTTTGTGTTTTATTATTTAGTGGCTTTGATTGTAATTGGATTGGATCAATTAACAAAATGGTTAGTTGTGAAAAAGATGACTGAAGGTGAGAGCATCCAAATCATCGAGAATGTTTTCTATCTGACTTCTCATCGGAATCAAGGTGCAGCATGGGGTATACTCCAGGGGCAGATGTGGTTTTTTTACATTATTACGCTTGTCGTGATTGCCGGCATTGTCTATTACATGCAAGTTCATGCAAAAGGTCATTCCTTGTTCAGCATCAGTCTTGCATTCATGCTCGGCGGGGCGATAGGGAATTTTATTGATCGTGTAGTGAGGAAAGAAGTTGTCGACTTTTTAAATACATATATACTTTCTTACGATTTCCCGATATTCAATATTGCAGATGCAGCATTGACGATTGGAGTCGCATTGTTGATCATTTATATGTACTTAGACGAACGAAAAGCAAAGAAGGAGAAAGAGAATGGAAGTAATTCAGCACATCATACAACAGAACGAACAGGGAGAACGAATTGATAAGATTATCAGCGGATTGAATGAAGAATGGTCCCGTTCCCAAGTCCAGCAATGGATCAAAGAAGGTCATATCAAGATTGATGATGAAAAGGTCAAGCCTAATTTCAAATGTCCGATAGATTCGACAATCACCATTACGATCCCCGAGCCTGAAGAATTGGATGTGGAGCCTGAGGATCTCGACCTTGATATCACGTATGAGGATTCAGATGTCATTGTCGTCAATAAACCTAAAGGGATGGTCGTACATCCTGCTCCCGGGCATTATACCGGTACGATGGTCAATGGACTCATGCATCATTGTAAAGATCTTTCTGGCATCAACGGCGTTTTGAGGCCGGGGATTGTCCACCGGATCGATAAAGATACATCAGGACTATTGATGGTGGCGAAAAATGATCATGCGCATGAACATTTGGTCAATCAGTTAGTAGACAAGACCGTCACACGAAAATACACCGCCATCGTCCACGGAACGATTCCGCATGAATACGGAACGATTGACGCTCCGATCGGAAGGGATCCCAAAGATCGTCAAAGCATGGCTGTTGTTGATAACGGGAAGAATGCCGTCACACATTTCAGGGTCATTGAGCGATTTAAGGATTTCACGTTGGTGCAGTGTGAACTGGAAACCGGTAGAACGCACCAGATCAGGGTGCATATGAAGTATATTGGATATCCCCTAGCAGGAGATCCCAAATATGGTCCAAGAAAGACTCTATCAATCAATGGACAGGCACTGCACGCAGGTGTATTGGGCTTCGTGCATCCAAGAACGAATGAATACATGGAGTTTGAAGCCGAACTGCCAGTTGAGTTCAAGGAACTACTGATTCAATTGCAAAATAAACATTGACAAAACAAAGAACTACCTGTACTATTTAGTTAATTGAATAACACCTTTAATACGGTCCCGTGAGGCTGAGAAGGAAGAGTGTACGACCAATTTTTTTGGCGTGCAATGTTACTAACGATACGTTTACCCTCTCATCTCTACGGTGAGAGGGATTTTTTATTGAATCACGGAATGATCAGTGTTATTTATGAGGAACATGAACGAAAACGACGATTCAGAAAAGAGGTGCACGAATGACAGCGAAAGCGACAGTCTTAGACCAACCAGCGATCCGAAGGGCACTTACCCGAATCGCTCATGAAATCATCGAACGGAACAAAGGGATTGAAAACTGTGTCCTTGTCGGCATCAGGACGAGAGGGATTTACATTGCGAACCGCCTTGCAGAACGGATCCATAGCATTGAAGGTCAGGAAATCCCCGTAGGCGAAATTGACATCACATTATATCGGGATGACCTTAGTAAGAAAACCGAAGATAATGAGCCTGAAGTCAAAGGATCGGACTTACCGGTTGATATCACGAATAAGAAAGTGATCCTTGTCGATGATGTCTTGTTTACGGGAAGAACCGTAAGGGCAGGACTTGATGCACTGATGGACAAGGGACGCCCAAGTCAGATCCAATTAGCGGTCCTTGTTGACAGAGGTCATAGGGAACTGCCGATCAGAGCAGATTTTGTCGGGAAGAATATTCCGACATCAAGCTCGGAGAAGATCATGGTTTCCCTGTCGGAGGTCGACGGCGAAGAACAGGTGACAATACACGAAAATGAATAATGCAGCATCCTTTTAAGAGTGGTCCAGAGAGGCTGACAAAGGATGGGAGATTGAAGTGCGCACAAATGGCCTTCTTATACCCTCTTTGTACCCTCTTGCAGGACAAAGAGGGTTTTTTGTTGAGAAACATCCAAAGGAGGAAAAAAAATGAACGAAAATCAAAAGATTGTACTTGATATAGAAGATAGACCGAATCCGGGTAAATGGCTCATGTTGAGCATACAGCATCTTTTCGCCATGTTCGGGGCGACGGTACTCGTACCATTCCTGGTGGGGTTGAGCCCTGGAGTGGCACTGATCTCAAGCGGACTCGGTACACTGGCGTACCTCTTGATAACGAAAGGAAGAATACCGGCATACCTGGGATCATCGTTTGCATTCATCGCACCGATCCTTGCAGCGAAAAGCTTCGGAGGTCCGGAGGCTGCAATGGTCGGAAGCTTCCTGGCAGGTATTGTATATGGGATTGTGGCACTACTCATCTCAAAACTTGGTATCAAGTGGTTGGTACACATCCTGCCACCGGTTGTCGTCGGTCCTGTGATCATGGTAATCGGTCTCGGCTTAGCGGGTACTGCGGTCAACATGGCCATGTATGAAAATCCTGGTGCCGAAGAATTGGTCTACAGCAATACACATTTCATGGTGGCACTGGCGACACTTGCCATCACGGTAATCTGCTCGATCTACTTCAAAGGATTTTTAGGGATGGTTCCCATCCTAGCCGGTATCGTGGGAGGCTATACAATCGCGATCTTCGCAGGACTGGTTGATTTCCAGAAGGTAATGGATGCGCCGGTCTTCCAAATGCCTGATTTCTTTATCCCATTCGTAGACTATACCCCAAGCTTCTCATGGGAAATCGTCTCCATCATGGTTCCTGTCGCGCTTGTGACACTGGCAGAACATACAGGGGATCAGATGGTATTGAGTAAAGTGGTTGGACGGAACTTCATTGAGAAACCGGGACTTCACCGTTCAATCTTGGGTGACGGGGTCGCAACCATGATTGCTTCCATGCTCGGAGGACCGCCAAATACGACATATGGAGAAAACATCGGAGTGTTGGCCATCACGAGAGTATTCAGCGTATTCGTCATCTCAGGTGCCGCGGTGCTTGCCATCACATTTGGATTCATCGGCAAGATCACAGCGTTAATCGGTACGATTCCACAAGCGGTCATGGGTGGCGTATCAATCCTATTATTCGGAATCATCGCTTCAAGCGGACTGCGCATGCTGATCGATAATAAAGTCGATCTTGGAAATAAACGAAACCTAGTGATTTCTTCAGTCATCCTTGTAATCGGTGTAGGCGGCGCATTCGTAAAAGTGAGTGATGAAGTATCCTTATCCGGGATGGCACTGGCTGCCATCGTAGGGGTCGTGCTTAACTTGGTCCTGCCTGGCCGTACTGAAAGTGAAGGAAAGAACAATCTCTTCGAAGAAGAAATTTCTTCAAAGAATGAAGTTGCATAGAAACACCTTTTAAGTTAGTCCAGAGAGTCTAAAAGGGTGAACATGAACATAGCTGTGTGAGCAAAGGCTCCCAGTTCTCTTGAAGTATGTTCAAAACACCCTGTCCACTCTAGACAGGGTGTTTTTTTATAGAATAGGGGGCTCTAAGATGAAGAGTTTGTTGACGATGAATGACCTGACGAAAGAAGAAATAATCGGCATCCTTGATCAGGCCGAAAGGTTTAAGGAAGGGGAAACGTGGAGCCGCGGAACTCATAAAACTGTCGCCAATCTTTTCTTTGAAGCGAGCACCAGAACGAAATGCAGCTTTGAGATGGCCGAAAGGAAGCTTGGCCTTGAGGTCATCCCTTTCGAAGCCCATACATCAAGTGTCCAAAAAGGTGAAACCCTCTATGATACGGTTCGCACGCTGGAGGCGATCGGAGTGGAGACGGTGGTCATCCGACACACGATGGAACGCTACTTCGATGAACTCAAAGGCTTGAAGACAAGGGTGATCAACGGAGGAGATGGATGTGGGAATCATCCAACGCAATGTTTACTGGACCTATTGACCATCCGCCAGGAATTTGGTGGCTTCGAAGGTCTTCAAGTGGCGATCATCGGCGATATAGCACACAGCCGTGTAGCGCGATCAAATGCAGAAGCACTGGAGAAACTGGGAGCCGAAGTGGTTTTCTCGGGGCCGCGGGAGTGGTTCCCTGGGGAGTATCAAGAGCGCTTTATGTCGGTAGATGAAAGTATATCGACCTCGGATGCCGTGATGCTTCTGAGAATCCAGCACGAACGTCATCAAAGCACATCCAACTTAACAAAGGAAGAATATCATAGAAGCTTCGGCTTGACCGAAAGCAGGAAAGAAAGAATGAAAGAAAATAGCATCATCCTTCATCCAGCCCCAGTCAACCGAGGCGTGGAAATAGCGGATTCACTAGTAGAGTGCGAACAATCTAGGATTTTCAAACAGATGGAAAACGGAGTGTACGTCAGAATGGCCGTGCTGAAGCGGGCATTCGAGATTAACGAATAGGGGGAATGCATGGTGAATTGGTTCATAAAAAATGCAAGTATCATTGGTGAGAACGGTGAACTTAAAAGGATCGATCTTAAAGTTGAAGGGACAAAAATCGTAGAGATGGGCGAAAATCTTGAAAACCATGACGTCCCGGAATATCAAGCAGAAGGTTTATTCGTCTCACCGGGGTTCGTGGATTTGCATGTGCATTTAAGGGAGCCGGGCGGTGAACATAAAGAAACCATTGCCACTGGGACCAAAGCTGCTTCCAAAGGCGGTTTCACGACCATCGCAGCGATGCCGAATACCCGTCCCGTCCCCGACTCTGTAAATACACTGGAAGCTTTGAAACAAAAGATAGAAGAAACAGCCCACGTCCGTGTCCTTCCATATGCGGCCATCACTGAAAGGCAGACGGGGAAGAGTATCAATGACTTATCAGCATTAAAGGAAAGTGGGGCGTTTGCCTTCACGGATGACGGAGTGGGGGTCCAATCGGCTGGGACAATGCTTGAAGCGATGAGGCAGGCAGCGGCGATCGGTGCTTCGGTCGTGGCACATTGTGAAGAGAATACGCTGATCAACAAAGGATCAGTTCACGAAGGGAAATTTTCCAAGAAGCATGAAATTGCAGGAATTCCTTCGGTATGCGAATCCGTACATATCGCAAGGGATGTATTACTCGCCGAAGCTGCGGGGGTTCATTATCATGTCTGCCATATTTCAACGAAAGAATCCGTCAGGACAGTGAGGGATGCCAAAAAAGCGGGAATCAATGTAACAGCGGAAGTCACTCCGCATCACCTGCTTCTTTGTGAAGATGATATACCTGGGCTTGACCCGAATTTCAAGATGAATCCACCGCTAAGAAGCAAAGAAGATCGGGATGCATTGATAGAAGGACTGCTCGATGGCACCATCGATTTCATTGCAACCGATCATGCACCACATACACAAGCAGAAAAGTCAGAAGGCATGCAGCTTGCCCCATTTGGGATTGTCGGTTTGGAAACGGCTTTCCCCCTACTCTATACGGGGTTTGTTGAAAAAGGGATTTTCACCCTCGATCAACTGATTGACTGGTTGACAATCAAGCCTTGTGAGGCATTCAATCTGCCTTACGGTAAGTTGGAAGTGGGTGGGGATGCAGATTTTACACTGATCGATCTATCAGGACAACATGCAGTAAACCCTGCAGATTTTCTGTCAAAAGGTAAAAATACGCCATTCAGCGGCTGGGAGTGCAAAGGGTGGCCGGTCGCAACGTTTTATCAAGGATCACTTGTATGGAATGAAGGAGGAAATGAAGAATGAAGAGACAACTCATATTGGATGACGGAACAATATTCATCGGCAAAGGTTTTGGGGCAGATAAAGAAACAATCGGGGAAGTTGTATTCAATACAAGTATGACAGGCTATCAGGAAATTCTCTCGGATCCTTCATATTGCGGGCAAATGGTGACATTGACTTACCCTTTAATAGGAAACTACGGAATCAACCGTGATGACTTTGAATCGATCACGCCTGCGATCAAAGCGTTCATCGTGAGGGAAGAAGCAGACTTCCCTTCCAATTGGAGAAATGAATCCACATTGGATGAATTATTGAAAGTGAAAGGGATCCCTGGAATCTCAGGCATCGATACGAGAAAATTGACGAGGATCATCCGACAGCATGGAACGATGAAGGGAATCATCTGCGATGCAGCGGCAGACGTTAACGAGACACTTGGTAAGCTTCGGGGAACATCGCTTGCGACAGATCAGGTGGAACAAGTCTCGACCAAGACACCTTACGCCAGTCCAGGAAGAGGGTTCAGGGTAGTCTTGATGGATTTCGGGATGAAGCATGGAATATTAAGGGAACTGAATAAGCGAGATTGTGACGTCGTTGTTGTCCCTTATCATACTTCAGCAGAAGAAATCCGTAGACTGCAGCCGGATGGTATCATGCTGTCAAATGGTCCTGGAGACCCGAAGGATGTGCCGGAAGCGATCCAAACCATCAGGGAATTGGTAGGGGAAATCCCGCTATTCGGAATCTGCCTTGGTCACCAGTTATTCGCACTCGCATGCGGAGGCGATTCGTTCAAGATGAAGTTTGGTCACCGTGGAGGTAACCATCCAGTGAAGGACTTGAGAAGCGGGAAAGTAGCATTAACATCCCAAAATCATGGTTATGCCGTGGACGAAAAATCACTTGCAGATACCAGACTAGAGGTAACGCACATCGCCATCAATGATGGAACAGTAGAAGGGTTGAAACACCTTGATTACCCTGCTTTCACTGTTCAATATCATCCGGAAGCATCACCTGGACCTGAGGACTCAAATTATTTATTCGATGATTTCCTGACATTAATGGAAGAAGAAAAGAAGGGGGAGCTTACAAATGCCTAAACGTACAGATATTAAAAGCATCTTAGTAATCGGGAGTGGACCGATCATCATAGGTCAGGCAGCGGAATTCGATTATGCAGGGACACAAGCTTGTATTGCCTTGAAAGAAGAGGGATACAGGGTCATACTGGTCAATTCGAATCCTGCGACGATCATGACAGACGCCGAGATGGCCGACAAGGTCTATATTGAGCCCCTGACACTTGAATTTGTCAGCAGAATCATCCGAAAAGAACGCCCTGATGCCTTATTGCCTACATTGGGCGGTCAGACCGGGTTGAACATGGCAGTCGAGTTATCGAAATCAGGTGTACTGGAAGAATGTAACGTGGAGATTCTTGGTACGAAACTCTCTGCCATCGAAAAAGCAGAAGATCGAGACTTATTCAGAAACTTGATGAGAGAGCTTAATGAACCGGTACCTGAAAGTGAAATCATCAGAAGCGTAGAGGAAGCATTTGAGTTCGTGGACGGTGTAGGCTTTCCGGTCATCGTAAGACCAGCTTACACGCTTGGAGGGACAGGCGGAGGAATCTGTCATAATGAACAGGAATTGATAGAAATCGTAACTTCAGGATTGAAATATAGCCCAGTGACCCAGTGTCTTCTTGAAAAGAGTATCGCAGGGTATAAAGAAATCGAATACGAAGTGATGAGAGATGCCGCGGACAATGCGATCGTGGTGTGTAACATGGAAAACATCGACCCTGTCGGGATCCATACAGGGGATTCCATCGTGGTGGCACCGAGTCAGACATTAAGTGATCGTGAGTATCAAATGCTCAGAAATACAAGCTTGAAAATCATCCGTGAACTTGGGATCGAAGGAGGGTGTAACGTTCAATTGGCCCTGGATCCCGACAGTTTCCAATATTACATCATTGAAGTGAATCCAAGGGTGAGCAGGTCCTCGGCACTCGCTTCAAAAGCTACGGGTTATCCGATTGCGAAGCTCGCAGCGAAGATTGCCGTCGGACTCACACTGGATGAAATGATGAATCCTGTAACAGGAAAAACGTATGCAGCCTTTGAACCTGCCCTTGATTATGTCGTAACGAAAATTCCACGCTGGCCATTTGACAAGTTCGAGGCAGCAAAACGAAATCTCGGTACACAAATGAAAGCAACAGGTGAAGTGATGGCGATCGGAAGAACGTTCGAAGAATCGCTCCTGAAAGCAGTCCGTTCACTAGAGAGCAATACGTACCATCTAGAGTTGAGTGATAGTGACCAAATGACAGATGACTGGATCGAAAAAAGAATCCGAAAAGCCGGGGATGAGCGTCTCTTCTATGTTGGCGAGGCTCTCAGGAGGGGCGTAACGATCCAAACAATCCATGAGTGGAGCAAGATCGACCTTTTCTTCCTCCACAAAATGAATAGAATTGTAGAGTTCGAGAGGGAATTAAGGGACCATCCATTTAACCTGGAACTGGCTGAAAAAGCAAAAGGCATGGGCTTCTCTGATATAACGGTTGCGAAACTGTGGGGATGTCCAGAACATGAAATCTATCAATGGAGAAAAGAAAACGGACTCATCCCTGTGTACAAAATGGTTGACACCTGTGCAGCTGAATTTGAATCAGAAACGCCATACTTCTATGGAACGTATGAGGAGGAAAATGAATCCAAGGTAACCAAAAGAGAAAGTGTCATTGTCCTCGGATCTGGACCGATCCGCATCGGCCAGGGAGTGGAATTTGATTATGCGACGGTCCATTCGGTATGGGCGATTAAAGAAGCCGGATATGAAGCCATCATCGTAAACAATAACCCTGAAACGGTATCCACGGATTTCAGCATATCAGATAAATTGTACTTCGAACCGCTTACAGTGGAAGATGTGATGCACATCATCGATCTTGAGAAGCCTAAAGGAGTCGTGGTTCAATTCGGGGGACAAACCGCGATAAACCTGGCAGAGGAATTGGTGAACAGGGGCGTCAAGATCCTAGGGACTTCACTTGAGGATCTCGACCGTGCGGAGAACAGGGATAAATTCGAACACACATTGCACGAATTAGGGATCCCCCAACCCCAAGGGAAAACAGCCGTATCGGTTGAAGGGGCACTTGAAATTGCTGAATCAATCGGATATCCGGTACTCGTTAGACCTTCCTATGTACTCGGTGGAAGAGCAATGGAGATTGTGTATAGAAGGGAAGAGCTCCTTCACTATATGGAAAACGCGGTCAAGGTCAATCCTCAGCATCCTGTTTTGATTGACAGATATCTGATCGGGAAAGAAATTGAAGTGGATGCGATTTCAGACGGAGTCGACGTTGTTGTCCCGGGGATCATGGAGCACATTGAACGTGCAGGGGTCCACTCAGGGGATTCGATTGCTGTGTACCCGCCACAACAGCTGACGCAGGAACAGAAAGAAATGTTAGTGGATTACACAATCCGCCTGGCAAAAGGCTTGAACATCGTCGGTTTGCTAAACATTCAATATGTCATTTCCAAAGGTGAAATCTTCGTACTGGAAGTGAACCCGCGTTCAAGCAGGACGGTGCCGTTCATCAGTAAAATCACGAACGTGCCGATGGCGAATATGGCGACAAAAGCGATTCTCGGGATATCTTTGAAGGACCAAGGATATGAAACCGGCTTGATTCCTGAAAAGCAAGGAGTATACGTGAAAGTACCGGTATTCTCTTTTGCGAAGCTGAGAAGGGTTGATATCACGCTCGGTCCTGAAATGAAATCCACAGGGGAAGTCATGGGGAAAGACTTAACGTTAGAAAAAGCACTGTACAAAGGAATGGTAGCAGCGGGGATGGAAATGAAGGAGTACGGTTCCGTATTGATGACAGTGGCGGATAAAGATAAAGATGAAGCGGTGTTATTAGCGAAACGCTTCGTGAATATCGGTTACGGGATCCTGGCTACGAAAGGGACCGCTGAACATTTAGCAAAAGAAGGGATCGCTGTCAAGGAAGTCGATAAAATCGGTTCTGAAGGACCTACCTTACTTGACATCATTCAAAGCGGAGAGACACAGTTTGTCATCAACACGCTTACAAAAGGGAAGCAGCCGGCTCGTGACGGTTTCAGGATCAGACGCGAATCCGTTGAAAATGGGGTCCCATGTCTCACATCCTTGGATACAGCAGAGGCCATTTTACGGGTAATCGAATCAATGACATTTTCAGCAGAGGCACTTCCAGCACAGCAGGAGAAAAGAGAGGCGGTCCATCAATGATCGTAAATGACCAAATGTCGGTGGTTTCCCATGAACAAATCGCAAAGAACATCTTCGAGATGGTCCTCAAAGGGGAACTAGTGAATGAAATCAAGGCCCCGGGCCAATTTGTCCATGTGAAAGTCGGAACGGGGATCGACCCTCTCTTAAGGAGGCCGATCTCCATCGCATCATATGATCAGCAAGAACAAACGATGAGGTTGATTTACCGTGCAGAAGGGAAAGGGACGAAGCTACTGTCCCTTTCCGGTAGCGGGGAGACCGTCGACATCCTCGGACCTCTTGGAAATGGGTTTACCGTAATGGAAGGGAACGGCAAGACTGCATTACTAGTAGGTGGTGGAATCGGTGTTCCTCCCCTTTACGGACTTTCAAAAAGCTTGATAGCAAGAGGCTGGGAAGTGAAACATATTTTAGGTTTTCAAGATCATTCAGTCAGCTTTTATGAAGAAAGGTTCAGTCAGCTTGGAGAAACGTTCATTGCCACTGTAGATGGATCACTGGGGACAAAGGGATTTGTCACGGATGTCATCCAAAAAGAAGCTCCTGATTTTGATGAGTATTTTTCTTGCGGCCCGACACCGATGCTGAATGCATTACAATCCAAGCTGGAAATGAAAAATGGCTTCATTTCCTTGGAGGAGAGAATGGGCTGCGGAATCGGTGCTTGTTTTGCATGCGTCTGTCATAAACAAGACGATCCGGAAGGTCATAGTTATGTAAAGGTGTGCAGTGATGGGCCGGTATTTCCAGCGGGGGTGGTGCAATTATGAACAGACTGAAAGTTGAATTACCGGGTTTATCGCTTAAAAACCCCATCATGCCTGCTTCTGGGTGCTTTGGGTTCGGAAGGGAATACAGTCAATTTTATGACTTGAGTCAACTTGGTGCCATCATGATCAAGGCAACAACGGAAGAGCCACGGTTCGGAAACCCGACTCCAAGGGTTGCAGAGACAAATGCTGGGATGCTGAATGCGATCGGCCTGCAAAACCCTGGACTGAAAGGGGTCATGGAAAATGAATTGCCATGGCTTTCACGCTACGATGTTCCGATCATTGCCAACGTGGCGGGATCACAAATGGAAGATTATGTTGAAGTGGCCAAAGAAATTTCGACCGCATCAAATGTAAAGGCACTTGAGCTGAATATCTCCTGTCCGAATGTCAAAACAGGCGGAATTGCCTTTGGCACCATTCCTGAAGTGGCAAAGGAATTAACGGAAAGAGTAAAGGAAGTGTCGCAGGTTCCGCTTTATGTAAAGCTTTCGCCTAATGTTTCCAACATTGTTGAAATGGCTAGAGCGGTTGAAGAAGGCGGAGCAGACGGTTTGACAATGATCAACACCCTTGTCGGAATGAGACTGGATCTAAAAACGGCAAAGCCTGTACTCGCCAACAAGACAGGTGGATTATCCGGGCCTGCAATCAAACCGGTAGCAATCAGGATGGTATATGAAGTAAGCCAGGCTGTAGACCTGCCGATCATAGGCATGGGCGGCATTCAATCCGCTGAAGATGTCATTGAGTATTTCTACGCAGGAGCAAGCGCTGTTGCAGTTGGAACGGCAAACTTCGTTGATCCTTTCGTCTGTCAACGGATCATTAACGAACTTCCTGGATTGCTGGATGAACTTGGAGTGGACCATATTTCCGAACTCACTGGAAGGAGCTGGGGAAAGAATGAATCAAAAGCCGTTTATAGCTCTTGATTTTCCGACATGGGAAGAAACTTCTTACTTTCTGGGATTATTCCATGAAAGTTTGAATGTAAAAGTGGGAATGGAGTTATATCTTCAGAATGGGCCGATCATCATCGAGAAGCTCTTAAGTAAGGATCATCGCATCTTCCTTGATTTGAAACTCCATGATATCCCGAACACAGTGTACGGTGCAATGAAAGGACTTGCTCAATATGATCTTGAGCTGCTCAACGTCCATGCTGCAGGTGGCACGGCGATGATGGAGAAAGCACTGGAAGGCCTTGAGGCAGGATCTTCATCAGGTCGGAGTCGGACAAAATTGATTGCTGTCACCCAATTAACTTCCACATCGGAAATGCAAATGAGGGAGGAACAGCTGATCCCGAGGTCGATCGATGATTCAGTCTTGCATTATGCCAGCCTCGCGAAACAGTCAGGATTACATGGTGTGGTTTGTTCACCTCATGAAGCGGCCCTTATAAGGGAGCATTGCGGTGAGGATTTCTTAAGGGTCACTCCAGGAATCAGATTATCACAGGATGAAAAGGGAGATCAGCACCGGGTCACAACGCCTGAAAAAGCAAAAGAACTCGGATCATCGGTAATCGTTGTCGGAAGAAGCATCACGAAAGCAGTGGATCCACGACAGGCTTACGAGCAAGTTGTAAAAGAATGGGGGGCTATTGAATGAATCAAGAAATCGCCAAACAACTATTAGAAATAGAAGCCGTCTTTTTAAATCCTGCAGAGCCATTTACATGGTCATCTGGGATCAAGTCGCCGATTTATTGTGATAACCGGTTGACGATGTCTTATCCAGCGGTGAGGAATGAAATCTCAAGCGGCCTCACGGAAATCATTAAAACGCACTATCCGGAAGTAGAAGTGATTGCGGGTACGGCTACGGCAGGGATTCCTCATGCAGCATGGGTGAGTGAGAAATTAAACCTCCCGATGTGTTATGTCCGTAGCAAGGCGAAAGCACATGGCAAAGGAAATCAGATAGAAGGGAAAGTGGCTGCAGGTCAAAAAGTCGTCGTGGTGGAGGATCTTATTTCAACAGGCGGCAGCTGCATCACGGCAGTCGAAGCATTAAGAGAAGCAGGGTGTGAGGTATTGGGGGTTGCAGCCATCTTTACATATGAACTTCAAAAAGGCAAAAAGATGCTGGAGGAACATGACATTAACGCACATGCCTTGTCGGATTACACAAGCTTACTCTCTGTCGCACTTCAACGTTCCATCATCAGAGAAGAAGAGCTGGAAGAATTGAATAAGTGGAAGGAAAATCCCGAAGCATGGGGTAAATAGAAGGAAGCAGCTCATTATGAGTTGCTTTTTTTACTATCAGACTTATTTAGGAGATTGTTGAGACAAAGAGTGTTTAACTAAGCATACTAAAAAGCGCTTTTACCGAAGGTTGTGGTAAAAGCGCTTCTTTCTTTACTCTTTTAGTGACCGAACGAGGTCGAGATCTGGAGTGACGTAAACGGTTTGCTGTCCTTCATAGATGACAAACCCCGGTTTAGCCCCTTTCGGCTTTTTGACCTGTCTGACGGCGGTGAAATCGACAGGAACCGAACTGGACTCCCTTGCTTTGCTGAAATAGGCAGCGATATTTGCCGCCTCCTTGATTGTTTGCTCGGAGGGGTCATTACTTTTAATGACAACATGTGAACCAGGGATGTCTTTCGTATGCAGCCAAATATCATCCTTGCCCGCAGCTTTATTCGTCAAGTAATCATTTTGTTTATTATTTTTACCAACCAGGATTTGTGTGCCATCACTTGAACGATATTTTTCAAGAATAGGCTTCACATTTGTCTTTTTCTTTTTGTTCTGTTTACGGGCTTTAAGGTAGCCTTCTTCTTCCAGCTCTTCACGGATTTCCTCAACATCCTTCGTTGATGCTGACTCCAGCTGCTGCATCAAACGCTCCAGGTAAATGATCTCGTCTTCTGCTTTGTTGATTTGCTCATTGACGATTTCAATCGCGTTCTTCGCCTTTTGGTAGCGGGAGAAATATAGTTGAGCGTTCTCAGAAGGGGATTTTTGTGGGTTAAGCGGGATGGTGATGCTGCCACCGTCCTCGTCATAATAATTTACCACACTGACTTCGGTCATCCCCCTTTCAACGGCATAGAGATTTGACGTCAGGAGTTCCCCCAGCAATTGATAGCGGTCGGCCTGTTCGGCATCCTTCAAAGTTTGTTTCAGCTTTTCTATTTTATTGACGTTCTTATCCCGTTCATTTCGGATGAACCGCTCGAGATCATTTCCTTGCTGTTTCACACGGTCCCTGGCCGCTTTTTGATGGAAGAAACGATCCAGTAGTTCACTTAATGAAGGAAAGGCAAGTTCCTCTCCTTCCACATGATCTAGACGGGCCCAGTAAAATACTTCTTTCTCCCCGATGATGAGCGTGGGGGATATCTGATGATCTTTCGCTTTTCCTACTAAATCAAGGAAAGACTGGGCGATTGCAGCCTGCTTGCCAAGCCCCGCATGCTCGATGACCTCTTTGGCAAATAGCGGGGAAATTCCCGCAAATGATTGAACGATTTGTTTATCAAGCTTCCCTGCATTGAAGTCGAGGGCTCTCAATACATCTTCTTCTGTTGCTTCAAGGGGATTTCCCTTATCCTGCCGTGGAGGCATGACGTATTCATGACCAGGTAGCACCGTACGATGAGTATTCATGCTTGGCGATATATGCTTTATACTGTCAAGGATCATGTTTCGTTCTTTATCGACCAAGATGATATTGCTGTGTCTCCCCATCACTTCGACGATCAGCTGCTTATACGAAACATCCCCGATCTCATTTCTTCCTTTAACCTCGAATACAATCATCCGGTCGAGTTCAGATTGTCTGATATCCTCAATGATGTACCCTTCCAAATGCTTGCGGAGGAGCATGCAGAACATAGGGGGAACAGACGGGTTCTCGTACTCTTCCTTCGTCAACTGCACTCGTGAATAACTGGGGTGGGCAGATAAAAGAAGCTTATGATTCTTCCCGTTCGCCCGTACGACCATGATGATCTCATTCTTATAAGGCTGGTGAACCTTATTGATCCTTCCATTCATAACGGCCTCTTTCAACTCAAATACCATCGCTCTCGTAAACAATCCATCAAATGACATAACCAACATCCTCTTTAAAATAACGTATTTTATGTTTTTCTTTATACCTGCACTATTATCAGCTGATCAATATCAGACTTTTTTGATTTACATCGACCGCTGCTCTAAATAAATAAGTAAAAACTCATCTGTGAAAAAATCAAAAAATATATTAGTTGATTTTTATTAATGTACTTCCTAATCAAAACTCAGTTCCTTTAACTATAAGCTTTGTCCATATGAAAAAGCTAATTCTTGAATTCTCAAATCTCCAGCTGTTGGTTGGAGTGAAAGACGCAGACTCCTGCGGGAGAAGTGGCTGATGTGAGACGTGTCTAGCTACAGTGGTCTGCTCCCGTTTGAAAATTAACCTTCGACTTTTGAGGCGAAAAACGCCTCTAAAGCCGAAGAACATTTTTCAAAGGGAGCAAAACGCCCACTTCCGCTTTTCGGGCCCGCAGGCGCAGCCGAGGAGGCTCACGGGTCACCCGCGGAAAGCGAAGTCTCGCACGGAAACCAACAGCGGTGTTCAGTACAGATCGAACTAAAGGTGATTAATTCAATCAAGCTAAAAATGATATTTAAATCATATCATTTTTTAGGACGAGTCTGAATAAGAATGCTAAGAGAAGAACAACTTTTCGTTATTGTAGGAGGAGAGTGAATTGGTTGAATGAAATTTCATGAGATGAGACAGGAAGACATAGAAAAGTCATTAAATACCGATTATCAAAACGGTCTGTCGGAAGAAGATGTATCCCAAAAAAGGAAACAGTTTGGATACAATCAGCTAGAAGAAGCAGAAAAACAATCAAATCTACTATTATTTTTCAGCCAATTTAAAGATTTCATGGTGCTTGTCCTGCTAGCAGCCACCCTCATATCGGGATTGCTTGGTGAGTATATTGATGCAATCGCCATCATTGCGATCGTATTGATCAACGGCTTCCTCGGATTTTTCCAGGAAAGAAAAGCTGAAAAGTCGCTTCAGGCACTTAAAGAGCTGTCGGCTCCACAAGTTTCGGTGCTGAGGGATGGGAACTGGATAAAGATTCCTTCCAAAGAAGTGATGGTGGGCGACATCCTGCGCTTTGTAAGTGGAGACAGGATTGGGGCAGACATGAGATTGTTGGAAGCAAACAATCTGGAAATCGAAGAGTCGGCACTAACTGGTGAATCGGTTCCAGTGACGAAGACAACCAATCCTGTCGTTGGGGACCATGTCAGTCTGGGCGATCTTGAAAATATGGCATTCATGGGGACGATGGTTACAAGAGGGAATGGGATCGGAGTCGTCACTGCGATCGGAATGAAGACAGCGATGGGGCAAATTGCGGACATGCTGCAAAAAGCAGAAACCATGACCACTCCTTTACAACGAAGGCTGGAGGAATTGGGGAAAATCCTCATTACGGTGGCGCTCATCCTCACTGCTCTTGTCGTTGGGGTCGGGGTGATTCAAGGACATGATATCTATACAATGTTCCTGGCAGGCGTGTCGCTCGCAGTGGCTGCCATTCCTGAAGGGCTTCCTGCCATCGTGACCGTGGCCCTTTCACTTGGTGTTCAACGGATGATCAAAAAGAAAGCCATCGTAAGGAAGCTTCCTGCAGTTGAGACCCTTGGCTGTGCATCTGTCATCTGTTCGGATAAGACAGGGACGCTCACACAGAATAAAATGACCGTTACTCACTTATGGAGCGGGGGAAGAGAGTGGTCCGTAACCGGAACCGGTTATGAACCTGAAGGTCAATTCTACAATGGTGAAGAAAGGGTTTCGCCACATGGCCAGAAAGCGCTGAATCAATTACTTACGTACGGGATGCTCTGCAATCACGCGGAACTCATCAGCCGGGAAGATAGTTTTGCCGTTGATGGGGACCCGACTGAAGGTGCCCTCCTGGTAGCAGGTTTGAAAGCAGGATTGAATAGGGCATCCCTATCAGAGAAATTCACAGTCGTAAAAGAGTTTCCGTTTGATTCCACAAGAAAAATGATGACTGTCATTGTCGTCGATCAACATGGTAAGCAGTTCTCCGTGACCAAAGGGGCACCCGATGTCCTGGCAGCCAAAAGCGAATCCATCCTCTGGGATGATAAGCTTCAATTGAAGACAAGGGAACTGTCTCAGAAAGTGGAGCATGCCATTGAGGGGATGTCATCGAATGCACTCAGAAACATTGCCATTGGCTACAAGTCTTTAAATGGGATGAAAGTGGAGTCCCTGAGTGAAAAGGATGTGGAAGAAGGGATCACGTTCATTGGGCTTCAGGGGATGATCGATCCGCCAAGACCGGAAGTGAAACAAGCTGTCAGGGAATGTAAGGCAGCGGGGATAAAGACGGTCATGATCACTGGGGATCATGTATTGACGGCAAAGGCGATTGCTGCCCAGTTAGGCATCCTGAAAAGGAACGACAAAGTCCTGGACGGAAAAGCATTGAACGAAATGGATGTAGAAGAACTTCAGGAAGTCGTGGAAGAAGTGTCGGTCTTTGCCCGTGTATCGCCTGAACATAAATTGAAAATCGTCAAAGCCTTGCAGAATAGGGGGCATGTCGTCGCCATGACAGGTGATGGGGTAAATGATGCTCCTGCCATCAAGTCTGCCGATATCGGAGTGGCAATGGGAATCACGGGAACAGATGTGGCAAAGGAATCTTCTTCCCTTGTACTTTTGGATGACAATTTCGCGACAATAAAATCCGCGATTCAAGAAGGTCGGAATATCTATGAAAATATCCGGAAGTTCATCAGATATCTCCTAGCGTCAAACGTAGGGGAAATCCTGGTCATGTTATTTGCCATGCTGTTGGCATTGCCTCTTCCGCTCGTTCCGATTCAAATCCTGTGGGTGAACCTGGTGACAGACGGACTCCCTGCGATGGCACTGGGACTTGATAAACCTGAAGACGATGTCATGAAGAGGAAGCCTAGGAATTTGAAAGAAGGCGTGTTCTCCCGTGGCTTGGGATGGAAAGTCGTATCAAGGGGGTTTTTGATCGGGATCGTTACACTCCTTGCATTCATCCTGGCACACAAGGCACACCCTGATCATTTGGCATATGCACAGACGGTCGCATTCGCCACCCTTGTCATGGCCCAGTTGATCCATGTATTCGATTGCAGAAGCGAAGTGTCTGTATTCTCAAGGAATCCGTTCGGTAACATGTACTTGGTCTGGGCTGTCATTTCATCTTTGGTACTGATGCTGCTTGTCATCTATATTCCAACGTTGCAGCCGATTTTCCATACAGTCCCGATCCAATGGAAAGACTGGTTATTAATCTTAGGATTGAGTTCCGTCCCTACCTTTTTACTTGCAGGTTCATTTTTTGCAAGAAAAAAATAGTGAATTGTGGTATAATCCAAAAGGTAATAGAGATTTGTCCTCTATTACCTTTTTTTACATATAGTCAGTCCGATCATCTTATAAGTATCCCTTTGATTGTAACATTATAGAGGTTACTGGGAGGTTTATACATAATCAAACAACATTACTTGACACGATTAAACAGGCAGATTGGAAGTGATCGTAATGGTTGTCAGTATGACAGGCTTTGGAAGAAGTAAACTGGATTCAGAACGTTTTTCCATAACAGTGGAAATGAAATCGGTGAATCATCGGTTTCATGAATGCTATATACGCCTTCCCCGTCAATTGATGAAACTTGAAGATAAAATCAAAAAACAGGTTTCGGAATTAATCAGAAGAGGAAAAGTGGATATTTTCATCACCATCACAGGTGAAGGGCTGGTCCATAGAAACCTGCATATTGACTGGAAGCTCATTCAAGATTATTATCAGTTAGTACATGAAGTGAAAGAGAGTTTTCAAGTGAAAGGCGACATCGAGTTAAATCATCTATTGGCAAGGGAAGAGTTCGTGACAATCGATGAAACGGAACAAGAGAATGAAGAGCTCGAACAATTGGTGCTTAATGCTGTCAACTTGGCTGCGGAAGAATTAAAGGAAATGAGGGTGAAGGAAGGCGACGCCCTTAATGCGGATTTTCATACCCACTTGAATTCATTCGAAGAAAAAGTGCTGATGTTGAGTAGTTTCGCTCCTGAAGTGGTTAAACAATACCGTGAAAAGCTGCGTAGGAAAATGACGGAATATGCAGAAGGGGCGCTTGATGAAACGCGTTTACTGAATGAAGTGGCCATTATGGCCGATAAATCTGATATAACGGAAGAATTGACCCGTTTGAAGAGCCATATTCACTACTTCCAAACAACTTTGAGCTTGAAGGAACCGATCGGCAGGAAGCTTGATTTCATGATTCAGGAAATGAACCGTGAAGTGAATACAATCGGTTCGAAATCGAATGATTCAACGATCACATCACTTGTCGTCGAGCTGAAATCAACACTGGAGAAGCTAAGGGAGCAAGTGCAAAATGTAGAATAAGAAGTTTAGTTTTTCAAGTATACGGAGAAACTAAGCTATTGATTAGGAGGAGCGTCATGTCTATTAAGCTCATCAATATAGGATTCGGAAATATTGTTTCGGCTAATCGGATCATTTCGATTGTCAGTCCTGAATCTGCACCGATCAAACGGTTGATCCAAGATGCAAGGGACCGCGGAACGCTGGTTGATGCTACATACGGAAGAAGAACACGGGCTGTCATCATCACCGATAGCGATCATGTGATCTTATCGGCTGTTCAACCTGAAACCGTTGCTCATCGATTAACCGATAAAGAGGATTTGCAAGAAGAAGGGCAGGGTAAATAAATGAATGAAAAAGGATTGCTGATCGTACTTTCCGGTCCTTCGGGAGTGGGGAAAGGAACAGTGAGAAAAGCGATTTTTTCCCAAGAAGATACAAAATTTGAATACTCCATTTCAATGACGACCCGTAAGCCTCGGGAAGGCGAAGTGGATGGTGTCGATTATTTCTTTAAATCAAGAGAAGATTTCGAAGCACTCATCGAACAGGGGAAGCTTCTTGAATATGCGGAATTCGTAGGGAACTATTACGGTACCCCAGTAGATTATGTCCGTGAGACAATCGACAATGGTCGAGATGTTTTCCTGGAAATCGAAGTACAGGGCGCTCAACAAGTGCGTGATAAGTTTCCGGAAGGACTATTCATCTTCCTCGCTCCGCCGAGCCTGTCTGAATTGCAGAACCGACTGGTGACAAGGGGTACCGAGACAGATGAAATCATCCAGGGGAGATTGAATACAGCGAGAAAAGAGATCGAAATGATGAATCTATACGATTACATCGTTGAGAATGATAAGATCGAACATGCTGTAGAAAAGATCAATTCCATTGTGCAAGCAGAGCACTGCAAGAGAGAAAGAGTTCAACAACGATATATTAAAATGCTGGAGGTTGAATAGATGTTATATCCATCGATTGACTCATTGATGAAAAAAATTGATTCCAAATATTCTTTAGTAAGCGTTGCTGCAAAGCGCGCGAGGGGACTTCAAGAAACGGGTGATTTCCGCTTGGAGAAGTATGCTTCTAAAAAGTTTGTCGGCAAAGCACTTGAAGAAATCCATGCCGGACAATTATCGATGAAAGAACGAGATGAAAAAGCCGTTTACTCGGATGAGTAATTCTTTCATCTCATAAGCCATGACGTGATTAAAGGGTTGACTCAAAAAGATTTTAATCTTTCTGGGACAGCCCTATTTTCTTTTTGTTTATAAATCCTTCATAATATAAGGAAGTAAAAAGTGTAATGGGGGAAAGACGATGATTCAGGGGAAAAAGATACTTTTATGTGTTACTGGGGGCATAGCCGTTTATAAGGCTGCCGCATTGACCAGCAAGCTGGTACAAAGCGGAGCGGAAGTGAAGGTCATCATGACGGATTCGGCGATGAAATTTGTTTCGCCGCTGACGTTTCAGGCCCTCTCGAGACAAGATGTATATTGGGATACGTTCGATGAAAAAGACCCTTCCAAGATTGCGCACATCGACCTTGCAGATTGGCCTGACCTCGTACTGGTCGCACCTGCAACGGCCAACATGATCGGCAAAGTGGCGAATGGGATCGCCGACGACATGATCTCCACGACTCTCTTGGCTACTACGGCACCTGTCTGGGTTGCGCCAGCAATGAATGTACATATGTATGACCATCCTGCTGTACAGAGAAACATCAGGAGATTGTATGACGATGGATGCCGGTTCATTGAGCCGAGCGAAGGTTACCTTGCCTGTGGATACGTTGGGAAAGGGCGGCTGGAAGAGCCTGAACAAATCGTGGGTATCATCCATGATCATTTCTCAGGAGTGAAGGAAGAAACGCTTATCCTTAAAGGGAAGCGTATTGTCATTACAGCCGGTCCTACACGTGAAAAAATCGATCCGGTCAGATTCTTCTCAAATCGTTCGACTGGAAAAATGGGGCATGCCCTGGCATTGGCTGCTAAAGAGCTCGGTGCAGAGGTAACCTTGATCTCGGGACCGACAAATCTTGAGCCGCCTTCTGGGGTGGAATTCATTCCCGTGACTTCAGCTGAGGAAATGTACGATGCCGTCCATTCCCGATTCAATGCGGCGGATATCGTGGTCAAGAGTGCTGCAGTGGCAGACTACCGACCGGTGGAGGTACTTGACCAGAAGCTGAAGAAGAAGGAAGGCAATCTACTGTTGGAATTCGAAAGGACGAAGGATATACTGAAAAGCCTAGGTGAAAAGAAAGATGGACAGTTCTTGATCGGCTTCGCAGCTGAAACGATGAACGTTGAGGAATATGCAAAAGCGAAGTTACATAAGAAAAATGCGGATATGATCGTTGCCAACAATGTGACGGAAGAAGGATCCGGTTTCGGGACAGAGACAAACAAAATCACAATCATCTCAGAACATGCAGTAAGGGAACTGCCACTACTCTCAAAACTGGATGCATCCAAGGAAATTTTCCGGGAAGCAATCAAAGAGATGGGGCGTAAGCATGAAGAACGTAGCTAGCGTCATAGTCGATGTCCCCGCGATGCAGACAGATCGTACATACGATTATCTCGTTCCGGATGAATGGCTTGGAAGCATTTCTCCCGGGATGAGGGTGGCTGTCCCATTCGGTCCAAGAAAAATACAGGGATTCGTCATGGAATTGAAGGAAAAAGGGGAAGTATCTAAATTAAAGCCCATCCACGAGCCGATGGATTTAGTCCCTGTATTGAATGAAGAGTTATTGTCACTGGGTAACTGGTTGACGGAGAAGACACTCTCTTTTAAAATTTCAGCCTTTCAAGCCATGCTACCCGCAGCAATGAAGGCAAAGTATGAAAAATATTTTCAATTAGAAACCACTGCTGAGCATGTCGACCTGCCAGAGTCTTTGATCCCTTTTTTCAAAAAGGGGAGTGAAGTCCCTTGGAAGGTGATTGAACAGGCAGGGTTGCTTCCAGTGATTCAACCCCTAGTGAATAAAGGGATCATTGATGTCATCTACAAGGTAAAGGCGAAAGGGAACAAAAAGACAGTGAGGCACCTCAAGCTGAATGTATCAGGAACTCGCCTCCAGGAAGTGATAGAAGGACTTCCTCCTCAAGCGAATAAGCAAAAGGAAGTTCTTCAATACATGAACAGTCTAGGAGATCCCGGAAAAGCGTTTCTTACTAATGAACTCATCGAAGGGGCAGAAACGACATCCTCTACGATCAAAGCATTAGTGAAAAAAGGGATTCTGATTGAAAAAAGCGTCGAGGTATACCGTGATCCCTTTGAAAACAGGGTCTTTGAGAAAACGACACCGCTCACTTTGACGGATCAACAAAGGGAAGCAATCCTTCCGATCCTGGAAACGATCGAGGATACCCTGCATCGCACCTTCCTGTTATACGGAGTGACTGGAAGCGGAAAAACTGAAATCTATTTGCAATCCATTCAACGAGTGTTGGAAAAAGGAAAAGAAGCGATTGTCCTCGTCCCAGAAATCTCGCTCACCCCTCAAATGGTCCATCGCTTCAAAGGGCGCTTTGGTAATGATGTAGCGGTCCTGCACAGCGGGTTATCGGTCGGTGAGAAATACGATGAATGGAGAAAAATCCAGCGTAAGGAAGTAAAGGTCGTGGTCGGCGCCAGGTCGGCCATTTTTGCACCGTTCGAAAATCTCGGGATCATCATCATCGATGAGGAGCATGAAACAAGTTATAAGCAGGAAGAGAATCCCCGTTACCATGCAAGGGATGTGGCTGTGAAGAGGGCTGAAACACACAGGTGCCCCGTCATCCTTGGAAGTGCGACTCCTTCACTGGAATCATTCGCTCGGGCTTCGAAAGGCGTCTACCACCTTCTTACTTTGAATAAACGGATGAATGATGGTGACTTGCCCGCTGTATCAATCGTTGATATGAGAGAAGAATTAAGGAGCGGGAATCGCTCGATGTTTTCACAGGAACTATTCGATAAGCTGCAAACCCGGATCGAGAAAGGGGAACAAACGGTCTTATTCCTGAATAGAAGAGGGCACTCTTCTTTCATCATGTGCCGCGATTGCGGCTTCGTCGTACAATGCCCAAACTGTGACATTTCCCTGACATATCACCGCTTTTCCAATGGGATGAAGTGTCATTATTGTGGATATGAAGAGCATGTCCCGAACACATGCCCGGAATGTGAAAGTGAACATATCCGCTATTTCGGGACGGGTACACAGAAGGTGGAAGAAGAACTGAATAAGCTTTTGCCTGGTGCGAGAATCATCCGGATGGATGTGGATACAACAAGCAGGAAGGGTTCGCACGAAAAACTATTGAACGCATTTGGCGAAGGAAAGGCGGATATCCTTCTTGGCACCCAGATGATTGCCAAAGGACTCGATTTCCCGAATATCACATTGGTTGGCGTATTGAGCGCAGATACAATGCTCCATTTGCCTGACTTCCGGGCGGCGGAAAAGACCTTTCAGCTCCTGACCCAGGTCAGCGGGCGGGCAGGAAGGCACAAATTGCCGGGTGAAGTGGTGATCCAGACCTACACCCCTGAGCACTATTCAATAGAACTCGCTTCTGAACACGATTATGATCGCTTTTATTCTCAAGAGATGATGATGAGGAAAATGGGGAATTATCCACCGTTTTATTACATCACCTTGATTACGCTCAGTCATGAAGACTTGATGCAGGTCGTATCCATCGCTGAAAGATTGTCTGGTTTCATCCGTTCACGACTCTCCCAATCAACGATTATTCTAGGGCCGTCAGCTTCCCCGATCCCCCGGATCAAAAATAGATATCGTTACCAATGTTTGATAAAATACAAGCGGGAACCGAATTTAGCTTCAACCTTAAAAACAGTGCTGGATCAATTTCAACAACAATATGCATCTCAAGGTTTATCAATCTCGATTGATGTGAATCCTTATGTGATGATGTAAAGCAATATATAGAAAGCAGAGGTATGTAATGGCCATTCTTCCAATTGTAATGCACCCTGATCCAATCTTGGAAAAAGAATGTGAGAAGGTAACAGCATTTGACAAGAAATTAAAGAAATTATTGAACAACATGTATGACACAATGATAGAAGCGGACGGTGTCGGACTCGCTGCCCCACAAGTAGGGGTGGACCTGCAAGTGGCGATCGTCGATATTGGTGATGACAGCGGTACGATCGAACTGATCAACCCTGAAATCATCGAAGTAAATGGGTCTCAAACAGATCTTGAGGGCTGCCTGAGTTTCCCGGGATTGTATGGGGAAGTCACGAGGCCAGATTCCATCAAAGTCAGAACGTATAACCGAAAAGGGAAGTTGATCGAATTTCACGCGAAGGATTTTATGGCACGGGCCATCCAGCATGAAATAGATCATCTCAACGGTATTCTTTTCACATCAAAAATAGAACGATATGTAACCGAAGAAGAACTAGAAAGGTATGAATCAGAATGACAAAGATTGTTTTTATGGGAACACCGGATTTCTCAGTCCCTGTTCTACAGGCACTATTGGAGGAAAAATATGATGTGATTGCAGTTGTGACACAGCCAGACAGGCCAGTCGGGAGAAAACGCGTACTTACGCCTCCTCCAGTGAAAGCCGAAGCTGTGAAACACGGAATTCCGGTATATCAACCGGAAAAAATCAGGAATCAAGAAGATTTAGATCAAATCTTGGCACTGGAACCTGACTTGATCATCACTGCTGCTTTTGGACAGATTTTGCCGAAGGAATTACTTGAGGCACCACGATACGGATGCATCAATGTTCATGCTTCCTTGTTACCTGAACTAAGGGGAGGTGCCCCGATTCATTACTCAATCATTCAAGGAAAGAAGAAAACCGGTGTAACAATCATGTACATGGTGGAAAAACTGGATGCCGGTGACATGATCAGCCAGGTTGAAGTCGAAATAGAAGAACAGGATCACGTAGGTACACTGCATGATAAATTGAGTGTGGCAGGCTCGAAGCTATTGATTGAAACGTTACCCGATTTGTTGGCCGGTAAATTGAATGGAGTCAAGCAGGATGATTCAAAAGCGACGTTTGCCAGGAACATCAAGAGGGAGCAGGAAAAAATCGACTGGTCGAAGCCGGGAGAGGAAATCTACAACCATATTAGAGGTATGCACCCTTGGCCTGTTGCTTATACCACATTGGACGGTGCGGTGATGAAGGTTTGGTGGGGAGAGAAAGTGAGCAGCGATTCTTCAGAACCAGGCAAAATCATGAGTATTCAAAAGGATGGATTCATCGTGTCGACAGGAAACGGAACAGCCATCAAGATTACAGATCTGCAGCCGTCTGGAAAGAAGAGGATGAGCGCCGTGGACTACTTGCGTGGAGCGGGATCGAATTTGGAAACTGGAACGGTGTTGGGAGAATAATATGGGTAATAAAAAGAAAACTGTCAGAGAAGCGGCACTTGATGTCATAGAAGCGGTCGAAAAGAATCAGTCATATAGTAATCTATTGTTGAATTCCGTCATCGAGAAGAACGAGCTCCCTTCAAGGGACATCGGGCTTTTGACCGAGCTTACGTATGGAACGATCCAGAGGAAATTAACATTGGATTATTTCCTTGCCCCTTTCATCAAAGGGAAGCTGGATGATTGGGTGCGCCATTTATTAAGATTGTCCCTCTATCAAATCGTGTACCTTGACCGTATTCCTGAGAGGGCTGTTTTACATGAAGCGGTTGAAATAGCGAAGAAAAGAGGTCATAAAGGGATTGCGGGCATGGTCAATGGCGTACTCCGCTCAATCCAGAGGAAAGGTGTCCCTTCGTTGGATAGCATCACGGACCCTGTTGAAAGATTATCCATTGAAACGAGTCACCCTTATTGGCTCGTCAAACGGTGGACCGAACAGTTCGGTTTGGATAAGACCCGTGAAATGTGTGAAATGAATCTGGTTGCGCCGAAACAGACGGCACGAGTGAACACAACCAAGCTTACGAGAGAAGAGCTTATACATAAATTGAGTGAAAGCAATGTTGAGGTAAAACGGAGCCCTGTGATTGATGAAGCCGTACAAACCGTGCGCGGGAACCTGGTGAAGACGGATGCCTTTAATGATGGCGACTTGACCATACAGGATGAAAGCTCCATGCTCGTCGCACATGCACTGCAATTGGAGAAAGGCATGGTGGTGTTGGATGCGTGTGCCGCACCTGGTGGCAAGACAACGCATATTGCCGAACTGCTCGGGGGAACTGGCGAGGTCCATGCATTGGATTTGCATAAGCATAAAGTGAAGCTGATTGATCAAAATGCCGCACGCCTGGGCCTTTCAAACATTCATACTTCCACTATGGACAGCAGAAAAGCAGGGGAAACGTTCAAAGAGGAAAGCTTCGACCGTATACTTGTGGACGCTCCTTGTTCTGGACTGGGTGTACTAAGGAGAAAGCCGGACATCAAATACTCCAAAAAAGAGTCCGATCTGTCATCACTTCAGAAGATCCAGCTGGACATCCTTTCTTCCGTTGCGCCATTACTGAAAAAAAATGGTATTCTTGTATACAGTACATGCACAGTCGATCGGGATGAAAATGAAGGGACCGTTAAGGCATTCCTGAGCGATCATCCAGGATTTGAAGCTTACAATCTCAAAGGTTTACCCGGAACTGTACAGCCGTTCATCGAGGGGAATCAACTGCAGGTATTCCCACAGGATTTCGGTGGCGACGGCTTTTATATTTCCTGCTTTGTGAAAACAAAGTAGTCCCTCAACGGAAGAAAAAGATCGTTAAATGTTTGAATATGTCATTTTCAAGCAGGAAAATACTCGATTCAAGTCGTACATGTACTAGAGAACAAGCATTCATGATACGAATGTGTTCAGTTCCATTCATCTTTTTCCCGGGTCTTTTGAATCGTGAGGATTGACGGGGAAAGATGCTGGAATCTCTGTAAAGGGGAGCGGAATGAAGATAAGAGGTGACCGAAGTGAAAACTGTATTTTATACGGATAAAGGGAAAGTGCGACAACATAACGAAGATAGTGTCGATGTTTTCAAGAATACATACGGAGACTATCTTGCGGTTGTGGCTGATGGAATGGGTGGACACCGGGCAGGGGATGTAGCAAGTCAACTGGCTATTTCCACCTTAAAAAGATTCTGGGAAAACACCGAAAAATTCCAAACGGCAGACCAGGCTGAAAATTGGTTAAAAACGACTATTAACGAAGTCAATCAAGAGGTTTATAGTTATTCACAATCCCATTCAGAATGTGAAGGGATGGGGACCACTTTGGTGGGAGCCATCTGCACACCATTATTTGCCACGATTGTAAATATTGGGGACAGCAGGGGATATATCCTGAATGAAAATGGGTTTCACCAACTGACAGAGGATCATACGTTAGTGAATGAACTCGTCAGAAGCGGTGAAATCTCGAAAGAAGACGCTGAGCATCATCCAAGGAAAAATGTGATCTTAAGAGCCATCGGGACCGAAGCATCGATTACGATGGACATCAAGACGATCATGTTTGAAGATGATGATATCCTGCTACTTTGCTCGGATGGTTTATCAAATAAAGTTTCAGAACAAGAAATGAAAGAGATCTTATCAAATGATGACTCTCTCGGGGACAAAGGCGAGAAGCTCGTTCATTTGGCTAACGATTATGGAGGGGAAGACAATATCACTGTCCTGATCGTAGAGTATGCCGCTGAAACGGAAAGCGGGTGATAATACATGATGAATGGAAAACGCATCAGTGGCCGATACAGAATCACTAAACTGATCGGCGGCGGAGGCATGGCGAACGTTTATCTCGCTCACGATATGATCCTTGATCGTGAAGTGGCGATCAAAATGCTCCGAATGGATTTTGCCAATGAAGAGGAATTCATCAAACGATTCCAGCGTGAGGCACAATCCGCCACAAGCCTTGTTCATCCGAATATCGTCAGTATTTACGATGTCGGTGAAGAAGATGATCTATACTATATTGTCATGGAATATGTAAAAGGCATGACCTTGAAGCAATACATACAGCAGTACTCGCCAGTAGGCGTCGAAAAGGCGCTGGACATCATGAAACAATTGACCCTGGCGATCTCACATGCACACCAGAACCATATCATCCATCGGGATATCAAGCCCCACAACATCCTGATCGATGAGGATGGGACGGTTAAGATCACTGATTTCGGAATTGCGATGGCACTGAGCGCTACCTCCATCACACAGACGAATTCCGTCCTCGGTTCCGTGCATTACTTGTCCCCTGAGCAGGCGAGGGGGGGCATGGCAACCAAGAAATCGGATATCTATTCGCTCGGTATCGTCATGTTCGAGCTGTTGACAGGGCGACTCCCTTTTTCAGGCGAGTCGGCTGTATCCATCGCATTGAAACATCTGCAGTCGGAGACCCCATCGCTTAAACGGTGGAACCCGGACATCCCGCAGAGTGTGGAAAATATCGTCCTGAAAGCCACTGCCAAGGATCCGTTCAGACGATATGACAGCCTCGAAGAAATGGATGAGGATCTGACCACAGCCTTGGATCCGGAACGTTTGAACGAGCCGAAATTCGCGGTTCCGGTGGATGATGAAGCGACAAAAGCGATCCCCGTCATAACCGACGATAAGAGTTCATCCAATTTGGATGATACCATCATTCATACGCAGACAAACATAGACACAAAACCGGCGCATGTGGTAGGGTCAGCAGTCGATCCGAAACCGGAAAAAGGAAAAAAACAAAAAGACAAAAAGAAAGCCAAGAAGAAAAAGTGGCCGATCCTTATTGTCAGCCTGTTCTTCCTGCTCATCGCGTTAGGGGCTGCGGCCGTGACGGTTGTGCCCGATTTACTTGGTCCTAAAGAGATAAAAGTGCCTGATGTGACGGAAAAAGATTCTGCGGAAGCGACATCCATCCTGATCACTTCAGGGTTCGCAATAGGGGAAATGAAAAAGCAGCCCGATGATACCATCCCAGAAGGAGAAGTCATCAAAACCAATCCTAAGGCCGGCAGAATGGCAAACGAAGGGGCTTCGATCGACGTATATATCAGTACTGGAAAAGAAAAGGTCGAAGTGGATGAGTACGTTGGAGAGAAATATGAAGAAATAGTCAAGGAACTTGAAGAGCAAGGATTTACGGTGGAGAAAGAAGAAGAAAACTCAAACGAAGATGAGGCCGGGTTCATCATGGAACAAGATCCAAAGCCAGGGGAAGAAGTAGTTCCGAGTGAGACGACCATTAAGCTTACGGTCAGCACCGGTCCTGTGTCATTCGAATTGGAAGATCTCAAAGGCAAAGACCAGGAGTACCTGAAAGTGTATGGTGATTTACACGGCATCGACATTAAAGTATCAGAAGAAGTATTCTCGGATGAGGTCGAAAAGGGCCATGTTGTTTCTCAGGGGACTCAGCCAGGTTCACCGACTTTTTCTGGTGAAACGGTATATGTGAAAGTGTCCAAGGGGGCGGAACCCGTTAAAGAGAAAAAGTTTCCGGTAGAAGTCACGGTTCCTTATACGGGCGACGGAGCTCAACCGCAAATGATCGAAATTTTCGTCGAAGATAAAGATAGCACGTTTGAAGATAGTGAAGTGAAAACAGGTATTACAGAAGATACCAAATTCACGCTGGACTTCTTATTGGAAGAAGGAAAACAAGGGAAATATGAAATCTGGATCGACGGTAAGAAGGATAAAACCGTACCCGTTGAGTATCCTAAGGATGAATAAGAAATGAGCAGGACTGTGACCCAGGGTATGAGACCTAAGGGGACAGTCCTCTTATTTTCCTTTATAATGGAATTGTGATATAAAATGAAGTATACATACAGGAATGTTTATTGGTTTAAAGGAGGTCCCTAATGGCGGAAGGGAAAATTATTAAAGCGTTGAGTGGATTTTATTATGTTCTCTCGGAGGGGGAGATTACACAGTGCCGCGGAAGGGGAGTGTTCCGTAAAAATAAAGTGACCCCTCTTGTAGGAGACTATGTTGAATTCCAGGCTGAAAACGAAACGGACGGCTATATCCTTAAAGTGTTCGAACGGAAGAATGAACTGGTGCGCCCGCCCATCGCCAATGTGGATCAGGCGATACTCGTTTTCTCTGCGAAAGAGCCCGATTTCAGCACGGCGTTACTGGACCGATTTCTTGTTTTAGTCGAAAGCAAAGAAATCGAACCCCTCATTTGCATTACAAAGATGGACTTGCTGGATTCAGACGAATCAAAGGAAATAGAAGAATATGTGAAGCACTACCGATCGTTTGGCTATGAAGTTGTCCTCACCTCCTCGAAGACCGAGCAGGGAATTGCGGAATTATCCCCTTATATGAAAGACAGGACGTCTGTCTTCGCCGGGCAATCAGGAGTAGGGAAGTCATCGCTTTTAAATGTAATCAAACCGGAACTTGAACTGAAAACAGCCATGATCTCATCCCACCTGGGAAGGGGTAAGCATACCACCAGACATGTCGAGCTGATCCATATCGACGATGGATTGGTCGCGGATACACCAGGTTTCAGTTCATTGGAGTTTTCGGAGATTGAAGTGGAAGAGCTTCCTCAATGCTTTCCGGAAATGGTGAATGCATCAGAGAGTTGTAAATTCCGGGGATGCCTGCACATCAACGAACCAAAATGTGCCGTGAAGGATGCGGTTGAGACAGGCGATATCCCAAGTTACCGATATGATCATTACTTATCATTCCATCAAGAAATCAAAGAAAGAAAGCCGAGGTATTGATAGATGAAAATTGCACCATCCATATTATCTGCCGATTTTGCAGAACTGGGAAAAGAAATAAAGGATGTTGAAGCAGGAGGAGCCGACTATATCCATGTCGATGTCATGGACGGTCACTTTGTCCCGAATATTACAATCGGGCCGATGGTGGTGAAAGCGATACGCCCCATCACCGAGCTTCCTTTGGATGTACATCTGATGATCGAAAATCCCGATCGATATATCAGTGAGTTCGCAGAGGCGGGGGCCGATTACATTACAGTCCATGTAGAAGCCGTACCGCATCTGCACAGGACCATCCAACTGATCAAGAGCCATGGCGTGAAAGCGGGAGTGGTCCTCAATCCTGCCACCCCTGCCGAATTCATCAAACCGATCCTGGAAGAACTCGACATGGTCTTGCTGATGACCGTTAATCCAGGATTCGGCGGACAGTCCTTCATTTCGTCAGTTGTTCCAAAAATTAAACAAATCAGGGATTGGGCAAATGAAACCAATCCGTCACTGGAAATCGAAGTGGACGGGGGCATCAATCCGGAAACGGCTTCCATCTGCGCAGAAGCAGGTGCCGATGTATTTGTGGCGGGCTCTGCCATTTATAATCAGGAAGACAGGCATGCAGCCATCGCAAGCTTGAAAAAGGCAATCACGAAGTAAAGGAAATGGACTGATCCGAAAGAATGGGTCAGTCCATTTTTATAAAAGGGGGAAAGAACATGGAGTACTGTATCGTAGCCGGTGGACCAACAAAGTACATACCAGAACTAAAGTCATATGACTCTTCAGGCGTAAAATGGATCGGCGTAGATCGCGGAGTCTATACGCTCCTGGAAAGTGGCCTAGAACCCTCCGCTGCATTCGGGGATTTCGATTCAGTGAGCGGAGAAGAATGGTCATTGATCAAAGAGCGAGTGAAAACCGTCAATACATATCAGCCTGAAAAAGATGAAACGGATCTAGAGCTTGCCTTGAACTGGGTGCTCACCCAAATACCAGACTCCATAAAAATATTCGGTGCAACGGGAGGGCGCCTCGACCATTTCATGGGCAACCTTCAATTATTGATGCAACGTGACCTACTCCAGTCCGGTGTAAAAACCGAAGTGATCGATGTACAAAATCATTTACGAGTCGTGAAAGCAGGAGAATATACAGTCCATGAAAACCCTTCCCGCAAGTATATATCCTTTGTCCCGGTAACCGATTCGGTAGGGGAACTCACCCTCTCCGGATTCAAATACCCATTAAATAATCGGAATATTTTCCGCGGTTCCACACTATGTATTAGTAATGAACTTATACAATCCACTGGTACTTTTTCTTTTACAAACGGCATATTAATGGTGGTAAGAAGCAGCGATCAGGCTTCTTGACCCAATTGAGGAAGAAGACGTACTTAATTGCAACTGCTTGAATAGACTGAATCGATGTCAAGCGAACCAATACGTTCTTTAGATTGCGGGGAGGGACTGAAATGCGATTTTATACAATTAAATTACCAAAGTTCTTGGGTGGTCTGGTACGAGCGATGCTGGGGACATTCAAAAAGGAATAATGATCGCATTGGAGGTAGCATGAGCTGCCTTCTTTTTTTATGGTTTGGGGATGGGTTTATGGTATATGTTTTTTTGAGTTAGGGGGTGATAGCTTGTGATTTTTATAGGTTTGGCCGTCCCCTTTGGTGTGTAATAATGAGGTTTTTGCTGAGGGGGCTTTTTGTTCGTAAGGGATTCTTGATGATATTATTTTTAATGGTTTTATTTTCCAAGTGACGGAATAAATTTAATAATCGAAAGAATATGGGGTGGAACTCGAAGATAATTGGTTGAAAATGAAAGATTGAGTGTTAAAACTAAAAGATTATCAACCAAAACTCGAAGATTCAGGCGTAATGGCCGAATTCACTCCGTACCACCCGCTGATCTTATGCTTTTCACATGCCGCCTCCGCATTTTTTCTTTTCCAACTCCGACGATTTGCTTCCGTTTAACCACTTTGAGGCAAAAAAACGCCTCTAAAGCCGAAGAACATCTTTCAAAGGGAGCAAAACGCCCACTTCCGCTTTTCTAATTGTCCAGCTCCAGGGCTTAGAAGCACATGTCATAAGCCAAACCATCCAAGAAGGCAAAGAACGCCTTCCCGTCCGGTTCGTCTAATGCCACCCGCTTCTACCAAAGCCCTTCCGCTTTTCTTTCTGTAAAGTATTTTTTCTTGAAACCTTTTAATTGAACTGTTGCATTATGGTGGCTTGTGTGATAAATTATTAAAGTATCTTTATGAAAAAAGTGAATGTAGAACTGAAATGTAACTTCAGCTTCTTGTTAGTGAGGAGGGAATAGATTATGGCAAAGAAATGCGTAGTAACAGGCCGTAAAGCTAGCGCTGGTAACGCTCGCTCTCACGCTATGAATGCGAACAAGCGTACTTGGGGTGCTAACCTGCAAAAAGTTCGTATTCTTGTGGACGGAAAGCCTAAAAAAGTTTGGGTTTCTGCAAGAGCGTTGAAATCAGGTAAAGTTGAGCGTGTATAATACTTAAAAAATGAGGAGACGTCTTTCTAGAAGGGCGTCTTTTTTCTATTTAGAAGTGTAAAGCACGGAAATTTGGAGAAAAATGATAAAGATCACTCTATAAATAATGCGCTTACAATACTTTAGCTTTTAAAAAGCCTATAGTTATAGTAAAATGTTTTTAGCCAAGCATGTAATTAAAGGGGGAGAACATTCCATGTCCATCGAATTGAAAACGCAGTACGGACAAATTGATATTACAAATGATGTCATTGCAATGATTGCTGGAGGTGCAGCGGTGGATTGCTACGGAATTGTTGGAATGGCTTCAAAGAATCAGATAAAAGACGGTTTTACAGATATCTTACGTAAAGAAAATTTCACTCGTGGAGTGATTGTTCGTCAAGATGAAGAGGAAGTACATATTGATATGTATATTATTGTGAGCTATGGTACAAAAATTTCTGAGATTGCTCATAACGTACAATCCAAGGTTAAATATACCCTTGATAAGACCGTCGGCTTGGCGGTAGATTCAGTAAATATTTTTGTGCAGGGGGTTCGAGTAACGAACCCGTAGTGAGGAGGAAGATTTGTGTCGATTACATCTTTGGAAGGAAAACGTTTTGCCGAAATGGTCATCCAGGGGGCTGCCAACCTATCTTCAAATGCGCAGCTGGTTGATGCGCTGAACGTTTTTCCCGTTCCTGATGGTGATACTGGAACAAACATGAATTTATCAATGACTTCTGGTGCGAAAGAAGTGAAGCAGAACATCAATGATCATATTGGTCAGGTAGCTTCTGCACTTTCAAAAGGGTTATTGATGGGAGCGAGGGGTAACTCAGGTGTTATCCTTTCCCAGTTGTTTAGAGGATTTGGTAAAGCGATTGAAGGCAAGGATGCATTGACGAGTAAGGAATTCGCTGACGCATTGCAGTCTGGAGTGGAAACGGCATACAAGGCTGTCATGAAACCTGTAGAAGGTACAATTCTGACAGTTGCAAAGGATGCTGCCAAAAAAGGTGTGACTGTTGCACAAAACGAAAGTGATTTCGTCAAAGTGATGCAGGAGATCGTCAATGAAGCAAAGGCTTCGTTGGATCGTACACCAGACCTGCTTCCGGTACTGAAGGAAGTTGGAGTGGTGGATAGCGGAGGACAAGGACTACTATTCGTTTATGAAGGTTTCCTTGCTGAATTGAAAGGTGAAAAAGTATCAGATCAGGCTTCGCTTCCATCGATGAATGACCTAGTCAGTGCAGAGCACCACAAGGCCGCTCAGGATTTCATGAGCACTGAAGATATCGAATTTGGCTATTGTACAGAATTCATGGTGAAATTCGAAGAAGGCAAACATTCTTTTGATGAGGAAGATTTCCGGAATGATCTAAGTGAATTCGGTGATTCTCTCCTTGTGATCAGTGACGATGAACTTGCTAAAGTACATATCCACTCTGAGCAGCCTGGAAATGTGTTATCGTATGGGCATCAATACGGAAGTCTCATCAATATCAAAATTGAAAATATGAGGCAGCAGCATAGCAGCATCGTGGGTGAATCAAAGCCTGTCAAGCCTAAAGAGATTCCTGCTAAAAAAGAGGTCGATTTTGCAATCGTCACGGTTGCGATGGGTGAAGGGATATCCGAACTCTTCAAGAGTATCGGTGCCACGGCCGTCATCGAAGGCGGACAGACCATGAATCCAAGCACAGAGGATATTGTCAAGGCTGTTGAAGATGTGAATGCCAAGAAAGTCATCATCATGCCAAACAATAAGAACATCATCATGGCAGCGGAGCAGGCTGCTGAAGTACTAGGCGCAGAAGTGGCGGTAGTCCCAACCAAGACTGTCCCACAAGGAATGGCCGCGTTACTTGCTTTCAACCCCACTGCCACAGTGGAAGAAAACAAGAAGATGATGAGCGAAGCTTCTAAAGCTGTAAAGACTGGTCAGATCACTTATGCTGTCAGGGATACGAATATCGATGGCGTAACGATTTCCAAGGATGATTTCATGGGAATCTCCGAAGGGAAGATTGAAATAGCTGAGAAGGATCGTCAGCAGGCGGCAAAGAATTTATTGGACCGTATGTTGGATGAAGACTCAGAGATCCTTACCATTCTTTACGGAGAAGGTGTAACCGAAGAAGACGTACAAACGATACAGGAATATGTAGAAGATAAATATGAAGACGTTGAAGTGGAAGTTCATAATGGCAAACAGCCACTTTACTCCTATATATTCTCAATCGAATAAAGGAACAAGGGGACGGCACTCATGATAGCGCCAGTCCCCTTATCTTATGTTAAAATATAAGTAGTTTGCTTGTTTAGACAGGGGGAAATCCACATGAAATACAAAAGTGTATTTGATATCATCGGTCCAGTGATGATCGGGCCATCAAGCTCACATACTGCAGGAGCAGCGCGAATCGGTAGGATTGCCCGCAACCTCTTCCGGCGTGAACCGAAGTGGATGACCATTTCGTTTTACGGCTCATTTGCCAAAACGTACAAGGGCCATGGAACCGATGTAGCGATTGTAGGTGGGATTCTTGATTATGATACGGATGATGAACGCATCATCCACTCGATTGATCAAGCACGGAAAAAGGGAATTAAAGTGAAGTTTCACGAAGAAGAAGCCGTGACCGATCACCCGAATACAGCAAGGATCATTATGGGTGACGATCAGGGTGAGCTTGAACTAGTCGGTATTTCAATCGGTGGGGGAAAAGTGGAAATTATTGAATTGAATGGTTTTGAGCTGAAGCTTTCAGGTCATCACCCTGCGATCCTCGTTGTTCACGATGATCGATTCGGTGCCATTGCCTCCGTTTCGAACATTCTTGCTAAACACCAGTTGAATATCGGACATATGGACGTTTCACGTAAGGAAAAAGGAAAGATGGCGCTGATGACCATTGAAGTGGATCAGCCGATTGACGAAGCGGTCATCGCTGAAATTACGTCTCTTCCGAATATTACACAAGTTACTAGGATTTCAGATTAAAGCAATGATTTTATGATAGCGTTTACATTATTGGTGTAAGGGGGTTACTTTATGTTTAGAAATGTTGCAGAGTTGATTGAACTCGCAGAAAGCCAAAATAAAAAAATATCAGATATCATGATCGAACAAGAGATGGAGTTTACGGGAAAGACATTCGAACAAATCTACGCACAAATGGAAAAGAATCTGGAAGTGATGGAGCAGGCCGTTGCCCGCGGCCTTGAAGGGGTTAAATCCCACTCCGGCCTTACTGGCGGGGATGCCGTCCTATTACAGAAATATATCGAAAAAGGGAAGTCGCTATCAGGTGACACCATTTTGGATGCGGTCAGCAAGGCGGTTGCCACAAACGAGGTGAACGCTGCGATGGGTACAATCTGTGCGACTCCGACTGCAGGTTCTGCTGGAGTGGTTCCCGGTACTTTATTCGCTGTTAAAAACAAACTCAACCCATCAAAAGACGACATGGTAAGGTTCTTATTTACATCCGGTGCATTCGGATTTGTGGTCGCCAATAATGCTTCGATTTCAGGAGCAGCCGGCGGTTGTCAGGCAGAAGTGGGGTCGGCGAGCGGAATGGCTGCTGCAGCCATTGTGGAGATGGCTGGTGGATCACCGAGCCAATCAGCGGAAGCGATGGCGATTACGTTGAAGAATATGCTTGGTCTGGTATGCGATCCAGTTGCGGGCTTGGTGGAAGTACCGTGCGTCAAACGGAACGCCATGGGGGCTGCGAATGCCATGGTCGCAGCAGATATGGCGCTTGCTGGAATTACGAGCAGAATCCCTTGTGATGAAGTCATCGATGCGATGTATAAAATCGGTCAAACAATGCCTGTTGCCTTGAGGGAAACAGCTCAGGGAGGATTAGCTGCAACTCCTACAGGCAGGGAATTAGAAGCGAAAATCTTCGGGGTCTCCCTGAATAAACGTGAAGATTCCTAATGATGAACTAACAATCCAGAACATTAAGGGGATCGGCGAGGAAACTGCATTGCAGCTGAATCAAATGGGGATATACAACGTTCTGGATTTGTTGGAGTATCTGCCTTATCGCTATGAGGACTATCGATTAAGGGATTTGGAAGAAGTCGCGCATGATGAGCGGGTCACGGTTGAAGGGAAGGTCCATTCCGAACCTTCATTGATGTACTATGGCAGAAAGAAATCAAGGCTGACACTCAAGGTACTCGTTGGAAGGTACTTGGTTCAGGCTGTATTCTTTAATCAGCCTTATCTTAAAAAGAACATCAATCTACATGACACGATCACAGTGACGGGCAAATGGGATAAAAACAGGCAAATCATCACCGTCCAGCACTTTCAAAGTGGCCCCCACACAAAAGATGGCGACTTCGAGCCTGTATATTCCTTAAAAGGGAATGTGAAGAACCATACACTAAGAAAGTTCATCAAGAAGGCTTTTGCAGATTATGGTGATCTCATTAAGGAGAACCTCCCTGCTTCCATCCTTGAGAAGTACAAATTGATGAGTCGTGAACAAGCATTATACTCATTGCATTTTCCAGACTCTCAATCAGGGATGAAACAGGCAAGGAGAAGATTCGTTTACGAAGAGTTCTTGCTATTTCAACTTAAGATGCAAGCACTCAGAAAGTTCGAACGGGAACAATCTTCTGGTGTGCAGCAGCATTACGATGTGAAAAAGATCCAGGGATTCACTGATTCGCTGCCCTTCCCTTTGACCGGAGCTCAAAAGAGGGTGGTGAACGAAATTTTGTCCGATATGAAATCACCATATCGCATGAATCGTTTGCTCCAAGGGGATGTCGGATCCGGGAAAACCGTCGTTGGGGCCATTGCTTTGTTCTCGACGGTTACAGCTGGGTATCAAGGTGCACTCATGGTGCCGACGGAGATCCTGGCCGAGCAGCATGCTGATTCGATGAGCGAGCTCTTGGCACCTGCAGGGTTATCCGTTGCATTGCTAACGAGTTCTGTAAAAGGGAAGAGACGGAGACTTCTGTTAGAAAAGCTCAAAGAAGGGGAAATCGATATCCTGATCGGAACACATGCCTTGATTCAGGATGATGTCGAATTCAAGTCCCTGGGTTTGGTCGTTACAGATGAACAACATCGCTTTGGCGTCAATCAAAGGAGGGTGTTGCGGGAGAAAGGAAAGAGTCCTGATGTATTATTCATGACGGCGACTCCCATTCCGAGGACTCTTGCAATCACCGTGTTTGGTGAAATGGATGTAAGCATCATCGATGAGATGCCGGCTGGAAGGAAGGCGATCGAAACGTACTGGGCAAAGGCCGATATGCTGCCGCGTGTCCTGACTTTCATGGATAAAGAGCTTGATCAAGGGAGACAGGCGTATGTCATTTGTCCGTTGATTGAGGAATCCGATAAATTGGATGTCCAGAATGCAATAGATGTTTATAACCAATTGCTTGTGTATTTTGAAGGTCGCTATAAAGTCGGACTCATGCATGGCAGGCTCCATCCTGATGAAAAAGATGATGTGATGAGGCAGTTTAGTTCAAATGATCTTCAAGTGCTGGTGTCGACGACCGTGGTGGAAGTCGGTGTCAACGTACCGAACGCCACCTTCATGCTCATCTATGATGCAGAAAGATTCGGATTATCCCAACTTCACCAACTTCGTGGCCGGGTCGGCCGTGGTGAGAATCAATCTTACTGCATTTTGTTAGCCGAGCCGAAGACAGAGGTCGGCAAAGAGCGGATGAAAATCATGACCGAAACAAATGACGGCTTCGTCCTCAGTGAGAAAGACCTTGAACTCAGGGGACCGGGTGATTTCTTCGGTAGGAAGCAAAGCGGCATGCCGGAATTCAAGGTTGCCGATATGGTGCATGATTACCGGGCGCTTGAAGTCGCACGGGATGATGCGGCTCAGCTTATTAATTCAGATGACTTCTGGAAGGATGCTGAATGGGAAGAGCTGCGTGCAACCTTATCTGAATCAGGTGTGATGGAAGGTGAAAAGCTCGATTAGAAAGGCGGATTGCAGGATTAATTCTTGCAATCTGCCTTTTTAGCTTATATACTACTATTAGTACCTAGTACTAATAGCGGACGGTGTTAATAAATGAGACTTTCAAAAAAAGAAAGACAATCAAATCTAATAGAAACCATTAACGAAAACCCATTCATTACGGATGAGGAATTGGCAGAACGGTTCAGTGTGAGCGTTCAAACTATCCGTCTTGACCGAATGGAGCTTTCTATACCCGAACTGCGGGAACGCATCAAGAACGTAGCTGAAAAGTCGTTCGAAGACGAAGTGAAGTCACTGCCGATAGAAGAGGTCATCGGGGAAATCATTGATATAGACTTGGATGATAGTGCAATTTCAATATTCGACGTAAAGGCCGAACATGTCTTTGTCAGGAATAGGATTGCACGTGGGCATCATCTATTTGCGCAGGCGAACTCATTGGCCGTAGCAGTCATAAATGATGAACTTGCCCTGACTGCCAAGTCCACGATCCGGTTCACGCGACCGGTAACGGAAGGCGAGAGGGTCGTGGCAAAGGCGAAGGTCATACATATAGAAGATTTAAAGGATCGAACAATGGTAGAAGTAAATAGTTATGTCGGAGGAGAACTCGTATTTAGAGGGGACTTCGAAATGTACAGATCGAATAAAGTGGAAAAGGATGAAGCATAGATGAAGTTAGCCGTTGATGCAATGGGCGGAGATCATGCACCTAAAGAGATTGTCCTTGGTGTCAAGAAAGCTCTGGAAGAGTTTCAGGATATAGAGGTCATGCTCTATGGCGACGAAGATCAAATCAAGGAGTGGCTACCTGAGCACGATCGATTAACCATCTTCCATACGGATGAAGTGATCGAAGGTACTGATGAACCGGTGCGCGCTGTGAAAAGGAAGAAAAATTCTTCCATGGTATTGATGGCTCAGGCAGTGAAGAATGGGGAAGCGGATGCCTGCATATCAGCGGGGAATACCGGTGCCCTGATGACAGCGGGATTATTCATCGTAGGCAGGATCGAAGGAATCGAGCGTCCAGCGCTAGCCCCTACACTCCCAACCTTAGATGGAACCGGCTTCTTAATGCTTGATCTAGGTGCAAACGTAGATGCGAAGCCGGAGCACCTTGTTCAATACAGCATCATGGGCAGCATCTATGCCGAGAAGGTAAGGGGTGTCGATCAGCCAAGGGTAGGACTGTTGAATATCGGTACTGAGGATAAGAAAGGGAACGAGCTGACGAAGAAGACGTTCAATCTGATGAAAGATGCCCCAGTGAATTTCATCGGGAATGTAGAATCACGCGATTTATTGAATGGTGTCGCGGATGTCGTGGTAACCGATGGCTTTACCGGGAACATGGTGTTGAAGACAATCGAAGGAACGGCATTGTCGATTTTCTCATTATTAAAGGATACATTGACTTCCTCTGTCAAAAACAAGCTGGCTGCCGGGCTTATAAAGAACGACCTGAAAGGGTTGAAAGGCATGCTTGATTACACAGAATACGGAGGGGCAGGATTATTCGGACTGAATGCACCTGTCATCAAGGCTCACGGGTCATCCAATAGCGTAGCTTTATTCAATGCGATGAGGCAAGCTAGGGAAATGGTGAAAAACGATGTTTCAAATACAATCAAGGAAGCTGTAAAAGGAGGAGATGCATATGAGTAAAGTAGCATTTGTATTCCCTGGACAAGGTTCCCAAACAGTCGGAATGGGAAAGGAACTCGCTGACAAGTACGAGGAAGTCGGAAGATATTTTCAAAAAGCGGATAGCAAGCTCGGTACTGATCTGTCTTCCATCATATTCGAAGGACCGCAGGAAGAATTGACCCAAACAACGAATGCGCAGCCTGCATTATTGACAACGAGTATAGCCATCCTTGATCGTTTGAAACAAGAAGGCATACAAGCTGATTACACTGCCGGTCATAGTTTAGGTGAATATTCCGCATTGGTGGCTTCCGGATCACTTTCTTTCGAGGATGCAGTCTATGCTGTCCGAAAAAGAGGGGAGTTCATGGAAGAAGCGGTTCCTAGTGGTGAAGGGACGATGGCAGCTGTTCTTGGGATGGATAGGGAAGCCCTTAAAGAAATCACGGATCGAGTGAGTGAAGAAGGTCATTCTGTCGGACTTGCCAACCTGAATTGTCCGGGACAGATTGTCATTTCAGGAACAGTTGCAGGAGTGGAGGCAGCGTCGAACCTTGCGAAAGACGGAGGAGCCAAAAGGGTGATCCCGCTTCAAGTCAGTGGTCCTTTCCACTCTCAACTAATGAAACCTGCTGCTGAAAAGTTTGTCGGCATTCTTGATTCAGTCAGCATTAACGATGCAAGTATCCCTGTAATCGCCAATGTGACTGCTTCTCCTGTCCAAGGTGCAGAGGAAATCAAACGGTTACTGATCGAGCAGCTTTATTCCCCTGTACTGTGGGAAGATACGGTTGAAAAACTATTGGATTTAGGAGTCGACACATTTGTGGAGATTGGTTCAGGTAAAGTATTATCAGGACTCATCAAAAAAGTGAATCGCCGTGTGAAAACATTTGCGGTTCAGGATGAGGCCTCCCTAGCTGAAGCAATTGAAAAGTTGAAGGGGGAACAATAGATGAATTTAGATGGTAAAGTGGCACTTGTGACAGGTGCCTCCAGAGGGATCGGAAAAGAAATCGCTCTCGAACTTGCACGTGAAGGTGCCAAGGTTGTCGTCAATTATTCCGGCAGTGAAGCGAAAGCCAATGAAGTGGTTGATGAAATCAAATCTCTTGGAAGTGAAGCAATCGCTTTCCAATGCAATGTTGCGGACGGTGAATCCGTTCAGTCCATGGTGAAAGAGACGATCAGTCAGTTCGGTTCATTGGACATACTAGTCAATAACGCCGGCATCACGAAAGATAATTTATTGATGCGCATGAAGGAAAATGAATGGGATGATGTCATCAACATCAATCTCAAAGGAGTATTCCTTTGTACAAAAGCGGCAACAAGACAGATGATGAAACAAAGAAGCGGACGTATCATCAACATCTCATCCATTGTTGGCGTGAGTGGGAATCCGGGACAGGCTAACTATGTAGCAGCCAAATCCGGTGTCATCGGTTTGACGAAGACGGCTGCGAAGGAACTTGCACCACGGGGGATCACGGTGAATGCCATTGCCCCTGGCTTTATATCCACCGATATGACAGATCAACTTCCAGAAGATGTCCGGAATGAAATGTTGAAGCAGATTCCTTTGAATCGTTTTGGTGACCCTAAAGACATTGCCAAGGTTGTGGGCTTTATTGCATCAGATTCGTCATCTTATATGACGGGCCAGACTCTTCACATCGATGGCGGAATGGTGATGTAACCCTGTTCAACTAAGGCTGTTCGAAGGAATTTTAATGAAAATACCTTAAATTCTTTTCATTGCAGGCTGTAATACACTATAATACTTGAGGGGAGGTGACAAATATGGCAGAAGTATTAGATCGTGTAACGAAAATCATTGTTGATCGTCTTGGTGTAGATGAATCTCAAGTGACTCTTGAAGCTTCTTTCAAAGAAGATTTAGGAGCAGACTCCCTTGATGTAGTTGAGTTGGTTATGGAACTTGAAGATGAATTCGATATGGAAATTTCTGACGATGATGCTGAGAAAATTGGCACAGTAGGTGATGCTGTGAACTACATAAAAGCAAACGCATAATCGTTAGATTGAATGCAGGGCCTAAAACGGACCCGCATTCACCATTTCAAACTTGGCAGAGTCCCTCTGCCAAGTTTTTTCTGTTTTTATCAAGCGCGTTTTATATGAATCGTCTAGAACGTTAAAAGTAGAAATCAACTGCGGCATCCAAGCAGGCAATTCATGTTTTAGAATTAAATAAACTTTTGATTATTTGTACCATTTATCATAAACTTGATTAGTGTATATTCGAGAACCTAAAGAGCAAGGTGGAGTGCTTTATGCGAAAGCATAGTAGAAACAAAGGAATGTTAAAACAAAAAAATGATTTGAAATTCAAGAAATTCCAAGAAGAACTAGGATTGAAATTCCAAGACGAAAAGCTTCTTAAACAAGCTTTCACTCATTCATCCTATGTGAATGAGCATCGAAAAAAACCATACGAAGACAACGAACGTCTCGAATTCCTTGGAGACGCAGTATTGGAACTGACCGTTTCACAATTCTTATTCAAGAAATATCCGATGATGAGCGAAGGGGAACTGACTAAGCTGAGAGCTGCCATTGTATGTGAGCCTTCACTGGTCAAATTCTCTAAAGAAATGAACTTTGGGGAATTGATCCTCCTTGGCAAGGGAGAAGAGATGACGGGGGGAAGGGAAAGACCCGCTCTCTTGGCAGATGTCTTCGAAGCATTCATCGGAGCGGTCTATCTCGACATGGGTCTGGATGCCGTGGTCAGTGTTCTTGAAAAAGTTGTCTATCCTAAAATAAATATCGGTGCTTTTTCTCATGTGATGGATTATAAAAGTCAATTGCAGGAGTTCGTCCAAAGGGGGAACGCAGGCATGATTGAATACGGAATCCTAGAAGAAAGTGGGCCAGCACACAATCGCCAGTTCATCTCGCGTGTTTGTTTGAATGATGAAGAACTTGGTATCGGGAAAGGTCGCTCGAAAAAAGAAGCGGAGCAGCAGGCTGCCCAGAAAGCACTTGAAAAGTTAAAACAAACGTTAGATGTGAAATAGGGGGAAAGAAGATGTTCCTCAAACAATTGGAAGTAATGGGGTTTAAGTCTTTTGCAGAAAGAATTTCAGTAGAATTCGTACCAGGTGTCACGGCAGTGGTGGGACCGAACGGCAGTGGAAAGAGCAATATCATCGATGCCATCCGGTGGGTTTTGGGGGAGCAGTCCGCCAAAAGTCTCCGTGGCTCGAAAATGGAAGATGTCATCTTCGCAGGAAGCGACTCCAGGAAGGCGCTGAATATAGCCGAAGTCACGCTTGTTTTAGACAATGAAGATGGAGCACTGCCGATTGAATATAGTGAAGTAAGTGTAACAAGAAGAGTATATCGTTCTGGAGACAGCGAGTATCTATTGAATAAGCAACCGTGTAGGTTGAAAGATATTATCGAACTGTTCATGGATTCAGGTCTCGGGAAAGAGGCTTTCTCTATCATAAGTCAGGGGAAAGTCGAAGAAATACTGAATAGTAAACCCGAAGAAAGAAGAACGATATTTGAAGAAGCGGCCGGGGTATTGAAATATAAATCAAGAAAAAAGAAAGCCGAGTCCAAATTGTTTGAGACTCAGGAAAACCTGAATCGTGTAAACGATATCCTGCATGAATTAGAAGGTCAGGTTGAGCCACTGAAGATCCAGGCGTCGATGGCGCGTGATTACCTTGAGAAGAAAGACGAGCTTGAGAAATTCGAAGTGGCTCTTACCGTCCATGACATTGAAGACCTACATAAGCAATGGGAAAGGTTGAGTGTCGACTTTGAGAAGCATGGGAATGAAGAACTTGCTCTTTCTTCTCATATCCAGACGAAAGAAGCTGCACTCGCACAGACGCGGGATAGGATAGCCGCACTTGATGAATCCGTGAATGATCTTCAGGGGATATTGCTTTCTACAAGCGAGGAGCTCGAGAAGCTCGAAGGGAGAAAGCAAGTCCTTATTGAACGCAAGAAGAACTCTTCTACGAATGAATCACAATTGAAGCAGTCAATCGCTGAAACAGAGCAAAGGTTGGTCCAATTGTCCGCGGAAAGAAGCAGCCTTCAAGAGGAATTCAATGAAATCGAGACAGAGGTCACAAGCCTCAAACAGGAATTATCCGACAAACAGAGGCAACTGACTCACTACAGCGAAAACATTGAAGAAATCATTGAATCGTACAAAAGTGATTACATTGAGAAGCTTAATCAGCAGGCATCGGCTAAGAATGAAATTCAATACCTTCAACAGCAGCTTGAACAGCAATCCAACAGAAGTGGAAGATTGGAAGCAGAGAATGAAAAATATGTCATTCAACGGGAAGAACTTCACAGTCAACATAGTGAACTTTCAAGGGAATTACAACAGCAAAAAGAAAAGATAGAAGAACATATTCACTTATTCAGAGAAGAACAAAAGAAACTCGAATCAGCAAGGTTGAAGTATGAGAAACAAGAAAAAACCCTCTATCAGGCTTTTCAATACCTTCAGCAGGCTAAGTCCAGAAAGGAATTGCTTGAAGAAATGGAGGATGACTATTCCGGTTTCTTCCAGGGTGTAAAAGAAGTACTGAAAGCACGTGATGGTGTCTTGACTGGGATTGAAGGGGCAGTGGCAGAGCTGATCGGGGTGCCAAAGCAATATGAAACCGCAATGGAAACAGCACTCGCAGCTTCCATGCAGCATATTGTCACGGCAACCGAAGAAGACGGTCGTAAAGCAATCGGGTATTTGAAGAGAAATCAATATGGACGTGCCACGTTCCTGCCAATGGATGTTATGAAAGGGAAAGTCATCTCAGAAAGCCAATTGAATATGCTGAAGGGGCATCCATCATTCATAGGCGTCGGATCGGAACTCATCAACTATGACCCGCGTTATGACAAAATCATGTCCAATCTGCTAGGGAATGTCCTCATCACGAAGGATTTGAAAGGCGCAGGTGAAATTGCCAAACTGATCCAATATCGATATCGTCTTGTCACGCTTGAGGGGGATGTTGTCAACCCTGGTGGTTCCATGAGTGGGGGGACCACGAAGCAGAAGAAGAATTCACTTCTTTCGAGAAAAGGTGAGCTCGAAGAAATGAAAGAAAAGCTTTCAGACATGGAAAGCAAAACCGAACAGTTGCAGGTACAGGTGAAATCCCTAAAGGAAGAAACCACTTTCAGGGAGAAGAAATTGGAGGAAATGAGAGTGGCCGGAGAGCGTCAGCGCTTAAAGGAACAGGAACTCTTATCCCAGTTGAGGGAAAATGAACTCTCTCAGCAAAATCTCGATGAAAGACTTTCCCTTTATGATCTTGAAAAGAAAGACTATACATCGATAAAAGAAAAGCATGATTCCAGAACAGAAGAATTGAATAAGCTTTTAGCAGCAATCGGGGATGAAGTGGAGGAGCTTCATGTAAAGATTGAAGAACTGACCGCTCAAAAGAACTCAGAGAGAACCTCTAAAGAAGCTCTGTCAGATGAAATAAGCGACATGAAAGCACGTTTGGCAGCAAGAAATGAACAGCTCGTAAATTCAAGGAAACAATTGGAACGTGTCAATGAAACCGTTGTGGAAACCGACAAAAGGCTGAAGACCCTTAGAGAAGATCTAGAGTGGCTGCAGACCGAAATGAAAGATAATTTCTCCGGGGAGAAACAACTTGTAGAAGAAGCAGATCGATGTGCCGTCCAGAAGTCAGAGACGACGGAATTAATCTCTGTTAGACGCGAAGAAAGATCGAAGCTTCAACAATCCATCGAGGAAGAAGAGCTGGAGTTAAAAGAAATCAAGCGCCAACATAAGGGGCTTGTGAATGCCCTGAAAGACGAAGAAGTGAAGATCAATCGTTTGGACGTTGAACTCGAAAACCGTCTCGATCATTTGAGAGAGGAATACATGCTTTCGTTTGAGGCTGCCAAGGAAGACTATCCCCTGACCATAGAAGTTGACGAAGCGCGCAAAAAAGTGAAACTTGTCAAGTTGGCTCTTGAAGAACTCGGAACAGTAAATATAGGGGCCATCGATGAGTATGATCGTGTGAAGGAACGATATGAGTTCTTGCTGGAACAGAAGGAAGATCTTACAGAAGCGAAGGATACACTCTATCAAGTCATCAATGAGATGGATACTGAGATGATCAGGCGCTTCGATCAAACATTCAGTTCCATACAAGTTGAATTCGAGGGTGTCTTTAAAGCGCTGTTTGGTGGCGGCCGTGCCGAGCTCAAACTTACGGACCCATCAGATCTTCTTCATACAGGTGTGGATATCGTCGCACAGCCTCCCGGGAAGAAGCTTCAAAACCTTGGACTGATGTCCGGCGGGGAAAGGGCGTTGACAGCGATTGCCCTCTTGTTCTCCATCCTTAAAATTCGTCCCGTACCGTTCTGTATCCTAGATGAAGTCGAAGCGGCTTTGGATGAAGCGAATGTTCAGCGATTCAGTCAATACCTGAAGAATTTCAGTGATGACACACAATTCATCGTCATCACCCATCGTAAAGGAACGATGGAGGAAGCACATGTACTATATGGGGTTACGATGCAGGAATCGGGTGTGTCCAAGCTTGTATCTGTAAGACTCCAAGAAACAAACGAATTACTTGAAACTAATTAGGCGAGGTGTTTAAGGATGAGTTTTTTCAAAAAACTTAAAGATAAATTCACTCAATCCAGTGACAATGTGACAGAGAAGTTTAAGGACGGGTTAAGTAAAACCCGTAACAACTTCACGTCAAAAGTCAACGATCTTGTTGCGCGCTATCGAAAAGTGGATGAAGACTTCTTTGAAGAGCTTGAAGAAATCCTGATCGGCGCGGACGTCGGATTCGATACAGTGATGGAGCTTGTCGATGAACTGAAAATGGAAGTGAAGCGAAGGAATATCCAGGATACACAAGAAATCCAGCCGGTCATTTCAGAAAAGCTGGTTGAAATTTATCAAGGGGACCACGATGATGACAGTTCACTCAATATTCAGGAGAATGAACTGACCGTAATTCTGTTTGTCGGAGTCAACGGTGTGGGGAAGACCACCACCATTGGTAAAATGGCGCATATGTTCAAGGAAGAAGGAAAGAATGTAGTACTTGCTGCTGGCGATACGTTCCGTGCAGGTGCAATCGAACAATTGGAAGTGTGGGGAGAAAGAGTCGGTGTTTCCGTCATCAAACAGGCTGCCGGTAGCGACCCTGCAGCAGTCATGTTCGATGCCGTTCAGTCGGCCAAAGCGAAAAAAGCGGATATCTTGATCTGCGATACAGCTGGACGCTTGCAAAATAAAGTGAACCTGATGAAAGAATTGGAAAAAGTGAAGCGTGTCATTGAAAGGGAGATACCGGGAGCACCCCATGAAGTCCTGCTCGTACTGGATGCGACGACCGGTCAAAATGCGATGGTACAGGCAAAGACATTCAAGGAAGCGACTGATGTATCAGGCATCGTACTGACGAAGCTTGACGGGACTGCCAAAGGTGGGATCGTCCTTGCCATCCGTAACGAACTGAACGTACCAGTCAAATACGTTGGCCTCGGAGAGAAGATGGACGACCTCCAACCTTTCGATGCAGAGAAATATGTATATGGACTATTCTCGAATTTGGTAGATCAAGAAGAAGGTTAATAAAAGCTCTGTTTAAGAATATTGTTGATTCAAACCGATTTTCAGCTACGAGGGTCTCGCTTGTTACCCGCGGAAAGCGAAGTCTTGCACGAATCGGGCGACGGTGTTCATCAGGGCTAAACAAGAAGAAAAGCAGCTTCGTTGGCTGCTTTTTCTTTATCGTCATGAACATAAATAAAATGAAAAAATAGTCATGAAACCTTGACAAATACGCGTAGAATCTGTATTCTTCATATGTAAAGGTTTTTCACTTAACAAGGAGGGATATCGTGCTAGAGAAAACAACGAGAATGAATTATCTCTACGACTTTTATCAATCTTTGTTGACACCAAAACAACGAAGTTATATGTCCCTCTATTATCTCGATGATTTCTCACTTGGTGAAATTGCCGAAGAGTACAACGTATCGAGACAAGCTGTATACGATAATATCAAACGTACAGAGTCCATGCTTGAGGAGTACGAAGAGAAACTTTTATTATTTAAGAAATTTCAAGATAAGAACGAGATTCTTGCTCAACTCAGAAACAGTCTCGAAGGTTCATCAATCGATTCTTCATTCTGTCTGAAACTCATTGATGATCTTGAAATATTGGATTAGGAGGCGGCATGAATGGCATTTGAAGGTTTAGCCGACCGACTGCAAGGTACAATACAAAAAATCCGTGGTAAAGGTAAGATTTCAGAAGCGGATGTTAAAGAAATGATGCGTGAAGTCCGTCTGGCACTCCTGGAAGCGGACGTTAACTTTAAAGTGGTCAAGCAATTCGTCAAAAAAGTAAGTGAGCGTGCTGTCGGACAGGAAGTCATGAAGAGTCTGACTCCCGGACAACAAGTCATCAAGGTGGTACAAGAAGAACTTACTGAATTGATGGGCGGTGAGCAAAGTCAGATTGCCGTTGCCAAAAGGCCTCCAACTGTCATCATGATGGTGGGTCTGCAAGGTGCAGGTAAGACGACGACCACTGGAAAGCTCGCAAACCTGCTTAGAAAGAAACATAACCGTAAGCCTTTGCTCGTTGCTGCAGATATTTACCGACCAGCAGCTATTAAACAGCTGGAAACGGTCGGAAAGCAGCTGAGCTTACCTGTCTTCTCCCTTGGGGATCAAGTGAGCCCGGTCGAAATCGCGAAGCAGGCCATCGAGAAGGCAAAAGAAGAACATCACGACTATGTCCTCATCGATACAGCGGGGCGCCTTCATATTGACGAGAACCTGATGGGGGAATTGAAAGAAATCAAGGAACTCTCGAACCCAGACGAAATCTTCCTCGTAGTCGATGCCATGACGGGTCAAGATGCCGTGAATGTTGCAGATAGCTTCAACGAAGCACTGGGCATCACTGGCGTAGTCTTAACCAAGCTTGATGGTGATACACGAGGAGGGGCGGCACTATCCATCCGATCCGTAACCAATAAACCGATCAAGTTCGTTGGTATGGGAGAGAAGATGGATGCGCTCGAGCCATTCCATCCAGAGCGAATGGCTTCAAGGATCCTTGGCATGGGAGATGTCCTATCTCTCATTGAAAAGGCGCAAGCCAATGTGGATGAGGAAAAGGCCAAAGAACTCGAGAAGAAAATGCGTACCATGTCATTTACATTCGATGACTTCCTGGAACAATTGGGACAGGTAAGGCAAATGGGACCACTCGATGAGTTGTTGAAGATGATGCCGGGCGCGAACAAAATGAAAGGCCTGGATAAGCTTCAGGTCGATGAAAAGCAGATTGGTCATGTCGAAGCAATCATTCAATCAATGACTAAGAATGAAAAGGTCCACCCTGAAACCATTAATGCAAGCCGCCGTAAACGGATTGCGAAAGGAAGCGGGACATCCATTCAGGAAGTGAACCGTCTTCTCAAGCAATTTGAAGACATGAAAAAAATGATGAAGCAAATGAGCGGCATGCAGGGGAAAGGTAAGAAAAAAGGGATGAAATTCCCATTCATGTAGGTTAATTTGTTCAATTTCATTAAAAAAAATTGAACTGTTAAGAAAAAACACTTTACAAACAAAATACACATTTGATATCATACTAACTTGTGTGAAACTATTCGGAGGTGCTTTAATAATGGCAGTAAAAATCAGATTAAAACGTATGGGAGCAAAAAAATCTCCTTTCTATCGTATCGTAGTTGCAGATTCTCGTTCACCACGTGATGGACGTCAAATCGAAACAGTTGGAACTTACAACCCGGTTGCTAAACCAGCTGAAGTGAAAATCGACGAAGAGCTAGCTCTTAAATGGTTATCAAATGGTGCGAAACCATCTGACACAGTTCGCAACTTATTCTCTAAACAAGGCATTATGGAAAAATTCCACAATGCTAAAAACAGCAAGTAATCGATTCGATCGATGAAAGATCTTATTCTAACGATTGTGAAACCCTTGGTTGACCATCCAGAAGATGTTCACCTCGACATCGAGGAAGGGACGAACGGAACAACGTATAAGTTATCCGTTCATCCCGAGGACATGGGAAAGGTGATCGGGAAGCAAGGGAGAGTAGCTAAATCGATTCGAACTGTGGTATACGCTGCAGCAGGATCTTCACAACAAAAGAAAATTTTCTTGGAGATTGTCGAGTAGAAGCGGATTATAACCGCGATCGACCATATCTATGGGAATAGGGGACTGACCCAAAAGGTTCATATAGCCTTATCAAAGTCAGTCCCCTTTTTCATATCCGAAACTCATTCAATCTAGGGAACTCCCTTGGGAAACATCCTTATCAGTCATCTCTGGGGGTGAAATAAGGAGGGGGACGAAGCGTTGAATATCATACATACCATCACGGTCAAACAGGTTCTGACCCGGAGTACGAAAGAACTCCTTTTCAAGAGGTACGAAAACCAAAAGATTCAACTGAAGCGAGAGCATGAGCAATTGCAATTTGAATGGAAAAAGATCGAACGAGCGAAGAAATATCCTTCCCACAAATTAAGTCAGCATTTTCAAAAGGAAATGGACGAGAAACTTGAGAAAATTAAACTCTTGGACTTTCAATTGGAGCAGCTTGAAATCCTTCCGATCGGCAGTGAATTGAAAGAAAAGGAAGTGCAAGGTATGATAGATATCCAAGTTGGTGACAATTGGGATGAAGAGGCGTTGACAAAAACAATTGTAATTGAAGATGGAATTGTTAAAGAAATCCGGTGACAGCAAGAGGTGGAAGTATGGAAAAATGGTTTAATGTAGGCAAAATTGTCAATACGCATGGAGTCAAAGGGGAAGTGAAGGTTGTTTCAAGCACCGACTTTCCCAATGAACGTTATCAAAAAGGGAACGAGCTTCACCTTTTTTTGCCCAAAAAGAAAGAACCCGTTTCACTGATCATTGAATCTCACAGGACTCATAAAAATTTTGATCTTTTAACATTTGAGGGGTACCACGATATCAATCAGGTGGAGATATTTAAAGAAGGCGTCCTCAAGGTAAAGGAAGATCAATTGCAGGAACTCGAAGAAGGCGAGTACTATTATCATGAAATCGTTGGCTGCAAGGTGGTTACCTCTGACGGTGGGGAAATCGGAACCGTGAGAGAGATCCTAAGCCCCGGTGCGAATGATGTATGGGTCGTCAAGGGAGAGAGGGGCAAGGAGCATTTGATCCCTTATATCGAGGATGTTGTAAAGGAAATCGATATTGAAAAAGGGTTGATTACCATTGATCCAATGGAAGGACTGCTTTCATGATGAAGATCGATGTTTTATCGCTGTTCCCTTCGATGTTTGAAGGTGTATTCGGAGAGTCGATCCTGAAGAAAGCCAATGAAAAGAACGCTGCCGCATATAATGTTGTCAACTTCAGGGAGTATGCTGACAATAAACATAATCAGGTGGATGATTATCCTTACGGTGGGGGAGCCGGTATGGTGCTGAAACCTCAGCCGATCTTTGATGCGGTGGAAAGCCTAACGAAGGAACAGGAAACAAAACCGCGTGTCATTTTGATGTGTCCCCAGGGAGAACGCTATACCCAGGCGAAGGCGGAGGAATTGGCGAAAGAAGAGCATTTGATCTTCATCTGTGGCCACTATGAGGGCTATGATGAGAGAATCAGGGAACATATCGTGACTGATGAGATTTCAATTGGCGACTATGTGTTGACTGGTGGGGAACTTGGAGCGATGGTGGTCATCGATAGTGTAGTGAGGCTGCTTCCGGGTGTTCTCGGAAATGAAGACTCCCCTGTACTGGACTCATTTTCTTCAGGCCTATTGGAACACCCTCACTATACACGTCCTTCTGATTTCAGGGGAATGAAGGTACCCCATGAATTGATCTCTGGAAACCATAAGTTAATAGACGAATGGAGAGAGAAAGAGAGCTTCAGAAGGACCTTTATGAGAAGGCCGGACTTACTCGAACAGATCGAACTATCTGATAAGCAAAAACAGTGGATCGAAGAATTTAAAAAGTCCTGATAATCTATTGCATACTCGGTTCCCGTGTGTTAATATATTCTTTGTGGCTTGAGGGGTTATCCCCTATGCTACTGATCCCGATGTTCCGCTGCAATCAATCGCTTTTGTAAGAGCATCTGTTGGAAGGAGTTGAAAAAGATGCACAAATTAATCGAAGATATCACGAAAGAACAGCTTCGCTCTGATCTACCATCTTTCCGTCCTGGTGATACTGTACGTGTACACGTTAACATCGTTGAGGGTACTCGTGAACGTATTCAGGTATACGAAGGTGTAGTAATCAAACGCCGTGGTGGCGGAATCAGCGAAACTTTCACTGTTCGTAAAATTTCTTACGGTGTAGGTGTTGAGCGTACATTCCCTGTACACACACCAAAAATCGCTAAATTAGAAGTTGTACGTCGCGGTAAAGTCCGTCGTGCGAAACTTTACTACTTGCGCAACCTTCGCGGTAAAGCGGCTCGTATTAAAGAAATTCGATAATCAAGAATGTACGAAAAGGAGCTTGGAGACAAGCTCCTTTTCTTCATTTTAACGCTTTTCCTTCCTTTTACGACATTCCTAAATGAGAGGCGTATTGCTAACTCTATTTGAGGTTGGGGCTAAAGGAGTAATTCTCTTCATTATAGATGAGAATTGAATGGTTTTTTAGTAGAATAGATAACAGCAGAAATAGAAAATCATTGGGTGGTGGATGTGTTGGCAAAAGAGAAAAACGAGTGGTGGGAGTGGATGAAAGCTTTGTTGATTGCCGTCGGTATGGCAGCAATCATCCGGTATTTCCTGTTCGCACCCATTGTGGTCGATGGATTATCAATGATGCCCACTTTACATAATGGAGATCGTATGATCGTCAGTAAGCTGGGTGAACCAGATCGGTTTGACATTGTGGTCTTCCATGCACCCGAGCATAAAGATTATATCAAGAGGGTCATCGGATTGCCCGGCGATAAGATAGAATATAAGAATGACACGTTATATGTAAATGGAAAAGCATATAAAGAACCTTATTTAGATGAGTATAAAAATCAAGTGAGCGATGGTCCTTTAACAAAAGACTTCACACTGAAAGACATCATTGATAGAGAGACGGTGCCAGAAGGTCAGATCTTCGTCATGGGTGATAACCGTCGATTCAGTAAGGACAGCCGTCATATCGGAACGGTCCCTTTTGAAGAAGTGATCGGTGATACAAAATTCATCTACTGGCCTGTTAAAGATATGGGTCTGGTGGAATAATAAATAGTAAAATGCTTGTCTCCAATAAGGCAAAAAATATGAGAGAAAATAGCAGTTTGGAGGTGGTCATATGACGATACAATGGTTTCCGGGACATATGGCTAAAGCCCGTAGGCAGGTTACGGAAAAATTAAAGCTGGTCGACATCGTGATTGAATTGGTGGATGCCCGCATCCCGTTGTCTTCGAGGAATCCAATGATTGAGGAAATCATCGGACAGAAGCCGAGGCTCGTCCTGCTTAATAAGGCAGATATGGCAGATCCGGTGAGAACCGACCAATGGATCTCTTATTTCGAAGAACAAGGCGTTACGGCACTTGCCGTCAATGCGCAAGCTGGAAAAGGGCTCCATTCGATCGTTGCATCAGCGAAGGATATCTTAAAAGAGAAATTTGACCGTATGAAGTCCCGCGGAATGAGACCGCGCGCAATAAGAGCCATGATTGTAGGAATACCGAACGTAGGGAAATCCACATTGATCAATCGGCTTGTAAAAAAGAATATCGCCAAGACTGGAAATACTCCAGGTGTAACGAAGGCACAGCAATGGATAAAAGTCGGAAAAGAACTTGAGCTGCTTGATACACCAGGGATCCTTTGGCCCAAATTCGAAGATGAGCAAGTTGGTTATAAACTTGCCCTCACCGGCGCAATCAAAGATACCATCCTGAATTTACAGGATATAGCCCTATATGGTTTAAGGTTTCTAGAGGCGCACTATCCTGAACGGTTTAAAGAACGATACGGTCTTGAAGAAATTCCCGAGGAAGTCCTTGCGAAATTCGATGCAGTAGGTAAGAAGCGCGGGTGCTTGATGGCTGGGGGCGAAGTCGATTATGATAAAACTTCAGAAGTGATCATCCGCGATATTAGAAATGTGCAGCTTGGTCCTATGACTTTCGATATGATTGAAGAAATGGACAGAGAAGAGGAATAAAAGATAGATTGAGGCTCTCTAAAGAGGTTTATACCCTTTATGGATGCCTCTTTATTTTTGTAAGTTTGATCCGATATATAGAAAAGGAGAGCCCATACATTGGAACTGAATAACATGACAGTCAAAGAAATCAAGACGCTTGTAGAACAGTTAGAAGAAGAAGATCCGATTTTTGAACAACTTCAGAAGGATAAAAGGAAAGGTGTTCAAAAAGCGATAAACGACTTTTACCGGAAACAGCAAAGGCTCATAAAAGAAAGAGAAGACTTTGAGAAGCTGACTGCTTTCGAGAAGAAATTATACGGAGAAGGATTTTCATTGATTGCAGGCATAGATGAGGTAGGAAGGGGGCCACTGGCAGGACCGGTAGTCGCTGCTGCGGTCATTTTGCCGCAGGACTTTTACCTTGCAGGTCTCAATGATAGTAAAAAACTATCCCAATCGAAGAGGGAAGAGTACTTCGACGTGATCATGAAGGAAGCTCATTCCGTAGGCATCGGGATGATTGAAGCGGATGTAATCGATTCGATCAATATTTATGAAGCGACCAAGAAAGCGATGCTTCAAGCCATTCTGGACCTTGGCTGTAACCCTCACTATCTCCTGATCGATGCGATGAAGCTTCAAACCCCGTATCCTCAGGAGTCAATTATAAAAGGGGATGCCAAAAGTATCTCGATTGCTGCTGCTTCAATCGTTGCCAAAGTGACACGTGATAAATTGATGAAAGAATATGAGGTCACATACCCTGGCTATGGATTCGGACAAAATGCCGGTTATGGGACGAGGGAACACCTGGAAGGGCTACAAGAAAAAGGAGTAACGCCGATTCATAGAAGGAGTTTCGCTCCGATTAAAGACTATGAACGGAAGTGACAAGGGAGTAATAAGAGATGAATGACATTCAAGGGGCCAATTATTCACATCCTTCTTATCAAGTAAGGGGAAAACCGTTTACTTTGCAGAATGGAAAGGTTCTTCCTGTTTTGGTCCACAAGCTGATAGGAGCAGGCATGGCTGAGGTATCTTCCTCAGGACGTACATTCATTGCAAAGCTCGATGCACCCCTTGAGGCAGGAAGTAATTATTTGGTGAGGGTGAATCAAGTCGAGGATCAGTTAAGCCTCAGTCTCATCCATAAAATCACTGGTGATAAAACCAGCAAGAATGTGGCGCAAGCATTGATTCAGCACTTACATAGTCAGCCTGCCAATCAGGTACTGCTGAAAGCTGTCATGGAAATGGTCAATCATAAGATCCAAGTCACTGGAGAACTGATTCAATTTGCTTCTGAACAGCTTACTTCAGGAAACCTGAACACACGCCTTCCCGTACTGATTGACATGCTGAAAGCCCATTTGCCGTTGTCTGAAAGGGTGCTGCTGTCATTAGAAGCGGGAAAGGGAAAGGATACATTCAGTGGACTGTTGAACGATCTTAGTGCCCGCTTATCAGCGTCTGGTTCTGATGAGGAAACGATCGATCTCATCAAAAAGATTCAAAGCCCGCTTCAACTCACACTTGCCAAGCAAGTGGCTGTAAAAGCAATGGAGAATGCGTTGAATCAGGGGGAAGCCTTTTCTAGCAGACTCGCGAACTTCGGACTGTTGAAGTCGTTGGGGATCCTTCCAGTGGAGCTTCCGTTTCAACAGATGAAAGAAGCACTGATCAATTCGTTTTCGAGCTCATTGCTACAGGCAGGTATCACAACCAAACAACTCCATGCATTCTTGTCGAATATGAAGGATTTGATCAACCAGAAGCCTCTGGATGCCATTCATGAATTGGAACCTGTCATTTCGAAGCTAGCTGCCGAAATCAGCGTTGGAGGCGCAGCGGATAAAAAAACCATCGATCAGGTAGTGAAATTACTCTTTGAATCTGGAATAAAGCAATTGCCTATTTCCAAGATCGGCGGTCAATTGATTGATTTGATGGGTGATGAGCGAATCAAAAGACTGGAAAGCAAATTCGACAACCTTCTTTCGAAATGGGGGCCGGTCCCTGAATCGAATGAGGGGAAAGTCTTCAACATGATAAGGGCAGGAATAGAGGCTGAAGTGATCTCGAATCTTAGGGGAGAAGAATTGGGACAGGCCTTGAAAACGATGATCCGCACATTCGGATTTAATTTAGAATCCCGGCTTCACACCCAGTCGCAAATCTCTTCTTCGACTACACTTAAAGAAAAACTCACACAATTGATCCTTCAACATCCTGACGCGGAAATACAGGATATTGCTGAAAGACTCGTGCTGAAAATGAACCATCCAGCATTGATTTCAGGGGAGCAATCCTCCATCATGAACATTGTCCAACAATTTCCTCTCCTTTTATTCGGGCGGCAAACAGATCTAACCGTGCAGTGGATGGGTAAGGAGAAGGAAAAGGGGAAAATCGACAGTGATCATTGCAGAATCTTGTTTTATCTTCAATTGGATAGTCTCCAAGAAACGCTCGTTGATATGCACGTTCAAAATAGGGTGATTTCATTATCGATCTGGAATGAACAGGAATCAGTGGACGAATATGTACAACCTTTCATTCCTGCCCTTAAAGAATCACTTCAAAGAATGGATTACCAACTTTCTTCGGTGAGAGTGAAAAAACCGGCTGATCAAAAGGATATAGAACAGATAAAAGATCAAGAGATGCAGAATGTTACGTATTCGGGAGTTGATCTGAAGATATGAAATCAGAGCCAAGAAAAGAAGCGATCGCCCTTGGTTATGAACAGTCCGGAGAATCAGCCCCTAAAGTGCTGGCTAAAGGGAAAGGGTTCGTTGCAGAAAATATTATTTCTAAAGCGAATGAACATGGGGTTGTCATTCAAGAGGATAAAAGCCTTCTATCGTTGCTTGGCAAGCTTGATATCGGGGAGTCCATACCTGAAGAACTGTATGGAGCTGTAGCGGAAGTATTTGCTTTTGTATACAGACTCGATAAAGAACTGGGAGAAAAGAAACGAAAGTCAAAGTAGTTTGAAATTGAGTCAAAATAATTTTACAAGAATAATAAAATGGAATGAAAATTAAGATGTCAACCCGCTAAATATTGTGAAAAAGCCCAGGGATTGTTCGGAATTTTTAAATTAATATAATATTTTTAGCATAATGGTAGACAGATAATCTGTCATTTTATACAATGAAAGCGCAGTCTATTTTTTGAAGAGTTTGATAGGAGGATGGAAAATGAATATCCATGAATATCAAGGTAAAGAAATCCTCAGAAATTACGGGGTGTCCGTACCGAATGGTAAAGTGGCTTTCACGGCTGAAGAAGCAGTAGAAGCGGCTAAGACGCTTGACTCAAGCGTTTACGTAGTAAAAGCTCAAATCCACGCAGGTGGTCGAGGAAAAGCTGGCGGTGTCAAGATCGCGAAGAGCCTTGACGAAGTGCGTACATATGCAGAAGAGTTACTGGGAAAAACATTGGTTACTCATCAAACGGGCCCAGAGGGTAAGGAAGTAAAGCGCTTACTTATCGAAGAGGGTTGTGATATCAAAAAAGAATATTATGTTGGTCTAGTATTGGACCGTGCGACTTCACAAGTTGTGTTAATGGCATCTGAAGAAGGCGGAACTGAAATCGAGGAAGTGGCGGCAGCGACTCCTGAAAAAATCTTTAAAGAGTATATCGACCCTGTAGTCGGTCTGACTGGATTCCAGGCACGCCGAATTGCATTCAACATCAATATTCCGAAAGAATTGGTGAATAAAGCCGCAAAGTTCATGCTTGGTCTTTATAACGTTTACGTTCAAAAAGATGCATCAATCGTTGAGATCAACCCATTGGTTGTCACAGGTGACGGGAACGTTATGGCTTTGGATGCGAAATTCAACTTCGATTCAAATGCATTATACCGTCAGAAAGATGTGATTGAACTTCGTGACCTTGAAGAAGAAGATGCAAAAGAAATTGAAGCTTCTAAATACGACCTGAGCTATATCTCACTAGACGGTAACATCGGTTGCATGGTTAATGGTGCAGGACTTGCGATGGCAACAATGGACATCGTCAAGCATTACGGTGGAGACCCGGCAAACTTCCTTGATGTAGGGGGCGGTGCAACGGCTGAGAAAGTAACGGAAGCATTCAAGATCATCCTTTCTGATGAGAATGTAAAAGGAATCTTTGTCAATATCTTCGGTGGGATCATGAAATGTGATGTCATCGCTACTGGTGTCGTTGAGGCAGCTAAGCAGATCGGTCTTGAAGTACCATTAGTTGTACGCCTTGAAGGAACAAACGTTGACCTTGGTAAAGATATCCTGAACAAATCAGGTCTTAATATCATCGCAGCTGAATCAATGGCAGACGGCGCACAAAAAATCGTTGAGCAAGTAGGCTAAGAAAGGCGGGGGACTAATGAGCGTATTTATTAATAAGGATACAAAAGTTGTTGTACAAGGTATCACTGGATCTACAGCACTTTTCCATACAAAACAAATGCTTGAATACGGTACACAGATCGTAGCGGGTGTTACACCTGGTAAAGGCGGAACGGAAGTGGAAGGTGTTCCTGTCTTCAATACGGTTGAAGAAGCAAAGAAAGCCACTGGAGCAAATGCTTCGGTCATCTATGTTCCTGCTCCATTTGCAGCGGACGCAATCCTCGAAGCAGTGGATGCTGAACTTGATTTGGCGATCTGTATCACAGAGCATATCCCAGTACTCGATATGGTCAAAGTGAAACGTTATATGGAAGGCAAGAAAACACGCCTAGTAGGGCCGAACTGCCCTGGAGTCATTACTCCTGAAGAATGTAAAATCGGTATCATGCCTGGTTACATTCATACAAAAGGTCATGTAGGGGTTGTATCCCGTTCAGGTACATTGACATATGAAGCAGTTCATCAACTTTCTCAAGCTGGGATCGGTCAATCGACTGCCGTTGGTATCGGGGGAGACCCAGTAAACGGCACAGACTTCATCGATGTATTAAAAGCATTCAATGAAGATGAAGACACATACGCTGTCATCATGATCGGTGAAATCGGAGGAACTGCAGAAGAAGAAGCAGCCGAGTGGATCAAAGCCAACATGACGAAACCTGTAGTAGGATTTATCGGTGGACGCACGGCGCCTCCAGGAAAACGTATGGGGCATGCTGGTGCAATCATTTCTGGCGGTAAAGGAACTGCGGATGAGAAGATCCGAGTAATGAACGAGTGTGGAATCCAAGTGGCTCCAACTCCATCAGATATGGGTGAAACCTTGATCAAGGTACTTAAAGAAGAAGGCATCTTCGATAAGTGTAAGACTCATTAATCATACAGACGTGGAAGGCTGGTCTTGTCAATCCCAGCCCCCCACGTCTGCTTTCTATTAAACTATATTTCAGGAGGTCTGAATGAAAGAACTCAGTCGGCTGCTCTTTACTATGCAACATTGCAGGGGTCTTGGATTGAAAGGGACCAAGCTGCTGTTATCCCGTGTTTCGTCTCCTTCAGCTATCTATCGATTATCACCTGCCTCACTCCAACAATTATCACAAACCACTTCAGAGAATTCACGGTTATTCCACAAGGATCTACACACACTCCCATTTCAGGAATACGAAGAATATTATCGTAGAAACAATATACATTGGTTATCCGTCTATGATAAAGGGTACCCAGAACTATTGAAACATGTATATGATCCTCCACTCGTCCTTTTCCTTAAAGGAAAAAAAGAGCTGCTTCAATCGAAGAGAAAACTTGCGGTTGTGGGTTCAAGGCAAGCCACTTCCTATTCCGAAGAAATTCTAGAAGGATTTATGCCCGCCCTAAGTGCAAGGGACATTACAATTGTCAGCGGACTTGCTAAAGGAGCCGATACAATGGCTCATAAACTGGCCATAAAATCACGAGGCTCGACAATCGGTGTTATAGCAGGAGGATTCAATCATATTTACCCACGTGAAAATAAAGAATTAGCAGAGTATATGATGGAGAATCACCTTCTCATATCCGAATATCCCCCATTCAGTAAACCTCAGAAATGGCAGTTTCCATTCAGGAATCGAATCATAAGCGGTTTATCCCATGCCGTGTTGATAACCGAAGCAGAGAAGAAGAGCGGTACGTTCATAACCGCGGACTATGCATTGAATGAAGGAAGGGAAATTCTTTGCATCCCTGGGTCGGTAAATCATAAATTTTCAGAAGGGACCAATTTATTAATCAAAGAAGGAGCAAAAATGGTCCTATCAATAGAAGATATTTTTTCTGAGCTCCATGTATAAAGTTGAAGGAAATAATATAAAATCTTTTAATAAAGTAGGTTTTTGATTGGAAAACAGAGAATAAATAGGAATAAATCATACAAAAAGGTTGCAATTCTTTTCAAACTGTTATACATTTTGCAACAGGTATCGAAATCAATAGAAGAGAAGTTAAACAGATAAAAGGAGTGGAAAACTCCGCACTGAATGAAACACTTAATGTAGTATAGGACGCTGTGAAACCGTTTACCCGGTGAAGACTACTATACTGATTATTTAAAAATACACAGTGAATACTATCCTCTTCAAGGAGGCATATTGGATGGCAGATTATTTAGTAATTGTGGAATCGCCCGCCAAGGCGAAAACCATCGAACGTTATTTAGGGAAAAAATATAAAGTAAGGGCATCCATGGGACATGTGAGGGATTTACCAAAAAGTCAAATGGGTGTCGATGTAGAAAAAGAATACGAACCGAAATATATAACCATTAGAGGAAAAGGGCCAGTCTTAAAAGAGCTTAAGACGGCCGCAAAAAAAGCGAAAAAAATCTTTCTCGCTGCCGACCCCGACAGAGAAGGGGAAGCAATTGCATGGCATCTTGCGCACAGCTTGGACATGGATACTGAATCCCAGTGCCGTGTTGTATTCAATGAGATCACAAAAGATGCCATTAAAGAATCCTTCAAGCATCCCCGTCCAATCAATATGGACCTTGTGGATGCGCAACAGGCAAGAAGGATTCTAGACAGGCTGGTTGGTTATAACATAAGCCCATTACTATGGAAGAAAGTCAAAAAGGGCTTGAGTGCAGGAAGGGTACAGTCAGTCGCAGTCAGGTTGATCATCGACCGTGAAAATGAGATAAAGAATTTCCAGCCGGAAGAGTATTGGTCCATTGAAGCCGAATTCAAAAAAGACCAAGAGGTATTTCAAGCTTCTTTCTATGGACTGGATGGAAAGAAAGTAGAATTGAAAAACGAAGATGAAGTGAAATCCGTCCTTGAGAAGGTCAAGGGGAAATCCTTTGAAGTCGACAAAGTGACAAAAAGGGAAAGGAAGCGTAACCCCGCTCCCCCTTTCACCACATCTTCCCTTCAACAAGAAGCTGCAAGGAAACTTAACTTCCGTGCAAAGAAGACAATGATGCTTGCACAGCAACTATATGAAGGAATCGAAATTGGTAAAGAAGGCACCGTCGGATTGATTACTTATATGAGAACCGATTCCACCCGTACTTCTGAAGTGGCACAGAAAGAAGCGAGTGAATACATCACCACAAAGTACGGTAATGAATTTGTAAGGCAATCCGAGAGGAAAGACAAGAAGCAGCAAAAAGCACAGGATGCCCACGAAGCAATCCGACCAACAAGCACATTAAGGGATCCAGGATCGGTAAAAGAATTCCTGTCCAGGGATCAATACCGTCTTTACAAATTGGTATGGGAACGTTTTGTGGCAAGCCAAATGGCCCCTGCCATTATGGATACGATGAGTGTCGATTTGGTAAATGGGCCTGTATATTTCAGGGCGAACGGCTCCAAAGTGAAATTCCCAGGTTTTATGAAAGTGTATGTCGAAGGGTCCGATGACCAGAAGGAAGAGAAGGATAATCTCCTTCCCGAGCTTCAAGAGAAAGACCAGGTGAAGAGCGAACTGATCGATCCAAAGCAGCATTTCACTCAACCACCGCCAAGATATACGGAGGCAAGGCTTGTCAAGACGCTTGAAGAATTAGGTATCGGCCGCCCGTCTACCTATGCACCAACGCTTGATACCATACAAAGACGTGGATATGTGTCTCTTGATAATAAACGTTTCATCCCTACTGAGCTTGGGGAAATCGTCCTTGAATTAGTCAGGGAATTCTTCCCAGAGATCATTGATGTCGAGTTCACGGCAAATATGGAAAGAAGCCTCGATGACATTGAGGACGGCAAAGTGAAATGGGAAAGAATCATTGATGAATTCTATCAGGATTTTGAAAAGCATTTGGTCAAAGCGGAGAATGAAATGGAAAAGATCGAGATCAGGGATGAACCCGCTGGAGAGGACTGCGAGGAATGCGGACATCCCATGGTATATAAAATGGGACGTTACGGAAAGTTCATGGCTTGCAGTAACTTCCCGGATTGCCGAAATACGAAACCGATCGTCAAAGAAATAGGAGTTAAATGCCCTAAATGTGAAAAAGGGAATATAATAGAAAGAAAAAGTAAGAAGAAGCGTATTTTCTACGGCTGTGATCAATATCCTGAATGTGATTTCCTTTCATGGGATAAGCCAATTGAAAGAAAATGTCCGAAATGCTCTGAATTGCTAGTGGAGAAAAAGCTGAAAAAAGGGAATCAAATTCAGTGTACCAACTGTGACTACAAGGAAGAAGCACAGAAATAACACAGATCGTCTAAAAAAACGATTGCTTCTTTTATACCTTGCTTATACAATGTAACGAGGGACTGTCCCTAAAGGCAAAAATGCTGTTGTCTTTTAGGGTCAGTTCTTTTCTGTTTTTTAGTTGCTGTAAAACTTCTTTCAAATCTGTAGATTTATTACAGGAATACATATGATGTTAGAATCAGTCATTATAATGCCTGTCAGAATGGAAATATGCTTTAAACTTTTTAAATAGAATGTATTGTTGTACAATTCTTATGGATAACATGTTAATAAGGATACCGTCCTTTGTTGGGACAAAATCGCCTCTAGCACAAAGCAGTCAGAATCGAGGGGAATGAGGACGACAAGAGGTATTATAAATAGTACGGGAAACAATTCAGAACTTTGCGAAAAAAGTGTAAAATTAATTGCATGGGTTTGATGGTTGTGTTACTATTTAGGAGCCCTTGTGAGGTGTTAATTAAATGTCAAATAAATTGACCGATCAATTACATTCATTTATAGAATATTTACAAATAGAAAAGCAGTATTCCACCTATACTTTTGAACAATATCGTCATGATATTGAGGAATTCTACGTATTTATGAAAGAACAGGGTATTCAATCATTGGAGGAAGTGGAATATTTCGATGCGAGGCTATTTTTGACCGGACTTCATGAAAGGAAGTTAATGAGGGCTACAATATCAAAGAAGATATCGAGCTTAAGAAGCTTCTACAGGTTCCTGAATCGGGAAGAGATGGTCACCGCCAATCCTTTTTCTTTTGTGAACCTCCCCAAGAAAGAGCAGCGGCTTCCAAAATTCTTTTATGAACAAGAAGTCCAGGTCCTGCTTGATGCTTGTGATGGGGATTCATCATTGGATATCCGCAACAAAGCACTATTTGAACTTCTTTACGGTACAGGGATCCGGGTGAGCGAATGTGCCAACCTGCAACTGAAAGATGTCGATTTGTCACTATCTACGATTCTTGTGAAGGGAAAAGGAAACAAAGAAAGATATGTACCTTTCGGGAGTTTTGCCCATGACGCACTTAACACATACATACAGCAATCGAGGCCTGCGCTACTGAAAGGACAAACCCATTCATCTGTATTTGTCAATCATCGCGGCGGTGCACTTACACCGAGGGGGATAAGGTTGATCCTTAATAAGATCGTGGAAAAGGCTTCGTTGACGTCGAAAATAAGTCCACATATGCTTAGGCATACCTTTGCAACCCATTTATTAAATAACGGTGCAGACTTGAGGACGGTCCAAGAGCTTCTTGGACATGCGAATCTCTCTGCGACCCAAGTTTACACCCATGTGACAAAGGATCAGTTAAGAAAAACATATATGGCACATCATCCTCGTGCTTAATATTGGAGGTCATTAGATGGATCAATTCCACGCTACCACTATATTCGCAGTGCAGCATAAAGGGGAATGCGCGATGTCCGGTGACGGTCAGGTGACATTCGGGAATGCGGTCGTGATGAAACACACGGCAAAAAAAGTACGGAAATTGTTCAACGGTAAAGTTCTTGCCGGTTTTGCAGGTTCTGTTGCTGATGCCTTTACACTTTCTGAGATGTTTGAGGGAAAGCTTCAGGAATTCAACGGAAACCTTCAAAGGGCTGCTGTCGAACTTGCCAAGCAGTGGAGAAGTGATAAAGTATTAAGGAAACTAGAAGCAATGCTGATCGTTATGAATGAGAATCACCTACTCCTGATATCTGGGACAGGAGAGGTAATTGAACCGGATGATGGAATCCTCGCCATCGGTTCAGGCGGTAATTATGCGCTTTCGGCTGGCCGTGCCCTGAAGAAATATTCAGGGGAGCACCTTTCTGCAAAGGAAATCGCGAAAGCATCGCTCGAAATCGCTGCTGAGATTTGTGTATATACCAATGAACAAATCATTGTAGAAGAATTATGAGCTCAATAGATGATTTTCTCACACTATACAAAAGATGGGAGTGTGCCACATGAAAAAAAACGCTGAGCAATTAACGCCGAGACAGATCGTTGAACGATTGGACCAATATATAGTAGGACAGAAGGATGCAAAAAGAGCCGTCGCGGTAGCCCTGAGGAATCGTTACCGTCGCAGCATGCTTCCGGATGGCTTGAAGGATGAAGTGATCCCAAAGAATATCCTAATGCTTGGTCCTACTGGAGTAGGTAAGACTGAGATTGCAAGAAGGATCGCTAAATTGGTTAGGGCGCCGTTTGTCAAAGTTGAAGCTACGAAGTTCACAGAAGTTGGGTATGTGGGACGCGATGTAGAGTCAATGGTAAGGGATCTTGTCGAAACCTCCGTCAGGCTCGTCAAAGAAGAAAAAATGGTGGGTGTGCGGGAACGTGCTGCTGAAAATGCCGATAAACGTCTCGTTGAACTGATCGTTCCGTCCAAAAAGAAGGCATCCTCTTATAAAAACCCGTTCGAAATGATATTCGGAGGCAATGGGACCGGCCAGAACAATGATGTCGACGAAGAAAAACAGGAAGAGCTCACTCTAAGGGAACAGCGTAAAAGGGCTGAGCAAAGACTCTCCAATGGAGAGTTGGAAGAGGAGTTCATCACCATTGAAGTGGAAGAGCAGCAAGCTTCCATGTTTGACATGTTACAAGGGTCCGGCATGGAACAAATGGGGATGAATATGCAGGATGCCCTCAGCGGATTCATGCCCAAGAAAAAGAAAAAAAGAAAACTCAAGGTCAAGGAAGCAAGGGGTGTCCTTACGAATGAAGAGGCACAGAAGCTGATTGACATGGATGAAGTGACCCAGGAGGCAATTGTCAGGGCGGAGCAGTCGGGGATCATCTTCATAGATGAAATAGACAAGATTGCAAGTAAAGGGTCGGGCCAATCTTCTGCAGATGTATCAAGGGAAGGGGTACAGCGTGATATCCTACCGATTGTCGAAGGCTCAACCGTAGTCACGAAGTATGGTTCTGTCAAGACGGATTATATCCTCTTCATCGGGGCAGGGGCATTTCACATGTCCAAACCGTCCGATCTCATCCCTGAACTACAGGGACGCTTTCCAATCCGGGTAGAGCTCCAAAAGCTTACCACTGAAGACTTTGTCCGGATATTGATTGAACCTGACAATGCCATTGTTAAACAATATATTGCTTTAATGGAAACAGAAGGTATACAAATTGAATTTTCTGACGATGCTATTCGTAGGTTGGCAGAAATTGCTTATGAGGTCAACCAGGACACGGATAACATCGGTGCCAGGAGGCTCCACACAATCATGGAAAAACTTCTGGAGGACTTATCGTTTGAAGCTCCTGATATTACGCTGGAAACGATTCAAATCACCCCGAAGTATGTTGATGATAAACTGGGTGCGATCTCGAAGGATAAGGATTTAAGTCAATTCATCCTATAAGTTTCCCGTGATGCAAGACGGGGTAATATGATTACTACTTATAAAACAAATATAACAATAGATACACTTTAGTTGTACTAGGAGGAAATGAAAATGAATTTATTAGCTAAAACAAGAACGATTAATGCCATGCTCCAAAAGGCTGCGGGAAAACCCGTGAATTTCAAGGAAATGTCTGAAACACTAAGCGGTGTTATAGAATCGAACGTATTCGTCGTTAGTCGCCGAGGTAAATTATTAGGATTTGCGATCAACCAGCAAATTGAGAATGAAAGAATGAAACAGATGCTTGAAGACCGTCAATTCCCTGAAGAGTATACTCAAAATCTGTTCAATATCCAGGAAACATCTCCGAACCTTGATGTGGAAAGTGAATATACTGCATTCCCTGTAGAAAATAGGGAGTTATTCAAGAATGGTTTAACAACCATTGTTCCGATCATAGGTGGTGGTGAACGCCTTGGTACGTTAATTCTTGCCCGTTTACAAGCAAGCTTTGAAGATGACGATTTGATTCTCGCTGAATATGGTGCAACCGTAGTAGGCATGGAAATCCTTCGTGAGAAAGCTGAAGAGATCGAAGTGGAAGCTAGAAGTAAAGCTGTCGTTCAAATGGCAATCAGCTCCCTGTCCTACAGTGAGCTTGAAGCGATTGAACATATTTTCGAAGAGTTAAATGGAAACGAAGGTTTATTGGTTGCTTCCAAAATTGCGGACCGTGTTGGAATCACCCGTTCCGTCATCGTAAACGCGCTTCGTAAATTGGAGAGTGCAGGCGTAATCGAATCTCGCTCCCTTGGCATGAAGGGGACATACATCAAAGTATTGAACAATAAATTTCTCCTTGAACTTGAGAAGCTTCGCACGAACTAACTAATAGCTAGAGCGATGCTATAAATATTAATCCGTCAGACCCTTAAGGGTCTGACGGATTTTTTTATGTCCACTTGACGCAGATATGCTTCAACTGCTGATAATCACCGTTGTGAAGACAAATAAGCATAAAGAACTAGAAAGGTATACATGGTCAGACTTGCCTTCTAGAATATGGATAGTAAAATGAAGTTGTTACATGTTTATTACGACTTTTTTCGACAGCATTACAAATATGACGTTAAACATACATTGCACATACTTCAATCAAATAATCGACAAATCTCCCTGATAAAATTGGTAAAATATTCAGCTAGAGGAAATGAAAGTGCGTTGTTACACTTAGTATTGTAAAAGCTTGTAATGTGATGAAAATATAATTGAAACATTATAGTAAAAATCCTGTTTATTTACTTCCAAATTAAGGGGTAATATTAGGCTTATAGTCATGATTTCTTCATTTTTCGACGTTTTTCGGTAAAAAATACTGAATATTCATAGACACTATGGAGCCTAAATATTACAATAAGGACGAATAGTAGATATTTTTGTAAAACAATCCGTATCTTACTAAATTAATGGATAGAGGTGTTCTTTATGAAACTTTTTTCCAATACATTCACGGCTATTGAACAAGGACTGAATTATTCCTCTATGAAACAGAAGGCCATCTCCCAAAATATCGCAAATGTTGATACGCCAAACTATAAAGCGAAGAAGGTAGAATTTAAAACTGTTTTACAAAATTCAATGACTGGATTCGAAGGTAAGCGAACGGATCCGAGGCATATTACAATCCGTTCTTCTAGTGGTCATACAGCTTTGTGGACAAAAAATGCGTATCAATATAATCATAACGGCAATGGAGTCGATCTGGATCGTGAAATGTCCGAAATGGCATCTAATCAAATATATTTCAATGCGCTTTCGGATCGAATGAGCGGAAAGTTCAATTCCTTGCAGTCCGTTATTAGAGGAGGTAAATAATAGTGTCGATCTTTACTAGTTTGAATACTACTTCCTCTGCACTGACGGCGCAGAGGTTAAGAATGGACGTCATATCTTCCAATATGGCGAACGCAGATACTACGAGGGCCACCGTGAATGAGAATGGTGAATGGGAACCATACCGAAGAAAATCGGTTGTGATGCAATCTAAAGAAGCGGGCTTTTCATCCTTCTTGCAGACTGCTGTAAATAAAAGCGATCAGAATTCAGTCGGCCAGGGTGTCAATGTCACGAGGATCAAAGAAGACGAGAAGACTCCATTTAAAATGGCTTATGACCCAGAACATCCTGATGCAAATGAAGATGGATATGTATTACTCCCTAATGTAGATCCATTGAGGGAAATGGTAGACCTGATTTCTGCAACACGCTCATATGAAGCAAATGTCACGGTTTTCAATGCAAATAAATCAATCTTAATGAAATCTTTGGAAATTGGTAAATAAGGAGGGAGAGAATTATGGCCATTCATAGTATAAGTTCGGTGAACCCGTCCGTTTTAAGTCCGTCTTTAGAAAAAAAAGAAATTTCACCTTCAGATGGCACCGGGAGCTTTGCTGAATTACTCAAGAAATCAATTGATGAGGTAAACCGTTCGCAAGTCCAATCTGACCAAATGACTGAAAAATTGGTGCGTGGTGAAGACGTTGATCTTCACCAAGTCATGATTGCTTCGCAAAAAGCCAGCATCACTCTCCAAACCACGATTGAAGTCCGAAATAAAGTAGTGGAAGCTTATCAAGAAATAATGAGAATGCCAATGTAATAGCTGCATGCAGTCGAGTACCGGAGGATTGTAATGAATGAATCGCTTAAGAATTATACAGAACAAATAAAGTCCTATTGGACAAGCAGAACAAAAAAGCAAAAAATCTCGATGGGTGCCATATTGCTGTCTGTCATACTGCTGATCAGCATCGCCGTCTTTTTTTCAACAAGAACATCGATGGCCCCGCTTTATAAAAATCTATCTCCTTCTGAAACAGGTACCATAAAGGAAAACCTTGACGGTAGGGGAGTACCATCTGAGATAACCGAGGGTGGGACGGCAATCCTTGTACCAGCTGAACAGGTGGATACGTTAAAAGTTGAGCTAGCCGCTGAAGGGATTCCAAACTCAGGCAGTATCGATTATTCATTCTTCAGCAAAAATGCTGGGTTCGGGATGACCGATAATGAATTTAACGTGATGAAGCTTGACGCCATGCAAACAGAATTGGTTGAGTTGATCAAAGGAATAGATGGTGTAAAAGATGCAAAAGTCATGATCAATCTACCACAGGAGCAGGTTTTTCTTAATGATGATGTAGAGAAAGCAACCGCTTCGATCGTATTGAATACAAATCCAGGCTTCAATATGGATCAACGCCAGATCAAGTCACTTTATCATCTCGTTTCAAAAAGCGTCCCGAACCTCCCTACAGAGAATATCGTCATCATGAATCAATATTTTGAGTATTTCGATTTAGAATCTCAAAATAATTCTGGAGGAAGCGGGAATATCGCTCAGCAAATGGACGTCAAGAAAGAAATCGAGCGCGATCTCCAACGACAGGTCCAGAACATGCTCGGTACCTTGATGGGCTTCAATAAAGTGGTTGTTTCTGTCACAACTGATATTGATTTTACCCAGAAAAAAAGCGAAGTAAACGAAGTCAAACCAGTTGATGAAGAAAATATGGAAGGGATCGCCGTAAGCGCACAGCGGATCACGGAGACGTTCTCTGGTGAGGGAGCGGGTCCAGGAGGGGTTCCCTCAGGGGAAGATGCCGATGACACCCTGGACTCATATCAAGAAGGAACAGGGTCGAATGGCGATTATGAACGGATAGAAGAAACGATCAATAACGAAGTGAACCGTATACGTTCCGAAATCGTGGACAGTCCATATAAAATCCGAGATCTTGGAATCCAGGTAATGGTCGAACCTCCAAGCGCAGATGACGAAAATTCACTTCCGCCGGACCGTATTGAAGATATTCAGAAAATCTTATCGACCATCGTACGCACTTCAATTGATAAAGAAGAAGTGCCTGAGCTGACCGATGAAGCAATTGAGGACAAGGTGGTCGTCTCGGTTCAGAAATTCAATGGGAAAATGGAATTCGACGAGGAACCAAAAACGGCACTTCCATGGTGGATCTATGCAGTTGGAGGAGTGCTACTCGTTATCATTCTATTACTCTTCTTCTTTTTAATAAGGTCTCGAAAGAAGAAGGAAGAAGAACTGCTTATAGAGGAAGAACGCATCCCTGCAGAAATACCTGAAATAGAACCAAAAGAAGAAACGGAAGGAACCATTCGAAGAAAACAGCTTGAGAAGATGGCGAAGGAAAGGCCGGAAGAGTTCGCCAAGCTGCTTCGAACTTGGTTAGCTGATGAGTAGGAGGATGTGTACATGGTAAGAAGAGAAAAAGGATTATCAGGCAAACAAAAAGCGGCCATCCTCCTGATTTCACTCGGACCGGATGTTTCCGCTTCGGTATATAAGCACCTCTCAGAGGAAGAAATAGAGAAGCTTACTTTAGAAATATCAGGTGTTAGAAGGGTAGAAACAGAAGCGAAGGAAGAAATCGTGGAAGAGTTTCATAATATTGCCCTTGCACAGGATTATATTTCCCAAGGTGGTATTGGTTATGCGAAGACGGTCCTCGAAAAGGCCCTTGGTTCGGATCAAGCGACGGCCATCATCAACCGCTTGACATCTTCATTACAGGTCAGGCCCTTTGATTTTGCCAGGAAGGCGGATGCAGGCCAAATTTTGAATTTCATTCAAAATGAGCATCCTCAAACGATCGCCCTTATTTTGTCTTACTTAGATCCTCAGCAGTCCGGACAGATTTTATCGGAACTCCCTCAGGAGGTTCAGGCGGACATCGCGAGAAGGATTGCCGTAATGGATGGGACATCTCCGGAAGTGATCAGTGAAGTTGAAGCCATCCTTGAAAGAAAGCTTTCTGCGACCGTAACCCAGGATTATACCCAAACAGGCGGTGTCGAGGCAGTGGTCGAAGTTCTGAACGGTGTTGACAGATCCACTGAGAAAACGATTTTGGACGCCTTGGAAATACAAGATCCTGAATTAGCAGAGGAAATCAAGAAAAGAATGTTTGTCTTTGAAGATATCGTGACGCTTGACGGCCGTTCGATTCAAAGAGTCATCAGGGATTGTGATAATGAAGATCTCCTCCTTTCGCTTAAGGTATCCAGTGATGAAGTCAAGGAGATCGTATTCAAGAACATGTCCAATCGCATGGTAGAGACATTGAAGGAAGAAATGGAGTTCATGGGGCCTGTCAGACTCCGTGATGTAGAAGAAGCACAGTCAAGGATCGTGGCAATCATCAGAAGGTTGGAAGAAGGCGGGGAAATTATCATCGCCCGAGGTGGAGGAGACGATATCATTGTCTAGGATCATTAAATCATCAATGGCTCGTTCAACAGATCGAGTCGTTGAATTGAAGCATGTCCATACCTTGACATTGGACTATCCCCAACCTAAAGAGGCCATCAGCGATCAAAAAAGGGTTCATCAAAAGGAAATCGATAAGCTGCTCGCAGAAGCTCAAGAAACAGCCGATGAAATCGTGATGCAAGCATACGAAGAGCAGCGCATCGTCCAAAATCAAATACAACAGGAAAAGGACGAGTGGTTGCAGCAACGGGAACGTCACTTTCAAGAGGCGTACAATGCCGGATTCCAGCAAGGTGAAGAAGAAGGTATGAAAAAAGGGTACCAGGATTATCTTCAGCGTATAAAGGAAGCGGAAGAAATCGTCGAAACCAATAAACAGGAGTATTATGCTTACTTGGAAAATGCCGAAGAAGTCATCCTATCCTTGGCCATTGCCAGTGCAGAGAAGATCATCGGACAGCAGGTTTCCGAGCATCCCGAGACGTTCCTCTCCATCATCCGACAAGGCTTAAAGGAAGTAAGGACGTTACCGGAAGTGCAAATCCATTGTCATCCATCAAAGTTCCAACTATTAATAGACAATAAACAAGAGATTGAAGCCCTGTTCCCAGGGCATGTACAGTGCTTCATTTATGCAAATGACGATCTGCAACAAGATGAATGCTACATAGAAACCAATCAGGGAAGGGTCATCGTGGGTTACGATTCCCAGCTTAAGGAATTAAAACAAGGCCTGCTCGATGCCTTGAAAGGGGAAGAAGGATGAAGGCGAAGGACCTGATCACAAGAATCCCCAAAGTTCCTACATTCAAGAAATATGGAAAAGTAAAACGGGCCGTCGGACTGATGATCGAGTCTCAAGGGCCTGCAAGCTCAGTTGGTGAGGTCTGTCATATCCACATTCAAAGCAGGGGACATTTAAAAACCATCCCGGCTGAAGTGGTGGGGTTCAATGGTGAACTCGTCCTGCTTATGCCGTACTCAAATATGCAGGATATTTCGCCTGGAAGCTTGGTCGAAGCGACTTCAAAGCCGCTTGAGGTGAAGATTGGCCCTTCCTTGATTGGAAAGGTGGTGGATTCATTGGGTAATCCATTGGACGGCAGTATCCTTCCAAACGGTCTAGCTTCGGTTTATACGGACCAGGAACCACCCAATCCATTATCCAGGCCGCCGATTGATGAACCGATGGAAGTCGGGGTCAAGGCGATCGACGGAATGCTGACGGTAGGGAAGGGTCAGCGCGTCGGGATTTTTGCAGGAAGCGGTGTCGGTAAAAGTACGCTTCTTGGAATGATCGCCAGAAATACGAAAGCCGACTTGAATGTCATTGCCTTGATAGGGGAAAGGGGCCGTGAAGTCAGGGAATTCATTGAACGGGATTTGGGGGAGGAAGGCTTAAAGAAGACGATCGTAGTAGCCGCCACTTCAGATCAGCCTGCACTTATGAGGATCAAGGGTGCCTTCACTGCAACGGCGATTGCAGAATATTTCCGTGATAAAGGGATGGATGTCATGCTCATGATGGACTCCGCCACACGGGTAGCCATGGCTCAACGGGAAATAGGACTGGCTATTGGAGAACCTCCTACTACGAAAGGATATACACCTTCCGTATTTGCGATATTGCCAAAGCTCCTAGAACGGACGGGAACAAATGTGAAGGGCAGCATCACCGCCTTTTATACGGTGCTGGTCGATGGTGATGACCTGAATGAACCAATATCCGATACAGTCAGGGGAATACTGGATGGTCATATTGTTTTAGATCGAGATATCGCCAATAGAGGCCAATACCCCGCTATCAATATATTGAAAAGCGTCAGTCGTTTAATGAACCATCTCGCATCACAAAGACATCTGGAAGCGGCTGTGAGAATCAGGGAATTACTGAGTACGTATATCAATTCCGAAGACCTCATTCAGATTGGAGCTTACAAGAAGGGCTCATCTAAGGATATTGATGAGGCTATCGCTTATTATCCCCTGATCATTTCTTTATTGAAGCAAGGGGTTTATGAGCAAATCACCCAAGATGATAGCATTCTACAACTCATACAGTTAGCAGAAAAAGGTGATGTGTGACAATGAGTTATCAGTATCGGTTTGAACGGATCCTAACCTTGAAGGAAAAAGAGAAAGATGAGGTTAACGAGCAGTATAAAGGGGCAATCTCAAAATTTGAAAAAGTCGCAGAAAAGCTCTACGAGTCTCTTAAGAAAAAGGAAGACTTGGAGCGCTATCAGGCCGACAAGATCATGAATGGACTTTCGGTGCAGGATATCAGGCACCATCAACATTTCATTTCCAATCTAGACAAAACGATTGCATATTATCAGGACTTGGTCATCCAGGCTCGAAATCGGATGAACTGGTATGAAGAAAAACTTGTTGATATGAATGTTGAGGTCAAAAAATACGAAAAAATCAAAGAAAAAGATCTCCTCTTGTTTCAAAAAACAATCAAAGAAGCAGAGAGTAAACAATTGGACGAAGTTTCAGTTGTTCAATATATGAATCGTGGGATTAGGTGATAGTGTGCCAAAAGGACTGGAAGGGAAAGAAACAGAGTCAGGCAGCCGGCTGCAGTGGATTGTATTCGTTATCTTCATCCCCTTGTTGTTTGCCATCACCATCGCGTTGATCGTCATGACGGTGGCGGGGATTAATGTTTTCGAAAAAGCACAGTCCATCCCGATTGTTGCAAAGGTACTGCCAAGTGATCATAAGCAAGAGCAAGAGCAGCTTCAAAGTCGAATAACATCTTTGCAAGCTTCGATTGAAGATAAGGAAAGTACTATCTCTCAGCTTCAGAATGAAATGGATGCGAGCCAGGAAGAGAATGAAAAGTTACAGGCTACGATTGATCAGCAGAAGCTCGAAATGGAAGAGTTAAGGCAGATCGGTGAGGAAAATAAACGTGCATTTAAAGAAGTGGTCAGTACATTTGAATCAATGTCGGCAAAAAGTGCTGCACCGGTTCTTCTGAAAATGGAAAGTCAAGATGCAGTCAAGATTTTATCCAATATCAAACCCGATCAACTTGCCGATATATTGGAGAAAATGCCGCCTGAAGATGCAGCGCGTTTAACGGGGTTATTATCCGCGGATGACCAATAATTTTAATCGGGGGGAGGAGGTGAAGGAATGGACATTGGATCAATAAAAACCATTCAACCAAAGGGGATGGGCCAGACAGGTTCTTCTCAGAGTAATTCTTCTAATCCGTCATTTTCACTTCATTTATTGGGGAGCATCGGCAGCGGAAATCCAGATGTTCCTGTAACAGAAAGTGGCGGGACTTCTGTTTCCGGGGATTTAATGCTTCTTTTAAATGCCGTGGACCTTGAGGGGTTGGGTCTTTCGGAAGAAGCAATAAATGCACTTCAGGAGATCGATGCGTTAGACCTGGAGGAGATTGCTGAGATAATGGGGATTGACCTTTCTGAAATCATAGACCTCCATAATGAGCTAACGATTCAGATTCCGAACCTTGACAAGGAGCTCACCACTCAGATTCCGAACCTTGACAATGAGCTAACGACTCAGAGTTCCAAACTAACAATGGAAGAATCGGACAAAGGGAAAAACGAACCATCGCTTGATACACTGGGAGTGATGATACATCTAATGCAAGAAAGACTTTGGAAAAGAACCTTACCATCTGAGCACTTAAAACAATTTAAAGATCTATTGAAAATTTCTAAAGTGATTGATTTACTCTCCAATCAAATAGACATGCATCATAAGGAAGCTCAGAAGGTCTTTGAGTTGAAAGATCTTCTACATAAAACGGAGATGACAATGACCGCCGTCACTGATAAAGCACCCAAATGGGATGGAATTGTCAGGGCAGCATACTACCGAGGGACACAACCGGAAGCTCCAGCTGAAATGAAGCCTTCAGAAGGATCAAAACCCTTGCAGACCATATTGGGGGCTCAACAATTTACGTTACCAAGAACAGAATCATTTTCAATCAATTTAGCTGTTGATGATGGTCATCTTAGAACTGAACAATTTGTCAAAGAACTGCAAAAAATTCTGGGTAAATCCCAAATGCAGACCCAACCCAACATGAGTAAGTTGTTGATCAAGTTGTACCCTGAACAGTTAGGCTCGCTGCGTATCGAATTGCTGCAGCAAAATGGCGTCATGACTGCGAAGATTCTGGCTGCGACATCCACTGCCAAGGAATTAATCGATTCACAGCTTCAAGGCTTGAAGCATGCATTCAATGCTCAGAACATTCAAGTTGATAAGATTGAGGTCTCACAGGCGATATCCGATCCGGATCGGCAGAACAAAGGTCAATCACAACAACAATCCAATGATCAACCTGAACATCGTCATCAAGAAAGCTCTAAAGATGATGAGGGGGATGTTCCGACATCCTTTAGGGAATATTTCATGAATCCAGAGGGAGATGTACCGGAATGACCAAAATAGATCCTACTTTACTCTATTCGACCTTACAGTCCAAGAACCGTGAAGGGGGTAAGGACATCTTAGGTAAAGATGATTTTTTGAAAATCCTGATGACGCAACTTCAGAATCAGGATCCAATGAATCCGATGCAGGATAAAGACTTCATTGCTCAAATGGCTACTTTTTCATCATTGGAGCAGATGACCAATCTAACCAAAACAATGGAGACATTCGTTGACAATCAAAATCAAGCCCAAATGATTTCTTATAACCAATTCGTTGGAAAACAAGTGACATGGCATAAAATTGCAGAATCCGGTGATACGCCAGAGATTGTAGAAGGTCAAGGGATGGTCAGCGGGATCCGTTTTAAATCGGATCGTGTTGAGTTCATCCTGGAAGATGGAACAATTCTGGAACCAGGCAACATTTCACAAGTAAATGAAAACAAAGATTCTGGTATTTCCTTGGTAAATGCATCGATGTTAATCGGGAAAAAAGTGACTTGGGAAGATCAAGAAGGAGATGGAGAGCAGAGTGGTATTGTCCAATCTGTGTCGACTAAGGATTCACGTATCTATGTACACACTGATACCGGTGTAAAGGTATTGAGCGATCTCTTAATGAAAATTGAGTCATGACAAGGAGCGGTTGAATGGATAAAACATTCTTGCATCGACTACCTCAGCAGCCGATGGCAACTTCTATTAAACCGATGGGGAGGCGCCATTCAAATACAGGCACGTCCTTTGCAGATCAACTGAAAAGAGCAGTGAATAGTCCGGTTGATATTCAGGTGAGTAAACATGCCCGCGCAAGGATGGAGCAGAGGGGGATATCGATACCGCCTCAGGTTTGGGAGACAATCGGTGAAAAGGTAAGTGAAGCAAAAGAAAAAGGGGTTAAGGAATCACTCATACTCTTGAAGGATGCAGCTTTGATCGTCAGTGCAAAAAATCAGACAGTCATCACGGCGCTCGACAGGCAAGAAGCAAATTCGCAGATTTTCACCAATATTAACGGGACTATCATTATTGATTCATAGGCTGGACCTTTACAGGAGGCCTACATGCTGTGGAATGAGAGAAGCAGCCAATTACGAAAGGGGAAATGATTCATGCTACGTTCAATGTATTCGGGTATCAGTGGAATGAAAAACTTTCAAACAAAGCTGGACGTGATCGGAAACAACATTGCAAATGTCAATACGTATGGGTATAAGAAGGGCCGAGTAACGTTTAAGGACACGATGAACCAGACAATCTCTGGTGCTTCGGCTGCTCAGGATAACCGTGGAGGAAGAAACCCTATGCAAGTTGGATTGGGTTCTACAATTGCTTCTATAGACACAATCCATACTCAATCAAGTCTACAGACTACTGGAAGGTCATTAGATTTAGCTATAAGTGGTGATGGGTATTTTGTGGTTAAACAGGGAAATGTTCAAGCATACACACGAGCGGGTAACTTTTATTTAGATGATAATGGCACTTTAGTTAATAGTGATGGAATGAAAGTTCAACAGTATGAAAATGGAGTATTGAAAGATATCGTAGTGAATGTTAATGCTACTTTACCTTCTGTACCAACATCAAACTTGAAATTAGCAGGGAGCCTTCCGGATCCTGCTGGATTAACAAATGGAACTTCTGGTGCCGTTCAACAAATGAAGATAGTTGACAATAATGGAATTGAGCATGTGCTTGACGTTCAATACTCTCCAAATACAGGAAATACTGGTTGGCAACTAACAATCACAAATCAAACTGCTGACCCAAGCTTGACAACAAACCCTGTTACTATCAATCTTCCATATAATAGTACAGATGATGAATTTACTACTCCATCTACTTTGAACTTAACAGACTTAGGCATTAGTGATGGTAACACGGCTGTTCAGTTAAATGTTGAAGACTTGAAATTAGACGGAGACTCAATTACAGGGTTAGTAAATCCTGATGGGAATTTAGAGGGTGCATTAGAAAGTTTCAACATCGGATCTTTAGGTGAAGTCAACGGAGTCTATTCAAATGGCCAGATTAGAACACTCGGTAGTTTAGCATTAGCTAAATTTAGTAATCCATCTGGGTTGAGTAAAATGGGTGGGAATTCCTTTCAAGAGTCTGTTAACTCAGGTACGGCAAATATTAATGTAGCTGGGCAAGGCAGAGGTACTCTTGCAGCTGGTTCACTTGAAATGTCCAACGTTGATCTATCCGAAGAATTCACCGAAATGATCACCGCTCAACGTGGATTCCAGGCAAACACAAGGATCATTACCACATCGGATGAGATCTTGCAGGAACTGGTTAACTTAAAGAGATAATTTTATTTAAGGGAGGTCGGGGGCTGACCTGAGGAGAGATCCCAAAAGATATGGTCAGCCCTGTAAATGAATGATCACGTTAACAAGGTTGAACGGAAAATCTTTCATCATCAATGCCCTATATATTGAAACAGTCGAGGCATTTCCAGATACGACAATTTTACTAACGAATGGACGCCGATATGTTGTAAAAGAATCGGTTGAACAGGTTACGGAAAGATCCCTCTCTTTCTTTCGTAACGTTAACCTTCTCGATCCTGCGATGAAAGGGGGGAGCGCAGATTGAAGAACAAATTTTTGACGATCATGCTTATCTTGCTTGTAACGATCACACTTGTGGGTGTCATTGCTTTGGTCGTCATCTTGAAATTCAATGACGAAGGGGAAGAAAAGGCTCCTTCCATTGAAGAAGTGATTGAAGCATCGGTTGATATTCCAGAGATCACAACAAATCTATTGAGCAATGATTATATTCGTATTTCTTTTAAAATCCAGACAGACAGCAAGAAAGCAAAAGAAGAATTGGAGAAAAGAGATTTTCAGGTGAATAACATCATCATTGAAGAGCTTTCGGAAATGAAAGCAGCAGACCTGCAGGGAAAGAAAGGGAAAGAATTGATTGAAGGCAAGGTCAAGGAAAAGGTGAATGGCCTGATGCAAGAGGGCATGGTGGAAAAAGTGTACATCACCTCTATGATGATTCAATAACAGTAGGTAATCGGGAAGTGCTGGAGGTGAAGTAATGGCAGATGTATTATCACAGAGTGAAATTGATGCTTTGTTGTCGGCATTGAATACAGGTGAGATGAGTGCGGATGATTTCAAGAAAGAAGAAGAAGAAAGAAAAGTAAAAGTTTATGATTTCAAAAGGGCCCTGCGGTTCTCAAAAGACCAGATTCGCAGCCTGACTCGCATTCATGAGAACTTTGCAAGGATTTTGACAACGTATTTTTCAGCGCAGCTTCGTACATATGTTCAGATTAATGTTGCTTCTGCAGACCAGATACCGTATGAAGAATTCATACGTTCAGTACCCAAGATGACAATATTGAATGTCTATGAACTTCCCCCGTTGGATGGTAGGATCCTGATGGAAATCAACCCTAATATCGCTTACTCCATGATGGACCGCGTCATGGGCGGGAGGGGAATAAGTGTCAACAAAGTGGACAATCTCACAGAAATTGAGACGACCATCATGTCTCAATTATTTGAAAGAGCATTCGAGAACTTAACGGAAGCTTGGAGCTCGGTCGTTGATATCGAACCGGTTTTTGCCGAATTTGAAGTCAATCCGCAGTTCCTTCAAATGGTTTCTCCAAATGAAACCGTGGTGGTCATCTCCTTGAATACAACAATCGGGGAAACAAGCGGAATGATCAATATCTGTATTCCTCATGTTGTGCTCGAGCCGATACTGCCCAAGTTATCAGGTAGTTACTGGATGGAGTCCAAGAAAAAAGACATCAAGCCGGAAGAAGCTGAGAACTTAGAAAAAAGGATTAAAAAAGCATTTGTCCCGGTTGTCGCGGAACTCGGAAGCTCTGAAATTTCGATTGAAGATTTTCTGATGCTTGATGAAGGTGATGTCATTCAATTGAATACAGCACTCCATGAACCACTGATCATCAAGGTCGGTGAGATTCCTAAATTCATTGCACAACCAGGGAAATCCAACAATAAAATGGCCATACAAATTTTAGACTCAATGAAGGGGGGAGACGATGATGATGAGTGATGACATGTTATCACAAGATGAAATCGATGCTCTTCTGAGAGGTTCTGCTGAACCCGATGAAGAGACCTTAAATGAGATGAACATTGAAGATTATATCGGCTCCATGGAGCAGGATGCCTTAGGGGAAATCGGTAATATCTCTTTTGGGAGTTCCGCAACAGCACTGTCAACTTTACTGAATCAAAAAGTTGAAATTACAACGCCCAAAGTATCCATTGTGAATAAAAATTCCTTAGAGGAAGAATTTCCACATCCTTATGTGGCAATAGAAGTGCAATATACGGAAGGATTCTCGGGTGCCAACCTTCTGGTCATCAAACAATCGGATGCATCAATCATCGCAGATTTAATGCTTGGGGGAGACGGATTGAATCCATCAGGCGAACTTGGTGAAATCCAACTGAGTGCAGTCCAGGAAGCCATGAATCAAATGATGGGATCAGCAGCCACATCGATGTCGACGGTTTTTAGCAAGAAAGTGGATATTTCTCCGCCATCTGTTGATTTAATGTACATCCCACAAGGTGAGGGACAAGAGAATATTCCAGATCAGGATTTACTCGTGAAGGTTTCTTTCTCGTTGAAGATCGGTACGCTGATTGATTCAAACATCATGCAGTTGCTTCCGTTAAACTTTGCGAAAAGCTTGGTTGACGAATTAATGAATGGAAGCACTGATACAACGAAGGAAGAAGAACAAGTAGTTCCGTATCCGGAAGATGTAAAGCAGCCTGAATCAGTACCTGTCAGCAATCATCAGGAACATCATCCCACTCATGTTGATGGGAGACAGTCGATGGCTTCATCGAATGCACAGCAAACAGAGGCAACACCTCAGCACTATGGAGGACATCAATATGCTGGACAGCAGCCAGTGAATGTGCAACCAGCATCATTTTCAAGCTTTGAGCCGGCTCCGATGGGCCAGCAGGAAACCAAGAATCTTGATATGCTTCTTGATATCCCCTTACAGGTGACGGTTGAACTTGGCAGGACGAACCGCTCAGTCAAGGACATCCTTGAATTGTCATCCGGTTCGATCATCGAACTTGACAAGTTAGCCGGTGAACCAGTGGATATCTTAGTGAACAGCAGATTGATTGCAAAAGGTGAAGTAGTAGTAATCGATGAAAACTTTGGAGTCAGAATCACTGATATCGTGAGTCCGAGTGATCGTTTAAATAAACTTAGATAAATATATTAATAGATGGAGGATGACGTCGATGGCGAACAAAATTTTAATAGTGGATGATGCAGCATTTATGAGAATGATGATCAAGGACATTCTTACAAAGAATGGGTTTGAGGTAGTGGGTGAAGCAGCAGACGGAGCACAAGCAGTGGAGAAGTATAAAGAATTGCAGCCTGATTTGGTCACGATGGATATCACAATGCCTGAGAAAGACGGTATTGCAGCACTTAAGGATATAAAATCCATCGACCCCGGTGCCAAAATCATCATGTGTTCCGCCATGGGGCAACAAGCGATGGTCATTGATGCCATCCAGGCAGGCGCAAAAGATTTCATCGTGAAGCCGTTCCAGGCAGACCGTGTGATCGAAGCGATCCAAAAAGCATTAAGTTAACAGATTTCTAAGAAGGTGTATGGATTGAATAAAAAGCTTCAACTATTCGTTAGTGTATTCATGATTTTAATGCTTGTAGGCGCTGGACATGCGCCAGTGCTTGCGAGCATGAAATCCGTGAATGATTGGTATGAACAACCTCAAACAAATGATGAAAGTAAAGGACAAGCGGATCAATCGAAAGATGATACCGTAACAGCGGGCACACCCGAAGTGACGTTCTTTGACTATGTGAAGATGATTTTCGCCTTGATTTTCGTGGTGGCACTTATTTATTTCCTATTAAAATTCATCAATCAAAAAGGAAGATCTTTTCAGCAGACGAAAATGATCAATCATTTAGGCGGGGCGCCACTTGGAGGGAACCGATCCGTTCAGGTAGTAAAGGTAGGTAACCAGGTACTTGTATTGGGTGTCGGTGAAGATATACAGCTTTTAAAGGAGATTGCGGACGAACAAGAAAAGCAAGAGATTCTATCTCATTATGGGGATGGGAACAATGGGGTTCAGGTTGCAGCGAAAGAACGGATCTCGACTTTGATGACAAAAATTAAAGGTTCACAATCAGTTTCATCTTCCGGTTCATTTCAATCACACCTTAAAAATCAACTAGAGGAGATGAGCAAGGGAAGAAAAAGGCTTCTCGAAGATTTAAAGAATAAGGAGAAGAAGTCAGATGAATGAATTTATGGAGTTCTTTAATGGCAGTTCTGCGGATACCGTCTCCACAAGTGTAAAACTGCTATTATTATTTACGGTTCTTTCACTGGCACCTAGCATACTGATCCTGATGACATCTTTTACGCGGATCATGATCGTCCTTTCCTTTGTCAGGACATCACTGGCAACACAGCAAATGCCGCCTAACCAAGTGTTGATCGGTCTCTCTCTGTTCCTGACGTTCTTCATCATGGCCCCGACATTCCAAGAGGTTAATGACGAGGCATTGACGCCACTGTTCAATGAAGAAATCAATCTTGAAGAAGCTTATGATAAAGCGGCCATACCCTTTAAAGAGTTTATGAGTAAGCATACAAGACAGAAAGATTTAGAGCTTTTCTTAAATTACTCAGGTGCAAAGAGGCCGGAATCCATCTCTGATATCCCGATGACCTCGCTGGTTCCTGCATTTGCTTTAAGTGAAATCAAAACGGCATTTCAGATCGGGTTCATGATCTTCATCCCATTCCTCGTGATCGATATGGTGGTAGCGAGCGTATTAATGTCGATGGGGATGATGATGCTTCCTCCCGTCATGATTTCTTTGCCATTTAAAATATTGCTATTTGTATTGGTAGACGGCTGGTACTTAGTCATTAAATCTTTATTAGAAAGTTTTTAAGTAGGTGAGTTTTATGAATGCCGAATCTGTGATCGCTTTAGCTGAACGCGGAATATATGTGACCCTGGTCGTTTCTGGACCTCTTTTACTTCTTGCCCTTGTAGTGGGGCTGATTGTCAGTATCTTTCAGGCAACCACTCAGATTCAGGAACAAACACTGGCATTTATCCCGAAGATCGTTGCAGTTTTGATTGGGATCGTCTTTTTCGGTCCATGGATGCTGACCAAGATCGTCACGTATTCCTCACAAATCTTTTCTGACTTAACAAGGTTTGTAGGTTAACGGAATGGAAGACCTTGTACCGGTATTATCGGTCTTTCTACTTGTATTTGTTAGGGTTTCAGCATTTTTTGTCACAATGCCATTATTTTCATATCGAAACATCCCTGCACAACATCGCCTTGCCTTTTCATTGGTTCTTTCCTGGGTGATGTATTATACGGTTGAATCGAAAGCGTTTGAGATAAATGGCCAATACTTTCTGCTTGTGATGAAAGAAGCGATGGTTGGCTTATTGATTGGATTTGTAGCATATATGATTGTTTCCGCCATCCAAATCGCAGGGGGATTCATCGATTTTCAGATGGGATTCGCCATTGCAAATGTCATCGATCCCCAGACAGGTGCTCAGAGCCCGTTGATGGGGCAGTATCTATATACATTCTCACTTTTATTGCTGCTTGCATTGAACGGTCATCATCTCATCATGGATGGGATTTTTTACAGCTATCAACTGGTGCCGATCGACAGTGCTTGGATTCCTTTCGGTAATAGTACGCTCGTTGAATATGTTGTGAAGACATTTAATTCCATGTTTGTTATTGCCTTTCAAATGGCCATTCCTGTAGTAGCCACTCTGTTTCTGGTGGATGTGGCATTGGGAATTGTAGCAAGGACCGTTCCGCAACTGAATGTCTTTGTTGTTGGATTCCCGATAAAAATAGCCGTGTCATTCTTGGTTTTGTTCATCGTAATGGGCGTCATGTTCGAGGTGATGCAGCAGTTATTCGAAATGATGTTCCTGTCAATGAGAGATTTAATGAAGTTAATTGGAGGCTCGTAGCGTGCAATGGTTAGCATTAGATTTACAGTTCTTCAGTGGTGAAAAGACTGAAAAAGCCACACCGAAAAAAAGGGAAGATGCCAAGAAGAAAGGGCAGACTGCCAAAAGTCAGGATGTTAATACCGCCATCATCCTGTTAGCCGTATTTTTATTTTTGACATTTGGTGCCTCTTATATCGGTACGATTGTATTTGATTTATTTCGTCACTCCTTTCAGGAATACATGCTGATGGAGCTAACGGAAAACACTGTACAGGTCATAACCATGGATCTTATGAAAGAACTTGCGCTGCTGCTTGGACCGATCATGCTTGTTGCTTTGGTGGCCGGTCTTGTGTCCAACTATATTCAGGTAGGGGTTATGTTTACAACCGAACCTCTCCAGCCGAAACTTGAAAAAATCGATCCAATCAAAGGGTTTAAACGGATCTTTTCCCTCAGAGCCATCGTGGAGTTGTTGAAATCAATATTGAAGATATCATTCATCGGTGCTGTCACGTTCGTCATTTTATGGACCAATATTGAGGAAGTTCTAAGTCTCTCATTTAAGTCGGTCGGAGATTCTCTGGTAACGATGTCCAAGCTGGCTGTTCAGATGGGCATTGTGGCATCTCTGGCTCTATTATTTCTTTCCGTTTTCGATTTTCTCTATCAGAAATACGATTTCGAAAAGAATATCAGGATGTCCAAACAGGATTTGAAAGATGAGCATAAAAACATTGAAGGTGACCCCTTGATCAAGTCCAAGATCAAACAGCGCCAACGGGAAATGGCCATGAGCAGGATGATGCAGGAGGTACCGCAGGCTGATGTGGTCATCACCAACCCCACTCACTTCGCCATCGCATTGAAATATGATGAAAACAAGAGGGATGCCCCTTATGTTGTCGCGAAAGGAGTGGATTATCTGGCTCAGAAGATCAAATATATTGCAAAAGAAAATGAAGTAATCATGGTGGAAAATCGTCCACTTGCAAGATCCCTTTATGATGCTGCTGAAATCGGGGATACCGTTCCTGAGGAATTCTTCAAGGCGGTTGCCGAAATACTGGCATATGTCTACAGGATCAAAAACAAACTGTAAGAAAGTTAGGAGAGAAATAGAATGTCAGCAAGAGATTTATCCGTTTTAGCCAGTGTCATATTAATTGTTGCGATGCTTATCATCCCGTTTCCATCCTGGATGTTGAGTGTTTTGATCATCATTAATATTTCGCTTGCTCTTTTAGTACTCCTAACGTCGATGAATATGAATGAACCTTTACAATTTTCAATATTTCCGTCTTTGTTATTATTGCTCACGCTCTTTCGACTCGGTCTAAATGTTTCCACAACGAGATCAATCCTTAGTAAAGGAGAAGCAGGGGGCGTTGTGGAAACGTTTGGAACATTTGTTGTCGGGGGGAATGTGTTAGTTGGGCTCGTTGTGTTCGTCATCCTGATTGTCATTCAATTCATTGTCATCACAAAGGGATCCGAACGTGTATCCGAAGTTGCAGCCAGGTTCACGCTTGATGCTATGCCGGGAAAACAGATGAGTATAGACGCAGACTTGAATGCAGGTATGATCTCTGAACACGATGCCAGGCATCGAAGAGATAAAATAAGCAGGGAAGCGGACTTTTATGGAGCCATGGATGGTGCTTCTAAGTTTGTAAAAGGTGACGCCATTGCAGGGATTGTCATCGTGATGATCAATCTGATCTTTGGCATCATCATCGGGATGACCCAACAAGGGCTTCCGATAGCCGAAGCTGCCACGAAATACTCTTTGCTTACGGTCGGAGATGGAATCGTCAGCCAAATACCAGCATTACTGATTTCAACTGCCACAGGGATCGTTGTTACACGGGCAGCTTCCGAAGGAAATCTTGGACAGGACATCATGAATCAGCTGTTAGCTTATCCTTTCATGCTTTATGTTGCAGCTTTCACGATTTTCATGCTAGGAGTGGCCACGCCCATCGAGGATATCCTGACGATCCCAATCGCTGCTGCACTCGGTTTCGGCGGGTATATGCTTTCCCGCACCCCTGGAGAAAGCGAATCAGAAATTGCCGCAATGGAAGAAGAGGTTGAAACGGATGAAATGAAAAGTCCCGAAAGCGTGGTCAACCTTCTCAATGTCGATCCAATTGAGTTCGAGTTCGGGTATGGGTTGATCCCTCTTGCCGACACGAATCAGGGAGGGGATCTTCTTGATCGTATCGTGATGATAAGAAGGCAACTGGCAATCGAATTAGGGTTGGTCATCCCTGTCGTGAGAATCAGGGACAATATACAGCTCCAGCCCAACGAGTATCGGTTGAAGATAAAAGGGAATGAAATGGCCCGTGGTGAACTTTTGCTTGATCATTATCTAGCCATGAGCCCGGGGGTAGAGGATGAATCGATTGAAGGTATCGATACCATCGAGCCATCATTCGGGCTTCCTGCCAAGTGGATATCCGAAGACATGAAGGAACAAGCCGAAATATTCGGCTACACGGTTGTGGATCCTCCTTCAGTCGTTTCCACCCATATTACGGAAGTCATCAAGACCAACGCATATGAATTACTGGGGAGACAGGAAACAAAACAATTAATCGATCATCTACAAGAAACTTATCCAATCCTGGTGGAAGAGGTCACTCCAAACCCATTATCGGTCGGAGAAGTTCAGAAGGTGCTTGCCAAGCTGTTGAGGGAAAATGTATCGATTCGCAACCTTCCGATTATCTTTGAGACGCTGGCGGATTTCTCCAAGATGAGTTCGGATACAGACTTGCTTGCAGAATACGTCAGGCAGGCACTTGCAAGGCAAATTACCAATCAATATGTGCAGGAAAATACCTCTTTGAAAGTGGTCACGGTTTCAGGGAAAGTTGAAAAGATGATCGCGGATTCCATTCAACAGACAGAACATGGCAACTATTTGTCCATGGATCCAAATGATTCCCAGCGCGTGCTGGAATCCACAGCCTCTCAAATTGAACAGTTATCATTAATGGAGGAATCACCGATCATCCTATGCTCTCCTGCTGTAAGAATGTATGTAAGGCAGTTGACGGAAAGGTATTTTCCGCAAGTTCCCATACTGTCCTATAATGAATTAGAAGCAAACGTCGAAGTACAAAGTGTTGGGGTGGTGAATGTAGATTGAAGGTATTAAAATATGTGGCGCCAACGATGAACGAGGCCATGAAAAAGGTTCGAAACGACCTTGGTGATGAGGCAGTGATCCTGAACTCTAAAGTGACTCATACAGGCGGGATATTCGGTTTGTTCAGGAAGAAAATGGTGGAAGTGATTGCTGCAGCCGATCCAGGGATTGAACGGGAGAAGGCTGAGCTGAAACGCTTGAAGGCACAACCTCCCATCACAGAAGATACATCTTTTAAGAAAATGCAGCATCATGCAAAGAAAGATACTGACGGTGAAACCGTTCAAGAAGAGCTGAAACAGTTAAAAAGTATGATTGCATCCATTACAGCAAGTAATGAATTCATTCAATATCATCCAGTCGTTCGTGAACCGTTGCTTCATTTACAGGCACAGGGCCTTCATGAGTCGCTCCTTATGCAAGCAGGGGAATATCTTCAAGAACGTTTCGACTCGTTCGATGAAAGTGGACAGGCACTTGAAGATTCCGTCCTTGACGAACTGAAACGCTTTCTTTCTGGATTCCTCGCTGATTTACCGATGGGCGGTGTCAGTTATAAGAATAAATACATCAATGTGCTTGGTCCTACGGGTGTAGGGAAAACAACCACCCTTGCAAAAATGGCTGCCGAGGCCGTCATTGATAAACGGATGAAGGTCGGCTTCATCACAACGGATACTTACAGGATTGCAGCCATCGAGCAATTAAAGACATATGCGGGGTTATTGAATGTCCCGGTGGAAGTAGTTTATAAGCTTGAAGATTTCAAAAAGGCAGTAGATAAATTCAAAGACTATGATCATGTGTTCATTGATACAGCCGGGAGGAATTTCAGGGATGAGAAATATGTGAAAGATCTCCACAGAATCATTGATTTCAAGCGTGATATGGAGACGTTCCTTGTATTATCCCTAACGAGCAAAGAGGATGATATGAAAGAAATCATTGAGCAGTTTTCATCCATCAACATCAGTCGTTATATTTTCACAAAGCTCGATGAAACATCGAGCTATGGATCGATGGTCAATATCATGGAACGTACCAGGACTGGTGCCGGCTATGTGACAACTGGCCAGAATGTCCCCGAGGATATAATAGAAGCAAACGCTGCGAAAATTGGTGAATTACTCCTGAAAGGATTCAACTATGAAAGATCAAGCGTATAAATTGAGACAAAAAATGCTTCTTGACTCAACTACCCCTGCGAAAACAATAGGGATCGTCAGTGGAAAAGGAGGGGTCGGGAAGTCGAATATATCTACCAACCTTTCCATCCTATTGGGAAAAGCCGATAAAAAAGTGATGCTATTTGATATGGATATAGGGATGGGTAACATCCATTTGCTGTTGGGGACCCATCATAAGTATTCGATAATGGATTATATCGAGAATGAAGAACTGGAATTACAGGACGTCATTTGTAGCAATGTTCATGGTATCTCCTATATCGGTGGCGGCAATGGACTGAAAAGCATAGTCGAGTGGAAGGAAGATCAGCTCGAACGGTTCTATGAAGCTCTCGATTATTTAGTCTTGGAGTATGATTACATCATTTTTGATATGGGAGCAGGCGCAACCAGGGAGACATTGGACCTCCTATTGACGATGGAGGACATTTTGGTGGTGACGACCCCTGAGCCGACCTCGATTACGGATGCCTATTCCATGATGAAATATATCCATTTAAGGGATGACGGAAAAGAATTTTATCTTATTTGTAATCGGGCAATCAATAAACACGAAGGGATGGTCACGATCTCAAGGCTTCAGGAAACCGTAAGGAGATTCTTGAATAAAGAGATTGTCTCTTTAGGGGTCCTGCCGGAAGACCCGGTAGTCAGACGGGCTGTGAGCGAGCAGACCCCATTGATAAAGGCTTTCCCCCGGTCACCGATTTCACTTAGTTTGCAGGCTATTTCAAGCAGTTTTCTGCTACAATCTGAAAAACTCAAACATCAAGAAGAGAAGTCTTCGTTCTTGAAAAATATTAGAAATTTATTTTTCAGGAGGTAAGGTAATTGAAGAAAAAAGTATTGGTAGTTGATGATTCAGCATTCATGAGAAAGCTGATTACTGAATTCCTTTCTTCCTCGGAAGAGCTTGAAGTCGTGGGGACGGCTAGGAATGGCGAAGATGCCCTCGTTAAAATAAAGAAACTACATCCTGATGTGGTCACGTTAGACGTTGAAATGCCGATCATGAATGGAATCGATGCGTTGAAGAAAATAATGATTGAATATCCTTTACCAGTCGTCATGCTCTCTTCTACAACAAAAGAGGGTACAGAGGAAACAGTGAAAGCCATTCAGCTTGGTGCCGTGGATTTCGTCGCGAAGCCTTCGGGAACAATCTCACTCGATTTACATATCATCCAGGAAGAAATTGTCCGTAAGGTGCTCTCCGCCAGTGGAGTTTCTGTCGCTAAACTTGTGGACAGACAACATTCACTTGCTTCAGGGCCAAGTAGAAAGTTTATTGAGGTAGAGGCCACAACCAAGGGAGGTAACTTTCAAGGTCAAGGAGATCGCGCATCCCGCTTCATCGACAACAAAAAGAAAAAAATCATTTTGATTGGAACATCAACCGGGGGACCGAGGGCATTACAGCACGTTTTAACCGAGTTGCCTTCGAACATCCAAGCGCCAGTGCTCATTGTCCAACATATGCCTGCCGGCTTCACGAAGTCCTTGGCCACACGTTTAAACTCACTTTGCGACGTTACAGTGAAGGAAGCAGCACATGGGGAACAGCTTGAAAATGGCACGGCTTACATAGCGCCCGGAGGATTTCATATGAGAATTGCAGAAACGAAGGAGTCGGCCAGCGTCATTCTGTCGAAGGATGAAGATCCCAGAAATGGCCATAGGCCGTCAGTCGATGTGCTTTTTGAATCAGTCAGTACGATCCGGGATTACAATATGATAGCAGTCATCATGACCGGGATGGGATCAGACGGTGCACGAGGCTTAGCAAAGCTGAAAGAATCCGGTCATGTAAAGGTGATTGCTGAATCGCAGGAAACATGCATCGTTTATGGTATGCCAAAAGCCGTCGTTAACGCGAATTTGGCGGATAAAGTGGTGAATGTCGAGGAAATTGCTCAATCAATAATGAACTACATGGTGTAGAGAGGTGTGGATCACATGGAAATGAGTCAATATTTAGAAGTATTCATAGAAGAAAGTAAAGAAAATCTTCAAGCTTGTAATGAATCATTGCTTGAATTGGAAAAAAATCCTCAAGACCTGTCAATTGTCAATGAAATCTTTCGTGCAGCCCATACATTAAAAGGGATGTCTGCAACGATGGGATATGAAGACCTTGCCAATCTTACGCATAAAATGGAAAATGTGCTCGATGGCATCAGGAATGAAAAGATTAGCGTCACACCAGAAATTCTCGATGTTGTATTTAAAGCGGTCGACGACTTGGAAGAAATGGTGCTTTCCATTGCTGGAGGGGGAGACGGAAAGAGAGATGTGACTGAGGTCGTCACGTTGCTTCAGCTAATAGAAAGCGGGGAAAGTTTACCTTCTTCACAAGAAATCGTTGAGAAAGAGACGGCAGTTAGCGTGATGGAAGAGTCCCGGTCTTCGATCAACTACGAAGCCTATGAACAGACTGTGATCGAACAGTCTTATGAACAAGGCATGAAATGTTTTGAGCTTTCCGTATCGCTGAGGGATGATTGCCTTTTGAAGGCAGCACGGGTATACATGGTTTTTGAAGTACTGGAAAAGTCCGGGGAAGTCATTAAGTCTGAACCAACGGTTGATAAATTGGAAGAGGAACAATTCGATCAATCCTTCACGGTTACGATCATAACGAATGAAAATGAACATGACCTTCAACAGAAAGTGTTGAAAGTGTCAGAGGTTGATAGAGTAGAAGTTTCAGAAGTGACGCCTCAACATTTTCAAAATGGACAAGCATCTTCAGGTGAGGAAGAACAACAAAAGCCTGTAGCAACGGATGTGGTCACTCCTGCAAAAGAAGAAAAACGCAATGAGAATTCTAATTCTTCGAAAGAATCGAATAAAGCTGCATCCTCCAGCAAAACGATCAGGGTAAACATTGAACGATTGGATATCTTGATGAATTTATTCGAGGAACTTGTCATTGACCGCGGCCGACTCGAGCAAATATCCAGGGAACTTGATCACCCGGAATTAAATGAGACGGTAGAGAAGATGACTCGTATATCAGGAGACTTGCAAAATATCATCCTCAATATGAGGATGGTTCCTGTCGAAACGGTATTCAACCGTTTTCCTCGCATGGTCAGACAACTTGCGAGAGATTTGGATAAGAAAATAAACATCGAAATCATCGGAGCAGAAACGGAGCTGGATCGGACTGTCATCGATGAAATCGGTGATCCTCTTGTTCATTTAATCAGAAATGCGATCGATCATGGAATTGAAAAACCTGAGATCCGCAGGGGAAATGGTAAGCCGGAAGAGGGAACGGTCGTACTCAAGGCATATCACAGCGGAAATCACGTCTTTATTGAGCTTGAAGATGATGGAGCTGGAATTAACAGCAAAAAGGTATTGGAAAAAGCGATCCAAAAAGGAATCGTAACGAAGGAGACGGCATCGACGCTGACAGATCGCCAAATCTATGAATTGATCTTAGCTTCGGGCTTTTCCACTGCTGAACAGATATCGGATATTTCCGGCAGGGGAGTCGGACTGGATGTCGTAAAGGCAACGATCGAATCATTGGGTGGTTCAATCACGATCGATTCAACAGAAGGAAAGGGCTCACTGTTCTCGATACAATTACCATTAACGCTTTCGATCATTTCCGTCATGCTCGTTGAAATCGAGAAAGAGAAATATGCAATACCGCTATCATCCATTATTGAGACGGCCATCATTAAGAAAAGCGATATCATGAAGGCACATAACCAGCAAGTGATCGATTTCAGGGGAAAAGTAGTACCACTCGTGTTTCTTGAAGACATCTTTGAAGTCCCTAAAGAAATGGATGAAGGAGATGAATTCCATTCCGTTGTCATTGTTAGAAAAGGTGAAAAGATGGCAGGATTGGTTGTGGACTCCTTTATCGGCCAACAAGAAATCGTTTTAAAATCACTGGGTAATTACTTAACGGATGTGTTCGCCATTTCTGGTGCCACTATACTAGGGGACGGACAGGTAGCGTTAATCGTTGATTGTAATGCATTAATCAAATAGGGGGCAGTGCTTGTGAGTGAAATGACCGTATCAACAGAAGAACTTAAGCTGATTGTATTTCAATTACTCGATAAGGAGTACGCGATTCCGGTAAATCAAGTAAGATCGATTGAGAAACTTCAATATATTACACGGGTTCCGAAGACCCCGGCACATGTAAAAGGTGTCATAAATTTACGTGGGGTTGTGACGCCGATCATCGACCTGCGATCCAAGTTCGGATTGCCATCCACTAGTAGTTCCGAATCTACACGCATCATCATAGCGGGTCATCAGGATAAAGAAGTTGGATTGATTGTCGATGCAGCGAATGACGTACTGGATGTAAGCAAGGGAAGTATAGAACCTCCCCCAGAGGTGGTTGGGTCAGTGGAGGAAGAATATATCGGCGGCGTTGTGAAACAAGGCAGGAGACTGCTGATCTTACTTCACTTGGACAAGATCCTCGAAACATTATAGGAGAGAAGTTATGGGATATGAACAAAAGGTAAATTCTTTGCATCTTGATGTTTTAAAAGAGATAGGCAATATCGGTGCAGGACATGCTGCAACCGCATTATCGACCTTGCTTGACAAACAAATCGATATGAAGGTCCCGAATGTAAAAATCGTTTCTTTTGATGAAATGATGGATTTGGCAGGAGGACCCGACAATGTAGTGGTCAGTGTTTTTCTGAGAATAGAAGGTGATGCACCCGGCAGTATGTTTTTTATGCTTGGAATTGAACAGGCATCATATTTCATCAGGTCTATGGTTCAGGATGAATGTTTCTCATTCCATTCATCCACCCCTTCAGACATTGGCATGTCAGCCATGCAGGAATTGGGTAATATCCTTTCTGGTTCCTATTTATCATCATTATCGGATTTTACCGGCCTCAACCTATTGCCATCAGTCCCGTCTTTGTCCGTGGATATGGCAGGAGCGATCATCGGATTTGGCTTGATTGAAATCTCGCAAGTAAGCGACTATGCGATTGTGATTGATACGGCTTTACGCGAAGTGGAGTCAGTTGATTCGGGAGACGTAAATGGTCATTTCTTTCTTCTTCCCGACCCTGACTCTCTCGAAATCATTTTTCGATCCCTCGGAGTTGAAGAATGATTGATCTTCAAACTGTCGTCAAAGTCGGTATTGCTGATATGAATATTGTGAAAGGGCATGGTTCCATCCGCACTTCGGGACTAGGCTCATGTGTTGGTGTTGTTTTATATGACGAATACGTGAAGCTTGCAGGTATGGTCCATGTCATGCTGCCCAGTTCAGGCATTGCGAAAGAGGGCAGTGTGAACCCTGCTAAATACGCAGACTCCGGTATTGATGAGTTAATCTGTCAATTGATGGGGCTTGGCGCGAGACTGAACAGGTTGAAATGTAAAATGGCCGGAGGGGCCCAGATGTTTCAACTTTCCTCGAAAAGTGAACTGATGAGAATCGGTCCACGCAATGTAGAAGCGGTAAAGGAGCGCCTGCTGAGCAATCACATCCCCATCATAGGTGAAGATGTGGGAGGGAACAAAGGAAGGACCATCGAATTCTTTGTTTCTGATTGTACGCTTCAAGTACGAACGGTAAACGAGGGAACGAAAACGATTTAATATCGAAAGAAAAAGATAGGAGGAGGAGTCTTATGTCTCAGCAATCCGCTCGAAACGAAGAACATTATTATTGGGATAAATGGGTAAAGAGCCGCGATATGCAAGCTGGTGATGTGCTAGTGAAGAAATATATGCCGTTAGTGACTTATCATGTTGCCCGGATTTCAGTCGGTCTGCCGAAAAGCGTCTCGAGAGAAGATATAAAAAGTCTTGGGTTGATGGGATTACTTGACGCCCTTCAGAAATTCGATCCCTCAAGAGATTTAAAATTTGATACTTATGCATCCTTCCGTGTCAGGGGAGCCATACTCGATGGTTTAAGGAAGGAAGATTGGCTCCCTAGGTCAACAAGGGATAAAGCAAAAAAGATTGAAGCGAAGATGATTGAACTGGAACAACGCCACCTCCGTCATGTCACTGCAGAAGAAGTTGCGGAAGAGTTGGATATGTCCACAGAGGATGTTTATCAAGTAACGAATGAGCATTTCTTCGCAAATGTACTGTCAATGGACGATCAGTTGACGGATGATGATCATGAAACTCAGACCTATTCCCTAAAAGATGACAAATCGATCTCCCCAGAGGAGGAAGTATTGAAAGGGGAGGGATTGATTGAATTGGAACGTACAATCAAAGACCTTTCCGAGAAGGAACAACTTGTGTTAAGTTTATTCTATAAGGAAGAATTGACACTGACGGAAATCGGTGAAATCATGAATTTATCGACATCAAGGATCTCTCAGATTCATTCCAAAGCCATTTTCAAGTTGCGGAATCTATTAAGCTCTTAATCGTTTGAAACGAGGTTTTCTATATGAGTTTAAAGGCAATAGAATTGCAAATCGCACTTCCAAGAACATTTGATGCTGCCAAACAGGTCGAGAGGCAGCACGCAGATCATCTTCTAGTGCAAACTGCAGCAGGAATCGAATTGGAAAAAGAGTTGAAGAAGAAGAGGCATACGGCAACTCAGATGGAGCAAAAAGGGGATGCCGTCCTCCACAATGGGATCGTCAATGACCAACCCCCGAGTATACCGTCAGCTGGAATCCACCAAGAAAAGGATTGTACCCCAGAACACCCGTATAAAGGTAAGAAGATAGATTATTCAGGTTGACTACATATAAATTCAATGAAGGCTGTTCGGCATTGTAAATGACAGAACAGTCTTTTTGAATGACTTTTCTTAAGTCTTTTGATAAGGAAGTTTTCGTAGACAGCGTTGCTTTAGAAGGAGCAAATAGTGGTTGAATTGTGCTCCGGGTGTTCGCTTTCCTGGGGCGTGAGTTGAGCCTCCTAGGGCAGTAAGTGACGAGGAGGCTCACGGGCTACCCGCGGAAAGCGAAGTCTTGCACGGTAATTAACAGCGGTGCTGCGACATACCAAACAAACTTTGCGAAAAGAGCTCTTGATATAATGGGGTTGGTTATCTCTTCAATTCCTTTTAAAAATATAGATAACAGGTGATCGTATGACTACTTTTTTATTTTTTATATCATTCCTACTTAATATCGTTTGCCTGTTTGCCGTCATCATCCTTTACACAAGGCAGAACAGGTTCATCGACTTAGAAAAGAAGCAAGGCAGGATGCTTCAAGAAATGGAAGAAACCATCTCAACCTACCTTCTCGAAATGAAAGAAGAAAATGAACGGTTTATTAGAAGCATGAAGGATAGCAGGGAAACGGGCACAGGATCGGCTGATGAGACCCACTTCCACGCTACAACGGAACCAGATGAGGGAAAAGCGCCCGTAGCCCTTTCTACTAAACGGTTGAACGCTTCGAAAGCGTACAAAAGGCCACCTTTAACAGAGGATCCACAAGATCAGGATACAGGGTGGATCCCGGTAATGCCGGATGACAGGGAACATTCCGAAGCCGAAACGTTGCTCCATCAGGTTCAGAACATGAAGGAATCTGGTTTTACCCTGGAGGAAATCGCCCAAAAACTTGGAAAAGGGAAAACGGAGATCGAACTGCTCCTTAAATTCAATCGAAAATAGCAAGAATCTCTTGCTAGGATTCAAGAGGTGTGCTATAGTATTCATGGTGTGATTACACACGTTTCTCGATTGAGTGGATGGTGCTGTCCGACAAGGATAGTTTCTGCTGCAAGATGACAGAAACGGAGGAGAAAAATTAAAACCATTAGGAGGAAACACACATGTCAGTAATTTCTATGAAACAATTACTAGAAGCTGGTGTACATTTCGGACACCAAACTCGCCGTTGGAACCCAAAAATGAAGAGATACATCTTCACTGAGCGTAACGGCATCTACATCATCGACCTTCAAAAGACTGTCAAGAAGGTTGAAGAAGCTTACAACTTCGTGAAAGAACTAGCTGGAAACGGCGGTAAAGTACTTTTCGTTGGTACTAAAAAACAAGCACAAGAGTCTGTTAAAGAAGAAGCAGAACGTGCGGGTATGTACTACATCAACCAACGTTGGTTAGGTGGAACACTTACTAACTTCGAAACAATCCAAAAGCGTATTGCGCGTCTTAAAGAAATCGAAAAGATGGAAGAAGACGGAACGTTTGAAGTCCTTCCTAAGAAAGAAGTCGTTCAACTTAAGAAAGAGCATGAGCGCTTGGTTAAATTCCTAGGCGGAATCAAAGATATGAACACATTGCCTGACGCATTATTCATCATCGATCCTCGTAAAGAGCGTATCGCTGTTGCGGAAGCTCGCAAATTGAATATCCCTATCGTGGGTATCGTTGATACAAACTGTGATCCTGATGAAATCGATGTTGTCATTCCTGCGAATGATGATGCGATCCGTGCAGTCAAGCTTCTTACTGGTAAAATGGCAGATGCCATCCTTGAAGCTAAGCAAGGTGAAGAAGCAGCTGTAGCAGCTGAGTAATGAAAAGAAAGGTGATAAGAGGGTCTTTCCCCTATCACCTTTTTTTAAAGAGTATGACCAACCGGTGCCCTTAATTCAAGGGTCATCGTTTTTATGACGGATCTCTTTATGGATATGGAATCAAATATGGGACAATCGCCCATACTGACTACTGACTGTATAAGGAGATTTTAGTCTACATAGTTAAACTAAGGAGGAAACCCACTATGGCAATTACTGCACAAATGGTTAAAGAACTTCGTGAAAAAACTGGCGCTGGTATGATGGATTGTAAAAAAGCGTTAACAGAAACAGACGGAGATATGGACAAAGCAATTGACTTCCTTCGTGAAAAAGGAATCGCGAAAGCAGCTAAAAAAGCTGATCGTATCGCAGCTGAAGGAACTACTTTCATCACTAGCGAAGGGAATACTGCGATCATCCTTGAAGTGAACGCGGAAACTGACTTCGTTGCAAAAAATGAAAACTTCCAAAACCTAGTTAGCGAACTGGCTTCTCACCTACTAGCTGAAAAGCCGGCTTCTGTAGAAGAAGCGATGGATCAAAAAATGGCTAACGGTTCTTCCGTGTCTGAATTCATCAATGCAGCAATCGCTAAAATCGGTGAAAAAATCACACTTCGTCGTTTTGAAATCCGTACAAAAGGCGATAACGCGGCATTTGGTGAGTACCTGCACATGGGTGGCCGCATTGCTGTTCTTACAGTGGTAGAAGGAACGACAGATGAGAACGTAGCGAAAGATGTTGCGATGCATGCAGCTGCGTTAAATCCTAAATATGTGTCTCGCGATCAAGTATCTGCTGAAGAAGTAGAGAGTGAGCGTGAAGTACTAAAGCAACAAGCTTTGAATGAAGGAAAGCCTGCAAACATCGTTGAAAAAATGGTGGAAGGCCGCCTTGGAAAATACTTCGAAGATATCTGCATCCTTGACCAAGCGTTCGTTAAGAACCCTGATCAAAAGGTACGTCAATATCTTGAGTCCAACAAAGCTACACTAACTGACTTCATCCGTTATGAAGTTGGTGAAGGTCTTGAGAAGCGTCAAGACAACTTTGCTGAAGAAGTAATGAGCCAAGTTAAGAAGTAATTCGATTAACCTAAACATTTTTGGTAGGGAACACCTAGTGTGTTCCCTATTTTTCAAGAAAAAATCTATTACATATGGAGGTTCCCATGAGCGTTCCTAAATACAAACGTGTCGTTCTTAAACTGAGTGGAGAGGCCCTTGCTGGAAATGACGGTTTTGGCATCAATCCTTCAGTTATTAAAAACGTGGCAGAAGAAGTAAAAGAAGTTGCTGAGCTTGGTGTTGAGGTTGCCGTTGTCGTTGGCGGCGGTAATATCTGGCGTGGTAAAATAGGTAGTGAAATGGGAATGGACCGTGCATCAGCAGACTATATGGGGATGCTTGCTACCGTCATGAATTCCTTGGCACTCCAAGATAGCCTTGAGCAGATTGGAATCGAAACACGAGTCCAGACATCCATCGATATGAGACAGGTAGCAGAACCTTATATCAGACGAAGAGCGATCCGTCACCTTGAGAAGAAGCGTGTCGTGATCTTTGCAGCGGGTACTGGAAATCCTTACTTCTCAACTGATACAACTGCAGCCCTGCGTGCAGCTGAAATCGAAGCTGAAGTCATCCTGATGGCTAAGAATAATGTGGATGGCGTTTACTCAGCGGATCCGAAGAAAGATGAATCAGCGGTTAAGTACGATGAGCTTTCTTACTTGGATGTGTTAAAAGAAGGTCTTGCAGTCATGGATTCCACTGCTTCTTCGCTATGTATGGACAATGATATTCCGCTAATTGTATTCTCGATTATGGAAGACGGTAATATTAAGAGGGCCATTACAGGCGAAAACATCGGAACAATAGTTAGGGGGAAAGCATAATGCCAAATACAATCATTTCTAATGCAAAAGATAGAATGACGAAAGCCATTCAAACATTTTCTCGTGAACTAGCAAGCATCCGTGCAGGAAGAGCCAATGCATCATTACTTGATAAGATCACAGTCGATTATTACGGTGCTCCAACTCCTGTCAATCAACTTGCAGGGATCTCGATTCCTGAAGCAAGAATGCTTGTCATCCAACCTTATGACAAATCTTCATTAGGTGATATTGAGAAAGCGATCCTGAAATCAGATCTCGGAATCACACCGACAAGTGATGGTAATATCATTCGTATCGTTGTCCCAGCTTTGACGGAAGAACGTCGTAAAGAGCTTGTTAAGCTCGTGAAAAAAGAAGCTGAAGATGCGAAGGTTGCAATCCGTAATATCCGTCGCGATGCAAATGACGACTTGAAAAAGAAAGAGAAAAATGGAGATATCACTGAAGATGATCTTCGTGGATACTCTGACGATGTTCAAAAAGCTACAGATGATAGCATTGTGAAAATCGATAATATCGCGAAAGATAAAGAAAAAGAAATTCTAGAAGTTTAATCAACTCTTTCAATTTAAGGGGCTGTCCGATGAGCGAAATCAAATTCCTTATCGGACAGCCCCTTTTCAATTCATACCCATTTAGAGAATATTCATGAAGGGTATGAAGGTGGATTCCATTCAGGACCACCCGAGAGTCAGAATTGGAGATTGTAGCATAACGGATTTTCTTGAAGATATCTTCCCTGTTTTTTGATATGATAGTAAAGGTAAATATTTTTTGGATTGTTGGTGGAGGAAATCTTATGCTAAACAAGCTTAAACAATGGAAACGACAACAGAATACTGAAGATGTTGATGAGCGTTTCAAGGAATTATCAAATCACCCAATACCGGGTCATATAGCGATCATTATGGATGGAAACGGCCGCTGGGCACAAAAGAGAGCACTTCCAAGGGTAGCCGGTCACCATGAAGGGATGAAATGTGTACGAAGAATAACGAAACTCGCTAATCAATTAGGTGTTGAAGCACTGACACTATACGCATTCTCAACCGAAAATTGGAAACGTCCCAAGATGGAAGTCGAATTCTTAATGAAGCTACCAGAAGAGTTCCTCGGGACATTCCTGCCTGAACTGATTGAAGAAAATGTCCAAGTGAAAATGATGGGGGATCAAGGAGCCATTCCTTCTCACACATTGAAGGCAGTCAATAAGGCGATTGATGCCACCAAGGATAATGATGGCCTGATTTTGAACTTTGCTTTGAATTATGGCAGCCGTGCTGAGATACTTGGATCCATCAAGCATGTCTTAAAAGATGTCCAGAATGGTATACTAGATGAAACAAAGTTGAATGAGGAAGTATTTTCAAATTATTTAATGACAAAAGAATTAAAAGATCCAGATCTGCTGATCCGCACTAGCGGAGAGATCCGATTGAGCAACTTTATGTTATGGCAATTAGCTTATACCGAATTTTGGTTCACTCAATGTTTATGGCCGGATTTCGGCAAAGAACAATTAGTCGAAGCAATTGAAGCATATCAAGGTCGTTCAAGGAGATACGGCGGGTTACAAAGTGAGGAATCCTGATGAAACAAAGAATCATAACTGCAGTCGTTGCAGCAGCAGTGTTTTTACCCATCATCATGTATGGGAAATCACCATTTATCCTTTTAATGTACCTCATTGCGTCTGTCAGTCTGTATGAAGCGCTGAAAATGAGGGGACTGAAAGTGTACTCCATACCGGGGTTGATTGCACTTGCGGTGCTTTGGGTGTTTTTGATCCCTGAGCTTTACATAGGAATTATCCATTATATTGGTTATACGAAGATTGAGCTTTCATTTTTTGCTGTCTTGATTTTCTTGACCTATACCGTCATCACGAAGAATCGATTTACGTATGATGACGTAGCTTTCTCTTTACTTAGCATTCTTTATATCGGGATCGGTTTCCATTACTTTATGGAGATTCGCTTAGGTGAGGGTGTACAATTCGTATTTTACGCATTGTTCATTATCTGGGCCACTGATTCCGGTGCTTATTTTATCGGAAAGGCGATTGGGAAGAAAAAGCTTTGGCCAGACATCAGTCCCAATAAGACAGTGGAAGGTTTTCTTGGAGGAGTGTTATGCGCTGTCATCGTAGGAGTAGTCATGACGTTCTTCACTGATCTGGATATGTCGATTCCAAAGCTTATTGTGGTAACTGCCATCTTGTCAATATTCGGTCAAATGGGAGATCTGGTTGAATCAGCATTGAAACGTCATTATAAAGTGAAGGATTCAGGCCATATCCTGCCGGGGCATGGTGGGATGCTAGACAGATTTGACTCCCTATTATTTGTTCTGCCCCTTCTTTATTTTCTGCTATAAGAAATTGTCCGGGCACACAACCAGGATATGCATGACAACGAGTACAATCGGTGAATAGCATGAAAATATTTTAACGGTGCTTATTAAAAGGAGTGGTAGTTTTGAAGAAGATCAGTTTAATGGGTGCAACCGGATCGATTGGCACCCAGACGCTTGATGTCATCAGGGAGCATCCGCATGACTTCAAGCTGATTGCATTATCTGTGGGACGTAATATCAATGAAGCGAGAAAGATGATAGCAGAATTCACTCCTTCATTGGTTTCGGTACAAAGAAAAGAAGACGCAGAGACCTTGAAGAGCGACATGCCAGCAGGTGTCAAAGTGATGTATGGTGAAGAAGGGTTGATCGAAGTAGCCTGTCATCAGGATGCTGACATTCTGGTGAATGCTGTGCTTGGCAGTGTCGGTTTGAACCCCACTCTCCAGGCAATCGAATCCGGAAAAACCATTGCCATCGCTAATAAAGAGACCCTTGTGACGGCAGGTCATATCGTCATGGAGGCTGCAAGGAGAAAAGGCGTTTCCTTATTACCGGTGGACAGCGAACATTCCGCCATCTTCCAAGCGCTGCAAGGCGAACAGGATAAAAACATAGAAAAGCTTATCATCACAGCTTCTGGGGGGAGCTTCAGGGACCGTACAAGGGAAGAGCTTGTCGGTGTAACCGTCAAGGAGGCATTAAATCATCCCAACTGGTCGATGGGTGCCAAAATTACCATTGATTCAGCATCGATGATGAATAAGGGACTTGAAGTGATAGAGGCACATTGGTTATTTAACATTCCCTATGATAAGATCGATGTGCTTCAGCATAGGGAGAGCATCATCCACTCCATGATTCAGTTTCATGACACATCCGTGATGGCCCAGCTTGGAACCCCGGATATGCGTGTACCCATCCAATATGCATTAACCTATCCAGACCGCTTTGAACGACCACGTGCAAAGCGGCTGGACTTGGCTGAGATTGGCCTGCTACACTTCGAGAAGATGGACATGGATCGTTTTCGATGCCTCCGCTTCGCTTATGAAGCCGGCCGGATGGGTGGAAGCATGACAACGGTGTTGAACGCTGCCAATGAAGCAGCTGTTGCTTTATTCTTAGAGGATAAAATTTCATTCCTTGCTATTGAGGACATGATTGAAAGAGCATTGAATGAACATGAAGTGATACAGAACCCGGACCTCGATACCATCCGTGAAATCGATGAAAGGACAAGATTGGCGATTTCACAGTGGGTAGGTTAAAGCGTTGTGCATGAATACATGAGAAGCAACGTAGTATTATAAGGACAGGTTTTTCTACAGACGTTCATATTTAACAGGCCTGGGACATTCAGGTTTTAAAAAAGGTGGTTTTTCATTTGCAAACTGTAATTGCCTTTATCGTTATTTTTGGTGCATTGGTATTTTTCCACGAACTTGGTCATTTGATCTTCGCTAAACGTGCAGGGATTCTGTGCCGTGAATTTGCGATAGGTTTCGGTCCGAAAGTATTGTCATTCAAGAAGGATGAGACAACCTATACGATACGGCTGCTGCCCCTAGGGGGATTTGTCCGGATGGCAGGAGAGGATCCGGAAATGGTCGAGTTGAAGGCCGGACATAGGATCGGTCTCGTAATGGATCAAAATGAGAAGATAAAGAAAGTGGTACTCAATAATAAGGACCGCTATCCGAATATACGCGTCATTGAGGTGGAAGAGGCCGACCTTGAGCACGACCTTTATATTCGTGGATATGAAGAGGACGACGATGAGGTTCTTAAGAGATTTGATATCTCCCGGGAGGCAGTTTTTGTTGAAGATGGGGTAGAGACACAGATAGCCCCGTGGGATCGACAATTTGCATCTAAGTCTTTACCTAAGAGGGCAATGGCGATCTTTGCCGGCCCGCTGTTCAATTTCATCCTGGCATTTTTTATTTTCTTGCTTGTCGGATTATTACAAGGTGTCCCGACAAATGATCCTGTACTTGGGAACTTGACTGAAGATGGTGCAGCGAGGGAAGCGGGGCTTGCCAAGAATGATGTTGTTCAAAGTATCGATGGGAAAGAGATATCGACTTGGGAAGATATTGTAACAGTCATTCAGCAACATCCGGGTGATGAACTGAAATTCACGGTAGATCGTAATGGCTCCACACAGGAAATTTCCGTTACTCCTAAACCGCAAGAGATTGAAGGAAAGGAAATCGGAATCATCGGTGTACATAGCCCGGTCGAGAAATCTCCGTTGAAAGTCGTCACAAATAGCGCGGAGCAGACGTATGAGTGGACAAAGATGATTTTTGTCCTTCTGGGTAAACTTGTGTCAGGTGAATTCTCGATTGATGCCTTATCTGGACCTGTTGGCATTTACCAATCTACCGATGTAGTCGCGAAATCGGGTATCTTCTATTTAATGAGATGGGCAGCCATTCTCAGTATCAATCTGGGGATTATGAATTTACTTCCGATCCCGGCTTTGGATGGTGGAAGGTTATTATTTTTCGCCATTGAAGCAGTGCGTGGCAAGCCGGTTGATCGCCAAATGGAAGGGATGGTCCATTTTGTAGGATTCGCTCTTCTAATGGTGCTGATGCTCGTTGTAACATGGAATGATATTCAACGCTTCTTCTTATAAGAATGATCACTCCTTTCAGAAGGAAGGGTCTGTTAAAGTAAATGGTTGATTAAACCGTTCCAGCTGTTGAACGGAGATAAACAGCGATGTTTAACAGTGCTACAAGGATAGAAAAGGAATTACAGGCAGTTACTACCCCCTTACAGCAAAAAAAGAGGGTAGAACTGCCTGTTCATTTAAGCTAAAATAGACTAGTGAATGGAGGTATCTCCGTTCTTTTCTTATAACCTTACATAACCATTACGATAAAATTTTACTTGTAACCGAGGTGCTAATAAATGAAGCAACGAAACACACTGATCCCAACACTTAGAGAAATCCCTGCCGATGCTGAAATCAAGAGCCACCAGCTATTGCTGCGTGCCGGATATATCAGGCAAAACGCGAGTGGGATATACAGTTTTCTCCCACTGGGGAAGAAAGTCCTGAAAAAGGTAGAAGAGATTGTCCGTGAAGAATTGGATGCGATTGGTGCAGCTGAACTCTTGATGCCTGCTCTGCAACCTTCTGAATTATGGAAAGAGTCCGGAAGATGGGGGACGTACGGTCCTGAATTGATGCGCATGAATGACAGGCATGCCCGTGAATTTGCGTTAGGTGCCACGCATGAAGAGATGATTACAAGCATCATTAGAGATGAAATCAAATCATACAAACGACTTCCATTGACCCTTTATCAAATTCAAACAAAATACCGCGATGAAAAACGTCCGAGGTTCGGATTGCTTCGAGGCAGGGAATTCGTCATGAAGGACGCCTATTCTTTCCATTCATCGGCTGAAAGCCTGGATGAAACATATGAGGAGATTTTTCAGGCATATACGAATATCTTTACTCGCTGCGGATTGAACTTCAGGGCGGTTATCGCAGATTCAGGCGCTATGGGCGGTAAAGACACACATGAATTCATGGTATTATCGGAAGTAGGGGAAGACACAATTGCGTATTCAGATGAATCATCTTATGCTGCCAATATTGAAATGGCAGAGGTGATGGAATCTTATTCCTATTCTGATGAGGAACAGAAGGAGATCCAGAAAGTGTCGACACCTGAAATCAAAACGATTGAAGATGTAGCGGCATTTCTCCATACTGAAAAAGAAAATTGTATCAAATCTTTACTATTCAAGGTCGACGAAGAATTCGTGTTGGTTCTTTCACGAGGAGACCATGAAATAAACGATATTAAAGTAAAGAACTTCTTAAATGCCGACACGGTTGAACTTGCATCGGCAGAGGAAATGAATGAAATCATTGGATGCGAAGCAGGGTCCATTGGCCCTTGTACTTTGGATGGCAAGATAAAGATTGTTGCTGATCATGCGATAAAGTATATCCGTAACGGCATTGCAGGTGCTAACGAAAATGGTCAGCACTTATTGAATGTAAACCCGGAACGCGACTTTACTGTTGAGGCATACGGAGACTTGCGCTTTATTCAAGAAGGTGACCCTTCTCCTGATGGACAAGGTACGATCCTTTTTGCAAAAGGCATTGAAGTGGGGCACGTGTTTAAACTAGGCACCAGATATTCTGATAGCATGAATAGTACGTATCTCGATGAAAATGGCCGTTCTCAATCAATCATCATGGGTTGCTACGGAATCGGTGTTTCCCGTACACTTGCAGCAGTGGCAGAACAATTCAACGATGAGAATGGTCTAGTGTGGCCAACTAACTTATCACCATATGATGTACACCTGATTCCAATCAATATGAAAGATGACCATCAGTCAGCCCTTGCCCATGAGCTTTATGATGGACTAAAGAATAATCGTTTCGACGTGTTAATGGATGACCGGGCTGAACGACCAGGTGTAAAATTTGCTGATTCAGACCTAATCGGACTTCCAGTCAGGGTAACAGTCGGAAAGAAAGCTTCAGAAGGCATCGTTGAGGTAAAGGTCAGGAAAACGGGTGAAATGCTTGAGGTTCATAAAGACGAATTGCTAGCTACTTTGACAGATTTATTGACATCACAATCAAAATAGGGAATTACAACGCTGTTGATTCTTGCTTCCGACATAGGATGCACGATTAAACAACGGCTTTCGATTACACTTGAATAAAAGAAGGGCTGATCATCATTAGTCAGCCCTTTTCTTCAGTTTTGAAGGACTGTGACTTTTGTGTAGACAAGAAAAATACAAGTAAGGAAATGGGGGAATAAGAGATGGAAGGAAAGCCCCTGGGCAAAAAAGAGCGATTTCAGCTATTGCTTCAGCAATTGGGACTGACGGAAGATGCTTTCGTAAAATACTTTAACAATGCTGAAATAGAAAAACTATCCGTATATAGAAGCGAAAGAAAATGGCATTTTCATTTTACATTGGAAGAGATGATTCCATGTAAGGTTTGGAGCAGGTTTTCCCTTGCTCTTCAAACTTCATTCAAACATATAGCCAATGTCAGCTTCAGCCTCAAAGTTCTGAATATGAATGTAACAGAGCAAGCCATATTGGATTACTGGAGTGAGTGTGTCAAAGAAATTGACGGAATCTCCCCGCCATTGTTAAAGCTGTTGAATAACCAAAAACCTGAAGTGATCGGCAATAAAATCATTGTAAAGGCAACGAATGATACAGAAGCTGCGCAGTTAAAGAGGAAGTACGGTGAAATCATCTCTTCAGCATTCGAAGGCTTCGGTTTCCCTAAATTGGTTCTCGATGCGCAAGTTGCTCAAATCGAGGAACAGAATGATGATTACAAAAAATTCCTTGAAGATAAAATGAAGGAAGATCAAGAAAGGGCACAGCAAGCCCTCATCGAAATGGAGAAGGCCGAGAAGGAAGTGGCATCAGAAGCTCCCAGCGGTCCATTCATGCTTGGCCTTACAATTAAAGACGATGCCGATTTCCGTAAGATTGAAGAAATATATGATGAGGAAAGACGCATAGCGATTGAAGGCTACGTATTTGATTGTGAAACGAGGGAACTTAGAAGCGGTAGAACCTTATTGACGTTCAAAGTGACGGATTACACAAGCTCCATCCTCGTCAAAATGTTCTCAAGAGATAAAGAAGATGCTGCCATCATGAATAACATGAAAAAAGGCATGTGGGTGAGATGTCGTGGAAGCATCCAAAATGATACCTTCGTCAGAGATCTTGTCATGATCGCCAACGATGTGAATGAAATCAAACCGGTGCTTCGCCTTGATACTGCACCTTCGGATGAAAAAAGGGTCGAGTTGCATGCTCATACTCCAATGAGCCAGATGGATGCAGTAAGTTCAGTTGCAAGCCTTGTTTCACAAGCAAAGAAGTGGGGACATAAGGCGATAGCAATCACTGACCATGCAGTCGCTCAGTCTTTCCCCGAAGCATTTAGTGCAAGTAAGAAAAACGATATCAAGGTGTTATATGGACTTGAAGCAAATCTTGTCGATGATGGGGTGCCGATCGGGTATAACGAAACTGATCGAGAACTCGAAGATGCCACATATGTTGTGTTCGACGTTGAGACAACAGGTTTGTCTGCTGTTTATGATACGATCATCGAGCTTGCTGCCGTTAAGATCAAGGACGGTGAGATCATTGATCGGTTTGAATCATTTGCGAATCCTCATCACCCATTGTCTGCAACTACGATTGATTTAACGGGCATTACGGATGAGATGGTACGTGACGCGCCAGAAATCAATGATGTCCTCCGTGATTACGATAAATGGGTCGGGGATGATATTCTGGTTGCACACAATGCATCCTTCGACATGGGCTTTTTGAATGCGGGTTATCAGAAAGCGGGGCTAGCAAAATCCTCCAACCCAGTCATTGATACATTAGAGCTTGCTAGGCTGCTATACCCACAATTCAAGAACCACAGACTGAACACACTCGCCAAGAAATTCGATGTTGAATTGACACAGCATCATAGGGCGATTTATGATGCGGAAGCAACTGGATATCTTTTGGTCAAGATGCTAAAAGATGCCTTTGAGAAAGGCATCAAGAACCATAATCAATTGAACGATTATATGGGTAAAGGCGATGCATATAAACGATCCCGCCCATACCACTGTACGCTGATTGCACAAAATGAGGAAGGCCTCAAGAATTTGTATAAATTAGTATCGATATCACATATGCACTACTTCTACCGGGTGCCGAGGATTCCTCGTTCACAACTGCAGAAATACCGTTCAGGCCTTTTAGTGGGGTCCGGATGCGACAAAGGTGAAGTGTTCGAAGGAATGATGCAAAAAGGTAAAGAAGAAGTCCAAGAGACGGCAGAGTTTTACGATTACTTGGAAGTGCATCCGAAAGAAGTGTATCAGCATCTGATCGAACTTGACCTTGTACAAAGCCAAAAGAACCTTGAAGACATTATTAAGAATATCGTGGAGCTTGGCGAGAAGCTGAATAAACCGGTCGTTGCGACTGGAAATGTCCATTATGTCAATGAGACGGATAAGATCTACAGGCAGATCCTTGTAGGATCACAGGGAGGGGCCAATCCGCTGAACCGTCATACGTTACCTGACGTGCATTTCAGGACAACGAATGAAATGCTTGACTGTTTTTCGTTTCTCGGAAAAGACAAAGCCAAAGAGATTGTCGTGGACAATTCAAATAAAATCGCTGACATGGTCGAAGTGATCAAGCCAATCAAAGATGATCTTTATACTCCTAAAATCGAAGGCGCGGATGAAGAGATGCGCCGGATGAGTTATGCGATGGCCAGGAGCATTTATGGCGACGAATTGCCTGAAATTGTTGAAGCGAGATTGGAAAAAGAGTTAAAGAGTATCATCGGTCACGGATTCGCGGTCATTTATCTCATTTCACATAAGTTGGTTAAGAAGTCTTTGGATGATGGTTATCTTGTCGGTTCGAGGGGATCGGTTGGATCATCCTTTGTAGCGACCATGACGGAAATCACGGAAGTCAATCCGCTGCCTCCGCATTATGTCTGTCCTTCATGCAAGAAATCCGAGTTCTTTGATGATGGTTCTGTCGGCTCAGGATTCGACCTTCCGAATAAGGATTGCCCGGATTGTGGACATGCATATAAAAAAGACGGTCACGATATTCCTTTTGAAACCTTCCTTGGCTTCAAAGGGGATAAAGTCCCCGATATCGATTTGAACTTCTCCGGGGAATACCAGCCACAGGCACATAACTATACAAAAGTGCTGTTTGGCGAGGATAACGTATATCGTGCAGGTACAATCGGAACCGTCGCTGAAAAAACGGCATACGGCTACGTCAAAGGCTATGCGAATGACAATGCACTTCAAATCAGGGGAGCGGAAATAGACAGGCTGGTGAGCGGCTGTACAGGTGTAAAACGTACGACAGGTCAGCATCCTGGCGGAATCATCGTAGTCCCTGATTATATGGATATCTTTGATTTTTCTCCGATTCAGTTCCCTGCAGATGACCAAGGATCTGAATGGAAAACCACACATTTTGATTTCCATTCCATCCACGATAACTTGTTGAAACTCGATATACTTGGACACGATGACCCAACCGTCATCCGTATGCTCCAGGATTTATCGGGTATCGATCCGAAAACGATCCCGACGGATGATCCTGAAGTGATGAAAATATTCAGCGGGACAGAGACGCTTGGAGTCACGGAAGATCAAATTATGTGTAAAACAGGGACCCTGGGCATACCTGAGTTTGGTACGAGATTTGTTCGACAAATGCTTGAAGATACAAAGCCGACTACTTTTTCGGAGCTCGTCCAGATCTCCGGCCTTTCACACGGAACCGATGTGTGGCTTGGAAATGCACAAGAGCTGATTCACAATAATATTTGTAACCTGAGCGAAGTGATTGGTTGTCGTGATGACATCATGGTCTACTTGATCTATCAAGGATTGGAACCTTCCCTTGCATTTAAAATCATGGAGTTTGTACGTAAAGGGAAAGGGCTTCAAGATGAATGGATTGAAGAAATGAAGAATAATGGAGTCCCGGATTGGTATATCGACTCCTGTCTCAAAATTAAGTACATGTTCCCTAAAGCCCATGCTGCCGCCTATGTTCTCATGGCAGTGAGGATTGCTTACTTCAAGGTCCACCACGCACTTCTTTATTATGCTGCGTATTTTACCGTCCGTGCGGAAGACTTTGATATTGAAGCGATGGTGAGGGGATCACAGGCTGTTCGTGCAAAGATCGAGGAGATCAACAGTAAAGGCTTGGATGCTTCGCCGAAAGAAAAGAACACGCTGACGGTATTGGAACTGGCCCTTGAAATGTGTGAGCGCGGCTACAGATTCCAGAAAGTAGATTTATACAGATCTCACGCTTCGGAATTCATCATTGATGGCGATTCACTGATCCCACCGTTCAATTCCATCCCTGGTCTCGGTACCAATGCGGCGATCAATATCGTGAAGGCACGAGAAGACGGGGAGTTTCTGTCGAAAGAAGATCTGCAGCAAAGAGGCCGTGTTTCAAAGACGATCATTGAGTATCTGGATAATCACGGTTGTCTGGAAAGTTTACCTGACAAGAATCAACTATCTCTGTTTTAGGCCTCCGATAAGGGAATTGTTTGCATAAACATGTTGATTATGGTATATTTTTATTGGAAATACTAAAGATAGCTCTAAGCAGAAGAGTGGGGTCGCACCCCACTCTTTCGTTATTACAGGGAGTTTTTTAAGGATTATTTCTAGTCTTGGTGCAAGATTTTCATATAGACCAGGAGGTAAGTATGAGCAAAATTATTACACTAGTAGAAGAACTTGTCTCACCTATCCTAGAGGATATGTCATTGGAACTGATCGATATGGAATACGTAAAAGAAGGTTCCAATTGGTTCCTTCGTGTATTCATCGATAAGGATTCAGGTGTTGACATTGAAGAATGTGGAATTGTCAGCGAACGATTAAGTGAGAAGCTGGATGAAATCGATCCGATTCCTCACAATTATTTCTTGGAAGTATCTTCGCCAGGTGCAGAACGTCCCTTGAAAAATGACAAGGACTTTCAAAAGGCAATCGGGAAAAACGTCTACGTGAAAACGTATGAACCGATTGATGGGGAGAAGGCATTCGAAGGTACATTGCTATCCCATTCTTCCGAACAACTATCTTTGGAAGTCACAATCAAAACACGTAAAAAGAAGGTTGAGATTCCAGCAGACAAAGTAGCGTTAGCAAGATTGGCTGTTACATTCTAATTAGGAAACAACCGTATTATAAAGGGGGATGACACCACCATGAGCACTCAGCTATTAGATGCTCTAACTGTTTTAGAGAAAGAAAAAGGCATTGCGAGAGATGTAATCATCGAAGCAATCGAAGCAGCTTTGGTTTCTGCTTATAAGAGAAACTTTAACCAGGCACAGAATGTCCGTGTAGACCTGAACCTTGAAACGGGTACGATGAGGGTCTTTGCACGTAAGGAAGTAGTGGATGAAGTCTTTGATTCACGCCTTGAGATCTCCGTAGAAGACGCTGGAGAAATCAACCCTGGTTATGAAGTCGGAGATGTAGTCGAACTCGAGGTCACACCGAAAGACTTCGGTCGGATCGCTGCTCAAACCGCTAAACAGGTTGTGACTCAGCGTGTAAGGGAAGCTGAGCGCGGAATCATATACTCCGAATTCGTTGACCGCGAAGAAGATATCATGACAGGGATCGTCCAGCGCCAGGATAACCGTTTCATTTATGTCGCATTGGGCAAGATTGAAGCCCTCCTTCCTGTAAGTGAGCAAATGCCTAATGAAACGTATAAACCTCATGACCGAATCAAAGTCTTCATCACGAAGGTCGAGAAAACGACCAAGGGTCCTCAGATCTATGTGTCCCGCACACATCCAGGTTTACTGAAGCGATTATTTGAGATTGAAGTGCCTGAAATCTTTGATGGTACCGTCGAAATCAAATCAGTTGCTCGTGAAGCTGGTGACCGTTCAAAGATTTCGGTCCACGCTGAAAATTCTGAAATCGACCCGGTCGGTGCTTGTGTAGGAACAAAAGGTGCTCGTGTACAAGCGATCGTCAATGAACTCAAAGGTGAAAAGATTGACATCGTACAGTGGTCTGAAGATCCTGTGACATTTGTGGCAAACGCGTTAAGCCCTTCTAAGGTCCTTGATGTCCAAGTGAATGAAGAAGATAAGGCAACGAGAGTGGTAGTACCTGATTATCAGCTTTCCCTTGCAATCGGGAAACGTGGACAAAATGCACGACTTGCAGCTAAACTCACAAACTGGAAGATCGATATCAAGAGTGAAACGGATGCGCGTGAGCTTGGATTATACCCGCGCGAGGAAGCGTTTCTTCCACAAGACGAAGAGGAAGAGTATGATGACGAACCTTTAAACATTGATTTCGATGACGAAGATCAAGAGTAAGAGGTGAAAATCGTGGGCGCTAATAAAAAGATTCCGTTGCGCAAATGCGTGGCAACGGGGGAAATGAGACCTAAAAAAGAAATGATACGGATTGTCCGTTCGAAAGAGGGCGAAGTATCCATTGATCCCACTGGAAAGAAATCGGGGCGTGGTGCTTACCTGTCAAAGGACAAAGAGATCATTCTGCAGGCGAAGAAGAAGAATACTTTAGCCAATCAATTACAGACAAAGATTGACGATTCTCTTTATGATGAATTGATCAGCCTTGTAGAGAAGGAGTAGCATTTAGCGTATGAAACAAGATCGTTGGATGTCACTTTTAGGATTGGCAAATCGGGCACGTAAGATTATTTCAGGTGAAGAGTTGGTCATAAAGGAAGTCAGGAGCGGTCGTGCAAAGCTCGTGATTCTTTCTAAAGATGCATCCTCTAATACGTATAAGAAAGTTACGGATAAATGCAAGTCATATAACGTACCGGTCCGACTTGTGGAAGACCGTTATGAGCTTGGCCATTCCATAGGGAAAGATGCCAGGGTGGTCGTTGCATTATCCGATGCCGGCTTTGCCGATAAATTATCCGAAATGCTCGATTGAATCTCAATGGGGGTGAACATATGAGCAAGATGCGTGTTTATGAATATGCAAAAAAATATAATGTTTCAAGCAAAGATGTTATTACTAAATTGAAGCAATTGAATATTGAGGTATCAAATCATATGGCAACAATAGAAGACGACACGGTGAAGAAGCTGGATTCAATGTTCTCAGGGAATTCCAAGGAACAGAAAAGTACTGGGGAAAAAAGAAATAATACTGTGAAGGAAGAGGAATCGTCCAACAAGGCAAAGGTGAAGTCCTCACCGAAAAGCCGTGAAGGGAAAAAGTACGATCAACAGTCACAGTCAAAGGAGAAAAAGGTTTTCAATAACAATAATAATCAAAACAACAAAAAAAATAAAAATAATAGAAACAATAAGCCGAACAGAAACTTTAAGCCGGCACCTCAACAACAGCAGCCTGCAAAGAAAAAGGAGCTTCCATCCAAGATTACTTTTTCTGAATCTCTGTCGGTAGCGGAACTTGCCAAGAAGCTTCATAAAGAACCTTCTGAAATCATCAAGAAGCTTTTCATGCTCGGGGTGATGGCTACGATCAATCAGGAGCTTGATAAAGATTCAATTGAATTGATCGCCGGTGAATACGGGGTAGAGGTTGAAGAAGAAATCAAGATTGATGCAACAGATCTTGGTGTTTACTTCACTGAAGATAATGAAGATCAGCTTGAGGAGCGTCCATCTGTCGTAACGATCATGGGACACGTTGACCACGGTAAAACCACACTACTCGATTCCATTCGTAACACGAAGGTCACTGCCGGGGAAGCAGGCGGGATCACTCAGCATATCGGTGCTTATCAAGTGGAAGTGGACGGAAAGAAAATTACGTTCCTTGATACACCTGGACATGCCGCCTTCACTACGATGCGTGCGCGCGGTGCTCAAGTCACGGATATTGCAATCATTGTTGTTGCTGCTGATGATGGTGTCATGCCTCAAACGGTTGAAGCAATCAATCATGCCAAGGCAGCTGAAGTGCCAATCATCATTGCAGTGAATAAAATGGATAAGGAAGCCGCGAATCCAGACCGCGTCATGCAGGAACTGACGGAATATGAACTTGTTCCTGAAGCGTGGGGTGGGGATACGATCTTCGTTCCGCTATCAGCTTTATCAGGTGAAGGTATCGATAACCTTCTTGAAATGATCGTCCTTGTAAGTGAAGTGGAAGAGTTGAAAGCAAATCCTGAACGTCTGGCGCTTGGAACCGTCATCGAAGCTCAATTGGATAAAGGACGTGGTTCCGTAGCAACCCTTCTAGTACAGAATGGTACACTGAAAGTAGGAGATCCGATCGTCGTTGGTAACACATTCGGCCGTGTACGTGCAATGGTAAACGACCTTGGCCGTCGTGTGAAAGAAGTCGGTCCTTCTACCCCTGTAGAAATTACAGGTTTGAATGATGTCCCTCAGGCGGGTGATCGCTTTGTCGTCTTCGAAGATGAGAAAACGGCTCGTTCTGTCGGTGAATCACGTGCATCACAAGCACTACAGGCTCAGCGTGGGGAAAAATCCAAAGTTAGCCTGGAAAATCTGTTTGAGCAAATGAAACAGGGTGAAATGAAGGATCTTAACCTCGTTCTAAAGGCTGACGTACAAGGATCCGTCGAAGCATTGGCCGCTTCATTATTGAAGATAGAAGTTGAAGGTGTAAAGATTAACATCATCCACACAGGTGTTGGAGCGATCAACGAATCTGATATCACGCTTGCTTCAGCTTCAAATGCCATTGTCATCGGATTCAATGTCCGTCCTGATGTAAATGCGAAGCGTGCTGCGGATGCGGAAGGTGTCGAAATCCGTCTGCACCGAATCATCTACAAAGTGATGGAAGAAATCGAATCCGCGATGAAAGGGATGCTTGATCCGGAATATGAAGAGAAAATCATTGGTCAAGCAGAGGTTCGTCAAACGTTCAAAGTGTCTAAAGTCGGTACGATTGCAGGAAGTTATGTAACCGAAGGTAAAATCTCACGTGATTCTGGCGTGCGTTTGATCCGTGACGGCGTTGTGATTTTCGAAGGTGAACTTGATGCTCTTAAACGATTCAAGGATGATGCCAAGGAAGTTGCGAAAGGATATGAATGTGGTATTACGATCAAGAACTTCAATGACGTTAAAGAGGGCGATGTAATCGAAGCCTATGTCATGGAGGAAATCACTCGTAAATGATCACATATGTTGAATGTGAGTGCTTGATTCATGATTCTCACTCTTTGAAGGAGAAGAGAGCTGTTTTACAAAGGGTCCTTACCCGCTTAAAACAGAAATTCAACGTTTCCGTTTCAGAAGTCGACCATCAGGATGTATGGCAAAGGACAAGGATTGCCCTTGTCACAGTGGCATCCTCGAAGTCTTCCAGTGAAAAGGAAATGGATCGTGCACTGAATTTTATCGATTCGTTCCCCGAATGGGAACGAATCGATACAACCAGGGAATTCTATTAGGAAAACTCACGGTTCATAGATTAATGACAAAAATCATGGGGTGATATTGATGAGCCATCGTGCAAATCGAGTTGGCGAGCAAATGAAGAAAGAGCTCAGCGATATTATCGGACGCAAAATTAAAGACCCTCGTATTGGATTCGTTACAGTTACGGATGTACAGGTTTCCGGGGACCTCCAGCAGGCAAAGGTGTACATTACCGTCCTTGGCGGGGAAGACCAAAGAGAGAATACTTTAAAGGGTCTTGCGAAGGCGAAAGGATTCATCCGATCTGAAGTTGGACAAAGAGTCCGCCTTCGTAAAACACCGGAAATAATTTTTGAGTTTGATGAATCGATCGAATATGGTAATCACATTGAAACTTTACTTCGAAAAGTTCAAGATGAACCTGAAGAGGATTCACAGAATAAAGACGAGTAAAATGAAAGGACTGATCCAAACGGGAAACATTTTCGTGAGGATCAGTCTTTTGTTTGTGCTTCTTTAACCCAAAGAAGCAAATCGAAAGATGGATGTTACGGATCAATAGTTGTTATCATGAACGGAGGTTTTGAAATGAACGGTATCTTACCGCTATGGAAGCCGAGGGGCATGACTTCTCATGACTGCGTGTTTAAGTTGAGGAAGTTGCTCCGCACGAAGAAAGTTGGTCATACGGGTACTCTCGACCCGGAAGTGTCGGGTGTACTGCCCATATGCATCGGAAGGGCAACAAAGGTTGCCGAATATATAACGGATGCAGGAAAAACGTATGAGGGTGAAGTGACACTGGGATACTCAACGACTACGGAAGATGCGTGGGGCGATGTAGTCGAACGCAAAGAGGTCGAGGGCCAGATTGACAGAAGTAGTGTTGAGGAGGTGCTTGGGGCGTTTACAGGAGACATCATCCAGACTCCCCCGATGTTTTCTGCCGTTAAGGTGAACGGTAAACGTCTCTATGAATATGCTCGTCAAGGAATAGAGGTTGAAAGGCCATCAAGGAAGGTCCATATCCATGAGCTGGAGCTTTTAGGCTCATGGGATCGATTAGATCGAGAACATCCCCGTTTCAAGTTTAAAGTATCTTGCAGCAAAGGGACGTATGTAAGGACGCTTGCAGTTGAAATCGGAAAGAAATTGGGCTATCCTGCGCACATGTCTGCTTTAACCAGAACAAGGTCCGCAAGTTTTACCGAGGAAGAGTGTTTTACATTCGAAGAAGTAGAGGAGTATGTGAATAGTGATCGGGCAGAGGAACTGATTTTCCCTCTCGAACTGGGGCTTTCTCATTTGCCGAAAATGGTAATTAATGATACATTAGCAAAGAAAGTGAAGAATGGTTCACGTTTGGATGAGCCTAAGGATTGGCCGCAGGATTCAGAAGTGGTGATGGAGCAGGATGGCCGTGCAATTGCTATTTACAAGCGCCACCCCGATAAAGCTGAGATCATAAAGCCTGTTAAAGTCCTATTCAATGACTAGTGAAAAAGGTGAATGACTGTGAAATTGATAACTGTACATCATCCTCACTCCTTTAGTGAAGATCAGTTCCCTCCCCTGGTGCTGGCTCTTGGGTATTTCGATGGGGTTCATAAAGGTCATCAGCAAGTAATCAAGACAGCCGTCGAAACAGCAAGGGAAAATCACCTGCAAAGTGCAGTGATGACCTTCGACCCGCACCCTTCAGTGGTGCTGGGACATAAACATAAGCATATAAAATACATCACCCCTCTTGAAGATAAAAAGGAACTCATCAGGGACCTGGGTGTCGATTATCTCTTCGTCGTCCGATTCACTTCTGAGTTTGCAAGCCTTCTTCCACAGGAGTTTATTGATCAATATATCATCGACTTGAACGTATCCCATGTCGTCGCAGGCTTTGATTACTCATATGGTAGGATGGGGAAGGGAACAATGGAAACCCTACCTTTCCATTCAAGAGAGAAATTCACTTATACCACTGTACCGAAGCTTTCGGAAGATGAAGACAAAGTGAGTTCGACCCTGATACGTGAATGTCTGAAAGAAGGGGAGGTAGGCAAGGCCTCACAGCTACTGGGCAGGCATTACAGGATGAGGGGTACTGTTATCCATGGGGATAAACGGGGAAGGAAAATTGGGTTTCCCACAGCGAATATCGAGATGTCTTATGCGTACCTGGTTCCGAAGAACGGGGTATATGCCGTGCGCATGAAAATTCATGATGAATGGTATGAAGGTGTCTGCAATATCGGCTTTAAGCCGACATTCAAAAATCCTGATGAATATTCTTTATCTATTGAAGTACATCTTTTCGATTTTCACTCTTCCATCTATGGAGAAGAGGTATTTATCGAGTGGTATGAGAGAATAAGAGATGAGCAGAAATTTTCAGGGATCGAGGCGTTGATTGCCCAGATTCAACAGGACAAGGAGACTGCCATCAGATTCTTTTCGGAAATTTGAGGTTATCACTTGATTTTTGTAGAATAAAGTAGTATTCTAAGAAGCGTATGAAATGAACCTTTGCTTGGCATCACGAATCACCAACGTATGCTCGGTAAACGGGGATTTGAAAGAAATCAATAGGAGGTGAAAAGGATGGCTATCACTAAAGAGCGTAAGAACGAACTTATCAGTGAATACAAAACACATGAGAACGATACTGGATCTCCAGAAGTTCAAATTGCTGTCCTAACAGAAGAAATTAACAACCTGAACGATCACTTGCGCGTTCACAAGAAAGATCACCACTCTCGTCGTGGTCTTCTAAAAATGGTAGGTCACCGTCGTAATCTTTTATCTTACCTACGTAAGAAAGATGTACAACGCTACCGTGAGTTAATTAACAAATTAGGTTTACGTCGATAATCAGAGACAAGGAAGCGGGAATATTTCCCGCTTTTTCTTTAGTTTTTACAAGTGGAAATCTTTGTATGAGCCACCAGGATATTTGCTTTTATCCTATAGTGTTTTCATTTTAATAGTATGTACATGACGGTTTTTTGTCTAAAATACATAATAAGAAAAGCCTGCAAAAGCTGTCGGAACGGTTCGCAGGAAGTGATCAGTCAGAGCACTGCAGAGACAGGATGAATATTGCATTCTCACTAACATGGTCACACATACTTATTTGAATATAACGGCACTTTCGTGCATGATATAGATTACCGAGATAGTTTAATTACGGGTAAGGTTAATCCGACACCCTTTAAGTGATGTATAAAGAGAGGGGTACACTATATGGAACAAACTAAACAGACCTTTTCCATTGACTGGGCTGGAAGAGAATTAACGGTGGAAGTAGGCCAATTGGCTAAACAAGCCAACGGGGCAGTATTGGTGCGTTACGGAGATACAGCAGTGCTTAGTAGTGCAACTGCGTCTAAGGAACCGAAGCCGCTTGACTTCTTTCCGTTGACAGTAAACTATGAAGAAAGATTATATGCAGTAGGGAAAATCCCTGGAGGTTTCATCAAACGTGAAGGGCGTCCAAGTGAAAAAGCAATCTTGGCGAGCCGTTTGATTGACCGTCCGATCCGTCCATTATTTGCAGACGGTTTCCGAAATGAAGTTCAAGTCATCAGCATGGTCATGAGTGTGGATCAGAATTGCTCGTCAGAAATGGCTGCAATGTTCGGCTCATCACTCGCCCTATCGGTTTCAGATATTCCTTTTGAAGGTCCGATTGCTGGAGTGATCGTAGGACTTGTTGATGGTGAGTTCATCATCAATCCGTCTGTCGAACAGCTTGAGAAAAGTGAGATCCATCTTTCAGTTGCAGGAACGAAAGATGCCATCAACATGGTGGAAGCAGGGGCAGATGAAGTTCCTGAAGAGACGATGCTTGAAGCCATTATGTTCGGTCATGAAGAAATCAAACGCTTAGTGGCATTCCAGGAAGAGATTGTTGCAAAAGTCGGAAAAGAGAAGATGGAAATCAAGCTTTTCGAACTTGATCAGGAGCTGGAGACTGAAATTCGCTCACTCTGTGAAGAAGAATTGATCCCTGCCATTCAAGTTCAGGAAAAGCATGCACGTGAGGAAGCGATCACTGCTGTTAAAAATAACGTCATCACATCTTTTGAAGAAAAAGAAGCAGATGAAGACACATTGAAGCAAGTAAAGAAAGTCCTTGATAAACTTGTTAAAAATGAAGTGCGTCGTCTCATTACAGAAGAAAAAGTGCGCCCTGATGGCCGTAAAGTAGATGAAATCAGACCGCTATCTTCTGAAGTCGGCCTTCTGCCTAGAACGCATGGTTCCGGATTATTCACACGTGGACAAACCCAGGCACTCAGCATTTGTACACTAGGCGCATTGGGTGATGTTCAGATTCTTGATGGATTGGGAATCGAAGAATCCAAACGCTTCATGCATCACTACAACTTCCCTCAATTCAGCGTAGGGGAAACTGGACCGATCAGGGGACCGGGTCGTCGTGAAATCGGACACGGTGCATTGGGAGAGCGCGCCCTTGAGCCGATCATTCCAAATGAAAAGGATTTCCCTTATACAATCAGGCTAGTATCGGAAGTTCTTGAATCCAATGGTTCTACATCCCAAGCGAGTATTTGTGCAAGTACTCTTGCAATGATGGATGCAGGTGTGCCAATCAAAGCTCCAGTAGCGGGTATTGCAATGGGTCTTGTTAAATCGGGTGAACATTATTCCATTCTTACTGATATTCAAGGAATGGAAGATTTCCTTGGCGACATGGACTTTAAGGTAGCAGGTACTTCCAAAGGTGTTACAGCCCTTCAAATGGATATCAAGATTGAAGGTTTATCGAGAGAGATCCTTGAAGAAGCGCTTCAGCAAGCTAAGATCGGTAGAATGCAAATCCTTGACAGCATGCTTGCAACACTGGGTGAGTCAAGATCATCCCTTTCTCAATATGCGCCTAAAATCCTTACGATGCATATCAACCCTGACAAGATCCGTGATGTTATTGGACCGAGCGGTAAACAAATCAATAAGATCATTGATGAAACAGGCGTTAAGATTGATATCGAACAAGATGGAACCATATTCATCTCTTCAACCGATGAAGAAATGAATAAAGTGGCGAAGAAGACGATTGAAGATATTGTAAGAGAAGTTGAAGCTGGCCAAATGTATCTTGGAAAAGTGAAACGAATTGAAAAATTCGGTGCTTTCGTAGAAATTTTTGCTGGTAAAGACGGATTGGTTCATATTTCTGAAATCGCTGAAGAGCGCATCAGGAAAGTTGAAGATGTCGTCTCAATCGGCGATGAGATCCTTGTAAAGGTTCTTGATGTGGATAATCAAGGAAGGGTGAACCTTTCCAGAAAAGCTGTACTGAAAGAGCAACGTGAAAAAGAGGAACAAAATCAAGCATAACTGCAATGAATGAAAGGCTGTCCTGTATGGGGTATATTTTTCCCGGCGGATAGCCTTTTTCTATGGCGTTCTACCTTGTCCACCATGCACATATGTTAATATGGAAGGAAGGTGAGCGTCGTTGGGAAAAAAATACTTGATTGGAATATCTGTAATTGCTATTCTGACTTTATTGGCTGTTGAGAACCCATTATCGAGCCAATATGTTCAAAGCTTAAAGCAGGATGCTGTACCAGTAAGCGGCGACATGGGTACCGAAGACTTATCCCATAGAATAAAGGAAGCAGCAAAGAGTAAATCGATCCCTGCAAAGGATGCAGTGATTGATCCTGTATGGAAGGCGACACCTGGTTATAACGGAATACAGATCGATTATAAGGAATCGCTTAATAATATGAAGAATGACCGGGTGTTCTCTGAAGATAAGCTGGTGTACAAACAAATACCACCGAAAAAGCATTTAGGAGATCTCCCGCCATCTCCGATTTATAGAGGCAATCCTGAAAAACCGATGGTATCTTTCATCATTAATGTGGCATGGGGGAATGAATATATCCCGGATATGCTCGCTACTTTGAAAAAGCATCATGTTTATGCTACCTTTTTTCTAGAGGGAAGGTGGGTTAAGAACAATCCTGAGTTAGCGAAGATGATCGTAGATGCAGGGCATGAAATTGGCAACCACTCGTATTCGCATCCGAACATGGAAAAGCTGGAAACATCCAAAGCAGTGGATGAATTAAAGAAAACCAATGAAATCATCGAAGTCACAACAGGTGAAAAAGTTAAATGGTTTGCCCCCCCAAGTGGCAGTTACAGGGATGAAGTGGTGAAAATTGCCCATGATATGGATATGAGAACGATTATGTGGAGTGTTGACACAATCGATTGGCAAAAGCCAAGTCCGGATGTGCTCATCAACCGCGTGATGTCAAAGCTGCATAAAGGGGCCATCATCCTCATGCATCCGACCGCTTCAACGGCAAATTCGTTAAACAGCTTGATTATACAAATCAAGGATAAACATTTGAGGATGGGACCAATATCAAGTTTGTTCAAAGAAGAAAGAATCATTGAAGAACTAGATAATCCAGCCCAACAGTAAAATGGTCATACTGCTCATAATTTGCTGCACCACGAATAGGAGGAACATTTTTTGATAAAGAAGCATACTTGCCAAAATGGACTAAGAATCGTATTAGAAGAAATACCTACCGTGCGATCAGTTGCGATTGGAATCTGGATTGCAACAGGTTCAAGGAATGAAGATGTTGATAATAACGGAATCTCACATTTCCTTGAACATATGTTTTTTAAAGGGACGAAAACAAAATCAGCTCGAGAAATAGCTGAATCCTTCGATAGCATCGGTGGACAGGTAAATGCATTTACCTCTAAAGAATATACGTGTTACTATGCGAAAGTGCTCGATAATCATGCAGAATATGCCTTACATACATTATCCGATATGTTCTTCGAATCAGCGTTTGATGAAGATGAAATGGCAAAAGAAAAGAATGTGGTGTATGAAGAGATCAAGATGTATGAGGATACGCCAGATGATATTGTGCATGATTTACTGAGTAAAGCGATTTATGAGGAGCATCCTCTTGGATACCCGATCCTGGGTACAGAAGAGACACTCAGCACGTTCAATAAAGAAAAATTGAAGCAATACATGCATGAAATGTATACACCTGATCAAGTGGTCGTTTCCATTGCGGGAAATGTGGATGAAAGCTTCATTAAAGACGTTGAAAAATTATTTGGTTCATATGAAGGTGGTAAAGGACCGGAAGCAAAGATTCAACCATCCTTCCATTACAATAAATCCGCACGTAAAAAGGACACTGAACAAGCTCATCTATGCCTAGGGTTCGACGGTCTTCAAATCGGTCACAGTGATATCTATAATCTGATTGTATTGAATAATATCGTCGGTGGAAGCATGTCCTCCCGCTTATTCCAAGAGGTCAGGGAACAAAGAGGATTGGCATACTCGGTATTTTCTTATCATTCAGCCTATCAAGACAGCGGTATGGTAACCATTTACGGAGGAACCGGTGCGAATCAATTGGATCAGTTATTCGACACAATCAATGGAACATTGAAGGACTTAAAAGCAGAAGGCATCACATCCAAAGAGTTGACCAACAGCAAAGAACAGTTGAAAGGCAACCTGATGCTAAGCCTTGAAAGCACGAATAGCCGCATGAGCCGTAATGGTAAGAACGAACTATTATTGAAACGTCACCGGAGCCTGGATGAAATCGTCGAGGAAATCGATGGAGTGACGATGGAAAAAGTGAACCGTCTTGCAATGGAGATCTTTACAGATGATTATGCTGTTTCATTAATCAGTCCTGACGGGAATCTACCTAAGAATATCAGACAATAATCATTTCGATGAGCAGGCGGCAGCCTGCTCTGTTTTTTTGTGTGATAACCTCAGTATGGGCAGGTAGAGGGAAATGGAAAGAAAGCCTTCTAAAATTCATGGACAATGTATACATTGTACTACAGAGCGTATGGAAGGACTGATTTCAATGAGGTTAAGCGAGCTAAGTGGTAAAGAGATTGTAGATTATCGGAAAGCTGAAAGATTGGGAGTGCTCGGTCATACCGATTTAGAGTTCAATGATCAAACAGGGCAAATCCATGCTCTTGTCATCCCGACTGGCAAGTGGATGCGTAAGCAGGGAGGGGAAATCAAGGTCCCGTGGCATCACATCCGGACAATTGGCACAGACATGATCATTCTGGAAGTCTCAAACGACTAAGCGTTAAAAATAGAAAAGGGGGGGAACGGGTGAATATCCCGTTTCCTCTTTTTTTGTTTGGGAAAAATACGGATTCGCCCGCCTCTGGGTGAAGCCCCTCCGCTTTTCTAGTGTCCAGCTCCGGGGCTTAGAGGCACAGGTCATAAGCCAAACCGTCCAAGAAGGCAAAGAGCGCCTTCATGGCCACTTCGTCTTATGCCCCACGCCTCTGGGCAAAGCCCCTCCGCTTTTCTTTTGTCCAGCTCCGGGGCTTAGAGGCACAGGTCATAAGCCAAACCGTCCAAGAAGGCAAAGAGCGCCTTCATGGCCACTTCGTCTTATGCCCCACGCCTCTGTGCAAAGCCCCTCCGCTTTTCTTTTCACCCATTCATACTCGATAACATACACTGTTGAAGTGAAAAGGGATTTAGAATAGCGATTATGTAAAAAGAAGGTGAAAGCAGTGATGTTGACCGGAATGCAGATCGCAGTTCTAGGCGGAGATGCTCGTCAGCTGGAGATCATTCGCAAGCTCACTGAGCTGGATGCGAAGATTTCTCTGGTTGGATTTGAACAATTAGATCATGCCTTTACAGGGGCAACAAAGGAAAAGTTGGATGAATTAGACTTCTCCATAATAGACGCCATTATTTTACCTGTACCCGGCACGAATCTACAAGGAGAAATCGATACGATCTTTTCGAATGAGAAGATTTTTCTGACTGAAGAAATCGTATCTCAAACGCCAGGGCACTGTACGATCTATTCAGGAATTAGCAATAAATACTTGGATAAAGTAGTAGATTCAACAAACCGGAAGCTTGTTCAATTATTTGAGAGAGACGATGTCGCCATTTATAATTCCATTCCTACAGTCGAAGGGACCATTATGATGGCAATTCAACATACGGACTTCACTTTACACGGCTCGACCATCGTCGTCTTGGGACTTGGAAGAGTTGGAATGAGTGTAGCCAGAACATTCAGTAACCTAGGTGCGAAAGTGAAAGTTGGTGCACGAAAGAGTGAGCATCTGGCCAGGATTACGGAAATGAGATTGGAAGCATTCCATCTTAATCAACTATCAAAAGAGGTAGAAGACTGTGATATTTGCATCAACACAATTCCCACACCCATTGTTAAAGCAGATGTCATTGCCAAAATGCCTCCACATACACTGATCATTGATTTGGCGTCGAAGCCCGGCGGTACAGATTTCAGATATGCAGAAAAACGTGGAATTAAAGCGCTGCTTGCACCAGGGTTGCCTGGAATTGTAGCCCCGAAATCTGCCGGACAAATATTAGCCAATGTTTTGGCACAGCTTCTTGAAGAAGATTTTGATTCTGGAAAGGAGAGCTTAGATTGAGTATGAAAGGGAAAAGGATCGGATTTGGATTGACTGGTTCACACTGTACCTATGATGCTGTATTCCCAGAAATTGAAAGACTGGTGAATAACGGGGCGGAAGTCATGCCGATCGTTACTTCAACTGTAATGAATACAGAAACCAGGTTCGGAAAGGGAGAAGACTGGATAAAGCGAATCGAGAATGTTACTGGACATAAAGTGATTGATTCGATTGTCAAGGCAGAGCCCCTGGGTCCGAAGATCCCGCTCGATTGTATGGTCATAGCGCCATTGACGGGTAATTCAATGAGTAAATTCGCGAATGCCATGACAGATTCGCCTGTGCTGATGGCAGCGAAAGCGACACTCCGCAATCACAGGCCGGTCGTACTGGGAATCTCTACAAATGATGCACTCGGCTTAAATGGAATGAATCTTATGCGGTTAATGTCCACAAAGGATATCTATTTCATCCCATTCGGCCAAGATGCTCCAGAAGGTAAACCAAAATCGATGGTGGCAAGGATGACTCTCATCCAGGAAACGATAGAGGCAGCTATTGAAGGAAAACAATTGCAGCCAGTCATTATCGAAAGGTTCTTAGATTAAATGAAAAGAAGGCTATCATCTCTTCGTCAGATGGCCTTCTTTTCATGCAGTCGAATAAATTCATCCAAAAAACCACTATTGTCAAATAATTGTTTATGTTAAAATAACCTTTATTATAGTAAATGACTAAAACGTTTATGACTACTATGAGAAACATATCGGTTGGAAGGAGAGAAAGAATTTTGAATACAAGTGGTTTTCATATAGCAGTGGTTGGTGCCACTGGAGCAGTCGGACAACAGATGCTCAACACATTAGAGAAAAGGGATTTCCCAATCAAACAATTGACATTGCTATCTTCTGCGCGTTCTGCAGGTTCAACCGTCACGTTTAAAGGAAAAGAATGGACAGTGGAAGAAGCAAAGCCAGAAAGCTTCGAAGGTGTGGATATTGCGTTATTCAGTGCAGGGGGAAGCGTTTCAAAGCTACTTGCTCCAGAAGCAGTTAAACGAGGTGCAATCGTAGTGGATAATACTAGCGCCTTCCGAATGGATCCCGATGTCCCTCTAGTCGTTCCGGAAGTAAACGAAGAAGACATTAAACTCCATAATGGGATCATTGCCAACCCGAATTGTTCGACAATCCAAATGGTGGCAACGCTAGAACCAATCAGGAAAGAATATGGTTTATCCAAAGTGATCGTTTCCACCTATCAGGCAGTTTCAGGAGCGGGTGCGGCAGCAATTGATGAACTTCACGAACAGTCTCAGGCCATTTTGAATGGAGAATCGTTCAGTCCCGCGGTACTTCCTGTAAAATCGGATGAAAAGCATTACCAGATTGCGTTCAATGCGATACCTCAGATTGATAAGTTCGAGGAGAATGGCTTTACGTTTGAAGAAATGAAGATGATCAATGAAACAAAGAAGATCATGCACATGCCAACACTTAAAGTTTCCGCAACATGTGTGAGGCTTCCAGTTGTAACAGGTCACTCTGAAAGTGTATATATTGAAATAGACAATGAAGACGTCACAGTCAAAGATCTGCATAGGTTGTTGATTGATGCGCCTGGTGTGACGCTTGAAGATGTGCCAGGGGAGCAGGTTTACCCAATGCCTGCTTACGCAGTTGGAAAGCCTGATGTGTTTGTCGGAAGGGTTCGTAAAGACTTGGATGAAGATAAAGGGTTCCATATGTGGATCGTTTCGGATAATTTGTTAAAGGGTGCTGCATGGAATTCTGTGCAGATCGCAGAAAGTTTAGTAAAGCTGGGATTAGTGAAATAATTAAAGAGGATCGTGCTACTAGTCGCATTCTATAATCATGCCATTCGTTCCTTCCATACCTCTTGAACATTGACAATGAGGTGTAGTCATGAAAGTGATCGTTCAAAAATTTGGTGGAACATCCGTACGCGATGAAGCAAGCCGTAAGAAGGCACTTGGACATATTAAAGACGCGATCGAGAACGGATATAAGGTAGTGGTGGTTGTCTCTGCAATGGGAAGAAGGGGAGAACCTTATGCCACGGACTCATTATTATCATTAATTGGAGGGGCAGATACAAGGGTCAGCAAACGTGAACAGGATTTATTGCTTTCATGTGGAGAAATCATCTCCAGTCTTGTATTTTCCAATATGCTGCTTGAAAGTGGCATCAATTCTACTGCGTTGACCGGTGCTCAGGCAGGATTCATCACGAACCGTGATTTCAACAACGCTAAAATACTGGAAATGCGCTGTACTCGTCTTTCAAATGAACTCCAAACCCACGATGCTGTCGTTGTGGCGGGGTTTCAAGGAGCGACGAAAGACGGGGATATCACAACAATCGGCAGAGGTGGAAGCGATACATCAGCTTCTGCCCTAGGTGCTGCGCTAAAGGCGGATTATATTGATATTTTTACGGATGTTGAAGGGATCATGACGGCGGATCCCCGGATTTCTACAAAAGCAAGGCCGATTTCCGTGGTCTCTTATAATGAAGTCTGTAACTTGGCCTATCAAGGTGCAAAAGTCATCCATCCCAGAGCCGTTGAAATCGCCATGAACTCAAATATCCCGATCCGTATTCGTTCTACCTATTCAAAAGAAGAAGGAACGTTGGTGACCTCTGCTGAAAATACGAGGGCACATAAGGGATTCAGGAACCATCCCGTCACTGGGATTGCTCATGTGAATCAATTGACGCAAATTAAAGTATTCGCCAAAAAGGATCAGTATAATTTACAATCAGAAGTGTTCAAAGCAATGGCTGTTGAAGGGATCAGTGTGGACTTCATAAACATTTCACCAAGGGGAGTCGTATACACCGTCGCTTCATCGCTTGCTGAAAAGGCGATTAAGATATTAAGGAAAAAGGGATATGAACCGGTTATAGAAGAAGAATGTGCGAAGATATCCATCGTAGGAGCAGGGATGACCGGTGTTCCTGGTGTCACCTCAGCAATCGTTACGTCCTTATCGGATAATGGTATCCGTATTCTTCAATCTGCCGATAGTTATACGACGATTTGGGTGCTTGTTAAAGAAAGTGATTTGACGCGTGCAGTGAATGTACTTCATGATACGTTTCAATTAGAAAAGCCCCATAGCACATTTAAAGTAGGATAGAATTATTTATATAAAGGGGAGTGTACAGCTTGAATTTTGGCCGTGTTTCAACCGCTATGGTCACGCCGTTTGATCATAAAGGTAACATCGATTTTGCAAAAACGACTCAACTTATCAACTATTTGATTGATCATGGTACCGATTCCCTTGTGGTAGCAGGTACAACCGGAGAATCTCCAACGCTTACGAAAGAAGAGAAAGTTGCTTTATTCCGTCATGTGGTAAAAGCCGTCAATGGCAGGATTCCTGTGATTGCAGGAACAGGAAGCAACAATACCCATGCATCCATCGAATTGACGAAAAAAGCAGTGGAAGCTGGTGTGGATGCAATCATGCTCGTGGCCCCATACTACAATAAACCGAGCCAAGAAGGATTGTATCAGCACTTCAAAGTGATCGCGGAATCAACTTCCTTGCCCGTCATGCTTTATAATATACCAGGCAGGTCTTCCGTGAACGTAGCCCCGGAAACAATCATCCGATTATCCGCGGTTGATAATATTATCGCTGTCAAGGAAGCAAGTGGTGATTTGGATGCGATGACAGAGATCATTTCTAACACGCCAGACGACTTTGCGCTATACAGTGGTGACGATGGGCTGACTCTCCCAACTTTATCAATCGGCGGAAACGGTATTGTATCCGTTGCCTCACATATTGTAGGGAAAGAAATGCAGGAAATGATCCAATATTTCTTCGACGGCAATATCTCACAAGCTGCGAGAGCCCACCAAAAGCTATTACCAGTGATGAAAGGGTTCTTTACAAGCCCTAGCCCGACACCGGTCAAAACTGCACTGCAATTGAAGGGCCTTGATGTAGGCTCGGTACGTCTACCGTTAATTCCACTGACCGAAGCGGAGAGAAGCAAGCTTAGTTCTTTGCTTAAGACGCTTTAAGAGAATACGGTCTTAGTCGATTTAAAAATCCGGACGACATATTTGAGATTCTTACAGAATTCAAATACGTTCGGATTTTTTTAATGGCCCCTATCAGAACGCGCATTGAATTAAGAAGGTTCCACTAGTTAACGGAGTGAGGCTTGTATATTGTTGGCAAATCGACAAGAGCAATGGTTGTGAGACCAAACTTAATAAAAATACATAATAAAATAAAGGAATTCATAAAGTCATATCGAAATAGTTATGTAGTAATTTGATGCAAACTTCGACTTTTCCAGTAGAACATTGCGGTACCTATCTATTCCTTGTGAGGATAAAATTGGTTGTAATGAAAAATCGCTATGAAGTATAATGGATCTGACTGATATTAGATCGGGGAAGCACAACATAGGAGGACATAATTGTGAGTAAGACAAAAAATGAAGTTATCCGTATAATCCCTTTAGGCGGGGTAGGAGAAATAGGGAAGAACATGTACGTGGTGGAGGTCGACCACGAGATCTTCGTCATTGATGCAGGTCTGATGTTCCCTGAAAACGAAATGCTGGGCATTGATATCGTCATTCCAGATATCCAATACCTCATCGAGAATAAAGAAAGAGTGAAGGGGATCTTCCTTACTCATGGACATGAAGATAGCATAGGGGCTGTTTCATACGTGTTAAGGAGGATCAAGGCACCTGTCTATGGCACGAAACTGACAAACGCTTTGGTGAAGGCCCGTTTAAAAGACGAACAGATGCATGAAGAACCGAAATTCTTCAATATTCATTCCGACAGTTTCCTGAAATTTGATGGTGTGCAGGTATCGTTCTTCAGGACAACACATAGTATTCCAGACTCTGTCGGTGTATGTATCCACACGTCAGAAGGTGTGATTGTCCATACAGGTGAATTTAAATTTGACCAGTCAGCCAAGCATCTTTACAGACCGGACCTTGGGAAAATGGCGGCAATCGGAGAGAAGGGCGTCCTGTGCCTACTGTCGGATAGCATTGAAGCGGAACGACCTGGATATACGACATCTGAAGCCGTCATAGCCAACCAGTTAACAGACACTTTCCGGACTGCTAAAGGGAGAATCATTGTAGGGTGCTTTGCATCCAACCTGATCAGGCTGCAACAGGTCTTCGATGCTGCGGAACAAAATAACCGCAAAGTGGCAGTAGTAGGAAAAAGTCTGAAGAGGGTATATGATGTTGCACTTAAACTTGGCTACCTTCATACACGTGATGAAATCATCATTCCTCTCGATGATATTGCGAATCATCCAGAAGATGAAATTGTCATAATAGCGACAGGCATTCAGGGGGAACCATTTGAAGCTTTGCAGCGTATGGCCAAGAAATCACATAAGCTCGTGAATATTCAATCAGGAGACACCGTCCTGATTACAGCGACACCTTCTCCTGGGATGGAAGTCATCGCAGGGCGTACGGTAGATATGTTATTCAGGGCAGGTGCAGAAGTGCTGACCGCCAATAAAAGGGTGCATGTATCCGGTCATGGCAGTCAAGAAGATTTGAAGTTCATGCTGAATATCATGAAACCGAAGCATTTTGTCCCAATCCAAGGTGAGTACAAAATGCTCGTTGCGCATACAAAGCTCGCACATGATATAGGGCTCCCGTACAAACGGATTTTCATCTTGGATAAGGGAGATGTGCTGGAGTACAAAGATGGAAGAATGAAGATGAGTGGCAGAGTGCAGGCAGGGAATGTCCTTATTGATGGAAGTGGAGTAGGGGACGTAGGCAATATTGTCCTCCGCGACCGGAAGTTGCTTTCAGAGGACGGTGTATTTACGGTTGTAGTGACGATCAATCGCAGGTCGAAATCCATCGTAGCAGGACCTGAAATCATTTCCCGTGGCTTTGTATATGTCCGTGAATCTGAGGCTTTGATTGAAGGTTCTGCGGGAATCGTCAGTGACGTCGTCCAAACGTATCTCCAGAAAGGGTCGTTTGAATGGTCTGCGATTAAACAGGATATCCGGGATCAGTTAAATTATTATTTATTCAATAAAACAAGAAGAAGACCGATGATTTTACCGATCATCATGGAAGTATAAAAAGAAACGGTTCGATTGATACAGGATAAAAGGCTATTTGCTTTTTTAAGCAAATAGCTTTTTATTTTTGGGTGCGTACAGATATATGATCGAAAGCGGTATACGAAGGGAGATGTGGACGTTGATTTTTAAGTGGGAACTTTGTTCTTGAGGGTACGATTGATAGTATGAAAAAGGTCTCTTCTTTGAATAATAACAAGAGATGTGGAATAAAAAGGAGATGACGACATGAAGGAGAATCATGTAAACATGAATCAGGATCAGCCAAATAAAGCAGAAGAGGATGGTAAAGACAAACCATCCGGACTGATGGAAAAGATACAGCAGCTGGGACAGACGAATGTACCTCAGCTTTCACAGGATTCCAATATTCATTGCCTGACCATCGTAGGGCAGATTGAGGGACATATGCAGCTGCCACCACAAAATAAGACAACAAAATATGAACATGTGATTCCTCAACTTGTAGCCATAGAGCAAAATGCTAAGATCGAAGGGGTAGTGGTCATCCTCAACACAGTCGGCGGAGATGTGGAAGCGGGACTTGCCATTTCGGAAATGCTTGCCTCCCTTTCAAAACCAACTGTATCCGTCGTCTTGGGAGGAGGGCACAGCATCGGGGTGCCGATCGCTGTTTCATGTGACCATTCTTTCATTGCCAGCACGGCGACGATGACGATTCATCCCGTGCGTCTCACTGGTCTAGTCATCGGTGTACCGCAAACGTTTGAGTATCTTGACAAAATGCAGGAACGCGTTGTTAGCTTCGTCACAAAACATAGTAATATTTCTGAAGAAGCATTCAAGGACCTGATGTTCGCCAAAGGCAACCTGACACGTGATATAGGAACGAATGTAGTCGGTGATGATGCAGTCGAATATGGCTTGATTGACGGAATCGGGGGAATTGGTGCTGCCATTAAGAAACTGAATGAATTGATTGAAATCAAGAAGCAAAGCGATGAAAAAGAAGGGTTGATTCAATGATTTTATATACGACCGTTCCTCAAGAACAGATCTATCCGACCGATGCATCAGAATTCACTGGACAGATGATGATGGAACATCAGGGGATCCCCATGCTGGTGCAGAAAGCTGATGATCGATACAGAATCGTCCGGATCATGAGTAGTGACCCGGCCCATTATCTGGACGGGACAATTTGTCCAGGTGAATATATCACGTTTTAAGAAATAAAGAGGATTCTCTGTAAATATTGGATATGCTATAATAAATGTGGAAGAAACATATTCGTACCATCAAACATACTTTTGACGTGAAGGGTCTGACACCTTAGGCAATGTGAAATGCCGCAAGTGATCAGCCCTTTCTTCAATTACATAGCACAACCAAGAACTTAAAGAATTTAGGTGAAGCAATTGGCAAAACGAAAAAAGAGAAAGAAGCGTTCCACAACAAGTACGACCCTGAAGAAAACAATTAAGTATGAAATCACTGGCCTTGCCCTGGTAGCCTTGAGTTTGATTTCGATCATTGAACTGGGAGCGGTAGGAAAGGCATTCGTGTTCTTCTTTCGTTTCTTTCTTGGAGAATGGTATATGGCTGCGTTATTATGGGTACTGTATATTGCTGGATATTTGATGATCAAGCGTGAGGTACCGCTGTTGTTCAGCCGTCGTTTAATTGGACTTTATATTATTATCGCAAGCTTTTTACTATTGAGCCATGTGAAATTATTCGATTTATTATCCAATGAAGGGTCGTTTAATAACCCAAGTGTGATCATGAATACGTGGGACCTGTTTTGGATGGATGTCAATGGTGAAACCAGTACGTCGGACCTCGGTGGAGGCATGATTGGAAGCGTACTGTTCGCAGTTTCTTATTTTTTGTTCGATTCACAAGGAGCGAGAATCGTAAGTGCGACGTTCATCATCATCGGGATCATCCTGGTAACAGGGAAGTCACTCGGTGAGGTACTTGGTAAATTTGGGATCCGTTTCCGTGAGTTTTTGGGAGGCCAGTGGGAGGCCTTCAAAAATGATATGAATGAATGGAAGGAATCGAAAGAAAAGAAAAAGGCAGAAAAACCGCAAAAACCAAAAGGTAAAGATGAAGTGAAGAAAGAGCCTGCGCTCGAGCTACCTGATCAACAGGAAGATAAAAAAGTGGAACCGATTATTTCGAACTTCGCAGAAAGAGCTTATGGGGGAACAACCCCTGAGAAAGAGGTCCTGACCCCTTCAAACGGGCAAGACGAGAAAAAAGCATCAGCTCAAAATATGAAGGATGAAGAGAGTGAAGTGGATACAGCTCCTCCAATCACGTTCACTGAAGTGGAAAATAAAGATTACAAGCTTCCATCCCTTGCATTATTGAAAAGTCCTAAACAAACGGACCAAAGCAATGAGTATCAGTTGATCCATGCAAATGCAGCTAAGCTTGAAAGGACTTTCCAAAGTTTCGGTGTGAAAGCAAAAGTCACTCAGGTCCACCTGGGCCCTGCCGTCACCAAATACGAAGTCCATCCGGATGTGGGCGTAAAGGTGAGCCGGATTGTAAACTTGAGTGATGACCTGGCATTGGCACTGGCAGCTAAAGATATCCGAATCGAGGCACCGATCCCAGGAAAGTCAGCTATCGGGATCGAAGTGCCGAATTCTGAAGTTGCGATGGTTTCTTTACGTGAAGTGCTCGAGTCAAAACAGCATGATAAGCCTGACTCGAAACTGCAGATAGGACTGGGTAGGGACATAACAGGGGAAGCTGTACTCGCAGAGCTGAATAAGATGCCCCATCTTCTTGTGGCAGGAGCAACCGGAAGTGGAAAGAGTGTTTGCATCAATGGAATCATAACAAGCATCCTGATGCGGGCAAAACCCCATGAAGTTAAGCTGATGATGATCGACCCTAAGATGGTCGAGCTAAATGTTTATAATGGAGTACCGCATTTGCTCGCACCTGTTGTGACCGACGCGAAGAAAGCATCACAGGCATTGAAGAAAGTAGTCAGTGAGATGGAGCGGAGGTATGAATTATTTTCCCACACAGGTACGAGGAACATAGAAGGGTATAATGATTATGTGAAAAGACAAAATATCGAAAATGAAGAGAAGCAGCCCCTGCTTCCATATATTGTCGTTATCGTCGATGAATTGGCCGATTTGATGATGGTGGCTTCAAACGATGTCGAGGATGCCATCACCAGGCTGGCCCAAATGGCCCGTGCAGCTGGTATCCACTTGATTATCGCTACCCAGAGGCCATCAGTGGATGTCATCACCGGGGTGATCAAAGCGAACATCCCTTCAAGGATCGCGTTTGCCGTATCATCCCAAACCGACTCAAGGACCATACTTGACTCGGGAGGTGCCGAGAAACTATTGGGTCGTGGTGATATGCTCTTCATGCCGGTAGGTGCCTCAAAGCCGACAAGGGTTCAGGGTGCTTTCTTATCGGATGAAGAGGTGGAAGAAGTGGTGGACTTCGTTATTTCACAACAAAAGGCGCAGTATCAGGAAGAAATGATCCCGGATGATATTCCAGAAGAAGCTAGCAGTGGGGAAGCAGAGGATGAATTGTATGAAGATGCTGTCCAATTGATTGCAGAGATGCAGACCGCGTCTGTTTCCATGCTTCAAAGGAGATTCAGGATCGGCTATACAAGGGCTGCCAGATTGATTGATGAGATGGAAGTCAGAGGGGTCGTTGGACCTTATGAGGGCAGTAAGCCGAGAACCGTCCTGGTGGGGAAACCTTCAGAAGAACAAAATGCATGATATAAACAGCTTAGAAAGTGAAGTTCCAGGTGGAGCTTCACTTTTTTTGATGGAATCTGTGAAAATATGTCGTTCGATGAAAGGTGAGAAAAGGACCAAAAAATTATGGGGCATAATGAAAAAAAACAGAGGTAATCAGGCGGTTTTGGAAGAAAGGAAAACGATTGCAAAAGATTCCAATTCAGTTTATCCACTAATGTGTTATACTAATAAAAGCGCTTACATATAGTGACTGATTGTTTCGTTTTTGTTAACAAAATCGTGAAAAAGGCTGTTTATGTAAAGTTATTGAAAAAATCTTCATGTTTACTTTAAAAAAATAGGATTTTTAGCCTATTATTTACCAATATAGTTTTCTGAATTGCCATATTGCTCTTTTTTTTCGACAAAATCACATAATGCTATTTATTTATTAAATAAAAAGTGTTATAGTATTTTCGATTAGTAGGAAAGATATACATCAGAGGTCTGATGTCTTGAGAAAAATTGGTGGTGGTTCCAGTGACGATAAAAACAGACAATCGACATTTATACTTACAAGTTATTGACCGTTTGAAAAAGGATATTGATGCAGGGGTTTATAAAGAAAAAGAAAAACTTCCTTCAGAATTTGACCTTTCCAAACAGCTGGGTGTTTCCAGGGCGACCCTCAGGGAAGCGCTGAGGATACTTGAGGAAGAAAGTGTCATAATCCGCCGACATGGTGTTGGTACGTTTGTAAACGCTAAACCCCTGTTCACATCAGGGATTGAGCAGTTGAACAGTGTATCCAACATGATCATACAGGCTGGGATGGAGCCAGGAACCATTTTCTTAAGCTCAAGTACTCAAGACGCAACTGAGGATGATCTGAAGAGGTTTCAACTCGAGGAAGAGGAAGACATGATTTTGGTTGAACGTGTTCGAACAGCAAATGGTGAACCAGTCGTGTATTGTGTGGACAAAATCCCCGAGCGGATTCTGACCCGCAATTTCACACACGAAGATAATTCGATCTTCTCTGTATTGGAACAACGGGAGAATAGAAGGATCACACATGCTGTCGCGCAGATTGAACCGCTTGGTTATCATGATAAGATTTCCCCGATCCTTCATTGTGAACCTGAAACGGCCTTACTCGTTCTCAAACAAATGCATTTTGACGAGAATGATGAGCCGATTCTATATTCAGTGAATTATTTCAGGTCGGACAAATTCAGTTTCCATGTCTTAAGAAAGCGTGTCTAGCAATCAATCTTACTACTAATTTATTACAACAAACTTTTTGGGGGGTACTCTCGGTGAAAAAGCGTAAATTTGGTTTAGCGCTGTCTTTCGTTCTTGCAGCAGGTACGATTTTAGGTGCATGTGGTTCAAGTGATAAAGAAGAAGGTTCATCTGGTGAAGGCAAGAGTAAAGAAGATCAATTCACAGTAGCAATGGTTACGGATGTTGGTGGAGTAGATGACAAATCGTTCAACCAATCAGCTTGGGAAGGTTTAAAAGCTTTCGGTGAAGAGAACGGGTTGGAAAAAGGGAAACAAGGTTATGATTACCTTCAATCTCAATCTGATGCAGACTATGCTACAAACTTAAACACATTAGCTCGTCAAGATTTTGACTTAGTATATGGAATTGGCTTCCTAATGGAAGGCGCAATCAATGATATCGCGCAGCAGCAAAAAGATTCACACTTTGCGATTGTGGATGCTGTAGTGGAACAGCCAAACGTTGCAAGCATCACATTCAAAGAGCAGGAAGGATCTTTCCTTGCTGGTGTGGTAGCTGGCCTAACGACTAAAACAAACAAAATCGGATTCATCGGTGGGATGGAGATTCCTGTAATCGAGCGCTTCCACTCTGGTTTCTTAGCTGGTGTAAAAGCCGTTAATCCTGATGCTGAAGTTATTTCTGATTATGCTGGTGCTTTTGATAAAGCTGAACTTGGTCAGACAATCGCTTCTAAAATGTATTCTCAAAATGCAGATGTTGTATTCCACGCAGCGGGTGGAACTGGTAATGGTTTATTCAAAGAAGCACGTGACTTAAAGGAAAAGGATCCATCCCGTGAAATCTGGGCGATCGGTGTTGACTCTGATCAATCCGCTGAAGGTAAAGTTGGAGACCATAACATCGTATTGACTTCTTCTTTGAAACGTGTTGATAACGCAGTTCTAGACCTTTCAAATAAGGCAAAGGAAGGTAACTTCCCTGGTGGCGAAGTCATTTCATACGGTCTTAACGAAGATGGTGTAGGTCTTGCTGAACTTAACACTGAACTTTCAAACAAAGATGAAGTTATGGCGAAAGTGGATGAGTGGAAAGAAAAAATCGCAAGCGGAGATATCAAAGTTCCAGAATCTCTAGATGAAGCGAAATCTTTCTCTGCAGAGTAATCCTCAAATAGCACAAACCGGGATAAGCGGGCCATGGAATGCCGGCCTCTTATCCCTTTTTCTTTAGAAAGATCCTGGATATTTCGAACTAATCCGAATGGGATGGTTTCGTAGAATTTTAAAAGTTTAAAACTTTAATTGAAGCATAGAAGATTCCTTCTATCTTTCATTTAGAGTTTTAAAAGGGGATACCCCTTTTTTTATGAAGAATCAAGGTCTGACCTCTAACTACTAAATGTATTATCCCCAGCCAAAGCAAGGAGTGAAAGCAATGGATTATGTAATTGAGATGTTGAACATCCGTAAGGAATTCCCCGGCATCGTGGCAAATGACAATATCACCCTCCAGCTGAAACAAGGTGAAATTCACGCGCTTCTTGGTGAAAACGGTGCAGGTAAGTCAACGCTTATGAACGTTTTATTTGGACTTTATCAGCCGGAGCAAGGTGAAATCAGAGTCAAAGGTGAAAAAGTGAATATCACCAACCCGAACATCGCGAATGATCTCGGAATTGGGATGGTGCATCAGCATTTTATGCTTGTTGATACATTTACGGTCACGGAAAATATCATCCTTGGACGTGAACCTAAATCTGGAGCATCCGTCGATATTAAGAAGGCAGAAAAAGATATATTGGAAATATCCGAAAGATACGGACTGAAGGTTGATCCTTCTGCGAAAATTTCAGAAATTTCAGTTGGTATGCAGCAACGGGTCGAAATCCTTAAAACGTTATATAGGGGAGCGGACATCCTGATCTTCGATGAGCCGACTGCAGTCTTGACCCCGCAGGAGATCAAAGAACTTATTCAAATCATGAAAACCTTGATCAAAGAGGGGAAATCAATCATTCTCATCACTCATAAGCTAAAAGAGATTATGGAAGTGTGTGATAATGTAACCGTTATCAGGAAGGGGAAAGGGATCGGGACAGTGAAAGTCTCTGAAACGAATCCGAATCATCTTGCCAGCCTGATGGTGGGGCGTGAAGTGACATTCAAGACAGAAAAAACGGACGCATCACCTGCCGGGAATGTTCTTGAAGTGAAAGGCTTGAACGTGAAGGATAATCGGAATGTGCCGATCGTCAAAGACTTGAGCCTGGAAGTCAAGGCAGGAGAGATCCTAGGGATTGCCGGGGTGGATGGCAATGGTCAAACCGAACTGATCGAGGCAATCACTGGCCTGCACAAAGCGGATAGTGGATCAATCAAACTCAATGGCAAGGAAATCTTGAACATGAAGCCAAGGAATATATACGAAGCCGGACTGGGACATATTCCTCAGGACCGTCATAAACACGGATTGGTACTCGACTTTCCTATTGGCGAGAATATGGTTCTTCAGACATACTATCAAAAGCCATATTCAAGTAAGGGGATTTTGAATTATAAAAACATTTATAATCAGGCAAGGAAACTGATTGGCGAATTTGACGTACGTACACCGACCGAATACACGCTGGCACGCGCATTGTCAGGCGGTAATCAGCAAAAAGCGATCATCGGCCGGGAAATCGACCGTGATCCGGATCTGTTAATTGCTGCCCAGCCGACACGTGGACTGGATGTCGGTGCAATAGAATTCATTCATAAAAGGTTGATAGAACAGAGGGATAATGGGAAAGCGGTATTGTTGCTTTCATTTGAGTTGGACGAAATCATGAATGTCAGTGATCGTATTGCCGTCATTTATGAAGGTACAATCGTTGCCATCGTAGACCCGAAAGAGACAACCGAACAGGAACTCGGTCTATTGATGGCAGGTTCAAAAGGAAAGGGAACGGGGGAAAACGCACATGTCTAATCGATTAACAAACATATTAATCCCGGTCATTTCTGTCCTTTTAGGCATCATAGTTGGAACAATCATCATGCTTGTCAGCGGTTATAATCCTGTAGAAGGGTACAAAGCTTTATGGCTCGGGGTTTTTGGTGATATTTATTATGTAGGTGAAACCATCAGACAGGTGACACCTTATATCCTAGCTGGACTGGCTGTGGCCTTCGCATTCAGAACTGGACTTTTCAACATTGGTGTAGAGGGACAATTGATTGTAGGTTGGATGGCTTCTGTATGGGTCGGGGTCGCTTTTGATGATCTGCCAAAAATCATTCATTTGCCTATGGCAATCATTGCAGCTGCACTAGCAGGTGCCTTATGGGGATTCATCCCTGGATTATTGAAGGCAAAGTATCGCGTTCATGAAGTCATCGTCACGATCATGATGAACTACATTGCGTTACACGTAACAAACTCCATCATACGTGATGTATTGACCGATCGATCGGATCGTACGGATTACATTGCTGAGTCGGCTTCCTTGAAGTCACCTTTCTTTGAGAGTCTGACAGATTATTCGCGTTTACACTGGGGAGTCTTCATTGCCCTGGCCTGCGTATTCATCATGTGGTTCTTGCTTGAAAAGACGACGCGAGGATATGAGCTTCGTTCAGTTGGATTCAATCAGCATGCATCTCAATATGCGGGCATGAATGTCAACGGGAATATCATCCTATCAATGGTTATTTCCGGTGCCTTTGCTGGTCTAGCCGGCGCAATGGAAGGACTTGGTACATTCGGTTATGCTTCAATCAAAGGTGGTTTCACGGGTGTAGGTTTTGATGGAATCGCGGTTGCATTGCTCGGTGGAAATGTCGCAATCGGAGTTGTGTTTGCTGCACTACTCTTCGGGGGGCTTAAAGTAGGGGCGTTAAACATGCCTCTCGAAGCAGGTATCCCGAATGAACTGGTTGATATCATTATTGCGTTGATCATATTCTTCGTAGCATCAGGATATATGATTCGATACCTCATTCAACGATTCAGTAAAAAGGGGGTGAAATAAGTGAGCTTAATGGATGTTTTATTGATTCTAATCCCGTCAACTTTATTATGGGCATCGCCACTTATTTTCACTGCTTTGGGTGGTGCGTTTTCAGAGAGATCCGGTATCGTCAATATCGGACTTGAAGGTCTGATGGTCATTGGTGCTTTTTCAAGCATCGTCTTCAACCTGGCATTTTCAGATACATTGGGAGCTGCGACACCTTGGGTTGCACTATTGGTTGCGATGGTCATGGGTGCATTGCTTGCTGTCCTTCATGCAGTGGCATCCATCACGTTCAGGGCCGACCAAGTCGTTTCTGGGGTTGCCATCAACTTACTTGCCATCGGCCTGACTTTGTTCTTGGTAAAACGAATCTACGGAAAAGGTCAAACCGACATCATTTCAGAAGGGTTTGGGAAAGTGGATGTGCCACTTCTCCACAAAATCCCTGTAATCGGTGATATCTTCTTTACAAATACCTATTGGCCGCCTTTTGTTGCCATCCTTGTTTCGATCATTGTATGGTATATCATGTTCAAGACGCCATTCGGGCTTCGTCTCCGTTCTGTCGGTGAACATCCAATGGCAGCAGATACAATGGGAATCAATGTGACGAAGATGAGATACATCGGAGTCATCATTTCAGGGGCTTTCGCAGGTGTTGGCGGAGGGGTTTATGCTCAGTCCATTTCATCTGACTTCAGTCATGCAACGATCTCAGGTCAAGGGTTCATGGCACTCGCTGCCTTGATATTTGGTAAGTGGCATCCACTGGGTGCAATGGGTGCAGCATTATTCTTTGGATTTGCCCAAAGTTTAAGTATCATCGGAAGCAGTATCCCGTTGTTCGAAAACATCCCTAGCGTATTCTTGTTGATTGCTCCTTACGTGTTGACAATCTTGGCACTCACTGGCTTCATTGGCCGTGCCGACGCACCTAAAGCATTGGGTACACCATACGTAAAAGGAAGCCGTTAGTCGGATTTAGAAAGTGTCTTTGTTGTGAAAACAACAGAGGCACTTTTTTTGTTGGAGTCGTGAATTAAGGGTGATGTTGAACATAAGGGTGTTTGTTGTAAAGAACGATTCTGAACAGGTCCCTGACAACATATAATGAAAGAATGCTATGTGTCGAATTTTCCAGCAGAGGAAGATGCTTGAATTCTTTCTAGTGCAACATGTATAGTTAAATTAAAATACCGCACAATAAAGGTGTTTATATCTTTCGAGTACTAACGTTTAAAAATGTGCAAGTATGGACAAGGAGGACGGTACAATGACGAATATTAACGAAGTGGTGAAGGAGAAAAAGGGCTACACACTACATATCGTGGAAACGGATAAGTATAAGACGAATACGTTGGTCATGAAGTTGAAAGCACCATTGGAGCACGAAACGGTCACACTCCGCGGCCTCTTACCCCACGTCATGCAAAGCAGTACAAAGACTTACCCGAATACGACAAAACTCCGGTCTTATCTTGATGGACTATATGGAGCCAGTTTTTTTACTGATTTAGCGAAAAAAGGTGAGTACCATATCGTCAGCTTTTCGGTTGAAATCGCAAATGAGAAGTTCTTGAAGGATTCGGATCCACTTTTGGAAAAAGGGCTGGAATTCCTTTCTGAAGTAGTACTGAATCCAAACGTCGAGAATGATCAATTCCATGATGACACGGTAGATAAGGAGAAAAGGAACCAAAAGGTGCGGATTCAAGCTGTTTACGATGACAAAATGAGATATGCGAATTCTCGTCTTGTAGAAGAGATGTGTAAGGATGAAAGGTTCGCTCTGCATGTCAATGGGAAGAAAGAGGATGTAGATGCGATTACTTCAGGTGATCTGTATCAATATTACAAAAAGATCATCAACGAGGACCAAATGGACCTTTATGTGATTGGCGATGTCGATCCCGATCAGGTTGAAGCATTCTGCGACAGACTGTTCTCAATGAATGAACGGACACCGGTTGAAGTTGACTCGTCTGAAGTGAAGCGAAAAGATGCAGAAAATGTAGTCAAGGAAAAGCAGGATGTCAAACAAGGAAAATTGAATATCGGTTACCGCACGCATACACAGTATGGTGATCAGGATTACTTTGCGCTTCAGGTCTTCAATGGGATTTTCGGCGGGTTCTCTCATTCAAAACTATTCATCAATGTGCGGGAAAAAGCAAGCCTTGCATATTATGCGGCAAGCCGTTTGGAAAGTCATAAAGGGCTCCTCATGGTCATGTCAGGTATCGAATTTAAAAACTATGATCAGGCAGTAGGGATCATCCGTGAACAGCTTGAAGCGATGAAGAATGGTGATTTCACGGACGGGGAAATTGAACAGACAAAAGCTGTCATCAAGAATCAAATGTTAGAAACCGTGGATACACCAAGGGGACTAATTGAAGTCCTTTACCATAATGCCCTGGCTAAAGAGCGGATCAATCTCGAATATTGGTTGGAGCAGGTCGGGAAAACGACGAAGGAAGAAATCGTAGCGGCAGCCAACAAAGTGGAACTTGATACAATTTACTTCTTAACAGGAATGGAGGAATAGAAATGAAGAAAATTTCCTTCGATCAAATACAAGAAACGCTTTATTATGAAAAAATGTCTAACGGTCTAGATGTGTACATCCTTCCAAAGAAGGGATTCAACAAGACATATGCAACATTCACGACGAAATATGGAAGCATCGATAATAACTTTGTCCCATTAAATGAAGATGAATTTGTGAAGGTTCCGGATGGGATCGCTCATTTCCTTGAACACAAGCTCTTTGAAAAGGAAGATGGTGATGTGTTCCAGCAATTCAGCCGGCAAGGGGCTTCTGCCAATGCATTCACTTCCTTTACACGAACGGCGTATTTATTCTCAAGCACCAGTGATGTAGAAAGAAATCTTGAAACCTTGATCGATTTTGTACAGGATCCATATTTCACAGAGAAAACAGTTGAGAAAGAAAAAGGCATTATCGGACAGGAAATTACCATGTATGATGATAACCCTGACTGGCGCTTATACTTCGGGGTCATTCAAAATATGTATAAAAACCATCCTGTAAAAATCGATATTGCCGGTACGATTGAATCAATCACTCCAATCACGAAAGATATGTTGTACCAATGCTACAACACCTTCTACCACCCGAGCAATATGCTTTTGTTCGTCGTAGGTCCGGTCGATCCTGAGAAGATCATGGATCAGGTCCGTTCGAATCAGGACAAAAAACCGTATGAAAAAATGCCGGAAATCAAACGACGATTCGAAGATGAACCGGCAGAAGTAGCAGAAACAAAGCAAGTCCTCGAAATGAATGTTCAGTCCCCTAAATGTCTGGTCGGTCTAAAAGCACCTGAACCGACGCAGCAAGGGAAGGAAATGCTTAGGCAGGAACTTTCAATGAATGTCCTATTGGACCTTTTGTTCGGAAAGAGCTCAACTTATTATTTTGACCTCTATAATGAAGGACTCATTGATGAGACGTTCCATTATGACTATACCCAGGAAAACGGATTCGGGTTCGTAACCGTTGGAGGGGATACCGATCAGCCAGACTTACTGGCTGATAAATTAAAAGAGCTTTTACTGAAAGCAAAGGCGGAATCGCTCTTCACCGAAGAGGGTCTTGAGAGGACAAAGAAGAAGAAAATAGGTGCTTTCCTTCGAGCGGTGAATTCACCTGAATTTATCGCCAACCAGTTTACGCGTTATGCATTTAATGAGATGGACCTTTTCGATGTCGTGCCTACTCTGGAATCATTGACGTCTGAAGATATTCAAAAAGTGGCAGACTACATCATCAGTGAAGAACGTTTCACTGTTTGTCAAGTGGTGCCAAAGTCATAATCAAGAGAGGAACTGCCCTTGTTGCGGGGGTGGTTCTTATCTATGTTTGGGGGAGAATGTATGAAATTTGCTCTGATTACAGGAGCTTCAGGAGGTATTGGCAGAAGCACTGCCCTCACCCTTGCAAAGAAAGGGTGGAATCTTTATCTTCATTACCACTCCGATCGGGACGGGATTGAAGACTTGATGACTGAAATAACGAACCTTGGAGTGGAGGCAATCCCCATTCAAGCGGATTTGACCCAACCGGAACAGGTACAAAGCATCATTGATTCCATCTTCCGTATCGATGCCATTGTTTACGCAAGCGGAGTGGCTGGTTGGGGGTTGTTTCAAGATCAGTCCGAACTCGAAATGGATCGAATGATCAACATCCATGTGAAAAGCCCGATGCTCTTAATACAGGGATTACTTCCTAACCTGCTTAAGAATAAGGGGAATATCGTGATCGTCAGCTCCATTTGGGGACAAATCGGAGGTGCTTGCGAAGTGATTTATTCGACAGTGAAGGGTGCTCAGCTATCCTTCGTCAAGGCCCTTGCCAAAGAAACGGCTCCAAGCGGGGTCAGGATCAATTCCGTTGCCCCTGGAGCGGTTGCCACTAATATGATGGAGTCTTTTTCAGAAGAAGATCTCCTACAAGTCAGTGACGAAATCCCGATGGGGAGGCTTGCCAACAGTAAAGAAATCGCTTCTTCCATCTGTTTCTTACTTTCCGATGATGCATCTTACATAACCGGACAGACTTTGGCTGTAAATGGAGGCTGGCACACGTAATAATTTCATTTGTAGCGAATATTTTTTCCTCCTTGATACAAACTAACATTGTATTTCAATTAAGAGGAGGTACATGACAATGTCTGTATTGGATAATTGGTCAGATTGGAAAAACTTTTTAGGGGATCGCCTTAATCAAGCACAGCATGGTGGAATGGAAAACGAAACGGTTTCCGATTTAGCATACCAAATCGGTGATTACCTCGCTAAACAGGTTGAGCCGAAAAATGATCAAGAAAAGGTTTTGGCTGATTTATGGTCTGTTGCTTCTCCTGAAGAACAGCATTCCATTGCAAACATGATGGTGAAGCTAGTGAACAATAACGGTACTCGTTAAGGAGAGGGAATTTTCCTCTCCTTTTCCTATGCCTTTTCCGAGTAATGAGCGGGATCAGCAGAAATTACACGTTTTCTTTAGGTTTTCCTTTTCTAATACATGAAAATCATTTATTATATAAGCTAGATGTTTCGTGACTAATTATCGGATAAACCCCTATCTTGTCGGATTATGTTGGTTCATTGAATTTCGGGAGGTATCATAGTGGATCGAAAAGAATGGTATCTAGAATATGAAATACAGAAAAATCGACCAGGCCTCTTAGGTGATATATCATCATTATTAGGGATGCTCTCTATTAACATCGTAACGATAAATGGTGTCGATGAAGGGAGAAGGGGAATGCTCCTTCTTGCTAACAACGAAGAACAAATCACCCGCCTGGAATCAATCCTACAAACAATGGATACGATTAATGTAACCAAATTAAGGGAACCTAAATTGAGGGACAGGCTCGCCGTACGACATGGGCGATACATTCAACGCGATGCAGATGACAAGAAGACATTTCGATTTGTACGCGATGAGCTCGGTTTGTTAGTGGATTTCATGGCCGAGTTATTCAAACAGGAAGGTCATAAGCTTGTAGGCATCAGGGGCATGCCCCGGGTCGGAAAGACTGAATCAGTCGTTGCAGCAAGCGTATGTGCCAATAAGAAGTGGTTATTCGTTTCTTCCACGTTGTTGAAGCAGACAATCCGAAGCAAACTGATTGAAGACGAATACTCGTCTGATAACTTGTTCATTCTCGATGGGATTGTTTCAACAAGGCGGGCCAGTGAGAAGCATTGGCAGCTCGTCAGGGAAATCATGCGTCTTTCTGCCGTTAAAGTCATCGAACACCCAGATGTCTTTGTGCAAAACTCTGAATACACATTAGATGACTTTGATTACATCATTGAACTTAGAAACAATCCCGAAGAAGAAATTACATACGAACTTGTGGAACAAAATAACCTTTTTCAAAATTCGGATTTTGGAGGTTTTGATTTTTAATATTGGAAGGTGTTAAATAGTGACGGAATTAGGAAATCGTCTGAAGGAAGCACGCGAGGCCAAGGATTATAGTCTGGACGACTTGCAAAGAATTACAAAGATACAAAAAAGATATTTGATCGGTATCGAAGAAGGTAATTACGATATCATGCCTGGAAAGTTCTATGTACGTGCTTTCATCAAGCAATATTGTGAAGCTGTCGGCTTACAGCCGGAAGTGATCTTCGATGAATACAAGGATGAAATCCCAGCCACATATGATGATGAAATCCCAGTCAATCTTTCCCGCGTACAATCGCGGAAAGGTGTCTCGGGTAGTTCATCAAAGGTATTCGATGTCATTCCGAAGCTCTTGGTCGCTTTATTGATCATCGGTCTCTTGATCGCCCTGTGGGTATTCGTGCAAACCAAGGTAGGCGATGAATCTAATAACGCCGATACAGCCGATAAAGAACCAGTCGCTGTCGACCAAAAGGATTTACCTGAAGAAGAAGCCGATAGCAATGAAGCGGCAGATGATAAAGAATCCGATGGCGGGTCTACAAAAGAAGACAAAGAAGAAAGCAAGGACGAAGATAAGAGTGTCGAACAGTCACTAGAAGCGGTCAAGACTGAAGGAACGGTCACAACGTATGAATTGAAAGACGCCAAACCGTTCAAAATCGAATTGGCAGCCAAAGGGGATGCCTGGGTGTCTGTTGAAAATTCAAAGCAAGAATCCTTGTTCCAAGGCATGCTTTATGAAGGTGATAAGAAAGAGATTGACCTGTCATCCGACACCGAAGCGTATCTTGTGATCGGCAATGCTGCAAACACTGATATCATCGTCAATGGAGAGCTGCTGGAATATGAAATCCCGACTGATACAGTCAGACAGGATATCGTCATTCAATACACAGCTTCAGATTCACAGTGATGCGGCTCTTGGACTGACCCATTAACCATTCTGTTTTATGCATTGGAGGTAGAAAGGTGAATTTACCTAATAAGATCACAATTTCAAGAATCTTTTTGATTCCTTTATTTTTACTCATCATGCTTGCGCCATTGAACTGGGGACAAATCCTTTTTTTAGGGGCAGAAATGCCGGTGAAACATTTCGTTGGCGCATTGATTTTCATTATCGCGTCGACCACCGATTGGATCGATGGATATTATGCAAGAAAGCTCAATATGGTCACTAACTTAGGGAAGTTCTTAGATCCATTGGCAGACAAGCTATTGGTATCTGCAGCGTTGATTGTGTTGGTCGAGCTCGGCCTTGCACCTTCCTGGATCGTCATTATCATCATCAGCCGTGAATTCGCCGTTACCGGATTGCGTCTTGTTCTGGCAGGAGAAGGAGAAGTGGTGGCAGCGGGTCAGCTTGGGAAAATCAAGACTTGGGCGCAAATCATTGCGATATCAGCCCTATTGCTCCATAATGCCATCTTTGAATTAATCCATTTTCCATTTGCCACGATTGCATTATGGGTAGCCATGTTCTTTACGATCTGGTCCGGATGGGATTATTTCAAACATAATAAGCAGGCGTTCGTCAATTCCAAATAAGGGATGGCGTAGTCAATTAACTGGACGACTGTGACATACGGGTATAATCTATAAGAGATGATTCAACATGAATCATCTCTTTTCTATATGGGTATAGCTTAAAAGAGAATAAGGTCTAAGAGGATGGTCTCTGGAAAAGGAGAAGATCATTCTTACTAATGATACGTTATCCAAGAAGGGGGAAAGGGCATGAATGCAGAAATCATTGCAGTAGGTTCTGAATTATTGTTAGGGCAAATTGCCAATACCAACGCCCAATATATCTCGGAGCAGTTGGCTGAGGCCGGTGTCAACGTATTTTTCCATACAAGCGTCGGGGACAATCCGGCCCGTTTGACACAAGCCATTGAAGTTGCACAGGAAAGAGCCGATCTTCTAATCTTCACAGGAGGGCTTGGACCGACAAAGGATGACTTAACGAAAGAAACGATCGCCCGCGTACTTGGGACAAGTTTATCGATGGATGAAGAGGCCTTGGAGTCGATAAAGTCGTATTTCCTAAAAACGAATCGGGAAATGACACCGAATAATGAAAAGCAGGCACTCATACTCGATGGGTCTAAAAGTTTGAAGAATGAACATGGCATGGCCCCTGGTATGCTCTATAAGAAGGGAGATACACTTTACATGCTGCTTCCCGGACCTCCCTCGGAAATGCGCCCCATGTTCAGTAAGTATGGGATTCCAGCTATCCTACATACGCTTAAAAGGAAGGAAGTCATTTCTTCCAGGGTCCTCCGCTTCTTTGGAATCGGTGAAGCGCAGTTGGAGACCGAACTGGAAGACTTGATAGACGCCCAGACGAACCCCACGATCGCACCTCTGGCAGGAGATGGGGAAGTCACGCTGCGTTTGACGGCGAAGCATGAGTCAAAAGAAGTGGCAGCCTCCCTGCTTGATGCTGTGGAAGAAAAGATCCTGGATATCACAGGAGACTATTTCTACGGGTATGACAGGGACTCCCTGGTTGAAGTCGGGATGAGGGTATTAAGGGAAAAAGGGTTGACTCTGGCATGTGCGGAAAGTTTGACGGGCGGCCTTTTTCAATCCGAGATCACCTCGATATCAGGCGCATCCGATGTATTAAAAGGAGGAGTGGTATGTTACCAGGATGACATAAAGAAAAACGTGTTATCCGTTAAGGAGCATACACTCGAACAGTACACAGCAGTCAGTGAACAAACTGCGGTGGAACTTGCGGACAACGTGAGGAGTTTATTTTCATCCGATATCGGAATCAGTTTCACTGGAGTGGCGGGCCCTGAAGATCTTGACGGAGTAAAGGCTGGCACTGTCTGGGTCGGGCTTTCCATCAAGGGCAGGGGCACAAAGGCATTTCTCCTCAACCTCGCCGGAGGAAGGAATTCCAACCGTAAAAGAACAGCGAAATATGGCTGGCATTATTTATTAAAAGAATTATCATGAATGCTTCTCTAGAAATCTGCCTCCCCTGAGAAATCAAAAAGGGGGCAGTTTTCTTTTTTAGTCGAACGGATTTGTTAAAGAATATTGCTGATAGTTACCTATTCTAATTGTTGATTGGAGTGTAAGTCGAAGACTCCTGAGGGAAGAGCTTTGAACAAAATTCATCAAGTAAACTGCCAAAATAAAAACCGAATGGATGTTCGATTTTTTTCTTGTTTTCTCTTAAAACATGGTTTATAGTATAGATAGGTTGGATTTGAGACAAGCTTATAAGTTGTCTTGAAGTCTTATATTCAAAGGAGGAAGATTAGTGAGCGATCGTAAAGCAGCCTTAGATATGGCGTTGAAACAAATAGAGAAACAATTTGGAAAAGGCTCTGTCATGAAGCTTGGGGAACAAACTGACAGAAAAGTAGTAACCGTTCCAAGTGGATCACTTGCACTTGACGCGGCTCTCGGAGTTGGCGGATACCCACGTGGAAGGATCGTCGAGGTATATGGACCGGAATCATCAGGTAAGACAACTGTAGCACTACATGCAATTGCTGAGGTGCAGGCACAAGGCGGCCAGGCAGCATTCATCGATGCCGAGCACGCACTTGACCCTGTTTATGCACAGAAGCTTGGTGTGAACATAGACGAACTGTTGCTCTCTCAACCTGATACGGGAGAACAGGCACTTGAAATTGCCGAAGCATTGGTACGAAGCGGTGCGGTGGACGCCATCGTTATCGACTCTGTGGCAGCGCTTGTTCCTAAAGCCGAAATCGAAGGGGAAATGGGAGATTCACACGTAGGTCTTCAAGCCCGCTTGATGTCACAGGCACTTCGTAAACTATCGGGTGCCATCAATAAATCAAAAACAATTGCGATCTTCATCAACCAGATCCGTGAAAAGGTCGGGGTCATGTTCGGAAACCCCGAGACGACTCCTGGTGGACGCGCGTTGAAATTCTATTCTTCCGTACGTTTGGAAGTACGCCGTGCCGAAACACTTAAGCAAGGAAACGAAATGGTCGGTAATAAAACGAAAATCAAAGTCGTGAAGAACAAAGTCGCTCCTCCGTTCCGTGTCGCGGAAGTGGATATCATGTACGGACAAGGGATTTCCAAAGAAGGGGAAATTGTCGACATGGGCTCTGAGCTTGATATCGTCCAGAAGAGCGGTGCTTGGTACTCTTATAACGAAGAGCGCCTAGGACAAGGTCGTGAAAATGCGAAGATTTTCTTGAAGGAAAATCCTGAAATCCGCAACGAAATCATGTTGAAGATCCGTGAACATTACGGATTGGACACAGGTGCGGCGGAAGCGGAAGATCAAGGCGAACTAAATCTATTGGAAGATTAAGTTTGACAGTGGGGAAGCAAGCAGGTTCATGCTTGCTTCTCTTTATTTTTTACTCCAAATTTCCCATGATGAACATAATTATATTATGTTAACAAACAAGCTGGTTTTTATCGGATTTTGTCGAAAGGTAAGAATTCCTTTGTAAATCCAGTGTTAGACAGGACAACCCCTTGACAATAAATTTTCTGAGATTTAAAATTAACATGTATATTTTACAAATTTTTCGAATGAATATTTGAAAGCCTAGCGCTGTATATTGAGTTCAAATGAGCAATGTACAAGCCGACATGTAAAAGACATGATGAAAGTTCATAGCAAGAGGAGGTGAAATAATGCAACCTATTACAATCATCTCCATTTTGCTTGGCCTAATCGTCGGTGTAGTTGTTGGATACCTTATTCGTAAGTCCATTGCTGAAGCAAAGATTGCTGGTGCCAGAGGTTCAGCAGAGCAGATTTTAGAAGATGCTAAGCGCGAGGCGGATGCTCTGAAGAAAGAAGCACTATTGGAAGCAAAGGACGAAAATCATAGACTTCGCACTGAAATGGAAAATGAACTTCGTGAACGAAGAAATGAATTGCAAAAACAAGAAAATCGTTTAATGCAAAAAGAGGAAAACCTCGACCGTAAAGACGATACGCTTGATAAGCGTGAAGCTTTACTGGAAAGAAAAGAGGCAGCTCTTAACGAAAGACAACAACATATTGAAGAGATGGAAAGCAAAGTGGACGAGATGGTACGATCACAGCAAACAGAGCTTGAACGTATTTCAAGCTTGACTCGTGATGAAGCGAAGGGAATCATCCTGGACCGTGTTGAAAATGAGCTCTCCCATGATATTGCCATCATGGTCAGGGAACACGAGACACGTGCGAAGGAAGATGCCGACAAGAAGGCGAAAGAAGTCCTTTCACTTGCAATTCAACGTTGTGCCGCAGAACATGTGGCGGAGACGACGGTTAGTGTTGTGAATCTGCCGAATGATGAGATGAAAGGTCGTATTATTGGGCGAGAAGGACGTAACATTCGTACGCTGGAAACATTGACAGGAATCGATCTAATCATTGACGATACTCCTGAAGCGGTTATCCTTTCCGGTTTTGATCCGATCCGCAGGGAAACCGCTCGAATTGCTTTAGAAAAATTAGTACAGGATGGACGTATCCACCCTGCACGAATTGAAGAAATGGTCGATAAATCACGCCGGGAAGTGGACGAGTATATCCGGGAAATCGGTGAACAGACAACCTTTGAGGTTGGAGTCCATGGACTGCATCCTGATTTGATCAAGATCCTTGGCCGCTTGAAGTACCGTACAAGTTATGGTCAAAACGTATTGAAGCACTCAATCGAGGTCGCCCATCTTTCTGGGCTGCTTGCAGCCGAGCTTGGAGAAGACGAAAGACTTGCCAAGCGTGCTGGATTGCTGCACGATATCGGTAAGGCGATTGACCATGAAGTGGAAGGAAGCCACGTGGAAATCGGTGTAGAACTTGCAACGAAGTATAAAGAGCATCCTGTTGTCATCAACAGTATCGCTTCCCACCATGGTGATACAGAGCCTACTTCAATCATCGCTGTACTTGTAGCAGCAGCAGATGCCTTATCTGCGGCGAGACCTGGAGCGAGAAGCGAAACCCTTGAGAACTACATTCGACGCCTTGAGAAGCTGGAGGAGATTTCAGAGTCTTATGAAGGAGTCGAGAAGTCCTTTGCCATCCAGGCAGGACGTGAAGTTCGCATCATGGTAAGGCCGGAAGCCATCGACGACTTGGAATCCCACCGATTGGCACGGGATATCCGTAAGAGAATCGAAGATGAACTGGATTACCCTGGTCACATTAAAGTAACGGTCATCCGTGAAACAAGGGCCGTGGAATATGCGAAATAATGAGGTTGACTCCCGAAAGGAACCATTCCTTTCGGGGTCAGCTTTTTTATTTGTATTCCAACCGTATGGATGTATGAATAGTTAAAAGGTTAAATGTGATACAATAAACGACATAACGATACAGATTCAAATACATATGAAGAAAGGAATTATCATGAAACTATTATTTGTTGGAGATGTAGTCGGCTCAATGGGCCGTGAAATGATTTCTGAATATCTGGTGAAACTCAAGAAAAAGCATCAGCCGGATTTTACCATCGTAAATGGTGAGAACGCCGCGTCAGGTAGAGGGATTACGGAAAAGATTTATAAAAAGCTTCTGCAGGACGGTGCCGATATGGTGACAATGGGGAATCACACATGGGACAACAAGGAGATCTTCGGTTTCATCGACTCTTCAAAGAAATTGGTGCGCCCGGCCAATTTCCCGGAAGGTACACCAGGCTCCGGACTTGTTTTCGGAGAGGCATTCGGCAAGACGGTGGCTGTCATTAATATACAAGGTAGGACGTTTATGCCTCCGCTTGATGATCCTTTTAAAATCGTGGATGAATTAGTGGATCAAGCAAAAAAGAAAACATCCGTAATCTTTGTTGATTTCCATGCAGAAGCGACTAGTGAAAAGCAGGCTATGGGTTGGCATTTGGACGGTAGGGTATCAGCGGTCATCGGAACACATACACATGTTCAGACCGCAGACAATCGAGTCCTGCCTAATGGGACAGCCTTTATGTGCGATGTCGGCATGACAGGCCCTTATGATGAAGTGCTCGGTATGAATCGGGAATCCGTATTGAAGAGATTTCAAACGAGTCTCCCTGTGAGATTCGAGGTACCGAAAGATGGACGAAAGATTTTAAGTGCATGTTTGATTGATGTTGATCATAAATCCGGAAAAGCGAAACGTATCGAGCGGATTTTGATCAATGAGGATCACCCTTTTATGGCTGAATATTGATGTTTTCGTTCCTTTTTCAACCATACCGGAATGAATTGTCCATTTCTTGAATATAGTAGCAGTGGAATCATTTATACCAAGTTTGTTCTTTACCACGGACATGCGGTATGGGGGAAATGACAAGGAGGAAAAGGAATGGAAATATTAAAAGTTTCAGCAAAATCTAATCCTAATTCTGTAGCTGGTGCGCTTGCCGGTGTTCTTCGTGAGAGAGGGGGAGCAGAGATCCAGGCAATCGGGGCAGGAGCGTTGAATCAAGCTGTCAAAGCAGTTGCCATAGCACGGGGATTTGTTGCTCCCAGTGGTTTAGATTTAATTTGTATCCCGGCATTTACAGATATACAGATTGAAGGGGAAGAACGAACGGCCATAAAGTTGATCGTGGAACCGAGATAACGGGAAAACGCCGAACTGATTGTTGTTCCGTGTAATCGTAATATACTGATTTTCCCGTCCTTTAAATTCGGGAATATATGGTTGAAGAAGGCTGTTCGTTAAAGATTTCCTTTATTGGACAGCCTTTTTATATTTCCTTCCTAAAGCCACTTCACTGATATAGCAGGTACGCTGGAATGAGAGAAACTTTAAGATAACCGATACATAAGATACGTAGAATAGAGAAGGGGTGGAAATGAATGATATTTGATGCTCACTGCGATGTTTTAATGAAACTTTACATCGATCCCGATAAACTTTCATTCCAATCCAAGGATGACTTGCACATTACATATCCGCAACTAAAAGAAATCGGCGGCAAGGTTCAGTTGTTCGCCATTTATATACCCTCCTACTTAAAAGCAGGCCAAAGATTCGAAGCGGCTTTGAAGATGGTGAATCTCTTCCATAATCGAATCATCGATCGGCACCCAGATGTGAAATTCGTTACGTCCAAGAAAGAGATCGCCAATCTGAAAGAACATGAAATTGGTGCCATGTTAACGCTCGAAGGTGCTGAAGCAGTGGAGGAAGACATAGGTAAGTTGGAGATCCTATACCGCCTAGGAGTCCGGTCTGTCGGATTAACATGGAACTGGGCAAATGCTGCAGCAGACGGTGCTTTGGAACCAAGGGGGGGTGGATTGACGAATTTCGGATATGAAATGGCCGAATTCCTCAATCAAAAAAGGATGTGGGCCGATGTTTCCCACCTGAGTGAAAAATCCTTCTGGGATTTGATCGAAGTTGCGCGTTATCCGATTGCTTCGCATTCAAATGCATACTCCATCTGTCCGAACCCAAGGAACTTAAGGAATGATCAAATAGAGGCTCTCATCCAAAAAGATAGTGTAATAGGCATCACGTTTGTCCCCCAGTTCCTAAACAAAAAAGGGAATGCAGAATTAACGGATATCGTCAGGCATGTGGAACATATCTGCAGTTTGGGTGGTGAAGATCATATTGGTTTCGGTTCGGATTTTGACGGGATTGACCAGACGGTGAAAGGGCTGTCGTCATACCGGTATTACGATAATTTGATTGAAACGTTGCAACGATATTACAATGACAGGCAGATTGAGAACTTCTTATTTGGAAATTTCCACAAACGAATATCATTTTAGCAGAATGGGTCTGGGACAAATGTGTTTTAAACAAAGAAAAACCCGAACGAATTTGTGAGTTTGACGACAAATCTTTCGGGTTTTTAACTATTTGTATAACTGTACGACTAGATTTACCTCTGTCTAGCGGTTGATTGGAGTGCAAAACGAAGACTCCTGCGGGAAAAGCGAGTTAGGTGAGACGTGTCTAGCTCCAGTGGTCTGCTCCCGTTTGAAAATTAACCTTCGCCTTTTGAGGCACAAAACGCCTCTAAAGGCGAAGAACATTTTTCAAAGGGAGCAAAACGCCCACTTCCGCTTTTCGAACCCGCAGGAGCGAATGCGACGAGGAGGCTCACCAACCGCCCGCGGAAAGCGAAGTTTTGCACGGAAATCATTAGCGGTATTAAAAACTGGAACTGATATTGATTGTCTTTATTTTTAGAGTTCTTAGTTATGTCCCAGTCTCTTTTTTAATGGGGGTAAATCAAGACGGTAGTGATTTACTACAAAAAGTGATAAACTTATTTAGAGTACGAGAGAAATCATTACCATTCATCTTTCTGAGGATTTTACTAGAATCCAGGTATGTGATTGAAAATAAGAGACCTGTAAGAAGGGGTGTAATAGATGAAAGAACAACTTTCATGGAAGGTTGGCGGACAGCAAGGTGAAGGGATTGAGAGCACCGGGGAAATTTTCTCGATGGCATTGAATCGCCTTGGCTATTATTTATATGGATACCGCCATTTCTCCTCGCGTATCAAGGGAGGACATACAAATAATAAAATCCGGGTGAGCACAAGTCAGGTTCGGGCCATTGCGGATGATTTAGATATTTTAGTAGCATTTGATCAGGAGACGATTGATGTAAACTATAAAGAACTACATAGTGAAGGTGTCATCATTGCTGACGCGAAGTTCAAACCGGAAAAACCGGAGGATACAGATGCGTCGTTGTACATCGTGCCGTTTACAGAGCTTGCCACTGAACTCGGGACATCCTTGATGAAAAACATGGTCGCAGTCGGAGCCACATGTGCTGTATTGGACCTAGAGCCCGATGTATTCAAGGAAGTAGTGGAAGAAATCTTCGGTCGAAAAGGTGAAACGGTCGTTGAAAAGAATATGGAAGCGATCAAGCAAGGATTTGAAAAGATGAAATCCGAACTTGGAGAAAAAGTCGGTTCTCTAAAATTGAAAGAAGCAGACGGCAAGAAACGGATGTTCATGATCGGAAACGATGCCATCGCGTTAGGGGCTTTGGCAGGTGGCGTCCGGTTGATGGCCGCCTATCCAATCACCCCTGCCTCTGAGATCATGGAGTACCTAATCAAGAAGTTACCTATGGTCGGAGGGACGGTCATCCAGACAGAGGATGAGATTGCTGCGGCAACCATGGCGATCGGGGCGAATTACGGAGGGATCCGTTCGTTTACAGCATCGGCAGGTCCTGGGCTTTCACTCATGATGGAAGCGATCGGTCTATCAGGAATGACAGAGCAGCCGCTTGTGGTCGTCGATACCCAGCGTGGGGGACCATCGACAGGATTGCCTACAAAGCAGGAGCAATCAGATTTAATGGCCATGATTTACGGTACACATGGTGAAATACCGAAGATTGTCATGGCACCTAGTACTGTTCAAGAAGCATTTTATGATACTGTCGAAGCGTTCAATCTTGCTGAAGAATATCAATGTCCGGTCATCATTTTGTCCGATCTTCAGCTTTCATTGGGCAAGCAGACTGTCGAACCCCTTGACTATAGTAAAGTGGAAATTCGTAGAGGCAAGCTGATTGAAAATGAATCCCAACTCGAAGAACTCGAGCCGAAAAAATACTTCAAGCGATATGAAGTCACGGAAGATGGCGTCTCCCCACGTGTTACACCTGGTATGAAAAATGGGATTCACCATGTGACCGGCGTCGAACATGACGAAACGGGAAAACCTTCTGAATCTCCGGTAAATCGGAAAGCGCAGATGGATAAGCGTATGCGTAAGATCGAAAAAATCAATTTTAATCAACCGATCCATATTCATGCCCCTCATGAAGAGGCGGATCTATTATTGGTCGGATTCAACTCCACTCGCGGCGTCATTGAAGAAGCCATGGGACGTCTTGAAGCAGATGGAATTAAAGTGAACCATGCCCATATCCGCCTTGTCCATCCCTTCCCGGCTGAGGAACTCGAGCCTTTGATGGAGAGAGCGAAGAAAGTGGCGGTTATTGAACATAATGCAACTGGCCAGCTGGCAAGCATCATTAAAATGAACGTTGGCTATGGCAGGAAAATCAAGAACCTTACAAAATACGATGGAACGCCATTTTTACCACAAGAAATTTATACAAGATGTAAGGAGTTGAACTGATCCATGGCTACCTTTAAAGATTTTCGTAATAATGTAAAGCCCAATTGGTGTCCTGGATGTGGGGACTTCTCTGTACAGGCATCGATACAACGTGCTGCAGCAAACGTCGGTCTTGATCCTGAAAATTTAGCGGTCGTTTCGGGAATCGGTTGTTCTGGCCGTATTTCAGGCTACATCAATTCATATGGTTTCCACGGAATTCATGGGCGCTCACTTCCGATTGCTCAAGGGTTGAAAATGGCAAACAAGGATCTGACCGTTATCGCTTCGGGTGGTGACGGGGATGGGTTTGCGATTGGCCTTGGACACACGATCCATGCGATCCGCCGGAATGTGGATATTACCTATATAGTAATGGATAATCAAATTTACGGATTGACGAAGGGCCAGACATCCCCTCGCTCTTCATCAGGATTCAAAACCAAGTCCACTCCCCAAGGATCGATCGAGCCCGCTCTCGCTCCTATGGAAATGGCTTTAACATCGGGTGCCACGTTCGTTGCACAAAGTTTCTCTTCTGATTTGAAAGAACTGACGGCCTTGATTGAGGCTGGCTTGAATCATAAGGGATTCTCACTTATTAATGTGTTCAGTCCATGCGTTACGTACAATAAGATCAACACGTATGACTGGTTCAAAGAGAATTTGACGAAGCTTTCGGATGTAGAGGGCTATGATCCTTCAAACCGTGAGCAGGCAATGAATACCCTCATGGAGAATGATGGTCTGGTAACAGGTCTGATTTATCAGAATACTGAACAGCCTTCCTATCAGGAACTTGTCAGTGGATATTCAGATGAACCATTGAGCAGCCACGACTTGAAGCTGGATGATAAAACGTTTGATGGGTTGTTAAAAGAATTTATGTAAATGTAAGAAAGAGGCTGGGACAAAAGTGTTTCAGACAAAGTAAAACCCGAACTAATTTGTCTGTTTAAGGGCAATTTAGTTCGGGTTTTCAACTATTTGTATAACTGTACGATTAGATTTTACCTCTGTCTAGCGGTTGGTTGGAGTGCAAGACGAAGACTCCTGGGGGAAAAGCGAGTTAGGTGAAACATGTCCAGCTCCAGCGGCTAGAGGCTCGAGACATAAGCCATGCCAGCCAAAAAGGCAAAAAGCGCCTTTATGGCTCGCCTGTCTTACGCTTGTCGCCTCTGAGCAAGCCGCTTCCGCTTTTCTAACCCGCCGGAGCGAATGCGACGAGGAGGTTCACCAACCGCCCGCGGAAAGCGAAGTCTTGCACGGAAATCATTAGCGGTATTAAAAACTGAACTGATAGTGACTTAGTTATTTTTGGATTGAATGGCAGTCTCTTCTTCGAAGTCTGATGGAACTGCAAGATTTTGTAGATAATGCTTTTGATCACGTTTTTGTTTAGTCATCAGATGTTTCAATTGAAATAGCTGATTGGTCATTTCTTCATTTCCTTGCTTCAATGAATCCATTTCCCCTATGAACTGATGGAATTTCTCTTCTACCTCTTGGAATTTAGAGAAGAACTCATCCTGTTGCTTTGTATACCGTTCTTCCTGTTCACCCTCCATACGCTCCATCTTTTGCTCTTGCTCTTTGGAGCGTTTATCAATATCGGCGAACTGTGCTCCGAACCACCATTCATTGTCTTCTATCGTCTTTTCGTACTGATGTATGATGTTCTTTATGAATTCCATTTTCTCTTTTTCTGCCATGATCAACTGTTCCTTGGCATGTTCCAATGAAGTAATGGTATGTTTGCGTTCGGCCACTAGCCTTTCCAGCTCTTCTGTTTTTGAGGTCAGCAGGACGATGATTTCTTTTTTTGTTTTTTCAGATTCTATTACGGCGCGATTTAAATCGTTGATATGGGCTTTCTGACTTTTTATTTGCGCTTTCATACCTTCTGCTTTGTTAATCAGCTGATTATTATCTTTAAGGAGTAAGTCATTCTGAGCCGCTCGTTCCCGGTTCGATTCTTCAGTCTCGGATAAAGATTGTGAAAGATGCTGTTTTTCCAATTTTAATTGTAGAAGCTCTTTCTCCAATTCATTGATTCTATGAATTTGGTCTTCTGATCTTTTTTCCTTTTCATGCAGGAGGTCATGAAGGACGAGTATTTCCGCTTCAGTTTTCTCTTTACCTTCCTTGAATCTGTTTCGTTCAAGGACCAACTCTTGCTCAGTCGTTTCATTCACTCTGATTTGTGTGGCTAACTGTTCGATTTCTTCATCCTTTTTCCTGATGACTTCTTTATAATGAGTCGCCGCTGCATAGGAGTAGCTATTTTTGATGTCATCAATTGTCTTCATTAGCCGGTGGATTTCAGATTGCAGATAGTGCTTTTCTTGATTGGCGATCGCGTACATGGGAGAGTTGAGATGTTCCTCGATCATAATTTCCTCCTTGGGTATTTGTCTTACTTTACGTTATGCATCGAAACGGTATCCAGTTCCTTGTGCATTTGCCCATTTTTCACAGGGAAGGATGAAGTTTAGAACAATTTTCAACAGTTGTGCCTCTCTATTGTATAAGCCTAAAAAAACCTTTATACTGTTATAATGTGCAAGTCTAATTGTCAGCTATACTATTACGGATTTTATAATAGAAGAAAACGGTTTATTTTTCGTTTGTTATAGAGCTAGAAAGGGGAATTTTCATGAACGAAGAACAACGCAAACATGGACAGCAAGCGAAGTCTGGTACTCCTTCTGAGAATAAGACCGAAAAGGACTACAGCAAATACTTCCAAAGCGTTTATATTCCACCATCACTGAAAGATGCAAAAAAACGGGGAAAAGAAGAAATACAATATCATAATGATTTCACAATCGATGATCAATATAGAGGATTGGGAAACGGTAAGAAGTTTTATATTCGTACTTACGGTTGTCAAATGAATGAACATGATACAGAGGTCATGGCCGGGATCTTTATGGCACTGGGCTACGAAGCGACCGACACAACCGAAGACGCCGATGTCATTCTGTTGAATACATGCGCCATCCGGGAGAACGCCGAGAATAAGGTGTTCGGTGAGCTTGGTCACTTAAAGCATTTAAAGCGGGAAAAGCCTGATCTCTTGATCGGGGTTTGCGGATGTATGTCCCAGGAAGAAGCGGTTGTGAACAAGATTCTTAAGACATACCAACAAGTTGATATGATCTTTGGAACCCACAATATTCACCGCCTTCCACAAATCTTATCAGATGCCTATATGTCCAAAGCAATGGTTGTTGAAGTTTGGTCCAAAGAAGGAGATGTCATCGAGAATCTTCCCAAAGTCCGACGAGGCAATATCAAAGCTTGGGTCAACATCATGTACGGCTGCGATAAATTCTGTACGTACTGTATCGTGCCTTACACCCGTGGGAAGGAACGTAGCAGGCGACCAGAGGAAATCATTGCAGAAGTACGGCACTTGGCCGCCCAGGGATACCAGGAAATCACCCTCCTCGGGCAAAATGTAAATGCATATGGGAAAGACATAGAAGACCTAGAGAACTATGGGCTTGGTGATTTGATGGATGAGCTCCGGAAAATCGATATCCCACGCATCCGTTTTACAACAAGCCACCCAAGGGACTTTGACGATCATTTAATCGAGGTTCTAGCGAAAAAGGGCAATCTGGTCGAGCATATTCATCTTCCAGTCCAATCAGGATCGACTCCGGTCTTGAAGATCATGGCGAGGAAATACAGCCGTGAACAGTTCTTGGAGCTTGTGCGGAAAATTAAACAAGCAATGCCTGATGTGGCACTGTCGACTGACATCATCGTCGGTTATCCAAACGAAACGGAAGAGCAATTCGAAGAAACACTTTCACTGTACCGTGAAGTCGAATTCGAATCAGCATATACGTACATCTATTCTCCAAGGGAAGGTACTCCTGCGGCAAAGATGAATGACAATGTACCGATGGAAGTGAAAAAGGACCGACTCAGACGTTTAAACGCAGTGGTTCAAGAATACTCTCTAAAAGCCCTTAAGAAATATAAAGGGAAAACAGTCGAGGTCCTTGTAGACGGTGAAAGTAAGAAAAATCCTGATATCCTTGCAGGGTATACTCGCAGAAATAAACTGGTAAACTTTAAAGCACCGAAAACAGCGATTGGAAAAATCGTTAAAGTGAAAATCACGGATGCAAAATCCTGGTCACTAGACGGTGAAATGATTGAAGAGGGCCAAATCGGCTCAGAATTTCTAGAAGCGGCAGAGGTGAACTAAAATGGCAAAATATACAAAAGATGATATTATGAAAAGAGCCGAAGAATTGGCAGAAATGATTGCAGAAACAGAAGAGGTGGATTTCTTCAAGCGGGCAGAATCGCAAATCCATGAAAACCAAAAAGTGCGAGAAATGATCGCCAGCATCAAAAGCCTTCAAAAGCAAGCGGTCAATTTCCAGCACTACGGCAAGACTGAAGCTTTGAAAATGGTTGAGGAGAAAATCGAGAACCTTGAAAAGGAAATCGATGAAATTCCTGTTGTTCAGCAGTTCAAAGAGTCTCAGACAGACGTAAATGATCTACTGCAAATCGTTGCATCTGTTATTTCCAACAATGTCACTGATCACATCATTGAATCTACAGGAGGAGACCTGCTTCGCGGAGAAACTGGATCCCAGGTGAAAAACTCCACACCGGGCAGCTGCTCATAAAACGATAATTAGATCGATAGTAATAAGAACAATGCCATGAAGATGCTCATCTTCATGGCATTGTTTTGTTATGAGCCATAAAGAAATCGATTTAGCTTTTGGTCCTTTGCAAGGTTTGATTGAAGTGCAAGAGGAAGACCTCCGTGGAAAAGCGCATGAGGTGCGACTCGGCAGGCGAAGTCCAAGACGCTCACCATTTACCTGCGGAAAGTGATACCTTGAAAGAAAAACAGTAATAGTATATATGGTGCATATGACCAGCTTATTATTCTCCTTATTATTTCACCCCTCAAATACCTTTTAGGGAACATTCAATGGGTATTCGCATACAATACATTATCTCGCAACAATCCCATTATGCAATAAAATTTTCTCGCACAAACACCTAGACAGTCGCATAAGATGAATTGAAAATGAATGAGGAGGTACGCTCGAATGGCAGAATATAGAGAGATTATTACAAAAGCGGTCGTAGCGAAGGGACGCAAATTCACGCAGTCTCATCATACGATTAGCCCGCCGCATAATCCATCGAGCATTTTAGGCTGCTGGATCATCAACCATAAGTATGAAGCACACAAAGTAGGCAAGAAGGTGGAAATTCACGGCTCATTTGAGGTGAATGTATGGTACTCTCACAGTAACAACACGAAAACGTCCGTTGTAACTGAAAGAGTCGAGTACTGCGATGAAATCAAGCTCAAATACCGTGATCCTGATGCCCTGGATGATATTGAAATATGTGCTCGCGTACTTCAACAGCCGAATTGCTGCGAAGCGGTGATTTCACCAAACGGTAACAGAATCATTGTTCATGTGGAACGTGAATTCCTGGTGGAAGTTATCGGAGAAACAAAGGTCTGTGTGCTCGTCAATCCAGAAGGCTGCGAAGATGACGACTGGGATTGCGACCTAGACGATGAAGAATTTGAAGAGCTTGATCCAGACTTCTTAGAGGGAGTAGAAGAATAGTCTGTACTAGGAAGAAGGCCTCTTCCTAGTTTTTCTATTCCTTATCACGATGGTAAAGAGATGGCTCATGTGAGATAGCAGTATCTGTACATGGGTGAACACGATATGAACATCTTCCAAGAGCGTCTCATGGATGCTCTTTTTTATTGGTTGACAAAAGGCAGCAATGCGTGCATTGCTGCCTTTTGTGTCAACTCAGATCAATAAAAGCAGGCTGATCACCGCACATGTGATGAATGCGATCAAACCAGTCAGTAAAGGTCTAAAGCCCAGCTTTGTGAGGTCGGTCACGTTCACTTGAAGACCAACTGCTGCCATGACCATGATGATCATGAATTTAGAAGATGATTGTAAGAATTCTTCAATCACTACTGGGATCAATCCCATGGTATGAAGAAGCGAAACTCCAAGGAACATCAACACAAACCACGGGATTGCCTGTTTTAAGGATGTGCCTTTTTGAGATGCCTCCCTTTGAAACATGAAAGGTAACAGAATCATTACTGGAATGAGGAATAAGGTTCTTGCCAGTTTGACCGTAGTGGCGACTTCGCCTGCCTGATCCCCGTAACGATACCCGACTGCAACTGCCGAGGACGTATCATGTACGGCTGTTCCAGCCCATATACCGAATGGGACTTCCCCTAAATGAAGTAAATGGCCGATATAAGGATACAAGAAGAAGGCGATCAGGTTAAAGAAAACGATGGTGGATAATGCATAAGCCGTTTCGTTCTCCTTTGCACCGATGATCCCTTTAACGGCAGAAATGGCGGTAGCCCCACAAATGCTCGTTCCGATACCGATCAATAAACTGAGTCTTGGGTGGACGCCAAGCAGTTTACCGACGAAGAATGTCACCGTGATGCCGAGCGTGACGGAAACCAGAATGATCCATAGTGCAGATTGCCCGATCTTCATGATTTCCACTAGGCTCAAGCCCACCCCTAGGAATACAATCGCCACTTTCAGTAGCTTCTTTGTCGTAAAAGTGATACCTGCATCCCAGGATTCAGGGACATTGGTTACATTACGGAGAAGGATTCCTATGAGAATAGCGAATAATATACTCCCAATCAATGGAAACCAGGCACCCAGCACTTTTGCAATGCTACCGATTATTATGATGAAAAAAAGCCCGGAAGCTTCTTTCGGAAGTTTCTTTACGAGATGTAGATTCAAGGTGTGAATAGCTCCTTCTTTAGAAAATCTATTCCTAAGTATAATATAATATTTAGGTGATGGCGAACGATTGCTTCTTTGACTCTTATGATAGAATGGAAACATACATAATATTAGTGGGGAAAGGATTTTTAATGATGAAAAAAACGTTGGTCCTGGCAGAAAAACCTTCTGTCGGGCGGGATATAGCAAGAGTGCTTCAATGCACAAAAAGTGGAAATGGATTTCTAGAAGGCAAGGATTATATCGTGACATGGGCGCTGGGACATCTCGTCACACTGGCAGATCCCGAATCCTATGATGATAAGTATAAAACATGGAGAATCGAGGATCTTCCGATGTTACCACCGTCATTGAGGCTGGTGGTCATTAAGAAGACAGGTAAGCAGTTCAATACCGTAAAGGCTCAAATGAATCGTTCAGATGTGGGATCCATCGTCATTGCCACCGATGCAGGCCGTGAGGGTGAACTAGTGGCAAGATGGATCATTGAGAAAGCCAGGGTGGATAAACCGCTCAAGCGCCTTTGGATTTCATCTGTAACAGACAAAGCGATCAAAAACGGCTTCAGCAACCTTAAGGATGCAGGGAAGTTCGAAAATTTATATGAAGCAGCCCAGGCCAGATCTGAAGCAGACTGGTATGTTGGCATGAATGCGACAAGGGCTTTGACAACGAAGCATAATGCCCAGTTATCGTGCGGAAGGGTACAAACCCCTACATTGAGTATCATTGCAAAGCGAGAAGAGGAAATAAGGAACTTTAAACCGAAACCTTATTACGGGATTAAAGCAGCGAGCGACAAAGGTACCTTCCTTTGGACGAATACCAATGGAGATACGAAAACCTTCTCAAGGGAAGAAATAACCGAAATCCTCAACACTATAAAAAAAGCGGACAAAGGTACTGTAGAGTCAGTGAAAACGACGCTTAAAAAGCAATATGCCCCGTCGCTTTATGACCTGACCGAACTACAGAGGGATGCACACAAGTTGTATGGCTTCAGTGCGAAAGAAACGTTATCCATTATGCAGAAGCTGTATGAGCAGCATAAGCTTGTCACGTATCCACGTACAGACAGCAAACATCTTTCCTCGGATATCGTTGATACATTAAAGGATCGTCTGCAAGCGATTCATGTACAGCCTTACCGGGCTTTTGCCAATAAAGCGCTGAAGGGTTCGGTAAACTTATCGAATGCATATGTTGATGACCGTAAAGTCAGTGACCACCATGCGATCATTCCGACGGAGGAGACGCCATTCCTTCAGAAGCTGCAGGATCGGGAAGTCAAGATCTATGACCTGATCGTAAAGCGATTCCTGGCCATTTTCTTGCCACCTTATCAATATGAACAAACGAAGGTTGAATTGAAAGTAGGGAAGGAACGTTTCCAAACGAAAGGTAAGCGCGTCAAGGACACGGGTTGGAAGGATGTTTACGGATTCGAACAAGATGAAGACCAATTTCTCGGTAAGATGGAGAAGGGGGATGAATTGAACCTTCTTTCTATTGAGGAGACGGAAGGTACGACGAATCCACCTGGAAGATTCAACGAAGGGACTTTATTGGCGGCAATGGAGAATCCCGTGAAATTTATGGAAGAAAGAAATAAAAAGCTTCTTGAAACGATCGGTGAGACAGGAGGGCTTGGTACCGTTGCAACAAGGGCAGACATCATCGAGAAATTGTTCAACTCAGGCGCAATGGAGCAAAAGGGGAAAGAAATCTATCTGACTTCCAAAGGAAAACAATTATTGGAGCTTGCCCCTGATGAATTATGTTCTCCTTCCCTTACGGCCGAGTGGGAAATGAAGCTCGACAAAATTGCTAAAGGCTCTTTGAAGAAAAGTGATTTCATTAAAGAGATCAAAGATTATACAAAAAAATCTGTCCATGAAATTAAAAATTCGGATAAAAAATATTCACATGATAATATTACTGGGACACGATGTCCCGATTGCGGAAACCTGATGCTTGAAATCAAGAATAAGAATGGCAAGAAACTAGTCTGCCAAGACCGGGAATGCGGTCATCGTAAAAATGTCAGCAAAAAAACGAATGCAAGATGCCCTCAGTGCCATAAGCGTTTAGAACTTCGTGGAGAAGGGGAAGGACAGCTATTTGTGTGTGTATGTGGACATAAAGAGAAACTAACTACCTTCAATGAACGAAGGAAAAAAGAAAAGCATAACAAAGCAAGTAAAAGGGACGTTAATAAATACCTGAAAACACAACAAAAAGACGAACCGGTCAATACGGCATTGGCTGATGCACTGGCCAAACTGAAATTGGACAAGTAAAACGATGGGATAGGGACACAGGGAAAGTCCCTATCTTTTTTTGTTGTCTATTGATAGAATATTCTTAATACTCATATTGGGGGAATGAACATGACACCGGTTACGGTAAAAGGTTTTTTTGCTGCGATTCAGGAAGGAAACAATGAAGCGGTAGAAGATTTATTGAAGGCGGACACAAATTTATGTAATGCGGAAGATGAAAATGGGTTGATCGCCCTCGGGGTGGCAGCGCATTATGGACACCAGGACTTAGTGGAGCTTTTGTTGAACTTCGGTGCGGATATCAACTCTGTTTCAAATTCTAAGATTCCCTATATACCATCCAACACTGCCTTGCACGCTGCCATTGCAGGAGGGGCATCATGTGATTTGGTCGAATACTTATTGTCAAAAGGGGCAGATGTACATATAACGGATTCACAAGGCTACACACCTCTTCATATCGCCGCATTTGATGCAGATGAACAACTGGTGACTCTTCTTTTAGAGAATCATGCAGGCATGAACGAAGGAAATGAAACCTCCTCACCCCAGACGGCATATGAAATTGCTGTGTCCAGGGGTAATAAGGGCTTTATGAAAGCATACAATCGATTCCAAAATTAATACTAGTATAGAGGAGCATATCAGAATTATGTTGATATGCTCTTCTTTGTGATTAGGGGGGATCACCTTATTGATGAAATCAAGCTCGGATGATCGAAAAAAACATATTTTAATGTAATCCCTTTCATTGTTGGCACAATAGCGTTTTAGTAAGTTCATAGATCTATTGTTTTATCAGAAAAGAAAATATTTTCTAAAAATTCTGTTGTTATTTGTCGGGATCCGTATTAAAATGAACATTAATTTCATCCGAAGGGAGGACATCTAGATGCTTACATTTCTTGCATCAGTCGTAATTTTATTAGCCGGTTATCTGATTTATTCAAAGGTGGTCGAGAGGATTTTCGGGATTGATGACCGAAACGAGACCCCCGCCTATTCCAAGGAAGACGGAATGGATTATATGCCCATGAGCTGGTGGAAAGCGAGCTTAGTGCAATTATTGAATATCGCGGGACTTGGTCCGATCTTTGGGGCCATTCTAGGTGCATTATACGGACCCGTCGCGTTCATTTGGATCGTTATCGGTACCCTCTTCGCTGGAGCGGTGCATGACTACTTCTCTGGAATGCTGTCATTGCGCCACGGAGGTGCACAATTTCCTTCACTTGTAGGTAAATATCTTGGAAGGCACGTTAGCAACGTCATGAATATCATTTCCATCATTTTAATGATTTTGGTAGCGGCAGCATTCACATCCGGACCCGCACAATTAATGGCCGAAGTGACCCCGTTATCCTTTATGGCATCATTAATCATCATATTTACATATTTCATCGTAGCGACCGTTCTGCCGGTCAACAAGATTATCGGCAAGATTTACCCGTTTTTTGGGGCAGTGCTCATTTTTATGGCTGTTAGCATCGGAATCGGTCTGTTCTTCTTTGAGCATCCAGTACCTAACCTTACTTTACAGAACCTGCATCCAGATGAATTGCCATTATGGCCACTTCTGATGGTCACTGTTTCATGCGGTGCGATTTCCGGTTTCCATTCCACTCAAAGTCCGATTCTCGCCAGAACGTTAAGAAAAGAAAGTGAAGGGCGGAAGGTCTTTTACGGTGCAATGGTGGCAGAAGGGATCATCGCATTGATCTGGGCAGCTGCCGGAATGGCATTCTTCAATGGAACCGGTGGTCTCCAAGAAGCTTTGGCATCCGGAGGTCCTGCTGGGGTAGTGAATGAAATCAGTAAAACGACACTCGGAACCCTTGGTGGGATCCTTGCGATACTTGGTGTCATCATTCTTCCAGTCACGACTGGTGACACCGCATTGCGTTCTTCTAGAATGATGCTCTTCGATTTACTGTCTGATTGGAAAAAAGAAGAACTGAAAGGAAAATGGCTGCCCGTTTTGCTCGTCATCCCTGTGGCAATCCCTACTTTCCTTCTTACGCAGATTGATTACACCTTCTTATGGAGATATGTAGGTTGGTCGAATCAGCTGGTTGCAACCGTTATGTTATGGACTGCTGCAGTGTATTTATTGCAAAACCGGAAGTTTCACTGGATTTGCAGTATCCCTGCATTATTCATGACGGCGGTGGTAAGCTCATATATCTTTTATGCACCGGAAGGATTTCACCTTCCGTATAAAGAGTCCATGATCATAGGTGCTGTCATCTGGGTTGCCGTACTAGGCTGGTTCATTCGTCAAATCTTTAAATATCGCCCTGTAAAGCAGGAATCTCTTCATATAAAAACATTAAATTCATAATTCCAGAGGGGTTGTCTCTATGATCAAAACAAATTGGATCATTAGGGATAACCTCTTTTTTTGCTCCGTAAAGTTTGATAGGGGTTGGTAAGAAGATTGTCGATAAAAAGCGAGCTGTTTCAAGGGAGGTGTGCAAGTATTTTACAAAATTCGCAAATTACTTATGCTAACGTTTAATTAGCCCCTAATATGAGAATGATTTTTTTTAGAATTTACATACTGACAAATACTCAATGAAGTTGGTTTTACAAACTGTATAGTGCAATTTAAATATGTACAAGTTAAAATGGGGTGAAAAGACAAAATATTCAGATTTTACAAAGGCTGTGTAATCTAGTAGGTGAACTTCATGCATAAAAAAACATGAAAGCGCTTACTATTTTGATAAATAGAATAGACTGGGAGGAATATGGATGTCAGACAAAGTGATAATAGGGCTTATACAAGCGTCTCACGATGTAGATGGAAACGAACCGGTAGAGGTACACAAACAAGAGTCCATCAAGAAACATATCAACTTAGTCAGGGATGCAGCAAAGAAAGGAGCACAGATTATTTGTTTACAAGAAATTTTCTATGGTCCTTATTTCTGTTCGGAGCAAAATCCAAAATGGTATGATTCCGCGGAAGAAATTCCAAATGGACCAACAACGAAACGTTTTCAGGAACTAGCGAAAGAACTGAATGTGGTGATCATCCTCCCTATTTATGAAAGGGAAGGCATTGCCACGTATTACAATACGGCTGCCGTGATTGATGCGGATGGGTCATACCTTGGCAAATATAGAAAACAGCACATTCCGCACGTTGCGGTGGGCAGTGAAGGTTATGGCTTCTGGGAAAAATATTACTTTAAACCTGGTAATCTCGGTTATCCAGTCTTCGATACGGCCTATGCAAAAGTCGGTGTGTATATATGCTACGACCGTCACTTCCCGGAGGGTGCAAGGTTGTTGGGATTGAAGGGCGCCGAAGTTGTATTTAATCCATCTGCAACGGTTGCAGGCCTATCAGAATATTTGTGGAAGCTGGAACAGCCCGCCCATGCCGTCGCCAACGGGTATTACTTGGGTGCAATCAACAGGGTCGGACATGAGGGACCATGGAACATGGGAGAATTCTACGGCCAATCTTATCTGGTAGACCCACGTGGGGGCTTTGTTTCGGTAGGAAGCAGGGATAAAGATGAAGTCATCATCGGTGAAATGGATAAGAAACTGATCCGGGAAGTAAGGGATACATGGCAATTCTATCGTGATCGAAGACCAGAAACGTATAACGACATGACAGCACTCCTGCCATAACGGGATCATTCAAGATCAGTCAATAATTGTTTGACCCTATGGAATGATTAAATGAATGGGGAAAAGGGGGAAGCCAATTTGTCCAAGACACTATCATTACTAGATATTGATGGGAACTTTCAAGAAGCACATAAAGGGTTAACCAATCGTGAGGCTGTGGAAGAAGCCAATCGTTGTTTATATTGCTATGATGCACCGTGTATCAATGCGTGCCCAACTGGAATAGACATTCCGTCTTTCATTAAGAAAATCGCCTCGGGTAACCTCAAGGGGTCTGCTACTACCATCATGAGTTCAAACCCTGTAGGCGCCAGTTGCTCGAGAGTATGTCCAACGGAAGAATTATGTGAAGGGGCTTGCGTCCTTAACCATTCAACGAAACCGATCATGATCGGGGACCTTCAGCGTTATGCCACTGACTGGGCACGACATAATGAAGCCGTCTTATTCAATGCTGGGGAACCGAACGGGAAGAAGGTGGGGATTGTCGGAAGTGGTCCTGCCGGTATCTCCGCAGCTAGGGAATTAGCGCGTTTCGGTTATGAAGTGACCATTTACGAGGCTGCGAAGGAAGCAGGGGGATTAAATACGTACGGTATCGTTTCGTTTAGACTTCCGCAGAGCATTTCGTATTGGGAAGTGGAACAAGTCAAGAAGCTGAACGTGGATATACGGACGAATACCAGGGTTGGCACGGACATCTCAGCAGAAGAGCTACTTGAAAGACATGATGTTGTCATCCTGGCAGCTGGTATGTCCCATGTACCACCTTTAAACATAGAAGGGGAGCATTTTGATGGGGTCCTGGATGCAATAGAGTTCGTGAAGTCAACCAAAAACGGTGAAATCACGAAAGAGTATATAGGTAAAAAGGTGGCCGTAATTGGAGCAGGCAATACAGCGATCGATGGAGCCACTTGTTCCATTCGGTTGGGGGCTGAAAATGTGAAGATCCTTTACCGGCGCACACAAGAAGAGATGACCGCTTATGATTTTGAATATGAATTTGCCAAACAGGATGGCGTTGAATTCCGGTGGTTGACAGCTCCAAAGAGAATTATCGGAAATGAAGAAGGAAAGGTAACCGGCATTGAATGCATAAAGATGGTGCTGGGTGAGCCGGGGGAAGATGGGAGGCGCCGTCCGGTTCCGGTAGAAGGATCGGAATTCACATTACAAGTGGATGCTGTAATAAAAGCAATCGGGCAAACAAGGCATGTATCATTGATTGACCAATTCCAATTAGAACATAAAGACGGGGTTGTCCAAGTGGATAAGGAGACACTCCAGACCTCAAATCCGAAAGTATATGCTTGTGGGGATGTCATATTCGGTAAAGGGATCGGGGAAGCGATGGTCGTGACGGCTGCTCAACAAGGTAAGCAAGCTGCGTACGAACTTCATAAAAGCTTGACGTCGCTTCAGGTGAATTAAGATTTGTTCTAGGGGGGAAACAGATGGCAAATTTAAATATCGATTTAGCGGGAATCAAATCACCGAATCCATTTTGGCTGGCATCAGCTCCACCAACTAATTCAGGCTACCAAGTACAAAGGGCATTCGAAGCAGGATGGGGAGGCGCGGTTTGGAAGACGCTCGGGGAACCCATTATCAATGTGTCATCACGTTTTGCTGCTGTTAGCTTTAACGGACAGCGAGTAGCGGGTTTCAATAATATCGAACTGATAACGGATCGACCTTTGGAAGTGAATTTAAAAGAAATTTATGAAACGAAAAAGCGTTTTCCAAACCACGCCATCATCGCTTCTTTAATGGTCGAGCCTAAACAGGAGAAGTGGCATGAAATTGTGAAGAAAGTGGAAGACGTCGGAGTGGATGGGTTGGAACTGAACTTCGGTTGCCCCCACGGAATGGCTGAAAGAGGGATGGGGGCAGCATCCGGACAGGTGCCTGAACTGGTTGAGAGGCAAACGTTTTGGGTCAAGGAAGTGGCCAAGACGCCAGTAATCGTCAAATTGACACCGAATATCACGGACATCACCGTCACAGCCGAGTCAGCTGTTAAGGGTGGGGCTGACGCGGTCAGTATGATCAATACCATCAACAGCCTAGCAGGTGTGGACCTCGATAGTTGGAACACAATCCCACATGTAGCCGGAAAAGGTGCTCATGGAGGTTATTGCGGTCCTGCGGTAAAACCAATCGCGCTGAATATGGTGGCTGAATGTGCACGTATTCCGAGAATCAATGTTCCGATCTCAGGGATGGGAGGCGTCTCAAATTGGCAGGATGCAGTCGAATACATGCTGATGGGTGCATCAGGTGTCCAAGTCTGTACAGCAGCCATGCACCATGGATTCAGGATTGTAGAGGATATGATTGATGGGTTGAACAATTACTTGGATGGAAAAGGGATCTCTTCCGTTCAGGAATTGGTGGGGAAATCCGTACCTAAATATTCCGACTGGGGAAACCTGGACCTTAACTACAGTGTTGTAGCGAAGATAAACACGGATGTTTGTATCAACTGCAATAAATGCCATATCGCCTGCGAAGATACGTCACACCAATGCATTGATATGCTTAAAGACACAGAGGGCAACAGTTATTTGAAAGTGCGTGAAGAAGATTGTGTAGGGTGTAATCTTTGCTCGATTGTCTGTCCGGTGGATGGAGCGATCGATATGGTGGAAGTACCTAGCGGGCAAATGCCGATGACTTGGAATGAACGACAGTCTGCGCTCGGTAAATTAGCACAGTGTGAAACGAATCCAGTGAAATAATCAGGAGGTTGAACAATGAAGAAAGTAATCCAGAACGGAACAATCGTCACAGCAGCAGATACGTATAAAGCGGATATCCTAATCGTTGATGAAAAGATCGTAAGCATTGGAAAGGATTTCGATCTCAGTGATGCAGAAGTCATAGACGCCGAAGGAAAGTTTATATTCCCTGGCGGAATCGATCCTCATACCCACCTTGAAATGCCATTCGGAGGCACGGTTTCAAAGGATGACTTTGAAACAGGCACCATCGCGGCAGCATTCGGGGGAACGACCACAGTCATCGATTTTTGTTTGACGAATAAAGGTGAGCCCCTGCAAGGTGCGATTGATACATGGCATGCCAAATCCAAGGACAAAGCCGTCATCGATTACAGCTTTCATTTAATGATTGGTGAGATCAATGAGGAGGTATTGGGACAGCTTCCTGAAGTGATCGATAAAGAGGGTATCACTTCGTTCAAAGTATTCATGGCCTATAAAAATGTCTTTCAGGCCGATGATGAAACATTATTCAGGACTCTGGTAGCAGCGAAAGAATTGGGTGCACTGGTCATGGTCCATGCGGAAAATGGTGATGTAATCGAATATTTGACTGAAAAAGCATTGGCAGAAGGAAAAACGGACCCAATCTATCATGCCTTGACGAGACCACCGGAGCTTGAAGGTGAGGCGACAGGCAGGGCAGCGATATTAACGGGGCTTGCTGACTCTCAATTGTATGTGGTCCATGTATCTTGCGGGGAAGCAGTGAAACAGATTGCAGAAGCAAGAAGCAAAGGGTTGAATGTATGGGGAGAGACATGCCCTCAATATTTAGTACTGGATCAATCATACCTTGAAAGACCGAACTTCGAAGGTGCCAAGTACGTGTGGTCTCCGCCACTCAGGGAGAAGTGGAATCAGGAAGTGTTATGGAATGCGTTGAAGAGCGGAGAACTCCAAACGCTGGGGTCTGACCAGTGTTCCTTTGATTTTAAAGGACAGAAAGACCTTGGGCTGGGGAATTTCACCAAGATCCCGAACGGTGGTCCGATCATTGAGGACCGTGTATCGATCTTATATTCTGAGGGTGTTGAAAAAGGCAGGATTTCCTTGAATCAATTTGTTGATATCATGTCCACACGAAGTGCGAAGTTGTTCGGATTGTACCCTCAGAAGGGGACGATTGCGGTGGGATCCGATGCTGATATCGTTATTTTCGACCCTCATGCTGAAAGAGTCATCACGGCAGAAGACCATCATATGGCTGCTGATTACAATCCGTTTGAGGGAATGAAAATGAAGGGGGAGGCGGTCTCTGTATTGTCAAGAGGGGATTACGTCATCAAGGAAAGACAGTTCGTGGGAAAATTGGGCAAAGGGAAATATATTAAGAGAGCTCGATACGGTAAACAACTGTCACAAGAAGAGAGCGAATCACTACAACCTTCTAAATCCTAGTATCAATCGACTTATGAATCTTGCTTACTAGTAGAACAGCTCCTGCATGGTGGGTGAAGGGTCACCTCTCCTTCTCTACCATGCCTCTCTTGGATTCGATTTGTTAAGCCATCTGAATCAAACAAAAAGGAGTGTTCATGTTGAAAACAAGCTATTTGAAGTCACCTGACTTACTGCCTGTAAAAGAGAATGAACGAAAAGTAACCAAATTGGGCTATTCCTTCATGTGGGTGGGGATGGTGGTCGTACTGGCCACTTTCGCCATTGGGGGAGCCGGGGTCATGTCATTGCCTCTCCCACTCGTCCTGCTGGCTACTTTGATCGGGTCTCTGGCAATCGGTCTGTTCATTACGCTGACAGGCGATATTGGGATCGAACATGGTTTATCTTTCCCTGTCTATATGCGGGCACCGTTCGGAACGATCGGGACCCATATTCCATCCGTGGTCCGTGGAGTTGCCGCTTCCATGTGGTTCGGGATCAACACGTATTTCGGTGCCACTGCCATGAACGGAATCCTCAATCTATTATATGGATTCGATAATTGGTTTGTTTGTTTCCTGATTTTTGCTTTATTGCAATTAGTGAACACGGCTCTCGGCATTAAAGCTGTAGAAAGATTTGCAGATCTCGCTGCTCCCGTCATCATCCTGATTTCAGTTTGGATGTACTCGTCCCTTTCCGATTCGGCTGCCGCAGCCGGAAGGGATATCTGGAGCTGGGTGGAAAGTCCGGTGACCGGTGGAGCCGCTGTTACCGCATTCCTCGTGGTCATTTTCAGTAATATGGGTTTCTGGGCGACACTTGCAGCCGATATACCTTCTATATCCCGGTTTATGAAAGCGCCACGTAATGAAAGAAATTGGTTCAAACGCAATAAAAGCTCCCTCATCGGGAATATGATCACTCTTCCAATCACACAGACGTTCATGGTACTGATCGGTGCGGTATCATATGTTGCTGTATTGAATTATGATCCTGTCATCGCTTTGCAGGAGGCAGCAGGGGGGCTCGTGCTTGGGATTCTCCTTCTTATGATCGTGCTTGCACAGTGGTCTACTAATATTGCAGCCAATGTGGTCCCGGCAGCAACGATTTTCTCGAACGTTGGGGGACCGAAATTCCCGTTCTGGGCAGGGGTTTTTACTGCTGGCCTAGTAGGGACGCTTGTGCAACCTTGGAATTTATTCGGTGTCATCATTCCTGTTCTTTTATTCGTAGGAGGTATCTTGTCAGCGATTGTTGGGATCTTAGTCGCCGATTACTACCTGATCAGAAAGAGAAGAGTCAATGTCCCGGCACTTTATGAGGATCACGGACAATTCAAGTACATGAAAGGGGTAAACCTTGCGGGATTTATTTCATGGATCATTGGAGCGGTTGCATCTTACTTCGTCCCAAGCTTTTCATTCCTTGTAGGGTTTGGAGTGGGAGCTGCTTGCTATTACGTTCTGGCGAAGTATTGGTGGTTTGAAAAATATGAACAGGCTGAATTAGTTGATCCTGATGATGGGAAATATTTAGGCATTTCTGCTGGACGGGATTGGGAGATCGATCTTGAAACAGGCAGTTCCGTTGCAGAAGCACCGGCCGGAACCGGCACGACCATCTGATTCATCCAGGCTTCCGAGGGCAAATTCCAAGGAAGCCTTACCTACCAAGATCACTAAGGGGGAATGTACATGTCCGAGTACCAGGAATTCATGAATGAAAGGGATAAAATCGACTTCCTCATTCAGAAAGGGTTTAAAATCGAGAAAGTGACTGAAAACCTAAGCGGGGCGTTCGTTTTGTTTAAACACACCGAGAACAAGCGTAGTGCAACGCTTCATGTTAAAACAGCCAATGCTCGAAAATATTTTTCATACCTGTTAATTCATTCATGAGACGTGAAGGATTGGTCCATCCAATCCTTTTTGTCTTTCATAAATCGTAAGGAAAAGTCTAATTTATGCCCCTTTTCAACACCAGTACCCAATTTCGTACAAGACTTAGCTTACTGTGGGCACATGAAGTGCATATCAACCGTTACTTGCTTCTGCAAAGTCAACAATGTCAATGAAAGTAGACTAGTTGAAACGAATCATCATTCCTGGGCAAAAACAAAGGAGGGTACGATGAAAAGTCAATTTTATCATTCCGTTGACTCGCTTCTAACGAGAAAATATTTCGAGCATTCCAAGGTCATTGCAGGAAAAAAAGGGCTGAATCGTCAGGTCAAATGGGTTCATGTCGTAGAAGTGACATCCATAAAAAATTTACTTAACGGCAACGAATTGATCCTCACAACCGGTTTGGCCTTAAAAGAGGAAACCACTTTTTTGTCCTTGATCCACCAATTGATCGAAATCCATGCAGCAGCTTTATGCATCGAACTGGAAACCAATCTTTCATCCATTCCATCTTCCGTAAAGGAATTGGCTGATCGGAATGATTTCCCGATTATCGTGTTTGAAAAGGAAGTCCCCTTCGTCAGCATCACTCAAGACATTCACTCGATCCTTATCAATCAGCAATATGAAATCATGAAGAAATTGGATGATTTTGCTCAAGTACTTAATAAGAGGCTGTTGTCCGTAAATCATTCTCAAGAAATATTATCAGTTTTACATAAAGAACTTGGTGTGCCGGTCATTTTACAAATGAAAGAACAAGAACCTCAACTATATCCTTTTATGAAACGTGAGGAAGAAATGACTGTCAGAAAACGTTTTGACGAACACCTGAAGCATCCCAGAAACGATTTCACATCGGCAAAGGTCATTTTATTCGATCAAGAATATGCAGAACTTTTTATCTATAGAGAAGATCACCCTTTTAGTGAATATGATGTCCTTCTTTTGGACCGCACTTCGACCGCACTTGCCCAATTTTTGATGAGAGAGCTCTACTTTAACGAGAAAAAGAGAATGGAAGAATCGAAGTGGATCATGTCTTGGTTGAAGGGGGAGCAATCCCATGAGACCCTTGAGGCTTATTTAAGGAATCTGAAAATGGAGATCCATGGAGGAGTGGTATGTGTCTTCGATGAAATCGGAGAGCAGAAGGATTTAACCTATTTCAATTTAGTCGCAAGAAGCATATTTCTCCAGCAAGGCTTCCACGCTTTGACTGAAAGAGAGGGGGATGATTTATTATTCATCCTTCTGGATACCCGCAAGCAGGCCGACTGGAAGAAGAGGGCCAAAATTGCCTTAGAGAAAATAAGCCAATCCCGCTATTTGGAAAATGGGCCAAACAACGTCATTTCCATTGGTAATTATCAAGAAGAGATGATGAACATTCATGTGAGTTATAAAACCGCGAGAGAAAGTAAAATGTTTAGTTCCAAAGTAAGCCTAGAACATCCATTTATTTTCTTCGATGACTTACATCTATACAGATTGATATCTGTTGTCAATAACAATGTGAACCTTTGGGGGATGATTGAAGAATATTTGAAACCGCTCATCCTTCACGACAAAGAACATGACGGCAGTTTATTGCTAACGTTAAAAACATTTTTAAGTTGTCAGGGCTCTAAGCAGGAAACGGCGAAGAAATTGTTTATCGTCAGGCAGACCCTTTACCATCGCTTAAAGAAGATTGAAGACTTGCTTGGTGAGGATTATATGTCTTCAGAAAAAAGATTAGCGATTGAGTTCTTATTGGCAGCGCATGATTATCTCGAACCAACCAAAAAAGTGAAGAGACTATCAGCAATTAAATGATGGATCAGACTGCATGTGTCAGCTGAAACACAAAATGTCAATGAATCGGCCGTTGTTCCTTTACACTATGTCTAATGAAAGCATTTTCTACTTCTTTCATAATGGACTTAGTACACTAAAACGCTTAATACCTTTCTGGTCTAATTTGAGCAATCTTTCATGTAATTAAGGAGGAGTGAGTTTAGATGACGGTAATGAAAAAAGGCGCACTTGAAATGAAGAACTACATCAATGGGGAATGGGTGGAATCTCTTAGTTCCCAGACGATCCCTGTAGTGAATCCCGCGACGAACCAAGAGATCGCAAGGGTCCCCATCTCGACTAAAGAAGATGTAGATCGGGCGGTAAAGGCAGCCGCAAAAGCGTCTGAGTCCTGGAAGAAAACCCCCGTTCCGAAGAGAGCGAGAATCCTTTATAAATATCATACATTATTGTCTGATCATCATGAAGAATTGGCTAAGCTCGTGGTCCAGGAGAATGGTAAGTCTTATAAAGAGGCATACGGTGAAGTCCAACGGGGCTTGGAGTGCGTGGAGTTTGCATGTGGAGCTCCGACCTTGATGATGGGAGAGACACTCAGCGGCATCGCAGAAGATATCGACTCCGAAATGTTCCGTTATCCTCTCGGTGTTGTAGCCGGAATCACCCCGTTCAATTTCCCGATGATGGTACCATTGTGGATGTTTCCGTTAGCCGTTGCATGTGGGAATACGTTTGTACTTAAACCGTCAGAAAGGACCCCGATCCTTGCCAACAGGCTTGCAGAATTATTTTCGGAAGCGGGCATTCCTCAGGGGGTCCTGAATGTGGTGCATGGAGCACATGACGTCGTAAACGGTTTAATCGAACATCAAGGCATCTCAGCCATTTCGTTTGTCGGCTCACAGCCTGTGGCAAAATACGTATACGAAAAATCTGCATCGCACGGTAAGCGGGTACAGGCACTATCCGGTGCGAAGAATCATCATATCGTCATGCCGGATGCGGATATGGCAAAGGCTGCTGAACATATCATCAGCTCGGCATTCGGGAGTGCAGGACAGCGATGCATGGCTTGCAGTGCCGTAGTGGTTGTAGGTGATAACCAACCCTTCATTGATGCCCTGCAGAAGAAAGCGGATGAAATCGTGATTGGTGACGGGATGGGGGAGGAAGTCCTGTTGACTCCTGTCATAAGGGAGGAACATCGCGCAAGAACTCTTACCTATATTGAGAAGGGACTGGAGGAAGGCGCAGCCTTGATCCGCGACGGGAGAAAGGATATGGAGGAGCATAAAAGTGGGAATTTCTTGGGTGCAACCATTTTCGATCATGTGACCCCAGATATGACCATTGCAAGAGAAGAGATGTTCGCTCCGGTATTGAGTCTCCTCAGGGCAAATGATCTGGATGAAGGGCTTGAATATATTCGGAAATCACGTTTTGGAAACGGTGCAACCCTTTATACTAAAGATGCAAAAGCGGTAAGGCAGTTCAGGGAGGAAGCAGATGCTGGAATGCTTGGAATCAATGTCGGAGTTCCGGCAACGATGGCATTCTTCCCATTCTCGGGTTGGAAAGATTCTTTCTATGGTGACATGCATGTAAACGGAAAAGATGGAGTAAATTTCTTTACAAGGAAGAAAATGATCACTTCGAGATTCGATTTCTAATTAAAGGAGGGCTTCCCATTGGTGAAAACTGATCAGGATCTCTGGCTGAAGCAGGATGAACAGTACATTTGGCACTCCATGAAGCCATACAATCCCGCAGGAACGATGATTGTCACAGAGTCGAATGGATCTTGGGTAACGGACAATGAAGGTAAAAGGTATCTTGATGGAATGGCCGGCCTTTGGTGTGTGAACGTCGGATATGGGAGACAAGAACTTGCAGAAGCAGCATACGAGCAACTTAAGAAGATGGCGTATTTTCCGTTGACCCAAAGTCATCAGCCGGCGATCCAGCTCGCAGAAAAACTCAATGAACTACTTGGCGATGATTATGTCATCTTTTTCTCAAACAGCGGATCGGAAGCAAACGAGACTGCATTTAAAATCGCAAGGCAATATCATCAGCAAAAGGGCGAAGGGGAACGATATAAAATCATATCGAGATACAGGTCCTATCATGGTAATTCGATGGGGGCCCTCGCTGCTACGGGTCAGGCTCAAAGAAAGTATAAATATGAACCACTTGCTCCCGGATTCGTCCATGTTGCGCCTCCTGATTCGTACAGGGATGAATGGGCAGGGAAGTCTCCGCATGATTTGCCTGGTGTGAAAGCCATCGACCAGGCGATGACGTGGGAGCTCAGTGAAACCGTCGCCGCTATGATCATGGAACCGATCATAACAGGTGGAGGGATATTGGTTCCGCAGGACGAATATATGAAAGCAGCCAAAGAAGTGTGTGAGAAACATGGTGCACTCCTGATCGTCGACGAAGTGATTTGCGGGTTTGGCCGCACAGGTAAACCTTTTGGATTCATGAATTATGATGTGAAACCGGATATCATCACGATGGCTAAAGGCATAACATCAGCGTACCTACCATTATCTGCAACAGCCGTTAAACGGGAAATATATGAAGCATTCAAAGGCTCTGAAGAATATGATTACTTACGCCATATCAATACATTCGGGGGCAACCCTGCCGCTTGTGCGCTTGCATTGAAGAATATCGAAATCATGGAAACGGAAGATCTTTTTAACAGATCAGCGGAACTTGGAGAAACGGTATTGAATACGTTAAAAAACAAGCTCCAGGATCATCAGTTTGTTGGGGATGTACGAGGCAAAGGCCTGTTGATTGGCATTGAACTCGTTCAGGACCTGAATTCCAAGGCTCCTTTAGAGGTTGATAAACTGAATAAGGTGATTGCATATTGTAAGCAAAAGGGAATCATCATCGGGAAAAACGGAGCAACTGTAGCGGGATATAACAATGTCCTGACGATATCCCCTCCATTGACAATCGACGTGGAAGACCTCGAATTATTGGTTGAGACGGTGGTTGAGGGAATCAGTCAATTATGATTACAAATCGGGACGGCTGCAAATAGCGGCTGTTCTTTTTTTTAGAAAGGAGAACAGTTTTGAACAACCCCTGAAACCTGTTGAACTGTGTAAAAAGAACGTCTCGATTTGAATGATATGGTAAAATGGAAATGTTAAACATTGTAAAGGGATGAGGGGAAGACATGACGATAACGTTCAAACGGATTGACCACATTCAATTGGCGGCACCTGAACATAGTGAGGATCTTGCTAGGGAGTTTTATGGTGAAAAGATAGGATTAAAAGAAATACCCAAACCAGAAAACCTACAAGGAAGAGGGGGTTGCTGGTTCGAGTTTGGTTCCCAGGAGATTCATGTAGGCATTCAGAAAGATTTTGTTCCAGCCCTGAAAGCTCACCCTGGGTTACTTGTCGAAGGACTGGAGGAATTGCGCCATGCATTAGTGGAAAAAGGTGTACAAGTCAAAGACGATGCTCCAATCCAAGGGAGATCGCGATTTTTCGTCTCCGACCCGTTCGGAAACCGAATCGAATTCCTTGAATATGAAAAAAGTGAATAGAAGAGTGGTTGGGACTTATGAACCTGTTGGTCCCAGCCACTCTTCTATTCAATGTTCGTCCTTTCGGAATTCCGGAGGCAGATGTTTTGATGAGGGAGGGACGTCCCTCTTTTTTACAGTAACCAGCTCTGAAGAATGAACGGTAACCATAAGCTGTCCCCCATCTATTCTTGCCCGGATCAAGAGGGGGTGTGTGTAGGTATTGCGAAATGAGAAGTCGGGACCATACCAGCTGACAGTGGCATCCCTTCCTTCCGGCACATATGGTACCCTTTTACTGTGATGATAACGCTCCACGATTTGTACACCAGCAAAGTCGACTGCATTATATAGGGTTGACGATACCTGACAGATGCCTCCGCCGATATCTTCAGATAACTCCCCTTTGACAATCACGGGTGCCTTCATGTATCCCTTTTCTTTCGTTCGCTTTCCTACAACTTTATTGAATGAGAATTTTTCTCCCGGGAAGACGACAGTGTTATTGATTTTGGCAGCGGCTAATTTGATATTATTGGATCGCTCGTTGTTCAAGTTATTGAAATAAGTGACGTAATGTCCAATCTGTTTGGCCCGGATGGAGGAAAGTAATTCACTGTCCACCCTCGGATAGTCAATCTTCAATGGTATGTCGATTTTGGCATTCCCTTTTGTGAATAACGCTTGAACTAACTGTTTCTTTAATTTCTTCCTGTGAACAGAATACCCATTTTCCTGTTGAACAATAGTATTTTCATCATTCAAATAAGCATCATGGGGTAGAACGCTAATCTTTTTATCCACTTCGTCCACGATTGTTTCTATCATGATTGGATCAGGAAGAGGTTCATCCAATTCTTTAAAAAACAATCCATTTTTACTGTATGAATAAACAGGGCTTTCCTGAAAGAAGATGTCGATTCGGTCATTCAACTCCCCTTTGAATACAGGTAAAGAGAGAAAACTGACTAATAGGAGTTTTGATAATAGCTGCATCTGAAACCAATCCCTTCAAATTTAGTATGAGTCGGTTCTTGACTTTCATGTAGAAAAACAATCACCGTTTCTTCCAATAATTACTTCTCATTCAATGTTCATTCATTCGAAAACTATAGAAAAAAAAGGTTTGGTTCAGCATGAAATTATTTAAAACGCTACCCATTCTTCTCCTGTTGTTCACTTTGGACGGTAAAGTGAAGGGTGAGATGGTGACAGCAGGCCATAGCATGTATGATCTATCCCCATCTTTCTCGAGTGAGATATTGCCATGGGGGATTGTCGATGAAATGATACCGAATAAGTCGTTTTTTACCGTCATTGATGTAGAGACGGGGCTCAGTTTCAATGTGCAACGAAGGGCGGGAAGTAAGCATGCCGATGTGCAACCCATTACAAATAAAGACACAAAGATGATGAAAAAAATCTATAACGGTACATGGAGCTGGGATCGAAGGGCGATTCTTGTCCTATACCGTGACCGTTTGATCCCGGCATCCATGAATGGGATGCCACACGGGGCAGGAGCCCTCCAGAATGGATTTCCTGGACACTTCTGCATTCACTTTTTTGGGAGCACAACTCATAAGACTCCAACTCCCGATTTCGCTCATAAACTGATGATCCTAAAAGCTGCGGGTGAATTGCATCGGTATGTCCACAAGATGGATCCATATGAAAGTCTTTTCATCATGGAAATTGCAATCAATCAGCACGATAATGATCTCCTGTCATATGTGTTGTTGCAAGAAGAGAAGGACATGGCAAAAAAACTGATTGAAGAAATTGAATACATCGACTTTACTGAGCTTTCATTATTGCCTTCTGAAGATTTACACGGAATCTTTGGGCTAAATGTGACGGCAAGGATGAAGTGGATCTCAAAGGACAAGTCACAGTCGGTAAAAAGGATCGAAGTGATCATTCGAAGGAACAGTCCCGAGGATCAATGGGTAATTGATGGGAAAGCACTTTGGAATTCGTTGAGGTAGTCCTGGATTTTAAAAAGTGGGAACATCCAACTAAGATATGCTCATGAAGTTTTTTCTTCCGCAAATGGGGAATAGAGTACTACTACGACTCGTGGAGGAGAAGATCATGTTGGATTTTATCATAAATGTCATCAAGGAATTGGGGATGTGGGGCTTGTTTGCAGGAAATGCGCTGGAAGCTTCTTCTCTACCTTTTCCAGGGGCGCTCATCACATTGACATACGGTTACCTCTTGGAGCCTACTTGGGGAAAGCTGATCACACTTGCCATCATCAGCAGTCTGATTTATACCATCTTCAGCTATATACCGTATATGATTGGTTATAAATTGAAACATGCGATCAAAGACAAAACAAGTGAAAAAAGTACAAAGAAGGTAGAAAAAGCTCAAAAATGGTTCAGGAAGTACGGAGTTTGGAGCATTGCTCTTTCACGTCCTCTCGGGATAGGGAATTATGTTTCGTATGTATCAGGAATCAGTAAGGTGAACAAGATTAAATTTGGCATGTTGACGTTAACGGGCATTTTCCCCGTAACCTTCATCATGCTCATCATCGGTAAAAACGGTCACTTGAAATCGGTTCAAGCAATCATGAGCTCGGTTCAAAACTATCTATTCGGAGGAGGAGCCATTCTGCTCATCACATTCATTGCTTACAAATTTTTGTATTCGTCAAGGAAGGCGAATAAAGCTTCGAGTGAAAACATTTCACCGAGCTTTGGAAAGCAGGGAGAATCTTAGAACCTCCCCATGAACCGTTTACCAAAAGCCCCTTATCCCAAGGGGCTTTTTTATTGATTCATTTTTTGGTGGGTGTGATATAATGAGTAGTCGAGAAAAGCAGATTTAGCATGAAAGGTTTGATTCGAACCATGACTCAATATACGCCGATGATCAGGCAATATCTACAGGTGAAGGCAGAGTATCAGGATGCCTTTTTATTTTTTCGTTTAGGCGATTTTTATGAAATGTTCTTTGAAGATGCGATTTCTGCATCCCAGGAATTGGAAATCACACTGACAAGTCGAGATGGGGGAAGCGAGGAACGAATCCCTATGTGCGGGGTGCCTTATCATTCTGCACCGAATTATATAGAGCGTTTAGTCGAAAAGGGATACAAAGTAGCAATATGTGAGCAGACAGAAGACCCGAAACAAGCAAAGGGAGTCGTGCGGAGGGAAGTCGTACAGCTCATCACTCCAGGTACCGTAATGGATGCCAAGGGGTTGAATGATAAGGAGAATAACTATATTGCTTCCGTGACGCCATTTGGCGACCTCACTTTCGGGTTGTCTTACAGCGACCTGACCACTGGTGAATCAAAAGTGACACTGATCACAGAAGGAATTCAGCCCCTTTTGAATGAATTATCAACCATCGGTGCAAAAGAAGTCGTCCTCCCTGCCGACATCGATGATGAATTCAAGGCAAAAATAAATGAGAGAAAGGAATTGACCCTTTCGTTTGAGCAAGGCTCAACGATCGACCCTCCATACGCTCATCTATTGGCACGCCTTGAACAAGATAAATTGAAGGTGACCGCTGCAAGACTCTTTCAATATCTGTTCCGGACCCAAAAAAGGAGCCTGGATCATTTACAAGAGGTAGAGACCTATCAAATACATCAATACATGAAAATGGATTATTACTCCAAAAGGAATCTTGAAATAACCGAAACGATCAGATCCAAAGGCAAGAAAGGTTCACTTCTTTGGCTATTGGATGAGACGATGACAGCCATGGGGGCACGCCTCCTCAAACAATGGATCGACCGTCCTTTGATTGATTTGAACGAGATTCATAAACGTCAAACAGTCGTCGAAGTTCTCCTGGAAAGGTTCTTTGAAAGACAGGACTTGAGGGAACTTCTGAAGGAAGTATATGATCTGGAACGTCTTGCAGGAAGAGTAGCATTCGGCAACGTAAATGCACGTGATCTCATACAATTGAAAAAGTCGTTGCAACAAATCCCGGTCTTGAGGCATCTTGTGGAGACAATGGAAAATGAAGCTACGGATCAGCTTGTAAGAGAATTGGATCCCTGTGATGAACTCACAGATTTATTGGAGCAATCCCTGGTTGAAAATCCGCCTCTTTCGATTAAAGAAGGCAGCATCATTAGAGAAGGTTATAACGAAGAACTGGATCAATACCGAGATGCAAGCAAAAATGGAAAGAGCTGGATTGCTGACCTTGAACGTAAGGAAAGGGAAAGGACTGGAATCAGGTCACTGAAAGTCGGTTTTAACCGGGTATTTGGATATTACATCGAAGTGACGAAGGCCAATCTTCAACATTTGGAAGAGGGTCGTTATGAGCGGAAGCAAACCTTGACCAACGCGGAGCGCTTCATTACGCCCGAATTAAAGGAAAAGGAATCACTTATCCTACAGGCAGATGAAAAATCGGTGGATCTCGAATACGAACTGTTCTTGACAATTCGTGAAACGGTAAAGGAATTCATCCCTCGTCTCCAGAAATTAGCAAGGCTCGTCAGTGAACTGGATGTTCTTCAATGTTTTGCAACAATAAGTGAAAAACGGCACTACAATAAGCCCACTTTTAATCATGAACGCAAAATCATTCTCAAAAGCGGACGTCATCCGGTAGTTGAGAAAGTCATGGGTGCACAGGAGTATGTACCTAACGATTGCTTCATGGATGCCGATCGGGAAATGCTCTTGATAACTGGTCCGAACATGTCAGGTAAAAGTACGTATATGCGGCAAATCGCCCTGACTTCAATCCTGGCTCAAATCGGATGTTATGTTCCTGCAGAAAAGGCAGAGCTTCCGATTTTCGATCAAGTATTCACCCGTATCGGTGCAGCAGATGATTTGATTTCTGGCCAGAGTACGTTCATGGTCGAGATGCTCGAAGCTAAGAATGCAATCGTCAATGCTACACAGGAGAGTTTGATATTATTCGACGAAATTGGACGGGGTACATCCACCTATGATGGTATGGCGCTTGCTCAAGCCATCATTGAATATATCCATGGGAATATCGGGGCAAAAACCTTGTTCTCCACACACTATCATGAGCTGACGGTTCTGGAAGAAGAGTTAAACAAAGTGAAGAACGTCCATGTAAGTGCGATGGAGCAAAATGGGAAATTGGTCTTCCTTCATAAAATAAAAGAGGGAGCTGCCGACAAGAGTTATGGGATACACGTGGCAGAACTGGCCGATCTCCCACAAGCATTGATCCGTCGTGCCAATGAGATCCTGACTGAGCTTGAGCGGCAAAAAGAAGATCATGCTACCACTCCAATTCAAGAAACGGCGGCAACGAGAGAGAGTAAAATGGATTCCGTCACGATTCATGATGATAGTGCACAGCTTTCCTTCTTCCAATCAGAGAAGGAGAAGGATAAAAAGAAAGAAACAGCACTCGGTGCAAAAGAAAAGAAACTGATCGATGAACTGAGGAAACTCGATATATTGGAAATGACTCCGCTCGATGCGATGAACACTCTTTATGGGATACAAAAAAAGTTAAAAAACTAAAGGCGGTGTAAATGTGGCAAAAATCTTTCAACTGGATGACTCGCTTTCTAACAAAATTGCCGCAGGCGAGGTTGTTGAAAGGCCAGCATCAGTCGTTAAAGAACTCTTGGAAAATAGTATAGATGCAAATGGCAATGTCATTGAAATCCATATTGAAGAAGCAGGATTAGGCTCCATCCGCATCATCGACAATGGTGATGGTATAGAAGAAGAAGACGTTAAGACGGCGTTCAGGCGACATGCGACAAGTAAAATCAAAGATGAAAATGACCTATTCCGGATACGAACCCTTGGTTTCAGGGGAGAGGCATTGCCGAGTATCGCATCGGTTTCTCATTTCACGATGAGAACCAGTACGGGTGAAGGACCAGGTACGTCCATTGAGCTTGAAGGTGGAGAAATCAAATCGTTTGAAAGTACTTCTTCCAGAAAAGGAACAGATATCACGGTGTCACAGATTTTCTATAATACACCGGCACGGCTAAAATATTTAAAGACCATCCATACGGAGCTCGGGAACATCAGTGATGTGGTCAACCGTATTTCCCTTGCCCATCCGGAAGTTTCCATCAAACTGATTCACAATGGTAAATCACTTCTCCATACGAATGGGAATGGTGACGTCCTTCAAGTATTGGCTGCCATATATGGTGTCGGGATAGCGAAGAAAATGGTCCCCATCGATGTGAGTACACTTGACTTTCGAATTAAAGGCTACGTCTCCATGCCAGAGGTGACAAGGGCATCCAGAAACTATATTTCCACCATGATCAACGGTCGTTTCATTAAAAATTTCGCGCTGGCAAAAGCAATTGGGGAGGGGTACCACACCCTCCTGCCGATTGGCCGTCACCCGATCGTCTTATTGGATATTGAAATGGATCCGGTCCTTGTGGATGTGAATGTGCATCCTTCAAAGATGGAAGTAAGATTAAGTAAGGAAAATGAGTTAAATGAGCTTGTGACAGAAGGAATCAAGCGTGTGTTTAAACGAAAGGAGCTTATTCCCTCGGGGGCACCTGTACCAAGGCCCGCAAAAGCAAAGTCTGAACAGACGTTTTTGGATTTGGATCACAGGCCATCACCTGAAAAAGGTGAACGGAGACAAGAAACACCGGTTAGCGATTGGACCTCCAAAAGAGAAGAAAAGATTGACATAATGAAAGAGAGCATGCCAGAAGAAGTAAGAGAAGATGCGTTTTCTTGGCAGAGGGATAGACAGGCAGAGGCATCCGATGATCGTGGGAAACCATCTACTACGTACCATGAATCAAACAGAGTATCTACTGAGGATACAATGGAACCCGAAATCCCCGAAGCACCTCGTGTGCCTCCGCTCTATCCAGTGGGACAGATGCATGGAACCTATATATTTGCCCAGAATGATCAGGGCCTTTATATCATCGATCAGCACGCTGCACAGGAACGCATCAAATATGAATATTTCAAGGAAAAGGTTGGAAGGGTGGAAAAAGAGCTGCAAGAGCTACTAGTACCCCTTACATTGGAGTATTCAACAGATGAATCAATTAAAATCAACGAAAATCGTGCGGCACTTGAAGAAGTGGGTGTATTCCTTGAAGACTTCGGACAGAATAGCTTCATTATCCGCGCGCATCCTCAATGGTTTCCTGCAGGGGAAGAGAAAGAAACCATTGAAGATATGATTCAACAAGTGCTGAAGATGAACAGGGTGGATATCAAAAAACTCCGTGAAGAAGCTGCAATCATGATGAGTTGTAAGGGATCCATTAAAGCTAATCACCATCTCCGCAATGATGAAATCCTTGCACTGATCGATGAGTTGAGAAGCACGACAGATCCGTTTACATGCCCTCATGGACGTCCAATCATCATTCACTATTCCACTTATGAAATGGAAAAAATGTTTAAACGCATCATGTAGAAGATTAAAGAAGTCTGGTCAAACGGGCTTCTTTTTTTTGACCGCTTTTAAAGTTACGATAATTTTATTATGTTAATTAGATTCGGTTTATCGCTTCTTCTGAAACCGAATAGAGCACGGCTTGCCCACTAGACTCGTTAGTCTTTCTTATGAAAAGAGGGTTGAAAAAGGTATTGAATTAATTTATTTTTAGTGTAATATTACACTAAAAGGAATGGATTGGGGGTTTTGGAAATGTTCTTGAATCGTAAGAAGAAAAAGAGTTTTTTTCTTGTTCTAGCCCTATTACTTGCTTATTCATCCATTGCTGTCATGATCAACGTAAACAAAGATGAAAGTGTCATGACGGACGTAGGTAGACTGATGCCTACTAAAATCAAGAAAGTCGTGAAGGGTCAGGAAGAACAATCGATGGTCAATACGATCCTTCATGCAAATGAAGAAGATTTGAAGATTTCCATAGCAGGGAAGCAACACAGTCAAGGAGGACATACGTATTACCGGGATGCTGTCGTTTTGGATATGACCTCATATAATAAAATTCTTCATGTCGACCCAGGTAATCGAACGATAAGAGTCCAAAGCGGTGCCACTTGGGATGATATCCAACGAGCGGTCAATCCTTATGGTTTGGCCGTAAAAGTAATGCAATCTCAAAACATATTCACCATTGGGGGATCACTTTCCGTCAACGCACATGGCAGGGACATCCGGAATGGATCATTGATCGACACCGTCAATTGGTTCAGATTGCTAAGGGCGGATGGAAGCGTCATTAAAGTATCGAGGACGGAGAACAGTGAATATTTGCCGTTGGTGATCGGGGGTTATGGTCTGTTCGGGGTCATACTGGATGTGGAACTTCAGCTGGCCGAGGATCAGCTGTATAGGATGAGGACAAGGGAAATGTCTTTTGAACGGTACACTGATTATTTCAAAAAAGATGTTCAATCGGATGGTGATGTCAAGATGCATCTTGCGAGGATTTCAACAGCACCCAACACCTTCTTTGAAGAAATGTATGTGACAGATTATTTAGTGGATGATCATCAGGAAAAGCTTAGTCAGCACAGTGATTTAAAAGGGGAGAGGTTCACATCCACAACGAAGTTCCTTCTCGGGTTGTCCCGTGATTTCGATTGGGGTAAGAATGCATTCTGGGATATGCAGAAACGCTTTTTTCTATCACGTGACGGGGACCTTGTAACAAGGAACAATGTAATGCGCTCTGAATCGGAATTCATGGAGTATGAGGGGAAAGATGACACCGATATCCTGCAGGAATATTTCGTACCAATCGATGAATATGAAGTGTATATTGACGACATGAAGAACTATTTACAGGAGCGGGATTTGAATCTGATCAATATCACCGTCCGCTATGTCGAACAGAATGAAGAGCCGGCAATGTCTTACAGTAAAGGAGATATGTTTGCATTGGTCCTCCTGATCAATCAAGGATTAAGTGAAAAGGAAATCTCTGAAACTGGTGAAACAGTCAGGGGGATGATTGACATTACGTTAAAACACGGTGGAAGCTACTATTTACCATACTATCAATATCCGACGAAAGAACAGATGAGAGCAGCATACCCAAATAGTGATGATTTCTTTGATATGAAGAGGAAGCTTGATCCGAAGGAGAGATTCATCAATCAATTTTATGAGGAGTATGGGTTATGAGGTGGTTCGTCATATCTCAGAGTTTCGCGATGACCGCTGCGAGTGTTTCGTTCCCATTTTACTTATTGTTCATTCAGAATATCGGCAGGTCGTTCTCTTCATTTGGGTTTGCTTATGGGTTGTTCACGTTGAGTGCTGCCCTCAGTCACAGAGTAATCGGGAGGCTTGCAGATCATTCCGGCGGCGTAAGGCTTCTTATACTTTACGCAATCGGAATGAGCCTTGTCTTTCTGGTCATCCCTTCGATCACTTCCATAGAAATGGTCTATCTGATTCAGATGATACTCGGCATTCTTGGAGCTTTACAGAAGACGAGTGAGAAATTGGTGATCAGTGAAATGGGGCATGGGGATAGGAAAGGGGCTTTGATCGGTCACTATCATTTTTGGACGTCATTATGCTCGAGCATCGCTGTCATGGCGACTGGATACATGCTGAATTATTTTACAATCGGCACCATTTTTTATGGCTGCTCTCTCTTTTTCCTGGCAAGTGGCATATGTCTGATTGTCTATTATGATGGAAAATGAGGATAGGACCATTTGTCCTTGTCACATCACACAATTATTGGAGAAAAGCAGGATTTACTACTTTAATAGCCAATATAAAAAAAGAAACGATTTCTGAATATTCAATCATGGTGATCGAGGGGGATTTAAATGAATGGGGGATTAGAGCTTCAGCCTAAAAAGAAGAAGAAGTCAGTTATCTTTCTGTGGTCGTTTGGAATAGTGATTTTTCTTTTTGTAAGCGTTTTAATTGGAGTGAATATGTATGTGGAGAAATCTTTACCAACGACTACCGGAACAATCACTGTCAAGAATTTGACAGGAAACGTATCGGTTATAAGGGACGATCAAGGTGTACCTCATATTTCCGCGGATAATGAAAAGGATTTATTTATGGCACAAGGATATATACAGGCACAGGATCGATTATTTCAAATGGACTTGAGCAGGAGGCAGGCATCCGGAAGACTAAGCGAAATCATAGGCGAAAAAACGATCGATCGTGACAAGTTCTTTCGTACATTGGGATTGAGGCGGGCTGCTGAAGTTTCATATACGATGTATCCCGATGAGACAAAACAGATCCTTGAATGGTATGCAGATGGTGTGAATCAATATATGGAGAAGGCAAAAGAAGATGGGTCTCTTCCGGTAGAGTTTACTCTCCTGGGATATAAACCAGAGCGATGGACCCCTGTGGATTCGTTGACAATAGGAAAGTACATGGCATTCGACTTGGGAGGACACTGGCAAGGTCAGGCTTTCAGGTATTGGGCTTTGAGAAATCTCCCAGAGGAGAAGGCGTATGGGCTGTTCCCTTCTTATCCGGAAGATGCACCGGAAATACTTTCTTCAATCGGTAATGTGAACATTGATATGGAGGACTCATTTGCATCGGCTATCATCCCTCCTGAGTTCAATGGAAGCAATAATTGGGTGGTAAGTGGCGAAAAAACGAAAAATGGCAAGCCTTTGCTTGCCGATGACCCCCATTTATCGCTAGGGACACCTTCCATTTGGTATCAAATGCATTTACAGGCACCGGAATTGAATGTCAGTGGCGTTATTTTCGCAGGGATCCCGGGGATCATCTTGGGTCATAACGAGAAGGTTGCGTGGGGTGTGACCAATACAGGGCCGGATGTTCAAGATTTATATGTGGAGAAACGGAATGAACAGGATCAATACCTCTTTAAATACGATGATGAGTGGGAGAAAGCAACAGTGATTCAAGAACCAATCGAGGTGAAAGATAAGGAAGCGATTCCATACGAAGTGGTGATCACCAGACATGGACCAATCATTTCCGAATTTGCTCATCAGTCAGATAAGGAGCATGCACTCTCGCTCAGGTGGACGGCGCTGGATCCGAGTCTTGAATTACAGGCGATTTTGAATATGAACAAGGCGAGTGATTGGGAAGAATTCGAACAGGCATTGGAAGATTTTCATACTCCCACACAAAACTTTGTCTTTGCAGATCAAGATGGGACAATTGCCTATAAAGCAAACGGGAAAATCCCGGTCCGCAAAAAAGGCGATGGCCTCCTGCCCGCGCCAGGATGGGACCCTGATTACGAGTGGAGTGGCTTCATTCCGTTCGATGAACTCCCTTCTGTCGTGAACCCGAAGGAAGGCTTTGTGGCGACTGCCAACAATAAGGTGATCGATGACAGCTATCCTTATCATATCAGCCATCATTGGGCACAACCATACCGGTATATGAGGATCGCCCAATACTTGGAAGGGAAAGACAACCTGACCATTGATGATATGAAGGAACTCCAAATGGATCAAGTCAATCTGCACGCTGCAGAATTTGTACCTGGGTTATTGAGCGCGCTCAATGATAAAGATTTAACATCACAGCAAAAGCAAGCAGTTTCCATCCTGAAAGATTGGGATTATAAAGATGATAAGGACGAGGCGGCGCCCCTTCTGTTTCACTCCTGGATGAACCACATTTCGAGGGACATGTTCCAAGAGGAGATCCCTGATGAGATGATGGACTTATTCGAGGGGCGCCAAAGTGTGGTGGATGAACTTTTAAGACAGGCGAATAATGGAAAAGAGTCGTCTTGGTTTGAACCGTTCGGCGGTCATGCTGCGTACTTACAGTCAACATTTGAAAAATCCATTTCTGAATTAGAGAATACTTATGGCACATCCATGGAGAAATGGAAATGGGGGGATTATCATAAGGTGTATTTCCAACATCCCATCTCAAGTGCTTCTCCAGTGTTGGAGTGGTTCTTCAACAGAAAAGACCCCGTTCCGGTCGGAGGTAGTAGAGTCACGGTCCAGGCAGCAAGCTATAATGAGGAAGGAATCGCCAATCATGGGGCCTCCTGGAGGTTTGTTGTTGATGCTTCCGACCTTTCAGAAGGTTATCACATTGTAGGACCAGGCCAGGCTGGACATTTCAAGAGTGACTGGTATGACGATCAGATTGATGACTGGGTAGAAGGAAATTACCATCTGACTTCGTTATCAAAATCAGCTTCAAACAGTAAGAACAAGTTAATTTTGAAGGCCGAATAACGATTGGTGAACGCTTTGTCCTTTAAAGGGCAGGGCGTTTTTCTCTTTTGGGATGCGGGAATTGTGTTGATGAGATGGTGTGAAGGTGTGGTGGCTGTTGATGAGCGTTTGATTATCCGAATCACTAAAAAGCATCCACTTTTCCTCTTTTTAAGACCGTAAATTTGTCTTTTTTAATCAAAACCCACTTTTTTAAACTTGACGATCGCTTCATCCACCTAATATCAAGTTGAATCTTATACCCCTTATTGTATTATGGTCGATTTATTATCGAAAACGGTGAATATTTTATCAAAAAATAGAATTTATTATCAAAACCGTACCTTTTATTATCAAAAATCCCAATATATTATCAAAACCGCTTTTTAACTCCACTTGCAACCATCCGATACCCGTTGCCGAATCGACTCTGAATACTTTGACATTATCACCAGACGGATTTTCACGCTAAGGGTCAATTAAAACTAGAAATGTGCGGGGATTAGTCCTCGATCGACTAGTACCATCGAGCTCAACATGTCAACAACCTCCATCCATCCAGCACTTCAATCATCAGCGTCCTGTGCATCCTTGTTTAAAAAAAGAGAAAAAGGATATACTAACAAGATGTGAAATTATAAACTATTATGGTACGATAATTTGTAAAGGAAGTTTTACATAGAAAGAGTGAAAGTATGTCAGACAATACCAAACAAAAAGTAATCGTACTGATCGGTCCGACTGCCGTTGGTAAGACAAATACAAGTATTCAACTCGCTAAACGATTTGATGCTGAAATCATCAGCGGCGATTCGATGCAAATTTACAGGGGCATGGATATCGGGACTGCAAAGATCAAAGAGGAAGAAATGCAAGGGGTTCCTCATCATTTGATTGATATTAAAGATCCTGAGGATTCTTTCTCCACGGCGGAATTTCAGAAGTTGGTCCGGGAGAAAATCTCCGACATCCATTCCCGTGGCAGAATCCCTATGATTGTCGGTGGGACAGGTTTATATATTCAATCCGTCCTTTATGATTACCAGTTCACTGATGCACCGGGAAATCCGGAATACCGCTCCATTCTTGAGAAGCAAGTCAAAGACGATGGAATCGAACCTCTATATGAGCAATTGAAAAGAATCGACCCGGAAGCAGCAGGTAATATCCACCCGAACAACGTAAGAAGAGTGATCCGGGCATTGGAGATCTTTCATTCTTCAGGGAAAACCATGACGGACTATCAGGAGAAGCAGACCCATGACCTCCTGTATGATGCCGCAATCATTGGTCTCTCGATGGATCGGCAGACTCTTTATGACAGAATCAATAAGCGGGTCGATCTGATGATTGAAGAAGGCTTATTAGATGAGGTGAAAACCTTATTTGACAAAGGCGTGAAGGACGTTCAGTCTGTTCAGGCAATCGGGTATAAAGAGATGTATCAATATCTGGAGGGGAACGTGAGTCTCGAGAGGGCGAGCGAGCAGCTTAAGCAGAATTCTAGAAGATACGCCAAGAGGCAGTTGACATGGTTCAGAAATAAAATGGATGTAACGTGGTTTGATTTAACCGATGTGAACAATCAGGGCAAAATTATTAACGAGATTTCAGAATTTATTGCAGGAAAGCTTCAACTAAAGTCGAATAAGTAAGTAGAGATAGAAGAGGAGGACTAAACATGAAACATTCCATTAATATCCAAGACCAATTCCTTAACCAATTGCGCAAAGACAATTCATTATGTACGGTATTCCTTTTAAATGGATTCCAGATCCGTGGGCATGTAAAAGGATTTGACAATTTCACCGTCCTATTTGAGTGTGAAGGGAAACAACAGCTTGTGTACAAGCATGCTATTTCAACATTTGCCCCTCAGCGCAACGTTCAAATAAATTTTGAAGAAAACAATTAATCGTTTAGTTCGTGTCTAATGATACTCCTAAAGCTGCTTGGTAAATCCAAGCGGCTTTTTTTATATGCAGTATATTACATGATAAGAATCTTCTCAAAAAAAGATCACTTTTAACTAATGAAAAGGTCAAAGTCTGAATAGAATGATATGAGAATCCTGCTGTACATGTGGGGATTCATTAATAAAAGGACACAGATTTCTGTATATTTCTCGGGAAAGCGCATGAAATGACAGGATTCTGCGTTTTTTTCATTTCGGTAAACAACTTAAAAAATTCACTAATAATACGTAGATTTTATAGGTGTATGTCTCCCAAAAGCCCTCCTAGCGCAACATGTCTATAGAAATGTGAGGTGAAACATTTGGAACAGCAACCAATGAGAATGAATAATAATGGCCAAATAAGCATTGTGCTTAATTCACAAAAAAGGAATTCAGTAAGGGATACGTTGAAGCCTGACTCGATTTCACAGTCATTCCCTCAAGAGCATGTGGCATTGAAAGAGATCGAAGACGAATTGGGATCTCTTGTCGGAATGGAAGAAATGAAAAAGATGGTGAAAGAGATCTATGCATGGATATATGTAAACAAGAAACGGGAAGCGATGGGATTGAAAGCAGGGAAGCAGGCTCTTCACATGATGTTCAAGGGGAATCCCGGCACAGGAAAGACCACTGTAGCACGAATCATCGGTAAGCTCTTCTTGAAGATGAATGTTCTTTCGAAAGGGCATCTGATCGAAGCAGAAAGAGCCGATTTGGTTGGTGAATATATAGGGCATACCGCACAGAAAACGAGAGACTTGATCAAAAAATCTTTGGGAGGGATTTTATTCATAGATGAAGCCTACTCCTTGGGGAGAGGTGGGGAGAAGGACTTCGGTAAAGAAGCAATCGATACACTGGTTAAACACATGGAGGATAAACAGCATGAATTCATCTTGATCTTAGCGGGTTACTCAAAGGAAATGGATCATTTTCTTACGCTGAACCCAGGACTTCAGTCAAGATTTCCACTCGTGTTCCATTTCCCTGATTATTCTGTCGAGCAGCTCATGGAAATCGGCAAAAGAATGCTTGAAGAGAAACAATACGTATTGAGTTCCGATGCAGAACGTAAAATGAGGGACCATTTATACGCTGCAAAGAATACGTTATCCCCTATGGCTTTCTCAAACGGAAGGCATGTCCGGAATGTATTAGAGAAGTCGATTCGTACCCAGGCGATGAGACTACTTATGGAAAATTGTTATAGCAGGAATGACTTGATCACCATCAGAAGCAATGATCTCGTATTTGGTAAGAATACTGTTGACTGATGGAAAGGGTTCATGGAGCCATTTCCTTTCCAGAATTCAGAACGAATAACAACAAAACAGGCTGTCGACTTAACGTCGACAGCCTGTTGCATATCATCCCTGAGCCCGAAGGCTTCTGTTTGGTAAGCGCCATTTGTATGAGTAAGACAGTACCCGCAATGAGGTTGTCAAAATGAATAATGTATACAATTCAATCGCCGTACTTACAACACCGAGTCCGATGGCGGCACCGCACATGACTGCCCAGACAGCATAAATTTCAGACCGTAAAACGAGCGGTTTCCTGCCAGCTAATAAATCACGGATCATTCCACCGCCACTTCCCGTCAGCACGGCGGCAACGATCACGGCAGAAAGAGGGTGACTCATCTCTGAAGCATATAGCGCCCCTTGGATGGCAAATGCTGAAAGTCCGACCGCATCAAAGAAGTTCCCCCATCTTCTCCAGTGTTTCAATAGATTATTCGGGAAGATGAAAACAGCCGTAATGGATAGAAGGGCAATTTGAAAGAGCATGCCCTGCTCCCATAAGGCGGATACAGGAACACCGATCAGCAGATTCCTGACAGCACCTCCACCAAACGCTGTGACGATTCCGAGGATATATACCCCTAGAATGTCGTATTCTTCTTCCATGGCGACAATCGCTCCAGATACAGCGAATGCAATGGTTCCGACAATGCTCAATACTTCCCAAGTCATCCGTATACCTCCTATCATTATCCGTCTTTGTATGTATAGTGATTGGGTTGATTTGTTTCATTCAAACATACTGATTCTAACATGAAATCATGCGTTTGCAACCATTTTTTATTGGTTTAAACATAGAGTTCTTCTTAGAGTTTTGATAAGATGAAATTCATAAGATTATTCTTATAGAGAGAAGGGCGTTTATTGAAGAAAGAAGAACGTGAAAAGATCATTTTGGTCGGTTGTCAGCTTGATGAGGATGACCTCCGATTTCAATATAGTATGAAAGAACTTGAAGAATTGTCAGAGACGGCACAAGGTGAAGTTGTCATGACCCTATCTCAAAAGAGGGACCGTGTTCACCCAAGTACATATATAGGAAAAGGCAAGGTGGAGGAACTGGCCTTGCTTCAAGAGGAACTCCAACCTGATATCATCATTTTCAACGATGAGCTATCTCCTAGTCAGGTTAGGAACTTGTCCAAAGTACTTGACGCAAGAATCATTGACCGGACGCAGCTCATCCTTGATATCTTTGCAGGACGTGCGCGCTCCAGGGAAGGGATTCTGCAAGTGGAATTAGCCCAACTGCAGTACTTGCTGCCAAGATTGATCGGACAAGGGGCATCTCTTTCCAGACTTGGAGGAGGGATCGGTACGAGGGGTCCAGGTGAAACCAAGCTTGAAAGCGATCGAAGGCATATCCATCGTAGGATAAATGAAATAAAAAAACAGCTACAGACGATTGTTGAGCACAGGGAAAGATATCGACAGCGAAGAAAGAAAAATAAAGCATTCCAAGTTGCGCTTGTCGGATATACCAATGCTGGCAAATCTACGTTATTCAATCGGCTTTCAGTTGCAGACTCATTTGAAGAAAACCAATTGTTCGCGACTTTGGATCCGATGACAAGAAAAATGATCTTACCGAGCGGTTTTTCTGTCCTGTTGACCGATACAGTTGGATTTATACAGGATCTTCCCACCTCATTAATAGCCGCATTCCGCTCTACACTTGAAGAGGTGAAAGAAGCGGATCTCTTGTTGCAGGTTGTGGATAGTTCCAATCCCGATTATCACCAACATGAAGAAACCGTACAGTCATTACTTTCAGAAATTGGGACAGATGGTTTGCCTTCTATAACGGTGTACAACAAGCAAGATATCCGCCATCCGGAATTTGTCCCTGACGGCGGACTTGACCACATCGAAGTCAGTGCAATCGACGAAGGAGATCGACAAAGGATTCTAGAGAAAATTGAGAGTATCGTAAAGGAACAAATGAACTCTTATCATGCCTTTATCCCTGCAAATGAAGGGAAGTTGCTTGCAAAGCTAAAAGGGGGGACCATCTTGGAAAAACTTGAGTTCATTGAAGATACTAGCTTGTACGAGGTGTCTGGCTATTATCTCGAGGACCACCAGATTAGCGGAAACTTGAAACAATATCAAAAGAAGCAGAAGGGAAGCAAGTAATGTTCAATCAATTAATGCATGGAGAAAAATTAAAGCCACTCATAAATGAAGTAGAAGAGTCCATTCAGCATATTCACAAAGAAATTGATGAGCGTGCCGAGAGTAATCAGTTTAAGGTGCTCAAATCGTTTCAAAAACACAAGGTAAGTGATTCTCATTTCATCCCCTCGACAGGATATGGGTATGACGATATAGGAAGGGATACGCTTGAATGTATTTATGCGGATGTATTCGGGGGGGAAGCAGGCCTTGTGAGACCGCAGATCATTTCTGGTACCCATGCGATTTCAATCGCTTTATTCGGTGTGCTAAGACCTGGGGATGAATTGGTCTATATCACGGGAAAACCTTATGATACGTTGGAAGAGATTGTTGGAATCAGAGGGGAAGGGACCGGCTCACTGAAGGATTTTAACATATCCTATCAATGCGTGGACCTCGATGAAGATGGAAAAGTGGATTATGCAGAAGTTCAAAACGCCATCTCATCGAAAACAAAAATGGTAGGTATTCAGCGTTCCAAAGGATACGCTAACCGTCCATCATTTACTATAGAAGAAATCGAGGAAATGATCTCATTCATCAAAGAAATTAATCCCGGAATCGTCGTATTCGTGGACAATTGTTACGGTGAATTCGTAGAGGAATTTGAACCGTGCCATGTAGGGGCAGATTTGATGGCAGGATCACTCATTAAAAATCCGGGCGGCGGCCTTGCCAAAACGGGCGGCTACATTGTCGGGAAAAAAGATCTTGTCGAAGTCTGCTCGTACAGAATGACCTCGCCGGGTATCGGAGCAGAGGCAGGAGCTTCGTTATATAGTCTTCAAGAGATGTACCAAGGCTTTTTCCTTGCACCGCACGTCGTTGCTCAATCACTGAAGGGTGCTGTCTTCACTTCTGCTTTGTTGACGGAATTGGGAATGGATACAAATCCTTCTCCAATGGACAAACGCACCGACTTAATACAATCTGTCCAATTCAACGATAAGGATAAAATGATTGCATTTTGCCAGGCAATCCAGTTTGCGTCGCCTATCAATTCACATTTTACGCCATATCCCAATTATATGCCGGGTTATGAAGACGATGTCATCATGGCAGCTGGTACATTCATACAGGGATCAAGCATCGAACTATCTGCCGATGGTCCGATCCGTCCGCCGTATACAGCCTATGTGCAAGGTGGTTTGACTTACTCACACGTGAAGATTGCAGTAAGTTCGGCAATCGATCAACTACTCGAAAAAGGTTTACTAACAATCTAAATAGGATAATAGAACAATAATTGGATAGTCTAACAATGACTATCCTTTTGTTTGAATTCTTATGTAAGTTTTTCTAACATTTCATTGACAGAACTTCTGACATTACATATAATGAAGTCATGAAGGAAAAGAAAAGGAGGAATCGCGATGAGTGGAAGTGAAATTCGTCGAACGATGGCACTATTTCCTATCAGTATTGTCATGCAGCTCACGGACTTAACGGCTCGTCAGATTCGATACTACGAAGAGCATGAGTTGATTACTCCTGCACGGACAGAGGGCAATCGTAGGCTCTTTTCCTTGAATGACATTGATAAACTATTAGAAGTTAAAGATTTGTTAGATCAAGGGGTAAACATGGCAGGGATCAAGAAAATTTTCTCTGTATCTGCCATCGATGAAAAGAAAGTAGTATCTGATTCAAGCAAGCAAGAGGAAGAAAAGGCAAGGCAAGACCTCTCAGACGATCAGCTCCGTAAACTACTGAGGAACGAATTGATGCATTCCCGTAAGTTTAATCGGGCATCTTTGCGTCAAGGGGATATGTCACGCTTTTTTCATTAATAAATAACCTTTAATTAAATCTGAGGAGGAATTACGTAAATGGCAAAGTATACTCGTGAAGATGTGATTAGACTGGCGAATGAAGAAGGTGTTAAGTTCATTCGTTTACAATTCACAGACATCCTAGGGACAATCAAGAACGTTGAGATCCCTTTCAGTCAGTTAGAGAAAGCATTGGATAATAAAATGATGTTTGATGGTTCATCAATCGAAGGTTTCGTTCGTATTGAAGAGTCAGACATGTATCTTTTCCCTGATCTGGATACTTGGCTTGTGTTCCCATGGACAGCGGAAAAAGGGAAGGTCGCACGCCTGATCTGTGATATTTATAATCCAGACGGAACTCCATTCGAAGGAGATCCACGTAACAACCTTAAACGAGTGTTGAAGGAAATGGAAGATCTAGGATTTTCTGATTTCAATCTTGGGCCTGAACCGGAATTCTTCCTCTTTAAATTGGATGCAAGTGGAGAACCTACTCTTGAGTTGAATGATAATGGCGGTTACTTTGATTTGGCACCAACTGACCTTGGGGAAAACTGCCGTCGCGACATCGCGCTCGAGCTTGAGGAAATGGGCTTTGAAATTGAAGCTTCACATCACGAAGTTGCACCTGGTCAACACGAAATCGATTTTAAATATGCGAACGCATTGAAATCATGTGATGATATCCAAACGTTCAAGCTTGTTGTAAAGACAATTGCACGTAAGCACGGTCTTCACGCAACATTCATGCCAAAACCGCTATTCGGAGTAAATGGTTCCGGTATGCACTGTAATATGTCCTTATTCAAAGAAGGAAAGAACTCTTTCTATGACGAAAATGGCGATTTACAGTTAAGTGAGACAGCGCGTCAATTCCTAGCTGGGATCATCAAGCACGCAACTGCTTTCACAGCCATCACGAACCCGACTGTAAACTCTTACAAGCGTCTTGTTCCGGGCTATGAAGCACCTTGTTATGTTGCATGGTCAGCGCGCAACCGTAGTCCACTAATCCGTATCCCTGCATCACGTGGAATCAGTACACGTGTTGAAGTACGTAGTGTCGATCCAGCGGCTAACCCATATCTTGCCATGTCTGTACTGCTTGCGGCAGGACTGGATGGAATCAAGAACGGAATGGTAGCACCAAAGCCGATTGACCGTAATATCTATGTTATGGATAAAAAAGAACGTGAAGAAGCTGGAATCATCGATCTTCCGGCAACATTACATGCTGCGTTGGAAGAGCTTAAGAAAGATGAAGTAATCATCAACTCCCTTGGTGGACACATCTTCGAACACTTCGTGGAAGCGAAGGAAATCGAATGGGATATGTTCCGTACACAAGTACACCCTTGGGAAAGAGAACAATATATCCAAATGTATTAAGAATATTAAAGAGAGCTGGAGCCCCGGCTCTCTTTTTTGTCTGTGTGTAGAGTGAATAAAAAAGACGCTATGTTTAACATAGCGTCTTTTTCATTCAATGAACTTGGCGATAAACGCCGATGACTTTTCCTAGGATGGAAACATTTCGTAGGATGATTGGGCTCATCGTGGAGTTCTCTGGCTGTAATCGAACGAAATCCTTCTCTTTGAAGAATCGTTTTACCGTTGCTTCATCCTCTTCGGTCATGGCGACCACGATGTCTCCGTTATTCGCGGTCTGCTGCTGCCTGACAATGACAAAGTCCCCGTCAAGGATACCTGCTTCAATCATACTGTCACCCATGATTTCAAGCATGAAAACCTGTTCATCTGAAGGTGCCAATCGCTCTGGAAGCGGGAAGAATTCCTCGACATTCTCCACGGCCGTGATTGGTTGACCGGCCGTTACTTTACCAATGAGTGGCACATTCACTACTTTTTGACGTGGGATCGCATCTTCTTCAAGGTCGAGGATCTCGATTGCCCTTGGCTTCGTCGGATCCCTGCGGATGAGTCCTTTGCTTTCTAGCCTTGCTAGGTGACCGTGTACAGTGGAACTTGAAGCCAAACCGACCGCTTCTCCAATTTCACGTACGGAAGGGGGATAACCCTTTTCTTTTACTGATACTTTGATATATTGCAGTATATCCTGCTGTCGTTTAGACAATTTAGTCATTTTCACGCACCTCTATTATCGATCTTATGTTCCCATTATAGCATGTCTTTCCAGTCGATACAAACATAAGTTCGAATTTTTGTTGACACCAAACGAATGTTCGTATTACAATGAGATTACAAATAACAGAACAAACATTCGTATGGAGGTATGTTTAAATGCTAACTCATATTTGGAATCGTTACTCATATATCATCATCCTTTTTGTCTTTTCATTTTCTTCAGCCGGCTTTTTACTTTTTTCAAACGGGGATCAACCGTCCTATGAAACTGTCAAGGTTGGCAAGGGTGATACACTCTGGACTATTGCAGAAAGATTCGAAGATGATTATTCTATGACAAGGGAAGAATTCATCAGATGGGTCGGGGAAGAGAACGACCTGATCTCATACAGCATAGAACCTGGCATGTCACTTGTGTTACCGGTTGAATCAACAACGTTTTCTGACCGGGAGCTCCAGCTTGCCATGAATAACAAGTAGAAGGTGAGAACGAATGAAAGCCGTGATTTATTGCAGGGTAAGTACGAAGAAAGACACACAGGAAACTTCACTGGAAAGACAGGAAGCGGAGTTATTGAGTCTTGCGGATGAGCTTCAATATGAAGTCGAAGCAGTCATTAAGGACCAGGCGAGTGGATTTGAACTGGACCGCCCCGGTATCCTCACCCTGCTTGACTCGATCAAAGGGAATGACATCGAAGCAGTATTGATACAGGATGAAACAAGAATTGGTAGAGGAAATGCAAAGATCGCTCTAATTCACTGTATACTGAAGGAAGAGGTTAAGATCATTAGCCAGACTCATAATGGGGAGCTACATCTATCAGAGTCCGACTCGATGGTCATCAATATCGTAAGCATGGTGGAAGAATATCAAAGAAAGCTTCATAACCTAAAGATTAAAAGAGGGATGAAGAGGGCTGTTGAAAAAGGCTTTCGACCGTATAAGAATCTGAAGAATAAAGGAAATAAAGAGGGAAGGGAGCGAATCGAAGTACCTGTTGAAGAAATTGTCCGTCTTCGAAAGAATGATTTGACTTTCACAGAAATTGCGGCCACTTTGAGAGGTTTTGGATACAATATTTCGAAAGCGACTGTACATAGGAGATTCAGAGAGTATATGGAAACGATGGATGAAACTAATTCCTTGTAATAGAGGCAGTTATCTAGTAACATATCGGTATGTTTCATTGAGAGGCCGGTATAAGGATCATTGCTATAAAGGAGTTTTTATCATGCTTTCCAAGAAGAAAATGGATCGAATAAATGAACTTGCAAAAAAGTCAAAAGCCACTGGCTTGACTGAAAGTGAAGCGAAGGAACAAACCAAACTTCGTAAAGAATACCTGGAAACATTCCGTCAATCGATGAAGGGAACAATCGAAAACACCCGAATCTTTGACTCTGCAGGTAATGAAGTGACCCCTAAAAAAATCAGGGAGATCCAAACTAAACGCAAGATGCACTAATTTAGTAAAAAGAGGCTGGGACAAAAGTGTTTCAGACAAAGTAAAACCCGAACTAATCTGTCTGCTGAGAGGCAAATTAGTCCGGGTTTTTTATTTGAATAACTGTGCGATTAGACTTTACTTCTGTATAGCGGTTGATTGGAATGGAAGACGAAGTCTCCCGTGGAAAGCGAAGTCTTACGCGGACATCATTAGCGGTATTAAAACTGAAACGGATATTGTTCGCCTTTATTTATAGAGTTTTTCGTTATGTCCCAGCCTCTTGTAATCTGTAATTAATCTTACTTCACTTATTATTCAATAAACGATATGTAAAGTCTATGCTTGCTTGGTAAACAAAAGCTGTGTGTAACAGCGGAAGCGGCATATGATGAAAGGTCAATACCCGGTTCCTTAGACGTTTTTATTTCTCAACTTTACAAAGTCATGTTATCATTCAAGTTAGTTGTATAAACTACCGAAGAAGATTAATATTAATAAGGAACGATTGAAAAGGAAGGATGTCTTACATATGTTTGATAACACAGATCAATTAGCAGTCAATACAATAAGAACATTATCGATGGATGCCATTGAAAAGGCGAACTCAGGTCACCCAGGAATGCCTATGGGTGCAGCTCCTATGGCTTATGCGCTATGGACACGCTTTATGAACCATAATCCTAAGAATCCTGATTGGTTCAACAGGGACCGCTTTGTATTATCTGCCGGTCACGGTTCCATGCTATTATACAGCCTCCTTCATTTATCCGGTTATGATGTATCGATGGATGATTTGAAAGAGTTTCGCCAATGGGGAAGCAAAACTCCTGGACACCCTGAATATGGACACACTCCTGGTGTAGAGGCGACTACGGGGCCACTTGGCCAAGGAATCGCGATGGCAGTCGGGATGGCGCTTGCAGAAAGGCATATGGCTGCAACTTACAATAAAGGGAAATACAATATGGTCGATCACTTCACATACTCCATCTGTGGTGATGGAGACTTGATGGAGGGTGTTTCTTCAGAAGCTGCTTCTTTGGCTGCTCACCTTAAATTGGGCCGTTTGGTTGTCCTTTATGATTCAAATGATATTTCCTTGGATGGAGACTTGGATAAGTCATTCTCTGAAAGTGTGAAGGGCCGTTTTGAATCTTATGGATGGCAATATATCAGAGTGGAAGATGGAAATGACCTAGAAGAGATCTCAAAAGCAATCGAAGAAGCTCAAGCAGATACAAATCGTCCAACCATGATTGAAGTGAAAACAGTGATTGGATATGGTGCTCCGAATAAATCAGGTAAATCGGCTGTTCATGGTGCTCCGCTTGGTGAAGACGAAATGAAGCTTACTAAAGAAGCATATAAATGGACGTTCGAGCAGGATTTCCATGTTCCTGATGAAGTTTACAGCCGTTTCGAAGAAAAAATCCAGAAAAATGGATCCAAGCAAGAAGAAGATTGGGCGAACCTGTTCGCGGAATATAAAGATGAGAACCCTGAGCTCGCTGCTCAATTGGAAGCTGCAATCAAAGGCGAACTGCCTGATGGTTGGGATAGTGAAATTCCTGTTTATGAAGAAGGATCTTCACTTGCAAGCAGGGCTTCTTCCGGTGAAGTACTTAATGCAATTGCTAAGAAGCTCCCTTCTTTCATCGGTGGATCTGCAGACTTGGCAGGCTCTAATAAAACAATGATCAGCGGAGAAGCTGATTTCACTCCAGAATCCTATGACGGCCGAAACATCTGGTTCGGTGTCCGTGAATTCGGTATGGGTGCTGCGATGAATGGAATGGCTTTACACGGTGGCTTGAAAGTGTTCGGCGGAACGTTCTTCGTGTTCAGCGACTATCTAAGGCCGGCAATCCGTCTGGCAGCCCTTATGGGTCTACCAGTGACATATGTATTTACACATGACAGTATTGCTGTTGGGGAAGATGGTCCAACGCATGAACCTGTTGAACAATTGGCTTCACTGCGTGCGATGCCTAACCTGTGTGTCATCAGACCAGCCGATGGAAATGAAGTGGCGGCAGCTTGGAAGCTTTCCATGGAAAGTACAGACCAACCGACCATGCTTGTATTATCGCGTCAGAATCTGCCTACATTAAAGGGTTCTGCTGAAAAGGCTTATAACGGTGTGGCTAAGGGTGCATATGTTGTTTCACCTGCTGGTAAAGAGCAACCGGATGCGTTATTGCTTGCAACAGGTTCCGAAGTCAGCTTGGCCGTTGAAGCTCAAAATGCTCTAGAGAAGGATGGCATCAGTGTTTCTGTCATCAGCATGCCTTCGTGGGATCGCTTCGAGAAGCAGTCAAAAGAGTACAAGGACTCAATCCTTCCGAAGAATGTAACGAAGCGCCTTGCAATTGAAATGGGATCACCTCTTGGATGGGATCGTTATGTTGGGACTGAAGGGGATATTTTAGCCATCAATGGATATGGTGCCTCTGCTCCTGGAGATAAAGTCCTTGAGGAATATGGCTTTACTGCTGATAATGTTGTTTCAAGGATCAAAGCATTACTTCAATAAGATTTGAATGATTCTCTGGCCAGCTCCCAGGCAAAGACCGCAGGGAGCTGGCCTTTTTCTACACGTCATAAGTTCAAGGTGAAATACATTGCATTCGAATGTTGAGAAGGTCTTGTAACAGTAGGAATACAAAAGAGTCACCCCCACAGGGAGGGTTCAATATGAGCTTCGACAAAACTAGTGCATTTTTTCTCCAATTTATGACATGGACAAGTCCTCTAACCCTTTATACTTGATATAAGGTAATGTTGGGGGGAGAAAAAGGTGAGAAACTATCAAATCTATTGGATTGAAGAACCATTTGCCAACCACTACTACGGACGCGAAAGAATGTTTTTTGGGCTTTTTTCAGATTGGGAATCAAGTACTGGAGAAATGCATAAGATCATCGCTAAACAAGTAGACTTCATCACCAAGCCCATCCCATATCTTCCTACTCAAAGGTTTTTGCAACATGAAATGGCAAAGGTTGATGGATCGAAATGGATCGACACGACTGCGCGGATTGAAAGAGAAGATTCAGGTGCGACCCTGCTGCTGAACGAAAAGTCAATTTCAATCGAATCATGGGGACCTCATGATTGTGAATATGTTTTCTTTGAAATATTAAGAAGGAACATGGGGCAGTTACTTGCCATAGATCTTCATAATGAGCGGTATGGCTGGCTGAAGCCTATTAAACAAAGAAAATTTATATATTAATAAGAAATTATGACAGAAATATTGTATAATGTTCCTTGATTTAGTACACTTTTATAAGGACAACATGAAGGAGGAAGTAAGAACATGTCAACTTGGCTAGTTATTCTAGTCGCAGTTATTGCATTACTTGCAGGAGTTGCACTAGGATTTTTCATTGCTCGTAAATACATGATGAGCTACTTAAAGAAAAACCCGCCTATTAATGAACAAATGCTTCGCATGATGATGATGCAGATGGGACAAAAACCATCACAAAAGAAAATCAATCAAATGATGAACGCAATGAACAAGAATATGAAATAATAGGTCAGAGCACTCACTCCGGTTGAGTGCTCTTTCTATTGATTCTTCCATGAAAATGGCGAACTGGTTAGAAAGAACCGAAATGATCCCGTAGAAAAAACTTCATCTGTATCATTCAGTATGAATTGGATTTTGTGATAGAATAAGGTTCGGAGGGAGATCAATGAAAAAATGGATGATTGCATCATTGTCATTTCTGGTTCTGTTATCAGGATGCAATAACAAACCTCAAGAAGTGATGGATGAAGAGACACTTGAAATACAGAATAGCGCTGCAAGTGATGCGCGGGAATATCTGACATATAAGATTAATAAACAGAAGAAGTCCGTCAATCGGGGACTGATTACCATGATGATCAACAATCGAAGTGATATGGATGAAATTGAAACAGGACTGATGTCACTATCAAAGGATCATTTTTCTCCGGAAGATATGATCTATCAAGAAGGGCAGTACCTGAAGGATATTAGTTCTTGGCTGGGAAGGAAATCAAAAGAAAATAAAGAAGGGCTTAATCCCGCTTTAGAGATAAAAAGTGGCATGGGCTGGGAAGAACGATTGGAGCGCGAGAAGCAGAACCCGATGTACCTTGCCTATATACATGAGCAGAACTATGTAGATTCCAAAGGGAAGATTAAAGGCATATCCCTTGGTTTCGCCATGAATAAGATTGATTACATACGTGTAAAGGATTCTAAGGGTTTGATGCATTTTGATGAAAAGGTCATCGATGACAAGAAACTCGAGGAGTATGGGAAAGAAGCGGCTAAAAAAGTAGTCAGCAGGGTCCGTTCCATAAAAGAGTTGAAAAATGTCCCGATATTCATTTCAATCTATAAATTACAACCCATCAATAGCGTGGTTCCAGGTAATTATTTCATAAGCAGTTATGTGGATGACAACGACAAATCAATTAAAAAATGGACAGAAATCAATGAGAAATATTACTACTTCCCAAGCAAAGAAGGGGAGGAAAAAGACAGGGATCTTCAAAACCGCATCAGGGATTTGGAGGATTATGTTTCTAAGTTCTTTTCTCACCAGGATATTGAATTTGTAGGAAAAGCATTATACAAAAAAGATAATTTGAATCAACTTGTGATTGATGTCCACACTGGTATGGTCAAGGAAACTGAGCTTATTGGATTTGCACAGGCAATCGGGCCTGAAATCGTTGATTACTTCCCTCATATGCCAGTTTATCTGTATGTGAAAACCCCAAAAGGGTTAAAAGCAACGATTGTAAAAGAAGTGGATCAGGAACCATTCGTTGAAATTCATGAATGATGAAGGATGAAGAGCAGCACTCACTGGCTGCTCTTTTTCTTTTATTCAGTGAAAATTAATATTCCTGCTTTTCGGAAAATTTGATAAAATAAAGAGTCTTTTTATTTCGGTCATGGGGGATACAGTATGAAAGTGTTTGTAGATTTGAAGTGGTTTTTCATCCGAGAAAGAAAATCTTATTTAATTGGGATCATCATCCTTTTGTTTGTGGCATTTCTTCAGTTGATTCCTCCAAAGATTGTTGGGATTGTCGTCGACGGTATCAAGAGCAATCAACTTACATCAGGACAGCTTTGGAAATGGATGCTCATTCTCATTGCCACCGCTCTTTCGATGTACGGACTCAGGTTCGTTTGGAGGATCATGATCTTTGGTTCGGCCATTAAGTTATCCCGCTTGCTGAGGAACCGGTTGTACCACCATTTTACAAAGATGTCTCCGTCCTTTTATCAAAAGAGAAGGGTAGGGGATCTAATGGCTCATGCGACGAATGATTTGCAGGCGATTCAGCAAACGGCGGGTTCCGGAGTATTGACGTTGGTTGACTCTCTTGCAACCGGAGGTTTTGTCATCGTTGCCATGGCGTTTACGATCAGTTGGAAGCTTACATTGATTGCCTTGATTCCGATGCCGTTCATGGCACTGTTGACGAATTACTATGGCACTCTGCTCCATAAACGATTCCACAAGGCCCAGGAAGCCTTCTCTGCATTGAATGATAAGACGCAGGAAAGCGTTTCTGGAATTAAGGTAATCAAGACGTTTGGGCAGGAAAAGGAGGATATTGAGGCGTTTACAGAACAATCAAGGGATGTTGTGGATAAGAACGTTGCGGTTGCGAGAGTTGACTCCTTATTCGATCCGACCATTTCCATCATAGTCGGTCTCTCTTTTTTCCTATCCATCGTCTTTGGTTCCAGGATGGTTGTGAATGGAGAATTGACAATCGGTGAGTTGATTTCTTTCACCGCATACCTTGGTTTGCTGATTTGGCCGATGCTAGCTTTTGGCTGGCTCTTCAACATCGTGGAAAGAGGCAGGGCCTCCTACGACAGGGTATCGGATTTGTTAAAGGAAGAAGTCGAGATTGGGGATATGGGCAATGAGCTGAAAGAGCTTCCGTCAGGGGACATTGAGTATAAGATCGAATCTTTCCGTTATCCTGGCGAGGATAAGAAAGCCCTGGACAGTATTCACTTCACAATTAGTAAAGGCAGTACAATAGGCTTGGTCGGAAAAACAGGATCGGGAAAAACCACGGTCTTACGTCTCCTATTGAGGGAATTCGATGGATATGAAGGAGAAATTCTAATTGGTTCACGGTCAATTGAAGAATATAAGCTTTCGTCGTTACGACAATCAATTGGATACGTCCCACAAGATCATTTCTTATTCTCTTCTACTATTTATGAAAATATAGCCTTCACGGATCCTTTGATTTCAAGTAGCAGGGTGGAGGATGCTGCAAAGGCTGCCCACATCCATGATGATATCAGGGAATTCACCGATGGATATGATACAGTCGTTGGGGAAAGGGGTGTTTCATTATCCGGTGGGCAGAAGCAAAGAATTTCAATTGCAAGGGCCCTCCTTATGGACCCCGAAGTGCTGCTCCTTGACGATTCTTTGTCTGCCGTGGATGCCAAGACGGAAGAAGCAATCCTATCGTCCTTAAAGGAAAATAGAGCAGGTAAAACGACCATCATCACTGCACACAGATTAAGTGCCATTCAACATGCCGATCTTATTGTTGTATTGGATGAAGGGAACATAATTGAAAGAGGGACTCACTCTGATTTAATGAGTATGAAAGGGAAATACAGGGAGATGTATGTAAGGCAGCAGTTAGAGGATCTTGTGGAGAGAGGGGGAGATGAGGAATGGAAAACACCTCAATGACAAAAAACGGGCAGCGTGACATTTTCTTTCGGTTGATGAGATACACGAAGCCTCATAAAAAGAAAATACTCACTGCTTTCCTCCTGTTATTGGTCACGACAATCGGTGATGTTCTCGGACCGATCATCATTAAAGTATTCATTGATGATTATCTGACACCGAGGATATTTCCATACGGGCCGCTTGTAGCCTTGGCTTCGGCATATATATGCATTCAGATAGGGAATGTATTGATCTCTTATTTCCAGCTATTGAAATTTCAGGAGATTGCTTTGATGATCATTCAACAGCTGAGGGTGGAAGTGTTCACGAAGGTGCAGAGCCTAGGGATGAGATACTTCGATAGAACCCCTGCCGGCAGTATCGTTTCACGGGTCACAAATGACACGGAAGCAATAAAGGATATGTTTGTAAGTGTCATGGTCTCCTTTATTCAAGGAGCATTTCTACTAACGGGTATTTTTATTGCGATGTTTATTTTGAATCCAGTCCTTGCGCTATTCTGTTTAGCTATACTACCCCTTATTTTTTATATCATGGTACTTTACAGGAAGTATAGTTCGGTCTTCTATCAGGATATGAGGGAAAGGTTAAGCCAGCTAAACGCGAAATTGAGTGAATCACTACAAGGGATGTCGATCATCCAAGCGTTCCGGCAAGAAAAACGATTGCGGGAAGAATTTGGAGAAATCAATGAGAAGCATTACGCAGCTGGCCTGAAGAATATTAAAGTGGATGGGTTATTATTGAGGCCTGCAATAGACCTCATCTACGTAGCGGCGCTCATCATGGTCCTTAGTTATTTTGGTGTAACATCCTTCAGTGAGCCCATTGAAATTGGGGTCCTATATGCTTTTGTTAATTATCTTGACAGATTCTTTGAGCCAGTCAACCAAATCATGATGCGACTTTCAATGTTTCAGCAGGCAATCGTCGCTTCTTCCAGAGTGTTTTCATTGTTGGATGAGGAAGACATTTGCCCATCACAATCTGGAGTTGATGAAAGCCAAAGTGAGATCAAGGATGGGCAAATCACCTTCAAGGATGTTTCTTTCTCCTATGATGGACAGAAAGAAGTGCTGAAGAATATATCATTCACAGCCAATCCTGGTGAGACAGTGGCGCTTGTAGGCCATACCGGCAGTGGTAAGAGCTCGATCATCAATTTGCTGATGAGATTTTATGAGTTCTCCAAAGGAGAGATCCTCCTTGACGGGAAGTCCATAAAATCCTATCCGATCAGTGAGCTGAGAGAGAAGATGGGATTGGTGCTTCAGGATCCTTTCCTTTTTTATGGTACGATCGAGGATAATATTAAGCTCCATAACGAGAATTTGACGATGGAAAACGTTATGGAAGCCGCAAAGTTCGTTCAGGCAAATGGTTTTATTGAACAACTAGAGGATGGTTATTCAAGTAAAGTGGTAGAAAGGGGAGCCACGTTATCAAGCGGGCAGCGACAGTTGATCGCATTTGCAAGGACCATCGCGACAGAACCTAAAATCCTCATACTTGATGAAGCAACGGCGAATATCGATACAGAGACGGAAGAATTGATCCAGGAAGCGCTATTCAAGATGAGGAAAGGGAGGACCACCATTGCCATCGCCCATCGATTATCCACCATTCAGGATGCAGATCTCATCCTTGTCCTTCATAAAGGCGAAGTAGTTGAGAGAGGGACACATCAAGAGCTGATCACTCAAAAAGGAATCTATCATAAAATGTTTTTATTGCAAAATGGCCTTGTTGAAGGTGTGGAAGAAGAAGTTTCAAAGGGTATATCATGAAATAAAGAAAAGCAGGCCAGATTGGTCTGCTTTTTTATTTGCTTTTTATTTATTCCGGAAGATCAGTCTATTTCAACTGACTTGAGTGGAATATTTATTTTTGTAGTTTGTATGATAACGATTCAATAATAAATCCAGTTCTTGACTGTATTGAATGGCTTTTGGTGAGGAGAGCCCATTTTTAGCTACTATATCAATTAATTGAGCACGTTTTTTTTCAATACGTTCCAGAAGCTCTTGTTTAGACACGGCTGTTTCCTTTCTTTTGTAGTTCCTTACATCAGGAATACAAAACTAGTAATAACTGTAACTTTTTATTAGTATAACGAAAAAAGGATGATTTTTCAAAGCTAAAATTACTTTTTAAAGTGTTTGAAACACGTTTGGAAAGAGGTGAAGTGATTTGTAATTGAATGGTCACAAATCGTTCACAGAATAGATTCTCATAGTATGGGCGATTGTTTGTTAGAATAGAATTATATTATTAAAAACAGGAGTTGTGACTATGGCAGATATCAACCTATTCCTGGCTTTCGGTGCGGGGTTTTTAAGTTTCATTTCCCCTTGCTGTCTGCCTCTATACCCTGCATTCCTTTCCTATATCACAGGGATGAGTGTCAGTGAACTAAAAACGGACAATGCGATGCTGCAAAAAAGGAGCCTTCTACATACCATATTCTTTCTATTGGGCTTTTCAGTCATATTCATTGCAATCGGCTTCGGCACCTCCTTTGTAGGTGAATTCTTCCTCGATTATAAGGATTTGATCAGACAGCTTGGTGCCATTTTCATCGTTGTTTTCGGATTGGTCGTCATCGGTGTGTTTACACCTGAGATGCTTATGAAAGAACGCCGTATTGAATTTAAGAACCGTCCATCCGGATACCTTGGATCGGTATTGATCGGTATGGCATTTGCAGCGGGATGGACACCATGTACCGGCCCCATCCTTGCCTCTGTGCTTGCTTTAGCGGCAACGAATCCAGGATCCGGTGTATTATACATGACAGCGTATGTACTAGGATTCGCGATTCCATTTTTCATTCTTTCTTTCTTCATCGGAAGAATGCAATGGGTTAAAAAGAACAGTGCAAAAATCGTCAAAATTGGCGGATACATCATGATTGCAGTCGGTATTATGCTTTTCTTCGATTGGATGACTGTCATCCTATCCTATTTCACTTCCATATTCGGAGGATTCCAAGGTTTTTAGAGATATAGGCTTCTACCTACTTTTGGGGATGATTTTTTTAATGACTTATTCGATTTGAAGCTTCTCAAAGAAATCTTTTTTTTCGGAAAATAAGATGGAATCATTTGAAACTGTTTGAAGATTAATGATATAGTAAGAAATAGATAGGACTAAAGTATGAGAAATTAGAAACAGCGGAAGCGGTAATAAGGAGGAACCACCTATGGCAACAATACTAGTAGTGGATGATGCCAAGTTTATGAGAATAACACTGGGAAACATGCTAACAACAAGCGGCCACACTGTGATAGGTGAAGCAGAAAATGGCGCAGAAGCTGTTGAAAAATATGCGGAACTTCAACCTGATCTGGTTACCATGGACATAACGATGCCTGAGATGAACGGAATTGAAGCGGTAAAGAGAATCCTGGAGGAAGACCCTAAAGCCAAAGTCATCATGTGTTCAGCAATGGGACAGCAAAAAATCGTCGTTGAAGCTATTGAAAACGGGGCGAAAGACTTTATCGTAAAACCGTTCGATGACGTAAGGGTAGAAGATGCGATTAAACGAGTGTTAGGTTCTTAAAGGGAGATGGGGGCTGAGAGATTCTCAGCCTCCTTATTGTTGTTTTCGTTTTCACGCAAAATAAGCTATACTATAGATATACAAGAAGAAAGATAAGGATGATCGTTTATGATGATTGCTTCTTCCATCATAGCAATATGTATGGGATTTTTTGTTTTATTTATCCGGATGAAGGCTCAGAAAAAGCCGGTAAGCGCGAAAAAGATCATTTTGCCGCCGATCTTCATGAGTACAGGCGCCCTAATGTTTCTATTTCCCATCTTTCGAGTGACGCTAGGGGAACTGCTGGAAGCCCTCACTGTCGGGATGTTATTTTCGTTATTACTGATCAAGACATCTAAATTCGAAATAAGGGACAATGATATTTATTTAAAACGCTCCAAAGCGTTTGCATTTATCCTGATCGGTCTCCTACTCATCAGGATCGTGGCCAAGTCCATACTCAGTACGACGATTGACTACGGTGCACTTAGCGGGATGTTTTGGATCCTTGCCTTCGGTATGATTGTACCTTGGCGCATTGCAATGTACGTCCAATATCGAAAGCTTTATCAGGAAAATCAAGATCTGACTACAAACTCCATATAAAAAAAGAAAAGGTAAACGAGTGACCTCGTTTACCTTTTCTTTGTCTTCTTCCACTTTACAAAGAGGAAGAGGGCAGTCAATGTAAAGATGAAATAAAGAATGAATGGTATCACCAAAATGGAACCCATGTACTTCCGTCCTTTTATGTGGAATTAGAATAAATGTTCAAAAGGTGCTACATCAATTTGCATTTCATCCAGTTTCTTGCGGAGGAACTTATGATCACGCTTCGGCGTCGCCATGATATACCCTTTAATCACTAGTTCCTGTGAAATACTGGGAGCCTTCTCGTTAAGTGCCAATTCTCCGATTTTGCCTGCTATTTTATGCTTTGCCACATCCCTGAACAATTCAGGAACCGGACTCACCAACTCGTTAAGCATCTTCTTTTCATTGTCGTCCCAGAGATGTATTGTCTTATTGACATAGTAATCTTCCCAGTCCATATCGGACTTTCCATCTTCTTTAGGAAACCTCTTCAAAAATTTCCTGAACATAAAGAAGCCGCCAATGGCAAAGGAAGCCACCAAAAATACAACCCAAAATAGGATGAAATACAAAAACCAGCCTTCAAGCTGCATACTCTCACCTCATTTATTTAAGCGCTTATGTGGAACGCTGTCTATCAGATTCGTCGAAAATCAGTCGCCCCGTTATCCAATCTTTCAACAGCGTCAAAGAATCCAAGAATATGTATCGTCTTTCATTATAGACAACGATGAAGGCTGTGACAAGATTTTCAATAGAAATCTAAAAAGACATCTATACTGTACTGAATACGAAATGATATACTAATATATAACAAATATCGTGAAAATTTTATCTTTTTCGAAAGATGATGCCGGTCAGGAAGGATGGGGAATTCAAGTGGCAAAGTATAAAGGAAGAATCTTGTTTGTAACAGCTGGGATTCTATTAATGATTGTTTGGGATTTTATCTATCATTTTGTTCTTGATTACTCCTTCACATGGCAAGTGGATTTGCTGTTTTCAGCACTGATCTTGTTTATGGGGTATTACACAGGCAAGAATTATGATGATAGCAACGAAGCAGTCAAAGCACTCAGCAAGAGTGAGGAACAGGTCAAAAATCTGAATGAAGAATTGCAGCTTGTCCTGCAAAATATTTCAGAAGTGGTATTCCATACAGATTCGAAGGGTGAGTTTCAATTCCTTAACCATTCGTGGGAAGAATTCACGGGATATAAGCTGAAGGAAAGCTTACATAAAAATGCTCTGCACTTCATTTCCCTCCATGAACGGCATGAGTTTCTAAGAGTGCTGAGAAGGAGCATCAGTCAAAGGATTGAGAAAGCGAAAATGGACTTTTCCTTTCAGATGAGGAATGGTCAGTTCCGATGGGGAGAAGTGAATATTAAACTGAACTACGATGAAAATGGGAAACTCGCTGGTACGGTCGGGACGATATCAGATATCACTGAAAGAGTACATAACGAAGAAGAGCTTCTGGAGATGAACGAAACGCTCGCCATTGAATCACAGAAATTATCAGTAGCAGGTCAATTGGCAGCCGGCATCGCTCATGAAGTGAGAAATCCCCTTACCTCAATCAATGGTTTCCTACAGCTCTTAAGAGATGATGCAGACGAAAAGACGAAAGAGTATCTTGAAATCGTATTTTCTGAAATTAAGAGAATCGAGCTGGTACTAAGCGAATTACTCATCCTTGCCAAACCTCAATCGGTTACCTATAAACGCATCAATATCGTTGAAACACTCGATCATGTAGCCAAGCTGCTTAACACAAACGCCATTCTTTATAATATCGAAATTCAAACATCCTTCGAGCAGGAAGAGCTGTACATAAGAGGGGATGAAAATCAACTTAAACAGGTGTTCATCAACCTCGTCAAGAATGCCATCGAAGCAATGCCGCATGGAGGCAACATCTTGATCAAAGCTGAATTAACGGATTTCAACAAAGTAGAACTCATCTTCAAGGACGAAGGGGTCGGCATGGAAAAGCACATTCTCGATAAATTGGGTGAACCATTCTTTACGACGAAAACGAAAGGGACAGGACTCGGCTTTACAATCTGTTTGCGCATCCTTCGAGATCATTCAGCGGATATTAATGTTCAAAGTGAGCAAGGAGAAGGGACGACATTCTCAATCAAGTTCGATGCCGCTCAGCAGCAAGAGAGGAAAAAAAGAGAGCCATTATATAGCTTATAAATTCTAGCAAAGCTTCAGGGGAGTGATGACCTGGAGTTTTTTTGTGGAGAGAAAAGTGGATTTGGCGGGACTGCCTGGGAATCGAACCCAGCGGAGACGGCACGCGCCTCCCAAGAGGTTATTGAGGGAAGTGTCTTATATTAAATCTTCTAATAAACTTTAAAATAAGAGGAATGAATGTTATGTTGTTATACACATAATTGTTAAATTTTAGAAATTAAGTATAAAAATTGAAAAAATATTAGAGGAGATTTTATGGTAAGACAATCTCATTTACAGCTATTCTTTTAAGGTTGCAACTTAAAGTATTCATTTATCTTGTTTCATAAAAATTTACAGCTGATAAAAATACTACAAAAAATCCTAGAACTTATGCCATTTTATCTTTCTCTATTGCTAATTTCAATTAATGTGCCTTTTCATGCTTTTTTTCATATTCTCAATTTAAATTTGAATTTAATTTCCTTATATGATTATTTATAAGAACTAAGCCATAAATAGGGTTGATCTTATGAACTTTTCCCATACTTCCTATAGTATATAATAGAAGTTTGAGAAAATTGGATTATCGTTTTGTTCCTATAATTTAAAGGGCGGGATAGAGAGTTATGGGATAACGTCCTTGGGAGTTATGTCATGTTAGGTAGACATAACTTTACTTAGTGTAACCAAATTATGAATAGATAATACATACTATTTTAACAGATATATTTTAAATCATAGCTTGTGTTTTTTAACTTTATTCCTAAACTCGATTTCATGCCTTTTGCTACTTGACCATATCTCCCTATCACTGACTCCCTTAATGTTCTGCCTTCCTATTTTAATCTTGACTAAATAGTAAATGTATATTTTTCCATTATTTACATTTACAGAATTGTATATTTGGTTTCACGTTTGTTTTAATTAGCGTAAATATTGCCGATATAATGTTAAGCAAATGGATTCAAAAAACTGGAACTTGCTTTAGGAAAGTATTTTGCTGGCATGTAATATAACCTTCAGTTTAAAAAGGTTTCTATATAAAATTATAACTTCAGTGGCTGTCTAAGTTATTAACAGAGATAAAAATTACCAAAAACTTAACAAAAAATAGGCTAAAACTACTATAATGATATATATGCAGCAAAACTAAACATGGTTTTGTAGAAATTTAATAAAGGGTGTTTTTAATGAACCTAAATCAAGGGATTGAACTTGCTAAAAAGAATAGGTACCAAGAAGCTCTCCCATATTTCCAAAAGGCTTATAAAACTGAACTTGAAACATTTAATGAATGGGCTTGGTATTTTTATTGCAAGACCTTAGCTAAGCAAGATCAATTAGAAGATGCTATTAAAGTAAATAGTTTTCTTATTAAAAAATTTCCTGATTTTGAGCCTAATATCAATTTATATGGTTGGAATTTAAATAAACATATAATAAAGAAAGCAGATAATGAAGAACAATTAATATCAACCGCTAATTTTATAGTCAATATTACAAAACAAGAACGATATTCTGCTTTTGAAAAAACAGTATTTGATGTACTAAAATTTCTGAAAAATAGACCATCTCCAGATTTTAATAAAATTTTATTTTGGACTGAAAAACTAAATCCCAAAATGTTATCTAAGGAAGTTTTCTCATTTACAGACAACCATGGAAAAAAAAGGGAGCTAGCATCTCCCTTGGAGTCTTGGTATCAACACCGGATAAAAGCACTTTTTGAAACTGAGCAGTATGAGAACTGTGTTCAATTAGTTCAAGAGGCTTTGTCTTCAGTAAGCTCTTTTCATTATAATAATGACATTTGGTTCCGCATTAAAGAAGCAGTTTCAATTAGTAAACTTGGAAATACTGACAGTGCAATTAAACGACTGCTTTTGATTAGCCGTGAAAAACAACATTGGACAGTTTATCAAGAGCTCTTCCATTTATACAAGCAAAAGGGTGAGTTCGAAAAAGCTTTGGAAATGGGCTCATATTCCTTATTAGAAAGAAGTGGGGAATTTAAGCATAAAATAAAGCTTTTATTGCATATGGGTACTATCCTGGAGGAAAATAGCAAGCCCAAAGAGGCATTATTACACTATTGTTTTGTTTCTAAGATTAGAGCTGAGAATAATTGGCCTGTAAATCAACGTATTACTGACCGGGTTGAATTGCTCCAGGAAAAGGAGAGTATTCCTCAAGACATTAAGCATGAACTTATTAGGTTTTGGAAGCAGACTAAACTTAAGTCGATCCCTAAGGGAACAGGAATTGTAAAGAGTTTAATTGCAAGCGGAAAAGCTGGGTTTATTACCTCTACTGATGGAGAAGATTTGTTTTTCCGAGTAAGTAATGTCAAACAGCGAGATATCAAGGTTGAAAATAAAGTAAGCTTTCATATTATTAATTCTTTTGATCAAAAGAAGCAAAGAGAGTCGAAGGAAGCAGTTGAAATTATCATAATTAAACAAAACTAATAAGTAAGGAGGGATTGTATGGCTTTTGAAGGGATCATTCTTGATTTAGATCAAACCTTAATAGAAACTTCAGGTTTGAAAAAATGGAGAGACGAGCAAGCTTGGGATCAATGTTTTGAAAATTTTCATTTAACTAGAGTATACCCCTATGTACAAGCTTTTTTTCAATCCCTATCAGATAAAAAAATAGGTATTGTTACAAACTCTCCTCTTTCTTATGCAAGTAGGCTACTAGAATATCATCAAATTGCTTATGATCATATAGTTGCTTATCAGAAATACGGAAGGAATAAACCGTATCCTGACCAATTGTTAAGCTGTGCCCAAGAGCTGAGCATTAAACCAGAACGATGTATGTACATAGGCGATGATATTTGTGATGTGGTATCAGCAAAAGTTGCTGGTTACCACTCAGTTGCCTTTTGTGTAGACAATCAACACGTTGAAGAACTTGTTCCATATATGCCTGAGGTAATTATCTCTGACTACCTTCAGCTTAGTAGGTATATACATAATTATGATGATATTTCTCTTCATAAAAAAAAGGATGTTAACTATGAACAAGCGCTTGAAGCAAAGAAGAAGAACAATGGTCAAAAGTATTTAGGTTTATTGAGAGAAGCAAGTGAACTAGGGAATGGAAAAGCACAATATAAATTGTCTAAATTACTTAAAAAGAATCCATTATTTGTGGAGGGGGATAAAGATGCTGACTTTTACCTCTGGGAGTCAGCAAAGATGATGACCCCTGAAGCAATTTATGAGATTGGCTTTCAATATAAAACAAACGGGGAAACAGAGAAAGCAGAAAAATTTTTTCGAACTGCAGCTAACTTAGAATTACCACATGCTCAATTTCACTTTGGTCAAACAATTCTAACTAAGGGTCTACAACTTTCAAAGATTAATATATCAAAACGTTGGATGGAAAAATCAGTGGTAAATGGTTTGTCAAAGGGTAGAGACTTATTAGAAAAAGTAAATCAGATTAGTAATTTTGAAGCAGAATTGTGTAATCATATGCTATTTGACCGTAAAAGTGAAATTTTTTATCTGGATTCTTACATCCCCGAGAAAAGGAAAGATGATTTTTTTTCATTAAATATTATTAAAGTCAAAAACAAAGAAGAATCTGGAATAAAATATTTCTTAGAAAGATTTGAAAACATCTTAATTGATGGTATCGCAATTTGCTTTGTTCCTTCTTCGGATAAAGATAATATCTATACAGGGATTCGAAGGATCGCTCAGGGTTTAATAAGTAATGAAGCAATTGATGCGATTGATAGTCTTTTTAGATATCAATCAAAGGAAAAAAGTTCTCAAGGTGGCAACAGGAGTATTGAAGCACACTTAAATACTATGATTGTTCGGAATGAATCTAAGATAAAGGGGAACCACATTCTACTTTTAGATGATATAACAACTACCGGAAGTGCTTTAAACGCAACTGAGCAACTTCTATTAAAAGCAGGTGCATTACATGTAACAAAGCTTGCTTTAGGGAAAACCAAATAATGGGAGGGTGAGCAATATGAATCCTATATGGATTGCTCTTACGTATGTAAAAGGTTTGGGAACTAAAAGAATTAAAAAAATATATTTAAAATTTCCGACTTTAACCATCTCAGACTTTAAAGGAGATACTCTTGAGGAAATAAAAAAAGTAGTTCGTAACAAAAAGGTTAGTGAAAGCTTATCCGATATTGAAATGATGAAAGAGTATGTATATCAAGCTAAGAAGTCAATTCAATTACACGAAGAAAATAATATTAAAATAGTTACGATTGTGGATAGTAATTATCCAAAATTACTAAAAAAAATCGATGATTCTCCAATTGTATTATATTGCAAAGGTAATGTAGAGCTACTAAATTCAACTAAAAGTATTGCCGTAGTGGGAACAAGGACTCCAACAGACACAGGGAAGAAAATGGCCAGAAGGATATCCAAAATTTTTTCCGAAAGAGGTTACACCATTATAAGTGGCTTAGCATTAGGTATTGATACTGAAGCTCATGTGGGAACACTAGAAGTTGAGGGGAAGACTATTGCTGTTTTAGCAAATGGGCTAGACACAATTGCACCTAAAGAAAATAAAAAGTTAGCTGATGAGATCTTAAGAAATGATGGGTTATTAATATCTGAATATCCTATGAGGAAAAAAACCTTTCGAGCAGCTTTTGTTCAGCGAGATAGAATCCAAAGTGGATTATCTATAGCAGTTTGTCCTGTTCAAACGGATATTGAAGGCGGTACTCAACATACAATAAATTTTGCATTAAAGCAAAACCGTTTGCTCTTTTGTCCTACTCCCCTGGAAGAGGTTCCCGCAACGAGAGGAATTGTTAAGCTGTTAAGTGAAGGTGCCTTACAAATTAACAACAGCCACGATATACCTTTAATTGAAAAATCAATTGCAAAGCGTTTGCAGGAACTGATTGGTTCAGAAGAAGCAGAAATAAAAGAAGATTTACAAATAGGGTTATTTGATTAAGTAGTACTACTAGGTGGTTATTTATGATTAGTTTAAAGGAACAATTATTTGAAAATGCTGACGATTTATACTCTGCCATAAAAGGCGAACTTAACAAACATAACATTGATATTGAATCTAAGGTAGACCATAACTACCATTTTATTATTGAGATTGCGACAAGAGGCATCAGGATAGGACGTATAAGCGTCTACTATAATAAAGTGTTCAAGTGTACTTCTGCACGTCTGATTCATCCAGTAGAACCTCAACACTATGAAATTTTGTCGACCATCCTTCCAATCAAAAAGAAGAATGTAATAGAGTACGATCCTTATATAGAATATTTAGAGAATAACTATCAAATAAAGATTTTAAAAATTCTTGATGGAGAAAAACATTCAAGTTATGAAGTTAAAATAGACAATAAAGAAGTATGGGTTAAAATCATAAAAAATGTAGATTCCGATTTAGAATGTCAGTATTTAAAAGGTGATTTTAATTTGTTTGATTATGTTCAGTATCTTTTTGAAGGTGAACTTAGTTTTCTTTCAAGGCCAAAGACTCTTACTCAATAGTAAAACTAACTAAAGAATCTTACCTAGTTAACTATTGTTTTATATCAAAATAAGCGAGTATTGAAAGTTGGGAAAACATGAGGGTTTTAGCGCTGGAAAAATTTTATAAATCTGTCCCTAAGGATAAAGAAATTCAAGTAAATGAGCGAGTTATGGCGCTACTAAGCGAACTTAAGGATAATAATCATAACTTTAAGTTAGTCTCAAAAGGTTATGGTTCAAAAAAAGTAGAATCACTAAAAGAGGTAATATATAAATTTACTGTAGGTAGAAGTGATCGTATTTTATATACATATGGTAGTAAACTGCCTTTTATTGGTGAAAATTATCATGATAGTATTGTTTTATTGGAGTATTGTGAACACGATTCACAAATAAGAACAGCTAAAGGTCGTAACTTTAGAAAACAAAAAGTAAGGGAATACACTGACAAGTCTAATTCAGTGGAGGACAAAGTTAAAGAAGATATAAAAAGCCTCTCAATTGAAGATTCCATTGTTAAAATCTTTAATGTGGATCAGTTAACAGATGTTTTTGGAGAGGAAGGGTATTTTTATCATTTAAATGAAGAACAACAACAAATTGTTAAACTGAAAGAAAAAGGTGAATTTGTATTTGGATCTGCAGGAAGTGGAAAAACAACGATTGGTGTTTACAAGCTTGTAGAGTTCCTACAAACTGTAAAAAATTCAGACGTTAAAATTTGTTATTTTACATTCTCTAAAAATTTAAAGGATAGAACAGAACGCCTTTTTGAAAAACTTGCTCTTGAATTATATGGTTTGGCACGGGAAGAATTTAAAAATAAAGTTGATTTTTTCACTGTAGAAGAATACTTAGAGAAAATGTCTGGTAATAGCGCTAAAATAATAACTTATGAGAAATTTAGTGAATGGTACAATGAATATAGTCCAGTACAGAATTTTGAAGCTAGTTCACTATGGAAGGAACGTCGAGGGATCTTGCAAGGGATGATAGGAACCAACTGGCAATATGAACTGAACCTTCCGACAGTTGATTTTGATGAAGAGCTCTTAGAGGAATTACAAAATCAAAAGTACATCAAACTAGATAATAAGAAAAAAAGTTTTCAACTTGATAAAGAATTAAATGCCGTTTGCGAATACTTAAGTAAACATAAGGAACAAAGTCAATCCTTTAGACAACAAGTCATTAATCAATATAACCAAGTAATAAGTAAAAATAGAATGCTTAGTGACCAGGAGTATATTAAACTAAATGAACATTATAGTTTATTTTCTAAAGAAGACAGAGAAAAGGTAGCTAAACATTTTAAAAAATTTGATCGCTATGTTCAGCAGCTTCGTAAAGAGAACTTTATTGAAGAAGGAGAGCTAGTGAGAAATCTGCTTCCAGGGAGTAAGCCACAGTACGATTATATGATTATTGATGAAGTGCAAGATTTAACAGAGTTACAGGTATATTTTTTATGTCAATTGTTGATTTCTAAGAAAAATGTATATGTCTGTGGTGATTTTAATCAGACTATTAACCCCACGTTCTTTAAAATTGGAAGAATTCAAAGTATCTTTGGGTTTCTTGGAGGATTGACAAGTTTTGAACAAAAAATACTCACAAATAATTACCGTTCCAGCAAAAATATTGTGGAATTTGCAAATGCAGTAGCGGAACTCCGAGGAAATTCGTTTACTTCCAAGTTAGATTACGAATATACAGAAGATGCTGTACGCAGTAATACTAAAAAGCCATATTTGTATATAGGTGAACAAGAGGATTTATTTTCTTATATAAAGGACAAAAGTTATGTATCTATTGTAGTTGGGAGCGCAATGGCAAAAAAGGAACTTAAGAAAAAGTATCCTAAATTGGCATCCAGTATTTTAACGGTTTCTGAAATAAAGGGTATAGAGAAAAAATATATAATCACTTATAATATTTTGTCAGATTACAAGCAACAGTGGGATGAGATATTTGAGAAAGTGAAAGGGAATAAAAAATTAAATTCAGAAATGTATCGCTTTTATTTTAATATTCTCTATGTGGGGATAACCCGTGCTAGAGATGTATTAGGTATGATAGAAGATAATATTTCAGATAGTGTTATAAACTGGTTAATGGATAAGGTAGATGTCGTATCTAAATTTGACATTAATCAATTGTCTCTTCAAAAAGAATCCTCTTATGATGAGTTCTTCGCAAATGCGAGGGAACTTGAGGATGATAATTTGTATACGAACGCTATAGAAGCCTATAGAGATTTACTAATTAAAGAAGATGAGTCACTTAGAACATTAGCAGAGAAAGGGATTAAACGCTGTGAGATAAAAATGGAGTTTCTTAGTAATAAAGACTATAACTTATGTGGAGAACGACTTTTAAAACTTAATGAGTATGATGAAGCAATATCTTATTTAAAGCTCGGTACAGATGCTAAAGCGCTTCTCACTGCTATTCTAATGTCGAATGAATATGAGCGTTATAACATTTATGAGGAAATGATGCGTCTAAAAACTAATCCTCTAAAGGTGTTATTGGCGATAAAAAATGAGGATTTAACGAAGAGATATATTAATAATGAAATAAAACCTTTTTCTCATAGTATGAAAGAAGTTGTACATAAGTCAACAAAAGCAAAAAACTTATTAGTTGCATTAAATAGTTAAGAGGAGAGAATAATAACATGGTAACAGCTGCAGAATCAAAAACATTAAATCAGTTAATAAAGTCATTTGATGAAGCTTCCACACACTCAAAAGAGCTAGAAAAAGTGATAACAAACTTTACAGATATGACAGATGATTTCCGAGATGTGCTTTACTTAGTAGATGAAAAAATATCTGCTTCAGAAATTGCTAATTTGTCACAAAAAGCTATAGAACAGTTAAAGGAAATTAAAGCCTATAATGAATTTGAAATCTTAAAAAACCTAGAGTCAGTCGTTTCAAAAGAAATAACCGAACATATTAAGGTTATGGAAAAGAATTTAGTGGATGCACAAAAGAACAGTAATGCAAAAATTGATAATCAAATGAAAAAGTTAACAAGTTCACTTAACAAATCAATAAAAGAAGCAGGCAATTCAAATGAGGCGGCCCAAAAGCAAAATGAGCTTTTAGAGATTCTCCAAAGAGTAGAGAAACAAACCAAAAACATACATTTAGGTGGGCACTATCCCGCACCTCCACAAAACAATGATGAATTTATAAGATTACGAAAGCTTGTAAGTACTTTAGGAGGCAAAATTAAAAAGATTGAAGAAGAATATGAAGAAAGAATATCTTTACTGGAAAATGAGATAGAATTATTAAAGTCTCAGAATGAAAAACCAATAGATATAAATGACGATGACTTACCTTTTTAAATGAAGTTGTCTCTTTTAGTTATTAGTATAAAAATAATAAGTATGTAGGAGCCAAGGTTAGGGGTCCTACATACTGTTCTAATTAATCTTGAAGTTACATAAAGGTATAAGTTGGAAGACTTAGGTTCCTTAGTCTATATAATATTCATATCCAATTTCAACTAAGAAGTATGTACCAAATTCATCATCATGGCCTAATCTTGGGAGTATCTCATATCGTGCCCCATCAAGTATCTCTTCCAAAACAAAGTGAGCACTTCTATAGGGTTGATCAGCTGAGAATCCTCTTGAAGATAGATAAACAACCTCATCATCTGTAAGTAAGCTATCATCTATTTCTATTAGTATTCTTAGTTCAGGATATTCGTCCTCCCCCTTCACAGTTACAGGAAGTTCTCTCCCAATAATATCTTTAATTAATTTTTTTGCAACAGACTCTACTTGTTTAAAAGGCACATAAAGTGAAATATAAGCTGGTTCAAGGTCTTTTAAATTTAACACACTTATCTCCTCCTGAGTATTAATATAAAATAAGGCTAGATTTATCTATAATAGTTAGTATAAGGAATTAAAGGTATCCCTCAATTTACTATGCCGTAAATCCTTCCTCGTTTTCTAGCTAACAATATTCCCAAAATATTATCAGTCCATATGTATTATCCAGTTAGGTCAGAGAACTCACAGGAGGTATGCTAATCGGGATAATGTGCTTTCCCACTCACTTTTATGCGCTGTAGGTACTTTTGACGCTGAAGGCGACTTTCAGGAACAGCACGGCTCCTGCTACAATTTTTACACCGGCAATACAGATTGCAGCAATGATAATAGCAAGCTTGGATACCTTTGCTCCACAGTAGATGGTTATTAGCTGGAAGTAGGTTTTTTTATTGATTTGCTTATTTATATACCTTTTTGTCAGGGAAGAAGCAATAAGGGCTATTGACCATGCAGACAGAGTAGGAAGGTAGTCCCTCACTGAATGGTCTTTAAGGAGCTGGTCCACGACCTGTTCAACATCCGATGTCAATTCTTTATTGCTTATTCCGGATGAAGCGGTGCCCATTTTTCCTGCAAGTTCTTCTGTCAGTATGACCTGATCTCTTCCCACTTCTTCAATTGCGCTGTTGGCATAGGCCTCTGAGTCTGTAGCTTTCATTTGGAAAATATCGGAATTACCGACCTGGTCATAAACGACAATATCATAATCTTCATGATTCGTATCTTCGAATATAAAAGCTTGGAGGGCATCCCCGTCTTCATTTTCCGTTTCGACATAATAGACTTCATGAGCAATTCCTTTAATGTTTGAAATCAGTCCAGGTATCTGTTCTTCTTCGAGGGACTGGACATATGTATGCAATTCATTGATATCAGCTTCTTGCAGTTCGTTGCTACTCCGCTTCAAGGCTTCAATTATATAGCCGTGTTCTTCTATATCAATTTGTGATCCTTGTGAGTGGAAGTGACCAAGGACTGTGGCAATTCCAATTTCATCCCAATTCTTCTTAATGATTCTTATAATTTTTTCCATTCATACTCTACATTTTGTTTTTAACATCGTCTTTATTGATTTTCTTTCCTTCCCTTTTTCCAGACTTGAAGGCATTAATCATTGCTTCCTTGTTCGGTTCTCTCCCTTTTGTCTTTTCCCGGAAGTAAAGGTCCATTGTTTTTCCCATTCTAAATGTAAGTCCGGCCACCAGTGGGATTGACATAAGACCTCCAAAGCCTGGGGGTCCTAATTTATAGAGACCGATGACTGTCTGCTGAGCAGCAAAACCTCCTCCAACAACACCACCTAAGTATTTCACTACATCTACTGCACCGCTTTCCTTCAGATTGATGCCTCTGATTTTTGCAATTTTATGTACCATAAATGCCTGAATAGGTATAAGAATAAAAATATCTGCAAAAGGGATCGGCTGAATGGCGACAGGTGCACAAATCAGTGAAGTGGTACCAATGATTTTGTTTACCTTTTCATCTTGTGTAAGCTCTTCGTTATTTTCTATTTCAAAAAACTCTTTGGAAAGGGATTTGATTCATAACTTCTTTATTAACAACTTCACATAATTAACGTTATATGAATTAGAGCGGAAGTTTTGTTAACTTCTGCTCTTTTTAATTGAAAGGAAATATTACAATATTCTTATTCTATTAAAAGGTTTGAAGAGGTCTATGTACTCACCTATATGTTCAAGGGACAAATCCAGAGTTACTATTATGATCTGTTCCATGTCGACTACACATTTTATTCAGTAGCGAAAATAAACGGTTATTATAGATTGGTTGATTATATTCCATTACACAAAGAAGATAAACGGCTTCTAAGAGAACTAATTCAAATCTATTACTCAGCAAATACTGATAAAACAAACTTAAATAAAGTGGGCGAAAAACATTCTTCTTTTAGAAAAACAAATTAACCAACTTAGTGGGAAATTCAAAGCAGCAAAAACTTCTAAGGAATAATGGATTAATGGATTTAATTTTTATCATAATAAAGCAAAGGTTCCCAGCAATGAAGTGATGTGGACAACATTTAAACAATTCGAGAAGACGGTTTGTCCTAAAAACTTAAAGAAACAATTTGTTGAGGTAACAGTGAGGGCTACGAATGACTACGCAAATAAGTCTACATGTATTTACTTCGCAAACCGCTATATGAATCCAATAACAAAAAAATTCTTTAGCAGTAAAGGAGTTAGGATAGATGAGGATTTATTTGCTTTATCTGAATTACTTCAATGGTTATTTAGAAGTAGGATAAGAAAAGGCGAGTCGATCTATGTTTATATTCCTAGCAGAAGAATGAGGACATTACTAGAAGAGTACCTAAGTAATAATCTATAAGTAAATTAGAGAATGTTAGTGAAAAATGCTATTCAAGAAAAGGTATAAAGGATTGCTACAAACCTTGATATATAAGAGTTTTTGGGAGCTCCCTTATAAGAAAGAACTAAAAAAGTATAAATAACTTACGTCCCTATAACACTCCATGTGATAGCTAAAGCTACCACACTCCATGTTTATTAAGGTGAATATAATTGGTTGGGCGGTAGCCCAAGCACACGAAGCGTAGCTGAGGGTATGTTTTTAAATAACTTGGTTACTAGTACCACATGTTTAAATATAGAGGAGGATATAGTAAAGAGTTTCAACAATGTTAAGCTAGAAGACAAGGATGTTTATAAAATATTGTTCTTAAATAGGGTGAAGGGTTTGCAACCTTATCAAATAGAAGAAAGGATTCCTGTATCTAGATTGACCATTAAAAGTATAGTGAATGGCAAGAGTCGAAAAGATTGCTATTTTGCATTTCTAGATTACGAATATAGGCAACCTGAGAAAGTTAAGACCTTGTTTGAATAGATTATACTTCTGTAATACCACTTTCCTGTTGTGCATAGTTGTGCACTCTGAAAATAAAAAATGCACATTCCCGGGTAGGACAAGGTTTGAAAGTATTCAAAGGAAAAGTATGCACAAACCAATAAAAAAGGACGATTACCTTTTAAGGTGTCGTCTTTTCTACTCTATATTCTTTTAATCTCCTTTTGAAAGTTGCTACACTACACCCTGCAAATTCTGCCGCTTCAGGTTGAGACATTGCCCCCGCTTCAACTTGTTCAATAGCATGTAATAAAGATCCTTCTATAGTGTATTTCTTAGACTTTCTGCCGAACTTAACACCCTTGTCTTTAGCGTCCTTAATTCCTTCCTGAGTTCTTTCAAGTATCATTGAACGTTCAAACTCAGCAAATGCCCCTAGTACGTTAAATAACAGCTTAGTCATGGGGTTTTGCATGGTCTCCACTGTAAACATACCCATGTTAAGGATATTCACCGATACGCCTCTGTTAGTTAAGTCTGTGACGATCTTTTCTAAATGAGATAGAGAACGTGCAATACGATCAGCCCTAGTTACTATAAGAGTATCACCAGCTTTTATTTCATCTAATACTTTAGTTAATTCTTTTCTATCAGCTTTAGCACCACTGATCTTTTCTTTTAATATCTTTGTAGCCCCTGCCTCTTTAAGTCCTTTAATCTGTAGGTCTAATTCCTGCCTATTAGTGCTTACCCTTGCATATCCATAAATCATTGTTTATTTGCCCCTTTTTTATGTAATCACTTGATACGACTTTTTGATACTGAACGAATCTTATAGTACTGGGATTTTAATGTAGTGTCAATAAGTGTAGAGTTTTTGATCGATTTTAATTCAAAGAAATTTTGGAACACGATCAATAGTATTCATCGACATTTGAGGCTGATCCATAATATAGGAAAATTAGAAAGCATATATGTATAGTTATCTCTACAAGTGAGAAGATGGGTGGAGGTAGTGGCACTTATAAGGAAGTAAGTGGAAAAAACAACATCAAAGTTCAACAGAGATAGTGAATAGAAACAAAAGAAAAAATTCAATAGATCAGTACTTATAGTTATAAGGCAATTCAATAATAGCGATTTTAAAGTAGTAATAGAGTGAGAGGGAGTATAGAGGGGGGACGGGGGGTTACTAAGTACGATCTGGTGCATGAAGAAAATATACAATAGCCTCAAAAACTTTTAGGCTATAAAAATTATTATGGGATTTAAAGTCACCTAGAATTAGGAATACAGCATTCATACTGATAAATCTTTATTAAAAAACTTAGATTACTGTTTAAGTTTGAAAATGAGTGAAATTGAAAGAGAGAAGCCTTTTAATGATGGTATTTTCATTTACTTTGATGTATTATGTCTATAATTGATAGTTAAAAGGTATGAATGGTAAATTCACGACTCAAAATCGTGTTCCTTTAATTAGCTTTATTTACCAAGAACTATTACATAATTATCATTATATTAAGTCATCAAATTTTTATGTTCCGCTATTTTTAAACCTGATATGGTGAGTTAATTACAAACCTTATGATGTTTTAATGGTGATATATTTTAATGCGGATATTAATGTTCAAAGTGAGCAAGGAGAAGGGACGACATTCTCAATCAAGTTCGATGCCGCTCAGCAGCAAGAGAGGAAAAAAAGAGAGCCATTATATAGCTTATAAATTCTAGCAAAGCTTCAGGGGAGTGATGACCTGGAGTTTTTTTGTGGAGAGAAAAGTGGATTTGGCGGGACTGCCTGGGAATCGAACCCAGCGGAGACGGCACGCGCCTCCCAAGAGGTTTTGAAGACCTAGGCAAGCACCAGCTCAACAATCAGCCCCATAAAAAATGTCTAAATCAGTTATATCATGACAATGTAACTTATTCAAACATAATCTCTTTCATTTTTGTGAGGTGAGTTACTAATCAAGGATTTAGCTGTGTTAGAGCTAATTACTAGTCATTATCTGTTTCAGTTATTGACTGACGTGCACGTCGCTTTGTCCAGGGGGAGAAGTAGTCAGAGACGGTAGCTGGTTCAGTATATGGATTTTTTTGTAAAAATACGCATAAAATGAAATTTTCGCGCATAAATCGAAAAAATCGCGCACAAATCCAAATTATCGCGCACAAATCCCAAAATCCGCGCGCAAATTCAAAAAATGGCCAGAAAAACACCGGGTATGAAATTCTCACAATTAAATAATCAAAAACGTTAATCCTTACTATACGTCTAATGAAAAATAAAGCTAGACTAGGAGGATCTATGAATAATTTGCCCACTTTCATTGTAGCTTCGCTCACCATAATATAGGCTTTCATCAATTAATGATCCACTAATGAATTTACCATTTTCAGTACCTGTTCCAGCTGTTGATGGGAGTGCAAAACGAGGATTCCTACGGGAAAAGTGGCCAATGTGAGACCCCAGATGCTCAAGCGGCTCATCCGCGGAGAGCGAACTTTTACACGGAAATCAACGGCGGAATTCAGTCTATAAATGGACCCTAAATCACGCCGTCCAAATTCCCTGTTTATTTCAAAGATTTGTAAAATTAGAACTTTAGTGAAAGTAGAAAATATTTCTTTACCAAGCGATTATCACCGTGATAAGATACATTTTGCCGGATATAAAAGCAAAAGTAAGCGATTACTTATCAATCCTGCACATAATAAAAAGACACAGAAAAGGGGATCTGAACGATGAAAAAACTATGGTTCTTAGGATTAGGTCTATCATTATTATTAGTTGGATGTTCCGACGCTGGTTCCGATGAAGGAGCTAAAGAAGAGGCGGCAAAGTCCAGTGAAGAAAATACAAATGCAGCTGGAGACTTGATGGACTTCTACCTTAATTTGACTACGACAGTAAATGGTACGGATATCGACTTGAATGGATATGAAGCTGCAGTCGGAGGAGAAGAACCTCCAACAGGCGACGAACTTAAAACGCTAAAGGATTCAGCAGCTGCTTCAGCTGAAGAGTCTGCAAAAGCTGTTGAGGGGATCGAAATCCCTGAAGGTCTGGATGATTACCAAAAAGACTTGGAAGAGTTCAAGTCAACTCTGGCAGAATCTTATACAATGAAAGCAGAAGCTCTTAAACAAGAGGGCGAGGCTGATCTTTCAGCAGCTGATGAAAAGATGATGGAAGCCGAGAATCAGATCAAAGCAATCCTTGAAAAAGCTGACTTGGTAAGCTCAAGTCTTATGAATGACTTAAACGGCTAAGAAAGAATTCATGATAAATATTTAAAAAACGAATCCATATTGCGGATTCGTTTTTTTGATTTGCAAGAGCTATTCGAGAAGCTTCATTTTCGAATGGTATATTCCGTTTTCTTTCAATTCCCGTACCCTTCTCTCCTTTTTTTCACTATATAGATAGTGAAAGGAGGAAGGGAAATGGATGCGATCATATCTTTTATTTCAGAGGTGGGTTTTCCAATCGTCGTCACAATGTATCTGCTTTATCGTATCGAAACAAAGCTTGATGCCGTTGTAACGTCGCTACAGACACTGCCTCAAAGAATGAGGGAATAAGATGGGGGAGACCGAGGTCTCCCTCTTACATTAAGTGGAAAAATATAGTATCTGGGTGTATAATCAGAACATGAGTTCTCACTTGGAAACAATTCCTTTTCCGGGTGATATGACGATTTGATATAATCTGAGTTAAAGAGATTTTAATGAAAGGGGTCTGAAAGTTGAAGTTTATCCATACAGCCGATTGGCACCTAGGTAAATTGGTTCACGGCATCTACATGACGGAAGAACAGCGATACATATTGGAACAATTCATTGATTTAGTTAAGGAGGAGCAACCCGATGCCGTTGTGATTGCAGGTGATTTGTATGATCGTTCCGTACCACCCACTGAAGCGGTCGAACTATTGGATGAAGTCCTGTACAGGATCAATGTTGAATTAAATACGCCGATCATCGCGGTTTCCGGGAACCATGACAGTGCTGAGCGCCTTTCCTTCGGTTCTTCTTGGTACAAGCACAGCGGATTTTATTTAAAGGGGAAGCTTACGGAAGACTTTACCCCTGTAAAGGTGAAGGGGGTAAACTTTCATTGCGTTCCATATGCAGAACCCGGTACTGTCAGGCAAATGCTTGGGGATGATTCCATCCACTCCCACCATGATGCCATGGCTGCCATTGTGAATCGGATCCAGGGGGAAATGGACCCTGATGAACCCCATGTATTCGTTGGGCATGCATTTGTTTTAGGCGGTAAGACGACCGATTCAGAGAGAACGTTATCAGTAGGTGGGTCTGGGTGTGTCGGAAGCGAGCTTTTCGAACCTTTCCATTATACCGCGCTAGGACACCTGCATAGTCCCGATGCGATCAAGCATGATACAATCCGGTATTCAGGGTCGCTGCTTAAGTATTCGTTCTCGGAGGCTAAGCAGCGGAAATCAGTTACGGTCATTGAAATGGAGAGGGATGGTTCCTTCAAATTAACAGAGCGTGTGTTGAATCCAAAGCAGGATATGAGAGAGCTTGAAGGATTCATGGAAGAATTGCTTCACCCTGATTTTTATCAGTCACAGAAAGTGGATGATTATTTGAAGATCACCCTTCATGATGAAGGAACGCTGATCGACCCGATTAACAAGCTGCGTCAAGTATACCCCAATGTACTCCATCTTGAGCGCAAGAGGGAGTTGACTGATGCGAGAAAGAAGAACAACTTTAAAGCATTGGATGATAAAAAGAAGTCGGAACTTGAATTATTCAAAGAATTTTATGGAGACATGACAACTGGTGAATTTACTGATTCAAAAGAAGAGGTATTATTGAAAGTCATTGAAAAAGCAAGACAGGAGGTGTTTGAAGGATGAAGCCGTTAAAGCTCACCATGCAGGCATTCGGTCCTTATGCTGAAAGGGAAGTGATCGATTACAGGCAGCTGGGTAACCGTACGATGTTCGTCATTTCAGGGAAAACCGGCTCAGGTAAAACCACCATCTTTGATGGGATTTCATTTGCGATTTATGGGAAAGCAAGCGGGGAAGACCGTACCCCGATGGAATTGAGAAGTCAATTTGCAAGCGATGACGACATGACGGAAGTAGAGTTGTTATTCAGTTTAAGGGGCAAGACATATCGAATATGGCGATCTCCACAGCAGGAAAAGAAAAAGGCACGTGGAGAAGGCTTCACAACCATCAACGCCCGTGCTGAATTGTATACTTACAATGATGAAGGAGAAGAACAGCTCCTAGCCGCCAATGTCAGGGAAGTGGATGAGAAAGTGAAAGGGCTCATCCAACTCGATGCCAATCAATTCAGGCAAATCCTAATGATTCCTCAAGGGGAATTCCGTAAACTGCTGACTTCTGATAGTAAAGATAAGGAACTCATCCTGCAGAGACTATTTCACACCCAGCTATACAAATTGATCCAGGAAGGGTTGAAATCAGAGGCCGACAGCTTGAGGAAATCAGTGGAAGCATCCGTTGAAACACGAACCCGGGAATTAATCAGGATCCACCCTGCGGAGAATGAAGAATTAAAAGGGCTGTTACTGGAAGAGCCTCTCAATGATAATAAAATTCTTACCGTTTTACCTTCGCACATAGAAGAGATGGAGATCCGGTTGAAAGAAATGCAAGAGCAGTATCAAGAGATTCAGAACAAAAGAGATGATCTAAACAAACAGCTTGCAGAGGCCAATAATCTAATGGAACAATTTCGATATAGAGACAAATTATCGGCCGACCTTAGCAGCCTAGAGGAGAGAAAACCTGAAATTGAGGCTGTGAAAAAGGAAATAGAGCTTGCTCACAAGGCATCGATTCTCACAAAACAGGACGAATATTGCCACAAGTTGAATCGTGTCCTCAAAGAATTCACTACAGAGCTTGAGCAGCTGAAGACGGAAGAGCTTAAAATAGCCGAAAAAACAAAGCTTGCCAAAAAACGGTATCAGGACGAATCGGCAAAGGAAGAACTAAGGGAAGAGCTTAATAGGAAAATCAACCACTTGGAAACAATACAAAAGGACGTATATTCCCTGACAGCGCTTCAATCCGAACTAAAGGAGATTCAAGAAAAGAGTGAAAAAAAGGTAAGGGCCATCGACAAACAGAGCGAACAAATCAAGTTCTTAAAAGATGGAATCGCAATGAGGGAAAATCGCATCGAAAAACTTGAGGATGTACAGAGTCAATTGTATTCCTTTGAAAAGTCCTTACGGGAGAATGATGCATTACTAAGTGTATTGAATGAAATCGAAGTATACTCCGGACGATTAAAGGAATCTGAAGCAAATGCTTCAGCCATGAACAAGAAGTGGTTGGCAATAGGTAAGCGCGTCAAGGATGCGTCAGACTCACTTCTCTATCTTGAAAACGAGTGGCGCTCTGCCCAGTCTGCCATCCTGGCAAGAGACCTCAAGGACGGGGAACCGTGCCCGGTTTGTGGTTCACACGACCATCCGAACAAAGCGCTTGACACACATCATCTCCCATCTGAGGAGGATATGAATAGTGCAAGGGAAACCCTGCAGTCCCTTCAATCCGAAGAGAAACAGATGAGCGTTGCGCTCGCACAGGAAGAAACAAAAGTGGAAGGATTGCAGGAACAGCTCGAAACCCTTCTCAACAGGGCACAACAATCTGTCAACATCACTCACGATAATTACAAACAAGTCATTGAGGAAATTCGTCTACAGGCAAAGAGGCTTCAAGCAAACATTGCTGAAAAGACGAAGGAAGTGGAAGAACTAAAAAAAATGAAGGAAGAAGTGAGGAAAGGAAAAGAAAAGCTGACTGAGCTTGAAGAGGCAAGTAGAATTCTTCAAGAAGAACAGCAAGAGATGCACTTGTCCTTCATAACAAAGAAAACCTCACTGGACAAAGTCAGGGAATCCATTCCTTCAGAACTTAATTCGAAGGATGATTTCGATACATTATTGAAAGAGACACAAAATACTTTAGCAAAAATGAAAGCTGATTTTGAACAGGCTCAATCTCATTTGTTTGCCTGTGAAAAAGAACAAAGTGTCATCGTTTCACAAGTGAAAGAAAAAAGTTTGCAAGTGGAGAAAGCTGAAGCCGATATGAAACAGGAGAGGGATTCTTTCCTCTCGCTGCTTACCGAGCAAGGCTTTTCCAATTACCGTGCATTCACGGAAGCCAAGAAATCTGAAGAGGAAATGAATCTCCTTGAGAATAAGGTGAAGAAGCACGGGGAAGAATTGCGATCAGTCAAAGATCGTCTTTCGGATGTCACCAAGCAGCTTGAAAATAAGGAAAAGCCTGAAATTGTTAGTATCGAAGAAGCATTAAAGAGTGTTACAGAGACCATGAAGAATACCAATGAGGAACTCAATCTGATCAGATCACAGACAGAGGAAAACAAAAACATCCTCTCAAGGGTGACAGAGATTAATACGCAGATGAAGGATCTTGAGCAAGCTTATCAAGCAGTAGGGCATCTTGCCGATATTGCAAGGGGACAGAATACGAACCGTATCACATTTGAAAGATACGTATTGGCCTCCTTCCTTGAAGATATCTTAAGGATCGCAAACGAGCGCTTGATAAAGATGACATCAGGAAGGTACAACTTGATCCGTAAGACAGACAGAAGCAAGGGGAATGTCCAAAGTGGTCTGGAGCTTCTTGTCTTCGACCAATACACTGGTCAGGAAAGGCACGTCAAAACATTATCAGGTGGAGAAAGCTTCAAGGCATCCCTCGCCCTGGCGCTTGGACTGGCTGATGTTGTGCAGCAATATGCAGGTGGTGTATCGCTTGAAACGATGTTCATCGATGAAGGTTTCGGGACGCTCGATCCCGAGTCCCTTGATCATGCCATCGAGGCACTTATGGATATTCAGAGCAGCGGGAGGCTTGTAGGGTTGATCTCCCATGTTCCGGAGTTGAAAGAGAGAATCGATGCCCGTCTGGAAGTCATTTCTTCCAAAAGCGGAAGTCGTACGGAGTTTCAATTCATGGCTTAAAAAATCAGTGGCCGTTTCAGTGGAACATCAATTTCGATTCATTTTTACAAGCTATCAAAAGAAAGTGCCCCGGAATTGATTCCGGGGCACTTTGCCTTTGTTCTCCTCAATGATTGAAACGATGCCCCTAATAGATCACAACCCAACAACCGAAGAAAATGATCACTGAAAATACCCTGGTACGGATCCCACCCTTCCTTCCCACACCAATACAACGGAAGACATTCAAAGTCCCTGATCAAAAAAAACACTCTTCGTAGTTATATAATCAGTCAACTTCTCCTGTTTATTTACCGTTCCACAATAAAGGCGCTTTGCCCACCCATTAAATACAAAAAGAGAAAGCAAAAAGCAAACACCCCCCAGAGGTTGTGACAATGATGTTTTAATTCCGTCTACTAGGACATAAATAGAAGTAAAACTTATTGATGTGGGGAAAATGTAATGAAAAGTCTTCGTCCAATTCTGATTCCTAGACAACTCCTATTATTGTTGATCCTTTCAACAGGGCTATTGAATCATGTCATGCTCATCCCAAGTATTTTAATCGCAGCGGGCAGGGATGGGTGGATCAGTATCCTCATTTCCTATCCAATTTTGCTTTTCATGTCTTTCTTAATCTACTACATTCTAAAGAATTCTCCGAAAGAGGGTTTCTTTCACCTGCTTAATCAAAAATGGCCAAGGTGGGTTGCTTTTTTATTCTCTCTTCCGCTGTTTTTATTTTTACTGATGAGTGCATATATCACCTTTGATGATTTAATACTATGGTTAAGCACATACTTCCTGGCAGATGTTCCTTCCATTTTAGTAGTGGGATCTGTCTTCATCATCAGCTTTTTGATTACGTGGTCAGGTGTCAAGCATATGGCGATCGCAAGTGGTTTCTTGCTGCCACTTGTCATGCTATTTGGTTTTTTCATTGCTTTTACAAATACGAACATGAAAGATCCGAGCTTGCTTTTTCCAATCCTCAGCCACGGATATGATCCTGTCATGAAAGGGATTATATACGTCTTAAGTGGTTTATTTGAAGTGTATTTAATCGTCCTCTTACAGCCTTATAGTGAAGGCAGAATGAAATTACACCATGTGATTGTTCTAGGGTTGATCTTCATGGGTTTGATGTTAGGACCGTTAACGGCAGCCATCATGGAGTTCGGACAGGTGGAAGCTGCATATATGAGGTATCCTGCGTATGAACAATGGAGGATCCTATCAATCGGTGAATTCATTACCCATTTGGATTTCTTCGCTCTATTTCAATGGCTTTGCGGGGCACTGATAAGGATTAGCTTATTTATGTTCTTCGTTGCTTCATTCTTCATCAAAAGAAAAGACCAATACCGCATTTCCTTGAAAGTGTTGATTCCAATTTTCGTTGCACTGTTAGGTTTAGTGATCATCGATGTAGATACCTATAATTTCTATGAACTTTTATACAAAGTATTTTTCCCTGCTTCAGTAGTCTTATTTACAGTGCAAATCATCATCTCCGCGGTCATACTCCGATTCATTAAGTAAAGGATGTTTCGTATGAAGAAAAAGGTAATAAAAGAAATACAGTCGTCTGAAGGAACCTCTGATACGTTAGCAGAAATCAAGAGGATCTTCATGCATAGTGAAGACTTTATCCTGAAGAAGCATTTCTTCATGGGGAAAGCCGTAACGCTTGTATATTTTGATAGCCTAGTGGATCGACACTATCTAGATCAATATATCCTTTCAAAGCTTGAAGATTTTCCCGGAGAATCCTATATAGATAAGATGATGAGCGCTTTCCAAGTTGAAGAGAATACAGATCAGTCCTTGGACGACTTGTCCCAATCCTTACTAACAGGCTACGTATTGTTTTTCTTGGAAGGAAGAATCATAAGTATTCACGCAGGCAGTCTTGCGAAGAGGCAGCCTGAAGAGTCCTCTCTTGAAACTTCCATCAGGGGACCGAAAGATGGATTTGTTGAAGATTTGAATACGAATATATCCCTGATACGAAGAAGACTTTTAACGCCTTCTCTCTGTGTTGAAAAATATTCGATAGGTAAAAGGGCCCGAACAGAGATTGCCATCATGTATTTGGATGACGTCATTGACGAGCGGATCCTGGATGAATTGCATATGCGGATAAAAAAAATTGATGTCGATGTGATCACCGGTAACCAACAAGTCGAAACCTTACTGGATGATAACCCTTATTCAATCTTCACAAGCTTTGATTATACAGGCAGGCCGGATTTCATCGTCGATACATTGAATCAAGGAAGATTCGCTCTCCTTGTGGACGGTTTCCCGACTGTTTCCATAGCCCCCGTTCACCTCAATTTGTTAATCAAATCACCAGAAGACACAAGCACAAATTACGTATACGTTTCTTTAGAGAGGGTCGTCCGTATCTATGGAATGGTGATTTCGGCATTCCTGCCTGGATTATGGGTTGCGTTTTCCGCTTATAATATTGAACAAATACCGTATCTCCTTGTTGCTACGATCTCTATGTCGAGGTTCGGTCTCCCGCTTTCTGCACCTGTTGAGATGTTTATCGTCCTCTTCTTATTCGAGTTTTTCAATGAAGCTGGGGTAAGACTTCCGCGGGCCATCGGCCAAACCGTCTCTGTTCTCGGTGGGCTTATTGTAGGGGATGCAGCAATCCGTGCGGGCCTTACCTCTCCAACGATGCTGGTGATCGGGGCCATAACATATATTTCGTCCTTTACTCTTGTAAACCAATCACTTAAATATGGCACGACAGTATTAAGGTTCCTTGTATTGTTGGTCAGCACTTTTTTTGGCCTTTTTGGCGTCGTAATGATATTTATACTGACCGTCATTTATATTTCTTCATTAACTTCATTCGGTGTACCATATTTTGCTACATCTGCTCCAATCAGTCTGATGGAAGCTATAAAGTCCTATTTCAGATTGCCTCCCCAACTTTATAAGAAACGAACTCTTTCCACCAGTCCTGACGATTTAACAAGGAACGGGGGCTTGCATAATGAAAAAAAGAACAAGTAGCCTTGTAATTACTATGTGTACGTTGCTTCTAGCAGGTTGTACCGGTTCGAAAAACATCCAGGATCTGACTTATATCACAACGATTGGTTTGGACTACGATGAGGTGAAGGATGAATACACAGCATACTTACAAGGGTTGAACTTTGCCAACGTAGCGAAGCAGGAAGGGGCGAGGTCACCTGAATTGATCCCTGCTTATGTCGGATCTGAAAAAGGGGAAACACTGAACATTGCCGTAAGCAAGCTGTATAAAAAGTCGAGGCCCCCGTTATTTTTCGGTCATACGAAAAGCCTCGTTCTGTCGGATAATTTATTAAAATATAAGTTCAAAGAGGTTTTGGAAGATATAGGGAGGAATCGTTCTCTACGACCAAGCCTTGGAATCTTCTCTACCGATATGAATATAGAGGATATATTCAATGCAAAGGGATTATTTAATTATCCGCCCGTCTACACTGTCTTACTGACGGATGAAAGTGCTGAGAGCCTACAGAACGATGTTGATTCAAGCAGCTTGATGACATTTTTAAGGGAGTATTATGAACCGATGGGTACATCAATGTTACCTAGTATTAAAATTGATACGAAGTCTTGGAAAGCTGGTGAAGTTGTGCCTGCCCTATACCTGGATGGATATCGCGTGTTTCAAGGTTCAGAATTAAAGGGAATCCTTTCTTCAAAGGATTCAATCATTGTTGATTGGCTCCGAAACAAAAAAAACACCCTTAATTACCCTCTGTACGAGGATGGTGAATTACTCTCCACTTTCAACTTGGCTGCTAAGAAACCGAAAGTGAACTATAAAGGAGAAAACTCTGGACTGCCCACCTTTGATTTGGAAATCGGGGTTGAAGCGGAATTATTAGAGAAGATTAAAGAAGTCCCTTATACCGAACTGCAATCGAAACTGCAGAAATCCCTCGAAGATCGAATTGAGAGAGTATATTCCGAGGGATTAGATCATGAGATGGATGTACTTGATGTAGGGGTTAAATGGTATCGTTCTCATCCCGAAGAGTATAAGAACTTGGAAAAGAATCGATCCTTTTATCTTACGGAAAATTCCCTCGATAATGTGAAAGTAAAGTTGAACATTAAGCATTTCAATGCTTATCGATACGTGAAATGATGCTCATTGAGTCGTTTGGAAGTGTGGAGGCACCAATTACATGTGTTTTTCCATATTATCTTTCATTTTCCACTATGATGAAATAACATAGGGGGAGGGTAAGGAAAGGAGAATTGACTAAATGAATATTAGCATCTATATCATATTGCTATTAGTATCTGCCGGAGTGGCAATCGGGTGGAGTTGGAAGAGACTGTTGGATTTCAACAGTTATAAAAAACCGTTTTTAGAAGGGGTTGCCCTGCAATTTTTCTTCCTGTTATTGGCGTCGGTTTGGTGGCTTTATACAGAGGATTTTTCCAGAGGGATCATGGGGGTATTCTATTATCTTTTAGCCTTTCTCATCATCATGGTGATTCATGGCTACATCCTCCATTATTTATTTTCAAAGAAAAAGGTAAAGGAAACAGAATGAATAAAGGTTCCATCCCAAATGAAGCATGGTGCGAATGAGTCTGGAAGGATGGTTGAATTTCACAAAATGGACATTGAAACTCAGTGAAAGCGCATTGTATTTTTTACATCATTCCACTAACATAGAGTGTGAATGACAGGCAAAGCGGAGGAGAGGAAAATGTCTAAAATAAACATGGCAGCAGTTATCTTTCTGATTGGGATTCTCCTTGCTGGTTGCAGTAATAGTGACTTCCAAGCAGAAACAGATTATGAGATCGCTGATTTCACTTATACGAATCAACATAATGAAAAGGTGAGTCTCAAGGATTTAAACGGAACAGTATGGATTGCTGACTTTATTTTCACCAATTGTGAAACAGTCTGTCCCCCAATGACGTTCAATCTTACGAAACTTCAAAAAGAATTGAAGAAAGAGGGAGTGGAGGATTACAAGATTGTTTCCTTCAGTGTAGATCCCGAACACGATAAGCCTCAAATCCTAAAGGACTACATATCGGAATATGAAGCAGATACGAGTAAGTGGGAATTGCTTACTGGATATCAATTTGATGAAATCAAAGGGTTCGCTGAGCATTCCTTCAAATCAATCGTAGCAAAGGATCCAAATTCTGATCAGGTCATCCATAACACCAGTTTCTTTCTTGTGAATAAAGAAGGTGTGGTCGTTAAGACATACAGTGGAAATGCCGATGTCCCATATGATGAAATCACTGCGGACATGAAAACCTTGATCAATGAAGGGTCCAACTGATTGCAAGTCTTGTCAGTCAAGGTGAATCAAGTTCCTCCATAAACCCGGAACTTGATTTTACCTTGACTGTTTTTGTTTCATTAAGTGTATGGGATAATGATAATATAGAGAATATAACTTGGAACTACAGAGAGCTTGATTGTACATAAAGGATGGAATTATTGAAAAGAGGGTGTAGAAAATTCGAAAAGGAAAAGGAATCTTTATCTTCGACCTTGTCATCACACTGGTCATCATTCTTTGGACCATAAAGTCATTTGCTGAAGGAGAAAATGTGAAAGGCATGCTGTTCATTGCATGCTTTGCATTGATGTCGGGAGTGCTTTTCTCACATTATAAAAACAATCGTTCCTAATGAGTGAAAGAAGGTGCGAAGAATGAATAAACGCTTTTATACGGTCGGTATAGCAGGTCATATTGATCATGGTAAGACGACGTTGACAAAAGCACTCACCGATATTGATACCGATCGGCTAAAAGAAGAGAAAGAAAGACAAATTTCGATCGAACTAGGCTTTGCTCCTCTTTATGAGGAAGAGGATTTGCAGTTATCAATCGTTGATGTACCCGGGCATGAACGGTTTATCAGGAGAATGATTGCAGGGGTAGCTGGCATTGACCTGATGCTGCTGGTTGTCGCTAGTGATGAAGGGATCATGCCTCAAACAAGGGAACACCTTGATATTCTTACACTGCTTGGAATTAAAAAGGGAATCGTGGTGCTAACGAAAGCCTCTAAAGTGGATGAGGGGTTAAGGGAGCTTGCCAAAGCTGAAATACAAGAAGAACTAATAGGTTCACCCTTTGAAGGGGCACCGATCCTGATGGTTGACAGCCTGTCCGGTGAAGGTGTAGACGAGTTGAGGCATACAATCTTGCATCATGTGAAAGAAGTACCTGTCAAAGGAACAGAAGGCGATTTCAGGCTACCGATTGATCAGGTCTTCACAGTCAAGGGACAAGGCACAATCGCTAGAGGGACAATCTATGAAGGTATGGTCATGACAGGTACTGATGTTCGTATCCTACCGGAGGGGATTACGGCCAAAGCGAGGCAAATTCAAGTTCATGGCATGGCCACCACACAAGGTTCCGCTGGTCAGCGGACAGCGATCAATCTGGCAGGGGTTAATTATCAGGATGTAAAGAGAGGAAGTGTGCTGGTTTCTTCATCACACTTTACTGTTACGGATACAATCGATATTTCATTGGATTTATTGAGGGGAAGCAGGCTTGGACTTAAGCAGCGGATGGAGGTTACATTCCATACAGGGACCTCCGAGGTGATAGGTAAACTGATTTTCTTTGACCGTAATCATGTTGAAGGAATGGAGAAATCCATTCTATGTCAGATTCGTCTTAGTGAAGAAATTGTAGTGAAAAGGGGCGATCGTTTCATCATAAGAAGGCCGACCCCATCCGAAACATTAGGCGGGGGATGGGTCATAAACCCCAATGGAGAGAAATACAAATTTGGTAACGATACGATCTTAAAATTGCGTTCCATCATGGAAGGTGCGCCAGAAGATAGGATCCTTGAGCTTCTCCAGAATAAGAAAAGCCTCTCGGAGAAATCCATTCTTAATGAAGCATCTATAAGTGAACATGAATTGACTGAAATTCTCAAAGAGCCTGGATGGATCATACTACGTGGAAGTGAAGTGACCCATGAAAGCATTGTGGAGGACTGTGGAAATTCCATTACAAGAGCGATTCGTGCCTATCATGAAGAGAATTCTCTTGAAAAAGGAATCAACAGCGGCCATTTGACAACCTTGCTGCGTACTTACCCTGATTCTGTCATTCAAGTAAGCATTGAAACGTTGCTGCAAAAGAATGTGATTTCAAAGGAAAGTGGAATATTGAGTATGGATGGGTTCGTTCCCCGAATACCTAAGCAGTGGGAAAAAAGGTGCATGCAAATCCATCGTGCCCTCTTGGAGGATGGCCTCCATGTAAATAAAATGGAAGAATACTTCGAATCTGCAGGTATCCCTGCATCACTAAGGGAGGATTTTTATCGTTTCTTTATACAGGAGAAGTGGGTGACCCCCCTCGATGACAAGTATGCATATGCTCATGAATCTTATACTCGGGCCGTATCAATGTTGAGGGAACGGACAGGAAGTCAATTTTCCATTGCTCAAGCAAAGGACATCTTGGACCTATCCCGAAAATATATGATTCCTTTCCTCGAACGGTTGGATAAAGAAGGGTATACTGTCAGAATCGATGAAAAGAGGAAGTGGATTTCTACAAAAGAATGACGCGGAGAGGTTTTAGCCCAATTAGTTCGGGAATAGAAAACCTTATGGACGTGTCAAAAGCATTACTTATTCAAGGAAGAAAGTAGGAAATGAAAGATGCATGAACTATGGAGTGCATTCGGATGGGTCATCCCCATAATAGCGCTGACGACCATTACTTCAATCCTGGCCGCCTCCATATGGAAAAGGAAAAAGGGGAAAGGAAGATGGATGAATCTCCTTCCTGTTTTACTGCTCTCCATCTCCATCGGGGGGATATGCCTGATCACTTTATCCCCATTTATCGGTGAAGGGGGAGCGAGCGGCGCAGGACAAGGCCAGACAAATATGGACCCTTTCTCAAATCTCAAGCTGAATCTCTTGTATCGAAATCATCTCGATGTACCGATCCGCAACTTATTGGCTAATATCGTGCTCTTTATTCCATTTGCGTTCTTCTCCAGCTGGTGGATGCGTCACCAAAGAGCGGTTGTCCTAAAAGCAACATTTCTTGGGGCTCTTTTCTCATTCTTTATAGAGTTGACCCAATACTTCCTCCCTTTGGGCAGGTCGACGGATATCGATGATTGGCTAATGAATACACTGGGATCACTGATAGGTGGGATCTTGTTTGTCATTGCGGCATTCATCTACAGAGTGTGGAAGTTGAATAATCGATAGAAACCAAGGAGCATGAACCTATACGAAGGTTCATGCTCTTTTTGTTAGATCCAAAAACGGAAGAATATGTTAAAATGAGGGGGCTACAATTGAAAGGGGATCGGTCATGATTACGATTCAGAAAGCAACTCTTGAAGATGCTGAAACACTAACGAAGATTAAGAGAGAAGCCTTCGAGTGCGAAAGGAAAAGATGGTTGTCTGATGAAACCGACATAGTCGATTACAATATACAGCCTCCTGGCTATGATTCTGTAGAGAAGAACAAGTATATGATTCGAATGCTGGAAGTGTACAAAGTCTTATTTGAACAAGAGATAGTGGGGGCGATTACCGTCACCATTTCTGGAACATCATATGGGAGAATCGACCGGATCTATATCCACCCTGATCTTCAGGGGAGAGGGATAGGTTCGATAGCCCTTGATTTGATTCAAAAAGAATATACAGAAGTTCGAATCTGGAATCTTGAAACTTCAGCGAGGCAAATCAACAATCATCACTTTTATGAGAAGAAGGGTTTTGAAAGAACATTTCAAAGTGAAGACGAGTTTTGCTACGAAAAGAAAGTTGGTCTATGTAAGGATGGGAAAAGAGTGTTGAGGGGAAAAGATCTTTCCGGGTCGAGTGTTGAACAGTGTGATATGAGAGGTTCGGAATATTATGGGGTCAACATGGAACAATCTGCAATCAGTAATGCAAACCTTATGAATATCCACTTGAATAATTGCAATGTAAGTGTGGGAAGGTTCCAGAATATCAATCTTACATACTCACTTTTTGCAGATCTGAACCTCTCCAATACCGAATTAACACATGTTTCGCTCAATGGTGTCAGATTTAAAGATACGGATTTAGGCGAAGGGGAAAAACCGATATCCTTTGATCGATGTAATTTGAGAGGCAGTCATTTCAAAGACTGTGATTTACAGGGTGTGGAGATTAGCGGCTGTAACCTGTCAGGGATGAAGATAAACAATATTCCGGTGGAAGAGCTGTTGAAGGCATACAAAACGACTATACGGTAAGCAGAGATTTGATTGAGATGTAACAGTAGCATTTGACAAAGGAGCAGGTAGGAATGGGAGAGGAAAGATTATCCGTTTACGATGAAGAGTATAATAGAATAGGAGAGGCAAGTCGTAGGGATGTCCATGCGAGGGGGGACTGGCATGAAACCTTTCACTGCTGGTTTGTTCATTGTGACAAAATAAGCGGAGAATATACGATTTATTTTCAGTTGAGGAGTCATGAAAAGAAAGATTACCCCGGGCTATTGGACATCACGGCAGCAGGTCACATTCAGTCTCATGAATCCATGGAGGATGGCGTTAGGGAAGTCAAGGAGGAATTGGGTCTTGGAATCGGCTTCAATGAGCTTATTTTTGCAGGCGTCATTAAAGAAGAATTAACCAGCGCAGGTATCCTGGACCGCGAGTTAGCGAATGTTTTCATCTATACAAAGCCTGTGTCACTTGAGTGCTTTCAGCTTCAAACCGATGAGGTATCAGGGATCTTCAGGACGAAACTCAGGCACTTTGAACAGCTTATTTCAGGTGAAAAGAAGGAAATCAGAGCAGATGGGTTCAGTGTAGAGGGGACGACTGAAAAAACATATAGACATAGATCCATTACCATGGATGATTTTGTTGCACACCCTCCTTCGTATTTCAAGAAGCTGATGGAATGTATAACTAACGTAATGTCGTAAATGATTCTAGATTCCCATTTGCAATTCGCCTCATTTTTAGTATGATATGTAGTTCAGTGTAAGTAGAATGAGGTGATGAGCTGTGAACGGAACAGCACATATGGCAGCAGGTGCAGCTGCAGGATTTATCACTGCAAATTCCGTGCAGGGAGATTTCAGCACGACAGCCGTACTTGTGACAATCGGTGGGATTTCAGGGTTGATCCCAGATCTTGATATCGATGGGAAGCTAAGCAATAAAATGACGTTTTCCCCGAAAATGATCAGAACCGTTGCCGGAGTAATCAGCATCTTGATGATGGTATATAGTTTCCTGGAAGAACAAGGTCGGGAGCAGTGGATTGGTATCGGATATGGAGTCGGGATCTTATTGCTTTCGACCATGATCACGCAGAGGAGAATGTTGATGTTTACCGGAATAGGTGTGACAGCAGCCGGGTGGCATCTGAACGAAATTTGGCTTTTGCTCCTTGGATTGTACATCATCGTCGCTTCACTCATTCCACATCGAACATATACCCATTCAATACTTGGTTTCGTCTTTTTTGGATTCATCGCAAGCAATTTAGAATCATCCCTTGTCCTCGAGGGTGTCTTTGAGGCAGCGATGCTCGGATATGCTAGTCATTTGATAGGGGATATGAAACTTCTTCCCTTTAATAAAAGAGGGGTTAAGCTATTTCTCCCATTATCATCAAAAGAGTTTTAACGAGTGTATTGACCAATTTTTCCTTTTAGTATAAAATATTGGAAATGAAAATACTTATGCAATGAAGAAGAAAAGTAAGTGGTTGAAACACTTCAGAGAGCTGATGGTGGGTGAGAATCAGTGTGGGAAAACGGCTGAATGGGCTTCTGAGCATCCAAACTGAAATGATAGTAGGTATTGGCGGACAGTCTCACCGATAAAAGGGACCGTGTATCGGGGAAGGCTTCCCCTGTACGGATGAGTGCGTTTGCTGATTGTGAACGAATGAAGGTGGCACCACGGGTTTCCCGTCCTTATAGTAGGATGGGGAGCCCTTTTTGTGTTGATTGGAAGAGGAGGAATCGTATGAAAAAGCAAGTATTGACAGGGATTAAACCGACTGGGAAGGTTCATCTCGGAAACTATATCGGAGCGATCAAGCCAGCCTTGGAACTGGCTAAGAATGATGAATTCGAGCCCAGTTATTTCGTTGCGGATTATCATGGGCTCACGAAAATCCACGACAGGGATGAAATGAAGCAATTAAGCCGTGGTATTGCGGCCACTTGGTTGGCTTTGGGACTCGATCCGGAGAAAGCGATCTTTTACCGGCAATCGGATGTTCCTGAAATTTTCGAATTAAGCTGGATTTTAGCTTGTTTTGCACCAAAGGGCTTGATGAACCGGGCACATGCGTATAAGTCCGTCGTCGAAGATAATGGAGTGGCTGGAAGGGAATCGGATCATAGCGTGAATATGGGCTTGTTTACCTATCCGATCTTAATGGCAGCAGATATCCTGCTTTTCAAAAGTGAAGTGGTTCCCGTTGGAAAAGATCAAATTCAGCATGTAGAAATTGCAAGGGATATTGCAGAAAGCTTTAATCATACGTACGGAGAAACATTTGTATTGCCTACGTATTTCATTAGGGAAGAAACATCAGTCATTCCAGGATTAGATGGAAGGAAGATGAGCAAAAGCTATCAAAATACCATCCCATTATTTGAAGAATCTAAAAAACTGCAAAAACTGATCAACAAAATTAAAACGGATTCGTCCTCGCCCCATGAGCCTAAGGATCCAGACCAATCCATCATCTTTTCATTGTATAAAGAGTTTGCTTCTACTGCCCAGATAAAAGAGATGAGAGAAAAGTTCAGTACAGGAATCGGCTGGGGAGAAGCGAAAAAAGAGCTTTTCAAGGTCATGGAGCTCGCGTTGGAGGAACCGCGCAAAAGATATATTGAGCTAATGGAATCGCCTGATGAACTGGAAGAGATCCTGTTGAGAGGTGCAGATAAAGCCAGAAGCAAAACGAGGCCATTTTTGCTTGAGATTAAGAAAAAAATAGGGATCATGTAATGAAATCGAAGTAGTGATTCTTCGAGATCCGAATTTATACCCCTTAAATAGACGAAGTATTCATAATTTTCATTGACATTTAATAAAGTATGATGTAAGTTATGAGAAAGTTATTTTACTAAAGTGACGAATGAAAATTGCATATATTCTTATCCAGAGAGGCAGAGGGACTGGCCCGACGAAGCCTCAGCAACCAGCATATGCATGGTGCTAATTCCAGCAAGTTGAAATCAACTTGAACGATAAGAGGGAGAATGATCAATCCTAGCCTTCTTATTTTCATAAGAAGGCTTTTTTATATCCTCTTTTCGAAAAGACCAATGAAAAAAGGAGAGAGTTTGATGAACAGACATATCGATACCATTCTCGTCCAGTCAGGAAAACGCAGGGATACCGTAACGGGCGCAGTTAGTCCCCCCATTCATTTATCCACTGCATATGAACATAGCGGACTGGGCCATTCTACGGGTTTTGATTATTCACGCACTGGGAATCCGACCCGTTTCATTCTAGAGGATACACTTGCACAATTGGAAAGGGGAGAAAGGGCATTCGCTTTCAGTTCCGGGATGGCAGCCATCCAAGCAGTGCTGAGTTTGTTCTCAACAGGGGATGAGTTGATTGCATCAAAGGATTTATACGGTGGCAGCTACCGTTTATTTCAGCAGTATGAAGAAAGATACGGGATCACCGTTCATCTTGTAGAGACAGGTGTCGAGCATGAAATAACGGAAAAGATCAATGAGCAAACTCGGGCGATATACGTGGAGACCCCGACCAATCCACTGATGAAGGAAACGAATATTTCCGCCGTTTCAAGGATTGCAAAAGAAAATGGCCTCTTACTGATTGTGGATAATACGTTTTATACCCCCATCCTCCAACAGCCGATCACTGAAGGTGCTGACATCGTCATTCATAGTGCTACGAAGTACCTTGGAGGACACAATGATGTCCTCGCTGGTGCAGTGATTGTACGTGATGACAAACTGGGGGAAAAGATTTATTCGATTCAAAACTCGATTGGTGCGGTGCTTTCTCCGTTCGATAGTTGGCTTTTGTTACGCGGAATGAAGACATTGGGGATCAGGATGGCACAGCATGAAAGAAACGCCAAAAGAATTTCGGGATATTTGAAAGAACATGCTGCTGTGACAGATGTGTTCTATCCAGGCAAGGGAGGGATGCTCTCGTTCAGGCTCTTGAAGAAAGAATGGATCGGTCCTTTCCTTGAGAGACTCGAACTCGTTTCTTTTGCGGAGAGTCTTGGAGGGGTAGAAAGTTTTATTACGTTTCCAGCAGTACAGACCCATTCTGATATCCCGGAAGAGGAAAGGGAAACACTTGGGATATGCAACCGATTATTAAGATTCTCAGTTGGCATTGAACATATTGAAGACATTATTTCGGATTTGGAGAATGTGTTTCATCAATTATCAGGTGAGGTGATCATCCATGAATGAAAACCATTACTCCCAGCAAACCGCCCTTCTGCATTCTAGCGCGTTAGAGGACCATACAGGAGCGGTTTCAACACCGATCTATCATTCCACTACCTTTCATCAGACGGACATTGACCTTTTCGGCCGTTACGATTACAGCAGGTCTGGTAATCCTACGCGGGAAGTCCTTGAAAAAGTGATTGCCGAGTTGGAAGGAGGCATAAAAGGATTTGCCTTTTCTTCAGGAATGGCTGCAATTTCCACTTGTTTTCTGATGTGTTCCCAGGGAGATCATGTTCTTATATCAGAAGAAGTGTATGGAGGCACATACCGTTTGATTACAGAAGTGCTGAACAGATTTGGGATACAGTACTCGTTTGTTGATATGAAAGATCTCCATGAAGTGGCGCGGTCGATTAAGGTGAACACAAAAGTGATCTACATGGAAACCCCTTCAAATCCCCTTTTGAATATTACCGATATAGAAGGTGTTGTGAAGTTGGCAAAGGCCAACGGCTGTTTCACATTCCTCGATAATACCTTCATGACGCCGTTGCTTCAACAACCCTTATCGCTAGGGGTTGATGTAGTTCTTCATAGTGCAACCAAGTTCTTGGCGGGACACAGTGATGTCCTTGCGGGTCTGGTCGTGACTGGGAATGAAGACATTGCTGAAAAGCTATCATTCCTGCAGAATTCTTTCGGTGCTGTACTCGGACCACAGGACAGCTGGCTGCTGATCAGGGGGATGAAAACCCTTCATGTACGAATCAGTCAATCAACAGAAAGTGCATGGAAAATCGCCCGCTTCCTAGAGGCGAGAAAGGAAGTGGAGGAAGTATACTATCCCGGATTGAGCTATCATAGGGGGCGTGAAATTCATGTACGCCAATCAAGGGGGGCTGGTGCTGTACTATCTTTCCGTCTGGAAAATGGTGAGGCCGTTCGCAAATTGAGTAAGGCTGTTCAACTCCCAGCTTTTGCAGTAAGCCTTGGCGGAGTCGAGACGATTCTCTCCTATCCGGCGAAGATGTCGCATGCCTCCATGCCTCGAGAAGAAAGAAAAAGGCGGGGCATCACGGATGGTCTACTAAGGCTATCGGTTGGTCTCGAAAATGTCGATGAGTTGATCGAAGACCTGAGTATGGGGCTGGATCGAATTCGCGAATCAACAGTGAGTAAAGTGATCAACTTCTAACAGAAGGAGGGACGTGTGTGAAACCGCTCATACAATCGTTGAAAGAAAACATCTTGATAGCAGATGGTGCGATGGGTACGCTGTTATATTCATACGGAGTGGACCGATGTTTCGAGGAATTGAATCTATCACACCCCAATGAAGTATATAAAGTCCATAAAGATTATATAGAGGCTGGGGCAGATATTATCCAGACCAACACGTACGGAGCCAATTATGAGAAGCTCTCCCGTTATGGATTGGAGGATTCGGTAAAAAAGATCAACACCGAAGCTGCGAGGCTCGCTAAAAAGGCGGCAGGAGATACCACCTATGTTGTAGGGACGATCGGTGGTATAAGGGCCATCAAACAAAGTATTTCAATAGATGAAATAAAAAGGAGCTTCCGTGAGCAGCTATATTGCTTGATGCTTGAAGGGGTCGATGGCATCCTCCTTGAGACGTATTATGATTTTGAAGAATTGACGACTGTCCTTAAGATTGCCAAGCGTGAAACGGATATTCCCGTCATTGCACAAGTTTCGTTGCATGAAACAGGAGTGCTTCAAAATGGGATGCTGCTTCCTGAAGCCCTTCAGCATCTGGAGATTTTGGGGGCGGATGTCGTTGGGATCAATTGCAGGATGGGACCTTATCACATGGTCTCCTCTTTAGAAGAAGTTCCAATCCCAAAACATTCTTATCTATCAGTCTATCCGAATGCAAGTCTGCCAGACTACCAGGAAGGCAGGTTCTATTATTCCGCAGAACCGGAATATTTTGGGGAGATCAGCAACGAACTGAGGGAACAAGGGGCGAGGATCATTGGTGGATGTTGCGGTACCACACCCGATCACATCAAGGCCGTTTCCCAAAAACTGAAAAGCAGGGTTCCTGTGACACAAAAAACGGTGAAACCTCAAAAAAAGGTCGAACTGTCATCCCCGGCTCTGGATGAAAAGCTTCTACATCAAAAAGTGGCGGAAAAAAAGACCGTGATCGTGGAACTCGATCCACCCAAGCATCTCGATACCAGGAAGTTCTTCCAAGGGGCACAGGCGCTTAAGGATGCAGGGATCGATGCCATCACTCTAGCAGATAATCCACTGGCTTCACCGAGAATTAGCAATGATGCCCTAGGAACGATGGTGAAAGAGCGATTTGATTTGACACCACTCGTTCATATCACTTGCAGGGATCGGAATTTGATTGGACTCCAGTCCCATTTAATGGGCCTTCATACATTGGGAATCCACAATATTTTGGCCATCACAGGTGATCCTGCGAAGATAGGGGATTTTCCCGGTGCTGCTTCTGTTTACGATCTTTCCAGCCTTGAATTGATTGAACTGATTAAGCAGAACAATGAAGGGATTTCATTTTCGGGTAAATCACTACGACAGAAGACCCAGTTTTCAGTAGGTGCTGCTTTCAACCCTAATTTTAAACATTTGGACGCATCAGTAAAACGACTCGAACGAAAAGTGAAGGCAGGTGCTGATTATTTTATTTCCCAGCCAGTATTCGGCATTGAAGAGATGCACAGAATCCACGAAGCGACCAGGCATCTGGAAAGACCGATCTTTATTGGCATCATGCCATTATTGAGCTCGAGAAATGCAGAATTCCTACATCATGAAGTACCAGGTATTAAAGTACCTGATGTAACAAGGAAGAGGATGAAGGATGCGGGATCTGATCCCGTTCTTGCAAGGGCAGTCGGCATGCAGGTCGCCAAGGAACTATTGGAGCATGCCCTTGCGTTGTTTAATGGGATTTATTTGATTACCCCTTTTGTGCGTTACGATATGAGTCTAGAACTGCTTCACTATATGAAAGAAATATCTAGCTTGGGAGAGGAGGTTCCTTATGGCCATCACTTTATTTGAAGAACAGCTTAGAAAGAAGATACTTGTCCTTGACGGTGCGATGGGAACCATGATCCAGGATGCCGACTTGAAACCGATCGATTTCGGGGGAGAAGACTTGGATGGGTGCAATGAACACCTTGTCCTGACCGTACCTGAAATCATTTTCAATATTCATCGTGAGTATTTACTTGCAGGAGCGGATGTAATTGAAACGAACACATTCGGGAGTACTCCTGTCGTACTGGATGAATATGGATTGGGTTCAAAAGCCTACGAAATAAACAAACGTGCGGCCGAAATTGCAAAGGAAGCGGCAAATTCCTTCACGACTAAGGAGTGGCCAAGATTTGTAGCAGGTTCGATGGGACCGACGACGAAAACATTGTCAGTCACTGGGGGAATAACATTCAATGAGCTCGAAGAAAATTACCGGATCCAGGCGCTAGGGCTTCTTGATGGCGGTGTGGATGTCCTCTTGCTCGAGACGAGTCAAGATGCATTGAATGTGAAAGCGGCAAACTTGGGGATTCAAGCTGCATTTGAAGAAAGCGGAAGAAAAATCCCGATACTTCTATCCGGAACCATCGAGCCGATGGGGACGACATTGGCAGGGCAGAATATCGAAGCCTTCTATTTATCACTCGAACATCTGAATCCCCTTGTTGTCGGATTGAACTGTGCAACCGGACCGGAATTCATGCGCGATCATCTAAGGTCACTGTCAAATCTCGCGACAACCTACGTGAGCTGTTACCCAAATGCGGGACTACCGGATGAGGAGGGACAGTACAGTGAAACTCCCGAGTCCCTCAGCTTGAAGATGAAGGGATTCCTTGAAAAGGGATGGCTGAATGTAATCGGGGGATGTTGTGGAACAACTCCCGCACATATCCAGTCATTATCCGAATTGGCTAAGGAGTTTGAACCAAGGGATCCAAGTGACTCACACGCTCATGCTGTATCAGGAATCGAACCATTCATTTACGAAGACAAGGACAGTCGCCCGATTCTGGTCGGGGAGAGGACGAATGTAATCGGATCAAGGAAATTCAAGCGGTTGATAGCCGAGAATAAAATGGAAGAGGCATCGGAAGTCGCAAGGGCTCAAGTCAAGAATGGAGCTCAGGTCATTGACATCTGTGTGGCGGATCCGGACCGGGATGAAGCAGAAGACATGAATACGTTCATCCAGGAAGTCGTAAAAAAGGTGAAGGTTCCACTCGTCATTGATTCGACCGATGAAGAGGTCCTGGAAACAGCCCTGAAATTTTGCCAGGGAAAAGCGATCATCAACTCGATCAACTTAGAGGACGGGGAAGATAGGTTTGAAAAGATCACCCCCCTCATGAAGAAATATGGCGCCGCTGTAGTAGTGGGTACCATTGATGAAAAGGGGATGGGGGTCACCGTACAGCGGAAAGTGGAAATTGCTCAAAGATCCCATGAACTGTTAACGGAGAAGTATGGCATTCCTTCACAGGACATCATTTTTGATCCACTTGTATTTCCTGTCGGTACTGGGGACGAACAATATATCGGTTCCGCCAATGCCACGGTTGAAGCAATCAGGCAAATCAAGCAAGTGTTGCCGGAGTGTCCCCATATACTTGGGATCAGCAATGTCTCGTTCGGCCTTCCTCCGATTGGAAGGGAAGTGTTGAACGCGGTTTTTTTATATCATTGCACGAAGGCCGGGCTTGATTACGCCATTGTCAATACCGAGAAGCTTGAACGTTTTGCTTCGATTCCGGTTGAAGAGGTGGTACAGGCTGAAAAGCTCTTATTTGAAACAACCGACGAAACACTGGCGACTTTCACTGAATTTTATCGGGGCAAAAAGAAAGAAGTGAAAATCCCTGCAAATACGATGACACTTGAAGAAAGGCTTTCTCACTATATTGTCGAAGGAACGAAGGAGGGCTTGATTCCGGACCTTGAGCAGGCTCTAAAACAATATCATGCACCGCTTGATATCATCAATGGTCCATTAATGGATGGGATGGCTGAGGTGGGGCGATTATTTAATGATAATCAGCTAATTGTAGCAGAGGTACTGCAAAGTGCAGAGGTCATGAAAGCGTCCGTATCCTTTTTAGAGCCCTATATGGAACAGAATGAAACGTCATCCTCATCAAAAGGAAAAGTGATACTTGCCACTGTAAAAGGCGATGTCCATGATATAGGTAAGAATCTGGTCGATATCATTCTAAGCAACAACGGGTATCAAGTAATGGACCTGGGGATCAAAGTAACCCCTCAGGAATTAATCGAAGTGATTAGGAAAGAAAAGCCTGATATCGTCGGACTTTCAGGATTGTTGGTGAAATCCGCTCAGCAGATGGTCGTGACAGCGCAAGATTTGAAGCAATCAAACATCTCTGTGCCAATCATCGTGGGAGGCGCGGCTCTTACCAGGAAATTCACTTCAACCAAGATTGCGAAAGAATATGGAGGACTCGTACTATATGCCAAAGATGCGATGGATGGATTAAGCATCATCAATGGGATTCAAAACAAAGACACGAGAAAAAAATGGGAAGAAGAAAGCAGGCGGAAACTTCTGGATAGCAAATCTATTGCAGAAAAAGAACCGTTGAATGAATCTTCGATTGCGGTCAAGGTCCGTTCATCCGTATCGAAAGATGTTCGGGTACATGTTCCGCCTGATTTTAAACCACATATCATGAAAGATTTTTCCTTGAATCAAATTCATCCTTATATTAACCAGCAGATGCTTCTCGGCCATCATCTTGGGATCAAAGGAAAGATCTCAAGACTTTTAGAAGAAAAAGATGATCGGACACTACGGATCAAGGGGATTACCGATGAATTATTTCACAAGGCGAAGAATGAACGACTGATCCATGCATCGGCACTCTATCAGTTCTTTCCTGCCCAATCTGACGGTGAGGAAATCATCATTTACGACCCGGAAGGCAGCGGGAAAGAAATTGAGCGTTTCCAATTCCCGCGCCAAAAGGGAGGGCAGCATCTATGTTTATCCGATTATCTTCGCACCGTGCAAAGTGGAGAGATGGACTATGTCGGCTTCTTTGCTGTAACTGCTGGAAGGAAAATCAGGGAATGGGCTTCCTCCTTGAAAGAAGAAGGGAAGTTCCTGGAGAGCCATGCCATCCAGGCACTGGCACTTGAAACGGCGGAAGGGCTTGCGGAGAGAGTGCATGAAATGATGAGGAGTCGTTGGGGATTCCCGGACCCGGTCGACTTTACCATGCAGGATCGTTTCCGTACGAATTATCAGGGGCAACGATTCTCATATGGTTACCCTGCATGCCCAAACCTTGAGGATCAGTACAAACTATTCAAGCTCATCTCACCGGAGCGAATCGGGATTGAATTAACAGACGGGTGTATGATGGAACCTGAAGCTTCCGTTACAGCCATGGTATTTGCCCATCCTGAAGCCAGATACTTCAACGTACTTTGATTCCGGTATATCGATAAGAAAGCCACCCTGTGATTGCATAAGGGTGGCTTTCAAATAAGTATCTATTTTGTCAATCGATATTATTTATTCTCTTTAACTTGAATGGGAAATCCTCAACCAAGTCGATGTCCATCAGTTCAAGAATCCTTTCTTCTGAAAAACCTGTTAACATGGAGAGATTACTGATGCTTGAAGGCATTTCCATGTTATCGCAAAATTTTTGTGCACTTCTTATCGACAGGATCTCGATGGTTGATCTCGACAAATTTCTTTTCATCTTCATCAACTCCCCAATGGATTGGCCAATGGCTGATTGGGTAACGTCTCCTATCTGCCCCATTATGATCGTTCCGGACAGTTCACTATGAAATCGTATTTCTTTTATTATATACCCTTCTAGGTGTGTAGGGTATAGGGAATCCTATGAAATAAAGATAAAAATACAGAAAAAAAATCCATTCTTTCATTCTTTCACCAACGACTTAAGAGGGTGAAACTGATCACCGCGAAAGCATACAAAATGGATATTAGTAGTTTACTATATTATAATGTACTGAGAGGTTCGTTAAAACGAAATGGCTTGACTTAAATTAGGGAGGAACGTGCTGCACATGCATAGGAACAAGGATTTACATACTTATTTAGTAAGCAAAGCCCATCAATTAACGGAAGAGTGGTACAATACGATCGACAAGAGCACCACGTCCGGAGTCTATTCCTCCGATGTTCCAGAGGTCGTTGAAAACCTAAAAAAGCAGAACTTTGAGTTTCATCAGTTATTTTGTGAAGTATTCATTATAGATAAAACCACGTTTAATAAAAAGTTGGATGATTGGGTGTTGACCATCGCTGAGGATAAGCAACATCTTGAAACCCCGACACATAATATCATTCAGGAGTTCATGCGAGTCCGTAATCAATATCTTGATTTTGTAAATGAATACGCCCAAACTTGCAATGATCCTAATATCGTTGAACATATGCGGGGGTGGGAGGATACGATCATCGAATCATTTGATAAAGCTATGTTAAGGTTCATGGAACTGCAAAATGAAGTGGTAGAAAGACAATTGCAGTCACAGCAGCAGATCATCCATGAACTGAGTTCACCTCTCATTTCATTGAATGAAGACACGGCGTTGGTTCCACTTATTGGGAATATCGATCCAGAACGTGCTAAATTGATTCTTGAGAATACATTACATCAATGTGTTCAAAAAGAAGTATCTTATTTGTTTATCGACCTTTCAGGTGTAGTGATGATTGATACGATGGTAGCACACCAGCTATTCCAGCTCATTGATGCACTCGAACTGATTGGTGTAAAGCCAATTCTTTCTGGGTTGCGCCCAGAAATTGCACAGACTGCCGTTCAATTAGGTCTGAACTTCAATAAACTAACAATCACTTCTACTTTAGACAAGGCCATCACCGTAAAAAGTATTGTTAATGGATGAATATGCCTTTATACGAGCTTCCCTGGATCAGAATCAGGGGAAGTTTTTTTTATGAATTGAATTTATCGAACAAGATATTGAACTTCTTACAAAGAATCTACTTGCCAAAATTTGAATCACTAATGCGATCAGCTGGCTGTAAATAATAATGGTTCGAAATAAAATATCTTGAATTAAAGATAAATATGTTATAAGATGATTGTAGATAATAGTAAGAGAGCATTCTATTAGGGAGTGAAGAATATTGAACTTAAAATCACTTAAAGGGCAACACCATGTTTCTGCATTAACTGCCAATGCAAAGGAGAACTACGAGTTTTACACAAAGACACTCGGGCTTCGATTAGTGAAGAAGTCGATCAATCAAGATGATACTTCGGTTTATCATTTATTCTATGCTGATGAACGAGGCAACCCTGGAACGGATCTTACCTTTTTTGAAATCCCACATGCAGGTAGAACCCACAGAGGGACAAACAGTATTTCCTTAACTGCACTGCGGGTAAATGATGATGAAGCGTTAGAATATTGGAGGAAACGCTTTGATGAGTTGGGTGTAGAGCATGACGGGATTTCCCATCATACAGGAAGAGCATCAATCAATTTCCGTGACTTTGAAGGACAGCGCCTGATGCTTGTTTCTGATGAAAATAACAAGGGGGTACAGGGTGGTAGCCCATGGGCTTTAAGTCCTGTACCAGTCGAATATGGCATTGTTGGGTTGGGCCCAGTGACGCTCACCGTCTCACGTGCAGACTATACGGCTAAGATATTGACTGATGTATTGGGTTATCGTGAAACCCGTCAATTCCAACCATATCAACAAGGACAGCCAGAGATCCGGGTATTCGAAACCGGTGAAGGGGGGAGCGGTGCTGAAATTCATTTGGAAGAACGTAACGACCTTCCACAGGAGAGACCTGGAAGAGGGAGTGTGCATCATGTTGCATTCAGGGTCGAGGATGAGGAGGAATTACGTAAATGGGTCGAATGGATCTCAAGTAAACAACTTCCGAATTCAGGCTTTGTAGAACGCTATTACTTCCGTTCACTTTATTTCCGCGAGCCTAACGGCATCTTATTCGAATTGGCTACAGATGGACCTGGGTTTGAAACGGATGAGGACTTTGACCATTTAGGGGAGAATCTTTCGTTACCACCATTTTTTGAAGCTCAGAGAGAATCGATTGAGGCAAAGCTAAAGCCTTTGGATACGAAAGAATAGGATCAGGATTAGGAGGAGAGATTCTTGAAACATATTTTCAAAAAAGGCAAGGATGATAAATTGCCTACTTTATTATTATTGCACGGTACAGGAGGCGATGAGAGGGATTTGTTACCTCTTGCAGGCATGATTGCCCCGGAAGCCTCTGTTCTGAGTGTAAAAGGAAATGTCGATGAAAATGGAATGGCTCGCTTCTTTGCCAGATTGAGGGAAGGGGTATTCGACGAAGAAGATTTGATCTTCAGGACAAAGGAATTAACGGGATTCATTGATGAATGTGCCCGGGAATATGAGTTCGACCGCCAAAACGTAGTGGCGATAGGCTATTCTAATGGGGCGAATATCGCGGCAAGCATGATGTATCATGAGAAACATGCATTAAAAGGAGCGATCCTTTTCCATGCAATGGTCCCGCGCAGGGGAGTGAAGATCCCGGACTTGACTGATGTACCTGTTTTCATTGGGGCCGGCAAGAGCGATCCACTTATTCCAATGGCAGAAACGCAGGAATTGATCAAGGATCTAACAAGCGCTAATTCCAACATTTCAGAGTATTGGACTGAAGGTGCCCATGAACTGAGAAGGGAAGAAGTGGAAGCTGCATGCGAGTGGTTCAAAAAGCATTTTAGTCAAGGATAAATAGAGTGTACCCCGGTTGAAGCGACTTCAAACCGGGGTATTATTATGTCGATTACTTTTATTAGCGTTGAATGGATCTCAGTTTGTTTGCTGTTTTTTTATTTTTTCGAACGCATCAATGGAACGAAGCATGGATAGTGTCAAGATGCCGCGCCACTCTTGTTCTGCCTTTGGCCAGGAGTCTTCATAGTGACCAAACCAGGTCCAATTCGGTTGCCAATACCCGTCATCATGCTGCTTTTTCATTTCCACGTCTAATTGTAACGTCACTTCATCCTTTAACTCTGTGTAAAAAGGTGAGGATGGGGAAGGAGCCACCATCAATGGTTTCGTTACGTATTCATCCCATTTTTCAGGGTCTTTACACACGAGTCCATGAACTGATTTTATTAGCTTGTCATGGATTTCGCGTTTCATTTCGGATTGAGGTAAACATTGTAGAAGTCTGGAATAACAAAGGAAATCATGCATCTCGATTGGATCCGGGAGCGATGCCAATTCCTTAACGGCTTTTCTGGTCCACCTCCCTACATTATGATTCGTAGGTCGATAAAGATGGAAGTACCCGACGATTTCTGCATTTGGATTCGCCCATGTCGACTCAACCCCGCACACTCCTTTTACGGAATCAAAGTGCCACCAAGGCGCATGTGGAACATCATTGACCTCAGCAGGAACAGCATGCCAAGTTTCTGTATGGGAATCGTAAGAGGATTCCAAATAGCTCATTGCCTTATCCACAATCGGGTGGTCAGCTTGTAAGTCAAGTTCCTTTGCTATTTGCAAGCCTACCGTCGTTGCCATAGGTGAGGAGGCAGCAAGCCTGAAATCAGGTTCAAGGCTGTTCCCGAAGCCCCCATCTTCATTTTGAAAAAATGAAAGTTCATTCACTGCATCCGCCTTCGCTCCTCCATCGAAATAGTAAGAGAAAAGAGATTGTTCAAGCGGACGTGCATGTGAAAGGATAAAAGACCGTGCAGCTTCCCAGCTGTATTGTGAAACCATAAAGTAAAAACCCCTTTGTGTTTAAGTATTTCCTAAACGAATGGCAAGAATGAATCCACTCACCCTTCAACAATCATTTAACATACCACTCTATCTAAATTAGCCAATTTATGCGAAAAGTCCTCTTTTTTCACCGAGTTGATTCGTTCATAGCCTTTAAGTATATTTTCACATTGCAGAGTATGTAAAAGACTACTAAACTAGAATAATCAATCACTTCAGAAATAGGAGTTTTGCTCGGATGAATACCATGATTAAATCTTTCTTCCTATCAATAGCATCTGCCATACAGGGTATGGCAATGGCCGTATTCCTTTTTCCGCATTTCATCCCATCCGGGGGAGCGGCAAGCGTGAGTGTCCTTATGAATGACCTTTTGGATATCCCGTTCTCGATTACACTCTGGGTCTTGAATGCGGCTCTCTTGGCAGCGGCTGTTAAGTGGCTCGGGAAATCCAGTGCACTCTGGACGATTCTTTGTGTCACCATCACCTCTTTGACCATTGAATGGATCAGTCCGAATATGAGTGGACCGGTATCGAACGTATTCGTCGATATCCTTTTAGGTGCAGGTTTATTCGGTGTCGGTGTTGGCATTTTATTCAAACTTGGAGCGTCATCTGGCGGTATGGATATCCTTGCGTTGATCATTTCTAAACTAAGTGGAAAATCCCCGGGGCGTATACTTTTTGTCATCAATGCCAGCTTACTTCTGTTGACGGGAATAATCATTGGCTTCACCATTATTGTTTATGCTCTTATCTGTCAATTTATAGCAACTAAAGTCATCGATTTCATTTACACGCTTGAAATCAAGCAATCAGTTTTGAATCAAAAAGCATAAGGTGAGAAACGATGCCCTGTTGAATTGGCATCGTTTTTCATGTGCTTTGTATGATTGAGTTAATGGTATGCTGCGGTGAATTCTCAAAGAGTGAAAGATAGTGAAAGGGCTTATTCTCCGGGAATAAGATCTTCCTTATCTCTCTAGGGGAATGCCCGCTTTTATATTGTGTCATGACTTCATGCTGAAGATTTTCTAAATAATCCCTCTTTCGTTCCAACAGTCTTCTCCCATTCGGAAAGTACCCGCCGTGAGAACAATAAATCCCCTTGAAAGAGTGTTTCAATGTAATTTGAAGTGAGCGTATCAATTCAGGTACTGACTCGAATGAAAAATGGGAAGTTGGTGAATGGAAAAGATACAGATCACCAGTTAGGCAGAATCCGTTCTCTTCATCGATTAACACAATATGGTCATCTGCATGTCCCGGAGTGTGGACGACCTTTAAAGAATGCTCATTGGAATATACCATTTCTTCCGATCTTAATTCATATGGTTGGAACGATTTTCTGTTTCTCCAGAAAATCGACCTGTATAGTGGAAGAGTTGAATTAACCTTACATTCTGATACCCCTTTTTGATGAATCCATTGAGGGATCCCCAGTTGATCTTCAATCCATGCACAATTTCCAGTGTGGTCCTCGTGATGATGGGTAAGGATGACTCTTTTGAAAGCGGTGTCCTCTACCAGGCTTCGAACCTGTTTATGTAAACTATATGGGCCCGTGTCTATCAGGATATCATCCACTTGTGTAATGTAAACGTGCATTTTAAGACCGGCGACCCTCCTGACTAATTTAAATGTCTTGATCAAGTCGGCACTTCCTTTGAATAAAGTTTGATACTAATTAGTATTCGTAACAAAAGGGTGAAAATCCTTTCTGACTGTACGATAGGTCATTTGAGGAATGGCTCTTTTCACACATATAGGTGATAATACAGACTCAAGCGGGTGATTGGAGTTCAAGGCGGAGTATTCTTTTGAGTATACTCTATTCGCAAATTTTGTTTATTTTAGAAGAAGCGATGTGTTGATTTGCGCTCTAGGTGCACGCTTTCCATGTCCTTGATATTCTCATATCTCATTAGTGTGATATGATAGAAGAAACGAAAAATGTCATCTTAGGGGGGAACTTTGTGCAAAAGTGTCAAATGTGTAAAAATGCATTTGGATGGAAAGAATTGTTATTTTCAATTTGGGGTTCATACAAGCCGATAGAGTGTAAAAAGTGTGGGAAAAAGCACACAATCAATTTCGCTTCCAAGTATGTGGTATCCTTGCTCATCATTTTCCCATCAGTATTCTTTGGATTGGTGTTTGCGCCTGACTGGGGATTGTCTAAACCGATTACGTTCGGATTGATCGTTTTCATCGCTTTTCTAATAAGCCTAGTACTGCCTTTCTTTGTCAAATATGAAGTGAAAACAAAGTAATAACAGTACGGACTGCCAGCACACAAAAAATTCGAAATTTCTACACATCTCCACTATCAAAGCGTGAAGTGTTGATATACAATGAATATATTCATTTCGGTTGTTTACATAAGGATGAAGAGAACCGTATCAAAAGCGGTAGACATATTAGCAATTTATGAGCTTTGAAGGAGAGAATACATGCTGGAGTATAAAATACATCAAGATAAATTTAAGGAATATGTTGTATTCCTCCATGGCATCGGTGGGAGCTCCACTATATTTGGAAAACAGCTTCATGTATTCAAGAAGCATTTCAATGTAATTACGATTCATTTGCCTGGCCATGGAAATTCACCAAGTGTGAAGAGTTATGAAGAGGACTTTTCCATTGATTTAAATATTCGCGAAGTATTAAATGTGCTTGATCATTTGGGGATAGAACGGGCACATTTCGTTGGGGTTTCCTTGGGATCGATCTTTATACATGCCTTGTTACAACGTCATCCTGAACGTGTGTTGAGTGCTGTTATGGCAGGGTGCATCACTCGTTTCACAACATTTGCATCGATACTGTTAAAACTGGGAGACACGATAAAGTCGTTCATCCCATTCATGTGGCTGTATAAAATATTCGCCTATATCATGATGCCGAGGAATAACCATGCCATTTCCCGAAAGCTATTTATCAGGGAAGCAAAAAAAATGAACCGGCATGACTTTCTTTGCTGGTATCGATTGACACCATTTGTGAAATCGACTTATGAACGTGTTCAAGAACACGCATCTCATATTCCGAAGCTATACATATCTGGGAAGGAAGACCATTTATTTGTCAAAGCCCTTGAAAAGGATGTGCGCGAAGATCGTTCTGCAGAGAAAGTATTTTTGGACGATTGCGGACATGTGTGCAATGTTGAAAAACCGAAAGAATTCAACGAACATGCACTGGATTTTCTAATTCGTCAGCAAACAATGTCACTCCGGAAAGTCCAATAATTCTAAAAGAATGGAATAAGCGGACATGATCATCGAGTGATGGATACCATTGTAAATAATTAATTCTTCAACGCCGGCTTCTGCCTTGTCAGAATGTCGGCGTTTTTTTGTTTGTACAGGATTGATCTGTATTAAAAAGGGAAACTGGAAATTAAGCGAGAATATAGTCTTGAGGGGGATACATACATATGAATGATATTTGGAACTTTCAATCGGAAGATTTTCCTTTTGAGTTGTTTTCTGCTTCTCATATTATTGCGGTTATTCTGATGGTTTGTTTGATTTTTCTTCTATTTTTTTATCGGAAACGATTATCTGATGTAGGAAGAGGAGTGGTGAAGTGGGGGCTTGTTACAGTACTGATGATTGGTGAGATCTATTTTCAATTATGGTATGTGATTAATGGAGCTTGGTCACTTACGGTTAATCTTCCGTTGCAATTATGCTCGATCTCACTTTACTTATGTATTTTCATGCTCCTCTTTAAGAACCAATTTATTTTTGAGTGTGCATTTTTTTCAAGTATGACAGGCTCCTTCGTTGCCATGATTACGCCGGAATTATTTTTTGGGTATCCCCACATTCGGTTTTTTCAATTCTTTTCAATCCATGCCGCCATTGTTCTGTCATGTTTATATATGGTGTGGGTAGAGGGGTTTACGGTTCGTTTTTCAACAGTAATCAAGTCCTTCCTTGCTCTGAATGTGATTGCCGCTATGGTCTATGTTGTCGATAGGATCCTTGACGCGAATTATATGTTCCTTGTCAGGAAACCAGTCAATCCGGGCCTGATTGATTATCTTGGAGAGTATCCTTGGTATTTACTGTCACTTGAAGGAATTACGTTTTTTCTCTTTATCATATTATATATTGTCTTCAAGTTAGAAAGAAAATGGAATTAAATGAAACTTTTTCATTTTTAAATCGTCTATTATTTAGGCATTTGAAAGAATGATAGACACAAAGGTGGTTCCATGTATCATTACTTTATTGGGTTGTCTTCCGTCCTGTTGATCGCCTATTCAATAGGGAGCATTACAGGCGCATACTATGTGGTGAAGCTATATACGGGTAAGGATATACGAAAGATTGGCAGCGGAAATGCCGGTGCCACGAACGCAGGGAGGATTCTTGGGAAAAAAGGTTTCTTCCTTACATTATTGATCGATGCCTCAAAGGTCTTCATCATCATGACAGTAGTCCGACTACTAGGAAAAGGGGATGAATGGCTTTTGGCCGCAAGTTCGATAGGTCTCATCTTCGGTCATTTATTCCCAATGCAGCTTGGCTTGCGTGGGGGAAAAGGGGTTGTTGTCTTCCTTTCCTCAGCTCTGTTTCTATCGCCGCTCTCAATGGCTGTATTCGCATTAATGATGCTGGCATCTTATGGTTGCACACGACGGTATACCTTTTCAGGCTTCGTGTCGATGGCATCCATCCCGATTGCAGCAGGGGTGTTGGAAGGTTCAATGGTTACTACTTTTACGCTTTTTTTATTATTCGGTATTGTCTTACTATCACATAATAAATAATGTCATCATGAGGGGGTGCAACCATGGGTCATCGTACATTAAAATATAAGATTGTAAATGGTCCATACGAGTTCCATCAGATTGAACAATTGAATGATCAAACCGTAGTGGAAGAAATCTCTCAAAATGAAAGTGGTCGATTGAGGGTTCGATTTCATCATGGCAATACATCTATCATCGCAAAACGTCTAGAGGAGGTTATGGGGATCATTTCAATACGGGCAGACAGACCTTTTTCCCTTGATTATAAGATGGATGACCTGGATGCATGCATCTTACCGCCTACTATCTCGAGAAAAGAAATCGGTGATTTATGCAAAAGAAGAGGAGTAGGGATCAGCTGTGAGAACGGTTATCTTCACGAAAGGAACTGGATCCAACTTTCACTGATGGAATATCACCATGATATTTTGGGAGCCTTGTCAGTCTTGAAAGGCGCAATTGAACCGAAGTTGGAAATCAGGTACTCATAAATGGGCAGTATGGACAATTACATGCACAAATTGAAAAATTCCAACGAAATTGCAATCATACTGTTGCTTTTATGGTTGAAAACCGTAATGGTCATGGTGGTTGGATTCAATATTCCTCTTCATTCATTTCTTGATGCGTTACTGATTTTTATCAATCCCATAGGTTCATTGATGATTGCAATTGGTTTCAGTTTTTATTTTGCGAAATCAATCAAACCATTAAAATTATTCCTGATTTTTGTGTTTCTGACCGGTATACTATATGCAGATTTACTTTACTACCGATTTTATTCAGACTATGTTACGCTTCCGATTCTCTTCCAATTCAAGAACGTAGGAGGAATCGGACCCAGTACGTTTGAATTGATGAGTCCATGGGACATATTGCTTTTCGTGGATGTGATTTTCGCAGGGTGGTATCTGAAGAATAAAAGAAGGATGATGTCAATTCCATCCGATATAAAAGTAAAATACATAACAATGAGCTTACTCATCTTGACATTGCCTATTCTGATCGGCCTTATTAAAGCACCTTATTTATTTCAGGAATCGTATGACCGGGAACAAATGGTGACGGCAATAGGTCCATTTAATTACCATGTCTACGATAGCGTATATGCATTAGCAGTCCATGTTGATCCGATCGTTGCTTCGAAAGTTGATACAAGTACACCTCTTAATTATACAACATCCAAAAAGGAGGACCATTCAGACCTTTTCGGTATAGCAGAAGGAAAGAATGTCATCTTAGTCAGCATGGAGTCAACCCAGAATTTTGTCATCAACTCAAAGATTGCGGGTAGTGAAGTTACGCCATTCCTGAATTCATTAGTGAAAGATAGTTATTATTTCAATCAAATATATGATCAGACCGCGCAAGGAAAGACTTCAGATTCAGAGTTTATGATTGATAACGGACTGTATCCATTGTCAGGAGGCTCTGTTTTTGTGAGGTACCCGGATAATGAATTTTTAAGCATGCCTCGCATTTTACAAGATAAAGGAGGGTATTACTCCGCTGTTTTTCATGGTAATGACGCTTCATTCTGGAATCGCGATAAGATGTATGACTCCTTGGGATACGATCGTTTTTATTCGAAGAAGGATTATGAAGTAACAGATCATAATTCAATTAACTATGGCATTAAGGATATTCCCTTTTTTGAGCAATCCATTTCTTACTTGAAGAATCTTCCACAGCCGTTTTACACCCGAATCATCACGCTTACGAACCATTTTCCTTTTTTATTGGAAGAAGAAGATCAATATATCCCTCCTGCGACTACGAATGTGGATGTTGTGAATCGTTATGTAACAACGGTGCGATATGAAGATGAGGCAATCAAGCGCTTCTTTGAGCGATTGAAGGAGAACGGAATCTATGAGGATTCCATCATCATTCTTTATGGTGATCATTATGGCATTTCTAAGAAATATGAGAGTGGGGTATTCGACCTGCTGGATATGGAAGATTCACCAAAGAATGAGTTGAAACTCCAAAAGGTTCCTCTGATCATCCACATACCTGGAATGAAAGGAAAGACGATCAACACCATAGGGGGAGAGATTGATATCCGGCCAACCATTCTTCATTTACTCGGTATCGAATCAAATGAAAATCTTTCTTTCGGTCATAATTTGTTTGCGAGGGTTGAAAATCATCCTGTCATTTTTAGAGATGGAGAGTTTGTAACGGAGAAATACTTCTTAAAAGATAACATTTGCTACAGTCGAAAAAACGGAAAGCAAACGTCAGCTGAGAAATGCGAACCATATCAAAAGATAGCAAGAAAAGAACTTGGAATGTCAGATGACATCATATTTGGCGATTTATTAAGATTAATAGAATGACGATAATATCATTATGTAAACTTATAATTGCATTAAAAAAAAGGAAAGCGGGGACAAAATCCGCTCTCCTTTTTTTTATCCTTTTAAGTTTACATCATAGGAAAAGAAATTTTGACTTTTGTCCCCTTGTTTTCTTCACTTTCATATTCGATCATTCCGTCCATTTCCCGGATGATCTTATTGGTGACCATGCTCCCAAGGCCCGTACCCTTGGATTTGGTTGTATAAAAGGGGAGGCCGATCTTCTTCATTTCTTCATGAGTCATGCCTTTACCATTATCAGAGATGGTCACCATGATTCGATTAGAAGACATGATTTCTTTTGTTTCGATATGCACTTCACCCTTTACCTCGATGGCTTCAATCCCATTTTTGATCACATTCATGATTGCTTGCTTCAAATGCTGTTCATCTCCAGTTATCCAATGCTTGCCTGAAGGGTGATAAGAGATGGCAACATTCGAGTAGGAAGCAAAGGGCCTTAATAGCTCTACGCAATCCTGGAGAACATTCTCTAAGTGAATGGTGGTGAGATGGAATGTTCCAGGTTTCGCAACATTTAAATAATCCGTTATGATTTTGTTTGTCCGATCTAATTCAGCAAGAATCAGAGGAGAGTATTTTTTGAGTTGTTGATCTTCGCTTTCATCCGAAAGATGTTGGATGAAACCTCTTACCGTGGCAAGGGGATTTCGGATTTCATGTGCAATGGATGCAGCCATTTGTCCTGCCATATTCAATTTATCAAGATACATCATTTCTTCTATCTGCTTATTTGTACGGATCAGGTGCTCAATGATGTAAATCATCGAAATGAATGTAAGGCAGAACACGCTGAAATAGATAAAATAAAACTCAGTGTTCAAGATAGGAACATAGATATATATGCTGACAAAATAAATAGAAAAATAGACAATGAAGATCATCAAAGCCCAGATAAGCTTTGCCGATGAAGCGAGAAATACTTTTCGGAATGCCACCGCAACAACGAATGCGAGAATGGAGACGATGATCCCGATTATCACATAGGGGCCATCTAGGATGAGACGGTATATTAAGACTAAAGTGAGCACCATGGTGCCTGATAACAAACCTGCATATAGAGTAACGATCAGGATTGCGATCATCCTTAAGTCAAAATGAGTGGCTCCGAGTGTTTCAATTGGATAAAGCATGCATAGAAACGCTCCGAAAGCACCAATTAGTCCATAAGTAATCTTATGCTTCACACGCAGCATCGATTTCACCTTAAATGGGAATAGGACATTCGCATTGTATGTTAAAGAAAATAGAATCGTAATATTAATCAATAAAGTCTTAATGAGAGTAATCAACGTGAGCCTCCATAATAAGTTGAACCAGAAATAATAGTCCCAAACCTTCATAAGATACCAAATTCCAGTCCAATTGACAAGTGTTAATAGAAACGTATCGTGTTCATAAGGTATAGACTTGTGAGATGTCACACCCCTTTCAAAGCATTTTCAGCAGGTATTTTCCTAGTCTTGAAGAATATATAAATATATATAGTACGTATAAAAAAAGGAGGAAACGATTTGGGTGAAAGTGAAATAGTTGAAATTCCTAAGGTCATGCACCGAAAGATTCCGCTGAAAGAAATCGTGAAAAGGGTGATCCTGATAACGGCTGGTGCCATTATTATGGGAATAGGATTGGAAATCTTCCTTGTACCGAATAATGTTATCGACGGCGGTATTGTGGGAGTTTCAATTATTCTTTCCCATTTAACAGGGATGAAGCTTGGTTTCTTCATTTTCCTTCTCAATATCCCGTTCTTCTTCATAGGCTATAAGCAAATAGGGAAGACATTTGCGTTCTCCACCCTCTATGGAATCATCATCCTTTCAATCACGACCATCTTCCTGCACTCAGTTCCTGCTTTCACTCAAGATATCCTTCTAGCCTCTCTATTTGGAGGAATCGTCCTCGGAATAGGTGTCGGGATGGTAATCAGGTATGGGGGTTCGCTGGATGGGACAGAAATTCTGGCGATATTGTCCAGTAAGAAACTTCCGTTTTCGGTCGGGGAAATCATTATGTTCGTTAATTTATTCATCCTTTCAAGTGCTGGGTTTGTATTCAGTTGGGACAGAGCCATGTATTCGTTGCTCGCATATTATGTAGCGTTTAAATTGATTGATATTACAATTAAAGGACTGGATGAGTCCAAGTCTGTATGGATCATAAGCGAGAATTACAATCAGATTGGTGATGCTCTCCTTCATCGATTGGGGAGAGGGGTTACATACCTAAAAGGAGAAGGTGCTTTCTCTGGGGATGATAAGAAAGTCATCTTTTGTGTCATCACCAGATTGGAAGAAGCGAAATTAAAGGACATCGTAATGGAGCATGATCCATCGGCATTTCTTGCGATTGCAGATATTGCTGAAGTTAGAGGGGGAAGGTTTAAGAAAATGGATATTCACTAGATCCTTCATGAAGAACAGTCCGGCATTAGTAAAATGCCGGACTGTTTAGTTTTATATCAATTGTCCTTCAGATGGGGCCACAAGGTGACCTTGAAGACCATAGTGGAGGATCCGTTGATATTCTCCCCAGACCCTCTTCCTCCCTACCTCGGAATCCATCCAATTGTCCCGGTTTATGACGATATCCCCATAGCTTGTTTCGAATGGATAAGGTATGTATGAACTATCCTCAGGGAAGTGCTTCTTGAGGGTTCTGATCTGCCTGCCGGCTGCATGGCCTTTACAGATAATAAGTAAGGATCTTGTAATGGAAAAGTCAACTAGTGCTTTTGCATACAAGACATTTTCCAATGAGTTTGTTGATTGGTCTTCGTATTCAATGATTTCTTCTGGAATCCCACCTTGAATCAGGTTGGAAATAATGACGGAAGCTTCCGTTAATGTTTGCGATGTTCTCCCTGTCCAATCCGGGTGCGCATGACCTGTCAGGCTTCTTCCCCCTGTTACGATGATCTTCGGTGCAAGCCCTAGGTCATACGCCTCAATTGCCTTTTCCCAGTGGCCGGGATGTGTGCCGGCAAAAACGAAAATCGCATCGCAAACCTTGGCATCTTCCTTTTTACCAAACGTAAGCTCTGTGACGGTATTGATTTGATTGGTTGTAAGTTCGGGCATGTCAATCTCTTTTTGAATGATTGGTTTCATTGTTCTCCTCCTGAATCTTTATAGGGTCCGGTCATTTCCCAAAATTCCTGGTGAGTGGATAAAAATAGGGGTTCCAAATCCTTTTTTCTTTGTTGTGCCTGTTTGTGCAAGTTTGTTCGTTTGATCTTATTCTCGATTTCATGATATTGGTTCTTGTTTTCGTATAACCAAATGGCGGTGATCGATGTTTTACTTTCATTCACCCATCTCCCGATAAGCCTTGAACCAAAACGGATTTGGTTTGGGAGCAAATATTCGTGGAAGTATGTGGTGAACCGTTCCAGCTGTTGTGGGTTTATCCGATATGTTCGGACTCTATATACCATATTATTCCTCCTTTGGATCCTATACTACATGTTTATTCCGTTTTATTCAATAAAATTTTAAATTTTATTCTTTTTTCTTCCGTTTTATTCTTGGGTGTAATGATTATGCAGTCCTGATTGAAGAATCTTTTCTAATACAAAAAAGCCCGCATTTCAGCGGACTTTTTCATGAGTAAAGGGTAGCCTTTACAATATATGGGGAGTGTTCTTGTCATTCTTGTTCATGTGCTGAAGTTCCAGCTTCATTTTTTCAGTTTCAATGACAAAGTTTTCATGCTTCAGCTGTTCAAGCTTCAGTTCATCTTCCAGCATTTTTTGTTTCACTTTGGATTGTTTATGGAAATGATCTGTTAATATAGCGATGATAGGAATGGAAAAAATCATGATAACAGCAATCGTGCCAGTCATTCTTTTACCTCCTTATACGAGTGTCCTCTAAATACCAATGATCGTTCTTATTAGTAAAATTATAACAAATAATCGGAGGCCAGTACATATGGTGACTCAAACATTCCACTTATTATGTACATATGAAAGGATAGACCGACGATGCTTTTTCATAAGGGTGTCCATAAGTTTATAGACGATCATTCCGAAAAACGCCACATTGATCATCATTCCGGCTATGAAAGCTTTCCCGATTTCAAAAGCAGAGTGGGGAACAGAATGTGCAGTAAGGGAAAAAGTGCTTGCATGTGTCACACCTACTGGAAAAAGCAGGTTTCCGATCAGGTAATTCAAATAGAAGAAAAGAGGGAACGCCCAAATCATGGAGATTCCTCCGACAAGACCGGCGTAAGGGTTTCCTCTGAATAGAGTTGCAATTACGGTGGATAAGATGGGACCGATCCCGAAAGAGGGAACAAAATTGACCATTAGACCCAGCGTAAACCCTAATGAAATCCTATGAGAATTATCTTTCAACCTCAAGAGTTTCAATGTTAAACATTTTAAATTTCTCATATTCCTTTTAATCATGTTCTCACCAACTACTTCGAATGTCTAAAGAAAATCTTATTATGAATGACTGGGTTTGTAAACGATTTCCGCACAATTTATTTCTTCATCCCTTCCACCCGATAATCTTTGGTAAAAAATTTACTCATTCTCCTTTATGAATGAGAAAAACATGGTATTCTATAATTATGATTAGTTAAGACTGGAGATTACATATGAAATTGAAGAAGAAAATACCAAATGCCCTGACTTTGGGCAACTTATATTGTGGGTTTTTATCCATAGGTTTTGCTGCAAACGGGCAATTCAAAAACGCTGCTGTGCTGATTATTATAGGGATGATGCTTGATAGTATGGATGGCAGGTTGGCAAGGATGCTCGATGCTGACAGCAGCCTTGGGAAAGAGCTTGATTCTTTGGCTGATATCGTCACATTCGGGGTTGCGCCATCATTCCTTGTCTATTACACTTCATTCTACCAATATGGCTTATTGGGATTTTTTGTTGCCGGGCTTTTACCACTGTTCGGTGCTTACAGGTTGGCGCGCTTCAATACGAGTCCACCGAAAGCCTCGCTGCAGTATTTCATTGGTGTACCAATTACCGCAGCCGGTGGGATACTTGCGATTTTGACTCTTTTCGGGGATAGGATCCCGAACATCGTTACTTCTGTCATCTTTACGGCAATGTGCTTTTTGATGGTGAGCAGAATTCGCATCCCGAGTTTCAAAGAGATACCTTTACCGAAGTATGGGACGATTGTGACGCTATTCATAGGTGCGCTCTTATATGTGATCTATAAAGGAACTTATGAACAGTTCCCTTATCTGATCTATATTGCCGCACCTTTATACTTTGCCTATGTAGCCTATCGTTTCATTAAGAGAGGGAAACATTAATCAAAGGAAAAGCATTGGATACCCAATGCTTTTTTTTAATCCACGGAAGGTTTGAATAGTTTCTCCTGCCATTTATGGTAAAAATAGATGACAAACGAGATGCCAAAGATGACAAGTAAGTACTGCCATGGAGTGATGTTTTTATAATTTGCAATCCCTAGTACATCTAGCAATGGAAGAGCTGCAAAGCACATAAAGGCATCCATGATGAAGTTGATCAGGATATATAACGGGAAATGATGAGAAGTGAACCGGAATATCCAAAACGTACCCACAGAAAATACTCCATAAGCAAAGCTTACGTCGATCATGTAACCCCAGGGTACAATATATTCGTGGATTTCCCACCAACCATATGTATAAGCAATCTGAAAAACGATGGTCATCAGCAGGCTGGTGAAGATCGTGACAGGCATGAATCGTCTGATTGTATCAGCTTTTGCGAAATATAGACTGAACCAAGGGAGCAGGAAACCGATAAACAATAAAACTTTCGCAGTCATTTTCAAAACTCCTGTTTTTGTTTGATACACTTTATTGTTCGGAAAAGGAGAGCTTAGTATTCCTGTAAACATAAAAAACACCGAAAGCACGGTGTTTTTCATGTAATGAATAGCCCGCCGATTGATCCGATGACGACAACGATCCATGGAGGGAGTTTCCAGTATGAGAGTAGGCTGAATAGCAATGCCGCAAGAGCAAAATCAATCGGTGCATTGATTGAACTTGTGAAGATTGGTTGATAAAAAGCTGCAATCAAGATCCCTACAACCGCTGCGTTAACTCCCATCAGTGCTCCTCTGATTTTGGGGTTTCGCCTCAAGCTATCCCAAAATGGCAGAGCGCCGAAAATGAGAAGAAAAGCAGGGAGGAAAATGGCGAATGTGGCAAGTAACCCTCCCTTGATGCCGCCGATTACCGCGCCGATATATGCTGCAAAGGTAAATAACGGTCCTGGTACCGCTTGAGCTGCGCCATACCCGGCAAGGAAGGCTTGTTCAGAAAGCCACCCGGTCGGCACAAATTCACGCTCAAGGAGAGGTAGGACAACATGGCCACCTCCGAATACCAATGCTCCTGTTCGGTAAAAGCTGTCAATGATCGCAATCCATTCTATGGAAGTGAATTCCCTTAAGAGCGGTAGCAGGACCAGCAAACCGAAGAATAACATGATACAGCTGAAAGCAAATTTCTTTGAAAGAGGGAACGGAAGACTGGAATGCTGTTCTGATTCTTGATTTTTGAAAAGAATAAAACCTATCAAAGCAGCTGCAAGAATGACGCCCACCTGTGTGAACGCGGTTTGCCAGAGTAAGATGGTACCCAATGTGATCAGTGCGATTGCTTTACGTTTTAGATCAGGTGTTAACTTTACCGCCATACCCATGATGGCGTGAGCAACAACCGCCACGGCAACGATTTTCAATCCATGGATCCATCCTGAATCCATGATTTCGAATTCGCGCAGCATCAAGGCAAACAGTATAAGAATAATGACACTAGGTAGGGTAAACCCGATAAAAGAGGTAATCCCTCCTAATATACCCCCACGTATAACGCCAATTCCAATCCCGACCTGACTGCTTGCTGGTCCAGGTAAGAATTGACATAGTGCGACCAAATCTGCATAACCTTTTTCATCCAGCCATTTTCTCCTTCTTATGTACTCTTCGTGGAAGTACCCCAAGTGGGCAACTGGTCCTCCGAATGATGTGAGCCCCAACCTCATTGACACGAAAAGAATTTCAATAAGAGTCTTAATGTTTTGTGAGATCGATGTCTTTTCCAATTTTTCACCTTCTTTACATTACTCATTTATTTCCTTAAACAGTTCATAAGCTTTCTTGCGTGATTCCTTGAGGATTTCATTTCCTCTTGGGGTCGTTCGATAGTATTTACGGATTTTGCCTTCAACCAACCGCTCCTGCTTCTCGAGGAGACCGTCAGCTTCCATGGAATGAAGCATAGGGTAAAGTGTACCCGAACTTATGTTATATCCATGCTCCTTTAATTCTTCAAGCATCCATGAGCCAAAGATCGGTTCCTCCGCTGCATGGTGTAGGATATGGATGTGAATGAACCCTAAGAATAACTTTCTGAGTACTTTGTCTTCCATTGAAAGATCACCTCTCCAATCGTATTCGAACTCCGATATCGGAATTCGATATCGGAGTTCGAATACGTGGAGTATACCATTGAATTTAAGCTGTATACAATGAAAAATTGTTCACAGGAGATTGACTAGTTCTTTTTGACCAATTATTGGAATATTTGTACTATTCGAATTCGTTCACCGTATACTTTATAGGTTTTATTTTATTGGTAAAGGGGAGAGGTTATTGAAGAAAGTATGGTTGATGGTCCTTTCACTATTCATCATGTTCCCATCTTTCGCGCTGGCTGGCGATTTCGGAAAGGGAGATCCGCCAGGTGAACCGGGGCAGTGGTATGTAGGGACGACGCCAAGTAATGTAGCTCCGGATAAACATCCGGTATTATTTGTTCATGGGCTGAATTCTTCCTCCAATACGTGGTGGAACGAAAATAATATGTACGATACGGCCTATCAAAATGGCTATGAAACGGCATTCATAGATCTCTATCCGACGAAATCAATGTGGGATAATGGAGCTTTACTTGCAGGGAAGATCCGGGATATCTACAATTACTTCGGAGAAAAAGTGGTGATTGTCGCCCACAGTAAAGGCGGTATCGATACGCAATCAGCGCTCGTACATGATGGTGCTTATCCATATGTAGAAAGGGTCATCACCCTTTCTTCCCCCCACAAAGGGTCACAGCTTGCAGACCTTGCCTATAGTAGTTGGGCCGGCTGGCTTGCAGGCATACTCGGCAGTAAAAATGACGCTACTTATTCTCTGCAAACTGGTTATATGAGTTATTTCCGGGAACTAACGGACTCTCACACCAATGTTTCAAGGGTTCCATTCTATACCTTCGCGGGTACAAAGTGGGGAAGCTTCGGGAGCTCGCTGTATTGGGGAGGTTTATATTTAAGCGGTTACGGAAGCAATGATGGAGCAGTTACCGTCAGTAGTGCCCGATTGCCGTATGCAACTCATTTAAGCACAGGAGCATGGGATCACTATAAAATAAAAGAAGGATCAGCCACGTTCAGTCTGTTTAAAAATTACTTGAATGAAAGTACTCCTTCAAACACGTTATACAGTATTCAAAGCACCCCTCCTGAAACTGAGGCAGCTTCATCCTATATCAGGGGTGGAGATCACAAAGGGGAAGTCCTTGAAGGATTCACTGTAGAGAAAGGAACCGAAGAAGTGACAATCGATTGGATCAGCGATCAGAGTGCCACATCCCTTACCCTTAAGAATCCTGATGGTATGAAGTCCACTATAACTGAATCAGTAGCCGATGAATCCGGATTCTTCAATGGCGCATACCATCATAGCGTCACGATACCTTCTCCGAAAGCAGGGGATTGGGAGGTCCAGTCTAAGGCAAGCGGTGGAGAACATTATCTCTTAAATGTGACGTATGAAAGTGAAACGAACAACTCATTGGACGTAAGCGTTACCGGAGATGATATAAGTGTGAAGAAGAAAAAAGGTCAAATTACATTTAAAACGGATACGACCATTGATTATTACAAGGATGGCAAGCTGAAAAAAGGAAAAATCAAGCTGAAAGGCTCAACATTTACCCTGCCGGAACTTGGTGAGGGCGTATACAACGTGACGATTGATGTTGAAGGGAAAAATGCAGGTGAGAAGTTTAATAGGACGATTCTTAAAACGATTTATGTAGATGACAAAGGGAAGATTTATTAAGCCTGCTAGGATGACAGAGTTGAAGCTCAATTTATTGGGCTTCATTTTTTTTATCCTACCGCGATCACAAGTAGGGTGAGGAAGGTGTCGTGAGTTGTTAAGGTCAGCTCATTAAAGTGTGAAAGTCCAATTAGCGAAGAAAGCCCTGAACTTTTGTCCTGTCTTTCGTACTGCCCTCTCCTGATTTATGAGTGATATGACAGGGGTACCCCCTTTGATAACGGTACTATTGTTTCGTTTTTACGTAAAGAGTAGGATTTCTTCAAGTAAAGATCAAATGAATTTAGTGTACCGAAACAATTGGGAGGGATACATATGATTAATAAATGGATGAAAGGGACTGTATCGGGGGTTTTGTTGGCATCCGGAGTTGCGATGGCATTGCCGATGTCCCCCGTTATAGCTGATGGGCCGGATTTTAACGGTAACGAAACAATCAAAAATGAGCGCCTTCACAGTTACGATGAAATGGTCAAGCTTCTCGAGCGGCTTGACCAAAAGTCAGATGCACTTTCACTTGAAGTATATGGGCAATCTGTTAAAGGTAGGGACCTTTTTCTTGCAAAGTTCGGGACGGATGAAAACAATCCGACCATTTTATACTTAACCCAACAACATGGAAATGAAACCCTTACGACAGAAGGAGCTTTGACATTCATTCAACATCTGACCTCAGGCTCTCATGAAGTCAAAGAGCTATTAGACAATGTAAACATCCTGGTTGCACCCCGCTTGAATGTCGATGGGGCGGAAGGGGATGTGACCTTTTCACTTGAAGATTATGTGTCTGGGACTCATACCCGCTATAATGCCAATGGAGTGGATTTGAACCGTGACCATGTGGACCGGGAACAGCCAGAAACGTTGGCGCTTCACGAAAATGTGCTGAAGAGGTACTCACCGGATTACATGATTGACCTCCATCACCAAGGTGCGGTGACCACACTTGGTGATTCAGACGAACTAGTTTCGGGATCAATTCTTTATCCAACGAATGAAGAAGTGGACCCGGCTGTCGTAGAAAAGTCCAAAAAGCTTGGGGCGGTCCTTTACAACACAGTGGAAAGCAGAGGATTCGGGACGCTGTCGAAATATATCGGCGGATCCGCCCAGACGATTTCCAGAAACGGGTTGGCGGCCGAATATGGGATAGCGACACTGTTGTTTGAAATGAGGGGAATGGCAGATCATTATCGTGAAGATTATGTTCTTGGCCAAAAAAGCAACGGCTACTTGATCAAACAAGCCGTGATCGGGATGGAAGCGACCGCGGAAGCAATCGCTGATGGGTCAATTGATGAAGCAGACACTTCATTCTGGGATACTTTGCCTGAAAGCTCTTATAATCATAGCGAGGATTAAATGAAAAAGCGTGCGATTCAATCCAGGGTCGCTCGCTTTTTGTTTTTCGATTAAGCTTCACGATAGATAGGGATTTTTTAACAAGGGTTCGTTCGGTGAATGAAAGCTACGATTGAATCATTTTAATTACAAAGTAAGATTCTCTCATCTTGAAAAATGGTAAACTATTAGTAGTTTTATATTAGGAGGCAAAAGGATGTACGAGAACTTTGAAGTGAACATTACCCCGCTTAACAGGAAGAGACGCGTGCGAGTATATTTGCCACGCTCGTATAAAGAAGATCAATCTGCTCACTATCCTGTCTTATACATGCACGATGGTCAAAACCTTTATAAGGATGAAGATGCAGGCTACGGAATGGCTTGGAGAATTGGTGAATTTCTTGATGACAGTGACTTGGAGTTGATCGTGGTTGGGGTGGATTGCAATGAGGGGTTGAAACGGTTGGATGAATATGGACCGTGGGAAAGTTCAGAAATGCCGGATGTATTTTCCTCTGAAAGAACATCGATTGGTGGTGAGGGTAAAGAATACATAGAATTCATCGTGCACGAATTGAAACCTCTAATTGATGAGAAATATAGGACGTTGCCAAATGAAACAAGTATGGCGGGCAGTTCAATGGGAGGACTGATTTCAACATATGCCGCTTGCAAATACCCTGAGGTCTTTAAACGGATCGCATCGGTATCATCTGCTTACTGGTTCAATCAGAAGGAAATAGAGGGACTGATAAAAAAGAGTGACCTAACGAACATCGAACGTTTCTATTTGGATATAGGAACAAAGGAGAATACGGAGAAAATAGATGACCTTACGTATATTGAGTCAAGCAGGAGCGTGTATGACTTACTGCGGGATAAAGTACAGGATTGCCGTTTTCACATTGCAGAAGGTGCTGTACATAACGAATTGGCATGGAGGGAAAGGGTCCCCGCGATCTTCCATTACTTGTATCAGTGAAAGGATAAGGGGAAGCGAGTGATTAGTGAAAGAGCTTGAGGAATAGTTCCTCAAGCTCTTATTATTTGACGATCATAACAGGGCACTTTGCACGTTTTGCTACTTTATGGCTGACGCTGCCAAGAACCATCTCTTGAAAAGCATTAAGGCCACGGCTGCCGATCACAAGAGCATCGTATGCGTTTTTATTGGCAAAGTCCACAATGGTGGGACCGGGTTCACCGTGCAAGAAAATCGTATTGAATGGCACTTCCGCGTGTTTCGCTTTTTGTTCAATGAGCATCAGTTTGTTTTTTCTTTTGTCAGTGGGCTCACTGCCCCAATGCTTCAACACATCATCTTTTGATTGCTTGATATCAATCACATAAATGATATCAAGCTGGGCTTCTCGTTGGGTAGAAGCAAGAGCAATCGCTTTCTCCGCTGCCCTGATCGAATGTTCAGATCCGTCGGTGGCAAGTAGGATTTTATTAAACATATTCCAAACCTCCCAATCATCCATTCTTCCTTTAGTTTCTATTTTACACGTTTATCCCACTGGAAATATGATTCTTTTTTTGAACTGATTGAAAAACGCAGGAAATGTACAAAAAACAAAGGATTTTAAAGATAATTTAAACTGTTTCCGTTTTCACTGGTGTTTCACAAAAAAGTCATTCCATTATATAATGTGCTTTGTGAAAAACGGCCCCGACTTTCATGAGAGTTGAAAGTCAATAAAAAAATATAAAAGAGGTGCATTATGATTTTATCTTCAAAAATAAAAAATGAATGGTTCGGGAACATTCGCGGGGATATCCTGGCTGGGATGGTCGTAGCGATGGCTTTGATTCCAGAGGCGATTGCCTTTTCAATCATCGCTGGTGTGGATCCCATGGTCGGCTTGTACGCGTCATTCTGTATTGCTGTCGTCATTGCCTTCGTTGGTGGGCGACCGGGAATGATCTCGGCTGCAACGGGTGCAACGGCACTATTGATGACGACTTTGGTGGCTGAGCACGGCTTGAAATACTTGCTTGCCGCCACAATCCTGACAGGTGTGATCCAAATTGTCATGGGCGTCCTCAAATTAGGTCGTTTAATGAAATTCGTACCCCGGTCTGTGATGGTTGGATTTGTTAACGCACTGGCCATTTTGATCTTTACGGCGCAACTCCCTCATTTTGTTGGGGAAAAGTGGATCATGTATGCAATGGTCGCTGCTGCATTAGCGATTATTTACATCCTTCCGCGGTTTACTAAGGTGGTGCCTTCTCCTCTTGTAGCCATCGTAACACTGACGATCTTCTCAGTGATGGCGGGTACAGGCGTAAGGACTGTCGGAGATATGGGAGAATTGACTCAAACACTGCCTGTGTTCCTGATTCCGGATATCCCTTTAACCTTCGAGACATTACAGATTATCTTCCCTTATTCATTGTCTATTGCGATTGTCGGTTTAGTGGAGTCATTATTGACAGCATCGATTGTGGACGATATGACGGATACTACAAGTGATAAGAACATAGAAGCAAAAGGGCAAGGTATGGCAAATATCGTATCTGGTTTCTTTGGCGGAATGGCAGGTTGCGCGATGATTGGACAATCTGTCATAAATGTTAAGTCTGGTGGACGTGGAAGACTTTCTGCTTTTGTGGCAGGAACCTTCTTGATGATTTTGATCCTTCTACTTGATGACTTTCTTGTGCAAATCCCGATGGCTGCTCTCGTTGGGGTCATGTTTATGGTGTCGATCGGGACATTTGACTGGGGTTCTGTCATGAATTTGCACAAAACACCAATCACTGATTCAATCGTCATGTTTGCTACAGTCATTACTGTTTTGTTTACTCACGACTTATCAAAAGGTGTTCTTGTGGGAATCATCTTGAGTGCCATCTTCTTTGCTTCGAAGATATCAAAAGTGAAGATTACGACGATGGCATCGGGCCAATCTCATAAAAAAGTGTATCATGTATCTGGACAACTATTCTTTGCGTCTGTTACAGATTTTGTTGAAAGCTTTGATTTCACGGAAGACGTGAAAGAGGTAACACTTGATCTGACGAATGCTCATTTATGGGATGATTCAGCAGTGGGTGCAATTGATAAAATCGTGCTAAAGTATCATCAGAATGGGGTTATGGTGAACCTTGCCGGACTAAATGACGAAAGTAATAAGTTGATGGATAGGTTGGCTGTTCATAACAAGCCTGGTGGTCTTGAAAAAGCTGCAAACCATTAAAATAGAATTAAAAACAGCAGAGGATGCCCCCTCTGCTGTTTTTTTATTTAGTAGATGCCGACTGCATCAAATGAAAGATTTACTGCACTCACTTCAGATGAACCATTGCCATAAAGGTCTGTTGCAGCTTGAACAGCGGCTGCCCTTGCCTGGCTGAATGTAGAAGAAGAGGTGAGGTAGACCGTATTCATTCGATAATAGATATCACCAAGTTTTTCACGTCCGATGCCAGGTACGGTGACATTGTGGAACGTACCGCCTTCACTTAAGAGATAAGCTTGTTTATTGATGATCCCGGAGTTAATATGAACTCCACCATTGTCTTGCGTTCCGGTGTAACGCACGGAATAATGGTCCGGATCTCCATACTTACTCGGATCGCTCATTGACCTCAGTGCATCTCCGCTCGTACCTGGAGTATAGATGTCTTCCCCGATTTCAAAGTCCGGATTGGCCCCTTTTTCGAATTCAACAAGCGTACCGAAAATATCAGAAATGGCTTCATTGAGAGCACCTGACTCGTTTTGATAAACAAGGTCGGAAGAGGTATCCGTCACGGCATGCGTCAACTCATGGGCAACCACATCAATCCCACCTGAAAGTGGAGCGAATGTCGTACCGTCCCCGTCTCCGTAAACCATTTGAGAGCCATTCCAGAATGCGTTATTATATCCGCTGCTGTAGTGGACGGAAGAGATGAGTTTACTTCCATTATTGTCATAGGAATTCCGGTTGAAGTTTTCTTTATAGAAATCATAGGTCTGACCCGCGAAATAGTGAGCGTCTACTGCTGCGCGATCATAAGCAGCATTGAAGACATTATCGCTGTCTGTCCAAAGGGACCCCGGCAGGAAGAATTGAGGGAAGAAGGTCATATTATTCATGTCATAAGTGTACACTCCGCCTCCACGGGTATTATCCTGCAGGTAATAGGTGCTTCCTGATAAGGTTGTGTTCAATGATTTTGTATCCCCAAGCACACCTGTCCCTGTCCCCACTTGGTTTGTTCCACTAACTTCGTGCATGTCATTATATTTGTTGAGGATTTCGCCAGACTTGATATCAATAAAATAGTTCCAGTTCCCAGGCTTCGGTTGAAGGAAGTTCAAGTTGATGAAGTATGCGTATGTAGCAGACTCTCCATCTGTATAAACAACCAGTTCTGGCTTTGCCTCTTTTTCTAATTTAATGTCGAATCCGAGGTCGTTTTTAGCAATCTGCAATGCTTGATTCGCGTTGACTTTCTTACTTGCTTTCAAATTTTTCTTATCCAAGTCTGCAATCACTGATCCTGAGAATGCCTTCAAGACTCCATCCTCATTGACCACGGCAGACTGTGTCGAGCCCCATACGGGAACACCTTTGAACATTTGTTGAAAGCGAACGACAGTGAAGCCTAGTTCATCTTTATCCACGGAAACTACCTTGAATTGTTTACTTACTCCATCTTCGGTTAACTTGAATAAGTGTTTGTTTTTCTCCAAATATGATAAAGCAATCGATTCCGCCTTTAATTGAGACGGGGAGGATAGTGCCCCGGATACGAATTCGGGCGTTCCTGCTTTTTCATTCCATTGAATCTTCGCTTGGGACTGTGCAGCTGCACTTCCCGTCGCAAGCATCCCTGTTAATAATCCTACCGACAATCCAATACCCGCTAGTTTTCTTTTCTTCACATGATTTCCTCCTGTTTTCTTTCTAAAAATTTCGTCAATATGATGGTATCACTCTATTAGTCACCATGGTATTGAGAAAAAGAGGGACTATTTTAATAGGTTAAAGGCTCGTATTATAACGTAGCGAAGGAAAATTTTCTTGGATTGATCGAATTTATTCATTTAAAGATTCTAATGCATTTTTGGATAATTATGTTAACATGGGAAGGGACATTGTTAGAGAGGGGAATGGAATTGGGGAAATTGATCATTTCTGGTGGGGGCAGCGAGAAACAAACAGAAGCGATAGACCTCCACTTCGCATCTTTATTAGATAAAAACAGAACGTTATTATACATACCTGTGGCTATGGCATCACAACAAGTATCCTATGACGGGTGCTATAAGTGGATCACTGATATCTTTCACCCCATGGGAATTCGGTCCATTGAAATGTGGACGGACATCCAAAATAAGTGTTATGAAGATATACAAACATTTTCTGGCATTTATATTGGAGGTGGAAATACGTTTGATTTGCTCGACCTCTTTGAAGAAACTCAGTTTTCTGACCTGATCAAGGAGTATGTGAATCATGGTGGAGTCGTGTATGGTGGCAGTGCAGGGGGGATCATCCTAGGCAGCCATATTAAAACGTGTGCACTGAACGACCACAAACCTGGCTATGAGGGTGACTATAAGGGACTTGATCTGATTGGTCCATATGCCATCCATTGTCATTATGAGCAAAGTCAACATTCCTTCATACAATCACTTGTACATGAGTATAATGTATCTGTCATAGCGCTTCCTGAAGAAACGGGACTATCGATGATCGATGACGAAATGACAGTAATTGGTGAGAAATGGGCAGTACTGTTCGATGATAAGGGGTGGCGGGAAGTGGGAGTCGGCTCAACGATCAGCGACACTGGGCATGATGAAGAGAATCAATGAATCATAGCGGGTTGCAGACAACTAGAAGAAAGGTAGATTGTCATGAATAGTAAACTACTGATCGCTCCAGCTTTGGGTGTAATGATTATGCTGGGCATGTTCGTCAGAAATGATGCCCGGATTTTACATATCGAGCCATCCGAACTTCCAGTAAATAGGACACTGGCAGTGGACATTTCAAAACGGTATCTGGCAGGTTGGTGGACATCGTCTGAAAAGCTTGATGACACCCCTTATGAGATGAAAGAGGTAATGGTCCTGAATGATGAAATCAGTGTTGAACTACTAGATGAAAGAGACTCCAGCGAATGCAAGGGATATGAGGTCGTGGTCAATAAGGATAATGGACTTGTAATGAGCAAGGAAGATGTTGATTTTTGCAGTGGTCGGTTTTAGGAGCAGGTCATTCATCTTCATTCCTACATAGAGAAAAAGAGAAAAAATAAAAGATAAAAGATAAATTGAATATGCAATGGGGATAATGGAAATTGTTAAAAGTGTAAAAGGAGGATTGACCATTGAATGCCATCCAAGAATTCTGCAGAGAATTATGTTTAGATGTTCTTGCAGCAGTCAAAGGCTTTATCTATGGGTTTATCGTATTCGCCCTTACAATCGGAATGATCGGTGTGATGATCTACCTTTTCTTATATATGAAAAACGTCATACTGACATAATTCCGAAGGTACGTCCCGCACCGCTTTAAAGCGATGAGGGACGTACCTTCAAGTGTTGGATTTACAGTGGGATCAAAGAAAATTTTGTACAGGAAAGGCTAATTATATTATAATAGCAATAATTTACTCTTATATAGAAAAATACGGTAATTGAATAGGGGAGTATGGGGATGAATCACGTGTTATTCGATGTTCCAACCAAGATCGAAACAGAGAGGCTGATCCTAAGGATGCCGATGCCAGGGGATGGGGAAGCCGTCAATCAGGCGATCAAAGCCTCACACTCAGAATTGAAGCCGTGGCTTGGGTTTGCCCAGGAGGTTCCATCTGTTGAAGAAACCGAAACGAATACCCGCGAAGCACATGCGAAATTTATTACGAGAGAAGCGCTGAGGTACCTGATCTTCTGCAAGGAAACCGATGGATTTATTGGGTCCACGGGTTTTCACAATGTCGATTGGAATGTGCCGAAATTTGAAATCGGATATTGGATCGACTCAAGGCAAAGTGGGCACGGTTACATGAGGGAAGCCGTAGGGAGGCTGACGGAGCTCGCACTGAATGAATTACAAGGCAGGAGAGTGGAAATCCGGTGCGAAAGCGATAATTATAAAAGCAGGAAAATCCCTGAACAACTTGGGTATGAACTGGAAGGCATCTTGAAAAATGAAGATTTATCCGTGGATGGGAAGCGAGTGACGGATACTTGTATTTATGCAAAGGTAAAGTCATTCAGAACCTCAAATCGACCTGATATCACTTGCTAGCAAATGGATATCATGCTTATATCAATTGATATCAAGATTAAGTGAAGCCCGCTGCTCGATGACAGCGGGCTTCACTTATGATTTCCATTCGTTTGAGAGTATGCTGTATGTAACGATGTCCTCGTAATGGTCATATAACCATTGTCCGTCCCTTGTAATTCCTTGTTTTTTGAAACGGAGTCGCTCAGGGACTTTTATGCTTTTAGCGTTATTGACGGCGCACTGTATTTCCACACGATTGAGATTCCAATCGGTGAAAAGGGTATGTAATAATGCATCAATGACAGTCGTAATGATTCCCTTTCCTTGTGCGCTCTCTCCAAGAAAGGTGCTTAAAGGGGCAATAAAATATGACATCGAACTTTATGCTAAGATGCAAAGATGAATACCTTTAATCTGTGATTACGGAATTCCAATATTGTGTAAAATGGATAATATCCTTGAAACATGGCCGTTCTTTAAGTAGTATAGATAAGTAGAAAATTTGTATAGTTTCGAAATGAGGGTTTTAAATGGAGAAAACATCCATATACGGATTAACATTAGATCAACTGACCTCATGGCTTGTCGAGCACGGTCAAAAGAAGTTCCGTGCTGCTCAAGTGTGGGATTGGTTATATAAAAAAAGGGTAACCGACTTTTCAGAGATGAAAAATGTCAATAATGATTGTATCCAATTATTAGACGAACATTTTCATATTCAAACGCTAAAGCAGGAAATCAAACAGGAATCAAAAGACGGTACAATTAAATTTTTATTCAAGCTAGAGGATGGAAACCTGATCGAGACGGTATTGATGCGTTTCAATTATGGCTTGAGTGTCTGTGTGACCACCCAGGTCGGCTGTAACATCGGCTGTACATTCTGTGCAAGTGGTCTCTTGAGGAAAAATCGTGACTTATCCAGCGGGGAAATTGTCGAACAAATCATGAACGTCCAGCATCACTTGGATGCACAGGGAAAAGATGAGCGTGTAAGTCATATCGTCGTCATGGGAATCGGTGAACCATTCGATAACTACGATAACATGATGGATTTCTTCCGTGTGGTGAATGATCAGAAAGGCCTCTCAATCGGTGCTCGTCATATCACGGTATCTACGAGTGGATTGGCGGATAAGATTTATCAATTCGCGGACGAAAACATCCAGATCAACTTGGCTGTATCGCTGCACGCGCCTAACAATGAACTTCGAACAAAGATCATGAAGATCAATCGTGCGTATCCGCTTGAAAAGTTGATGCCGGCGATCGATTATTATTTGGAAAAAACAAATCGACGAATCACGTTTGAATACATTCTTCTTCATGATGTGAATGACCATAAAGAAGAAGCGCTTCAGCTTGCTAAACTGCTTAAGAACAAGCGTCATTTATCCTACGTCAACCTGATTCCATATAACCCGGTTGATGAACACAATCAATATCAGCGAAGTACGAAAGATGCAATCGTTGGTTTCTACGGCACATTGTTGGAACATGGTATCAACTGTGGTGTCCGTGTAGAACAAGGAACCGATATTGATGCAGCTTGTGGACAATTGAGAAGTAAGCAAATCAAGAAAGATAAAGAAAAAGTGAAATCCTGATAGACGAAACACACGAATTCTGGCTGAATTCGTGTGTTTTTTTGTATGATCGTTGAATTACCTGGTCGGGTGATGGGGGATGGGTGTGGTGGATTTTATTGTGAGAAGTTAGTAGTTTCTGATTCGTTTCTATGAACCTATCCCAGAACATTCGGTCCATTCCAAAAAAATACGACCCACAATACATAATTCAATTTGATGTATATGAAAAATAATAATTATTTATTGAAAAACAATAAATGATTGAATACAATGTAATATATGGAAAATGAATTGGAGGGTGCATGATGAAAAAAACTGCATTATTTTTCTTAAAGTCAGCCATCTTTATGATCGGATTGTTTGTTGTGGGAATAAGTATATTCGGACTGCCAAAGCTCGCAACATATTCAGCTGTGGTCAACCCTGAATTCGCATTTTTAAAATGGCCGATCCTTTTAGGGCTGTATTCAACGGAGATCCCCTTTTTCCTAGGCCTTTATAAAGCCTACAAATTAGTAGTTTCCATTGATACAAGGAAAGCATTTACCATTGAATCCGTAAACAATTTAAGAATGATAAAGTGTTGTGCATGGATCATTTCAGTAGTGTACATCATAGGTGCTTTATATTTGTTCCTTCAGGGTGCACTACACCCTGGTATTGCATTAATAGGAATGGTGATCGTCTTTGCTTCCGTTACCATTTCGGTATTCGCAGCTGTTTTGCATAAGCTGTTGAGTCATGCACTCGAATTAAAGATCGAAAATGAATTAACCGTATGAGGTGAGGAAATGAAATTGGATGCAGTCATATTCGATATGGACGGAACATTGTTCCAAACAGATCGCATTTTAGAATTATCCCTTGAAGATGCTTTTGTAAGGTTACGGGAGGAAGGACGATGGGAAAGTGCGACCCCAATAAAGAAATACCGGGAAATCATGGGTGTACCGCTCCCTGAGGTCTGGGACACGCTTCTGCCCCATCACTCAGATGAAGTGAGATCGAGAGTGAATGACCACTTTCTCGAATTGTTGATGTTCAATATACAACGTGGGAAGGGTGCTTTGTATCCCCATGTTGAAGAACTATTTACCCTTTTAAAGGAGCGGAATATAAAGCTATTCATAGCCAGTAACGGGCTGCCTCCATACTTGGAATCGATCGTGAATCACTACAGGCTGGGTCGTTGGCTGGATGCCGCTTACAGCATCGAGCATGTTGATTCGTTGAATAAGTCAGACTTGGTGAAGATGATTTGTGATAAATATGACATTAAAAGGGGGGCTGTAGTCGGGGATCGTCTCTCTGATATCCTGGCTGCGAAAGATAATGGATTGTTGTCTGTAGGGTACAGCTTTGATTTCTCTCAAGAGGATGAACTACAACAAGCGGATGCAGTTATAGAGGATTTATTGGAACTAAATGAACTGATTAAAGATGGTAAAGGGTCGGGTAGATTATTGTCCAAGTAAGTTGGGGGTGAGCCATGTGAAACAGATAAAGTTGACGGTGATCATCCTAGTAATTTGTACACTTTTCCTGATGGCAGGATACGTTCTGGACTCGAATGATAAGGTTCGTTTCTATGATACGGTTGGAACTACCGACCTTTCAGAAGAAACCGTGAACGGAATGTCACATGGTTCAACAGAAGATATGGTACTTCGTGTATTAAAAGATCCACATGAAGTAACGGAAATCCAAAGTCCACAAACTACATATCTCTCCTATGATAACATTGAGTTCGGAATGGAGGAACACCCGAGTGAATCGGTACTTCTTCACCAGTCACTACCGAACGTCCAAAGGGGTATCAGCAGGAGATCCCGCTGAAAGAATAATCGAAGCATATGGACCAGACTACTATGAAAGCACGGACACGGGGGCTCGTATCATCGGATCCTTCGATAAACAACACAAAATCAACATCGAAATATAGCACTCGCCCGAATAAACTAATTGGAACAATCGTCCAACAAGTAGAAGGTACGTCCCTCGATGCTTTAGAGTGGTAAAGAGGGGCGTTCTTTTGATAGTTTGGTATATTATGTTAACATATTAAGAGGGAAGAGTGATTTGTTAATGAAGGGGATGAGGTGTCAACATGAGAGCTAATCATCATGACATCACCGTGATTGGTGCCGGTGTCAGCAGTATTTTCTTTGCATATACGCTAATGAATAAGAATCAGGATGTAAACATACATATTATCGATATTGGAAAGGAATTAGAGAAAAGAACGTGCGGACTTGAAGACGGCGGGAAATGCACATGCGGCGCTTCATGCAGTAAATATACAGGTTTTTCCGGACTGGGGAAATCAGAGGGGAAATTCAACTATACGACTGACTTTGGTGGCCGACTGCATAAGAAGATTGGGGAAGACCATACTCTTCGGTTGATGCAGGAAGTGGATACAATCCTTTGTCGTTTTGGTGGAAACGCGAGAAGTAAATATAGTACGAAGAACGAAGCACTTTCCAGTAAAGCCAGTCTTCATGGACTTGACGTACTCTCAACGGAAGTAAGGCATCTTGGAACCCACCTTTCAAAGGGAATCTTCCAAAGCATGTATGAAGTGATGCGTGAAAGGATTACGTTTTCTTTTGAGACAAAGGTCGAAGCCGTTACTAAGAATAAAGAAGGATTCCACCTGCATACAAATAAAGGTGATTTCACTACAGGTCGAATTGTAATTGGGACAGGTATGAGTGGAAGTGACTGGCTGACAGGGATGATGGGGTCATTTGGTGTTCATCCAGGCAACACGCGACTCGACATGGGCTTTCGGGTGGAAATGAAAGGTGATCAACTGCAAGCAATCCTGCAGGAAACCTTTGAAACAAAATTGAGGATCCATAGACGGAATTTTGAAGCCACAACATATTGCATGAATCCACGCGGCCGGATTATACGGAAATATCAGCATGGACTCGTCATGCCGGATGGACAAAATGCACTTGAAGAAGATTCCCCAAGTGCAAACTTGAATTTCACCTTGTTTGTTCCTCGTTATTACCCTTCATATGAAGAAGCGATGAACGATGCAAAGAAAGTCATCGGGGGGATCAATGGGGGAAGGGATCGGATCGTTGTCCAAAAATGGGAGGACTTCAAACGCGGAGCACCGACAGAAACACTCAGTCATAACCAAGTGAAACCTTCGCTTCAAGCGGACTGTGGGGACGCACGTCGGGAGGTACCCTCTGTTTATGGTGCTGCCCTGATAGAATTTCTCCATGCATTGGAAGGTTTGGTAGGTGAAGAGATCGATTCTGATACGCTTATTTATGGTTTGGATGCTAAGTTTTATGAACCTTCACTATATACGGACGAAAGCTTTGAAAGCGAAGTACCCGGCATCTATTTAATCGGTGACTGTTCAGGAGTCACGCACTCCCTTTCCCAGGCGGCTGCGAGCGGTATCTATTTAGGTGAGACGTTAGCAAGTGCCACTCTATATCACAATTTAGGCAAAGAGTAAGGATTTATACTTCCAAAAGAATGCGGGGAGCGATGATGAATAAGTGGTTGTTACGGATCGAAGGCTTATGTGTTTTTCTGTTGAGCATCTACGTTTATGGCACGAACGACTTTAGTTGGCCACTGTTTTTACTGCTGTTGTTCACACCTGATGTGGGGATGATTGGATATGTATTCAATCATGAGCGGGGAGCGGTTGTATATAATGCATTCCATACGTACTCCTTACCCTTGGGACTTTTGGTTTTAGCCAGTATTTTAGAGATTCAATGGATATTCCTATACAGCTTGATATGGACTGCTCATATCGGAATGGACAGGATGCTGGGCTACGGTTTAAAATACCCAACCCATTTTAAAGATACCCATTTAAATAGAATGTAAGGATGAAAGGATTGAATCATGATAAATGCATCGTCAAACGAATCATGTAGCAAAGAAAGGGTATGGATGATGAATGATCAACCATTACTGAATTACATTCGTTCACGAAAGGATCAGCTTCTTGTAGTTGGCATAGATGGGTTAAGCCGGTCCGGTAAAACGACCTATACCCAATTGTTAAAAAAACGCCTTGAGGGACATGGACTTGATGTCGTCTGTCTTCATATGGATGATTTTATCGAACCACGTCATAGAAGGTATCACACTGGAAACGAAGAGTGGAGGGAATATTATTTCCTGCAGTGGGATGTGCAGTCACTGCAGGAGAACTTGTTCGCAAACCTTAAAAGTGCTTCTTTCCTAAGGCTCGGTTATTATGAAGAATCAGCCGATATTAGAGTTACCAAGGAAATTCGCTTGCCTGAATGTGGTGTAATAGTAATTGAAGGGGTGTTCTTACAGAGGGACGAGTGGAAAGGGTATTTAGATTATGTCATGTACCTCGATTGCGACAGAGAAAGTAGGTTTAATCGAGAGCATGACTCTGCAAAAATGGACACCGAAAAGTTTATGAACCGTTATTGGAAGGCAGAGGATCATTACTTATTGAAGGTGAAGCCATTGGAATTGGCTGATCACGTAATCAGAACATAACATTTTGCTGGAGAGGTGTGAGTCGAGCGATGATGATGCAAGGTATCCTATTGATTGCACATGCTATAAGCATGACGTTGGCGTTAGCCATCTTTATGTCAATCTATCGAAAGAACCGTACACGTGGTAGATGGTTCTTGATAGCCCTTCTGATATGGGGATCGATCAGTCTTTATAACTTTTTCGGGTACTCGGTTTATATGGGTTTGATCGCTTGTTTACTGTATACGGCATTCTATCTTATTACATTCCGTTCACTTAAGTACAATAGTAAAGATGCATAGTAAACCTGCACCGCTACTCTAGAGACAAGGTGCAGGTTTACCGATCAAAGCTCCTTCAGGAATACATAACTTTTCTTACGATAATCCATCTTCTCTTCATAAAAACGATGCGCATCCGCGCGTTGCAGGCCGGAGGATAGGGAGATGACGGGATAGCCATTCTCGTTTGCCCAACTCTCGACATGGCTTAACAACTTCTTGCCATGGCCCTTTGAACGTGCGTCAGAAGCCGTCACCAAATCACACACCCAAATGAATTTTCCATTGTATAAAGTCACCATAGGCATGAACCCCACGACAGACACCAATCGACCTTCCTCATAAAGAGCCGCCAGTTTATACCCTTCTGAGACCGTGGCTTCTTTTACAATCGCAATGAATTGATCTTGGGACAAATGGTTCCTAAGCTGCTTCATTACTGGATACGCTGCCAGCCAATCCGATTCTGTCGTTAATTCCTTTATCATCTTAACGACTTTCTTGTAGCTTCTTTATTTCTTCACTATGAAAAGGGGAACCCTCCACCTCATTGACGATGCTGAATGGATTCCCGTCCGGATCAAAAAAATCAAAGAATCTCATCCCTCCAAACTCTTCAATGTCTGAAGTTCTTACCCCGTTTCTATTAAACTCAGAATATACTTCATCGATATTTGATACCAGGAAGTTAAAGTAGGAATTCTTTTTCACACCCTTAATGGTAAACTCTGAACGTTGAGGTGTTTCAACCTCAATCAACCCAAGCTGGGTAGGAGAGCTTGGAAAATAAAATCCGGCACCACCATCCCATTCATCGATCAACCTGACATGCAAGTGCTTCTCAAACCATTGCTTTGATTTATGTAGATCCGTTACTGGGACAAAAACACTTCCAACTCTGAACATTCCAACACTCCTCACTAATTGTATTCATCTACTAACGAAACTCGCCAAAGAAAGGGTACATTCTTGAAAAAAGAGGAAAAAGATCGTTTTCAATAGTAAAAAACCATCAACGGAAAAGCATACCGTTAATCAAGAGCATGACCAGGTCTCCAGGCTTGCGGAAGATTTAGTTCATTACACCATGATGAACGTCTACGGTTTTAAAGAATCAGACCAAGAAAAGATCTTTATTAATCGTTTTCTATATTCGTCCACGAAAACCCTTTTTGTTGATGAGTGGGGAGGTAAATCTTTACCTTCTAGTTGAAGTATACATGTTGTATCAAGAGAACAGACGGTCTTATTATATGGGCGTAATCCATCCCGATGGGAATATCCTTGAGTTTGTAGTCTATTCGGTTGGTTAAGTGTACATGGAAGGATGGCGTTCATACGAAGGGAGTGTGAGGACAGTCACACTCCCTTCGTCCATTTAAGGATGGGGGTCACCTTTCTTTAGCCTCTTGAATCTTTCAATGGAAACATCTTCGGTATAGTGAGTTTCCAATATTTCAAGAATCATTTCTTCCGACAAACCTGAAAAATCGACTAGTGTACTGATGGTTGGTTTAATGGAAAGGGACTCACATCTCTGGATTGTCGAACGGATTAAATGGTGATAATCCTGCTCCCTTTTCTGATGTTTTGTTTGCGCTTGTGTTGACTGTTGATAGCTGAATCGATGCTTTTTCGGGGAATTCATATCATCGTACCTCCTGCTTATTAAAAGGGATTCTATAAGATTTATCCTAATTTTGTATGTGCTAAACATTTTTAGGTGAGCGAGAGGATGGTCAATTGAATAGACGAGTGTATTCAAGGATCTATGAAAATGTCAAACACACCTTCCTAATTCCGTGAAAGGGTTCTCTTATGGGTTGAATGGGTCCTTGTCACTTTTTCCTAAGATGCCTGCCATTTAAAGATCCACTCATTAAAATGACAAAATACGTTACGAAAAGCTCATCAAGAAAAATCATCCAACTCCATTTGGTATAATATGTTAAAATATGTTTAGCAACAGCATTCTGGGAGGAGCTAAAGTGAATAAGGCAGTAATAAGTGACTTTAAAACGATGATAGGTCTTTCGATAGCTTTACTCTTTAATCTCATCGGTATCATTTCGGCAGTAATTCAACATCCAATATGGTTGTAAAGCGTAGTAGTGGCGTATATTGTATTATTCTTCAGTATACGGAGAGCCAATCATCTTTATCGTAGTAGTTGATGGAATAGGACAGTGACTAATCTCACTTGAAAGGGAGTGAAAACATGAAAACAGAAAAAGAAAAAATGATCGCAGGTGAACTTTACGAGCCCTGGGATGAAGAATTGGTAAAGGAGCGAGATCATGCAAGGTATTTGGTGAGGAAAATAAACGCAACAAATGAGAAGGAGCAGGATATTCGTGTCGGACTTATAAAGGAATTGTTTGGTTCATCAGGTGAAAAAGTGTATATGGAGCCCGATTTCAGGTGTGACTATGGATCCAATATACACGTTGGTGAAAATTTCTTCGCGAATTTCAATTGTGTGATCCTCGATGTATACAGAGTAACATTCGGCTCGAATTGCATGTTGGCACCCGGCGTGCATATCTATACTGCCACTCACCCGATAAATCCATATGAGCGTAATAAAGGATTGGAATATGGTAAGCCTGTTAAGATAGGCGATAATGCATGGATCGGTGGCGGAGCCATCATTAATCCAGGTGTTACAATCGGGGATAATGTCGTTGTGGCTTCTGGAAGCGTAGTGACGAAGGATGTGCCTTCTAATGTGGTTGTGGGAGGAAATCCAGCGAGGATATTGAAGGAAATCAATTTAAATGACCCAATGTAAAGTAATGTCCATAGAATAACAGTGAATGGATTTTAGAAGACGAATGGGGGATGTTCCATGCAGAGTCAACTTGTGTTCATCGTAGCCGGTAGTGCCATTTTATTGTCTGTTATTTTGACCATCATACAGCGAAGAAGGGAGCGAATAAGCTATTTGCCTATCAAAATCGTATTTGGCATCATGATCGTTGCCGTTCTCGCCATCCCGATCTCCATTTTCCTCATATGGGGTTGGACAGGGCTTGGGGTGTCTGCGCTCGCTGTGTATGTTCTGTTATTTTGCATATCATTTTTAATAAGTTCATATGCAATTAATCTTTTCTTTAAGTTCTGAAGAAAAAGGTGGGGGAACGACTATTTTTAAAAATTGAAGTGCTTGTCTGCACACATGGTGGGGGTTGTACATATAGTGAAGTAGAGAAACAGCTAATCGGTTAAGATCACTGAGGTTGTTCGAAAGCGGGTTGTTTAAAAACCTTTAGTCACCGCTATAGAAGGTTTCACTGATCTTTACCCATTGACAAGCTTTCTCGTCTATATACTTCCGCCGTATAGACAAGAGTACCTCCTTATTTGTTCGTAGGCAAAGGTGTCCCTGATTGTTCAGGGACACCTTTGCCATTTACATGAAAAAACCACCGATTATCATCCCGACAAAGGCCATTAAAATGCCCCCGATATAACTGATCCCCATATAGGCGGCTGCATGTTTCCACTTCTTATCACTCATTGATTGAATGTTTTCGAGTTTGAAAGTGGAAAAGGTGGTGAATGCCCCGCAGAACCCGATTCCAATCAGTGAATAAACCGGCCCCTCGCCCCCGACAATATATATATATCCCAATAGAAACGAACCCAAAAGATTGACCGTCAACGTGGCTATCGGTAATGAGAAAGAAGGAAAAGAGGCTAGAAGCTTTCCGACCCAAAATCGTGAAACAGCTCCTAAAAAGCCACCTAGCCCGATCATCATAGCCTGAAGGAACATTATTCACCCTCCTTTATTTCTGATTTCTGCGAACCGACCAGTATCTGTCCAGATTTATATCCCGCCCATGCCAAAAATAGTCCGCCGACCATACTTGAGAACATGTAAGTAAGAGCCATCATCCACTCTGCTTGACGCATCAGTATGACAGTTTCCACACTGAATGTGGAAAACGTGGTGAAAGATCCGATAAGGCCGGTGCCCAGTGCAGCAGCAGTTGATGGTTGCAATTTTTTTGTATGAAATAAAAAAGTGGTCACGAATCCCAATGCGAAACAGCCAGTGAGGTTGATCAAGAATGTACCAAGGGGGAACGAGTACGACCACCCGCCATGGACGAAAGTCCCAACCGTGAATCTCACGAAAGAACCGATTGCACCGGCAAGCCCGACGAGTAAATAATTCTTCACAATGATGCAGCTCTTTTCATAAAAAATTGTTTTCCTTTGACTTTGACTATATTCATTATGTTCGATTGTGGGTATGATATCAATGATGATTATATAAAGAAAGAGTTGAAGACGATGGCAACAGCTCCTCCTGACTATACATTGACACTTGATATCATGCAAAGTCTCAAAGAAGGGAACAAATCGGACTTCCAGAAAGTCCTCGATGAACTTCAGCCTTATGATTTTGCTCAACAATATCGGATGGTACCAAAAAAATACAGAAACAAGTTCCTCATCTATTTGAGCATATCCCAGTTAAAAGAGTTAATGGAGGAATTGGATACCGAAGTACAGTTGGAAGTCCTTCATAAATTAGGGATTGAAAAGTCTACCAAAGTACTGGATCTGATGGAAAATGATGACCTAACCACCCTTATGTCTGATTTGGAGCCAGAACAGATTGAAGAGCTTTTATCTGAAATGAAACAGGAAGAATCCGAAGTGGTTCAGCACATGATGAACTACCCTCTTGAAACCGCAGGTCGTATTATGAACAACCGGTTCGTGTGGATCTCCAAGGATTATAACGTGAGGGAAGCAGTCGATAAACTGAAGCATTTTGCGGAATTGGCAGAGTATCTGAATTACCTGTATGTGATTGATGAAGACAAGAAATTGGTGGGAGTCGTCTCGTATAAGGATCTTCTTCTTAGTGAAATGCAAGATAAAATCGAAGATATCATGTTCACAAGGGTGGTCAAGGTAGATGTTCATACCGATCAGGAAGAGGTGGCGAAATTGATCAGCCGATATGACTTCATTTCGATTCCAGTCATTGAAGATGATAATAGACTGATGGGTGTGATAACGGTCGATGATATCATCGATGTAGTGATACAAGAGGCGAATGAGGACATTGAGAAGCTATCCGCTTCAGGTAAAGCGATTGATTTTAACACCAAACCCTTGGTAGCCGCTTTCAGGCGCTTACCTTGGCTGATCCTGCTGTTATTGATCGGTCTGGTATCGGGGAGTATAATAGACAGTTTCTCAGAGACGCTGCAGTCTGTAGTGGCACTTGCATTCTTTATGCCGATGATTGCAGGTATGACAGGAAACACGGGTACTCAGTCCCTGGCGGTTGTCGTCAGGGGACTGGTGTCGAATGACTTGGACGTAAGACAGGTCGTTAAGTTGATATTTCGTGAATTGTGGGTTGGGATCATCATTGGCTTAACGTGTGCATTTCTTATATCCATGATAGCCTTTATATGGCAAGGTAGTTTCACACTTGGAATCGTGGTGGGCATGTCCCTATTGATTACGTTGATCATCGGAACGCTTGCAGGGACAATCATTCCCCTTATCCTATATAAGATGGATATTGATCCAGCAGTTGCGTCTGGGCCGCTCATCACAACAATCAACGATATCTTCTCGCTGCTGGTTTATTTCGGTATTGCAACGATGTTCCTCTCCAAGCTACCTTGATCTAGGTCGGGATTAAAAAACCGGTGCACCCCCCATTGGGGATGTACCGGTCATGGTCAACAATTCAAACTTCCTGGGGATACTCATTCAAGTATCGATCGATGATATCGGCGATTATGTTGATTTCTGTATATTCAATCGTCTCGTTAGTCCTTAAGTATGTGATTAAGAACACTTCAGAGATATAGAGGTATTCGACTGAGAGAACAGGCTGCTGGTCCTTGGCATAGAAAGTGTGAATGATTTCACTTTCTTTGAAATCGAGTTGAGTTTTCAGCATTCGTACGATGGTATCGAATGACATAGAATCTCTCCCTTCTATATTATAGAGGGATTGACTAAAAACAGTCTCGTAGACCCAAAATAATTTGTCTTGCTTAAGTTACAATTATATCATACATCCATACCTCGATATACCCTTTGAGTGAAAAAATTGGTAATCTTTACAAAAGTGAAAGACTACCGGTTTCCTTACAGCCTTTTTGTTCAAAATCCTTCAATCGTCCTCATATTAAACATCCCTTTTGATAAGGAATTACATAAACCTTCTATAATCCTGTTGGCGTGCATATAGTGAATTAGTAAATCCAATTAGTATAGGAGTTCACTCATGCCATATAAATCCAGAAAAGATAGTACTCTCCCCCTTCTAGTATTCGTGACAATGAAATCACTGGCGAGGATCATCGTGAGCGGGATCATATTGGTGTACGTGTTTGTCTGGCTCATTTCAGCCACCACGATTAAATTGAAAGTGGACACGCTCTATTATTCGACAGTGTCGGATATGGTGCCAAAAGAAACCTTATTGAAACTAATCTCTGAAGAGCTTACGCCATTACGTGTGATGAATGAAGAAGAACTTCAGTCAGACTTTGATTGGTTGGAAAGTGTGACGAATGTTTCGTTGTTTGATCCAAGGAGTTTATTTGGGAGGGAAATCCCAGGAATAGAAAATTATCATACACAAATCGCCGTGGCGGGTAAGGGGACGGACATTACCAATCTTCCTATGGAATCCCCGGCACCGACGGATGAACAGTTAATGAATCAGGAGTATGATCAAGATCAGATTGAACAAGCAAATGGAAAAGAAGGCGAAAATATTAAACAGATCGATAAAAAATCTGTATTCATTTACCATTCTCATAGTTGGGAAGCCTTCAGCCCTTTAATAAAAAATAACCAGTCTTCAGATCCCGCGAGTTCAAATGAAAAGGTTAATGTAATCGCGATCGGATCGAAGCTTCAGCAGGAGCTTGCCAAGCGTGGAATCGGTGCCGTTCAGGACAAGACAGATACAACGAAGGCATTGAAGGAAAAGAATTGGACATATTATGAATCCTATAAATTATCAAGGGAGCAGGTCCAGGAAGCGCTTGCCGGAAATAATGACCTGCAATATCTGATCGATATCCATCGTGATTCACAGCCTAGGGCCATTACAACAAAAACAATCAATGGGAAGCAATATGCAAGGATCTTTTTTATCGTGGGCAAGGAAAACAAGAACTTTGAAAAGAACCTCGCGATTGCCAAAGAGTTGCATGCAGCATTGGAAAGCAAATATCCAGGAATCAGCCGTGGGGTATTCGTAAAAACGAAAGCGGAAGGAAATGGAATATACAATCAAGATCTCACAGAACGTGCAATGTTATTGGAGTTTGGGGGAGTGGAGAATAACCTGGTGGAGCTTTATAATTCCACCGAAGCATTTGCTGATATCTTCTCTCAGTTCTATAAAGAAGATGTAGTCGAAGTCAATGGAGGGAACTAGGTAATAAAAAGCTGCCGAGATCAGGCAGCTTTTTCTGTGAACAACTATTTTCATTTTTATGGAAAATGCATAATTTCTGCAAAAGTGAAGGGAAACTATAAATTGTCCGAACACATTATTCCATTGAGAAAAAATAAATGTTTAGTCTTGGAAGGTGCGGATAAAGAACATATATCAAAATCAAGGAGGATGATTTGAAATGTCACATGAGAAATATCAATCATTGGTACAAACCTTACACGAGTGTATGGAAGCTTGTAATCATTGCTATGATGCATGCCTTGGTGAAGAGGACATCAATATGATGGCTGAGTGTATCCGGCTGGACAGGGAATGTTCAGATATGTGCGCGTTCTTGGAACAAGCCTTGGTCAGGGGAACGCCTTTTGCGGCCGAACTTGCTTCAGTCTGTGCCACAATCTGTGAAGCATGTGGTAACGAATGCAAAAAGCACGACCATACCCACTGTCAGAAATGCGCAGATGCCTGCTTTAAATGCGCTGAAGCATGTAAAAACATCGCCTGATCATAAAAAAACTCTAATGCAAAGGACCGTTCTTCATTACATTAACGCGATGAGGGACGGTCCTTTGCATGTATGTTTGATCCTTCCCCCGCGTGATTTAATTACTTTTCCCCATTTAGAGAAGTACACATAACTTTCAATAAAAAGTCATAATAAATTCGTCATTACCTTATGAAATCACAAAAAAAGATGGTAGGCTAGTGGTATAAACCTACATATGGAGTGAAGCATGATGAAAAAGGTTGTTGTGGTTGGCGGTGGGGTTACGGGACTTGCGACCATGTATTATCTTGATAAATTAAGAAGAGAAAAACATATTGACCTTGAATTGACCTTGGTAGAGCGGGAAGAGGTGCTTGGGGGGAAAATTAAAACAGTAAAGAACAGTCCCTTTATCATGGAGGCGGGTGCAGATTCGATTGTGGCCCGCAATGAAGGGGTACTGCCTTTTGTAGAAGAATTGAAACTTGAGGGCGACCTTGTATATAATCAGACAGGGATTTCATATATCTATACGAATGGGAAACTGCATGAAATACCAGCAGATACGATCTTTGGTATCCCAATGAGCATCGAATCCCTGATGCAAAGCACACTGGTTTCGGAAAAGGGGAAACAGGCCGCAATGCAGGATCTCGAGCTTCCAAATACTCATTTCACAAAAGATGATTCAGTTGGGGACTTCTTGGAAGCATTTCTCGGGCGTGAACTTGTAGAAAATCAAATTGCACCGGTGCTCTCAGGAGTATATTCCGGAAAACTTCATGAGCTGACGCTGTCTACCACCCTTCCTTATTTATTGGAATACAAAGACCGGTACGGAAGTATTATCAAGGGACTTGAAGCTAATAAGGATAAATTCAAAAGCTCTTCCAAAGGGAAATTCATCTCCTTCCGAGGAGGACTTTCTACTTTGATTCATCGGATGGAAGACATGATGGAAGATGTTCGAGTCCTGAAAGGGAAAGAGACTGTAGCATTGCGCAAGAACGGGGGTAGCTACGAGCTTACTCTATCGGATGATCATAAATTGGATGCTGATTATATTGTGTTCTCGACCACACATGATGTGACGCAAAAAATCATGAATGATACAAATCTTGATGCATATTTTGATCAATTTAAAAACACTTCCCTTACCAGCATTTATATCGGCTTTGATGTTAAAGATGATCTACTCCCTGCCGATGGAACGGGGTTCATAACCTCACATGGAAGCGATGTGATTTGCAATGCTTGTACATGGACCAGTCGAAAGTGGAAGCACACATCAGAAAGCAATGAACTATTGGTAAGACTGTTTTATAAGAGTTCAAATCCCCATTATGATCTAATAGCTGGGCGAAATGAAGAAGAACTTATAAAAATAGCGCTCAAGGATGTATCGAAGAGCTTAGGGATCAAAGAGGAACCGTTAACGGTGGAGGTCACCACATGGAATGATCTGATGCCGAATTATCATTTGCAACATAGCCAGGCTGTTGACTCAATCATGACAGCACTTCATGAAGATTACCCAAATGTCTTGCTGGCGGGAGCTTCCTACTATGGAGTAGGGATTGGAGCCTGTATCAAAAACGGGAAACAGACAGCGGAAAACATAATTGAGTCAATCTCAGGATGATCACGACTGCACCCGAATCTCCCCATAGTCGGATTCGGGTTTTATTATGCTCTCTGAATAAAGATGAACCTAAATAAATAGGGCTGATTGTACAGCTTACCGTGTAATCTTGGCATGATGCTCGAGCATAATCTCCTTTAAATGGAGAAACATAAGGGCAGGAGGGATTGCACTTGAGAAATGCTAAAGCACTCGCGATTAAATTTATCGCCACTTTTGTCCTTTTATTTTTAATCCTTGTCGGAGTCGAAGGCATGACGTTTGGAGAGATTTTCTTATTATCAATGATCCTGAGTGTGGTTTCATATGTACTTGGTGATTTGATCCTCCTCCCTCGTACAAGCAATACGATATCAGCGCTGGCTGATTTTGGACTTGCATTTACGATCGTTTACTTCCTGACCGGGGGAATGACGGGGGGAAGCACGTACTTAATAAGGTCTATCGTGGCTGCACTAGCCTTGACGGTGTTTGAACTGTTCTTTCACCGCAATATCCTGAGGGCAGTTTTATCAGGTAGAAGAAATAACAAACGTGAAGCTGTAAGAATGGCACCGGCCAAGCTACGATATCAAACAGAAGCTTCAAAAGAAATCCATCCTGAGTTTCCTACTAAGCCCACCGATGAATTTCATTTGAAAAACAGGGACAAGGAGTAACTCTAAAAAAAACCTGATGGTATCCATACCATCAGGTTTTTTGTGTTTATAGAGTGTGGTTTAACAACCATCCCCCTCTTTTTAAATGACTGAACAGCTCACGAGATGCCCCGCTCAAGAATGAAGGAAGGGGTCATCCCTTTTCCATTTCCTGTTTAGATAATAAGCGACAACCGCTATCGCTGAAACAAGCAAAAGTGATAGGAAAAAACCGTACCTGACCTCTGGTTCCAGGAGGGTACCTGTAACGGCTAATGAAAGTAGAAGTAATCCTGTTATCCCTAGAATTTTTCCCCAAATCCGCAATCGTAACACTTTAAATGCAGAGATGATGATGAATGCCCAGTTATATAAAAGCAGGATACCAGCAGCCGTGGTGATATATTCAAATACCTTCCCTGGCAATAACAGTGCCGTAATGACTGAAGCAACCAATCCGAGCGTCGCCAATGCCAATGATGGGAGGGGGAGGTCCTTATGTGCCTTCCACTTCTTTTGGAAGATCTTCGGGGCATCACCGTCTTTTGAGAGTGTAACCAAAAGGTTGGTGACTCCGAATAGAGATGCGGTCAATGCTGAAAAGCCGGCGATGATGATGGCCCCATTAAAGACATGAGGGAAGAATGGAAGGTTATACAAGCTTAAAGCAGATACAAAAGGGCTTTCCTTATCATTGAATGCCTCATGGGCTGTGAGCACTACCGCAAGTACGAGAGAAAGTGAATAAATGATGGTCAGCACAAGGAGCATAATATTTCCTGATTTAGGCGCATCTTTTTTGTCTTTCAACTGCATCGCCATTAACCCGATTACCTCAATCCCGCCATAAGCATAGAAAGCATAAATCAGAGAAGACCAAAAACCTTTCAAGCCTTCTGGCATTGAATGTTCAAGACTGAATGAAAAGTGCGGGACTTGGCCACTCCCCTCAATGGTGCCAGTGATCGCTAATAAAGCCACGATGATGAACATGATGATTGCAGCCGTCTTGATCAGAGCGAAAATGTTTTCGGCTCTGTCAAAGCTTTCGGTTCCCAGGAAAACAATAAGAAGGGAAAGAACGGCATAGCCGCTTGCAAACATCCAAAGAGGGATATGGGGAAACCAGAATTGTGAAAGGATCGAAAGGGCTGTAAGCTGACTGCCCATGATTAATATATTTGAACACCAGTAATTCCAACCACAGCTAAAGCCTGCCCATTTTCCGAATGCCTTTGCCGCATAATAACAAAATGAACCTTCCTGTGGATCTTCAGCAGTCATCTTGCCGAGAAGATTGTACACGGTATACGTCCCGAGTGCGGCGAGAATAAAGGACAATACAATGGATGGGCCAGCATAACGAATGCCTATGGCAGAGCCTAGAAAATAGCCTGTACCGATCGTACATCCTGTGCCGAGAAGGGATAGATGCCACCAGGACATCTTCCCTTGCCCACTTGTACTTAACCTCTTAGTTTGTTTGCAGCTCTGGTATTGGTCAGACATCCAGTCACTCCTTTATAAATCAGATGGTTGCCTCTTTCAATCTGGGTTTTTCATCAGTCTTGATAAATGCAAAAACCAGCCCAACGATCACCAATGCCAAGATACCCGCACCGATGAAACTGGCATTAGGGTAGGATTTCATAAAGATCGACATAAGTGGAGGACCGGCCGCCACCCCGATGAACCGTGATGAACTGTAGAAAGAAGAGATGGTTCCCCGTTCTTCCTTTTCGATATTTTCAGTAATGATTGCATCCAAAGTAGGAAGCATAAGGCCGATTGAAAGACCTAGAAGGCTGGTGATGATAAGTAATACTATCAATTGGTGACTCGTGTATCCCACGAAAGACACACTCACTCCTGTCATGACAAGACCAATCATCAACAGTTTTTTCATCAAACCAATATCCCCTTTTATTTTCCTTCCCGTCACAAAAGAGGAAATACACAGGGAAAGTAGCGGGATAGCAAGAATGAAGCCTTTTTTTATCCCTACTAAATCGTGGACCTTTTCAAGCATGTCTGACAGGTAAAATAGAACGGAAAACAGTACATACATAATGAAAATACCAGCGGCAAAGACGGTAAAAATCCATTTGCCATCATCTTTGAAGATATTCACTGTCTTGGTTATGAATTGTTTGATTTCAGGAGGATCTTCCTTTTTCTTAGGGATCTTAATGAAAAATAGTACCAACAAAATCGAAATCAAACTGAAAATTGAAATCGAGAAGAAGGGAAGGTACCACAGAAAAGCGGCAAACGTAGCACCCAAGATGGGGCTGAGTACTTTCCCGAATGTGTTCGATGTTTCAATGATGCCAAGACAAGAGCTCGTTTTCTCGTCATCATCCTTATAGAGGTCCCCCACAAGCGGCAGAATGATCGGTGCAGCCCCTGCTGCTCCAATTCCTTGAAGGACTCGACCGATGATAATCCATGTAAAAGGCTCACTGATCTTCCAGGACGCGTATCCAGAAATGAGCCCGCCGATTAAAGCAAGGATAAGGCTTGGAAGGATGACTATCTTTCTACCGTAGCGGTCTGACAAATAACCTGCGATTGGAATCAGAAAAATGGAAGCGATCGAATAGGAAGTAATGATCATACTGGTTTGAAATGATGTGATCCCGGCTTTCTTTTCAAAGATAGGGAGTACAGGGATCAGCATTGAATTGCCAAGCGTCATGACCAGTGGAATGGAAGCCATGCTGATCACGCACCAATTACTGACTTTATTGCTACTTTTACACTGATCGTTCATGTTGCCACCTCATATAAGGGATTAGAAGATACAAAATAAGTATTTGGACATTCATATGAATTCATACACTGCTGTTACCTCGTAGTGTGTTTATCATTAAATCATTAAATAAGTGCAGATCAGAAATATGCTATCGGGAAAAGTGTCAAATTATTATTCCCTACTATTTTGTTTTCATAATGAGGTTAGGGGTTCTTACCATTTAAATCGATTGATGGAAAGCAACTGTTTTTTTATCTAATCGACAGGGTATGGTATAAAGCGAAACCAACGTGGAATGAATAAAGGTTAAAGGTTGATGCTCGTAAGTACATGTATTGACGGAGGTGAACGTCTTACCATGTAGGACGGTACATAATGATTTTAAATTTCTTTTTGTTAATGGTATTAATCGCGCTTACAGCGTTCTTTGTAGCAACGGAATTTGCCATTGTAAAAGTAAGGACATCAAAAATCGATCAACTTATAGCAGAAGGGAGAAAGGGAGCCGTATCAGCCAAAAAGGTGGTTTCGCATCTGGATGAGTATCTATCCGCGTGCCAGCTGGGAATCACGGTAACCGCGTTGGGCCTCGGTTGGCTTGGTGAACCAACAGTGGAGGAGTTATTGCATCCACTATTTGAATATATCAGCCTGAATGATTCCTTGACGGATGTTTTGTCATTCGGTCTTGCCTTCGCTTTCGTCACATTTTTTCACGTTGTCGCAGGGGAGCTTGCACCAAAGACAGTTGCGATACAGAAAGCGGAAACCATTACCTTACTTTTCTCGGGTCCGATCATCCTCTTTTACAAAGTCATGTTTCCTTTTATTTGGTTGCTTAATGGCTCGGCGAGGGTGTTTGTGGGATTATTCGGAATAAAGCAGGCATCTGAACATGAGTTGGCTCATTCTGAAGAGGAAATCAGGATCCTTCTTTCGGAGAGTTATGAGAGCGGTGAAATCAATAAGTCCGAACTTCATTATGTAAATAATATCTTCGAATTCGATGAGCGGATTGCTCGTGAAATAATGGTTCCCCGGACGGAAATGGTGACCATATCAAGGGGGGCGACATTCAAAGATATTAAAGAAATCATTTCCTCTGAACATTATACCCGCTATCCAGTTGTAGAGGATGGGGATAAAGATCATGTTCATGGATTCATCAATGTAAAGGAGCTATTGACGGCGAGACTGGTCAATGAATTGGAAGGAGAGAATCTCGAACCGTTCATCATCCCCATCATCCGAGTGATCGAAACCATCCCTATCCATGACCTACTTGTAAAAATGCAGAAAGAGCGTGTTCACATTGCACTATTATTAGATGAATATGGAGGAACTTCAGGATTAGTGACTGTTGAAGACATCATTGAAGAAATCGTTGGTGAAATCAGGGATGAGTTTGATCAGGATGAAATCCCTGAAGTGCAGAAACTTGGAGAAAATCACTATATTATTGATGCCAAGCTTTTGCTTCATGAAGTAAATGACCTCCTGAAAACCGATTTATTTCATGACAGTATCGATACCATCGGCGGTTGGTTTCTTGAAGAATGCATGAAACAACAAAACAGGGAAATCAAAACGGAAAACGGATTTGTGTTTACCGTCCATAAGGGTGATGATCATCATATACAATTATTGGACGTCAAAAAAATTGAATGAATGAACAAGAAAAAGACTCGATCATGATCGAGTCTTTTTCATTCTATATGTTGGTGTATATAGTAATTGTTAGGTCGTCTTATCGATAAGCATTTCGTAGTGAGGGGAATTCATGTCCTTCATGAACGTGTGAAGTTCCTCTTTTGTCTTTTCATCAAGCCCTTTGTATATGAGAAAGGCTTGGGTCTTTTCAGAAGTAATCATCTTTCTGTAAAGTTTAGAAATTTTTTTACTCCTGTGGGTGTCCATTCAATCCATCCACTCCTTGATAATTGATTAAAATTATTATAATCATTATAAGCTTGTTTTTTCAAGATATTACACTAAGTTGTTATTAAAATATCATATTTTGATACCGCTACAGTGTTTCATCATGATGGTTGCGATTATACCATAACGTTCAAAAGATGTTGAGTCTGTTATTTACTTCCATTCTTGTTTAATATGGAAGTAAATAACAGGGGGGATCGAATGAAAAGAAAATATGGAAATTACCCCAACTGGAAAAGAGTCCTTAGAAGGGAATATGCAAAGACATACATAGATCAATGTTCTTTTAAAGGCTACGTCACTTTACTGAACATGAAAGAAGTCGCAGAACCACTAATGGTGAACTATGGAGGGAAGGAGATTTGCATCGCTGATAACGGGTACTCTTGGCTTCAGCACTTTCCTGAGCATCAATCCTTTTCTCTTTCTACGATTTTTAATGAACATGGTGAAATTATGCAGTGGTATATTGATATTTGCTTTGAAATTGGGGTGGAGGATGGAGTTCCGTGGATGGACGATTTGTACCTTGACATTGTGATCCTTCCAGGTGGTGAAGTCATCCATCTTGATATCGATGAACTGGAAGATGCATTAACGGACTCGATCATAACGGAGAAGCAGTATGAATTAGCCTGGGAGGAATTCAATCGGATCAATCGGTTGATTGATAGGGGAGAATTCCATTTGGTTAAGCTGGCTCATGTACATAAACAGATGTTGGAGCAGATCTTGGAATAAACATGGTAAGGGGGAGAACGAGAGTGAAAACAGCATTATTGGTCATAGATGTTCAAAAAGGGATGTTCCTTGAAGGAAGCCCGGTAAAGAATGGGCAGGACTTGATTGTGAAAATGAAGAGCTTGCTTTCAAAAGCGCGTTCCAAGGGCATTCCCATTTATTATATTCAGCACAATGAAACAGAAGGTGCACCACTTCAAACTGGGACAAAGGGATGGGAAATCCATGACGATATCAAGCCTACCAAAGATGATGTGACAATTCAAAAGACGACACCTGATTCATTCCATGGAACATCTTTGGAAGAAGAATTGAAAAAGAGAGGGATAGAACATCTCATATTGACAGGAATTCAGACGGAAATCTGTGTTGATACAACATGCAGACGTGCATTCAGCGAAGGGTATAAGGTGTCCGTCGTATCTGATGCGCACGGAACTTGGGACACAGAGGATCTTACTGCCGAACAGATCATCAACCATCATAATGGTGTGTTGAGGTGGTTTGCAGACATTCAGACTGAGAAGGAAATCACATTTGGCTGACGGTTTCAGAGGCCGGCATGAGTGGTTGTTTTCATGGTAGACCATCATTCACTACTTGGCTATTGTAAAGATACCAGATATGAAGAGTTGCCGTGTTTCATGCAAAATAGATCGTAATAGGGGTGCCCACTTTATGAATAAAATACAAGATTTTCTAACAAAAAAAGAATCTCCTGCAATGGAAGGGTTGTATGAGTACGTAAATGGAGTGAAAGATCAAATTTCAGCATCATCTGCAGCTATTTATATCATCCAGGGGGATCAGGTAATTGGGGAGTGGTATGCAGGTGCTGATCCTTCCACTCAAAAAAAGGCTGATGAAGAAACCAGATATAATGTTTTCTCTGTTCGAAAAAGCTATATCGGTCTTGCCGTGGCAATTCTCTTAAAAGAAGGGAAGATTGCCAGTATCGATGAACCGGTTTCAACGTATTTAGGTGATCATGTTTTATACGAAGGGCTGACCATCCGGCACCTTGTCACTCATACACATGGGCTTGATGAAAAGCAGGGAATCTTTTCAAGAATCCACCCTGTTGGAGAGGGATGGGATTACAATAACGGAGGGTTATCATTATTATATGAAATCATCAGGAAAGTATCTGGGAAAACGGTAAGTAAGATCCTTGATGAACATGTTTTCAATATCCTGCAATTTACCGAAACGGGTTGGGAAACGAAATGTAGTCCCACGATGACGGCTGATGTGAATGAGCAGTGCGAACCTACAATCAGGCTGGGAGACGACACAGGCTTCGAAAGAAATTTATTCGTCAGTGCAAGGGAGCTTGCTCACTGGGGGTATTTGCACCTTAAGAAAGGACGGATTAAGGGGACAAGGGTCCTTGAGGAATCGTTGTTCGATGTGAGTACGGCCATACACACACCTATATCATTTAAAAATGGTCCACAGAACGGATTCTTTTGGTTCCAAAACGAGAATAACTTTCATCTGAGCGAACTTGGAGAAGAGTTGCCACCTGGTTCCTATCAGATTCTTGGAGCTTCAGGCTGCACGTGCCTGGTCATTCCGGAATACGAAGCGGTTGCCGTTAGGATGTTAAATAAAAGGGGAAATCCACCTGGTTATGATTATCTTAAAGATGTTCAAACTTTTGGTAACCGTGTGAATGCAATACTGTCAAATCAACTCCAAGGAACAAGATCATAAAAAAGGGGGGCAGGGATTGGACATTCCAGAACAATCATTGGGAACTGAACGGTTGAAGCTAAGGGAAATGGTACAAAGTGACTGGAAGGACATACACGCATATGCTTCCAGAGAAGAGGTTTGTCAATATCAGCCTTGGGGACCGAATACGATTGAAGATACTCAAACTTTCCTGAAGGAAGTATTGAATGATGCAAATAACTGTCCCAGGACGAGATACACCTTGGCCATTGAGTGTAAAGAAGAGAAGCGACTGATTGGGGCAATAGAATTGACCATGATGAACCAACACAGAAGTGGTGAAATCGGTTATATCGTCCATCCTGATTATTGGGGCAAGGGGATCGCTACAGAAGCTGCAAAACAGATGATGATCGTTGCTTTTCAATATTTTAAATTACACCGGATCCAAGCGACTTGCGACCCCAACAATCATGCATCAGAACAGGTGTTAAAAAAGATTGGGATGAAGAAGGAAGGCATAATGCGTGAGAATATGCTGATTAAAAATGGCTGGAGGGATTCAGCGATTTACAGTATTTTGGAAGATGAGGTTGGAAAGCTGTAGATATACAGTGATTTATAATATGGGATATAAGGGGGACGTTTCATGATCTACGTTGTCAGGCATGGGCAAACCGACCACAATAAAGAAGAGAGGCTGCAAGGAAGGAATGGATTGCCACTCAATGATACAGGCGTACGTCAAGCAGAACGTGTTAGAGAACGCTTAGTAGGCATTGAGTTTGATTTTGTATATTCCTCACCACAGGAAAGAGCCGTGGAAACAGCGAAAATATCAACGGGGATGATGCCAATCATTGACCAGCGTCTGGATGTGTACGATCTTGGGGAAGCAGATGGATTAAGAAAGCATGAAGTGGAACTTGATGGCATTCTTCCAGATAGGAATGTGTATCGGGGGATGGAAGATTTACAATCATTTATTGAGCGAGTTTTCAGCTTCATGAAGGAACTGAAGAAAAATGCAGGGGACAGAGATTTTAATATACTCATTTCAGGACATAGATGTACGACGGGAGCTGTCGGTTCCTATTTTGAAGGTATTCCGAGAGATAAAAATATATTGAGGTATTCTTCAAACAACGGCGATTACAAACTATATTCTTTTTAAGCATTTTAGCATGGGATAATTTAATTTTTGGAAATAAAAGGGATAATCGTCTTGATTGGAGAATTGGTTACTAATAGTGAAGGAGGGATACTTATGCAAGAAAGCTTAATTAGGATTGGCACCACCTATGTTCCAGTAACCGATGTTGAGCGCGCATCTGATTGGTACGTCTCGAACCTACAGGCAGTGATGAACTATAAAGATGAAAGCAAAGCAATCCTTAATTTGGCCAATCAGAGCCTGTTCCTTGTAAAAGGAAGAAAAGGGGAGACCGCAAATTTCTTTGACCATAAAGGAAATGAAAGGTTTTCGATGACGTTCGAAGTGGATGGATTGACTTCACTGAGAACGCTTCACGAGCAGTTTGTTGAAAAAGGAATACAGGTTGGTGAAATTGAGGACAGAGGGCATGCAGGCAGGAATTTCGTCTTCTCTGATCTTGACGGGAATCGGTTTGATGTCTGGAGTGAACTGAGTCCGACTTTTAAAGAACGGTTCCTTCTAGCGGATAATTAGAGATTTGCCATACACAAAAAGGTCCAACTAGGTTGGCCTTTTTAATTGATATTTAAAGCAATCCAATCGACAGAGCATGATTGGACCGGGAAAATGTCTATGTCTACTTGGAACTTGAATTATCAAAATAGTAAGATAGTAATGTTTTATCACGTGCTTTTACTATAAATAATAGAGTCGAGGTGGTTAATATGCTTAGGGATATTGTGAAAAATATATCAAAGGTCATGATCGACAAAGAGACGGAAATTGAATTAATGATTATCGCTATATTGAGTGATGGACACATCCTGCTTGAAGATGTTCCCGGTACAGGGAAAACGACGATGGCAAAGTGTTTTTCAAAAAGCATCGATGGAACATTCAACCGACTCCAGTTCACTCCTGATACACTTCCTTCAGACATCGTCGGCCAAGAATATTTTGATGTGAAAACGAGTGAATTCAAGGTTAGGAAGGGGCCGGTATTCAATCATATCCTGCTCATCGATGAAATTAATCGTGCGGTTCCGCGTACGCAATCGGCCCTACTTGAGCTTATGGAAGAAAAGCAGGTCACACTCGGGGGAGTGACTCACCCCCTGCCAAAACCGTTCTGTGTCATCGCTACTCAAAACCCATTTGACTCCATCGGGACATTTCCGCTGCCCGATGCACAGCTGGACCGTTTTCTATTGACAATCAGACAAGGCTATCCCTCACCCGAGAAGGAAAAAGAGATGCTGAGAAGATTCCGTTCGTCCGATCCTTTTGACATAATTAGGAGTGTCATAACCACTGAAGAAATTATCCAGTTGAAAGCTCGAGTGCGAGAAGTGATGGTATCCGAAGATATTGAAGACTATGTAATGGAGATTGTCCAAAAAACAAGGAAGCATGCATTCGTCGAAATCGGAGTAAGCCCGCGGGGGGCACTTGCTTATATGAGGGCGATTCAATCAAGGGCTTTTCTTCATGGTCGTGATTTCTGTACCCCGGATGATGTCAAGGCACTTGTCATGCCGCTTCTGGCCCATCGGTTATCATTGAATGTAGAAGGAGAAGTGAAAACCTCCAAAGAAGCGATCATAGAAGAAATCCTTGATAACACTTCTGTGCCAGTAGAAACACCATGAAGGTCCATAAAGAGACACCGTTCATTTTTGTCCCACTCGTCTTGATTCTGGATATCATTCTGTTGCTCGTAACCAGCTTTGCCGGATATCCCATCCTTGTATTCGTGTTTTCCCTTATTTTATCAATGGCTCTCCTATCGCATCTATATCTCAATGCTCAATACAAGAAAGTAACTTGGAGTTATAAGATGTATCACGACTCGTCGAGTATCGATGATAAGATTGAGTGCTATATTGAGGTGGAAAATCACTCTTCCCTTCCGATTTATCACCTTAAATTGAACATAGAAAGCAAAAGCGAACAAGAGTTGGTATTTACGGATGGGGACCAATGCAGCAGTATGCTATCCATACATAGTAACCTACCTCGAAAATCTAAAAAAACAATCGTCGTATCTTTAAAGGGGGTAAGCAGGGGGTATCATCAATGGAGCAATTTGGAAATCATTGTGAGAGACCCGTTATTGCTTCAAGCTGTCCGTCTCGAATATGAACAAAGTAAGCTTCCCCGGTTCAAAATCGTCCCGAAGATGTATAAGCTAAATGATTTGAAATTGACCTCCATGCTTCAAGGATTCAAAACGACGAATCACTCCTTGTTCATGGACGAGACCAGCATCATCGGAACGAAAGAATACGAGAACGAGAGTTTCAGGCATATCCACTGGTTGGCATCCGCAAAGGAAAATAAGCTATTGGCGAAAAAGTATCAAAAAGTTCACGGTGACCTTTATTCCATCTTCCTAAACCTGGTCGGGGCAGGGCCATTTCACCTGAGAAGAGATCTGGAGGAACTCATTGAGTATACAGTTGCAGTCTGTATCCATTTGATAAAAGAAGGGTGCAAGGTTGAACTTTGGGTGAATTATTCGACTGGGCAGCACGAAATATTAAGGCTAAAGAATGATGGTGACACTTCTCAATTACGAAAGATCATCACCTCCATGGCCTTGATCAATCCAAATGGGACATTCTTTCCTACCGACCACTTCTTTGCCCATTCCATTCGCTTAAAGGATTCGAGGTCAATGGGGTTAATCATTGGGAATCCTCCGGAACCAAGGCTTCGTGATCAACTACTTCATATCAGGAAATAAAACAGGAGGATATTCCATACAAAAAAATAACAAGAATTTTATTAGCAAACCGTATAAATTTACTCTTCTCATTCGTTATATAACTAAGAACGGAAATGGGAGGTCATGATGAACCGTATAAATGAAGTAAAAGTGACGTCATTCATTGAAGAAAATAGAAAGTTGCATAAGGAGTTCAATGACATCGTGAAGGAATGTAAAGCCGATCTATGGACATACTGCCGTTATGTTACCGACTCCCCATGGGACGGTGAAGATTTGTTTCAAGATACATTGCTGAAAGCATTTGGAGGATTCCATCAACGATTTCATCCCACCAACCCAAAAGCATATTTATTCAGAGTCGCCACTACTACGTGGATCGACCAGTGCCGTAGAAAACAAATGTTTGTTGGTGAACTGAAAGAAGAGCATGCCCCTCGTGAGGACTTTCATGATGACTTGGAATTGAAAGAAGTATTAACGTATTTGGCGAAACGATTTCCACCTCGTCAGGCAGCCCTTTTCTTTTTAAAAGAAGTATTTTCCTTCACGGCAGAGGAAGTGGCGGGCATGATTCATACGACTGCAGGTGCCGTTTATGCAACCGTATGGAGGATGAAAAAAAAGCTAAGGGATTCCGACTTTGAGCGAGATATTCAAGTAAATGAGCATACAAAGGAACTCGATCCGATCATTAAGGTTTATCTAGAAGCAATAAATGAAGGAAACGTAGAAGGAGTATTGGCACTCCTCAGCGAAACGGCCAATACCGATGCTCCATTAGGTTTTCAAGAATTCTCAACGGACGAAATGCGTTCTGGCTCAATGAAGTATGGCCTTCCAGGATTCAGGGCAGAGCCGTACATGCTTTGGGGAAGGGAAGTCATCGTTGTTTTCCATGAAGGGCAATGTGGACCTGAAATCCACGATATTCAATGTCAAGAAATAGAAAATGGGAAAATTGTCTATCATCGTAGTTTTTATTTTTGTAAAGAATTCATCCTCGCGGCATCAGAAGCTCTTGGGTTCGCCCCTCAGCTTGAAAAGCCAGTGGTGGATTGGTGATGAGAACCTAATGAAAACTAGTTAGGATAGCATGAAAAGCGAGTACATAGTCGTATTCGCTTTTTTATATACGGAAAATAAAACAGGAAAGTCTGCGTAAAGAGGTAAAGGGAAATTTGCCTAGAGGAAATTTATGTTAAAATATTCGTAGGTTAATATGGATTCAAAGAGAAAATGCAGGAACATAAAAAAGTTTGCTCGTAGCTTCTAAGAGTAAGAGGAGGTTCGTCATGAAAGTCAGGAAGATTGTATCTGAAGATGCAGAACAGTTCATCCAGGTAGTCAGGGAAGTGGAATCACAAGCAGACTATATGCTTATGGGACCCGGTGAACGAAGCATGAACGTGGAGCAACAACGAAAACTGATCAATCGCATACATACTCAGGAAAATGCGGTAATTCTGGCTGCAGAGGAAAACAATCGTTTGATTGGTTATCTGATGGCAATTGGCGGAACCGTATCAAGAAACAGGCACTCCGCTTATATTGTAGTCGGCATCCTTCGCGAATTCCGGGGGCAAGGAGTCGGGACAAGGTTATTTCAAACGCTTGAAATATGGGCGAAACAACAAGGTATTAAACGCTTGGAACTTACGGCAGTCACTAAGAACACTGCTGGAATTGCACTCTATCAAAAAAGTGGATTCGAAATAGAAGGAACAAAGCGAAAATCTCTGATCATCGATGAAGAATTCCATGATGAATATTATATGTCGAAGATCATTCTTTGAGGTACTAGGTCCGTCCTTCCTCATCGATGCCTGGCATTTCTCCGGTGAAGTGAGATTAGAAGGAATTGAAAGGATTGTAGGGCAATTATGATGGAAAGGGAGTATGGAGTATGAACACATTCAGTTGGACAGGCAGCAAAGAAACGTATGTAGATGAGGCGTTCATAAAATCGCTAGATGAGATCGTGATCGGGTTATATGGGGGCAACTCGGCTGCAGGGCAATATAAGAATGAAGATGGTTGTCTTGTCTGGTCATCACCTGGAGAATGGGAATTTATCATGATATTGGACGGACATGATACTGCTGAAAGCGTTGAGCTTGTGATCAGGACATTCGAAAAGGAAAGAACAGATTTAACCACCATTATTGAAAAACCGGGAAAGAAAGCATTTTCACGGTTACATGATTTCATCATCGAGACATTCAGTAGTGATACGTTTAAAGAAGAAGCCATGAACGTACAGGGAGAGACTGCCTGCCTGTTCGCGCTAAGAAAAGGGAAGTATTTATGGTGGTTATCAATCGGTGACTGCCTTCTCCATCTCTTTCATCCCGAACTTTCAGTGATGGGGGAATACCAGCAAAACCATAGGAGCTTCTATGAATGGGTCGGAAAGAACAGTACATTCAATCATGAAGTCCCGACCTATAGTACTGGGATTAAAGAATTGAGAGCGGGAGAAAATCAAATTTTCCTTACAACCGACGGGCTGACAGAATGTCCGGGCACTTCATTTCATGATCCGAAAATGATCATGGGCGAGTTCACATCGGTAAGTCTTGAAGGAGGCGTCCGTCACCTGATTGGAGAGATTCAAAGAAATAATGTAAGGGATAGTACCACCATCATTACTTGGAAGGTTGGGATTGAAGGGGATTCCACGTTGCCAAGCGATTTCTAAAAGAAGAGGTTTTTTAACATAACAGAAAAAAGATAACAAGGGAGAACAGCTTATGAATGAATTGGTAGAGGAATGGATTGAGCGTGAAATAGGAAGAATCCATGAGATCAGACTCTTCCCGGAGCAGGGATGTACATCAGAAGTCAGGCTCGTTGAGACAGAAACCCAATCGTATATACTGAAAAGTTCTTATATAGAAAAATATCGAAACTGGCTAAGGGCAGAGGCAAAGGTGTTAAAGGAAGGGAAGACAGGGCAGAGGCCACTACCGACATTCTACGGATTCTGGGACGGGTCTGATGGGAGTCATATTCTCATGTCATATATCAATGGGATTTCCTTGACTTCAGCATTGAAACAAGCAGAATCCTCCAAAGAAAGGGAAAAATTGATCAAAGGCTTTGGTGAATTTCTGAATGCTTTTCATGAATCGGGGAAATCCGGAAAGCACGGGAAAGAAACTTGGCTTGATGAACAATTGAACCTTGCCAGGACATATGTTGAGAACGGGCAGTGTGATGGTGATCTACCTCTTCTTGAGAAACTCATCTTGCAGAGACCGGAACCGGTAACCCAAACGATGATTCACGGTGACTGTACAACTGATAATGTGTTGGTCGTGGATGGTGAGGTGAAAATGTTCATTGATGTGGCAGGAATGAAAATGGGAGATCCGCGTTACGATGAGGCACTTGCCATAAGGAAATTCATGCATCATGAAAAGTTTAAGGATGCATTTTATCAAGGGTATAGGAGACATCGAATTTCGGAATCTGAATTTGAATATTTTAATGAAGGATTATATGAGTTTTTTTAATCCTGACGAGGCGGTGGCAGATTGAGTGAAAGGAATAGGTGTATATGAATCATTTAAAACAGCTGTCCACAGAGATGGCAGGATTATATTCGAAGAATTCGAAAGTTGAATCCATACTCCTTGCAGGGTCGGTATCCCGGTGCTGGGAAGACGAGCATTCAGACATCGAATTACACATATTTTGGACGGAACCACCGCATGACGTCGACAGGATCGGGCCAATAAAGGAAGTGAATGGTGACATTCTATCGTTTCATCCGTATGAAGATGAAGAGTGGTCAGAAGCATATGTTACCAAAAATGGAGTGAAACTTGAAATCAGCAGTTTCCTGACCGATACAGTCGATCGGGTCGTAGGTGACGTGGTCGATGACTTTGATCCAGATTACGACAAACAGTGTATCGCATCCTCGATCCACTATGGAGAAGCATTAGTTAATGGGGCAAAGATCAACGATTTAAAACAAAAATTAAGGTTCTATCCAGATGGCTTATCGCAGGCGATGATCTTGGAGAACCTTCAGTTCGGGAACAAGTGGAATAACTGTTCAGCATTATTGCAAAGACAGGACTGGCTCATGCTTTATAGCACCATCTGTGAGGTGGAAAGAAAGTTGCTCGGGATATTATTCGGGCTTAACCAAATGTATGTTCAGCACCCTTCATTCAAATGGATGGAGAATAGTATCAATCTCATGAAAGTAACGCCTTGCAACCTTTATGATCGAATGTCGGAAATTTTGACAGGGGGACCAGAACGGAGTATTTCACAACTTACGGAGTTGATTGATGAAACAATGGATCTTGTGGAGGGGAGATATCCCGGATTGATCAAGCCTGAAGTGAGGTCGAGCATACGTTACATGAAGTGATGGAGGGAGCGCTAGAGATGAGGATGTTTATGAGAAGGAAAGGGCTGACGATCTGGTTAGCAGGAATTATCCTTGTAACGGCTATGATGATGAACTCAACTTCTTTTAAATATGCGAAGAATTCTTGTCTTGAACAGCATCTAACACCGGTGATCAAGAAAGATCTCTTTCTAATCAATTGGTCAGTCAGCTGTGAATGAAGGTAGAGGATAGCCGTATTACACAAAGAAAAAGGCCGCTGATAAAAGCGGCCTTTTTCCGGTGAGTTCAGGAGATTAATAGACTCCAACCGCATCCCAAGCGGCTTTGACGCTATTGTAAGTAGAGCTTCCGCTACCATATAAATCAGCAGCAGATTGAAGCAATGCAGCACGCGCATAGCTGAAGTTACTTGTCGGAGTCAAGTATACAGTCAGTGCTCTGTAGTAGATTTTTTCAGCTTTCGCTTTACCGATGCTTGAGATTGTATTATAAGCTGCTTTATTCGGGATACCTGAGTTAGTATGGACCCCTCCGTTATCTGAAGAAGTATTCACATAGTTGTTCATATGCTCAGGCTGTCCGAAACGGGCAGGGTTGGAAAGACTGCGAAGTGCATCACCCGAAACCCCAGGTGTGTATACATCTTCACCCATTAAATAGTCTCCAGGATCAAGGAAGTAGCCGAATACATCAGAGAAAGATTCATTCAATGCACCGGATTGATACTGATATTGAAGACCCGCAGTACGTTCAGTCACCGCATGAGTCAATTCGTGAGCAACTACATCAAGTGCTCCTGATAATGAGGTGAAAGTGGAACCGTCACCGTCTCCATAAACCATTTGCTGTCCATTCCAGAAAGCGTTGTTATAGTTTGAGCCATAATGGACGGTTGATCTGATGGTCGCACCGTTATTATCGAAACTATTGCGATTATGTGTATTTAAATAATAATCATACACTTTAGAAGCATATGCGTGGGCATCGACTTCAGCAGCTTGTGAATAAGCAGTCCAGGCGTTATTGCTGTCCACTGTATAGACCCCTGGAAGACTTGAGCCGTTTTGAGCAGTCCGTGTTTCGATGACACCGTTCATCGGTTTAGTAACATCAAATAAGTAATACGTCCCGTTTGAATAGTAAGTATTTAGTGACTTATAGTCATCGAGTACACCATAACCGTACCCTGTTGTTGCTCCTTCAGTAACGGCATTATAAGCTTCAAGGATGCTGCCGTCCTTAGCATCTACAAAGATTTGCCAGTTTGCACCATACGGCTCAATGAATTGAAGCTGTACTTTGTACGCAAGAGAATAGGCACCATCTTTTTCGTGAACGACCAGCTTGCTCTCTTCATTTGTGCTCTCGACGTCACTTTCTTTCTTAGCACCAAAAGATTGTTCCTCATGAGTCCCTGTTAACGTATCTGCTTTTGTCAGATTGATATGTTTCCACGCAGAAGCGACAGCTGCTTGATCACTAATCTTGGATTTAGTATTCGTCAGTTTTTTCGAAGCGTCTTGGTATAATTGTCCAGTAGCGGCTGTGACTTCATCATCTTTATTTGTATGGACGATGAAGATTGCCCCTTCAACCGGTACACCATTTACGGATTGAGTGAATTTATAGTGAGACATGCCCAGATCATCTGTCGTCTTTTCAAGTAATGTCAATTCAGAATGAGGATCTACTTTGAACAGATCCTTATTTTCTTTCATGAATCGCTTAACTTCTTTTTCGTTAGACACCTTGCTAGACAGTTTGCCTGATAAGAAGCTTGGTCCCTTTTTGTCGAAATTCATCACCTTTTGGTGGATTTCCATTTTGGAAGTGATTGAATCAGAAGATTGTGCCAGTGTGGTTCCAGCGAATGAAGCACTGAAAACGAGTGAAGTACCTAATGCTAAGCTAACTAATTTTTTCGACATTATTACAATTCCCCTATCTGATCTGATTTGAGAAATAGCTATTTCTATTAACCCCGGCGGCTAATTAGTAGTCTATTAAAAAGTGCAGAATCTTACAATGTAAAAAATGGTAATAATCAGTTAATTTAGAATTTTTGGATTTATTGAAAGTCCATTTTTAGTGTTTTTTCCGGGAAAATCTGCATCGTTCTTTTTTTTTCGGCCGAAACAATTTTTTTAGGCATATTTTACTGATTATATTGTTTACCCATTATATAGACTGAAAGGTGTAAATAAAAAAGACACCTCCCGAACATACTAAACTTACGTTTGGGAGGTGTTGTTTGATGGAAAGTAAAGACTTTGAGCAGATTTATGAGCAGTACAAGCAGGATGCAGGCCACCATCTTCGGCAAGATTCTTCATTTCCTGCGACTTCGGAGGCGGAGAAAATTGTTGCGATCCGTAAAAACGATGATGATGACATCATCGCCTTTAAAACGGAAAGCGGAAGAGAGCTCGATTATCTGACAGCTTTGGAAGAAGCTAAAGCAGGTAAATTGGCCCATGTAGACGTATTTCACCGCTACGGAAGGGATATCATCAGAAGTGAACCGGATGGATTGAAAGAGAATAATTTGTCTAATCTCCCCCCTTTCTAAGAAGGAAGGGGTCTTTCTGTGAAAGTTGCAATAAAGACCCCTACAATTCATTTGGAAATCGGATATTGATGAGAAGCAATGAATCAGTTCCTGAGCACGGTGATGAATCCTTCAAGTATATCGTGGCTTACCTTGAATCCTTTACGCTTATAAAATTCAAGTGCGATGGTGTTCCCATTTGAAACAAAAATGAATATATCCTCGATGTCTTCATGTTGTTCCAACCATTCCATCGATAGTGAAAATAGCTTCGATCCTACACCACTCTTCCTATACGCATCATGTATATAAAATTGTGATAAGCATCCAACATATGCATGGCTAACGGTTGATAAATCAAAAAAGGTGGCAAATTCATTCGAGTATGTCTCTTTAGGAGAAATATTGACATACGCATAACCAATAATTTGGTTATCATCCTTTGCTACAATAATATGATTATGAATCGCTTTTTCAACTGAAGGTACCAAGCGCGACTCAAAGTTCATAGCATCGAAGAGCTCGGGTTTGATTGTGGCTAAAGATTTCTGGTATGCCATTAAATCATTACAGCATTCCTTGAGCTTATAAAGCTTGTTTACTGGCAGGGTTTCAAAAGAAAGGCTCATATGCAACACTCCTCATTTTGACTCTAGTGATTATCTATTCATAGTTTAATGGTTTCTACTAAAATGAAATCGTCATTAATCTTCCGAGCGGTAACAACACAATGAGTGAAAACACACTAGGGCATATTTTTTGTGATATATTTAATGTTACAGGCTTTAATGACAGGATGAAAGAAACATTTTTTCAGAAGCCAGGCAGTTAATCAGTAGGGGGTGAAAAATGATGTACGGACAAGGAATTGTGCCATCATGGTTTTATCTATTGGTCTTTATGGTATTTATACTATTCGTTGTGATCGGCTATTTTGTGACGAGGACTGAAAAAGACTTGCAGTTGGGTGGCGATGGAAAGTTGGCAAATAAGGCGATTTACTATGAAAATCGTTTCCGGTCATCTTCCAAACGTGCAGAAATCATTGATGTGAAAACCAATTATGCAGGATTTGTAAAGCGTGACTTTCATAGTAGGCTGAATCAGTTATGGACGTTCTTCTTTCGACAGCGGTCCATCCATTTTACGGGAGAAGGTCATGATGGCAAGTTAAAAATGACTTTACATAATGAATCCGTCAAAAAAGGCAACCACATAATATGGCAGGCAGAAGTTATCCAAGATCACAATATTCAAAGGTTTGAGATTGAAGGTCAAAAGGAAAAGGGTGGAGTCGTCAGGCTTTCATTTTCTTATGGTGGTGAATTCTTGCAAGTGTACCATGATAAAGAAAATGGTGAGATAAGATTCAGCAAGGATCAAGAGGGCATCGCCGTAATCACCTATCAAAGGAGACTCTCCCCAAAGAAAGTTTTCATCGATTCGAAAGAGGGGGAACTGCCATTACTTTTATTGACAGGTATTTATGAGGTTATAAGGCATCATAGTTGATAAGTCGTTCTATTTATGAGTCGATCGGAGTACAGGAGGGGAAAAATGAATACCGGGTTACTTCATCACATAGAATTGTATGTGTCAAATTTGGACAAGACAGAAAAGTTTTGGGGATGGTTTCTAAATGAACTAGGTTATGAGCTTTATCAAAAGTGGGAAGATGGTCAGAGCTGGAAACTTGGTGATACATATATCGTATTTGTGCAAACAGAAGAACGTTTCTTGGACATTGCTTATCATCGTTGTCGTACCGGATTGAATCATTTGGCTTTTCATGCATCTTCAATAGAGCATGTAGACGAAATGGCTGATAAATTGAATGTAAGAGGGATACCCATTCTCTATAAGGATAAGCATCCATTTGCAGGTGGAGGTGGACACTATGCCGTGTTTTTTGAGGATCCAGACCGGATCAAGGTGGAACTGGTAGCGCCGCCTCCCCATACATGAAGTTTCAAAAATAAGGACTAAGTAAATGCAAAGCGGCAGCCCCAATGAATTTTGGGGCTGCCGCTTAATGGTTAGTGATTCTGAAGTGTTTTCATTGCAATATGGAGACTCGAGTAAATAGGTATCGTTGATATATTGATGCCAAGGTTAGTCATGGTCTGGGCTATTTCAGGTCGAATGCCGGTCAGGGTAGCGCTGATGCCTGACAGGCCAAGGGCATCGATTACCTTGAAAATGCGGTCTGCCACCATCGTATCAATGATCGGTACACCCGATAAGTCCAAAATGATATGATCCAAGCCAAGTTGTGAGCCTTTCACAAGGGCTTTGTCCATTAATTCATGTGCCCGCTTCGTATCGATATCCCCCACTAATGGAAGAATCCCGATTGTATCCGTTACTTTGATGACTGGTACGGAAAGTTCCAAAGCCACCGATTCAGCAGCATGGATCCTTGTGTAATATTTTCTGCTATACGAAATACTCAGCCAATGAACGGCCCGGTCCACAACGGAATTAAAGCGTGACAGAACCTCGTAGAAATCTGTATATGAAAGTTCCTGCTTTTCTGCTTCATTCTTGATGATCTCCCCGATCCGATCTCTATAATTACGGATCTCTTCAATGGCAATATCCAATGGAAGATCTAAATCGATCAATAAATTTACTGCCTGTTCTCCCCAGTTTTTTAGGTTTTCATAGGAAGTCTCTAGGTCGTTGATAATAGAATTAGCATATATATCTATCAAGTTGTGTCGCCAAACTTTAATATCTTTACTGATTGTGCTTGAATAATTATCATTATTATCCATTGCTCTTTGATCGACCATTGTTTCTTTCAATTTCAGGATCGCGTCAGCAATATCTCTCGTTTTTGTGTTCTCCATATTTACAGACAATGTTTATCCCCCTAACGGTTCTCAATAAAAATATCTTAACATATATCAGTTTTTCCGTCTTATATGTTGCCTGAATTTTTTTACAATATGACTGGAAAAACGGAGGGGATAATGTGAACGAATTTCATCTTAGCGCCCAAGCACCCATTCTGACAATGATTCTTCCGTGATGCCATAGAAAACCTTCCCAGTTTCATCCCGTACCCCGTAGCTGATCCGGCAAGCATGGTCATCCCAATTTACTTCAATGGAATCTATGATACCCAGTCTTTTAATCCCAGCGACCTCAATCATGACTTGATCTTTCATTTCAAATGTTGTTTGAACGGTCAAGGTTTTCCTTGAATTTGAAGGAATCGTGCCATCATCTTCAATATTTACATATGTCCGGAACGCTGACTCAATGTCATATGTAATAATTGAGGCGTCTTCCCTTATTAAATAGCGAATCCTTTTAATCGTTCCGGATTGATATCGTTTCTTTTCGGCTGGACTTTCATCACTACCGTCATAGTCGCATCCGATGTATTCGTTTATTGGAATCACTTCTAAATTAACAATCAAAAAATCCACCTCCGAATCGAACCCGTTTATCTATATCTATTTGGAAATGAGTAAGGATAGACCCAAGGATTAATAGAAAGATCGGAACGTGGCATTTATGACTCAGTAGATTTTGGCAGAAGAGAGTTTGCTTCAGCATAAATTAGAAACAAAAGGAAAAAACGATTGCGAACGTTTGTTCTATAATGTATGATTAAGGTGTATCGGTAAACTGCGGATATGGTTCCTTTAAAAAGGGGTCAAATCTATACTAATTTTAGGAGCTGGTAATGATGGTTCAGGTTTTTCCTTATTTGGTGATGGACGGAAATGCGAAAGAAGCAATTAATTTTTATCAAGAAGTACTAGGGGCAGAAGTTCTATACGTTCAAACGTTTGGTGAGAGTCCGGGAGATCCTGAATACCCCCTGCCAGAAGAAACAAAGGATCGCATCATGCATGCAACCTTAAAGATCGGGGAATCAGAGCTTATGTTCAGTGATACGTTCCCAGGACAGCCTCATGCAACTGGAAACCAAGTTACACTGTGCATAACGACGAGCGATCCTGAGAAATCAAAGAAGTTATTCGAAGGGTTAAAGCAAGAAGGGGAAGTGACAATGCCCCTACAGAAGACTATCTTCAGCCCGCTTTATGGATGTGTGATCGATAAGTTCGGGGTTAACTTCCAGATTTATACTGGAGAAGAGAGCTAATTTCAGGGTAACTTACTATTAATGTGACCGATACAACTCAACAGCAGAACATACATAAATCAAAAAAGAGCCGAAATCCCATAATTATCGGGAAGTGGCTCTTTTTTATAAATTTGATTTCACACCATCAGTTTTGGTGGCTAATTTCCGCGTTCTTTTCAGACTGATCGACAACCGCTGCCCCGACAACATCCCCAATGACGTTAGAAGCAGTTCCAGCCATCCCGATGATGACATCTACCCCTGCGATCAAGGCAACGATTTCAAGCGGGAGGTCGAACAAGGTCAGTACCGCAGATAACGTAACGAGTCCTGCTGCGGGAATTCCTGCCGTTCCAATGGATAGAAGAGTTCCGATCAGTACAACGGTCAGTAAATCAGTGATAGAAAAGTCCACCCCTGACACATTCGCTGCGAAGACAATGGAGGCACCCATCCTTAAAGCTCCACCGTCGGAATTGAAAACGGCCCCCAAAGGTAAGCTGAAATTCACGATCCTTTCAGAAATGCCTGCTTTTTTAGCACCATCCATTGCGACTGGAAGAGTGGCAATGCTACTCGAAGTGAAAAACGCAGTTGTATACGCTTCTTTTGTTTTTTTGAAAAAGTTCATGACAGGAATGTTGAATATCCTAAGACTTCCACAATAAACAAATACCCACAAGAGGAGGATCCCAAGATAGAAGACGGCGGTGAACTTAAGTAAAGACTGAAAGGTGTCCCAACCCTGCGAACCGAATGATGTAGCGGCTATGGCAAACACCCCGATAGGAGCGTAGAGCAGAATCCCTTTAAGGATGTTGAAGAAAAGCTCATTGGTAGCATCAAAAAACGTATGCAATTTCTCTCCATAATCCTTCATCTTATGATCTTCCGAAAACCTCATCGCTGACATTGAAAAACCAATAATGATTGCTAGAAATAAGATGGACATCAAATTCCCATTCGAAAACGCGGTGAACAAATTATCTGGAATGATATTGAATAATACGGATGAAAACGAAGGGGCTTCAGGTTTTTTTACCTCTGCAGCGGGTAGTGACAAAGCTTCACCGGGATTAATGACAAGGGCCAGACCTAATCCAATCAGCACGGCAGCTGCCGTTGTGCTTCCATAATAAAGTAATAGTTTCCCGCCGGTTCTACCCAATTGTTTCGGATTCATTTGGTTGACGGCAAGGACAACCGTAAGGAACACAACCGGAATGGCAATAAGATTTAGCAGTTTGATCAGAATTGATCCAAGAGGTTGCAGTACATTTGCCTGAGTCCCGAATACTAGACCCACGATTATTCCGAGAATGAAACCCGCTGTCATCTTTACGATAAATGACGAGTTTTTATAGCTAGTCCATAGTTTCAATTTCTTTCGCCTCTTTCCTAAAAGGTAATTAGTATGTGCTTGTCAATAAAACACTTCTTACTGGAACTTGACTATAATACCATACAAATGAAGATTCCCGTAAGGTGATTGTTTATCGATCCAAACTGCGTATCATAAAAAAGGAGGAATTCAATCAAGAATAAGATTGTTTATCATGTGTGTTACAATCTATTTAATAAATCGACGAGAAACTAGTAAGAAGGGACATATCATGCTTTTTAATTTTACATATAAAACGATTCAAACTATGTGCGGTGAGGTTTCATACAAAAAAGGGTTGAAGTACTTTGAATCCGATAAAGTTACCATCGAAGATATTCAGCCCGGTCACTGTGAAGCCAAAGTGCAAGCTGGCGATGAGTTTCATGTCGCGATTGAAGAGGATACACAAGGAAGGCTTCAGACAACCTGCAGTTGTCCCAAGCTTTCTTCGTTTGATCTTTCTTGTCAGCATGTTGCTGCAGTCCTTATTAAAATCCATAAGGAGAAGCCATATTACGGAAAGCATTTGAGTGATGGATTACTCAACGTATTCAATGATGCAAACACAATACGTTCGAGTGGAGAACAACGTCATTTTGAAACGAGGAAAGTAGTAGACGTTCAATTCACTTGCACTCCTTTGTTATATGGTGACAATCAGTATCTATTGGGGATTCAGTTGAGTATGAATGACAATCTAATCCAGGATGTCCGGGGATTTATGGAGAGTGTGACGGAAGGAAAGCCTTTCAGGGTCTCGGATGATTTTGTCTACTCACAAAGAGATCATTGCTTCAATAGGGGGGATGATGCTTTAATCAAGGCATTGACTAAAATACTTAATGATGAAGCTTTTTTTTCAGGAAGTTCCAATGAACAAACCAGTGGGAGTTCATTATCCATCCCGCCTTCCGTATGGAGTACAATCTTTCCTTTGCTCTTGGATGCTGAACGGGTATCAGTGGAACTTTCAAGGAAGAAGTATAACCGTATTCAAAAGTCTGCTGCTTTGCTTCCTTTGGAATTTACATTCAGTGAGAACGATTCTGGTACGTACATACTATCAATAGAAGGTCTTACCCATACCTTTATATTTTTAGCGTATCGTGTTGTTTTCTTTAAAGGTAAAGTGTATGAATTAGGTGATGATGATTACAGGAGGCTGCATGAATTACATAGGATGCTTGACGCATCTGAGGTGAATCAGATCACCATCCCGGCTGACAAGATCAATTACTTCCTGGAACGCATCGGACCAGAGTTGAAAAGATTGGGTCAGGTGAGGATGTCCCAGTCATTAACCGAAAGATTCTTGAAGACACCACTCACTGCTAACCTGTACTTAGATCGAGTGAATAATAAGCTTTTGGCCGGATTGGAATTTCAGTACGGCCATGTAGTCTTCAATCCACTATCTGAAGCGGAGAGCCCGGGGGGCATGGTGGTCAGGGACCTGGAGAAAGAGGAACAAATCATAGACATCTTCGAACGCAGTTCCTTTGCAAAAACGGAGAGTGGCTATTACCTTCACAATGAGGAGCTTGAATTTGATTTCCTCTATTATCAAGTGCCCGATTTACCAAAGTACCTCCGGGTCTATGCAACGACTGCTGTCAGGAATCGGATTTTCAGGGGGGACGCCAAGCCTGTCGTCCGTGTAAAGGTGAAGAAAGAAAGGACTAACTGGCTTCAGTTCAAATTCGACATGGACGGGATACCGGAAAGGGACATCAAGGAATTGCTGTCTGCACTGGTGGAGAAGCGGAAATATTATCGTCTTCGGAGCGGTGCACTGCTTTCATTGGAAACAAAAGAAGCACAAGAAATTCATCGTTTCCTCCAAAGGGCTGAAGTAAAACCTGCTTCGCTCTTAAGTGGATATGATGTCCCCATGGTAGAAGCACTGGATATGCTAGATCATTTTGAGGGAGGGGACGGATTCAGGATAGAGGAGTCTTTCCGGGAATTCCTTTCGACCATTCGGAATCCAGGTAGTTTGCCATTTACAGTCCCAGATTCTCTCGATAGCATTCTCAGAGAGTATCAGAAGGTAGGGTATTATTGGATGAAGACGCTTGCTCACTATGGTTTTGGTGGGATTCTTGCCGATGACATGGGTCTGGGGAAAACAATCCAAAGCATTACATTCATTCAATCCATCTTACATGAAATAAGGCGAGATGAGGCACCTGCACTCATCGTATGTCCATCTTCCCTCATGTATAATTGGCTCAGTGAATTCTCGAAATTCACTCCGAAAATAAAGGTGATGGTAGTGGAGGGACCAATAGCCAGAAGAAGGATGCTGCAAGAAGAATTTGATGCAGATGTCGTCATCACCTCATATGGAATCATACGCAGGGACATCCACTGGTTCGAAAAGCAGGACTTCTCGGTTGTATTTTATGATGAAGCACAGGCATTCAAGAATCCTGTCACTCATACAGCTCGAGCTTTAAAGAAGTTAAAGGCGCATCAACAATTTGCATTAACGGGAACCCCTTTGGAAAATTCAATAGAGGATCTGTGGTCAATTTTTCATATCGTCTTTCCCCAGTTATTCTCTGGATTAATGGACTATAGTAAACTCTCACGTTAATCGATTGCAAGGAGAGTCAGGCCATTCATGCTTCGGAGAATGAAGGAAGATGTATTGCGGGAGCTTCCCGAGAAACTCGTAACGAGGGAGACAGTCGAACTCCTTCCTGAACAGAAGAAGCTTTATGCAGCATACCTTGCCAAACTTCGTCATGATACATTAAAGCATTTGGATCAGGAAACCCTCCGCAAAAATAAGATTAAAATCCTTGCAGGGCTCACCCGGCTGCGCCAATTGTGTTGTCACCCAAGTCTTTTTGTAGAAGGATATACAGGAGGTTCAGCGAAGCTGCATCACTTAATGACACTCCTGGAAGAAGCGAAGCAATCCGGAAGGAGAGTTCTTATATTCTCCCAATTCACCAAGATGCTTCAGCTGATTGCAAGGGAGCTTGCCACCATGGAATTACCATTCCTCTATATGGATGGAAGTACGCCTTCTGAAGAGCGACTCCAGCTATGTAACTCTTACAATGCGGGGGAAAGGGACATTTTCCTAATCTCCCTGAAGGCCGGGGGAACCGGTTTGAACTTAAATACAGCCGATACCGTCATTCTTTATGACACGTGGTGGAATCCTGCAGTGGAAGAGCAGGCTGCAGATCGGGCGCATCGGATGGGTCAGAAGAACCCTGTGCAAGTGATCAAGCTTGTGGCAAAGGGTACGATTGAAGAGAAAATGAATGAACTCCAGGAGAGGAAGAGACATTTAATTGAATCCATCATTGATTCTCCCGAAGATTATAGTGGAAAGAACTTAACTGAAGATGATATAAAAGAAATACTGAAGTTATAACTATTTTTTTAAAATATTCATAAAGTTGTAAGCAAAGCTTTCTATTAATGGTAAAATGGAAAAGTGAAATTGGGAAAAGATTAATATCCGTAAAAGGAAGGTACTTCATGTCAAGAGAAATAGAAGAACAAAATATCACAAGAATCAACCAAAACGGTAAAGAATACATTCTTATTGGCACGGCCCATGTATCCAAGAAAAGTGCCGAACAAGTCAAAGAAGTAATCGAACGAGAACGTCCCGATACGGTATGTGTGGAATTGGATGAACAGAGATATCAATCCATCGTGCAAGGTGATAAATGGAAAGAAACGGATATTTTCAAAGTCATAAAGGATCGTAAAGCTACATTCCTGCTGATGAACTTGGCGATTTCGTCGTTCCAGAAGAGAATGGCGAAGCAGCTTGGAATCCAAGCGGGTCAGGAGATGATCCAGGGAATCGAATCCGCAAAGGAAACAGGTGCAGAATTGGTTCTTGCGGATCGGAACATTCAGGTCACGTTCTCACGCATTTGGGGAAACGTTGGCTTTACGGGGAAATCAAAGTTACTCATGCAGATTATCTACAGCATCTTCAGCAATGAAAATATTTCAGAAGAAGAACTGGAGAAATTGAAATCAAAAGACATGCTTGAAGGGATGTTGAATGAATTCACTGAAACATCCCCCCGACTGAAAAAGCCTTTGATTGATGAGAGGGATCAGTACCTTTCACAAAAAATAAAGGATGCTCCAGGAAAGAAAATTGTTGCTGTACTTGGAGCTGCTCATGTGCCTGGAATCAAAGAAGAAATTAAAAAAGATCATGATCTTGAGAGATTGAATGAAAGGCCACCTAAATCGAAGTTACCTAAGATAATCGGGTGGGGGATACCGATCTTCATCCTTGCACTCATTGCTTATACGTTCATTTCAAATCCCGATGCAGGTATGCAGCAGTCATTGAGCTGGATTTTATGGAACGGGGGATTTTCTGCCCTTGGGGTAGCCATTGGTATGGGGCACCCATTAGCGATTCTTACGGCTTTTGTCGCCGCACCAATTACATCCCTTAACCCGTTGCTAGCAGCAGGGTGGTTTGCAGGCGCTGTACAAGCGTATTTTAAGCGTCCAAACGTTGCGGATTTCGATCGCTTATCAGAAGACGTATTAAGTGTGAAAGGGTTCTGGTCAAATAAAGTGACCCGGGTATTATTGATTGTTGTGTTGGCCAATTTAGGAAGCTCCCTTGGAACATTTATCGGTGGTGCCGATGTGATACGTCTGTTCTTTAAAAACCTTTAAAACAATAGAGATGAGCTGCTTCAGATTGAAGCAGCTCATCTTTCGTTTTGACAGAAAATTAGCTTTCACCTGCAAGGTATGGATGGTAAGATGAATAATATGGAAAAGAAAAACATCTAGAACAAGGAGAGGTATACATATGATTACGCCATTAGTGACGTCGAGGTTGATGTTGAGGACATTTGAACATAGTGATGCACCGGCAATCCAGAAACTTGCCAATAACAGAGAGGTTGCAGAAATCATTGGACTGCCTCAACCTTATTTACTTGAACATGCCCTTGAATGGATCGAGATACAGCCCGGATTGATTCAAAACGGAACAGAATATCCACTGGCTGTTGTCTTGAAGGAAACGGATGAACTGGTCGGGACCATCACATTACGGGTCGATCGCCTCAATCAATCAGGTGAGCTCGGCTACTGGGTGGGAAGGCCTTACTGGGGAATGGGTTTCGCCACTGAAGCTGTAGAATGTATGATCTCATTTGGAATCGAGGACCTTCACTTGAACAAAATCCGTGCCTCGGCATTATCAAAAAATAAAGGCTCAATTGCTGTCTTAAAGAAAGCTGGCTTCACTCAGGAAGGATTGTTAAAGGAGGAACGTCTTGTGTCAGGCATGTTTGAAAATCTCGAGATATACGGATTGTTAAAGAAATAGGATCGGTCAGGCATCTTAATCGAATGCTTCCCCTGTCATAACAGTCATAAACCTGTTATAAAAAGTCTTATAATCAAATCCGAAGGCAATCCTGTGTTTTCTGACTCCATTCTCAAATTTGATATAAGGTCGAATGTCTGTAATGCTTTGACCTTGGTTGACGTGTCCTTCTGTCGTCTCAATATAGACCTGCAATTCCTTAAATGTAAACATGTCCTCGTAAAGGGGGGCCATGAGGGTAATGGCATCATGCACCGGACTTCCCTGGATTTCCGGATTCCGCTCTTTATAATAAGCATAGTAGTAATCAAGTAAAGGCTTCAAAAGCTCCGTCTTTCCCTTGGAATCGATATAATCAACCATTTGTGGGGTCACAATGGCAAAGTCGGTCACATTAAGTGGGATGATTGTCAGGTTGTTTGCGTAGTTCATGACAATTCTAGCAGCAATGGGGTCTGAATAAAAATTCGCTTCTGAAACGGCCGTTACATTACCCGGTACCCAGAAAGCCCCACCCATCACGTAAATATCCTTCACAGAATCCATCAGATCAGGATAAAGGAGATACATCGATGCTAGTGAAGTCAGCCGCCCTATACTGACTACTGTAAGTTCACCGTCATATTGCTTGATGATGTTGACAATTTCAAAGAAATTCTCGGTTGTGTCGCTCAACACCTCGGGAATGATCGGACCTAATCCATACTCTCCATGGATCTCAGGGTAAAAAGTTGGTTCTTCTGCGGTCATGGGAATCTGCGCACCACCGATAATCGGAAATCGTTTCTCTTCCGGCACATAAGTCATGAGATAATTTGCCGTTTGGATTGCACGTTCCCTAGGAACATTCCCGTAATCGGCTACGACCCCGACAAGCTCGATGTCATCGCTTAAGTATGCGTAAATGAGCGCGACTATATCATCAATCCCAACATCTGCGAACAACAGAATTTTTTTCTTCATATTAAGACACTCCCCGATGTTTTTTTCATTATATGGAAATCGATCATTGTCCTGTGTCATCATAAGAGTAGAGAAGTGAATGAAAATAAAAGGATGATACCTAAAATAGATTGAATATTCTTTCTTTTGCGGTTCGCCAATTTAAAAATCTTAAAGAGAAATAAATCTTACTGAAAAAGTATTTGAGAAAGGGTGGGATCATGAGAAAGCTTGAAAACTTTTACCTCGAGGACCCTCATTTAAAACAACTGATACGTCATTATCTGAGAGGGCCATTCTATCACTGGGCAGATAAGGAACTTACTGAATTCGGTGCGATATGTGCTGGGGTAATTGATGAGCGTGCCGTCCATACTGACCGTGAAGGACAACCGAAATTGATCAAGTATAACCGCTTCGGTGAGGAAGTCTGCGAAATTTGGGTGAATGAAGGATATAAGAAAACCGTGGAAGAGACGTACAATAAAGGAATTGTCGGGTATATCCATAAGACCATTCCGGAGTTGGGCCATAATGGCAACTATCTTTACTCCTTTGCACAGGGCTACTTATTGTCACAAACCGAGCCCGGGTTCTACTGCCCTGTGACGTTGACGATGGCAACTGCCATGCTCCTTGAAAGATACGCGAGTGAAGAATTGAAAGAAAAATACTTGAAGCATGTTATTTCAACTGGAGAAACTGCGTTGTATGAGGGTGCCACGTTCTTGACCGAGCGGCAAGGGGGATCGGACGTGGGGGCCAATACGGTTCGGGTTGTGGAGGATGGTGAAGGGTTTAAACTTTTCGGAGAGAAATATTTTGCATCCAATTCCGGTATGTGTGGTGTCGCAATGGTATTAGCCAGGACGGACGGCTCAGCCGCAGGATCAAAAGGTCTAAGTTTGTTTGCGGTACCTTGGCGAAAAGAAGATGGCAGCTTGAATGGGATACGAGTACGCAGATTAAAGGATAAACTGGGTGTCAGGGCGGTACCTTCTGCTGAAATTGAATTTGAAGGTGCAGAGGCATTTCTCATTGGACAAAGGAATAAAGGGATTTATTACATGATGGAAGCTCTGAATCTATCAAGGATCTGTAATGCGGTTGCTTCTATCGGCATCATGCGAAGAGCTTACATGGAAGCGAGGAATTATGCATTTTACAGGGAAGCATTCGGAAAGAGCCTTTCACATTACCCTATGGTCAAAGAAACCCTCGTTGGCATGGCGGCCAAACAGGAAGTTGAAACAAGTGCAGTATTCAGATTGGCAGAGAAATTTGATCGTGTATCCGATCCTGGGGTTATGACTACGGATCAAGAAGCTGCATTGACGCGTCTACTCATTGCAATTTTGAAGAAAGAGAGTGCAGAACAGGCAATCCACTTCTCTCATGAAGCAATTGAATTGCATGGAGGTAACGGGTATATAGAAGATTTTGTCCTGCCAAGGTTACTGAGGGATGCACAGGTATTGACTGTCTGGGAAGGGACGGCAAATATCTTGGGTCTCGAGGTGCTGCGCCTACTGAACAAATATAGAGTACATGACGTCTTCTTCCAAGAAATGAACTCGGAGCTTTGTGGGCTTCCCTCAGAACTACACGGACTGATTGCACCAGTACAAAAAGGATTGACGGTTTTAGAGGAAGTGTTGAGGAACATATTATCAGCTGATGAAGATACTCAGACGTACCATAGTAAACGGATTGCAGAGCTCATGGTGAAAATATATGAAAGCGTCGTTGCACTGAGTGATGCGGCGACATTTGGAGGTGAACGAAAAAGAATGATCGCCGAGATTTTCATCGAGGATACTTGGAAGCAAAATGAATGGTTGGATCCTGAGAGGAAGTCGTTGAACTATTTTGATGAAATCGTCGGCGTTGGTGAAAAAGTTTAGTTAAGTGTAAACCCCCGGACTCATGGTCCGGGGGTTTTATTTTTCACAGCAGCAAGGACAGTCACATTCTTTTTTTGTTTGACACTTGCAGCGTTTGCATGAGCATTTCTTGTCGATCATGTGGTCACCTCCGTGCAGTCTTCTTTGTATCAAGGATATCCATTCTGACGGGTTCCATACGTGCATAGGGAAGTGTGTTCACTCTGATTGATTAACGTAAAGAGAAGGCATGCATTTTCCTTTCTTGCACATATTAATCCTAGCTTGATTGAAAGGAGACATTCACATGAAAAAAGAAGAACAAAACAAAAAATTGCCTCTGAAAGAAACAGGCGACATGCAGACCATCGAAAATAGTTCAAGCAGCCAGAATGTAAAACCTGAACCACAGCCCAAAGATTATGATGAAATCGAATACTGATAAGCGTCCAAAAAAAGGTACGTCCCTCATCGCTTTAAAGCGACGAGGGACGTACCTTTTGTTAACCCCATCCAAATAACTTAGCAAGTTGAGCGATTACAAAGGTTACGCCGATGGCAAGGCCGGTTGGGATGGCAAAGGCAAGAAATGTCCACTTCTTGCTTTTTGTTTCCTTGAAGATATTTATTAAAGTCGTTCCACAAGGGAAGTGAAGAAGTGAAAATAACATCATGTTCAGGGCAGTGACCCAGGTCCAGCCCTGGTCGACAAAGATTTGCTTTAACGAACCAAGGTCCTCGACTTCAATCATGGCACCTGTAGATAAATAGCCCATCAGTAAGATTGGAAGGACGATTTCGTTTGCAGGCAGACCCAGAATGAACGCCATCAAAATGAATCCATCTAGCCCGAGCTGTTGAGCGAATGGGTCCAAAAAGTTCACCACATGCATCAAGACACTCGTATCCCCGATCATGATATTGGCGAATACCCATGTTAATACTCCCGCAGGTGCGGCAATGATAATCGCCCTCTTCAGTACAAACACCGATTTATCAAGTGTTGCCCTTACGATTGTATTAATGAATTTCGGCTTACGGTAAGGGGGGAGCTCCAGCGTATAATGAGTGGGTACCCCTTTAAGTGCCGTTTTGGATAGGATCCACGAAACAGCAAGTGTCACAATGATTCCGAACACCACCATACCAACTACGACAGCGGCAGTCACGAGTGTTCCGGCAGCCCCTGTAAACCCGGCAGCCATGAAAATGGAAGCCATTAGAATCAATGTCGGCCATCTACCGTTACAAGGGACAAAGTTGTTTGTCAGGATGGCAAGCATTCTTTCCCTGGGAGACTCAATGATCCGTGTAGACATGATCGCAGCGGCATTACATCCAAACCCCATCGCCATTGTCAGGGATTGTTTTCCATGAGCCCCGGATTTTTTAAATAATCGATCCATGTTAAAGGCAACCCTCGGTAAATACCCATAATTCTCTAAGAGTGCGAACATTGGAAAAAAGATGGCCATTGGTGGCAGCATGACACTGATTACCCATGAAGTGCCCCGATATAGGCCAAGTACCAGGACGCCATGTAGCCAATCTGGTGCATTCAAAGCATTGAACCCTAATGTCAGATAACCTTCAAGCCAGCTGAAGAATGTTGCCAACATGGAGGAAGGGACATTCGCACCTGCGATTGTCAAGTAAATGACGACTGCAAGCATCAGGAGCATGATGGGGAAACCCCATATTTTAGATGTGAATATTTTATCCAGTTTTTCAGTGTGCAGCAATTTCCGTTGATCGCTTACGTTAACGGCATCAGCGCAAAGGGCTTTTGACTGTGTGAAGGCACTTGTGACGATTTCGTCCCGTAAAGACGATGTAGAGAGACTCATTGCCTTTTCTCTCAGCTTTCTGCTTGCATCAGCATTCCCCGGATGCGAATTCATAAGATGGACCTCCTTTCTTTTCCTTTGAAACTCGGGCGTTCAATTCAGAGATGATGCTATCATCTCCCTCCAATAGACGTAATGCAATCCATCTGGAAGGAAGGAAAGAACCATATATCGATTGGATTTCAGGCTGGAGCTCTGCAATCTTTTTTTCAATATCATCACTGTATTTCAGCTTTAGGGGTGAAAGCGACACTGAGTTTGTAATGACTTTTTGGACCGTATCGAGTAACGTATCAATCCCCACCTTATTTCTTGCAGAGATCTTCACAACAGGGACTCCCAGTCTTTCTTGAAGCTTTTTTTCATTGATCGAGATGCCCTTCTTTTCAGCTTCATCGATTAAGTTCAGCGCAACTACTGCTTTATCTGTGATTTCCAAAACTTGAAGCACGATATTCAAGTTTCTTTCCAATGAGGTAGCGTCCAATACGATGACCGTCACATCAGGCTTCTCGAACGCAATGTAATTTCTGGCGATTTCTTCATCCATCGAGTTCGCAATTAGTGAATACGTACCTGGAAGATCGATGATTTCATATGATTCATCCTTAAAATCGAAATGTCCTTTGGATTGAGCCACCGTTTTCCCGGGCCAATTTCCAGTGTGCTGCTTTAATCCGGTCAAAAGGTTGAACAAGGTTGATTTTCCCGTGTTGGGGTTTCCGGCTAGAGCGATTCGCAGTTTCTCTTGATTCATCCAATCATCTCCCCGTAAATATTCGAGCTTTCTTCTTTTCTTAGCGCAATGACTGTCCCGCTTACCCTAAAGGCCACCGGGTCACCTAAAGGACTTTTTTTAATCACTGTCACGACATTACCGGGAACAAACCCTAAATCCAGGAGGCGTCTTCGCATGACACCATCTATTTCAATTGAAGTGATCTTGGCACTGGTACCTTCGGTTAAATCAGATAATTTATATTTGGACAAAGACATTATTTTTACACCCCCACACATATTTTTGTTAAGGTTATTATTTTTGCCTGAGCGCAACTTTTTCTTTATCGTATGTCGGAAATCCGCTTTTGTCAACTGATTTTAAAGATAGGACTTGTACTTTTTTAGATTTTTTTTAATAAGAAACATATGACTTCTAAGAACACATGTCAACTTGAAGTGAAAGATAGGGATTAGGTTCCTTTACGAAGGAATTGCTTACCCAATCACGAATACATACGAGTAATGAACGTTTGGGAGGAGAATGATATGGTGTCACTTGATTACGAGATTGTCACACTTCCTTCATACCGTGCCATAGGCATGAAGTGGGAAGGGTCATATTCCGAGGTATCGGTGTTGAAAGAAATGATTCAATGTATGTGTGAGCGCTCCCGGGGATTGGAATATAAGTTACAACCACAGACTCAATTGGGATTGTCGTATCATTTGCGTCAGGATGGCTTTGTCCATTACTCTGTGTTTGAAGTGAGTGGGGAGGAGATTGTGCCTGAAGACATGGTGGAAATCAACATACCCTCCATGTCGTATTTGAAGGTCCACCATCCGAAAGGCGAGGATATCGGCGCTACATACTCAAAGATTTATCAGTGGATGAAGGAAAATGAGATGTATACAACAGATGTCGAAGAGGGGATCACCTATTTTGATGACTTGCCGATCAAACATGAACGATATCCTCTAGATCGTGATCTTAAAGCTCCACATTTTGATATCCTCATCCCTATCAAAAGCACATAAAAAAGGAACCCATCCAATATGGATGGGTTCGCCTGTTATCTGCCGCAGCTGCATTTTTTACCATGATTCTTTCTATGTTTGTGACAATCACAAGAATGATGTTTTTTACATCCGCACGTATTCCAGTCTTTTTGGTCATGGCATTTGCAGGAATGAGAGTCTTTGATTTTAAAGCATTTCTGTTCAACGGCTTCGTCTCTTCTAGGTTCTCTGCAATCGTGGTGATGATGATCTTCATGGCATGAACAGTGTCCAAACATCAAGTTGTCCCAGAAGTTGCAGCGATGATGTCTTCTTTTCTCACAGCAATGATAATTTAGAAACCACATAAGTCTTCCCCCTAACTCCATCTATTTGCCAAAGGTAATACCTCGACTTACTACATTCTATGTATCTTTGTCCATATGGTATGGACGAGCGCCTGTTTTTCACAGTTTTTTTAAGAATGTTGCGGTTAGCCTGTCCCCGCTGAATAAAAAATGGAGTGATTGTAGAAAGGAGTAAACAAAAGAGGCGGTGAATCAGTAAGATGATTCACCGCCTCTTTATACTTTCATTATAACATATAACAAATGGAAAAATTAGACTATAAAATCCACTATTTCTTTTTTATAATCAAGAAAGTCAGGAGGCGGTAATTTGATCAAGGGGCATGCGAACCTAAAGGGAACAAGGGAGTATTTTGCAAGGAACCTTAATATCAGGACTAAAAAAACACCATGGTTCGAGGTTTCACGGGTTGCATTGGGAACACATCTTGGAGAAATGACGGAAGAAGATTCCAAACTGTATAGAGAATCGTTATCTTATGCTTTCACAAACGGCATTAATTTCACTGATACAGCCATCAACTATCGAGGGATGAGATCTGAAAGGGATATCGGAAGGGTGATTTCTCGATTGATCAAAAACAACAGCCTAAAAAGGGGAGAATTTGTTCTTTCAACAAAAGCGGGCCTCGTCCCTGGTGATATCGAGGCAAAGCTCGTGCCAAATGACTATCTGCAGGAAATCCTCTTGAAGCATGGCATCATTGCTGAAAGTGACCTGAATATCGTTGGTCATAGAAAACATGTGATGGCGCCAAGTTATTATGGGTTTGCGATGAATGAAAGTAGGAAGCATCTTAATGTGGAAACAATTGACATTTACTATATCCACAACCCGGAGGTTTCCATGATGGTCCTTGGGCCAAAGGCATTTTATGAGAAATTGATCGAACTGTTCGTTTTTCTGGAACAGACTGTTAGAGAAGGGAAGATCCGATTTTACGGAATCGCCTCTTGGGATGGTTTTCTCGTCAGCCCATCCGATTCTTCATATCTATCCTTGGAGGAAGTTACGAAGGCAGCAGAAATCGCCGGTGGGAAAGAGCACCACTTTAAATTTGTGCAGTTTCCTTTGAATGAGAGAAGAGTGGCAGCAATTGACTACCATAATCAATCTGTTTCAAGTTTGCCCATGCCCACTTTGAAAGCTGCCAAAGAACTTGGACTTTATTCCATGACCAGTGCTCCATTGGAATTGGGGAAGCTGATTGGTCGGAAAAGGCCCCCTTCAAGCTTATTGACAACAGTGATGAATACTCATCATGTGCATTCCGTGATGGTGGGCATGAAGCATGTGAGCAGCGTCAAATCGAATATACAAACCATTTTAAAAAAAGGTGGCTGAGCCCATGAAAATATACACATTTAAACAGGGGAATGGGAAGAAGATTACCCAATTCGATTCGGATTTCATCATGTCGAGAATCGTCATGACAAGTAAAGAAGCTCATATCGGTTGTATGTATTTAGAAGAGAACGGCCTCATTGGTGATCATCAGGCAGTGGTGCCTCAGTTGTTACTGATTGTACATGGTGAAGGAATCGTCCGTGGAGAAGATCGGCAACTTATTCCCGTGACAGCTGGTGATGCTGTATTCTGGGAGAAGGATGAATGGCATGAAACCAGATCTTCAGAGGGATTAGCAGCCATCGTGATTGAAAGTCCGGAATTGGATCCATCTCCCTTCATGAAATTGAGGGATTGACAATTTTACGATGATAAGTTAGTTTTTGCTGGATAGGAATTGAGAAGAAGCCCTTATTCAGGGCTTTTTCTAGTTGTTTATTCCATAATTGTTTGAGGCGCAGAATTCCGTTACGCATAAATCTTCACGGGCCCAGTGGGGTTAAGATTTCCATTCTTCACGAAGCATACCGTATACAACATGATTCACGTAATGATCATATAGCCATTCAGCCTGTCTGATTGTACCTTCTTTAACGAACCCCAAGCGCTCAGGGATGCTTCGACTTTTCAGATTGCCGGCAGCAGCCCGGATGTCCACTTTATTCAAATGATGATAATCAAAAGCATAGTTCGTCAGTGCCTTTGCTACTCGAGTCATGATCCCGTTACCCTGATACTGATGATGAAGCCAATAGCCAATATAGGCCGTCTTATTCGACCAATCAATCGAATTGAACCCTGCAGTCCCCACCATCGTCCCTTTATAGAGAATGACTGTGTTCATGCTTCTATTCTCCGCATACCCTTTCATACTTCCCTTTATGAACTCTTTTGTGTCTTCGACTTCTTTTGTGTAATCAATCCAACCGAGCCATTCCTTCAGATGCTCCCTGGAAGTGTCAACCAATTGGAACAAACTTTCCGCATCTTTTAGGTCCGTTAACTTCAATGATATTTCTTCATCAACCTTATGAACGAACATTTTTTACACCCCTATTAAGTAATATTGTATAATTCTACTATATTATTAGTAAAAATTCTCAATAAATAAATATTTTACTATTATTTAACCATGAATTATTCATCTGGAGGGAAACAACCATGCGGATCTTTGAACTGAAAGAGCGGAAAGATTTAATTGAAGAGGCGGTTCATGTTTTTTGGAAGCAATGGGGCAGTGATGATAGCTATCTGTTTTACAAAGATTGCATGCTGCGTTCATGTGAGACAGAAGCGGACGTGCCACGATTTTATATTGCAGTGGAACAAGAGAATATCATCGGGACCTTTGCCCTGCTCCGGAATGATCTTAACAGCCGTCAGGACTTAACTCCATGGCTTGCTTGCTTATTTGTTCATCCTTCGTATCGCGGAATGGAAATAGGGTCACGTTTTCTACAGTATGCGTTGGATCAAGCGGCTAGTAAGGGGTACGAAAATGTATACCTGGCGACGGATCTTGAAGGGTACTATGAAAAATATCAATGGAACCATTCCACCGACGGCTATGGTTTGGACGGGAACCCAATCAAGGTGTATGTTCAGTCCACAGAGAGACAAGGGATCGATTCATGAAGAACATAGGATGGGGATCGTTATCGGACCTTGAAGATTTAGTGGATATTGATAAACGAGTGATCGGGAGTGAACAAAGACGGGATGTGATTTTGGAATCGATTACGTGTCGCCAATGTCTGGTCTATAAGATTGAAGGGGAGGCAGCTGGGTTTCTGTTGTTTCATGACCATTTCTTCAATCAATTGTTCGTTTCGTTGGTTATCGTTCATCCCCAATATAGAAATAAAGGGGTAGCAAAGGAACTATTTCGGGCAATAGAACATGAGATGGGAGATAAGAAAATATTTTCATCCACCAATCAATCCAACGCTCTCATGCATCACCTCTTTCACTCAATCGGCTATGTTAAGAATGGATACATTGAAGAGCTGGATGAAGGTGATCCGGAAATCATCTATGTGAAGAAAATCCAGCAAAGGCATTTGATCCTAAACGAATTGAAGGGGGAAATGCGTTGACTTTACTAAGCGATATCGTAAATAAATTGAATGATGAGTTTGTTATCGAAGCATATGGAAAGGACGCTTCTTTTAGTAGATTCCTTCCCCAAGCGTATAATTCCCGATTTGATTGGAAGGCTGAATTTGAAGAAGGATTCACCCACTATTTCAACGGACTGATGATTCGGGGCTTACAGACAGTGGGAAGGGTCCATCTTGCAGTTTTCCCCACGGAGGACGTACTTGAGCGTTTCATTAAGGAGAGTGATCCAGGAGACCTCTTGTTTATGCACCACCCGATCGTTATGGAGTGCGGGGATCCTGAAGGTGAATGGGGAAGGGGGTTTGTTCCAATCCATTCCCGCTATATTAAAAGAATAAAAGAAAAACAGTTATCGGTATATACGTGCCACATTCCCATGGACTTCCATGAGAGTCTAGGAACAAGCATGGCCATCCTCAAGGCAATGAAGGGGAAAGTCATTGATGGGTTATTGCAGAATGAACGAGGCGAAAATCTCATCCTGATAAGTGAAATTGCCACCATCAGCACGAATGGGTTAATTGAACAATTAAAAGGGATCTTCGAGGTTCCTTATCTTGATGTAGAAGGAAAGCAGCATAGAGAGATTAACCGTGTAGCCATTGTAGCAGGGTGCGGAGACAAGGTCGATTGGATGAAGCAAGCTGAAGCGAAAGGAGTTCAAGCATACATCAGTGGTGAAATCCATTGCCATATCGATAATGAATACGGCCGGTTACGTTATCATCAAATGATGGAATATGCAGAAGAAACAACGATGTCACTATTAGGGGTTTCACATTCAGCATCCGAGTATCTTGTGAAAAGAACGTTAATAAAAGATTGGTTTGAAAAGGTGCTTGGTATCGAAACGAATTTACTACCGCAAAAGAAGTGGTGGCTTTAATTTTCTATTAGAGTTGCGTGTTATAAATGAGTGAGTTCTTGTAAGGCATGTTGAGGTACTTAATAAGAGAAAACACCAGGAAAAGGCGTTTTCTCTTTAATTTATCTAGCAAACAATCGAGATCCAATCTTCATCCAAGCTTTCAACGCCTTTGTCAAACGTCAATTTTGTCTTGAATAGGTAGCGGACCCCTTTTTCATTTGCTTTTAGGGTTTTCGGTAATCGATAAACAAAGTTTAGCTTGTTCGTTTCGTCTGGCTTCAGTTCTTCTCTTTTATAGATGGTTGTGGAATCGATGGTTCTTTCTTGTGAATGCTTATCAACCATGATCAGGTCACATTCAATCCGCTTCAGCTTTTGCTTTACAATCCCGCCTTCGAGCAAGAAATGGCCATTCAGGAGTTCTCCGGGGGAGAAGACTGTCTTTGGTAATACAAGGTCGATTTTCGCTGAACCGATCCCAAACAAAGAAGCATATTTCCTTAACAACATTATGTTTTCTCCTTTCCATTTTTAGCGTGTTTAAGATCTAACTTCCTTTCAATTCTTTCTACTTCCTTTTTGTTTGACAAAATTTGTTCTTTATTCGTTTCAATTAATTGCTGCAGATTCTTTTTGATCAATATTTTTGCATCCTTTCCATTAATGAGATAGAAAAAAAAGACCTTTACCATTACCGGTAAAGGTCTTTATCTACATATATGAACCTTCACCAGTCGGTAAAGGTCTCGCTAACAACGATGTTGTCAATAAAGCCGAGAGTGCGTTGACTCCGTAATGACGACTTTATTGTATAAGCTACTCCCCTTTAGGAGAATATGAAATTATAACACTATCATAATTGAGGGATGCACCATTGTCAATTATGAGCTCGGTTTGCAGGAAAATGTCGAACGAAAAACGGAGGGAATCATTGTAAAGATGGAAAACATTGTGATAAACTCTTTTTACACGGTAAAATAATTTTTACCGAATAAAATATCAACAGGGGATGCTGTTATGAAGTCCATGTTTATCATCAAGGAATATGATCAATTGAAAGCATTGAGTGACCCATTCCGCATCAAATTGATGATGCGGCTTGTAGAAAAGCCTTATACTGGCCAGCAGCTTTCCGAACTATTTGAAATGTCCCGCGCGCGTATTCATTATCATTTGAAGGAATTAGAGAAGCTGGGATTGATCGAGATTGTAAAAACGGAAGAGAAGAATGGGATTTTACAAAAGTTCTTTCAGTCTGTTTCCAGCGGATTTTACCCTGACGCCAGTCTTCTCCCACACAAAGAAGAGATTAGCGAAACGAAGAGATTGATGATGTACGGAATGATGGAACGTACGATGGGAAGAATTCTTGAAGCGCCAAGTTCGGCATTCGATGAAGCAGGGGATAAAGATCCATCCGAGTGGAATATATTGGCTTCTTCATGGGAGACCGTGACGTCTGAGGAAAACTTCAAATGGTTCGTAAAGGAATATTTTCAATTGGTAGGGGAGTTTCAAAGAAGAGCCAGAGAGGAAGAAGAAGTTGAGCAAAATACTTATTATCTGACAGGAATGGGGTTCGAGGTGGCGGAATCCAAGTTCTCGGAACGGATAATGGAAAAAGAAAAAGACCGTTGATCGGTTTTTTTTACCAAGACAGTAAAAAAAAATTTACCGAATAAAATATTCATACAGATGAAGGGGAGATTGTGATGATCGATTTATTGTTTAAGAATAGGAATTTTGCATCCTTGTTTTTTGGCCGTCTTGTTACGAATATGGGGGACAGCATCTATTATGTTGCAGCAATGTGGCTTGTCTATGAACTTGGAGGAAGTGCTTTTTATACTGGGCTAGCCGGTTTCTTAACACTTTTACCGGGAACATGTCAGTTCCTGGCGGGCCCGCTTGTGGACAGATGGCAGATTAAGAAGGTACTTGTCTGGACACAACTGATCCAAGCAATGCTTGTCCTAATGATTCCCCTTGCACATTATACTGGATACCTCACTGTCACCTTCATCTTAGTCATCATGCCGGTGATATCGGCTCTCAACCAATTCGCATATCCTGGTCAATCAGCTTTACTCCCACGAATTTTGCGAAGGGATCAACTTGTTAAAGGGAACTCGCTCTTTTCATTCGCTTTCCAAGGAGTGGATCTCGCGTTCAATGCGCTTGCAGGCATTGTTCTGACCATCGTCGGGGCCATTACGCTATACATGTTCGATGCAGTTACCTTTATTGCGGCAAGTATCCTGTTCAGCTTGATCCAGCTTAAGGAAGGGAATCAACCACAGAAAAAGGTGAAATTAACAGATACGATACATCAATACAAAGAAGATTTGGTGGAAGGTTTTTCCATCGTTTTTAACTCTCATCTGGCGAAATTCCTGTTAGGGTCCATCGTCGCCAATTTTGCGATAGGATCGACTTATGCCGTACTGCCTTCCTTCGCTGATGGAAGAGGCGGATCGGAGCTTTATGGTCTTTATCTGGCTGCAATTTCAGGCGGTGCATTGTGTGGAGCGCTTCTTGCTTCATTGCTGGGAAAGTATCCGATTGGCAAGCTGACCATTCTTTTATTCCTGACAGGAGGAATGATGTGGATCACATCAGGAATGGTAAAAGTCAATGGATTTAGCATCATCCTGTTCGGCCTCTCCTGGATTCCGATAGGTGCAACGAATGTCATCTTTGGTGCAGCATTACAATCCATGGTTCCGAGTCATCTTCTCGGAAGGATATTCTCCGTCACTGCATCTTTGGGGGCAATGGCGATGCCACTTGGTTCTCTATTGGGAGGGTACTTTGCCGATTTATTCAGTCCGCAAATGGTCTACTTAGTAAGTGCAACGGGTATTCTTTTTATTGCATTGGTTTGGTCGATCAACGGAACCCTTCGGTCACTTCCTTCACCTTCAACGCTTGATCCGTCTGCACTTGGATTGCCTAATGACACTGCGCAAGTTACAGAGTCTGTCTAAAAAGGATAATCTTCACAGAAGAGCGAATTACTAATAGAAGAAACATGATCAGAGGAGTGGTAGCTTGTACGAATTGAAAACAAAGCAAAATGAAAACAGCGTTCTTGAATTCATCGAGCAAGTGGAGAATGAGAAGAAGAGGGAAGACGCATACAGATTATTGGATATCTTCGCTGAAGAAACCGGATACCCGGCAAAAATGTGGGGACCAAGCATCATCGGATTCGGTTCTTATCATTACAAGTATAAGACTGGACACGAAGGGTATTCTTTCCTGGCAGGATTCTCACCACGCAAGGCAAAGATCAGCTTATATTTCGCGCCTGGTGATACTCAACGGGAAAGCCTATTGAAAAAATTCGGAAAGCATACAACAGGGAAAGCATGCGTCTATATCAATAAAGTAGACGATATCGATGAAGTAGTATTGAGAGAGTTAATCAGAGCATCGATATCCTTTTTGGAGAAAACCTATCCCGATGGGACCTGAATCCGGTTAGTAGTCCGACCGACAGCTCAGTTAGGATACGGTACTAAAGAATATACGCTAAAAAACTGCTGACATCATCAGCAGTTTTTTTTAGCGTGATACTTCCTTAAATGATATTTGTTTTAACTCCTCTGTTTTTGAATCAAATCTGATATTGATTAGAACACCGAATTCCTTATTACTTCCTTTTAGCCAAAGCTTGAATTTCTCAGTGCTATACCCATCACTATCCTCACGGCCGATGTGAAGATAATCGACGATCTGGGCTTCTGGGTATCGCTCTTTTGTCTTTTGCATGGCAATCCGTCCCCATTTGGCATAAGAAGGGACCGTGACCCCTATGGAATCCAGGTTCTCAGCCGCGGCGTTCGGTACATGGATAGAAAGTACAATCATACTAATAAGGATGAAACCAGGGAAAAATTTTATCATCAAATTTTGTTCCTTTCTTTTTTTATAGCTTTTGTTAATTTTTAATTTGTATTCTCTAATGTGTCTTTCCTTTGACAGGTGACAACGTGTCATATATAGTGAAAGGGTCTTGTGTATGACAATGTGTCACTTTTTTCGGAATGGAGGTCAACATGCCTAAATCTACATTTTATAACTTGAAAAATGAGAAGAAGCAGGTGCTGATTGAAGCTGCTAAAAAGGAGTTTTCACGTGTTTCTCTTTATGAAGCGTCGATTTCAAATATCCTAAAATCTGCCGGGATTCCCAGAGGCAGTTTTTATCAATACTTCGAAGATAAGGAGGATGCTTTTTTTTATTTGCTCAATGAGCATGCAAATGAGAGGCATGAGCAATTCTTATCAAATTTACGAAAGTTAAACGGGGATGTGTTCGAGGCGGTCACGGCAATCTTTATACACACCTTAGAGCGCTCGCATACAGAAGGGCAGAATAATTTTATTAAAAACGTCCTGATGAATATGAATTATAAGATCGAAACGGCTTTCACCAAGTTCCTAAGTAGGGAAGAGTTGGACAAAAGGTATGAAGAAGTCAATGCCCTCGTAGATTTCAATAGCCTTAATATTTCTGGTCATCAACAGCTTTATCATCTCTTACAAATACTATCCGCCGTTACATTCCATAACCTCGTTCATAGTGTTTCAAACGAATTGAGCATCGAGGAAGCAGTATCTAAATATAGATTCGAGGTTTCAATGTTAAAGGCAGGATTGTCTAAATCAAGTTTATAGATTATGGAAAGAAGGGAGAATATGAGACCAAATTCATCTAATCAATCAATTGAATCAATTAACAAAACCCCATTGCTGATCGTCTTGATTTCCGGGGCATTTGCGGCCATATTAAATCAGACCCTCTTAGCTACTGCACTCCCTCATATCATGGCGGACCTGCACCTCGAGGCAAGTACGGCTCAGTGGTTAACGTCGATATTCATGCTGGTAAATGGGGTCATGATCCCAATCACTGCCTTTTTGATCGGCCGCTTTACAACCAGATCCTTGTTTCTCACCGCGCTTGGATTGTTTGCAGCGGGGACGATGATCTGTGCAATTGCTCCAAACTTTATCATTCTAATGGTTGGAAGGGTGATACAGGCATCTGGTGCAGGTATCATTATGCCTTTGATGCAGACCATCCTATTCCTTATATTCCCAGTCGAAAAAAGGGGGAGTGCCATGGGGATGTTTGGCTTGGTCATCTCTTTTGCTCCGGCAATCGGGCCGACGTTATCGGGATGGCTCGTTGATCAGTTTCCGTGGAGAAGCTTGTTCTACATCATTTTGCCGATTGTCATCATTGATTTAATCGTTGCTTACTTCGTCCTTGTCAACGTCACAAAGCAAACGTTCCCGAAGGTCGATATTTTATCAATCCTTTTATCCTCACTTGGTTTTGGCGGGTTGCTTTATGGATTCAGTACTGCCGGTACGGCTGGTTGGGGAAGCGTGGAAGTAGTGACTGCGATGGTTGTGGGCTCCGTTTCGCTGACCTTCTTCATCCTCCGACAGTTTAAGTTGAAACAGCCCATCCTCGAATTCCGGGTGTTCAAGGAGAAATTATTTGCACTTACAACAGCACTTGGGATGGTTGTTTTCATCGCTATGATTGGAGGAGCAACAATCCTGCCCATCCTAATGCAGACCATGCTTGGGTTTTCAGCGTTTGAATCTGGACTGATGCTCCTTCCGGGTGCACTGATCATGGGCTTCATGAACCCCATCACTGGCAGGATTTTCGATAAGTTCGGGGCAAAGTGGCTGGCGATCACAGGACTATTATTGATTTCGGTGACCACGTTCATGTTCACGAATCTGCACGCCGATACAACGTTTACGTATCTCGCCATCGTCAACGCCGCCAGGATGCTTGGTGTCGCTATGGTCATGATGCCAGTCACCACTGCAGGTTTGAATCAGCTACCGAATCATTTGATCCCACATGGTACGGCTATGAATAATACGATGCGCCAAGTTTCAGGAGCAGTGGGTACAGCCTTGCTCGTTACCGTTATGACAACTGCTGCTCAGCCAGCAAGGGGAGTGGAAGGCATGATTCATGGGGTGAATGTATCCTTTATCGTTGCAGGAATCTCTGCATTAATCGGATTGGTCCTTGCCCTATTTGTGAAAGATAAAAAACCTGAAACCATCAAGGGAACATCATAATACGCAAAAGCCTGCACCCAATCTTTGGATGCAGGCTTTTCTTTATCATATGAATTTTCATTCAGCCGCTTCTTCTTCGGCAGGTGAGGCTTTCCTGATGAACAATGAAACGACGAACGCTGTACACGCCAAGCCTAATGCAAACCAATATGCACGATGGACGCCGTAGGTCATGGCATCATTCATAAGGTTTGCTGCCGGGGCACTTGAATGTTCTTCAATATAGTTCGTACGGCTATGAGTCATGATACTGACGAATATTGAAACCCCCAACGCTCCGGAAACAGGCTGCAGCGTATTGGCTATGGCAGTTCCATGCGGATAAAGTTTTTTTGGAAGTTCATTCAATGCATTCGTTTGCGAAGGCATCATGATCGCCGAGATGGATAACATCAACAGAATGTAAACAATGATGAAAAGCATGGTGGAAGTACTCTCACTAATGGTACTATAAAAAATCATGACACCAAGCAGGACGATGGTTCCTGGTATGATCAGCTTTCTCGGTCCGTACTTATCGAAGAGGGACCCCATGACAGGAGAAATCAACCCATTCAGAAGGGCACCTGGCAATAGAATCAAGCCAGCCATCTTTGCAGAATATCCAAGAGGTCCTTGTAAATACATCGGCATGACAATTTCAGAGGCAAACATGGCCATGATGACGATGATGAACAATATGACCCCGCGGGAGTAACTTTTGTATTTAAACACTCGTACATCCAGAAGGGGTTCGTCTAATCGTAACTGTCTCAATACGAACCAAATGAGGCTTAAGGCACTCGCAATCAGGATGAGAAGGATATTTACGGATGTGAAGCCTTCCCCCGACTCTCCTGCTGTACTAAAACCGTAAATAATACCTGAAATTCCGATCGAAGAGAGAATGATTGATAAGATATCCACTTTCGGCCTTGTCACTTCTCCGACATTCTGTAGATACTTCCATGCGAATAGTATCGATAATAGAGAGAAGGGAATGACTGTAATAAATAACCATCTCCAACCAAGCGTATCGACAATGATGCCTGACAAGGTGGGTCCAATGGCAGGAGCGAACATGATGACAAGTCCGAACGTCCCCATGATCTTACCACGTACTTCGGGCTTGTATATGAGCAGAATGGCATTCATGATGATGGGAATCAATAAACCGGTCCCGACTGCCTGAATCATCCTGCCGACCAATAGCATCGGGAAGGTCATGGCACTTGCTGCAATCACTGTTCCCATAAGGAAAACAGTCATGACGCCTATGAACATCTGCCTGGTCGTGAACCATTGAATCAATAGGGCAGAAATCGGCATCAATACACCCATCACCAGCATAAACCCGGTCGCAAGCCACTGTACGGTCGGAGCGTTTACAGAAAACACATCCATAAGTTCAGTCAGCGCAATGTTCAATAATGTTTCATTCAATATGGCGAAAAAAGCCCCGATCATGAATGTGATCATGATGGCTTTAGAATTTAGGTTTGATTCCATCAGATTCCTCCAATTAAATTCATCTAATAAGTTAAAAAAACTTTTGTATAGTGGTAAGTCATCCATCTAATATAAAATTGAAACAGCTTAAGAGTATGAAAAGGTCACTTTTCACTCTGCCTGGATTTCAAAAGTCACATCTATTAGTTTATAGTAATGAAAGGATCTCTACAATATTTTAATCAATTACAAGGGGAGGAGAACGGAATCAATGACAGACATAAAAAGTACATACGATAAGTTGGCAAAAACCTATCAACATGATATCGATACAGCAAGCCCTTACAATGCGTATTATGAGCGACCGGCGATGATCAGTGAATTACAGGATGAAATCGAAGGGAAGTCGATCCTTGACGCCGGCTGTGCTGCAGGGTGGTATACGGAATACTTTGTGAATGAAGGAGCTAAGGTCACGGCAATTGATTTAAGCCCTGAAATGGTAAAGGCTACAAAACATCGAGTGGGAAACCTTGCATCTGTTCTATGCCATGATCTTCAGGCACCTTTACCGTTTGAAGATGATTCCTTTGATTATATCGTCAGTTCCCTCACACTTCACTATTTTGAGCATTGGGATGATACATTCAAGGAATTTAATCGGGTATTAAAACCAGGCGGGACATTATTGTACTCCATCCATCACCCGTTCATGGATTTTACCCGGAATCATCGGGATGATTATTTCAAGACAGAAACCATTACTGAAACGTGGAAAAAACCTCATATCACCATTGATGTCACCTTTTATCGAAAACCTCTGGAAAGGGTCTTGAATGACACAGTGAAGCATTTCCATCTTGAGAAATTCATTGAACCCAAGCCCCAGGAAAGAATGAAGCAAATAAAAGAAAAATCTTATCATTACCTGATGAAAAAGCCACATTTTCTGATCATTAAGGCGAAATCCAAAAAGCCCCTAAAATAGGGGGTTTTTTAGATTGGTTCAGTTATAGCATATCGTACGTACCAACTGTTGCCCGGGTTAAAAAAGGAATTCGGTGAACGCGTAAGCAAAATAGTTGAAGAAAGTACTTATATGCCTTACAATAATCTCGAATTCATAATATATCCGTTTGAGATATATTGGCTTACACTTATGGATTTCAACTTTATTCATTCAGAAAGGGAGATTTTTTTTATGACAAAAGTATTGTACATCACTGCTCATCCTCATGATGACACTCAATCATTCAGTATGGCAGCCGGCAAGGCTTTCATCGAAACGTATAAAAAGGAAAACCCGACACACGAAGTTATGCCAGTGGATTTATATAAAGAAGATATTCCGCATATCGATGCAGATGTATTCAGCGGCTGGGGCAAGCTTCAGACTGGTAAAGGGTTCGAGGAACTTTCAGACAGTGAGAAGGCTAAAGTCGGTCGATTAACGGAACTTGTCGATCAATTTGTGGATGCAGATAAATATGTATTCGTTACTCCGTTCTGGAACTTTTCATTCCCTCCTGTCATGAAGGCATATATCGATTCTGTATCAGTAGCAGGTAAAACATTTAAATATACAGAAAATGGTCCGGTTGGATTACTGACTGATAAGAAAGCACTTCACATTCAAGCTCGTGGAGGCGTATATTCTGAGGGACCTGCTGCAGCAATGGAAATGGGACATCGCTACCTTGAAGTCATGATGCAATTCTATGGCATTCCATCATTCGAAGGGTTATTCATAGAAGGGCATGCAGCAATGCCTGATAAAGCACAAGAAATTAAAGAAGATGGTATAAAGAGAGCCCAAGACCTTGCTCATACATTTTAAGTGATGGAGTCGGCGATTGCCGGCTCTTTTTTATATGAATGAACTTAAGGATTTCTTTGTAAGGCTGTTTTGTTATACATTGTTGCTCGTGAACAGTAAGCTAGTAATGGTTGATTTTCGCCCGGGTTCTTCCGCTAAATCAACCTCTACTTGCATTTTCAAAGCCACATTATTTACGAAAAAACCTACACAAAAGGAATATTATGTTAATATAGTGAAGGAACTTTCGGAAGTTTCAATCCATTACATAAAGGGGATCACTATTCATGACTCAACAAGTATGGCAAGAAGTCGATCAATATTTTACTGAAAAGCTCCACAAAGAAGATGAGGTAATGGAAGGCGTCATGAAAGCCAATGAACGTGCAAATTTGCCCAGCATCGATGTTTCTCCAAATCAAGGGAAGCTTTTGCACCTCCTTGTGAAGATGAAAGGAGCGAAGCGCATTCTTGAAATCGGGACACTTGGTGGATACAGCAGTATCTGGATGGCAAGGGCACTTCCCGAAGACGGGACGCTGACGACGCTTGAATACAGTGGGAAACATGCAGAAGTTGCCAAGGAGAACATGAAGGCTGCCGGTATGGATGATAAAGTCACGGTTCTGACTGGGGCTGCACTTGATACACTGCCGCAACTGAAGGGTCAAGCATTCGATTTCATCTTCATCGATGCGGATAAAAAGAATAATCCTCACTATATAAAGTGGGCAATTGAACTCTCGAGTCCCGGGGCGGTCATCATAACGGACAATGTCGTGCGTGGAGGGAAAGTGACGGACACCTCCATCCATGATGAAGATGTTAGAGGAGTAAGGGAATTTACGGACATACTATCTAAAGAAGAGCGTATTGACAGTACCGCTGTTCAGACGGTCGGATCGAAAGGATATGATGGATTCATACTGGGTATCGTAAAGGGTTGATTTTCAACTGGCGGTATTGACCGGCCCAGCTATAAGGCAATTCCTGAACAAATCATTTGTCATGTCCTAATATACATGTCACCATAACATCATAGAAAAAAACAACAAAGGAGATGGACAAAGTGAAAGTAGCTGTAGTTGGAGCAAACGGACAAATTGGAACTCATTTACTCAAACTTTTAAAGGATAGCGGAGAGCATGCCCCAAGAGCCATCGTAAGAAAAGAAGAGCAAGCCAGATCGTTCGAAAGTGAAGGGATAGAATCGGTTTTAGTAGATCTGGAAGGCACAGTGGATCACATACGTGAAGGCTTGAAAGGAGTCGACGCAGTCGTATTTACTGCAGGATCCGGTGGTAATACGGGGTCCGATAAGACACTACTGGTCGATTTGGATGGTGCCGTCAAAACGATGGAAGCTGCAAAATCGTCTGGTATCGATCGTTTTATCATGGTAAGCGCATTTCAAGCGCATAACAGGCAGAATTGGAATGAATCATTACTGCCTTATTATGCAGCAAAGCATTATGCAGACAAGGAACTTGAACGAAGCGGGCTGACCTATACGATTATCCGGCCGGGTGGGTTACTGAACGATCCAGGAACCGGCCAGGTAGAAGCAGGCGAGAATTTATCAAGGGGATCCATACCCCGTGAAGATGTTGCCTCAACAATCATAGCATCATTAGCTGAACCACACACATACCACCGTGGCTTTGATCTGATTTCTGGCCATGAAAGGATTACTGATGCAATCAAGAAAATATAATCTAGAAAAGGCGTGATGACCCGAATGGGGTCATCACGCTTTTTACTGTTATCAGCATAATTTCCGTTCTGAGTTCGTAACGATGACTAAACTATGATGCAACTCGTTCAGCCAAACAGACTGTTGGCTTTTAACTGTAAAACAAAAGGTAGTAGGATAGAAATGTGTTACCATAGTGATGCAGTAAGTGTTAAGGAGGTACCAATGGAAGCATTATTATTCATCATCATACTCATCCTTTTTCTAATTGCAATAATCCTGACCAGGATTTTATTTTTGGTAAGTGCAACCTATAAGAGAGTGGCGAGGATCACCGAAAAGCCCGACAAGGCGAGAGAAGCTTATGAAAAGTACTTATCAGAAAAAACATGAGCGAAAGCCATTCTACAACAGTGAAACTTTTGGGAAGTAGGGGGCATTCTCTGAGTGAGTCAGGATATCAAAAAAAGGTTGGATCATCTAATATGATCCAACCTTTTCTGATATCCTCCTTTTTATCTTTTAATGAACATCTGTGTCCAATAATGGCCGTATGAGCCGCCTTTTACATAGCCAACGCCAATTTCAGTGTAAGTTGGAGAAAGGATGTTCTTTCTGTGTCCCTCGCTGTTCATCCAAGCTTCCACAACCTCTGAAGGTGTTCGTTGACCGGCTGCGATGTTTTCACCTGCAGCCTGATAAGAAATACCGAAGTCCTTCATCATTTGGAACGGTGATCCGTAAGTAGGGGAAGTATGACTGAAATAGTTCTTATCGATCATATCCTGTGACTTATATTTTGCCACCCTCGATAGCTCCCAGTTTTCTTTCAGCGGGGAGAGTCCTACTTTGGCACGTTCCGCATTGACTAATCTCACCACTTCATATGTATAGTTTTGAGCGGTTTGATCAACACCTGGAATCGCAATGCTTTGACCAGGATAGATAAGATCGGGATTACCCAGCTGTGGATTTGCGGAAATCAGCTCAGATACACCTACCTGATATTTCACCGCAATCTTCCACATCGTATCCCCGGATTTCACCGTATATGTACCTGCAGCGGATACTTCCGAATCCTTTCCAATACCAGTGACTAAAGTGACAGACAACAACAGAATGAAGATTAATTTTAATGTTTTCATAGTTCTATTGAAATATAATTCAGAAAACGTTTAAACAGGTAGTTGTTGCCATGCAGCACGAATCCACTCATAATAACACTTAGTAATTTTTACTAGGTTAGGATAGTATGAAAGTATGAGGGGAATTTGATTGAGAATATGTAATAGGAGGGATTAAATGAGGAATGGTAACTACCGGTGCTTGCTTTTCGATCTAGATGATACCCTTTTCGACCATACCCGTTGCTTTAAGGAAGCGATCATTAGCATGGTCAACAGTAACGACTGCCTCAATCACCTAGATGAAGAAATGTTTTTACATACGTTTATAAAGGTGAATCACACACTTTGGAAGGACTTTCAGGAAAAAAGGCTCACATTTCAAGAATTCACCATCAATAGGCTGTCATTGACTTTGGATGAATACTCCTTGAACCTTTCGCACGACGAAGTGAAAGTGATCAATGAACGTTATCATGAAAATTACCTGCAGAACATCGTGCCTGATCAACATGTGATCCAATTACTCAACCGTTTACATGAAAAATACACATTGGGCATCCTTACGAACGGGACCATACATAATGCATATAAGAAAATTTCCAGACTGGGATTGAGTAAGTTCTTCAAAGACGACCAACTATTCATCTCAGAAGAAATCGGTCGTAGCAAACCGGACCCCTTCACTTTCCTTCATGTATCAGGAAGACTTGGGATCTTGCCTGAGAACACTTTATTTGTTGGGGATAATTATTACACTGACATATGCGGCGCCGATGCCGTTGGGATGGATACGTTGTGGGTGAACCCATCATTTTATAAGGAGCCGTTGGATCTGACACCTACATTCACTGTTCAAACCATTCTTGAGCTCGAGGAAGTATTGTTACGTGAAAATAGGTAAATCCTCGATCCAACATCCATAAGAAAGGGGCTTGTTTCATGAGAACAGAGAGATTACTGCCTGAAGAAGCTGCAAAATTATTTACTGATGAAAACTTTTTGACGAGTTCAATCGTCTTATTAGGAGGAAGTGTCGTAAGAGGAGAAGCGACGGAGACGTCAGACCTTGATATCGTTGTAGTAGACGATCGTGTTGATCAAGCTTACCGGGAATCCATCATCGCTCATGATTGGCCGATTGAGGTCTTTGTTCACAACCGAGAAACGATTTATCAATTTTTTGAAAAGGATTGTGAGAGAGCACGCCCTTCCTTGCCGAGGATGGTGGCTGAAGGAAAAGTCATTAAGGACGATGGTTCAAGTAAATTACTAAAAGAGCATGCCCTCCGATTATTGCTTGATGGTCCCCCTGAGTGGAATGAAAGTACAATAGGGTTGAAACGATATTTTTTAACCGATTTGCTCGATGACTTTATTGGCAGCGTGCTGCATGCTGAATCGCTTTTCATAGCAGGAGCACTCGCCACGGCACTGCACGAATTCGTCTTGAGGACAAACCGAATGTGGATTGGTTCATCTAAGTGGATTGTTCGTGCATTGAATGATTTCGATCAAAACTTCGCTGATGAATTTGTAAACTGCTTTGATTGCTATTACAGAACAGGGGATAAGGAGCCTGTCATCAAGCTGGTGGATCTGGTATTGCAACCATATGGGGGCCGTCTGTTCCACGGATTTTCTTTAGGGAAGTGATGAAGAATAACTGAATGTGAGGTGGGGATATTGACTACTCTTTTCGTTGTATTAGGATGTATTTTCAGCGTACTGGCAGTAGGTTATTTCGAATGAATTGTTTCAGGATCGATGAGCACTATATTTTGTTATATCAAGCCTCAAGCCGCACCATAATTGGAGAGCGGTTTTTTTGTCTTTAAACAAACGGGAGTTCGGTGTAATGTGTTTGTAACAAATGTAACATAATTTCCTAAACCTGGCCAATTGCACCCACTCAACAACTCTTTATTTTGGCCAGCGTGCACCTTTATTAATGCCGTATATTCTAGTATTAAAGCCCTCACCTTCTTCAAAATAGGGGTATTGGATGCTTTTCTAGGGCTTAATTTAGGGAGTTAAGTAGGTTTCAATCACTGTTAAATTAACATTTTTGTAAATACGTGGTAACACCATGATGGGTGGTTTGCTGTAAAATTAACCTATATTCATAAAGGGGGAAAACAAGTGAAAGAGACCATCCATAATGAGGAAGAACTATTCGATATGCTTGATACATATATAAGGGAACCTGAAGAATTTTGGACGGATTTCTATCGGGATCGGGACAAACAGATTCCTTTCTTTAAGAATATTCCTGATGAACTTTTGGTTTCGATACATAAAGATGGGATCATTACAAAGGGGAAAGCACTCGAACTCGGATGCGGGCCGGGAAGGAACGCGATTTACCTTGCAGAGAACGGGTGGGAAGTCGATGCGGTGGATATCTCCATGACTTCTTTACAATGGGGTGAAGAACGTGCCTTGGAAAAAGGCGTGTCGGTTAACTTCATTCATGACAATATATTCAAGATGCATGTTGAAGAAGGTGCATATGATCTCGTGTTCGATTCAGGGTGTTTTCATCATATCGCTCCCCATAGAAGATTGAGCTATACTCGATTGGTTGACAGGGCTTTGAAGAAAGGAGGACATTTGGCGCTCACTGCCTTTATGAAAGGCGGGTCCTTTGGTGGCGCTGACATGTCTGATTGGGATGTGTACAGGACTGGTTCGCTCAGAGGCGGAATGGGATATGATAAGAAGCAGCTTATGGAGATCTTCTCAAGATTTGAGGCTGTTGACATCAGACTAATGGAGGATTTGGACGAGTCTCAAGGGATGTTCGCTCTGTCCGGTTTGATAAAAGCCTTTTTCCGTAAAGAATAGAGTTCAAAAAAAACGTTCAGTCGGGTACCGACCCCAAAAAGTTAGAGTGAAAAAACTAACTTTCGGGGGTGAGCACCTCGAGGCTGAACGTTTTTCAATAGTATTCTATTAAGCTATGATACGGAAATCATCATGATCAATCCTATTGATCCCATCATCGAATACAAGGCGGGTGACGAGTTTATAAGAGATTGATTCACTGCTTGGAGGATAGGAGTCCGCCAATCTGCATGAAAAGCTGATTCTTTTCATTTCATTTGCCTTCATGGTTGATGAACTCAAAATGGTATTGTGATGAAGGACGGAAGACCGGTCTTCAGTGTGATTATACTGTAATAGTTCCGTCTCGATACGTTTCAGCTTCTGCTCGATCCTTCCCCCGATGATTTCATATTCGCCTTGGATCACTTCCCCGGGACGAAAATCTTTTTTGCTTAAGACCAAATCAATTTTTGTAGAGCCGATACCGAATCTGCACATCAGTTTACTAAACATAAAAGCAATTCAACCTCTCAATCATCTTGTTACCAATTCTGCCTGGAGAGCTTTGGTTTCATTAATCAGGATCAATATAAATTCAAACCTTATTGTAAGAGAAACCCGCTTGACTGTCTAGCCCCCTTTGTCGACAAATTTTGCGTGGTGCTAACGGGATCCGCGCCACCATTTTTTTCGGATAGTTGCCGAATGGAACCTTCTTAATTAACTGATCCTTACAGTAAATTTAGTAAAATACATAAATGGTAAAACAAGGTAGAATCCTGGTGGCTTTTTAGGTACAATGATGGCAAGGACATAAAGATGAATCGTACAAGAGGGGTTTTGACATTGAAGGGGAAAAAGGAAAGACAAAAGAAAAAAAATACACTTCCATTCAGGATGAATATTCTGTTCTTTGCTGTATTTCTACTATTCACGATGCTGATTCTCAGATTGGGAATCGTTCAAATCGTGAACGGAAACAGTTATCTGAAAGAAGTTCAGCGCACTGAAAATGTAAAAGCGAATAACGGGAGTCCTCCAAGGGGGAAAATCTATGATCGATATCGAAACGTGATTGTTGATAATGTACCATTGAATGCCATTACGTACACAAGGACTCAATCGACCAAGCCGGATGAGATGCTGAAGGTCGCCAGGGGATTGGCTGACTTGATCAAAATGGAAACGAAAAAAGTCACAGACCGGGACCGAAAGGACTTCTGGCTTCTAACGCGTCAGGATGAGGCAGCAAAGTTGGTGTCCAAAGAAGAGATTAAGAAATTGGAAGATAACGAGGACTTAACGCGAGACGAAGCTAATAAAAAAATATATCAAATGCAGTTGGACCGGATTACAGAAGATGACATAAACTCCTTCAATGAAGACGAACTGGAAGTCCTTGCGATTTTCAGGGAGTTTAATTCAGGCTATGCCCTATCACCGCAAATCGTGAAGAACGAAGGGGTCTCGACTGAAGAAATGGCGAGGGTCAATGAGCACCTCGACAAGCTGCCTGGTGTCAACGTAACCACGGACTGGGAACGGAGGTATGTCGGTGATGATACCTTGCGTTCGATTCTCGGTAAGGTCTCATCCTCGAAGGAAGGGATTCCAAGTGAACTGGTAAACTCCTACACTGCCAAAGGCTATGCACTCAATGACAGAGTAGGGACGAGTTACGTGGAATCGCAATATGAGGATGTGCTGAAGGGGCAGAAGGAAGAAATCGAGTACATCACCAAAAAGGGAAGTGTACTGGATGAGCAACTTGTAAAAGAAGGGCATAGCGGCAAGGATGTCGTCTTGACAATCGATATGAAACTTCAGAAGGAAGTCGAGAAGATTGTGGAGGAAGAGCTGAGTAAGCAGGCGGCGAAACCCTGGGAATCTCCCTACCTAGATCGCGCATTTGTCGTGATGATGGATCCCTATACAGGTGAAATCCTGTCGATGGTCGGGAAGAAATACGGGGAAAATGCAGAGGGGAACAAAGAGCTGCAGGACTATGCTCTAGGTACATTTACTTCTGCTTATGAGGCTGGGTCCGCTGTAAAAGGCGCGACGGTATTGACTGGTTACATGACAGGCGCAATTAATGTAGGTGATGTGATGTACGATGCTCCTATGATTATAGGTGAAAATAAAAAAAGTTCCTGGTTTAATGCCACACAAGGAAATAAGTATTTGACAGATGTTCAAGCGTTGGAAATCTCCTCAAATGTTTATATGTACAAGACTGCTTTGAAAATCGCCAATGCACCAACTTCGCATAATCAGAAGTATGTTGATCTTCACCCGAAAGCGTTTGACAAGATGAGAAATGGATATAGTCAATTTGGGTTAGGGGTAAATACCGGAATCGATCTACCTGGTGAAACCTATGGATTAACCGGAACAGGCAATAAGCCTGGCTTACTGTTGGATTTAGCCATCGGACAATATGACCTGTATACCCCGATGCAGCTAGCACAATACGTATCCGCCATTGCGAATGACGGATATCGAGTGGAACCTCACATTATGAAAGAGATCCGGGAACCAAATCATGAAAAAAATAAAATCGGCCCCATCCTATTTGAAAACAAGCCTAAGGTTCTGAATAGGATCAATGCCTCCCAAAGGGAAATAAAGCAGGTTCAAACCGGGTTTTACCAGGTGGCACACGGCGCCCATGGAACTGCATCGACACAGTTCAGGAACGCCCCTTATAATGCGGCTGCCAAGTCGGGTACGGCTGAAGCATTCTATAATCGTAACAAAACCTATAATACGACCTTGATCGGCTATGCTCCATTTGATAACCCAGAGGTCGCATATTCCGTGGTGGTACCTTGGTCGCATAACAATAAAGACCCTTATGTGAATAAAAACATCGCCAAGCGGGCAATGGATAAATACTTCGATTTAAAGAAAGATGCAGAAAAACAGGGTTATTTCGAGACTTCCGTTGATGGAGAAGTGCGCTCCATCAATGGGGAGGATCAACAAACAGAAGAAAATTCTGAAGAATAAAGTGGAAGGGATCATTGATTTCTCGTAAATTTTGAAACTTTACGTCTTTTCGTTCGTATATATGAAATAAGAGTGAGCTTGATTTAAAGGAGGGATCAACATGTTGTGGTTTATTTTAATCATGGCCATCCTGGTCGGAGTGGTCAATTCCGTATTAAGAAGGAGAACCTCATCATTCCAGGACCCGACTGCCAATGAGCGCCAAATACAAGAGGAAGAACGGATTAAGGCGAGCAGCTGGTTCGGTGGTGGACAATAAGGACCGCTTGCTGGGAAAACTGTGTTTTCGTTTAAATGAAAACCCGAACCTTCACTTTGGATGTTGATTCAAATGAGTTCGGGTTTTTAGTTGTGTGATACATAGGGACATTCAACAATTTGCTGAAGAAATACGAGTCCACCCCCATCCTGATAAAATGTTGTGAATTTTTCCATGAAAAAGTGTATACTTACCAAGAGGAATCTTACGTTGATCCTCAACAATACGTGGTTTGTTCTGTTTGAACCCCAAACAGTATATATAGATAACATCTTTAGGAGAGTGACGTTTTTTTGGACGAAATACCACTGTATTCATTGATTTTACTAGGTGTGTTAATTTTACTTTCTGCCTTTTTCTCATCGGCGGAGACTGCTTATTCGAGCGTAAATAAGATCAGGTTGAAGAATTTTGAAGGGGATGGGGTCAAAGGAAGTAAAAAGGCTGTCTTTATCGCGGATAACTTTGATAACGCCCTTTCAACCATCCTAATCGGAAATAATATCGTCAATATCGCCGCGGCAAGTATTTCTGCAAGTCTAGCTTCCAAGCTTGTTGGAGGGAATACTGGGTTGGTGGTCAGCACATTCGTAATGACGATTGTCATCCTGATATTCGGGGAGATCCTTCCGAAGTCTTTAGCGAAAGAAAATGCGGAAGGCTGGGCCCTGACCATTTCCGGTGTATTATTTCTTTTGATAAAAATTCTGACACCTGTCAACTTTTTGTTCCTGAAACTGAAGGACTATGTTTCAAAGCTATTCTCCAAGAATGATGCCATGCCATCTGTTACAGAGGAAGAATTGAAGGCGATGCTTGACATCAGTGAGGAAGAAGGAGTAATTGATAAGGAAGAAAGGGAATTGATACATCGATCAATGGATTTTGATGATATCATTGCATCCGAGGTGCTCACGCCGCGGATTGATATGAAGGCTGTGGAAGTGACACAACCTATTGAAGAAATCAAGGAAATGTTTTTTGAAGAGCGTTTCTCACGTATCCCCGTATACGAAGATCACATTGATAATATTATCGGGATCCTGTCGGAGAAAGAATTTTTCACCCACTTGTTAAAATATGGGGAAGTGAATATTCGTGAGCTGATCCGTGAGCCGATGTTCGTGTTTGAATCGGCCAAGATTTCATCCCTCCTTTCAAAATTACAGAAGGACAAAGTCCATATGGCGATTGTCGTCGATGAATTTGGAGGAACCACAGGACTCATCACCCTGGAAGACATTCTAGAGGAGATTGTAGGTGAAATATGGGATGAGCAGGATGAGAAAGTTCATTCCATGACGAAAATCAATGACAAAATGTATAAATTCGATTCTCAATTCCAGCTTGATGATTTCACCGAATTATTAAATGTCCCTGAACCTGATAGTTCTTACCATACGCTTGGTGGCTGGGTTGTGGAAAGTTTCGAGGATATCCCCGCTGAAGGTGAAAGCTTTGAGTATGAAAATCTGAAGATCACCGTTGATGAAGTGGATAACCGAAGAGTCCGGACAATCAAGGTCGATGTCTTGGAAATGAACTCCGAGGATGCTTTACAATCATAGGGTTAACAAGATGAAACAACAGGCTGTTTAGAGCCTGTTGTTTTTTTGAAGGGAGAATTGGATTTTGAATAGTAAAGGCTATCCATTGCAAAAGGAACTATTAAATGAGTGGGGAAAGAGATTGATACCAGAGAAAGAGTGGTTTTTCTTCTCTGAAGCTGTTCCGGGGCTAGAATTGCTGGACTTCGCATCATTGGGCAGATTTGACATCCCGCTTGATATCCGGACATCATATGGAACATGGTCCCTTCATGGTGATGTGAAGTATTACACAATCATGAGCTCGGAACAATTCTCAACCCTCCCAGATACCACCCAAAGTGCAATCATTAAAGAGCAGTGGAGGATGGGGAGAGGACTCTTGTTCGGACTGGAAGAGCTGGCGGAATTGACCGGGGTCAGTAAGAGAACCCTTCCTTGTGTCATGCTGGATGGAGTAAAAATCAGCAATCTAAACATTGGGGTCTGGAATGGATTCTCTGAAGAAGTAAGGCATCGGTTTCTCATGGGATATGGAGCGTTTTGGATAGACGACAATGCATTTTGGGATAAGCATGGTGATGATTTCAAGTCAGGGATTACCATGACTTATCCATCACTTCGAAACCGGATCGATCGATTTTCGCCAATGAATGGACCCAATTGTCTGGGGGCAGTTGCGGCAGCCATGACAGGGGAGTTGCATTACTTTGACTGCTGGATGCAGGAAAGGGAATTTCTGTCCATTGTTGGAGACCAAGGATATACAGAATTGACGGCCGGTGATTATAAGGGGAGGGATGTGTTGATATGGTTCAATGAAGAGGGTGGAGTCATACATTCAAGCTTCATCCTGGATTCCCTCCATGCTTTTAACAAACATGGTCAAACGATGTTCAATCCCTGGCAAATCATTCGGATTGACGAGCTTATTAAAAAATGGGACCTACCAGGCTGCCATTATAAACAGTTCAGATCCATATAATAAAAGATGAGGGACGTACCTTCTCAGGAAGGTACGTCCCTCAATGCTTTAATGTGTTAAAATATTAGGAATCTGATTGGTTTTCTTCGTTGAACCAGAGTGGGTCGTCATTATCGACTTCTCCGTTGTAATTGATGAGGAGCTCTTCACCTGCTTTGATGTCCGTATATGCATAAAAATCAAACGTATGATTGTCGAAATTTATCTCATAGATGGTATTGGGTGTGTATGAATGGTTAAAGAGCATTCCATAACCCAACAGTAAGGCTGTGTGATTGATCCCATATTCAAATACATAATCTGCAAGGAACGTTTTTTCGATATGCTCATGTTCTTCATTCGGATAAGGGATGACGGGAGCTTCGTGTACAAGTTCGCCCTTCTTGATGTCCCTCTTGGCAAACACGCCTCTATTCAAATCTCCGCTGCTCAGCGAGGATAGCTTTACTTCGATCATTTTCTCACCTTCTTCTTTATAAACTGACTTTACAAGCTTGTCACGAATTCTTTAAGAAAGCAACCATTTTATCAGTGATGGGTCTCATCCTCTACCTGACACAGCTACAAACATAACCCTAAAGGAAAGGGATGAAGTGAAAGGTCATGAAAATAATTCGTCCAGGAAAGCCCCGATATGTCTAGCGCTTCTGACAAACCAATTTGCTTTTTCCACTGTAGCAGCAGCGTATACACTCACTTTCTTTTCCTGTTTAAGCTCATCCAGGATGTATTCTTCTCCATCATTGGATTCAAAGACGAGTTCGCCGATTTTTTCCCCTTTCTTTACGGGAGCGATCAGTTCACCATTTGCATCAACTTTTTCTTTATCCAGCCGTAACGCTAAAGGAGCTTGGTTGATGTCCTTTTTAGGCAATTGAACCTTCAATGGATGGTTCAGGGAAATCTTCACTTTGGATTCTACGCCGTCTTTGACAGGAAGTGTATGTCCTTTTACAGCAGCGTCATCCAAATTAAATTGAGCAGTCTTGAATTCATTGAATCCATACTCAAGCAACTCCCTGGATTGAATGAAACGCTCTGCACTACTCGGGGTGCCGTATTGATCTTTCGCATCAAGGATGACAGTGATGTACCTGACTCCGTCACGTTCCGCTGTCCCAGTGAAAGTCGAGCCGGCAAAAGGGGTTGTCCCGGTTTTTAAGCCATCCGCTCCTTCGTAAGAGTACGCGCGGCCTTCTAACAGTGCATTGGTATTCTTCATCAAATACTCTTCGTCGGTCCCTTTACGAAAATATTTATAGTTTGTTCCCGATGTCTTCAATACTTCAGGGAAATCCTTGATCAAGCGGTAGGCAAGGGTGGCCATGTCTTCAGCCGACACCATATTTTCATCGTTGACACCTGTGCCGTCTGGATGCATGCCAAGCATATCGTAATTACTCAGTCCGCTCGCATTGACAAAACGATATTGTTCCATGCCGAGATCCTTTGCTTTCTCATTCATTTTCTTGACAAAGGCCCCTTCACTTCCAGATACGGCTTCCGACAGGGCGATTGCGGCTCCGTTTCCGGATTTGATGACCATTGCTTCATATAATTCCTTAATACTGTAGTCTTCACCTGCTCTGAGAGGGACGTTGCTCAATCCGGGGGCATTAGCGAGCTGATATACCTTATCAGTCACTTTGTACGTGTCATCCCAAGACAGTTTCCCTTTTTGAATGGCTTCAAGTACAAGATATTCGGTCATCATCTTAGTCATTGAAGCAATCCCGAGTGGTTGATCTTCATTGAATTTGTCGATGATCTTACCTGTATCTGCATTCACTAATATGGCAGCATCTGCATTGATGGTCGGTTTAGCCCCATGTGCGGTCGCTGAAAAAGAAGTGAACGCCATGATGGAAACCGCGATTAATTTTACATTTTGTGATAAATTGAATTTTCCCAAACCGGTACCTCCAAGTGAATTTTCACAACTACGTTATTTTAACATAGAAACATGAAAACTCACTGAGGATTGTATTTGTCACATAAATGTAAAAAAAGATTGCTAATTATATGTAAAATGTTACCATTGGACTATGGTGACAAACCGCCACAGCCCCGTTTTATCAAGAGCGAGGATTACTAAGCATTGAGTCACAAATGAAAAGAGAGAAGAGTGAAGAGTCATGCCCCATAAATTAGCGGGGATGATCGTTGAAATGATACTGATCATTGCTGGGATCATCTTTGTAAGTGCAACATCTTTATTGTTTGAAAATCAGACCTTTTCGTTTACCGCGTACTTGAATGGGATTGTGGAAGTCTTCCTTGATTTATTTTCACCAGGTGAACTCGTTTACGTCAATCCAATTTCAGGTGTGGAAAGAAGCTTGTTCCCGATCCTTTTGCTCGCTTTTTGGAGTAGCGCCAGGATATTTTTTCTATCCTTGACCATCGCCATTCTTGCTTCAATCATTCTATTAATCATGTATTTTATCATTCATAAGCGCTTAAAACCTATCTTGAACATTTGTTCGTTCCTGTTTGGTTCCCTGCCTGATCTATTTGTGATCATCGTTGTTCAACTCGTCATTGTCTTGATCTTTAAAGAGACAGGCATCCTTCTCATTGATATTGCCTCTTTCGGAGAGAATCAGGTCATCATTCTCCCAGCCATCATTCTGAGCATTTTACCTGCCTTCTTCTTTTTCAGTAATATGGTTCAATTCTTAAAGGAAGAGGAAGGGAAAGCCTATGTTGAACTGGCGATGAGCAAGGGGCTAGGTCGCTTCACCGTATTATTCTTCCATATGGTGAGGAATGTCCTCATTAGTCTTACATACCATGGAAAACAAATCGCATGGATGATGATTTCTAATCTGCTGATATTGGAGTATTTATTCAACGTATTTGGTGTAACATCCTTTTTATTCACCTACAATACTCCTTCCGTATTTGCGGTGGCATCCATCCTGTTGTTCCTGCCGCTTTATCTACTTATTAAACTACTTCAGTATGGCATCTCTAAGGTGACTGGAAAGGAGATGAGCTTGTGAGCAAGCGTTCATTTTACTGGGGCGGTGTTGTCTTCTCATCAAGTTTGATCGTCGTAATGTTAGTGGCAAGTTTTATTTATAATATAGGCCTTGAGAAGAAGATTCCGCAAACCCTCATCATATTTGAGGAAAACGGAAAGATCAGTGGAGCGGCACCGTTTCCTCCATCGTTTGAAATTCCTTTCGGGACCGACCGTGAAGGCTTCCATATGGGCTACAAGCTTCTGGAAGGCGCGGTTTATACTCTAGGGGGAGCCATCATCATTTCTCTATTGAGCTTTGTCCTCTCGTTTGGAATAGGGGTATTCGGGGGATTCACGAAATTGAGGGTCAAAGCACTTTCCCACAAATTTTTCACCTCTTTTTATTTCATACCTCAGTCCATCATTGCTTATAACATTCTTTACCCTGTTCTTTGGGAGCCGGTCAGTGGTTTTACAACAACACTGTCGGACAGAATCATCATCGAAATGATTGTGCTGGCAGTCATCGTCACACCGACTACCGCGATCCTTATCTCGAATGAAACAGAAGAGATCCTAAAGGAAGAATTCATCACGTCGGCAAGAGTACTTGGCGGGAGCTCATTTTTCATCTTTTCCAACCATTTGATGCCTCATTTGAAGATTCGCTTATTGGTCATATATCCGAAAATCGTCATACAGATCTTGCTTGTGATTGCACATTTGGGATTTTTCACTCTCTATTTCGGAGGGACGGATGTTTGTTATGAGCCATTTTGCAATCCTCCCCGCCCTTTTATTCAGGAATGGTCTGGTCTGATGGGGACGAGTTATCAGGAAATCACCCTTTCCTGGTGGATTTTCATGGGGCCGATGCTGTGCTTTGCACTTACCATTGTATTACTCAATGGTATCGTGAAATGTATAGAGGGATTGATTGAAACATCCAGTCATGTAATAGATAAGAAGAAACGAATCCAGGAAGATGAAACTGGTAATGGTGAGTTTTTACTGGATCCCGAACAATTTCAAATGAAAAATAGTAAATCCCTAAAAAAACCTTAATTGTAAAAAAATGATTGTGTTGATTCTTGCAATCTGTTAAAATGCTGAATCAATCAGGAGGGAAATTAACATGATCACATATCCAGTGCTAAAGGAAAGGGCAGGAATAGGGGTTACAGCACCTTCTTCCGGGGTCCCTACCGAACTACATCATTTATTGGAGCAATCCAAGGATCGATTCGTAAATAAGGGGTACTCTGTTTCATTTGGTGACACTGCATGGAAACAAGAGAAGGTTCGATCATCCAGTGCCGAAAAGAGAGCGGCAGAGTTCATGGAGATGATGGAGGATGATTCGATCGAAATCATCATTCCCCCATGGGGCGGTGAATTATTACTTGAGGTTCTTCCATTTCTTGATTTTGATCGAATGAAAGAGAAATGGATCCTGGGTTATTCCGATACGAGTGCACTATTATTTGCCCTTACCCTTAGGAGGGGGATCGCTACTGCGCATGGTACGAACTTTGTAGATTTAAGGGGTGAACGTTGGGATGAGACGACCGCGATGTGGGAGAAGGTCTTGAAGACAAGGAAGGGTGGTTCCATCACTCAGGAATCATCAGAAAGATATCAGGCAGCATGGGACCATGCGAATCCGTCTGACTGTGTATTCCATTTGAATGCACCAACAAAGTGGAAGACTGTTTCGGAAAAAGATGAAAGGGTATGTGGAAGATTGCTTGGGGGCTGCATCGATATCATCCACCATCTGGCCGGTACCCCCTATGGGAACGTCCGTGAGTTTCAACGGAACTTCCTGGAAGGTGATTCCATCATCTGGTATTTCGAAAACTGTGACATGAACACTACAGGTTTGCGGAGGGCCCTACTGCAAATGAATATGTCTGGATGGTTCGAGCACTGTTCCGGTATCATGTTCGGAAGGAGTGTGGCCGATGAGCCTGTTAACGGATACTTGGCAGAGGATGTTTATAAGGAGTTATCAAATGAACTTGGTGTCCCGGTCGTATTTGATATCGATTGCGGCCATCAGCCACCTCAACTCACGCTCATAAATGGAGCGTACGCTGAGATTCAGGTTTCAGATGGAAAAGGATCCGTCATCCAATATTTCAGACGAGTGAAAGTAAGTCAGGAAGGTGAGTGAAATGAAGACAATTACGAAAATCTATATCAGGCATTACGAGTCAAGTGATGCACCATCCATGCTGCAATTTGAAGTTGAGAATAAAGATTTCTTTAAAGACTATTCACCATTGATGAGTGAAGAATTCTATACACTTGAATCCCAGGAAGAGAGAGTAGCGAGGACGAAGACGAGGATGGCAAGTGATGAATACTATGCCTTTGGGATTTTTGATACCGAGACCGATGAGCTTATAGGCAATATATCGCTCTCGGATGTGATCAGGGGGCCGCTTCAATGTTGCTATATCGGATATTCATTAGCCAAACAGCATAATGGGAAAGGTTATGCAACCGAGGCAGTCAAGCTTGCTGTAGAGTATGCTTTCAATGATCTCAAGCTTCATAGGGTCGAAGCCGGTGTTATGCTGCACAACATCGCCTCTATGAGGGTATTGGAAAAAGCGGGATTTCATAAAGAAGGAATCTTTATCAAGAATGTAAAAATTAATGGCAGCTGGGAGGATCATCAGCACTTTGCCATCATTAATCCGAATGACTGATTTCTATTTAAAAAGAACGAAGCGTGTTGAACACGATTCGTTCTTTTTCCTTCTATAGAAATAAGACCAAATATTCCTCGTCAAAATATGTTTCCTTGTATTTTAACGCTCTTTTTTCCATACCAAAAGAAGAAAACCCCAAAGAGGAATAGAGTCCTTTGGCGGAATCATTGCTCGTCACGACGGTCAAGTTAATTTGTTCTATTCCTTCCAGCTCCCTTGCTTTTTGTACCGCCTTTTCCATAAGTGTCCTGGCAATTCCGTTTCCTCTGTAATCCGGAGTTACATACATCCCAAAAATGGACGCCTTATGTTTCATTTTTTCAACTGTTTGGGGTACCAAAACGAGCATTCCGACAAGCCTTTCATCTTCAAAAGCCCCGTATGTATAATTTTCTCGCTGATCGAGTCTCGAGGCTGTATGTTCAACCGGATTTTGCATGGAAATCGTTTCTTCATAACTTGAACCGAATGCCTCCGGGTTTGTTTGAAGTGCCTCCAGTCTCAATTGAAGATACGCCTCTGCATGCGACCTGTCTAACCGTAATATTTCCATTATTTACTACCCTTCTTTCCGTAAAGTGTTATGATAGAAGAAACAAATGCGTTTCAAGATACGTATATATTCGATTGAAACGTGTAAAATCCTTTAAATTCAGAGGAGGAGATAAAATGAGCAATCATCGATGCCTTGGCTGCCGACTAGCCAATAAAGAGGAAAAGGTTTATCTCGTCTATGAGAACTCCCTTTTGAGTTGCATCTTGGATCATGATCCTTTCAATCCAGGACATGTCATGATCCTTCCAAAAGAACATGTGGAAGAAGGGTTGGAGTTTAACGAAGAAATGAACATGGCTGTCATGAAAGCCATCCAGCTTTTATCCAAAACAATCAATGAACTCTATCGTCCAGATGGTATCACGATTTGCCAAAACGGAGGGATATTCAGTGACCTGACTCATTATCATATGCATGTTGTACCGAGATTTCAGGGCCAGGATTTTGCTGAATTTTATATAGAAATCGAAGAACCGGAAGAACCGGAAGAACCATTTGAAGTCACGGCTGAGAAGATGAGATCATATATTGGGAGTTTACTAGAGAAGGAGTCGTAACATGAAGATACATACGAACGAATTTCAAAAGAAGTTGGATCAATATGCCGAGCTTGCCGTCAAGGTTGGTGTGAATATACAAGCTGGGCAGGATTTATGGGTCGCTGCGCCGCTTGGGACAGAGGACTTGATAAGAAAAATTGTCAGGCATGCATATGCTGCTGGTGCGAAAAGCGTGCATGTGCAGTGGGAGGATGAAGAAATCATTCGGGCTCATTATGAGCTTGCCCCGGATGAAACATTTCAGGAATTCCCGATTTGGCTGTCTGATGCATTTGAATGGGTAGTCGATAGGAAAGGGGCTTTTCTTCAAGTTGAATCACAAGACCCCGACTTGTTAAAGGGAATCAATCCAGAAAGGATCCAGGATTTTGAGAAAGCGAAAGGTTTTGCTCTGGATCGGTTTTATGAAGCAATCGACAATGATTCGATCAGCTGGTCGATTATCGCGATGCCGTCAGAGAAGTGGGCTTCAAAGGTATTTCCGCAACTCGATAAGGAAAGACAGGTGGAAGCTTTATGGGATCGCATCTTTTCAGCGGTTCGGATTGGTTGCAGTGACCCCGTGGCAGAATGGAGAAACCATATCAGTAGTCTGAGAGAGAAAGCAAACGAACTCAACAATTTGAAGTTGAGAGAATTGCACTACAAGGCTGATGGAACTGATCTTACCGTTGAGCTGCATGAAGATCATCTTTGGTTGACAGGTGCAAGCCGAACACCGGATGGAGTTGACTTCATTGCCAATATGCCGACGGAAGAAGTGTACACGGCCCCTGTCAAAACCGGAGTCAACGGGACCGTCAAGAGTACGAAGCCGCTCGCCTATAACGGAAATGTGATTGAGGATTTCACCCTGACTTTTGAAAAAGGGAGAATTACAGGATTGACTGCAGGGAAGGGTCAGGAAATATTGGAGAGATTGATTGAAACAGATGAAGGGGCATGTTACTTGGGTGAAGTTGCACTTGTCCCACATAAATCCCCAATTTCTGATACTGGCATATTATTCTTTAATACACTTTTTGACGAGAATGCTTCCAATCATTTGGCGATCGGTTCCGCCTATCCGACATGCTTGAAAGATGGACATGACATTCCTGATGAGGAAAAAGAGGGGCTAGGATTGAATGAAAGTATCGTTCACGAGGACTTCATGATTGGTTCTGCCGATATGAGTATTGATGGGGTCCTGCAAGATGGAAGCACAGTCCCGATCTTTAGAAAGGGCGACTGGGCATTTTAATCAACAGCACCTCTAGGTAATGAGTCTGTAAAATGCTTTGGGGGACAGGGGAATGAAGGACGACTCCCATTGTTGGAACCCAAGTTGAAAGGGGATGGAAGGATGATTTATGAAATGACCATTCAGGTGAGGGTGCCTGATATGGACAAAGGCCAACGGTGGTATGAGACACTTTTATGTAAAAAACCGGATTTTGTTCCACACGAAGGATTTGCCGAGTGGGAGCTGCTACCCTGCTGCTGGCTGCAAGTAGCCGAAGGGGAACCTGCGGCTGGGAGTGGTCCCCTCCGGCTTGGTGTGGAGGACATCGAAGCGGAAAAAACGCGACTACTCTCTTCGCTGGGGATCGAGGATTTTCCCGTCCATTCCAGGAGTGAAGTCCCGGTCAAGTGGGGGACCTTTGACGATCCATGGGGAAACCGCATTGGATTGTTTCAGTATATCGATCAGGAAGAAATCCAGAAGAGAATTGTTTCGCGAGTCAGGAGGCATATTCAATGAGCTTAGATAACCTTTCAAGGAAGTTCAATGCTTTTGCTGAACTTGAATGTCACCTTTCCAGTCCATTATATGAATTCCTTTCGTATCAAATCGCAAAGGATGATGAGCTTCTAGGGATATGCAACCATTGCAGGGAAGGACAACCTATCCCGAATCTTTTGTTCGGTTCCGTACACTTCCTCTTAATGGAGGATTCAACACATCCATTACGTGATTATTACAGTAGCATCGTCAATGAACCTTTACCGATCAAGGATTCCTTTCCACCTTTCAAAGATTTTTGCTTGCAGAATGAAAAACAATTGATTCAGCTTCTACAGACCAAACTCGTCCAAACCAATGAAGTGAGAAGATGCGCTTATTTATACCCTGCATTTTGTTATATGTATGAGCAGGTGAAAAAACCGCTGGCACTTATTGAGATTGGAACAAGTGCAGGGGTACAGCTTGCATGGGATCACTATCAATATAGGTATCATCAGAACGATGCAACGGTTGGGGATTCATCTTCAGGTGTTATCATTGATTCTATGATTAAAGGAGGAGCCGCTCCGCCTCTCCATTCGGTTCCACCCCCGGTATCAACAAGGATTGGTTTTGATCTTCACATTAATAATGAAGAGGACTTTCCTTGGCTTCTGGCATTGATCTGGCCAGAGCATCATGAAAGGAGAAATCTCTTCGTTTCAGCAGCCAATTACATTAAATCCATGGCTCTTGACCTCATTGAGGGTGATGGAGTCGAATTACTTCCAATAAAGGCAGAAGAAATACCAAGTGAACACACGATTTGCGTGTTCCATACTCACGTTGCGAATCAACTCCCCCAGGCTGCCAAAGAAAATCTTCAGAAAACAATCAAAGAGCTGGGACGTAAAAGGGATGTATTTCATTTATACAATAATATGTGGGATCGTAAGCTGCACCTGGATTCTTATCTAAATGGTGAAGAGGTCAAAAGGACGATAGGAGAGACGGAAGGACACGGGAAATGGTTTGAATGGAATATACATTCATAAATACCTTTGTATTGAAGCTGCCGAAGGCCATTCGGCAGCTATTTTATTCGAAAATGATCGATGGCTGTGCTTTCTCTACGTAATACACTGATAGTGAAATTACGTAGATTTGACAAAACATGATTAAAAAGGCAATAATACGAATATATCGGAAATTAAAACAGAACGAAACGGAAGTGGTGTGTGGATGTTCTCTGAAGAAAGAAGGGAGAAGATTTTAGAGAAAGTTGAAACCAACGGACGGGTGTTAGCGAAGGATCTTGCTGAAGAATATAACGTTTCGATCGATTCGATCCGCAGGGATTTAACGATCATGGAAGAAGAGGGTTTATTGAAAAGGACTCATGGTGGTGCAATCCCCAACCAAAAAGCACGAAAAAGCCCTCAGCCAAGAACAAGCAGGTACGGCACGGGAGATGCTTCTCAACAGGCCATTGCAAAGGCAGCAGTTGAATATATAAGAAAAGGTGATGCAATCTTTATCGGGGGGGCTTCCATCCATTATGTTATGATGGAACATCTACCAAGGACGTTCCCATTCACCGTAGTAACCAACTCTGTCGAGATTGCCTATCATCTTAGAGACTTGTCCAATGTTGAAACCTATCTAATCGGGGGATTGATGAAAGAATCTGGAAATATGACTGACGGCTTGGCCAACGAGTTTGCAAAGCAATTCACTGTAGATGTAAATTTTTTGACAGCCGGGGGAATATCGGAAAAAGGAATAAGTACGGCTACACCTGAGGTTGCACTTTTCCACAAGACGGTTCTGTCGAATGCCAGGAGGAACATAGGGCTGATGGAAAGTGTGAAGATAGGGGAAAGTCTTTTCTCACGCATGACAACATCACTATCCGTATTGGACGTTCTCATAACGGATGATGAAGTGATTGAAGGCAATCTCGACATGCTGAAATCACATGGTGTAAGGGTACGATTGGTACAAGGTGATGAGTAAATGAACAAGAGATGGAAAGCACTACTGAATTAGAACAGTCCATGTTAAATGAATATTGAAGAAGGTGATGGTTATGAGCTTTGAAGGGCAAAAAATACTTCCGGCCGTCAGATCCATGAAAGAATTCGATAAAATGCTCGACACTTCTTATGAGTATGGTGTATTTATGGATTTGCATGTCGGAATGCTGAAGAGCGTGTTTCAATATGCAAAACAACAAAAGCGTAAAATGTTTCTCCATATAGATCTCATCCACGGATTGGCAAACGATGAATTCGGTGCGGAATATGTATGTCAGGAGATAAAGCCTTATGGCATCATATCGACAAAGGGCAATGTAATCAAAAAGGCACGGCAGAAAGGAGTTTATGCGACGCAGAGAATGTTCGTCATCGACTCGAGTGCCATGAACCGAAGCATTGATTTCATCCAAAAAACCGACCCTGATTTCATTGAGGTACTTCCAGGGGTGGTCCCTAAAATCATTACCCAGATAGGTAAGGAAACAGGTAAACCGATTTTTGCAGGCGGACTCATTGAGACAGTTGAAGAGGTGGAGGAAGCGATTGCAGCAGGCGCTACTGCGATTACAACTTCCGATCGCACACTCTGGAAGCATTTTGACAAAAAATGATGAATCGATAAAAATTTTTCGACACCCATTGACACCGTTTTCAAATCATCGTAAGATAAGAACCAAGTTAATACATTAAGTAAAAGAGATCAAGAGACTTACGTGAGCTATGCCCATTTGGCGGCTTTTATCGTAATGTCTCTTTTTGGTTTTTCGTTGCAATCGGTTTTCTCTTTATGATTTTTGGATAAATACTAGTACACTTTTAATTTACCAATCTTGAAAACGTTCTCTTTTACGAAAATTTCAAAGCGAAATGAGGGAGTAAGGATGACAGCTTTTCTAGGTGAAGTGATCGGTACAGCATTACTTATCATTTTTGGAGCAGGCGTGTGTGCCAATGTGAACCTGAAAAAATCCTTTGCTTACCAATCAGGGTGGATTGTGATCACATTCGGTTGGGGACTTGGGGTCGCGATGAGTGTGTACGCGGTCGGTCAGTTCAGCGGCGCACATCTAAACCCTGCAGTCACACTGGGACTTGCATTTAACGGGGATTTCCCTTGGAGCCAGGTACCACAATATATCTTGGCCCAAATGATCGGTGCGATCATCGGTGCAGCCATTACCTATCTTCACTTCTTGCCTCACTGGCATGCAACGAAGGATCCCGCAGTGAAATTAGGGGTTTTCGCAACAGGACCCGCAATCCCGCATGTTTTTTCGAATCTGTTGAGTGAAATCATCGGAACTTTTGTTTTGGTGGTAGGATTATTATCAATCGGGGCGAATACATTTACAGATGGATTGAATCCTTTCATTGTTGGTTTCCTTATCATTGCAATTGGCATCTCACTCGGAGGGACAACTGGCTATGCCATCAATCCTGCCCGTGATCTTGGGCCGAGGATCGCTCACCACCTTCTTCCGATCCCGGGAAAGGGACCTTCAAACTGGGGGTATTCCTGGATTCCGGTACTTGGTCCAGTATTAGGTGGATCTTTCGGAGGGGTGTTCTATAAAGCAGTATTTACAGGACAATTCACGACAAGCTTTTGGGTCGTATTCATATCGACGCTTTCGGTGCTGGGAATTGCCTATTTTAGCGACAGGAAATTGACACTTTCTCAAAAAGTAGAAAAATTATCGACTGAAAACTAAATTCTCGGGAGGAATCATCATGGAAAAATATATTTTGTCATTAGACCAAGGAACCACAAGCTCAAGAGCCATCCTTTTTAACAAAAAAGGTGAAATCGTTCATACGAGTCAGAAGGAGTTCACGCAACATTTTCCTAAGCCGGGCTGGGTGGAGCATAATGCCAATGAAATATGGGGATCCATCTTGTCCGTTATTGCAACCGTTTTATCCGAGTCAAATGTAAAGCCTGAACAGGTTGAAGGAATCGGCATTACCAACCAGCGTGAAACAACGGTTGTATGGGATAAAGAAACGGGCATGCCGATTTATCATGCCATCGTATGGCAATCCAGGCAGACCGCTGAAATTTGTGAAGAATTGAAAGCAAAGGATTTAAATGATACCTTCAGGGGGAAAACAGGTTTATTAATTGATGCTTACTTCTCAGGTACTAAAGTGAAATGGATCCTCGATCATGTAGAAGGAGCACGTGAAAAGGCGGAGAACGGTCAGCTCTTATTCGGTACGATCGATACTTGGCTGATCTGGAAGATGTCTGGTGGAACAGCCCATGTCACTGACTATTCCAACGCATCAAGGACATTGATGTATAATATCCACGAATTGAAGTGGGATCAAGAGCTTCTGGATATTCTCGGGGTTCCGGCTTCGATGCTACCGGAAGTCAGGCCATCATCTGAAGTATATGCAAAGACCGTGCCTCATCATTTCTTTGGGCAAGAAATCCCGATTGCCGGGGCAGCAGGCGATCAGCAAGCAGCATTATTCGGACAAGCCTGCTTTGAAAAGGGTATGGGAAAGAACACATACGGTACCGGCTGCTTCATGCTGATGAATACTGGTGATAAAGCCGTTGAATCAGAGAATGGCCTCCTGACGACGCTGGCATGGGGAATTGACGGGAAGGTGGAGTATGCACTCGAAGGTAGTATATTTGTAGCCGGGTCTGCCATCCAATGGCTTCGTGATGGACTGAGAATGTTGAAAGATGCCAAGGACAGTCAATTATATGCTGAAAAGGTTGATTCCACGGATGGCGTATATGTTGTCCCGGCATTCGTAGGCCTAGGTACACCCTATTGGGACAGTGATGTAAGAGGTTCTGTCTTCGGTTTGACCAGGGGGACTTCCAAAGAACATTTTGTACGTGCAACCTTGGAATCACTTGCTTATCAGACGAAGGATGTTCTGACTGCCATGGAGGCAGATTCAGGGATTGCACTTAAGAAACTCCGAGTGGATGGAGGGGCTGTGAAGAATGATTTCCTCATGCAGTTCCAAAGTGACTTGTTGAATGTTCCCGTGGAGCGACCTGTCATCAATGAAACGACGGCACTTGGTGCAGCATACCTTGCAGGTCTGGCAGTCGGTTATTGGAAGGATCGCGAAGAAATATCCAACCAATGGAACAAAGACAAGGAATTCGATCCAAACATGACGGATGGAGAGCGCGAAGAATTATATGGTGGTTGGAAAAAAGCTGTTAACGCTGCCATGGCTTTTAAATAATTGGAATGTATGTTATGATGATTACAAGTTAATAAAACGGTAAGAGACCCGGAGAGACCAATCTGCATTATGGACTTCATATTCCATGATGTTAGTTTTGGTCTCTCTTTTTTTGGATATACACTTACTTATAGAATTCATACAAGACTGTTTGTTCAGGAGGAATCATATTATGACGTTTTCAAGCACAGCAAGACAAGAAGTGAAAAATCAATTAAGCAACAGCCAATTTGATCTCATCGTCATTGGTGGAGGAATTACAGGTGCAGGTATCGCACTCGATGCATCAAAGCGGGGAATGAAGGTTGCACTGGTTGAAATGCAGGACTTCGCATCAGGTACATCAAGTCGTTCCACGAAGCTCGTTCATGGAGGATTGCGCTACCTGAAACAATTCGAAGTGAAAATGGTTGCAGAAGTCGGGAAAGAAAGGGAGATCGTTTATGAAAACGGACCCCATGTAACGACTCCGGAGTGGATGCTTCTTCCGCTTCACAAAGGGGGCACATTCGGGAAATTCAGTACTTCCATCGGGTTGAAAGTATATGATTATCTTGCAGGGGTCAAAAAAGGTGAAAGGCGCACCATGTTATCAACTGCCGAGACTCTTTCCAAGGAACCGTTAGTCAAGAAAGACGGTCTCAAAGGAGGCGGATACTACGTTGAATACCGTACCGATGACGCCCGCCTGACGATTGAAGTCATGAAAGAAGCAATCGCACATGGAGCGACGGCCATTAACTATACCAAATCCCAAAGATTCTTATATGAAGACAAAAAAGTGGTCGGGATTGAAGCGGAAGATCTCATCGATGGGGAAACGGTTGAAATCCGCGGAACAAAAATCGTCAATGCCGCAGGGCCTTGGGTCGATGAAGTGAGAGGTAAGGATTACAGCACAAATAATAAACAGCTCCGCTTGACCAAAGGTGTCCACATCGTCATTGACCAAAGCAAGTTCCCGTTGAAGCAAGCGGTCTACTTCGATACACCTGATGGCAGGATGGTATTCGCGATTCCAAGGGACGGAAAGGCATACGTCGGTACCACTGACACATTTTATGATAAGAATAAGGCGACTCCACGCATGACGACAGAAGATCGGGACTATATTCTGAACAGCATCCATTATATGTTCCCTGAAGTCAAGGTGACAAAGGATGATGTAGAGTCAAGCTGGGCTGGAATTCGCCCGCTCATTTACGAAAAAGGGAAAGATCCTTCCGAAATCTCCCGAAAAGATGAAATTTGGGAAGGGGACAGCGGCCTCATCACCATCGCCGGTGGAAAGTTGACAGGGTACCGTAAAATGGCAGAGACTGTCGTGGACCTTGTCTCCAAACGACTGAGGGAAGAAACGAAAGTGAAATTCCCTGCAGGTTCCACGAAAAATATGCCGATTTCTGGAGGTCATGTCGGAGGATCAAAAAATCTCGGTTCCTTCATTGATCAGAAGTCGAAAGAAGCCTTGCAATATGGGCTGACAGAAGAAGAAGGACGTCAGTTGGCTGGGATGTATGGATCCAACGTCGATCAGTTGTTCAAGCTTGCCCATGCCTATAGTGGTACATCTGAAGAGAAGTCCATTCCAGCAACCTTATATGCCCAGCTCATTTATGCCATCCAGGAAGAAATGGCTGCAACTCCCGTCGACTTTTTCATCCGTAGGACGGGTGCGATGTTCTTTGACCGTGCTTGGGTTGAGAAATGGCATGTTCCAGCGATCGAAATCATGTCGAAATTATTGAACTGGACAGATGATCAAAAAGAAAAATATTCAAAAGAACTTCAAAATGAACTAAAGAATGCTGTCGTACCGGCAGATCAGCAGTAAGCATAGAAAAAACAGCAGGGGGATCCCCTGCTGTTTTTTTATGGGGTATATTCATAATATTTGGTATAATGGTTCATATGGGATAATAAGATTGGCAATAATTTGACTTTCTCTGAGAATCAAAGAGCAGCCATTATGGAAGCTTACGTACGTAATTATGTTTTATTTGCTAAATGGTAGGAGGGATGCAGTGAAGAAAGGTAGCCGATTTGCGAAAGTGTTAGTCATGGTCATCGTAAGTTCAATCATCTCTACGATCGTGGTGGATCTGTTCGATAAACGTGCTCTCCTCACTACCGAAGAGAATCTTGCTACGCATTTTGAGGAATTCAAAAATGAAGGAGCTTACGACGTAAAGGTTGTCATGAAAAGAAAAATTGGGAATCGATATGTTCTTCTATATGCGTTAAATGGTCAGGAAAAGAGAGTCGGAATTGCTTATTATATAAAAAAGAATGTGCTTCCCTTGTATGAACTTGTCAGGGATGAAGAAGCGAAGAATGCGTCAGTGGGCTCAAGCTTTTTTACGAACGAACAATTCATTGTTTATGGTAAGCAAATTGCAGCAAAGTCATTTACATATCGGAGTGATCTCGAGTTTAAAGAAGTCCGTTTACCGAATGAACCTTACTTCATTCATGTAGAAAGCTATCATGGACAGCTTGCGGTGCCTTTATTGTCTTTCAATGATGATCATGGAAAGGTCATTACGACCGTTCCTGCCAAGTGAGCTTTTATGCTTAAAATTATATAAATATATGAATGTGTGCGGAAATCATCATACAATTTAGCACATATAAGCAGATGAGGTTATATCGCTTTTTGATGAGTTTGATGGATTGAGGGGAAAGCAGTACACTTAATAATGAAATTGACACCATATCCTCGACTTGACGGCTTCAATGGGATGAAGCCGTCTTTTTTATATATAACAATAAGGCTTAATGTGGGGGGATCATCATGAAAAAGCTCGCGTTAGTTACAGGAGCAAATAGCGGATTCGGGATGCTGTCATCACTCGAATTGGCAGGAATTGGCTATCGGGTGATTGCCACGATGAGAGATCCAACTAATGCAGGAGAACTATTGAAGAGAGCAGAAGAGCTTCGAATTTCAAAGCAGATCTTGATTGAACCGTTGGATGTGTCCAGTTCTGAATCTATAAAAGCGTTTAAAGAAAGGATCAGCCACTATTCGTCAATCGATCTGTTGCTGAATAATGCAGGATTTGCAATCGGAGGATTTGTCGAAGAGGTGAGTATAGAAGAATATAGGGAACAATTTGAAACAAATGTCTTTGGCGTCATGGCTGTCACACAGGCTGTATTACCTTTCATGAGAAAGGAAGGGAAAGGGAAGATCATCAACATGGGCAGCATCAGTGGACGATTTGGATTCCCGGGGCTCAGCCCTTATGTTGCATCCAAGCATGCACTTGAAGGATATAGTGAAAGCTTGAGGCTAGAGTTGAAACCATTTGGCATTGAAGTCTTCTTGATTGAACCAGGTTCGTTTCAAACGAATATCTGGACATCCGGAAAGAAAATAGCTCCTCGCTCTCTTGTCACTTCTTCACCCTATTTCTCCTATATGAACAAAATCGAATCAGAAATGGCAAAAGAAAAACGGGGGAATCCTGCTGAAATTGCACAAATCGTCAGAGCAATTGCCACCGGCAAAATACATTCTTTTCGAATCCCTGCAGGCAAGGGTGTGCGTTTTACTATTTTTATGAAAAGTATTCTGCCATGGAGAATGATTGAAAAAGTGGTATTAAGGAAATTAAAAGTAAGATGAACAGTTGGAAAAAGGTTCATGTTCATCGCTATGAAAGTCTAAAAAGACTGAAAAACGCATTGCCTAAATAGCTTAGAGGTCACGCCTCTAAGCTTGTCGTTTTTTCCATGAATAGAAACATCGTTTCTTCTCTTGGGAGCCTTTCTGTTTTATACCCACCATATCCGAGGTTTTTATAAAAACGGATGTTCCTCTCACTCTTGCTCCCCGTAAATAATTCGAATCGAAATCCGGTAAACCTTCTTTCAATTTCATTCATCAGCTCTTTTCCGAATCCACGCCCCTGGAAGTCAGGATGCACCATTAATTTCATAATATGACATGTCCCGGCTGATTCTTTCGCACGGACAGAGCCAATGGTTTTACCGTCCAAGACCAGCTTAAGGACCACGTGTTCAGAAAACGCCATTTCTACGTCTTCAATTGTTTGAAGAAGAGGTTCAATTTCATAATTCCCATCTATTTCTGCTTCACTGACATATGCCAGTTTCTGAATTTGGAGGATTTCACCTGCGTCTTCAATCGACGCCTCCACAATCATTTTTTTCATCATAACTAACCTCCTAACAAAATATATTATCACTAACATATTCTTGTTTTAGAAGAAAAATCCCTCTACAAATAGAAGTTGATTTTCACCGTCTTCTATACTATCTTAAAAGTAGAGCATAACTAATAACAAAGAGACACCGGTTGCAGCCGATGTCTCTTGCCACACAGCACCTGCAAGGAAAGCAGTGGCCCAATAGAGAAAGGAAATAACTCTGCCCTTCAAAAGTTTAGGCGCTTAACGAGGGTGGGGTTATTTCTTATTGTCGTTCGAAATAACAATGGCAATGATGGAGACGATCAAAGAGCTAAATGTTATCATTAGCGTCAAAGCCTCATACGTTGTCACTATAGGCACCACCTCCCTTAGCCAGGAAGTGGCCACTCCCACCCTACATTATGCTGTGTATTCAAATTATATCACAGAATGTCCGTGCTCTTTATAGGCTGAAGGAAGGATATGGTACACCCTGTCAAATAAACACATGGGTGTTTTTTTGTTACTCTGTATGGAAGAGTGCAGAAGGATATTCACATCAATAAGTGGAACATTTCACTGAATCATAAAAATATGTTAGCATAGTTATGCTCATATTAACCGATTACATAAAGTGAGACTCAAGGAGGAACTAAGAATGCAACATCGATTAGAAAACTTCAAACAATGGTTGAAAGATGAAAAGATTGAAGCTGCTTTCATTAATTCAACTGAAAACGTATTTTATTTAACCAATTTCCATACGGATCCACATGAACGATTGATGGGTCTATTCGTTTTTCCTGAAGCCGATCCTTTCGTGATCGTACCGGGAATGGAAGCTCGCCAAGTAAAGGATGCTGGATGGAATGATGAAGTGATTGGCTATTCCGATCACGAGAACCCTTGGGATTTCATCAACGAAGCAATCGAAAAGCGCGGGGTGAAGGGGGATAAGGTCGGCTTTGAAGCTGAAGTATTGACGTATGGTCGCAGTCAATCATTTTTAGCCAACTTTAAACAAGCGGATGTTATCAATGTAGAGGATAAACTGAACAATATGCGAGTTGTCAAAGACGAGCAGGAAATTGAAATTATGCGCAGGGCAGCTGAAATGGCAGATTTCGGTGTGGAAGTCGGTATCGGTGCCCTAAAAGAAGGCATAACAGAAATGGAAGTATTGGCGAAAGTTGAATATGAATTAAAGAAAAAAGGAATCCGCGAAATGTCCTTCTCCACTATGGTACTATTCGGGGAGAAAGCTGGCGATCCGCACGGGAATCCTGGTTCTAGAAGGCTGAAAGCCGGAGATCTGGTCTTATTCGACCTGGGAGTGGTCCTTGAAGGGTATACGTCAGACATCACCCGTACAGTTGCTTTCAAATCTGTGTCAGACAAGCAAAGGGAAATTTATGATACTGTACTGAAGGCTGAACTAGCATCCCTGGAAGCGAGCAAACCAGGAAACCGTATAGGAGATCTAGATCAAATCGCGAGAGATATCATCACAGAGGCAGGCTACGGAAATTACTTCCCGCACAGGATCGGGCACGGACTGGGAATCAATGTACATGAGTTCCCTTCCATGAGCCATCTGAATGAAGGCATCCTGAAAAAAGGGATGACGTACACCATCGAACCTGGAATCTATGTTCCGGAAATCGGCGGTGTCAGGATTGAAGATGACGTCCTCATCACGGAAGAGGGCTATGAAACATTGACTAAGTTTCCAAAAGAGCTTCAGATTATCGAGTAACTCTAGAGCTGGAAGAGGCCGGGACGATACGAATCATCTTATGTCCCAGCCTCTTTTTATGTTTTATTAGCCACATTAGCCTTAAATCAGAGACAGGACGCACATTCGCTCTTCTTCGCGATTCCACACATCAACTCTATCTTCTATGGATAATTAATAGACCCACTCCACACTTTCGCAGAACAAAGGTTCGCTGAATCATGATATAATAATAGAATATTAAAAAAGGATAGGAGACATATGATGAAAGTTGTGATTGCCGAGAAACCCGATCAAGGGGCAACTTTAGCAAAGCCGTTTCCTCATCGGAAGAAACAAGGTTACATTGAAATTGGCCCGAATGAGGTCTTTCCGAAGGGCGCTTATATTACATGGGCAGTCGGGCACCTCTTTGGACTACAGGCCCCCGAGAAGTATGATAGCAAATGGAAGAAGTGGTCGATGGATGACCTTCCCATCATTCCAGCCAGGTTTCAATATGAACTCTCAAGATCCAAAGCCAAACAATTTACGGTGATAAAGGGACTCCTCCATAAACAGGAAGTGACTGAAATCATCCATGCAGGCGATGCCGGGAGGGAAGGGGAACTGATCATCCGAAACATCATTTCCATGGCCCGCGTACAAAAGCCAATGAAGCGTTTGTGGATTTCATCCCTCACGGAAAAGGCCATCGTCAACGGCTTTAATCAATTAAAAGAAGAAAGAGAACTAAGGGACTTATACTACGAAGCCTATTCCCGTGCATGTGCCGATTGGCTTGTTGGGATGAATGCCTCAAGGGCATATAGCATCCTCCTTAAACAAAGAGGGATGTCTGATGTATTTTCAGCCGGACGCGTACAGACCCCTACACTCGCTTTGATTGTAAAGCGCGATGAAGAGATCGAAAATTTTAAAAGTGAACCCTTCTGGGAAGTGAAAGCTGATTTCGAGGTCAGTGGTCATACCTACGAAGGAACCTGGCATAAAAATGACGAATCACGCATCGATTCAGAAAAGCTTGCACGAAAGATTGCCGCCTTCTGCGAAAATAAACCTGTTGAGGTCAAAGAAGTGAAAACGGACAGGAAAGAGTTCTCGCCACCGTTGTTGTTCAATCTTTCTTCCCTGCAGGCGACCATCAACAAGATGTTTAAATATTCGCCTAAAAAAACGTTGGATATCGTCCAGAAACTATATCAAAAAGGGATCGTTTCGTACCCCCGATCGGACTCTCAGTATGTAACGAAAGGTGAAGCAGAAACGTTTCCCGACATCCTTGAGAAATTGAAGCAATTCAACCCTTATAAACAGTGGATACCAGTACCGAATGAAAGCCTGATGAATAATAAACGTTTCGTAAACGATGCGAAAGTATCCGATCACTATGCCATCATTCCAACTGAGCAGGTAACTGACCCGGACACTTTGTCAATGGAAGAGAAAAAAATATATGATGTCATCATCAAACGATTCATCGCTGCCCATCATGATAAAGCGATCATCAATTACACAACCATCACAACCCTTGTCGATCAGCGTGCAGAGTTTTTGTCAAAGGGGAAACAAGTGTTGAAGGAAGGCTGGAGGAAAATCATTGTAGAAAATGAGAAAGAAGACGAACCGCTCCTCCCTCCTGTCGTCGAACAAGATCAAGGACTGGTCAAAAAGGTAACAACAAAGGAAGGAAAAACACAGCCACCTAAACGATATACAGAGGGTCAACTGATCACTCTAATGAAAACAGCAGGGAAATTCATCGATAATGACGAACTTGAAAAAGTCCTCAAACAAACGGAGGGACTCGGTACAGAAGCCACTCGGGCAGGGATCATCACGATGCTAAAGGACAGGCAGTATATCGAGATTCGTAAGAATATCGTCTTTCCTACTGATAAAGCCAAAGTCCTGATACGGGCCATGGGGAAAAATGTTTTAGCTTCAGCTGAAATGACAGCAAAGTGGGAGCAACGCCTTCAGCAAATCGGTAAAGGCAATGCTTCAGCACCGGAATTTTTAGAACAAGTGAAAAAGCTAAGCCATGTCCTCATTCAAAACGCAAAGGATGAAGCGGGAAATTGGAATTTCGATGGCCTTGATACCGAATCCATCCAGAGGGCACCCGGAAAGAATGGAAAAAGAAGTGGGAAAACCCCACTTGGTCCTTGTTTGAAGTGTGGGGGAAAGGTAGTGGATAAAGGGAAGTTCTATGGATGTAACAATTATCAAAAAAATAAATGCAGCTTCACAATATCCAAAAGCATCCTCTCAAAGAAGATCACTGGAACGATTGTCAAAAAAGTGCTGAAAGATGGTAAATCGGATCGGATTGATGGATTTAAAAAGGGAGACAAGCAATTCTCCGCTTATCTTGGGTGGGATGCCCAGCAAAAGAAAATTCAGTTTTTATTTGATGTGAACTAAAGTCTGACATTGATTGGTTGAAATAAAAGATGGGCAGGGATAGAAGATTTCTTACCTGCCTATCATAATAGTGACGATTCTCTAGCGGGAGAGTCGTCATTTTTTATTGTCTTTTTTCGTAAACGTTGTTGTTTTTGAAGAAATAGGTAGTTGATGATTTGCGCAACAGGCACATGCTTTCCGCGTGATGTTTGAAAAATCAAAGTCAAGAAAACCTGCATTTTTACTATATTTTTATGGTTTACGACTCGCTCCAGCCCTGACTTGAAAGCTTGTATATAGAGTGATCCAGCACGAGGGGAATTAGAGTATGATGGATTTTGCATTACTAATTGCCCTATGTTAACGAAAACCGACTTTAACGGCAGAATTATTATAATGAAGGGGTGAAAAATCTGGACGAAGGGTAGAATTATCTCGATAACGGCACAATTATTTATTTTAAAGGGTGAATTACTCCCGAAACTACGATTAGACTCCGTATTTCTTAGTACATCCTTGTTGCAGAGCACTTGCAGACCATCAGAGAAATTGTTGATTTTAAACCTGCTCTAGGCGGGGAGGTTTGCTTCGCGACTCTTTTAAGGGGGTATTTTTCTGTATCGTGTTTAAAATCTTCAAGAATGGATAAAACAAATATGTACTCAGTAGATAACATTGAAACAGGAGGGTGTACAGTGAAAAAAGTATTAATGGTCCTTACAAATGAGAGTAAAATCGACGAAGAACATGAAACCGGATTATGGTTATCCGAGTTTGCCGAACCATTTGAAGAATTTAGAAAACAAGGGTTTGAAGTTGATGTTGCAAGTCTTAAAGGTGGCAGGATCCCACTTGATCCGAACAGCCTTGATGATGAGAATGTCGAGAAGTGGAAAGGTGTAACGAAAGAGCTTGACCAGACGCTGGTCCTTTCTCAATTAAACGTTCAGGAATATGATGGCATATTCCTTCCAGGGGGACATGGAACGATGTTTGACCTGCCGGACAGTCCCGAACTTCAACAAGCGCTTGTTCATTTCGCAGAAAACAATAAAGCGATCGGAGCGGTTTGCCATGGCCCTGCAGGATTTGTGGGAACAAAGCTATCAAATGGAGATTGGCTTGTAAGTGGAAAGAACCTTACAGGTTTCACTAATGAAGAAGAACAGCAAACAGGCCTAGATTCCCTTATGCCGTTCCTTTTGGAATCAAAACTTAGGGAACAGGGTGCGCAATTCGAAAAATCAGACGCTTGGAGCGATCATGTGATGACGGATGGAAAGTTTGTAACCGGCCAGAATCCTCAATCAAGCCAATCAACGGCTGAAGCTTTCGTCAAGGTACTTTAAAAGAGAATATGACAGAGTAAATAAGATTGCAACCTCACATTAGTGATTGCCATTTAAAAGCCATGGAGTTTCCCTCCATGGCTTTTTTGCTCCACGATAAAACAAGTTATCCCTAAACAAATGCCCTTTCCCTTCAATAATTGTTTTCTTATGTTAAAATCATCAAAGAACAAATCGAAGGAGGCAACTCATGCCGAAAGTCATCATTCAAATCTTGATTCTTTGCTTATTATTCGAAGCAGGAAGATGGATAGAGAAATTCTTTCATTTGCCGATACCAGGGAGTATCATCGGGATGCTTATTTTATTTTCATTATTGATTTCAGGTATTATGAAGGAACGTCTATTGTTAGAAGGAGCAAATTTCTTTTTGAAATATTTTTCATTTTATTTTTTACCTTTGTCTGTTAGTGCGGTCGTGCTGGGACCGTTTCTACTTCAATATGGATGGAAACTCATCTTGATCTTATGCGTCAGCGTATTAGCGGGTTTCGCAGCGACTTCATTATGGGTGCGGGCATATATGAAGGTGAAGGAGGGAGGGTCATATGATTAATCTGGTGTATATGGTTATTTCCATAGCCTTTACGTTTTTTACGTTCTTGCTTTCCATTAAGATTCATCGGTTATGGCCTTCACCTTTGACAATCCCGATTTTCTTAAGTTCTTCCGCACTCATCTTCACATTGTGGATTACGGATATTCCATACGAAACTTATGCAGAAGGAACTGAAATCATCACATATATGCTGGGGCCAGCAACGGTGGCTCTTGCATACCCTCTATATCAGTTCAGGGGCATACTTGTACGGAACTGGAAGCCGATCATATCGGGTATCCTGATCGGAAGTGCCGTATCGATGGTCACCTCTTATTTTCTTGGTGTCTTCATGAATATACCCCAAGACATCAATCGTTCCTTGCTCGTAAAGACCATTACCACCCCTGTGGCATTGGACATCGGAAGGTTGATTGGTGCCAAGATTGAACTGATTCCTGCCATAGTGATCATCACAGGAATATCAGGAGCGATGTTCCTGCCATTCCTTTTAAACATGCTGAATATCAGGCACCCGATTGCCAGGGGTCTGCCTTTTGGTGTCATCTCGCACGGAATCGGGACTGCCCAGGCATATAAGGAAGGAGAACGGGAGGCAGCGGTCAGTGGTGCTGCCATGGCGCTGACAGCCGTCATCACGTCGATTGTCATACCGATCCTTTTTCTCTTTGTTTGATTTAAACCCCGGAAGGGGAAGATAATTTAGAAGGGAAGGACGTCCTTCCCCTTTTTCTTCTGCAACTGAAGGGGTGATATAATGTGAAGAAATTATTTATGAAGATCAAGAAAGGGCTATGGTTAGTTCCTGCTGCTTATAGTCTGGCATCACTAGGTTTGGCCATCTTGACAATAACGCTCGATACGTATTGGATTCATAAGATCGAACCCTTTCTGCCACAAGCAATGCTCACAAGCATCGACCTTGCCCAAACCGTGCTGAGTGCCATTGCGTCTTCCTTATTGACGATGACTACCTTTACTTTTTCCACCATCATGGTTGTTTTAACAACTTATTCTTCCCAGTTTTCACCTCGGACACTTCAGAACTTTGTGAAGGATAAAACGACATTGAGGGGATTGGGAATCTTCCTTGGCGGTTTCATTTACTCCATCATTTCTTTGTTATTCATGAGGCAAACACTTGAGGAACACCTGGTGTCATCGGCATTCGTTGGGGTTCTTTATGCCATAGTGTGCCTTTCATTCTTCGCCTATTTCATCCATCACATCGCCACCTCCATTCAAATTAGCAGGCTCGTCGAAAGACTGGAGGAGGAAGCGCTGAAAGTCTTGAAATTCTATAAAAAACTGCAAGCCGAACACTCTGTAGAAACCTATAAGGAGATCCCGGAAGAGCAATATACGACCATGTATGAGGCAAGGGCTCCCAAATCAGGATTCATTCAATATGTCGATTTCTCGGATATGATCAAGGCAGCATCCGAAGAACAAGTGCTGATTGACTTCAGAAAGGAAGTCGGTGACTTTGTGAAGGAGGGGGAAGTCATCTTCAACATTTACGGTTCAAAAGGAATACAGACGGATTTCATCACATACATCTTTATCGGAAGGGAAAGAATGGGTGAATACGATTTAGCTTATTCTCTACAGAAAATTGTTGAAATTGCATTGCGGGCCATTTCACCAGGCATCAATGATCCTAATACTGCAAGGGACGCCATTAAATATATTGGTGTCATCTTGAGTGAAATGAATGAATTGAGGGACGGAGTTGTCAGAATGAAAGATGAAGCAGGTGAAAACAGGGTGTTCTTTCATCTCTTTTCTTTCAATAAGATCCTATATAAAACGTTTTATCAATTGGTCCATTATGGGAAGGGGGATATCTCCGTCATACTATCCATAATGGATGCATTGATCATGATATATAATGAAGTCGATACAAGTAGAAAACATATCATCTTCGATTTTCATAACTATCTGGTTCATGGCATGAATAAAGAAGAAATGCAGGAATGGGACCTCTATTATCTGAATAAGAAGATCGAGCAGCTCACTCCTGATGAAAGCAATCATTAGGCTATACCGTTGATGAGCAACTTCGAAAGTTAAGGCTTCAATGACATGACAATCCTGTGCGTCTTTCCTGTAAGTGTTCATCAATAGTGTTCAGCAGAGCTTTTCCTTTAAAAACATGAATCGTTTAGGTATAGTAAGAGAAGATGAAAATTTAAAGAGAAGGAAGATAGTATGATTGTAAAAACAGATGAAGAATTACATGCATTAAAAGAAATCGGGCGAATTGTCGCGTTGATCAGAGATGAACTCAAATCTCAAACGAAGCCTGGCATCACAACAAGGGAGCTTGATGAAATCGCCGGTAAAATGTTCGAGGAACACGGTGCGGTTTCCGGGCCAAAAGCTGAATATGACTTTCCGGGCTACACATGCATCAGCGTGAATGAAGAAGTGGCTCATGGCATTCCTGGGGATAGGGCCATTCAAGACGGAGATCTAGTGAACATTGACGTTTCCGGATCTAAGAACGGATATTACGCCGATACAGGAATTTCTTTCGTAGTAGGAAACGGAGATCCGGAACTTGAGGATTTGTGTGAAGCTGCATTAAAATCGTTTGAAGCAGGTCTTCGTAAAGCGAAAGCCGGATCAAAACTGAACGGAATCGGGAAGGCTGTGCATAATGAGGCGAAAAAGAATGGCTATACCGTCATTAAAAACCTTACCGGACACGGAGTTGGTAAATCATTGCACGAAAAACCAGATCATATCCTGAATTATTTCGATCCTTGGGATAACGGTCTACTAAAGGATGGGATGGTCATTGCATTTGAACCGTTCGTATCACGAAGGGCACAAAATGTAATCGAAAAAGGGGATGGCTGGACGTATATCACGCCAGATAAAAGTCTCGTTGCACAAATTGAACATACCATCATCATCACAAAGGATGAACCGATTATCCTGACTCGATGATAAAAAAGGTGCTGACCCGATAGGATTCAAGGTCAGCACCTTTAATTTTTTGTCTTTTGGACTGGTAGCTAAAAAGGGCTTTTAAACAATTTTTGTTTTTCCACATTCCTGGCACTTTCTATAGAATTTGCCGTCGAGCACCCTTGACTTGAATACATTATTACCACATTCGCATCGGCCAGAGTGTTCATCCGGCTCGTCTTTATAAAGTACAATATTCTCCTCTTGATTCTCCATCAACTTGACCTCCTTCAATGATTGACACGTGTTATTAGTATAAATCCGTAAGTGTGGATTGTTAAGTGAAATTGCAACAAGTTCTAAATATATACATACTTGCCATCTATAACTAGTTAATTGGTTTATTATTCCTCAAAATGATAGATTATACAGGAAAACGCTATATATTACAGCCATGAAATAGTTCTGACGCATGATTATCATTTTCTTGTTATTGTATTGAGATTTTACTATGTTAGTATTTTCCCTGTTAGCAAAAATAAATACCGCTAGCTACATAAGGAGGAATTTTTCTATGAAACTAAAAAAATCGATTATCTCTGTTGCTGCTTTCACTACTCTGGCAGTATCTGGTGGTGCTAGCGCTTCAGCACAAGATATCGAAGTCAAAAAGGGAGATACGCTATGGGGATTGGCGAAGGAATATGGAACATCTGTTGATCAGCTTAAAAAATGGAACAACTTAGGCTCGGATCTCATTTTCCCAGACCAAGAGCTCAAAGTATCCTCTAAAGAATATTATACGGTAAAAAAAGGTGATACTCTATGGGGAATCTCATCACACTATGGTATTTCAGTGGACAGCCTTCAAGGTTGGAATGCGCTTGAATCCGATTTGATCATCCCTGGACAGGAATTATTAATTAATTTAGACGATAAAGGGACTTCAGCTCCTGTAAATACTTCTGATCAGGGAGAGGCTGAGACAACTACAGCTCCAGAAGAGGCACCAGAAGTAGCTCCAGAAGCTGAAGCAACTGAAGCAAAGACTGCAGACGCTGCACCTCAGCAGGAAGAGGCAGTATCAAAAGAACTGACCGTGGAAGCAACGGCCTATACAGCAGAATGTGACGGCTGTTCAGGAGTTACGGCTACAGGTGTCAATTTAAAAGAGAACCCTGATGCAAAAGTGATTGCAGTAGACCCGGATGTCATTCCATTAGGCTCTAAAGTGTATGTTGAAGGATACGGTTATGCTACCGCAGAGGATACAGGAAGTGCGATCCAAGGGAATCGCATCGACGTATTTATCCCATCTAAAGACCAAGCAACGGATTGGGGAAGAAAGACAGTTAACGTGAAAATTATCGAAACAAAATAATTACGATAGATCAGCCCATCAGGAATCGTTTCCTGATGGGTTATTTTTGTTTGGGTGTGTCTGTAAATCGTGTTGTTTATAAAAAAGCGATCTCTTGCATGGATTCGGGTTGCTATGCTTAAGAGGGCTATACAAAAAATAAATACAAGTTATGCGAAATGGTTTTGAATCAAATGGTGTGAAACTCCTAACGGTTATTCTTTCAGTCCCATTTATGTCATTTTTTAATTAAATAAGGATATTGGCACTTAAATAGGTGTGATTGATCGAAATAGTTCCACTATTTCACCATATTACAGTGATGTCATCTAATTGTTATAGGTTTATAAACAGATTGATATCGAATTGAGGCGTGTCTATGTTACCATTTCTTCTGTTGGTTTTAATTCATGACCACAGAAGGAGGATTTTTACAATATGAAAAAAGTATTATTTTCCATTATTTCCTTCACCTTCATTCTCTCAATCGGGGTACTATCTGTCGAGGCAGATACTGACGATAACACTGAAAAAGCACTAAATGATTATCATAATATCAAGAAAGGCGATATCTTATGGGAAATCGCCAATCGTTATCATATATCCATTGAAGAAGCAGTTACCCGACAAGAACTACTTGAAAACGGAGTTACCGTAAACGGTGAAGAATCTCAAGATCAAGGTGTGAAGACAGCCACATCAGAAGAAAATGATAGCAAGGTCACGAAGGAAGTCAACGTGACGGCTACGGCCTATACCGCACATTGTGAAGGCTGTATCGGTATCACGAAGACAGGGGTGGACTTACTTTCCAATCCTGATGCGAGGGTCATTGCTGTGGATCCCGATGTCATTCCACTAGGATCAAAAGTTTATATTGAGGGGTACGGATATGCCCGTGCCGAAGATACAGGCGGTGCAATTAAAGGGAACCGCATAGACATCTATATGGAACATGAACAGGATGCTCTCGAATATGGTGTCAGAGACGTAAAAGTGAAAATAATAGAGGAATAAGTAAAAAGTTCACCCGACTGCGGGTGAACTTTTTTTGTTTAACATTCGGTTAGACATCAGCCACATATATCCTTACGGAGCAGAATCTCATCCATTATCGGAATTCCATTGCTGGCATAATGGGGGATCGAAGGTTTTTGTTTTCTGGCCCCTGCAACAGCATCCGGGATGATTTTTACAATCCTGAATCCTTTCTTCTGATAGAAAGCCAGTGCATCCATGTTGTCATTCGTGGTGATTAATTCAATCGATGAAACTTCCTCTCCCATAACAGCCTTCTCTAGTTCCTTGATGAGCAGTGTTCCGATTCCTTTTCCTTTTTCCACGGCATCAAGTGAAACGACTTCCACTTTTCGTCCTTTTTCGATGAATGTCAGCACTCCCTTTATGAGATGACCTTCCATACAGACAAATCCATCAAGCGACAAGCAATCATAATGACCTGTCGAGATGATCATCTCTGTACCGCCCCAATGTTTCAGGAAAAAATCCCGTCTTTTTTCTTCTTCTAATGTTTTGAAAGGTATGATGATCATTTGATGCTCCTTAGTGGTTTTTCCTTCAGATAATATTTTTGTTCTATTTTCTTTATTTTAATTGAAAATAAATGGAATGAAAACGCTCTAGTGGCAAACAATAGGGGAAATATATAGTTTTTGCTTGATTTTTGAACATTAATTTTGGTAGGGTAACAAATGTTGGTTTGAAGAGCGGGAGACAGGGAAAAAGAATATGGACCTAATTATTACTTCACTATCCGCAAACATTGAAACAAAAACAATTTAAGAAAGGGGATATTTTATGAAACGCATATCAAATGTTTTCTGGATCACAGTTGTCATTGTAGCGGCGGCTGTTGCATACGGAGTCATTGCTCCAAAATCCTTTGAAACCGTCACAGCAAATATGCAGACGTTTATCACGTCAACGTTTGGTTGGTATTATCTCATCCTAGTAACCGTGATCGTGATTTTCTGTATATTCCTGATATTCAGTCCTATGGGTACCATTAGGCTGGGTAAGCCGAACGAGGAGCCTGAATATACAAAGGGGACATGGTTTGCCATGTTATTCAGTGCCGGCATGGGGATCGGACTTGTTTTCTGGGGAGCCGCTGAGCCGCTTTCCCATTTCATGACCCCTCCACTTGCAGAAGGTGGGACGAATCAAGCTACGAAAGAGGCAATGCGTTATACATTCTTCCACTGGGGCATCCATGCCTGGGGAATCTATGCGATTGTCGCTCTTGCCCTTGCTTATTACAAATTCCGCAAAGATGAGCCGGGATTGATTTCTGCAACATTAAGGCCGGTATTTGGGAACAAGGTTGATGGTATTCTAGGCACCGTCATTGATGTCCTTGCCGTCTTTGCTACGGTGGTCGGTGTAGCAACCACGCTTGGATTCGGTGCTGCACAAATCAATGGAGGTCTTTCTTATCTCCTGGGAATACCTAATAATTTCACTGTCCAATTCATCATCATCGCAATTGTGACCGTGCTGTTCATGATTTCGGCATGGTCTGGACTGAGTAAGGGAATCAAATACTTATCCAATACAAATATGGTCTTGGCCATCGGGTTGTTCGTCCTTGTCTTTTTCATTGGGCCGACATTATTGATTCTGAATATGTTCACAGACACAATCGGTGCGTATATCCAGAATATCGCGGCAATGAGTTTCAGGATTGCACCGTTGAATGAGGAGCATCGCTCTTGGATCAATGGTTGGACCATCTTCTACTGGGCTTGGTGGATTTCATGGTCTCCTTTCGTCGGTATCTTTATTGCCCGCGTATCACGAGGCAGAACGATCAGGGAATTCCTTATCGGGGTACTGCTTCTGCCTGCACTTGTCAGCTTTCTTTGGTTTGCTGCATTCGGTACTTCAGCAATCGAGATGCAAAAGGCTGGTATGGATTTAACTCAATTTGCGACAGAAGAAGTGTTGTTTGCCATGTTTGACAGTTTCGAATGGTCTACAATCCTGTCAGTAGTAGCGATCACACTGATTGGTACGTTCTTTATCACTTCTGCCGATTCTGCTACATTTGTGCTTGGGATGCAAACGACTTATGGTTCACTTACTCCTCCTAACTATGTGAAGTTGACTTGGGGGATTGCACAATCAACGGTCGCATTGATCCTATTGTACAGCGGTGGATTACAAGCATTGCAGAATGCATTGATTGTCGCTGCGTTACCATTCTCCATTATCATGGCACTCATGATGGTATCACTGTATAAATCACTTAATCATGAGAAGAAGGAACTTGGTTTATATATTAAGCCTAAACCAAGAAAACCCTCAGACACTCATGAGAAAATATAAGGTTTAACAAAAGCGCCCACATGACTGGGCGCTTTTTTCATGCATTGAAATTACCTCTGTCCTCTGCATGGACAACTAGACGCCACTTAGACCATTTCACCATTTTTCATTTTTTTAACCGCTGCTTTTACCCTTTATAAAAGGACTGTTCTCCCTTATTCAAAAGTTGGTTGTGGAAATTGATTAACCTACAAGCTGTCCTATACATACATTAATATCGTAGTTAGATAACTGGAGGTGACTGATTATGTATGGATACGGATACCCTGGATATGGATACTGCGGCGGCGGAGGTTACGCAGGAGGCTTCGCGTTAATCGTAGTTCTATTCATTTTGTTAATTATCGTTGGAGCAGCGTTTGTTTATTAATAAATAAAAATGGATGATCCGAGGAGTCCAAACAAAGGACTCAATCGGGTCATTTTTTTTCAATCCCTTTGTGGCGGCGTCGATTGTATTAATACATAACAATATACAGTACGATAACCTTGAAGATTGTAATTCGCTCCTATACATATTAAAATACGAAAGGAATGAACAAAAGGGGAAGGTGAGGCTGTATGGCTAAGAGTAAAATAAAAAAGTCAACCAAGAAAGCATACAGAAAGCACCGTGTTTCTCCATTTAAGATTCTTTTGATCCCGTTGGTAATCTTTACGATTTACTATATGGTGAATGATTCCCCACGATTTAATCAAATTTCGTTATCAGGTAAAGAAGAGATCCCTTCTGAATATATCCCGATCTATAAAGCAGCGGAAAAAGAATACGGCGTGCCATGGAATTTACTAGCTGCCCATCATCGTGTTGAGACGAAATTTTCTACGATGCGTACTCTCATCTCTCCAGTCGGTGCAGAGGGCCCTATGCAATTCATGCCATGTACATTTGTTGGGTGGGCACATCCTACATGTGGCGATTTAGGAAAAGGAGAAATACCTGAAAGTCAGAAGACAGATCCTGAAGTCATCAAGAAGTATGGAGGATATGGTGTCGATGGGAACGGGGATGGGCTTGCAGATCCCTTTCAGATTGAAGATGCCATATTCAGTGCCGCTAACTATCTTGCGCGTAACGGGGCAGCGGATGGTCATATTGAACAAGCAGTATTCGCTTATAACCACAGCCATGATTATGTAGAGGATGTCATGTATTTTGCCGATAAATATGTGGAACAGTTAAACGAGCAAAAAGGGAAAGAATAGTATAAAAGAACTAATGGAGATGAATAAATATTTCGAAAAAACCCTACTTTCGTGGGTTTTTTTTGTTATATTGAAAGAGAAGTCTGGATTATATTACATACCAAACAAAAAGAGGGGTTTAGCGTGTTACTTAAAAAGAAGAATGCTCGGCAAATACGGCTCAATGAAGAGGACTTTCTTCATGAGGTAAGAATCTCTGTCTCACGGGAAGTGGCGGAACAATTAGAGATGATCCAGTTAACAGAATGTGATCTCGCAGTCCTTTTGGCAGCAAAAGCGACGATTGAGGAGAACATCAAGGAGATTGTCGATGGCTTTTATAATCCGATCGAGAAGAACAGCATACTTTCAGGAATTGTGAATCAATACAGTTCCATCGAGCGCCTAAAAGGCACACTGGCCATCCATATTACTGAAATGATGAGCGGCGTGATCGATCAGGAATTTATAGAAAAAAGAAAGAAGATCGCGCGGATGCACATCCACATCGGTTTACCAACGAAATGGTATATCGCATCGTTCCAAAATATGCAAATCACTTTGTTTCAATTATTATTGCGATCCTTTCCACAGGTGGAAGACTATCATAAACTTATCCAAGCTGTTACAAAAATACTTAACTTGGAACAACAACTTGTTCCTGACGCATATGAACATCAAAATGATCAAATACGGAGGGAAACAGCTCTCCTGAAAGAAAAGGTGGCGGAGAAAGTCCAGGATGCATCTAATGGGCTTGCCGCTGTATCTGAGGAGTCCATGGCTTCTTTAGAGACCATCACAACACGGATGGATAAAGTAAGTTCTTTAAGCACTGAGGGGACGGCTGCCATAGAAAGAGTGGGTGATTACTCAAAAGAAGGAAAACATAAGATGGGGTTGCAAAAGGAACATATGAGTAAAATCCTCTCCGACTTGAGGGAGATGTTGAAGGAGATCCACCAGTTACAACAAATCTCCAAACAAATATTTGATATTGTAAACATCGTTCAGACAATCGCTGAACAAACAAATCTTTTGTCGTTGAACGCCAGTATAGAAGCTGCGAGAGCAGGCGAGCATGGTAAAGGGTTTGCGGTTGTAGCGGAAGAAGTCCGCAAACTATCCGATCAAACGAAGAATTCAGTGACGAACGTATCAGGTTTGATTTCAGGAACAAAGGAACTGGTGGATAGAATCTCTTCTTATATTACAAGTGTTGAAGACCTGGCCAAGGACGGAATGGACTCGACGAACGAGGCACACGTGTTCTTTGAAGAAATCGTTGAACAGATTGAACGAAGCCAGCTTAAAAGTAGTAAAGTAGAGGGAGAAATGAAAGAAATTTCCTTTGCAGTGGAAGAAATTTCTCAGGCTGTCACCCAGTTAGCCCTCTCAGCTGATAAATTAAGTGACATGACAACTGAATTATAATGAAATGAAAAGAACGAAGGAGGCTTCGTTCTTTTTTTACATATTTATCAATGAAGTTCACGTCCTGAGTGCTGAGCGGTGATTTTCCTTCACAGCAAATTCATATCCTGTTATGATTAACATTTGCTTGATTATACGATAAGCAGGTGTTCAACATGAAAATGACTTCATTAGTGGAAGAATGGCAGAACGCTCTTGATTTAGAAATTGCCCATATGAAAAAAAGAGAAACAACGGGTGTCTTCATAGAAGAAGGAAGATGTTTAAGGAAAGATGATTCCGTTTTTATTTATTGGTTTACGCTATCTTTTGCTGCCATGTTCCCTGAAGGATGTTCGGTCATCTTTAAAGCGGGAAAAAGAATCTTATCCGGTACAGTGATAAGCTCAGAAGAAAGGGAATGTATTGTTGAACTGGATCAGTTCATCGGCGATCCCGTTACAGGGGGGCAATTGATCTATGAACCTTGGGAACTTCTAGAGAAGCTGAGTTTAAGACTTGATGAAGTGAAGGAAAGGCATGAAAAAACAAGCAGGATTAAAAACCTTGTTTTTCCCATGAAGAAGACACTCCATCAGATGACATCTTTCAAGAGTACGCTGCATGAAGCTTATATAAGAAGTAAGTACAACCCTGTGACCTATCTATGGGGCCCACCGGGGACAGGGAAGACGTTCACTCTTGCTCGTGTGGCCGCGTATCATTATAACAGCGGAAAGAGAGTGCTCCTTTTATCCCATAGTAACGCAGCGGTGGATGTATTGATACAAGAAATGTTTCTGTTCTTATCCGACCACAACCGCTGGTCTAAAGGGGACGTGTTACGATATGGAAGCAGTAGAAAAACATACGGGGATCGTATGAATGACTTGAACGTGATGAAGCTCCTCGAAGAGAAGGAGCCTCATCTTGCACAGGAAAAGGATAAGGTAGAGGAGTATCGGAGGAAACTGAAAAAGAAGCTATCGAAGTCTTTCTCCCATTATGACTCCGAACGATTGTCGCAGCTGGAACTGCACTATCAAAAACTCAAAGAGAGGTTCAAGAGTCAGGAAGGGGGACTGGTCAACGATGCAAGGGTCATAGGGACGACTTTATCCAAAGCGGCAATCGACCCCCTCATCTACAATGAACAATTTGATGTGGTGATTGTGGATGAAGCCAGTATGGCCTATGTTCCACAAGTGGCATTTGCGGCATCTTTAGCTGAAAAGACCGTCATTTGTGGGGATTTCAAACAGCTGCCCCCCATTGCTGGAAGCTACCACCCTTTGGTGTCGAAATGGTTGAAAGAGGATATTTTCCATGTGGCGAAAGTCGCTGATTCAGTGGAAAAAGGGATGGATCATCCACAGCTGTTGCTTCTTCCTGAGCAAAGGCGTATGCATCCAAGTATCTCGGCTTTTACCAATCGGTATATCTACCATTCAAAAGTGGGTGACCACCCCGATGTTGCAGAAGGCAGGGCACATATCCTCTCGAAACAGCCATATCCCGGTAAAGGGAGTATCTTATTATCTCTACAAGAAGGCACTGAGTGGGTAGAAACCGAAAGAGGCTCACGTTGGAATATACTTTCAAGCTTTATCACCCTTATGATGGCGATGAAAGCACTCCATGATGGTGTCCGTTCGATTGGGATCGCCACACCTTACCGCTCACAGGCAATCTGGTACAACATCCTACTTCAAGACTTAGTCGAACCATTGTATCAATCGGAGCAACCGAGTATTTACGCTGCGACCGTCCATAGTTTCCAAGGGTCCGAGAACGATATCATCCTTTTTGACCTTGTTGATGGGGAGGCACATGGAAAACCGGGTGCATTGATGACGCGCAAAGGAAGTGAGCGGCTGATCAATGTGGCAGTTACAAGGGCGAGGGGAAAATTCATCTTGATTGGTGATGACGGCTTCATGAAGAGGAAGACACACCCATCAAAAACCATCCATCAATTGATTGACTATCTTCAGAAGGATGGTTCTGTTGCTAAGGGTAATGAAATCAATGAGTCCGAACTGATTCAGTCGAAAAAGTTTAAGTGGTATCCCATTGATGATCAGAAGAGAATCATAAGGGACTTGCGTGCCTGTAAAGAAGAAATCATTGTTAATGCGACTCATTTCAGTGACATACCTCCTGAAATTGTAAAGGTATTGAATGAGATGAAAAGTAAGATAACCATAAAGATATTATGTGATCAGGGGACGGTTGGGACCTCGGAGCCATCCGCAAACAAGGTACCCTTTATCAGCATGGATAAAAAAGTCCTTTGGTTCAATTGCTTCAAAACCCCAGGCAGAAAGAGATATCCATATCAGATCAGGGTCTTTTCAAGGGTTGTGCATCAGCACTTTAAAAAGATGATAAATGAACCCCTTCTCTCATCGTAAAGAAGGGGCTCTTTCTTTAGGGTGCATTGAATACTAAGCTTTGACGGATATCGAGTACCCAGCAAAATCGGTAACTTCCCCAACCATCCAGGCACCGAGAGAAAGACCGTGCATGGCCTCCAGATATTCTTCCGCCTGGTCTTTGGGCAGGCTCACCAAAAGGCCTCCTGAAGTAATGGCATCACAAAGGATCAGTTGCTCCACCTTCGAGAGGGCAGGATCATAATGGACGGCTTCCTGTAGCCACAGGTGATTAGCCTTTGATCCACCAGGAATGACACCTGCATCGGCAAGTTCCTCCGTTCCACTTAATAAGGGAATCGATTGATATGAAAGGTGCAGAGTCACATCGCTGCTCTTTGCCATTTCATAAGCATGTCCCAACAAACCGAAGCCAGTGACATCCGTTACAGCACTCGGATTGAAAGGTTGAAGGGTTTCTGCTGCTTGTTTGTTCAACATACTCATGGATGCGATGACTTCTTCTTTCTGTTTGTCCGTCACGGCAAGTCTCTTGATACCGGTTGTCAAGATTCCTGTACCGATAGGTTTCGTCAGTACTAGGACGTCTCCGGCTTTACATCCTTTATTGGTCCAATATTTCTTGGGATCAACGACACCAGTTACACTTAATCCGAATTTCGGCTCGGGATCATCGATTGAGTGTCCCCCAGCCGTCACAGCGCCAGCTTCGATCACCTTGCTCTGAGCGCCTGCAAGAATCTCGGTCAGGATTTCACCTCCAAGTTTCTTGATAGGGAACCCGACAATATTCAAGACGGTCTTTGGTGTACCGCCCATGGCGTATACATCACTCAAAGCATTTGCTGCAGCAATTTGACCGAATAAGTAGGGCTCGTCAACGATCGGGGTAAAATAATCGACTGTTTGTACGAGCGCAATTTCATCACTTATCTGATAAATACCCGCATCATCTGAATGCTCATTTCCTACTAATAATTCCTTCGTTTCGGGTTGTGGAGGCAGTTGACGCAAAACTTGCGTCAAGTCGCTTGGACTTAATTTGCATCCTCAGCCGGCTTTTGAAGACATTTCCGTCAAACGGATGATCTCCTCTTTACTCATTGGTATCACCCCTCTATGTATGAATAACTACATTGTACAGGAAAGATAAGAGAAGGGGCAAAACCTAAAACCTTTCATAAAGGATTTGCGTCGACCATTGAGCTCCATTAAAATGGTAAGCAGAATAGACATACAAGGAGGCAGTAAGATGGAAAATTTGAAGATCAAGATTGAATTTTGTCTTAGGTGAAACTATTCACCTAAAGCCGCGAGTTTCGCGGAACAGCTATTTACTCATTTCAGGTACGATATAGAAGAAATGCTCCTTATTCCCTCTTCGGGCGGAGCATTTGAAATAACGGCCGGGCATACAAAGATTTATTCAAAGCTTGAGACAGGTGTTTTCCCCGAGGTTCAAGACATCATACAGAAAATCGAAAACATGTAACAGCAAATGAACGGCCGGGGATCCACCCGGCCGTTTCTATGTTTATTCCTAAGAAATATGGTCACGATCATTACATATTCCCTGTACACGAGTGACCAAAGAGGTCTTCTCGGTACATTCCTGTTTAGGAACGGTGATTTCAATTGTATGATGCTCCAATGAGTATGAGAGGTCCCGCTGACGAAGGCAGAATGGGAATTCCACATACCTGCACCTTTCCTTTATTTCATCTTTCAATCTGATTGAAATGACCAGCTGGTGATCGCTCTTTTTCAAGATCAGTTCATCCGGACATATATTTTCAGTTTCAACTTCCACTATGAATGCATCAGTCGTATCGAGGAAGTCGATTCGGAATTCTTTCTCATCTAGACGAACGGTTTCAGGATCAAGTAACCAATCCTTCATTCTCTCTTCCCAGTTCTCTAAATAACATTCTTCCTTGTCCTTGCTCTTGCCCATTAACATCTGACCCCTAACTTTCTCTTTTACACACATTCTATTCGTTCTACTTTAAAAGGTGAGGGTGTTATAATGAGTGAAAAAGTGAACAAGGAGGCATCACAGGAATGAGTGAACGCTTAAGACAACTCCCACCCATTCATCAACTTCAGCAATCGGATGAATTCGCCCTTTTCCTAAAAGCACATTCCGTCTCATTTGAGAAAGGGTCTGAGATCTTGAAAGAGAGTGTGGCACACATACGGGATGGGGTCCTGAACGGAACTTGGGAGGGGCCGTTCCCTGATGAAGCGGGATTCCTGGAGTCAATTTACAAACAGGCAAGTCTGATTCATCAAAGGAAATATTCACTTTCCTTACAGCGGATCATCAATGCGAGTGGAACCATTCTACATACGAATCTTGGAAGGGCACGGATGGGCCATGAAGTACTGCAACATGTGGTGATGGCAGCAGGTTCTTATACAAATCTTGAATATAATCTTGAGAAAGGCAGCAGGGGATCTCGTCATGAACACGCAGAACGATTCATCTGTGAAATAACGGGAGCGGAAGCCGCCATGGTCGTTAATAATAATGCAGCAGCGGTCTTTCTCATCTTGTCTGCACTTGCGAAAGATAAAGAAGTGATTGTTTCAAGGAGCGAGCTTGTAGAAATCGGCGGCTCCTTCAGGGTGTCTTCCATCATGGAGGAAAGTGGGGCAAAGCTAGTAGAAGTAGGTACGACGAACAAAACACACTTGCATGATTACCATGACAGCATCACGGAAGAAACGTCAATGATCATGAAAGTACATCAAAGCAACTTTTTCATCAAGGGGTTCACTTCTTCTGTGGGAACCGATATGTTATCTCGCCTGGCCAATGATCATGAAAGGATCATTTATTATGAAGATTTAGGCAGCGGTGCTTTATATGATTTTTCACGGCACGGTATCGGGAAAGAACCACTTGTGAAGAATGTAATGGATAAAGGAGCAGACCTTGTATCGTTCAGCGGCGACAAATTATTGGGTGGACCGCAGGCAGGCATTATCGCAGGCAAGCGGGAATTGATTGACAGATTGAAGAAGCACCAACTCGCCCGGGTCTTGCGTGTGGATAAGATGACGCTAGCCGCACTTGAAATGACCATGATTCACTATCTAAAAGGAGAAGTGGAGAAAATCCCTTCCATTTACGGAATAATAAGAACGTTAGACGAAATCAAATGCCAATCACAGTCGTTCATTGGGGAGTTAAAACAAGCGGATGTCTCGTATCAATTAGAATTGTCGGAAGGCGTAAGTCAGGTCGGGGGAGGAACGATGCCAGATGTTGAATTGCCTACCTTCATGGTGACGATTAAACACCCTCACTTGACGGAACATGAATTGCACGAGAAGTTACGGCTCCATGAGCCTGCCGTCATGTCTAGGATCCATGAGAATCGCCTCATCCTTGATTTAAGGGCGGTTACAAACGAAGAACAAGAAGAACTGCTTAAAGTATTATGTGAAATCGATCTTGAATCGAAGCATCAAAGATGATGACAGGGGAAACGGAAAGGCTTTGTTAAGGTACATTATCTTGTTACCTGCTCAGTTGGTGAGCGGAGTGCATGGATAAAACCACTCCGAAAAACTCTATACAGCTCGTGGACGTCTTCACTGAATGTTTTGAACGGGCCAATAAAAAAAGGGCACGCTGTATGTGCCCCTTTCATTAAAGGTTATTTCCATTGACTTCGGTGACAATCGATTGAAGGTCCGATTTGAACTTTTGCAGCTGCTCTTTTTGCGTCTCAGAAGCTACCTCGAGTGCATTTTCAATTTGCTGATAAGCTTCATTCACTTCATTTTTCAGATGGGATAGCTGTGAACCGTAGCTTCCTCCATCGAGCACTAATTCATTTATCGAGTTTTGGACATCAGTGTATCCTTGCTGAGCTGCTTGGAATGCTTGTTGTTTATTTTTATGATAAGGCAAGATCTTTTCCTCCTTGAAATGTAAAATAGCCTTTATATTATAGGCGTCCCATCACAATCTTATACACATGCATAAACTTGTCTGACAGAATCCATTCTAACTATGAGGAGGGATGGATGATGAACAAAAACGATAGCAAAGACATGAGAAAAAATGCACCTAAACAATCGGGGCAGCCTGAACCGTTAAGCGGCTCACATAAAGTCAAAAACCAAAATCATTCGCGTCAGAAGCATAACAGCAACCACGATATGTAATGGAAAAAACTCTGCAAGTGAATTTGCAGAGTTTTTTTGTTTGCTTTGTCCAGAATAGGGTATGTGAGAAGGGGGCCCTAAAATAGACCTAAGGACCTTCCTTACGTAAGTGACACGACTATTGATTGGTTTTTCGCTTTTTATTATTTTGCCTCTGAGCTTCAGTCAAAGGCTCATTGGAGAACTCCTCATTGTATCCTGCACCCTTGCCTTGTGCTTTTGCTGCGTTCATCCCGTTGATGACATGGTTCGCTTTACGTTTAGCCAAATGAAACACCTCCATAAGAGTAGGATGCCACCTCACAACGACCACTATTAGAGGAAAACCCTAACAGGGGTAATTATTTTTTCGGAATAATATTTTTTGAATGCCGACATCATCTGACATGGATGGAAATGCTGTCATGCCAATATTTTGCTAAAAAATGAAAGGTGTTTAGTTATTCAGATAAGTAAAACTTATCAAAAACAATAACTTTATTGTTATTTACTTATGTAATCGCTTGTATTAAGATTGTTAATGTGAGAAAAGTTCGTTAGTTTATGACGAAGACTTTTCGACTTAATGTGTATTTGTAGTTAGAGGGGGAATTGAAATGGCAAAGAACGATGTATTTAATGCACGATCTTCTTTCGAACTTGAAGGAAAACGTTATCATTATTATCGTTTAAAAGCACTTGAAGAAGCAGGCGTTTCAAACATCAACCGTTTACCTTACAGTGTTAAGGTATTACTTGAATCTGTACTGCGCCAATTTGACGGACGTGTGATCAATAAAGATCATGTTGAAAACTTAGCAAACTGGGGAGCGGCAAGCAAGGACGCGGAGGTTCCATTCAAACCTTCACGTGTCATCCTCCAAGACTTCACAGGAGTACCTGCTGTCGTTGACTTGGCTTCTTTGCGTAAAGCAATGGCGGATATCGGTGGAGATCCTCAAAAAATCAACCCTGAAATTCCGGTTGATCTTGTAATCGACCACTCTGTACAAGTTGATAAATATGGTACAGCAGACGCATTGAAGGCAAACATGGATCTTGAATTCGAACGTAATGCCGAGCGTTACCAATTCTTGAGCTGGGCTCAAAAAGCATTTGAAAACTACCGTGCCGTTCCACCGGCTACTGGTATCGTCCACCAAGTAAACTTAGAGTATCTTGCAAACGTAGTTCATGCCGTTGAAACAACAGAAGGCGACTTTGAAGCGTTCCCTGATACACTTGTTGGTACTGACTCCCATACAACGATGATTAACGGGATCGGTGTACTAGGCTGGGGTGTAGGTGGAATCGAAGCAGAAGCAGGCATGCTTGGTCAACCTTCTTACTTCCCGATTCCTGAAGTAATCGGTGTTAAATTCACTGGCGAGCTTCCAAACGGAGCAACGGCTACAGACTTGGCACTTAAGGTTACGCAAGTACTTCGCCAAAAAGGTGTTGTAGGTAAATTTGTTGAATACTTCGGACCAGGGGTTGCCACACTGCCACTTGCTGACCGTGCAACAATTGCAAACATGGCTCCTGAATATGGTGCAACTTGTGGATTCTTCCCGGTTGACGCAGAATCACTTGACTATCTGCGTTTAACAGGCCGCGATGATACTCATATCAAGATGGTAGAAGAATATCTGAAGAAAAATGAAATGTTCTTCACACCTGAAAAAGAAGAACCAACATACACTGACGTAGTGGAAATCGACCTTTCTGCTGTGGAAGCAAACCTTTCCGGACCAAAACGTCCACAGGATTTAATTCCACTTTCAGAAATGAAAGATACTTTCCATAAGTCGATCACTGCAAAAGAAGGCGTACAAGGCTTTGGTCTTGATGCATCTGAAATCAATAAAACAGCTAAGTATACAACAGAAGACGGTGAAGAAGTAACGATGCCTACTGGAGCAATCGGTATTGCTGCCATTACTTCTTGTACGAATACGTCAAATCCGTATGTCATGCTTGGAGCAGGGCTTGTTGCTAAAAAGGCCGTGGAACTTGGTATGAATGTTCCTGACTTTGTTAAAACATCACTCGCTCCTGGATCTAAAGTTGTTACTGGATACTTGAGGGATTCCGGATTGTTATCTTATATGGAACAAATCGGATTCAACCTTGTCGGGTATGGCTGTACAACTTGTATCGGTAACTCAGGTCCATTACGCCCTGAAATCGAAAAGGCCGTTTCTGATGCAGATCTTCTTTTGACATCTGTACTTTCAGGTAACCGTAACTTCGAAGGACGTATCCATCCGCTAGTGAAAGCAAACTACCTTGCTTCACCGCCACTTGTCGTTGCATATGCACTTGCAGGTACAGTCGATATCGATCTTCAGAACGATCCGATCGGTAAAGACAAAGACGGCAATGATGTGTTCTTCAAGGATATCTGGCCATCTCAGGATGAAGTGAAGGATGTTGTAAAAGCAACTGTAACACCTGAACTATTCCGCAGAGAATATGAGCATGTGTTCACGGAAAACGATCGCTGGAACGAAATCAAAACGAGCAACGAACCGTTGTATAGCTTTGATGAGACTTCAACATATATCCAAAATCCATCATTCTTCACAGGACTTGCACCAACTCCTGAAGATATTAAGGGATTAAACGGACTTCGTGTTGTAGGTAAATTCGGTGACTCAGTGACAACTGACCACATTTCCCCTGCAGGTGCGATCGGTAAAGATACGCCAGCTGGTAAATACCTGCGCGCGAATGGCGTAGAGCCTCGCGACTTCAACTCTTATGGTTCCCGTCGTGGTAACCACGAAGTAATGATGCGCGGAACGTTCGCGAACATCCGTATCCGAAATCAAATCGCTCCAGGTACGGAAGGCGGATTTACGACTTACTGGCCTGAAGATGAAGTGATGCCTATCTATGATGCATGCATGAAGTATCAAGAAGATGGCACTGGCTTGGTTGTACTGGCAGGAAAAGACTACGGTATGGGATCTTCTCGTGACTGGGCAGCAAAAGGTACAAACCTTCTAGGCATCAAGACTGTCATCGCTGAAAGTTACGAGCGTATTCACCGCTCGAACCTTGTGATGATGGGTGTCCTTCCACTTCAATTCAAACAAGGTGAAAGTGCCGAAACACTAGGATTGACTGGTAGGGAAACAATTTCTGTCAACATCACGGATGACGTGAAACCTCGTGATATCCTGACTGTCACTGCAGTGGCTGAAGATGGAACAAAGACAGAATTTGATGTTCTTGCACGTTTTGATTCTGAAGTAGAAGTAGACTACTACCGTCACGGTGGTATCCTTCAAATGGTACTTCGCGGTAAATTCCAAGCATAAGCTTCAATAAAGTAAAAAGCCCTGAGATTTTTCTCAGGGCTTTTTCTTGTTTTTAGAACATCACATTCCATTATTAAGTGACTAAATTCGGACAGGCTGGCATAAGATGTACCAAGCGATAGTATAAAAGGGAGAGACATACCATTGAAATCTTTTTTTGGCATTATGCTTGTGGCATTATTAGTTTTTACATTCTATGTTGATAATAAATCCAGTCCAAGTGAGTTTCCCTTAGATGAGTTGAAAGAAGCTTCTGCCGATCCATCCTACGATCAGCTGCTTGATATCGAAGAAGGCGAAGTAGTAGAAAGCACTACACCTTCAGAGCATTTTCCAGGGCCCAACGTAGGAGATAAGGCCATCGACTTCAAACTTTCGGATCTAACAGGGAAAGATGTGACCTTATCGCAATTCAAAGGGAAGAAAGTGGTAGTGAATTTCTGGGCTACATGGTGTCCTCCGTGCAAAGAGGAAATGCCAATCATGGAGGAGTTCTATAACTCGAATCGTGAAGAGGTGGAGGTCCTCGCCATTAATATTGATCCTCAATACAATGTCAAAGAGTATCAACAAGCCATGGGGTTAACCTTCCCGATCCTTCTTGATGAAGACGATAAAATCAACAAAGCTTACGACATCCTAACCGTGCCTACCACCTATGTCATCAATGAACAAGGCATCATCACACACAAACAAATCGGTGCCCTCACCAGCATCGAATCCTTCAACGCTTTAGTGAAGTGAGGGACGTACCTTCATACTGACTTGTTTAAAATATCAGAAATTTGGATATACTATTTACACAAGTCAATATGAGAGTGAGGGTTATGATTTATGCGCAGGCCAAGAAAAAAATCGTTCGCAGATTTGGTAAAAGAGAATAAAAAGCAACTTCTCCTTGATGAGGATGCAATGAATGCCATTGAGGAAAGAATCGATGCACGTTACGAGATCAAGCGTCCACTTGATAAAGCCGAGTAAATATTTACGAGGCTTTATTTTTTTTGCGTAAGAACCAAGTGTCTTACTGATCATTTATCCTGCCAATAATTACGCCAACATTTCCTTGCCGAAATGGAAATGATATTAGTAAGGGGGGAAGTGCAATGAGTAATCCAAAGCGAGACAGTAAACATTTCAGTCCTAACCATATTGGAACCAAGTCCAGAGAAGCAGGTGGGAATAACGGGAAGCAAATGCAGGATACATCAGGCAAGCATGCCCAGGTAATCCAGACAAAAGGTGAATAACTGCTACGCGTCTTTCTAAAAATATGAGGGGCTTGACCACTCTAGGTCAGTCTTTAATTTATCTTTTCTAGGAGGAATATCTAATGGCATGGAACAGTAAACCTAACCCGGATGATCGCAGTGATAACGTAGAGAAGCTTCAAGGAATGGTTCAGCATACCATCGAGAACATGGAAAAGGCAGAAGAATCCATGGCTTTTACTGATAGTGAAGAGCAGCTACAGTCCATTAAAGCGAAAAACGAACGCCGTCGTGAAAGTCTTGATGCATTCCGAAGCGAAATCAAAGATGAGGCCGGTACATCCAAACAATAGGCAGAATCCGTCCCGGTTATATTATATAACCGGGATATTTTATACAAAAAGTGACGGAAGCGTATCAATATTCTAAACACAATTTCTGTGATACGATTATGTGGATGCATCAAAAAATTGTGGGGTGAATGAAATGCATATATCGGAAAATACGGTTCAAGTAAGATATGCTGAAACAGATCAGATGGGTGTTGTGTATCACGCTAATTACCTTATATGGATGGAGCTTGGGAGAACTCAGCTGATCGAGGATTTGGGATTCAATTATGCAGAAGTGGAGAAAGACGGCATACTATCTCCTGTTGTTGATCTGAACATCAGCTATAAGACCCCTGTCCGTTATGGTGAAAAGGCATTGGTGAAAACGTGGGTGGAGGACTATGATGGAATCAGGATTACATATGGGTATGAAATCTATAACGGTGAAAATCAATTAGCGATAACAGGACAGTCCAAGCACGTATGTGTAAAGAAAGACAGTTTCCGCCCTATTTCGATACGAAGAATGTTCCCTGAATGGCATGAAGCGTATGAGAATGCCAAAAAAGGTTGAATGTGACAAGGATACATACTAGAAAAGGGGAAAGATGATGGCTTTCGGGGTGAATCGAAAAGAATTGAATGATTGGAAAGAACGGGTGGGTAAAGGTGAAGTCGCATTTATCACGCACTACTGGGTGGATGAACGATTTCCTCAATTCAAGACTGTCACAAAGGCAGGCTGTTCTGATATTGAAAAGCTAAGCAGGTGGGGGAAAAAATACGGCTTAGAGGAAAAGTGGATCCACAAAAGGAAAGACGGCTTTCCTCATTTCGATTTATTGGGCGATACTCAGCTACGCATACTAAAAGAAGAAGGCCAGGATGATCAAATACGGCGGTTCTTGAAAAAGTAAAGAAGGCAGAAACCGGTTGGAAAGACCGGTTTCAGAAATGATCATTTTTTGTATTCGTAAAGGGGTTCTTCCAGTTCCTTATTATAACCTACATGAAGATCATGACCATCGAAATACCAAAGATCCCTTTCTTCAATAAAAAAAGTTCGGTTATCGATATTGATCATACTTCCTGCTTCAATCGGTTCTTCTTTACTGACACCCAGTGAGAAACTGTCATGTAAAGGGCTCGAGCCTCCATAACGGACATAAAAACGGATGAATTCCCCCTCATCTGCCAGCATTTCGTTCTTGAACCATTCGATGGCGTCTTCAGAAATATGAATGTTCATTGTAAGACTCCTTTCTATCACTCAATCTGATACCCGTTTTTTGGACAATCGGGATGCAGTTCCTATATTATATACATACTGAACCATATACATCTAATTTTTAGCACAGGAGTTGTCAATTATGAGAACACAGGCCCTTATGTATTACATTGGTGCGTTTATATTTGCTGCAATGGGGATTCTGACTTTCCTTCAGCTGCATAAGGCGAGTTACAAAATGGAGGCAGGTACCTTCATCATTGTCGCAGCGTTGATTTACTATGGGATGGTCACACTCTATTTCAGAAGCAAAAGACGTACCTTCTTAATGGCAAACCTGATTCTTGCCGTACTTGCTCTTGGCGGGATCTTTTTTAACCATATCCTCTTTGGTTCGCATTAAACAACAAAAAGCTGATGCCTTGGCATCAGCTTTTTTATTATTGTGATACCCCATTCATCATGTGGGAGACCATTTCATCCTCGGTGTAGGTAATCATCCCATTTTTCTGAGCGAAATCAAGGGGATAAATACGATAATTCTTATAATTTCTTTCCCCCACATAGGTAGGGTGGAACGTGATCGATGGATATGTGATCACAGAGCCGGCGGGACTGCGATCTAGCAGGACCTGTATTTCTGCCATACCGCCGATGTCTTTATAATCGTCTTTTTGTCCTGATAAAAAGTTGCCTAAAGAATAAACAACCACTGCCTCGCGCCCATCGCTTGTTTTATACGTTTGAAGCGGTTGGAGAACATGTGGGTGGTGTCCGAAAATAATATCAGCTCCGCTCTCCGTCAGTACTTTTGCAAGCCTTTGCTGTTCTTCTGTCGGAAACCGCTGATACTCATTTCCCCAATGAAGGCTCATGATCACCATATCGATATCCATTTGCCTTGCTTTTTTGATTTCCGCAATCATCTTCTTCTCATCAAGAAGGTTGACAAGGTACTCTTTCCCTTCAGGTACTGGAATGCCATTCGTTCCATACGTATAAGAAAGAAGAGCGAATTTAATTCCGTTAACATTAAACGTACGGATTTTTTCTTGGTCTTCAGGACTCTTGAACGCCCCCACATAAGGCATTGCGATTTTCTCATAATAATCAATGGCACTCATCAAACCCTCCACGCCTTGATCCAACGAATGGTTATTTGCCGTTGTGACGGCATCGACACCGGCATCCTGAAGTTCTTTAACAATTTCCTTTGGACTATTGAAGAGGGGATAACTTGATAATCCGATTTCGGTTCCGCCCGGAGTGGATTCTTGATTGGCAATCAAGAAATCGGGCTCTGACAACATCTCTTTAACAGGTGCAAACATCGGTGAAAAATCATAGGTCTGACCGGTCTTAGCATCATTGTAAACCGTGTTATGAATAAGAATGTCACCTATGGCCGCAATGTTGGCCGTAGATGTCATTGATTTTCCTTCGGCATGGACTTCTCTTGCCGTGTGTAGTGTAAACGTTTCTTTCCCTTGTTGGTTGTTTGTACTCCAATCCCTATACTGAGTTGTCACCAAGTATCCCATTCCCACTAATAATGGAATGATGATCAGCAGGCTTTGTATGTAAGTCTTTTTTTTCATCTTTAAACTCCTTCGTTCTCATTTCTTCATCCCCCATACTATTTTACAGGAAAATACAGCATAGAGGGAGATGCATTTTGAGAAATATTCTCTTCATTATGACCAAGGAGTAAGAGGGACAACCGTTTTAGATTGTCAATTTAGAACCAAAGATCCATAAAGAAAAAGCGGTCTAAAACTGTTCATTTCCCCGTTGTTCCCAACTTGAAATGACTAGTTTTAAACCGCTTCCTTTTCTAAAGCCATTTAATTTTTGGTTCAGACTTGTTCTTGATGCGTACGATGTTTGCACGATGCCTGAAGATGACAAAGAACGCGAGAACACCTACAACAACCATCAGAGGGATATCCCCTGTGAACAATGTATACGTAAATGCAATGATCGCTGCAATCATGGAAGAAAGAGAAACGTATTTGGAAACGTATAATCCCAGGAAGAAAACCGCTAGCAAGATGAAGAATAGTAGAGGATCATATCCCAGAAGAACCCCACCTGACGTTGCTACTGCCTTACCGCCCCTGAAATTGGCGAACAAAGGATACATGTGCCCAATAACCGCGAATATGCCGGCTACTAGCATGAACATCCTTGGTTCAACATTCAGGATCAACGGAAGGATCGTAGCTGCAGTCCCCTTCAAAATATCCATGATCGTGACGATCATCCCGGCTTTCACACCAAGTGTCCGAAAGGTATTCGTACCTCCAAGATTTCCGCTTCCGTGTTCACGGATATCAATCCCATAGAATTTCTTCCCGATGATCAACCCAGATGGAATGGAGCCAAGCAGATAAGCTATAACAAGAATAAGGGCATAAATCATAATCACTGCTCCTTTAATTATGTAGTGCGTTCTTTATTTTAACATGTTTTACAAGAAAACGGGAGAAAATCCCGAATTTTTTAGTACCTGTTCATAAAACTAGATAACATCTTGTATAACCGCACGATAATCAACCGAATTATGGTAAAATGAAATCATTCTACATAAAGGAAATGAAGGTGAAATGTATATGCATCTTATACTGTCGGCGCTCCAATGGGTGGCTTTCATGATCGCAGGTTCAATCGCTGCTCCCATTGCAATTGCTGATTTGTTTCAGTTGGATCCAGCAGAAACGGCAGGGTTCATCCAACGAACGATCTTTGTCTTAGGTGCCGCTAGCCTTATACAAGCTTTGATTGGTCATAAGTTGCCGATCAATGAAGGTCCTGCCGGGTTATGGTGGGGTGTTTTTGCCATTTATGCGGGTTTTACAGGGACTCTTTACAGCAGTCATCATGATGTATTGACGGTGTTGCAGGGCGGTATGATCATAAGCGGCATCATCTTTTTTATTTTGGCTTCGACTGGTCTGTTAAAAAGACTGACCTCCCTCTTCACCCCTACCATCACGTTCATTTACCTAATGCTACTGATTTTGCAGTTAAGTGGTTCCTTCGTGAAAGGGATGTTTGGAATCAATGGTGAAGAGGCTGCAATCCAACCAATGGTCCTTTTGGGAAGTTTTTTGACGATCTTGGTCGCGCTATATTTCTCTGGTCATCGAGTAAAGTGGGTTCAGCAATATTCCATCATACTTGCGTTAATTACCGGCTGGTTGATCTTTATCATAATGGGACTCAGCGGAAGTGTTACTGTATCCAGCTCTTGGTTTGCATTGCCTGAGATCTTCGCATTTGGTGCACCGAGATTCGATGTTGGTGTCATCGTCACATCCATATTCATCACCTTTTTGTTAACGACGAATATGATTGCTTCCATCAGAGTGATGGAGGAAGTGATGAAATCTCAAGGAAAGCCTGTGAATGAACGGTATACAGAGAGTGGGTTTGCATCCGGGATCAATCAGATGCTAGGTGGGATTTTCTCGGCCATCGGTTCGGTTCCGATTTCAGGCTCCGCTGGGTTTGTTGCAGCGACCCGTATGTATAATGTCTTTCCTTTCATAGCAGGAAGCGGCATCATCATCATCTTCAGCCTCATCCCTAATGTGATGAATGTATTTGCCAGTTTACCGGCACCAGTCGGTTATGCCGTCACCACGGTGATCTTCATCAAGATGGTGGGACTTGCTCTCGGGGAATATCAGAAAGAGCAGCACTTGGAGCGTACCCATTTTGTCGCAGGGATTTCTTTGATAATCGGTGTGGGTGCGATGTTCGTGCCAGCTTCTGCTTTTAAAGATCTACCGGTCGTCGTAGCTTCTATACTGAACAACGGCCTGATACTTGGAACGATGACGGGGATTGTGGTTGAACAGATTTTAATGAAAAAATATGCTTATTCGAGGAGAAGGTAGATAAGTGAACTATTTATTTGTTGCGCCATTTTATTCTCATTTAAAATTAGATACTTCAAAAATTAAACACCGAGAATGTGAATTCGAAAAAGTTAAGAACAATTTTATAAAAAAAAATTATGGTTCCTTCCCGTGGATAAAAGGGGTGGACAACTCTAAAAATGAAATGAAGTTTCAGAACATTCAAGAAGATGCGAATAAAGATAACAATATTGTCTTTAGAATCGATACTGAGCATTTGATTGAATCAACTTTGACGAAATTTAGACATAATAACCCCTCGATTGAGTTTAAAGCAATAAATTCTGAGTTGATTATCTTTCATTATGGAATATCTAATTTAGTTTTAGAATTAAGTATTGATGATCACGATCTTGAATCGGAACGTGTTCAAGACTTTTCAAATAAGTTAATGACCTTTGTCGTACAAGAGTTATTCAAGTTACATCTTAAAGAGTTATTTGTAAAGTTTGTTAAAGAACTCAACAATGATTTTATCCATATAAGAAATCATGAAAAAATGTTAAATTTACATCCCTTAATTGACCATGTAGTTCCTTTATGGGTGAATAGAACATTATTGATTGATGATGGGACAGATATTTACGGTTTGAAAACACACATATTGAATTGGTTGGCATTAGGTGGTGGTGAGTGGACAGAAGTTTATGAAACTCTTCAAGAAGATGGTAAATTCTTGAACTGGGGTCATAACATCATTATCCAAAAGAAAGAGAATGACCAAAAAAAATATATTATTGAAGCGATACATCTTTGCCAATATTATTATTCAGTTTTAGAAATGTTTAATAATGAACTCACAGAGCTTATAGGAAAAACATTTACGGACCGCAGAGACCATGGAAGTATAAAGAAGTTGAGAAAGAAACTTAATAAACTTATCTTTAATGTTAATTTTTTTATGATTACTATGGATGAAGAATGGTTTAATGTTCAAGGACAGAAAAAAGTCTATTTAAATGATTTAATCAAAAAGTGGAGAATTGATCGATTAAAAGAAATGATTAATAAAAAGGTCGCTTATTGTCAAGAGAAAGCAGACGATATAAATAATACTTTAGTGAAAAGAAATCAAACCATCTCAGAAATAATCTTATTTGCGATAGGTGGAATCGCATTAGTGGACTTTTTCACTTCGGTTTCACAGTTCTCATTCGCAATAAGGAGTAATTCCAATCATATTGATTATGAGTACTTTAATCTTCCTGGAATCTTGGACCTAGCATTGAAAGTTGCTCCTGATGGAATGATCTTTTCAGGATTTATCATTTTATTATTTTTATTCTCCCTTTACTTTACATTTATAAATAGGAGTAGATCATAAAGTGAAAAAGCAAACACTACACCAATTACTTACACATATAGAAAACAGCGAAATTCCAGAGGACTGGGTAAAATCTGTGAAATTGTTAGAAAAAGAATACAACCAAATAAAACATGTAATTAATCGACCCAATCCACCTAGAATCTATGGTTTAAATACACTTGTTGGTCACCTAGATGATCAAGATTTGTCACATGATAGCTTAATAAGTTTTCAAAACGAATTAATCAATAATCATTCCATAGGGATAAACGAATTTTACGATCCTTTCATAGTAAGGTGTATAAATTATGCCAAGGTTCAAAGCATTAGCATGGGGGGGACAGGAATTAGCCCTGATCTATTTAAAAGAATAATTCACTTACTAGAAGAGGGATTCATTCCACGTGTTCCAAGGTTAAGCAGCTATTCCTGTGGAGATGTCATTCCTGGAGCTCATTGGGCAAGTGAAGTATTATGCAATTTGAATTTGAGAAAAAAATACACATTAAAGCCTAAAGAAGGTTTATCCTTGATCAATGGGAATTTTGTACATATTGGATATTCTGTGGCAATATCCAGTCAAATGTTGAAATTGTTTAAAAGGATTATTCTAAATTCATTCAAAGTGATTGCACTTTCTAAGTCTAACCCTTCAAATTTTAAGTTTATAGTCAATCAAACTTCAAACCCCTATCTTCGAGAAACATTTAAAACTATGATGAAATTTAGTAACCAGCAAAAAGGGATTTACAACGTACAGGATCCAGTGTCCGTCAGATCTATTCCCCAAATGATTGAAGCTCTATTGAATGGATTATCTCAATGGAAACAAAGTATTGAGGTACAGTTAAATCAAAGTTCTGATAACCCTTTGTTTGATCGTAAAGATGAGGCATTTTATTCTCAAAGTAGTTTTCTGGCATTGGACGTTTCTCTTCAGGCGAGTAAATTAATAGAAACCATATTAATGGTTTGTTGGAATATCGAACGAAGAATTCACTATCTTCTTAGTGGGAGAATAAATAATATTCCACAAAATGGGGCTAGTGAAGACGAACATTTGGGGTTTATTCAGCTACCTAAACTAGTAACAGCCATGGTGGAAGAAGTGAGAATGAAGGTAGGTAGAAGGACTTTTGCTTCGGGTTCGTCTACATCATATGGGATAGAAGATTTCTGGTCATATGGAGTCATTAATAATAACCAATTAGAAGAGTTAATTAAAACTACGAATAAGATATTAGAAATCGAAGAAAATCTAATCGATAAGTTGAATGATAAATTTAATGTCGTAAAAACGAAAGAACTCTACGAGGCCATCGAGGAACTTGATTCAATCGAATTTAATTACAAAAACATTTAAGTGAAAATTTCGACTGAAATAGAGGAATTGCTAAGATAAATATAGAATAGGACTTTAGAACGCATACATAGAACTTCAAAAGGCGGTGCACGATATGATAGAAAATCCATCCCGAGAAGAAATGGGACAAATCTTGAAGGAAGCGAAGCGCATTGCGGTTGTCGGATTGAGCGACAATCCAGCGCGAACATCCTATTCTGTGTCCAAAGCCATGCAGGATCAAGGGTACGAGATAATCCCGGTCAATCCGACCATAGACTCGGCACTAGGTGTGAAAGCGGTGGCTTCGTTGAAAGACATTGATGGCCCCGTTGACATCGTCAACGTGTTCAGGCGTCAGGAATTCCTGCCGGAGATCGCAAAAGAATTTGACCAGATTGAAGCTACTGTTTTTTGGGCACAGCTTGGCGTCGTGAATGAGGAAGCTTTTTCATATTTGAAGGAGCGGGGATATACAGTGATTATGGACCGCTGTATTAAGGTTGAACATGCTTTAACCAAATAAATCTCACAGAGGCAAGCGGCGATTCCCGCTTGTTTTTTTTCGGATAAGACTCACCTTTAAATCGGAGACGGACCCTTCTTATCAAGGGATTAATCAGAAAATTTGATTTGCGAAATTGAAATAAAACGCTACAATATAGCATAGTGGATTACCTTGAAATGCGAAAAAACAGGTAACCGAACAAGTGTTCTTGTGTTATAGTAAAGGGTAGAACACAGAAGTCCGATCTTTTAGTTGCAAATCGGACAGTGAAGTTTGAAAGGGGAATGTGCGTGGCCAACCAGACAAAGTCAATGGCTTATAATGATGATGCAATTCAGGTTTTGGAAGGCTTGGAAGCCGTCCGTAAAAGACCTGGTATGTACATTGGATCCACCGACACCAGAGGGTTGCATCATTTAGTATATGAAATCGTAGATAATGCAGTAGACGAAGCACTAGCAGGCTTCGGTAATGAAATCACAGTAACCATACATAATGATAACAGTATTTCCGTACAGGATAGAGGGCGTGGTATGCCGACTGGTATGCATAAAATGGGGAAACCGACACCCGAGATCATCTTGACGGTCCTTCATGCAGGTGGGAAATTCGGACAAGGGGGCTACAAGACGAGCGGCGGACTGCACGGCGTCGGTGCATCTGTCGTGAACGCCCTTTCCGAGTGGCTTGTCGTTACGATCGAGCGGGACGGAACCAAATATGAGCAGCGCTTTATAAAAGGCGGCAAACCTGAAACGACTCTCGAGAAAATTGGCAAAACAAAAAAATCAGGTACAAGAATCCACTTTAAACCGGATGCTGAAATTTTCAGTACGACCACTTATAATTACGATACGTTGTGTGAACGGTTAAGGGAGTCTGCATTCCTTCTTAAAGGATTAAAGATCGAAATAATAGATGAACGACATGAGCAAAAAGAAATATTTCACTATGAGAGCGGGATTCAAGCTTTTGTCCAATATTTAAATGAAGAAAAAGACAGTCTTCATCCTGTTGCGTTCTTTGAAGGGACGAATCATAGCATCGAAATTGAATTCGCGTTTCAGTTCAATGATGGCTTTTCTGAGAACATCCTGTCCTTCGTCAACAATGTAAGAACGAAAGACGGAGGCACGCATGAAGCTGGTGCGAAGACGGCAATGACAAGGGTATTTAACGAATATGCCCGTAAAGTCGGCATCCTTAAAGACAGGGATAAGAATCTGGAAGGAACCGATATCCGTGAAGGGCTCGCTGCCATCGTATCCGTCCGTATACCGGAGGAACTCCTGCAATTCGAAGGTCAGACAAAAGGGAAGCTCGGTACAAGTGAAGCAAGATCCGCAGTGGATTCCGTTGTTTCAGAACATCTTCTTTACTTCTTGGAAGAAAATCCGGATACCAGTTCTCTTCTGATTAAAAAATCAATCAAAGCGGCACAAGCTAGGGAAGCGGCACGAAAAGCACGTGAAGATGCACGCAATGGTAAAAAGCGCAAGCGTTCCGAAACGGTGCTATCTGGGAAATTGACCCCTGCACAATCGAGGAATCCTCAAAGAAATGAACTTTATCTTGTAGAGGGTGATTCCGCCGGTGGTTCTGCCAAACAGGGACGTGACCGAAAATTCCAGGCCATCCTGCCGCTTCGGGGGAAAGTCATCAACACGGAAAAAGCTAAGTTGCAGGACATCTTCAAAAATGAAGAAATCAATACGATCATCCATGCAATCGGCGGTGGAGTCGGTCCGGAATTTAATGTGGACGACATCAATTACGACAAAATCGTCATCATGACGGATGCAGATACAGATGGGGCACATATACAAGTTCTTCTGCTTACCTTCTTTTACCGTTATATGAAGCCGCTTGTTGAAGCGGGTAAAGTATATATCGCCCTTCCCCCACTATATAAAGTGAGCAAAGGAACAGGGAAGAAGGAAAAAATTGAATATGCCTGGACGGACGAAGAACTTCAGGGGGCAATCAAGAAAATCGGAAAAGGATACATGATCCAGCGTTACAAAGGTCTTGGTGAAATGAATGCAGACCAATTGTGGGAAACCACCATGGACCCTGAAACGAGAGCATTGATCCGTGTAAGGATTGACGATGCAGCCCGAGCAGAGCGAAGAGTCACCACATTGATGGGTGACAAAGTCGAGCCTCGCCGGAAGTGGATTGAAAGCAATGTTGCATTCGGTTTGGAAGAGGACGGCAGCATTTTAGAAAACGAAAACATCACGGTCCAAGAGCAAGAGGAGGGGTAATACATGACAACGGTAGAACGATATCAGGATTTGCCTCTTGAAGAGGTCCTTGGAGACCGTTTCGGCAGATATAGTAAATACATCATACAGGAACGTGCATTACCAGATGCACGGGACGGATTGAAGCCCGTACAAAGACGGATTCTTTACGCTATGTACGTTGATGGGAACACACAGGAAAAAGGATTCAGGAAATCCGCAAAGACCGTCGGTAATGTAATCGGTAACTATCATCCTCATGGGGATACATCCGTTTACGATGCGATGGTGCGTATGAGCCAGGACTGGAAAGTGCGAAATTTCCTTGTGGAAATGCACGGGAATAACGGTAGCATCGATGGGGATCCCCCAGCGGCGATGCGTTATACCGAGGCAAGGCTTTCGGCAATTTCAATGGAATTGTTACGGGATATCGACAAAAAGACGGTAGAATTCATTCCTAACTTTGACGATACATCCAGTGAACCAACCGTCCTTCCTTCCCGTTTTCCGAACCTGTTAGTGAACGGTTCCACTGGGATTTCCGCAGGCTACGCCACTGATATCCCACCGCACCATTTGGGTGAAGTGATCGATGCAGCCATCATGCGGATTGAAAAGCCTCAATGTACTGTCGACGATTTAATGACGGTCATGAAAGGCCCTGATTTCCCGACTGGCGGGATCATCCAAGGCGTGGATGGCATCAAAAAAGCTTACGAGACTGGCAAAGGGAAAGTGGTTGTGCGAGGAAAAGCTGAAGTGGAGGATATCCGAGGCAGCAAACAGCAAATCGTCATCACTGAAATACCATATGAAATAAATAAGGCGAACCTCGTAAAGAAAATGGATGAATTCAGAGTGGATCGTAAAGTTGAAGGAATCGCCGAAGTGCGGGATGAGACAGACCGTGAAGGGTTGCGCATCGTCATTGAATTGAAAAAAGATGCAGATGCAAACGGTGTCCTGAATTACCTATATAAAAACAGTGATCTTCAGATTTCTTATAACTTCAATATGGTGGCCATTCATAATCGCCGTCCAAAGCTAATGGGTCTTCAAGGCTTGCTGGATGCGTATATCGAGCATCAAAAAGAAGTCGTGACGAACCGAACAAAGCATGACTTAGCGAAAGCAAGCGATCGCCAGCATATCGTTGAAGGTTTGATGAAGGCGTTGTCGATACTGGACGAAGTGATTGCGACCATCCGCGCATCAAAGGATAAAAAGGATGCAAAGATCAATTTGATCGATCAATACGGATTCACTGAAGCGCAATCGGAAGCGATTGTCAGCTTGCAATTATACCGACTGACGAATACCGATATCACTGCACTTCAAAATGAAGCGGAAGAACTTCAGAAACTGATTGCTGAATTAACGGCGATCCTTGAAAGTGAAAGCAAGCTTTTGAGTGTCATCAAGAAAGAGTTGAAGGCGATCAAGAAACAATTCGCTGATGCACGAAGAACAAAGATCGAAGCCGAAATAGAGGAAATCAAGATCAATCTTGAGGTGTTGGTTGCCTCTGAAGACGTGATGGTGACCGTTACAAGTGATGGATATATCAAACGTACGAGCCTCAGATCATATTCAGCGTCGAACGGCCAGGACCTTGCAATGAAGGAAACGGACAGACTGCTGGCTCAGTACGAGATGAATACGACCGATGTTCTCCTTGTGTTCACGAATAAAGGGAACTATATTTATTGTCCGGTCCATGAGCTGCCTGACATCAGATGGAAGGATCTCGGTCAACATGTAGGGAATATCGTACCGATCGACCGGGATGAACAAGTATTAAAAGCGATTCCGATCAAGGAATTCAATGAAGAGCAGTACCTCTTATTTATCACAAAGAATGGTATGACGAAGAAATCAGAGCTTTCACAGTACAAAGCGCAAAGATATTCACGACCGTTAGTCGCAATCAACCTCAAGGGGGACGACACATTAGTGGATGTCCACCTGACAGACGGGAAGCAAGAGCTCTTCCTTGCAACTCATATGAGCTATGGCCTATGGTTTGCGGAAGAAGAAGTAAGTATCGTCGGCCCAAGGGCTGCCGGTGTAAAGGGGATAAACCTTAAAGACGACGACTACGTGGTCTCTGGTAAAGTCATAACCGATCCTCAGAAAGAATATGTTTTCCTCGCCACTCATCGTGGTGCCGTGAAAAAAATGAAGCTTTCAGAATTTGAAAGGACCACTCGTGCAAAACGAGGCGTCATCATGCTCCGTGAGTTGAAATCGAACCCTCATCGAGTAGCAGGCATTGACATCGTAAAAGACGTGGATCACATTGAACTGATCAGTAGTAAAGGCAGAACAGAAAGCGTCGCAATCAATGATCTACGACCGAATGATCGATATTCCAATGGATCATTCGTCCTTGATGAAGCGGACAGCGGTCCTGTAGTGGAAATTTGCAAAAAAACGATCGAGAATAAAGAATGAATGAAAGACTAGGGGAGGTCCCCTAGTCTTTTTCTGTTATGAGGACTACCCAGATTACAGAAGTAGGAGGCATGGTGTGAAAGCGGTTACGGAAGATGATGTGTATATAGAATGAATATCTATACGGAATTGTTGTACAATCTTAAGGTCTGATTGTACAACTTTTAATATTTTTTCATTGGTATACTATTTTGTATTTGATAGAAAATTATTTCTTTGATAGATTAAGTAAGTGTCATGAAGGGTAAACATACGTAGATTCAAACATTTACATTTTATTACAACCAGAAGGGGGATATATGTATGGAGCTATTTAATTCAATCCTTGGTACGTTGAATGATTTTATGTGGGGATATATATTGATTGCAGGTCTTGTCGGCCTCGGTCTTTATTTCTCACTTCGTACAAAGTTCGTCCAATTCCGTTATATTGCCGAAATGGGACGACTACTTACTGATAAGACAACTGTTTCTTCCAAAGGGAAGAGAGGTATATCCTCTTTCCAGGCATTCACTATCAGTACGGCATCCCGAGTTGGTACAGGGAATCTCGCCGGAGTTGCAACAGCCATTGCCGGTGGTGGACCAGGAGCGGTTTTCTGGATGTGGCTGATCGCATTGCTTGGTGGAGCGACCAGTTTCATCGAAAGTACGCTTGCACAAATTTACAAGGTCAATGATGGAAAAGACGGATTCCGCGGTGGTCCTGCCTATTACATGGAGAAAGGTCTGAATGCACGCTGGATGGGAATCCTATTCGCCATCATCATCACATTCTGTTTCGGTTTGGTGTTTAATTCAGTGCAATCCAATACGATCTCACTTGCCATGGAAGGAGCCTATTCGTTCGATCGTTTAACGACGGGGATCATTTTGGCGGTTCTGACTGCTGTCATCATTTTCGGAGGGATCAAGCGAATTGCAAATGTCACGCAGATCCTTGTTCCGGTCATGGCGATCCTGTATATCATTTTAGCACTTTATATCTTACTTACTAACATCACACTGCTGCCTGATATGTTCGTACTGATCTTTGAAAGTGCGTTCGGACTCAGGGAAGTTGTCAGTGGTGGTGTCGGTGCAGCCATCATGCTCGGGATCAAGCGAGGCCTCTTCTCAAATGAAGCCGGTATGGGTAGTGCACCGAATGCTGCAGCATCTGCAGGCGTTTCACACCCGGTCAAACAAGGGCTCATCCAGACACTTGGCGTGTTCACGGATACGCTGATCATTTGTACTGCAACGGCCTTTATGATCATTCTTTCAGATCAATATACGACAGGGATCGATGGGATCCAGTTAACACAGGCTGCACTCAGCTTCCATGTAGGTGCATGGGCGGATACGTTTGTAGCAGTGGCGATCTTCTTATTTGCCTTTAGTTCAGTGATTGGGAACTATTATTATGGTGAGACGAATATTGAATTCATCAAGTATAGTCCTGTAGCCCTCTTCATTTATCGTCTTGCCGTGATCGGAATGGTCATTTTCGGCGCTGTGGTCAAACTAGACGTTGTTTGGGGAATGGCGGACCTATTCATGGGTCTCATGGCTGTCATCAACTTGATTGCCATTACACTACTTGCTAAGATTGCGCTTGCCGCATTAAAAGATTATCGTGCCCAAAAGAAAGCCGGAAAAGATCCAGTGTTCTACTCCAACTCAATCGAAGGGTTGAAGGGGATTGAATGCTGGGATGAAAAGCCGGGTACGAAAAGTGGAGAACAATAAGGTTCAATGACTTAAGGCCAACTCTTTGAAGAGTTGGCCTTTTTTACATACTTTTTCCTGAATTGGTGATGATAGTAGTGAATCATCTTACCGAGGAGTGGACCATAATGCGTAGAGAGCTATTGTTTGCTTTTGGTGCTTTTTTTATTTTATCTTTACACGCCATTGCAGGAAATTTTTCAGAAGAAGTGGAAGAACAACCTAAAATCAATCAAATGACAATAAAGTCTTATTTCAAGGATGTAACCGGTGATGGAAAAAGGGATACGATTGAATTAATGGCAGTCCCATTTTCACCTGACGCACTATTTTTAAAGGAGATCTGGGCTGAAGTCAAAACATCGAATGGCAGTGAAATCAGAATCGACTACGATTCTGGCTATGAGCCCAAAATTGTGTTTGTCGATTTGAATCATGACGGAATCAAAGATCTTCTTTACTCAGCAGCCACAGGAGGGAGCGGAGGGCTTTACAATATGGATCTCCACACTCTTGCAGATAATAAGTTACTTGACCTTGGTTTGCCTGACGAGCCCACAATCCAAGGACAATTTCAAGAAGAGTATAAGGCAGCCATCACCTTTACAGACACCAACCAATCCTATACGGTTGATCTAAGCGATCGGAAGGAAGATTATGAACGGCTAGGGATCTATACAGAAGGTCAATTAAATGAACCGATGGAATTGATGATACTACCTACGTCCTTTTATAAGCCTACAAGGATACAAGATAAGTCCGGTAAAGGGTTAAAAGGATATCAGCAGATAAGCGGTGCGTACAAAGCCGACGGAATAGGGACCGCAGTCTCATATTGGTATTACGAAAATGGGAAATGGACATTGATCAAAATAAACTGGCATGAGGAAGATAGGCAGAAGCACAGAAGGTAGGCGATTGACATATAGTATCATAAGCCCAATTGTGAAGGAGGCTTATGGATGAGTGAATTCAACCCTGAGAAACTGTCTGTTACGTATTTGCCGCCCGCATCGATCTTTTATCCCGTAGATAACAGAAAGTACACATTGACTCATTCCGATGCTACTGGTGATTTATTCTTGAGTATTGGCTGTCATTATGATGTAGAGAAAATCAATGGACAGATGAGAGACGAAGTTTTAGGGGAGTGGCGCCGTGAACAGGGGCAATATGCACTTTTCGGAAAAGTGTATGTAAGCGGTGGGGAGTTTGATGAAAGGCTGTCAAAAGTCCGCTTCATGATCTTTAAAAAAGAACTCCCGCTGGCACTATCAGCAATCGTGAATGGGGACCGGGGATATTATACGTACTATCCTTGGCTTCTTGATGCACCAATTTATATTTATTTTGAATCTGTATTTGATGAATTTAATCAAGTGATCTACTTTGGGTCTCCTAGACAGTACTTAGTAAAACAGAAAGCATAAAGAGGCTTTGCTCTTTATGCTTCTTTTATGAATGAATCTTTTGGATCCCTTCATTCGTAAATAAAGTCAGAAGGAGGGGCTCTTATGAGGTTTTATTCGAAAAAAGGAAAGATATTGTTCCCTGGACTTTTATGTGTATTGATTTTAATGGCCGTTTCAACGTTATCCCCATTTCTTGAATGGGATCTATTGCAACGTATTCCGGGAGCGGATGATGCTGATCGTGGCTCATGGATCATTGCGATACCGCTGATGCTACTCATCATCTGGTTGATTGCTTCAACGTATTATGAAATCCAAGGAGAGGTCTTGAAAGTGACAGCAGGACCAATACGATATACCATGTCGATTCACACGATCAGAGCGGTAGAGGCTTCGAATAATCCGATTTCAAGCCCGGCGTTGTCGCTAGACCGGTTAAGAATTACGTATAACCAAAACGATCGGGTGCTCATTTCACCGAAAGATCAAAAAGCATTCGTGGATGAACTGATGAAAATCAATCCAGCGATCAAGGTAAGGTTAAAAAATGAAAATAAGAGATAATTATGTAAACTAGAGTCAATATGGGCAGGGTGGCTGGAATAAAGGATCCGTTGAATTCATACTGATTTTTTTATGAGGATACTTTAATGAAACCAACGCAATGCCTGAGTAATGAGTATTTACGGAGAAAATAATGTTGATTAAATTGTTTGAGTAAGGATTATAGTTGGCTTGATCAAGTTAATCAAGTTTGGATATTAATAAAGAAAAAAACTGATCAAAACGAAAATTTTTAATTTTGTCTCATTATTAATAGTATACTTTTGATATGAGACTAGAATCGTGATTTTTATTTAGGTTCCTAGAATAAGTATTATGTAAAGTTGTAAATTAAAAAAGAAAACACGACCTCCCTCTTATTTACGAATGCCATATAGAAAAGCAGGCTTTCAAAACTTCTTGAAAGCCTGCTTTTCTATAAACCTTTTGTGTTTTGCTGGTATATATAACCCTTTAACGTGATAAATCCATTCGGCAAATTTAGTGACAGTTTCATATCCTGTGATGTAGATACGGTGATACTTACTAAATGATTTTAACCTAGGCTCTAAATCAAGAGTAACAAATATGTTGTATAAGGCTTCCGTGAATTCTAACGAACCGGATACAATACATACACAGTTTCTTTTCTTGTAAATGCTGCCATCACCATCAAAATAACCTCTAACAAAATGGCTCAAAAAAGGTTTTGGAATAGAAGGAAGTTTAAGATTCAATGATTTATTCGGTTTTATGCCATGGATCTTGATTAAATCATCTTTCATTACTTTGCTATGGATATTCAAAATGTATACTCCTGTCTTGGGATTCTGAACGAATGGATGATTGGAATTCAACTCTATCTTGATTTGTTTTAATATTTCAATGTCTTTTTGTGAGAAACTAACCGAGGATAAATCTCTATTGATACATCCATCTGCAGCAAAAAATCCAAGAATATAAGCCATATTATTCGACCAGGTCTTAAAGTAGTGCTCATTGACATCATATTTGCGCTTCCAGCTGCCTTTTGCTCTTCTTTTTACATTATGTTTTCGCAAGACTAAGTTTACATAACGTACCGAAACATTTGCAAGCTTTGCTATTTCCACTGTTCTCATGCCTTCTTCGTATCGTTTAACCATCTCTTCAGCTTCTAAGGTGCATTTCTTATTTGCCATGATCAGCACCACCTTATATATGTGTTAATTCCATTGTACGAACATTTGTTCTTTAGCGCAATTTTTAGCACTTTCTTTTGAAAAAACAAGCTGTTTGAGTTCGAATTAAGGAATACCTGCCTTTTTTAGATCAATTTGCCTACAATCAAGAAAAAACGGTTCTCTTGCATATCATTAGATGCAAGAAAACCGTTTTTTATATTACGTTCCTCGTAAATCATAAAAGAGTTAGTCTTCACTCCTTTACGTATTCTTTCATCAGATAATCATTCAGGCATTTCCCTATATCCACCAGCATCCTGCTCCCTATTTCGTTGTCACTGAGACCATCAATCAATACAGCTGTATAGAACGTATGTTCTTTGTGCCGGAAAATGGCACAATCATGCTCGACCCCCGGTAATTCACCTGTTTTATTCCCTACATCGACAAAGTCCCGGTTCACTTTTGCAGGAAGCTTTTGATTGAACTGCTGGTGATGGAGCATTCTTGACATGGCGTCACGGCTAGTCGGATGAAACATCTTTCCATGATCGATCGTCTTTAAACAAGTAAGAACATCCCGTGCAGACGTCACATTATTCTTTCCGGAGCGCAGCGCTTCAAAATCCATCATTTTACGATTCAACTGTGTTTCCTTCAATTCAAGGAATTCACAGATCTCCTTGATGGAATCCATTCCTATGCGGTCGATCAAAAGATTGGTTGCCGTGTTATCCGAGACGATGATCATGAGCGTGAGCAAATCATGGATCGTCACCTTTGAATGCTGTGATAAGTGACTAAGAATCCCTGCTCCACCCACTTTTTCTGGTAGTGGGACTGAAATGACCTCGTCTGGATTCAATAACCCCTCTTCTATCTGACGGAAGCCTTGAAGTAATATAGGTAATTTGATTAAACTGGCAGCAGACACCTTTTCTTCGGAATTTATACGAATGGAGTGATCTGGAAGGTCGATGGCCATTGTGACCCGACCTTCCCCATCCTCAACAATCCTTTGTAATTCGTGTTCTAGATTCGTCATTTTGTTGCCGCTACTTCATCATGATCTTTTCGGATCTGTTTGTCATACAGGTGGCATGCCACATAGTGGTTTTCCTCTACCTCCTGCCATTTCGGTACAGTCGTCGCGCATGCTTCCATTGCAGCAGGACACCTGGTGCGGAACACACAGCCGCTCGGTGGGTTCATGGCGCTGGGTATTTCCCCTTTCAGTATGATCCTCTCCCGCTCATCCTCTATGTCCGGATCTGGAATCGGAATGGCTGAGAGCAGGGCTTGTGAATAAGGGTGAAGAGGCTTTTTATATAAATCTTTGCTGTCTGTCAACTCGACGATGTGCCCAAGATACATGACACCGATTCGATTACTGATATGCTTGACCATAGAGAGGTCATGTGCAATGAAAAGAAACGTAAGCCCCTTTTCTTCCTGAAGCTTTTTCAATAGATTCACAATCTGTGCCTGTACGGATACATCAAGTGCCGAAATCGGTTCATCTGCAATGATGAATTCCGGGTCGAGCGCCAGCGCACGGGCAATCCCGATCCGCTGCCGCTGTCCGCCGCTGAATTCATGGGGGTAACGGTTTGCATGATCACGATTCAGTCCGACATCTTCGAGCAGCTGATAAATCCGTTCCGCCCGTTCTTTTTTATTTTTGTATAATCCGTGTGCTTCCATCGGCTCAGCGATGATTTCACGGACGGTGGAGCGTGGATTCAGTGATGCGTAGGGATCCTGGAAGATCATCTGCATCCTGCTGGAAAATGAACGTTTCTCTTTCTCCGTCATTTTATGAACGTTACTCCCGTTGTATAGAACGTCTCCTTCAGTGGCTTCATAGAGGCCGATGATCGTCCGCCCGGTTGTTGATTTTCCGCATCCTGATTCACCGACAAGCCCAAAGGTTTCACCCCGGTAAATATCAAATGAAACATCGTCAACTGCCTTTAAGACCTTTCCCTTTTCAAGAGAAAAGGTTTTTTTGAGATTCCTGACTTCAAGTATCTTTTCCCTTGTCATGAAGCATCCTCCGTCTCCTGCCAATAGCGTCGCGCTGCACAAAGTTCCTTTTCATAATAGGTTCCTTGGATTGTGATGACTTCAATGCTCTTCCCAGTGTTCGGCGAGTGGATCATTTTTCCGTCACCATAGTAGATTGCCACATGGTGGATGCTACCTTTGCCTTCTTCATAAGCAAAAAATAAGAGATCACCAGGTTTGAGATCAGTCAGTAATACCTCTTCCCCTTCCTTAGCCTGGTCGCCGGCGTCCCGTGGAATGACGTAACCATTGGCTTTACACATGGAATAACTGAATCCTGAGCAATCGAACCCGTAGCTGCTCATACCACCCCATAAATAAGGCAAGGCAAGGAAAGCTTCGCCGGACTTCACAATATCGCTTCCGCTCCCTTTACAATCCTTAACGGCATCGGTTGAAATAGTAACATCCTTCCGCTTTACATAATTGATTCCCATTGGGGTTTTGACTTCAAGCAGCTCCCCTTCTTCGCTGGTCAAGGGCAGAGAGGTAAGGAAACTTAATTCTAGTACTTTTTCCTTTTCTCCCGTTAACAAATCCGCGAACTTGCTCGTGACAATGGCAAATGAACCTGCGTGTCTCATCGATGAAGCTGGTTTCTCCAGCTGGACGGAAGGTATCCACCCCGGGTATCCCCGCTCATCCTTTGACGATGCCTGATCGAGTACGATCACATGGGACCAGCCTTCTTTCTCTTCGAGTACGAGTACTTCCTGACCGAATAAAGCCTGTGATTGGATACGGTTCTCATCACAGAGAGCGAGCCTTGTTTCATATGTAAGCGAGTCCAGCCATTTTGTGATGTTGACACGATTGGTTACAGCGGGTGCATCGAGTGGCCGCGCTGATTCAGGTGAAGTCCATACAGTTGCCACCGGGACGTTTACTACGGCTATATTGTTCATAGGGTTTCCTCCAATGTTATGAATGTAATTGTACTGTTTTCACTCCAAGACCGGGTGCCTCAGGGAAGGTGATCGTTTTTCCTCGGTAGTGAATACCGCCAGCAAGGATATCATTAGACAGCATTAGTGGGGCATCAAAATCATACCGTGTGATATTCTTCTTGCTTGCTGCAAAATGGGCTGCAGCTGATATTCCGAGCCGGGTTTCAATCATACTGCCCACCATGCATTCAACTCCGCAAACCTCGGCCATGCTGTTGATCTTTAGTGCCTGATAGATTCCGCCTGCTTTCATCAACTTGATGTTGATCAGGTCCGCACTACGTGTCTTCAATACTTGAAAGGCCTGCTGTGGTGTGAACACACTTTCATCTGCCATGATGGGTGTATCCACATTGTCGGTAACCTTTTTCAGCCCTTCGAGATCATGGGCGGGGACCGGTTGCTCGACCAATTCGATTTGAAGATTTAAATCTTCCATTTTTCGTATCGCACGTACAGCTGCTTTTGCTTCCCACCCTTGGTTTGCATCGAGTCGGATCTTTACCCCCTCCCCAATCACTTGACGAATGGCCTGGATCCGTTTGATATCTGTGCCAATCTCATCTTTACCTACTTTGATTTTCAGTACATCAAACCCGCGCATACTGTAGAGCAAGGCATCCTCAGCCATTTCTGCAGGGCTGTTCACACTGACGGTATAGTCTGTTTCGAGTTTGTCCCTGTATCCGCCAAGATATTTGTAGAGTGGAAGTTTACTATACTGAGCCAGGCAATCATAGATGGCCATGTCGACGGCGGCTTTAGCACTGTTGTTTCCTACGAGAAGCTTATGCATATCCTGGAAGACTGATTCATGGTCTAATAGGTCTCTTCCAACCAATGATGGCTTCATCACATCAAGGATCGCTGATTCGATGCTCTTTAGGCTGTCTCCGGTGATGACCAGGGTCGGCGGGGCTTCCCCCCAGCCGTTGATGCCGTTGTCACAGATAAGCTTCACCCCAATGCCTTCTGCCGTATGCACCGTTCGCAAGGCAGTCTTGAACGGAGTATGCAGGGGTACAGACATACGGAATGTTTCGATATGTACAATTTTCATAGTGATTCAACCTCTTCCTTTATGCCGCTTTCGACAGTGAATGACTTTCTATAAGTATCAATCCTGCCCATTGAGCCGACAGGAAGGGCAAGACTTGGGGATGAATGACCGATATAGAATCCCTTTAGAGCAGGCTTTCCTGCTTTTTTGATATACTCATCAAGCAAATCATCCAAGGAGAGTGAATCTTTTCGTTTATCGGGTTCACAATTTTTGAAATCACCGACGATGATTCCTTCTGCTTCCTTGAATTTCCCTGCCATCATGAGCTGGTTCAGCATGCGGTCAACTTTGTAAGGCTCTTCATCGATTTCTTCAATGAATAAGATCCTCCCCCTGGTGTCAACTTCATAAGGCGTTCCCAATGTACTCACTAATAAAGTCAGATTCCCCCCTATGACCGGGCCTTCTGCCTTGCCGTCCACGATGGTTTGGATAGGGGACGTTTGCTGAGAAAACTCCAACCTTTTACTCTCAAATAACTGTTGAAAGGTTTCTTTTGTTTTTTCATCAACATCCTGTAATCCGATATCAGAGCTCAGCATCGGTCCGTGAAAAGTCACGAGTCCCGTTTTCTGATGGATGGCTGTATGTAAAAAGGTTATGTCACTGTATCCCCAGAAGATCTTCGGGTTCCTTGCAATCAACTCATAGTCCAGTTGTGTTGCAAGACGACCCGTACCATATCCCCCGCAGGCACATATGATTGCTTTAACATCCTGATCACGGAACATTGTATGGATATCTTCGAGCCTTTCATCGTCTTTCCCTGCCAAATAACCGTATGTATGATGGACGTTCGACCCCATCTTTACGACAAGCCCCAATCCTTGTAAAAAAGAAAGGGCATTCCTAAGTAGTTCCTGTTTCGGTGGACTTGCAGGAGCAATCACCCCAACCGTGTCTCCTCGTTTTAACATAGGAGCTTTTATGACCATGATCTTTCCCCTTTCAGTAGAAAAAGAGGGAGGAGATTCTACTCTGAAAGAATCTTCTCCACTCCGCTTTCATTCATCTTATTTTTTTTCTGCCCATTTCAATTCCATATATCCGACCGGATGACGGACGATTCCAGATACATCTTCATCTTGTAAGTAAACGGAATTATAGAAGTGGATCGGGATGATCGGCATGTCTTCCATCAGGATCTTCTCAGCCTTATACATTAATTCAAAGCGCTTTTCTTCATCTGCTTCATTCTTTGCCTGCTTGATTAGGCTGTCATACTCTTCATTGCTCCATGCAGTGCGGTTCATGGAATGCCCTGTTTGGAAGTTTTCAAGGAAGTTGATCGGATCCCCGTAATCGGCAAGGAAAGAGCTTCGGGATAATTGGAACTTCCCTGCTTTTTGCTCATCCTGGAATACGTTCCATTCCATATTCGCCAGTTTCACATCAACACCAAGGTTTTCCTTGAACATCTGTTGAAGTGCTTCGGCGATTTTTTGGTGCGTGTCACTTGTACTGTAGGTCAATGTGACTTCAGGAAGCTGCTTGTAGCCTTCTTCTTCCATCCCTTTCTCCAGCAGTGCTTTTGCTTCATCTACATTTGTTTTGACAAGGTCTCCGCTCGTTTCACGGAAATCGTTACCGGAAGGATCACTGAATCCGCTTGCTACGAAACCATATGCTGGCTTTTCTTTATTCTTTGTGACGAAGTCGACCATTTGCTGTTGATCGACAGCCATCGCGAATGCCTTACGGATGTTTTTGTTCTGGAACGGTTCTTGTTCGAGGTTGAAGCGGTAGAAATAGGTTCCTGCCTGGTCTTCTACATTCACTTTCCCTTCTTCGAAAAGCTGTTTACTTAAGTCGGCAGGTACATCTGACGTATCGAGTTCACCCGTTTTGTATAGTTGATAATCAGTATTCGAGTCATTGACCATTGCCCAGTTGACTTTATCAAGCTTTACTGATTTTGCATCCCAATACTCTTCGTTCTTCTCCATCACGAAGTGGCTATCATGTTCCCACTCCGTCAACTTGAATGGTCCATTTGCAACAAACGTGTCCGCTTCTGCGTACCATTCAGGGTTTTCTGTTGCCACTTTTTCATTGATCGGGAAGAAAGCGGGGTTGGAAATGACACTCAAGAAGTACGCTTGAGGACTTGTTAGCGTCACTTCAAACGTTTTTTCATCGACTGCCTTGACCATCACGCCATCCGCTCCGCCTTCACCATTATTGAATTCTTCACCACCCTCGATGAAATACCCGAGGAATGCAGCCGGAGAACCTGTTTCTGGATTTAATAGGCGCTTCCATGCAAACACGAAATCACCGGCGGTTACATCATCACCGTTTGACCATTTGGCATTATCACGAATGTGGAATGTGTATACCTTCCCATCTTCAGACACATCCCATTTCTCGGCCATCGCCCCTTCAGGCTCATGATCCTTGTTTAAGCGTGTCAGTCCTTCCATTAAGTTGTTCAATGCTGTCCATGAATAAGAATCAAAACCGATTGGCGGATCGAATGATGTCGGTTCTGCTCCATTGTTTAAATAGAGCACCTTTTTTCCATCCTCTTTCCCGTCTTTGCTTGAGTCACTGCCTGCATCCTTCGTTGCCGTACAGGCTGCCAACACGAATAATAGTAAACCTGCGAGAAACACTGATAATACTTTTTTCATTTTCTTCCCCCTCATTATTTTTTTCTATCACTCTATCAGCGAATGGTATAGCTGATAGTTGAAAGCATCGCTTTTGCCCGTGGGTCCTGTAGCCAGCAATCCACATGGTGGTCACTTGAAAGCTCCGTCTTGACGGGATACACCCTGTCGCAGACTTCCATGGCCGACTCACAGCGGGCTGAGAATGGACATCCGACCGGTGGTGAAAATAAATCAGGCGGTGTCCCCGTGATCGGCGTTAGGTCCGCTCCATCAAGGTCTAGTCTCGGAACCGATTTCAGTAAGCCTTGAGTATAAGGGTGCTGCGGCTTATAGAAGATCTCTCTTCTCGTTCCTTCCTCGACGATTTTTCCTGCATACATGACTGCGATCCGGTCTGCTACCTGAGCAACCACCCCTAGGTCATGCGTGATCAAGATGATGGAAACGCCCGTCTTTTGTTGGACTTCCCTGAATAGCTCCAGGATTTGGGCCTGGATCGTCACATCAAGGGCAGTGGTCGGTTCGTCTGCTATCAGCACATCCGGCTGACAGACGAGGGCCATTGCAATGACGATCCTCTGTCTCATCCCTCCGCTGAATTGATGGGGGTACTGCTTCAGTCGTTCCTCTGGGTGTGGGATCCCGACAAGAGAGAGCATTTCCATCGCTTTTTGGGACGCTTCTTTCTTTGGAATACGTTCATGCTGTAAAATGCCTTCCATGATTTGTTCCCCAATGGTCAACGTTGGGTTGAGGGCTGTCATCGGATCTTGAAAGATCATCGAAATATCCTTCCCTCTGACATTTCTCATTTCTTTTTCAGATAAATGCAGTAAGTCTCGTCCCTTAAATAAAATGGAACCATCTGTTATCCTGCCTGGTGGGTCGGGGATCAGTCTCATGATGCTCTGGGACGTTACGCTTTTTCCACATCCTGATTCACCGACGATGGCGAGAGTCTCGCCCTTATTCAATTGAAAATTCACTCCCCGGACGGCTTTTACCTCTCCTCCGTAGGTTGTGAAGGATACATGTAGATTCTGAACGGATAATACACTTTCATTCATGGATGATTACCTCCTAAGCTTAGGATCAAGAGCATCCTGAAGCCCGTCACCTAGTACGTTAAATGAGAACATCGTCAATGAAATAAACAATGCAGGGAAGAATAGTCGCCACCAGTAGCCTGATAGAATCGTAGATAATCCATCGTTGGCCATGACGCCCCAACTGGCATAAGGTGCCTGGATCCCGAGTCCAAGAAAGCTTAAGAATGCCTCGGCAAAAATGGCGCTCGGTACCGTCAGGGTCATCTGGACGATGATCGGTCCCATCGTATTCGGCAGCAAATTTTTACGGATGATCCTCGCCGTTTTCGTTCCGAACGTTTTCGATGCCAAGATGAACTCGTAATTCTTGATCTGAAGAACCTGCCCGCGGACAATCCTTGCCATCCCGATCCAACCTGTGACCGTCAAAGCCACAATGATCGTGGACAGGCCAGGACCCATGACGACCATCAATAAAATGACAACAAGCAAATATGGCAGGCCATAAAGGATCTCGACGATTCGCATCATCACGTTATCCGTCTTGCCGCCTTTGTATCCAGCGATTCCTCCATAAATGATGCCAATCACAAAATCGATCAATGCCGCCATGAAACCTACGAATAAGGAAATTCGCGCACCGTACCAAGTACGGGTGAAGACATCCCGTCCTAAATCATCAGTACCGAACCAATGTTCACTCGAAGGAGGCAAGTTCTGACTCGCAAGTGTCTGCTTTGTGACATCATGCGGAGAGATGATTGGTCCAATGATGGCCATAGTGATCAACATCGCGAGAAAGACGAAACCGAGCATCGCCAATTTATTTTTCAGAAGGCGGAGCCATGCATCCTGCCAGTAGGACAGGCTTGGTCTCACGACAGCTTCAGCCTCTTCCTTATTTTTTTCCCGAGGGATGAACCATTCATCAAGAACCTCACTAGTGTTGTTAGTATGATGATGTTGAGGTGCTCCCATCATTTCGCCTCCTTCTTATGCAGTTTGATGCGTGGGTCAAGGAAGCCGTAGGCGAGGTCGACCAGGAAAAGCATCACAATCAAGAATGCACTATAAAAGACCGTTGTTCCCATAATGACTGGGTAGTCACGCTGATTGATGCTCTCGACAAAGTACTTCCCCATCCCCGGTATGGCAAAAATCTGTTCGATGACGAAGGTTCCTGTCAATATGCCTGCAGCCAGGGTACCGAGGACGGTCACAACCGGAAGCAGTGCGTTACGCAGTGCATGCTTGATGACGATCTTCAGCGGTGACAAACCTTTGGCTCTCGCTGTTCGGATGTAATCCTGTGTCAATACTTCGAGCATGCTTGAACGCGTCAGACGGGCGATGATCGCCATCGGTCCTGTCGCGAGTGCAAGCGTCGGTAGCACCATATGCTTCCAACTCGTCCAAGTGGCAACGGGCAGGATCCCCCAGTTGACGGCCACCTGTTGGATTAAAAGTGTGGCCATGACAAAGTTCGGAATGGAGATTCCGAGCACTGCAAATGTCATCGCCATATAGTCAATCATGCGGTTATGCCGAAGAGCAGCCAGTATGCCGAGTAAAATACCGGATAGTACGGCAATGATCAGGGTGATCATCCCTAATTCAAATGAAATCGGGAACCCCCTACCCAATAAGTCATTCACGGTTTGTGAAGGCTGGGTGATGGAAGGTCCGAAATCAAGGGTGACGAGGGATTTCAAGTAAAGAGCGTATTGCACCAACAATGGTTCATTCAGGTGATAATGAGCTTCCAGGTTTTTTTGGACCATTTCACTTGTGTTCCTTTCTTCGTTGAACGGTGAACCTGGTATCGCATGCATCAGGAAAAACGTAAGAGTGACAATCAGCCACAGGGTAATGACCATGGCTGTAAGCCTTTTCAATAAGTATGTACCCATCAATTTTCACACTTTCTAACAGAATGTCGTTTTCATTGCCAGTTCGGTCATGACAACCATCGCCCGGTAAGCCTCCAGAATATCCTTTGCCTGGAAGCGGACAGTTGTCGTACCCGGCTCGAGGACCGTACCGGGCATCATACTTGCCCACTCAGCCTGTCCGTAATTGGCGAACTCGATCCTGAGAACCGGGTGATCAGGTGGAGTAAGCGGCTTTACATTTTTCCTATTCGACAGGGCTTCCTCCGTTTTTTCATTTAATAACATCTGGGATTTCGCTGGGGTCAAGCTTGACGCTACAGAACGGGAAATGGTTTCCTTTACAATCGCGGTTGTCACATTTGGTATTAGGCTCTCCGCTTCAAGCGCTGCTTGATCGTCACCCGTGACAAGCAGGACGGGAACACCATAATACCCTGCAACATACGCATTGAACCCCATTTCCCCTATAGGTGTATCATTTATGTACATATGCCTTACACCGAAGATCATCGAATGTGACATTACCCCCTTCATCGAGGCTCTTGCATGATACCCGACAAAAAAAGCACCTTGAAACGTTTCATCCAGTCCCTGTACCATTGAAAATGGTTTGACTCCGCCGGATATCAACCTCGTTTCAGGATGCAGTTTCTCAATTATGAGGTTGTTCATTTGAGAATGACTATCATTGACAAGCACATGATTGCAGCCATTTTCAAAAGCCGCATGGATGACAGAGTTGGCTTCCTCTGTCATGATGATTCTTCCCCGTTCATAATTATGCATCGAAGAGTTCACATGAGTTTGATCGACCAACCCCGTGATTCCCTCCATATCGACAGACATGTAAATATTCATATTTAGTATCACCTCCTTCATAGGAATAAATGTTTAAATTTTCTTAATATTATAGATATTAATTTCGGTTATTTCAATACCAATGACGACAAAAAGGAATTTATTCCTATTTTTATTAATTATAGGTAGTTAGTCTCATTTTTTATAGATAAAAAACTAGCCCAAGCATGCTAGGGCTAGTTTTTATGCTTCCTCTATGAAGCCTTCCGTTCTTCAATAATGAGTCGTTGTTCCTTTTTCCTTGCAATATTGAAAAAGATATTCAACATAATCGCTGTCAGACTTCCTGCTACAATGCCATTATCAGTAAGGATTCTTACGCTGGAGGGCATTTGGGCAAATAATTCTGGAACCGCTGTGACCCCAAGCCCCATTCCGATTGAACAGGCAATGATCAAAAGATTTTCCTGGGAAGAAAAATCAACAGAGCTGAGCATTTTGATTCCATATGCGATGACCATTCCGAACATGGCGACCATCGCACCTCCTAGAACAGGTGAAGGGATGATGGTGGTCATCGCGCCGATCTTCGGTACCAGACCGAGAATGACTAAGAAAAGCCCTGTTAAATAGATGATTTGATTTTTCTTGACCCCAGAAAGTTGGATCAACCCCACATTCTGAGAATAGGTGGTATAAGGAAAGGCATTAAAAATACCTCCAAGAACGATCGCCAGGCCTTCTGCACGGTAGCCTCTTGCCAGATCTTTTTCATCCACCTTCTTTTTACAAATATCCGCTAATGCAAAGTACACACCTGTCGATTCGACAAGGCTAACCATTGCTACCAAGATCATTGTCAATATGGCGGAAAGCTCAAATGTCGGCATGCCGAAGTGAAAAATACTTGGCATATGGAACCATCCGGCGTTTGCTACTTCACTCACATTCACCATTCCCATAAAGGATGCAGCGACAGTTCCGATGACCAACCCGGCCAAAATGGAAACCGAACGGATGAAGCCGGTGAAAAACTTATATAGAACCAAAATGATCAAAAGGGTAGCGAATGCCAAGGAAAGATTCGTCAACGATCCAAAATCTGCACTTCCTTGACCGCCTGCCATATTATTCATGGCAACAGGAATCAGAGTGATCCCAATGATGGTCACAACCGAACCTGTAACGACTGGTGGGAAGAAACGAACAAGTTTTCCAAAGTATTGACTGATTAGTACAACGAATACCCCAGATACGAGGATAGATCCATAGATTGCAGAAATACCATACTGTCCACCGATGCTAATCATCGGACCAACGGCAGTGAACGTGCATCCCAGCACAACGGGAAGGCCAATTCCGAAGAAACGATTCTTCCAGACTTGGAGTATGGTTGCGATTCCGCACATGAATATATCGATCGAAATCAGGTAAGTGAGTTCTTCACCAGATAATCCCAGTGCACCGCCTACAATCAAGGGTACGATGACTGCACCCGCATACATGGCAAGTACATGTTGAAGTCCTAAGGATACGTTTTTCATGAATGGTTCACCCCCGCTGTTGCCTCTTCTTTATATGTAATGCGACCATTTTTCAACGAATGGAGTTCTGCCAATGACTCGACCCGGAACCCTTTTTGTCGAAGGATCTCCCCTCCGTCTTGAAAGGACTTTTCAATGACGATTCCAATCCCCGCAACCTCTGCCCCTGCTTGTTCGGCCAAGTCGATCAACCCCAATGCAGCCTGCCCATTTGCTAAAAAATCATCAATGATGAGGACGCGATCCCCTGTTTGTATGTATTGACTTGAAATAGAGATCGTATTTTCTTCCCGCTTCGTGAAAGAATAGACCTTTGATGTGATCAGACCGTCCGACTGGGTGAGGGACTTTTTCTTCCGTGCAAAGACCATTGGGATTCCAAGTTTCAGTGAAGTCATCAATGCCGGGGCAATACCTGATGATTCAATGGTCAATACTTTTGTGATTGACTGATCCTTGAATCTTTTGGAGAATTCCTCCCCGATTGCATCCATCAGTTGAGGATCTACCCCGTGATTTAAAAATGAATCGACCTTTAGTACGGAATCTGATAAAACGACTCCTTCTTCCCGGATTTTTTGCTGTAGTAATTTCATAAGCTATACTCCTTTCAGATAGTGCACTCATAGAAATAAAAAAAACCTAAAGACCATCGCACTCAATTAACTGAGTGAACAATGATCTTCAGGTAATGTGTCTAAGGCAAAAAAATCGGCCAAAAAAAACCATGCAATCGATCGCTCACCCATAGTCGGATGATTGACGGTCATCCGGTAGAAACTTGCAGGCCATATCCCCGCGATTATATGAGTGAATGTATTTGATTACCGTTAGTATATCGGTTGAAGGAGTGGTTGTAAAGGAAAAATACAAACATTATAATATTTTTTTGTAGTTTTGTTCGTGTTTTACGATCTCTATTTAATGGCACAACGGTTTGGACCAATCTCCATTTCACGTTGTTCATCCTCATTAGGATAAATCTTACCCATATTCGTTTTTCTGATTTCCTGATAGGCGTTTGGCTGAGGAGGTAGGTTTTCACTGACCGCCTTCCTGAATTCATCTTCATCCTCGATGTTCAAGCCGTGATTTTCCTTATACAATACTCCAAGCTTTTCAGCGACACTACCATCTTCATTCATTTCCTTGATCGTCATGAAATGAGCTGGAAGGACAATCAGTTCCGCCCCTAATGATTTGTACGTTGAATACAAAGTGTTCCTTAAATCATCCGCCCAATCCCCCGCTTTACCAGCAAGATCTGGTCGTCCTATGGAATCAATAAACAGAATATCACCCGTCAATAAATAAGAATCATCAACGATTAGCGACGTGCTTCCTATCGTGTGCCCTGGTGTGTAGATAGGCTGGAGGGAAATAACAGAATGCCCGATTTCGATATCTTTGCCTTCTTCAAGAGGGGTGTAATCAAATGTCACTTCTTTTGCATCACGTGGTGGAAGATAGTAATCGGCACCAACTGATTCTGCCAGTTGCCTGCCTCCTGAAATATGATCGGCATGAAGATGGGTGTCAATCAATGCCTTGATACTTACCCCTTTTTGCTTTGCGAACTCTTTAAAGACATCCGTCATCCTCGTTGTATCGACTATCGCAGCTTCTCCATTTGATTCAATGAAGTAGGATAAGCAGCCTTTTCCGATTCGGACAAATTGGTAAATCGATCCCCCGTCTTTAAGATCCCCTACCTTGATCGGCTCTAAATGCTCACTCCATGCTTGCATCCCTCCCTCGATGGAATATACATCTTCATATCCGTGATCTGCAATCTGATCCGCCACTTTTTTTGACGAGTTTCCTTTAGAACAAATAACATAAATAGGTTCATTCTTTGGTAAATGGTCAACAATCGGGTCGATGCCCTCCATCAATTCGGTATAGGGGGTATTGAATACCTCGACCGACTTTCCTTCAACCTTCCAATCATCGAAGTCCCCCTTTTTTCGGACATCGAGAATAAAGGCTTTTTGGTTACGTATGACTTTTTGAGCTATTTCTTTTATGGATATTGATTTTGCAGGCATGTGAAAACCTCCTTAGTGCTAAACTTTCTTGAAGTATTGAAAGGGAATTATTTTAATCGTTAAAAACGACGCTATGATTGTTGGTTGGAGCGGAAGGTGCTTACCACTGCTGAAAGCGATCCCCTGAAGCTCCAATCAACCCCGTCTTACTTATGCGACAACAATGGTTACGAAAACAGCCTAAAATAAAGATAGGGAATGCATACACGAAGTAGCATTCCCTATCTTTATTTACTGTATTAATGTGCTTTATTGAGTGATCCTTTTACAAATATTCAACAGCATATGGCTTTATTCTTCTGGAATATCATTTGATTGGTATAAAGCGGTATCCAATTCACCGGTCACTTTACTTGTGATGAGGCCTGAAGTCATGGCTCCGCTCACATTGAGTGCGGTGCGCCCCATATCAATCAGTGGCTCAACGGATATCAACAATCCTGCGAGAGCAATCGGCAGGTCCATGGCAGATAATACGAGGATGGCGGCAAATGTGGCTCCTCCTCCGACCCCTGCTACGCCAAATGAAGAAATGGCGACAACGAGAATAAGTGTCAGGATGAATGAAGGAGTCAACGGATCGATCCCTACAGTCGGTGCGATCATGACTGCCAGCATGGCTGGATAAATTCCCGCGCATCCGTTCTGACCGATTGAAAGCCCGAATGACCCTGAGAAGTTGGCAATCCCTTCTGATACACCCAGCTTTTTCGTCTGGGTTTGGATATTCAGTGGCAACGTACCGGCACTTGATCTGGAAGTGAAAGCGAAAGTGAGAACCGGCAGCACCTTTTTCAGGTATGTCATCGGGTTTAAGCCTGAAAGGGTCAACATCAATAAATGAATTGCAAGCATGATCAGCAGGGCCACATAAGAGGCTCCGACAAATTTGCCCAGTTTCAAGATGGCGTCGAAATCGCTCAGCGCAACTGTTTTAGCCATGATGGCGAATACCCCGAACGGCGTCAGTCTTAAGACCAGCGTCACCACCCGCATGACGACAGCATAGATGGAATCGACAATACGTTTGAACATGCTAGCACCATCCGGTTCCTTTCGCTGGACCCCAAGGTATGCGATTCCTATGAATGTTGCAAAGATGACGATGGCAATCGTGGAAGTGGCACGCTGCCCGGTGAAATCATAGAACGGATTCGCAGGAAGTAGTTCAATGATCTTCTGCGGATAGCTCTGACCTTCCATGGCGGCTGCGCGCTCCTCCAATTGCACACCTCTTGCAGCTTCACTATCACCTTGATCAATCTGGATCGCTTCCAAGTCGAATGCTGCAGTCGCAGCGATGCCTACTGCAGCCGCGACTGCGGTCGTACCCACCAACAGGCCAAGGATTAAAACAGATATTTTACCAAGATTGTGGGATTGTTTAAGCTTGGTAAAGGCAGAGATGATCGAAACGAACACGAGTGGCATCACAATCATTTGAAGAAGCTTTATATAGCCGCTTCCGACGATGTTGTACCATTCAATCGATTGAAGTAAATTCTCATCACCCGCATCATACAGCCACTGTAGAAAGAGCCCGAATACAATACCGAGTCCAAGCGCCGTGAACACTCTTTTTGAAAACGAAATCTTCTTTTTTTGCAAATGAATTAAAACACCAATAAGAACAAGAAACATCAGAAGATTCACCAACACAACCCAAATGTCCATTAATAAAACCTCCTTTTCCTTGATGAATTGACTTGCTAGCCAAAGGCTTAGTGTATAGTATGAGGCGCATGAACAAGATATGATGAATGAAGCCCGTCCCACTGCGTTTTTTTGAGTGGGACGGGCTTCATATTGAGTCAGCTGAAATAACGATGGTAGAGTGACTTGGCTTCTTTGATGTCCTTTGTACCATGGATCAGTGCGCGCCCGTCCTTGAAAAGGACAATCCGGTGATTTCCTGTCTGACATGAGAGAAGGTATGGATTTTTTTCTACCCTGTCCATATGATTTCTCAGATGGTTAGCCATGTGATCAAGATTTATTTCCCCTCGATGGCGAGGACGGATCTGGACTGCATCCCGTCCGCATAAAACCGCCGTTTTGAGCTGGTTTTCGAACTGAAGATATGGGTATTTCGGCTCCTCTCCACACGAGGGACAATTCGATTTCTTCATTCTGCTGACGTTTATCGCACTGTATTCGTTCTTCCAGACATCAAATGAAACCAATGTTTGACGGACTGCGTTCATGTCCCCTATCAATATCTTCATTGCCTCCGAAACTTGGTGGGATACCACCATCATTACAGCTGGTGAAATGATTCCAGTGCTGTCACAGGTCATGGAAACCGAAGGGATACTTTCGAACAGACAGTTCAAACAAGGTGTTCTTCCTGGGATGAATGTATAGGTAATCCCATAACTGCCGGCACAGGCTCCGTAGATCCATGGAATCCCTTTTTTCAGCGCAGCGTCATTGATCATCAGTCTGATATCAAAATTATCGGTGGCATCAATGATTAGATCGGCATCATTCGAAAGCTTCAGTAAATCATTTGGCTCGACATCCAGTATGTGTGTTTCGACGTTCACTTCCGAGTTGATTTCACTCAACCGCTTTTTTGCTGCGGCCGCTTTCGGAATCCGTTCGAGTGCATCCTTCTCTGTATAAAGCTGCTGCCTTTGCAGATTGCTCCATTCCACATAGTCGCGGTCTGCAATCGTCAGTTTCCCAACACCAGCCCTGATAAGCGCTTCTGCACTACCTGTTCCTAATGCGCCAGCGCCAATGATGAGCACATGCTTTCTAGAAAGAGCAAGTTGCCCACCCTTCCCGATTGGAGGGAATAATTCTTGTCTTGAATAACGGTCGTTCATCACCCGACGATTCCATCCATCGGACTGCTTGCTGTTGCAACGATTCGTTTAGGTATCCGTCCGGCTTCATATCCCATCCGACCTGCTCTTATTGCGAGCTTCATTGCCCCCGCCATTCCGACGGGATCTCCTGCAGAGGATACCGCCGTGTTCAATAGGACACCATCCGCCCCAAGTTCCATGCAAAGGGCCGCATCCGCGGGGGACCCGATGCCTGCATCGACAATTACCGGCACATTTGATTGTTCAATAATGAAGCGTAAGTTGACTGGATTGAGGATCCCTTGTCCTGAACCGATCGGCGAGGCTCCAGGCATGATGGCGTGGGCACCTACTTCCTGAAGTCTTCTAGCGAGGACAACATCATCCGATGTATAAGGAAGGACCGTAAATCCTTCTTTCACAAGTTCCTCTGTCGCTTTCAACGTTTCAACCGGATCAGGTAAGAGCGTTCTCTCACACCCTATGACTTCCACCTTGATCATGTCACACAAACCGGAAGCCCTTGCCAGCTTTGCATGCCTCACCGCTTCTGAAGCTGTTTTTGCCCCGGCTGTGTTCGGAAGTAGGGTATATGCTTCCAAATTGAGCTGCTCCAATAAATTCGGCTGACTTTCTTCAAAAATATTCATCCTTCTGACCGTAAACGTAAGGATTTCTGCTTCGGATTCTTCCACTGCTCGTTTTTGTGTTTCAAAATCAGGATACTTACCTGTTCCAAGGAGTAACCTCGATTGAAAGTTGTGGTTTCCTATTTTTAACATCTTAACCGCCTCCTACAAAATGAACGAATTCGATTGAATCATTTTCTTTGATTTTAGTTGTATCATAGTTCCCTTTTTCCATGATTTCACCATTCACTTCCGCTATGAGGATCCGATCACTCAACGAGTAGTGATTGATAAGATCGCTGATTGTCAGAAGTTCTTCGGGAACCTGTACAAGCTTTCCATTAAGCCTTACTTTCATTTATCCACACCCCTTTTTGTTTACGTTCTGGTTTCAACGACTGAGGTATGTCTTTTCCATCCATCAAATCAGCCATCATCATCCCGGTGATTGGAGCAAGCAATATTCCATTACGGTAATGCCCGGTAGCGACGGATAATCCCCTCCACCCATGCACTCGTCCCATTTGTGGATAAACATCGTCCGTCTTTGGACGTACTCCAGCCCACGCCTTTTCCCATTTTGCGTCGGACAGTTGTGGAAACAGTGTGAGCGCTTCATTCATCAGGCTGTTCATTCCTTTAAGCGTAACACTAGTATCGTACGTATACGGATGTTCCGTTGCACCGACCAACAATCGATTACCCGGCTTTGGTACTAGATAGCAACCCTCTGTAAAGATTGTCCTTTCTATGAGCGGATGATCAAACACGACCGAAAAGCATTCTCCCTTAACAGGGTGGCCGTCAAGATGGATCCCTGCAGCCGACAATAATTCGCTGCTCCATGCACCGCAAGCAATAATGGTCTCATCCGAGTAAAATGTTTCGTGCTCTGTTTTAATGCCGATGCATGCATCACCTTCGTAAAGGATGTTGGTGACTTTTGAAAACTCGATCATTTCTACCCCAAGGCACATTGCCGCTTTTGCCAGGGAAAGGGTGAAATTTCGGGCAGATACATTTCCATCTTTATAAGCATGGAGTGCTCCCCGGTGTTCCTTTTCCAAACAGGGCTCAAGCCTTGCTACATCTGCTTCGGTTAGCCACTCAACATCTTCACTAAATGTCAGGACAGACTGTAATGCTTTTAATTCCCCTTCCGAAAAAGCAAGTTTAAGCATCCCATTTTGATTAAATTCAATGTCAATCCCGCTAATTTCCCTTAGTTCTTCAGAGAGGGAAGGGAACATATCCCTGCTTTTAGCCGCAAGCTTATATAAACCAATTTCATTTCCAAGCTCGGTATGGACACCGAGCATACCGGCAGCAGCAGACGATGCCTTGTCGCCGATTGAATCTTTCTCCAATAGGAGCACCCGTTTAGTACGGTTAGCAAGTTGATAGGCAATGGAGCTTCCAATCACTCCGCCGCCTACAATGATGACATCATAGTGCCTTCTCAATGAACTCCCTCCCTATCCAGTTGTTCTCGATATGCCTTTGCCGAGCGTACTGGATCATCTGCTAGAAAAACCCCTGATAGTACGGCAATACCAGCTGCTCCAGTAGAGAGGATCCCCGTTACATGCTCGGGCTTGATGCCGCCGATTCCGATGACTGGAACAGTGACGACATTGACCAACTCTTCCAATTTCTCAAGTCCCACTCCCGGTTTTCCTACCTTTGAAGCAGTCGTGAATACGTTTCCATATATGAGGAAATCGGCACCGCTTTTCACTAAGGACACGGCTTCTTCCTTTGAGTGTATGGAAGCACCGATAAGAAGCTCGTGAAATGCTCTTTTGGTCTCGCAAACGTTCAAACTGCTATGTGTAAGTTGAGCACCCGCCGTCCTAAAGACGGCGGCAACATCCACTCTGTCATTGACGAGTATCTTATTTGCTGGGAATCCTGTATCCTTCAATCCTCTTACAAGAGAAGCGACTTCACGTGCAGTTCGATTCTTTTCTCTAATATGCAGAAAGTCGATATAGGGGTTGATTGAACGTGCAATCCGTATGACTTCTTCTTTCGTCTGTTGACCAGACGTAATAGCATGAAATTGCTTCTTCATATTAATCTCTCCCTACACTCCATAACGCACATCCCCAACAGGAAAGACCGGGTATGTACTTGAAGCAATGTAACTGATGATGAGCATCATGATTATCATCAATATAAATAAAGCATCATACCTTGAATAGGTAATCGTGTAGAAAAAGGTCCGATCGCGGCTCCCGGAAAAGCGTTTCGCCTCCATGGCAACTGCAATCCGGTGGGCCTTCCTGATACTCTGTGCCAGGAGTGGGAGAGCAAATGATCGGAAAGTGATCATCTTTCCGAGAATGCCCTTTCCTTTGTTCAATCCCCTCACGACCATTGCGTTACGAATGGTGATGAACTCCTCAGCCATGATCGGGAGTAGCCTGAACCCTGCCATGAAGCTGTATGCATACGTTGGTTTCAGCTTTAGTTGCTGCATCAACGAATAAAACAGCATCACAGGTCGGGTGGTAAGCGTGAATAATAATCCTGATAGGCCAAATAGCAATGCCCGGAACCCTATATGGAGGCCACGATAAAAACTTTCTTCTGTAACTTGGATCAGTCCCCACTTGATCCAGATAATATCTCCTTTACCAAATAAGATCATGGAAGATGAACTCGATACGAACACAAGGATAAAGGGAACCAAAAGTAAGGATTTTACTTTAGCCACATAGCCGGAAAAACACCAAAATGCTGCGAAGACAATCACACTTAAATAAACGAGTATATTCAACTGATGGACCAGTAATATCACGATGAACAGGAGTAACATGGTCATCAATTTAATGCTGGGATTCACTTTATGCACCCATGTTTCCTTTGAAGCAACATGTAAGTTCACTGCATCACCCCTTTCAAAACCGAGGGAAACTGCACTACCTCATCTTTGACTAAAACGCCTTCCTCAATCGTCCATATCCGATTAGAAAAAAAACGGGCAATATTTCCATCATGCGTCACCATAAAGATCGTTGAACCTTCGTCTTGTAGCTCCTTCATCATGTTTAACAGTTGAAATGTATTGGCGGCATCCTGTCCGAAAGTGGGTTCATCCAGTAAGATGAATTCAGGACGCTGGATCGTTGAAGCAGCAACGCTCAACCTTCGCTTTTGGCCCATTGATAATTGATACGGATGCTTATGTTCAAGATGATCTAGTCGAAATCGTTTTAGCACTTCATTCACTCTACCGTCCACCATATCAACGCTCAGTTTTTTTTGCCTGAGACTAAAGGCGACTTCTTCATAGACGGTATTTGCTACGAATTGAAACTCTGGATTTTGAAAGACAAACGTGCAATGATCAAGCGCTTTTTGTTTGGTCGCTTGTTTACCGAATAATTCATACTTCCCCGATGTTTTGATCAGTTGCATCAAGGCGTGGAGCAGTGTCGACTTACCTGCTCCATTACGTCCCACGATGGAAATCCATTCACCTTTATTTATAGAAGCGTTATTTACACGTATCTTTGCTTCTTTTCCTATGAATCCCTTGAAGCCATGTAGTTCCAGTGCGCGCTCATCAGATGCATCACGATGTAGATAAGGAGTTGAATCCAAATACTCATCCCATGCCCCCGGATACCAAACCCCATCTTCTTTGATGATTTCTTTATAGCTCTTTAAAACTTCTTCAGTGGGGCCATCCGCAAGTATTTCTCCATCCCGGTTGAAAAGGATGATCCGATCGACTAGCTCAATCACATGATCAAGCTTATGTTCGATGATGACCACCGTTTTATCATGGCAGCTCCGCTTGATTGTCTCCCAAATATCTTTCGTTCCAACCTCATCCACCAATGCGGTCGGTTCATCGAGGAACAAGGTGTCGGGATCAAGCGCTAAAACCGCTGCAATGGCAAGTCTTTGCTTCATGCCACCTGACAGTCGGGAGATCTTTGTATGGGGATCAATCATCTGCAACCCTACTACTTCAAGTAGCTCTTGGATCCTTCCTTCCATATGTTCTCTCGGCACATTCAAGTTCTCAAGTACAAACGCGATTTCCTCATCAACATAAGGCATGCAGAATTGTGCATCCGGGTCCTGAAATACATACCCGTATGAAGAAGGGTATGTAATGGATGATACCTTCATCGGGACTTCATACGAATGGGGGATTAGTCCTGCCATGACGTTTAGCAATGTTGATTTACCACAACCGGAAGGTCCAAGGAGCAAGACTTTCTCTCCTTTTTCTATGGAGAGGGAAAGATCCTTGAACAATAACGTCTTATCACCGGAAAATGTCAATCTCAGATTTTCAATCTTCACGTAGCTTCACACCTATCTGTCAAGAACTTCATAATCTTCCTTATCAGCTGGTCTTACTAGGTTTGTAACACCTGTTTGCTCCAAAGCCTTCACCAGGTAAAAAGCTCCGACACCAGAAATCAATACAGCGCCTATTAATCTGGCACATAAAAATAAAACGAGATTCCATGTCGCAAGGTCACCTATATAGCCTTTGTAGAAATCCATCAGGATGGATCCAATCGCAGACATCACTGCTGCAATAGAAATGATGGTCATGCTGTTTTTCTTATATCCTGTAGCGAAAAACACAGCTTCGGCAAATAATCCTTGTACGACACCGAATAATAAGACCTCAAGCCCCCATTCCGATCCCATCAGGAACTCCCCGGAAGAAGCGGCGATTTCTGCCAGCAGTGCCACACCCGGCTTGCGGATGATCAGGAATGCCACCGTAGCGGCCATGAACCACATGCCGTATATAAGTTGGTCTGCATGAATTCCGAGCGGCTTCAGCATATTGTAAAGTGGCCCCCACATTTTATAAATGACACCGAATCCAATCGAGATGATGACCGTTACCAGTACATCTGTTAATTTAAGCTTTGTCATATCAATTACCCGCTTTCCCTGAAAATTGTAGGAGGTGATCTTCAAACGGCCATTTCTCATGGGAATAGGCCATTTCCCAAAATTGAAGCTCATACATACTGCTTATGGTAAACAGCTCTTTCATACGATCTCTTTCTTCATCAGTCGCTTTTTCAGCCAATTTGTCCAAACGGTTTATTTGTTCTTTAACCAGTTCACCGAACCATTCTCCACCGTAAGCAGCAATCCATTCACGGTATATCGGTTCTTCCGGGGAACAACATTTCAACCTTTCGCCGACTTCGTGGTACAGCCAGTAGCAGGGAAGGATTGCAGCAATGATTTCACCAAGTCCACCGAACTGCGCTGCCCTGTACATATGGGAAGTATAAGCATAGGCAGTAGGAGCGGGCTTGAACCTCTTCCTTTCCTCGGGCGTGATCCCAAGCTTCAGGGAAAATGTTTCATGAAGGGACATCTCAGCTTCATTTGTCCCCTGGGCATGGGCGGCCATTCTACTCGTAGTATGTATGTCGGGTGCTTTGGCTGCGCCAAGCGCCTGGACTCTTGAGAAGTGTGACAAATAGTACGCATCCTGAAGCACATAGTACCGGAATTTTTCCAATGGGAGCGAACCGTCCCCGATTCCTTTGACAAAAGGATGCAGGAAGCTCGCCTCCCAAATGTCACTTACAATTTGTCTCAATTCTGTTGAAAATGTCATGTTCATCTCCCCATTCCATGACGATCCTGTACTGGGGAACAAAAAAACCACTTTCCATGTCGCAAAAAGCGAATGGAAAGTGGTTTGAAAAGGCAGTACACCAAAAAAACATCGTACATTCAAACACCACTTCCCTACGCTGGTATCAACCAGATCAGGTTCTAAGAGTCTTAAAGTTCACTTTAATCTCAGCCTTTTATAAGGCCCCCCTAGTGGATCGTCATATTTAATTTTGAATTCGATGTAATCGTAACATGAATAATTTTCTTGTCAATCATTTTTTTAGGATATGTTTTAGGATGTGGTCGCAAGAAACAATCGTTTTACATTTCGAACAGGCCGTTTCAACATTATTTGAACCAGCCTTTCTCTTTGGAATGCGTAATTGCCTCAATGCGATTTTTTACTTCGAGTTTATCAAAAATAGTGGAAATATAATTTCTTACTGTACCTGTTTTCAGCTGCAGTTCTTCTGCAATTTCTTTTGTGTTTTTTCCGTCCGCCACCAGTTCAAGCACTTCTTTCTCGCGGTCCGTCAATGGGTTTTCCTCACTGTACATATCATCCATCAATTCCGGTGCATAGATCCGTTTCCCTTCCATGATGCGCCGGATTGAGCTTGCAAGCTCTTCACTCGGACTGTCCTTGAGCAAATATCCTTTCACACCTGCTTTAATAGCACGCTGGAAGTATCCAGATCGTGCAAATGTAGTCAGGATGATGACTTTGCATCCTTCTCCTTTTAATTCCTCCGCTGCCTCAAGCCCGGTCTTTTCAGGCATTTCAATATCCATCATACAGATATCTGGATGGAGCTGCCTGACAAGGGTGACGGCCTCTTCCCCATTGCTTGCCTTCCCCACTACTTCCAAGTCATCCTCTAAATCAAGCAAAGAACCCAATGCACCAAGCATCATGCGCTGGTCTTCTGCAATGACAATCCGAATCACGCTATTCCCTCCCAATCTGTTTGATTACTTTAGGAACTCTCATCACCAGTGTAGTCCCTTCATCAGAGATGATTTCAAGCGTCCCGTTTACAAACTCAAGACGCTCCTCCATTCCTCTTAACCCACTTCCTTTTGATAGATCATGATCCTTATGCAAACCGACCCCATTGTCCTTTACCTTTATGGTCAGTTCATTATCGTGTTCATCGATCGTAATTTCACATGTATCAGCCCGACTATGCTTGACGACATTCGTAACCGCTTCTTTCAAACACATGCTTAAAATATTTTCAAGAAAAAGTGACGTTTGAGGTAAACCCGATGCTTCTTCGATGATCAACTCGATATCTGCAGCTTTCAGGATTTGTTTGATCCTTACGATTTCGTCTTCCAATCGGATCCCGCGCATTTGGGATACCATTGTCCGTACCTCGCTCAATGCAGTTCTCGCAGTTTGCTGCACGTCCTTCAATTCCTCTTTTGCCTGCTCGGGATCTTTGTATACCAATTTTCTCGCCAAATCACTTTTTAAGCCTATCAGGGATAGCTTCTGTCCCAATGTATCATGCAGGTCGCGTGCAATGCGCTGTCTTTCCTCTTGTTTAACAAGTTCCGAAATCCGCTTGTTGGCATCCTCGAGTTTTTCTTCGAGCCACCCCTGTTTATTGCGATTGTAAATATTGAAAGGTAGCAGGATCACACTTATCCAAATAATCAGGATGAATGGTATTTGAGAAAGGAATAAGTCTTCCTGCTCCACAAATTTATAGTTGATGGACACGGTTGTTAGCACCAGATGGATGATATAAAGCGTGAGAAATGCGATCCGGTTCTTTATATTACCGTTATAGTATGCAATATAGAATGCAAAATAAATAAAATTAAACTGTATGGTCATGGTGATGCTGATTGCTATTAAGAAAGATGTCCATAAATATACCGGCCATTCCTTGGAGAGGAAGGCAAGTCGCAAAAAAACAAAAAATAGAATCGTCAATGTGATTCCCACGATGATTTCAATCGTTGAGGAGGATTGAAAGATAAAGTAGAAAGGTAAAATGCTGATAATACTCCATATGTAAGGTGAAATGCCTGAGCTTTTCTGAAGTTTAATGATTTTTTCCGGTAACTGCACAATCGAACCCTCATTTTTTAATCATGTTTATTGTTATTTTACCATATCCATCCTGACCCATTTGCATTAAAAACGTCTGCCTAACGAAGGCGCTTTTTTAGGAATCTCAATCAATACTTCCTGTTTTGGATTGCAATTTGTTTCAGCATAAGTTCATGTGATTTTTTGATGATATCCGTCAACACATCCCCTTTATAAACCCTGCCAATCTTGGTGTTTTTCTGATAATACTCTACGATTTCATCTAATTGTCTTGCAGTCTCTTTGTCGACTCTAACGTTTAATTGAATCCGATCATTCGTGCCCATAGATGTTTAAAACCTCCGGAATTTATTGTGCTATCAAATGCTAGCATATTACTATCATGATTATAGCATACGCCATCAATGTGATATAACCCTTTTCGACAAGGTATTCTTCAGCCTTGGGGTGTGTTTTGATTCTGGAGGTGTGACGGTTCGGGCATGGAGAGTCATTTACGCGATTTTTGACTGTTTTTAGTAAGGGGTATCTTTCGTTTTGAAGATTTATCTGCCATTTCGAGCGTTTATCTGCCAAAAAAATTTTTTATCTTCCATTTTCCCAATTTATCTGCCAAAATCTCGAAATATCTGCCATTCTTCAAAATTCGACAAAAATCCACGCGCTTTCCGCGCACAACCACTGCCGCCAAATCGACAAAATCCATCACCGCCACCACGTACAAACAAAACTAAAAAAGCACCCCATCTCAAAAAGATAGAATGCTTTCAAAAGTCATCCCTCGATGGCTTCTTTACAAGATTGAAGAATCATAGCTTCTTCGTCTTCTTCCAATTCAAAGTCGAGGATCGATTCGGTATTTTTTTCAATGATTTGGTATTGAGCCAATCGTGATACTTCCTCATCTTGAACGAAGATTGCTTTAATAGATAACCCTTGTTCTGAGTAGAGTTCATCATCTTCTGGCACTTCTATAGAGAGCAGCACCTCGTAACGCTTTCCGCTTAAGATACCGGTAGGATCTTTCAACTCTTCCATTGTATGGTCGATGATCTTCATTTGAATGATAACTTCCTTTCACTTTGCATATCCCTCAATTATACACAGGTTCATCGGAAATGAAAACCTGGCGTATCCGTTTTGATGGGAACTGTCCTCATTCTTCGTTATAATGATAGGGAAAGACTGACGAAGGAGCGACAAGTGATGAATAATAAAGAGGTTGAAGAAAGAATCATATCCAACTATCAGAAAGATGAAAACATGATGATACTCGTTTTTGCTCAGTGGTGCGTAAATAACGACCTTGATCCGGCTGAAATTTACAAAAAGGCGTATCCTGATCAAGGAGCCAATCCTGCGCTTCAGCAAGGTATCGATTTGACCGTATCAAAGGAAGAGTCTGAAGAAATCCCGGACTCCACCCTGTTAGGCGTACTTTCTTTATTCGGTAATTCGGATCTGGCAATCGTCGTATCGGAAGAAATCAGTAAGCTAAAACGATAATCCCTATGTAAAGAAGCACCTCGACATCGTGATCGAGGTGCTTTTTGATTAATTCTCTTTATTCAGTTCTTGGTGAAGCTTACTAAGAAGTTCGTAAAGCGCTTCAACAGCAGTCCCGATCGTCATTGCCTCACTATATGAAGGGACATCGTTTATCGAAACATTCACATCCCACAAACCATCCTCCCCATTGAATAGGAGGTCATACGCTTTTTCCCCTTGCAGCGTATTGTCGAAAAACCCTTCTACTTGTTTTCTGTACTTTTTTTGTAACTTTAACCCGAACATCGCATCATAGTTACCGAATACATCGTCCAGTTCCAATGAAAGTCCATCGATGCCGACTTCTTCAAGTGAATCACTGTTTATGAAGATGTATTCTGTTTGATGAGATTTCAAATATGACAAAGGCTGTTCCAGGAATGAAGATGATGCATTTTGTATCAGTTCGTCCGTTTCTTTATCGCATCGTTCGACCGTCAATTCATGAACGTTCAGTTTATCATTTAACATCGTATCCCACCTATTTCATTTAAAATAATTATGATGACTCTTCCAGTTCCAAGAATACAGGACAATGATCGCTTCCCATAATGCTGGAATGAATAGCTGCTTCAGAGATCTCGGAAGACATCCGTTCGGATAAAATAAAGTAATCGATTCTCCATCCGATATTCCTTTCCCTGACTTTACTCATATAAGACCACCATGTATAGGATTCATCTTTATCAGGATATAAATACCTGAACGAATCAACAAACCCAGATTGAAGGAGAAGGGTCATTTTTCCCCGCTCGACATCTGTGAATCCGGAATTCCCTCGATTGGAACGGTCATTCTTAAGGTCGATTTCCTTATGGGCGACATTCAAGTCACCACATAAGATCACCGGCTTCATCCGATCCAATCCGATGAGGTAGTCTCTTAGTCTGTCCTCCCATTCAAGCCTATCATCCAATCTTGATAAATCCCTTTTTGAATTCGGTGTGTATACATTCACAAGGTAGAATCGATCAAACTCGAGTGTTATGATTCTTCCTTCGGGCTCCGATTCTCCCGCATCCAAATCATAGGATGCGGCTATGGGCTCGGTCTTCGTGAATATCGCTGTCCCTGAATAGCCTTTTCGTTCAGCGTAGTTCCAGTACTGGTGATACCCTGGCAAATCCAATGAGAGTTGGCCGTCTTGCATTTTCGTTTCCTGGATGCAGAAGATATCTGCGTCTACCTCTTTGAAATAATCCAGAAACCCCTTTTTCACACACGCTCTTATTCCATTTACGTTCCAAGAAACCAATTTCATCTTAGTTAGAAACTCTCCTTTATCCCATAAAATCTCTCTTAATATAGTAACATAATACCCCGGGATTCTATTATTATATTGATAAAACATCTCGAAACGAACATGTTATTCTAAGATAATATCAATTGTATACTGCAAAAAAGAAAGACATGCAAAGGCTATGCCTTGCATGTCTGCTGATCTATTTGCTCGTTTTTTTTGAACGATTACTTGTCTTTTCAGACGGTTTTCCTGGAGCACTTTTCGTTTTTATAGCTTTTTGCTGATTTTTCTTTCCTGGCCGTTTACTGTAAAAGCCTTCGTTCCTACGATCTTGTTGATCATCATGTTTTTTAGCGGAGGATTTCTGAGGTGAAGATGATCCTTTTCTTTTGTTTTTCTTCTTTTTGGAAGAGGAGCTGCTCTTATCCTTCAGCGAAATGGTGTTTCCTAAATTTTGCTTTTGGATCCTCGTTTGTAAGTCAGATTCAATTTTATCCAATAGTGGCCTGTCTTCTGATGAATAGAGAGTATAGGATAATCCTTCTGCCCCCGCTCTTCCTGTTCTTCCGATTCGGTGGGTATACGTTTCCGTGTTTTCAGGGATATCATAATTGAATACATGGGTCACTCCCTCAATATCAAGTCCCCGGGAAGCGACGTCGGTTGCAACAAGGAGTGGCAATTCGCCTTTCCGGAAGGATTCCATGACCTCTTCGCGTTTTTCTTGGGGTATGTCCCCATGAAGTTCACCGACATTCATGCCTTTTGATTTGAGGACTTGAAACAGTTTCGTGACCCTTCTCTTGGTGCGGCAGAAGATGACGGCTTTTTCTGGATTGAACGCTTCGACTAATTGAAGGATTGTTTCCTGCTTTGCTTTATCCACAGTGAAAATGGCAAATTGATTGATGGTGGAAGGAGCAGCGTTTTCCACAATTTCAATATTCATTGCGTTTTTCATGTACTTATTGGCAAGCTTTTTGATAGGTGCAGGCATAGTAGCAGAGAATAGCATCATTTGCCTCGTTTTTGGTGTTGACCTGATGATTTCCTCTACCTTATTGAGGAATCCAATTTGAAGCATTTGATCAGCTTCGTCTAAAACGAAAAAGTTTAAATGAGTCAGGTCAAGATTGCCCCGTTTAATGTGATCCAGCATTCTGCCTGGTGTTCCGACGATAAACATTGGTTTTTTCTCTAGTTCTTCTATCTCCTGATCGTGGCTTTGCCCGCCGTACATTGCTAGGACCCGGGATTTCTTTTGATTCTTCGTCAACTGTTTCAGTACATTCGCAATTTGAATGCTGAGTTCCCTGGTAGGAGTGAGGATGATTCCTTGGATATGATTTGAAGTCTTCTCACTTCTTTCGAGGATCGGCAATGCAAATGCATAGGTTTTTCCTGAACCGGTTTGTGCTTTAGCGATAATATCTTTACCCTTCAGTGCTTGTGGAATGACTTCTTCCTGTATAGGGGTCGGGCTGTTGATGCCCATTTTAGATAGTTTAAGCCCCATTTCTTCTGAAATGCCTAGGGATATAAATTTACTCAAATGCAGTTCCTACTTTCTTTCGTTCGATTGATTGTTCCGCTTATTAATATTGAAGGTTTCATAGCAAAAAAGCAACCAGCAACCCGAACAAAAAAGAAGGAATCACGATGGACTCCTTCTCTAGAATAATTTTTGAATCAGTAAAATGACTCCTGCCAGGAGCCACAGCCACATTCCAGGTCATATGGGTGGTATATAACGCTTGCGGCCTTTAAGTGACGAAATGTTTCAAGTACCGTTACCACAGTTCGATTTCTTTCGCATCGGCTTCCTCCTCGATACTAATAGTGAAAACCATATGCTATTTTGAGCTTTTACTCAACTTCGCCTTCCCAAGCCATCATGCCGCCTGTCATATTGATCACTTTATACCCCTGACTCTCAAGGAATGATGCTGCTTTTGCGCTACGGCCGCCAGAACGACAAATCATGATGTATTCCTTCGATGGATCGAGCTCATTCATGCGTGCTTCGATGGATCCAAGAGGGATATGCTTTGCTGTAGGAATCTTACCTGCAGCTACTTCATCATCTTCACGCACGTCAATCAAGTTTGGTTCACTATTTTCTAGAAGTGCTTGCACTTCTTTAGTTGTAAGTTCTTTCATTTTTGAATGCCTCCTGATCTATATAGTTGATATGTCTATAGCAATAATATACCTACAAGGGTATAATGTCAACCCTGTAACAGAAAGCGCTGCGACCAGCTGGAAGCTGTTCCCATCTCCTGAAAGAAAAAGACAGCAGAATGGTATCTGCTGCCTTTTACTCAATCATCGCCATTCAATAAATCACCAAGTCCTCCAAGAATGCTACCTTCGCCAGTGGATCTTCCCCCACCCGGTGCATTGGCGTATATCCTCTCCGCCAGGCGGCTGAAAGGAAGTGATTGAACCCAGACGGTTCCTGGTCCTTGTACAGTGGCAAAGAATAATCCTTCGCCACCGAGGAATGCTGATTTTACTTTCCCAACGTATTCGATGTTATAGTCCACTTCTTTTGTCATCGCAACCAGGCATCCTGTGTCCACTCTCAATAGTTCCCCAGGCTGAAGCTCCTTCTTATGTATCGTACCTCCTGCATGCAAGAAGGCAAGGCCGTCTCCTTCAAGCTTTTGCATGATGAATCCTTCTCCACCGAAGAATCCTGTCCCGAGTTTCTTTTGGAAATCGATTCCGACTGCCACCCCTTTGGCTGCACATAGAAATGCATCTTTCTGACAGATGACCTTACCGCCTAATTCACTTAAATCAACAGGTATGATCTTCCCAGGGTATGGGGCTGCGAATGAAACCTGTTTCTTCCCACTTCCTTCGTTGGTGAATACTGTCATGAATAAGCTTTCTCCGGTCAACAAACGTTTGCCCGCACCAACCAGCTTTCCAAACAGTCCTCCGGATCTTCCGTTTTGTGATCCGTCCCCGAAGATCGTTTCCATGGAGATCCCATCATCCATCATCATCATGCCGCCTGCTTCTGCGACCGCACTTTCTCCAGGGTCAAGTTCTATCTCGACAAATTGCATGTCATCGCCATGAAGTTTGTAGTCGATTTCATGAGAATTCATTGTTATTCCTCCTTTATGTATACCCTCTTATTATACAGTTTTTATTCTCTATGCGTTTACCCTTTTCCTTTATTTTTCTTGAGACATGAAAAACTCTGTTGGATTGTCCAACAGAGTTTCATGTTAATAAGAATTATGGATGTTCATGCCGTAGAAGATTTCATCCATTTCTTTTTTTAATTTCTTGGAAATTTCATTTGCTTCACCATCTTCAAGCTTTTCCTTGGAATAGCCGAAGAGGTAATTGTCTAAATCGAAATCTTTTAGCTTGCATTTTGTATGGAAAATGTTCTGAGGATAAACATTCACATCGATCATGTCGTAATCCTCTTTTATTTCTTCAGGAATATAGTTCTGGATCGAGTTGATATCATGGTCAATGAATAATTTACGGCCATTGATGTCCCTTGTAAAACCCCTTACACGATAATCCATCGTCATGATATCGGTATCAAATGAATGGATGAGATAATTCAACGCTTTAAGAGGGGATATCTCACCGCAAGTCGATACATCAATATCGGCACGGAATGTGCTGATCCCTTCATGGGGATGATATTCTGGGTATGTGTGGACCGTGATATGACTTTTATCTAGATGCATCGTGACGGATGAAGGAAGTGGCCCAGGTGATTCATCAAAATGCTCAGTAGGCACCTCTACAATCGGTCCTTCAGAAACGAGGATCGTGACGCTTGCACCTTGGGGTACGTAATCCTGTTTTGCCACATTAAGAACATGCGCACCTATGATATCGGATACATGGGTAAGTATCTTTGTGAGGCGCTCTGCGTTATATTGTTCATCAATATATTCTATGTACGCCTCCCGTTCCTCCCGTGTTTTGGTGTAACAGATGTCATACATATTGAAGCTTAATGATTTTGTCAGGTTATTGAATTCATGAAGCTGAATTCTTTCCTCATGCGATAATTTCATCTTTCATTTCCCCTTCTAGATTATTTCCCAAAGTAGGAATACGTTCTATCTCTTATGTTACCCAGAAAAAGTGCACAAAAACAAGTAAAGGAGATTGAATAGGATCGTTTTGGGGTAATTGACAATAAAAATGTTCCTCATTAACGTTTTTTATTGCATTCATTTTGGGTAAAATGGGGATGAAGTGAGGTGGTACCATGAAACGTTTATTACTGATCATTGTATTGTTGTTGATAGCGTATGGAACGAAGCCTGTTTGGGAAGAGAAGGTCCAGGCAACTGGATTGGAAACAGTGCTCTCAAAAATAGAAGGAATGAAAGACAATGAAAAAGTCAAGGATGCTTTTGATCAGTTTTATAATGGAGTAAGTCTGTTATTGATGGAATTGGAGATGTCATTGAAGGATCTCGATCCACCAAAGAATGCGCAGGAAGAGTTGAATAGTCAAAAGCCTGACTTGTCCGCCCCTGATAGCGAAGTTTTCTCTATACATAATATAGAACTTGGTGACCGACGATCTACTGTTGAACAAGAACTTGGATCTCCGGATAGGACAACGCTCAATGAGTATGGTGTTAATTGGAACACCTATCACGACCATTATCACAATTTCTTCATGGTTTCTTATGACGATGAACAGAGGGTGAATGGGTTATATACGAATCAAGATTTGCTCACTTCCTCGACGGGGATCACGATGGATAGTGCAAAGAGTGATGTGCAGAAGACACTGGGTGTACCTCTGGAGAATATTAGAAAAGGGTTGACGCTCTATCAACTTCAGACCAACGGTGAGCATGATGTCTTTAAGGTTGATAACAGTTATGTTACGGTTTTTTACGATAAGCATGAACAGGATTCGGTGACTGCAATCCAAATCATTGAGGAAGGACTTGAAGGGAATAAACAGGGATTTTACTCGAAGACGGGACCCGGGCTTAAGGAAGGATTTGAGCTACAATTATTCGATCTGACCAATGCCGCCAGGGTGAACCATGGCCTCGATCCTCTGACTTGGAACGACAAGGTCCGGGAAACGGCACGTAAGCACAGTTTGGATATGGCAGACCACGACTATTTCAGTCACACGAATCTTAATGGAGAATCCCCTTTTGACCGTATGGAGGATGATCAGGTGGCATTCAGGACCGCAGGGGAAAACTTGGCGTATGGACAGATGAGCTCGATTTTTGCCCATGAAGGGTTGATGAACTCCAAGGGCCACAGGGAAAATATCCTTCAGAATCATTACGAATATCTCGGAGTAGGCGTTGCATTCAATGAAGAATCCCAGCCATATTTTACCGAGAACTTTTTTAGTAAATAAAATGACATAAAAAAGCAAGCGGTTTTGCCCCCGCTTGCTTTTTTGCATACTTTATTGATCGTATTTTGGGATGTCGCACCCGTTTTCGTCACATTGAAGATTGTCGCGTCCAGTCACTGTCTGGAATGGAGTTGATCCGTTTTCTTCTTCCCATACCTTCTTTAATGTATCTGCGAACACTTCTACGGGCTGTGCCCCAGAAATCGCATATTTACGGTTGATGACGAAGAAAGGCACACCTTGAATCCCGAATTGTCTTGCCTCTTCTTCATCGAATCGCACTTCCTCCGAAAAATGGCTGCCTTCCAATACTCTTGCTGCCTCTTCCCGGTCCAATCCAGCTTTTTCAGAGATTGAGAGAAGTGTTTCTTTGTCGCCAATATGCTTCCCATCAGTCAGATGTGCCTTGAATAAGCTCTCAGTCATTTCTTTGCCTTGCCCTAAATCAGATGCTAATTTGCTCAATCTATGGGCATTGAACGTATTTGTCGGGATATTGTCATCGAAATTGAATTCTATCCCCACTTGCGCTCCATGATCCTTCATACCACGTGCCATATTTTTCGCTTGCTCGATCGAAGCGCCATATTTTTTCGAAAGAAGTTCATACACATTTGAATCCACATCAGTTGCGGCGTTAGGATCAAGTTCAAAACTTTTATATTCTACCTCTACGCCATGCGTGAAAGAAGTCAGTGCTTCTTCCAATCGTCGTTTTCCCACATAACAAAAAGGACATGCAAAATCAGACCATACTTCTATTTTCAACCTTTTCACCTCTACTCGTTTACTAACCTTATCCTAGCAGACTTTAGGAAGTTAAGCTTCCAATATGCTTCGATTATCTGTCCCCTCTTCTTTTTTCTCTCCGTTTGCGGTTGGAAGCATGACAACGGTCGCAAATCGGAAATCCGAAGTTGGGAGGAAGATTTTTCCCGCAATGCCTGCATCTGTTTGATCGTGCTTTTACTTCTGTCCGTAAACTCTCATGGACGCCATCCGCAATTTCTTCCCTGACACGTTCCCAGTATAAGGCTTCTGTCTGCCTTCCGAGTCGGTAAAGCAATAAGAGGTGAAGCCCCACCGCTTTATAGGACACTTCCTTTTGTTCCAAATTCTTATTTTTGATATCGGGCTCCGGAAGTTCATCCCCTTCAACGATTGCGTGCATGGAGTCAAGCCATTGCTGAGTTAGCTGACTTTCCTTTTTGGAAAATGGAAGGTGCAGAAATCCATACAAATCATTCAGTGAAAGTTTCGCTTCGATTTGCGTTCCTCGAACAAGATCGTATAATTCTTTCTCTTCTGCTAACGATGCTTTTTCAGTACCATATGGACTATCGAAACGATCCCATAATTCAAAAAAAGTATCCAGATCATGATGGTACCGTTGAAAACGTTCAAACACACTGCTTGTTGGTGCAATGGCAAAGGTACGGAGAGAGGGGTCCTCCTGAAGTAACAAATGCTCCATTTTTTTTATATTTTTCGTGAAGGAGACCCTTCCTACTTCGTAAATCCCTTTCCGACCTGCCCTTCCTGCAATTTGCTTCACTTCCTGCGAAGTGAGCAGACGCCTTCTCGTCCCATCGAATTTTTCGTTTTCCATGAAGACGATCCTTCTGATCGGCAGATTCAGGCCCATACCGATGGCATCCGTTGCGACGATGACTTGTGTCTTACCTTTGATGAACTGCATCATCTGTTTCTTTCTTGTCTCGGGGGGCATGCTTCCATAAATCATACTGACTTTGTGACCGTTGTTCTGCAGGCGTGATGCAGTATCAAGTACTTTTTTCCTTGAGAAACATACAAGTGCATCCCCGTTTCGGACCTGCTTTAATTTAAATTCTTTTTTTTCTACTTGCAAAGGGATTTCCCGTTCGTAATTATAGACTTCTGCCTGTTCCTCCCCAATTAATTCCAACAGAAGACTTCGTACATTCTCGCTTCCAATAATATGGACTTCCCTTGCTTTCACTTTCGTGATGGCTTTATACCATGAGAATCCCCTATCTTGATCCGCAAGCATCTGTGCCTCATCGATGACGACAACATCGTATTCGTCTTTTTCATGGAACATTTCGACAGTGCAAGCATGATGACGGGCATTCTCGATTTCTTTCTCCTCTTCGCCGGTTTTGAGGTTGCACGGTACTCCTTCGTTGTTTAACTTATCATAAACTTCGAGAGCCAATAACCGCAGTGGTGCCAGGTACATCCCGCTATCGGCAGCTTTCATCCTGGTAAGGGCTTTATGGGTTTTCCCCGTATTGGTTTCCCCGATATGAAGGACATAACGGACGCCGCCTCGATACGATGGACTATATTCCTGACCGAATATATCCTCCAGCATCCGCTCCTCTTCCTGTTGCTTCTTGATGATTGCCTCTCGCTCCAGTGCAATTCGTTCTTCCCTTGCCACCATTACTTCTTTGTATATCGCTACCTGTTCACTCAAGTCGAATGGCATATCCGGCAGGGGTACCAAGTCGACTACATACTCATCTTGTACCCATTTGAAAAACAGTGATTTCTCCTTCAAGAGGACAGACTGTGTCCATTTGATCAGTCGCTCATATGACAGCTCTTCCTCATATAAATTGGAGTAGGAAACAAGGATATCAGCAGGCAGGTGCTCTAAAATGAAGGAGGAAATGATCTGCTCTGTATAGTATGATACGAAACGTTCATACGGATAGTAGTACGTTTCGTACTCCCATAGGTTCCGGTCCCACTGTTCACTTTTTTTATGGATGGATCCAGTGAATTCCTTTAAGATATCGGACACTGTCTTGAATTCATGCGCACCAAGGAAGCCTTCTTCCTGAAGCTTGTCTTCTAGTGCGTGAGGATCCATTTGTTTGAACTTCGGTTTATTGCTTAAGTCACTGAGTAATTTTTTAGCGAATATGTACCGAAGCTCTACATACCAATTTAACTGTTGGTCCTCAACCTTTTGTTCAAGAAAGTATAAGATCTCTTTTTGAATTCCTTTTTGTTTTGATGCTTTTTTCTTTTCTTCTTTTTCTTTAATCAATCGTTCCCTTGCCTGCTTGTGGCGATTTTCCCACTGTTGCTCATCCGGTGCACGATCCAATAACCATTGTTTTACTTGAAAAGGCTGTTCGTTCCGAATTTCATTCCGGAACATTTTGTTAAGGAGTTTCTTATCCACTCCTTCGACTTCATATCCGATATTACGCAAGAATGCCTTCTTATGGCTTCTGAGAACATCATTGGTCACTTTGTTAAGCCACGTATTCACCCAAATCTGTTGAAAGAAGCTTTCCCTCTCTTCAAGATAGTCCTGAAAGGAAGGACATTCATCATGTTGTTCAAGGTAGTATGTAATATCTTCTTCTATTTTAAGCTTTGTTTCTTCAATTGCTTTTGCACGAATGGTGTCAAGGTTTTGCATGAAATAACCCCTTTATAAACTTACTACTAATAGTATATGTCATGATTCATGTTTGTATTGTATTACATAGATTTTCATAATCGATGATGGCAGTCAAACGGAAAGCATTTGATAGCCACTCACTAATGTATATCTGAATGGTACTCGTTAAAAGTTGGATAGAAAAAGAACCAACGGATGCCTTCCATTGGTCCTGTATGGACGGGACTATCGGATTGAATAGTGTTTTTCAATTTCACTTCCAACATTAAGCGTTAATTCCCTGGTCATTTCAGGCACTGTTTTTTCTATAAGTGGTGTGATTATTTTTCTCAACGAGCTTGAAGACTGTATGGAAAGGCTGCCTATTATTTTCGTTTGTATTGCTGATACACCCTCCGTTAAAAAAGAACCGCTTCCTGTAAGCTTTTCATTAAGGCCACGCAACTCGAATGTAACGTAGTTTGGCCTGCTCCATTCCCGGATTTCGATTTCTACATGCAGCTTCTTCTTAAGCATCCCGGCATCGATTTTGATTGTCCACTGGGAGATTTCATCATTGATGATTGTATGATCGATGTATCCGGGCGCAAGAGGAGCCCATTGATCGATGGTTCGTATGAAGTCCCAAACGTCCTCAATCGGTGCTTTAACCATTTTCTCAAAAGTTCCGGTACTCACTGTGTAGCCCCCTTATATATGAGCATTCAGTGCCCATTTTATGAAGCGTGGACGATTCTTATGTGTGCCTGCTAAAGGTTCTTTATTACATCAATGATTTCAGATAGTTCCTTTATTTCATAATCCGGCACGACTTCTTCAGGATGAAGCTCATGACGATTGATCCAAACATTTCGTATACCTGTTCTTCTTGAGCCAAGGATATCCGTTTTCAAATTATCACCTACCATGACCACTTCCTCTGGTTTGAGTGAAAGCCGATCGAGTGCATGCATGAACATTGCCGTATCCGGTTTTCCTCTTCCGATTGCACCGGATATAACAATTTCTTTGAAATATGGGATTAATTCCGTCGTCATCTGGAGTTTCAGATTCTGTAATTGAGGTGACCCATTTGTTAGGAGCACTAACGTATAATCGTCTTTTAACTCATCCAATACATGATAAGTGTCGTGATAGACGTAAGGGTGGTTTTTTCTTTCCAATCGGAAGCGTTCAGCAAGTTCCTTTCCTAACCCTTCGTCGTTTATCCCAACGTTTTCTAACCCATTTGTCCATGCTTGTTGTCGATAATCCGGCACAATCTCTGCCATCATCCTGAATTGCTCATGGCCTTCATCCCAAAAATCTCCCCATAATCCTTCAAACGGATTGATTCCGATCATTTGAGTGAATTCATATGTATCATAAGAGGAATACAGTTTCCTTGCTTCCTTTCTCACTTCTTCTTCTAACGTTTCCGGTACAACCGTTACCTTGGACCCCGCATATTTACAGGTTTCTTCAAACGCATGTTTGATGCTTTTTGAGTCCCACAACAACGTATCATCCAAATCAAAGAATACTGCTTTAATCATTAACGACCCCTCCGCTCTCCGATAGCTTATCAATAGATTACTAGCTACAGCCTCCTTAGTAAAGGTAATCACCTGATAAAAAGTGATATTGAAAGAAAATCCGTTATTTTTTCGTGAAATAGGGAAAATAAAATACATCACATTAATGAGTGCAGAGGTGAATTGAAATGTGGATTGTTTATATTAGTATAAGTATCGTAATCGTAGCGGTTATCCTATTGATTACAAGCATACTCAAAACGTTGAAGACCACTCGTCCAACCATCAATTCCATCAACCATACCATGGGTAGCATGCAAGCAAAAATGAACGCTGTCTCTAGAGAAGCGGACCAACTGAAAACCATACAAGGAGAGTTACAGGAAGATCTTAATAGGAAGAAGCGTTCAATGATGTTTACAGTTGAAGAAGCAAAGAGAACACCTAAGGTTGTAAAGGATTTAGCCAATGGGATTAAGGAAGGTCATCAATCGTCCTAAAGGGTAGGCAAACTCCTCAAGCATCCAAGACTTTACCACTCCTTGTGAAAATAGTATAATGAAGTTGCTCCTCCCGAACATTCGCTTGTTGCGGGACACTTAACCACTGTACGGACGGGAGGGGCCTCGAATCCTATGAATTGGAAGCCTCGACGCCTTAACGTGTCGAGGCTTTTTTGTGTGAGGATACATACCCGCAAAAAGCGAGCGTAACGGCATTTTGCAGAGCCAAAATAAAAAGCCAGTCCTCCATTAGAGAACTGGCTTGATCAATCATGTTTTAAAAGCCACATTTGCCGTAATACGGGATAAGAAAGTTTTAAACCACCACTCCTCAAAGTGGGTGTTTGCAGAAGATTTCCTGTCGTCCTCTAGCGGGGAGGCATGACATTCCGGCTTCGATATAAAACTCCCTGTTACAGTTTAAAGGTTAAAACTTCATTAAGATTACGTACAACGCAGCTTACATTTATAATACATGAATTTAAAAGAAATATCAACCGCTCAGCATATGCTCATTATGCGTCGAATACTTCTACCTTTTCCATGACATCACCATTTCTCATCGACTTGACGATCTCCATGCCGGAAGTCACTTTACCGAATACAGTGTGTACCCCATTCAAATGAGGCTGTGGATCATGAACGATGAAGAATTGGCTACCGCCAGTATCTTTACCGGCATGTGCCATTGATAGTGATCCTTCTTCATGTTTATGTGGGTTGCCTTCTGTTTCACATTTAATCGTGTAACCAGGTCCCCCCATGCCATTTCCATTCGGGCAGCCGCCTTGGCTCACGAAGCCCGGGATGACGCGGTGGAAAGTCAAACCATCATAAAAGCCTTCCTTCGCGAGCTTTTCAAAATTTTCTACAGTTCCTGGTGCTTCATTCGGGAATAAGTCAAATTCCACTTTTTCACCAGTTTGAAATTGTATGTATCCTTTTTTCGTCAAAATAAACAACTCCTAATCATATGGTAAGTCAATCATATTTTATCATTGCAGGAGGGCCTTGTCACTTTTAACTTCCTAAAAACCATAGATGCAGGTTACCTGGATGAGTCAATGAAAAATGGAGTTGATAGGTTTAAAAGATCAATTTATAAGACCTTGTCTGAATTCTGTCATGAAAGTATGGGGATACAGAATAGATTGGTAATAGCCCCATCAAAGGAGGATTATCACTATGACAGACCTGTTGAACGGTATCACCATACATCCTCAACTTGCCATCCTTGTCCCTGCTCTTTGGGTGTTAGGTTTTGCTTTGAAGAAAACCCCACATGTACCTGATTGGCTAATCATTTGGATATTATTGATTGTAGGTGTGGCTGCCAGCGGATGGAGCCTTGGCTTCGATTTCAATGGAGTCGCAAACGGATTCATCTGTACAGGAGCAGCGATCACGACTCATCAATCACTGAAACAGACATTTGTTTCTCGTTTGACAGACCCGGATAAAAGGCAAAAGAGTGGACGAAAAAAGTAACAACGAAATTAGTGAAAATAGCTATTGAAAAAGAACGAGATCAACCCGGTTCTAGCTGGGATGATCTCGTTCTTTTTTTACTTGGCCATCACTTCGACGAATGCTCTCATATAGTCCGGTAAATCAGGGGGTCTTCTGCTGGAGACAATGTGTCCATCGACAACGACTGCCTCGTTCACCCAGGTAGCACCTGCATTTTCCATGTCATCTTTAATTCCGGGAGTACTCGTCACGTTGACGCCATTTAATATTTTCGCAGAAATCAATACCCATCCTGCATGGCAGATCTGGCCAATCGGTTTGGTATGATCATTCATGTGTCTGACCATATCGATGACCTCGGTGTATCTGCGAAGTTTATCTGGAGACCATCCTCCCGGTACAAGGATCGCATCATATTCTGATGGGTCGACCTGATCAAAAGAATAGTCGGAAACGATCGGCACTCCGTATTTCCCAATATACTCCTTGTCCGCTTCTTCTCCGACTATATGGACGTCTGCTCCCTCTTCCCTAAGTCGCAATACTGGATACCAGAGTTCGAGATCTTCGAAATCTCCGCTGACTAGTTGAATGACCTTTTTTCCTTCGAGTTTCATATGTATCTTCCTCCCTTCCCTCCATTGTCTCTGTTATTGCAACTGGATGCAACCATATGCAATTAGTTATATGGACTATACTTCTTGATTGCCTTGATGATGGTGTTGGTTTGGAAGTGAGAAACAACCAAGGCAATGATGGTCATCAATCCACCGCAAATATATATGAGGGAAATCAACTGCTTTTTATCTACCTTTCTCATTCAACCACCCTTTATTCGTGTGTGTGTTCGTCGTCTTACTTATTATCCCAATAATGAAAAGGAATATTTATGAAATCGTGTCCTCTTGATACACCCACCCCTGATAAGAGCTTTAGTGTTACTAATTATTGGATGGACGATCATGTTTAACGAACATTTGGCAGGGAATATAACTTACAAAGAAAGATAGTAGAATTTAATTCGTATAGGAGGAGAAACATATGAAAATCAATAAATCATTAGTAGTGGGCGCAACGTTGACGGCAGGTTCTGTCGGGTGGTTCCTATCATCAAAAGAAAAAAGGAATCACCTTCATAATATGAAACAGGGACTCGTGACCAAATTCAAAAAGCGTAAGGCAGAAGATCTCCCGGTTGAAAAAGGCGGACATCCCGATCCACATAATATCGAAGACAACTCAATGGTATCAGAGGGTGCGATGACATCCGTTCAATACTATAATGAAAAGAAACAAGACTAAAAGCAGGGAATGATCCCTGCTTTCTTTTTTTGAACGTTAATAAACTGGATAGGGGTTACAGGTTTAAAGAATATAGGTAGATACAGATGAAGATCAAGATGATCAATGCCACCATCGACATGAACAAGATGACGGCATTGGCAGAAGTGAAAGTCTGGGTATTGATGTGCTTTCGTGCTCGATAGTAGTTAACGGTTGACCCAACAATAAGAAATAAACCAATAATGATACTGACCCCGCTGATTAATAAGGAGATCTGGCCTTGAAATTCATTTTCCCCTGCCGAGTTGTAATGCAGGCTCGTCGTCAAAAATCCGATTCCTATGATGGCAATCGATGTTCTGATCCATGCTAAATAGGTCCGTTCATTCGCTAAATGCTGCTGAATATAGTTAGATTCATTCGTTCCTTTCAACGTGCATCAACTTCTTTCTTCCAAAACTTTTTCCTCTCTATATTTTCCCATCTTCTAAAAGAACAAACAAAAAGGACCCAATTACAGTCCCTTTAATGAAAAGTTTATTGTAGCTGCCCCTTCCAAGCAGACATTCCGCCTTCCATGTTTACGACATTGAATCCGTGGTATTGGAGAAAACGCACAGCTTGAGAACTTCTGCCACCAGATTGACAAACGATATAGTATCGATCGGTTTTGTTTAATTCATTCATCCGGAATTCCAAAAGCCCAAGTGGGATATTCAACGCATTCGGAATCTTTCCTGCTTTTACCTCGGATGTTTCGCGTACATCGATAATTGAAGGGTTTTCCCCTGCCTCAAGCAGCTTCTGTAATCCTGACGGTGTAATTGCATTCATTATCATGTTCCTTTCTGAGAATTAATTAGACCAGGCATTCATTCCGCCTTTGACGTTTGAAATGTTTTTAAATCCAGACGAAGAAAGGATTTTACATGCTTTGCTACTCCTCATTCCGCTTTGACAGATCACAATCGTTTCTTTTTCTTTTGATAATTTCCCAATGTTTTTCTGCAGCTCATTCAATGGTATGTTCCTGAAACTCTTAATGTTTCGTGCTCTGAATTCCATTGGGGTTCTTACATCAATAAACTGTTTAGAACGATCACCTAAATGTTTCTTTAAATCGGTGGTGGTCATTTGATTGATCTCTTTACCAGGTTTCATGTTTCTGACATACAAAAATACCAATAATGCCAAGATGAGTAGTCCAATAATTTCCATATTAACACCTCTTACGATTAGTATAGGTTCATTATATACCCAATGGGGTATAACGTCAACCGTTCAAATTGCTTTATGGATAAAAAAGAAGCCCGCACCACAGCGGACTTCTTTCAATGGTTATGAGAACAAATTTTTAATGGACTTAAATAATTCAGCAATTGCATCCAGTAACGCAGTGAAGAAATCGGAAACCTTCTGACCGAAGTCTTCATCATTCACTACGTTCTTGATTGTGTCTTGAATATCCTTGGTTAAATCTTGAAGCTGTTGCTGTACATTATCGAAATCGATATCAAGTGACCTGATTTTATCAAATAAATCGATTAATAATTGTCGATCCTCGGGACTGAGTTCGATGTTCATGCTCTGTAATTTTTCTTCAACGATTTTTTCTACTTCTTCTTTTGTGGCTGGGTCTTGAGCGGCAATCTCTTTTTTAATCTCGGTAAGCAGCTCACTTACTTTTTCCTTGTCGATCCCCGCTTCTTTAGCAAGCTCTGTCGCAACATTCAATTCCTCGTTTGCTACTTCCATTCTGACAGTATCAAGTTTTTCCCCACTAACATCATACGCTTTGTAGATCCCTGTCAAAGCCGAATGACCACTGACCTTCACCGGCGATGCCACTTCCACGTGCGCATTTTCCACACCTGCAGTCAGTAATGCGTTGGCATACATTGATTCCGTTACTTCCGTAATGTTCTCAGGGCTGACAATCTCTACGTCCAATCCTTCGCCCTTTTCCTGACGAGTGATCTTTGCAGATGAGAACATGCGTGCATTTCTATTTTCGCCTTCTATATATTTAACAAGGTCTTCCCCGGTGACTGTAAATTCCTCTACATCATCCTTTTCACTGATTCCAAGCTGCTCCTGTACGGTCTTTTTTTGCTGTTCAGTCAATGTATCTCCATATACGACAATTGGAACTCCGAATTTTTCATTGATACTTTTCTCATTGTTGTTATCTGATGCTGAAGCAGGCTGTGCCAAACCGATCATCAGTAAGAATACTAGTGCGAAACCCATTATTTTTTTCATCATCATTCTCCTTTTAATCTCCCAACATAGTGTGAAAATGTCCTTTGAAACTTGAACCCATTGTACAGGTCTTAATCATTCTATGCATCCAACCAGGGTCTTATTTTTCCACATAGTAATAGACGTATAGAAGTAAAAAAAGTTTCATCCTATTTTTTCACGTGTTTTTCAACGTTCTATTAAAACAAAGCGGGAATACAAAAAAACCGTCAGCACCCTGCTGTCTTTATCATAAGCAGCAAAGGACTGACGGTTATCGATTCTTAATTATTGATTAAAGTATATCAAGCCAGATTTTAATGGCTGTCCCTAAAATCAGGAGAGCCAGAATGGTTTGCAATACCTTCGTGTTCATTTTCTTTCCTGCTATTGCGCCCAATGGAGAAGCGATCAAGCTCGCTACGACCATAATCATCGCAGGTAGATATTCGACTTGACCTGTCGTGATTTTCCCCACGGTAGAGCCGATTGAGGAAATCAACGTGATGGCAAGGGATGATGCAATCGTCATTTTCGTAGGGATTTTAAGGACGACAAGCATGATCGGTACTAATAAGAATGCACCTGCAGCTCCCACAATCCCTGCACCTACCCCTACGATCAGGGACAAGATCGCAGCAAGCCACTTGTTGAATGTAACATCCTCGAATTTGATGTCGTCGATTCCTTTTTTCGGAATGAACATCATGATGGCCGCTGTTAAAGCCAGTACACCATATACAACGTTGATTGCATCTTCACTCATTGCTTTGGAACCGTATCCGCCAATGAAGCTACCAATAAGGATACTTGCCCCCATATAAGTAATAAGTGTTCTATTTAAATATCCACCTTTTCGATATGCCCAGACACCACCGAGTGTTGCGAAGAATACTTGCACCGCACTTATACCTGAAACTTCATGCGCTGAAAACGCAGCCAATCCGAATAATGGTGGGATATATAAGAGCATCGGGTACTTAATGATGCTCCCCCCGATTCCGACCATGCCAGAAATATAAGATCCTATGAATCCGATTAAAAAGATGACAATGATAAATGATAAATCCACTGTGCCCTTCCCCCTTTCTTATTGAATGGGAACCTACTAGCAGGTTCCCATTCTTTTAATGCTTCCTCAGCCTATCTTACTGCACAACGGTTAGGTCCAATTTCCATTTCGCGTTGCTTCTCTTCGTCAGGTGTGATTTTCCCCATATTTGTTTCACGGATTTCTTGATAAGCATTTGGCTGTGGAGGAAGATTTTCTGAGACAAGTTTTCTGAACTCTTCATCATCTTCAATGTTCAAGCCGTGATTTTGCTCAAATAACGTACCAAGTTTTTCAGCGACAGTTCCGTCTTCATTCAGTTCATCGATAATCATGAAGTGAGCCGGTAACACGGTCAGTTCCATTGAGAGATTTTTGTATCGGTTGTAGAGACTCTCTCTTAAGTCAGCGACCCAGTCTTGTGCTTTACCAGCAAGGTCAGGACGTCCAATGCTATCGATAAACAGAATGTCACCAGATAATAAATACTTCTCATCAATCACGAATGAAGTTGATCCAATGGTATGGCCTGGTGAATAGATCGCATTGATATCGATTGTTGAATGACCGATCGTTACTTTATTTGCATCTTCAAGTGCTGCAAACTCAAATGTCACTTCCTCTGCGTCTTTTGAAGGCAGCCAGTACGTTGCATTTGTTGATTCAGCAATGGTACGTCCACCTGAAATGTGATCAGCGTGTAAATGAGTATCGAATACGTTTGTAATCGACGCATTTTTCTCATTTGCAAAATCGATGAAAACATCAGTCATACGTGTCGCATCGATGATTGCAGCTTCACCATTTGAAACGACCATATAGGAAAGACAGCCTTTACCGAGGCGGACGAATTGATAAAGCTCGCCCCCATCAGTGAGATCACCGACTTTGACTGGTTCTAAATGTTCGCTCCATGCCTTCATTCCACCTTGCAGATACGCTACATCTTTTCCTTCTTCAGACAGCATTTCGGCAACCATGACGGAAGAGCCTTCTTTGGCACATACCACTACAATGTCTTTATCCGTTGGTAGTTGGTCCAAGATTTCTTCGACACCATCTAAGAGATCGAAGTAAGGGATGTTCATATATTCGAATGTATGACCTTCGATCTTCCAATCTTCAAACGCATCGGTGTTACGTACATCCAGGATGAACAAGTCTTCTTTGTTAATCACTTTTTGTGCCACTTCTTTTGGAGTCATTGCTTTCACTGCCATTATTCATACCTCCCGTAATTTTGGTTCTCTAGTTTCAATTCATCGCTGCTGTAGATCACGCTACAACAGCTTCCGCATTGACGTCTTTTCTTTGAAGGTTTAAACGTCTGATTCTGTGCTACCTGACCATTCACTCATTCCAGGTACTACGTTAATCACATTTTCAAATCCTTTATCAGTCAATAGTTGTGCCGCCATATCACTGCGGTTCCCCGTACGGCATACAACATAAATGTTCTTATCTTTGGCCAGTTCTTCAGAACGTGCTTCTAATTCACCAAGTGGGATGGATACGGCCCCAGGGATGTGTTTGAATGCAAACTCGGCTTTTTCACGCACGTCGAGTACTAACGTGTTTTCATCAGCAAGCTCCCCTAACAATTCTTCGTTATTCGTCACTGCTTCGTGCTTTCGTTCCACCGTATCTTCACCGCTTGATTTACGGATGAAATGCTTCAATACATCTCCCTCTTCAAGAGTTCCAAGGTAATCATGTCCAGAGCTTTTTGCCCAAGCTTGAAGATCAGCTTTTGACCCCTTATCCGTAGCTTGAATTTCAATAACATGCCCTCCGTCAAGGTCTTTCATTGCTTTTTTCGTCTTCACGATCGGCATCGGACATGCCAAACCTTTTGCATCTAATACGAAGTTCGCTTCAATATTCATTCCAAAACCTCCAATTACCCAATAGGGTATATTTTGTGTTAAAAAAAATTAAATGAATAAGTTTACGTTACCGTCTTCCGCATCTGCTAAATAAGCGGCAACACCCGCATATTCGATTTCATCCATCAATTCATCTTTATGAAGACCCAATAAATCCATTGTCATTGTACATGCAACGAGCTTAACATCTTGCTCCTTCGCCATGTCGATTAAGTCCGGAAGGGGCATCGCATTATGCTTTTTCATGACGCCTTTGATCATTTTAGGACCCATACCTGCAAAGTTCATATTGGACAAACCTAATTTATCAGCACCGCGTGGCATCATTTTGCCAAACATCTTTTCCATGAAACTCTTCTTCACAGGCACCATTTCTTCTTTTCTTAGTGCGTTCAATCCCCAGAATGTGTGGAAAATGGTTACTTCATGGTCATACGCTGCGGCACCGTTCGCAATGATATACGCTGCCATCGCTTTATCGTAATCTCCGCTAAAGAGAATGATATTTGTAGTTTTTGTTTCAGACATGTGTTTTCCTCCTTTTGTTATACAACGGGGGGTATAAACCCCCGCAAAAAAAATTATCCTTTTTTAATCCAGAATGTAAATACATCGTTTTCTTCTTTAGATTCCATTAGTTCGTGGCCAGTTGATTTAGCCCATGCAGTCAAGTCACTTTTTGCGCCTTTATCAGTTGTTTGCACTTCAAGGATCTGACCTGTTTCAATTTCTTTGATCGCTTTTCTTGTTTTTACGATTGGCATTGGACATGCAAGTCCTTTTGCGTCTAATACTTTATCTGCGTTCATTAATGATTCCTCCTAATGTGTAATTGAGTAATATATAATACCTATAAGGGTATATTAAATGGTATAAAAAAAGTTGTCAATCCTTTTTGTTATCTGCTTTTCACTAAAAGGTTTACGGCTTCTTTTACAAGTTCATCAGTATTTTCCCCGGAATGCTGTGAGTCCCTTACACACTCAACAAGGTTTAAACTTACCACTAATCCGATTGAACGGTCGAGAGCGGTTTTTGCAGCAGAAAGCTGGGATATGACATCTTTGCAATCTTCCCCCTGCTCCATCATCCGCAGGATTCCACGGAGCTGCCCTTCTACACGTTTTATCCGGTTCTTCACTTGAGAATTGTATTCCATAAAGACACCTCCCAGAAACAAATGCGTTTCTTGCTACATTCACTATAATATACCCTATGGAGTATACAGTCAAGGGGTGAATGTGAATTTTTTTGATAGGACTCAGCTGCTTTATCACTGTCTAAATTTCATAAGCTGATCGGATTGAACCGATCAGCTTATGAGAAGCGACCTAACTAGATGTTGTACTCGTCCCGTATATTTCCTCTTTCAGATGATTGACGAACATCTGTAAATGTCCAATGGAACATACGTCTTCCTCCAACAATGGTATTTCATAACGTCTTTGACCTTTGAACTTTTCCTTTATTAGCTTTAAATATTCTTTTTGCTGCTCCAATCTTTTCTGTAGGAATGCTCCGTCAGCTGTTGTTGGAAGGACTTTATTGACAATCAAGCCTTGTACCTTCAAATCATTCCTTTTCATGAGGCTGATTGCCTTTTCCGTTTCCAGAATCGGAAGCCTTTCTGCGTTCAGGACAAAAATGAAGCCAGTTGTGTCTGGATTTAGCATGATCTCCCTTACTTTAGCGAATTTTTCTCTCCTGTTTTGAAGGGCATCGAATATGGGATCCTCCACTGGTTCCCCATCATTCAGTAATTGGGAATAGTTCTTGTTCGTTTTCTTCCTTCTCTCAAGCATTCCATCCATCCATACCCCCATGAGTTCCGGTAATGATAATAATCGGATTGTATGACCTGTAGGGGCAGTGTCGAAGATGATTTTATCGAAAGATTTAAATTCATCAAGGATGATTGAAACTAATCGATCGAACAAGGCAGCTTCTTCGGCACCAGGTGCGGTTGCCGCCATATCGATCTGTCGATGCACTTCTTGAAGCATTGATGATTTGACCATTCCCTTTAAATTATCCTTTACACCTTCTATGTATTGTTTGGTTTCAGCTTCAGGGTGAATTTCAATTCCCCAAAGGTTTTCCATTAGTGGTGTCTTTCGTTTGCCTATTCCTATGTGGAAAATATCCCCCAAGTTGTGTGCAGGATCGGTCGATACGATCAATGTTTTCTTTCCTGAGCCGGCGAACATCATCGCGAGGGCAGAAGCAGATGTGGACTTTCCTACCCCACCTTTCCCCCCAATGAATAAGATGGATTGATTGTGGATGTCTAGCATGTTTTTACCCCCTTATGTATAAACAAATTAACAGCATCGTATCCCATCAAGTGGCGAATGCTCCATCCCCATTCGCAAGTGCCAGTCATGAAATTTTTCAATCATGTAAGGATAAAGTTCCAGCGTATAATAAAATACCGGGTTGGGAAGGCCGAGCATTTCCGAGTACAGGAGTAAGAAGAATAAATCATCTTCATCCCTCAGCTCCCTTGCAATTTCGATTTTATGAGGGTGTTTGATGATTTCATCATAGAGCTTGATCAACCTCATGAACTTTTCTTTCATCGAAACGTCAATCATACATGTCCTCTCCTCCGTCATCTCTGGCTTTCAACCATGCTTTGTTGAAGCTTAGTCATAAAATGGACCCCTCTAAGCACTGAAATTCAGCATTATAGGGGTCCAGATCACTGTATCAGGCAGTGAATTGTGTGGGGTCATCCCCTCTCTTGGTGAGGGATGAAGCAGCGGTAATCAAGATCCATAATGTAAAAATCAAGATGATGCTTCCAAAAATGAATAACAGCATATTTCCTTCTGCTTGTCCGATCCCAGACCATTCAAAAATCACTTGGTTGATCATGGCCCATAAAGTCATGAACATCAGAAACAGCATCGGAACCAACGTCGCAATATAGTTCCTCCCTTGCCGCTTGAGCCAGATGGTAATAAGAAGCAGACTGATTCCGGCCAATAATTGATTGGATGTCCCGAATAAAGGCCAAAGGAGATACCCTCCCGATCCGAACCCTTTTGGTCCTTGTGGCAATAGTGTCAAAGCCGCACTTGAAACTACCGCAATCGTCGTTGCAACATGTGTTTTCGTTAAAGGTCTTACATGATATTCTTCTCCCAGTTCTGCAATGATATATCGCATCAATCGTACAGAAGAGTCGAGTGTCGTAGCAGCAAAGCTGACGATGATGACGGAGACGATCGTCGCAGCGATATCAGCAGGGATTCCTAAACCTGTTGCAAGCTGTCCTGCCCCTTTGATGAAGACGCCGAGACCCGCACCGCTCGCTGCCGCAAATCCGCTGTATGTCGCCTTGAATTCTTCAATATTCGGGAAGAATGTAATGCATGCAATAATGGCGATCAAGGCCAGTGCACCTTCACCGACTGCCCCCAAGTACCCTACGAATCTTGCTTCCGTTTCTTTACTCAATTGCTTCGAGGAAGTCCCGGAAGATACAAGGCCATGGAATCCTGAGATCGCACCGCATGCAATGGTGATGAATAATAAAGGAAACCAGGATACATCCGCAGATGCATTAGTCATTGGTGCAGTGATAGTCGGATTTGAAAACAATAATCCCAAATAAAGCAAAGCAAGGCCGACGACCAATTGATGTGAATTAATATAATCCCTTGGCTGCAACAATTTCCAAACAGGCAGCGTTGAAGCCACATACACATAAATCATCAGAATGACAATCCACACAAAGAATGCCATGCTCGTTGCGCTTAATCCGAAAAGCGAGGTCGCTCCCTCTCCCCCGAAGTATTGAACAAGGTCGATTTGAAGAAACTTCACTCTGCTTGCAACGATGGCGGAAAGGTACATGACGGCCAAGGCGACAAGAGAGGGCAACAGCATGCTACCGCTCCGTTTATATACCCTGTACCCAATCCATACTGCCAGAGGTATTTGAATGAAGACGGAAAGCACACTTGCAGGAAATGTAATGAATAAGTTCGCAATCACCCAAGCAAATACCGCATTGACCATCAAAACAAGGATCAAAATGATGCATAGGAACAGGACCTTCGCCCTTTTTCCAATGAGCTTACTCGCCAATGTCCCAACGGATTGTCCTTTGTTTCTGACGGATAGGACAAGTGTGCCGAAATCATGTACACCTGCCGCGAAGACCGTTCCCAAAATGACCCATAAAAATGCAGGAAGCCAGCCCCAATAAACCGCAATGGCGGGACCCACAATGGGAGCTGCACCTGCGACCGAAGTGAAGTGATGTCCCCATAATACGAATTTATTCGTCGGGACAAAGTCAACGCCATCTTTATATTGGTGTGCAGGAGTGACATAATTCGGATCTAATCGATAGATTCGTTCCGCAATCAGTTTAGAGTAATATTTATACCCTAGTAAAAAAACGATTCCTCCTATTAATGCAAGCCATATTCCTCCCATAATATACCCCCTTACAGAATTTGAGCGATACCTTCTTCTAAATCCAGCAGTCATGCATCTGTTCGAAGATACAGAATATTTAGAATGTATACGCTTCCTTTATTTTACATAGTGAACCTTATGTTTTCAACGGGTATTTCTTAGTGGATTTTTGTTATGGACAGGTCATTAGAAGGAGATGAATGGTGAATTACATGAAAAGAGCCGGATTCGAATAATGAACCCGGCTCGAGCATCATTGTACGATGATGCTGTCTTCATCAGTGGGATCGACTGCTTGAGGAATATCCACAGTCGTTCTCAAGATTGTCTGATTGGTTTCCGTGGACTTAGGATGATCCTTCTCTGTGGGGAACTGAAACTGAATTGATTTCTTTTCTCCTGCCTTTATGGTCCCTAGGTCTTTGAATACAATTGTCTTCAACTCTTTTTCATGGTATGGGAAATCACTATCTTCTTTATCTTCTTCATACTTTAATAATAAAAGCAGTCGAACTTCATTGATCGGTTGATCTGCCATGCCCCCTTCTATTTTTATCTCACCTTTAATGGTTTCCCCCTGATTGATCTTCGCTTTGCTTACAGTTGTATCGACTTTTACATGACCGATTCCGATACTTGATAAAAACTTTTCAAACATGTTATTCCCGCCTTTCTATTATTGTTTCACTATTAATCCATCCTATGGGTGGGCCTGTCATTTTTCCATTAGGATCCCCCTTCTTCTTTCTCCGATTCAATGCTTCCCCCCATCCTGAAATCACTATACATATATTGCTAAATTTATGCTGAAACTATTAGTGAATCTAAATGAAAGAAGGGATGAACTTTGAAGAAGTGGATTTTCACACTAATGTCAATCTGTTTTTTAAGTTTCAGTATGTTGGGATCTGCATATGCGGAAGGTGAGCAAGATACCCCGCAGAAAGTTAATTTGACCGACACCCAAAAACAGGAATTGGACAAACTTCACAAGCAGCTTTTCTCTACGAAGAAAGAACTGATTAATAAATACGTAGAGTACGGTGTCTTCAGCAAAGACCAAGGTGATAGGATGATTAAGAAGATGGAAGAACGCTATCAAGCGCTCAAACAGAATGGATATATGATGAGATGGCATCCTCATAAACAAGGTAAGTTACCTCACTCAGAGAAGTCTAATTAACTTTTTTCAATGACTCACACACGGGGTTGTACCAATGAAGGTGCGTCGTGGTCATGATAGGTCTATTAATCGTGACCCGACGCCGTACCTTGAAATCAGGACGATCATGGTTAGAGGGTTCTAATGATTTCTGATGCCCTTTCAATTTCCCCCATACTCACATCATAATGAGTTGTGAAACGCACCGTATGGGAACCGAACCCGCTGATCAGCACTCCATTTTCCTTCAGGAGCTCTACGAACATTTCAGACGTCATCCCCCTGCCGCTGACATCCGCCACCACGATGTTCGTGTCAACCTCGTTGATGACACGTATCCCTTCACAGTTGCCCAGTGCTTCTTTGAGTACAGCAGCCTTTTGATGGTCTTTTGCCAACCGTTCTCTCATCGTAGTCAGAGCTACCAGTCCCGGTGCCGCAATCATACCGACCTGCCGCAATCCCCCACCAAGCCTTTTCCTCCATTTTCTCGCCTTTCTAATGAACGCTTCATCACCTGCAATAATGGAACCTACAGGGGCACCCAGTCCTTTTGATAAGCAAATCTGGATTGTATCACAATGTTGTGTGAATTCCTTGACGTCCATTCCACTTGCAGCAACTGCATTGAATAAACGGGCTCCATCCACGTGAACAGGGATGGAATGTTTCTTTGCTATTGCATGGATCGCCTCCATATTTGCAGGTGGAACGACCGCTCCGCCTGCCCGATTATGGGTATTTTCTAAACAAATCAACCCGGTTTCAGGAAAATGTTGATCTTCTCCCCTGATTGCCGCTTCAATGTCTTGAGGATCCATGACTCCTTTATCCCCTCTCACGGTTCTAGTCTGAACACCGGCTAAAGCAGCAACCGCTCCTGATTCATAATAGAAGATATGGGAATTTTCCTCCAATAAAATTTCGTTTCCCGGACGCGTATGGGTCAAGACGGCAATCTGATTTCCCTGGGTGCCGCTAGTGACAAAAAGGGCGGCTTGTTTACCGAGAATAGACGCTGCTTCCTTTTCGAGTTTTGTTACCGTGGGATCCTCTCCGTACACATCATCGCCAACTTCTGCATGAAATGCAGCCAATCTCATTTCCTCAGTCGGCTTTGTTACTGTATCACTGCGCAAATCAATCACCGTTATTCCTCCAATATTCAATAATATGTACCAGCCACATTATAACAAAATTCCCCCCCTGCTGATTAGGTAGAACTAAGGGAGTTTACTAATTAGAAATTAATACCATTTTCCTATAAAAAATATAATTATAGGAATATTCATAACATTCGGTTCATTTATATGATACTATTTTAATAGAAGATGTAAAGACACCTATCTCATTTTCTTCTATTAAATACCCATTAGAGGAGTAAACCTATATGAATATCGGTTCTAAAATCCGCTTTCACAGACAAAAGAGAAATTTGACTCAAGAGGAACTCTCAAAGGGGATTATTTCCGTATCATATCTTTCGAAACTTGAAAATAATCAGGTCGCCCCATCCGATGAAGTCATTCGTTTGTTATGTGAGCGCCTGGGGGTATCCTCACTTCAAAGTGAAGGAAATGAGCTGGATCAACTCCTTCATAAGTGGAATCATTCCATGTTGTGGAAAGAACATGAGGATACCGAAACATTTCATAATCAAATAAAAAGTAAGCTGGATGAGACGGACGACCTCCTTCCCCATCTTTTCTATAAGATTCTTTTGATTCGTTATCAATTGATACATACTGAAAGAGTCGAAGCCCTAAACAGCATAAAGGATATGCATGCCCATTACAAAGAATTCTCCGATACGCTGAGATTCTACTATCACAAATATAAAGGCAACTACCATTATGAGCTTCAACAATACGATGAAGCGAGAGCCGAGCTGAAAGAAGCTGAAACTTATTACGTCCTGGGTAGTGTCACCAATGAAGAAGAACGGGCGGACCTGTACTATTTATTCAGTCTCGTCTTAACACGTATGAATAGTTATCGGCTTGCGATTTATTATGGTGAGAAGTCACTATCCATCTTTCAGGGCGTCTATTTTCAAAAAAGGTGTGCAGAAGTCCACTTGCTTCTCGGGATCTGTTACAGGAGGATCAGGTACAGCGAAGAAGCACTCAAGCATTATAATTGGGCAAACTTCATCAGTGGTTCGATTCAGTATACGAGTTTGAAATCGATGGTGGAACAGAATCTCGGTTACTTGAAATCCTTGATGAATGAAAGTGAAGAAGCCATCAGGCATTATCTGAAAAGCATAGAATTGAAAGAGAGGGATGTGGAGGGCAAGCTGAATTCCATACTGGCACTTGTTAAGGAATATCACAAGCTGCATTTACTTGATGAAGTAAGGAAGTGGCTACCCACCGGCCTTGGATTATGTTCAAAGGACCTCTATCCGGACAAATATTATCAGTTGACCTACTTTCACTACGCTCTGAATGATTTCCAGGATGGATTTGAGTCGTTTATGAAAGAACATGCCCTCCCCTATTTTAAAAAAAGCGGGAAGCATCTACTCTTTGCTGAATACTCCAAGCTTTTTGGTCAATACTTCCAAGAGGTCAGAAGATATAAAAATGCAGCTTTTCATCTGAGGGAAGCCAATTCCATCTATGAAGAGATGCTGACTTTATAGGGAGGTGAAATCATGAAAAAACTTAAGAACCTATTCATTATTACTAGCATAACTGCAATGGCGCTAGGCGGTATTGTTGTCATAAATTCTCCGGAAGAGGATTTTCCGCCATTCAGTGTGAAGCAATAGTAATGGAAAAGACTGGTTTACGCTTCGTAAACCAGTCTTTTTCATTGCAGTTCCATAGGAGGGGCTATTTTGTGCTCTTTGCTGGAAATTTCTTCGAATAAGTCATTTCCACATTGTTTGTTGCCACTCGCAGTTGTGATGGAAGTAGCTTGCACGTGTTGGCCCGAGGTTGGGAGATTGCTGATCATCAGCCTGAGTGCATGAATCTCTTGTTTAATCATATTCAGTTCATTTTTCGTAGCCGGACTGTTTTCTTCATTAAGGATGATTCCTACCTGTCCGTTCGGCTCTAGTGTAGCTTCTTGCACATCCAGAAATGTTCGAACTCCATTCTGCCTTAGTTTCATCTCCAGTTGATCGACTGTTAACCTTAATTTTTTTAGTGTGTCGATTTGTAATTCCCCGTCTTTAATCAGTACCTTCGATCTTCCCGTAATGAAAGCTTCAAACCAATCTGCCTTGATTTGTACATACTCTATAACAACAAGCGACACAACCAGAACCATCCCTACGAACAAGGTTGACCAAATATCCTTTCCCGCTATGGGTTGCACCAAAAGTGATCCGATCCCGATCATGATCACTACCTGCGCCAGGGACATTTGTGAAATGGACTTCCTTCCTGCAATCCTTAACAGGAGAGTCCCTCCAATCACAACGAGGATGGCTTTCCAAATTAAATGTACATCCATTCTCTTCACATCCTTTTTCTAGCTTTAGCTTTTTACCAAGGTAGGAAAATATCCGTGTAATAAATGGAAATCTTCTGAATAAAGGGGTATAGTGAACATAAGGGGGAATGAATAAATGGATGGTCAATTCAAAGAGAACTTAGAGAGATATGCCGACCTCATCGTACAGGTTGGCTTGAATTTACAAAAAGATCAGGAACTATTGATCTCGGCACCGGTAACTGCATTTGAATTCGTAAGACTGATCACCGACAAGGCGTACGATGCTGGAGCCCTTCATGTAATGGCAGATTTCCATGATGAGGAATTAAGGAAAATTCGCCTTGAAAAGTCGAGTGAGGAAGGTTTGAAGGTATTTCCACACTGGAAACAAAGAGGATATACAGAGATGGCAGAGAATAATGTGGCATTATTAAACCTTGCCGCTCCTAATCCTTCCTTATTAAGGGATATAGATCCTGCAAGGGTTGCAATCCTAAATAGAGTATCCGCTGAAGCGTCTAAAGAATTCTCGGCTTATATCGGTGGCGGAAAAATCAGTTGGCTCATTGCCGCATACCCGACCCGTGAATGGGCTGAAAGTGTATTCCCTGATTCAGACAATGCAGTTGAGAAGCTTTGGGACAGCATCTTTTACACTACACGAACTGATCGGGACCAGACGGTGGAGCGTTGGGAGCAGCATATTACGGGGCTGAATGAAAAAGCCCGCCTTTTAAACGAAGGGAATTATAAGAAACTTCACTATAAAGGGCCTGGAACGGACTTGACGATAGGCTTCCATCCCGAGACAAGGTGGATCAGCGCCCAATTCACGAACGATAAAGGAGTACCTTTCGTACCGAATCTTCCTACTGAAGAGGTATTTACCATACCTGATCGAGCAAAGGTAAATGGAGTGGTCACTTCAACGAAGCCACTAAATTACGGCGGAACGTTGATAAAAGATTTCTCACTTACTTTCAAGGATGGAAAAGTGGTGGACTTCTCGGCTCGCGAAGGATATGAAACGCTTAAGAATCTCCTCGATACAGATGAAGGTGCCTCTTATCTAGGAGAAGTCGCACTGGTCCCTCACGACTCCCCTATTTCGAATACAAACATCATCTTTAATAATACATTGTTTGATGAAAATGCCTCCTGCCACATCGCGCTTGGCAGAGCTTTAACGGTTTGTGTTGAAAACGGTAAGGAAATGAGCAATGAAGATCTTCAATCGATCGGATTCAACGAAAGCATGGTGCATGTTGACTTCATGATTGGCTCGAATGAGCTGAATATCGACGGAGAGCGGGAAGACGGGACATTAGAGCCCATATTCCGAAATGGCGATTGGGTAGTTGCCTCTAACTGAAAATAGCTACTATACGGAAAAGAACATCCGAACATCATTCAATGAATGAGTTCGGATGTTTTTTTGCTTAAACACCTATGTCACGTTCCCAACTCCAGTGTCTTATTTTCCCTTCCATAAATTACATACAATATGACAAATAAATTTCTTTTATAACATTTTCAATACCGTCCCTATCGCTTACAATATAAATATAGTATGTAAAGGAGCGATTTCTCTTGTCTCACTTCACGAAAAAAATGACATTATTTTTGAGTGGCCTCATCTTGGTGTCTTTCTTTGCAATTACGGCCATTTTCAGAACTTCAAATGTTCAATCCAGCGAAAAACCGCTGTCTGCCGTTGAACGTTATCCATCCGTGTTCGTCCACGGTTATAAAGGGACATACAATTCTTTCCGAACAATGCTCGACCGCTTTGAAAATCATCATGGCTGGGGAAAGAAAACGTTAGAGATTTATATATCCGAAGATGGAAGTACCTCCTACAAGGGAACGATCCCTGACGATCCCACTTCTCCCCCGCTTGTGCAAGTAGTATTTGAGGATAATCGGGCAACGATCGATAAACAAGCCGTCTGGTTGGAGAACGCCTTTAAACTTCTATATCACCGATTCGGGGTCAATGATGTTAATTTGATTGGTCATTCCATGGGTGGCCTTGCTTCAACCAAATATCTGGAAAATGCACATGGTAAGGACTTTCTCCCAAGAACGCATAAATTCATCTCAATCGCTACCCCATTTCAAGGAGTCACCAAAGACTCGTATGACCAGATCAACACCGGACCTGCCGTAATTGATTTAAAGCCTGGTTCGAAAGCAATTGAACATTTATATCATAATCGCCATCTTATCGATCCTTCTATCAGCGTGTTATCGATAGCAGGCTCGGGAGACGATGTAGTGAACGTTCGGAGTGCGCTGGCAAGCGAGAAGATATTTGACCGCAATGAGTTCATGTCGAAGATCGTGTATGACCCAACCATCTCTCATAGCGGACTTCACGAAACCATTAAAGTAGACCGCCTTGTTGGTGACTTCCTTTGGGGAAAATAAACGCCGTTCAACTCTTACCTTTAAAAAGGGTAAGAGTTTTTTTGTTACTTCCCTCTTGCATGAAATGATGCGTTCTTTCTTATATCTATTGCGTTATACAATAAGAAGCTCTATACTACACAAGACTAAGGTGATGTAAGGATGAATGATATGACAACGGAAATAACGATAAAAGCAAATCCAAAATTTATTAAAACCTTTCAGAAGGGTTTCCCCTTACTTAACAATGACAATGTAACTGCTAATCTGGACAACCACCAAGAAGGCACGATTCTGAATCTAGTCGACTCACATCACAGATTCATTGCCAAAGGATATTATGGTAAACAAAATAAAGGAATCGGCTGGCTAGTAAGTTGGAAGGAACACGAAGCGATCGATCAGGAATTCTTCAACCGAAAGTTTCAGCAGGCAGTCAATCAGCGCCTCCACTTCTTCTATGATGAAGAAACGACTGCGTTTCGCGTGTTCAATAGTGAAGGTGACGGGTTCGGAGGGATCACCCTTGATTACTTCAATGGATATTACCTGATTCAATGGTATAGTCAAGGTGCTTATTCTTTCAAAGATGAAATCATACGTGCGATCAGGGAACTGCCTAACTATAAAGGTCTATATCAGAAAAAGCGATTTGCTGTAGAAGGAAAATATATGGAAGAAGATGACTTCGTCCATGGTGAACGTCCTTCCTTCCCTCTTCTAGTCAAGGAAAATGGCACCTCCTTCGCCATCTATCTGAATGATGGGGCAATGGTAGGGGTATTCCTTGACCAAAGGGAAGTTCGAAAGCTGATCCGTGATAAATATGCAGATGGTAAGCGCGTACTTAATACATTTTCATATACTGGGGCGTTTTCAGTATTTGCGGCTCTTGGAGGAGCGACTGAGACAACAAGTGTAGACCTTGCCAATCGAAGCTTGAGCAAGACGATCGAACAATTCAGCATCAATGGAATTGATTATGAAGCCCAGAATATCATCGTTGAGGATGTATTCAATTATTTCAAGTTTGCAGTCAAGAAAGAATTGTCATTTGACATGGTGATTCTCGATCCACCCAGCTTCGCGCGTTCAAAGAAACATACCTTCTCAGCTTCAAAGGATTATAAAGATCTGCTGAAAGAAGCCATCTCGATCACCGAGAAAGATGGATTGATTGTGGCATCGACGAACTGCAGTACATTCGATATGAAGAAGTTCAAGGGGTTCATCGATAAAGCTTTCAAGGAAATCGGGGGCTCCTACAAGCTGCTGGAGGAATTCACTCTTCCAGAAGATTTTAAGACCATCAATCAATATAAACAGGGTGACTACTTGAAAGTCGTATTTATAAAAAAGCAATAAAATGACAAACAGGGAAGTTTCGATTGAAACTTCCCTTTTGTGACCTCTCCTCCCCCATGTAAAATACTACATAATTGGGTATACTCCATTACAAGTATGGTTCTTTAAAGTCGGGTCGTTTCATCATTCTTTTCTGTAAGAATCAAATGAGGAAAAAACAGGAGATTTCCTACTCCGAAATAATGACAGAATAGTCTGTCATTATTTCCTTGGAAACCGCAGGATGTGACAAAGTGACTATTCGTGTGTAGAAATCAATCGAATAAGGGGTGTAAATGTTGAATAGAGCAATATTTCTTGACCGAGACGGCGTCATTAACGAAGTAAAGACGAAGCGAGTGAAGTTCGTAAACAAACCTGAACAATTTTATTTCCTGGAAGGTGTTAAAGAAGCGGTTAAACTTCTAACTGACGAAGGATTCCAATTATTCGTCGTGACTAACCAAGGAGGTGTTGGCCTTGGATATCTAACACATGAACAGTTGGAAACAATCCATGATTATATGGTGGCAGAACTCGAAATTGCAGGCGGGAAAATCCATGAGGTGTCATGCTGTACCCATAAACCACATGAAGGGTGCTCGTGCAGGAAGCCTGAACCTGGAATGCTCCTGGATCTTTCGGAAAGGTACGATTTAGACCTTTCTTCTTCTTATATGATAGGCGATAGGGAACCTGATATAGAGGCAGGTCGTAAAGCGGGGTGCAAAACAATCCTGATTGTCGAATCCCCCTCCCCTCTTTATGATGCCGATCATGTATTCAGTAATTTACTTGAAGCAGCAAGCTATCTCGTTTCCAAGTCAGGATGATAGGCTTCAATCGATTTCTAAGACCGGAATCAATAACAGGTCCTTCCCTGTTGGTTACCCGTTTTATCGATTTTCAAATAGGGAATTCTATGTTAGAGTACTATGGAACTAGCTCATAAGGGAGGGAATCCGTTTGGAACAACATGAACTATTGGAGATTGTGAAAAATGCATATCCTTTTGATGTGCTTAATGATGAACAACTGCACTATATCATCTCCGGTTCTACATACACAACGTTCAAAAAAGGGGAATTCCTTTTTCATGAAGATGAAACGGTTGAAGAACTTGATATTTATTTTCTTGTGTCCGGTCTTGCCAAAAACGTCCTTCACCGATCCAGTGGAAAGCAGTATTCCTTAAGATTCTATTATCCCGGGGATTTAATCGGGATTATGATCATGCTGACGAGTGGGGAAATGACGTTTTCGGTACAGGCAATAGAAGATTGCAATGTATTCCGAATCCAAAAAAGCAGGCTTTTGGATGTCATGACAAAAAACAATGACTTTTCTAAAATCATCTTTGAAAGTATCGGGAATCGCATGAAGACCCTTTATGATGAAATTAAATCCAAATCCTCGGATAAAGATGATGAGAATATTAACCTTTTCCGTACAAAGGTGCATAATTTAATGGATTCCCCTTCTTTTATCAAAGAAGAAGATACCATCCTTCTTGCTGCGGAACGAATGAAAGAAAGAGATACATACGGATTGGTTGTCGTCGACTCAGACGGGAAGATGAAGGGAATCCTGACCCAGAGGGAAATCTTATCCTATCTCACCGACCCAAGTGCTTCTGAGAAAGTAAGGGATTGGATGAAGCGGAATCCATTTTGGATACGTGATGAATCATTCGCATACGAAGCCTTATCCTACTTCAAGCATGAGGAAGTCGATTTTGTTCCCATCATACGGAATGATGCAGTCGTAGGAGTGTTGACGAGTACTTCTTTCCTGAATATCCAGGACTCAAATTATCTCGATCTTTCCTACCGCATACAAAAGGCTGTCAAAATTGAAGAGCTCGTGCAACTTGCAACGGTGAAGAGCGAGACATTCCAACAATTCATTGGAGATCTTCTTTCACAAGACAGCCTTGGATATGATGTATGTGAAGTCATCAGCAACTACAACGACAGGCTTCACCGTAAGATCATCCAGTTGACTGAGAAAGAAATGCGCCAGGAAGGATACGGCCGCGCCCCTATCAATTATTGCTTCATCGTCATGGGAAGCCAGGGTCGCAGTGAACAGGGCTTCCACACCGACCAGGATAACGGCATCATTCTGGATGATTATAACCATTTATCAGATACAAAGAAAGTAGACTTGTATTTCCAAGCGTTCACCGAGAAACTGAACCATAAACTGGCTGCCTGCGGGTTTCCGGAATGTACAGGTGGAATCATGGCCAAAGAGCAGAAATGGAAACGCTCATACACTGATTGGAAGAAAGCCATTGATGAATGGCTACACGAAATGGATGCGCAGGAAGTACAAAATACAACGATGTTCTACGACTTCCGGCCCATCTATGGGGATTATTCGATTGCTGAAGAAATCCGCAATTACCTGGCGGAGAAATCAAAGCGCTCCCTCAACATGCAACAGCTTCTGAGAAAAGATGCGCTCCGCTTCAAGCTTCCGGTCGGACCGCTCGGCCGGGTCAATTTGAAACCGAAAAATCACCTGTTCAACATAAAAAAGTCCGGTCTCTTGCAAATTGTCAACATGATCAGGATTCACTGTGTAAAGTATGGTGTGAAAGAAGTCAATACAATCAAAAGAGTAAATGCACTCAAGAACATGCAGGCTTTTCATCCGAGGGATGCTGAAAATGTAAAGATGGCCATGCATATTCTCTTGACTCTTCGTACCAAACAGAATTTGAAGGAGCTTTCAGAAGGTAAGCAGCTCAGTAATGATATTGACGTCCGCAATTTATCAAAGGAAGAGCGACAAAGACTTAAGGAAGCCATCCAAATTGCGAACCGCTTACAGCAAGTGATGGAAATAAGCTTTAATAGAAATCGGGTGGTTTGATGAATGATATTGGAATCAATGTCGGATATCGCATCCTGAAATATTATTTATGGCAGCAATTCTTCTTCCGCTCTCAAGTCAAGGTGGAAAAAGCAAAACCGTCCTATTACAAAGTCGCCACTGCTTTGAAAGAGTTTGAAGAAGAAAAGCCAATCCATCAACAGAAACACTTATACGATTGCACATTCACCATATTTGATTTAGAAACAACCGGTTTTTTTCCTGAAGTCGGAGATGAAATCATTTCAATCGGGGCAGTGAAAGTGGCACGTGGTGAAATACAAGAAAAGGATACCTTCTATAAAGTCATCGATCCCCTTCAGACTGTTTCAATGAAAACGAAAAAGTTCACGGGTCTGAAAAGGAAGGATTTCAAGAATGGCGTGACCCTGCCAGTAGGCATTAAACACTTCCTTGAATTCAGTATGGGGACGATTCTCGTGGCACACCCTGCAAGCTTCGATATCAATTTTCTTCAAAGAAGATTGAAAAAATGGGAGTTACCGCCCTTCCAACCCGAATACATTGATTCATTCTCTCTGGCAAATGCATTGCTAGAACGAGACGACAGTTATTTGGATGCAATGGTGAAGGAATTTGCTATTGAGAAAAGGACAAGACACCATGCCCTGAATGACGCCATCATGACGGCTGAGATTTTTGAAAGACTGCTAAAGATTTGTTACGAACAAGAGGTTCATACGATTCAAGCATTACATGAGTTCGTTGACGCTGAGTGAAGCTTTGGACAGTGGGATGACTCAAGAAAATAAATAAACAAAAAAGGACTCATGGGGTTGTTACCTCCCATGAGTCCTTTTTGTTTCAATGTGATTAGCGTGTTTGACCAGTACCATGCATCATATATTTTACCGTCGTTAATGCAGGCAATCCCATAGGTCCTCTTGCGTGTAACTTCTGAGTCGAAATACCGATTTCCGCTCCGAAGCCCAGTGCTCCCCCATCCGTGAAACGTGTTGAAGCGTTATGATAAAGAGCTGCTGCATCAACGAGTGTCATGAATTTCTTAGCTGTTTCCTTATTTTCAGTCACAATTGCTTCTGAGTGCTTTGTGCCATATTGTTCAATATGATCAACTGCACCCTCCAAGTTTTCCACGACTTTCACCGCGATATCCAGGCTTAAATATTCGTTTGCCCAGTCTTCTTCACCTGCAGGCTTTGCGCCTTCGATCGCTTCCACAACTTTTTCGTCACCATGGATGGATACATTATATTCTGCAAGCTTCTGCGTCAGAGCTTCTTTGTTTTCATTGAACCAGTCCTCGTGGATGATGACGGTTTCTGCCGCGTTACATACGGCAGGTCGGTCCGTTTTGGCATTGATGAGGATGTTCAATGCTTTCGTGACATCTGCTTCTTTATCGATATAAATATGGCAGTTCCCCACTCCCGTTTCAAGTACAGGGACGGTCGCATTATTGACGACAGCGTTGATAAGGGCACCTCCACCGCGAGGAATCAATACATCGATATGTTCCTTCATGGTAAACAGTGCATTTGTCGCTTCTCGATCGGTCGTATTGATAAATTGGACGGCATCTTTAGGGATGTCTGTCTTTTCCAAGGCATCGTGCATAACGTCCACAATCGCTTTGTTAGAAGTGATCGCATTTGAACCACCCTTCAGGACGATGGCATTACCTGATTTCAAGGCTAGGCCTGTTGCATCCACCGTCACATTCGGTCTAGCTTCATAGATCATGCCGATGACACCGAGTGGAACGGTCACTTTTTGGACTTGAAGCTGGTTCTCAAGCGTCCAGTCTGATACGATTTTTCCAGTTGGGTCTTCAAGGTCCGCAACTTGTCTGAGTCCCTCTGCAAAGTCCACTACACGTTCTTTAGAAAGTGATAGGCGATCCATGAACGCTGCTTCAAAACCTTTTTCCCTTCCTTTTTGAAGATCTTTTTCATTCTCATCAAGGATGGTCTGATAATTCGCCTCTAGATGGTCAGCCAGTATATGAAGTGCTTTGTTTTTTTGTTCCGTTGTAAGCAGGCTAAGTGTTTTTGAAGCTTTCTTTGCCATCATTGCTTGTTTTTTTACATCGGTTTTTTCTATTGTTAAAGTCATCAAATGCCTCCTGATATGATTTTTGGTCTTTTATTTAACTTAAAAGTCTGCAACTCTTACACCTAAAAATAAACTTGTCATGCAACGAATTAACGGTATACGATCTTCCTAGACTCCAACTGGAATGGGAACTTCTACGTGGCAAACTAGTTGATCAATTTCCACTGCGACTTGGTCGTCTTTGATGTCGGAAGGGTTTTTGAGTTGACCTGAACGGAAGTTTACGATTCCTAGTCCGATTTCTTCTCGATCGCTGTCAAGGATCCGAACGACAGCACCTTTGTCAAAGCGTCCTTTAACCGTATAAATATCGTTGATCGTCAGGCTTTCTTTTTGTTCCAGGATGCGGTCTTTTGCATTTGCATCGATGGTGATCTCACCTTCTGGACCTGAGTTGAATGCGATCCACTGTTTTTTGGAATCCAAGTTCACCGCATCATCATCTGATTCAAAGTACGTTCCTTTTGCGGTATGTTGTACGGCATCGTAAATGATGTCTGCATTACCTGATTTTCCAAGGAATGCAGGTATGCCGGAAGCCATTGTGATTTTAAACGCATCGATTTTTGAACGCATCCCGCCAGTACCGACAGCGCTTCCTGGCTCGCCTGCCATTTCTTCTATATCATCATTGATTTCCGTTACACTTTCCAATAATTCTGCATCCGGATTCTTTCGAGGATCCGAATCATACAGTCCATCAATATCGGATAGGATGATCAGCTGGTCAGCATCGACAAGCGCTGCGACTTTTGCTGAAAGTGTATCATTATCCCCGAACTTCAATCGGTCGACTGTGACGGTATCATTTTCATTTACAATCGGGATGATGCCTCTTTCAAGCAACACATTAATTGTATTACGAGCATTGTTGTAGCGGTCTTCATCTGAAAAATCACTACGAGTAATCAGAATTTGCGAAGCTACGTATCCATGCGAAATGAATAAATCGGAATAAGCCTCGATCAATAATCCTTGCCCGATAGCAGCTGCTGCCTGCTTCTCAGGTAATGAGCTTGGTCGAGTCAAGCATCCGAGCTTTCTGTATCCTGCCGCAACGGCACCGGAGGAAACGAGCAGAACTTCATGTCCATCATCTTTCAGGCGTACAACTTCGTCCACAAGACGCTCAAGCTTCCTTCTGCTCATTTCACCATGCAGACTCGTTAAAGAACTGCTTCCAATTTTAATCACAATACGTTTCTTCTTATTTTCTTGGGACATCCAATCACTCCTAGTAAAAAAGGTCCGTCCCTCGTCCCTTCACCGTGATGAAGGACGGACTTGTATTTCTGGTCTTACAGATTTAATGGTTGATATTGGTAATTTTTTATATAAATTGAGGTTGAGTATGAGTGCAAATTAGTTTGTCACTAATTGTCGGGACTGTAATTCAGAGCTGATTTCTTTCGATCTTTTTTCTGCTCCTTTTACAGCTTCTGAGATAGCCTTTCCTCCGCCGAATTGTGCTAATGCATCCAGACCGGCAGCGGTCGTGCCATTAGGGGATGTTACGTTCTTTCTGAGTTGTGATGGTGTTTCTTCTCTTTCAAGCATCATTTTCGCTGCTCCGAAAATCGTCTGTGCACCGATCTTACGTGCAAGCTTAGGATCCAATCCAGCTTCTGCACCCGTTTTTTCGATATGCTCCATTAGGTAGTAGAAGTATGCTGGTCCACTTCCTGCAATTCCTGTGAATATATCCATTTTACCTTCATCAATGACATATACTTCACCAATGCTAGAAAGTAGCTCTTTCGCATCTTTCATATCGTCTTCTGATGTGAATCTGCCGGCGCTGATTGCAGTTGCAGACTCCTTAAGCATACTTGACGTGTTCGGCATCACGCGGATAACGGATTGCCCAGCGGGCAGTTGTTCTTCCATATGTGCAGTCGTAATCCCTGCCAATACCGACATGATGACTGTTTCCCTTTTAACAAGGTGGTTGATGGAATCCAGCGCTTTGTCGATGTCCTTTGGTTTCATTGCAAGAATGAGAATGTCAATTTCCTCAAAAGGGAGATCATCTTTCAAGACTGTACGTACATCGTATTTAGCATTTATCTCTTGAAGTTTCTCTTTATTACTGCGATTCGATACAATGATTTGATCATTCGGGATTTTTCCGCTCTGTACAGTACCTGAAATCATTGCTTCCGCCATATTACCTGCTCCTAAGAAAGCGACTGTTTTATTACTTAACAATCTATCCACTCCGTTCTCTATATAATAATGTTGTTTTCAATATTGATTGTTTCGTTTTCAATGTTAGTTGTTTGATTTTTGTTTGGTTTGTCTTGTGCTTTGTTCACAACGTTTATAATCGTAACATGCTGGTAAATGATATCAAGGCGATATCCGGAAGTAGTAAGGAATATGCCGGAAATGAAAGTGGAAGCGTTATCATTTTGGTTCCAGTGTTTCAAACGCCTTCTAAGCGCTATATATCACTGATAATCCCGTATAATCAGAATTTTTCGGTTTAAAGAATCCTTCATCCATTAACAGATTCCGTAAAGAACAATCCCAATTGACCTACACAACACGCGCTGCCAGACAGTCTTGAACACTCGTGTAAGCATCAATGAAAAAATGCACATCAGACAAAAAAGCCCGATGTGCACCCTTAATTCTATTCAATTATTGTTCAGTCGCTTCTTTTGAGCTTTTTCCCGCAAGGAAATCCTTCATTGCTTGTATGTTTTCTTCGAAGTCCAGCTCGATGACAGACCCGACTCCATCGTATCTTGCGAAGCTGTATGATCCTTCTACTGGGATTGTCAGCTTATCGATTTCATCCTTATTACTTAATAAAACATCCTTCATAAGTGAGATCTGGTCAAGTTTGGACATATTCGTCTGCATATAAGGCTGGATGGAACCGGCAAGTTTAGGAAGCTTCGCGACACCATCAATTGTTAAGACTTCTTCTTTTAAAGCAGAGATGACTTTTTGCTGTCTCTCCACCCTTCCGAAATCTCCTTCTGCATCATGACGGAAACGAGCATATCCCAATAATTCTTTACCGTTTAGCTTCTGTACACCAGGTTCAAGGGAAACGCCGATGTTTTCAGACATCGCCTTTTCGACATCCATTTCTATCCCTTCAGGTGCAAGAATGTCGACCGATTGTTCAAAGCCCTTGAAGTCTACCATCATATAATACTGTATATCGATATCGAAGTTTTGTTTGATCGTTTTGCGTAATAATTCCGGGCCACCCAAATAGAATGCAGTATTCAGCTTATAATTTTGGTATCCTGGAATTTCCACATAAATGTCCCTCATTAGTGAGACCAATTTCGTTTCATTTGTTTTCGGGTCAACTTGGGCTAGCATCATCGTGTCAGTCCGTGACTTCTCCTCTCCCCTGCTGTCGACTCCGAGTAGCAGGACGTTCACCTTCCCGTTTTCGTCCTTCACACCATTGAACTTATATTCTTTCATATTCTGCTCTCCATCGGCCATTTGATAACCATTATAGAATTGAAAAGCGGAATACCCCAATAAGCAAATAATCATTAATAATAGCACGGAGACAATCTTTCTGCCCCGTTTTTTCTTTCGCTTCTTGCGATCAAGTCTTGAATCCATTGTTCCACCTTCTTTTGCAGTATAAAATGGCAGCAAGTTACTGAAAAATTCTACTCCACTATCTCACGTAACTCAATACTCAGGTTATGGAGGGGTAAGCATGTATTTCCATTTCCAACTGGAATATATAGCTTATCGTACCATAATTCATTGGGGATGGCTCCATAATTCGTCAAGGTTCTCAATTGAATTTGTTCTTATTAAGATTTATATTCAACCATACCCGTCTTCAGCCTGTTCGTAACCACGTCATTCTCCTTTTAAAATGAAGAAAAAGCTGAACCAATGGATAAAGGTTCAGCTTCCGGTAAGAGATCATTCAGTTATGATTGACTGCTCATTCGCATCCGGTAAGAGTGAATGGCTTTCTTCGTTGTTTCAAAAACGCCCTTTCCGATCAGTTTCCCTAACGGGGTGATACTACCGGCAAACGGGTAATCTGTGCCTATATGTGTAGACGCAATCAGGATGCTGTCTGTCGGAGTACCAGTTGCGAGTGTACCCGTTCTATGGTCAAATACCTCTTCATCGTGGAGCGCCCTCACTTTTGCCTCGGTAGAAGTGACTAAAGCCTCAATGAATGCTTCATCTGAAAGCCGGCCATCAATCATGACCCATGTATTGATGGTGCCAGGTTCCATCTTGTTGGTGATTGCATCGTTGCCCGTTACATCCACTGCATTTCCGACCCCTGCTGTCACGACAACAAAAATGGAGTGTTCCTCCAGTCGATAAGATGTATATTCAACGTCTTTAAGATTCACCGCTGTCATCATCCCCACGGTAAATGAAGGGTCCAAATCATGTTGCTTGAGAGCATTTACCATATCCTGTTGGTAATCACTGCAATCATAATGTGGTGGAACATACCTGTTCACAAAGCTTTTGTACCATCCGACACCAGAACCGACCACTCCAGACGACATGCATTTTAAATGAATTGGCGACTTATACACAATCATCTCATCGGTTACCTTCAAGTGTTTCTCCCCTATGATGAAAGAGGGGCTACTGATTCCATACACCCCGTCCGGCATGAGCCCGATTTGAGGTTTCGCAATGTGAGGGTGAGCCTGCTTATAGACTTCAGTCTTGTATACTTCTTGTATATGCTCCTCTTTCATGACTTCTTCCGGATGGTCGACTGTTCTGGCAAGACCCTCTTGCATCAGAAGCAGACGGTCACAATACATGCTGGCGAGATTTAAGTCATGGAAGATGGATACAACGGTCAGATTCATTTCCTTCGTTTGTTTCTTCAGCAACTCAAGCAAGTTTTTCTGATAAGAGAGATCGAGGTGATTGGTCGGTTCATCGAGCAGGATGATCTGTGGTTCCTGTGCGAGTGCTTGTGCAAGAAATACCCGTTGTCTCTCTCCACCTGACAGTTCATCCAGTTTACGGGACTGGAGCCTGTCCACCCCTGTTTGCTCCATCGACCTTTGCACGATTTCCTCATCATTTGGGGATATGGCTTTGAATAGTCCCTTTTGGTGAGGATATCTTCCCAGCATGACCGTTTCTTTCACACTGTATGAAAAGGAATGGGTAGAGTTCTGTGGAAGAACAGCCACCATCTTCGCCAGTTCCTTAGGGGAATAATCCTCAAGAGTCCTTCCGTTTAGGAGTATCGTACCTTGAGAAGGATGGATACCACCTGACAGGGCCTTCAGTAACGTGGTCTTTCCGCTTCCGTTCGGTCCGAGGATACCAAAGAATTCCCTCTTTTCAACACTGAAATCAATGTGTTCGATAATCATGGTTTCTTCATATCCTACTGACAATCGTTGGACATCAAGCATTCTATCCACCCCTCTTCTTAAGCAGAATGTAAGCGAAAATCGGAGCTCCGATCAACGCTGTTATGACACCGATGGGCAGTTCCGCAGGATTGATCACGGTCCGTGAGAGCAAGTCCGCCACGACGAGAAAAGCCCCACCTGAAATGATTGAAAGCGGTAGTACATGCTGATGATTGTAGCCGATGATCCTCCTGATAAAGTGAGGGATCACCAGCCCAACAAACCCAATGGTACCCGATACGGCGACAGCAGCACCGGTAAGCGTACTTCCTGCAATGAGAATCATGTATTTCCTTTTTTGGACTGAAATCCCGATGTGCCTTGCCTGCTCTTCGCCGAAGCTCATTCCATTCAACTCTTTTGCATTAAACAAAAGGAGCACGGAACCGGCAATGAAGAAAGGAAAAACAATGTAGATATAGTCCCAGCCCCGCATCGAGACACTTCCTAACAGCCAGCCAATGATCTGTCTCAGCTCTTCACCCGATAGAGCAATCATCAGTGAAATCACCGAACCAAGAAATGAACTGAAAATGATTCCCGTCAAAATGATCGTTTCAACTTTCATGGAACGATCCACCTTTCTGGCAAATGCCAACACAAGGAATACCGTGATCAACGAACACAATATCGAAATGACAGGTAATGTGAAAAGCCCTAAATAAGGAAGGCTTATATGGAAGAACAAGGTGATGACTGCGCCTACCGATGCTCCAGATGACATGCCAAGCGTATAAGGATCGGCTAGGGGATTCCTCAAAAGACCTTGAAAGGAAGCCCCCGCAACGGCCAGGGAGCTTCCTACAATTAATGCTAATAATACGCGTGGTAAACGAATGGAAAATACAATATTCGAATGCATGGGGTCGATCGAATCTGGCATGTCGACCCCACTCAATTTGCTACCGATGATACGGATGATATCAATGATCGGAACGTTGACCGTTCCGATTGATATCCCAATCAAAAGGGATAGGATGAGAATACCGAAAGCCAACAGATACCCGATCCATATTCTATTCTGCAAAAATCTCCGGATAAACAGATTTGGCAATTTCCTCTACTCCTTCTACCAATCTCGGACCGGTACGTGTCACGAGATCAGAGTCGACGTCAACGATTTGGCCTTCCTTGACCGCAGTGATATCCTGCCAGCCATCACGGGAGGCTACTGAATCCTTGGCTTTGTCATCATAGTATCCGTATGTTGTAAGAATGACATCAGGATTCTTTGCAATGATCTCTTCCTGATTAACGGCGATCCATCCCTCCTGGTCACCCATGGCATTTTCAGCATTGATCAGTTCAAGCATTTCATTGATGAACGTATTTTGGCCAGGAGAATATAGTTCCGGTGCAGGAGACACTTCAACATAAACGTTCTTCTTTTGTTTCACTTGTTCTGTTTTGGATTTCAGTTCTGCAAGGTCGTCCTTCATGGAAGAGACTAATTCCTCAGCTTCCTCCGTCTTGCCCGTCAGTTTCCCGATGTTTTCAATGATCGTATACACTTCAGCTATTTTTTGAGTATCACGGACAACAAATACCTTGATGCCAGCATCACGTAATTGATCAAGGCCATCTTTTGCGCTGACTGCTGTAGATTCATGTGCCAGGACAAGATCAGGATCGAGACTGATGATCTTTTCTACATTGAACTCCATGCCGCCGATTTTCTCTTTATTGGCCACTTCCTTAGGATAATTATCGAAATCGGTCACCCCGACTACTTCTTCACCCAAACCAAGTTCATATAGGATCTCCGTATTACTAGGTATTAGTGAAATGATCCGCTCCGGGGCAGACTCTAGTGAGATGTCGTCACCTAATGCATCTTTTACCTTACTGCCCTCTTCTACTGTTTCCTGTTTTTGATCATCCGTTTTCTCCTTGCCTGGTTCATTCCCGCAAGCAGCTGTAAATATGACGGACAACAATAGAATGATTAATAAACGACTGTATTTTTTCATCGTTTCTCCCCCTCTTTCTTTACTATGTTGTTTTTTTAGCGGATGATCAACCATAAGTATCATCCATGCTTTCTCATGCTTTCTCATTCAACGAAGTGGTGCATGGAAAGCCAGAGCAATAAAAAAAACATCCCCGAAAAGGAGATGCCTAGTGTAATATGCAAATCAGACCGTTATGCATGAAGCCATGGATGCATGTTACACCTTCCTATCCGCGTAGTACCAGTGTCAAAGATGTCAGGCAGGTCTCCTGGCTCATGGTCATTGCTTGCTACACCTTCCCGTACGAACGTACAGTGGTTCCTTTGCAGCTTGCTCCCAATTACAGTGGCGGGACCGCGTTGGATTTTCACCAACTTCCCTTTTAAGAAGCGAATGAATATGATGTCATACTCCGCTTCACCCGAACATTCAACTATGTAATTTTCCGTTCACATGAATTATACAGTACCTGACTTTCAGGGTAAATATATTTTTATGTGCATCAGGCGGTTTTTTTAATTGTCAAACCCCTATCGGAAGTGATAAAATTTCTTCATTCTGCATTATCTTAATCACATTACAGCAGCAAATGGCTGCAGGAGGTTTTATCATATATGACAAGAGAAGTTGAATTTGCAACCTTTGCGGGAGGATGCTTCTGGTGCATGGTCAAGCCATTTGACGAGTTACCAGGTATCATTGATGTTGTATCCGGTTATTCGGGTGGACATGTAGAAAATCCGAGTTATAAAGATGTGAAGGAAGGCAAAAGCGGCCATTATGAAGTGGTACGGATTACATTCGACCCTTCTGTCTTCCCTTATCAAGACCTACTTGATTTGTACTGGCCACAAATCGATCCGACGGATGACGGTGGACAGTTCCATGATCGCGGCGAGCAATATCGTACCGCCATCTTCTATCATACTGAAGAGCAAAAAGAGGCAGCAGAAAGATCCCGTGAGCAGGTTGCCGACAGCGGACGCTTCCGGAAACCGATTGTCACCAAGATCCTGCCTGCAAGCACATTCTATCCCGCTGAAGAGTACCATCAGAAGTTCTATAAAAAGAATCCTGATGAATATAAAGCGGACCGTAAAGTCTCAGGAAGAGATGAATTCATAGCAGACCACTGGCAGCAATAATGCCGCATGAAAGATCCCTTTTCTCACAAACTAAGTGCAGAAAGGGGGTTTTTTTGATGAAAAAGGAAAAACAGGATAGAGAACAGGTTATGGGATTTGAGGGTCCAGGAAAGGCCGTGAATTTCTTTGATCCATATCCGGATGAAGATAAGGTGAATTATAAAGATGTCGAAGAAGGGGAAAATCGTAAAGACGAATAAAAATGTAGAAGCTACGATGAATAGTATAATAACTTTTGTATAACTTAAGAAGAAGGAACCGGGGAAATCCTCCACCAAGAAAAGCCATCAATCGCCAGATTTTCTCGGTTCTGAACTACATACCAAGGGGAGGCGGATTTCAATCCGCCTCCCCTTAACCTTGGTTTATTTCTTTAAATAGGTCCAGCCTTCTTCTTGATAAACTTTGTTCTCTTTCATCAGTTTCCCGATTGCCCTCTTAAAGGATGCTTTGCTCATATTGAAGCGTTCTTTGATCTCATCTGGCTGACTCTTGTCCCAGTAAGGAATTGCTCCATTTCGCTGGTCCAGATAGGAAAGGATGACTTCTGCATCATCATGCATTTTTTCCTGTTTCAGAGGAAGGAATGAAACATTCAAGTTTCCGTCATCTTTGACATCGATGACTCTTCCTTCTACAAGCTCCCCAAGTCTGGGCTCTTGTTTACGCTCATTTTCGTGCACAAAACAGCGGTATCCTTGCTCAGACAGAAAGAAAGTCCCCACTTTCAACAAGCGATACACCCTTCCCTGCACTTTTGCATTGAGCATTTCCTTGGATGCTCTTCTTGAAACCTGTTCAATGATGTTCTCCGTCGCTAATTTTCCGTATAAGCGGTCCTGCTTATCACGATTTAATGACAAGAACAATTGATCACCCGGTTCTGGCCAAAGAGAGAGAAATTTCGGAAGGTCATCAGCAGAAACAAGTATATCCTTCGGCAGTCCGATATTAACAAATACACCAAGATCTTCACGCTTATCCACTACTTCAGCCCATCCGTAGGCACCTACCTGAACTTTTGGAATGCGCATCGTGGCCGTCAACCTTACATCTTTATCATGATAAAGGAATACTTTAACGGTATCCCCCTCTTGAATCTCATCCGTTATTTCAGAATGGTGCAACAATACACGGTCCTCTTCATCGTTAACTAGAAAGAAGCCGTATGGGACTTCATGATCAACATATAATTCTTCTACCGTTCCCGGTTTCAATGAAGACATGATTCATCTCCTCCTATAGATATGGTTATCGTAAGCATCCGCTCAGAATATATCATGTATTGAACTACTATATCTTTTTTTATCCTATATGTATAGTGCCTATTTTCTTCAATGAATAGTAAGTGTATTTAGAAAAAAAGAACAATTTCTGCACAATGAAAAAATAACCGCCGAGATTCAACCCGACGGTTATCATACATTGGTATTTTACTCTTGATCAGGAAATACACGTTTGATGGTCGTGCTTAATTCCTCGCCAAGCCCCTTAAGAGGTTTACCGTTTTCTGCTTTATCTGCATACCCTCTCATTCGTTCGATAAAATCTGGGTTTGTCGATACGTATACATTGTCAAGTCCAGCATCGGCCTTTCTGACCTGCTTAGCAATCTTGTCTTCAAGTTGTTGGCTGATATCCCCGTTCTTGCCGTTTTCCATAACAGCAGCCACATATGCATTTCTTGGGGTAGTCAGGACGTATGCTTTACTTACTTCCTTTAAGTCGGCGACATTATTTGCAGCCTCTTCTGATAAGGAATAATTTTCCCTTACAGAGTCACGTGTGCCTGTATCGTTCATATTCATGTAATTGTCTGTGCGATCACGGTTATAGCCCACACGCTCAAGAGCACCGTTGTCATACTTCGTATTCATTCCTTGCTCGTTCATATTGTCATTATCTGCGGTCCCACAACCAGTAGCGATGCCTGATATCATGACACCCATTAATGAAACGATAAGATATTTCTTCATGATGTTTCCTCCTTAAGATAAATCGTCGGTATTACTATTTCTCATTCGGGATGTTCCTATTCATGTGATGTCCAATTGTTTAAGGTGGTGGGCATGAAGGGAATGATACTTCTGACGACTCACCATACTACTAAAAAGGAGGCAGTGATATGTTTCAAGCGGCACTATGGGGAGGAGTGGCGAGTTTATCGTTGTTCCTTGGGGCATTAGTGGGAATTTACTTTAACCTGGCAAAGAAGGTTACAGCTTTTATCATGGCCTTCGGTACGGGGCTCATTATCGGATCGGCTACATTCGATTTACTGTCAGAAGCCGAGGGTAAGGCAAATATCGTACATATTACCATGATGTTCTTATTAGGGGCCGCCATCTTCACCTTATTTGAAATGTGGATTTCCCGAAAAGGAGGAAGTCAACGGAAGCGGTCTCAAAAGAATCCGAATAATCACTCAGGGTTGGCGATCTACATCGGGACCCTCATGGACGCAATCCCCGAGTCAATCATCATCGGGATCAGTTTCCTGGAAAGCCAGTCCATTCAGTGGGTGTTCATCACCGCCATTTTCATCAGTAATTTTCCGGAAGCATTATCCAGCAGTATCGGGTTGAAGCTCGACCAGTATAGTACGAAGAAAATAGTGACTTTATGGGGAAGCGTCGTTCTCGTTTCTTCTGTAAGCTCATTGCTGGGATACACATTTTTGCAAAGCGCACCTGAAAGCACAGAATATATCATCGGGGCATTCGGCGCGGGAGGATTACTCGCGATGGTCTCCTCTACGATGCTTCCAGAAGCATTTGAGGAAGGCGGGCCTGTAGTGGGGTTCATTTCTGCCCTCGGAATCATCTTATCCTTCATTTTTACAAACTTAACATAGAGAAAGGACGCTCTCAGGGAAGGAGCGTCCTTTCTTTATTCCTTGATCAATTTACGCTTGTATTGAAGTCGCCGCCATTGATAGCGGATGAAGCAACCGATACAGAACCCCGCGAGTGCGACGGATGCAGCGAGCAGGACCATGCCTGAGAAGAGATAAAAAGCTGTAGTCCATTGAAGCAGTTCGCTCAGCAAGGCGCCACCTAAACAACACGAAGCAATGACTGCATTGAATCTTTGTTGGTCTGCGTCTTCTGCCCGATACGAAGACATGTCTTTCCTCAGGAACATACGCCCCACCTTCATGATCGGGTTATATGAAAATACTGCGCCTGTAGTCACTGCTATAAATGGAATCCATAACAACCAGTGCAGTTGAAGTGCCCAAGAGAGAATGACGGTGATCACGATGAACCACTGATTTAAGTCAACTAATGGTTTTGGTATAGAATTAGTTGTATTCAATTTAATTCATACCTTTCTTATTGGAATTTATGTATTTATAGTGTACGGTAAAATGAATCAAAAATCAAAAGAAAAAACCGAAAATCACCGCCCATTCTTTGGAGTGATTTTCGGTTTTTATTATAAGTTTCTAAGTATCTCAGCATGACGTTGTTCATCATATGCAGCCCTTGTGAACCTTCTTTTCGCGCGGGGATCTGTAAGCCGGTTGGCAATCGAGAGATAAAACGGAACCGTTTCTCTCTCATCCTTTATACTTTCCCTGACACCCTGTCTGTAATTGACAGGCAAATCCTTTTGGTTTACCAGATTCAAACGTGGGTACCGGTTTGTCAAATTAAGATATGATTGACTGAACGCGTTGAAGTGCCTGATTTCATCTTGCCTAATTCCGAGTATGGCTTGCTTAGCGTTTTGATCCGGCGCAAGTTCCGCCAGTTGAGTATACCAGGAGATCGCTTTGAATTGATCATTGATCGCTTTTTGGATATCCCTTCTTAATGTCGGGTCAATCTGCCTCTGGAATTCGTGGTTGCTTTCATATGGATTGATATGATAATGCAAAATGGATCCCTCCCATCGCTCTTATTACCTTATGACAGGAGCCTATTTAGTGTGCCGACAGTAATCATTGTTTTGTTTTCACCAACGACCGGGTAATAAGTGTATAACGACTACCGTTCCATGCGAACTTGATTCTTATAAACGCTATCTTTTTATCCCTTTTACGTGTTATAATCTCTTAGATTGAGTATTGGGAGGTAGTATGAATGATTCAAGTATCAGATGTAAGCTTACGCTTCGGAGACCGAAAGTTATTCGAAGACGTGAATATAAAATTCACCCCTGGCAACTGTTATGGTTTAATCGGTGCTAACGGTGCAGGGAAATCGACATTTCTGAAGATCCTTTCAGGTGACATCGAGGCACAGACAGGAAATGTATCCATGTCCCCTGGTGAACGCCTTGCTGTATTGAAGCAGGATCATTTTGAATATGAAGAATATGAAGTATTGAAAGTCGTCATCATGGGGCATACCCGCCTATACGAAGTGATGCAGGAGAAAGATGCCATTTACATGAAAGAGGATTTCTCGGATGAAGATGGCATGAGAGCTGCTGAACTTGAAGGTGAATTCGCTGAGCTTAATGGTTGGGAAGCTGAATCAGAAGCTGCCATTCTATTGAAAGGATTGGGAATCGGCGAGTCGCTTCATTCAAAGCAAATGTCCGAGCTTACCGGTGGAGAGAAAGTGAAAGTCCTTCTTGCCCAAGCATTATTCGGCAAACCGGATGTCCTTCTACTGGATGAGCCTACCAACCACTTGGACATACAGGCAATCCAATGGCTTGAAGAGTTCTTGATCAATTTTGAAAATACGGTCATCGTCGTATCCCATGACCGTCACTTCTTGAATAAAGTGTGTACACATATTGCCGACCTTGACTTCGGTAAGATCCAGATTTATGTCGGAAACTATGATTTCTGGTATGAATCCAGTCAACTGGCGCTTAAAATGGCGCAGGATCAAAACAAAAAGAAAGAAGAAAAAATCAAGGAGCTTCAAGCGTTCGTCGCAAGATTCTCGGCCAATGCATCTAAATCCAAGCAGGCGACTTCACGTAAGAAGCTATTGGATAAAATCTCACTTGATGATATCAAGCCGAGTTCAAGACGCTATCCTTACGTACAGTTCAAGCCTGAACGTGAAATCGGAAACGATGTATTGAGAGTCGAAGGGTTAACAAAAACAATCGATGGAGTAAAGGTATTGGATAACGTCAGCTTCATCATGAATAAAGAAGACAAAATCGCCCTGGTCGGGACGGATGAAATCGCGAAAACGACGCTTTTCAAAATCCTTGCTGGCGAAATGGAACCGGATAGCGGTTCATTCAAATGGGGTGTAACGACTTCACAAGCGTATTTCCCTAAAGACAACTCCGAGTATTTCGAGGGGTCTGAGCCGACGCTTGTTGATTGGTTGCGTCAGTATTCACCTGATGACGAAAGCGAGACATTCCTCCGTGGTTTCCTTGGACGTATGCTGTTCTCAGGTGAAGAAGTACTCAAGAAGCCAAGCGTCCTTTCCGGAGGGGAAAAGGTCCGCTGCATGCTTTCCAAGATGATGCTAAGCGGTTCGAATGTCCTTCTATTGGATGAACCGACCAACCACTTGGACCTTGAGTCCATCACCGCGTTGAATAATGGCTTGATTTCCTATAAAGGCGCCATGATCTTCGCATCACATGACCATCAGTTCATTCAAACGATCGCAAACCGCATCATTGAAATTAAGGACGGTGGCATTATCGATAAGCAGACGACTTATGATGAATTCCTTGAAATGAAGGCTTCTCAAAAAGCGTAAGTTGCCTCTCTAAAAAAAGGGTGTAAAATCTACTTGATTTTACACCCTTTTTTACTTGCATGTATTAATCGTGAACAACTCGTCTCTTGGCTAAATAGCCTTTGATTTGAAAGTAGGAAATATCCTCAGGAAGCTCTTCCTTGATGGGCTTCAATGGTGTCTCTCCGACTTTCTCGACGGCTTCTTTAAGCAGATCTTCCTCATCTTCATTGAAAAAGATTGTCCAGTCATCCGCCAACCCTTCTTCGTATGACCTGATGATGTGATTTTCGATCGTCGCAACACTCATATTACGGATCGAGGCAATTTCCTTCATGCTCTTGTTCTCGTTGTACAGTTGGAATGTTATATGATGCGAAGGTTCGTCCGTCTTCCCTCTTTGTTTGCGTGGGGACACACTTCCAGGTTCCCGCTCTTCGACTTTACGGGAATACTCTTCATTTTCCTTTAAGAATGTAGAGATCTTATTCATGAATAGCTCTCCATACCGTTCAAGCTTGCTTTCCCCTACTCCGCTGACATTCAAGAATTCCGCTTCGTCCCCAGGCTGCTTCAAGCACATATCATGCAACGTTTTATCAGAGAAGATGACAAATGGGGGAACCCCTTCTTCTTCGGCGATTGATTTACGAAGAGTTCTGAGAGTATGGAAGAGTTCATCCTCGTTCGATAATACGGGAGCGGCATCTTCTTGTTTCTTTCTGGATACCTTCCTCTCGCCTACCAAGACTTCTTTCCCCTTTTTTGACACTCTCAAGGTCGGGTAGCCACCACCTTCCACATCGATGATCCCTTCAGCAATCAAGTAATCAATGAACAATCCGACTTCCTTCTGCGATTCATCTTTCAGTAATCCATAGGTCGATAATCGATCAAAGCCGAAATCCTTGATCTTTTTCCCCTTCGATCCAGTCAATACCGCAGAGATGAGCGTCGTTCCAAACCTTTCGTTCATTCGCTTCATACACGAAAGGACCATTTGAGCTTTCACGGTCACATCTTCCGTTTCCCGATCATCGAGGCAATTACTGCAATGTCCGCATTCTTCATCCGTTTCATCGCCGAAGTAAGATAGGATATATTGCTGTAAGCAGGACTCAGTATGGACGAAGTCCACCATGTCGCGTAACTTTTGTAGCTCGTTTTGATGCAGGTCCTGGTTCATGACGTTCTGTTCGATAATATAACGCTGGGTTTGGATGTCCTGAGGTGAAAACAGTAAGATGCATTCACTTTCCACTCCGTCCCTGCCGGCTCTGCCTGCTTCCTGATAGTACGCTTCCATGTTTTTTGGAATCTGATAATGGATGACATAACGGACGTTTGATTTGTTGATTCCCATCCCGAATGCATTAGTCGCCACCATCACCATGATCGAATCGTTCAAGAATGCCTCTTGCTGCTCTAGCCTTAAGGAATCGGAAAGTCCACCATGATATTTACCGGCTGAAAGCCCTTTTTTCACCAAATGATCATGGACACGTTCAACTTCTTTGCGTGTGGCACAGTAAATGATTCCCGACTGTTGCTTATTCCTCTGGATATAGTCGCCAACCCAGCGTTTCCTGTCCTCACCTTTTAACACATTAAAATATAGATTGTTCCGTTGGAAACCGGTCAATACTTTGTTTTCTGAAGGAATATGTAAATGGCTGAGGATGTCGGTTTGTACCTGAGGGGTTGCTGTAGCGGTCAGTGCCAGCATGACAGGATTGGAGGAAAGCCTTTTTACTGCCCCATAAATACCTAAGTAACTTGGTCTGAAATCATGCCCCCACTCAGAAAGACAGTGCGCTTCATCCACTGCGACCAGCGGGATATTCAATGTATTCAGGTAATCGACGAATCGGGAAGACTCCAGACGTTCAGGTGCGATGTAGAGAAGCTTATATTCTCCCATTGCCACTTCTTCCATCCTTGCTTCCGTCTCAGCATTACTGAGTGTGCTATTGATGAATGTTGCCGGTATGCCTTGAAACGTCAAAGAATCCACTTGGTCCTTCATCAATGAAATCAATGGAGATATGACGAGTGTGACCCCATCAAGAAGAAGGGCGGGAATCTGGTAGCAAATCGATTTACCTCCACCGGTCGGCATGATTCCGGCTGTATCCCTTCCGGACAAGATATTGGAGATAATCTCAGCCTGACCATTACGGAAATTCTCATAGCCGAAATATTGCTTTAGTACTTGTTGCGCTTCATTAAGCAAAATTTTGCCTCCTTTCACTCATTTATATCTATCTTTCATTGTAGTCTAGAATTGATCTTATGCCAATACATTCACATGTCATGGAATCATTAAAAAACGATTGAAAAGGAGAGTCCCTTTTCAATCGTCTGATGTCATTCTGCCTCACGTTCAAACACCTTTTCACCTGAAAACCAGGTTTCCACCACTCCGATCTCATGGAGCCTGCTCTTCTCCACCTCAAGCGGGTGTTGATCGAGCAAGAGGAAATCCGCTCTCTCCCCTGTCATCAACCGTCCATGGTTGTTCATTTCGTTTAATTCAATGAGTGTCGGTACCGATGTATATCCCCTGAAGGCTTCATTTACGGTTAGCTTCTCCTGTGGTTGCCAACCTCCGCTAGGCTTCCCTTTCAAGTCTGTCCGGTTCACCGCTGCGAAGATCCCTTCGAAAGGGTTCAGTGATCCAATCGGTAAATCCGAACTAAGCGTAAACGGAATATGATGCCTGTTAAAGCTCTTAAAGGCATCACAGTACGGAACCAGATCTTTCCCTACCCACTTTTCCTTCTTATCCCACTCAGTAAGAAGGAACGATGGCTGTGTTTCAATCACGGCACCTAAGTGCTCGAGCCTCTTAAGCAGGTCTTCCCCTACGGTTTGGGCATGGATGATCCGATGCCTTAATTGAGCAGTTTTTGCTTCTGGCTGTTCCAGAGCCGTGATGGCTTGTTCCACAGCTCGATCCCCTATGGCATGCATGGCGACCTGCATCCGGTTGCTTCCTGCGAGCCTCAAGATGTCGTTCAGCTCATTTTGTGTATAGACAGCATTTCCTGTCGTTTCTTTTTTATCATGATAGGGGACCCTCATCGCTGAAGTATGGAGACGCTGTGTCCCATCGAGGAATATCTTCACTGCCCCCACCTTCACTCTGTCCGAGCCCTCCCCTGTCCTGAATGGATGATTGTCCAAATAGTCCTCCAAATGTTTCTTCTTGAAAATATAATGGTGAAGGTATGCCCTGATCGGGAGTTTTCCTTCTTTTTCAAGTGATTGATAAGCTTCCCATAGACGCGAGTATGAACCGATGAAGTTCAAGTCATCCGTATGGATCGTGGTGATCCCATTCTTAAGGAGGTAAGGGATCCCGCTTTCAAGGGCTTCCCTCGCATCTTCCATCGTTCTCTTCCTGAAGTGGTGCTTGATGAAATGAACAGCGGTATCCTTGAAGCGGCCAGTCCACTCCCCATTATCATCCTTCTCTTTAAAGTCATCCGGTATCTCCTTGAACTCTTCTTCCTTTTTTAATAAATCCATTACCTTATGATTCACTACGCATTCATGGCCATCCTGATGCAGAAAGAACATATACGTATGTAAATGGATGTCATCTAGGTCCCTTGCTTGAAGGAGATCGGTGCGATCGGTGAATTCACCATCATTCAATCCCCTGCCGACTACCCAGTCACCTTCTTCCATTTGCGGATAGTAGGTCCTGATTTCTTCTTTCATATGCTCCCATGTGGAGACATGTCTTAAATCGAGCTCCTTTTTCATCAGTCCATACCGTAGAAAATGCATATGTGTGTCGTGAAAAGCAGGTGTGAGCACTCTTTCCATCCCGTCTACCACCCCTGTCCCTTCTTCTTGAGTCCGCCCTTCCCGTATCTCCTGGACCTTGCCTTCCCCAAGCTTCAAATGATATACCTTGTCTAACTCAACGTACTCTTTGGCATCATACAATCGTACATTATCAATGATCAATTCCTGATTCCTCCTTAACATGGTAGTTTGATGCAACGGGTAAATTTCCGTAAAAAAACAGCTGTTCCCAGCGTAAGAATGGAGCTATTTACCTTTTACCAACTTGGAGGGTCTTCAAACATGGATGTTAGTGCATACAAATAAGTAGAACTGCAAGGGGGATTGATTTCCCTCTGCAGTTCTATAAGGTTAAAACCATTTGAAATTGGTTTCTTCTTTTTCCTTTGCATCCACTTCCGGCTTTGTCAGTTTCCAAAAGCTGTCCCAAATAGAGTGCTCGTCGGTTTCAGCCTTTTTCGGTACCTCTTTTTCTTTATCTTTTTTGTTTTTGTTGGACATGGTGCTCCCTCCTTTTGATGCCTCATACACTACATACTATTCAGGATACAAAAAAGCGTTTAAGGATTTAAAAAAATTTTAATCCGATGTCTATTCGGAGTGGTAAGGGGATAACAAATTCCACTTGTAAATAAAAAGCTCTTTTCGTAAAGATTGTTGTTATTAAAATAGCAGCTGTTATCACCGCTGATGATTTCCTTACAAGACTTCCCTTTCCGAGCGTAGCCCGTGAGTCTCCTCATCACTTCGTCTACCCGAGGATAGCGAGCACCTGGAGCGCAAATCAACCACTGCTTACGCATTCTAAAGCAACAATGTTTACGAAAGCAGCCAAATAAAAAAAAGAACCAATCAGATGATTGATTCTTTTTGACCGATCAGGAAGATTTCATTGTAGGATGAGGGTTATCCACTACTTGCAGCACTTTGGTGGACTTCTCCATGTCAGAATTGCAAAGCGGGCATTTAGGGGAATCTTCACTCTTGAAATTATCCCGCATCCAGCCTTTACATTCTTCGGAAGAACAAGCCCAAATTTCTGTTTCCTCAGTTTTTATTTCTTCTTCAACTTGATTTCGACGTCCAAAAGCCATTGAATGTCCTCCTTTAAGATAAGCAGGATTTCCATGCCAGGCACGAAAAAACTGATTGTGGTAGTGTTGCTCACCAAGTATATAAGTGATTATCGGATTGAATATTGGATGTAATGTAAGTACAATTGCTGTGACTTATTCCATTATACCATACTTGCCATCATAATAGTAGAAAAAGCCGCCGGGCAGTCAACGTCCTGCCACATGTCAAGATTGATTTTTCTTCTTTGTACCAGAGGAATCAGCTTGTGTGCCACCCTTCCGTTCCATCTCAGTCGAATATTGACTCTCCACGTAAGGTGAACGTTATGTAGCCTTGGATGGGTCTTCTTTCTTCCTACTTATCAAGCCTCACATCCATCTCTATCTTTCCCATCATTGGATTGGTTTATGTACCATTTTCTTCATCTTTCATTACAGGAGTCATGAGTAAGAATAAAATTCTGAGGGATTCTAATAGTAAATCTTTACATAGGGTGATGAGACGTGTCCAGACGCACGAAAGCAGCTGAACATAAAGACCACAAGGCTGCTCATAGCTTCGAAATAGAAGGCTTCAAACAAGAGATTCTATCTCATATAGGCAGAAGCGATGATTTGATTTTCAGGATCGTGACATCACATAACCAGCATATACTCATCCTTTTTTTCGAAGACCTGGTTGATGCCAGGGTATTGAATGAATGTATCGTAAGGCCACTTGAACAGATGCCGGAAGAGTTCGATGCTGAAACTATCTCCAATAAGGTGCAAATCGCCGGCATCACAAGGACCAATCAACTCATTGAGGTCGTCGACCAATTGGTGGATGGAGCGGCTTATGTTTTCAAAGAGTTTGATACCTATGGCATTCTTTGTGATATCGAGGACAAAGGGAGCCGGGAACCGGAGAAGGCTGAAACAGAGTCTCTCGTCTTCGGACCAAAGATCTCTTTCACTGAGTCGATCTCCAAAAATTTGAATCTGGTCAGATCGAACATCAGTGATCCCAACCTGTGTGTAGAAACATTCATGATTGGCTCGCGTTCGAAGAGAAAGGTACAGCTTGTATATATCCAAGACATTGCCGATGAAGAAAATGTCAATACGTTCAGACAAAGGATCAATGATCTTGACGTTGACAGCATCATCGACTCGACCGTTCTTTCTCAGCTAATCGAGGATGATTCATGGACAGTCTTCCCGCAACTCATGACAACGGAGCTGCCTGACCGGCTGACTGTTTCCCTCCTACATGGAAAAGTCGGCCTGCTCGTGGACAGAAGTCCGACCGTTATCATCGCACCTTCCACCTTTATGAATTTCTTTGAATCGACAGAAGATATTTATATGAGATGGAATATGGGAACATTCTTGCGCATCATCCGGTTCATCGCCATTTTCTTCTCTGTGTTATTGACCCCTGCTTACGTGGCAGTACTCACCTATCATTATGAGGTGATTCCTTCGGCGTTATTGGTTTCTTTAGGTCAGTCCCGCTCGAATGTCCCGTTTCCCCCTGTCTTTGAAGCGTTCCTACTGGAATTTGTCATTGAATTATTACGAGAGGCAGGCGCGCGTCTCCCGACAAAAGTTGGTCAGACGATGGGAATCGTCGGGGGTATCGTCATTGGACAGGCAGCGGTGGATGCAGGTTTCACCAGCAATATCCTGATCATTATCATCGCCATCAGCGCCTTGGGTTCCTTCACGGCACCTAGCTATGCAATCGGTACCGCTGTCAGGATGATCCGTTTTCCCATTATCTTGATGGCTGGACTGTATGGTGGAGTGGGAATCATGTTCTGCTTTTGCTTTATGATCATCCATTTATTGAAAGTCACGACCCTCGGCCGCCCTTATTTGAGTCCGATCTACCCATTCCGGTTTGCTGACTGGAAGTATAGTCTGTTCCGGAGTCCCTATCAATACTTGGTGAATCGTCCAGTTTCCAATCGCCCAGGAGATGCTTCTCGTATCCCGAAAAACAAGGCGAAAAAGAAGAAAGAAGTTGATGAATGATGTTTATCATTTATACAAGTTGGATTTCACCTTAAGAAAAAGGACGTGAAGCATGAAGATTAATCCTGAACCACAAAGAACTCTCTTATTCAATGCTTTTTTGGTTGCATTTATCATCCATACTGCACAGATTGGTGTCGGCATCGCAGGTGTACCGAGAGTGGCCTTCATGGAAGTCAAACAAGACGCATGGATAACCATGATTTTATCAGGTTTTGTGGTTTCGATTGTCATTTTCTTCATGACCAAATTGCTTTCGGTTTATGCAGGTGCCGACCTGTTCGGAATTCAGTTCGATGTGTACGGGAGATGGATCAGTACGTTTCTGAATTCTATTTACATCCTTTATTTCTTGCTTGTTACTTATGTGATCATGATGAATTACACAGAGATGGTACAAGCATGGATCTTCCCGAAAATGCCGACTTGGCTGCTCGTTACATTTTTAGTCTTACTGACTGGCTATGCCGTATTGGGAGGAATCAGGGTGGTTGTGGGAGTCACATTCATCGGGATCCTATTGACGATGTGGATTGTCTTCATGATCTACGCTCCGTTAAAATACCTGGACATCAACCATCTGCAACCTGTATTTACGGCTTCATGGAAGGAGCATGCGATGGGGATTTATAAGGTAAGCTTCTCACTAATTGGATTTGAATTATTGATGATCATCTATCCTTATGTTAAAGAGAAAAAGAATGTGTTGAAGTATTCATTGATCGGTACGTGGTACAGTACGTTCTTATTCGCCTTGGTCACTGCTGTGAGTGTTGGATTTTTCTCCGAAGAATCACTATTAAAGACGATCTGGCCGGTTCTTTCGATGTTTAAAATCGTCAGAATCCCTAATCTTGAGCGGTTTGAGTTTATTGCTGTCTCGTTTTGGATGCTCGTCATACTCCCAAATTTATGCATTTATTTTTGGGCGGCAACACGTGGGGTGAAACGGGTTTTCAACCTGTCGCAGAAACGGACGATTTTTTTCTTTGGACTCGTCTTGATTGCTGGGAGCTTCTTCATAGAAGATCGTTTGACGATGGATCTCTTTACTGAAAAAGCCGGTAGTGTCAGTTTTATCCTGTCGTTTGTATACCCTGTAATCTTGTTTTTGATTATAAAACTCAAGCATTCGATAACTGGAAAAGGAGCAAAGGGATGAAAAAACTTTACCTGGTCGGTATGATTCTCACTACCATTGCTCTATGTGGCTGTGTCGAGAAAAAATATTTGGAGAAGCTCGGGCTGATCACTGCTGTGGGTTATGATCAACATGATGATGAGGAAATCAAGGGTACCATTGTACTTTACCAATTCAATCCGGACATGCAAGATGTTGAAAAGATCCTCGTAAGTACTGCCAATACTTCAAAAGGCATAAGGATGTCACAGAACTTCGATACTGATCATCAGCTCGTTTCCGGACAATTGAGGATCGCCGTCTATGGAAGGGATCTGGCCATGAAAGGAATTTCACATCTCGTCGATACACTCGAAAGGGACTCGTCCATTGGAAATATGGTCTATTTGGCAGTGGCTGATACCACCGCGGAAGATATCCTTACATACCAAATGATTGAGAAGCATTCCAATAGGGGTACCTACTTATACAATCTTGTCAAACAGAATGTGGAAAATGAGCTCATGATAGCCCCCACCCTGCAGGAGTTCATCACTGACTATGGCAGTGTAGGGAAAGATCCGATCCTTCCCCTGCTCTCATCTTCGGACAGGACATTGGGAATCGAGGGGTTTGCCATCTTTCACAAAGATCAGTTCGTTATGGAAATCGACAAAAGGGATATGTTCTATATCCGCTCACTCATCGAAGATTATCATTCAGCAGGAAGCCTGGAAGTCAAATTGCCGATGGAACCATTTCGGAATCATCTTCCAGAAGGACACGGGTCCAGTCGCGAAAAGACAGACGATGAAAAAAGACTTTATCTTGTTCTCGACAGCATCAAATCCAACCATGAAATCAAGGCTAGCAAAGATGATGCACCGAAATTCACGATCAGACTTGATATTGATGCCAGACTACATGAAATAACTGAAAAATTGAAGCTCTCGGACCCTGAAACCCTCAAACTGGTTGAAAAAGAGACAGAGAAGTATATTAAAAAAAACGTCATGAAAAATATAAAGAGTCTTCAGGAGAACGTGGTAGATCCGGTAGGTTTCGGGATGGAATATCGTACACGTAGGAATCATGAATCTCTTACGCAGCAAGAATGGGATCGCCTTTATCCCGACGCATCATTTGATGTTACGGTTCATTTTAATTTGATCCGGACAGGTGTCACCGACTGAATAAAGAAAAAGGAATGCCATCATCCCGGCATTCCTTTAATCCTGTTCCAATAATTGAATAACATGCTTCTTTGTTTGTTCATTGATTGCCATTGGCTGATTTTGTTCAAATAATAGTATGCCGTGGTAAACTTGGACATCATCGTCACAAGCCTCGCAAAACTCTATTTCTTCGGGATTCCAGAAGGCGATGGAATTAAAAGTCTTACTTTTACTCTTTGGCCATTGTTCCTTCAATCTGTCAATTTCCGATAGATATTTAGTAATGGCACTTTCACGATCTTGAAAATCCCATTCTTTCACAATATCCTCTTTCCATCCGTCGAAGAACCACCATGGTTCTGCATCGCTTCTTGTCAGTATCACTTTCCATGTGTTTTCCATTGTGAATCCTCCTTGCTCTTACACAGATTGTACAGGATTGAGATGAGAATTCAAGCCGAACGATTTGTAGGGAAAAGTGACGTGGTCACTCATGCATATATGAACAACTTCCGTATTGGAATCACTTGAATCCCCTCTACAACATGAGAAGGTCATTTTGTAGACAAGTTCATCCCCTCTGGAGCATATCCATATATCATGGACTTAATACAATGTGCTGAGGGGGAGAAACGATGAAATTACTCGTACTGAAGAAATCTTCGATCATTGCGATATTCTTTACGATTCTGATCATTGGCATTGGATCACTCTGGGCTTACAAAACCCAACACTCCTATCCCACTGTCTCTTTAGGTGAAGCACCGGAAACGATTGAGCTGGTGACAGGGGAATTTAAGACCAAGACGGCAGATGGGAAGGAAATCGAATCGTACCGCTGGGACCCCGGGACAATCGTGGTTGAAAAGGATAAGAAAGTTCAACTTGTGATTCATGGTGTCAATGGGGATGCCCATCCGTTCCACATTGAAGGTACGAATATAAAAGGAACCGTGAAGAAAGGAAAAGCAACGGTCGTCAATGTTACGTTCACAAAAGAAGGAACCTACCGGCTAATCTGCGAGACACACGCTACAATGGAAAACAACGGGCCCATGATCGCCTATATTGTCGTGGATTAGATGGAAAGAGCCTGAGACAAAAGTGTTTCAGTCAAAGTAAAACCCGAACGATTTTGTCTATTTAAAGGCAAATTCGTTCGGGCTTTTAATTATTTGAATAACTGTACGATTAGATTTTACCTCTGTCTAGCGGTTGATTGGAATGCAAGACGAAGACTCCTGCGGGAGCAGCGAGTTAGGTGGTACATGTCCAGCTCTCGAGCCTCTGAGCAAGCCGCTTCCGCTTTTCTAACCCGCAGGAGCGAATGCGACGAGGAGGCTCGCCAACCGCCCGCGGAAAGCGAAGTCTTGCACGGAAATCATTAGCGTTAATAACTGAAACTGATATTGTTCGCCTTTTGTTTATTGAGTTTTTAGTTATGTCCCAGTCTCTTTTTTACAAGCAATCATTCACTGAGAGAATCTTGTTCATTCTGTCTGAACATCGAGATCCCCGCAATCACGAGGATGATCATATAAAGGAAGACGGGGTAAAATAATTCAGGGTCCGTCCACTTCCCTTCGTCCATCCCATTACTCGTAGCGAGGACGTCATGCTCGCCGACCCCAGTAGAGCGGGAAGGTTCTAGCTGAGTTGAAGCAATCTCTTCATGTTCACCATCATAGATCGTAAGCAGGCCATGATCATTGACCTCCTCTACCACTTCTTCATTCATTCGCTTTGTATAATGAAAATCAGCAGGTAGTTCATACGACTTACTGTGTGCCTGGAATGAGCTGTCCTTTGAGACGTAGCTGCGGGTAAAGTGTTGTAATCCATAGTCCAAAAGTGACTTTGTATCTGAATAGATTGCCCGTTTGCTCTGTGCATCCATTGTAACGGCAACAACCGATAAGTCATCATTCTCCGCCGAAGTCACGAGTGTATGATTGGCTTCCGGAACAAAGCCATTCTTACCTCCGTTCACTTCGGGGTAAGGTAATTCCCCCTTCACCATTTTATGATGGTTGTACAGGGTCGTCTTCCATCCTTCCGACTTCCAATCGACAGAATCTATATCAAATAGAGCTTTGAATGTGTCATTCTTAAGAGCGTAGCTTGTGATTTTCGCCATATCATAAGCAGTCGTATAATGGTCCTCATCATACAACCCGTGAGGATTCACAAAGTGGGTGTCCTTTACACCGACTTCTTCCTTTAAGAAAACATTCAATTTTTTCATGAATCCTTCAACGGATCCCTCCGTATGTTCTGCTATTGCCACTGCTGCATCATTCCCGGAGTTCACCATCATCCCCTCCATCAACTGTCGCATGGAAATGGATTCACCAGGTAACAGGTAAACCGTCGACCCTTCTGTATCGGCAGCCCTGGTGCTCACGGTGACCTTGTCATCCAAGCCGGTGTGTTCTAGTGCATAAATGGCTGTCGCAATCTTCGTGATACTTGCAGGGTTCATCTTTTTATGTGCACCCTTTGCATAGAGGATACTTCCAGTACCTGAATCCAATAACACGGCCGTTCTACTGAAAAGATGATCCGGTTTGTCGGTTGAATTCGTTTCCGCTGAAGATGTAATGGGCGATAAGACCCATGAAACCAGCAGGAGAATCAGCATAATCTGTTTTTTCATCTGTCCACACACCTGTCTCGTCAATCTACTAAATCATTCTAACAAAAATAACGATTTCTTAATCACGAAATAGGCAATTGTTATAAATTTGAAAGAATGCAGTAAATTTCTTACAGATTTTCTCTATTATGATCAACAGGGACCTTATAACCATCCCATGTGTTCTGTTACAATAAGGGTAACTTCCATGAAACTTTCTTGCTGTCAGGAACGTATGAAAGGTAAGGCATTCTATTAAGGGGTAGATGAATATGAACACCTTTTTACAATTTATTTTAAGAAGTGTGATTTCCGTCTCAATCGGAAGCGCCAGTTTTGTCGTATACTTACTTTCATTTGAATTGAGTTTTCCCCTCTCGTTGTTATCCGCTGCCGCCACCGGTATTGCGATCTTTTACACAATCAAGGGTGCTCAAAAGGGGATCTGGCTGAACAAAAAAGGGCTGAATCGAAAGGAATATCGTTATATTAGCAAGAATCTAAAAGAGGCAAGGGAAAAAGTGAAAAGACTACAAAAGCAGCAATTAAAGGTCCGTTCATTAGGTGCCTTTAAACAGATCCTGGAGATCAACCGGCTGAGCAGGAGGATTTTCCAATTGGTCAATAAGGATCCCAAACGCTATTATCGAGCGGAATCATTCTTCTACTATCATCTTGATTCAGTAGTCGAGTTGACCGAGAAGTACACCTTCCTGGCAGCACAGCCTGGAAAAAGCAAAGAAACGTTCCTTTCCCTGCAACAGACCCGATCCACATTGGATGAATTAATCGATACATTGGAGAAAGATTTACAGCTGGTCTTGGCCGATGATATGGATCATCTGAATATGGAATTGACTTTTGCACATAAACATCTTTCACATCATAAAGATCTTAAATAGTTGGAGGTTATATCATGGAACAACGTCATGAACTAAATGAATTGGATCAACTCCTAGCAGACCCTTTTAGGGAACAAACAGGAAATGCTGCACAAACCACCCCCCAGCTTCTGGACCGACTACCGAAAGAACAGCAAGAAAAGGCGAGGCAGCTCGCAGAACAAATTAATTATAAGGACTATGAAGCGATTCTGAAATATGGCTCCGCTGCGCAGAATCAGTTATCGAATTTCTCTCATTCCATGCTGGAACATGTTCAGAAGAGGGATATCGGGCCAATCGGGGATGTGCTCTCCGACTTGATGAAGAAGCTTGAACAAATGAACCCTGATGATTTGAACGCCAAACAGAAGGGAGTGTTCAAGAAACTATTCAGGAAAGTCTCTTCATCCCTGCAGGAAGTCCTGTCTAAATATCAGAAGATCGGATCACAGATCGACCGTATCTCTGTCCGTCTTGAGCATTCACAAAGGACATTGTTGGATGACAATCGACTCTTGGAAACTCTTTATGACAAAAATAAGGACTACTTCCAGGCTCTGAATATCTATATCGCTGCAGCCGAATTAAAACGGGATGAAATTCAGAACTCCCTACTTCCCTCTCTCCGTCGGAAAGCGGAAGAATCCGGGGATGAGCTGATTTTTCAAGAGGTCAATGATACCATGCAGTTCCTTGACAGGCTAGAAAAGCGTATTCACGACCTTAAGCTGAGCAGGCAAATGACCATCCAGTCAGCTCCACAAATCAGATTGATTCAAAATACCAATCAAGCATTGGCTGAAAAGATCCAGGCATCCATCTTGACGGCGATCCCGTTATGGAAGAATCAAATTGCCATCGCCCTCACCCTGTTGAATCAGCAGAAAGCAGTCAATGCACAAAAGCAGGTATCCCGAACCACCAATGAGCTGTTGTTGAAGAACTCGGAAATGCTGAAAACGAACAGTATTGAAACGGCCCGTGAAAATGAGCGGGGAATAATCGATGTGGAAACGCTCAAGAAAACGCAGGAAAACCTGATCGCTACCATCGAGGAGACGTTGACCATCCAGGCAGAGGGACGGCAGAAACGCCTTCAGGCCGAGCAGGAAATGGTGGTCATGGAAAACGAGTTAAAACAGAAATTGATCGAGATGAAACAATAAAGAGGCGCATGGTGCGCCTCTTTATTGTTCTTCATTATGGACGATTGCATCCGTGATTGCGTCATACTGCTTCTCAGCCAGTGAACTCGAGATGATCTCTTCTTTCTCAAGCTTTGCAATGGCATCATATTCTGCGTATAAGGCATGTTTTCTAAGCGTTGACAGTTGATCTTTTTTCAGCTCGGGATATGTTTCGTAAAGTTCATTCAGCTGTGCTTTGATCATATCAATCCGTTTCTTGTACATATCCATCATTTCTTCGGAAACCGGATCGGTAATATAAAGCTTCTGTTTGACTCTGTGGATTTCCGAGATGGCCGTTTGATAGCGATGGACATGTGAAAGCAGTTCCTGGAACTCCTGATGTTCCCCTCCCTTTGCCTTTACGCCAAGTAATGAAATCAAAGGCTTGATGGTCAATCCCTGGACGACCAAGCTGAATAACACAACGCTGAATCCGAGGATTAGTACATCCTCCCTTGCTGGGAAGTCCCTTGGTAGGCTTAGTACGAGCGCCACTGATAATGACCCTTTCAACCCTCCCCAGTTCAGGATATGCTTCCATTTGTGCGGGAAATTGTTGATCAAGGATAAGCTTGTGTAAACGGCAATGCTCCGGGCGACCAGGACAATCGGGATGGCTGCAAAAATCAACGGCCATTTATCGATGAGGTCGATCCTGGTGATTTCAAGTCCGACCATGAGGAAGACGAGTGAATTAGCGAGTAATGCCGCTACATCCCAAAAGCTGTTGATGTTCAGCTTCGTCGTTGGGCTCATCCCGATCTTTCCGCCATAATTGCCAAATATGAGTGCGGCGATGACCACCGCGATTACCCCTGATGCATGGACGCTTTCGGCAAGCAGGAATGACCCATAAAATAATATGATACTGAATATGATTTCAAGTGGATAATCATCAAAATACTTTGTAAGAATGGAGAACGCATAACCGAGGCCACCTCCGATGATGACGCCAAGCGAAACGACACGGATGAACTCCCAAAGCCCACTTCCGAGCCCGGCCCAGCCGGCATCGATGTAAGTCAATAAATAAAAGGCCGATATATTGAATAATACAACTGCCAATCCATCGTTGAATAAACTCTCGCCTTCGATTACGACTGCAAGTCTTTTCTTGACCCCGACACTCTTGAAAATCGACAAGACGCTAACAGGGTCCGTTGCACTCATCAGTGCACCAAATACAAAGGCAGCAGGAATCGGAAAATCAAAAAAGTAATAGGCAGAAAAACCGATGATTAAAAAGGATAAGAACGTTCCTCCGAAGGCTAATGCCAACACGGGTTCCTTGTTCGCCTGCAATTGTGAATATGGAAGTTTGAGGGCTGCTTCCCCCAAAAGTGCAGGTAGAAAAAGGGTGATGATGACGAAGTTGAATACTTCCCCTTCCGTGATGAAATCCTTTAGTGGTTCTAAGATCGGGATATTCAATAATCCGATCAATGCCCCGATGATGACAAGTGCAATCGGATAAGGCTGCTTCAATTTCTTTGCAAACGCAGTAATCCCTGCTGCGATCATCACTAACAGAAGACCAAGTTCGAATAGATAATGAAAATCAATTTCTTCCATGACACAACCTCCAATTAAAACCATCTTTAGCTTATGATACCATTAATAACCTTAATCATGGTCCTTAAACCTTAACTTTTCCATCTGCTGAGATAATATGAGAGATTCACTCTATGATAAACAACAAAGGCGATTCCCTGCTGGGGAATCGCCTTGACATTACATCATATGCTTTTATATAGAAGCTTTCGAAGCAGAGGGAACAGTACATCCGGAAGTTCTTCAATGTCTGAAACGAGGATGCTGTAATTCCCATAGATATTCTGGATGGTATTCCGCTGCCCTTCATCGATGGGTCCATTCGATAGGAATACATTGATGACCTCGATTCCTTGTTTCCTCGCATCGAGTACAGCTTCATGCGTATCAATAATTCCATTCTGATCATATTCCATCGCGGCAGGCTCTCCATCGGAAAAGACGAGCAAGAATTTTTGCTTTTCATTTCTTCTTAATATTCTTTCAGTCATCAGTCTGATCGCAAATCCATCACGGTTATCCTCTTCCGGTTCCAGCTGTAAGATTTCCGCTCCCGAAGAAGGCTTTAATGAGGTTGTGTAATCAAGTACAGGCTTTAAATAATTGGGCTGATAGGTTTTGGTTGCCTGGTTGGTGTCTTCCCAGAAACCAACGATTTCGTGGGGCACACGAACCGATTTCAATGATTCATGGAATAAGGCGATACCAAGTTTCGTTTGGTCCATTTTATCGAACATCGAACCAGAGCAATCAACCAATAGTGAAAACGCGGCGTCGATTTCAGATGAAGGGTTTTGTTTCTTATAAAATAATCTTGGATTATCATCCGTTATAAATCGAAGCAGCTTACTATTCAACCGGCCGAAATGAAGATCGGATCGAGGAAGGATCCGCTTATGCTCCAATGTTTTCTCGATCATTTTTTGAAGCTTCTTCTGCAAGGGGGCGATGGATGCTTTGTATACCCCATAAGTTTTCTGATCTTCGGCGCTCGGAACGGATGGAGACAAGAAGAACGCTTGTGCGTACTTATTATCCCTTCCATATTCATTTTCTCCGCCACCTGTCAACTCTTCATGTTCCCTTTCTGCAGCTTTTACGTTCTTATATTGTTCTCTCTCCGTTTCCTTTGCGGAACCTTGAACCATTGCGAGTGCCTGGTCCCCGTCTTCCCCTTCCCTTACGCCTTCGCCCATCAAGTCTGATTGTGAGCCTTGGTCGAGGTCGAATTGTAAAAAGGATTCTCCTTTGTCTTCCGTTTCCCGGTGCCAAGTTCTGAATTCTTCGTCCAATACTTCTTCATCACCGGTGCTTTCTTCTTCCAGGACATCCTGGTTTGCAAGCGGATCTTTCCGTTTGAGATCTTCAAAGGTCTCTTGGAGGTGATCCTCTTTTTCATAGACGGCTTCGGGAAGGTGAAAATATTCATTGAGCATATCTTTTTTTACAATTTCATCAACGACATCAATCATTTCCAAGCAAATTTTAATGACCGTAGTTGTTGAATCCGCTTCATAGAACTTTGTCAGCTGGGATTTGAGGAAAGGCATGGCCAAGTCGATTTCCTCATTGATCGAAGGAGCTTCTTCCAAAGGAGACTGCGCATTCAACAGAAGGAATAACGAATTGAAAAGTGAATCGGTGAACACACTTTTTGTGAGATTCACTTTCAATTGTGCTTGGAAATATTGGCGGTAAAGATTCCTTCTTGTTGCAAAGGCATGCTTTGTCCCAGGTCTTCTTGATTTACAGATCTCCTCCAGTCGCAAATCTTCGCCCATCACAAACAACTGCTTTGAAAACTTCGGGATACCTGTCCTTTTTACCTTTTCAATATAGTTCAATACTGCTTCACGGTCTGTCTCTGACTGGTTTCCGATGGTTCGTAGGTATACATCACTTTTCAGTCCATTGATTTCGTCCGCCCGGTTCCGGTGATCCCAGAAATGGCTGACATAGACTATTTGTTGTTTATAGTCTATATAGGAAAACGGACCATATTTCAATTCTACATCACCGTTCTTGGCAAGTGTCTTTGCCAGGTCCTCCATTTCCATGAATAAAAACGAATCGATGGTTTCATCGTTGAATTGTATGAACCTTTCCATTATCGATCCCTCACTCGAACAAGGTTTCCGCAATATTTTTTATGGCGGCCTTCTCACGTTCATCTTCGAGTTTATCGATGATGCCACGCTGGATCGCACGCTTCGCAGGCAGGTATACGGCAAGGTCGCAAGCATCCAATAGTGCACGGATGGAAGCAGCTTCTTCTGATACTTGTCCATTTCTTACCTGAATCATAAGATCGGATGACAAATGAACAAATGTATTTATCAATTTGTCATCACTTAGTTTACTCTGCTGTTCAATGACAGATTTCAGGACCTCTCCTTCGATATAAGGAACATCCACAACGACGAATCTGTTTTTAAGTGCTTCGTTCAGTGGGACGGTGCCGACATATCCTTCATTGATTGCTGCGATGACACCAAAGGAAGGTGCGGCCTTGATCACTTCTCCCGTAAAGGGATTGGTGATGCTTCTCCTGTAATCCAGTACTCCGTTCAGGATTGGCAGTGTTTCAGGTTTCGCCATATTGATTTCATCGATGTACAGAAGATGCCCCTTCTTCATCGCCTGGATTACAGGGCCTTCGATGAACTCGATTGAATTCTTGCCGTTTTTCTCCGAAATGGTCTTGTAGCCAAGTAATGCTTCCGCATCGAGGTCCACGGAGCAGTTGATGCTGTGCATCGGTTGTTTGAAGATTGAAGACAATGTATCGGATAATTTTGTCTTCCCAGCACCCGTAGGACCTTTTAGAAGAAGATTCTTACCCAACGTCAATGCGATGAGGCTGTCTTCGATAATATGTTCGTCACTGGAAGAATACCCTCCCTCTCCAATCAAATCACGGTAGTCTGATTGGCTGAACGATTCCTTTCTTTCATTGATTATTCCCATCACCGATTCCGGTATCAACTTTTCGTAATTCATCCTAAGCATCCTTTCCATATCGTCTACTAGACACATCATACATGCAATAGCGCTTTCACTGCAAAAAAAAGCAGGTTTCCCCTCACGAAGAAACCAGCTTTCTGTTCAAGATTATTTAACTTCTTCAAAATACTCTTTGTAAAAACCGCCCATCTTGCCGCTTTCATCAATGACAAAATAATAATCTTCGGACTCATTCTTCACTTCGTATTCTTTCCCGATTTCCAGTACGTTCTCAACCGTATATTTCTTTGCATCTGTATGTATGCATTTAACTCTCTTCACTGCTTCGTTTTCTGTCCAAGTGTGGTGTATCATCTTGATCCTCCTAGTACATGAATATGTAATTAGTATATTCTTCAGTAGAGATTAGTTCAACAGCAAACTTCCTTATGAATGAATCTTTTCCTCATTGAATTCGTATAGTAGTTAAAATCGTGGAAGGATGATGCTCTCATGAAACAAGAAAAAGGTTGTATCAAGTGTGGCAGTATGGATGCAGGGACGAAGGAAATAGCGGCAACCGGAACGGGTCTATCGAAGTTGTTGGATGTACAGCATAATCGCTTTACGGTCGTTTACTGCAAAAATTGCGGATACTGTGAATTGTACAATAAAAAAGGATCGGCTGCTTCAAACATCATTGACCTATTTCTGGGGTGATATACTTTTTCATTCATGTACTCCTTCAACAAGGGATGTCTATCATTCCATCCCCTCACATGGTATATTATAGGAGAAACCAACTTGAAAGGCGTAAGGTAATGAAGAAAGGTATCAGATTCGTCCTATTGTTCTCAATTGTATTGGTTACCTATTATATGACCACTCATCGCCCATCGGAAGAGCAGTTCTACACTTGGCTGGATGAAGAATATAAAATAGACTGCACCGAGGGGGTTTCGTGTATCAGGAAAAAGGATGAAGATTCAGCAGAAATCCTGATTGAAACCGGATCGAATATTAAGAAAGAGTATTTGTTATTCAATACCGTGGGAAAAATATTCGAAGATCAGAATGGGGATAGAACCACGATTAAAGCAATAGGGGTATTAGGGAAATATTTCACCATCGTGGAAGATGGAACCTCCACAAACAGTTAAACCGATTTAACGATAACGTTAGATCGGTTTTTATTTTCGATATCTCAGTTTTTTTCTTTTCATGATAGGAGCCTTTTTCTTCACAATAAAGATCACATAGTAGACCAATGAACACGAAAAGATAAAAATGGCAAACAAACCGGCCTTGGAGCTGATTTCATAGACAATACTTTGAAAACTTTTCGGAAAGTATCTTCCGATCTGGAAATATACCAGGGCCCATACCCCTGCTGAAGGTGTGGCATAGATAATGAACCGGACAAATGTGATGTCCTTTCCAGTCCCTGCGATATATGGCATGACCAATCGGACACCAGGGATGAAATAGCTGATGGAGATGGCGAATAATCCATACCTTTCCATCCACTCCCTACTCTTCTTGATCAGGCCTTCTTTCCGTCTGCCCTTGAACAAACGCTGTAAAAGCCTCGTACCGAAACGTTTTCCTAAAAGGAACCCGAAAGCACCGTAGCTTATAAGCCCGCTGTACATGAAAAGAAACGAGGTGGTTGGATCGAAATTCCTCCACTCAGAAAGGTATCCGGCAAAAGCAGCAGCCATTTCATTCGGAATGGGCAAGCCTATGAAAACGATCCAGCTAAAAAGAAACATAGCCACATAACCAAATTGATCGACTAACTGAAGTAAATAATCCATAGGACACCCCGTTTCACCAAATAAGACTTTTATCCAACATTATATTCATTACCCTCTATCGATTTGAAGAAAACAATCCATTTTTATTGCAATGAATGGGTCATTGAATGATGGGATCGTCCATAAGTCCTTTCACTTGGTCTTCAGTCATGCCGAGGTCTAGCAGCTGCTTCTGTAGTTTATCGTGGTACTCCCTGCTGACATGGGGCATACTCCCCCTTAAGATTTCGCGGGCATAATGGTCAGGGGGAAGAACTTCATGGAACTTCGTTTTTACGATGAACGTCAGTACGTCATTGTATCGTTTCCCTTTGATGACTACATCGATAAATGCTGCCCTGTACCAGCCGGGAACCACACCTTCCCTCTTGAATAGATATTCAACCGCTTCCTGGGGCACATCATATACGACGCCTTCCATCGATCCTCCATCTTCAATGATATCCCCTCTGCCGCCATCTTCAACCTTAAATAAATATTTCATCGTATACCCTTTCAAAAATCCTGCACCTAGGCATTTTTTGAAGTGATGGTCGACCTTTGCCAGTTTGAAGCGGGCATCGTCCATACAGGAACCATATGCAAAATATAATATCCGCTCGGGCTTGGTTTCGATGAATTGATGAACCTTCCAATCCCCTGAATGAATTACTGTCTTAAACATCTTATTTACAAGCCCAAAATAGACATATGCTTCTGTCTGACCTTGGTCGGTTTCGACTCGTTGAATTTGCCGGTGATATAGATTATCTTCCCTGCCTTCAATAAAGTCCTCGATGTCATCCAATTTATGTAGAATCCCATCGTTTATCTTATATATTTCGCCATAGACGAATCCGTCCCCTTCTTTAAGGGCTGGATAACCTGCACCGGTATCAAATAGCTCCCCTTTGACCCACGCCTGTTCATGTAGAAGTTCAGCGCCCTCCAGGAGGTAATGATTGCTCTCATGCCTTCTTAGCGTGCCATATACAAATACGTTCACTTTACCTCTCCTAACCTGTTAACGTTTTATAAGAACCATTTTATCAGAATCTTTTTGAAGTTTCAGCGGAATGTTGGTCTTGTTTTTGACCGTTGTGAGACAAGTAGTGAAACAAAACGAAAACACCGTATTAGAACGGTGTTTTCGTTTTGGTGAATGTACTCTTCACATATCTCTCATTTAAAAAGTCTATCCAGGTATGTTTAGAATGCGCTTACAAATCGGATCACAAGTTTGTTGCGATCACCTGTTGAGCTTGTTCTTTCAGTCTGAACTTCTGGATCTTGCCAGATGCCGTCATCGGATAAGCATCCGTAAACTCGATATACCTCGGGATCTTATGCCTGGAAATCTTCCCGTTACAATATTCTTTTATTTCTTCTGGCGTTGCCGTTTGTCCATCTTTCAGAATGATCCATGCCATTACTTCCTCTCCGAATGTCTCATCGGGTATACCTATGATTTGAACGTCCAATACTTTAGGGTGAGAATATAGGAATTCTTCAATTTCTCGAGGGTAAATGTTTTCACCACCCCTTATGATCATGTCTTTCAATCTCCCCGTGATCCTGCAATAGCCGTGTTCATCCATGACAGCCAGGTCTCCGGTATGCAGCCATTCTTCACTGTCAATCGCAGCCTTTGTTGCTTCCTCGTTCTTATAGTATCCTTTCATCACATGATATCCGCGAGTGCAAAGCTCCCCTTGTGTACCTGCAGGCACCTCGTGATCTGTTCCCGGTTCGACGATCTTTACCTCTACATGTGGAAGTGCTCTACCGACAGTCTCGACTTTCAATTCGATCGGGTCATGAGTGCGCGTCTGGGTGATGACAGGTGAGGATTCCGTCTGCCCATAGGCTATTGTAATCTCTTCAGCTCCCATTCTATTCATTACATCTTTCATGACTTCGATTGGACAATTGCTGCCTGCCATGATCCCTGTCCTAAGGCTGGATAGGTTGTAAGTATCAAAATCCGGTAAATTCAATTCGCCGATGAACATAGTCGGTACTCCATGCAAGGCAGTACATTTTTCATTTTGCACAGTCTCTAACACTTTTTCAGGACTGAATTCCTGAACTGGTACCATCACTGCTCCCACTGACACACAGGCAAGTGTGCCCATCACACAACCAAAGCAGTGGAAGAATGGAACCGGGATGCACAATCGGTCATCTTGTGATAGCCTCATACAAGAAGCTACGTTATAAGCGTTGTTGACGATGTTCGCATGCGTCAACATGACACCCTTAGGGAACCCGGTCGTCCCCGATGTATATTGCATATTGATGACTTCATCGGGTGATAGGTCGTTGAGTCTTTCATCAAGGAGCTCATCCCCTATCTCACCCCCGAGCGTCATGACATCATCCCATTTAAATGTCCCCGGGAATTGCTTGTCCCCCATTACAATGACATTCTTTAATTTAGGCAGCTTTTCGCTATGTAAATGACCAGGTTCGGAGTCTGCTAGTTCAGGACAGATTTCGTAGAGCATATCGATGTAAGAAGCCCCTCTATATTCCTCCATCAGTATGATGGTTGTACTGTCGGACTGCCTCAGCAGATACTCAAGCTCAGCCGTACGGTAATTGGTATTGACTGTAACCAGTACAGCCCCCATTTTCCCTGTTGAAAATTGGCTGAGGATCCATTCAGGCGTATTAGAAGCCCAAATCGCAATATGTTCGCCTTTTTCCACTCCTAGCTTCATCAATCCCTTTGCTGCTTGTCTGGCTTTTTGATTCAACTCATCATAGGTCCACCTCAGTCCCCTGTCAGCATAAACGACAGCTTCATGATCTGGCTGTATCCTGGCCTTTTCCTCAAGCAATTCCCCAATCGTCGTTTCTAAAATATCCGTCAAATCCACATCCCCCTTTGAATAACTACCCTGCAAATGCAGCAAAATTGTATTCTATGCGTGTATATTATCACAAAAGTTGAAATATTCAAACTAATATCATTTAAATTTATCAAATTGATAATATAGGTTCTCTTTGTTAATGCTTTAATTTCAGGATTTAAGGGGTTGTGGTGCTTTGTGGATATTTTGAGCAATAACTCAAGCTGATTAACACGCAAAATGATATAGGTTGAATTATCCTTCATTTTTTAATAACGTTTGACTAAAAGTGAGGCATAGAATGCTGAAGACGCATTTTTGAAGTTGTTCCAGCTGTTGATTGGAGTGAAAGACGAAGACTCCTGCGGGAAGAGTAGCTTATGTGAGACCCCCAGGAACGCAGTGACGAGGAGGCTCACAGGCTACCCGCGGAAAGCGAAGTCTTTCACGGAAATCAACAGCGGTGTTTAACAGCCCAACTAAAAAGAATCCTTTTAAAAAAACACCAACCTATTATTATTGACAAAATCCCTAAAAAATAAACCTCATTCTACAAAATAAAAGAAAATCCAACTTTTGATGCAAATCGTAAAAAAACCCTTTTCAAATGGACCCTTTCTATGTAAAATAAATAGAAAATATAGAAAATTCTATATTTTAAACATTCCTAGGAGGTTGGTCATGAAAATCTTAAGTAATGAACAGTTAGTCGCAGCGTATCGTGATGCTGAGAAGCAAGGGAATGATCAGGACTGGATTCAATTATTAAGAAAAGAGATCCGAAACCGAGGATTGAAACCTTTTAGGAAATGATGATGGAAACAAAGAAATAACGATATGAAGACATTCTCACCCCCCTCGAGAATCGTTGTTTTACAGACTCCTATATAGGAGTCTGTTTTTTTACGTTTTCATCCCATTATTTCTTAGTATAATGATCCTCAATCTGTTGTTTTTGTTCATGATCCAGCAAGCCGATCTTGTGTAGGAAATACGTGTAGTACATGAGCTTTTTAATATATCGTTGATTCATTTCCGCTCATCTCCCTTCGTCCTAATCTTTCCTTAAGGAAAAATCTTTTCGTCTTACTATATTTTATGCAAGATGTGAAAAGAGTGATCGTAATCAAACAAAAAAAGGCCGATACACAATCAGTGTATCGGCAAACTCATTCATCTATATCATTCAAGTAGTGGAGGTTATCCCTCTAATAATAAATCTTCAGGGTTTTCAAGCAAGTTCTTGATTGTAGACAGGAATCCTACTGCTTCCTTGCCATCAATGATTCGGTGATCATAAGAAAGTGCAATGTACATCATCGGGCGATTTTCCATTTTTTCCTTGTCGATCGCCACTGGTCGAAGCTGGATTGTATGCATACCCAAGATTCCGACTTGAGGCCCGTTAAGGATTGGAGTAGAAAGTAAAGATCCGAATACGCCTCCATTGGTAATCGTGAATGAACCACCTTGCAGATCGGAAAGGGCAAGTTTGTTATTTCTTGCCTTTGTTGCAAGCTCCATGATTTCGCCTTCGATCTCAGCGAAGTTTTTGCGTTCGCAATCCCTTACAACCGGTACTACAAGACCGTCTTCAGTGGAAACAGCAACACCGACATCATAGTATTTCTTCAGAACGATTTCATCACCATCGATTTCAGCGTTGACGTAAGGATATTTCTTAAGGGCAGCTACCACGGCCTTCGTAAAGAAGCTCATGAAGCCTAATCTTACATCGTGATCCTCGAAGAATTTATCTTTCTTGCGTTTACGCAATTCCATTACGGCTGACATGTCAATTTCATTGAATGTCGTGAGCATGGCAGCTGTTTGCTGTACTTCGACAAGGCGTTTTGCGATGGTTTGTCTGCGACGGGACATCTTTTCACGCACAACAGGCTTACCATCATCTTTCTTGGCAGGTGCCTTCTTGGCTTCCTGTGCAGGCTTTGCAGGTGTTGAAGCAGGTCTGTTTTCAAATGCTTCAATATCTTGCTTGCGCACTCTTCCAAGTGGATCGGTAGGGACTTGAGAAAGGTCGATTCCCTTTTCACGGGCTAGCTTGCGTGCGGCCGGTGATGCGATCGGACGATTCTTCTTATCCTCTTTCGCAGCAGGAGCTTCTTGAGCTGTCTTCTCTTCTGCTTTCTCCTCTTGTTTAGGTTCTGCCTTTTCTTCTTGTTGTTCTGAAGGTGTAGGAGCTTCCCCGCCTGCGCCTACAATGGCAATGACCTGTCCTACTTCTACAGTGTCACCTTCATCAGCTTTAAGTTCTTGAATGGTACCTGCTTCTTCAGAAATCACTTCTACATTTACTTTATCTGTCTCAAGCTCTACGATGTATTCGCCTTTTTCAACGTAATCGCCTGGTTGTTTCAACCATTGAGCAATCGTACCTTCTGTAATTGATTCTGCAAGTTCTGGAACTTTGATTTCTGCCACTGTGATGTCCTCCTCTTTCTTATCGGGTTAACGCTTCTGTAATAATACGTGCTTGTTCTTTTTTGTGTACGTATGGTTCACCTTCTGAAGGACTGGAACGTCTGCGTCGTCCCACATACTGAACCTCCACGCCATCTTTCGCCAAGTCACGCAGTCTTGGTTCCACAAATGTCCAAGCGCCCATATTTTTAGGCTCTTCCTGGATCCATACTAGTTCCTTCAGGTTCGGATAGCGATCGAGGATGCCCTCTAAATGGTTATTAGGGAACGGATATATCTCTTCAAGTCGAAGGATATGGAGCCAATCCATGTCTTCTTTGCCTTGAAGCTTTTCTTCAAGGTCAATGGTGACCTTACCGCTTCCGATTACAATGCGTTCCACTGCTTCGTGATGTTCTCCCATTCCCTTTTGCTCCAAGACGGAATGGAATTCCCCTCCTGCCAGTTCTTCTGCTGTCACCGATGCAAACTGGTTACGCAAGAGACTCTTTGGCGTCATGATGACAAGCGGGCGTACTTCTTCTTTCTGAAGGATGGCAGCTTGTCTGCGAAGGATATGGAAGTATTGTCCGGCAGTCGAACAGTTTGCAACCGTCCAGTTATACTCCCCACCCAATTGAAGGAATCTTTCCAGGCGTGCGCTGGAGTGCTCAGGGCCCTGACCTTCATAACCGTGAGGAAGAAGCATGACAAGTCCCGACTTCTGCCCCCACTTTGCACGGCCTGCAGAGATGAACTGATCGAACATCACTTGGGCCATGTTGGAGAAATCACCGAATTGCGCTTCCCATAGGACGAGCGTCTCTGGAGCGAAAACGTTGTAACCATACTCGTATCCGACTACAGCAGTTTCAGTCAATGGACTGTTATGAACGACGAACGACGCATTCGCATCCTGGATATGATGCAATGGGATATATTCCTCTCCCGTCTTTTCATCATGAAGGACAAGGTGCCGCTGAGCGAATGTTCCACGTTCTGAATCCTGACCTGTCAGACGGATCGGGGTGCCATCTTTTAATATAGATGCGAACGCGAGTGTCTCCGCGTGCGCCCAATCGATTTTTCCTTTACCTTCGAAAGCAAGGCCGCGTCTCTGTAGGATTTTCCCTAGCTTTTTGAAGACATTGAAGCCTTCAGGCCATTCCAACAGCTCTTCGTTGATATTCTTCAATTTTGAGAAATCAACCGACGTATTCAATTCAGGAAGGCCATTTGCCACATCTTCCGGAGGTGCCATGACTGTATCTGGATCTTCATCTTTTGCAGGCACTTTCTCGTATGCGGATTTCAGCACTTCCTCCACTTCTGATTGCATCTTATTGAATTCATCTTCCGTTACAATGCCTTCTGAAATCAGTTTGTCAGCATAAAGCTTCATTACGTTTGGATGATTCTGGATGATGGAATACATTTGTGGATTCGTCACCATTGGCTCATCCATTTCGTTATGACCGAATCGGCGGTAACCGATTAAATCGATTACGAAATCCTTACCGAATGTTTTGCGATATTCATAGGCAAGTACAGCTGCAGCAAGACAAGCTTCAGGATCATCAGCGTTCACATGGACGATCGGCACTTCAAAGCCTTTGGCTGTATCAGATGCATATTTGGTAGAACGTGAGTCACGGCTCTCCGTCGTGAATCCGATCATATTGTTAGCGATCAGATGGATCGAACCGCCAGTATTATATCCGCGTAAGCGGCTCATGTTCAATGTCTCTGCCACCACGCCCTGACCTGGGAATGCAGCATCACCGTGAATCATGACAGCATAAGACGTCTCTGAAGATTGTGCAGGGTACCCGTTCTCTTCACGGTTCTCCTGTGCTGCACGTGTATAACCTGCGACAATCGGGCTGACCACTTCAAGATGGCTCGGATTGTTTGCGAGTGTCACGCGAGCCCTTGCAGTCGGCATTGCCTGCGGTGAGATTTCCCTGTCAGCCCCTAAGTGATACTTCACATCCCCGGTCCAGCCGAATGTGATGCCGATTGAACCTTCGGAAGGGATCAAATCTTTACTAGGTGCATGTTGAAACTCTGCAAAGATCATTTCATACGGCTTACCGATGACATGTGCGAGGACATTCAAACGTCCACGGTGGGCCATGCCGATGTTCACGGTTTTTGCACCGGATTCAACCGAATAGCGGACCAACTCGTCCAGTAGTGGAACCATTGTATCCAATCCTTCGATTGAAAAGCGTTTTTGGCCGACAAATGTACGATGGATATATTTCTCGAATCCGTCCACTTCTGTCAGGCGCTTTAGTAAGGCTACTTTTTGTTCTTTTGATAATGAGGAGAAATAGGAGCCTGATTCGATTTTCTCCCTTAGCCAATTCTTCTCTTCAAGTTCATGTACATGGGCATATTCGAATGCCAGCTTCTGAGTGTATACTTCTTTCAAGTGATTGACTGCCTGAAGGCCATCCTTGATATGAGGAGGTGCATCCGGGCATAAGAATTCGACAGGTATGCTCTTCAAATCTTCTTCCGTCAAGTCAAATTCCGATAAGTCAATCCTTCTGGTGTCTTTATTTCGGTCATTAAGCGGATTGATGTCTGCAGCAAGATGACCATATGTACGAATATTGTCTGCAAGCTTGACGGCTGCAACCATCTTACTTAGAGCAGTGGGCTCGGCAGGCAAAGTAAATGAAGCATCTGCTTTCTGTGCGTTTGCCATCACTGCAACATCTTCAGCAGTAGGAGGCCCCCATTGTTCAAATAATTCCCTAAGTTCGGGGTCTACTTCGGATGGATCTTCAAGGAATTGCTCATAAACCTCCATCACGTAGCCCAGATTTGGTCCGTAAAAGGAATGCCATGGCTCACCTTGGTTTGTCGATTGCTTTTTCATTTTGAAAAACCTCCAACTATTTGCCAGTTAGTATAATTTTGGGTATCAAGTATCCTTCCATTCCAATATTCAACTATTGTTATGCAAGAATAATATTATTTAAGCAATAAAACGCTTACAAGGATATTTTATCACTGTACAGTATTAAGATAAAGTCTTTATGACAAATTTCTTAAAATTTTGTGTACTCCTCGAATGTGCTTTTTTACTTATATTCCCATAGTAATTTGTGAAAAACTTCATATAAAACGATTATTCTGAAATAACTTTCTATTAAGCGCTTTCTTCTCCACCCTCTTATAAGAGCTACTTAGGTAACTTTTTTTCATAAACCATCTTACTACTCTTACTAAAAAAAACCAAATACTTTTTCTCAATTTCGGAAAATTTTATTGTTTGTAAGAATCCTATAATAAAAGTGTTGAAGCTGTTATATAGGAAAGCGCTTTGAAACCACATCCATTTTGATGATCGCCATTGGTCTCCGGTCAACCGGATTTTTGGATTAAGCAGTTTACTCTTCCTTTCCCTTAAAGTTGAACCTTTAATCATGCTGGACCTGAACGATTCGCCCAATCGTGCATAGACTATACCATCCACACTTATGCGCACGTGGCATTTACGGCTTGGTAAAGCGAACATCTTAAATGTGTCAAAGAAAGGTGATGCTTATGTTTCCTTGGAGCCTGTTTCCATTCAACAAAGATATGAAAGATCAAATGAATAAAATGAATCCGAAAGAAATCGACTCGTATGTACAGGATATGATGAAAAAGATGTTCCCCGGCGGCTACAGCAGCATGATGAATCCAACCGAGGCCATGAATGGTCATCAACCGTTCATTCATTCAATGAACAAGGACCCGGTCCAGCAAGAGCAAGAAAAGACGGCCCAGCACAATCAGATCCCAGTCAATGTCTTTGAAACCTTTGAGGATGTCTATATCAGGATGAAGATACCGAACGAAGAATGGATGAAACAGATGAAGATTTTCCACACTTCGAATCAAGCGATCATCGAGAATATTCCTGAACACGGCGACCGACAAGTGCTGACGCTCCCTTCCCTCGTCAAGAAAAAGGGGGCAATGGCACAATACAGGGATGGAATTCTTGAATTGAGGATTCCAAGAAGCGTCGATCTGCAATATACAGAAATAGACGTCTCAGATAAGTACTGAGACGTCTAGACTTCATTCGTATGCTCCATTGCTTTCTTCAAGGAGACCCGGATAATGGTACCGGTGGGTTGATTGTTAGACGCTTCAATGGTACCACCATAGTTAAAGATCAGTTTGGATGCAATCGCAAGTCCAAGTCCATAGCCGCCCTTTTCCCTGCTCCTCGCTTTATCCACACGATAGAAGCGATCAAATACTTTTTGAAGATCTTCCTCAGGGATTCCAATCCCTTCATCTTTCACTTCGAGCACCAATCGATCCTCCTGGCCAAATAATCGTACCTTTACCATCGTATGTGATTCCGAATATTTTACAGCATTGTCTAATAGGATGACGAGGATCTGTTCAAGATGCCTTTTCAGCATGAAGGCGTCTTCACTATTCTTCAGTTCATTGACTAATTCAAAACGATAATCTTCATGAAGAAATGCAAAATCGCGGATGATCTTAGTGGAAACTTCCTCAAGGTCAACCCTTGCGTTCTCATAATCCGTCAACTCGCGGTCTGCCCTGGATAGTTCGAGCAACTCACCGACCAGTCTCTTCACCCTGTCAAGCTCTTCCAAGGACACCTGCAGGGACTCTTCGAGGATGGTAGGGTCCTTCTTACCCCACCTATTCAAAAGGGCCAGGTGCCCCTCCAATACTTGTATAGGGGTCCTGAGCTCGTGTGATGCATCCTCCACGAATTGCTGCTGCTGTCTGAAAGACTTCTCGATCTCACTCATCATTTTATTGAAGATTTGTGAGAGTTCACTGATTTCATCGTGGGCGTTTGTTGTCTCAACCCTTCGCTGGAACCCATTCCTTTCAATTGAACGCATCGCTTCAGAAAGCTTGTTAAGGGGCCGTATAAAGCTCCGGGCCATCAAGTATCCAAGTAGGGCACTCAATAACAGCGCAGCGATGCCTGTAATTGACATCATCCAGAATAAGTTCTTCATTATATTCTCATACCTGTTCAGCGGCTGGATGATTTCGACGTATCCATTGAATTGCCTTGAAACAATCGGGGAATGTCCGATTAGGACCTTCTTTCCGTCAGATTCAATCAGGTTGACCGTTTTATCCCTGACAGGCTGGAAAGGAATATAAAAAGCGGGTTCATTCTCGCCCCTGATCTCAAGTGCTTGCTTCCCTTGACGGTCAAGGATCCTGATGGTCTGGTCCTTTTCCGCAATTTGCTTCATGAGGTCCCTGCTTTCATAAATATCCTGAAGCTTGACATTAGGTCCCCGCTGTTTAAAAAATACCGTAATTTCATCCAGTACACGGCTGAAGTTATTTTCTTCTTCATCCAACATCCATTTATTGATGGCATGATATTGGAAGAAACTGAAAAGAAAGAAGGCGAGGAAGATGGCTGAACCTGCTGCAAGAGCCCACTTCACCTTTAGCGATGTTGGTTTGACCCAACTTTTCAAATCGATCATGACCTCATCACATATCCAGTGCCACGGACTGTTTGAATGATGCTTTCTTCATTTGGTGTGTCCAGCTTATTACGCAAGTAACGGACATAAACGTCCACCACATTTGTTTCGACTTCTGTATCGTACCCCCATACTTTATTCAACAGTACTTCACGGGTCAGGACGATATTTTTATTTTCCAGAAACGCCAGCAGCAGATCGTACTCCCTCTTCGTCACTTCGATTTCTTTCTCGTCTTTGTATACCTGCCTTGATTCCTTATACACGGTCAGGTTCTTGTGGGTATAGGTCGTGACAGGGGTCTGTGGTCCATCACTCTGTGTGCGCCTGAAGACGGCACGGAGTCTTGCGAGAAGTTCTTCGATCGCAAATGGCTTTACGATATAATCATCAGCCCCACTGTCAAGACCCGATACTCTATCCATGACGCTATCACGTGCAGTGATCATCAGGATCGGCGTTTCCTTGCTCTGTCTGATTCGCCTGCACACTTCCAATCCATTCAGACCCGGCAGCATGAGATCAAGAAGGATCACATCCCACTCCTCATTCAACGCCATTTCGAGTCCATCGCGTCCTGTAAATGCAAGGCCAATATCATATCCTTCATATTTCAATTCCAACTCTATGAAACGTGATAAGTTTTTTTCATCTTCAATCACTAGTATCCTTTTCATTCACTCACCTGCTATACCTGATCCATTTATTTCTTTGAGAAAAAATCATAAAATGCCTGAAAAATTTCTATACCTTGAAACATAAACAGTGTCAAAGCCGTCATGCTGAAGAACAGGATGGGTATGAAGCGAATCCACATCATATCATTACCTCCCTTTTAAGTTCTGACTTTATCATCCTCCTCGAAAATTAAAATCTGATGAGAAGGGGATAAAATTTTGGTAAAAGGGTGTGAATTCACATTATGATCGTATTGGTGATCGACTGATTCACATCTCTGCCGAATCATTATTACACCTTCAGGGAAAGGTACGTCAAAATTTCTGACAAATCGTCAATGACATGCTGTATTCCTTTTCCATCCCAATGGGAAGTCCTTTTCCAGATTGCATGCATTCCAGCTTTTTGTGCCGCCTCTACATCGTTTACAGGATGATCCCCTATATAGACGGCATTTTCGGGATCGACGCCAAGCTGACTCAATGCATGATGAAAAATGCGGGGGTCAGGCTTTTTCATTCCGATGCTTTCCGAAATGACCATGATGTCAAAATACTGTTCTATTTGAAGGGCCTTAATGGAACTGGACTGTAAATCTTCCCGGCCATTTGTGATGAGTCCGAGGACAAAGCCTTCCTTTTTTAACGTGGAAAGGACGGAGTCGACACCTTCAAAACCCTTTGCGTGCCTTCCGAAATTCACAAGATAATCTTCCACCAAATCATTCACCTGAAAGTGATCCAATGAGTAATGAGCGATCAATCGTTCATACACGATATCTTTCCACACATATCCTCTTTGATCCCATTCAATGAATCTCGAACAAAAATCCTCTTCTTCCAATTGATAAGAAGAAAAAAGTCGAGTGTATTGGTCATGTATGAAATATTCAAGAGATTGGCTCCTATTAAGTAAGGTTTCATCTAAATCAAATAATATGGCTTTCATCGGATTCCCTCTCGGCGTTTGATACTGTTCATGAAGTGGTATGTATATCCATATATATGGTGATGGTATCCTTTTTGGAAAGGAGAGAAGAACAATGTTGATATGGATCATCCTGTCCGTCTGTTTATTCATGGTCTTAATGTCCGTCGAAGAAATCATCTATTTCATCTTACGAACAAGAGTCATGGATGAGAAACGGCCTGAAGGTGGTAAAGTTCTATCCTTCTATAAAAAAATGAAAGTGAAGCTGAATGCTTCAAAGCAAGAGTCCCCTCTATAGGGGGGCTTTTTCATTTTCATAGCATAGTCCCCCCTTGCAGTAGCCGTCACTCACCGTTCTCTTTTAGATGATCCATCATCATATGTATCTTCATCATTCTACCAAACTTTACTGCTTTCACATACTATTTTGACTATTTCTCATTTCTTGCCTGGCCTTGATGTATGAATGTTGAGCGTATGATAAGATTGAGTAATCAACAGAAGAATCTAGAGAGGATGATGATGATGATCGATCTGAATTGTGATTTAGGGGAAAGCTTTGGTGCTTATACGATTGGGAAAGATGAGGAAATGATGAAATATGTCACCTCTGTCAATGTAGCATGTGGATTCCACGCAGGTGATCCACAGGTGATGTTGAGGACGGTAAAACAAGCGAATACATATGGCCTGAAGATTGGTGCCCACCCAGGTTTACCCGATCTTCAAGGTTTCGGGCGCAGGAATATCCAAATCACACCGGATGAGGCTTATGCATTGGTCCAATATCAAGTAGGGGCACTGTTTGCGATGGTGAAGGCACAGGGTGGCCAGCTCCATCACGTCAAGCCTCACGGTACTTTGTATAATATGGCAGCGAAGGATGCAGGACTCGCACATGGGATTGCTAAAGCGGTATATGATCTAGACGACTCTCTCGTTTTATACGGTTTATCGGAAAGTGAACTGATAAAAGCTGGACAAGAGGTTGGGCTTGTGGTCGCAAATGAGGTCTTCGCAGACCGAACTTACCAGTCCGACGGCACCCTTACCCCAAGGTCTCTCCCTGATGCGGTATTGCACGATGCTGACAGGGTGGAGGAGCAGGTCATGAGAATGGTCCAGAATCAAGAAGTTTTGACGGCCGATGGACGGGTCATCCCGATCAAGGCAGATACGATTTGTCTCCATGGTGATAATAGTGAAGGTGTGACTCTAGCAAGAAGACTGCATGAGAAACTGAGCGGTAATTGATCAATCAAAGTTTCATTAATAGGAGTGAAAGTATGAAGATCTTCAACATTGAAACACACAGGCGTGACGAGATGATAGACATCACCGATATGGTACAGGATTTTGTTGATCAATCAACTGTATCGGACGGACTCGTGATTATTCAATCACTTCACACAACAGCCGGCATTACGGTCAACGAAAACGCCGATCCCGATGTGAAGACAGACTTCTTGATGAGGCTGGATGAAGTGTACCCTTGGAATCACACCAAGGATCTTCATATGGAAGGGAATACGGCTTCTCACTTAAAGACAAGCACGGTGGGTCATTCACAGATGGTCATCATTGATGATGGCCGATTGCTCCTCGGTACATGGCAGGGAGTTTATTTCTGTGAATTTGATGGGCCAAGGCAACGTCGATTTGCCGTGAAGATCATTGGCTAAAAAATCTTCTGCATTGGATTTCTTGGACGGTTTCCTTTCATAATAAAGGAAACCGTCCTTTTTGTATGATTTACTTTCAAACGCGAATTCTATTAGACCAGTCATCCCTTCTTTTTATTATTCATCCTTTCTTTATAGGTTGAAATTTTCCTTTTCACCATTTCATTCGTAATTTGCATCGCTTCAATCTGTTCTTCGATATTTTTTTGATGTTTCTCCAATAAGTTCAATCTTTGATTAGATGTGTGCTCTCCTTCCAAAACCAGTTGAGTATAGGTCTTGATGTCGGAGATGGACATCTGTGTATCCCTAAGCTTCAAAACGAATGACAGCCAATTCAGTTGATCTTCGCTGTAGTTCCGTACACCCGCTTTTGTTCTATGTGGCTCAACAATTCCTTCTTTCTCGTAGTACCTGAGCGTATGAGAACTGACGCCCAATGATTCGGCCGCTTCTCCTATGCTTTTCATCTACGGTCCCCCCTTTTTGAATACCTACTTGACTTAGAGTGCACTCTAAACGGTAGGATACCATTGTACCATTCATTTAACAGGAGGTATCAAGCATGAAATATACAGTCATTACAGGAGCAAGCTCAGGAATTGGATATGAGGCAGCAATGGCATTTGCAGAAAGAGGAAAGAATATCGTTGCAGTGGCAAGACGGGAAGATAAGCTGCAAGAGCTTAAAGAAGCCATTGTTTCTGAGTATCCTAGCGTTGACGTTGTCATCAAAACAGCAGATTTATCCGACAGTGAACAGGTCTATACCTTCTACAACAGTTTGAAAGAATACGACATTGAAACCTTTATCAACAACGCAGGGTTCGGTAACTTCGACTCCGTTGCGGAGCAAGACTTGACGAAAATCCAGAATATGCTGAGGCTCAATATCGAAGCGCTCACCGTACTATCTAGTCTGTTCGTCCGTGATTATGAGAATGTGCCAGGTACTCAGCTCATCAACATCTCTTCAGGTGGAGGCTATACCATCGTTGCAGATGCTGTTACCTATTGCAGCACGAAGTTCTATGTCAGCGCATTTACCGAAGGACTTGCCCAGGAGCTCACTGCAAAAGGGGCAGAAATGAAAGCGAAGGTGTTGGCGCCTGCTGCAACTGAAACAGAGTTTGCGCAGCGATCATTGGACATCAATGAGTTCGAATATAGCGGTTCGGTCCCTCAATATCATACTGCAAAGGAAATGGCGGAATTTATGTTGAATCTCTATGATAGTGATAAAGTGGTCGGAATCGTGAATGGTGAAACGTATGAATTCAGTTTGGTCGATCCAATTTATCCTTATGTGAACAGGACGCCGAAATAATTAACGTAAAAGGCTCAGTGCATGCTGAGCCTTTTTTATTTAAAGCCATTTCCGGCATCCTCACTCCACTACTCCCGTCCTTACGATATCAAAGTCAATGCTGACGTTCACTTTGATATCCTTGTACATGGAATGCCACTCTTTTTTCGTTAAACCAGAATGTGGGACCGAACTCCTATACACTTCTCCGAATCCAAATACATCTGAGTCAACGGATTGGCAGTATTGAATTAATTCCTCTACCTTTTTGGTCATTTCCTTCTTGATTCGTTCATCAAGGAGATCGAGGTTTTTCGAATCATTCAAGTCAATCGATTTATTGATTTCCTGCAACCGTGCATTCAGTTTGATTTTCAAATCAAATTCAACTGGCTTCTCTTTTGTTAATGTAATCAAACTTTTACTTTTAATGGTATCAAGCGAAATGCCGATCAGTTCAGATTCCTCTTCCTTCTTCAGCAGTTTCTTCCCATTCCCGTTCTGGATTGTCATCTCAAAGTTGCCGGCATCGTAATGATCATTGACCAATTTAACATAAAACGCCTGTTCGGGGGTGATACTCCCAACCAATTTATCGTCTTTTAAGATTGCCATTCCGATGATAGTGATCATGTCGTCTTTCAATTTAAGTAGTGGCAGGGAAGGATCGATCCCGACTGAATAATATTTATGGAGAATTTCATGCAGAGTCGGTGAAGGGATGGTTTCCCCCTTGATATTCTGTTCGATTTCTTTAAAAATATATTGCCCTGCATCCGCAAATTGTTCGTATTTATGTTCAAGGATTTCCCCTGCTTCTCCATCCACCACTGCCAAATACGTCAAATCACTGATGGCATGGTCCCTTGCGAGGGTATCCGCAAGATTGATGAAACCACTCTTAGCCACACCCATCCCATACAGCGCCACCCTCAGCTGACCGGACGCAAGCTTTTTGGGGGACTTTAGATTGGCTTTGATTCTCGCTCCTTTGCTTGTCAAGGAGTCGTTGGAAATGACATTCGAGCTTTCCATTGATTGGGGATCGGTCTCAAGGATCAGCATCGTTGTGTGAATGGTTTCACCGTCCATAGAATCATACCCCACAGTCGTGATCAAGCCCATTTGCTCTAATGTTTTTACATCAGCACAGGAAGTCAGTAAAGAGAGGATCAATGAACCCATAATGAAACGCTTCACTTTTTTCATGTTATTCATCCTTTCTTGCCAGTCTCTTCTTAATCAAGACGAACATATACAAGACAATGGGGTAGCAGTAGACGATATAAAATGACACCCTTGCAAAATAATCATTAAGAAAATTGATTTGGTCCCTTGTCGTAAATAACAGGGTTGCCCCCAACAAGATCAGGCAAAAGATCCACATAAACCGTTTTTCGTTCCATTGGAAGACCCGTCCCATCCCCCTAGTGGCAGACCAAAGATATAACATGAGGTTTGGTAAAATGATCAGCATCCAGAACGTAATACCCACATATTCAAAGCGCTCAATAAAGGGCAGGCGTACAATCTTCAATAGAGACAATGTGCCCCAAATGGTCCGTTCAAGTTGTCCTCCGCTGAAGTAACTCAGGCTAACCAACATGATTGCCAAATAAAGGATTGTTGTATAAACTAGGCCGATTTGCATGAATTTATGTACTTTCCGTTTTTCTTTGATATATGGATAAAAGGAATAAACAAGTTCAAAACCGATGACTGTGAACGTCATCGCATGGGCTCCTTGTATGATTTCCTTCACATTTGACTCGAATAGGGGAAACACATTCTCCCAGTTGCTGAATTTCAGCGGATATCCCATCAAGAGCAGGAGCCACAATGACAGAAAAACACTGAAAAAGCTGATTCCCACAATGACCCGGAAACCACCCAACGCCCCGTAGATGACAAGGAGTAACAGGGTAAGCGCAATAAACCATGTGGGCACCTCTGGGAACACCCATGCCTGGATCACTTCAATATAATTTCGTAGGATGACGAGAAATGCACTGAGGCAATAAACAATATAGATGATATTAATGAATGTCCCGAACCACTTTCCATACAAGTCCCGGTGGATGCCGTAAAGATCCGAGCTTTCATATGCATTAAGTGTCTTGACCATGATGAAGGCGATAATGTTGGTGACAAAGCCTGAGAGGATGACCGATATCCATGCATCGTGTCCCGCCTCCATAAAGACGACCCTTTGGAAGCCCTGCACGCCGACCCCCAACTGCACCGAATGCACGATGAACATGACGAGTATGGCGTTAACGAGATACTGTTGTTTAGGATAGAATGATATGTTCACTTGCGATCTCCTCCCCGCCCCATCGATCATTTCTCCTTCTCATATCTCTCAGAATCAAGCGGCCTTGCTTCGTAAGGGCGTTTAGAAGTAAAGGGCAATGGTAACCTTACAATACTATCCGCCAAATCCCTTAATCTAATCGGGTAGAAAGGGGCAAGGAATGGACTTCCGAGGCTCGACTGCCTCAAGAGATGGATAAGTAGGAAACAAAAGGCAAACATAATCCCATAAAAACCCCAAAAACCCGCTAGAATGATGATGGGGAATCGTAAAATGCGAATCACATTCCCCATCATGAAATTCGGCGTTGTAAATGATGACAATGCACCAAGTGCAACGATGATGATGAGGATATTGCTCGTAAACCCCGCCTGAACAGCGGCTGTTCCGATGACAATACCACCAACGATACCCATCGTCTGACCAACTTTTGTAGGCAGGCGGGCTCCTGCTTCCCTTAGTAATTCAATGATGAATTCCAATAATAATGCCTCGATGATTGGAGGGAACGGCACCCTTGAACGGGATTCACTTAAAGGGATCAGGAGGGGCTGTGGTATGATTTCATAATGGAACGTCAAGGAAGCGACATAAACAGCTGTAAAAAACACAGAGAGAATCATCGCCATAAAACGTAGGATCCTGAAAAAGGTAGCCACCTGCCACTTGACGTTCCGGTCCTCCATACTCTGAAAATACTCTACAAAACTCTGAGGGCAGCCGATGACGAGCGAGCTACCGTCTACAATGATGACAACCTTTCCATTCAATAGCCATGAACAGGCACGATCAGGCCGCTCCGTCAAAACCATTACCGGGAATATCGTAAGGGAATTATCTTCTATTAACTGCATAAGAACCGAACTATCGATGACACCATCAATCGTGATATTAGCAATCCTCTGCTTTACCGTTTCTACCATTTCATCAGACGCAATTCCATTTATGTACATGATTGAAATGCTGGTTTTGCTTTCTTCCCCCATTGTCATCGATTCATTCGTCAAATCAGGGTTCATCAAGTACCTGCGGACCAATGAAACATTCGTAGAGATACTCTCGTTGAAACCAAGCTGTGGACCGATGACGATGGACTCATTCTCGGGTTTACTGAGTGAGCGGCTCTGGCCGGAAGGGATCATTGCGGAGACGACCACTGAATAACCTTCTATATGGATAAGGACAGCTCCGCTTAACAATGCAAACAGAGCTTCCTTGCATAACTCATATTGTTTTACATTCCCTACGTGTATTTTGTGTTCCACTTCTGAAGGAGAACTCGGATTCTTATTCAGCTGAGCGAGGATGTCCCGATTCAACATATTCTTATCAATCAACGTTTCTATGTATATCAGTGTAAATAACGGGTTAACATCGATCACCGCTACATCAGAACTATTATTTAACCGTTTCTGAATTCCTCTAATGAATTCCGCAGAGGAAGAAGCGATTCCGCATTCATCTTCAGTACTCTCAGGTTTTTCAACATCGGGATTTTTCACATTTTTCTTAAAGAACATCATGTTCACCCTTTTAAGACGTCAATTGTTATCAGCTTTGTCTTCCGAACCAATAAATATACTTTTTCTGTTATGAATAGGGTACCGGTTGTTCGGTTTGGGGATAGCGAAATGAAATAGGAAGTTTTGTGGTCCTTTTGATAGGAATTTCATAAAAATGAAGTGAAGAATTAGTAGGGTTTCCTCTTGTTTTAGTAGGTTCATTTTCCTGACTTTCATCTAGTATAATGAATCTGCCGTTTTCTATCCTTCCCCCTTTTCATAGGATACATGGAAAGGGGGTGTTAAAATGCCAACGATTCAATCTAAAGGCCTCATTTACACGGTGAAGCCTGGAAATACACTTTATGGGATAGCAGCCCAATTCGGGAGCACGATAACTGCCATTGAAAGGGCGAATCATTTATATCCTCCCGTAACAGATCGGGGTTTGATTTTCCCCGGTGATGTGCTTGTCGTGCCGACATCCGCTTCGAACCCACTTATGAATTATATTGTCACAAGTGGCGATACACTTTCAGCGATTGCCCAAACATTTGATACACACGTAGATTTACTCGCAGGAGTCAATTCCATTCCAAACCCGGATCTCATTCTGGTCGATCAGCAACTGCTTGTTCCTGCATTCTCTTATAAGATTGTAACCGGTGACAGCCTCTATTCCATTTCAAGGCGATTTGGTGTTTCCGTTTCCGACATTGAAGATGCAAATACAGGACGACCAGGCTTCCAAAGGGATGTCATATGGCCCGATTTTCACTTGATTGTTCCAATCCCTACTTCGCGGAACATCTTTGTGACTAAGCCTTTGCCGGGGAACGTCATCAATAGTGGACAATCTGTACAAGGGTTTGCAAGGGTATTTGAAGCAGTCGTCAATTACCAACTAAGGGATCAAAATGGTGTCATTGTCACGAGTGAACGGTATGCGATGACGGATGAAGGTGCACCGGCTTACGGATTCTTCAATGCACCGCTTTCATTCAATCGTCCACCAACCACAGCTTCAGGAGAATTATGGGTGTATAGCCGAAGTGCGAAAGATGGAAGTATCCAGGACCTTGTTAAGATCAAGGTGTATTTCTGATGTAGAATGACTGATATTGCAGTGTGAGTCTCTGGCTATATGAAAAACAAAGCAAAAGGGAGGAGTCTCTTTTGCTTTGTTTTTCATTACAGCGTATTTCTATCTCTTGTCCCCCATCCCCTACTAGTTCTTTTGCGTTTAGTTCCATTTGATTTTTGTCCATACTGATAACGAATTCTTTATAAAGGGGGATGGTCATGTCTGAATTTTGGTTTCCGGTAATCAGGACGTTTATCAGTTTCCTTGTGCTGATTTTTGTTACATATTTCGTCGGTAAGCATATCAATTCCCATAAAAACCACTACAGCTTTGCCCTTTCCGTGACGGTCGGGTCATTCATTGCCAACATGGGATTTGACACAGAACATCCTTTTAAGGAAATGTTCATCTCGTTTCTTGTTCTTGTGTTGACATTTTACTTATTTCTGTCCCTCTCATTCAAAAGCAGGAAATTCAGGACATGGATATCTGGTAGTCCGACCGTACTGATCGAACATGGAAAGCTCCTTGATGAAAATATGAAAAAAGTGAAGTTCTCAATTGATGACCTTAACCAACATCTTAGGGAATTCGGGGTCTTTGATATCAATCAAGTGGAGTATGCACTCCTTGAAGTGAGTGGAGTCGTATCAATTAAAAGGAAAGAGAGATATGAGCCCTTTTCAAAATGGGATGGAAGCGTCCCTTCAGCCGCTTCCACTACAATCCCTGTCGAATTGATCATGGAGGGCAGATTGATTCATGAGAATTTCACCCCTCAATATGATGAACGATGGCTAAACGATGAACTTGAAAAGCGCAAAGTAAAGGTCGGACACATTTACTTTGCAGTGGTCAATACGAAAGGGAATTTGTTTATCGATTTATATGAAGACCGGCTTCACTCACCAAGTGACATGGAATGAAGCACTTATTACAACTTGTTTGGGTGTCACGACAGGTGAATATGTGATCTGTTCACTTCAGCGCTATTTATACAATGAACAAGTAATTCAACCAACATAATCCCTTTAATGTTTGAATATTAAGACTATTTATTGTATAATTTAAAAAAGGACAAGGAGTTGATTTTCATGAAAAAGTATTTACTTCAATCAACACAGCCAGAAATGGAAAGCATGGTGTCATTATTTGCGGAAATGGTATTGGACGAGGCCCTGTTGAAATTCCGCAAAGAGCAGCTTGAATTGAAAATCGACCAAGCGTTACGTGATAAAAAGAAAGATGATTTCATGAAGTTTTCCAAAGAACTAAAGGAAATCTGTCATAATGAAACTACATGAATGCCTCACCTATAAATAGTCTAAACAGGGACGGAGCGTTTCCAAAGATGGAAGCGCCCCGTCCCTTCATTTTTCAACTGATTTTTGAGCTTCTTTTACTTAAGCAACCGATTCCATTTACAGCTAGAATGGCTTCCGTGCTTTTATGATCATGGTGGTTGGAAACCTCTTCGCTTTATGCAGTGAATAGTAGCGGTCGGAAACATCCTCATCATCGGAGTCAAAAGCAGCTGATACATCACTTTCTACGATCGATTCAATCACAAAACCTGCTTTGATTAATTCGTTGACATATGTAGCGAGTTTCCTGTTAGGAATCGAGACAGGGGCATCCTCCCCTTTAAAATGTCTATATGTAGTCGTCCCTTCATCCTGATAAGATCCTGCAAACGTTAGCGTACCATTCTCACTCTTCAGAAACGGATACAACGGATGATCCCAGCTGAATATGAAAGATCCGCCTGGCTTCATGTAAGAATGGATCATGTTGTAAGTTGTAGGTAAGTCTGTTGTCCAACCAATGGCATAAATGGAACAAACAACGTCAAAATAGTCTTTGGGGATGCCGACATCGACCTCCATAGGGGCACAGTGCAAGTTGGCATTCAAACCTTCCAGCGTCCTTTTCGCCGTATCAATTTGTGCAGAAGATAAATCGACGCCCCATAGTTCACCTGCCCCCTTTTCTGCCAAATATCGCAATGAATGACCACTGCCACATCCGATGTCCAGCACCTTTTTATCCTCTACGTCATCAAACAGCCTCAATTCTTCCTCTGTTTGTGTATATGGTCCATAACTAGGTAAAGCGTCTTTTCCATTAAAATGATGAGCAACCTTATTCCAACTCTTTTTATTTTGTTCGAGCATTTCTATTCTCACAGTATTCACTCCAATTTAAGTAAGATCTACACACATCGTACCATTTTTTAGTAATTCAGAAGGTTTTTTTGAGTAAAAATAATGGAGGAAATAGATTTTATGGAAATGTTTGTAGATAATAAACTTGATTGTAGACGAGTAAAAATTCTTAGGTGTTGAACGTACTGACTGCGAGTAGAAAAAGGATAATTGATTAATTATACCTAATGATAATCGCTGATTTCCTTCTGTTATCGTTTGACTTTACGTTTCGTTTGCTAGATACTGAACCCATATTAATTAATCAAGTGATTAATTAAGGAAAGGAACTCCTATCATGACAGAATACGACTACCAAAAAAAGGCGCCAGGGAGACCTCGGTCCAATCAGGATGTGGCAAAGAAGGAGCTCATCCGTTCTGCCACAGCACTGTTTTCAACCAAAGGATTCGAAGAAACCTCTCTCCGCGAAATTGCCTTGGATGCAAATGTGAACATGGCATTGATCAAATATCATTTTGGCTCGAAAATGGACCTTTGGAAAGAAGTTATCCTTAAATTATCAAGAGAAGTATTGGAGACCAATACATTCAAGCTTGAAGAAGTACAGGATGCTTCTGATATGCGAGAGATGCTCCGTGAACTATTTGATAAGTTGGTCGATATGACGTTTGAACATCGGGAGTTCAGTTTGTTTATCATGAACGAAAGCGTTCAAAAAGGAGAACGGTTTGATTACCTCTTCGAACTGTTGATCAGACCGTTTCACGAACAAAGTTATCCATTCATTATCAAAGGGATTGAATTGGGGGTTCTTGCAGAGCAGGATCCGGAAGAACTGATCGTCATGCTTCTTTCATCGGTTGCCCATCAGCAGGCTGCCCCTCATATCATGGAGAATTTCACGAATGTCACGAAAGAGGAAGGGAAATGGAAAGAAGTGATCAAACACAGCTTAAAGGTGAACTTCATCAAGTGAAGTTGCTACAGTAATCAATCATTGAAAGGGTGTTTTCCTTGGAAAAGTTTGAAGAAATCCCACAGCCAAAGACATACGGTCCACTCGGCCATCTCCCTCTGATCGACAAGGATAATCCGTCATTAACCTTCATGAAGATCGCAGAGGAACAAGGCCCTATTTTCCGTTTGCAAACACCGGCAGCATCGACGATCATCGTCTCGGGACATGAGATTGTAAAAGAGGTATGCGACCAATCCAGGTTTGATAAGAGCATTGAAGGGGCACTTGAAAAGGTTCGCGCTTTCGGTGGAGATGGACTATTTACAAGCAGGACCGACGAGCCTAACTGGAGCAAGGCGCATAACATCCTCCTCCCTACATTCAGTCAGCGTGCGATGAAAGACTATCATGGGATGATGGTCGACATTGGTATCCAGCTTGTCCAGAAATGGGCTCGTCTCAATCCGAACGAGGAAATCGATGTGCCCGAGGATATGACACGGCTGACGCTGGATACAATCGGTCTTTGCGGATTCAATTACCGTTTCAATAGTTTCTATCGTGAGCGTCCTCATCCGTTCATTACCAGTATGGTCCGGGCCCTTGATGAAGCCATGCATCAGATTCAAAGACTGGACATACAGGATAAACTGATGATCAGGACGAAGCGTCAGTTCCAGCATGATACTCAGACGATGTTCTCGATGGTCGACAATATCATCGCTGAACGTAAGGCAAACGGGAGTCAGGAAGAAAACGATCTGCTTTCGCGCATGTTGAATGTGAAGGACCCCGAAACCGGAGAGAAGCTTGATGATGAAAACATCCGCTTCCAGATCATCACCTTCTTGATCGCAGGCCATGAAACGACCAGCGGTCTGTTATCATTTGCGCTCTACTTCCTGATGAAAAACCCTGATAAGTTAGAAAAGGCCTATGAAGAGGTTGACCGGGTCTTCACAGGGCCTGCCCCGGACTATAGACAGGTGATCGACCTGAAATACATCAGGATGATCTTGAATGAGTCACTGCGTCTATGGCCGACTGCACCCGCCTTCAGTCTTTATGCCAAAGAGGATACCCTCCTTCAAGGCAAGTACCCGGTTAAGAAAGATGTAGATAAAATCACCGTCCTGATCCCCAAGCTGCACAGGGATAAAGACGCATGGGGAGAAGATGTGGAAGCATTCCGTCCCGAACGGTTCGAGGACCAGGAAAAAGTTCCCCATCATGCGTATAAGCCATTCGGAAATGGCCAGCGCGCCTGCATCGGGATGCAGTTCGCCCTCCATGAGGCAACCCTTGTACTAGCTATGCTCCTGAAGCAATTCGAGTTCATCGATGACGAAAACTATGAACTGAATGTCAAGCAGACGTTGACGCTTAAACCAGGTGATTTCAAGATCAAGGTGAAGAATCGTAACCAGACAGCTGTCGACTACTCAGTTTTCCCTTCCGGAGAATCTTCACAAGGGAAGACCGAACAAGGAAAGCAGCAGGATGCGCCTGCAATTTCCGGACTTAACGACCGGCCACTGCTTGTCCTATACGGTTCAGACGCAGGGACGTCTGAAGGTGTGGCCAAGGAATTGGCTGATACTGCAAGCTTCCATGGTGTCCGCACAGAGGTATCCCCTCTTAATGACCGTGTAGGCAGCTTGCCGAGTGAAGGTGCCGTCTTGATTGTCACTTCTTCCTACAACGGTAAGCCTCCAAGCAATGCGAATCAATTCGTACAATGGCTTGATGAAGTGTCGCCGGACGAACTGAAAGGTGTCCACTTTGCAGTATTCGGTTGTGGAGATCGTAACTGGGCAAGCACGTATCAGAATGTACCAAGGTTGATCGACGATAAGCTTGCAGAGAAAGGCGCTGTCAGGTTTTCGGAGCGCGGTGAAGGAGATGCGAGCGGTGATTTCGAAGGACAGCTTGAACAATGGAAAGAGCGCATGTGGGCAGATGCGGTTGAGACATTCGGGCTGAAGATTGAAAATGACGGCAAGGAACGCAATAGCCTCAGTATGGAGTTTGTGAGTGGCATAGGCGGTTCTCCGCTCGCCAAAACGTACGAGGCAGTGAACACCAGTATTCTGGCTAATCATGAGTTGCAGTCATCTGAAAGTGACAGGAGCACACGTCACATTGAAGTCTCCCTGCCTGAAGGGCTATCGTACAAAGAGGGCGATCATCTCGGAGTCCTTCCGAAAAACAGCTCAAAAAATGTGAATCGAGTGTTAAAGCGATTCGGGCTTAAAGGAAATGATCAAGTCATGCTATCTGCAAGCGGACGAAGTGCAGACCATCTCCCACTTGACCGCCCTGTTTCGTTAGACGATCTCCTTAGTCATTGCGTCGAAGTGCAGGAGCCGGCCACCCGCGCTCAACTACGAGAAATGGCAGGATATACGGTCTGCCCTCCACATAAAAAGGAATTGGAAGTTTTACTAGAAGAGGAAGTCTATCGTGAGCAAGTCTTGAAGAAACGTGTGTCAATGCTCGATTTCATGGAAAAGTACGAAGCTTGTGAGCTGCCATTCGAACGCTTCTTGGAACTGCTGCCGGCTCTCAAACCAAGGTATTATTCGATCTCTAGCTCGCCTCGGGTACATGAAGATCAATTGAGTATTACGGTCGGTGTCGTGAGAGGTACCGCCTGGAGCGGACATGGAGAATATGAAGGGGTTGCCTCTAACTACTTGGCACGTCTGGAGACTGGTGAAGACATCTCTTGCTTCATCCGGACGCCACAGTCAAACTTCGAGTTGCCGAAAGACCCTGCAACATCAATCATCATGGTGGGACCGGGTACAGGCATCGCTCCATTCCGTGGATTCCTGCAGGCACGCCGCAAGATGAAAGAACAAGGTCTGCCGATTGGAGAAGCACATCTTTATTTCGGCTGCCGCCACCCTGAGAAGGATTACATTTACAGGGATGAACTTTCGAAGGATGAAAAGAACGGGCTCATCACCCTTCATACTGCATTTTCCCGTGTTGAAGGACAGCCTAAAACGTACGTGCAGCATTTGATGAATCAGGATGGACCTCATTTGATCGAACTGCTGGACCAAGGTGCCCATCTCTATATTTGCGGTGATGGAAGCCGAATGGCCCCTGAAGTGGAAGAGACCCTCCGTAAAGCTTATCAAGACGTTCATGGATCGTCTGAAGAAGAGTCTGCGAATTGGCTCGCTCGGCTTGAAGAAGAAGGTCGCTTCGGAAAAGATGTTTGGGCGGGAATATAGTCATCATTATGTTCAAAAGACCGGGTACACTCTACGTGTCCCGGTCTATTTTTACTTTGCTTCCCCCTCTGGTCCGCAAACCCTGTTCCGACCAGATCGCTTCGCCCTGTATAAGGCCTCATCGGCATTTTCAAATATTGAGACTTCTTGTGACGGCTGATAAATCGCATACCCTATCGAAATCGTGATGTGGATCTGTTGATCATGTTTTAAATGAAACCCCTGGCTTTCTACGGCAGTCCTGATTTCTTCTGCCTTCTCATAAACTTCGCGTTCATGACTAAAGCTCATGATCATACTGAATTCTTCTCCCCCATTACGGTACGCTTTGACCTTTTTACCCGAAGATGCCCTCAGAATAGATGCCAGTTGAATCAACACTTCATCCCCATTGAGATGACCGTACGTATCATTCACATGCTTGAAATGGTCGATATCCAATAACAGTAGCGCGAAGGATGTCCCGTGCTCGGTCGAATGATTGATCTGGCGATTCACATCTTCATCAAATGCTTTCACATTATGAAGCTTTGTCAGGTGATCCATACTGACCTCGTTCGATAGTCGCTTAATATAGCGATTCATCTTCTTGAAGTGCTCGGCTATGAAGAATAAGATGACCCCTCCGATAAGCGATGTCATGATATGATAAGGGAAAACTTCCGTCATCCTTGAGAAGCCAAGATTCAGTGACAGCGCCACGGAGATCAGCCCCAAGGATGCGTAATTCATGAAATGCACCCTCCACCAGGTTGAGCGGACCCCCTTACTGATCAAGATGCACACGACACCAGCAGCCAGCATGGTGACACTTGCATTCAACGCCTGCTGATTATAACCGAACATGATGATCCTTCCGAGTGAGATGATGGCGGTTGCTGTCAACGTGGCCACACTACCGAAATAAGTGGCTGAAGCGACAAACGCAAGATGTCTTAAGTCAGCGATCGTATGGTGGGATAACGGGATGCTGAACAACATCAAAACCAAGCCCATGCCACCGAAAATACTGCCAAGTCCGACACACCGGATCCAGCCCCTCTGGCTCAATTTTCTTGAGAAAGAACCAATCAAATAAAAAAATGTGACCAGTATGCAAATATTAACAAAAAAACCTTTTATCATCATTAAGATCCCTTCTTTGTCCAGCAGTCGTTTCCTAATCCTGTAAATCATTTCTCCACAATCATGTATACGCTGAAACATTTTATTTATCAGTTTAAAGCAAGATCTTATTAGTGTTATCGACTTTCTTACAAAAGTATTAATAGTCCTGGTTTGATCATGTTCAATTCGCTGTTCACTCTAATCATGCCGTGACATTAAGGAAGATGTCCTAATAAAAAGGTGCCGTCTGCATATATACGGCACCAACCCTTACATTCGAGTCATTATCTATATAAAGTTTCACTTACTCTCCCCATATCCCTCCCGGATCCTTTAAGGTGATGTATTGCCAAGCTGCGCCGGCTACGGACGGCCAGACATGGAACTCATACGGAGATTCAGCGTACCCTTGATGCGCATAAACAATTCCCCCATCAGGATCTGCGTCTTGGAGTGCAAACATGGATTCCATCAAGCTTGTCGTGTCCTTCCCCTGCCGAAGGAATAAGTTGATCACACCCCAGGTCCCTTCTGACCATACGATTTCAGGTGCCCCCTCATATCCAGGTCCATATGGCTTATATCCTGTGAGGAGGGTATCGGAAGAATAGGATTGATTATAGGAAGATGGATGTTCACTCATGTTCATCAGGACATCATTCACTTTAAAGCGTTGGAGATATGACGTTGCATCACGTGACAAATCCTTCCTTCCGATGCTCTCCAGGAATATCGAGCCCCATGAATTGGTATCAAGTGCGGCTGACTCGTCATTGATGCCTTGATTTAATCTTCTTTGCCCCGTGTTCCAATGGGAAGTCAGCAGTGCGTTTTTAATGTCTATAGAAGCATCTACATATCGGGGATTACCCGTCAGTCGACCAAGATTCCTGAAGAAAAAGTACGCATCGATATTATGTTCGGTCGAGTACCAATCTACGTCAGGGCCACCTCTGATGCTGCCGATAACCGGATCCTTCTGGGTCAAAAGAAATTCCGCGGCACGGATGGCAATGTTTCTGTAAGAAGGATCTCCGAACATATTCTCATACGTGATGGCTGCATCCCCTGCCCATGCGATTGAACCGCTTCGTTTCCGTCTGTCCAAAGGACCGTTGAAAATGTGATATGAAAATGCAAAAGACCCATCTTTATTTTGTAATCGGGACATTGTACCGAGAATCGATGATGCCCTCTCGCGGTCACCTGCCAATGAAAAAGCCGACACAGCCAAAGCATTATCATAGAGCCAGCTGCGACCATCGACTCCTGTCCTGTTAGCTGGGTCTTCAATGGGGACATGATAGGATCTGATTAATCCCCATTTCGGCAATTCGGTTGTTGAATATAGCTTACCATTTAATTTCTTGACCAATCTAGCTTCTTTCTTTCCTGCTCTGATCCCATTAAATGAGCTGTCGGCATCTTCCGTAGTAAAACGGCCATCACCTTCTGACTGGCAGGATTGTCTGGAGATAAGGAATGTCAGAGATGGAATAAATCCTTACTTCGAACTCGTTGTTGTTTATTGTAGAAACGTCCACGGTCCCGGAAAGATGATCTACTGGTTCCCATGGATAGTCTTCATCCAACGAGATATCGACTGGGTATTTCGGGGGATCAAGCTGCCTTTGAAGCCAGTGGAGTGCCATTTCCTGCCTGCTTAAAGCGTATCCACTTTTCACTGAGAACTCACTGGACACCAACATACCAATAACCGATGTGAATAACAACACACATAACCAAGCCTTTCTTCTTCCCATTCTGTTCGTCCCGCCTTCTAGTGTAAACTTTTTCAATTATATAGTTGTTTACGGAATTATGCATTAGTATTTTTTCCTATTATGTAAATGATTACGCATAAATAGGTTCGTAGAATGGATGGTTGATCAAAATGGCCGGGTATCCGATTATAGCAGTGGAGGACCGCATTGAACGGGAGGTAGTATTCGAAATAAAAACCGGTATTCTTTGTTAAAGAATACCGGCCGTTAGTTATGTTTTTCCCTTCAATCGATAGAACCCTAGAATGAGGATAATTATTGAAAGAGGAAACGTGAATAAGTTACCTACAGGGGTGAAGACTCCAGTAAGCAAGATGATGACAGCCAAAATGATGAAAAGGATAACGATCACTTCCTTTGAGTTTTTTGAAATGAACTGTCAGCGCTTGACCACTTTCTTTTTATGTTCTTCAAGGTCGAACCGATATTTCTTGTCAATCTTCCTGGCGATTTGTTCCAAAAAGGAATGGACTGTCATGTTTTCCACTTCGCTTGTGTACCATGAGAGCCTGGCTCCTTGTGAAGCTCCGTCATGGTGGACCTCCAATGGCATGTAGCTTCCCGTTCGATACGTGTAATCAAATCTGATGAACAATTCACTTCCGTCCGGGCATTGCAGTTTCACTTTATAATTTGGATTCTTGTATTCTGTTAAAAGCTTGACGCCTATCATTTTTGCTAGCACAGTATCATACTCCCTTAATTGATTAGATTTTTAAATGGGAAGTGTTTCTTTTTAGGAATAAATATAATTCGAGGACGATGATGACCCCTGTTATTCCACCAATGAAACCTGAAGTGCTGAATCCATCCCCCATTAACCACATCGAGAGAAGGGCACCGGATATCCCACCAATCCCTGCATATACTAATTTTTTTGTCATGCAAGCTGTCCTGCTATCACGTCACATCCTATTAATTCTTGTTTGCGTGTTTTATTCGATACAGGATGGATGCCATGATGTTGGCAAGAAGGAACAGTGGATTCCCCTGCATATTTCCATGCAGGCTCAGTTCACCAGCGTTCATTCTGTCATACATGTCACCTTGCTTCCGCCCTTTCCTTCGATTCTTTGCTTCTTCCGCTTTTAATGCAATCAAAAACCGATATTGAAACGGCAACAGTATTAGTGAAATAATAAAATAGACTCCAACTATGGCTAAAAATATTGTAAGACCCATGAGATGTACCTCCCTTATTGGCAACGTGAGATAGATGAATTTCGTATCCGATCCCATTCTTTACGATTTTTATAGTCTGAAAGTTTCATTTTTCGTAAATTAACCATCACTTATAATGGACCAGAACTTTAATGGGATTGATCTTCCCTTCACTAAGATCGGAAAAACAGTCGATCAACTGATGGGAAAGTATTTTATGTTCGAATAGGGAAGAAAGATGAGGTGTCTTTAAACAATTATCAAAAAACCATCTTGCGTGTTCTCCATAGTTCCATCCATCACTCGACCCGACAATTTTCAGTTCCTTTTCATAAAAATATTCATTGAGTCGTAGAAGCTCCTTATTGCCGTCCGATAAGACGCAAGCCTCCCCGTTATGTTTCAATGATTTAAGGAGGGCATGGAACGCTTCATTACGTCCAGAACATTCAAGACCATAATCGTATGTCCTTTCGGGTATCTCCGCTTTATCACTGTAGCAAATGTCGGCACCGAATGATTTAGCCTTTTCCCTCCTGGCTTCATTAGGTTCCAAAGCATCTATGTGCTCCACATTCATAAAGCTTTTCAAAAAATGAATAGCCAAAAGCCCCATCGTCCCTGCCCCTGTAACGAGGACGCGATCCTTCTTGGCAGGCTTTAGCTTCAAGACCCCCTTCGCCGCATCACATGATAGAGTGTTAAGCAAGGCAATCGAACCCTCAACTCCTTCTGGGACTTTGACTGCTTTATCCGCTTTCACCACTGCTAAATCTTTATGTCCATAAAAAGCGACCACATGGTCACCCCGTTCAAGATGAGTGACCTCATCCCCCGCCTCCATTACAATGCCGAAACTTTCATAACCAGTTTCCCTGGGGTAATGAGGAAGGTGATCGCTTACATTAGATTCATCATACTGTGGCAGTTCAGCTCCGATACTGATCGCCCCGTAAACGGTCCGAACCAAAATTTCATCCTTTTCGAGGGATTTGACATTGGTTCTAGACCACTCTAATCGACGTTTTCCTGTTAGGGTTAGTGAGTGCTGCATGTTCAGTTCATCCTTTGTTCGATTGATAACCCAATTATTTCAAACAAGCCTCATTTACTCAAGAAAAATTTTCCTTTTGTCTTTCATTAAAGACATACGTTTCTGTCGTTTCTTTTCCTGAATTCATGTCCTTGATTGTAATCTGATTACGTTTTACTTCGTCTTCCCCGATGACGACGACCTTTCCGACACCATCTTTATTCGCTTTGTTGAGCAACTTACCTATCTTCTTCTGGCTCATTTCGAGTTCGACTACATAGCCCCTTCTCCTTAGGGCGGTTGCCACTGATAATGCTTCTTTGACTGCTCCCATCGGTATGATGATATAATCCACTTCTGAACGCTTGTTCGGTATTCTTTCTTTTGGATTCAAAGCTTCATAAATGACATCCAGTCCAAAGGATATCCCGACTGTAGAGAATGTTTGGTCGCTCCCTAACAGCCCGCCGATCGCGTTATCATAACGTCCTCCGCTTCCGATACTGGACGTGATTGATGCGTCTTTAAGGAAGATTTCATAAACCGAACCCGTGTAAATTTCCAACCCTCTGGCTAGGAACGGGTTAAATACGCATTCTCCATCAATTCCGAGGTAGCTTAGGTAGGACTTCAATTCCTCCAATTCCTTCAGACCCTCTTTTATATTCCGATTCAGTGAGGAAAACGTATCCAAGTATTGAAAACTCCGATACTCTTCTTCCTTGAGGAATTTTTCGATAAAATCAATCGTTGTCCTTTCCACATTTAGTTCAGTTAATTCTTTTAGGACGTTCATAACCCCAACTTTCTCCAACTTATCAAGAATGAGAATCGTTTTATTCATGTTGTTGATGCTAATCCCGAATTCTTCAAGCAAGCCGACCAATAGTTTACGGTTATTATATTGGATAAGGATCTCCAGTTTAAGTTTCTTGAACGCATCGATTGCCATGATCATCAACTCTGCCTCCGCCACTTTGGAGTCGACACCAACAATATCGACATCACACTGAGTGAATTCACGGAATCTCCCCCTTTTGACCGGTCCGTCACGGAAGACTTTCCCGATTTCGTATCTCTTAAATGGCATACGCTGCGCAGGATTCATGGCGATCACTTTCGCGAACGGAATGGTCAGGTCATATCGAAGAGCCAATTCTCTTTCCCCTCTGTCGGATAGGGTATACATTTCTTCAAGAATTTCAGCCCCTCCTCCGTATTTAGAAGCAAGAAGTTCCGAGTAATTCAAAATCGGCGTCTCAAGTGGCTGGCAGCCATATTGGATGAAGACGTCCTCGAGCGTTCTTCTAATGTCCCTTCTCACCTTTTCTGCTTCCGGCAAGTAATCTTGTGTCCCTTTAACATTTTGATAATCCATTTTCTTCATGTCGTTTTCCTCCTTTTTTAGATATGAATCTGTTTTGACTCCTTCACCTGAAGCACAAATTTTACAAAATAAAAAAGAACCGCACTTGATTTAAGTGAGAAACTTAATCAAATGCGGTTCAATGAGAAATAACCTTCCTATGTTCGATTTTTATAAAAATCGGATAGAAAGGCTAATTGAAATGATGATGAAGTTGAGAATTTAAGTTAATGTTTAGAATGAAAGTCATTTTGATCCACCTCTAATTTCCATTTAAGTTATCATATTACATTGAGGAATTCAATATTTTTTTAGAAAAGTGCTAATTCATAAAGACGATCAGCAGACTAATGAGTATGGACTGAATGCAAGTAATCTTCAATTCGTTCCTGACTTGCGTTTTTCCAAATGGGCTGAGCATACGTGCAATCAGGAAGCTGCATATCCAGATGATGGGAAACAAAGATAAAAGTCCTATTATGTTCTCCATTTTACTCTTCCCCTCTTAAACGTTTCTGCATCAATATTTCCAATATCCCATGAAAATGTGGTTGACCATGCCACATGTCCACTGCGTAGTTCTGTGAAATACTGATGGTCTTATAATCTACGAAATGCCCCTCCAGCTCATTTCTAGTGAAAAAGTGCATATGCGAATCCGTACGAGGGCGATAAAAAGTGTTTGGTGACACTTCTTCGTGTTTTTCTTTGTTAGATATATAGATCGGATCATTGAGATCAAACGCCTGGACGTAAATCAAACCATCCTCCACCAAACCAGCTTTCGCTTTTCGTAGGAGTTGATCGATCTCCCGGTCATGAAAGAAGCTCAGCACGTTTGATAGGATGATCAACGAATAGGATTCTTCATCAATGCAAACTTCCCTTAAATCGGCGACATTTGCACAGATGGAAAACCCAGCTTCATCTGCGAGCTTACGGCAACGCTTAATGGCATTCTCTGAATAGTCGACCCCCTCCACGTCAAACCCAAGACTAGCAAAATAAAGAGCATTGCGGCCATCACCCATTCCGAGATCGAGTATTTTCCCATGATCGGGAACGAGGCTTTTATATTTTACTAGTGTAGCTGTTGGTTTGAGGCCCCATAAATTTTCAGTTTCTGCGTACTTCTTGTTCCAAATGGTTTTCGTATCATTCAATCCAATCTCCTGCTTTCCCTTATTTGTGTATACCAATTATTTCAAAAAAAGGGAGGTTCATCAAGTGTGATGTTGAATTCGCAAACAATGAATGGGGCCTCGTAATACCCAGCTACTTATCCCTCGTATCTTAAAGTAAGGTTCCTTTAATGCATTAACGCATCGAGGGACGTACCTTCGAAAACGTTTTGACTTTTACCATGTGATGTTTCAGAATAAGGAATAGATAATGGGGTGAAACGATGGCTGAAAGAGTGACAAGTACAAAATGGTTCAGCGTGGCGATCCAGGCATTGGTCGTGCTCGCTGATTCTGAAGGAGTATGCCCGAGCGGAGAACTTGCCGAGAAATTGAATTCTAAATCTGTTTTTCTTAGGAAGGTCTTAAGGCATCTCGTTAAGACAGGGTTAGTTTCTGCTAAAGAAGGACGGGACGGCGGATATTCCCTCGTCAAGCATCCTGAAGACATAAGGTTATCGGATGTGTATGATGCCATGCGAGCAGAAACCTTCCCGAAGGGTTTCTTCGACGTCAAAAGCAAAGAGTGCTTTGCCCCTTCCACACGTGAATCTCTATTCGAACTGCGTGATGAAATGGAGAGCTGGGTAGTGAAGGGACTCGAGCAGAAGACAATAGCAGATTTGATGAGGTAGTACGGTATTGTATTATTTAAATAGTAATTGGACGAGATAACAGGCTAAGCGTGATTGCGCTTAGCCTGTTTGTTCTAAAGTAGCTATTACTCAGCAAGATTTATTGAAGATGATCTACCACAAAAACAGTTATTCCCCAATGAATACATCTAAAATCTTATCGCAAATCTCATGGTGCATGGTCCCGTCAAAATTCATGAGAACCACAACCCCAAGTTCGAGTTCGGGGATCATGGTCATCAGTGATCGCACCGCCATTTGGCCTCCTCCATGTTCCACTCTTCTAAATCCTCTATATGTATCGATAAACCATGCGAGTCCATAGCTTCTGTCGTTGCTGTCGAATTGCCATTCCTCACTGACGGGACGGACGATCTTTTGCATCTCTTGAGTGAAAACTGAGGGAAGGACTGTTGATTTCCCCTCCATATGGAACATCAGATAATCACTCAGATCATTGGCAGTTGAGTAGAGATAACCAATCGGTGCGGAAACTGGGTTCATTGGAAAAGGTGTTTCTTCTTTCCCTTCGCCAAGATAGTATTTAGCGCTGTTATCATCATTTAGGACTACCGTTGGGTCGCTGGTGGTCCTTTTCAGACTAAGCGGTTCCAGGATTTCTTCTGAAAGAAAGGTATCCCAACCACGGCCACTCACTTTTTCAACGATGTCGGCGATGATGACATAAGCATCTGTACAGTATGCCCACCCCTTCCCTGCTTCGTACTGCAGTTCCACTTTTTCAAACCACTTCGTAACGTCCTCACGACTTTTCACGCTTCGTATTTCTTCTTCCGTAAGGTGATAATAGTCAAGTGCTTCTTGAAATTCAGTGGGTGTATCCGAAAAAATCTCCGAAACATTCGGAGCTATCATATTGGCAATTCCCAAATCTGATGGGAAACCCGCTGTGTGGGATAACACATGCCGTATGGTGATGGAGTCACTCTGATGTTTGACTTGTGTACGAAAATACGGTAGATGGTTAACGACTGGGTCATCCAATGAAACTAGCTGTTTGTCAACAAGCTTCATTATGGAAAGGGCAGCGAAGTTTTTAGAAATACTTTGAATGCTCATCCTAGTCTCTCCGTCGATATAGAAGAGATCATTTCCAATTCTTGAAGTCCCAAACCCTTTTGAAAATATACGTTCCTTGTTCTTTACGATCGCTACGCTCAAGCCGACGCCTTCAACCTTCATTTTCCCTTCTATGAAACTGGTGATTTGCTGTAGCTTTCCATCATATTTCTTCATATAATCCCCTTCCCGTACTCTTTACTATCGAAAAGATATGAAAATAGTCTAACATAAATTTCCTTATTGAGTCGGTGCTTTTATTGATACGAACGGAGGATGATTGCGATTCTAAAATTTCTTCGCTCTTCAAGTAACTGTATTTGACAAAAGAACAGTTAGCCCTCTATACTGTTCTTGTATAGAATACAGTTTAAAGGAGATTGACTATGTCCAAAACGATGAGTAAAGAAGAATATTTAAATAAAGTGAAAGAAATCGATACAACGAAAGAGGCCCCAAAGCAGTTGGAAGACACGGATTTCCTGACGGTGGCGAGGGAACGCCGCTCGGTTCGACAATATGACCCACAGTATAAATTAGAAGAGAACGAAATTCGTGACATCCTTGAGACGGCAACACTTGCGCCATCATCTAGTAATCTGCAACCTTGGAGATTTTTGGTGATTGAGGATCAGGAGGAAAAAGAGCGACTTCTACCGATTGCGAACAATCAGCAGCAAATCGTGGATGCTTCGGTGGTCATCGCCATTCTTGGTGATCGTGAAGCTTACCAGAATGCCGACCGTATTTACTCTCAAATTGCAGAGAAAGGCAACATGCCTGAAGATGTTAAGGATATGTATGTCAACAGCATCCTGAATAACTACGGTAATTTCCCTAAAGAACGTCTTGCAAAAATTGCCCACATCGATGGCGGCCTTGTAGCGATGCAATTGATGCTTGCCGCCAAGGCGAAGGGCTACGATACGGTTCCGATGGGCGGATATGATGAAGCCAAATTCGTCGAAGCATTCAATGTTCCAGAAAGCTATGAACCGATCATGTTGCTTTCGCTCGGTAAGGGTACGAAAGCAGGCTTTGAGAAAACGCGTCTCCCACTTGAAGATATCCTATCCTGGAATCGTTACGAATAACCAAAATAGAGCATGCATCCCGGATGGTGGGAGCATGCTCTTTTCTTTAGCCGACCGTTTCCAACTGTTGTGATAACAATAGATATTGTTCAACGTCCTTCATGCATAATTGCAGTCCCTTCTCCCAAAAGCCTTCTGTTGATAAATCTTCTCCTAGATATTTCATCACGAGTTCTTTCACAGGCATCCTCCCGGAATCTTGGAGAAGCGCCATATAATCACGCTCGAATCCTTCCCCCTTCTCCCTCGCCATCGCATAGATACAGGTGGCGAATAGGTATCCGAACGTATAGGGGAAATTATAGAATGGAGCCGACGTGATATAGTAATGCGGGGTCCAGATCCATGAATAATAGGAAGGTTTTACTAGCGATCCCCCATATGCCTCTTCAGTCGCTGCTCTCATCAGTTCATTCAATCTAGTTGAAGATACCATTCCCTTTTCTCTTTCACTGTAAAAATTCTTCTCGAAGATGAACCTGGAGTGAATATTCATAAAGTTCATGACACCCCGCTTGATTTTTTCATCCAGTAAAAATAACTTTTCATGAAGGGAAGAAGATTCTTCAATCGCTGCATCCAAACAAATCGTCTCGGCGAAAAAGGAGGCGGTTTCCGCTAAACTCATCGGGTATTTCCTTGCCCCGCCTTCGACATCCTTCATGGCATGATTATGAAAGGCATGTCCTAACTCATGGGTAAGCGTCAACACATTTAAAATAGATCCGCCATAGGTCATGAACACCCTCGATTCACCTGAAAGGGGGAAACTGGCGCAGAAAGGAGTGGCCGATTTTCCGGGTCGGTCCTCTGCTTCCACCCAGCCGTCATTGAATGCATGACGGGCAAAAGCCCCCATTTCAGGACCGAACCTCCTGAAATGCTTGGAGATGAAGGACACGGCTTCATGATACTCGATATACCGGGGATGTTCCGAGATAGGTGCCCAGAAGTTATAGGCACTCAGGCTGGATTCACCGAGCATCTCAGCCTTTTTATCCAAATATCGGATGAAATGATGTTTATATTTGTTTATGCTAGTCCACATCGATTCCAACGTCTCTTCTTCCATACGGTTATTGACCAATGGTTCCGTCAGAACATTTTCCAACCCACGGGTCTTGTACATATGCAGCCTGAATCCACCGATGTGATTCAAGATCCTTGCAAACAAATCCTGTTTTTGGGTCCATACATTTTCAAGGGCGACATGAGATGCTTTCCTGACCTCTTCATCATGATGTGCCCTTAGATTCAAGGCTTGCGCGAATGAAAATTCTTTCTCCACGCCGTTTATTTTGATCATCACTGTGAGATCCCTGATCAACGCTTGATAGAATGTCCCCCATGAGTGGTATCCGTCTGGCATTAGACCTGACAAGAGTGACTCTTGATCATGGCTAAGTTCCCATCTCGACTCTTGCTCCCAAACTTGTAATAGATAGACGTATGTATCAAGATTTCCTTCGCTCACTCTATCCTTTGAGTGTATCAGAACCTTTTTAGCTCTTTGATGGACGAGATCGAACCGTGATTGAATGGTTAACAGTTCGGCCTGTAACGTAATGGCTTCAGAATCAGCAGGTTTCTCGGTAAGAAGGCATGTGATGAACGAACTTGCTTCTGTCAGATCGGTGAGGATCTCACTGATGCCATTCAGGATAGCATCCGCATTCGCTCCCGTAACTTCCTCAGGAGTATCATATTCCTTCATTGTGCTTTCCATTTGATTGACCTTGTTGTTCAATTTCAGGATGTGCCGTTTAAATTCATTCGATTTACTGCCTCCTGGAAAAATCGTATCCAGATTCCACCGGCCTTGATTCACTATGATCTACTCCCCTTCATTTAAGGACTATCTTTCCAACTCAATATACTCCCTTACGAGCATCCATTGCCCACTCTCCTTTTTCCATACGAACATGCATTGTGCAGTATACGGTTCACCATTGATCATGTTCGTCTCTCTTCCTAGGACAAGTGCCTCTTTCCCTTCTAAACGTTCTTTGATGGAGAAAGCTTCGAAAGATTTTTCGGCATGATTCATGCTTTTCAATACGCTCTCAAGATCATACTCATAATCATAAGGGTCAGGTCGGTCTATTCCAGAGTGAGCCCAATACCCGACAAAGCTTTTTGACATAAAGGATTTGATTCCTTCAACTTTTTTGGTGATCAACCCTTCATTCCATGCGCTGAAATAGTCGTTCAGCCGTTTTTGAAATTGTTCCATAAAAACATCCCTCCTACTAACTACTTCTACACCGAACGTATATTCCCTTTTATTTCTTTAGAAAACATGTTCAATGAATGACTTCCCTCCCTTTTTCACAAACATTTCTTATAGTCATGCATATATATAAACAAGCATGCTATTTTGCAAGGGGGGTTAGAATGGCATTCATTGAGGATTTTTTTATTAATATTTGCATTCTCGTCTCATTCCTTTTCGTTTACACAGTCATTACGAACCAATCACCACTCAGCCGTGAATCCAGTGTGAAAACGAGAGTGACGGCAGGTTTTGCCCATGGGATACTTGGGAATCTACTGATGTTCTTCTCCATCGAACTAAACGAAAACCTTCTAATTGATCTGAGGAATATCCCGATCATCCTATCATTTGTATTCGGGGGCTGGCTTCCGGCGTTGATCAGTACCATTTTGGTGGTGGCAGGGCGTTTTTTATTTGGGGTCAGTACATTTTCCTTTCATGCAGTTTATATCATTTCTTCCATGTACGTGATATACCTTGTTTTAGACCGGTTGATCGTTAAGCGATTGCTAAAACAATTGACTATGAGCGTTGGATCGATTACTGTATTTGGTCTTTATTTCGCTCTCTTCATACACAATCCGGGACTCACAAAGGAAATCTTGCCGGTTTATTCCCTTGCGACGATTGCAGGGAGTATCCTCGGATATACCGTGAAAGTATACTTACGTGAAACTCAGACTCTCTTCATGCGGTATAAGCAGGAAACGAAAACGGATTACCTAACGCAGCTCGGGAATGTCCGCTTCTTAGATCAACAGTTCAACGGTTTGATCACTAAGGAATCAACGGAATTAACAACCATGTCGGTGATCTTGTTGGATATCGACTATTTTAAAAGAATCAATGACACTTATGGCCACGATAAAGGCGATGAAATCCTGAAGGAAGTTGGTCGGCTCATGAAGGCTATGACCAAGAAGTACGGCGAAGTGGCGTACCGTAAAGGGGGGGAAGAATTCTGCCTGCTGCTGACAAACCTCCCGTATGAAGATGTTCTCGCATTGAGTGAGGAAATACGTGCTGAGATGGAAGGTGCGCTTGCATCAGTGGTCACTGCTGATGTCCCCATCACTGTATCCATCGGAGTGGCGCATCATCCACATGTCCCAGTAAAGAACCTGTTGAAGAAAGCGGACACCATGTTGTATGAAGCCAAGAACAATGGCCGTAATCGCGTGGAATACACGACTGGTAGCATATAAAAGAAGGAGTACGGAAACCCGTACTCCTTTTTCAATCGTGCATCTGTATGGATCAAGAATCGCTCGTTTTCCCTTTTTGTAGAAAATCAAAGCATTCATCCGCAGGTAATGGGGGTGAATAATAGTAGCCTTGGACGAATGGACAATGTTGGTCTATGAGAATCGTCAGCTGCTCCTCTGTTTCCACTCCCTCTGCGACCACATTCAGTTGAAGTGCTTTTGCCAAAGCGAGGATCGAGAAAACAATCGTTTGGTTTTCATGATCTGTTTCCAAGTTTCGTACAAACTCCTGGGCGATCTTTAATGTTTGAACCGGAAACTTCTTTAAGTACAGAAGCGAAGAAAACCCAGTCCCGAAGTCATCGATTGAAACCGTAATGGACATGTCTTTTACACTATTCAACTTCTGTAGTACATTTTCCGTATCTTGCATGGCGAGGTTTTCGGTGATTTCAAGGTCGATGTATCGTGGGTCCAGCTGTATTTCGTCTACAATCCTCTTCAGGTCTTCTATGAAATTCAATTGTTGGAAATGGGACGGTGATAGATTGATGCAAATCTTGATGGGGGTGATCCCTTTGGAGTGCCATTCTTTCATTTGCCTGCAGGCTTCATATACCACCCACTTCTCCAACATGATGATCTGCCCTGTTTCTTCTGCAATCGAGACGAATTCACCAGGAGAAATGATTCCGTCATTGGGGTGATCCCATCTGATGAGTGCCTCAACTCCCACGACCTGCTGTGTACTGGTGTTGATCAACGGCTGATAATACAGGACGAATTCATTGTTTGCAATGGCACGGTTAAGTTCCTGTTCAATATTCGCCCTTCTTATGAATTCCGCTTGCATTTCACATGTGAAAAATGCATAGTCATTTCTTCCCGCTTTTTTCGCTTTGTGAAGGGCCAGCTCTGCATTTCTCATTAAATGGTCTTTTTCAACAGAATCATCGGGATATACGGTGATGCCGATCGAGCAAGCGATTTGCACTTCACTTCCCTTGATGGAATAAGGTGCCTGAACTTCCAGGATCATCCTTTCCGCAATTGTACTCAAAGTCTCTACGGTGGTGGAGGAAAACACAATGACGGCAAAATCATCGCCGCCCAGTCGCATAAGGATATCTCCTTTTCCTACTACTTGTTGGAGACGTTCAGCCACTTGTTGAAGCATGTGATCGCCCACTTCATGTCCTGACGTGTCATTGATCCACTTGAAACGGTCCAGATCCAGGTACATGATGGCAAACGGTTTTGGATCATCATTCGAAATCAGGACTGAAATATTTTCTTCAAACCACCGTCTACTGTATAGACCGGTTAAGCAATCATAATAAGTAAGCGTATGGATTTCTTCTTTCAGCTTACTAATTTCGGACTTATCTTGAAAAACCAACAATATTGATGGTTGGTCGTTGTACATGATGTGCATGGAGTGCACCTCGACTGCCTTCATTTCACATTCTGCACTGTTACATGTAATCAAGACAGGGGGATTGACGGTTCCGACCGGTTTAGGGGTGAAGCAATCATGGAAACAAGTGGCTCCCTCCGGCTCCATGAGGGGAAGTATGGGCTCTCCAATTAGACAGAATTTTTCCTTTACACCGAAGTAAGGCGCACTTTCCGTGTTACATACAGTGATCCTACCCTCTGTACAGATAACGGCCGGGTCCGGCAGAAATTCCACCAGTTCATGAAAACGCTTCTCGCTTCTTTCAAAAGCAGCAGCGAGTTTTTTATAAGTGAATCTATCTTTTTTACTCATAAAATCATAAACCTCTTCCCCTCTGAATCAAATTTGCCGTTCAAAAATCATACAGGAGCATCCTTTTTCCGAATCGCTGCCATCAGCACATTTCAGCTTGTATTATCTTATGCAGGAACTGTAAAAGAGTTAAAGATGAAATGAATAGGATTTATGAATGTGAGTTTGGGGTCAACAGAGGGAGGCTCAACTTTTCTGGAAAGTAAAAAAAGAAGCTTATCCACTGGATAAACTTCTCTTTGGATTGTGATCGTTTGCCATACATGTCGATCAATCCGATTTCCGTTAAATCTCCACCTTTTCCATTCCTTCATTCAGTCACTGTCCTCATGTTCTTCTTCATGAAGGTCCAAACAGCGAGGATTATGTGGATGATCGTGAGAACGCTGAAGATCCCCATGAACACCGTTCCACCCGTAGTCGATGGGTCGGTTAGTAAGAAACTAAGAACACCGTACATCACACTCGATACAGAGTGAAAAATCCCCATTTTTCGTTCACTGTTCCTAAAAACGATGATTCCAGTCAAACATAGAAGATAGCCTATGCTTATGATCATCAATGAAGGGAACAAAGGAGAAAACTTTGCCGCGTAGACAAAATGATCCCATACAGAAATGTCTGAAACAGTCAAAACTTCGCCATGTATTTTTTGTGAGAAAAATGCAGTATAGGGCCATTCATAAGGGTGTTCCCTGATGGCGCTACCTTCATACCAAGTAAACAGTGATGAGACGGCCAGTAGTGTGATGGCAGAAGCGTATTGCACGAAAAATTTCATCATAATATTCTCCTTTCTGAAGAAAAAAGAGCGATCAAGCGCACCATTGTGCCTTCAAAATCAATCTCACTCATAACATGAACCAAAGAAATAGTCCGGTGATGATCACTAGGATACCGCCCATTTTTTTGGTGAATTGCATAATATACCCGATCACAGTGATGAAGATGGCCATCCATTTCCAGTCGTAGTTGTCCGGCAACTCTTCAGCGATATAGCCGATCCAGGTAGCAAAAGCTAAAAATAAAATCACCACAGGCATAAGCATGTTTACAATAGCCCAGATGTATTTCAACGGCAACGCTCCTCTCACTGTCCAAAAGGTTCGAATTCCACCACCAGCTTTGTACCTCTTTTGATCTCAGAACCAGGTTTTACACTTTGCCTCTTTAGATAGCCGTGTCCCTTAAATTCTACTTTCGTATCCGTCAAGCGTACGAATTTTTGTACATCCCTTACGGACCATCCGGTCATATCAGGAACAGTTGGATAGTCATCTGTCATTAATAAGATCTTTTCCTTTTTTAATAAAGAACCGTCCGTCGATTGAGCAGTGATTTTCTTGCCCTTACCGATGGTGACCGGTTTTAACCCGAGGTCAGTCAGCTTCTTAACCGCTTCTTCGGCTTGTTCTTCCGTCATGTCTGGCACATCCACGGACTCCAGTTCCGGAGATGTAGACGTGCTTTCAATGTTCAAATATTTCAAGCTGTTTTGCATAACAGGATTGAAAATCTTGGCGACCGGGATCGACCCCAACTGTCCGCCGAGGTCTGGTTGCTGAACACCAACATAAACGACCAATTTCGGATCATCCGCAGGCGCCATTCCAAGGAAAGAGAAGAAGTAATTATCATGGCCGGTCATATACCCACTTCCATTAGGATTTGGTATTTGAGCGGTACCGGACTTGCCGGCAACTTCGTATCCGTTGATCTTGAACGGTTTACCTGTCCCTACGTCCGACGTGACGGTTGTGGCAAGGTATTCCCTGCTTTTGACGGCAGCTTCTTTACTGATCGGAGTGCCTGTCGATTTCGGGCCGTATTGCTTAATTACCTTTCCTTCATTACTGTCCACGATTTTTTCTACCATATACGGTTTCATCATTTTGCCATCATTTGCAACGGCGGATGCCGCTTGGACCATTTGCATGGCAGTCACCGTCGTCCCCTGCCCGAAGATTGTGGTGTATCTTTCGATGGGATAGTCATAAAGGATCCTTCCATTTGATTCATTCTCCAGTTCAAGACCGATTTTTTCACCAAAACCGAAAGAATGTAAATATTGAAGATATTTCTTTTCGCCTATCTGATCGAGAAGTTCTGCAAATGCGACATTTGATGAGCGCTGGAGTCCTTCAAGGTAGGTGATGCTTCCCCACCCGTTTCCGTAGTTCCAATCCTTTATGGGAAGCGGGTTTCCTTTCACGTAGAATTCCCCTGAGTTATAATGGGCATTCGGCTTGAAGACACCGGCATCCACGGCAGCGGCAAGAGAAAATGTCTTCATCGTAGATCCTGGTTCATAGGCGGTTTGCATCGTGAAATTCGTCCAGCTGCTCTCGACCCCTTCCGAAATATTCCGATTGAAGGAAGGTCTTTGTGCGACTGCCAATATTTCACCCGTCTCAGGGTTCGATACAATTGCAAACGCTTTTGCCGGATGGTATTCTTCATAAACACTATGTAGGGCTTCTTCCACGAACGATTGAATCTTCTCATCGATGGTGAGATAGATATCGTTCCCGTTTTTCGGTTCCGTCACATGATTTTTCGAATTAGGGAGGATATACCCCCATTTATCACTCTCAAAATCTACTTCCCCGTCTTTTCCCTCAAGGAAATCATTATAGCTTTTCTCGATTCCCAAAATCCCTTTGCTTGTCACGTCTCCATCGTCCGATACCTTTTGCTGGGCAATCCCGATTAAATGAGCTGCGAGGTTGCCATTGGGATACGTCCGTTTCGCAACCGTTTCAAAGGTGATGCCCGGAAGTTCCTCTTTCTCGATTTCTTTTTTGACAGAAACAGAAATGTTCCGGCCGGCTTTTCCGAATTCGACCTGGAATGCCCCTTTCTTCTGCAGTCGATTCAGGATTTCTTTTCGATCCAATTCGATGTACTTTGAAAGAATCGAAGCCGTCTTCTCTTTGTCCACGACATGACGGGGGGCTTCCGGGTCGGTTGTCACACTATCAGAGAGGATGGCAATCAACTTAAATGTCGATGAGTCTTCAGCGAGGATTTCTTTGTTGCGATCATATATCGTTCCCCGGTCCGCTTGTAGAATCTGATTGGCTGCATACTTTTCCGAAGCCTCCGCTGCCAGGTCTTTTCCTTCTATTTCACCCGTCACTCCGATGAAAATAAATCTTGATAGAAGTGTTAAGAACAGCACTCCAAATACAACGAACATGATGGAGGCGGCAAAATTCATTTCCTTTCTCTTTCTGATCATACAGGACATCCTTTTATGTAGTGTTTTAGTTGTGATGTTGAAGAATGCTTCAGTCTGTTGATGATAGTAGTACTCTATTAAGTTATTCTTTATCCTCATTATGACAAAACTTGCTAAAGCATACAATCCCTGCTTGGAGCTTTAAAACTCAACCTCTAGGTCATCTTTTATACGAGTTAATAATTCCTCATGGGTGTCTGTGGTAACGAGTGGTTTTTCCCTCAATTGATCCACTTCCCTATGAGTGAAGATGATTGTGCCGTCCTCAAGGAACACAAATCCAAATGGGACCATCCCTGTAGTCAATTGTTTCGTTTTCGAAAAAGAAAACATATAGGCATCCTGTGATTCCATTAAATCAGTTGCCTTATTACTGCTGATTTCCATTGCTTCGATGCCATCAAGGGAGTCGATCATTCGATTGATCTTTGATTGATCGGTGATCTCTTTGGTCAGCTCTTCCCTAGAGGTGAAATTTTCAACTTTTTGGACAAACAGCAATTTTGTATCCCCTTTATTGTCAAAATTGATTGTCTCTACCTTCCCATTGCAAGCGGTCAGAAGTTGTAAGGTGACAATGAAAACGAAGAAGGTTGTGAATTTCTTTCTCATTGCAATCTCCTTTCGTTGTTTTTCCCAGGTTCACTTTGTATGGAAACGGGTTCATCATCTGTAAAACCATCCTGGATGAGCTGTTGCAGTTTTTCCCCACCGAATAGAAGCAGCGAAAAGATCATAAGGATCATCAAAATAAATGAGCCGAAGATGATGGAAGGAAACAGTCCTTGTTTTTTCAACATACTTCCCCCTTGTTAGTGGTCTCTCATAGTTAGACGTCAATTCTTACCTATTAGTTTCAACTATTTTGGTATTTTCTCATAAAAAAAGCGCGATACAGGATCGCGAAAGTGGGAATGGGATGACCTTCATCCCTTTAAGAAAAGGAATATAATGAGAAAAATGATCAGTCCGATCAAGAAAAGCGGACCCAACCCCATGCTGTAAACAAAGTAGACCTTTACGTGAAGGATGATGCGGACGATATGGATGATAAGTATGCAAAAAAGGATTACAATCGCAGCATTGACTTGATTGCTTCTATACAAGGAATCAGCCCCCGTCAAGAGCTTATTTCGTACAAGTTGGACTTGTACAAGGATCTTTGTATATACGTATTTGGGGGCGGGACTTTTTATTCATGCATATTTGATTAATTTGGTGTGGATCTATCCACAGGACCAGTTTCTGTCTCTTCCCTGTTTTCAACAGAATGGAATTGATAGAGATCATTAATCCATCGTTAGTATTCTCTGTACACGCTTCTTTAAAAAGTGGTATTGCTGTTCATTCGTATCTAGCATTGCTTCATCTCGATTAGAACGTATATCCATATAGGTGATGCAGGTATCAAATTGGGAGGCTGTAAAGTCATATCGCTTACCAGAAATGATATTATAATAATGCCATCCTTCTGGAAGTTCCGTTTTCCTGATCTCTCCGCCTAAAAGATCGTGAACGACAAGTGCGGTTACCCCGCATTGCCCTTTTGCGGGTGTCTCCTGTGTCCATTTACTGCTGGAATGAATGGACCAGGACTGAATAAGAGATTTATATAAACGTTCAACTTCCTGGCATTCGTCGTTAACCATTGTTTATCTCCTCATCAAGTGATCTTTCCATCACCGTGCTCAAATGCCCTGTGATTAAATGAAAGACATCACTTTCTGTCATATCATCCCTTATGAGAGCTTCACCCTCGAGCCCGAGTTTATCGTCCGCAACCCACCATCTCTTTAAGGAATCCACACCAAAATCCGACTTCTTTGGACTTGCATTGTGACGCCTGACTGTCTCTGCAAAGGATAAATCAAAATAATAGGTAAAGGCTTTATGATCAAAAAAATTGATTAATTGGAGAAGCATTTCGCCATAGCGCTTCTTGGCTAAGATTCCTTCCACGATGACGTACTCACATGTCCCTTTCCCGTATTCTGCAATTTGACGGATTAAGTCGATCGAGAGGTTTCCGTCTCTGTCATGCACCTTCAACATGTCCCTGCGGACAGTATCCTGCGACACGAGAAGTGTTCCGTGTCCTAGATACTTTTGTAGGTACTTGGCCGTCGTTGTTTTCCCGCTGCCTGAATTTCCACGGATAATGATGAGTGTCGATTCCATATTCATTTTCCCCCAAGTACATCCCAATTTATCAACAATGCATTAAACCCAATCATGACCGTGCTTTTGTATGAAGGCGATGTCCTCTCGATAATGTTCAAGATGACCTTCCTCGATCATGCGCTGAAAAGCTGGATCTCCTTCGCACGCTTTTCTCTGTATCGTTTTAAGAATTCCCTCCAAGCGGAGTATGACCATGTCGATTACCCCTTTGTCCTTGTTAATACCGTACGCTTTAAAGAAGAGGTGAATTCTATTTTTGATCATTTCAGCATGCATTGACGGGTCATAATGGATGGCTTCCCCGTCTGCCGAATATTTGATCCTGCTTAAAGGTGTACATGTGTAAAGGGTATAGGCAATGTCCCAGAGCCTCGGACCCGGACCAGCAACGTCGAAGTCGATGATTCCCACTGGTTTTTGCTTGTTGAAAATAATATTGTAGATCGCAAAGTCGTTGTGACAAAGTACCTCGAATGGCTGAGGTGTGTTGTCGATCGAGGTCCAATCATCCCCATATTGAAAATCACTTACAGCATCATGGTAAAGCCGGAGCATACGGGCGATCTCTATTAAAATATCGTCCGACCACATGTAATCCTTGAGAGGATAGTTCCCCGCTTCACCCTCGATGAATGACAAGACTTCTCTTCCCTTTTCATCAACTCCCAAAAAATTTGGAGAGTGGGGATATCCTCTGCTCTCCAGATGTTCAAATAGTCTATGAATCTTTTGACTATCGGGCTTCATTTCGCGGCGGACGGTATTTCCTGCACGATAGACGTTTGAAACGTTACCGCCTTCAAGTTTTTCTTCTTTTTGTTGGTTAGACATTGTCATAAGCGGTCTCCTTCGTTGAAACGAATTGGACAGCCATTTTGTATGACTGTCGCTGTTTGTTATGTATCACATTTGAGATGATGGACTGAACTCTTTTTATCTAATTTACATAATGTTATAATGATTAACTTTTGTTCGTTATTGCTACAAATCTATCCTAGTGTTTTAACCATGGCCATTTCTTTTCCAAATCGATCCCCATGATCAACAAAGCCTAGGCTTGAGTAAAGTTGCTTCGCTCCTTTATTCTCAGGATTGAATCCTACCACAATGTTCTTTATTCCTGGCAAATCCCTCATGGCTGCAATCATTAATTGGGTTGCAGCTTTCCCTATTCCTCTTCCCTGGTATTCTTTGTCTACCATGATTCTGTACACCCAATAACCATCAAGTTCTTCAGGGACGGTGTTGTACATCAGAAAGCCGACAATCCTGTTTTCAAAATAAATCGCATAAGGTTTCAAAGTGACTTCAAATTTAGATTGTGCGATTGACACAGCATTGGATTCAATGAACGTTTCTTGTTCTTTTGATATAGCCAATTGACAGCATCCATACCAGTTCTCATTGTTCAACCCTTCAATTCTTACACTATTCTTGTTCATTTGTTTTCTCCCCACCAATATTGTTTAGACTTATTCACTATATCATATGTTTGAAATTAATCCTTATTTTGGAATATTGTTTTTCTAAATCGACATTGCTTCTTCCGGCTGGAAAATGGAAATAAAATGGTTACAGTACTCATCACTGGTAAATACTATCTTTATCATTTCAACGAGGTGAAGAAATTGAGTGCAGATGGACGCATTGTACCATTAACGTCGGGTGAAATCGGCGTATTATGGTCGGGATATATAGGAGAAACCGTCATCAAGTGCGTGATGGAGAGTTTTACGAAGAATGTAGAAGATCGTGATTCAAAAAAATTATTAGAGATGAACCAAAAGCTTGTCGATGAGAGAGTGGAAAACTACAAAGAAATTTTCAATAGGGAAGGCATGAAAGTCCCTAAAGGATTCGGGGAGGAAGATGTTTTCCTTGATGCACCAAGGATGTTCTCTGATAAATTCTACTTATTTTATTTAAAAGAGATGAGCAGATCTTCCATCATCAATTATTCAAATGCATTGTTCGCGTCACACCGAAGGGACATCCGGATGTTCCTTGCAGACAGTATGAATGAATATCTTGACGTATTCAACGCGGCAATTGAGGCCTTGCTGGAAAAAGGAATCGTGATCAGGACACCAAGCATCCCGATCCCAAAGGAAGTCCAGTTTGTCCAACACAAAAGCTTTCTCGGAACATTAAAGAAAGGGGCAAACCGACCGATTTCCGCGCTTGAAATCAAAGAAATCTACATCAATCTTGACACAAATATGCTCGGGAAATCATTGATGATCGGATTCAGCCAATCAGCGAAGTCGGATGAATTGAGGGAGTATTTGTTGAAAGGGCGAAAAATAGCGCATAAGCATATTGAGATTTTCATTAATCGATTGACGGATGAAGACCTTCCTTCGCCGCAACTATGGGATCCTGAGGTATCAGAATCCAAGATCCCTCCATTTTCCGATAAGCTGATGCATTATCATACAGGATTGGCCGCCGCAAGTGGATTGGCGAACTACGGGACTGCGCTATCGCAAATATCCCGCAAGGATCTTACACTAGCCTTCGCCCGACTTGTCGTGGAAACAGGAAAGTTCTCTCTCGAGGGTGCGAACTTGAGTATCAAAAAAGGCTGGTTGGAGCAACCTCCACTTGCCCCGAATCGGGATGACCTATCCGCCAATTAAATGACAGATTAAAACAGAGAAGCCTTAACGTTAACAAGGTTTCTCTGTTTTAATTTAACAGATGGCGTATGAGCGCATTCGACAAGCCCTCCACATACACTATACATTATGTGTGAAAAGGCGGTGTTTCAAGATGACTCATACTGTCAAACCTGGGGAAACTCTTTCTCAAATCGCACGGGATTACCGGGTCCCCCTGCAAACCATCATCCTCGCCAATCCCGGAATCAATCCCGATATCATCTATGTTGGCCAGCGCATCATCATCCCAGGAATCCCTGATCCCGCTTCCAATCCGTATCAAATTGACATATCGGTCAACTCTAGGACGCTAAAGCTACTACGGAACGGCATGCTGCAAAAACAATTCCCCATCGCTGTAGGCAAAATGGTTTCCGCCACTCCTTTCGGGAACTTCATCATCATCAACAAAGCACCCAACCCAGGCGGGCCTTTCGGGACGATGTGGATGAGTTTATCAAAACAACATTACGGCATTCACGGTACCAACAACCCGAGTTCGATCGGTAAAGCCGTATCGAAGGGATGCATCCGGATGTATAACCGTGATGTGGAAGAATTGGCACGTACCATACCGATTGGCACGCCGGTTTATATCCATCCTTAAAATTGATATCTTAGAGGAAATGAATAGCCTCCTCTATTCATTTCCAGAAACCGTCCCGAACGAAACTTCTTTCCCATTTTCAAACAGTTTCAGATTTTCGTAGGAATCATCGGTCTCGATCTTGTACAGTAATTCATAGTCGATGTTCTCGTTGGAGTCGTCGCTCATCTCCTCTCGACTGTAAAGCACCTTCACTGTATTCCCCTCTTCTTCCACTTTCACATCGCTGAAATGACTCGCTTCTTCCCCTTGCTTCACGTTACTAGCATTAAAGTACACGTAGATCGCTTTCGTTCCATCATAATAGAGGTGGACCCCGTTTTCTTCTTTGACGTCTTCAATGAACGTTTGAATCGGTTCGGATACCTCATCCTGGCTGACTTCAGAAACGTCTTGACTTGAAGCACACCCCGCCATTGATAACCCCAAAAATGAAGCGAACACTAACTTCTTCAAGTGAATCCCCCCTCTCCGGTTGTATATTAAGTGAACGAATGAGAACTCTTTAATTTCTCCTCCGCGATTTTGATATTATTCTTTAAGTACACTGGTATTTCTTCGTGCGAGAGGATGTCAGCGGTTGTCATCCAGATGACGTCCGACACTTCTTCCTTGCTTTTCGGATAAGGTTCCCCGGAGTGGAAATGGCATAGAAAAACGATATCGACTACATGGATTCCTGTATCGGTTACAAATGATGAACTGTTAACATAGGTCAGCCCCGTTACCTCTGTTCCGACTTCTTCTTGAATTTCACGTTTCAGTGTCCGCTCCAGAATATCGGATGAAACGCCTTCCCGGTCGCATTTCCCTCCGACAAGCGAAAGACAGCCTGCGGCATGCTCTTCCTTCTCGCTTCTCCGGATCAGCAACCATTTGCCGTTGCGGTGAATCGCTCCTTCTACATTAACGATGAACATATGCTTCCCCCTTTTTATCACTAACCATATTTTAGCATATGTTTCCTTCGAGAGATTCCTTTTCGTTACTATCTTTGCATTATTCTGGTAAAATATGTATAATGTATACTGGAAATTAATAGAGTGAGAGAGGGTATCAGATGATAGGTGAATTAATTGAGATTAGAGGAAAGAAGCTGTATGTTGAAGTCCATGGACCAGAAGATAAACCGGCAGTCCTGTATCTTCATGGAGGACCTGGAGAAAGTTGCCACGACTTTTCGTTTCATCAATCGGAGAGGCTTGGTAAGGATGTTCGGTTGATTGCCATCGATCAGCGCGGTGTATGCAGGTCCGAAGTCATTGGAGAAAATGAAGAATTTGGATTGAACGACCTGATAGAAGATTGTGAAGCATTAAGAAACCATTTCAATATAGATACATGGTCGGTCATCGGTCATTCATTCGGAGGTTTCCTTTCACTACTGTATGCATCACAATATCCACAATCCATCAGAAAAGTGATTCTTGAAGGTCCGACACTCGATTTTGAATTAACATCTCGGAGCTTGATTCGAAAAACCGCCCATCTTCTGAAGAAGCATGGAAAACCAGAGCTATCTGCCCGCGGGATGAGCCTTGCAGAAAGTGATGTGAGTATTCGGGAATTGACTGAGCAATATATGGCATTGAGTGATGAGCTCGGCGATAACAGGATGGAAATCTACAGGTATAATCACGATGCGCCAACAGATTATTTATCTTATCATACAGAGGTAGAATGGGATGAATTCTATGATCGCTCCGACCTTCATTACAATCTCCTCCGTGAAGAAGGAAAGATCTTCGACTCCCTGCTGCACTTGATAAAGGAAGTAGAGAATCCGATGCTGATGGCGATTGGAAAATACGATGCAGTGCCATGTGACGTACATATTAACACGTTTAAACGGGATGCCGTTAACGGGAGCATTCACGTTTTTGAGGGTAGTGGACATACTCCGCATTATGAGGAAGCGGATGAGTTCCGGAAGGTTGTGTTGGAGTTTTTGGGAGCATAACGACAATGGTGGCCCAGTGGATATATTCACTGGGCCACATCAATTTTTCTAGAAAATCAAAAAATTCGATGAGAATAATAATACCAGGAGTATAACGGTCAATCCAATTTCCATTAACGTATAAGCTGACTCACGCTTATTCTCTTGATGCTTCCATTCCATATAAGCTTTTAGTAGTTGAATGGCCACATAGAAGACAGAAATAATGAAGTATGGCTGAAAGTACCAACGACTACTCGGTTCGAACACAACCACCAGGAAAAAACCTGTTACCATGACAATGGCGGCAATCGTCCGGATCCACTTATCCCACTTCCTGTGTTTTTCATTCACAAATTCTTCTTCAAACATCTTCCGTTTCTCTAAACCTAGCAAACTGCTCGTCACTCTATGAAAGAGGAACATGAGACCTATGTATAAACCAATCACTAATAGTAGTTTAAGAATAAAAATCAATTCTTCCTCCCCTTTTAAATCAATAAATCAAATGCGTAGCCGACCGAGATGAAAAGAATGAAGAACGCAAGTCCCACACTTAATATGATGTATTCTTTGGTATCACGGTTATATTTCCATTCCATGAATGCATCTAAAGCGAATAGCACGACGATGATTAAAGCACTGACAAGTGGATTTTCAAAGAAAACGACAGTGACGAAAAAAAGTGCCCAGCCGAAGCGAAGTAACCACGTATGAATCGTGTTGACCCCTTTAATTCCTGGCGTTTTCTTCACTGGTATGTTCCACTTTTTACGGACCGATCTTTCGATGATGAAGAATAAGATTAACGAAATAGCGGTAAAAATGATGAAATTGATCATGGATGCATCCCCCCCATACTCATGGTCTTAGTTTGTCACTATGTGCTCAAATGGTAAGTGCCATTCCATGCCCGGTATCATTTAGCGGTAGCACTTGAACGAGTCTCCTTCCCTCTGTAGCATGTTGTTCATCGGTGACTTTTATATAGAGTCTTTTCTAGTTCCTCATCGTAGTGCCTACACACTTCAGTCAAGAATCTCCACAATATCCCCTATAAAATGGACTCCGTCAGAATCAATGATGACCCCATCGCCGTCACTGCCTGCGAGCACCTTTGTTTTTGAAGCTCTTGCGTGTTGAACGACTGCACGTTTATACTTCTCGTCCCAGCGGTTGTAGTGTGGAAGGAACTCGAAATCCGCCAAATCCAACGTATCAAGGCGATCTTGTCCCTCATCACCTATAAACAGTTCAAATAGCTTCGCCGTCTTTCCAAGCTGAACGGCCCCGCCACTCACCCCGACAATTGTACCGCCGTTCACATAATAATGTCTGAGTGGTTCGACCATTGCCCTGTTACGAAGTGCTCTCCTGAAATACAGCGGATTTCCAGCAGATAGATGAATGACATCGCAGTTTAACAATTCCTCCATTTTTGATGCATCGAAATCACTGTATAAGTCAAAGAACAGTAGGTCAGTGACACCGTATTGCTGGTAGTAAGATTCTTTTTGCTTGAAGTAAAGTCTTTCAGGGTCCTCGGTTGAAGGAAGATAACCGATTTTCATGCTTTCGGGTTGTTTGTTGGCGAAAAGCCGGTCATCCAGCCTTCGATTGCCGGGTGATTCAGCTATTTGGTCACTGTAAAAATATAGTTCCCCCATGGGACACCTCACTTTCTATGTAAATCGTGTGAATACATACGACGGACAGCTCATTTCAACCTGATGCTTGGGTTCAGTCAGGGAATCTTTCGAAACGGAGCGATAATCTTCGAGAAATGCTTGGAAATCTTTCAAACTTCCGATTAATCTTCCATTTAAGGGAGAAAATCTTTTACTTTTGAAAATAATTCAGTCACTTACCATTTTTACCCTTTTATTATCTCAAAAGATCAGATTTGCAACAACCGCTTATTTAACTTTCCTATGCATGACGAATTGCGATTTGCTTGCCTTGAAGTGATTCTTTTCGTAAAACGGAATCAGGTCTTCCTCGCAGAACAAGCTGATAACATCGATGTGGGATAGATCTTCAAGAAGAAGTGCCACCAGTTCCTTGCCGATGCCTGAGTTCTGAAATCTGTGATCCACCACAACATCTTCAATATACGCCCTGAATATACCATCAGTTACTGCACGGGCAAATCCTACGAGTTCATCGTTATACCAAGCACCAACTGCACAGCCTTCTATCAACAGCTTCTCGATATCAGTAGAATCCCTTTCTGGCCACCACCCTGCATCTCGATAGAGTCTCATCAACTCATGTGCACGAATTTGTCTTTCGCTTACTTTCTTTATCTCTATTTTCATGTAAATACCCCTTTCAACATTCACCACAGAAAAAAAGCCAGCCTTTCCATAGGTGGAAAGGCGAGGCTAGCTATCTATCTATGAAACATGATCAACCGCTGTACCGCCAATCTCGACTTCGCGGCCGAACAGTCGTGTATAAACCCCATTTACATCAGTGAGAAGCTCAGTATGTTTGCCACTTTCGACGATCTTTCCGTGTTCCAATACGACGATGTTGTCCGCTGCGAGGACCGTTGACAATCGATGGGACACGATGATGATCGTTTGATTCTTGCCGGCTCGGAGCACGGCTTCGTTGATTTTGGTTTCGGTGATGGGATCAAGTGCTGAGCTTGCTTCATCAAGGATCAAGATCGGAGCGTCCTTCAGGAGTGCCCTTGCTAGTGACAAGCGTTGCTTCTGGCCTCCTGAAAGAAGGCTTCCCCTCTCTCCGACTTCAGTATCGAGTCCTTCCGGCAAACTATCGATCATTTCACCCAAACCGCTGTCAACAAGCGCCTGCAAACATTCCTCATCCGTCGCATCGCGTTTCCCGATCTTGAGGTTATCACGAAGAGTACCACTTCTTAATAGTACATCCTGAGTGACGATCGCCATTTGCGAACGGAGCCAGCCTGTGTCCCACTCACGAATATCCCGGCCGTCGATTTCAATCGTGCCATGTTTTGTATCGTACAATTTAAACAGCAGGTCGACGATAGTGGATTTCCCTGATCCGCTCGGGCCGACCAGTGCCCATTTCTCGCCAGCCCCAACATCAAATGATACGCCCTTCAAGACGTTTTCTTCTTTTCCAGGGTAGGCAAAACTTACATTTCGAAGAGATAAACTCCCAACAGCGCGATCTCCCTTCACGCCTTCTTCCATTTCGGCTTGTGATGCATTTTCTGAAAGAAGCAGTTCAGAGCGATCCAATGCGGGCCCGGTCCTTCTGACAGATAGCCAGTTGCGGAGGAGCCTCTGCATTTCATTGGCTGCAATCGTCACGAGACCGCCGGCTGTCAGCATCTGACCACTTGTCAAATTTCCATTCCATATAAGTAATGTACTGATCAAATACACAAGTCCGAGTGCAAATCCGTTATAGCTCGCGATGACGACGACTGATTGCATCCTTGCCTTCAATTCACGGATCGAGTGCTTGACGAAACTGTCACGAATGGAAATGACACTATCCACTTCGCTTTCTGACACGCCCATTACTCGTGATAGGTGGATGCCAGTCACAGACTCTCTCAATCGCTCAAGATAACGTGAAGCTTCTTTCCTCGCATCGGCGGACGCAGCCCTTGTTCTTGCCCCGACGTAATTAGACGTCCAGTAGAAGATGACGCCGAGTACGACGCTTGTGATCATCAAATACGGATGAATCCATAAGAGCACAAGGCTGTAGATGAAGACCCCTTGCACGCTCGCCATGAATGTCGATCCTTCCCATGCGAGGAAGTTGTGAAGGGTGTCAGGGTCATCCGACACCCTTGCAAGCATTTCACCGGTGGAGTTATTGTGGTAAAACGAATACGGTAAAATTTGCAGATGACGGAACAGACGAAGCTTCTGCCAGTTGGTCACGGTCTTGGCGGTCTGATGACAGAAGTATTCATCTATGACCATCATCACTAGATCCAACACGGCTGAAAGGATCAATAGCCACATCAGTCCCCAAAGCCAATTGTAATTCTCATTCGGGAGGATCGTATCAATGAGCCAGCTGAGGGCGAGCGTCGGGATCAGCGCCGAGAACACTTGGCTGATCGCAATGACAATCGAGTCTGCAATGACCCATTTTTTGTATGGACGAAGAAAGGAAAGTACCCTTCTGCCGTCCCGGTTCTTCGGTTGGGAAGCAGTAGACGCGCTCATCCTATCAACTCCTTTTCCAATTCGCTGTATTGCGCTTTGTATAATTCATAGTATTTACCTCTCATCAAGAGCAGCTCTTCATGCGTACCGGATTCTGCAATCATCCCTTGATCGAGAAGGATGATTTTATCTGCATTCCGGACCGTGACGAGACGGTGTGCAATCGTGAGCGTCGTCCTGCCCGGAATGAGCTGTTCGAGCGAAGCCTGCACCCGTTCCTCTGTTTCACCATCAAGCGAGGAAGTGGCTTCATCAAAGATCAAGACAGGCGGTTGTCTTAAAATCGCACGCGCCAGCGCCACCCTTTGTCTTTGACCTCCGGAAAGCTTCAAGCCCCTCTCCCCAACGATGGTTTCATAGCCGTCATCGAGTGAATCGATCAATTCTTTCAGCCCAGCCGCTTCAACCGCCGTGTCGAGCTCTTCCTGAGTGGCATCCATTTTTCCGTATAAAAGGTTTTGGCGGAGCGTATTGTTTAGTAAAAAGGTTTCTTGTGACACCACGCCTACCTGCTGCCTGAAGCTATTGCGATTGTAGTCGAATAGATTCTTGTCATCGATATGGACGGATCCCTGCTGTGGTTCATATAAACCGAGCAGCAGCTGGACGAGCGTACTTTTCCCACCTCCGCTCGTACCGACGATTCCAATATGGTTTCCCTCGGCAACCGACAGTGACACGCCTTTTAACACTTGCTTATCATTACCAGGATACGAGAACCATAGATTCTCAAGGTCGATCTTCCCTTTTACTCCACCGAAGGAAGGAAGATTCTCTTCGTGCTCCTCTGGTAAATCAAAATATTCATAGATTCGCTGAAGCGCAGGGATGGCCTGCTGAATCGTCAGTGCATGCTCTGCCATCGAACGTACCGGCATGAACATGATCGGAATGAAGGTCAGGCAGGCAACAAGTGTCCCGATGGTGATGCTCCCTTTCCAGATCGCGAGCCCTCCGACGAGCATCACGACACCGGGAGCCGCAATATTGAATAAATTCCCAAGGCGCCAGTTGACCTTACCAATCAATGCCGCTCGGATGGAAAACTGCTTCCAGTCTGTCAGCTTTTTCTCCTGTGTTCCCACTTCAATATCCTGCGTCTGATACGTCCGCACAAGACGGACGCTCTCGATGCTTTCTTGAAGGTGCTGATACATATCCGCACTCATTTCACGCTGGACGGCGCTCATCTTCCGCATCTTTTTTCCAAGCATAAACGATGGCAGGATGTAAATCGCAAACACGGCAAACATGACGATCGCAGCCGGCCAGAACAGCACGAAGACGGTGGAGAATGCCGCCACTGCACCCACGACCTGCTGGAGGATGCGTGGTACGACGGTATTATTCAGATTCTGTATCGACTCGACATCATGCGTCAACCTAAAGAGCATATCCCCCCTCGGCGTCTTCGAGAAGAACGACATCGGAGTACGGTGCAACCTTCTGAACGCACGGATTTGCATGTCGGTGATCACATCGAGTCCGATCTTGACCTGCACATATTCCTGCATTGTCTCGAAAAGGGATTTTCCGAGATAGGCACCGAGGATCCCTGCAACCACCCAAATCAGGAAATTCAAGTCCTCTCCGACGATGACATCATCCACCAAGCGTTTCACCAGGATGGACGGCACAATCGTGAACAATCCTCCGATGACGGAGAAGCTCAGTGCCACCAGAAGCATCCGCCAATAAGGTTTAAAATGATTGATTGTTGTCTTTAATAAGTTCATGTTGATCCCCCTCACAAGATTCAATTTTATACCAATACATGAAATTATTCACTACAATTTCGTTCGCTCTTTTCTACTTATTTTATTCGGTAAAGAGGAGGAGGGCGTCGGCTTATTGGATGGATGTTGACTGCGACTTTTGGCGGAGAAGTTTGATGTGTATTTTCGCAATAGCAAGACCCATACACACCACCTTGAATAAAGAAAAGCGCTCAAAATTTCTGAGCGCTTTCATTATCTTACTTTTACTACTGCTATTGACCTTACTCATGTTTATTGAGCATTTCTTTCAAATAAATCATCCCATGATCCATTAAAATCCTTCCACTCACCGTTCTCGAATATTTCTAACAATTCGCCGTTTCCTGAAACGAACTCAATGGTCATGTTGTGATCTTCGTATGTTGTAACCGGTAATGATACCTTCACTTTGGTGACCGTGGTATCTAAGATGGAAGCATAAGCATTTCTTAGTTCGTCATCCCCTTTGATGATTTCATCATTGATTAGTTTATATGTTCTTTTAGATTCTAGCTTTTCACGTAGCTTCATCTGTTGATGGATGATATCAAAAAGCTGATTAGCTGATAGTATTTTGGTTTCGGTCGTGGTGATTTTACTATGTTTAAATGAATAAAGCCTGGCGTGAGACGCGATTTTTGTTATATTTGCCAATATGAAGAGTAAAGTGATGATTCCCAGTATGATACTCATTTTCTTCATCGATTCATCCCCTTTTTTATCATGATAGATCGTAAAGCTTTAACTTTGAGAACCAATCAAGTTAAAACAGGGCCAAACATAAAGGATCTATTCCAAATATTCATTCGCCAGCTCCCAGCGCAAATACCTCGCCATCCCTGTCTTCACCTTACGAAAACCATGCTTCCTGTAAAATTCTTCATTCCCTGTAGTAGATATCAAATGCACACAAGAGACACTAGAAAGCTCGATCAGCATTTCATCCAGTATCCTTTTTGCAATCCCCTTTTTCTGATAATCATGATGGACGACAAGATCATAGATGGCCGCGTTGAAAACACCGTCGGAAATCGCACGTCCGAAACCGACAATCCTTCCGTCCAGTTTGACCAAGACTTTGATGTTGCTTGCTGAAAAGACCTGGTTTATGATGTCTTCGGTATGCTTCTTCCAGCCCACGGACTGATACACTTCTTGCATTTCAATAAGGTCTTCCCGGTTGTAGTCCCGTATTATTTCAACATCCACACTCTTTTCCTCTCTTCTTCTGGGAGTCATAAATGCTTTAAGAGGTAAACGACAAATAGTGTTATATAGACTGTATCGGCTGCAGCTAGATACATGAGCAGATGCGACTTCTTTAATTTTTCAATTGAGTAATTGAACAAGCAATCATAAAGGCTGAAGATGAATAAAACGACGGATACGATGATGACAAGGACGTTTTCTGTCATCATGGAAGCCAACAGATAAATCAGCCACCGCCTGAAGAAATTGAAGAGCAATACAATGACGTCCATGGAAAAAGAGGAAGGGTTGATTTCCAGTTCCTCAACACTAATCTCATTCAGTCCACGCTTGATTTTCTTGTATTCCCGCAAATAGCCGAGATTGATCCAAAGGATGATCGCACAGTAGATGATGAGAATCATCTCTTGGTTGGTTGTTATGTAGTCTTCCATTCAGTTTTGCCCCCTTCGGCAGAAGGCTTTAATCCCCTATCCACCCTCACGAAAATGAAATCAATACCCGGTTGTAAGTGGTGCATGTAAGTTGTAATGCTGTGACAGTACTGGGTATTAGTTGTCAGTGGGAGGAGTTGAACCTCCAGGGATCTACCCCGAAACCCCTACCATCATTGCAGCCTTCACCCGCTGCGAGGTTCGGTATTCGCCTTTCATCTTCGCTACCAACTTTATGAAGCTATGATTCTACAAGATCTGTTTTCCAGTTCAATTCCTGGATTTTCATATCAAGCCTTCTGTACGTCATGGACAACTTATCGACATATTTCTGCGTTTCCTTCACATTGATGGTTGTTACATTCTTGATCTCGGTCCTGGAATAGCGATCATGACGCATCGTTGCTTCTTCGAGCAGGTCGCTGTATATCTTTCGTTCCTTGCCGATTAAATCCCTCTTTGTCAAGGCATCTGCCAGCGTCTGCCCTTCATCGAATGCAGTCACTAAATTCGTCTTATTGATGTTTTGAATCAGATCTTTAAGATGATTCAGAAGCTCCGTCAACTCTCTCATCAATACTGCAGGTTCTTCATTCGGCTGGTCCCCTTCTTGCACTCTTACATTTTGAACCAAACGATTTTTTATATGTTCCACTCTTTTTTGATAATCTGAACGAATGATCAAGGCTTCCGCTACCTTCATGGAAACTACCTCCTTTTGTTTATCAAATGATGAATACTCATAAGACCTAATTCAAACCTTCAATCCATCTACCTAGCCCATTTATGATAAAATGGGGATTGCTTCAGCATCGAAGGAGGTACAAGCATGGGTAGAAGGGTGATCCTGTTATCAATTCTGTTGATTTTTCTAGGAATTGGATTAGGTGTGTTATTCAGTTAAAGATATGATGATTTACATAGTCGAGGGTGCAGGCCAGGCAAATTGGCTGGCCTGTCTCTGAAGAATTAGCCCCCGATCCCCTTTGCCAACAGTAAAAAATAAGCAAATACGAGTACCGTTCCATTTAATAACACCCCGGCAGCACCGGTTAACCACTTTCTTGATAAAACAGCAAACAGCACTCCCAGTGCCGAAAGACTGCCCAATGCGATAATCATGAATGAAAGACTGGCATCGGGTCCCCTAACGATGAAAAATACAGCGACACTGATCAACACCATGGACAACGAAAGAAATCCAAATTTATTCATCCTGATTTCATGCCCCCTTTCTCTGTTCTACATACTTGCTGATTAGACGAATCTCGATTTTAGAAAGTTTCAGACGAATGAGTCAGTTCACGAACTGGCCGATACATACTTCGGTTTGATAAAGAAACTCTATTTTTCCGTCCCGCTCATATTTGCCAAAAAGCTTGTGCAATTTTTCAAGGAATGCCGCGTACCGATCATGATTTCTAGAAGGTGTATAGGATAACGACAATGCACCGGCAACAAAGCTATCTCTGTCCAAGGTTTGCAGATTGTCTACATAGCGCTTCTTGAAATCCCCACCGAAGAATTGTCGCTTCTCCAGGTCATGGTCCGTGTCGGATATCCCAGCCGTCTCCTTGACTGCATATTCTCGTAAGAGTTGGTTGTATTCCTGCGATAATGGGTTGTCCAACCGGATTTCATTGAATAAGATGACAACATAGCCATTCTTCTTAAGGATGCGATTGAATTCTATTTTACATCGGGTTTGATCAAACCAATGAAACGCCTGTGCGATAGTAATGACGTCTACAGTGTGTTCCTTCAAGGTAGTGTCTTCTGCTGCTGCATGGACATACGCAATATTCGGTTTACCTGAACAATATCCCTTGCACTCATAAAGCATTTGCGCATTCGGATCCACCGCATGAACATGGCAATCCAGTTGTGCTAGCATTTTTGTAAGCAAGCCGGTCCCCGCACCAATATCCGCGATGACCGATTCGCCCGTGATACCGATGTCTTTTAGGATTTGTAATACTTCTATCGGATAAGTCGGTCTTCCCTTCGCATAGTCCTTGGTTTTTTCATCAAATAAAGAGTTCATGTTGTTCTCCCGTCTATTAGATAGTATTAGTTATGTAAAAAAAAGTCAGTTCAAAGGTCAAACCCATCCGTAATATGATCGGCTTTTGACTGGGTAGAGAGAGGTTGTTGAAGGTACGTCCTATGAAACAGTGGAAGTCAAGAAATCTTGATCAATCTGGTGAAAAACCTTTTTCAGATTCTCTCTTCCCCCCATCTTTTTGAACCAGCCCTGTACTCGCTCCACATGCGGTGCATCATTTCTCACCCTAGCTTCAATACGTTCGTATTCCTCACGACTATCGTATTCCCAAATGGCAAAAATTTCGATTTCTCCATCCTTTTCTTCCGTCATCCATCTGCCGACTAGCCTTGCCCCGTATTTTAGCTGAGTTGGCAGAAGCGTTTGGTTGAAGTGCTCGTTAAATTCAGCGACGATGCTTTGATGAAGTTTATACATTTTTCTTCTATATATCATTGGGAGGCACTTCCTTTTCTGAATTGGTTATAAAAATGCCTATTTTACTATTTTCCATGAGTCGTAGACCTCTGAGTCCAAGCCCAGGTTGTTCGTTCTTAGCCACTGAAATGCTTTAAGGACGAGTGGCGATGCATTTTCAATGCTTGCATCCTGTTCCGAAATCCAAGTTGCTCCCAATGAGTCCTGTCCTTCAAATTGTTCTGGGATTTTCAACTCCCCGCGGATCCTCCTGACAGAATAATAGACGGCGATGTGATGAAGGTTAGTATACTCTTTCCAGAGCCATGGAAGTTTGAAATCGATGGTACCGATCCCATCATCTATTTCAATTTGGAGGCCCGTCTCTTCAAGGAATTCCCGTTTCATTGCGTCAGTCAGGGACTCCCCCTCCTCAAGACTCCCACCCGGAAGGTCGTACCGGTTGATGTACGGGCCTCTTGTTTTGTTGATGACCAGCAATTGATTCTGTTCATGAAGGATTCCGTATACACCGAATGCGCGGTGGTAATGGGGTTCGGTCATGGGGACACCTTCCTTTAAATAATTTACAGACTTTTTCGTTTATCTCAGTCTCTCTCCTACTTCCTCTTCATACCTCTTAACCAATTCGTTGTTGTTTGCAGTATCATATTTCTTTTCCAGTACGGGCTGCAGCTTTAGCCAGATGACATTCTTCTCATAAAGGTCCCTGTCGAAATCGTGATTCAATTCTTCCAGCGATAACCCTAAGGCATCGGCATATGCCTGGTGCTGGGGTAAGTCGCTTGTGTCCGGTCCTTCCTTTATATAGTCATCCACTTCCTCGGGTGTTACCGTTATCCCGTATCCTTCATTGGCATGCGTCTTCCACGCCTCATCTAGATCACGATTCCGCTTCGCGAGCTCCATTACTTGGTCATCAGTTAACTCTGTTTCATACGATAATGACTCCTGGGCAACATTCTGACAACCCATTTATGTAATGATTCATCTTTTGCAAGATTGTCCGCTTTCGCTACCGCTTCATCAAATAAGTTCTTGTAGTCCTCATAATTGTAGCTGTTGGTGATTTCCTGCTGTTCTTCTTCTGTCTTCAACTTTATGTCAATCTGTTCGTCTGTGGTGGACTGACAGGCTGAAATGAAGAATGCTGTGGTCATTAGAATGATTTTTGGTTTTACTATGTTCATTATTAGCCCTCCGAGAAGTGGTGAACTGGTTGATTCGAATGGTAGCTTAACTTTGAGGAAGTTTGTCCTTCTCATTCCATAGCCTCTCCACGCCGATAAAACCTTCCTCACTGAATACCATTCTATAAATATCGGGTTTCGATGCCCCTAGTAAAAAATCCAGGTCATATTTTTCATCAAAGTACGACATAACGAGCGTCATGATGGCACCGTGAGTTCCTACCACTATTTTCTGGCCTTTAAAGTGCTCTAACATTTCGTTGATGACTCCCACAGCCCTGTTTTGACAATCGAAGTTAGACTCTGCGCCTTCCAGTTGAAAGGAAGGATTTGAAAAAGATTGCTCTAAAAGAGGAAGTAATTCCTGATCGGACAACCGGTTCCCTGCTTGTGTAAAGATCCTCTCTTTTAAGTCTTCCCTAACAATCACTTTTTTCCCAAGGGAGTCGGCCAGTGGCTGGACGGTTTGGATGGCACGTTCATAAGGACTTGAAAAGATAGCATCGATGCCCTCGTTTATTAAGCAAGAGGTGACCTGTGCCGTGTCCATTTTGCCCCTTGATGTCAATCCTCTTGAACGTTCATCTCCATATTTCGGAGAATCCCCGTGCCTGACAAAATAAATAGCTGTATTCATTTGGAAACCCCTACTATTTTCTTTTTTTAATAAAAATATGATACTCATGATGATGGTGATGGCTAGTGACAAGATTGTCCCTAAAAACCCGATGATGGCAATCGAGGTCCCACGGTCCATTTCGACTGGTGATGCATACTAATTGCCTACTTGCCATACGAAGAAGAAAGCTACACCTCTTATTGAGGTGAAAATCAAGGTTTTTTTCATTGATTCTGACCTCCGTTTGTTAGTACGCATTTCGTCAAGCCATTTTGACGCTCGGAAAGGAGTGAAACTCGATCAGCCCGGAGTTTATGCGCGGTTTTTTTGGTTTGTGCGCGAAATATTCATTTTGCGCGCGAGAATTTTTATTTATGCGTCATTTTTCTCATTTACGCGCGAATTTTTCATTTTATGCGTATTTTAACAAAAAATGTAAATCTCCACTCAATACTCAACGACTTTCCTACTCTTTCTTCTCCTTAACCGGTATCACAACCGAAGATACCACAGATCCATCGACTTCAAAGTCGATTCTCCATTTCCCACTTTCAGGGAACCATAACGTGACCGGCTGCTCTTTCGTGGTAGGACGGGAGATCGCCTTTGGTTCAAGCTTGGACGTCCCTTCGTGGGTGAACAGAAGACGCACCTTGTCTGCATCGATTGCCTTAGGAGGTAAAATGACATTCGTTTCGTAGTTTTTACCTTCCACTATGAATGAATTATATTCAATGCTTCCACTTTCATCTCCAAGATACAAATCCCCTTCTGTTACATATTCAGGGCTAATATGCCATTTCGCTTGCTCTTCTCCTGAGAAGTGGAGGTATACGAAAAGCAGTACGAAAACAAAACAGGCCGCCTGTGCAATCCAGTAGCCGTTCACGGTTTTGAATGAATTCATTAATTCAGAATATGGTGCCACCATCTTCACGATGAGAAACGCCACATTAAGAAACAGCAGCGCAAATGCAATAGCTAAAAACAATGTATGTACTCCCCCTCAGTATTCAATTGGAATCGTACGACATCGAATAGCTCTCTGCCATTTCGATGAGTCGATCCCTCTCTTTCTCATTTTCTGTTAGTAGATATTTATAGCTATCTTTATCCGACCTTCTCCATTTCAGTGCATACCCATCCTCCAACGTGATCCAGTGCATGTCATCCACGGCTTCATTCTGCACTTTCTCTGCCGGTCGTTCGTCATACAAAGAGGAAGCAATCATAAACGAGATTTCCTGCTCCCCTTTCACGTACTCAATCGTTGTGACCGGATGAGTAAAGCCATCATTTTCATACGTGATTTTCTCCATTTGAAATTCCTCATCCAGCTGTTCGGGTGTGCGTATATCCCCAAGTTCAGTTTCATCTTCATCTAATGTATGAAAGGTAAGATGCTGCTCATCCGAACAAGCCGTGATCAGAAAGGCACAGAACACGAACATCGACAGGGCGATCTTTCTCACCGTGCTTTGTCCTTGCTCTCCGCTTCTTGTCTTTTTGCTACAAAATAGAGAGATGCGATAATGATGGCAATGACCGTCGTGATAGCGGAAAACTTGAAAATCTGAAAAAAGAAATCCGGATAAGGGGTGACGAACGACGACATCCCTCCATCACCCACCTCGAATGGTTCTTCTCTATTCATAAATATGACGAATAAAAAAAAGGACAAAATAAACGTGTAGGTCCCCGTTTTCACTATTACTTTCTCCACAAGACTCCCCCCTGACACTAGTTTACTACCAATTATTCCAAAAATTAGGCTCAAACTCAATCATTAATTCTATTAAAATAACAACCTGCTATGATGGCCACACATAATACGGACGCATCATTTCATGATCTTCGTGTTCAAGGATGTGGCAATGCCAAACGAACAGGCCGGTATAAGGGCCGAACGGGACGATGATCCGAGTGATCTCACCTGGATTTGCACGGACCGTATCCTTCCATCCTTGTTCGGTTGGTTCGGGACGTCGGCGTGGTCCGGCCGGTACGATGTGCCCTTCTTTTTTATAAAGGTTCTGATCGAACGTCTGCCGGTCGAGGATCTGGAACCGGACGAGATGGAGATGAATCGGATGGGTTGCATCGGTTACATTGATCAAGCTCCATGTTTCCATGCTCCAAAGGGAGGGATTTTCTGAAACGGGTTCGTTCCATAAATGGTTATCCAATAAATGAATATGTCGGCCGTACCAATCCATTCTTCTGTTAAGGATGAGTCTTCTTGTTTTATTGGTTTGTTTTTCTAAAAGTGTGGGAACACTGGTCAATCTACTTGGGATCCTGGAGAGGCTGCCTGTTGAATCCTGTGACTTTATCCGGAATTGCATCACAGTTCCTGTTGTGTGGGGATCGGGTTTTTTCCCATTAGGAAAAGAAGTTTCGGCGTCGTTCAGCATGATCATCGTATCAGTGTCGGATGAACGGAAATCGACCAATACATCCGCTCTTTCCGCAGGGGCAAGAATGAGTTTCGGGACTTCAACAGGTGAAGGTAACAATCCTTGGTCTGTTCCGATTTGAACGAATGGCAAGCCGTTTGAAAGGGAAATTCGATAAAAGCGTGCATTCGATCCATTCAATAGTCTAAAGCGGTATATCCCCTGCTCGACTTCCAAATAAGGCCATACTTTCCCGTTCACCAGAATCGTGTCTGCAAAAAATTCTGGGACGGCAGAAGGATGAACACCTGGAACGGGCACGTCGGGTTGGGAAGGATAGAAGAGGCTGCCGTCCCTATTGAAAGAGCGATCTTGAATGATCAAGGGGATTTCGTAAGGGAAAGTTGGTAGATCCAGCCTCTGTTCTTCTTCATCATGAATGATATACATCCCGGCCAATCCCGCATAGATATTCAAGCGGGTGATACCCATTGCGTGATCGTGATACCAAAGGGCTGTAGCATCCTGATGATTCGGATACGTATAGAGCCCCTTCGTGAAATATGGTCCGACTTGTTGGAAGCCTTTCGTGAACCATGCTTCAGGATAGCCATCGCTTGCATGAGGGGTCACCCCACCGTGGAGGTGCACAACGGTCCGGACTTCTGGACGACCTTGTCCTGCACCGTGTATGGTCCTATCAAGAGGAAGGAAATGAGTCTGAGGGAGTTCATTCTTCCATAAGACGTGAATCGGCTGATTCTTCCATACCCGGAATGTCGGACCTGGGTATTGTCCGTTATAGCCCCAAATTTTAGTTGGAGGCAGGTCCCTATGAAGCTTTTGCATCATTTCGATCATGGTGACTTCATAGTACGGCTGATTATTTATGAGTGCAGTCGGTTGAATGTGGTTCATGATCGGAAGAGGATCCACGAATTTTTCTAGCATGCACGTCCCTCCAATTGCATCATTTATCAGGTCAACGTTACATCCTATGTGCCGAAGCCCGCTGTTATCCCCATCATTTCAGCCCATCCAATCAAAATGATGGTCAGGATCGTCCAGATCGATATGCTTTGGAACCGCCCCCTCAGGCATCTCACCCTCTTCATTTAAGTAGTAATGCCTGATGGGATTCAAGTCATCATCCAATTCGTAGACAAGCGGGATGCTATTCGGGATATTCAGGCTGACGATGCCATCGTCAGGGATATGGTCCAGGTATTTCACAAGTGCCCGCAGCGTGTTTCCGTGTGCAGATACGATGATGCGCTGATTTTGTTGAATGCTTGGTATAATCGTTTCGTTCCAATAAACGAGCGCTCGCTTCTCGGTGTCAATCAGGCTTTCGGAAAGTGGGACGTTCCCCTCACCGATCCATGCGTATTTTGGATCGGAAACCGTTCTTTGATGAGCTTCCTCCGAGCTGTCCGGCGGTTTGATATCTGCAGACCTTCTCCATTCATGAACCTGCTCCTCACCGAATTTCTCCCGGACTTCATCCTTATCAAGCCCCTGCAGGTTGCCGTAATGACGTTCATTCAATCGCCACGACTTGTATACGGGGATCCACACGAGATCCATTTCATGCAGCATGATCCATAATGTCCTGATGGCACGCTTCAAGAGCGAGGTGTGCGCTGCATCAAATTGATATCCGTGCTTTTTTAAAATCGCCCCCGCAATTCGTGCTTCTTTGTAGCCGTCTTCGGTTAAATCCACATCCGTCCAACCTGTAAACCGATGCTGCAGATTAAACTCGCTTTCACCGTGGCGGATAAACACAATCTTCTTCATTGTCATCACCTTGATTCGTTTTTTTCAGTATGTGCATGATTGAACGGGATTATTGAGTAATTTTCATTGAAAAGTATCACACTAAGCGTATTCATAACAACAAGAGGTGATCGTATGTTCAAGCAAACTGCCGGCGAGAAATTGGTGGAACAGTTAATCGAATGGGGTGTCGACCATATCTACGGAATGCCGGGTGATTCGATCAATTCCATCATCGAACCGTTGCGAAAGGCAAAAGATAAAATTAAATTCATTCAAGTGAGACATGAGGAAGCCGGGGCTTTGGCCGCTGCGGCTTATGCAAAATTAACGGGGAAATTAGGGGTGTGTACAGCCATTGCAGGTCCTGGCGCCATCCATTTATTAAATGGTTTGTACGATGCCAAGCTCGACGGAGCCCCGGTCCTTGCGATCACAGGGCAAGTGGAGTCCGACCTGCTCGGTACAAATTATTTTCAAGAAGTCAATCTTGACCGGATGTTTGATGATGTCGCCGTATACAATCAGCGGATCATGTCTGCCGAACAGCTACCAGCGGTCGTCAATCAGGCCATCCGGACTGCTTATGCGAAAAAAGGGGTGGCCGTCTTGACGATTCCGGATGACATTCCGCGTTTTGAAGTCGGAAAGGAAGCACTCGTCACGGCCAATTTTGCAGTAAAGCAGGACGTGTCCCCGCTTGTAGAGGACATGCATAAGGCAAAAATCATCATCGAAGACGCCGAAAGACCGATCATTCTAGCAGGTAACGGGGTCCATGGCCACCGGGATGCACTGTTGTCATTCGCAGAGAAAATTGCAGCTCCGATCGTGTTGACGCTCCCGGGTAAAGGCGTTGTCCCCGACAAGCATCCTTACTGTTTAGGAGGACTCGGATTGATCGGGACGAAGCCATCGTATGAAGCGATGCAGGAAGCCGATTGCCTGATTATGATCGGGACCTCCTTCCCCTTCACTGGCTTTTTGCCTGACGATGCGAAAACGATCCACATAGATATTGACCCTGTCCAGATCGGAAAGCGCTACCCTGTCGATGCAGGTCTTGCAGGTGATGCCGGGATTGCTCTAGCATGGTTGACAGAGCATGTTGTCAAGAAGGAAGACCGTGAATACTTAGAAAAGAATCAAGAAAGAATGAAAAATTGGTTGGAGAAGCTCGAGAAGCAGGAAGAGGACGAATCAGAACCAATCAAGCCTCAGCGTGTCATTCGTGCGCTTCAGCAAGTAGCGGAGAATGACGCCGTCCTGTCGGTTGATGTTGGAAATGTGACGGTGTGGATGGCGCGACATTTCCATATGACCAACCAGTCCTTTGTCATTTCCAGCTGGCTCGCCACGCTCGGCTGCGGATTGCCGGGTGCCCTCGCCGGAAAAATCGCCTATCCGGAAAAGCAAGTATTCGCGATTTGCGGGGACGGTGGATTCGGCATGACGATGGCCGATTTCGTGACGGCGGTCAAGTATGAGCTGCCGATTGTCGTCGTGGTCTTGAATAATCATAAGATTGCCATGATTAAGTTCGAGCAGGAAGTGATGGGGAATGTCGAGTACGGTACCAATCTTCAAAACCCGGACTTTGCCAAATACGCGGAAGCATGCGGTGGAGTCGGTTACCGGGTAGAGCGCAGTGAAGACCTACTCCCTTCCCTGCAAAAAGCCGTACAACAGCGTAAACCATGCATCGTGGACGTCGTAGTCGATGCTGAAGAAGCACCAATGCCAGGGAAAATCCAACTCTCCCAAGCACTCGGATACACCAAACACATGATCAAAGAATTCTTCGAAGAGGGCAAAATCGACCTGCCGCCACTATAAAAAGACGATAAAAAGGTACGTCCCTCGTCGCGTTAACGCATTAACGCGCGGCGGGACGTACCTTTTTATTGGATCCAGTCAATCATGGCTTGGATGATTTGGTCTTGCTGTTCTTTCGCTGGTAGTTCTGCTTTGTTGTCGCCTTTTTGAGGTCCGTACATGCCGAATTGAGCATGGTTGCCACCGGTTACTTCGTAAAAGACGGCATTTTCAGGCAATAGGCTCTTGGACTTTTCAATATCCTCGAGGGAAGTGAGTCCATCTTTCTCTGCATAGATTGACAGAACGGGCAGGTCTTCTTTCGAGAAATCATCTCCGCCTGCTGGATAAGACCCCAGGAAGAATAAGCCGTCGACCTTATGGAGGTTTTCATGGGCGTATGACGCTGCCGCCACACCACCTAGTGAATGGCCACCGACATACCATTTTTCAACGGATGGATAACGCTCCATTAACTCTTCTGACTTACCAATCCCGGTGAACGCAAGGTTCAACGCGACATGGGGGATGCCGACAACATACCCTTGGTCAGAGAGTTGTTGGGCGAGATAGCTATATGCCTCAGGCTCAACCTTCGCACCTGGATAAAGCACAACCCCTCCCTTTGTGCGATCTTCGGGTTCGTACACGACCCAGCCGTCTTCTTGTTCCACCTCACCAACTAGCTCTTGAAGCTTCCCGGAAGGTTCATATGTTTGCTGTGTCCAGATGTAGAAGCCAGAAAGCCCGATAATCAAAAGGATTCCTATGGTCAACAACGAATACTTAATATATTTTTTCATTGGTCATTACCTCGTTTGTATAAAATCCACTTTATTATACTTTACTGATTTTACACATGTCCAATGCCAATGAGTCGTAGATGGTCTCTTTTTTTTGTGTTCATTTCTAATGGGATAAAGATGGTCCTTCAAGTCATCTGAAGCCCGCAGAACTAATTGTTTAATGATCACGGAGCTTACAGGCTCCCCGCGTTAAGCGAAAGGTTGTATGTAATCGTTCACTGGTGTCTAACCGAGCGATACGATCTAAAATATCTGAAATGACTCTAAACCGTTCACACATTAATCGGCATATAGATTTCCACTTCTTCTTCTCCATTTTCTAGAGGATGATAGGTTTCAACAATGTAGCCATCAAGTTTTCGATCATACCTCTGTTCGTCTATCCACGTTCCTAACTGTATATGGATAGAATCGAGGTTCTTCATGTTTCCCCTCAATGTGGCATAGTCTTGGTTCAGTTCGATGAAGTCCATCCCCTCCGGCACTTCTGAAGGAATCTCGCGTGCAACGATCCCAACATAATATTCCCCTTTCAGATGGTTCTCCCCCTTCTTAGGTTCAAAGAGGGCGATTTCAACTCCAGAATGATTTTGTACCTCATCAACACGCGAAAGAAAATGCCGGGCAGCTCGGGCACCTCTGAACTAAAATCTTCATATTCCCCTTTTCCCTTTATACCAACGAACCGAAACTGTTTATTGACTCTTTTACACTCCACCCTTGCTTCCCCCTTTATCGTTTAACCACCAAATGTATAGCCGAAAATCAGTACAAATAATAAGATTATAAATAGGATGCTTATGATGAAGGTCATGATGGAAATAATTCTGCCGATTCCTTCCTCCTTCTTCATTCCTAGCAAGCCGAAGATAACGCCGGGAATGGACGTATAAGGTGCATATTGCATAAAGTTGACCAATGCACCGAAACCGTTGTTTGAAAAGGCTGCGATGACAAAAGCCATCGCCTCCACAATAAACACGAGTAGAATAATGGCTGAAAGCTTCCCTGAAAGTGTTTTGAGCATGAAATCCCCTTTCGCTTTGTATTCTATATTTTTGCTATTAGACCTCAATCGATTTCAAATGCTGAGTACAGTTATATAACAAACAGCCCCACTCTTCTTCTGTATGCTTTAAAATGGTAATGGATGTGTTATCGATATAAGTTTCATGGAACCTCTCAGGCAGTAACCGTTGTAGCGTCAAACCAATGCATGCACCGTGGCTGACAACGAGGATTCGTTTTCCGCTGTATGTCTTGGTAATATCATGCAAGAAGTCCACTCCCCGCTCCGATACCTCCTGAGGGCGTTCTCCGCCGAGCTCAAGTTCCCGCCAATTTTGCCCCCATCGAGATAGGTGTTGTTCTTCAGTCGTGCCCTCGACTTCCCCACATGAAATTTCTCTGATTCTCTCATCAACGTGAAGAATCGGTAAATTGATTCTATTTCCAATAATCATTGCCGTTTCTTTCGCCCTCATTAAATCACTTGATATCATCAGATCCCATTTTTCTTCATGAAATAATCTCTCCCCCATTTCGAGCGCCTGTTGTCTTCCTGTCTCATTCAACGGAATATCCGTTGACCCTTGAGCCTTCCCTAACACATTCCACTCCGTTATGCCGTGACGAATCAAGCCGATGGTCGTCATTCTTCAATCCTCCTCATTCTTCTCTAAAACCGTAAAGCAACCTTTTCATTCTGCTGATCACTTGGACAATTCGTGCTCTCATAACACAAATCATGAAGCCGGTTCCCCTAGGTCATAAATCATGAGATAGGCGGATCATATCCCTGCACCAGATGCCATTTTCATAAATGTCTTCAGGGTAATGCTTTGTAAAGAAATCCAAGTCGACACCGGTGATCCTAAATCCGCATTTTTGATAGAGTGCTAGTTGCCCGATGCCTGCGTTCCCTGTACCTACTTCGATCGTTTTATAGACCTTCCGTTTTGAATATGTCATGGCTTCGTTTACCAGTCGTTTTCCGATTCCCCTGCCATGAAGACGTTCTGCTACGGCGATATTCACTAGCTCGATCGTTCCTGGCCTTGTTGGAAGTAGTACAAATACCCCCACTACGTTCTCTTCGATTTCGGCAATATAACATTCGCCTCTGCGGATGTATTCATTGACAATTTCTCTTGATGGATCCGCTAATAACAATAATTCCATTGGAGGTTCTTCTCCATTTTTTAATTTTCGGATAATCATGTGGATGTCTCCTTTACGTTGATCACTGCAGGAAGCTTTGTCGTATTCTTTCTGTCCTTATATTTAGTATGTAGTCAGATTGTGGTTGATGATGTTGATTATATTGAAGCGATGATCCCCCACCATTCCATTGCGATCCTGAAGAGTAAGCGGGCTCAAATAAAGGATTCAAGAGTGAGTAACCTGGCGGATGGCATCATCAAAACTCAGAAAAAAGAAATCGCTGAAACGAGGAAGTTAATTGAAGACCTGAAAGATCAATGAACCTGACATTGCGATCTTTTCTTATGAGAGCCATGGGATCGCAATGCTCGTTTAATAGAGGGGAAAGGCGGTTTTCTATATTCTCACATCAGAAATTTTAAAATCCCATCCACCCTTATTGCCACCAGAAATATGGAGAGTCCAAACGAAACCAGTATTAGGCTTTCCCATACCCTTCTCTGTAGGATACTACCAATTATTTCAAATGCGATTAGTTTTCTCAAGGGAAATTTTCCAAATAAAAAACGCCCCTGGCAGAGCGTTTTCTTCAATTAGGATGGTTATCTTCTTTCCCTCCCAGCTGGAAAGGGGAGTAAACTTCTTCGTAATCAACGACTGTGACCATACCTCTGGCTGCATGGTTGTTATCATGGCAATGGAATAACCACTCTCCCAGGTTATCCGCTTTGAAATAAATTTCATACTCCTCGCCGGGCTTGACATGTACCAAATCCTTCACAACAGGCTGTTTAAGCTTCTTTCCGTCTTTAGCGTTTACTTGAAATCGGTGGCCATGCAAATGCATAGGGTGATTCATCCTTCCCTCATTTCTGAGGGTCACCTTGACGATATCCCCTTCCTTCACTTTTATAGGCGGGGTATCTGGAAACGTTTTGTTGTTGATCTGGAAAGACATGCCTTCTCCCATGTCCATCCCCATGCTTAAATCCATATCATAGGTAACATCTGGATTTGGTGTTTTGTTGAAGATCAGTTTTTCACTTCCATACGAGGTTCCTTTTACAGCTGCGTTTCCTGTAGCATGCGCCAACTGTTGACCATTTTTTCCATCATTAGTTGAAATGACCGGTATGACCATATCATCTGCATGATCCACACCTTGCTCATGTCCAATCACAACAGCATCTTCCTCCGGCTTGGTAAATTCAACATCGATTCTTTCTCCAGGCGCAATTTCAAGTACGTTAGATTTGGTGTCTTCCGACTTAACCTTTTCAGCATCAGCTTCAAGCATCCGCATCGAACCTTCGGGAAAAACCAATCGATGAACCTGATAACCTGCATTTATGAATCTCAATCTTGCTTTCTCTCCAGCTTGCATGATCATGGGCTTTATGGCATTGCCGGACTTTCCATTTACCGTAAAGGTGTCATACATTTGTTTCGTATCGGCTTCACTGTCCCCGGACATTGCTCCCATCATCATGCCACCCATATTAGAAAGATTCTCACGTTCCTGATCAACTGCCCACTCATCCAGGATGAAGACTTCATCACGCTCATACTCCTTCTCCTTTTCTTCTACTACGAATGATCCGTATAGCCCTTTGTCCACTTGGATGGAGCTCTGTTGATGGGAATGATACCAATAAGTCCCTGCATCGTTTGCGATGAACTCATAGGTGAAGGTGTCGCCGGGTTCAACGGCATTCTGGGTCACGCCTGGTATGCCATCCATCTTGTTTGGTAGCAGGACGCCGTGCCAATGAATCGTGATTGGCACATTAAGATCATTCTTAAGTTTCACCCGTACAACATCACCCTCTGTGACACGTAAGGCTTCACCTGGTACCTTGCCGTTATACGTCCACGCAGCCACCTCTTTTCCATCATTGATGACCCACTTTTTATCTTGAGCAGTCAAGGTGAATGTTTTTACAGGACGATTTCCTTTACCTGGTTCTTTAATTTCCAATATACTTTTATTTCCGTCTGTCAACCCGGCCAGAGACCCCTCCTCACCGCTTTGATGCCACGGTGATAGCAGAAACACCATCCCTCCAAACAGAAGTAATATTCCGATCATGACGGAACTAATTATTTTTCTATTCATGGCTACATCCCCTCTTCTTTTAATGATTCTCCATTCTACCCTGCTTTTATGAATTATTAATGCAGGTTCTAATTCTACGTAATGTACTAATCCTTCATTTTACGTTTAAGACGATCGTACTCTTCTTCTGAAATCTCGCCCCTTGCAAGACGCTGTTTTAATAGTTCAAATGAGTGTTGCTGTTGCGTTAAGTTTGGAGACCGTTCCGAATTCTTTCCTTTCATCATCCAGAAGCCGATTGCGACAATGGCCAGTATCAGAATGATAAAAATAAAGCCAGTCCCGAAGAAACCTCCGCTCATTCCTCCACCATTCATCATGTGATCAAATCCTTCCTTTCATTTTTTCACCCTCTTAAAGCGATAAAGTTAAACGATTAAAATGCGTCGTGGCAGCCTTCGCTGATCCTTCAATGAGTTTTGACACAACGAATGTTCCACAAAACGAGGGTTATTTCTTCATGTTTTCCCCAACAATTTTGCAAATAATGTGCAATCAATAAAAAACCAGGGTCATTCATATGACACAAAAAAAAGCGCAATCCTGAGATCTCGCGCTTTTCTAACTTTATTACCTATCTACTTGGCTGATCCGCCCCATCAAAATTGTATGATAATACTCCCCATCAGATAGTTTTTTGTCCTCTTTCAGAATTCCCTCGACCTCAAAACCAAAGTCCTTGTAGAGGTTAATCGCTTTTTCGTTTGTTTCCAGTACACTCAATGTGATTTTTCTTATGCTTTCAGAATCTGCCCATCGAATGGATTCATGCAATAGATTCCTTCCAATCGCGTGTCCCCAGTAATCTTTTAAAACCCCGACACCGAACTCGACTCTATGGGAGCTTCTTGCTAAATTATTTCCTTCGCATCGGGAGAAACCTACAATCCTTTCTCCGGCTTCCGCTACGAGGAACAAATTCTTTTGACTCTCGGAATCACCTTTTATCAATTTCTTGAAGTCTCGTTCATCCATAAAGGCTTCACCAGGTTCCCTATCCATGTTTTCTGTTTCGCCATCGATCTTGACTCTAACGTCTGATAATGCTTTGGCATCTTGAGTCACTGCAGATCGGATCTTGTAAGCCAAACCACGAATGCTGTATTCCTTTTGCTTTATGATCATGAATCTTCCTCCGTTTAATTATGTTCATGCAAAAATGTAGAGCTTTTTGATGAAAACTCTACTCGCTCTACCGTTTTCTTTTGTAAACCTTATTACGCTCTAGTATACGACACCCGTTCCTTTCAAAGGTTTTCAGCATCGGGAGGTTATTGTGACTTGTCTGTCCTATGTAATAATTGGCTTTAAAATCTGTTTTGAGCAACTCCAGTGCTTGTTGATGAAGGGGTGTGCTTTTCAGCTTACCCCTTTCTTCAGGTATGAGGCCAAAGTAGAAAAGCCTTCCCTCATGTTCGGTGCCAGGTTCGATATGAGGCATCACAATGCCTATTGGAATTCCGTCTTCATAGGCAATGAGGCAAGACTTTCGATAACCATCCCCGAGTTCCTTTTGGACGCTTAGCATGTGCTCATCAATATTCAAAGATGAAGAAGCATTCAATGATTCTTGCATCGCTTTTTCCCATACTTTCGTAAATTCTTGAGTGGATACTTGTTCCAGGTTTTTAAAATCAAATCTTGTCGAAGCGACCTCTTTCATATCATGCAGTTCTTTCATCACGATGACCATTTCATCATGGAGCGAAAAGCCACCATCTTTCAACAGTTGCTCAACACCATGATTGAACTTTTCATGCACCAAGATGGTAAGGTTTTGAACAGAATCGAAGGATGCTTGATTCAGTAAATGGGGGATTACTACCATCATTTCTTCCTGCGTTAATCCGCTCGTATCTTCTATAGTAATAAATTGATGACCCTGAACAATTTTCAATTTGCTCATTAAGACGGAAGTATTATATTTTGTCATTGGATCTTACCGTCCCACCGGGTCACACAACTCCACATGATCCTCAGACTCCGTCCACTTGGAGTAGACCTCCAGTGTCCACTGATCTTTTTTTCGAGAGTAGCCTTTACCCTCCATCCACTCATGCAGATATTCATAAACCTGAAAAATCCGGGAAGCATGACCTCGGAATCCTAATACCGCATATTCTTGCTGCGGAACGGTTAACTCCACCATCCCCTCTGGAATGTCTTTAAAATCGGTAACCTCGAAGCAAGACCAGTATCCATCGTCTTCTGTCGTATCGCTCGCCTTGAATGCGCCGATCAATTTCACAGGTTCCACCAGGTGATTGATTTCACCTTTTCGCTTGGCAAGGGCCAGTGATGCTTTCGGTATTTCCTGACTGTAATCAGCACCGTCCTCACAAACCACGCGAAATCCGACTAATTTCTTCTCTTCCAATTCCATAACGCCTTTTAAGACGAGAGATTCGTTTGCATTCATTTTGTGGCCACCTCTTTCCTGTTTTTTGTTTAAACTGTCCGCACCATTACTTCACTGTGTCGATGTCTTGGTTTCCATCACTTTCTGATCAAAAGGGAGTTTGATAGACCGTGCCTAATCTTCCCGGATTTCATTAAAGAATGGAGAGTATGGTTCCTTGCTATACGAATAGCCGGAGTACTTCATGATCTCTTTCTTAATGGTGGATGATTTGGTCACTTGTCTTTCTTAGAACCTTAAATAGAGACTACGGCTATTATGAAGATACTGAGCAAAGACATTACCTTCAGAAGGGTGTTTCCAGTATTAGTAGTTAAGTGAAGCCCGACTATCATATCCCAATTATTTCAAAATCCAGTGTGATATTCAATTGATTTTTCAAAAATCAGAAAAATGAATCCTAATGTCGGGATTTTATGATTACATGCACGAATAGCCCTGACAAAATGGCGGCGATTGTATAGACGAAAACCCATATTAAGAACGTTTCATTGAATAATAGAAACGTTGCAATCATGAACGAGATGAAAACAAATGCAGGCGCAATATAGAGATTTCTAAAGAGGATGTTGCCTACTGCTCCAATGATGATTGATATGGCAGGGAATAAGATGAGGATGATGAAAAATATGTTCATGTAAATCCCTCCTTTTTAAAGTGCAGCCCGTTATGATATTCTTTAAAAGTTAAAATGATGGATCATTTCTTTACGTATATACGAACGAAGGAAATAAATGGTTTCAAAGATGTTTCATTAAGTATAATACGGTCCTCGATTGAAATTAGGTCTTTGCTTCGTTCATACATTATATGGGCGCGTATACCTTGTTTTATACATGTCTGTGGGACCGTATATTTTTCATTTGTATGAACTTGTGGGCGTTTTTTTGATTGATGGATGAGGAATTGGGTAGGGTCATACAAAAAAACCTGACTCCCCTTATAGGGAATCAGGTCATCATCTATTGCTTCACTAGCTCTCTCATTGCATTAAGCTTTGCGCTAAGTTCCTTGAACCATTCTTCGTCCCCAGTAACCAGGGCCAAATCAATCAAGAAACGGATTTGTTCTTTGTTTGCAATTTTCGTGTGAGGCAGTTTTTTTGCATCTTTGATTCGCAGTGGAATGGTGTAGCCCTCAATTTCCTTGTGATCACTTGTGATGACTTTGGCTTTTAAGCTTGCGGTTCCAAGGTCGATTTCTTCGATGTAGCCGATGATCAATTCTCCGTCGGTTGTCGTGCCTTTTATCCAATCACCTGTTGTTAGTATTGTGTTCAATGTTCCACCAACTTTCAAACTGAAATATTTTTTATTACATTTATATTGGATGGAAGGAGTAAAGCCTTCCTTGTTAGTTTTCTTTTGAAATCAGATCAACGATATCTTGAATGGTGTATTGTTTCAGATATTCCCCAAGATGCTCTTCGGCACCAAGGAAGATCTTGAACAGGACATTCCGCATATTCGCACCAACTACACATGCTTCATTCGATTCTGGACACTTTGGCTGCAATGCGCCTTCCGATGTCAGCATGTAAATGTCGAAGAGATTCACTTCGCTTAAGTCCTTCGCTAAGATGAATCCTCCTCCGGTCCCTTCCTTCGATTTAATGATGCCATGTTTCTTCAATAGACTCAGGACTTTCCGGATGCGGACGGCGTGCACCCCTGCGCTTTCGGCAATCATATCACTTTTTGAGATCCGATCGAGCTGCAAGGCAAGGTATGTCAAACTGTGAATGGCCAACGTAAAATCACTATTCATGGACTTCCACCTACTTTCTGTCTGCACTGTAATCGTAAACGTTACAGATTACCTAGTCAAGTCAGCGAACCCTCCCTAGTTAGCCTCTTTCATCAATTCCTGATAAGAGAACGTGCGAAGTTTCCGCGGAAGGAAGCTTCGAATTTCTTCATCATTGTATCCGACCTGAATCCTCTTTTCATCAAGCAAGATCGGTCTGCGGAGCATTTTCGGGTTATCCATGATGAGCTGATACAGTTGTTTGAGAGGAAGTGAGTCGATATCAACGTCCAGCTCTTTGTACGTATTTGAATTTTTTGAAATAATCTCTTCTGTGCCGTCTTCCGTCAGGCGCAGGATCGATTTGATTTCGTCAACCGTGAGAGGCTCTTGCAATATATTGCGCTCTGTATATTCAATCCCATGTTCTTCAAGCCACGCCCTGGCCTTCCGGCAAGAATGACAACTTGGTGTTAGGTATAATGTTACCATTACATTCACTCCTTTAAGGCTCTCGCCATTTATATGGTTATGATATGCTGCAATGCATTAAATGTAACAATTATTTTTACAGTTAGTTTCAAAGAAAAAGGTTCCTGTTATAAATGCGGTAACCTTTTGTACTGTAATTATATTATTTACAGTTGGATGTGTCAACACCTATTTGAATGGCTCCGTTATTACTTGGTCTGCAGTCATGTTCTCATTGCCCGACCTACATACATGGGAAAAATCGGCTATGTTACACTAAAATATATAGATATGAAACTTTTACGGGGGCAAGCCCGTATATACAGGTAGATCCCATCTTAGGAGGTTTTCAAATGGGAAAAATGAATATTAGTATTAAAGTAGAAATGAATTTATCCGAGGAATATAAGGGGAAACCGGACAAACTTCAAGAGGAAATCGACTTTATCTTGAATAAATTCGGGAAGGTAGAAGAATTCTCCAAGGATCATGGTGAGGACAATACCTTCAAGGTAAGAGCCTTTCTGCAAGCTCACGAGTTCCAGGTCAGCCAGTTTGAAAAATGGGGTGAATGGGAATACGCGCGGAATCTTTCCCGCGACATGAAGATGAACTTCATTGGATTCGGCGAAGTGACCGAGTGCATCAGCGCCGTGAGAGATTATGAAGCCGATCCGAAAACATTCAAGAACCCGTTGCGGTCATTGCTTTTCTTCTTGGACAAATAAGGACAATTAAATATAGAAGCAAAACGCACTGAAAAATTTTTCAGTGCGTTTTTAACTTAAAACTTTTATCCCGTTCATTTCGTCTATTCTATGAAGGGGGATTGAAATGAAGAAAAATCTGAGTCTTATTTCATTTGTACTTTTCTTATTGGCTGCAGCTTCGTACCTCATCATGCTGTTCGGTATGGACAAATTCCTTTTAGCCGGCGTTATCTGTTCGGTTGTAGGATTGGTGATTGCCTTGTTTTCAGAAAGTGGCATTCATAAGAAAATTGGTTTGTTTGGAAATGGTACCTTTGTTGTGTTGACTGTCATCGTTCCATTTTTCGTGACGACGTTCTTGTGGAATACCCCATAATGGTTTGATTTAGAAAGGCTTTGAAGGACGTTCCTTGAAGCCTTTTTTGTTGCGTAGAATTAGTTGGTCATTTAACTGGATCAACAGAGCTTTTTTCTAGCACCATATCGATGTGCGGGATGCCATCATCCAGATAGGTTTCGGTCACTGCTTGAAAACCGAAGGAACCATAAAAATCCCTTAAATATTCCTGAGCCTGAATTTTTACAGTGCTTTCCCCCATTTCATCGTGGATAAAAGCTAAGCTTCTTCGTAACAGTTCGGTTGCGATACCTTTTCCGCGATGCGAACGCTTCACAAGAATCCTGCCTATTGATGCCTCTTCATAAGATACACCGGGAGGCAACAGCCTTGAATACGCAACCACTTCACCGTTTTCTTCTTTATAAAGATGATACGATTTAAGATCCTTTCCATCAATTTCAGGATAAGGACATTCCTGTTCAACAACAAAGACATCGGTCCGCTCCTTCAATATGCTGTAAAGCTCGATTGTAGATAATTCGTCAAAGCGTTTTAAATTCCAGGTCATGATGTTGGTCCCCTCTTATGTAATAGTAACTACATTATAATTGGTTTGGATGAGATTGTCCTGCAATACAATTTAAAGGTACGTCCCGCAGTACGCTAGTGCATTAAAGTGAGGGCTTTGTTTTTGGGGTGTCCGTTTTGAGTTAAAATATCCTATTTTAGTGTGTAAAAGTTAATGAAATGCGTGTTTTTTCTTTTCTGAAGAAGGATAGTTCGTAGGAGGACAGTACCGTCGGCTGAATTTACTCCAATATCGTCTATCTTATATAGTCCACAAACTGGGTTCAAGACATTTATTAGCGAAAAAAGGTATTTTATTATCGAAATCAACGAGTTTATTATTGAAATCAATAGATTTATTATCGAAAACTCTTCCGCGGCTTGACCTTATTACCAAATAATTAAAGATGTAATCGATTCAAGACTTTTATTTTCAATTTTTGCGGTTTATTAGTGAACCCAATTCACCTTAGATTAAAAAGGACCGCACGAGTTAACGTTGCGGTCCCCTTGCCAAACTTAATTTGAAACGCCTACATCCTTCACTCGGAGGACGACGTTGTCGATGGTGATATCATGTACGCCGGCAAATTGTCCCATTAGGAATTTCAAAGACACGATGTCATTTGCTTCCATCTGAAACTCATATGAATAGTTTTTCATGACATCATCGACTGCGAAGACCTTATTGAAGTAGCGAAAATAGCCCGTATTCTCAAGAGTCACTTCAATGTTTCGTGCAACAGTCGACTTTGCGTCGAAAGAAAGTTCATAGGTCAGTCCTTGACCAAGTTTCATATTTGCCTGTTCTGCGAGAACGCTCCACGCTTCATTACCAGCGTTAATGATGTGGACATTCATCTGCTCGTTTTCTCCAGTAACACTGGCATTAGCATCAAAATGAATATACGAACTCCATAAATCTAACCCCAAAGTAAAATCTCCATTTATTAACGGCTCCACCTCAACATCAAGCGACGTCTTCATCAGTCTCACATTATCAAGAACCACATCCCCGTTCGTTCCACCAAGCTTGAACACGAGCTGCCCGAAGTCATCGCTTTGCCCTTCAAGCATCTTGAAGCTCACTTTATGGTTCGTCATTTCTCCATCCAGATTGACAGTTACTTCATCAGAATAACTGACTGTCCCGTCTTCACTTAGGATATCAATTTCAATCGGGCGTTCGTTTGATGCACGCCCATCAAACGTCAGCTCATATGATGCACCGTCCACAAGCATCAAACCACCTTGCTTCAAATGAACATCATTAGCGTTCGCACCGCCATTTGTTATTGCCACATGCAGCTCACGATCTTCTTCCGAAACCTCGGCAGTTGCTTCTGCCGGGGCATTCACAGCCACATCCCAATACTTCAAGCGGGTCATATCCCCTTGATCAAAGGTTCCATTGTAAACATGATTACCGTCCCCTAGAGGAGTTTTCGAAGTTCCTTCGGGATCGATGGGTTCCACTTCTTCCACTCGGACATTGCCGATCCATACGGGCGCATTACCTTTTGCTCCCATATTGATCTCTAGCCTTGCCGCTATATCCGTATCTTGGCGGTGGGTGAATGTGTATTCATATGTTTGGACTGTGCTTGTCAATTGCATTGTCTGCTCACCCGAATAGTTGGCGTATCCTCTTTCAGCTCCACCAGAGACCTTCGACATGATCGTACGATCGATATTCGATTTGGCATCAAAGCTCACTTTATAGGTACCGCCTTTAGCTATCGACACATTCTGGATTTGCTGTAAAGCCCATAATGCATTACCTGGATTCGTCACGGTTGTTTTCGCATAAGGAACTCCATCAATCACTTCCTTCGTCATCGTACCGCTTCCTCCAAAGTCAGGAAGTGTCACAAAGTTCCAGTATAGAGGATCCAATACATCTTCGGGTGCATCCACAACGGTGAATGGTTCCGAGTAAGCTTGATCATAAATATAATTCCCATCCGCTTGCGGGAACTTCGCACCTTCAGGAAGTTCCTCTTTGACTTGTGCAGGTTCAACAGGATCCATATAGTCCCTTCCCGTGAGCTCATAAACTCGCACATAATCCACTTCCATTTCGCCCGGGAATGGTGTTGTCCTGTCTGGATCACCGCCATACCATCCTCCGACTGCGAGGTTCAAGATGATGTAGAATTCTTGGTCGAATGGTGCAGGAAAGGCATATTTATCGGCCTGATTTGTGCCTTTTGTAAACCAGTCATTCAGCGTCTGATAAAGTTCACCATCTACATACCAGCGGATCTCACCTGGTTCCCATTCAATTCCGTACGTATGAAAGCCAGTTGTATCCTGTCCTTCCGGAAAATGATACTCTGCACCCGTATACGTATTATTTGGGTACTCTTCCCCGTAATGAACCGTTCCGCCGATAGTACCTGTATCTCGACCCGCATTTTCCATGATGTCGATTTCCCCTGAGGTCGGCCAATTTCCATAAACACTGTCCTCTGGCATCATCCAGAAGGCTGGCCAGAGACCCTGACCTTCAGGCAGTTTCATACGTGCTTCAAACTTACCGTATTTTTTTGAAAATAATCCCTTTGTCTTCAATTTGGCCGAAGAGTAGTTATATGAACCGTATTGATCCGTAATCGCTCTTCTTTCCTTCTTCGCTTTTATGACGAGCTTCCCGTCTCTTATGAATGAATTCTTTGAAGAATCCGTATAATATTCAAGCTCGTTATTCCCCCATCCAGGAGAAATCCCATTACCTTCTTCATCCACGATCCAGTTCCCGATATCATATGTCCATTTCTCTGGGTCTACCACATTGTTGATGAACTCATCTGACCATACAAGTGACCAATCAGATTCAGTTGTCCCAACCCCATAGACTGCAACCTGTCCAAGGGTTGAATTTACCGAATGTACGTCGTTCTGCACCTCATCCGCTACGAAAACTTTACCACTGACCGTAACGGTGTCCAGTGTAACTGTTTCTCCGACAGCTCCGCCCGTTATATAAAGATCTCCATTGATCTTTATATCCTTTAGCATCACTCCGCCATGACTGATGAGTGCATTTCCTTCTATATCCTCACCGGTATACTCCCCTGCATTATTGAAGTATCCTTCTGCCCTTTCATTGAATAGACGGAAGGCATCGGCGAGTTTAAGGGGTTCAGCCCCATCATCAACCGAAATAGTACTTCCAGGAAAAACGTATTGAAGTGTAGAAACGGCTTCTTCTTTTGTCACGGCCACACCATCTTCAGCGCCTTCACCGTACACCTCGTCCCAATACCCAATTTCCTTCGCTTGCTTCACAACATCCGCAGGTTTCCACGTCATTTCTTCATTTCCGTAACCAATCAAAGTATGGATAAGACCAGAAAATTCAACCTTTGACAACGCTGCATTGGGATTCTTTTTCATCTTCTCTAAACGATCAAAGATCCCTCTTTCCTCCCATCGCTTCAGCAACTCTGCATTCCCATCATCCGGCCCCTTCGCCCCGGCTGGCAGGACAACAGACAATGCCAGCATCAACACAACCATCACCATCACCGCTTTGTTTCTCATTTCTTTGTTTCCTCCTTTGTTTGTATATGTAAAGAAGGGTGGTTCCCTTCATCACATCGATATTCGAATGATTTCGAAACCGGTTTCGAAACAGTGCAAAAAAAGATTCAACGATCCAATTGAGTATCCTCCAATTCAGGTCTTCCAACCTTTGGAGCACTCGCATATCTTCGAAACCGGTTTCGAAGATGCGTCGAAAAAAATCCCATGTTAACTCGTTCACCCCCTAAAAAGAAAACGCTTTCTCAAAAGGGTAAAAAAATAACATGGAACACTCTCTCCATATTAATAGATTACTACACTTCTAATCCAATTCCTTTCAAACAAATAAAAACAGTCCCATATACCCATTAAAGGTACGTCCCTCTCCGCATTAACGCGCTACTGCAGTGAGGGACGTACCTTCTTGATAGATTGGGAAGGTTAGGATGACGGAGGTTCCTTTGTTTGGTTTGCTTTGGACGTGGATGCTGCCTTTCATTCCTTGAACGATTTGGAAGACGGTCATCATCCCGAGTCCTGTTCCGTGTTTTCCTTTCAGGGAGAAGTAGGGTTCTCCGAGTCGCACGAGCTGTTCTTTTGTCATGCCGATTCCCGAATCGGTGACGACAACCTTCACCTTCTTCTCTTCTATGTAGCTTGTAACCTGTAAAGTACCTCCCTTTTCCATCGCTTCCAACCCGTTTTTCATAATGTTGATCAGTACCTGCTGCAACTTGTTCGGGTCTCCCTTAATACAATGGAAATGTGGGATGTCCACATCCACATGTATCCCCTTTTTGATGGCGAGTGGTGTGATGATCTCCTTTGACCGTTGAATTTCATCCCGAATTTCCACTTCCACTTCAAGCTCAGGGTGCGGCCTGGCAAAGTTCAAGTATTGATTGATGACTTCCGTGGCTCGGTCGATTTCACTGACGGCCACTTTCGAAAGCTCGCTATTGGCTCTGAAATTGGATGGGTCCTCATTGATCAGTTGAAGAAAACCTTTTACGGTTGTCAACGGGTTTCGCACTTCATGGCTCATGCTCGCAGCCAAATGACTGACAACCTGCATCTTCTCGTATTTAATGGCCTCCATCTGAAGATGATAGACGGTTCGAATCAATTCATATAAATAGAATACAAAGAACGTAGACGTCGTTAGGACCGTGGAATAAATAAGAAACGAAAGCATATTTTCAAAATTAAAAATCAACGAGGGTATTCCGAAAGTGAATATAGAATAAACGAATGATAAGGCAGTAAACCAATAGACTCTTGATCTCCAAGGCTTACGATTTAATTTAGGGCGCATGAAATAGACGAGCATCGTACATAAAATCGCCATTACAATGGTTACGACCAGTCCCATCCCAAGCATTGGTGCCCGGAAGGCAATCATCGTCGCGGCTAGTAGCAGTAATACCGAATTTCCTCCGTAGACGCCACCCAATAAAAAAGGGATGAACCGTAAGTCATAAATAAATCCATCTTCAATTTGTACAGACAAGCCCATACTGATGATCATTAAAAATGCACTGATGAAATAGGTATGTATCGATTTATTGTCTAACTTATGTATTTTCCCTTTGGAGAGGAAATGAAAATTCAATAGTAGTATAACGATTAATATGACAAGGAGATTGATCAGTAATCCTGTCAACAGCTCATAATGTCCCATTATTGGTCCTCCATAATACGAAGAATGAATTGTGACAATCTTCTTTCTATATGCATATTATAAAGGAATTTAGCCCTGTTTGGTCACTCAGAAAAAAGTCCCAAGTTTCCTTGAATCTGTCTATAGAAACGAATGGAATCTTCTTCTAAATACTATAAAAACCCTCTATTTCCCCATTCATTTCAACCGAATTTTCTTAAATACTTCCATTTCACCCGATTGAATACCCCTATAAGGGACTACCATTGATTCAATGTTGTACTCCAAGTCTTTGTCAACCATCCGAACTTGGGAAAATTCCAAGGTACGTCCCGCCGCACTTTAACGCGTTAACGAACAGCGGGACGTACCTTTAGTTCTTGGCTTTGTTCCAAGCGGATGCGAATGCTGAGAGCGATTGGTATCTTTCAGTTCTATTTTGACTGACTGCTTTGGACGCTACTTTATATAATCCTTCGCTCATTCGCCACTTCTCACATGAGCGATCTGTTTCTCCTCCGAACAGTGCAAAGGCGGTGGCTCCCATTACGTACACATTGGTTATTTCATCGATTGGTGCACCCTTTGTGAATTCTTCCGGAGACATGAATCGGGACGAGCCCCACATCCGGCCCATCGTATTTGTATAGGGAGCTTTCGAGTAGAGATCGATATCACAAATCAACGTCTTCTCCAGATGAAAATCGTACAATATGCTACTGTCGTAAAAGTCGATGGCCACATAGCCCTGCTCAATCACGAACTGATGGAAGGCAAGGATATCGTTGAACACCTCAAGTCTTGACACATCCGGCAACTTCATGAATCGTTCCCTCGACAGAGGATACATCCTTCCCATGCATTCAGCGTCCGTCCATTCAAAAATGGCAGCGAACCCTCTGTTGACTTCATCTGCATCGACCAATCGAACCAAATGTTCGTGAGCCAATTCGCGATAAACCTTAACGGCACCTTTGAGATTGTCAACCGCTTCCTCAGGCTCACCCACAAATCGTACGGTCCTGCTTCCGGCAAATTTGATGAAAAGTCTTTCTTCCCCTTTCTTCACCCCAAAGCAAATATTCCCGGAATCCTGATCATCAAAAACCTTGAACACTTCACCATAATTCCTGATGAACGAAAAGTCATATGGAGATTTTAATTTAAAAGGAATGCCATCAATCGTTTGATAATAGAAATCTTCCACATACCAAGAGGGAACAGGATTCTTCATCCCATCATACCACCCCAGAACTTCCTTCGCCTGGCGCTTCATCACATTCACTTCCTCTTCTCCATACGACATTGCCCACGGAATGGATGACAGCATGTTGCTGCTAATATAAAAAGCCAACAACATAAAGAATTTTTCAGGTGGCCTCCCGCCAAAATACCCGTCGAGCTGACCGCTCGCAAAATGTGGACTTACACCTGCACTCCACACAATCCGATTGAATTCTTCCCACGGATCGCCGTGATCATACCGGTTGAAATCGATGACGGAAAGAGTCCCACTTTCAGAGATGACCATATTGCCAACATGATAATCGCCATGATGAATCGATTGTGGCCTTCCTTTTAAAAGGCCCCTGTTTTCTTCAAGGTATTGAATGATGCCTTCCCCACCTTCAATTTCTATGCCACATTCACGATAGTTCTTGATTTTACTATCTGCTTTACGGTTAAACCGTACTTCCCACTCTTCTTGGTCAGCCGGTGCTTGAGTAGAGTGGATGTCACGGAGGATCCTCCCTGATTTCAGACCGAGTTCATATTGCTCCGCTTCGGATAATTGTGGTAACACCAGTGCGGCATCTTCCCCTTCGCACCAAGTAAAGAGGGTGAATACATTTTCACCATTATTACAAAAGCCCATTTCAATCGGCTTCGACATAGGGATTCCCTGTTGAGACAAGCTTTTCATCAGGTCAAACTCAATCTTCTTCTTTTCATACTGAGACCGATCGGCTACTCGTAGCAGCAGTTTCTCACCCGTGTCTGTTTCTATATAATACTTCTTATCCTCCGACCACCCTTTGTGGATCGGTTCTATTTTGACAAAGGTCCTATCCGTTTTAATGTTTAGCATTAAGTTATCCCCCAATATCCCAATTAAAAATAGGATACTCCCAAGAGCATCCAGATAAAAGATTCTTATTTAAACAACAAATCAGAAGGAACCGGTCTTTCACCCATTTCCCTCGCCCAGACGGATAATTGGCCAATGTGGTGGACTTCGTGGGTAATGATGTGATGAAGTACTTTCCGATATGTGAATTCATACACAGTCCCTTTTCTTGTTTTGTAGTGAAACAGTTCATCTAACCGAGGATTTTCTAACGATTCCAGGAATCCAATTGTATCGGCTTGGACTGTTTCAGAAAAATTCACGAGTTCAGACATCGTTTGGATCCCACCTACTTCTTTGATCCGCTCCGGTGTACCATTCAGCTGCGAGATCCAAATTTGTTCACAATCGGCGACATGCACCAAATTCCTGAATATGCTTCCCATGCCGCCCGTCCTCTCACGGAACAATTCCTTATCGGGCACGTGAGAACACCAGTCAAACCACTCCCGCCGGACAGTCCAATTATATGTAAATAATTCTCTCATATGTCGTCCCCTCTCTATAAATGCTTCGGCAACTCGATCGTAAACATCGTGCCTTCATTCAATTGACTTTCCACCCTGATCTCACCTTTCATCCGTTTGATGATCTCAAAGCTAACCGTCAATCCGAGTCCAGTGCCTTTTTCTTTAGTGGAATAATACGGCCGGCCCAGCATTTTAAGCTGTTGGTCCGAAATACCGGGTCCATTATCCTTAATACGGACGATAATGGAGCCATCCTTGTTCCCGGTCGCAGAAACGGTGATTTCCCCGTTTTCATTTATGGCTTCGATCGCATTTTTCACAATATTGATCAAGACCTGCTTGATTTCAAAGCTCAGCCCCTTGATCTTCAAATCCTTCTGAACATCGGTCTGGATTTTGATGCTGTTCATGACCGCATATCCTGCCATCACATCGACAGACTCGTGAATGGTGTCGGTCAAACTGAACACTTCAAACTCCCCACTTTGCGGCTTCGCAAGCGAGAGGTATTGATTGATCACTTCCTGGGCACGATCGAGCTCTCCAATGGAAATCTGGATGAATGATTTCTGTTCTTTTGATAAGCTTTCCCCTTGCAGAAGCTGCATGAAGCCCCGGACTGTCGTCATCGGATTCCGGATTTCATGCGCAACGGAAGCTGCCAGCTGACTTACGACATTGAATTTCTCCGCTTTGATCAGCTCTCTCTTCGTCCTGATCTGTTCTAATTGATTTTCAATCAGATAGATGACGAGTAACAGGGTGACCCAAATTACCATGGTCGAACCAATCATGAAGGGGAGCTGAGCCACTTCATTTTTCCCGAGTAAAAAAATCCCCCTGGTCACAGGGATGAACAGGTAAAAAAGGGAAATCAATAGAAGTTTATTTCGCCATTTACATCGCCTATACAATTTGGCAACAGGGATCAACAATAAACAATAAATCGTGTAATTCACGATGAGATGAAGAAAGACATGGTCGGTGAACAGACCAATCAAGAGCATCGAGGCGAAAGTAGCAACCCCCACTCCCAATCCGCCGTAAAGAAAGGCGATGATGATGGGAATCACCTTGAAATCATACACATATCCGCTTGCGTATATTAACGGGAACATCATCGTAGATAGTAGAACGACAAGATTCACCACATACAGATTCACGTTGAATGTTTTCGTATCGTACTCTGCTTCACGTGTAAACATTTGCGAAAGCAGAACGGTAAATAAAATAAATACTACATGCAGCACTAAATGATGGACGGTCTCTAACATGGAAAATCTCCTTTAGGACAAATGCAGGATATTTTTATCATCACTGTAAAACTTCGACATTGTTAGCCAATATCCTTTCAATTTTTGTCAAAATGCATGATAGGGTATAAAAAAAAGCTAACATGGCTCTCCACTCCATGTATAGCTCTCCAGACTTCCTTTCTCGATCAACGTTCAAATTCCCTGAGCACTTTTATGTTCTTTAAAAAGAATTCAGATGAAGTCCATGCCTTATAAGCATGGGGTATCACCAATTCATCCAGCTCCCGGTCTTGTTTGGCTATGACGAGAATTTCTTCAAAATATTGAATCAGTTTTGTCAGATCATCCTTTGTCCCTACCGAACCATGCCCCGGGATGACGGTATCAATGTCGAGATTTTCAACCTGTATGAGTATAGCGTGCCAGTCATAAATGTTCGATTCCTCAAGAATGGTCGGATGGCAGTCGACGAATAGTAGATCCCCCATGAATAGTACTCGCTCCTCCGGAATGTACATCATCGCATCACAAACAGAATGACCTCCCCCCAGTGTGAAGAGTCGTGCATGACAATTTGTGCCGTGGAATTTTAGTTCGCCTTTAAATGTTTGATTAGGCAGCACAAGCTCCAATGTTGGTAATGACTTCTCAATCTCGCGCAAAAAGGTGATCTGGTTCGTATTCACCCCTTCTTGCTTTTTGCTTAATGATTCAATATAATCCGTTAAGCCTTGAAGGTCGTCTCTCTGCTTTTTTATTCTGGAAGGATGGTTCTCCTGCATCGTTGTAAAAGTGTTCTCACTTGAAATGATGGTACTGCCTTTAAACGTTTGGTTCCCCCTGATGTGATCCCCATGCCAATGACTGTTCACAACCCATTTCACCGGTAGGTTTGTCACGGCTTCGGCCACATGCTTCAAATCCTCCGAGGCCTGTTGGGTATTAAATGTATCAAACACGAGGACAGCGTTCCCCAGTTGAACAAAACCGGCATTTGCGACTGAACCGCTCCCCTCTTTCGCAATCGCTGCATACACATTCTCGCTGATTTTCTCTAGGGTGAAATGGTTACTTGAAAAACTACTCATCTCTTCATCACTCCCTATCAAATTCAACCCTACTTATCTTCCAAAAAAACTTGGTACTTCTATACCTAAGTCAAACAATACACTCATGATAAAAAAGAAAAACAGTATCAACATCGAAACGCCTACCACCACTGTCCATGCACGAGGACTACGTTGTGCACGGTGTTTATACCTTCGGCTACGATAAAGTGCCTGCACTTTTCTCAGTTTTTGCTTTTTTTCTTGATGATCAGGGTTCATTGGTTTCACTCCCTTTTAGTTGGTGCCGGTAACCACGCTCTCAATCAACTCATCGATGGACCCTATGCATTTCACGACTTCCGGTACATGGTAAAAGGTCGTTGTCGTTTCAAATTGATTTATTCTTTCATCTGGGGAGTGGAGATAAATGGTCTTCCCGAACCCAAGAGCAATGCCAAATTCAATATGGCTCCCCTTTCCTGCCGGAAGAAGCACGATGACGACATCCGCTTCCATGACAGCCTTACGCTCTTGCTGCCCGATCTTTTCCAACTCTTCCATCGTTGCAGCCCGTTCATTGATCGTCCAATCGTATGTATGAACGAAGCCCTTTTGCGTCAGCTGGTCCCTGACATAGCGGACAGCTTCTTTATTTGAAAAACTCGATGCGATGTAGAATGATTTCATTGGTTCAGACTCCTTGGGGCGGTTTAGATGTGTGTAGTGCCCTTTTGAAAGGAACAAAGCTACAAAAATTTACGGTAGACATGAGTGTGATGCAATGGCTTAAAACCTACAGAAGTATACAGCTTTTCTGCATCTTCATTTCCCTCTACATAGCAAATTCGAATTTCTTTACACCCTTCTTTAAGCAATTTGTTCAGGGCGAATTGGAGAGCCTTACGCCCATAACCTTTTCCCTGGTGCGAAGGCGCAACCATCAGGTTATCGACTTCCCCATCTCCTGTAGTGACAGATGCGATGATTTCCCCCTCATGAACAACCAAATAAACACGATCTTTATTATGTAATTTGTACTTTCGCACGATATGCTCCGTTGCCACATAAGGCTTAATATCATTTTTTACATGTAAGTCATAATAGCAATCCTGAACAACTGACAGGAACTTTTCAAAATACTGTTCTTCAAATTTAATAAACTCTATATTCGGATCGGGAAACGGACCTCCTGTAAAGATTAATTCCGAAGAACCCCACCAACGTACGAATCCCATTTTTTCAGTAAAAATAATAGACTGTTCAGATTCAAGATATACGCTTACAAAGTCAGGATCGTCTCTTGTCAAAAGAGCTTCCATCTCATTATATAGAATTGTCCCAATCCCTTTTAACCGGTACTTGGGATCAACGACTACATTCAACTGAGCAATGCTCTCTTCGCCCTCGTCATCGATCGAATAGTAGGAAATCCCCTTGATGCCTTCTTGGTCGTAGAATACGAAAAACTGTTTGGAGTTAATTATTGTGTCCAAGAGGTGATCACCTAACCCTGCATTAGATAAGAGTGCACGAACGTCGGTCATATCATCCTCTTTAAAGGAACGTATCATCAACTCATCTCCTTTTGAAACTAGATTTCGGATTGGCTAGTAGACTTTATTCTTTAAGACAAGTTGGTATTTTTGCCCCTCCACTCACTTTCAAACACACTCATTTCCCACATACTCCAATACACGTCTCCCAGTTTCCTGGCGTCCTTCAGGTATCGCTCTTTGGTGAATCCTGCTTTCTCATAGCAGGCGATGGCTGATGCATTGAAATCGAACACCCCGAGGTTGACCCTGTATAAGTGAAGGTCTTCAAAAGCGATTTGAAGAATTCCCTTGATTATTTTCCCTCCGATTCCCCGCCCTCTTGTATCCTTATCGCCGACCAGCACCTTGCCGATTCTCGCCGTCCGGTTTTTACGGTCAATCATTCCCAGAGAGATGTGACCAATCGTGTTCCCGGTCTCTTCCTCTATCACTTTGTATACCAACCTCTCGGCCCCAGCATGGTTCGTCCCTTCAAGGTACTGATGAAGCTGGCGTCTGTCCAATGGATATTCAAACCCTGGACCTCCCCACTGTAGTAAAAACGAAGCGGAATCAATCCAGTCGATCAGTTGCTTAAAATCTGAGCGTTCAAAGTATTCTAGTCTTATCATCGGGATCACTCCTGTTGGTTGAGAGGACGTTCGGTTGTCCCTTTTTAATTCTATGGTTTTGAATAATGAAAGAATGAATTATTGATCACTACCTCTTCGTATCTTCAGCATTTCCTTCCCCACACGTAGCCTCATTCCAATCCCTAAGTATAAGACAGCCCCCGTGAAGACGGATTGGATCGTTATCACTAGTGAACGTGAATACATGCTTAACGAATCCGGCAGCCAATTTCCGGATAGTGAACTCACAATCCATACAACAACAGTCATCAGCGCAGCCAATAAGACGATTTCACTCAGTGGTTTGAATAACTGTCTCAGTTTGTATTGGATGGCCTTTTTGATCACCATCACGTTAAATAAAATCGATACCGTGAAGCCGGCATATGTAGCCAAAATCGGGCCGATTTCTTCAAAATAGGGTGCCAATCCCACATTCAAAACAATTTTCAAAAGAACGCCAAGAGTAAGACCGACGATCAGTTTCCTTTGCCTATTGATCCCTTGGAGGATGGCAGCCGTAACGGTAAAAAGCGCAAAGACAACGGCGGCCAGTGAATACCATTGGAGGATTTTGCCCCCTAATGCAGGACTATTTCCCAGTCCGAATACAACCGTGTAAACCTGTTTTCCCAGGACACACAAACCTAAAGCTGCCGGTAAGGTAAAGAACATCAAAAGGATAATTGTCTGGGTGATCTTTGTATGGACATCCTTCATTCGGCCGCTTGTGTAGGCGGATGTGATACCCGGAATCAGGGACATCCCAAAGGCCGTAGCCAATGAGACGGGAACCATGACGAGAATTTGAGCAAGACCAATGACTGAATTGACATTTTCTGCATCGGCCAACCGATAACCGATCGATTGAAAGGTCCGATTGATCGTGAACGTATCGATATTCTGATAAATCGGGATGGCCAAGCCCGCCAGCACAAACGGAATGGCATACCCGATCAGCTCTTTGAACATTGAGCGGACATGGAGATCTTCATTATTCGGGCTTCGATCCCTTTGCTGCCTGATTAAATTCCTCCGTTTATAAAAGACGATCAACAAAACAGCAAACCCAGCAATCCCACCCACAAATGCAGCAAACACCGCAAGCCCGACGGCATCTCTAAGCGTGCTGTGCAGTATGTGAATGGCGACATATACACCTACCAGGATGAAAAGAATCCTTACGACCTGCTCGACTACCGTGCTCATTGCGGATGGTCCCATCGATTGACTTCCCTGGAAGTATCCCCGAAAGATACTCATCGCCGGGATGATCAACAAGGCAAAACTGACAAGCCGTATTACAAACTGTACATCCTCTCGTGAATTTCCTGTTGGATCATTCGGGTCAATAACGAACCCTGCCAGGAGTGGAGCAAATGAATACAATGCTAGGAATGAAAGGATGCCGCTTCCAATCATCAAATACATCCCATATCGTAATAGAGTCAACCCCAACCGATAGTTTCCTAGTTCATTATATTTCGACACGACCTTTGATACTGCAAGCGGAAGACCAATCGTGGAAATGCTCAACAAAATGGTATAAGGGCTGTAAGCATATTTATATAAGATGTACCCTTTTGTCCCGACCAGAGCAGTAAACGGTATGATATAGATGAAGCCTAGTACTTTCGAAATCAGGGTCGCTGCGGTTAGGAAGAACGTTCCCCTTATGAATGAATTGTTCACTGGAGCACCTCGGTATCTTTATTAGCACCTTCATCTTAACATATATATCCAGAATTGGTGGAAAAGATTTCAAATGGGGGTTTGTATGATGTGTATGATAAAAATAAAAAGCTTAGAGGGAGTTTTCTCTAAGCTTAATTAGTAAGTAGTTAACCTTATTCGGTAGAGTTTTTAATTTGTGATATCTATCATTCTATTTCGTCATTCCCCTAAGAAAATGTCCAAATACTTAATGTACCTCTGCTCTTCAATGTTCAATTCATACACTCTAATAAAATTCACATCAAACTCCGGATATGGCGTTAATTCTACTTCAGCAGCCTTCTCCATTTCTCTCAGTTCAGATTTTGTCAGACCAGAAGAAATGCTCCCGCCATACGCTTCTTTACCGAGAGTCAAGTGAGGCACGAAAGCGTCAAGTTCAAAATACTGTTGTATGGAGTCTTCTGACGGTGCCACTGCTTGCACGATTTTCTGATGCAATTGATGAATATCAGCCGAATTGACGCTCAAATACAAGATGTTATCCCCGAAGTATTTCGGCTTATCCAGTGACAATCTGAATGGCTTGAAATCACTGCACACCTTTTTTATCTTGTCGAGCCACGCCAAATCCGATGCTAGTCCCCCTTGCGCTTTCAAGGTGATATGGGGTTCGACCCCTGATCGGGGGATCCATCTGCTTTGGAACTGCTCAATGTGGTCCAATTCTCTTTGTGGCGGTACGATTCCGATAAAGTACATCTGTTTTCTCTCCTCTTTGACTTTGGGAACCTGTGATTAGTCCGTTACCCCTTGTCCGATATAGTCATATGTAAACGGGTCTGCGTACACGATCATGTTGCCACTTCGCGTTGGGAAATCAACGGCATAAACTTCTTTACCGGCATAGGGGTGTGTCTTCCCTTCCAATGTAAAGGCAAGCATTCTTTTAAGAATACTTTATGTATGTTCGCACTTTCCCACGTTCCATGGATCCGCTCTTTGTCTGCTCCCGTTAATTGGTTCCACACTGACTCTTTCAAGTTATTACGTTTAACGCTTTTTTGAATGTTTGCTTCTTGCGGTTGGCTTGAGCATGCAGTTAGATTAAGTAATAGCGCGGCCGCGATCAGCATTTTTTTCATGTATAACCACCTCCACTTTTACTGTATTAGTCGCTTTGGGGAGGATGAGGTTACATCTATTTGTCTATTGTAACAAAAAATTCCATTCTATTGGTTTTTTGTTTGGAAATTGAATAGGGGATCCGATTTTTTAATGAAAATAGTAGACTTGGAGGTTCGAAGGGTTCGTAACGTGGTTTTTTCATGTTGAAATGAGTGTCTTATCACGTTTGGAGAGGACCGACAATGAATTTATGCTCCAATTTAGAGGTTTATGCTCCTAACTGAGAAAATATGCTCCAATTTTGAAATTTATGCTCCATTCTCAGGATTTATGCTCCAATTTCCCAATATATGCTCTTATTAGAATCATTCTAATTTCACACACTTCTATCTTTATAAAAAAACCCCCGCATGCCACTTTGCGGGGTTTTCAGTATTACCCTTTCCCTTTCAATTCCGACTCAGAAGGAAGGGTCTCTATTTTTCTAATAAAGTAGTAATGTTTATAAAGTGCAAGTAAGATGAGGATAATTCGTACGAAAAGAATATCAACATAAAGCACGGATAACAGAATGAAGAAATCAGCTGTTACGTTGATCCTGATTTTCTCCTTTTTGGTCATGCCTTTCTTTTCAAGGAAAGTGACAACATATTTATTGTATATAGTCGTGTTCTTGAACCAGGCATCGATCCGCTTTGAGCTTTTAGCGAAGCAGTAGGCAGAGAGCAAATAGAATGGACCGCCCGGTAAGACAGGCAATACAGTCCCGGCTATTCCGAAGAGGAGCGCGATGAACCCGATGATCATGAATAGGATGCTTTTAAGTTTTTGAATCGTCATGGTTGATTTCCCCTATGTCACAATTTTGGCTGAAAATATTCCCCATTTACAGAAAGTGTTTGAATGGGAACTAAGAACATGCACGTACTTCCCCCATCATATCCCACATTCGGTATCCACGCTACTAGAGTCCCCTATTTCCCATGCATTGGTTATAGCACCATAACATGTGTGGAATGAGGATGATCAAGGTCCTCCGTAAATCCAATCGACTTATAGAAGCGACTTCCCTGTTCTGTGTCTGTATGGAGAACAAGTATTCAATAGTGCTTTTCAGCTTCCTTTAAGATCCTTCTCACCAAAAGTCTACCTAAACCAGATCGACGAAACTCTCTACTAACATAAAACCTTCTCAGTCTGCCTACATTGTCTTCTTCTGAATACGGGTCTGTATTCAATCCGCCGATTGCAACCAGCTTATCTTCTTCATGAAATATTCCGAATAGACATTCACCAGGAAGGCTGAACGTGTTGACGGCGCTTTCGTAGTCATCAACCAATCGTTCGATGAAGCGGAAACCTTCTTGTTTGCTTTCTTTCAGTAGCTGGGATAAATCTACATCGAAGAGGTTTGTAATTTGGTTTATTTCACATGTTTTCATAAATCTCTCCACTATTTATGTATTTACTAATAATTGAATTTGGTAGAACGTTTTACAAGCTTACTCAAAAAACTCCATATGCGTTTTCTCTTGCCGATAATACTCCAAACGATCTTGAAGAGTACCTGTATGGAATTCGAATTTGTGGCCATCGGGGTCGGTAAAATAAATGGACTTTTTATCTCTCTCATCTCTCGGGCGACCTGGCAGGATATGCACATTTAATTTTGTTAGCTTGTCGTGCATTTGATCAAAATCGTCGATGGAAAAAGCAACATGGGTGTAAGATTGATGGATTTCGTTACGTGGGATTTCCTTCTCCTCATTCAAGGCAAACCACATTCCGTTAACATCAAGGTAAGCCGTTTTCCTGCCCTTCACTAATAATGTCGCCTCAAACACGTCTTTATAAAATGAGATCGATTCCTCCAGATCAGAGACAGAAAACAGGAAATGATTAAGTCCTTTTATGGTCATGGTGTCACCTCACTTTCGTTTTGGTGTTTATTTCATCCAAACGGCTTCCCAGAAACGATATGCCAATGCAAATGCTTCGAATCTTGATACTCCCCAATGTTTGTAATCACACGGCATGCACCGTGCTCTTCGGTAACCATGGCGGCTATTTTCCTGATCACGCCTAATAATTCTAGCAGCAGCTCATTGTCATGGTCCTTGAGTGCAATTAATGAGGGAATATGTTTTTTCGGTATCGCTACAATATGTACAGGATAGAATGGACGTGTATGGTGATAAGCCAATACGTTATCTGTTTCAAGTACTTTATTTACTTCTGTGTTGCCACTTAGTACTTCATCACAATAGAAATCGTTTGTCATTTTGTCATCTCCATTCTTAATATGTCCGTTTCGGTAGTTTCGAATTTTACAATCAATTTATACCAATGCATCAATATAGTGATCAAGGGACATAAATCATTTGTTTATTACACACCCTACTTGTCTTCATACTTATACGCCCCAAACTAGATCTCATTTTACCCCTTCTTCCTATTTCGTTTCCTCAGCACAACAAGCAAACAAGTCAGTCCACCCATAAACGTAGAGAATATCGCGATAAATACAGCATTACTCAAGATCATTCCCCCTTTGTTATGTTCCTGTCATGAATAAATTCTTTCATCGCTTCAAGCAAGTTTTCCTCTTGATCTGGAGTGATGGTAAAGGCTTTGTCAAATAAGGCAATCAAGAAGCCTTTCCTTTCTTGAAAGTTTTCTTCACTCTGAACGATTCGTTCCTGCTCATATACTTTTTTAATGATTTCCGTTTTTCGTTCTTCTTTTAACTGGTTCCAGTCCTCTACGAGTAATTGATCGTCAGGTGTTTGGGGCACTTCATTGGTTGAACACCCCATCATGGCTACCATGATCAGGAAGATTGTTAGATTCATTTTTAAAATGAAACATCACTCCTTACTCCTCAATCAATCCAATCAACTGAGCGATTTCTTCATCATCCCCCCGTTTGATGTAAACGAGCTCAATGTTCTCCAATAACTCTTCCATTTCCTCCTCGACTTTGTCTTTGTCGATATCCTCTGGTGGTGGCGATCCACCGTACCATCTCAACGGAACGTTGTATATGTTAATACTGCCGTCGCCGTTCCCGCTATAGGTGACGGAGCCATCTACCAGGCGGGATCCCGATAATTGGATCACATCTTCTGGATAGACAGTCCTGCTGCCATTCTTGGTGTCGAGCGCGGTTCCGGCCGGAATGTGGCGCACATACAAGCCGTCGATGTCCTGATTCGGGCCAAGCTGCCTCCAAACGCGGGCGTATTCAATCTGTTTGGCCGTAAAGGGTGAAAGGGTGTTTTCATGTTTGCTCTTCCCTGCTTTGAGATCGCTATTTTCATAGTCTTGTCTCAGTACCACGGTGAATTCTCCATCGTACGATACCCAACTGACGGAATCGATATGACGCTCCTTGTCTGTCAATTCATTCATTATTAATTCGGCCTTTTCGAACATTTCATGTGTTCTTTCATCTTCATCAGGGGAAACCTTCGAACCGCTTTTCAAGATTTCATTGATTTCTTTTCCATATGTTTTTGTATCCGGAAGGATCTTAACGGTATATTCGGTCCTCTCGGTTTGCTTGTTCATCCATTCCTTCACTTCATAGTGAGTATGCTCGATGGCATAATGTTGGTTCAAGTAGTCCTTCATTTCCACGTAGGCTGAGACGTCCGCTTCTTCATCTTGATTGTGCTGTACCCCATCATCATCTTCCTTATGGTCAGCCATCTCCGTTTCCCCTCCATTGCTTGAAACAGATACATCCGGTTCAGCCACAGGTTCTTTTGCGCATGCCCCTAGGAAAAAGACGGCCAACACAGCAACAGCTGTATGCTTCTTCATTGTATTCACTTCCTTGTATGTAATGACGAAAAACCATTCACTTCCAATTATTTCAAATCTGACCTGATTGAGCAAGGGGTATCTTCCATAAAAAAACAGGCTTAGGGGCGTATAAACCCCTAAGCCTGACTTTCCAACCATCTCTTCACTTTTTTGTCCATTTCCTTTTGTAATTCTCCTAAATTCCCAGCATCTCTCTCTGCAAATTTCAAGTATCGTCTGGGAAACATTTTCTTCAGAGAAGGCTGATACCGGCTGCCGTCTTCCGGTTCAATGTATTCGATGACCGAATATTCGTCGTTGTTTTTACTCATTCGAATGACAAGAGGCATTGAATGCCCTGATTGGGTTTCCGTACCGGTTGCTCTGTTAAAACCACCATAATAAGACCACATGTAAACGCTGATGGTCCCTTGAGTTTCACTCGTACCATATACCCTATGTACTTCAAATTGCTTTTCAGTCGGAGCAAATGCATCCTCATTTTTTTCAAGAATATAGTCGGAAATAGCCGCATCCATCGCTTCAGTTATCTGCTCATCTCCATCTTTAAGATTCTGTTCATTGCAACCGGTTAAAAACCAAACTGCAAGTAATAAAATCAATAAGTTCTTCAAACGAATCGATCCTCCTGAAATAGTGATATCTGGATGCTCTGAACAATGATAGGATTTCTTCACTTATCATACCATATTTTCCTATCATTCTTCCTATATTTTCTAATTATCACGGATAATCAACAGATGTTTCGATCAACATAAAAAGCAGTGGAAGATATCCCACTGCTCTGTTCTTGTTCTCTAAACTTCCTCTGCTATGACCGACCCTTTGTTTTTAACCTCATTATCCTGCTTCCGTTTGAGTCCCGTAGCGAGGATGACAGTCACACTTACGGCACCGATCCACACGAGATTCGATAGGATTTCCCAAGACAGTCCTTCCCCGAAGAAGAACAGTTTCCTAAGCCCTTCCACCATGAATCGCATCGGCAGCCATGAATAGACCCACTCCCTATAAAATGACGATAGCATTTCCGGTGCCATTGCGAGTAATGGGGCACCGAAGAACAACAGCAGGGCAAAGACGGCAATCCCTCGGATCCCTAGTACCGAGAGAACGGCCGAAATCATGAGGAAAAAACAGAATGATGTCAGCCACAGAAACATGGCCGTATCGAAGAAATGAGGAATCGATAAGCCGACCATCCAGTTTACAATCGATGTTAAACCGAAACCAATGACAAATGTTACGACGGCACCTACCCCGATTTGCCCTGCTTTTGTAAGGACTTTCTCTCTTCTCCTTGTGACCGGTACTTTACTTATTGCGATTGTAAGGATGGCTGCACTTGCCATGCTGGCAATCCATAGTGGCTGAAATAAGGTAACAGGGGCATTCCCATTCGCACTGTTCGTTCCGATTTCATTGACGTATATAACGTTTTTGTTGATCGGGGATGAGATGAGAGATGCCTGTTCAGGTGTAAGCATGGTCCCACTAGCTTTGAAGCCCTCCAATAGCTGTGCCCGGACTGTATTGTTCATCTGATCGACGATTCCATTCAACATTTGTCCCGCCATATTGGCTGCTGCTGGGTTCATTCCCTGATTGATGTATAGTTGAATATCGGAAGAAGATGGCGTTGCGGTTCGAAGTGACGCTTGCTTGGCGCTAAAATCTTCCGGAATGACCAGTGCAGCGTAATATTGTTGATCATCCAATCCCTGTTGGACGGCTTTGACTGAATCGACTTCCACCCATTTGATTGCCGGGTCTTCGCCCTGTGTGGTCTTTGATTGTTTTTTGACCATTTCGACCATGCTGCTGCCAACATTGAGTTTCGTCTGATCAGTAATTTCCGTACCTTGGTCTTGATTGACGATCGCAATCGGTAAATTCTTCGGCTGTGGTTGTACAGATGGGAATAATGTTAATGAAAAAATGAAGACGATGGCCAATGCGATGATGGGCGACAGAAGTACTAATTTGTTCTTAAACATCGTTTGCTCCTCCTTACAGATGGGTTATAATAATGAACAACGTGTTGTTTATTATAGTTCACATTATATAGTGGGGACGAGCTCCCACTCAATGATCAAAAACATCAGAACTGTCGTTTATTGAACATCTTTAATCATTATGTACGTTAAAAGTGAAGGAGGAATTAACATGCGTTCGTTGGAGACTGATTTACGCGTCATCAGGACGAGAGAATCCATTCGTGAAGCGTTGGTTGATTTAATAGAAGAAAAAGGATTCGACGCGATCAAAGTGAAGGATCTAACCACTAGGGCAAAGATCAATCGCGGTACATTTTATGCCCATTATCAAGATAAATATGACTTGATGAATAAATGTCAGGAGGAAGTGATCAATGAAATGGCGGGGATCGTGAAGGAAAATTACCCTGACATGATCGAAAGCTTAGAAAACAGTTCCACTACGCTCAAGCCATTTAAGACGGCTATTTTACTTTTCGAATACCTGAACCAAAACAGCCGTTTCATGCAGGCGGTCCTTGGACCGTATGGTGACCTCGCCTTCCAGACGAGGCTAAAGAACTTCATGTGGAACACCATTTACGAAAAGCACTCAGATACATTGATCAAAGAAGAAAAGCTCCTCGTTCCCGGTGAATATCTCGCTTCTTATATCTCCTCAGCCCATCTTGGGGTCATTCAGCAATGGCTGAACAGCGGGAGAAAAGAATCGCCGGAAGAAATGGGCAGGATCTTATCCACCATCACGATGAACGGTCCATTTTATGCAGCAGGCATAAAAAATTGACAGGGTCGCTACATACAGCCTTGTTACTTCAAGACAAAAGTCAACCTAAATAGATGAGACGGCGCCAGGTCCTGTTGCAGAATCTGACGCCGTCCTTTTTTAAAACTAAATCCGGCCAAAATCAGCCCACCCACACCTCACTATCATCTGCCATGGTTTGCAGCTCGAGCTCGATCTTAAGCATGCTTGCGTGAAAACCATCGCATACCGCGTGGATCTTCTTGGAGGACCTTTCCATTCACTCCCCAAAAAATAATTAGATGTCCCTGTACCACAGCAATTTCACTTCATCCTCCACAAGCGGATCATTATAACCATGGGCGTCTACGGTTCCCAAGACGAACCCCATTTTAGAATAAAAAGTACACGCGGGCACGTTCACATTTTGAGTTTCAACCAATAAGGTTCCGTAGCCTCTTTCAACAGACCACTGAACCACCGCTTCAATTAATTCTTCACCAACTCCCCTACCCCGCGCATTTGGGTGGACCCGTAAATCCCATAATATAGATGTATTTCCCTTGAACCCTTCCATTTCGGGAGCGACCGCAGCCGCACCGATGTACTGATCATCCTCTACTGCGATAAATAGTCCCCATGTCTCCAAGTCAAATTGTTTCGGCCAGCTTTTGGGATGACAGTCCGGTAAAAGGTCATAGTCCTTTACATAAGATGTACATGGTATTTTAACCAATTGTAGTCCTCCCAGCCCGTTGCCGACAGGGGCAACATGGAGCTTATCTTTTACTTCGAATGCGATCGAAATGGTTGCGTAATCACTAAGCTTTGATTGGTCGATTTGTAAGATGTTCATCGTATGATTTGCCTCCCTTCCTAGTATTCAATAGCTTACTCTTCCTCCAACAAATCTCTAATCAATTCCCGGACAGTCATCTCTTTTTTCAAAGAATCCACACCTTCTCCTGCCCACAATGACATGTGGGAAGGGTCGCTGTTATTTGCAGCCTCCTGCCGCATCGGTTTGGTCAATGTATTCAGGTAAGGATACGGAAGGGTTTCCTCCTCAAGATCCACATGATCCTCCATCCAATCATTCACAATGCCCCTCGCTTCTTTTCCGGAAAAAACTTTCGTCAATCGGGTGTGGTTTCCGGTGGCTGACAAAATCTGTTGTTTATGAACAGGGTGAGCACTGCTTTCTTCACAAATCAGAAACGCGGTTCCGATCTGCACGCATTGTGCCCCTTGTTCAAGTGCCGTCTGAACTCGTCTCCGATCGGATATTCCGCCTGCCGCAATAACAGGAATAGAGATATGCTCGACCGTTTTTGAGAGAAGCGGCATCAAGGCAACCGGTTCAGTAGAAGGCAGAAACGCCCCCTGATGTCCCCCCGCTTCAGCTCCCTGAAGGATCACTGCATCCATTCCCCGCTGCTCCATCAGAACCGCTTCTTCCACTGAACATGCCGTTCCAAGTAGGTAGCAGCCTGCTGCTTTCAACGTATTCACCGCATCTTCAGGTGGAAGGTCAAAAGTGAATGAACAAACGTTCACACGATGCTTCACAAGCAAGGCTACCTTGCTATAAAAGTCTTTCCACTCCTCTTCCATGGTGGGAAACGGCTTTGCTTTATCTGCAAAAGGGACGATCTCTTTCCATTTTTGAATCTTCTGTTCTGAAGGAACTTCTTCTTTCTTGGGGACAAAGAGATTCACTTGAAACGCACGGTCAGTCAAATGCGTCATCTCGATCAGCTGTTCCTCGAGCATCTCAGGCGTCAGATAGCCGGATGCCAGACTGCCGAGCCCCCCTTCCTTACTAACAGCAGCTGCAAGTGTCGGGGTCGTCGCACCACCTGCCATCGGAGCTTGAATAATTGGTTTGCTCAATGAGAGTATTTTCATTAGATTGTTCATCCTACACCCCTCAATTGTTCACATAATAATAGTATGGTATTTATAAACGAGAGAACATTTTATCTATTCTCTATTTTACCTTCTAGTATGACGTCTCTTATTCCATTTCCCCTCACCCATTCTTTAAAATCCACCTCGAACAGTTGTTCACTTTGAGCGATTGCCGTCAATACTATTCCATTTTTGAAAGAGTATGAAAAAGTGTGAAGGGTTCCAAATAATTCATCATAATTACGATAAAAAAGTGGTGAATATTTGGAAGAGAATTTTTCGAATAAATCATACTGTGACAATCCAACTTTCATTAAATCTTGCATATACTGATCCCTTGTCACTGAACTATCAATTGATTGCCTATTTTTATGAACATGCATTTCATGTTGAAAGTGATTTGTACAGGATAACGAATCTACTTGATCTCTTATCAGGATTTTTTCTGGACTCGTCTCAACGACTGCTAGATTTCCTTTTGGGTCACCCATAGAAAAATTATAAGAAGCTGAGTGTGGAATCTCTTTTAACAATGAAATGGCTTCATTAACCGTTGAACAGGTATCAAGAATCATTCTGATTGTAGTCCACGCAGACATACCTTTCGCGTGTTCATTGTTATTTACAAAGTGGAGTCCTACCACAAGTCCATGTTCATTGACCCCATCATGCCTTCCAATACCTTGAAGGTTATAACCTGCTGAAGCATACGAAGAAGTGGACTGTGTCAATGTAAATAAACCATCGTAAAAGAGCGGTGAAAAGTCGTAATTTCTCACGTAGTATTCGTTAGTAATCAATGCCGAACATCCCATAGCTTCGACTCTTGGTAAATCATAACCACTAAATAACGATGCGGTTCTATTTAATGAGATTCCAATACTTTCTGACAACCCCTCTAACTCATCTAACAAATGTGGAGAATATGCTGTGAAAATTGACTTCATGTTTTCATAATCGATTTCAGGTTTTGTGATTGATTTTAATGATGCTAAAATGGGATTGTTCTTATAATGGGTACCTATCTTCAACCCATTCTCAAATGAATTTCCCCTGGTCTGAACCACTTTCACTTTAAAATTTGACATGTTATCCACCTCTATCATGTTTCCTTACTAATAGTCAATTTCCCAACGCTTTACTGACTGCCCAATCATGATGCTCATGAAATAGTAGCTGTTTTGCATCCATAATCGCGACCCACACTGGACATTGATTCGCTTCCAATGGTTCTTGTACTTTATGTAGTAATCTACCTTCATAAAAATAACCATCACTCAACAATGGCTCATTATTAGAAGAGAAAAAGGTTCTCTGTGAATGGCCAATATAATTCTTTACGGAAAGCAAATACCCAGTTTCTTCAAGCATCTCCCTTTGGATGCACTCATAATGCGTTTCACCTTCTTCTAAACCACCACCTGGCAAAAAGTGATTCCCTAACCGATCACGGACAGTCAAAAGTTCGTCCGTTTCATGATTAAGGATGACACCATAAACGCCTTTTCTCGTCCTGTATTCGACACCTTCCCTTTTTTCACCAAACACTTTAATCATTAGGATCACATGCCTTTTCTTTCCACGTTATTCGCAAGTCTTAACTTCTTCTGGGAGTTTGACCCAGATAACTGCCCCGAGCGGATGTGTGTACGGAATCGGTTCATGGTAAATGATCGGCTTTTCGAACACCCAGGCGTATGTTTTTTTATAAGGTAATTCTGTAGATGCTTCGCTATCAACGCAGTGAAATTCCCGTCTGTGTTGATAATCTGATAGGGACAATTCCTTGCAATCAGTAAGGTTGACCTCGCCAACTATCATGCCAGATCCACTTTTTATCAGTGCGATCCTACCACGAGTTTTTGTGTTGGAACCTCTGATCTCCCAGGTCTTCTTTCCTTCCAAAATAAGATCGATCCATGGTGATTTTATGAGTAATCCTTTCATATAGCATCTCCTTTACCATTTGCTACCCTTTCAATTTCTGCTACCTTAAATCTGATCATCTTTTTTATGTTTTCTTCATTGGTGTGACCTTGCAGAAACTTCTCAATTTCCCAGGCCAGCATCATGGAGGTATGGTCGATGTAAAGGTAAGTGAAATCTTGGTTGTAATCTTTGTCTGAAAACGAGAGGGCATGTTTTTTTGCGATCGTTCTATAGGAATCTCTTACAAACTGAATCAAATCCCTATCATAAAGATCTTGGCACAAAATCGTGATGTCCCTCAACGGGGATCCGCTTGCAGCCCACTCCCAATCAATGAACCAAATCTGCCCATTCTGATAAAAGATGTTCTCGAGGTGGGGATCTCCGTGGGTGATGACGTGTGGACAACGAGTTTTGTAATGTTCTATATTAAGCTTTCTATATGCATTGGTAATGGTTTTAGCCCAACTAGTATCGGCCCACTGATGTTCAGAACATAACCGGTCTAATTGGTCAAGACACCATTCCAACCACTCCGAGCTCATTTCATGTGTGGGTAAATCACTAATGCTCCCGTTGTGATCATCAGTATGTAAAGCTGCCAATCTTTCTAAAATATTTGATAAGAGATCTTTTTTGGCTTGATTGTCTAAAAGGTTGAAGTCTTTTTTTACAGGTGCTTTCAGGTCGCTCATCAAAATGGCTTCAGGGGCTGTATCCCAAATGTCCACCACTTTACTTAGAGGATACAGAATGGGATGCAGTTTAGAAAAAATAAAGATTTCGTTGTTACGACTGGAGGCGAATTCTTTATAGATTAACCTTTGTTCCCGGCCATTTTCATCAAGGACAGTTATTCGACAGATTTGTCCTGCGTGTGCGCCGGTTATGATCTCTTTTTTTAGTAGGGTCATATTCTTTTCGTGCAATCTGTGCTTTAGATTAGTCAAATCACCAACTCCTTGAAAAGTACTCAACACATGGATGAATTGAGCACAATTGACCCGAATTAACTCGTTTTACAATGTTCTACTGTAGGGGTCATACCGTTCTTCTGATGATAAAATAGTGAAGGATTCACGCAACATTGCGATATTCCGTTCCACATTTCAAGATCACATTCCCCCATGCCTAAAATGCGTGCCAAATCATGCACTTCCATTCCACTTTCACGAAATGCATGCCACTTATCGAAAAATCTTATTTATACGAATAAAAATCTGATTACCACTCAGTATTCTTCTATCGTTTTCCTATACCCATTAAACGCCCTGAATCGGTTTTCTTCATAAAATGACCGCGATGTTGAGGAAGCCAACATGTCGATTCTCGTTTTTGGATAAAGATGATGAACATAGTTCAGGAGCTCTGTCCCGACGCCCAGTCCACGGTAACGTTTGTTGACCAACAATTCCGTGATGTAGGTCGTCACATGTTCATCGGTTAATCCCCTTATGTATGCAACAAGCGTTTCCCCATCACAAACGAGCAAGCTTAGGTTTGAATGCAACCATGCATTCTTCGTGCTATCCTTTTTCTTTACAAGATTGTTCCATTCCTCTTCAACGTTCAATTGATGAACCTTTTCAAAATCAGCTTCTTCAAATTCTCGGATGTCAAAAGTCGTTCCGTTTTTCACAGACAATGCCTTCATGTGTTTTCCTCCTTGGACAAAAAGTCATATACACTGGACAGGTTGGCATCAATGCCTTTTACACCTTTCCACTCTTTATAAATGTCAGGTGCAATGAATTCAGCAATCAGTTCGTCCAGTGATTGATTTCTTCTCTGCGCCCCCTGGACGCTCTGCATGATCATCAATAGATAGTCAGCTAGGTCATCAATCATGCCCATGCCTCCTACGTTCCCATGTCCTGGAACGAGCGTATGAACGGGCATCGTTCTCACTTCTTTCAATATCGATAAAAACGCTTCAGGGTTGTGAATCGGTACATGCAACTTTTCCGTCAAGAGATCACCCATAAAGACGATTCCATCTTGTGGCAGGTACATAAATGTATCACTCGGTGTATGACCGCCGCCCAAGCAATGCAGCTCCACAATTCTCTCTGAACCTCTGATCACCAATTTTTTATCAAACAGGACGGTTGCCAACGTTTGTTTCAAGGATCGCAAGTCTTCGTACACGTTTGTCATTTCATGATACTGATTCAGTAAACTTTCCTTACGAATCGATTCTTTAGTTCGTGGAATCTGATTCTTCAGTGCAAGAAGATACTGCTGCATATCCAGGTCTTCTTGCTCTAAATCTCCAATCTTATTATGTTCTTCGCTTAGTTCTCTAGTAAGTGGAGTGGAAATGATCGTCGCGTTCTGAAATGCCTGATTTCCGAAGACGTGGTCTCCATGATAATGACTGTTCGCAAGGTACTTCACCGTTTTCCCTGTCATTTCTTCGGCCTGTCTCCTAAGTTTAATTCCGGCAGATGGGGTACTGTGCGAATCAAACACAAGTAACTCTTCCCCTAAGTCAACAATTCCTGCATTGCTCCATGCGCCTTGTCCCGGTTTTGCGATGGATGCATATACCCCATCACATAAACGATGCAAGCTGAAAAATGGTGTATCAATTGTCATCCAGTCTACCCCCTGTGTGGTTGAGCGCATCATCCAGAATGTCTTGGTACAGCTCGTTCCATGCTTTATAGTAAACCTCTACTTCACTTGGTTTTATGAAGGTCCTTTCAAGGGACTCATACCCGGCTTTGAACTCATGTAACTCTTTGATGTCCATGTGGTAGAATGCTTGATAGCCTACAATCGGATAAGGGCCGCTACGATCCCAGTTCGGGTTTTCATGATGATCGACGGTGATATGTCCCAATAGCCTGCAGTCCCCTGTCACATACCCCTCTTCAAACGCTTCACGCTTCAAACATTCTTCAGCGGTTTCTCCGTCCTCGATGTGGCCTCCAGGAAAATCCCATCCTCTATGATCAAGATTGACCAATAATAACCTTTCATCCTTGAAGCAAAATCCATGAACACTTGTGATCAGTTCTCTCGGTGGGAGTGTTTCTGCACGAGTCCACGTTAATTTCACTTTTGACTTTCCCCAGTTTACGTATTTGGTTGTCATATCGTTTTGCCCCTTACCATTCAATCAAAAAACACCTCTTCTCCCGGATGATGCAAGTGCTTGAACATCATATGTATCTGTGATTCTGTATTCCTATCAATTGACAGTTGCGGAAGTTCATCTTCACGGAAAAACCCTACCGCACTTGTTTCAATCCCCTCCACAGCGTTGCCGCCGACGATTTCACACAGAATGAATAGTTTATATACATGGTAAGGAGATGGCGGGTGCGGGTGGCACGTTTTGTCGAGGACGCCCAACAATTTGACTGCCTTGACGTCAAAGCCGGATTCTTCCTTTACTTCTTTCACTGCAACCTCACCTGGTGTAAGACCGATATCACCCCAGCCTCCGGGAAGGGACCACCCGCCATCCGTATTTTCCCTGACCATCAGGATCTTTCCTTCCCTGAAGATGACTGCCCGGATATCCACTTTAGGTGTTGCATATCCTGTTTCATTTGCAAATAAATCTTTAATTTTGCTCGCATTTAAAGCTGTATAAGTCGACATGATTTCAACACTGATCTCTCGGATCCGTTTGAACCGTTCCAAATCATACACGTCTTTGGAGTATGTCAAACTAGCCTGTGAGATGGATTGCAGTTCTTTTGCCCACTGTAGCCATTTCGGTTCCATCATTGATCACCTCTTCTGCTAGTGTACCAGATATTACCTTCTATTTTTTAGAAAAATGAAAAAAGGAAGCGGTTTGCTTCCTTTGCTGGTGTTTCAAGTAATCATGTAGAAAATAACTCGCCTGAAAGTGCTTTGATATATCGGTCCGCAGATCGTTGGACTGCCCCGCCCGCATCTTCTTTCACTAGTTTATGAAATGCGTTATACAATTTATTAAATGGGACCTCTTCTACTTTCCTTGCCATCTCTTGTACTTTCTTCGCCGGCAGCGGGATGAGGTTCGGGTAGCTGTACATAAAACTGACCCAGCCTGTATCTTGAACCACCTGAATGATATCGCCACTCAGAAGGATTCCTCTACCTTCGTCTCCATTACGCCAATGAAGCACCGCCCCTCCCTTGAAATGTCCCCCTAGACGATGAAGTTTTATTTCTCCAGACAACTCCTTTACTTCACCGTTCCATAATTGGATGGCTTCGCTCGGTTCCATGACCCACTCTTGATCATCCTCGTGAATGTAAATTGGTGCATTAAAGGTTTCGGCCCAGTCTGCTTGTGTTGAGTAGTAGTGGGGATGTGAAAGGGCGATGGCATCAATCCCGCCCAATTATCCTATAAACTCAATTGTGTACGGATCAAGATATGTAATGCAGTCCCACAGGATATTGCGTTCTTCTCCGACAATTAAATACGCAGTTTGGCCAATACCGAATGATGGCGTCGTCTTGATGCTATAAAGACCCTTTTCCTCTTTCGTAATCACATTTTTATACTGGCCGCTTTGAACCATTTCGTCTAGTGTCTTCCATGATTGCCCCTCCGGATTCACATATTGTCTTTCCTCTTCACAAATGTGGCAATGGTCCGGCTCATGATTGCTTTCTGTATATTGAACACCGCATGTGGTACAAATGAATTTTTTCATTATGATTCCTCCCAGTTTTACTTCTCTTTTAGTCTATTTGATTGTTGGGAGTGAGGTATCGGCGATTGTTCTGAATTTTTCTACTACTTTTGGTGTAGATGGTGGTGTGGTGGGACCAGTGTCTGTGGACCACGATACACATTGGGGTATCATGTGAGCATGAACTAGAGTTTTGATAATAAATTTCTATTTTTGATAATAAAAGGTGCTTTTTGATAATATATCCTGAGTTTTGATAATATGGGGTCCGGTTTTGATAATATATTTTTTTCACATCGTATAATACCCCCTCGGGAGAATGAATTCGTTTGCCAGAACAGTTCCTTACTTCATGATTTACTCAAAATCGAGTGAGAACTGCTTTTAATTGTTGTACTTTTCCCCATTTTACAGAAAAAAAGGCCCAGTGGACTTGTCCCACTGAGCCTTACAAAAAGAATCACCCATTCAAATAATAAACAAACACATTCCGATCTTCATCAAATTCCAATGACAGTCGCTTATATGTATCGTTTTCGATCGTAACGCTATCTAAAGATAAGGCTAGCATAACGTCGTCTAAATCCGTTTTAATCGATTCTTTGACGACCTTTCTGTCTGAATGAAACAATCGATATTCAATCGTGTTCGGTGCTTTCTCAATTGCATCGTCATAAGGCTCTTCTCCCTTGCATTCATACAATTCCATCACATATTGATCATCGGTGAAATAATTACCCTTATTTTCATAAACGACGCCATCATAAACCCAATAGTTCACGAAGAATCGTATGCTAGATTCCAAGCTAGAAAGATCTTCAACTGTTTTTATTGTTTGTTCTTTTTCCAATCTATACACCAACGTATTCATGTTACCCCTCCTATTTTTTTCTGCCCCAATTCTCCCTGATCTCACCAGCCACAACCTCGGGAACATCCCAATGCAGCATATGAGTGGAATTCGCAATCAACTTAACCGTGCCACCTGTCCTTTCCTCAAAAATTGCAGCTGTCTTATTTCGATAATCGTCCCAGCTCATCGGGAGAGTGGCTCTCAATAGAACAATGGACGAGGGTAGCTTTTCATAAATATCAATCGTTTCATGTTTATGCATGGCCTTAATGATATTGACTGCCGTTTCACCACTTGCATGCCAATGAATCTTGCCACCACTCTCGACAGCTAGGTCTCTTACAGCAAGTTCGATTCGAGGTGACCATCTTGCATAAGCAGCCTTTTCTGTATTAAAGTACTCCTCCCACGTATCAAAAACATATTCGTCAAAATCTTTTTCGTAGTAGGCTACCTCTTCTTCAAGCGTCTCTTCCTTCATCCTTTTTGTTTGGTACCCGCCATCGATCAGCATCGTGCCCATGACTCGTTCTTCATTTTTCATCAAATAAAACAATGAAACGAAACTGCCCCATGAATGGGATAGGAAATAGAATTTGTCCACTCCAAGAATGTTCAGTACCTCATTAAGCCAGTCTGCTAAATGGGGCATTTCGTACTCCTCTGCTGAATCCAAAGGCTCTGTATTCCCATGTCCTGGTGCATCAATTGAAATGATGCGAAATTCATTTTTCAAACGTTCCGCGACCTCAATAAAGGTGAGACCGGATCCGCCTAATCCATGCAAACAAAAAATAACAGGGGAATGCTTGTCCCCCCACTCTGTGATCTGAACGAATTTATTTCGATGATGTATTCGATATCTGTTCAATCTATTCAACTCCCAAACTACGTTTCTATATAGATCGTTGCTATACCCTCTTCATCATATTGATCCCAGCCACTTCAAAACCGATCTTTTCATAAAGTTTCAAAGCTCCGGTATTACTTCCAAAGACGTGAAGTTTCAAGAATAATAATTCCTGTTCTTTCATCCACTCTTCGACTGAATTCATTGCGACCGATCCGATACCCTTATTTCGAAACTCTTCGAATAGATAGATTTCATAAAGAAAGGCACTTTTCGTGTCCTGTTGCTCTTTCAACCAGATATAACCGACATGATGATCATCATGATTAATGAATAAAAGATGATGGTTGGGTGTATGTATCCCATCCGGTAACAAGTTGTGAAGCTGCTCTTTAGCTTTCTGATTAAAATCTAGGCTATCTTCTAATGCATTTTGAGCCAACACAGCTGCGTATCGTGCGACCTTATCTTGAAAGTAGTGTTCAAATTCAGTTTCTGTCATGTTTACTAGTGATGGTTTATTCATAGTTGGCTCCAATCCTGTTTTTCAGTTGACTTGAAAGTACCGTTCACTTTCAAGTCAACTGACATTATTATTCCTTTGTAAGAGTAAATGTCTCCTTCTTCCCTGCCCACTCCACAGTCACTAAAAAATCTGTATCCTCGCTAACCTTCAAGTTAGTGGGATCGGATTCACTTTTATGTGTAAGACTACCATTCTCCCCAAGTGTTACACCGCTTCTGCCAAAGCCGCCGACACTGTCGACGGTATAAGCAATGTCCCCGACCGAATCAACATCGTCCCCCGTGTACGTTAATACAAGCTCCTGTCTTTCAAAATCACTGGACTGATCCACCTTTACAGCCGCCTTCCAATGTTCGGAGTGACCTGAAAAGGTATAGTCCTTTACCCCGCATGCCGCTAACGTTAAAAAAGCTACAAGAATCATGATTCGTTTTTTAATATGCTCCCACTCCTATTCAAGAAATTCATCCTCATTCCAAGGTATGCTTTGTTTAAGATTATCATTAGAAATCCGTTCATTTTTGACACTTTAAAAAGGCTACTATTACACTCACAAACTTCTCGGTCTCTTCAAGATCCGGGAAATGTGCACTTTTTTCGAATAGCACCAAACTGCTATTTTCGAGCTGTCTGTGGATGATGCTTGAAATCGGTACACCTGTATTCCTGTCGAATGCCCCAGTCAGAATCAGGGTTTGGTTTTTGATTTTCTCGAGTCGGGAAAGCAGCGGAACTTCTATCGGATGATTTGTGAGTGCGTTCATCATCAATCCCGTATTGGTCAATTTGCTTTCTTCCCATAGCTTCCTGTTTTGAACGGCGATTTGTTTATTTTCAAAAAGCAGTGCATCAACGGTATCTGTGTCGGCAAGTTGCCACAATCGGCCATGGATCTCGTCAAGGGATTTATTGTCAAGATGAAGATCGTTAATCTCTTTTTGAATGGAAGGTTTTGCAACTGTCATGAATCCAGTAATCTGGACCATTTTTTGAATTTCATCATTCATTAAGCTTGGACCGGATACAACGAGTTGGTTAATTTCATTTGGAATGACGCTTGCAAGTTCGAGTGCAAATTCCCCGCCAAACGAATAACCGAGCAGATCCACTTTTTTTACACCGAGCCATTCCTTCAATTCGATGAAATCATCAATAAGTTCCGGGATTGTATACGCCTCATCTGATTGCGGCTTTTCAGACCTTCCGCACCCTCTTTGCTCGTAATAAATGACGGTCCTTGCTTTCGCCAATAAAGGGCCGGCTGTCCGTTCGAATACATAATGATTGCCCCCCGGCCCCCCGTGCAGCACTACAAGCGGGATTGTGGCATGTTCACTGCCTTCTATTTTGATCCAGTGGCGGATGCCATTTAGAGGTATGTAGAACTCTCCATTTTTAAGATTATTCATGATTGTTGCTCCTTTACAGATAAAGGGATCTTTTAGTGGAAGTGTAAAAACCTCCCATTTTATACGATTCGACATTTTTTCCGTAAAACCTTTTATATCTGGAAGAAAATTGGGTAGATGGGTAGTGAAGTTGAAAACAACCGATTACTCCAATGGGTATTTATCATTATTCAAACGAGGATTTGATAATAAAATTCTCTTTTTGATATTAAAAAGGCCGTTTTCGATAATAAGTTCTGGATTTTCGATAATAAATTGTCCGTTTTTGATAATAAAAGGGGAGCATGCTCTCTTAATACCCCCTCTAATCCTGATAAACACAAGTAAATGCCACTTCAATGCCCCATTATCTACTAACTGAATGAAATTCTGCATGAATTCACTAAAAAATTTGTGTTTTAGAATATTTATTCTCCCCATTTAACTACAAATGGGCCACGGGACCTGTCCCCGTGACCCATACGTAACCTATCTACCTACGCTTTTCCAACCACCACTCCCAAGTACGCTCTCCTTTCCTGGCATTCTGATTCGTATTGTTACCATCTCGAAAAGCTTTGAACGTTTTGGAGGGGAGGTATGGAAGAGGGATTAGTATATTTTTTACTCCATGGTGTGCTCTCCAACTCGTGTACATGTCTTTTAATGACAATATTTCTGGGCCAGCAAAGTCGTCGATCTTTCCCAGTGGCCCTTCATTAACGATTTCAAGAAACGCTTCAGCTACTTCCTCCACATCGACCGGTTGAAAGATTAAAGTAGTAGGCAAAAAGATAATAGGATACTTCGCCATGAGTCCTATCATTTTTTCAAGCAAATTATGAAACTGTGTAACTCTCATGATTGTGTATGGAACTCCGCTTCTTACAATCCTATCCTCTACAGTCAGTTTAGCCTTATAGTAGTTCAAGGGGATGGAATCGATCCCCACGATCGAAGGGTAAATGAAATGTTTCAGCCCGACTTTCTTGCATTCTTCCAGAAGCATAAGGGTGCCAGCGATGTCCACTTTATCGGTATTTTTTGCCGGGCTCGTTGCAGCATGAAAGACCACGTCCACACCGGACAATGCCTCCGATAAACCTTCACCACTCATCAGATCCAGGAATGTCCAATTGATTACAGATGCAGGCTGGGTCCGGGATGCACGCAACACTTGGTAACCTTCTCTTTCTGCCAAAGAAGCGAAGCTGCTGCCAAGCACACCGGTGCCTCCGGTCACAAGAATTTTCATAAGAGCTCTCCTGTTTAGCAAATTTGATCCTTACAATCCTAATAACCAACCAGCGAAACAACAAAAATGGCAGCTGCCATGATCAGCACTTCGGACAGTGTTAAAATTGCCTGTTTTGGCTGATCACTATGTTTCCATTCAAAGTACGCCCTCACCCCAAAATCCACTAACAAAAACAAGACCACCGCCAATAAGAACCAGTCGATTAACGCCTCATTATAGAAAATCACAACCCAACTAAAACCAAACACTCCAATCGAAGTGACAATTCTGATCACCTTATCAATTTTGGCATGTGCGTCATTGACGTGATTATAGGAGAAAAACTCTTTTTTCACTTTCTCAATCTTAAACATCTTCCTTACTATGAATTTTGTTATCGATATTAGAAGTAACACCGTGATGACGATCAGACCAAACTTCACCCAGAACATCCTACCCCTCCAGTCTTTTTACTGCTCTTCCGCCTGTTCCCGCCCTCATAAGGTATTATCCAGATCGAATACATTTTTCACCCACTCAACTACCTTCACAGCCTTCCTTCATTTCCATCCCTTGATATTATTATTGGGTGAAAAATCAACATTCTACTTAACTACAATTTTATTATGTAAACAGCTGATTTTAGAAAAGAAGCATCTCAATCAGAATACGTCTCCCCTTCCTTCAAATCCAACACATGCCCATTAATCAAAATCGTATGGTCATCCACCCATTCCACATCAGCATGATCCATCGGGTAGTCATCATAAATCAGCTTCTCAAACCAAAGGGGTCCATCCATTTTCCCCAGTACACCAAACGACGTGGTGGCTCCCCCATTTGTCAGGTAAAAGTGAATCTTGTAGTGATGGTCGGGTGACACCGTTGTTTTGACCAATTCCTCTGAAATAAAGAGGAACCGGATGACTCCAAGAAATAAGACGAATGATAATGGCAGGGAAAGAATGACCGTCATCCAGCTTCTAACCCTGGACATTCGACTCGATGTGTCCGCAAATCCGATGATTCCCAGTAAAAATGAAGCGAGTGCAAATCCCCATAGAATGTGTGCCGGCGGGGAAACCTTCCATTTGGACATGATCAGATTCATGAATAGTAAAAGTGTTAATAAAATTAAGTAAAATGACCAGATATTACTCCTTCTTTTCATCCTGACCTCTTGTTTTGTGTGACATTTTTCTTCACCCTCATTATTTCAAATATATTCATTTTACTCAATATTTTTCCAAATACTCACTCTACATTTCCTTTTTGGCATGGTGAGCTGAGGAAATGCTAGCTTGTTTTAGGTGTGAAACAATGGATACTAGACTCAACGTACAGGCTATTAATGCATTAACGAGCGTCATTCCGACCACTAGTGGTTTCACTCCAAACATCTCACTTAAAAATCCAGCCGCTAAGATCAACACGATCAGCAATGCACTCTGGAATAATCCTAATGCGGCTCCAATACGGCCCATTTTTTGTGCCGGGATACTCGTTTGGTAAAAGGTTTGGAAACCCGTATTTGCGAATGATGAGAAGAAACCCAACACGACAAACCCAACGCTCGCCATGAAAAACGAAGAGGAGAAGGAATAGAGCACATATCCCGCACTGAAAAGGACTGACCCAATCCCGATTAAATAATGGATTTTCCACTTTCCGCCGAAAGCAGTCATCAAAATGCTTCCCAGCAAATAGCCGATCCCGGTTATGCTCATCAATAAGCTGAACTCGGCTTCCGATAAACCAATGACATCCTGCGTGAACACGACCTCCTGAGAATCAAGTGCAATCGCGATCGTCATCATGATTTGAAATAATCCATAAACAGCCAAAAAATAGCGATTGTTCTTTAGAAACGAGTAGACCATGCGCAGGTCCTTCGTCACGACCGTCATGAAACTGGTCGTTCTCTCTTCTGCCTCCACACTATGTAAGTTAGGCACCAGCATGATGAACAATCCTGACAGGACGAATGAAGCTGCATTACACCAGATGGCGACTCCGTAGGAACTAAATTGAACCAAAGCGCCTCCAATCGCAGGACCAATGACTAAAGATCCCGTTATGAGAATCGAGCTGATGGCGTTGTAACGTAACAACTTTTCCTTGGGAACGAGTTGGACCGTATAAGCAGAAGATGCAGGATTGAAAAATGAGCTGCACAAACTGATCAAGAATAAAAACAGATAGATAGACCATAACTCTGATAAAAACGGGATGATGGCGACCAGGCACGCTCTCAATATGTCTGTCGCGATCATGATGTGTTTTTTGTAAAAGCGATCAACAATGCTTCCTGACCAAAATCCAGTCATGATCCCGGCTATTGGGCCAATGATCCAAAGCCCGGCCACCGCTGCTACTGAATCCGTTTTGGCAAAGATGAAAAGATTCAATGCTACAAGATAAATGAAGTCACCAATATATGAAATCCCAACGGCGCTTAATAAGAGCGCAGGAGCTTTCCACTCCCTCATGATTCCCTTCATGAATCCTGAACCTCCTGGAATGCACACGTCACTTTATACTCTTTCTTATTCTCACTGTAGGTCATTTGGCTTTCCCACCTTACGAATAGCTGTTCCAGCTCCAGAAGAAATTGCTGTTTTTCTTCTTGATTTAATGTAAGGTTCGTAGATACGGATGAAGATACGTCCGATGTTTTGTCTTCCATGACAAATTTGGTGGCCTTCGATTTATAGTACTTTTCAATGATTCCTCCTTTTTTCTTCTCTTTTACCAGTTCCAGGATCCCTCCCTTATGTAATAATTGAATATGGTAATGCACGCTTCCTACCGACTTCCCTAATCTCGTCGCTACCTCCATTGCGGTAAGTTCCTCTTGTTTCAGTAGGTGAATGATTTTGATGCGCGTTGCGTTTGAAATCAATTTCTGTTGTTCCATCGAGATATTAATGGATGAATTATTTTTCATGTTAGTTTCCTCCTTGTTCTAATAATATAAATTATTCTATTTTTTTAGAACATCTCCTTCTTTTTTTTGGAAATAAATTTATGAACATAAAAAAACAGCCTCCTCGAATGAGGAACGGCTGCTCTGAAACTCCTTATCACACGTTCGCTTCTATGTTTTTCGTAATAAACATTTCTACTATTCTCGTAAATATTTCAGGTTGCTCAACATGGACCATGTGAGAGGCATATGGAATGATCGATACGTGTACCCTCTCATTCTGATGAGGATACGCTTTGGTACAGGCGGTTTCATAACGATTTCCTTCACCCACCATTATCAGTGTAGGCATGGAAAGATCTTTTAGGTCTGTCGTGTCATCGAATGGATACCAATCGGAGTCCTCCCCCATATAGATGAACTGCTTCCAATCTGATTCGTGCAATTGATCGTAATACGCCACTGCTTGTTCGTTTTTGAGGAACTCCTTTTGCTGTTCGACTTGTATGTTATTCAGTTCCACCCAATTGTCGGGTTTCTCCGTCCAGATCCCGGATAGTGTCAACGTTGCAAGTTTGTCGGGGAACATTTTTGCGAATTTTAACGCAACCAATGCTCCTAACGAGCCACCTACAAGGTGTACGCTGTCCAGTTGATAATGAAGGAACGTGTCATTTAAATCGGACGCACAGTCCTCAAAGAAATTCGAAAAATCGTTTTCAAAAGATTTCCCGTGGCCTCTCAGGTCCGGTACAAATACTTTAAAGTCACTCTTGAAATAATCTCTCTGGTATTCAAAATCTGTTAAGCCAGTTTGTAATCCCGTATGAAGGAATACAACCGGTTCCCCTTCGCCAAATACTTCGGTATGTAAGATCACTTTACACTCTCCCTTGTTTGGTTTGTTACACATCTATCGTAACACAAATAGTAAAATAATTACTTTTAAGGAATTAAATTCTTTATCTAAAAAAAGAGCCTCATTCCCCTAAGAGATTGATGCTCTACTTGTTATCGTCATCTTAAAGCTTGATTTTCACTTCGGTACCATCTTTCGTGGTCGTCTCTACCAGGACTAATCCACGATATTTAGAAAATTCATCGAGTAAAGGCTTTACATCCTTTCTTTTTATCTCAGGGAAGACAAATTTGCTTCCATTCTTTTCAATTCCTTTATTGATCAGGCGATTGATCCGTTTTGATGAAATGAGCAGGCTGCCTAAATAAAGGAGTGCATAGGGAACGGGAATGTAGAAACGTCGATCGTTTGCTTTCACCTTTACTTTTAGCATGGTCTACTCGATGACCACGAATACTTTGTCGCCATTGGCAGATGTGATATTCACAATCTCGCCGACTAACTCGTTTTCAATCGCTTCGATGAGAAGATCTACGTTGATATCTTTGACATACTTTTCTGACTGAGGCAGCTTTTCAGCAATATTTGTGCCTACTTTCAACAAAACTTTTACCAGATTAATCGGTACATTCACATTGACGTTGTCCCCTTCAACAGAATTTACGCGGACCTTTAACAGTTTGCTTCCATAAGGTACATCGTTATTGACTGTCACGAGATCACGCTGCTCTTCTCCCTTTAGGACATTAATCAACTCACTTGCTTTGTCCTTATCGATCTTGCCTTCCTCCACCAGCGTCAATACCTTTGAAATTTCATCCCTCATTCTTTACTCCCCCTCTTTTAATAATTGTATAGCCTTCTCTGCCGTAATTTCGCCTTTCTCCAATAAAGAGACAATCTTTTTCTTATCCACTTCAGGTTTCTTTTGAGTGGAATAGCCTAGCGTTGAAATAATGTCATCTAGTTTTCCCCTGACAGTCGGGTAGGATATGCCAAGCTCCTTCTCGACTTCTTTGATATTTCCTCTGCATTTAAGAAATACTTCAACAAAGTGAAGCTGTTCCTGACCCAGTGATGCTATTCTTGAGACTTCAAATTCATTTTCTACCGTTGTTTGACAATGATTACAGTGAAGCTTTGTGATTTTGAGCTGTTTGCTGCAAACGGGACAATTCGTAAGTAAAGGATACGCCATGCTGATCTCCTCTCTGTTATTTATTCATATCATACACGAATTATTTCTAAAGTTGAATATAAATTTTAATTTTATTTAAAATTATTTTGTTTTTGATTAAATAATTTTATTTTTACTTTAAATAATTAAATTAAAACTGAAGGCTGAATTTCGTTTAGAGAGGAGAATTAAAAATACACTGATACTCTGGAGTGCATTTCCGAGCAAACTTCGCTTTCCGCGGGTAGATCGTGAGCACCCTCGGCTTGCTGAGTTGAACCCCAGTTGATGGACACTCCAATCACTTGCTGGATTAGGTCAATACAGTCATTTATTCAGAATAATGATCTATAGCCATTTAATGGTTAGTGAAAAATCTTTCTAATGGACGTTTTATGCGGATAAATCTTCCGAACCAATATCCTGACATTGTCATGATTAAGGCAACAATTGGTGAAAGAATTTTAAATGTATTCTTGGCAGTGATTAGATAGCCCAATCCATGCATTGGACCTCCAAACCAAACAGCGGGAATCACCAAGAAGCTGTACGGGGCAATGATTGAAAAAATACTTACTGCTAAGTTGCACCCCCAATAGAAACATATAAACTTTGTATAAAAAGTATCATGTTTGAATCCCCATATCGCACTAAATATGAACCAGGCACACAAAAACAGTATGGTCCCCATCAAGTTCTGAAGTGTCGCATCGTAACCTGTAAAAAAAGTGTCCTCGTTTAAAGTTATTGAAATCAACGTTACGATAAATGAGAAGATGCCGATCGGAAATAACTTGGACATGTTTAACGCCATTTTATAAATCCCCTTTCGAAAATCGATTATGGTGTAATTTTACACTATAATGAACGAAAGTAAATAAATATTTCCGTTTTAGGGGATTTTTTCTATGTCTTTAACATCGTCAAAAGAGGAACTTTATTCTCTCACAATCTCAGTATGGATATAATAAAAACGTTCACCACATAATGGTAAACGTCCAATGAATCCTACTTTTACTTATTTTTCATTCTCATAGTCTTCGACGGATTTAGACCAATATCCGATTGAGAGCCAAGATATGATTGTCAGAATCGGGATTGCAAGGGCAATAATTACTTTCAAGGGGATACCTCCTAAAGGGAACATGTATTTTACATTGACTCAATACCTAGTGTTTTAAGGTTAACGCCCAAACGAACAAGCAGATTGGAGCAATGAAACAAATCCCTAGTAGAATGATTGCGATGGAAAATGGGAAACTCGTCTCCATACCGGCAGCACTTCCAAGAAATGCTTCGTTAGCAAAGATAAGAGCCATGAAACCAAGGTTCTGGACGAGTAACAACACTTTTTCAGCTCTAGAATATTGTATTTTTTTATTTTCCTCAGTTAAATGGATATAGTTAAAGATTTCTGGTTTACTGGAAACTTTTTGCAAGAGAAGCCAAAATAAGATACTAACGATTGGCATGATGAACAATACGTGTTTTGTGCCCCATTCATCTGGTTCACCATCACTGAAATGGATTGCTATTCGGGGTGGAATATCTGACCAAAGATGCAACATAGCATATACGTGGTAAAGAAAAATAGAAGTTGAGGCGATAGTAAGTATTCGTTTTAAAATCATATTTTCCATTTCAGCTTCCCCCACCATCGGAACTGTTTGGTCTCACCTTTCTTATATACGTAAATGTTGCCCTTAAGGTTTCATTACTCTCCATTAATGCGTTTCTTCTCTTTAGCATAAGGGATACGTTATCGTCCGGCACATTTATCAATCTGCCATTGCCAACTCCTTCAATAAATAAACCGTCAAATCATCATCATTTACGCACGGTGCATATTGTTCTAATTGTTTTCCTTGATACCAAACACCGGTCCCATCGGGAATATAGCCACGTTTACTATACATTCTTTGCGCTGCACCGTATCCGTAGTGAAGACCTACTGCCAGTGAAACGAAGTCACATGTTTCACTGGCCAATCTTTCTGCAACATCCATCATTTTATTGCCTATACCTCGATTTTGAAATCTAATCAGCACGTTCAAATCAACGATTTCAGGGATATTTATTGAGGCGAACGGTCCGACATTCGAATTGCTGACTAAGGTTACGTAACCAGCCAGTTTTTTATTGGTTTCTGCAACGATTACTTTCCGTTTTCTATTTGATTGTTGCATAAAATAGGCTTGGAATAGATCAAGTGGTTTTTGCCATCCTTGTGCTTCGAATGCTTTCACAAAGTCTACACCATCACTTTCTTTCATCGATCGGATGAACAAATTCCCCTCTTGATAATAGTTCATGTTACATTGCCCCTTTAGTACATACGGTTAATTGAATTTCGTTTTTATCCAAAACATCCCTTATTTGCTCAAAGTCAGCTAACACGGTTCGATAAATCCAAACATAATGATCATGTTGCAAAAAGTGGATTACTTCTTCATACTGTTGTTTCTCTAGTTTGTTGAAGACCACATCTACTTCAAGCCAATTGATAATGAGGTGGAGGTAGCTTGAGAATTCATTTTTGGCTCCATTCGGATACCCAACGGGAACCGATGGATACATGTTTTTTAATTGTTGGATCGCATTTTTCATCTTCTGAAAATGTTGAACGGCATACCAGTGAATTTGTTCGTGGATGAATGTAGAGAGCAGGAGATTATCCTTCCCGATGTGTCTAGTATTCATTGTTAGCATAGGATGACTATGTGGGTAAATGGCGTACTCATCTACTAATACAACATCCGTATAACAATAATCTTGTAAATCAAATTTAGCGATCAGTTGTTCCAATTCATTTCTAACATCTTGTTCTTTTTCTGTATTGTTTTTGCACATGATGGTAATGTCCACACTGCCCACCTACATTCTCAAATCAATTGATTCATCTTCGAAACTCCAATATCAACCCATCCCCAATGTTTGAAGATTGTTTGAGCATCTCTTTGCGCGAAGGATCGATCCAGTAATATTGAAGTGTTTCCCCAAAGTAAACCTCAACTTTCAACGTATCAACCCTTTCGTTAGGATTTCTCCATCCTTTTTCAGACTCAATGACCTTCATTCTTACATCAACTTCTGTATTCAACATAGGGTTAAAGCAGAGTAAGTTGGCTACATATCCAGTCTTTAATGGTAGTGTTCTTAAGATTAGTTCGACAGAGAAAGTATCAAAGCAATTGTATAGTGGCCTCACTATGTCTTCTTGATTCGGTCTCTCGATTTGAACCGAATCATCGTGATATGTTGCTTTTATGGTTTCAAAATCGCCCTCGTAATCAGTAAATGAAATCGGCTTGAATGAGGATTTGTCGACGAGTGTGAGACTTTTTCTGGTGCCCAATACGCTTGAATCCAATGATTGTGTTCGTTGGATTGCCACACGTCCTTCAATGTAAAGGAATGATATCCTTTCAGTTGTTGTACCGACCTTTTGTTCATTTCCGTTTTCAATGAGGTAGACAGATTTTTTATCTTCGCACTCAACTAGTGCATCACCCGTTATGTTCATTTATGCACCTCTTTTTTCGTAAATACGACACTTAGTCCTCTGTTACGTTTAAACATTGAATAGTCCACCCCGAGTGGTCAATCCTAAGAAAAACCAGATTGGGGGGCATAGTATGAACATTCTCAGCACATGTGCATTCACGTTATGTTTACTTTTCACTCAAATTTGTCCCGCTTCTGCACAGGGAATTGAATATGGCGCAAATCAGCAAAAGTCATTTCCAAGTGCAGATGCAATATACAATGGGCTGGACAAAAATCTTTACCGTGAATATGATCATGCTACTTACAGTGTACGAAAGAAAATGCTTTACAAGGATGTACCTGAAGCGTTCCAAGTATTTGAAAAGAAAACCGGTAATTATGTCGGACAGTCCCAAAAGCCTCTGAACAAACATATCCATCCGGAACGGCAGGTTTACTTTTTGGCATCTTTTTATCAAAGCCATCAAAAGGAGTACCGGAAGCATATTGTTCTTGATGCTGAAACACTGAATCAGCTCGAAAGCGGAAAGGGATTCAGTACGTATGAAGATCCACATGAAGAGTGAATCTTTATGGAAGACGTTCAACAACAAGAAATAGCCGGAAACTTCGGCTATTTTTTTGTTATCGTAGCGACCTTTCTTTTTCCAATTTACCACTCTTCTTATCTTTCCTATAAAGTACAACTAAATTGATCATGACAAGGAGACTGCCTCCAATCAATAAGGTATAAGATAGCACCATTCTTTCTCCCCAGTGGTTATAGGCCTGAAGAAAAGCGATGATGGCTACAAAGAAGCCCATGAATAACTGATACTTCGGTACTTCTTTCAGGGTTAACAACTCCTTACAATAATGTCTTGGTGGTCAAACGTTGTGCTGTGACCTTACATTCATCAATCCCTTATCAATGGATGTCTCTATGTATCCGACAATCTGGTCAAATGTGAAAACGTTCAGTTTCTCACCAATCACGTTTTTGTCGTACGCCAAATCCTCTACTACATTTGGGATGAATGCATCAACATCTTCAGACTTCACTTCATCCAAGTCAATGATTTCCGGCCGCGAAGTGAGTATGCTTTTTAGTTTATCTGCGATTCCATAGTATTCTAGTAATTTTCCATTCAGTAAGCGAAAGTCTCTATGATAATGATGAAATAAATCGTTATCTGCTTCCATCCTGTTTTTCAACCATGGGAGAAAAAAGCCTTTAAGCCATATGTCATCAGCTATGAGATGCGTGAAATATCCTTGAACATAGGGGTGGTCTTTATGATCACTATATTTATCCAGAAATCCGTTATAATCGATCGTCCTAGAGTAGTCTTGTACATCACCCTGATAGAAGTGTGATGAGTCCTTAGGTGTAACGGCGTCCGCTGCAATACTGCCGAGTAAAAACGATGTTTTATCTTCAATCGATAAACGATCTGCGATGGTATAACCAATGATGCTGTGCATGATTCTTGAGCCCATAATGCTTATCCCCTTCTTCCTTCTATTGTAGAATTCTTTAGAGTCGTAGCCTTTTCTCGGTTTAAAAAAACTCCCTACTCCACATCACTCGTATATTTTTCAGGAAGCAATTCCATGACATTGCATTTTACCAGTTCATTTTTATATGAAATGATGACATCCGTATCACTTCCATAATCACTGATGAGCTCGCGGCACATGCCACAGGGTGCAACGACCCAACAGTTCTCGATCTCTTCGTGTGGGTGGGGATGCGCAACGGCTACGATGGTGTCGAATTCGTGGTCGCCCTCTGAAATCGACTTACCGATCGCCATCGCTTCTCCACAGACGGTGATTCGTCCAACATTCGCTTCCACATGGACGGCCGCAAACACATTCCCGTTTTTCGTCCTGACGGCTGAACCGATGTGATGTCGTCCATAACGATAATTCTTTTCAATGACTTCTTCTGCTTCTTTAATTAATTCGTAGTCTTTTGATTCTAAAGGTTTTACTTTTAGCATTGTGTCGTCCCCTTTTCCTGATGCTTCTAAATATCCAAGCTTTTTATCCTATGGGCATTACTTTTAAGAGCTTTTTTCGTTGTAAAAAGATAAATCGTGTAACCGATCGCCGTACCCAGAACATTACAACTAACATCATCGATATCCGTTACGCGTCCCCATGCACCACAGCGATAATATGGGCGATTGGTATCTGTTCCCCTCTGATCGATACTTCACCGAATGGAATCGGGGCTAATAAAAACAACAGAAAAACGGGAATGAATAAGATTCTGATGATCGTTATTTTATTGGGTAGGTTCATTAGGTTCTCCTTCTTTCTTATTGTGGAGCGGTTTGTAATTTAAATGGAGGCGGACAATTCTGCCCCAAACAAATCAAGATGATGTACTCTCCCAAGACTTAAACGAGTGGCTTTGACATATCCAACATTCTGGTAAACCCGAGATTTTCATAAACGTTTCTGCCAGTGGAGCTAGACCACAATCTTGCTCTTTTTGCCCCCTTTTCTTTCAGCCATATACAGATTTCATCTACCAATGTGGCGGCCAGTCCATTATGACGGTGTTCCTCTATCGTATAGACTGAAATAACCCAACCGAATAAGCTCTGGTCAGCTGCAAGCGGATACAAGTATTCGTACCTTAACAGCCCACCTGCACAAGCTACAATTTGATCATTGTGGTTAAGAGCTACTCTGAACGTAAGACTCTCTCTTTCCGTTTCTTTAAGAAATAAAGTTTTCACTTCTTCCAGCCTCTCTAAGTCTGGCTCGGGAATTCCATCTATTCTTGCCATTTCGATTGCCATCCTGTACCAATAGTCCAAAATTATAGGCAGCTCTTCTTCTGTAGCCCTACGTGTTTCATACATGATTGAACCTCCTTGGCATGCTTTCAGGCGAGTTTACTTTAATAGGCTTAGCCGTCAATTCAATTACAGTCGAAATAGTTATCAACTTCATCACTGTTCTTGAATATCAATAGCTTTTCTTTATGAGGGGCCAGCATATCAAAGATCTCTTGCTTGCTTTTCTTTTCAAAAGTGGTGTTGTACTTGTATAAAAACCTTACTATTTTCAAAGTAGGTTCATAATGGGATGTTTCCATACCCAACTTCTGCTTAACGTACCTTTTGATGATCCTGATCCTGCGTATTGAGATATTCGTATCCAAAAATAGGATCAAATCGGCATGCCGGAACGATGAGGATACCCATTTGTGGTGTGCCCCTTCAATGATCCATTGTTGAGTGTTGATGATTGATTGTAGCTGACTGTCTCTCTCTTCTTCGGTACGTTTTACATCCCCAGTATCGGACCGCTTCCAGACGACATTATCCAATTCATGATAAGGAATGTTCAACTGTTTGGAAAGAGCCTTGGCCAAGGTTGTCTTTCCGCTTCCGATTGAACCGATAATATGTATTTTGTTTGGTTTTATTTGTTCCATATCATGCCTCACTTCGTTTTGTGCATCTGAGCGAATGGATGATTTTAATTAGCCTATGCCAACATCCCTTTTCAAGACGTCACCAAGGAAGTCCACTTTAGGACGCGGGTCTTTTTCAAAGAATTCAACGACCGACTGGGGTTCTGCGGGCAACAATTCAATAGATGAAAATTCTGGAATCATCCCTTTGTCCCTTAAACTCTTTTCAAAGAGTTCGTAATGAGCCCTGAACTCAGTCGAATCCATTGCCAGTTCGATTCGATAGACCAGGGCGATATTTCCCCAATCGACGAAATACCTGGGCTCGATTTTCATCACAGTGTTTTCATCATGTAAATCGATTCCTACTTCTTCGCGTGCTTCGCGGATCAGGCTGCCGATGATGTCGACTTTGTTTCCTTTTACATCACTAGCGTCAATTCCGCCCGCAATGAGCTGGACACGCCCTGGGTTTGCCGTCACATCGTTCATCTGCCCAAGAACGACATGTTGATCACTTGTGACGATCAATGCGTTTGCAACAACCACACGACACTTGTATGGATCCTCAAGATTGTGATGTTTGCTATAAATGAAATGAGCAAAATCCGTTCGATGAAGTGTGACTTGTAGTTCTTTCTCTGTTTCAGTAAATTCTCTTATAGGAAAGACTTCCCCTCGATGAAACGCTTTCCCATTTTCCATCAGGGAATGCCAATAAGAGTCAATCGATTCCTTTAGTGGATGTGACAGAGGCATCTCCTCTTCCGAAACCGTAATGCGTACCGTCCTTGGTATCGTGCGAACAACCACTTTATTCATAGATTCCCTCCTGAACGTTCACGATACGTTTTGACGATTTCCATGTACTGTGAATCACCTAACCCATAGTGTTTAAATTCGGTCAACAATGACGATACGAGTTCATCGATTGGCAATTCTTGATGTTCTCTGATATAGGACATTAGATCACTAGTTTCGTTGCGATAGTTCAAATATAGGTCAATCCCGTTTTTCAAAGGGCTTGGTTGAACTTCCTCAGGTTTTTCTTTCTCGATCAGGACCTGTTTAAATATTTCGTTATACCCGTTCGCATTGAGTCTGAATCGACTAACAGGCTGAAACCGATGATCTACAAGATGGAGCACAATTTCCCCTTCATATCCCTTTTGATCGAACAGTGCAAGGACAGTAAGAATGTTTAGTTGGCAGAACATATCTTCATCAAACCATAGCTCGAGGTGATCAAAATTTCCCGAGAGAAGTGGTTGTAATGGCTTTACCGTGATGTCAGTATATTGGTTTGCTGTCACATGATGGACCCCGGCACGCATATTGATGAATTCACTCGAAAATAGATCCTCACAAGTATCCCCGTAGCACATCGCTTCATTAAAGGGGATCATAGTGTCGCGTTCTAGGAATTGGTTTTCTTTGAAACGTTCGTACATGGCTGTTCCGTTTACGATGTGAAGTGTCTTCGTTTGACTCATATTGGCACCTCCTAGTTCAATTTACCTTCCCTCTACTAAAACCCGATTGATAAACGCTGTTTTCGCTTTCGAATAGGCTTCTCTATCATGTGGATATTTCTTGGCCAGATCCCTTTTCAATTCAGCGTATTCTTCTTTTAAGACAGTGTTTTCTTTCAATCTGTTTCGAAAAGTAATTTGCTGAGCCCATCTAGGTTCACCGTTCAGCATTGCGTGTAAATGTGCAACACGCTGATCGTCTTCTACTTTTATAAAAAATCTTCGCCAAGGTCGACCGTCCAATTGGGGAGGTACATAATGCCATTGGTCCGCTTGCAATTTGTCTGCTATTTCTTCGATAGTAGAAAATGAGGGAATGATCGCCATCAAGTCGATAATCGGCTTAGCAGGTAACCCTGGTATTGATGTACTTCCGATATGCTCTATTTCATTAATGGCAAAGGGAGATAATAAAGATAATAGTTTCTCCTTTTCAACTTCCCCTTTATGGATCCACTCTTTGTCCGGACTTTTTATTTCAATGGATTCAGTTGCCCATTTCGGTAGTTTATGACCTTCACTCTTTTCCAAATAGTAAGCCCCCTACGGATATTTGTTATCATCTTTTTTAACTCAGTCATTTTTAACGATCGTGCCCGCCAGCTACGCATCGGAATTACTTACCTTTGTTCTAAACCCCTAGTCAACCTCATTACCCAATACAGGAAAACCCAAGGAAGAATGAATGTTGTTGCCCATTCAATTACACTAATGATGAAATAGATTGAGACTCCCGCAAATCGAAGGATAATAGATAATAACAGAAAGCTTGATAATCCCTCCATAGATTCACCATTTATTCATTGTACAAACTTATACATAAGAATGTCGTCCGCATAATGATTGTCATCTAATTTAAACTCCTTTATTTTGCGACCTTCCTCAATGAATCCAAGACGCTTGTATAAGGATATGGCTCTTTGATTAGTCGAGAATACACCTAAACTAACTTTTTCAATGTGCGGATGCTGCTCTGCCCAATCCAACAGTGCTTTAAGTAGATTCTTCCCGATTCCCATGTTTCTGTAATTCTCACTAACCGACATTGAAATGGAACCCGTGTGGGCTAGTCTTTTCAAATGATGTGAGCGAAAGTCGACCGACCCGACAACTTCACCATCGATCTCTGCAACGATCATCGTTTCTCTATCATTTTTTAAAACCTTTTGTATATGTTCCCGTTGTTGATCTGGAGACATCTCTTCTGATTCTTCAGGTACCCTGATAAAATAGGCTCCTTCGGATATGATGGAGGTTGAAATGGCCAGTAGTGCTTCGGCGTCCCCTGGTTTTACCGTTCGGATGAGACAATTTTGATGATTCATTCCACCTGTCACTTGTAGTCCCCCTGTATCCCTTTTTTTTGCAAGAGATGTTTTATCTCCTAAAAACCCATTAAATCACTTTCTATGCAGTTCCAGAACCTTCCCTACAACCTTCTCAGCTGTATCCTCAACTGCTGGCATCCATAATCCCGTGATCGGCCCGTAAACAATCGGATTAAGCTCGACCTCATAACCTCCGAATGGATGGGCTTCCCTTGTCGGAAGATAGCCTAGATATCCGTTTGTGTATCCGCCAAAAAAAGCAAGATTCGTATGAAGATCTTCTTGAACGACTAGTGCTGTTTCCGAGAAAGGCTCCATCGGGATTCCGGAGAAAGATCCTTCATTGACTCGAAAGATTTGAACTTCCAAATCAATCGTTAGCTGCCTTTCCCCTTCTTCATACTTCTCTACCATTGATCCAAGCCAGCTGCTTGTATTGACTCCCCATTGTTCTTCTGCACGTGCAGCCATTTTTTCTAGCTCATCGTGTCCAGGTATTTCCTTTAATTTCATTGGAAATGTAATGGAGTCCGTATTCAAATTTGTGATTGGTTGAAACGAGATGGTTGGAATCATTGAAAGGACATTACCGCTTACTGCAAAGGCCATCTGTCTTAACGCGTCGATGGATCCGCGGTACTTGGCATTCACATCCCCTGAAGCGCCTTGAACAATGATCACTGGACATGTCAGTGTCGATTCGAGAATCTTCCTTGATAATCCTGGATAATCTGCCGATAAAATGTCGCTATCCTTCATCAGGACATTAGGATGGGCGGTGCAAAATACTATCGCTCCCGTTAGTTCATCTGTATCTTGTTGTCTGATGGCTAACATCCCGATCCGCTTGTCAACGAATCCGTGTTCATTGGTTCCCATCTTCACCTTTCCATCAGGCGTGGGTTCCCTTCGATTAACCCCGATCTCCCCCATCGTCACATTCCAGCCAACTTCTGAAGGCTGGAGATTGTCGTTTGCATACACCGCTGCCTTCACAACATTCTGAACAAGGATCATTTTATAACTCTTTACGATTTGGCTCTCGCTCACGGTTGCCGGACCTGAATGAGTGTGGGTATAAACCACGGTTATTTGTTGAATCGGAATACGTATTTCATCTGCGATCTGCCGGCGAATAAAGGTCGTGTCTTCTACGAGCATTCCTATATTATCGACGCTTATGAAAACGCTCTTTGTTTTGTCGCTTTCAAATACAAATGCGGTTGCATAGATCCGTTCATCAACATTCGTCACCCCGGATGGCCGATGGTACCCAATAAATTCAATCCCTAAAGGTGGTGTAATATCTATCTTGTAAACTCCTACTTTGCTCATCTCAATTTCCCCTTCAATTACGGTTGTTACGTAGCTTTAGTATTTATAGAACTCATCTTTAAGAATGCTCATTCTTAACCGATCGACATATGCGCCATTTCTTAAGCGGTCCTGTCTTAAGACTCCTTCTTCTACATAACCCATTCGTTTATATGATTTAATTGCCTTGTCATTATCCACTTCAACCCTTAACCAAATTTTATTAAGCCCTAAATGATCAAATCCGTATTGAAGCATTTCCTTCATGGCAGAGAGTCCATACCCTTTACCCCAATAAGCTTGATCCCCAATCGCTATCCCTAATTCGGCATGATGATTCTGCTTATCTATATTTTTCAAATCGACCCAGCCAATGTGGTTTCCTTCCTCTGTTTCAATCGCTTTTTGTTCATATCCATTGGTCCGTTTGATGCACATGTCAATCCACGCCTTGGTTTCTTCCCTACTGAAAGGGGGATATTTATTCGGCATGTTCAGATATTTGGTCACTTCTTGGTCTAAACACCATTGATATCGGTCTTCCACGTCTTCAAGGGTTAATTCTCGTAAGCGGACCTTTGGTAATTCTTTTGTTGTCATCTTTCATTCTCCCTATATATAAAATATTTGGATTTTAAATTTTCAAATTATACAACTTCATTACTACCAATTATTTCAAAACCCTTTCATTTACTCAAGATATATTTTCCAGAAAAAAAAGAGGCTTATCCATTTGAGATAAACCTCTTTACCTTGCCTTACCTAGCTTTTTCACTTTTTCCCTCTAGGTATCTCTTATATTCTCTGCTATTCTTCATATGGCTTCTATCATCCTTACTTTCTTCGTCATAGGGTAGTACACCTGACATTGCTTTATGCATTTTATTCAATATATATATTCCTCGGAACAGACTGCCTACCACAATCCCGAATGCGATGAGACCACCATAAGGACCCAGCATCCATAGGATGAATCCTAATAATGTACTTAAAATGATTGATAGAAATAAATACATAGCTTACAACTCCATTTCACATGAATAAACGAATAGTATGATTCATTGTCATTTTTTAATAAACATCCAGTTTGAAAGTTTTATTACACTGGTTTACTGGCTATATTGAGTTGGCCAATATTATCTCTTTCGTTCAATCCAATAATCAATTTTCAAAAAATGAACACCAGAGATCTTCATCTTGTGAAGTGCCGTAAGTGAACCTTCATTCTTTTCTTGAATCAAGAAATGCTCTGATAATGGAAGCTTCATACGATTTTTACCAACAGCTAAATAAATCCCGGCATCTCCTTGTCCTTCGCTTGTTAAGATAAGAGAATTGTTCCGTTCACAAAGTTGAAGGATTCCAATCATAGAGGAAAATGGAAGTGGAAGTGCGATATTCATATAGGTTCTTCCGTTCGATTCGTGTTGGGAATAGATCGCGACGAAGACGGTGGAGTTTTTCACGCGCCGGACCCATGCCCTTGGACGGTGCCTTCCATCTAAAGAGGGATCAACAGTCAAAATCTGACCAGTCATATCAACCATCTTACTTGAAAGTGGCAGATTCAATTGCTGCATCCTCTCGCTGATGAGCTTGTAACACCATGCTAACGGCTTGAACCAGTTCGCCCATTTTACCGAGGCACGAAGCTTGTATTCTTCGGTATGTTTATAAAAGTGAACAATCGTATCAGGTAAGGATTCCGTTTCCACAAAGTCGTTCAGATTATCGACAAGTCCGGGATGACTTTCCCCGAAATCATTGAACCGTCCTCGAATGTTGCTCACAGGAAATGTCCATGTATCCCCTTTAGATGCAGGGGGTGAAGCAACCCAGCCAATCACGCCCATCATTCCAAAAAACACACAGTTGATAAGACCGTGGAACATGAGCATAAAATCAATGCTCACAGACCAGTTTCCAAACCCACGACCGAGTGCATACATCATGGAAAAAAGAATGGTCACACCAAGTGAACCGTATGACACCCTGATCAATCGCGCCTGTAGCCGGGTTGCAAAACGGGTACGAAAAGCCAGTATGATCAATGTGTAAATCGCAACTATGTAGAATAGAACAAAAAGTACTTCAAGAAGTGGCCAGAACGTGATACCGATGGCCACAAGCATTGGTCCTGCCAAGAGTATCGGAACAACCCTCTGATACAAAGTTGAACGATGAAGCCTCCCAAAGAACCCAAGGGACACTGGGAGTAAGAATGCCGAGTAATGAAAATGGATGGCGGTCAACCACGTGATCAACGTGCCGAATCCTGTATCGATCCCAGTCACATAAGCAAAAAACCATAGTCCCCCAATGAACAGATACATCATCCCGACGTCGATTGAGATCTCTGCCCAATTAGTGAATCCCCTCTTTACAAATCGCTTCAGACCATTCAATGCCACGAAGAAGGTGAAAAATACATATATAAGAGCAAGATACATCTCCAACCCAGAAGTAAAACCTACTTGAAGCAAAAAGACGGAAAGCATCGAAAGCCATGTGATCATTATTGTGAACCTATTCATTCCGATGATTAGTCGAAGCAATAGGGGAATGAAAATGATCTGTGCAGCTGTAAGCATGATCAAATAAGGTTGGTCTGTGACGTACATGCTTCCTATTAATAATATCAGTCCGAAAAGGGTGGTCGGATTAAGTAGATTGTTCCTTAAATTCTCCTTCATACGTCATCACCCTCCCTATCAGTTCATTTCGGATATCAACTCGAATCGTATAAGTTCCCCGTGCATCATCATACCCCTCCTCAACCGTCACCACGCCTCTTAATCGTGGCGGTAACGGAAGCTCTAACTTTCCAACAATGATACGCTGAGAACCGGATTTGATCCGCATACGTCCTTCTGGTGTCACTTCAAGAATTAAGTCCGAGTAGAATAATCTAGGCTCCCCAAGAAAATCCCTCACCACATCCCGTTTCGGATCGATGGTCATGAACGCATTGAAATGACGGGTCACCTTATCAAAATGGAAAGAACGTTCCCAGTAGATCTCCGTTTCTCCAGCTGGAAGTGTTCTACTCGTGTTACTTATCTTGAAAGGGATGTTCTCTCCGCTTTCAGGAAAAAGAAAGCGCCAACGAACGGCTAGTTTTAAAAAGGGAGTCAGCCAGAAGGATCCCCTCTCAATCTTCTTCATGGTTCCAATCCCTTTAAACGGTTTCCCGATTGGGATGCGGTATCGTTCTTGCAGCTTCGGATGAAGTTTCTTGAAGTCTTCCCCTAACACGTCCTGGTAGATCGTCATGCAACCTCACCCTTTCTCGTACGTTTACATCTTGCTGCCGTGGGCAAATCCTTTGCAAGGAGGAATCCGATGATGGAAAGAATCCAAAGGCTTGCATTGAAAGTAACCGGGTTGAACGGGTGGGTGGAAACTGCTGGGTCCGCCATCACCGCGCCGATCGTAAGGACCGGAAACACTACGATTTGTATGGCATGTAGATGTCTTTTCTTAGGATACAAAAGCCATACCAGGCCGAATAAGAGCTCGAGTATCCCTATGATGACGACTGCTTTTACTGCGTCACTTCCCTCTAAGGGTGCTAAACTGGACAACATCGATACTTCTTCAGGGTGCCTTGCGATGATCTTCGGTACCAACCCCTGGTAGAGCCAAACAAAGAAAAACAGCATCGTGATCATTGCGCTGCTAAAAAAACGGATATACTGGGACCGCGGGGATTCTCCCTTTTCGATCCATTGCTTCAAGACGTCAAAGCTAAGAGCCGTCGCCCAGCCCATGAGAGGACGGAAGAAGGTATCAAAAACCTGACCGAACACACCAAAGCGGACATCATATCCATATTGAGTCAAAAAGGTCGTTCCTTTTTCTGACGGGATGTAGCGCCAATAGCCTCTTCCTTCTCGGATCGGCGAAATTTTTTGTTCTGTTCCGAAATGAAGGGAAGACGTTTTTGAACCGTCCTCTTTATGATGTGTACCAATACTTCGTCCCCAGCCTGCCACCTTTATGGGCCCTACTTTTGTTTCATATTGAAAAGACTGTGGGTCTTCTTCTGATGCTTTCGGCAAATAAGTGATCGATGAGAATCTCAGATCCCACTGCTCGTGAAGCTTCGGATCCTGGGATTTTTCCCAGACCTTTTCAACAGGGGCCTCAATCGGTATTTCCACATAGATCGGTTTGTTTTTCATGAAGTTTCACCTCTACTATTAAACTATCATATTTTTGAATGCCTGAGGTGGAGTGATTGGAATGTTTCCTCGCTGATGCCCAATTCCTTTTGTCTCCTGTGCTTAAAGTCCAAATACTCTTGACCGAAGTCAGGGTTCTTATGTTCGAACTTACTCATCCCTTCGCCCCATCTCTTCACTTCATATGTAAAGATGCCTTTCATAACCGTTGGGTCATTTTTTACGAACATCATGACTTCCTCTTCACGTTCAAAATCAACCACTATGGCTCCACCGGATAGATCCCCAAATGGTCCAGCCAAGATCACATTTCCTTTGTTAAAGAATCCTTGCACATAAACTGCGTGCTCCGGCATGTAAGGTTGGTTATGGAAGTGCACATCATCTCTCCAATTTTCATCTGGTGTTAACAGAATTAAAAATCTCATGTTCATCATCCTCCTTATGTACTTAACTATCAGAAATTATTTGTTGAAAATACCGCTGACTGTCACCCAGGGATGGATCTTGGCCACAAGTTTATTTTCAGCAATAGCAGGGTCATGATGAATCACTTCTTCTATGTCTGTAAGGTCATTTGCTTCGATGATGACTAAACCACCAGAATTGTCCCCGAATGGACCACCTGCAACTAATTTGTCACCAAGATTTTTGACCAAGTATTCTCTATGAGGAACAAGCCCTTGTTCCCAGAATGGTTTAGATTTTATCCAACTTTCACCATTTCACCACATGTATAATGAACAACAAATTTCAATAATTGCCACCCCTCTAGGTTGTGAAGTATTTCACATAATTAACGTACCAATACTTTTGGATAAAATCAACAATTTACCCAAGACTTTAAGACAATTATTTTAGATCCTAAACACTTACCAATAATTCTACAAACTTAGCGGTTTAATTTATGGCGAGAACTGAATGAAATCCCCTACCCGATATGTTTTTTCTATGGGCATTCCATCTTCCCTCTTTAGATACACTTCAACAACAATATCCTGAAATGCCTCTTGTATTTCTTCGTTGCTTAATCCATTTGAATAAATGATAATCTCCCTGTGATATCTCACCATCTTCTCTCCATCATTGTTCTGTTCAGTCCCTCTTCCAACCCAATATCTCTTTTTACCGTCTATTGAATCAAGCGAATGTTTCCAGGTTTCATAGTCTGGAAAGGTAATTCCACGTTCAACGACGTTTTCCAAATGTTCGATGTTTAAATCGAAGGTCAATTTGCGAAAATCATCCCTTGAAGGTTTGTTAAGACCCTTAATTGAGATTTGATTGAATTCTTCTTCAGACAATTTGGTGATGACTGCATCAGTTGAAATTGTGAGTGATTGATTTGGTTTGACACAAGCAGTTGAGGATAAAAGTATTAACAGGGATGGTATCAAGAATAGTAATGTTCTCAGGATTCTTCCCTCCCTTTTTTGAATTGGTTGGATTAAGGATGTACAAAGCAGTGACAACTACCTAAAGAATCAACATTTGTCACTTCAGAATCACTAGAAGTGGACTATAACTTCAATTCCATCCGTCTGACTTTTGTCTTTAAATTCATTGATTCATAGAATTTAATAGCATCTTCATTGAATTCCCACACCCCTAATTCCAAAGAATCTGCCTCTATGTCCTTTGCAAATTCGACGATCTTCCTGAAGAATGCTTTTCCCAACCCTTTTCCTCTGTACGTCACATCCACGCCAAAGTCATCCATATAGACAACTTTCTTTGGAACGAGGATCGGCCTGTCTTCAGTATTCTTGATTGTAAGAATGGTATAAGCAACTGGCTGATCGTCTTCTAATAAGAAAATCTTGGTGTTTTCCCCATCGATCAAGTTGAAGAAGTATTCTTTGTCCAATGTGGTATCAGCTGCTTTATAGTGGTCCGGTCTTTCTTTCGTATGAAGTTCGTGGACTTGTTTTTGTAGTCTATGCACGATTTCATAGTCATTCTTTGCTGCTTCTCTTATGTGTAGATTCATGTGGTTTCTCTCCTTGTTGGTCTCGCTTAAGATTCTTTCTATGTTAAAAAACCAATTTTTCACATTATATATTCTTTGTTTCTTCAATCTTGAACGTAACCAAGAATGGCGTCAGCAGTGAACCAATCAGTCCGACTGAAATTCCGAATCCAAGACTCAAAAGCATGTGATTGAAAGGGGATAGAAATTGGCCAAACAACAACATTGGAAGAATCACTAACATACTATTGGTCAATCGGCCCTTTACCGTTATGTAGTGGTCTTCACCACAAGATTCACATTTTATCGGGTTGAATAAATGTCCCCATAAATATCGATAGATCTCTTTCCATTTAAATTCCGTTTTACAATTAATGCAACGTTGCAAAATGTTTTACCACCTTTAATGTAGGAAGCATATGCTCATAACATGCCTACGGACATTATTTAACTTCTTCAATCACTGATGTGCCCTCTCGATCCTCGCCATCACTCCATGTCCAGCGTTCATGCAACCTGATTCTTCCATCAGGTAGGATCTCTGGGGTTGATTGGCAAACGCCACCTCTTAGCTCATTATTCGTATTGATGTGGTTATATCTGAACTCCAGGCTGCTATCTTCCTTTACAACTCCAATAAGGGTTCCCTTTACGATGTCCCCTCCCTGATAGGAAGCAGAAAGAATCGTTTCATCTTGCTGATATTCAAAATATGTCGCTGATGATACCTCGCCGTTGGCTGAGTTGCTGACTGAAACAAATCTTTTTCCGTCATAGTTGATTATGGAAATCACCTCCCAAAACGTAAACTATTTATTAAAGAATCTTATAAAATTCTTCCACACGGGTCACCACATAATCAGCATACGGATTCTCTTCCAACTTATCAGTGAACAGGCACGAACTGATCCCTGCATTTTTCCCTGATTGCAAATCAAGATCTCGGTCGCCGATCATGATGGCATCAGCACGATCGATACCGTGTGTATCAAGTAGATGTTGAATGGCGTCAGGGCTCGGTTTTCTCCGGAATCCGTGGTCTGACGTGATGAAATCCGTAAAATATGGGGTCATACCATAACTCTCTAGCATCTGGATTGAAGACTCGCCTCTGTGGGTGTATAAGTAATTCCTTCTGCCTGTATCATGAATATACTTACAAAGCTCCGCGATTCCTTCGAAAGGCTCGGATTGATCGAACTCCACTTCTTTTCTGCGGGATTCGTAGGAGGAGTGGAACGCTTCCCCGATCGCATATTTTTTTTCGTAATATGAGAGGGCGGTTCTCATCGAGATCTTCATTTGTTTCGTGATTTCCTCGACCGGTTCTTCGATTCCGTGACTAGATAATGTTTCTTTAAAAACGCCAGCCATGACGGGATATGTATCAAAGAGCGTACCGTCGAAGTCCCAAATGATATGTTTAAACATGATTGTTTCCTCCTGTTATGTAGTCTATCCTGATTTTACCATAACGAAGCTGATTTGCGTTGTTAAGTACGGTTCTGAAAATGAATGTAGACTGGAAGCAGTGCGTAACGCATCCTAGTACGATACGTCAGCACGTCTTTTCTGCCAAAATTGTATATAAACCCGGTATCCGTTCCTCGATTTTATCCGCTGCATGAGGTGGGAATGCCCATTTGATTCCTGCTTCTTCTTCCAAGCTTTCAACCTTCAATCCAGCTTTTGCAATAGAGGTAATGATTTCGCCTAACGTCCATCTGCGAATGCGGTTTTTGGTTAACGCCTCCCGTTCGCCTTCAGGCAAGAGAATGCTATAGGCTACATCGACTTCCTTCATGCCTTCGTCAAAGTAGTTTCCTTTGGCCACCATGCTGTCATCCTCAACACTGAGAAGCTTAGAAACCATAGGGTGATAGTCTCGTAAAATCAATTTACCTCCAGGCTTCAAGCTCCTGCAAATCATTTCAAAGAGGGGCGGTAAATCCACGAAATAGTGCAGGACCCCTACTTCTAAAAGGACAAAATCCATATCGGTCGGTTGATGTTCGGTCGGAATATCAAGTACGTCGGAAATGATATAATGAATGTGGACGCTCGCTGCATCAGCAAGTTGTGTCGCATACCTTTGGTTTTCACTTGAAAGATCCACCACCGTTACATCTGCACCCAGTAAAGCAAATGAAACCGCCTTATTCCCCTTTGAACCGAGCAGGTTGACTATTTTCTTTCCCTTAACATTTCCCATGAACGGAAGGTAATGGGCGACGGCCTTTTCTGGATTCGCTTTTAAACATTTAGCATATTCCTGCGGCTCACCATGTCGGTTGACCCAGGCTTTGTAGGCTGACTGCTCCCACCCCGATCGGTTGATCTTACTCATTTCATGTTGGTTCATTGTGTTCCCCCTGTCATTCGTTAAGAATCATTCATACTCTGCAATCAAAGCGCCATCCTCATCATAGTACCTGTAATTTCGATAACTATATCCATCATCATCGGATTCGGGTAGGTCGAGCCACTCCACACTTGGCTCTTTAGGAGGGAACGTCTGGACCTCTGTTTCCCCGTTAATATCAACCGTCATTTTCGCAATCTCATTTTGAGCGTTCGTGACGAACATGATTTTTCTGAAGTTTGGTAAACTAGGCGAAAACATGGCGAAAGATTCGTTTTGATTGGATTCAAGGTGTTTCCACTCGTAATTCCCCTTACCATTTCGTCTGAACTGGATATAGGAAGGCATGCGATCGGCTAGAAACCCCACATATCTGAGCTCGCCAAAATCCTTGATTTGTATGAGTTGAATGTCTTTGTCCTCGTAGCCTTCGACCGACTTGATCACCTTGATGATCGATTCTTTGTCATTTCCGTATCGTTTTGTGGATTGATGCCAGGTATAGGAAGCGATCAGGATGATTACGGTAGCGATTAAGACGATCGTTTTTTTCTTATTCACCACTGCGTTCCCCCCTATTTGATGAATTGTCGAAGAAAAATTAACATTCCGTTATTTTATAAAGAATTGAAGATAAAATATTTACTTATTATGGTAAAATATATATAAGAGAGAGATAAAAAATGATAAGGGATGATTTAGATGACAGCGATTCTTTCAATGATTGGAGATATGATGGCTGCAATCGCAACTGCACTGATGGGTAAAAATGTTAAGAAGAAGCAGAAATGAATGCAATTCGGAATAAATCTTAAAGACCCTACTGTTATATGAACACTATCTAGAACGGGTCGATCATACGATCCGCAAGATGTACAGATTCATCTGATCGCCATTCTAGAGAATGTCTTATTTATCATGGATTAGAATCTCACCAATCCCTCTCCATAATGATGAACCGATACTCTTCGCCTCTGATCTTGTTTTGAAATCCTCCTTTCCTTTTGAATCCCGCCTGCTCATAAACCCTGATGGCACGCTCATTAAATTCCACTACGGCTAGTTCCAGGTGGTTAAAGCCTATAATTTCTCTCCCGACATCAATGATCGATTGGATAAACTCCAGGCCGCCCCCTTTACCAGTTAAGGTCGGTTTCATTTGAACGCCCACCGCCATCACGACTTCAGGCGCATCCCCTACGTCAAAGAATTCGCAATTCCCGATCAATCTACCGTGGTCATCAATGACGGAATAGAACAGATCCTTGTCGACACTTTGCAGGTAAGCGGTGATTTTTTCCTCTTGAATATTATTATCGTAAAAAGAATAGATGCCCTCGTAAGTCCAAGTAATGAACTCAGCGACATCTTCCTTTGTTCTTTTTCTTAAAGAGTAACTCATGTTGCCTCAACCCTCTTTATTGTCTGGATTCCCTTACATCACCTGCATTGATTTTCGCTGTTTCAACAATGCTGAAACCTTCTGTACGGTATGCTGAACGAACGCATCGACTTCATCTTCTTTGAGATAAATGTAGCGATGTTCAGGAGAAATCGAACTAGTCTGATAGAATTCAGTGATGTTCCTGATTTGTGTAAGCGTCTGCCCCACCGGGAAGAAATCCAGGTACTCAGGGAATTCCGTTATATGCTGAAATTCAGTCCAGAAGATACTGTCTTTATGATTCTGTAAATATTGAAAGTCCAACCCATACCAATCTTTCTTCACCAGCCTTGCATAATCCGGTGAATCCAATATGTCCCGGTACGCTTTTTCCTTCTTCTTTTCCTTTAACAGTTTAAGCCACTCTTCATCCGTGACGAGGTGGATATAATAGCCTAATAGATAGGAAAACTCAGGTACCTGCATTTCTTGGTCAGTTTCAAGATATTGATTGTAAAAAGCATCGGAATCTATTCCTGCTTCACCCTTGAAGTGCGTGATCTCCTTTGGGGGTACAGGCTTCCCATCTTCTCCAATAAGACCACAATCCGGTCCGATGTTCCCGACCAGAAATTCGATTGGTGAAACGGGGAGTTCATTTTTTATTAATTCTTCCGTGATTCTAAAATGGGTTACCCATGTTGCCATTGTGTTCACTCCTTTACATTGTAGTTGAAAAATTCCAACAACTGATTATCTACTTGATCGATATTACCGAGTGGTTCCTTTAAGTCCCATAGTCGGATTCGGGATGTTTCTACATTTTCCTGAAAGGGCCGCAGTTTTTCTACCGATGCAACGTATACGGGATTGTATTTTATTTCATTGGTAGTGACGTTTTTCACTTTCAGCAAACCTTTGAATGCTAAATCCTGCACGATTTGCCCGGTCTCTTCGTAAAGTTCCCTGATTGCACATTCCTTCGCGGTCTCGCCCTCATCCCTGCGGCCTGCAGGGATTTCCCACTGCTCTCTGAGGGTGTTATAACAAAGTAAATATTTCTCTCGACAGCTAATGACGGCGTATGAACCGGCCAACCTGTGATAATGATGTATATCAGTTTCATTCATATGGAGAAAATCCTGAAACTGGAAACCATGAGAGTTCATCCTATTCCCCTGCTCAAACACCACTAACCGTAAGTCCTAACAAATGATCGGAGAACAAGATGAACTCCTCAAGGTAAACCGGTTCATTTGGTGCTGTGAGCGGCGTCAACTTCACGTTTGATAAATAGATGCATGCGGAAGGATTGACCAGTGTCTTGTCACTGATATCAATACCAGGATTGAGTTCGGATTCCTGCAAAGCACGACCCATGATCGGTTCACCTTCAAGGTCTTCTGCCAGCTGCATTTGAAAGTCCGCCTCGATTGTCGCGGTTGCCGTCACATACACAATCTTCTTGGCATCAGGATACTTCTCTCTCAGCTCCTCGAATTTCATTTGTAACTCCACGATGATCAGCTTCTTAAAATCGATCGCTTGCTCCATCTCTTTTGCTTTTATCAAATGTATTCCCCCCGTTATGTTCGTTTCTCAGACAATCGCATGAATTTTGTAAAATAAGCTCCTGCCATCAACAAGATGATCGTTAGAGCCCAATTCCAAAAGCCCATGAAATCAAACCAGTATGCAAGTAGATTGACGACACCAATAAGAAAAAAGCAGATGGACGTCAAGGCCGTTTTGAAACCTGTTATTCCCGCTTTTTTTCTTTTTCTAATCACGTAGATAATTGATGCGATCAGGACAATGGTTAGGATGATGGATAAGATGTTTTGTAGCATGTGGATTTCCTTTCTTATGTAAGATTACTTTGTTGATCTATCTTATAAAGTTACTGATTCTTTTTCTTTAACTCCTCTGTTATGGAGTTTAGTTGTTCTTCTATGCGATTGAGTTGCCTCCCGCGTTTTGTAAACGCACGGAGTAGAATGACGATAAGACCGACTACCCAAATGATGAATATCAAACTAAACAGCTGAAAAAGTATATCGCCGACGTTAAAACCACCCATAAGATAAACCTCCTGCCTAAGATAATGCAAAGTCTAAGAAGTAATTAAAATAGGAAACAATGAAGCCGAATAACGAACCAACAATGGTTATAAAATCGGATCGGTTCGATTATTCTTCCACTCATAGATCCGCGAAAAATGCTTAACGAAACCATAGTCACCCTCTTTAGAATGAAAACATTAAAACTGATAGACTACCAAACAGAACAGCAAAAGAAATCCGTGTATATCTTTAATAAAGAATCTTTCTGCTTGTCAGCTTCCTATGGCATTTCCTCCACCTAATATGACCAATCCTACACCTATCACCCATTATTTCAAAAACCTCCCAACAGAGCAAGAAAGAATTACCAATTGCCTTCACTCTCCAAGGAGTTCCCCATAATTACTGCCAAGTACAATCTACAACTCATCCATCATCGTCCAATCCTCTGCTTCTACATCAGGTTGATTCGTCATGAAACGTTCGGTAATCATTCTGCCGACTTTATCATTGGACCACTTTGGGATCCTCTTTTCATCATTACCCAGATGAAAATCATAGTAGAGGTCGACACTTAAAGAATCCCTATGTTGCCTGATCTCGATCAAGACGATTTTTCTCTCTTCAGCCCGCAGAGGTTCAGACCAAGGCGCGTTGACATCCAGATCTCGATTAGAAGCAAACGTTTCTGCTTATCCTTCAAAAATGATGTCTTTCAATAGGCTGGCAGTAAGTCTACTCTTTTCTTCAAATGGCTATTTGGGAAGGAACGGTTCGTGGTTTAGTCGATTTTGATGAATAAGTACACAATAATTAGTAGTAAGCTATGCAGCATTTCATAGTTCCTCCTAAACTAGCTTTATTTTTCATGTGACGTATAGTAAAGCTATAAGGTTTTTTGAAGAATTTGGTTGTGAGAAGCATGGCCGGTGGATTTGTGCGCCATTTTTTGGATTTGCGCGTGGTTTTTGAGATTTGCGCGCGAAAATTTGAATTTGTGCGCGATTTTTTCGATTTATGCGCCAAAATTTTATTTTATGCGCATTTTTACAAATAACACCACATTCTAGCAAATCAACTGGAACACTTTACCTCGATTCTAACTTTCTCATTACGTTTTGCTATCATTCTATTAACATCGTTTTCCCGGACAGGAAATTGTGTTAAAATCCTCCATGTTCTCAGGTAAAAAAAGGATGTGTTAACGTGAAAAAACTATTGCTGGTTCTTGCAGCTGGTTCACTGATTCTTGGCGCGTGCTCTGATGCTGCCAGTTCAGTGAAAACGGATACGTCTGTAGAAGATGCATCGAAGACAGAACCGAAACAAGAAGAAGAAAAGACTAAAAAAGAAGAACCAAAAAAAGAAGAGCCCCCTTTCAAGGCGTTGGAACCTTCAAAAGAGGCTGTTCTTATGCAGAAAACACTTTTAAAGGAAAAAGAGAAGCAAATGCCTGAAGATGAGGGTCAAACTGAAGGTCAGGAACAAACGAAGCCGGAAAGTGACACGTTGGCAGATGGTATCGAGGATTTTTCCGATGGACCACTGAAGAATCATCGCCTGGTCACCTATTACGGGACGCCTCAATCCGAACATATGGGGATCCTTGGGAAATACGAGCCGGAGGAATTCATGAAAAAATTGAAAGAGCAGACGCAAGCCTATTCAGATGCTGACCCCGACCGTCCGGCAGTGCCAACGATCGAGTTGATTACGACGATGGCACAGAGTGATCCCGGTCCAGACGGTGATTATGTAAGTATGACGTCGGAGAAGAATATCGAAAACTATGTGAACTTGGCGAAAAAACATGACGCACTCGTGATCTTGGACATCCAGCTCGGCAAAGACACCGTCATGAACCAAGTGAAAATGGTTGAAAAATGGCTGAAGCTACCGAACGTCCACCTGGCCATCGACACAGAGTTCCATGTTACTGATGGGGAAAAACCTGGTGAGGATCTCGGAGAAGTGGACGGAACGAAAATCCAAGAAGCAATCGAATACATATCGCAGCTGACAGAAAAAAACAACCTGCCGGATAAACTCGTCCTCGTCCATCAATTCACCGGTCCTGTATTAACGAACAAGGACGCCATCAAACCGACAGAAAACGTTGAAGTCGCCATCAACTTTGACGGCTGGGGAGCATCTGCCGACAAGCAGGCACTTTACAAGAAATTCATTCACAACGAACCGAACCAGTATGGCGGATTCAAGATCTTTTATGAGAAAGATGTTCCAGTACTCACACCTGAAGAAGTGTTGAAAATGGAACCGAGTCCGGCGATTGTGAATTATCAATGATGAGGGATGTGCGGCGACGGTTTAGAATCGGCGCCGCGACTTCATCCAATCTATTTCACCGCAGTAAGCTCGAGCTTCTCAACGAAATTCGCTCCCCTTAATTCCTTCAATGGAGCCAACCTCATCTTTGCCATCAGCCCGTTCGGTTCATCGACCTTATTAATATTTATCACCTTTTGGATTTGGAAGGTTTTATCCTTTTGCTCAAGTACAGTCACTCTCCCACTACTCGGAGGCAAACGTTCCCCTGCTGCCCCGAAGCTTTCTTGAACCTCTTCATCCTGCCTTCTTGGATCAAACACCGCTTCAAGTCGATACCGTTTGGATTCATCAGGTCTTTGAAGATAGATGGACGCCAATTTTCCATCCCTACCCACTTTTGAAATGGCTGAATCGGCAATCTGTTCAAGGGTTTCCGCCTTATAGTTCTCGATGTTTAAAGAAGAAGCATCATCCCGATAAGGATTCAATCGAAACTCAACAATCGCCCCTTCCGGCAGGTTTGATTCTCCGCGAAGCAACAATTTATTGCGATAAATCTGCACGAAGGCTTCCAGCGTCACGGCTTCTTCCGGTTTGAATAGCTCATGACTATTTTCATCAAACAAAATCACTCGGCACCCACTCAACAAAGGAATCATGAGGATTAAACAGACAATCCATTTCATGTTATCCCTCACCTTTATATCGTTTTTCCAAAACAGACAAGACCAAATAAATGACAATCCCTGTACCAGCCATGATCAGAAAAGAATCCGTGATCAGGTTAACATCTAGCTCATTCGTAATCCGGTCGACCTCCCCGTTCACACCGATTTCGATGACTTTCCATCCGTCATAATTAAGTGTTAATAATGAAATGATGAGACCGAGGATGAAACCGCCGAGTATTGAGACCCTGCCTTTTTTCATATTGAACACTCCTTCATTATGAATTGAATACCCATAAGAAACCACTTCACATTCCAATTATTTCAAAATTCAGATTAGTAAACAAGGAAAAATATAGAAACATGAAATAAAGCGATCATGCTCTATCATATCGGATCACTTTTAGACAAAATTTGGATTCCTTCACGTCTTTAAGGTAGTAAGATCGTTATCCATGTTTTATAATACGAAGCAAGGAGGTGAAACAAATGGAAAAGCAAATCATTGAGATGTTGTTCGACATCCAACGTAATATGAAGGAATTCGGTAGCGAGTTAAAAGAAACTCGTGCTGATGTTCGCGGCATCCGTATTGATTTGGATGAGACTAGGGCTGATGTCAAACAACTAAGCCAGGATCTTTCAAACACACAAAGCGATGTCAAAGACATCAAGGAAACAGTCAATCGAATCGAAGCTTCTCAAACGGAAGATGTCATTGCTTTGTTGAAAATGAACAAGCAAAACAGTAAAACTGACTTTGATTACTTGAACACAAGAATAACAAACGTGGATAAACGAGTATTTAACCTCGAGAATCGTGTTGAAGATTAATCGTTATTCTTTAGTATTAGACGATTAATTTTCACCTATAATTTAGTTCCTCTCAACATGTCCCGCACATTTTTCCTACATTTTTCTTCTTTTCAAACACTTTGTAACTCAATAATCAAAAAATGAACGGACTGGCGCCATGTTAAAGTAATCTTCTAACATGGCAGCCAGTTTTTTATTTATAATGAGGACTTTAGGCGTACGTTGAATTCGATTTTATATAAGGAAAAGGATTTGTGCGCGAAAATTAAGATTTGCGCGTAGGAATTTCAATTTGCGCGTGAAAATTTGGATTTGTGCGCGATTTTCTTGAGTTATGCGTGATTTTTTAAGAATACGCGTAATTTAACAAAATATCCCATTTTATTTTCAGATCCCGTACTCTTGTTTTCAACGATTCACGGTCATCCCACTCCACGCTCCTAAATTACCATATCCATACTCACCCACATAATCCCTACTTGACAGATATGCTTTATCAGAATTATAGTAATAAAAACACCTCCCCGCCCCTTTTCTCATTTGAACATACATTCTATTCCCAGAGGAGGAAGGAACCGATGTCAAATCAAACCTCACTTAAACAACAGAACAAAGGGATCCTTCAATTAATGAAGGACTCCAAGGTAAAGGATCAGAAGGATCTGCATTCCTTATCACAGCCACAGCCCGATCTCAAAGCCATTTACAAGCGCGAATGCAATGGTCAGCATCCCCATTCAGGATATGAATCCATTAAATTTCATAATTAAAATAAGAGCGGCTGCGTCCATTGGATGCAGCCGCTCTTATGTCTACAATTTCCTGGTCAACGGAAACAACACACAATCCTTGATCGTATCTTGATCGGTCAATACCATCAACAGTCGTTCAATTCCGAAGCCCCAACCTGAAATCGGAGGCAGTCCGTATTCCATTGCAGTTACATAGTCTTCATCCATCTCCATCGCTTCTGCATCCCCATTACTCTTTAAGAGGGCTTGAACCTCCAATCTTCGTCTTTGTTCGATCGGATCGACGAGTTCAGAGTAGGCATTGATGATTTCTGCACCGTTCACGACTAGCTGGAATCGATCGGTCACGTTTGGGTCTTCGTCATTGGCTCTGGCAAGTGGCGACAGGTCAATCGGGTGCTGAGTCAGGAAGGTTGGTTTGATCAGTCTTGGCCTGCATGTTTTTTTGTAAAGCAGGTCGATCAGGTTGCCTCTTCCAAGTGCATGAAGGTCAGCATGTTCGAGTTGAATATTCCTGCTTTCAATTTCGTCAATCAGATCAGCCGGTGTAGGAACTAAATGAATATCTATTCCTGTATTTTCGAGAATCAACTCCCTGAATGAAACGACTTCCCATTCCTGTGAAAAATCAATCATCTGACCGCTTATGCTGATCGTAGTCGTGCTGAAGGTCTGTTCAAGTAGATACAGCACCATTTCCCTCATCAATTTCATTGTGTCTTCATAATTCCAGAACGCCGCGTATCCTTCGACCATCGTGAATTCCTGTAAGTGCTGAGGGCTGATCCCCTCATTCCGAAAGCACTTTGCCACTTCAAACACTTTCGTAAAACCGCCTGCAATCAATCTTTTCAAATACGTTTCAGGGGCGATCCGTAAGTTCAGTTCCGTGTCGAGCGCATGATGATGCGTCTTGAAAGGCTTCGCCAATGCACCAGAGGAGGTGTGCTGCAAGATCGGTGTTTCCACTTCAATGAATGCTTGGTCTTCAAAGAACCGACGGATTGCGCGTAGCATGTTACTTCTTGCAAGCATACGGGTTTGTGTGTCACTTGTCATCAACAGATCCAGGTACCGCTGCCTGTAACGTGTCTCAATGTTGCTCAAGCCGTGCCATTTTTCCGGGAGGCTCCGTAATGCTTTGCCAAGAAAAACATACGTCTCGATTCTTAACGTTTTCTCCCCAGTCCGGGTCGAATACATCCTTCCTTCCACCCCGATAAAATCACCGATATCCACTGAATTATGAAATCGTTCAAACGATCCTTCTCCTACTTCATCCTTTTTCAAAAGAAGCTGCAAGCTTCCCTGTATATTCGAAATGGTGATGAAGGTTAGTTTCTTGAAGTTCCTGATTCCCATGATCCTGCCAGCTACACGGATACCTGAAGCACCGTCTTCAAGTAGGGCCGCATCCGGGAGTTCAGTATTTGTGGTGTATCGCTCTGGATATACCTCAATCCCCTCTGACCTCAACTCATTTAATTTTTCCAGTCTTCCCTCCATTTGTTCATGAACCATTCTTCTCACTCCAGTCTTCATATTTTCCGTACACAACCTTTTTTCACAACAAAAAAACTCCCACCCCCAAGATTCTTCATCTTGAGGACGAGAGTTTAAAGCTCCGCGGTACCACCCCAGTTTATTGATATGTCACCATACCAACCTCTTCGGGTACGTCAATGTTGAAGATTGAGTATACCCTATCTCTATAACGGGAGATCCCGTCGCAGCATCACCAGGCAACCGCTGGATCCGTGCGAGGCTCAGAGCCTTTTTTCATCCAAATCGTCATTGCTCCATCCCACCAACAGGAGCTCTCTGAAAATGACACAATCAAGATTACTCTTCTCTTCCTAGCCGTTTATTCCGTATTTTAATTAGGAATATATTACCTTATTCGGTTTGGTGCGTCAATACATTTTAGGATTCTACATTTTATAAGTGAACTTTAAATCACCGCACGGCTCAAAAAAGATAAATAATACCATAGAACAAACCCGATAAAGAGGAACACCAATAGGATTGTGCCAACCAATCGATTGTATTGTCTGGCCAAGTACCCCGATGTAAAAACAATAAACAACACAAGAATGTTCAAAAGTAAGTAAAGAATGCCTTCACCTGAATCAGAAGAAAAATGTAGTATTGTCAGGAAAGGCCCTACTAATAAGACGTAAGTAATCGCTGCACTCTTTACCCCTGTTTCAATTCCATAAGTACTAATTTTCAAGATGAAATTCAGAAGCATAATCAGGTTGAATACTATGAAAACCCATGAGAAAAGAATGCCTGTTTGAAAGGCGGATGTCATCACAGGACCTTTTTCTGGCTTGATGGATTTAGTTGGTACCATTGTTCTTAGCGCTGCTAACAGACAAAAATGACTCGATGCACATCATTCTTCCCCAACCTGACTCAGGGCGTTATGAGCCAACAGCTTTGTGATTTCAGGACCATTTATAAGCTTGATCCCTGCATCTCCGGCCTTCATAACAGCCATTTCACTGAATGACTCTGCCAAACTGATGACACATCCTCTTGCAGGTAAGTAGTCCGTTTCATCTTCCATGATATTGATCAACTGATTCACGGCATGGTCATCTGTCTCTCCTCGATGCTTTTTAATTTGAACGAATAAGTAATACTCACCCACTTCAAATGGCGAATGCGATTGGTTCTTTTTATTTAAAACTAAGTCCGCATCCCCTTTTTTCCCATTATAATAATTTCTTCTGACAAGATCGTAGCCATAGCGCAGAAGCAGGTCTTCACAAACCTTTTCGAATGACAAATCACTTCTGCTTGGACTTAACCGCTGCAGTTGGTCAAGCAACGATTCCACCATCATATCCGTCTGATTACCCAAATAATCATTCATTGAAGATTTTCCGAATCTTGTCTCAGGGTCACTTTCCAGTAACTTCACCATCCCGGTAATGGCATCTTCCAGATGATTTAAAGTAATGATTGGCAGTCTCAGTCCAGACAGCTTTCCATACCACTCTACTAATCTCTGATTATACATACTGATTTCAACATTAAGCCCATAGACCTTCTTTACTTTAATGGCATGGTTCAGATGATGCGGATTTTCTTCCGTCTTCTCATAGCAACCAGGATAATTTCCAGCCACAACCGCAAACGTCACGAGCCCCTTCTCTGGAAAGTGAGGAACGAGAAGGACATCCCCGTCCTTAAAAGATTTGATCCTGCTCAGACTCGTTGGTGTTCTCGTAGACTTTAATTGATAATAGATTTTCGTATCCTCTATGAATGTATCATTGGATAAATCATATTGCCCCCATCCCTGGTACAAAACTGAATTCTCTTGCAGTTGCCTTTTCAAAAATTCTCTCTGCGAACGGTCGATCCTGAAATTGTAAATCATCTATTCCACTCCTTTATACGTTTGATATTCTTCATTTCTTCACCAATGTCTCGATTTGAACGGACATCTTCCCAATATCCCTTTGACAAAATCGCATGAACGTTCATCGGTGGGAAAAGGATTCGGTCCCGCAAATCCAGAATCCTTGCCTCCTCCCCCTCATACAAAAGCAAGAAGCAGTCGTCATCGCGCTGTGCAATCACTTCAAACGTCTCGATCCGCTCATAATACCCACAATGATTCATGCAGACCCATGCAGGAAAAGTATCCAACATCATCGAACCATCTTCTTGTTCGAACACTTCTTCACTATAATCCTCAAACAAATCCACCTGACAATCCGGGCATTTTTTGTCCATTGGATCGATCCTCCTTCCCGACCACGGGTGACCAGAGGGACAGGTACCCTGGTTCGTTACTTGTAGCGCGTACCAAGGGACCTTTCCCCCCGATCCCCTAACCCTCTTGTTTAAACTTCCTAACCGATAGTACCGCAAGTCCCATCAACACCATGATGTAAAGGCCCAACACAAAATAATTTACAATAAGCTCTTCTTTATACATCACGTAACACATCCATAACCACATGGTACAAAATAGTGCGGTGCTGCCAAAAAAGATCGACCAAACTACTTCCTTCACTTTTCTATAAGTCTTGCTTCCTGTTAAGTACTTAAAATAAAAAAAGAAGAATACCGCTACAGCCACGATACTGATCAAGAACCAAGCTTCCCTGAATACAATTGGTTCCTCATCAAAATCGACCAGGGCAATATTGGTGAAATTGAGCAAGTGAAAGACAAACGCATAAAAAAGTAAGAACAAGAATAAGAGCCATTCTGCTATGTATACGGATGAGAATATTATTTTTTTCCAGATTCTACGTGACCCTCCTTTAAACGTGAAAAGCATTATTTTTAGTAGTCTGATTCTTGTACATTCAACCTAATTTTACCAATAAGAGATGTGGTTGGGAACCAATTAATGTAAGTATAATAAAAACCCCCTTACAAAAATAGTTAGGGGGTAGGTGTTGTATTGTATGACATATTTACTAGAAGAATAGATTGAGACTTATGATAACTTTTTGAATGCCCATTACCTTCCTGTTGCAATGCTTTCAAGAAAAGCTAGAAAACTGCTCTTTTTCACTAGAATTACGAAGTAACAGCCACTGATTTGCATCCATTGCCACTCATTAAGGGAAAATCATAGACTGGCACTGTACAAAATACTTATTCACCCCCTGCACTGAAGGAGGGTGAATAAATTTATGCGTGGTTTTCAGACATTTGTGCGTGATTTTTTCACTTTATGCGTGAAAAAATATATTTGCGCGCCATTATTTTGAAATACGCGCCATTTTTCTGGTTTGCCCGTATTTTTCCAACAATATCCATAAAATAGAGCATGAGGACGAGTCCCTCTATCACATTGCTTCCTTAAGACCTTTCTTAATCAATAGCTTATTCGCAGGATAGCTGGTCAGAAATCCTAATATCATGGCAATTTGCATCATGAACCAATACGTTGGCTCGGTTGGCTTGGGAGGTTCAGTGAATAATACATATTCGACAATGGCCATCCATCCGAACATCCCAATTTCAAATGCAAGTAAGGAAAGGGAGTCGGCTTTGACAGCCTGCTTTAGAGCTTGAAGCTTTCCATCCTCTTTGTTCATCGGATAAATCGCATAGAATTGGAAGATGATACCGAAAAGATATGCGAGTATGAATTCAACCGTATAATGAGCAAATAATGTAGAACCCGCAATCATGATACCGGTCATCGCCACAATCGGAACACCGATGGCATCACCGAAGGAGCAGCCTGCCGAGCAGTGACTTGTTGATACAAATACTTTCGCAGCACTCCCCCGGTTGTCTTCTTTCTCTAAATTTTTCGCCTTTACCCTTCCCCATCTGAAGTAAGTCCACAACGCGATTGGTCCGAAAAACCAGCCATTGATTGGCCAAACCACATTCATGATTTTCATCTTCTGTGGATTCTTGTACACATCGACTATTATTATGAGGGATGACAACAAACCCATCCCTAAAAAAAGCCACGAAACCGTTGTTAACACAGAATCATCCTTTCTTTTTTAATTCTATAATGAAATCTACCCGTAGTTGGCTATCGTTAATCTTATTGCGTGGACTAGATCGAGGGATTCTGAACCAAGACCAATTCTTGCAGGTATTAAAAAAGCAGCCCTTCTATTCAGAGCTACTTAAAATTTATACATATTGAACGGATGATCGATACCTTACTTTATACAACCGGCATTTTTGACCTTGACGAACTAGTTTACTTCTACAATGATCTGATCAAAGTATTCTTCACCTATATAAATCAAGAGCGCCCATTTACCTGATTCCCGAACACTCATCGTTGAAGGGAGGTGTTCATCAGCGTGTTGTCCACCTGGTGAATGATAGGTCCATACAGATTGACTACCCCTGGTAAGTACAGGAGATAGTTCGTCACTTCCCTCCTTCACGCCAATCACGGTAAACTCACCTTCTGGCACAACACCCCAAAAATGCCACATATACTTCTGTTCACGACCGTCGGTGAAAGGGGCATCAATGAATGCTACTTTATTTCGTATTCCGCGCATAGTATAGTGGCTCGTTTTGAACGTTTCACTTACTTGCCAATCAATCGTTTGAATGATTTTCTCATCAACTTCAAATCGGAAAAATGATACCTATGGAGGGGCTAAAATGAAAGCTAAAAGAACCAGCTTGTTTACTTTGGCTTTGTCATGTGTTCTTCTTTTTGCATGTGAGAATATTGACAGGTCAAAAGATCCTGCCGAGGAAAAGGTTTCAGTAAATGCATTTGAGGATAGAACTATTTTAATCGAAACATTTTTTCTTAATGACAAAATTTATGAACTCTCTATAAGAGGCGTGTTGTAGTAGTCGAAGATCCTTAAAGCTTAAACATGACGATATTCTCCTGGATATGGTATGATTTTTGAATATATTCTAAATATTAGGAAGGTAGATGAAAATTGTCAGAGCGTTTCATTTTTCTCGTTTCCGGCCCTATTGGTGTTGGAAAGTCGACCACTTCAAAGAAACTTGCACAAAAAATCCATAACTGTGTATTACTTGAAGGTGACGCTATCCTTGATATGTTTGATTACGGAACAGAGGCATCCTGGGAGAAGCGCTTGAGACTAACGTGGAAGCATATTGTTTCACTGACCAGAGGCTTCATCGAGGATGACTTCAATGTTGTTATTGACTTTGTTGTTGAAGACGAACTTGAATGGTTTTATCACAATCTTTCTGATTTGCAAATCACAATGAAATATATCGTTTTAACGGCCGAAGAAGAAAACGTAATCGAACGGATTAGGATCAGAGGGGATATTCCGTCTATTGAACGTTCACTCTTTTTGTTGAACAAGCTCCGATCCAATCCATTGAATCAACCATTTCTTATTGATACTACGTTTAGACAAACCGCAGAGATCGTTGAGCTCATCATCAATGATCCTCGCTTTATTGTTACACCTTAATATGGCATGGGGACAGGTACACTTGTGCATTCTACATATTGTATCGGTGTGCCTGTCCCCATGATTCAGCGTTTCCTTAGGACGAAAAAAAGACACTGAAAGAAAAACTCCTTCAATGCCTTCACGTTCATGGTTATTCACCATTCCCTTTACCTTTTTTCTTTTCTTTTTCACGTTCTTCTTCTTCGGCTTCCTCTCGCTTACGCTCATCTTCCTTCTTAGCTTCTTCACGCTTACGCTCTTCTTGCTTCTTTGCTTTCTCTCTTTTACGTTCCTCTTCCTTTTTCGCGTCTTCTCGTTTATGCTCTTCTTCCTTTTTAGCTTCTTCACGCTTTCGTTCTTCTTGCTTCTTTGCTTTCTCTCTTTTACGTTCCTCTTCCTTTTTCGCGTCTTCTCGTTTATGCTCTTCCTCTTTGTTAGCATTTTCACGCTTTTGTTCTTCTTCCTTCTCTCCTGATTCTCGTCGTTGCTCATCTTTCTTCTTCATTTCTTTTTGCTTTTGCTCAGACTTTTCGTCTGCTTTTACGGTTTTAGATGAACCTGCAACCTCTGAGTCGTTCTTTGTTCCTGGAGATTCATCTTCTATGTCAACATCATGGTTGTCATCAGAATCATCAACTGAAACTTCATCTACTTCTTCTGTTGACACTTTTTCATCGTCATTATCTTCAGTTTCCTCAGGATTTTCTTTTTCATCATCGTCTGTTTCGCCATCACGTGCCTTTTTATTTTTAGCTATTTCCGAAGGATGGAATCCCAATTCTTTAGCTACTTCCCCAAATCCCTTTCCTTCTTCACTACCGTATAAAGCTGCAATCTCATCAATTGTTTTTCCAGATCTCTTCGCAAGAATGAAGATTTGTGCGATTTGGCCGTAACCCAAATCTCTGTTACGAAGTTCAGCCACTTTCTCTTCGGGAAGTCCATACACGACTGTAGGCAACTGTTTCAAAATTTCAGTTGATTCTTCCATTTCTTCTTTCATTTCGTCTTCAAGCTTTTCTTCTACTTCATCATCAACCTCTGTGGCTTGTTCGATTTCCTCTTGAAGGTCTTCAAGTTTGTCTTCTTTCAAATCTTCATTTAAGATAAGTTTTGATATTTCTTCTTCAGCGGATTCTAATTTTTGAATGTAATCCTCTATTGTTTCCTTTATGAACTCTTCTTTTTCTTCTTCACTCATTTCCTTGGCTTCAGCAAGGCGTTCTTTTGCGATATCCAATAATAACTCAGTTTCTTTTTCCCCATCTAACGTAACAAATAATTGTAAGTCCTCCATAAGCTGATCGAATGAATAGATTAATTGATCTGGTGTAATCCCAGCATCCGACCCATCCTCCGCAGCTAAGGCAGTCGTTCCAAATGTCAGAACTCCTGATAATAGTACCGGAATGATAACACGTGTTTTCATAAATTTCTCCTCCTAGGGTTTGTTGAATCAAAACGATAGGAGATAAAGTTGCAATGTTTCTTGCAAATTTTCGGCAGCTGGCTGGCATCTTAGCCCCTATAGCTTTGCGTCCCTATATTCCTATAGGTTTGCCTTTATCGAATTTGATTCTAAGACTAGTATACTATTCCTATTTTATTGAAACTCTCTATTACACTATTTTTCCATAGTCGTAAAGACCTAATGCAGATAGCGAGAAAGTCACTAGGTGATTTTTACTAACAAACAAGGTAATTGCTTAACAAATTCAAAAAATGTACTTTTGAACTCCCCTGGTTCCTCCGAAAACGGATAATGATTGCTTTCCTCAAAAATAACTAGTTTGGCATTTGGTATGAAGTCAGCCATTTCGATTGAATATTCAACAGGGCATTGAACGTCATGCCTTCCACAAATGATTAAAGCAGGAGCAGATATAAGACCCAGTTTTCTCGTCACATCAAATACTTGTACTTCACGACTAAAATAATTCAATCGGATTGCGCACATGCTCTTGTTTATATTTAATGAAAAGTACTGTTCATACAGCTCCGGTTTATGTAAGGACTATTTAACCCTTTCACAGGATAAATGTTTTCGTTCTTCTTTACTTAGATCAGGCTTTTTTAAGTCTTCGTTATAGTCCTGCATTAGTTTGAATTGAGGGTGTTCTGAGTGGTAAATGCAATCTTTTGAAAACGTCATATATTCCCTTGCAGCCGCACCGACGATCACGGTAAAGGAGAGTTTATTTGCAAAAATAGATCCCATAAATGATTCCTACTATCCCGCCAGTTGAATGCCCTGCAAATCCCCATTTTTCAAACCCCAATGTCTTACGAATTGCTTCAAGATCAAAGATGGTTTCCAACATGCTCAACTGAAATGGCTCGATGGCTTTTTCTGAAAAACCAGTTTCCCTGAGATTGACTAAAATCACTTGATGGTTCTCTGTAAATGTATGAGCAAAATAATCGCCGCTCTCGTTGAATTCCGAGTAATGGTGAGTGACGCAAAGTGGCTCTCCTTTCCCTTTCATGAAGACTTCAAATTGACCCCTAGGTGTTTGCAATAAGCGTCTCTTCCAATTAGTCATAGACTTCTCCCATCCTCGCTCTCTCGATCACACCTCGAATAAACGGTTCCTTCTCCCTCGTATAAGCAGGACGATCATGTTTAAACGTAAGCGCCAGTTCTCTTTTTAACTGAGCATATTCCGCAGCCACCGCCGGATGTTCCCTAAGATAATCACGAAACAATAATTTTTCAATCCACTCTGTACTTTGGATTTCACAAATATGTAAGTGGCAAGTCCCTTTTCCCCACAGTCCCTTTCGAAAAAATCTTCTATCTTTCAATTCTGGTTTTGGGACATACTCGAACCCTACCTCGTTTAATGGGCGAACAAGGGATGGTGTCCTGCCTAGACCGTCCACGCCTACCATGATATCTATGATCGGTTTGGCAATCAGCCCCTTTATTGAAGTGCTGCCGATATGTTCGATTCCAATGATCTCATCACCAATCACACCAATAATTTGCTTCCTCTCGTAGTCAAATAGAGTTTCCCACTCTGGATTATATTCATTCAATTGCACTAGTGGATTTGTCATGACTTCCCCCTCATTCGATGTCTTTTTAAAAGACCCACTCTTCTTATGACAAGATCAAAATTTTCACTGTAGGGATGCATAAATATTTCACATTGAATCCTGCGTTCTTATATGTAAATCTGTCCTTCATAGGAGTGATTCACCCGTTAAAGTAAATAATCATGCCGTTATTTCGATTATTCTACCTTTCATTCCAACAATTCTACCCTTCGCCAAAATCATTCTCCCCTTCATCCTAATAAATCTAGCATTCATGTCGAATGTTCTCTACCTCAGGCTACTAATGCACGAATGACCTCTACCTACAAACCAAATCTCAATAACAAGGTACGTCCCTCACCACATTAATGCGTTAACTAAGTGAGGGACGTACCTTTCAGCTTATTCGAACCAGGGGGACAGGTACCCTGGTTCATTTGAATCATAGGGGCAACGAACCCATCTCTTCAGTGATTTATTTACTCCTTCTAAAAAGTTTCCTTTGTTTCATATTATCAACTGCTTTAGTTTTATTGTTCTGTCTTTTAACATATTCAGCTTCATTATAAGATTATAATATCAAACTACGAAGATACAAAACCCCGTATAACAGAGCCCCACCAATCAAAATCAGCAGGGAAACCATAACAAACCCATAAATAAATCCTTTCCCCATTGCAAATATATCTAAAAACATATTCTTGATCGCATCAATCATTGTTCTCTTAAGAGCCCCCTCAAGTTATTTCCGCTGCTGTATTAAATATACGAAAACACCCGTAAAAAGTTTCACTTCCTACAAACCGCAGGGACAGGTTCGGGGGGTCATTTCTATTTTTGTACCAACGTACCTGTCCCCGTGGTTCCCCCGTGGTTCACGATAAAACACGCCTCATCGTTTCCAAAAAACTCCTTCCAGCTTGAGTCAGCGATTCCTCGCGATCCAGACTTACCAGTGCGATTTCTCGATACAGCGTTGGCATATCCCTTGGTTTGAGTCTGACCAATGTTCCACTTTCAATGGATTCACTCACCATTGATTCTGTCAGCAACGCTGTCCCGTTTCCTCGAAGTACGAATTCAAACGCTGTCGTTGGCGGCAGTTCAATTGTGTCCAAGCCGAAGGACATATTCGATCGTTGCCAATGCTTGCTCTCCTCACTCCAGTCCGTCATGATGTACGGTTCACTTCCCGTAAAAACATCCTGGACAGAATATTCCCCTTCCTTCATGCCACTAAGCTTGTGGTCATAATGGGCAACGAAGACCAAAGGTTCTTTTATGGAATGCAGCTTCTTTAAGTCCTTATTGAAAAACGGGGACGTAAGTAAGCCAAGCTTGATGAATCCGTCATAAAGCATCTCCATGATTTGTTGATTATGGCCGGTGTGAATCGATACATCAATGTCCGGAAAGCGATGATGCAATTCTGTGATAATCGAGGTGAATGGACCAGTCGTGAAAGTGGGGATTGTCCCGATGGTGATTTCCCCACGCTTCCCTTCTTTGATCGATTGCGCCCGTTCTTTTCCTTTTTGTAAAACGTCGAGTACTTGCCTTGCATAAGGAAGGAACCCTTTACCTAATTCCGTCAGCTCCATTTGTTTACCGGATCTGACAAACAGAAATCCCCCCATATCTTTCTCCAACTCTTTGATTCGCAAACTGATTGTTGGCTGAGACACATCCAGGTGTCTCGAAGCTTTACTGAAAGACCCAAGCCTTGCTACAAGTTCGAATGCCACTAGCTGATTGAGTTCCACATCAAGTCCTCATCCCTATAAAAATATTTAATACTACCTATAAGTGTTATCAGGTTGTTTAATAGTTATAAGAAAATTATAGTGTATCTAGACAGTGAAAGAAACATTAGGAGGGCCGAAAATGAGCGTAATCACAAAGCTCCAACGTATACTGGATTCCCATTACGAACATCCAAAGGGATTCATTGGTTGGTGGATCGGGGAAAAAATGATCCGGCAGCATAAGCCTGAAACACGTTGGACGATTCAAAACTTACATCTTGAAAAGAACGAAGAAATCCTGGAGATTGGATGTGGTGCAGGTTTTGCAATACAACAAATTTTAACGATGCATAGCAGTCTTACCGTCACGGGACTGGATCTGTCTAAAACCCTTCTCCACTCCGCCTCCATCCGCAACAAAAGAGCAGAGAGAGAAAGGCGGTTATCATTAGTTCATGGAACCGTTGAAGAATTGCCTTTTCATGATGGCCAGTTTTCAACCGTATTCAGTATTCATTCGGTGTATTTTTGGAAGAATCGGCGCAAAGCTTTAGAAGAAATCCACAGGGTTCTTGCTCCTGGAGGCCAGGTTACGATCACGCTGTGTGATGGGAAAGATGGGCAAAGCTGGGGAACGATCGAACAAATGATTGAAACCGAATTGCTTCCACTGATGGAGGATTTGACGTTTACGCAAATGGACCTATTGAGGGGGCCGGTGTCGAGGGGATATCATACGGTTGCTGTAACAGGGAAAAAGTAGTTCATCCCATACCAAAAAAACAGGTCCCGGGGTACAATACGATAAATGTACCAATGGACCTGTCCCCGTGGTTCCCTACCTTAAGTGAAACATTCCCCTCCCGTTTTCCATACTGATGGGCAAAGAAGAATGTTCATGGGTGATTACCCAAGAGTCGTTTACTTTTTTCATGCAGAATGTGAATCGATTGGTCATCTGACGAAGTTTTTCTTCGGATCCTTCTTTGTACGCAGCATAAGTTATGGCACAATGAACAAATGCGAGATTCGCACTTTCTTCAATCACAACATCATCAAACCCTACGATCAGTGTTTCTTCACTTTCTTTTAAACCATTAAACCAATCATTAACGTTTGTTCTCCATGATTCGATTCCCTTGCTTTCCCAAGCACCCCAGCAATCATAAATATGGATATCAGAAGAATAGGCAGACAAGAATGCATCCAGATTCCTCTCTTGAACCCCTTGCTTATAATGATCAAGAACTTCTTGAACGGTAGACATTTGTTCCTCTCCCTTGCTATGTATGTATGGTCGTTCTTTTACATGTTCTATATTCAGCCCTTTATATCCTTTATCGCCCTAACCCTTGGGAGCATTTTCGGGGGGCACAAAGGACCGTTCTCCGTATCCGTTCTTTATCATTCCGTCACCCTGATGTATAGTAGAAACACGATCCAGATTTGAAAAGGAGTCTACAACTAGAATGATCTCATTTTTTCTCACATTAAAACGATTGGTAAAAGCGTTATGGCAAGCATTCAAATTGAAGAACTTCCAAGTTCTTTTCACATTAGTAATGGTTTTATTGTTCTCTGGTACTACTTTTTATGTAATGCAAGAGGGATTACCGGTGATCGACGCTCTCTTTTATTGTGTGGTCACACTCAGCACGATCGGGCACCCGAGCTTTGAACCTCAGACTACTTTCGGGAAAATTTTTACGATGATCTATATCTTTGGTGGAAATGGCGTATTCATTGGCATGATTGGGTATGTGGCGTATGCGATGATTCAGAAACCGGAGAAAGAAAAGAGGAATGTTGATTTATGATCGGCATTCCTCTTTTGTTGGGTGTAGTTTTTCTATGTCAGATGAACTCGAGGAATACATCCTTTACTAGGTATATGGACTATTCTATTTATTGGATGGGTATTCTGAATTTGCGCGCGGGAATTTGGATTTGCGCGTGGTTTTTAGAGTTTGTGCGCGATAATTTTTATTTGCGCGTGGTTTTTTCGAGATACGCGCGATTTTTTCAATTTATGCTCATCTCCCCAAAATATACCAAAAGAAATCAACTTGCATTCCTCTCTACCCTTCATCGCTGTCTCCCTCTAGGTCCATGGCAGGTGTCCTCGTGGTACACCCGCCAGATTTTGTGGGCATTTTCATATGATTATTAGGGATTAACCCTTATTTGTAAAAAACCATTTTAAAAAGACCTTTCAAACTTGTCCTAAACTGCTGCATGCTGTTGGACTGTAGGATTTTTTTTCTCTTCAAACTGTAAAATTAGTAACTACATGGTGGTGATTCATCCTTTTTAAGGAATAATTGTACCTTAATATTGATAATTCTACCCTTCAATTAAATGATTCTACCCTTCGTCCAGATTATTCACCCCTTCATTCTAGTAATTCTGCGGTACATGTCGAATTTTCTTCAAAATCGGGAAAATTGCAGCAAGAAGTCCGTCCCGACGTTGATTGAACCAAGGTACCTGTCCCCCTGGTCCACCCCTGGTCCATCACAAAAAAACACCCCCTTTCCAAGAAAGGGGGTGTTCATCGTGTTCAATTGTCGCGCGGTCCCCTACTCCTCGATTGCCGGAAAATGAGGGACGACTTCTTCACCTAATTCCTGTATGACTTCTTCCGCTGGCCGATTGCTGTCAAAGAGTGCAAAGAATAGATGATTCACGCCGGCATTCCTGTAGATGTTCAATAGTTCTTTCAGGTAGTTCCGTCCGATCCTGAATCCTAGACGGATTGGGGTCGGACGTTCATTCGGATCTTCTGCGAGGTCAAGGTGCATCGGCTGACTGAATGGTTTGAACACACCCGGATGGTATTCTTCTACGAGCGACCTCCACTTCCCTATCGCTACTTCTTGATCACGTGGACTTCGTGGATAGTACATCCAACCATCTCCGTGTTCCGCGAACCAATTCATTTCTTGCTGGGCGTAGCCAGTGATGAATGTTGGGATCCGTGTGTTCGGTTTCGGTACAAGGTTTGCACCGTTGATTGATCCTCTATTTGAATCAATGCGTGGAAAGTCTTCATATAACACTTCTTGCAAAAAGTGATAAGCTTCCACGAATTCTTTCCCGCGTTCAGGATGGGACGCACCAAGGGCAGCGAAATCTGCCCGGCGGTCACCCGATGACACGCCCAGTAGCACCCTTCCCGGGAATAATTGATCGATTGTGGCGATTTCCTTTGCCACTCTCAATGGATGCCGGAGTGGTAACACAGCAGCGGCCGTTCCGAGCGCGATTTCTTTCGTTTGTGATGCAAGATACGTTAAATAGATCATCATGTCATAAATCTGGCCGACGGCAGGATCCCCGAAGTTCGGGTCTTCGAGCAGCACATCCCTGAACCATAGACTTGTGAACCCCAACTCCTCTGAAAGCTGTGCCAGGTCCACCTGTTTCTCCATCGTGGGTGTATCAAAGTGATAATTTTCAAGAGGTATGTGAAGACCCAATGTCAATTTTCCCTCTTTGTACATACGATTATAGGCTTTGTGATGGTCGAATGATATCATCTTTTCCTCTCCTTTTCTTCAGGTGACGAGAGGCGGTCAAGAGGACCACCCCTGTCAACACAGTCGTCAGAATGCCCATTCCAATGGTTTGATTGACTTTCCGTTGATGGAACCTGTCCTTCCAAATCTGCACCATAGGTGATTACGCGTCTTTTCGTTCGATTCCACGAAGCCATGCGGTTAAGACGACTGCACCGGCAACCATGATGCTACCGATCCAAGGCGTATGGATCAGGCCGATTCCGTCTACGATGACTCCTCCGACAAACGAACCGATCGCAATTCCGACGTTGAACGCCGCGATATTCAAGGCAGATGCGACATTCACGGCAGATGGAACATACTTTTCAGCCAAATTCACGACAAGAATCTGCAGACCTGGAACGTTCATGAATGCAAATAATCCCATTAGGAAGATCGCGATCAGACCCGCTACTTTAAACGGTGCCGCAAATGTAAGCGCAAATAGGATGATGGCTTGAAGAACAAACATCCAGAATAATGCTTTTAAAGGATTCTTATCAGATGCCTTCCCACCGACGACATTTCCGATGGCAACGGCAATTCCGTAGACAAGTAGAATGACACTGACCCATTTCGCGCTAAAGCCTGTCACATCTTCCAATAATGGAGTTAGATATGTGAAGGCAACGAACGTACCTCCATAGCCAAGGGCTGTGATGGCAAATGCCAGCATTAAGCGGCCGTTTGTAAGGATTTTTAATTGTTCACTGAATTTTGCTGGTGGTGCTTCTTTTAAATTTTTAGGAACCAAGATGGCACTTGCAATGATTCCAACTACACCCAATAGGGCAACGCCCCAGAAGGTTGATCTCCAGCCAAAGGCTTGTCCAATGAAGGTTCCAAGCGGTACACCTGTTACCGTTGCAACCGTGAGTCCTGTGAACATAAAGGCAATCGCACTCGCCCGCTTATGGGCAGGCACTAGATCGGCAGCAATCGTCGAACCGATCGAGAAAAAGATTCCGTGAGAAAAAGCCGTGATAAAACGGGCAACAAGCAGTAATCCGAAGCTTGTAGATAAGGCGGCAACCGAGTTACCGACGATGAATAATAACATCAATGACATTAAGAGCGATTTACGTGACATCTTACTTGTCAATGCGGTCAATACAGGAGCACCAATGGCAACCCCGATCGCATAACCAGAAATCAATAGACCAGCAAGTGTAATGGAAATTGATAGGTCATCCGCAATGGATGATAATAACCCGACCGGCACAAACTCTGTTGTTCCGATTCCGAAGGCACTGATGGCAAGAGCCAATAACGCTGGTGTGCCTCCTTTTGACTTTGTTTGATTTATAGTAGCTGAGTGTGAACTCATGAAAGTTTTCCTCCTTATATATCTGATTGGATACAATAGATGAGAAATGAAGGCGCCTTTCATTTCACTGTACACATCATGATAATGCGTATAAGAACTTATTGGAAGTACGTACTTTAAAGTCACGTAGGCACTCTTTTGTACCATAGTTACTTTTAAGTACCTATATACCCTAGATGGTGACATTGATGTTTTGGAATGAACCACCTGAAGGGCTGTTACCTATGATGCACCATATCGGATTAGTTGGGAAGAACGCACTTTTGCGTGACATAGGTACCTGGAAGTGCCTGTCGCCTTGTTTTTCAATAAGCGGTATGTACAGAATGTTTTTTCACGGTTTATGGACATAAAAAAAGCCCGATCAGCTGATGAATTTGATCGGACCCTTTCTCTTTTTTCATTTAGATTGTTGTGAATCCAAACTACTACCTTCTAACAGATTTAAGTGGTAAAATTGTACAAATAATTACGTTTACATACATTCTCCTTTGGAGGTGAATCGTCTTGAGCAAACGAAAAGGAAACAGTGTGTTTTCACCTACAGGGATCTTCATCAAGTATACACACGTTGATTCTATAACAAAAAAAGTGACGGCAACGATTTCATATGAGAATACGGTGCTTGTAACGATTGTAGTCGATTTGAACGTGAATCATATTCATATTGAGGGGGATTTTCAAGAAGTAGTGTCTGTTTTACCGGTAAGAGTTGAAAATTCTTATGTTGAAGAAATTAAAGGATGGGCTGAATTCTTCAGCAAAAGGGAGATCACTGAGCCTCAAAGGTATTTTGAGCAATTTATGTGAAAATTGGCAGCTCGCTTCACTTTTAACAGAAATCCTGACTAGCAATCCAGTTTTAAATAATAACATTATGTAAATTTAAAAAGAACACAACCAAATTTGGATGTGTTCTTTTTATACAAATCAATCGCATCTGCACCATCGATCCGGCTCTCCACAACTGCTGCAGCACTCACATGGGTACGTATCGCATCTCCTGCAGCACCTGCAATTTGCCTCCCCACATTCGGAACAGCACTCACACGGATAGCTGTCGCACTTTCTGCAGCACTTGCAATATGAATCCGGCTGCCCGCATTCGTCACAGCATTCGCATGGATAGCTTTCACACTTTCTGCAGCACTTGCAGTATGATTCCGGCTGCCCACACTCATCACAGCATTCGCATGGATAACGGTCACACTTATTGCAACATCTGCATCTCGCCTCTCCGCATTCACTGCAGCACTCACAAGGGTATGCGCGGCAATTACTGCAGCATTTACAGGGGTAATCATCACATTCTTTACAACAGCGGCACTGTGATTCCCAGTGGTTACAATTGTCGCAGATTGGCTTATAATCATGCATGTCATCTTCCCAGTCTCTCTCCCTCTGGGAACGACCGAGTTCATCATCGACCGCTTTCACTTTCCAATGATCGGCATTATGTTTCCGGAGAAGATACGCCTCATGCTCAAGTTCATTTCGGGTCTTCTTCTTTTCATCCTTATTCGATTTATGGTAGCTTTTATTCCGGTTATACTCTTCGCGTTCAAGTCTTTGTCTGGCCCGGTTTTCTTCTGATTCATAATAACGTTCGAAATCACCATGATAATATTCTTCTTCAGGTTCAGTTCTTTGCTTTCTTTTACTGACAGTACGTTCAGGTTCTGTCCCCTTGGTCCCATTCCCCGAACTGCTCCAACCAAGGGAAAAGATCCCGCCGAATATACCCACTACAACAAGCCAGATGAAATGGCCTTTCACAAATAAAAACCATAAGACTGCAAGATAAAGAATCCAAATCATCACTCCACCTCCCATGGTATATCTTACTACGACCAATGGCTGGTTAAGAAGAAGAAAATGGAAATTATTCACCTTGCAATTTCATCGCGATTTCTCTTTGAATTCTGGCTCACCTCTTACAAGGCGATGAGATCATCCTTCTGCATGTGGAAGATTCAGCTGCCACGAGACCCCAAAGCGGTCATTCACCCATCCGAATTTCTTACTGAACCCGTAGTCCCCAAGTGGCATAAGTGCTTGTCCCCCTTCACTTAGTTCCTGATAAAGGTGGTCCAGCTCCTCTTCTGTATCACACGTAACAAAAAGTGAAAAAGAAGGTGTGAATGAAAACTCATGTTTAATATTACTGTCGATGCACATGATTTCCTGGCCTTTCAACGTGAACGTTGCCTGCATGACGGTACCCTCATCCCCATGTTCATTCGCACCATACCGGACAATGTTCGTGACGGACGAATCCTCAATCAGAGACGTGTAGAAATTCATTGCTTCTTCCGCATTAGCTTCTTGAAACATCAAAAATGGTGTAACCTTCCCCATAGTAAACCTATCCCTTCAAACTGTATTTTCTTTATTATAATTCAGTTGGATGGTCATTCCAATAGGAGGACCACCCTCAGTACACTAAAGCATCTCTGTGCTGAAGGACCGTCCCGCGGTACGTTAAAGCATCACCGCGTTGAGGTACGGTCCCCGACAATCTTTCATGTTGTATAATCCCGACCCTTTTAGCAAATAAATGATAAAAATGGAATTGTGGAGGGTGGGAATTCATTGTACGCGTATATGAATGAGATTGAAGTGACATCATTATGGATTTATGTGGTATTCATGTTTTCAGGGGCAGCTGTGTTTGCTTTATGGAGCATGAATAGAAAAGGGGTACCTAAGGTGGAGTACCTGATTGCTTTCTTCATTCCGGTTTGGTCGGGCCTTGCATATATGTCGATGGCAATGGGGCAAGGGGGAATCGTGAAGGATGGTGGGGTCGTCTATTTTGCACGCTATCTGGACTGGGTCGTGACGACACCTCTGTTGTTGATCGCTCTTGCGTTAACGGGGATGCATCATTTAAAGAAGAAGGATCCCATCATCATTGCTAGTTTAATTGCAGCGGATGTTGTGATGATCACGACGGGCTTCATTGCTGATATGTCCACAGGTGGAGTGGTTTTCACTTGGTATTTAATTGGTATCACTGCATTCCTCGTGATTCTTTGGCTGATATGGAGCCCTTTACGAAAACTCGCAAAGCAGCAGGGGGAAAAGCTTTATAAGGTATACCTGATGGTGTGCGGTTATCTTACTCTGTTCTGGGTTGGTTATCCTCTTGTCTGGCTTCTTGGTCCATCCGGGCTTGGGGTGATCGGACAGGCTGGTGATACACTACTTTTTGTCATTTTACCGATCTTTTCAAAGGTTGGGTTCAGTTTATTGGATTTGTATCAGTTGCGGCGTTTACGGATTGGATAATCTGGTTGCATCATAAGCTCCGTTTTAGGACCCTCTTTATTTAAAAAACTCCTGATTAGGAAGAGCGTGCACATCATGCATCTTTTTCGTAATCAGGAGTTTCTGCATGAAATACCTTCACCCTTCAGTAAAAGTATAATCCAGGTTCCTAAACATCGATCTTCCTCCCCTTCCATTTGACCGAATGAAAAACATTCACTCGTATGAAAGAATACAGGTAGAGTCCTGCGAAAAATAAAAACAATACCGGATAAAAAGGGAAAATCGACCATCTGAAGTTTCCGACTCTGCGGGCAAACCAAGCCGTTTGGAGACCATAGAGGATAAACAATGCCCCACTGACCATCATGGTCACTATATTCATTTCAACAATGGAAGAAATCAATGCGCCCGTGATGTTCAAACTACCGGCAATCCAGATGATGACCATCAGCATGATGAGGGGATGAGTGGACTTGGACCCAAGGGCAAAGCTTTTGCACCAGCCTTCGATAAGGGTTCCCAAGCCTTCAGGGTACATGCGTAGCGCGATGATCCCTTTGCCACCGAGGCAACGAACCGGGAGATCCTTGTTAAGAAATGCCTGGCCAAGTGCCAGGTCATCCATCAATTCCCCCTCAATTTTCTTATGTCCTCCAATTAAAAGATAATCATCTTTATTGGTTAAAATGCACGGTCCGAACGAGCCTGCGGTTTTAAAACGGGATCCCCAGACGGTGAACCCGTTCATGCCAACGACGACGATGATGTTAAAGATTGCTGACAGCTGTTCATACAAGCGATAAACGGTATGGTAGGGCTGCAGGGCTACAATGCCCCTGGCTCCTTTTTCGTTATAAAAATGCAGGAGGTTTCGTAGTCCATCCGCACTTGAAAAGGTTGTATCTGCATCTAAGAACAATAGCCACTGTCCCTTTGCATGCAAGCTGCCATGCCAACAGGCCGATGACTTCCCGGTTCCTTCATTGTGTAAAACCCGCGCTCCGTTGCTCTCCGCTACAGAAACCGTATTGTCAGTGGATTGGTCATCAACGACCACAATTTCAATGTTCTTATAATCTTGTTCCTGCAAGGATTTCAATAAAGGCGAGATCCTGCCTCCCTCATTTCTGGCAGGAATGATGATCGACAGGAATGGAAGGCTCTTTTTATTCCCGGGGGAGAATACGGGAACAGGCAAGGACCAGAACATGACAATCCCAAGGATCAAGCCTAGAAAACCGATAGCAAGATTTATTACTTCTGAAGCGGTCATGATCCTGTCTCCTTTCTTTCAGTGCTCTTACCCTGCTACAACAACCACTTTCTAAGTTTTTTCAAAACCTTTAAATTCCGCTCCGAATACGGCGGAAATTTATCCTGAGCATGAAAGTAGTGATACGCTTGATAGTCTGTTTTATGATAGGTGAAGGCTAAATAGCCAGCCTTGCCATGATAAGCACCATATCCACTCCTCCCTACCCCGCCAAAGGCGACATGGGGATGTGCGGCGTGATGAATCACTTGATTGATGCTGATGGTTGCTGACTTCATATGTTCCTTGAATAGGCGGATATGATGCTTGTTTTTACTGAACAAATACCCTGTGAGTGCATCACGCTGAATGCTACCACTCGATAATAATGTCTGTAAGTCTGTATATGGGACGACGGGAAGGACCGGGCCAAAGATCTCGTCCTGCAAGATCGAACTCCCTGGTTTCGGATTCGTCAGCACCGTGGGAGCGATGAACAGGTTGCTTCGATCATACGTACCCCCATGCGAGACATCCCCTTGCCCGATGAAATTCACCACACGTTGAAAATGTGCATCGTGACAGATCCTGCTATAATCAGTGCTCATTTCTGGTTGTTCTCCGTAAAAAGCAGTCAATGTTTCTGAAATCGCAGATAGTGTCTGTTCATACTTGCTCTGATGGACAAAAAGGGTATCCGGCGCAATGCAGGTTTGCCCGGCATTGAGGAATTTCCCCCAGACGATTTCGCGGATGGCCTCTTTTGAAAAGCCTGTTTCGTCGATGACACAGGGATTTTTCCCTCCCAGTTCCAGTATGACCGGCGTGAGTTGTTTGGCCGCCTGCTCGGCTACCACTTTCCCCGTCTCCCCGCTTCCAGTAAAGAAAATCAGGTCAAAAGGGGAAGACGTCAAAAAGCTTGCCGTCTCTGCTCCCCCGGTGACAACGGTCATCTGCTCAGGAGGAAATGCCCCGTTTATCACGTCTTTCAGTAATTCACCCGTTGCCGGTGCATACTCGGAAGGTTTGATCACACAGCGGTTTCCACCAGCGATCGCAGCGATGGCTGGCATCACCGAGAGCTGGAGCGGATAGTTCCACGAACCAAGGATCAAGACACTGCCGAATGGCTGCCGCATTCTTTTGATATATTCGACGTATCCGAGTTTTATATGTAGGGACCGATGGGGACGGGTCCATTTTGTGAGATGCTTGCATGTGGTATCGATTTCATTCAAAAGAACCGCAATTTCGGATGAATATGCTTCAATTGCAGGTCTCCCCAAATCGGAGTGAAGGGCCTTGATAAAGGCGTCTTCATGCTCCAAAAGGATGGCTTTCAGTTTGGAAAGCTTTTCCTTTCGTGTTTGAATCGAGAGGTCTGCATTTCCCGCCAGATCCTCTCGCTGCCTTTCCGGTAATGCGTTCAGGAAAAGACATTCATCCTCATACGTGTCATGCATCCCGCTGAACAATTTGATCACCCACAAGCTGGCCGCTTAAAGTGACCATCGGCATTCCTCCACCAGGATTCACCGTTCCACCGACAAAATAAAGATTGTGATAGCGTTCACTTTGTTTCGGGTGCTTGAACCCTTTGTTCTTCTTGGAGTCTGACACGGTCCCATAAATCGCACCGCGGTCTGACCCATAGACACGCCTAATATCTTCCGGCGTCCACATATCCTTCGTGACGATATTGGCCCGTAAATCTTCAAGGCCCATTTTCTCCAATTTAATCAGGACACGCTCAGCGAATTGTTCATAGTCGTGCTGCGAGAATGGCTGATCTTGGATGTACGGGATATGCGGCAGGACTTTAATATTTTCATGTCCTTCAGGAGCTTGTGTCGGATCGGTTTTATTGACGTTGACCAAATAAATCACCGGGTCGTCCGGAAGTTCATGCGAATGAAAGATCTTATTCATTTGCTGTTTCATATTTTCCGCGAAGAAGAAATTATGATGACGCAGCTGAGGATAGCTCTTCTTAACGCCCAAATGCATCACAAGTCCGGAACTTGCTGGCTCGAACTTCTTCTTTATTTTTTTTACATAACGACTTTGATCCTTAAGCAGTCGTTCGTAAACCGGGATGACTTCCATGTTGGCGATATAATAGTCAGCGGTTAATTGTGTCCCATCTTCCAAGACGGCTCCAGTGATTTCGCCTTGTGACTTTTCAAGTTTGACAATCGGTTGACCCGTATGGATGCTGACACCTACTTCTTCTGCAAGCTTGACAAGGCCACGGGCAAGATGATGCATGCCGCCCGGTACATACCATACACCCTGGTCGTGCTGCATGTAGATCATCATATTCAAAATCGCAGGTGCATCATAAGGGGATGAACCCACATACTTGATAAAATAGGAAAGCATATCGCGGAATTGCTTATTGCTGATCCGTTTATCGATGGAGCCATGAACCGATGAAGTCAAATCAAGGTTCTTAAGCGCTTTTAACAGGCTTAACGGGCCGGTATATTGCATGAATTGCCTCGTGTTTTCAGCGCCCTGCTTGAGATAGCTTTTATCACTCATCTCATAAAGCCCTTTTGAATACTGAAGCAGGTCCCGGTATTCACGCATATCCTTTTCAGTGAGGGATGGGTTGTTCGCCCCCATGTTGTCCAGGTCTTCATACAAATCAATGACATTTCCATCAGGGAAAAATGAACGCCATTGATGATCCAGCCTCGTAATCGGTACATAGTCCCCCATGTTTTTTCCACTGGCGGTAAATAATCGTTCAAAAATTTCAGGCATCGTCAAGATCGACGGTCCGAGATCAAATCCGAAGCCGTCCTGATCCAGCCGATTTAATTTCCCACCAATGTGATCGTTCTTTTCATATAAGGAAACGTCGTAGCCGGCTTGCGCAAGTGAAATGGCAGCCGAGACGCCTCCGAGTCCCCCTCCAATGATTAATACGGTTTTCTTTTTCAACCGTGAATGCACCTCCATTTTTCAAATCAATTAGGATCGTTCGTTTTCTACTTAAAGGGTTTCATCCAATTGCCTTCGAATTTAACCGCTGAACCGCTTGATGCATCCTTTTTCTACTGCTACAAAGTCTATAAATTCAGCACTTGTCTTATACCCTGATGTAGAGAAAAAATCGGCGCAATGTGCCTCCAGTGTCGTGATCGAGCTACGATCATTCATTCCACACGGGTCCGTGCTTCGAATTCAAGTGATTCAGTCGCATCTTTGATCTTCCATGCAATCATTCCCCAAGCTTTTTCAGCGCTTTCTTTTGGCCCTAGATGTGTAAAAGCATGGGAACAGCCTTCGAATAGCTCTTCCTGGACGTGTACACCTGCTGCATTTAATTTTTCCGCATACCGTAGCGCTTCTGGTCTGAATGCATCGAACTCCGCTATGAGAATCAAGGCCGGAGCCAGACGATCACTGACTTCAGCGAGGACAGGGGATGCAAGGGGATGCGCCGCTTGCCCTGTTTCGGGTACATAGCACATGTTGAGAAATTGAGCGACTTGCGGATACCTTGAACGCCATTTATCAGGTTCCGGTTTTTCTCCGTGCGGCGTGACAAAGTCGAGCATCGGGTAGGACAGCACTTGGAGCAGCGGCTGCTTCTCCCCCCTCTCTTCAAGGTCAAGGCAGAGTGCCGCAGCTATATTTGCACCAGAACTTTGTCCACCAACCGTGATTTTCTCAGCATCGATCTTCAGCTCATCGGCTCTCCCCTTCAGCCATTGAAGAATGTCATAAGCTTCCCTGATCGGTTTTGGAAACGGATACTCAGGAGCTTTCGCATAGTCAACATTCACAACCACGCAGTCTGCCTCATTGGCAAGATAACGGCAATACGGATCATCCATCTCCTTCTCATTCATGATGAACGCACCGCCATGGAAGTTGACGTAGACAGGAAGCTTTTTCTTGTTTGTTTTCAGAGGATAATATAAAGATATTTTCGTACGTTTAATGGACGTTTCAACGAGCACATCTTTTTTCATGTCCACTTCTTGCAGGGGAACCATCGGTGTTTTTTCCGCTTGGTTAGGCAAGAGGCGCAGTACTCTTGCAATCATCAACTTGAACATACGGATACCCTCGCTTTTTTTTACCACTATACCCGTTTATTTGCTGAATAATACTTGGAATGTAGGTTTATTGAAAATTTAATGTGGGGGGAGTATTTGAGTTGCGCGATTTTTGTTATATGGGGACTGTTTTATGATAAGGGAGCTTGTTGGATTCTTGATACACCACCAGGTATATAGAAAGATGAAAACGTGGTTTTGATAATATATTTCTATATTTGATAATAAATGGGGATTTTTGATAATATATTCTGTTTTTTGATAATAAGTGGGGCAGTTTTAATAATAAAAGTAGCTCCTGCCCCTGTTATACCCCCTACTACAGCGATCATGCATAAAAAACTTGAAGAAAATCACACACTCATCGAGTATAAAGACTAAAAACAGATAGATTTCCATTAAAAAGACGTCACTTATTGCTAAAGTGAACCCCTTCTAAACCGGCGGAGGGTTTAGACGGATCAGATTCCTCTATAGTGTTCCATCCTATCACGTAACCCTCGCTTCACCCCAGCCCACTCTTCCTTTGTGATGGAATAAAGAACCGCGTTTCTAACATAACCATTCGCAAGAATCCTTTCATTCCTCAAGATCCCTTCTTTTACGGCGCCCAATCTCTCAATCGCCTTCCTTGAACGTACATTTCTCTCATCCGTCTTCAATTGAACCCGAATCATGCCCAGCTGCTCAAAGCAAAACTGCAACAATACAAATTTGGTTTCAGTATTCGCGAATGTTCGTTGGTAGTCCTTGTCGTACCAGGTCGAACCCACTTCACAGGACTTTTGCTTCTCGTTCCATTCATACATCCGTGTGGTACCGACAATCTCATCTGTATCTTTCAACATCACAACAAATGGCAGCGCCGCTCGTTGCCCCCGTAGTTTAACAGCTTCCGAAACCCAACGTTCCATTTCTTCTAACGTACTGATCTCTGAAAACATAAACGCCCAAAGATCACGATCATTGATACGAAACAGGTCACGAGCATGTTCCAGTTTCATAGGAACAAGCTTAATCCTCTCTCCTTCTAAAACAAACTGTGGATCAAATGGTGAAACCGTCATGTGGTAAGTTCCCCCCTCTATGATTATCGTTCTATCATTCTGTTATCTATTCCATGTGGCTTACGATTTTCCCTTCATGATTGATGAGGAGTAAAGAGCGTTTTTCGTCTCTAAGAACCAAGATTTTTCGACAACTTGGGGGGGTAAATGGAAAATATGAAAAGTGGATTGTCATTTTCTAGAGAGTCGCATGCATATAACGCAGCTTGTATTTTTCATATTGAACAGATTTCTATTGAATTAAGGTGCTAATTACTTCTCCTTACATAAGAAAAGAATGGACTTCCATCCATTCATTCCTTATGTCCAGCCAAGCAGGCATCCCATTCTATGTAAAAGGGATCTAGTATCCATTCACTCTCTGAAAATCCTCTCCCGTAAACCCTCTCTTACCTGCCGTTGTTGGAGGAACCTTTTCTTCCTGACCTTTCTTCAGGTCTGCATTGACGCTTGTTACTGACAAAGCCTCCACCCCTTTGGTGATGCCATTTAATGAGAGGATCGTCAGCGAGAAGAACAGCATGGGTGCCATAAAGATCCACCATGCATTAAAGAGTTCATGGAAGTTCATTGCCATCAACCCAGCCCACTCCTGTACGATTGGTTTGGGAGGATCACAAAAAGGCCCATAGCATACATCGGTCCCGCCAAAGAACAACTTGAAAAAACCTAAATGCGCAATAATCAGTAGCACTTGGATGACGATTTTCGGATAGATGATAAAAAGCCTTGCCTTCAGGTGAGGCAGAACATGTTTGATCAGAACGAAAAACTTGCTGCCCCCTAGAACCTTTGCACTTAAGATGAATTCTTTTTTTAATATTTCCCTCGTTTCATTCGAAATCAACACGGCTGTTGTGGGGACTGTAATCAGTGCAAGCGTGATGATCGTCAGCAGCACCCTTTCAGAAAAGGTCGTGTCGAATCCTCCTCGCGGCTCCCAAAGTAAAGGGAATAAAATGTTGTATGCAATGATGGATTGTGGAATGAAGTATAGCGATGATAATACGGTTTGAGAAACAAATCGATTTGCCGTTTCGAAGAACCCCCAAAAAATGCCAAAGACAAAGGAGATGACAAAACTGAGCAACGAGATGACGACAGCAGCACCTAGAGTGTACTGCGCCCCCTGCAATACTTTATACAACAGATCATACCCGTTTCGATCAGTCCCTAACGGATGTTGAACCGAAGGACTAAACGGGGCCTTTCCGATAATCCTCCCGTCTTCATTGTATGATAATAATGTTTGTGGAATCTTACCATCATACACGAAGTTGTACGTCAGGCTCCCTACAACCAATAGCAAAATAAAACCGATACAAATGGTCAACAAGATCTTGGCCTTTGCCCTAGTCATAAACTCATCTCCCTCCCAATCCTATTTTTGATGAACCATTGAAGGCACTTCAGCAAAAGGTAGATTGGTATAAATAGCAGGATCGAAGTGATGGCAAAGATGGAAGGGGAATTATATGAGAATAAGAAAGATGTTACCCCGAATACATTAAATAAATATTCTAGTATCAATAAATTCGAGAGCATCATCCAAACGATTTGCTTCCCGTGATACGTGACGCTGATCAAGATATTCCGGATCATATGGATAAACAAAATACGATATTTATTAAGTCCTTTCCCCCTGGCCAGCTCAACATACGATAAATGCTCTTCCTCGTTTAAAAATGAGACCAGTAGCCCCAAGAAAAAGAAAGTGGGTAAGATACTCAGTGCCACAGCCGGGAACAGGATCACTTGATTTTCTCCCGTTGAGGCCACATCGATCAACAATACACCTGTGCTTTTAAAAAACAGAATGACGAAGATCTGAAGAACGGCAATGACGAAGATATCAGGCAATGAACTGATCACGACCGAACAAGACTTGATCAAAGCCTTGAAGGATGTTCCTGCAAAAAAGTAACATACAAGTAAAACCAGAGAGTTCACGATGGCCATCACCAAGGCTAGGAACACAATCCTTGCACTGCTGAAAAAGGCACTGAATAGGATTGGAAAAACCTCTCTTTCTATTTCAGATACAGGATTAACATAGACGAGATCCTGGGGCCATGCTATTTCTTTTAACACAGACAATAAGCGTTCCCAATAAGACGTTTGTGGTTCGAATAGTGCAGAAGTCGAACTGACGAGCAAGATCCCTAAAATGATCAACAAAGGCTCCATGATTAATTTGATTCCAGATTTCATGCGGATCCCCCCTTTCGTTTTAAAGCTTCTGTTTCCACCACCTACTCCTTGATGTCTCTAAGGTATTTCGGAAGTAGATGATACTCCGTCGTGTCGACTCGATAGGCTGCTCCCATCAATTTCAGTCCATAGTAATCATTGCCATTGTAACGATATTCGAAAGCGCCTTTCGCATTCTTGATTTGTTTCAATTCTTGTCCTCGCTCACCCAATACTTGTTTTACCCGCTGAGGCTGGAGATGGGAATAGATGATGACGTTCATCAGATATTCTTCATCCTTCTTGGCACGTTCAATGAAAAATTGAAACGAGCCTTCATCATCAACTTCAACTGAATCTTCATAAAGAAAAGCGTCTTTTTCCTTGCCTGCTTTTTCGACCGTGATCACCGTCCCTTCTGGCAGATTGCTGAGTCCCTTAATGACAACTAAATGTTGAAGGTTGTACACATTTCCAGAGAATTGGTAGGTTTCATGGTTGTCCGCGTTGTTTCTCGTAAGATGATCCAGAGGAAGTACGTTTGAAATGATCACCATCAAAACCAGAATACCTGCGATACTAAGGAAGATAGGCTGTAGCTTGTTTGTTAATGTCTTTCTCTTTTTCTGCTTCCTTGTCATGTCCATTAAATGTTGATGAATCCTTTCCTGCGTAAATCGATCAAAGTGCTTTTCATAATCCGGTTCGGGCAAGGCTTTGATTTCTGCAACTAGTCGATCCATTTGTGGATTGGTATTTTCTTTACTCACCCCAGCCCCTCCTTTTTCTTTTGTAGAGCTTTCAGCGCCCTGTGATACGTGACCCTCACCTTATTTTCATTCCAGTTTAAAACATTAGCTGTTTCTGAAACCGTAAATTCCTTAATCCCCCGTAGGATGATGACATCACGATAATCCCTTTTCAAGGAGTGGATTGCTTCGTATAGAATATGGTTTTGCTCATTAAGCTGCAAGATCCTTTCAGGACTATTCTCTAGTCGATCTTCGAATTCCCTGCCCGTCAATGACATCCAAATTTTCGTTCGCTTTTTCTTTCTGATCTCATCTATCCCAACATTCCTCGCAATCCCGAACAACCAAGTCTTAGGGCTTGAGTGCTCTTGAAAACGGTCAATCCCCTTGATCGCACGGTAAAACACTTCCTGAACCAAGTCCTCGATATCGGGAGACCCTGTATAGTAAATCAAAAAATGATAAATATCTTTGTTATATTGATAAAACCAGTCCGAAATCTTGTTGCCTGACATCCTCCGAAACCCCCAACCATGTGCACACTTATTAATGAGTCGAATCACAACTTGATTTATTTCACTTTTTTGAAAGTTTTTTAAAAAAATTCACGAACATGCCCTGTTATGTATTGCGTTTTTCTTAATTCCAATTATTTCAAACCTTGTAAGAGTACTCAATAAAAATTTTGTATGAGGGATCCCAGGCTACCTGAAATAGGTGCTGGGTAAAGGTTTTTCGACAAGTTTGGGCGGTGAACGGAAATAGTGGATGTATTGATGGATTGTGGATTGTAAATATGGAAAGTGGTACGTATTTTACTAAGGTGGAATGCACGTTTGGAAGGTGGTGGAACGGTATTAATCGGGGGGAGGTAAGTTTTGGAGTGGCAGGGGGAGGAGCGAGCGGGATTTGTGTTTTTGTGCTTATTGGCCTTTTCTCATAGAGGGGGGCTGTTTCTTTACTGATGATGAGTGAGGTGTTTATTTTTTGGGTTTTTTTGGTAAGTGACTGAATGATCCTCAGAATCGAAAGAATAAGCAGGAAAGTTGGAAGATTAAATGTGTAACGTAAAAGATTATCGTCTGAATCTCGAAGATTATCAGTCAAAAACGGAAGATTATCCAATTTAGTTCCATTTTTGATTGCCCAATTCCTTTATTTCAGTTGATGAGAAGCCTCATTTAAAGAACCAATCTCTTTTTTCATTAAAATTGCTGCTTCAATCCAGTAATTCAGAGTAAAATCAGGGACTGTTACCTTGATTGGAGCAACATTCTATCGATCCACCCCCTCAGAAGATCAATTTTATTCAAAAATCTAACCGTTAGGCGTCGTCTGGATAGGCATAGTAAAAAGTAGACCAGGAACTGCTCCCCGCTCTACCACAGACCGTAGTCCACTTTGTAAATCTAAAAATCGCTAAAACGTGAATTTACCCATTCTGTCATCTTTCAAGAGTCCCCAGTATATTTCTTTCTCACTAATTTGTACTTTTGATAACTCGAGAGACAAATCCACCACTGTCTGTGTTTTCCATCTATAGTGTGTATGACTATTCCCAATCTCTCAAAAAAACACTTCCTTACTTAATGGAAGCATATGAGCATCCATTTAGTAATCGGAGGCACCTATCCTACCCATTAAACGGCAACGGCTGGGTTCCATCAATATCGGTAAAATCATATTCTCTCGCTAGTTCCGCCACCATGACTGCGTTGCCAGAGAACCACGAAACGTTGCTGTCTGATGCCAGTGCCACAACTGCTCGACCAACGTAGGCGGTGGATTCCGTTGCTCCATCCTCTGGTCCAAAACCTGAGTCGATCACTCTTTCCGTCCTCATCCATCCTGGGCAAACCGCAACGGCTGAAACGTCGAAGACCTTTAATTCCTTTGCCATTCCCTGAGTCATTCGATTGATGGCATTCATCGCGAGATCATAATATAAATTCCCTGAAATTTTATCCTTCATAAAGAATGTGATGTTTACAATCAGTCCATTCTGATTGTCCTTCATCAATGGTACAGCGTATCGGGACGTCAGCAAATATGCCTGGGGTCCGGCTACCATCATGGCATCCCAATGCTCCGTTGGCCGTTCCCAAAAAGATCGTCCATTCCCTGCCGGCAGCGAGCTTTCGGAACCACCAAACACACTATTGACCAACAAATCGATCCGGCCGTGCTCCCTTTCAATCTGTTCAAACAGATTCCTCACGTCATCCTCGTTTGTATGGTCACATCGTACGGCAATGCCTATTCCCCCACGTGAAGTGACACCATCTGCCGTTTCTTCGATGGTTTCTGAACGATGATCGGTTGCAGCTCCCCTCACACTCCGCCCCGTCACATACACCGTCGCTCCTGCACTGCCTAATTCGAAGGCAATCCCCCTTCCCGCTCCACGGGATGCACCTGTAACAACCGCAATCTTTCCTTGTAATGGTTTTATCATTTTTAGACTCCTGAATGTATTGTTTTTTTAAAAATAGTAAATGGGCACTGGGCGGGTCCCTATCAAGGCCATGCTATTAATATCACAATCTTCATGTTATCGCTTGGACCACGGTACCTGTCCCTTTGGTTCGCTTCCAACCTACCAATATTTCCGATTTTAACATAATTCAGCCAGGGAGAGCACATGTGTTTGTACCACTGTGCGAAAATGCGTTCCCTTAGCGGGGTGCAGAAGAAAATCACGGGTGTGCAGCCAAACTACTAGCGCATGAGTTTGGATTTTTTTGGTAAGTGACTGAATGATCCTCAGAATCGAAAGAATAAGCAGGAAAGTTGGAAGATTAAATGTGTAACGTAAAAGATTATCGTCTAAATCTCGAAGATTATCAGCTCAAACCGAAAGATTATCGAATTTATTTCCATTTACGCTTGCCCCAATCCTAAATTTCACATGATGAGAAGCGACTTTTAAAGCACCAATCTCAATTTTCATTAAAATTGCTGCTTCGATCCAGCAGTTCTGAGTAAAATCAGGGACTGTTAGTCGGATTGGAGCAACAATTTACCAATTTACCTATCGACCTACTCTTCAATCATGATTAGAAAAGATAATCTTCCCGAAGAATGTAAGATGAACTCACCTTAATAAGGTCTACATTTGCATCCTCCGTTTTAACATTCATTTCCGTCCGTCAACATCATGAATAAACGGTGCCTGACTTATAGGAAGTCAGGCACCGTTTATTAAAGTTTTTCTTTTAAAAATGCCCCTTCCCTCCTCAACTCAACAAATCCCCCCTCAACCACGCGCGCTTCCGATACGGTCCGATGGGAATCTGAATCAAGGTGGTGTTGCCCTCAGAATCCAACTGGTAGATGCGATCTGTCAGGGTGGTATCGAAGCCAAGAAGCGGGTGTCCACCAAATCCGGCAGCGGATGTAGCCAAAAGCAGGCGCTGGAGAAGGAGGCCGGCTTCCATTTGCATGAGCCGGTAGCCCCTGAGCCCGAGGGTGTCTTTATTATAGTCCTTCTTGCCGATGATATGCAGGCACAGCGGTACCTGGAGCAAATTAACGTTATCTAGGGACAAGCCTGATTGCAGCTGAAGGCGATAATCCCCCCTGCTGATTTCACGCAATGAATGGGAGACGTGGTCATAGGCGTATGCCCCATCCGGGATGCCTTCTACATTGTAAAAGCAGCCATAAATTGAAACACGTGGCTCTCTGTCATGAATGTGTTCGTCTAAGTCATTCCGGAAATGGTGATCGACTCGTTTCAATAAAGACGAAAGTTGCTCCTGGCTGATCTTCCCCATGACAAAATCCATTTCCGGGGAATAGCGGTTCCGGCATGCTTCGGTAAAATCATAGGAGCTGGACCTGACCTCTGGAAGTGGAATCTCTTTCCCGCTACATCCTGCCCAAAGTGGTGTACCGAGCCGCTTGAAATCACCTGTATGTTCCAGTTTACTAGCTTCATTCACCGCTAGTAACATAGGAAACTCCCTGATCTTCTCAGAACGCTCATAGTGTTCGGAGGTAATCGCAGGCAGCTCCCGGCATAATTCTTCAGAAGAGAATACGCCTGCCCTCCCGCTTCTGGTTCCAGTCCAATTCGTTGCTGCAACGGAGAGCGGGATGACGCTATAGACGTTTTCCTCATCTTCGTCGAGACCAAGCAAATGATTGAGTGCCGTATCGAGAAATTGACCATATACGCCTGACTCGTAACCAAACCGTTTTGCTGTTTCGATCAGCTGACCGGTCAGGACACCTGCATCGAGCCCCTGGAGCCGGTAGGAAAAGTTATTGTATTTAAAAAAGTTTTTCCAAAAACGGGTGGAGATCAAGGCCGTTCCGAAACAGGAAGAGATGTCGCAGCGGTTGCCGAGTGCCCTTTCTACGTACCGATCGACATTTCCTTCACGAAGCAGCTCGAGACGATGATGGGCGGCATCGTAATGGTAGACCCCATGAGGTAGATCATACAATTTTAAATAAAGATAAAGTTCATTCGGATACAGAGCCCCTCCTGAAGGGGCAAAACGCCTGTAGGAATGAATGGGAAAAGACTCCTCTTCCCCGTACTCAATTGAATCCTCTGACTGGCTTACGCCTGTGACGCCATACACATACCAGAGAAAGTGGCCGATGGTTTCCACATTCGGTTCTGAAGGGGTCCGTCTCCCCGTAAGTGACAGCGGTACTTCTGATGACAACGGCACCACTGGCAATCCCCGGTACAGCTTATAGGGAAGAGGCGCATCATTCCAGTCCGCTTCCCAGTTCGGCTGATTGGCGCGCTCGATTCGACATTGCAGATTGTGTAGAAGTTCTTCCAGATCCTGATCCAAGCTCATCCTCCTTACCTCCTAAGATCCTAAGGGAATGGATGCGGTTTTAGATTAAGCGCCTCAAACGATAATGGCCGGTCGGCATACCCCAGTTCCGCCGGGACGGTAAGGACCCGTTCAAGTCCGGTCAGACGGGTAAGGTGATGCCCGAAAGTCATGGGAAGCATGCCGGGGATCACTACCTTTACGCAGTGCAGCCCGTTCTTCGCAAGTTCCGGTGCCGTCTGATCCACGACAATGACATCAAGGTTCCGGCATCGGAATGCTTCCAGTATATCCTTCAGGTCATCCGTCAAATCGCTATGATCGGACGAAGGCTTGAATTCCTCTTGGAAACTCCGTAACGGCCGGGTGTCGTTCAATAAAAAGCCCAAGCGCTCTTCGGCCTGCGGCAACCCATACAGCATGCCGTGATCATCCATCTGTCTCACCAGGGAATCATCATCAAGCATTTTTTCATGCTTCGACCTGTTCTTTTCAAGTTTCTCATCAAGGTTCAGCATCATCCCGGCCAGCTCCTGGATTGCACTTTTAGCAGCCCTTACCGGATCGAGATGGGCACCGGCTGCCAGGATCAGATTCAGTCCAGTATCCTTCCGATTTTTCGCAATCGCAAAGATACTCGGAATTCCATTCTCCATGGTGGCGTTATACAGATAGAGATCATACCCGGCGACCGCCCGCATCCGTTCGATCATCAACTCGAGCTCCTCATCCCCTGCTGTAAAGGGATCAAGACGCGGCAGGCTCAGCTCTGCATACCAGGTCAAAAGGAACGAATCGCGTTCGACGACCTCCATGATTCCGTAAAAAATCGCTTCCTCCCTGCTTCCCCCAAGTGCACAGCCGTTGGACGTCTCATAGACAAAACCGGCTGAACCGCATCCAAGACTGTAGTAGCTAAGGAGCTCCGGGACGAGGATCGGTCGCTCTTCATTCAGTGAATAGCCCCATACCCAATCAATCGCCCGGTCCCGATCAAACTTTTGAAAAGGAAAGCCCGGCATGGCATATTGTTCGTCGGTGTGCACGCCTACCTTCATCGGATCCAGTGCCTTCTCTTTCACATTCCGGTAGCTATCATGGACCACGGTCCGTTTACCGCGCGGCTGCAGCCCGCAGTGACGCTCCAACCCCTCAAGAATGGCGGTCAATTCGCTGTCAGAGTAAGCCTGTGTCCGGCCAGCCGTCCCTTCATCCCCGGAGAACATCGGCATATTGACGCTCGCATCCGCGAACGGTGTCACCAAATCATACATCTTACTATTGAAAAGCCCGGTGCGATTATCCAGATAATCTTTAATAAGTACGTTTTTCAATTCACCCAGTGGCGTGCAGCGGAAGCTTCCCTTACTGATTTTCGGGCTCGGCTGAAGGGAAATCCTTGCTAATTCCGGGGAATCGTCCGGCACCTGGCTGCAGAACCTGCATAAAGAATCGGGAGCGAAGGAGTGCCAGGAGCTGTTCAATGTTTTCAGTTCCGTTAAACAGATTTTCCCGTCGGAATGTGGTCTTTCTCCTTCAAGGAACCTGAAAGCTTCTGTGGAAACAAGTTTGGCCATGTGCAGGAATCCGATATTCGATGCCCACGGGTCCCTCGTCATTCCCCCGACTTCAGCAAGTTTCTCCTGTACCTCCCTCATCTCATGACGTTCCTTCCCCCCAAGTAGTCGACGCAGATCGGCACATTGTGAGCATCCCGGTGTGCCGGGTCGAACCAGTGGTCCGATGATGCCCTCCCCGAACGAAACGAAGCCTCTTAACCAAGGAATCTCAGACTCACGCATCACTTCTTCCGCCCTTTGGTGAACAGCCGGATCCCACGTATCCTGGAGCGATAGCACCAAATCCGCCCGGACAGGGAATTTTTTTTCAAAACTGCTTTGCCTGAACACAGGGTAACGGGCTGATAATTCCGCACAGACAGAATCCGCAAGCGTCCCTTCCCCCACAATCACCACGAAAGAATTCATTGACTCTCCTCCTCTCGCAGCATCACGGCAAACACGCCTTCAAGCTCCTGTTTAAAAATCGGTTCCATACCGAGTTCATACACTTCTACATGTTTCCGGTTCTCTTTCAAGATGTTGATTGCCTGATTTACGGTTTCAGGCTGAATCCTATCTTCATCTGCTTGTATGGTGATTCTCTCTACATTTCCTTCAACTACTAAAGTGGCAGCAGGATTTGCATCGAATGCGTCCCAATCGTTTTGAGCATAAAAGAGTGCATGTTGCAAAGACTTTCTCAGTGCCATCGTAAGCGATAATCCGGCATTTCCATACCAGCCATTTTTTGCACGCACATACACGACCGGAAAGCCTGCAACATCCTCTCCTCTTCCGATTTGTGGCTCACCTTGCATCGTGGTCAGTGCCTTTAAGTAAAAACCGCATCTTTCATCCTTGACCGAATCCAACTCGATAGGGTAAACGGGATTTTTTCGAAGCGATTCCCGTTTTCTCAGCTCATCCGTCAAACACTTCTGAATCCCGCGTCCCACGCATTCCGCGAATGTCGCCCCTGTGCAAGTGGCGACATATTCCCACCGCTGATGCGGCACAATCGAACGCCCCAACCTCAAAGCGTATTCCTCTACCCCTTGCAAACCTGCTTCCCGTCGAGCCTCTTCATGGGTCAAGCCGCTGCAGATCACCTCATCGAGTAGTGCGGCCGGACCCCCTGACATCACATCGACAGGTTGCACTCGGCATTGAGCAAGTGGCAGCTGCTTCGTATCGCCTTCCTCCCATACATGAAAAATCCCAGTCTCCTTTGACGTCAGCAGACTGAAGAAATAGAGCATCTTTTCCCCGTCGCCCCTTTTTGACGCCTGCCCCAGTTGTGTGTCCAAACTCTTTATAGCTTCTGCCGATGGCGTCCCTGTTTCTAGTGGATGCGGTAAAAAGGAATGCCAGCTTCCTTCCAGCGTTTCCGTATCCAGGAGGAAGAGCTTGTTTCGTTGATTTTGTTTGGTCACTCCTGTCATCTCTTTAAATAATTCAAACACAATCATGTTTGCGAGCATCGATGCAGGGACCGCCGATTGTGCATGATACTCATTTTCTTTTCTTAAGGCAGTAAGGTGCAAACGCCGCCATGCAGATTCCCAGCCAGCCTCTGAATCTGGATGGATGATCGGACCGGCGATGCCTTTTTCCCTGTGACATACCGCGGGAATAAACAATTTCTTATCCTTTCTGCAAATGTCATGAATCAGGGCCAATTCCTCAAGGTTTTCTTTTTGCGTGACAAATAAGATTGAATCAAATGGCTCCAGTGTGTCCCGCCAGCCGTTTTCATTACATCTGACTTCGTGAAGCTCAAGCTCCGGATCGGATTGACGGGCGTGGTCCACAAGTTCCATCAGTCTCCTTTTATTCGTGGGCACTTCATCGGTGATGAGCACCTGAAGCTTTGCCAACCCTGATTCAATCAGCGATGAAACAAGTGAAGTCAGAAAAGGTCCAGACCCCACTGCCAGGACATTGGCGCCGCGGTAATGCTCAAACCTTGATGCCCCCGAATCAGCCAAGCTATCGACAAATTCAATCTGTGAGGCGAATCGAACCATCACCTGCTGCGGTAGCTCGTGTGGCAGATCCTTGCTGACATCCCGGACAAATCCGTTCTGATAGAGAACCTCTGCAATGTCCATCACCCTATCTTTATAAGGACCGGGCAGTCCTTTCGTCAATGACTCAAGCGAGTACTCCCCATTGAACATCGGTAGGAGCTTCTCAACCCACTGATCGATCCCACTGCCCTCCATCCGGAAAGAGCACTGGTTATTCCTGAAATAGACCCCGCTGTTTGGCTCTGGGAGGTAAAACGTATCCCTCTTCACTTTTAAGCGCATAGAAGGCTCCAACTTTTCCATATCGCTCCTCCTTCTCCCCGCTGCTTTCGTTGTTAGTAAACCATCATTATCATCGTATGAATCTCAATTTGTCCCATATGTATAATGAAGAAAGGTATCGTGAGAACCAACCTAAGCAGAACCTTGGCAGACGTTTCTTGACTTTTTTTCAGGACCGTGTGAAAGTGGCATTTTGCACATAAGAAAGACCCCTGCACACATGCATGCAGGGGCCTTCCTATCAACTGGTTATCGACCGCAACGTCCGCAGCGACCACAACCGCCGCATCTGCCACATCCTCCACAGCGTCCACAACCGCCGCATCCACCGCAACGGAAGCATCCACCGCATCCAAAACAACTAAAGAAGCATGCGAACCCAAACCCAAAACAACCTCCAAATCCAAAGAAAAGTCGTTCGTCATTCGGGTCGAGCATTTGTTGATCCCAAGAAACAGGCTGTGTTGCCTGAAAATCACCTACATTCAGATTTTGAAGCTCATGGTGAAAATGATTCATCTTCTTCACTACCTCCCCAATTAATTAGCCAAAGTCAGTCATCCAAAGAACAGATTCAAGGTAAATTCCTCTTATAGGTACATTCCCTATAAATGTCAACACTCCCAACCAATTTATGTGATCTTAGTGGGTGCTGTTACTGATGTAAAAGCCTATTTTACAGGGACGTGAAGATAAAAAAGCGGGCGTGGGGTCGGTACCACGCTCGCTTCTAATTTGGTTTTGATGATTATATACCCATATAGGTATTAAAGAAAGAGAAAAGTTGGTTTTGATAATATATTTCTATTTTTGATAATAAATGGGTATTTTTGATAATATATGGGGAAATTTGATAATAAGTAGGCTGTTTTTGATAATAAAATAGGGTACTGACCTTGAAATACCCCCCTGATTACAACCAGAAAGTATAAATAATCAGGGATTAATCGGTCATTTTTCTCGAATAATGGCTAAAAAGTCGTTTCATCGCCCGATTCTTACAGGACTCTAAACAAATCATGTTCTTCCAATACCTTATTTATCTATTAAAAATTAAATTTCCCCATTTTTTGATACTTCAATATCACCCAATATGCCTCTTCCTCACTAATCTGTGATCGTTGTGCATCCTCTTCTGAAACCTCAAACGTGATATCTCGAGAGACAGATCCACCACTGTCTGTCGTAAAAAACTACCGTCCATCCTTTTCATGAATGACGATTCCATAATTTGAAAATATCTCTTTCATTTAAAAACTTCCAACTTCACTTAATCAGTTTCATGGTGCTTGTTCTCCCTAAAAGTTCCCCCATTGCCTTACCGGGACAAGCTCCGATTTAAGATTGTGAAGATTAATATAAAGAGGCGGCGATTCGGTTACTTTCGCACTTAGGATAACCTCCACACGCAATTAAAATCACAATCTCGTTCAAATCGTCTGATCCAAGGTACTTGTCCCCCTGGCACGCGTTGCTAGCGGAAGAATAGGTTCACGTCGAAAACAACTTCCAATTTCCTTCAGAGATCACTTCGACCTCTCCGTCTATCACTTTGATGGCGGTTTGATCGTCAATCGCATACGCAGGCCCCTCCATTCCGGCAGCCCATTTCTCTGCGTATGCCATCGTGTTTTCCGGCAGCATCTCGTGATCCAGGTGCGGAAAGATTGAAAAATCGACCAATCCCAGCGTATCATCACAACCTCCAGGCGGAGTCCAGCCTACGAAGGAGTCACCAATGTTCGGAGCCATCACCATGCTTCCTGCGCTCATTCCCACATAGACTGCCTGTAGCGACGGCAAAAGCTCTGCCATTCCGGATTGCTTCATCCAGTAACTAAGATACAAGGCGTCGCCACCAGAAACCAGCAGGACGTCCGTCTCCCAGACCAACGGCACCCATCGGTCTTCGCCGATACTTGGCAGTGCTGTGAGCTCAAGGACGCCGACGGATTTCCAACCCAGGTCAACCATTGGATTTTCTGATTTACCGCTGATGAACTCCCATGTCTTGACACCGGGTCCGACCCATGGGTGTCCGTACATCGCGGTTGGGATGCAAAGGGCATTGGATTCTTCGATTGGTTTATCAAGCATGTCAACCAACGCGTCGAGCATACTTTTGTTATTCACACCTGCAGATGTGAGCAGTAATTTCATAACAGCATCTCCATTTCATTGTAGGGGAATCGTCCATACCTCTATAAGACAGAAACAATTTAAGTAGATATCCGTCACCAACTATGTAATCTCCTAAGTTCTGTTTTCCTTCTTAACATTAATCTGCATTTTGGTTCAATTAGGAGTTCTACAAAAATGGTCGAGAATCCTTCTTTGACCATTCACCCCCGGTACTATCGATCTCTTTAATAGGCTATCTTGCATTAGTAGAAACTTTAGATGGGCTCTAGACTGATATTCGAATGATTTTCTAAGTGTAAATAGAGCATATTATCGGTAGGAGGTGATGGAATGGCAAACAAGAAGAAAACAACTAAAGAATTTGTAAAAACCAATTCATTGGATAATACAGTCGATCGACATAACGAAAACGCCAGGGCAGCTTCAGCTCTTGAACAAAATACCCCAAGAATTAAAACAGATAATCTTTGAGAGCGAGAAATAGGCGATTAGTGGCCACTCCCATTTCGATGTTGGGAATGTCTCAAGGAAAAATGTTCATTGAATTTTTTGACAAGTTCCTTGATAAAAATAAATTGTGAATGCATTGGGGACGGTTCTAATGCTTCCATAGCGATAGAACCGTCCCCCTTATTTCTTAATTCCCAAGAAATCCTCAACCCATTTATAATCCATTGGCCCATTAGTTATCGTATATTGATCGTGTTCGACTAATAATACATTTCTTTCAAATACGATTGGCATCGTGCTTCTTTTATCCTTATATTAATTCCCCTAAATAATACGGCATTTGGCGTCGCCACCAAACCCAATCATGGGAAACATCCTCGCCCCATTCATCAAACCATGCTGAAATTTGTTTCTCTTCAAAGGCTTCTTTCAACGTAAAATAGGAAGGCAGGCCATCCTGTTCCCAATCACCACGCCCGTTACAAATAATGATATCTGCTGAACGATATCGATCAATAAACCAGCCGTTATTTTGATTCCATATGTAATCACTCGGTGAATTTTCGTATACAAGCTGATCATTTCCGTAATCCCCACAAAAAAAACGTGCGTCGTAAACACCACTAAGTGCAACGGTTGATTGGAAGACATCCGGATGCCTCAAGAGAAAGTTCAACGCATGATAGCCCCCCATACTACACCCCGTTGTCATCATCGGATCAAACCAATCCGTTTTATGTTTAATAAATGGAATCGCTTCTGAAATGACATAGCGGTCATATGCTTCATGAGCTAATGCACGGTCATGCGCAGGTTTAGAGTTGTGCAGCCAGCTTTCGCTATCAATACTGGCCAATGTAAAAAACTGAACTTTTCCCGATTCGATAAAGTCCTTACACGCATCAATCATTCCAAAATTTCCGTATTCAAAATGCGTCCCTCCAGATGAAGGGAAAACGACGATTGGCATGCCACTGTGCCCATATCTGTTCAACGGCATTTCACGTCCTAATTCGCCACTCCAGTGGTTTAAGTGTTCAATATGCATAAGAAAAACTCCTATCCCTAACTTTTCGTTTATGGACAAAACGGATGATGTCATCGACTTCTTCAGGGGAATCTGCATTAATCGCATAAAATTGATTGCCTTGGAGTGCCGCAAACGCATCTGGAATGCGCTGTTCAAACTTCACCCGGTCGCCAAACCGCTCATATATTGCATTCGTATCATGTTGATACTCATAGGCATCACGCTGTGTGATCCCTACACAGTACTGATTTTCGACATCGGATTCCTTATATTCTCCTCCTGTCACAATAGAAGCGTACTGAGCAAATAGATCAATGGAGTACGCGAAATTGTACATATCAATCGTGTAGCCGCCAGCCAAGCGGTTATTGTATTCAAGTGCGACATAATCCCCATCTTCTAATTTAAAAAACTCAATATGGAAAAAGCGCTCCTTCATGCCAAATGCATTCACAATCGCCTTTCCATAAGCTTCGAGCTTTGGATCCATTTCTTTTTGAATCACATAAGCTAAATCCAACTGACCCTTCACGAGTTCCAAAGTCGGCATATTATAGGTGAAGCTTGTCTGGAAAACAATGTTCCCTTTCTGATCGACTAACCCATCATATGTACAAAGTACGCCTCCTTCGACATATGGTTCTACGAAGTATACTTGTGCTTCTCCCCATTCTTCTTCAAAATGACGTACAGCCTCTTCTGAACATAATTTAAAGGTTGCAGCGGATCCAACTCCATTATCCGGTTTTGCGATAACTGGCAGTCCTAATTCATCAATGGCTTTACTTAGCTCCATTTTCGTCCTGACGACTCTTCCTTCTACAACAGGCACACCTGCTTTTTCAAAGAGCTTTTTCATTTCAGATTTATACTTCACTTTTTTCAAGTCGTTCGTTTTATTTCCGTACACGTTAAATTGCTCACGCAACTGCGCATCAAGTTCTAACCAGTATTCGTTATTCGATTCAATACGATCAATTGGACCATGCTTATACATTAAAAAGGCAACAGCACGTTTCACTTCGTCTATATCTTCTAGATCATGTACACGATAATATTCTGTTAAAGAGTTTTGTAATTCTGAACCTAATTGGTCATACGGCTCTTCGCCAATTCCAAGAACATTGACACCTGCATCATGTAAACGATGAGCAAATGCCTGAAAATTACCTGGATAATAGGGTGAGATCAAAATATAATTCATAAAAAAGCTCCTTTCCCCGAATTAAAAAAATTATTATATTAATCTACTATTCTGAAATATTCAAAAAAGTAATATCCTTCATCATGTCATTCTGTCAAATAGTATAATCTAGTTCATTCAAGACCACTTCTCACTTAAAAAACGGAAACAGTTTGGCAGGTGTTTAGCCCAAGCTTTTTCATGATGTTCTTCATCCGCAAAAATATGGAAGCGAATGTGATCAATTGGAACTGCGCCTTCTATCAGTTGTTTATAATACTTAAGCGAGCAATCGATATAGGCCTGTTTCATATTACCATGCATCAATTGTCGATCGGCATCATCGCCTTCCTGAGTCCCAACTTGAATGTACACACGTTGTTCAGGATCCAACTCTTCCCTAGCAATATAACTATCAAAGGCTTTACCTGTTATCCAATTGGCTAAGGAAAATATGCCTAAACCACCAATTTGATCCCTATATTCAATCCCCATAAAAGCGGAAATAGTGCCTCCAAGTGAACTGCCGATCATCGCTGTATGAGTTTTATCCGATTTCGTTCGGTAATTCTTATCGATAAACGGCTTCACGACTTTCATGACAAACTCAGCAAACTCCGCGCCTCTTCCGCCCAGTTCAATATTTTCAGGAAGGGGGCTTTCAGTTATTTTCCAAGGTGTATATTCATCAATACGATCTTGCCCACCGTTATCGATTCCAACAACAATCATCCTTGGTAAATCGGTGTTTCCTTTAATTGCCTGAATCACTTTCCATGAATGCCCACTATAAGATTCACTACTGTAGAAAACATTTTGTCCATCATGCATATAGACAACTGGATAATCGACTGCCTCATCCTGATCATAATTTTCCGGCAATAAAACACGTACGCGACGTTTTTCATTTTTATAAGACATATGTAATTGATGTGTTTCTAGATTCAAATAAAAATCGGATTCATCCATTTAACTTCCTCACTTCATATTCCTGCATACACGCAACAGCAATCGCCAAATCAAACATGGCACCATTATTCTTCTGATCAGAAGGTGACAGATTCAACCACCAACATATATGTACCAAAGAACTTCAAGAAAACGTACTGAAAACAGAAAGCGAGATAACGACCTATCTTTATCATGGATCAAGCACCCTTGAACTTTATTTAAGATACAAGAGATTTCACTATTTCACTTCATTTTATACGTTTTCTGATAAAAACATTGTCAGAATTCAGCCGAATATATTCAGAGAAATTATCAAAATAAGTCGATTTAACGCTTCTCTCCTTACTCTTTAAACACCCTTATCGAAAACACGGGTCTTTCCCCCATAACTTAACGGGGGTCAAACCCCAATAACCCTGTATCAGTATGTTGCACGGGTATCCCCATTCTCATCGAATCATGTTTCAATGTCTGTGTGAGGATTGTACCCACTCGATGAGATACTTCTTAAAGAAAGACAGGCTCCATTTTTTAAAAATTAAAAAGAGTAAAGCGTGAACTTTCAACACTCTACTCTTAAAGCTTCTAGCAACTATGTTATTTCTGTTCTTTCCACTCTCTCTTCAACAACGAATAAGAATAATGATCAAAATATTCTCCCCTAAACAAATGCTTGTCTCGATAAATGCCTTCCCTTTTGAAACCTAGGCGCTCTAATAGATTTGTAGACCTCGTATTTCCTAGAGCTACATAAGCATTGATCCTATTTAGGTCCATATTGTGAAATCCACTCTCTATCGCAGCCACCAATGCCTCTTTCATATAGCCGCGTCCCCAGTATTCATGCCACAAATCATATCCTATTTCTGCAATATGATTGGTCCTGTCCCATGCATCGAATCCACAAGTACCCATCTTTTCATGGCTGTCTTTTGCCTCTAGGATCCATCGATTAGATCCTTTTTCTTCCGGATTCTTATTCCATTGAACAAACTCGATTGCATCCTCTTTCACGGTATAAAGCTCTTCATCGTACAGAAATTCACATACCTTTTCATCACTGAAAAGTTTGAAGATAAACTCGATATCAGCATCGGTGACGTTTCTTAACCTCAAACGATTCGTCTCTAAATCAGGAAAAAATCGTTCCCCACTCATCATAAACACCTCTTTCACTTGTTTGTTCTCTTATTTCGTTAATCCTCCTTCTCGCTCAACATATTCACGAATAATTGGTACGTCTGGTGGATTCAAATTTAAAGGGAGGTCTGTCAGCTTGAAGAATTTCAACTCTTTAACTTCATCCTCTTGTTCTCTTAACTCCCCTTCGTACTCCTTACATATGAACGTTGTCACGATGTTGTATACCTCATCTCCATGAGGGTATTGATAATAAAAATCCTCTCCGGAATAGACATTGAATAGTGTTAGTTTAGTTGCCTTTAGGCCGGTCTCTTCCACCAATTCTCGTTGAGCCACTTGCTCTAATGTTTCCCCCAGTTCTAATGATCCGCCGGCTAATCCCCAGCAATCATTGTCCCTGCGGAGTTGTAATAATAACTCATTACGTAGGTTAATCAGAATCACATTTGCACCTGTCATAATGAGTGGGCGACTGCCGACTACTTTTCTTAAATCCATTATGTATCCCATATAGCCTCCAATAGTTTTCTTGCTTCTTGCCGACCTTTAGCTTACATCTTTAAAAACAAGGATCTGATTCCCTTAGCTTAGCAAGGGGCAGACGCCAGACAAGCTAAAAAGAGTGGGATCCCTTCCCACCCTTCTTATATTAATCTAGTCTCTATTTTTTCCTTCTAATAATAATCACTGTAGTCAAAACAATAAGGAGTAAAAACATACCGCTAGCCATTTGCCTTCCACCTTTCTGAACGTGTTTTTAACGATCAAACATAAGGTTTGATTGTGCCATTAGTAGACTGTTTCAATACAAAGTGACACATTCTCCCCAACCTAAGATGTACTTCTTTATCTCAGGTTTCTTTCGTAATATGGCGGAAGATCATTGGAGCGAATAGTGATAGGAGCAGAATGATTAATGTGATCCACCATCCGATTGAGTTGAAGGTGTCCTCCGGGATGATAAATGTGTATCCCATGTACGATAGGAACAAAACGGCTTGAAGCAACTTCAATGCTTTCGCATCGGCTTCATTTTTCTCTGCGACAAGTCTTTCATCCGTTTCGGATAGGATTACTTTCGGGTTCTTTTTTATTTTCATCAGTTTAAGGAAAGAAGCTAGGGCTGCACTAAGAGGAATAAGCGATAAAGCGAGCAGGGCTTTGTTGTTTGCGAAAGATACTTCCTGTATATCGAAAATAAACCAGGTGACAAGAAGGGCCAAGCTTACCAGCATAAGTACACCGATGGTTATCTTTGTTTCCTTTACAACTTTTTCAACACTCATCGTCATTCCTCCCAAAATAAATCGTTCAACGTTTTATTTAGAGCTTTGCAAATGGCTGTACATAATTTCAGACTCGGGTTATAGTTTCCTGCTTCGATCAGATTGATTGTCTGCCTGGTGACGCCAACGATGCTTGCTAACTTTTCTTGGGACACATCCGCTTCCACTCGCGCCATCTTCATTTTTCGGTTTTTCAAGAAATTCCCTCCTCACTTACAGTATATTCAAAATACTTCAAATATGTCAATTATATCTTACATATTGTCATGTATTTTAAACAGGGAGAGCGATGATGGGTTTTGTGCTTCCCCTTTTTCCACGGTGAACCCACCCGATGATTCCCAAAAAAATAGAGCGGGGAACATCCCCACTCTACTTCGTCGTCCTTTTATAAATCAATCAACCATCTGATTGGCAAGATCCACTAACACTTCTCGCGCATCATAGCTTTTCTCCGGATCATGTAGGTAAATTTTAAGGTTTATCCCTCTTTTGTCCTTAAATTGGATCCTTCCTCCATCATTCTTCACTTCCAAGTCGCCTTGCACCCCTTTTTTGAGTTCCACTTTTTCGAGCGATGACTCTGACTGGTTCCCACTTTCAATAAACTCCTGCTCAAAGTCAACGGCTTCAACCAGGATGAAGTGATTTCCATTGGCAGCTCTAAAGGTAGCCGAGATGTCTTTTCCATCCGTATTGGAAGGGAAATGCCAGTCGTTAACTCCCTCGACAACAAATTCAGAGTCAAAAGGCAGCTTCTCGGGTAAGTTCAATTTAAATGGTAAAGCGTTAAGAGCGTCGTCCACCGATTCAGCATAATAGGATTTCGGCTGCCTGGTCAGGAACTCCTTCTTCTGCTCCTCTGACATTTCCTCAAGTCCGTGGATTTCACTTTCTTTCAAGAGGGACGTATCCAACTTGTCAGGCTGTCCGCCTCCGAGAAAGGAGAATAGCCCCGTTTGACTCCCGATCAACCCGATCATCAAGAGAACCGCTGCACCTGCAAGGCTCAAACTGAGTACTTCAGGAAACCATCTTCTCTTGGCAGGAGGTACTTGGTGATTCTCTAGCTTGGTGAGCAATTCAACCTCTTCTTCCTTCGAAAAGACCGTTCCTTCTCCGATATGATGGTGAATCGCATCATGAATTCGTTTATTGCTCATCGAGATCGCCTCCAAGCTTCTGGTTTAAAAGACTGCGGGCCCTTGATAATCTGGTTCTGATCGTAGAAGAGTTAATGCCAAGGACTTCCGAGATCTCTTCAATCCTGGGGTATAACCAACATTTTGTCATAAAACCCACGTTAAGACAATAAAAGGAAAATAAAAGCTGATATCCCCAACGCTAAGGAGATATCAGCATGATTTTTTAAATCTTTAAAGGTCGTAATTCATTTGATTTTGGTACCTTTTTGGAATCAAATGAATATTCTCCTAGTAAATTTATATGTTCCCAACCCAATGGGGAAATGTGAGGTAATAACTCCTCTTTTAATAGGCCCTTTTCTTTTAATATCTTTGTAGCCTCTGTGAGATAAACGGTATTCCAAACTGTAATAGCATTTATAAGAATATTTAATGCACTAGCTCGTTGAAGTTGATCTTGCAATCCTCTTTCCCGTAACTCTCCACGTTTACCAAAGAATAAGGCTCTTGCCAATCCATTCATAGCTTCACCCTTATTTAATCCTCTTTGGATACGCCGACGTAATGTTTCATTAGAAATATAGTCTAGTATAAAGATTGTCTTTTCAATTCTGCCCATCTCACGCAATGCTGTTGCCATTTTATTTTGGCGAGAATAAGACCCTAACTTTCCTAAAATAAGTGAAGCCGATACTTTACCTTCCCGTATGGAATGTGCTAATCGTAAGACATCATCATAGTTATCTTGGATAACCTTAATGTTGATTTTTCCTCGTAGAATGCTTTCAATCTTTAAATATTCATTGGATTTATCCATGACATAAAGTTTAGAGTCAGATAGATCTCGCATTCTAGGAGCAAAGCGAAAACCTAATATATGGCTTAATCCAAAAACCTGATCAGTGTAACCAGCAGTATCCGTATAATGCTCTTCAATGGATAATTCTGATTCATGATGAAGCAATCCATCGATGACATGTACAGCATCTCTAGCGTTTGTGTTAATAACCTTTGTATAAAAAGAAGAAAACTGATCGCTGGTGAATCTATAGATAGTAGTGCCTTTCCCTGTTCCGTAGTGTGGGTTTGCATCAGCATGAAGAGAAGAGACGCCAACTTGTACACGCATGCCATCCGAAGATGAGGTACTCCCATTTCCCCAATATTTTGATAAAGAAAGATGATGTTGAAAATTTACTAAAGTAGCTTGAGCTTTACTCAAAGAATCCTCATGTAATCGCCATTGGGCTGCATTAGCTAACTGATGATAGGTGATCCCTGGTGTTGCTTCAGCCATTTTGGTAAGACCGATATTGGTTCCCATAGCCATAATCGTAGCCATTACAATAGACTTTTCTTCTCCCTTAGGAGGACGATTACTAGACGCATGAGTAAGGTGTTCATCAAATCCTGTCCAATTTGAAACTTCAATCAATAAATCAGTAAGTTTTACCCGTGGTAACATGTTATATAAAGTTTGGCTAAGAGATTTGGCTTCTTCCGGTGTATATTTCTCTAAACGGTCAAGCCGTACCCTTGACTTGTCAATACTTATTCCCTCAAGAGAATCTATGTTTTCCATTATATAATTTAATCTTTCATTTAAAGCTGTATTTCTCTCAATAATATATTCTTGAGCTGACATACCAACAGCTAATCTATTGCTTGTATACTTAGTTTCATCCCAATTATCACTTCCAGAAGAAACCTCTGTTGGAGAGTATTCATTTTCTTTACTCCATTCTTGCACTAAATGAGGGTGGGTAGTTGCAAGACTGTTCTCTAAAATTACCACCTTATTAGAGCAAATGGGGCAATTATTTCCTCTCGTTCTCGAACTAATAGTTGCCTCCCAAGAGTGTCCTTTTAATTGACACTTCCACCATACCTTTTCATCTGAACCTTTTGAATAGTACCGAGGGTGTAAGAAATTCTTTTCATAATCCCATTCAAGACATAGGTCTGAGTGAGATTTATCCAATGGTGTGGTTCCCCGTATTAGTTCAACAGGAATAGCTAGTAAGGAAGAAGGTGACGATAGTTCTTTTTCAACCTCTAAAAGCGTTCCTTTTGAAAGTAAACGGTGCGTTTTCACCCACCTTAGAATTGAGAGAAGGTGATCACTGACTTCTGGATATTTCTTTGGTCCTTTCTTATATAGCTGAGATGTTATGGTGCCATCTTTTTTTAATTGTGGACAATTCTCTTCTCGAATTCGAAAAAGTTGGAGAAAGGAAGCGAAGAAATCATTTTTATCTTCGTCTCGTTCAACAGCTTCTTCTGATGAATGAAAATAACCATCGTATTCGATTCCAATAGAAATAGAGGGAATATATATATCCAATTCATAAAACGACTTATCTTTACTCCACTTTTTTCTATGTACAGCGTCGGGGAAAATGGCCTTAAAATACAAAAATATTCTCTGTTCAATAATGGACGTTTGATTCCTTACACAATACGGACATTGAGCATCCATAGATGTACGACTATAGACCACCGTGGTCCACTTATGCGATGGATTATTTTTACACACCCAAAAAGCACGGTAATTAGAACCATACGAAACTTCTGTTTGTTGTTTCGTATTAGACTCATCCCATTCCTTCACAAGTTCAGGGTAGTAGGTGGCAAGTGAATTAGATGTGTTGATTCTTTTGTTACAGCAATAAGGACATCCAGAGTTCTTGCGACTGTAAACTCGGGCCTTCCAAAGATGAGTGGAATCTAATTGGCAAATCCAATATGCTTCATAATTAGAACCACAAGCAGTATGAAAAGGATCTCTTGTATTTTTTTTAAAATCCCATTCTGCTAAGAGGTCTGGGCGTTTAACGCCAAGCGATTCTGAGGGCACAACTCTTTGGCCTACACAAAAAGGACACTTTGTGAAGCGAGAGGTACGCTGTACCAAAGTAGTTTCCCATTGATGCCCTAGTTTACAGAGCCACCTAACACGTTTATTTGAACCCGGTAATAAATCATATGGATTATGTGTATTCGATGGATCCCATTCAGACATGAGGTGTGGAAACTTATCTGGAAACGAATTTTCATCTGTCATTTCTTACACCACTTTCACATTGATTGTTATTGTTATAGACAAACCTACAAAACATATACATAGAGTCATGAAAGTTATTAAAAAATAAACATTCCTACAACAACTTTTTAAATACACAAACGTTTACACTTCCGTAAACGTTTTTTATATTTCCTTATCAGTTAATAGCTAGTGATTAAGGATAAATCACAAAAATATTTATATCTAATTACATCCGAGTTTATTGACGCTTTCAAGCTTAAAAAGGTGTTTCTTTGTCAAAATGTCAGAGCATATAAAAATGGCTATTTAATCATCTCTAGCTAAAAACAAACTTTTAATTCAGAAAATATTAAAATTTCAAAATAACAATTTTACAGTTTATGTATTTTATGGTAATATTTTTTACGTACTTTACATGCGCGTGTATAAGAACAAATTATATAATCGGAGGAATTTGTACATTGAAAAATATTTTTAAAATTTTTATTACTTAAACTCTACTAATAGTAGCAACATTACCATTAAAATCAGGTGATGCTTCTGCATCTTGCTTGGGATATTATTCTGTGAAACCGTCTTACAGCACTAACATTCTAGCAAAAGAAGTTTCTGGTGACCTTATTGGTGATGTAGTGACACCGGATTGTAGTGGTGGTACAGGTACACCTAAAGGATGGGGATCGCTAACATCTACTGCTTCTAGAGTATCAGGAGGTTCCTACACAAATTACTTTAAAAAAGGTGATTATAATCAAGCTTTAAGGGATTTCAATACTTATCTAGGTTCTAATTATAATTCTATACCATTCTCATCAGGGACTGGCTACTACGTTACAACACCTTATGGTAATGTAAACTTATACCGTAGTTCTACCAGCCTAGGTGGCCCTTCAATTAAATGGTCAAATGGAAAGGAAGTAATGAGATACGAATAATAAAAAGGAGGATATTTATATGTATAAATATCCTCCTTTTAAAAACAATTTGGGGAGGAAAAAATGACAAAAAAAAGTATTACTGATAACTTTGTTGAAACTTTAAAATCTGTCCTTGGAAAAGAATTATCACTTATTTACTCGAACACATTGAACTACACTTTTAAATCAGATAATCTCACAATTATGGAGCCTGCGATTTTCGGAATAGGTGATGACTTTTTTTATATAGACCATACAGAATTTGAAACTAAAGATTTCGAGGAATACTATATACTTGACATTAAAAAACAATTAACGCCGAAACCTCTTCCTCATGACATAAGTGAATTAAACTCCGTTATATTTAAAAAGCCAATTTCAACTGTTTCCGTGTGGTCTACCATAACTCAGATAATAGTTTACATATCAGAAGAAAGAGAAAACGTAAGGGTAAATAATGAAGTAAATGGTATTGAATTTATATTTGATAACAATAAATGTCTACTCTTAAGGCCTAATTCTCCTTCCGGTTCAAGTATTACATTTAACCAGAAGGAAATAACTACTTTTAAAAAATACTCCAAAGAAATTTATTATATTGATTAAAAACTCAAAGCTGACAGGAATAAAAATCTGTCAGCCTTATTTAATTATAAAGATTTTTATTACCTCCACGGGCTTAATTCATTCGAAATATGAATTCTAAATAAAGAATGAAGAATAAATCATGACCATCCATTATTGTCATTATCGAAAGATTGTACATGAATGATATATTCCATTAACGAAAATATTATAAGAGATAGCAATCTATAAACACACTCAATTAAAGTGGAACCTCCATACTAAGGGAAGGGGGATTATTTACAAGTTTCTTCAAAATAATCCATTTAATCTCACATAAAAGGTTATATTAGTCTCTTGCAATTTAGAAATTTGTACGATGGTGTAGGAATGAGTTTGTACCAGGTGAAAAGAACAAAAAAAGCAATTGATCCAAAAAGGGACAGTTCCAACAAATGGAACGTCCCTTATATAATCTAATATCTAGGCTTTACAGTAACTCTATTCAAAATAAAAGGAGACTTTTGAGTGTAATAATGGTAATCCCCTTGCTTCCATTCTCTGGCTCCCATCAACACTAGTCTAGGAACAATTTTCCCAAACACATCCCAAATTACTTGTTGTTCACAATCATATAAGCCAACAATTCTTGTATCTTGTTCACTTTTTAGTATTTCATTTATAAGCTTAAAACTTCTAACATTACCTGGTTCTAAAACAACAATTTTAATTACTTTATAATCTAATGTTTTATATTCTCCTTTAAATTTATCCGGTCTAAACAATTTAATATTATGAACAAGGTCTTGAGTACATTCATTGTCAGTTTCAAAATCGATTGTGTGATTATAATATTCTCGCATGCCCTCTAAATAAGAATTAATAATCAAATCCTGATTACCTGGATAATTTCCATTGATTAATTCAAACGCCGTTAAAAATGAACGGGATAATTGACAAACGTACACTTCTAAATTCTTAACATCTACTCCTTCAACTTCAGCAATTGAGTACTTTAAACTACTCACCCTTTTGGAACGATCCGCACTGTAAATTTTTCGAGTAAGGATACTATGATCTATTACAGAGAATAATACGTAGTATTTGTTATTCGGATTCTCTTTTGAGAGGTTAACATACCTTCTTATCTTCTGTTTAATTTCACTTGTCGTTTCTGAACCTGTATCTATCTCGATATTTAAATAAATATTTTCTCTTTTTATTATCCAGTCAGGTATTAATTTTTCATTTCCTGAATCTACAAAAAAAGGATGAATATAAGGATTGATAGACTCAATATTAAAACGATCTTCATTAACAAACATCGACAAACATCCTACCGCAACTTCTTGAATAGCTATTGTATGATCTAAATTTGAAAATTTACGGTTTAAATTTAATTTTTTTCTATCTTCCTCTCGTATTACTCCTTCTGAAATTAAAATGTCTATACCATTTGACCCTAATGTATAGTAATTATAACCCAACCCTACTTGCCCCACTCTATAATGATGTTGTTTAACCACTTTATACCCAGACCATCTTTTTAATTTTTTTTGAACCGTATCTAGCTTCATCCCAGATAATGCAAACGAGTAATAATGTACTTGTGACGTTGAAACAATTCTTTGAGTATAAATTAATTTTAAAATTTTTAAATCGTTATGATCTAGATAAACACCTTTTCGATTTGCTCCAAAAATATTTTGCTTTTGCAGTTCTTCTTGTGCTTTTCTACCCTTTGACTGTAAGATCATAATTTGGCGGTCATGAATTTCGATAGCTTGATCAATTAGATCTTGACTAAGAGTTAATAGGTGAGCTACAAGAATAGCGTACCTTTTATTCTCATTAAACCTCCGAAAGGAATGAGGTTCATATCGGGCGCCTAGCCTAGCAAGCTGTAGCAGCCTATTCGAGTGAATATTTTCGGCGGCCTCTGTTGAAAGATTTAATAAACGAACATATTCTAATCTCTCAATTACTTTTAAAAAAGCATCTGGTGATGATTGACCTGGTATTTCCCTTAGCCATCCAAGCTTAGTTTTGGATTTATCGGGAGGTGTATCAATTAATTTCTCCAATTGTTGTTTTTGCCAAGGAGATAACGGTTTATAGAGTGAATTATATACTTTCTCCTCTGCCCTTCGCCTTGTTTCCCATACTAATCTTTCGATCGTTGTCATAGCAGGCAGAATGATTTTTCGCTTTCGCATTTCTTCTAAAGTCATCCTTATTAGAAACAGTGCATTTGAATTTTCAATTGCATGGGGTAGTAATGCGTGTGAAATAACCCGATATGAGTGGGCAGAAAAATTAGAGAAACCATAGTGTTTTCGTATTTCTTCCATATGTTCATGTTTTGTTTGTTCTCGTTCGGAATATAGTTTAAATTCATTTGGGTCTATTTGTAGCTGTTTAGCAACATAGTTTATCACCTTATCAGGAATACTTTTAATATCTGAAATTGACCAACCTGGATAACGAAAAAGACAGATTTGAATAGCGAATCCCAATCGATTATGATCTCTTCTTCTACGCCTTATTACCTCTATATCATCTTGTGTAAGGGTATAGTAGTAGGCCAGTTCCCAATTACTTAAAGTAGAAGGGATTGTCAAAAAATCCTTCCTTTGATCAGGTGTAAGTAGTTCTCTTGCTCTCAGATACATAGGAAAAGCCCCCTATCATTAAAGGTTTAAATTTTTTCCAAAGCTCGATACAAAACAGATTTACTTACACCCGTCATATCTGTAATTTCTTTGATGCTATATTGATTTGAAGAATGTAGTTTTAAAGCACGTTCCACCAACTTAGGATCCTTAGAGGGTCTTCCGCCGTTCCGACCTCTCATTTTTGCAGATTTTAATCCAGATTTTGTACGTTCACTGATAATATCCCGTTCTAATTCAGCGATGCTCGCCATTGTTCGGAAGAAAAAGCGTCCCATAGCTGTTGATGTGTCAATGCTATCCTGTATAGAAATAAAATTGACTTTTTTTTCTTCAAAGGTTTCGGCCAACTCAATAAGGTGCTTTGTGGATCTTGAAATACGGTCCAATTTATAAACGACCACAGAATCTCCATCACTTATAGCCTTAAGAAGCTGCTCCAATTCTGGGCGTTCTATTTTCGTTCCGGTCATTTTCTCTTTGTAAATAACAGCTGCGCCTGCTTTCTCTAAAGAGTCAAGTTGAAGATTTAAGTTTTGGTCTTGAGTAGAAACACGAGCATACCCAAAAATTTTCCCCATATTATCCTCTCCTTCTGAAACAATTATTCCCTAATCCGGATAAATCGTCAATTTTAGGGAAGATGTTAAAGGGAAGGGTTTAGGGATTAGAAAACAATAAAAATAAGTGAATTACTGATAAGTAAAAAGTTTTCCCTAAAACGTTCGTTATAGGGAATAATAAAATGATACTTCAGCTAATGATTGTCGAAATTCACTTACTGTGTAATTTGGACTCCAATCTACAGTAAATGTGATAGTAAGTTGTGGATACCCTATTACTTAAATCTCTAAAATATAAAAAATTGGAAATTATTATATTATTTTAAAAAAATAGAAAATAACAAAGGAATTTGGTATTATTTATATAATATTCCTAATTATACAAATTTTATATAAGGAAGGAGGGAATTTTCCTGCTAGATTTCAAGACATTTTATTACCTACCTTTAGTAATGATTTATTTCATTGGAACAATTCTTTTTTATTTGTTAGGAAAAAGAAAGTTCAACCCCTTCAGTCATCTAATTAACATTACATTCCTTCTCTACATCCCTTGGTTAATGAGTTTAACTATTTTTCCTATCCCCATTGATTCAAGATTAATTCAAAGCTTTATAGAAACAAATACAGAAGCAAGAAACAGTTTTATACCTTTGCAGACAATTTCTATGAGTATATCGGGAGCTATTGAACAAGGATATTTCTCCGGATTCATTAAGGGAATTCTAGGAAATATAATCATGATGATACCTCTAGGGTTCTACCTACCGTTTATTAAACCAAAGTTAAATTCGTTCAGAAATATTTTAATTGTTGGAATAATAGCAGCAACAAGCATAGAAATTACTCAAAAGGTGATTTCACTAGTTATCGGAGCAAGCTATAGAAGTTTTGATGTGGACGATATTATCTTAAACACAATAGGCGTTTTGCTGGGTTCAATTGCATTAAGATTTATCAATCCAATTGTTAAGAGATTAAAAGATGACATTGAAGATAATCATTCTGAAACTATTACTAGTTAACTTGGGGAGGATTACTTAATGAAAAAATTCAAAAAACTACTTTCTTTAATTCTATTAATAGCTATTATTTCCGTTCCGGCAGCTACGGTTTTTGCTTATTCGCATACTTATGGTTTTGAATTTCAATACAAATTAAATTCTAAAATTTACTATTTATATCCGGGATCAGAGAACAGAATTTACATTCAGAATTCCGCATCAGGTGGTGGTGGTTATTATTACTTTGATTTATATAAGGGAGATAGCTATGGGAGTACATATTTAGGGACATCAACCTTCCCAAGTAACGGTAGTGGATATGTGGACCTTCCTGGCAAGGGAGAGGGCAAGTATTGGTTTACACTTAGAAAGGCAGATGATGGCACTGTTGTAAGAGGTGGAGGTACAATAGCCGATTATGATTTTAATTAATACAAAAGAAGTCAATTCCAACATCGGAATTGACTTCTTTTGTAATATTAATATGAAATGGACATACGTATATTGAAGGAGGTGGAGCACTCATGGAGTCAAAATTAAACAAAGGCTTACTATCTATCCTTTTTGCATTTTATATCGTCGTATTGATTTTTTTGAGTTTATTTGGAGTATCTGGAAATCTACATTTTGTTAAGGTAGGTGATGTTTCTAATAACTTCATTCCTTTTCATACTTTAAGCAATTATATCTTAAACTTTAACAGGTACAATTTAGATACCTGGTTCCTTAATACTTTAGCTTTAGTCATTTGCTTCATTCCAATTGGCTTAATGATCCCGTATATATTTAAACGAATAAGTAAATATTTTCATGTGTTTATATTTTCTTTAGTAATAAGTTCAATAGTTGAAACAACTCAAATCCTTACAAAATTTGGCGTGTTTGATATAGATGACATTATATTAAGCATAATTGGCACTTCTATAGGATACCTTATGCATAAATTTTTCAAAAATATTAAAGAAGCCTATTAAGCTTCTTAGTTTTACCAAGTGGATAAACATTTATCAGCAGGGAGATCTTTCCCAACGTGAAGAAAGCCGAATTCCTTAACATAGGAAACTCGGCTTTCTTTATGTCCATATATCTATTATTGGGAAACTCATTAATATCAAAGGATCTAGCCTTAGCGTGGGAAATATGATAAATCGTTGGTGCTACCCCAATCCTCAACTCTTGATAATAAAAAAACATGATGACCTCTCTGTATTTCACAGGGAGAGCGAAAATCGCTTCACTCAGCTCTGTTTTCTGTTGCTGTTTCATCAGCCAATCTTCGGGACCCTCTTTACTCGTCGTCATCGAAAAGGTATTCGTCAATAACAATTTCCGATAATGCCAGCTCCGAAGATAATCCTTCGACTTATTGGCCGCAATGGAAAAAATCCATGCTTTCGCCGAGCTCGCGTTCTCCAACGTATCCATCTTTTGATAAACCGTGATGAAAACCTCCTGCACTAAATCCTCCGCTGCACTCCAGTTCTTCACATATGAATAAATGAGTCTCTTCACATCCTCCCCATATTGGATGACGAGGTATCTGATCGATCGTTCTTCTTGAAAATCCTGTCCAGCACTGTTTGTCATATCACACCACCATGAATTGTATTTTTCACTTAACAGACGAGTGTCGTTGGAGAAATGTCCCATTATTTACAGAAAAAAGTTTTATATTAAAAATGTATCCATTAATAATTGTTTCTATAAAACAGAAAATAGCACCCTATGATTCGTTCGTACTTTTAATAATAGGTATAGTTGGTCGTTCGTTTTAATAAAGTAAATTAGCGACTAATCTAGGAGGAATAGCTTTGAAAAAGGTAGCCTTAACTATATTGATAACTCTCGTTTTATTAAATATCTTATATTTTCTTACAACTTCTTCACCATTATGACTAACAGAGGAGGAATCATTTCGAATTTACTAGACTAATTCCATGCATACAGAGATTCATTTTCAAATAACGTGTAAAGCGCTATATTTCTCCCAAAAACAGAGGTAAACCCCCATCATATAATTGCTTTACCTCACAAAGGGTCTGTCCCCTTATCCTAGATATATGTTGATGTTAGACATAAAATAGGAACCTCCAGTTTTATGGAAGTCCCGTTTCTTTAATGTTTTACACTCTTACTCTTAATCAAATTTGAGGCAGACGTAATCCATAGTATATTCCAACATCTATATCTCAAATGGTCTAACTTTACATTTATTTAGATAAACCTACTTAAATATTCGTCAAATATTTTCTTCATCACTTTCGGTGTATTTTCTAAGTACACATTAATTTGTTCAACGTTTGATTCGAATTTATCGCCGTTTGTTTCATCGGTTGGAAAATCAGATATTCCTTTGATGATAATACATTCAACATCATTCTTCTTACAGATATAAACAATGGCACCCGCTTCTGTATCGGCGATTGTGATGTTGTTTTCTTTCAGTTCTAAGTAGTCCTTCCACATAACGACTGCTTTATCGGCGGTGCCAATTGTTCCGGTATTAAAATCTTTTCCATAGGTTGATAGATCAATATCGACTCTGAAGGATGGTTTAAGAAGAGGCTCGATTTCTTTTACCGTGCAATCATATTGAACGGCTTCATGGGGTACAAAAATATCCAAATTACTGAATCGATCGTCTATTCCTGCACAGGTTCCAGCAACGATTACCTTCGTTAAATCAAATTTAGAAATCATATACTGATTCGCACCAACACCATTTACTTTTCGTACACCGGTACTATAAAAAACAAGCTCGGTCTCATTCATTGTTCTCATGAAATACTCGCCATAAGGATAATGCAAACGTTCATGATCCTTTATGCCGAAATAGTCCAATGTCGCTTCATATTCCCACTTCGTTGCGATACTTATTCCTATCATCGACTTTTCTCCCTACAAATAGTATTTGCTACTGGGTCAGTCCCCAGAAGTTGCCTTATGATTGTGCTTTCATCAGATCTAGTAACGGAGCTGTAATATGATCAAATTTGTCCTGATCATCAAGAGAGACCCAAGCTACATCAATAATGTCATGGTTAGCTTCAAGATCTGAATCGAGGAAAAGTTCACCACCAATAATTTCAGCAACGAACGTGTACTTATTAGGACCTTTAACTAGTAATCTATTTACTTTCACATCGTAGCCCGTTTCTTCCTTCACTTCTATGATACAAGCCTGTTCAGGAGTTTCGGCTTCTTCAATTCCGCCACCAGGGTAATTCCAAACAATATCTCCCCTTTGAACTGATTGTTTTACCATTAATATTCTGTTGTCTTTCATCACTAGTGCTTGTGCAATCATTAGTTTACCCCCACTAAATCAGTCTTCCCATATGTATTAAATCCATAAAGACGGTTCTTCAGGATCTAAAGCAAAAAAACGTCCTCTCCACTCTCTCACTATATAATTATACATTAATTCCCAACCACTTAGTGTTTTTTATTCTATAATGGCAACTCTCTAAATAAAAAAGAGACATCACGCCCTTTGAAAAGGAGGATGTCTCATGCTATCTTGCAAAACCGCAGCCACCAACTTATATGACAGGCCCAACATAAGGTGCTTTCGGCATTCGATGAAAATCGTAGCTTGCTACATCCTCCACTCTGGTGAAGTATGCGTGTAAGCTATCGGACAGCATCAGATTCATGGTAGCATTTTTTTCATTGATTAAGAGGATCGGCTTCTGCATGGCGTACGCATATCCGATTTCAAATGATGTCCCACTGTCCACATACTTGCCTTCAAAATCGCGGATCCCCACCAGCACATCGGCACGCCTCAAGTTCCTCAGATCATTCCGGAACACCGTCCGCCTCCACTCTTTCGAACCAAATTCAAGATGTGGAAATTGATGAAAGCGTGCAGAGAAGATCTCAGACACATATGGGTTCTGCATGAGTGCATTCTCAAGCCTTTGAACCCTGTCAACTTGTTCCTCACTGAAGAAAGGACTTGCGATGAATACACGGATATTCCTTAGATTCTTGCTCTCCATTGCATCTCCCCCGTGACGTTTTTACTATGTATCATATTGGGGAATCTCTTGGTTCATGTGTTTTAATTGCGAATCAAGAAACATTTACTTACACGAGGGTCCGTCCCGATCTGTCCCCGGGTACGCTAAAGCGTTACTTTAGTGGGGGCAGCCAGCAGTACCCATAAAATATAGGTGTGTACCTCGTTCCTTCAGCGTGTTCCCTTATTATTGATAGACCCTCAATGGCCATTAAGAAAAAACATGGTCTGTAACCATGCTTTTTGTGTGTAGAAGTGGATTTTTTTGGTAAGTGACTGAATTATCCTCAGAATTGAATGAATTAATCAGGAAATCGGAAGAATAAAGGGGTAAATTAAAAGATTCTCGACTAAAATTCGAAGATTATCCTCCAAAAGCGGAAGATTATCCAATTCTCTTCCATTTCAACCTGCAGTAATCTCCAAATTCGACCGAAAATTAGCCTCTAAAAGCCCTCGAATTTCAAAGTTGATGGGTCGGATTCACTGCTAACCCTTAAAATTACGTATAAGTCACGATTTTACGTGCCTTAGTAGGAATCAGATTGCATAAACAAATAATAAAATTCTTCAAACAACCGAATCTCATTTTGAGTTAATTTGCACATTTCACAGTTACCTTCCTACTCACTGCTCTACAGAAGTATGTATTTTAAGCAAATAAATCTAGGTATTCATCATAATATCCTTTTGGGAAAACTAATACTGATTCTGTTTTTTCTCAGGAAAATACAAGCTGATTCCATATTTGACAGAAATAATGGTATCTTCATCTTCAAAAAGGTTCTCGTCAAGTTTTCCTAATAACGTCTTTGCTTTTTTACGTTTCATCTTTAAGAAATTAATTCCTTCCAATGTTGGATTAGCCTGATCAACAAATTCAAATGCATGGCTAGTCACACCATCTTCATGATAGTAGACCAATATACCAGCTTTTTCATAATGCTCTGCAGGTGTATTCTTTCCTTTCACAAACTCAACAGGTGTTTCTTTTATAATACTCTGAACTTCTTCTTTTTTTGTTAAATGTAAGTGAACCTACCGATGAATATGGGATAATTTCCATTTGTACACATCCTTACTGAACTCTAATAATCTTTGTATATATTATCATTTCTACAATAACCTCAATTCGGGTCGTTCCCTTAGCTGGTAGCATACCTAAAAAAAGTGACACACAGCAGAAAAGCCGATTTACTGGAAAATGCAGTAAATCGGCTCATTCATCTATTCACTACTATAGAGGCTTAACAGTATATGTATTTCCCCCGTTCACACTTACGACATTATAGTAAGTTATTTTATCGTTCGGAAATTTGACAGCGTATGAAATGCCGCCTCCATCATCTTTCAGCCCCTTGACCGTCACCGTGCTTGGAACCGGAATCGAGATGGCTGCAGGGTCGGTTGCGAGAATGAGCTTCTCTTTTAATGGTTGCCCGTTCACAAGAATTTGGACTTCATCATGATCTTCACTATTAAAATCCCATATCAGCATCTTCGCATCCCCGCCGGAATCCCCTACCGTCACATCAAAATCCCTCGGCGTGATTCCTGAGTTGGTTTCATCTGTAAATGGGGTTTCTCCAGCCAGCGTTGATTTGCTGATTCGATTGGCGACCACTTCCTCCGCACTACCTTCTGAGGAGTAGCTGCCTAGAATCATGCTTAAGCCAATAGCCAACAACACGGCTAAAATAGTTCCAAAAAAAACAGGTTTTCTATGGCTATGTTCATGGTAGATGACCTCGGGATGCTGCTCTTCCTCATCCAACACAATTTGATTGTCTGCATCATGAACAGAGTCTTTCTTAGCTCTTTTCAGCATTTCAGTTCCTCCTTAACGCACCATCTTAAAACTAATCGGGTACTTATAGTACCAATACGATAAAAATGATCTACCCAGTAAGATTGTCAGTAGAGATAAGCCTATCGCAACAGCTTTTCCGATTACCATTCTGTCTGCCCAGAGATTAGCGAAGGTCAAGCTGAGGTCCATGGCGATAAGACTGACAAAGCACATTTGAAAAAACGGAAGCAGTACAGGAAACTTGCGATAGATCCAGTTTAGAGAGTGGTACTTCATCGATAAGAAGAGTATGAAGCCCATAAAAGCGATCATTCCTAAGCCCAAACCAAGCCTTGGCGCTTCCAGTTTATAAACATCAAGGAGATCCAGGAATGTCATCAAGGGCCCAAAAACGATAATAAAAGCAGTGACTGGAAAAAGAAAAATGTAATAAAACAAAGCCCATGCGATTTTAATGATTTTTTTCATCTAGCAACCCCCCCTGCCTGTAAAAGATCCTTAGGCTTCAGCAACGTCAAATCTTCTAAAGTCGGCTGGTCGATTTCGCTCAGCCTCAATGCATGCGCACGGATGGCTGCTTCACATATATTCCTGGCCAACCGGCCATTACCAGCTGAAACACTCCCAGCGGTTCTAGCAAATATTTCTTTAAGCACATTTGCACCGTCACTGCTTAATTCATATCCTTTCGGCTTTAGCAGACGCTTGCTGATTTCCACCAGTTCATGTACTGAATAATCAGTGAAGCTGATCACATTGGGGAATCTTGAGCGCAAGCCTGCATTGGAATCCAGAAGCTGTTCCATATCAGCCTCATAGCCTGCTAAAATCACAATGATATTTTCACGGTGATCATCCATGAACTTGACGATCGTATCTATTGCTTCCTGGCCAAAATCCTGGCCATCGCCGAAAAGAGCATACGCTTCATCGACGAACAATATGCCACCAAGCGCCTTCTCAAGAACCTCACGGGTTTTCAGGGCAGTTTGGCCAACATATCCAGCCACAAGTCCCGAACGATCTGTTTCTACGATATGATCGAGCTTGATCACTCCAAGCTCCTTAAGCCTTCTTGCCAAAATCCGCGCAATGGTCGTCTTGCCCGTTCCCGGATTTCCTTTAAATACCATGTGCAGGGATTGGGCACCCATATCCGGCAGTCCCATCGCTTTCCTTTTGTTCGCTACTTCGATCTGAGCTGATAACGCGCGTACAAATGTTTTTACTTCATCCAGCCCGATCACCGAATCCAGCTCTTGCAGAGCTCTTTCCTTCGGCTGAACCTCCAGCAGTCCAAAATCAGCCAGGGTCAGCCTATTTAGTTCGTCTGTCCCTACATGATCAATCTCAACGATCCTTAATGCCTGGTTGCGAATCGCCGCCTCCAGCGTATTCCTCACCAACCGGCCATTTCCACTGTCGTTTTTACCAGGAATTTGGGTTTTTTTATAAAATTCAGCCAAGGTATGCTGCACATCAAATTCTAGATTGAAACCTTTGGATTTTGCCTGTAGCTCGGTCATCTGGGTAAGTTGTTCCGGTGTATAATCAGGGAACTCAATTTTTAACGGGAAGCGGGATCCGAGGCCCGGATTGCTCCGCAAAAACGTCTCCATTTCATCGGTGTAGCCAGCGAGAATGACCACAAGGTCGTTTCGATGGTTTTCGATCAGCCTAACTAGCGTATCAATCGCCTCTTTGCCAAACCCGCCTCCTTGGACACCTTCCTCAATCAGACTGTAAGCTTCGTCAATAAATAAGACTCCACCTAAAGCAGACTGGACGACCTCTGTTGTCTTCAATGCTGTCTGCCCCATATACTCTGCCACCAAATTACTGCGGTCCACTTCGATGAGATGCCCTGTTTTCAACAGTCCCATTGATTTAAGCATCTCGGCTAGCATTCGTGCCATTGTCGTCTTGCCTGTCCCTGGATTTCCGGAAAATACAAGATTCAGAGTCTGTGTTTGTTCAGTCAGGATCCCAGCTTTTTTACGCTTTTCATTCGCGAGGATCTGCTTTTCCAGACTCCTGATAAAATCCTTCACATTATCCAGACCGATGACTTTTTCAAACGCTGGTTCCAGCTCGAACCCCTGCCGCTCCCTTATTCCGAAATCCTCGGATGTTAAACGTTTATAGTCCCGTGCACCTGTTTCCTGGTTTAGTCTTACAGACTGTTTCCGGATGGCATCCTCCAGCATATTGCGCACAAGGCGACCGTTCCCCGCATCATTCCGCCCCGAAATCTGCTTGGAATCAAACAGTTCAATCAGCTGTTCCTTGATGCCAGAATCAATCGTGAAATCCTTCGCTGCCGCCATTCCTGTCAGAATCTCAAACATTTCTTCGGACGTATAATCCGGAAACTCAATGATATATGGGAAACGTGATTGAAGACCTGGATTCATCTTCAGGAAATCCTCCATCTCATTCGTGTAACCCGCAAGGACCATGACCAGATTGTCACGATGGTCCTCCATTCCCTTCACCAGTGTATCAATGGCTTCCATCCCAAACGGATCCTGCTTCTCTCTTGACAAGGCATACGCTTCATCAATGAATAATACGCCACCGAGGGATCGCTCAATGGCAGAATTGGTTTTGGGTGCAGTGGATCCTAGATATTCTCCAACCAGATCCTGCCTTGCTGCCTCTACCAATTGGCCTTGCGAAAGCAGTCCCATCGCTTTTAAAATCCGTGAAACGAGCCTTGCGACGGTTGTTTTCCCAGTACCGGGATTCCCGGTAAACACCATATGGATCGCCATTTTTCCAGCTGTTTTGTAACCGGCCTCCTGCCGCATTTTTTCAGCCTTCACCGTTTCCAACAGCTCATAAATCGCTGTTTTCACAGAGTGCAAACCAGTCAGGCGATTCAGTTCGTCCATCAAATCTTCAATCTTTTCCTCTTCCACCAGTGGAATGGACTTTAATAGGAAGCTTTGCTCACCCTTTGCCACCAGCAATTCATCCTGCCGGAGCTGAATCATCACTCTGTCACCCGCAACGAAAGTCCCTCTTGCCCTTAAATCAACAAGTGCCTGGTAAAAATCTTTTTCTGCTAAACTTTCGATTGCCTCACCATATTTCTTCGTTACCAAAATCCGTTCAACTAAACCAGTAAACAATCCTTCTTCAAACTTTACCATTAGCTGCGTTTGACTCTCGAGTTTGCGTGCAGAAGCCATGAGCTTGCTCCTTAAAATAGTCTCAACATCCTCAGGCAATAGCGGAGCTGAAAGAGCATATGATTGAATCCCTTTTAAAATTGGAGCGGGTATTTTACTCGCTACTTCAGTTGGCAACTTTCCATGCACTTCCCCTTTAAAGTCAACATCACTGTAGAAGACGAGGAAATAATTCGAGGCATCGATCTTCAGGTTGTTTTCCGTCCGGAAATAGCCCTGTTGGACAAGTCTTGAAACATACTTAAGAACCTCAGCATCAGCCTTCTCAATCCCCAAAAAGCAAACGGTTCCGATTCCATACTCAAATGCAGCGGAACAATCGAGGACGAAATTACTGTGAATATCCTTCTCTGTGTAATGCCGCAAATCAATCGTCACAGTCTGCTTATAAGGCACGAGCTTTTTCTTATAGAGCTGATCAATGAGCAGCTGTAATGTTGTATACTTACCCGTTCCAGAAGGGCCAGCCAGCAAAATGGTGTTTTGCACCTTGTCTTTTTCCCTATTAAAAAACGCTTTCTTATAGGAAACTAGCAGTTCATCAATAAACACATCTTGACGCAGGATCCTGCTAGTAAGTTCCTTCTTGATTTCTGCAAAAATCGCATCCAATTCTTCGTTTGAACGATTCAAGCCCATCTGCTTTAACCCATACTTTGCATCCTTGATTACTTCCCCAACACCACCAACGGAATGGGGAACATGCTGCGGATTGCCACTACCAGGTTCCATCCTTAGCCCTCCGGAATGAGCCATTGCCTGTGCCTGGCCGCCCAACCGCTGTTTCTTCCCCCTGAATCCTTTTGCTTGGACATAGTCGACCAATTGTATCTCGGGCAATATTATACGAAGCCACTTTTGAAAACCCATGACCTAACCTCACCTTACATTTGATTTACTTATAATTTTAAACCAAAATCTAACAAATACAATTAAATTTTCCAAAAACAAAAAGCAAGCAGGATGATTCTGCTTGCTCAGCTGGTAAGCATGGCGGCGGCTCGCGCGCTTCTGTTTGGATTTTTTTGGTAAGTGACTGAATTATTCTCAGAATTGAAAGAATCTAATAAGGAATCGGGAGAATATAGGTGTAAATTAAAAGATAATCGACTGAATTTGGAAGATTATCACCCAAAAACGGAAGATTAACCAATTGATTTCCATTTTCATTCGCATTAATCTTCAATTTCACTCAATAATAAGCCGCTAACAAAGCCCCGATCTCAATTTCCGTTAAATTTACCCATCATTATTACTCCAATCCAGCAGTTGAGGTTAAATTCAGGTACCGTTTTCCGAATTCAACTACCTTTTTCACTAAGAAGCGTGGTAACGGTTATTATATTTCCGAATTAAGAGAAACGTCACCGTACGCCAGACCACAGAAGAGCGAAAAGAAACCCCTCCCGCACAACCGCACGAAAGGGGCTCCCTCATCACAACTATTCTACTCATTCCTCCACATTCTCCTCCGTAACCAACTTCAACGGAACCGGAATCTTCTTCTCAACTTTCTTCCCTTGCAACACATCAGCCCCAGCTTGAACGGCCAACTGACCGATCTTCTCAGGCTGCTGAGCGACAGTTGCTGAAAGGTTACCGTTCCGGATGCTAGTCATCGCATCGTCATTTCCATCAAATCCAACGACCAACACGTCACGTCCAGAACTCTGGATCACCTGCAGTGCTCCTAACGCCATTTCATCGTTATGTGCAAACACTGCTTTAATATCTGGATTCCCTTGGATCAGGTTCTCCATCGTATTCAATCCTTCGGTACGATCGAAGTTCGCGGTTTGTTTGGCCACAACATCTAGCTTTTCATCTGCGATGTTGTGGAATCCGGCTCCACGTTCACGTGTTGCAGATGCTCCTGGAACACCTTCAAGTTCAGCAACCTTCGCTCCTTCACCGAGTTGTTCGACGAGGTATTCGCCGGCCATTTCGCCGCCCTTTTCGTTGTCGGAGCTTACGAGTGTCGCGACGTCTCCTTTTTCCGCTGAGCGATCAAGCGTTACAACCGGAATACCTAGGCTGTTGGCGGACTGGACGGCTGTGGAGATGGCTGCTGAGTCCGTCGGGTTGATCAATAGGACGTTGACGCCTTGTTGGATGAGGTCTTCTACGTCATTGATCTGTTTGGCGGCATCGTTCTGGGCATCGACAACGACGACTTCCATGCCTTGTTTCTTCGCTTCGTCCTCCACTCCGTTTTTCATGGAGACGAAGAATGGGTTATTCAATGTTGAAACGGATAGTCCGATTTTGATGTCTTCTGGGTTGGTGCTTTTAGTCGGCTTCGCCCATTCCGGCGGCTGCAGGGAGCAGGCACCGAGGAATAGGAGTGACAAACTGATTAGTAGTAGCCATGCTTTTTTCATAGTATCCCTCCTACGCTGCTTTCTTTCGGTCGATGAGAACCGCGATGATGATGACGACACCCTTTACGACCATTTGGAAGAAGGATGAGACGCCAAGCAGGTTCAGACCGTTGTTTAACGTTCCGATGATGAGTGCACCGATTAGTGTTCCAACGATCAGTCCGCGTCCGCCGGATAGGCTTGTCCCACCAAGGACGACGGCTGCAATCGCATCGAGTTCATACGATGTACCGGCCGTTGGCTGTGCTGAGTTCAAGCGTGACGTCAGGATCGCTCCTGCAAGGGCTGCCAATAATCCAGCCAGTGAGTAGATCATCACTTTGATGCGTGGTACTTTGATACCTGAGATGAGTGCTGCTTTTTCATTCCCACCAATGGCATACGTTTTACGGCCGAACGGTGTTTTGTGCAGGATCACCCAAAGAATCGCGAACGTCATGATCATCGTGACTGCAGGTACAGGGATTCCAAGGAAGTAGCCTCTTCCGAACAATTGGAATGCATAGCTGTCGCCAAGACCCGTAATCGGATTTCCGTCAGTATACACGAGCGTCAAACCACGGAACATCGTCATTGTTGCAAGTGTCGCGATGAATGGTGCCATTTTTCCTTTTGTGATTAAAAGTCCGTTGACCATCCCCATTACGGCTCCGAGGATACACCCGATCAGGATCGCAAGGATCGGGTCGACTCCCGATACCATCATTCCTGCCATCAAGGCACTGGATAAGGCGAGGATGGAGCCGACTGATAAATCAATTCCCCCGGTCAAAATGACGAAGGTCATCCCGTAGGCAATCAGGGCGTTGATCGCCACTTGTCGTAATAGATTCAATAAGTTCAAAGGTTCTAGAAAACTAGGGTTGATGATGGATACCGTCGCAACCAGTACAAACAGTCCGAGTAATGGACCGAGCTTTTGCATTAGATTGCCGACATGATTCGTTTTGAGTGCATTATTCATGTGCGTGACCTCCTGTCGCCAATGTCATGATTTTTTCCTGTGTGGCTTCTTCTTTTGAAAGCTCCCCTGTAATCGTCCCTTCATGGACAACGAGGATGCGGTCGCTCATCCCGAGCACCTCTGGCAGTTCGGATGATACCGTCACGATTGCGACGCCTCGGTCGGTGAGCTCGTTCATTAGTTGATAGATTTCACGTTTCGCGCCGACATCGACTCCCCTCGTCGGTTCATCGAGGATCAGCACTTTCGGACCGATCCCGATCCACTTGGCAATGACCACCTTCTGCTGGTTTCCGCCTGACAGGTTCTTTGCGTGGGTACGGGCCGATTCGGTCTTGATCGTCAATCGCTTGATGAGCATTTCCACAAAATCCTGCTCGCTCTTTTCGTTAATCAAGCCATTTTTGGTAAAACTGTAGAGGCTTGGAAGGGCGATATTATCCTTCAAGGAAAAGTCGAGGACGAGTCCTTCATCCTTTCGATCCTCAGTGATGAATCCAAGACCGAGCTTCACGGCTTGATCCGGTGTTTTGATTGTGACCGGCTTGCCGTTCACAAGGATCTCGCCTTCATAACGTCCGTCAAGTCCGAAGATGGTTCGCATGATTTCCGTCCGGCCTGCGCCCATCAAACCTGACACGCCGACAATTTCGCCTGAGCGAACTTCGAAGCTGACCTTTTCAAACAGTCCCTTCTTCGTCAGGTTCCGTACTTCAAGCATCGTCTCGCCTGGCTTTGGATCGCGTTTTGGAAAGCGGTCCGTCAATTCCCGTCCGACCATTTTCTTGACGACCTCATCGAAATTCGTCTCGGGGATTGGCGTCGTATCGACCGTGCGTCCGTCACGCATGACCGTGATGCGGTCACAAATCGTGAAGATCTCTTCCATCCGGTGAGAAATATAAACAATGGAGACACCGGCTTTCTTCAGTGATCGGATGACGGTGAAAAGCGTCTCGATTTCCCGGTCCGTCAATGCCGCCGTCGGCTCATCCATGATGATCACTTTCGCATCGGTCATCAATGCTTTTGCGATTTCGATCATCTGCTGTTGCCCGACCGAGCACTGACCCGCTTCCTTCGTGAGCGGAATCGAAATGTTCAATTTCTCAAACTGCTCATTCGCAATCGCTTTCATTTTTCTCGTGTTGATCAGACCGAATTGTGTAACCGGTTCCTTATTGATGAAAAGATTCTCAAGCACAGTCATCTCAGGCCAGACATTCAACTCCTGATGGATGAAGGCAATCCCGAATTCCTCTGCCTGGTTCGGATTTTCGAACGTCGTTTCCTTCCCGTCGATGGTGATCGTTCCCTTATCCTTTTTGTGAAGACCGGTCAGGATATTCATCAGTGTTGATTTCCCGGCACCATTTTCCCCCATCAGGGCATGGACCTCACCCTCCCGGATCTCGATGTCCACGCCCTCAAGGACAGAGTTCGTACCAAATGATTTATGGATATTCTTCATGCTGATCTGCATGCTCTCTCACCCCTTTGTGTTAAAAAATGACTCCCGCATGGAGGATGCAATTCGCATACGGTGTGACTTCCCCCGTCCGGATGACGGCCTTCGCCTTATGGGTTTCTTTTTTAAATTGTTCATGCGATACATACTGGATCCCGTCAAACCACGAGGTCATCTGCTTCTGCACCTCTGCATTCGTTTCCACTTCGTCTGCAAGCGTGACATTTTCTACGACCATCTCTTCCTTTAACAGTTCGACCACGTCAAGGAACGATGGTTCTCCCTGCTTCAATGCCAAGTCGATTTTCACGACGTCCGATGGAATCGGGAGACCGGCATCGGCCACCACGATCGTATCGGTGTGACCGAGATCGGCTAGTATTTTTGAAATGTGACTGTTCAAGATGCCATGTCGTTTCATTCTGCCAGCTTCCTTTCCACTTCGTCTCTTGTCGGCATTCCGCCCTGTGCTCCGAATCCTGTCACCGAAAGCGATGCTGCCCGGTTCGCGAACCGTAGGCTTGCTTCCATTGATTGACCTTCCGCCACGGCTGTCCCGAATGCGGCATTGAAGGTATCTCCTGCCCCAGTCGTATCGACGACGTCGACCTTGAAGGAAGGAACGAGGATTTCTTTTGTTCCATTATGGTAACGGACTCCTGCTGCTCCTTCAGTGATGATGACCTTGCCAGGGTATTGTTTCAGTGCCTCTGACGGCTTTGCCCCTTGGAAAAGAACATCCGTTTCGTGCTCATTCGGTGTCAGGTAGCTCGCACCATCAATGACTTTTTGTGAGATCTTCCGTGCCGGTGCCGGGTTAAGAAGCAATGGAACCCCAATGTTTTTGCACAGATCTGCCACGTACTCAACCGTTTCCTCCGGGATTTCCTGCTGGATCATGATGAGATCGCATGTTTTCAGGAAATCAGCTGTTTTCTCGACGTATTCTGGTGTCACCAGGTCGTTTGCCCCTTTGACGACAACAATGCTGTTATCGCCTTCAGCTAGGATGATGTGGGCGGTTCCGGATTTCGTATCTGTAACCGGTTCCACATACTCGGTATGAACACCGTTACGCTTAAAGTTATCTAAAATTTCTTTTCCGTATGGGTCATCACCCACGCAGCCGATCATGTACACGTCAGCCCCTAAGCGTGCTGCCGCTACCGCTTGGTTTGCGCCTTTGCCTCCCGGTACGGTATGGAAGCTGTCGCCAAGAACCGTTTCCCCTGCGCCTGGTCGCTTATTTGAAGTGACCACCAAGTCCATGGATGAACTGCCAATCACGGCAATTTTCGCTTTTTTCATTTCTCTTCATCCTTTCTTGTTGTGTTTCGCTGTATGAGTTCAACCGGAAGCTGAACGGATGTTTCAATATCTTTTTCTTTTTTTATCAGTTTAATCAGAAGTGCCGCGGCCTGCCTGCCCATTTCGTATGCCGGCTGCCTGATCGTGGAGAGCGCCGGATAGGAAAGACTGCTCTGTGGGATGTCATCGTAGCCGATGATCTGAACGTCTTCTGGGATCTTCTTCCCTAGCCTCAAGGCCTCATGGAGAATCGCGATCCCGACGATATCATTGCTTGCGATGACGCCATCCGTATCAGGATAGGTGGCGAACAGTTCCTCCGCCCAGCCTTTCGCGTCTTCAAACGAGAACGAAGTCGTTGACATCGCCGTGAAATCGACGTCTGTCCCGCTCAAATACTCGACGGCACCCCGGAATCGATCCTGGGCCGGCTTGACGTGGGCCGGTCCCTTCATGACGGTGATCCGCTTCGCCCCTTTTTCCACGAGCGTCTTTGCTGCCAGCCGTCCGCCTTTTCGTCCGTCCGCATAGACAGCAGGATAGTCATCCGTGGTCCGGTCAAGGAGGACGAGTGGAAGGTTCAATTCCTTATAAAGCTGGTCATGCTCCACATGATTGGTCGCTGAGATCATGCCGACGACATTGTTCTGGACGAAGGTCTGGATATAATCCAGTTCCTTCTGGATGTTCTCGTCGCTGTTCCCTAGGAGGAGCCTGAATCCCGCCTCACTCACTTCATCCTCGACCCCTCTCGCCAGCTGCGGGAAGTACGGGTTCGTGATATCCGGGAGCAACAGCCCGATCAGCCTCGACTCTCTTTTATAAAGGGAGCGCGCCACTTCATTCGGACTGTAATTCAGCTTCTCGATTGCACTCATCACTTTCTTCCTCGACTCGGCTCCTACATAGCCGTTATCATTGAGCACCCGCGAGACCGTCGCAACCGACACCCCCGCTTCACTCGCCACATCCTTGATTGTTGCCACGCACGTCACTTCCTGTTCGTTGGTTGGTTAGTATTTTGTGTAACCGGTTACACATACGATAACATATGTTTGTAACCGCTTGCAATTATTTTTAATAAAAAAGTGATGGTAAGGTTATTTCATTACAACTTCTTTCTAAACGAATAACACCACTTGTCATACGTTAATTTCTCTTCATAAAACCGATGTGCATCACTTCTACTTATACCTGATTCCAGCGCGACATACTCAGCACCATTTTCCTTTGCATATGTATGGATATAATGTAGTAATCGCTCTCCATATCCTTTTGAATGATGTGATGAAGAAGTGATTAAATCATAGATATAAAGATGATGCTTATTGTAAATAGATCTACGCTATACAAAAAGGGTCAATTCCGCGGTAGGATAACCTACGAGGAATTGACCCCCATCAATTACACTCTTGCCTAATCATTCTCGGGATCGTTCTTTTTCCGAAGTAGTTTCGGCAGGCGAACAGCCTTGATTTCATGCTCTTCAAAGATATTTCCGATCTTCGTCATGATTGACGTCACCAGTGTCGCGAAGATCACAATTGAATAAAATCCGGCCCCGATTCCAATTCCGATGCCCCCGACATAGAAGATCATCGCAGCGGAAGTGAGTCCTTTCACTCGCAGTCCATCCTTCAGGATCACGCCGGCACCCAAAAACCCGAGCCCCGATACGATTTGGGCCGCGAGTCGAAGGGGATCCATCATCTTCCCACTATCCGGCTGACTCAGCATCTCGGCCCCTTCTATCGAGACGATCGTGATCAAGGTACATGCCACCGACACGTACGTATAGGTTTTCAACCCTGCTGGCTTATTTTTTGATGAACGGTCCCATCCGATGATGAATCCTAGAATCGCACTCACCACAATCCGGAAATAAATCTCATGCTGCCAGAAAAAATCCGTCAAACCATTCATGAAATGTGACATCTCTCCAACCTCCCTTAACGCAAAAGAGACCTCGCCACAAAACGAGTCGCCGATTCTAGTGAGAATACATACCGCTCGCTTTGTAAGTGGATCTCTATAACGCTGTTTACTCAATTTCGTTCTTAAGTATATTTCTGTTATTTTACACGAATGTTTTCTTTTGAGCAATGGTAGGTTTGACGTGTAGGGGTTAGTGCTAGCTTGTCGGGTGAATGCTCTGCTTTGGTATAGTATCACCGTGATGAGGGACGGTCCCCGGAAATCCGATACACTATTGGGTATTCCTGGGCCTCGATTTACAGGTTTTGATAATATATTTCTATTTTTGATAATAAAAGCTAGAATTTGATAATATATCCTGATTTTTGATAATAAGTTCGGGCTTTTTGATAATATAATTTTCTAAAAGTCAAAAATACCCCTCAGATGTGTTGCATAAATCAGATTCATCAGTCTTTTACTTACATTTCCCCACGTTATTAAGTAAGAAAGTGAGTTTTAATCCATAAAGTAGCGATTTTCGAGTGAAACTCGCCCCTCAGTACCTACAAACCTTTCAACGCATCCTTATACCTGTGATAATACGCTTCAACATTATTCAACAATAGTAACTCAGTATACAAATATACCTTCATATTAAAATCATTGAAATCAATCGTCGTCAGTTCCTGTATCTTTTTGATCCGATAATTCAACGTATTCGGATGGATGAACAGTTCATTGGCTGTCTGTTTCCCCTTTCCATCATTCGCCAGGAACACTTCGAGTGTCTTGAGCAGATCTGTTTGTTTCTTCACATCATTTTTGATCAAAATCAACAAGTCGTCACTGTAATAATCCTTTGATGTATTTTTCTCATATAGTGTTGGCAAGTACCGGTAAATGCCCAGTTGAGCGAATTCACGCGGCATCGATTCTGGACGCGGACCGATGAAGTTAGCTGTTTCAATGACTTCCGACGCTTCCAAGAAGCTCTTTCTTGCTTGGTATAACGTGGTGTATTCCTTCCCGATCCCGATCAGGAAGTGGTAAAATTCTTCTTCGCCTGTTTGTTCTTTCACCTTTTCGACGAGATCTCTCGCTAATTCGAGCGAAGAACCCGGTGTGTCTGCTTTGCCGTAAAGAACGAGAATCACTTGGTATTCCGTCCGTAACGTGTAGATGTTTGTGTGGAAGCTGGATTCCTGGACCAGCTTCTCAAGTTGGTCGAGCATAGGCTTATACGCTGACGATGAAATCGAGAATACCGCTACCGTGAAGCGTTCAGGAAGTGTCAGCTTGACGAGGGACGCGTCATGTCGGAGCTGGCTTTCACTTCCATACTCGTGCTGCAGGAGATGCCATAATACTTCTTCTTTTCGATTCTTTTTGATATTGACCTTTGCATAGAGATCATTGATCAGGTTTCCAAGATGTGGGGAGATTTCTTCAAGGAAAGAGAGCTCTTCATTTTCAAGAAGACGGCTCGATTCCTGCACCCAGATATACCCCAACGTGTTTCCGAGATACTTTGCGGCGATGACGACACGCTGGTGGAATCCTAGCTCTTCCATCGCTTGTACCCGGATTGGATCTGTATGATTTTCGAGCTGGTGGACGATCCCCTCTTTTTTCAATCGATCGATGATGAAGACCGGACATTTTTTTGTGAGGATCGTCTTTTGCTGTGTTTGGTCGAATTTATTTGAAGAGGAACTGTATGAAATCAGTTCAAAGTTTTTATTTTCGATGATGACGGGGTTGCCTAATTTTGCGCTGATTAATTCCGTTGCTTTATGTATGTCTTCTGTTTGGAGGATAACATCTATTGCTTCCATACGAATCTTACCTTTCCACGAATGAGTATGATTCCTATTATAGCGTGAAATCCCCCAATAAAAAACGAAAAGCTCCCCCATAGTGGGAGAGCTTTTGTGAAAAAGGGTGAAGATTCACCCTATTGACGATTATTCCTCATCCATGAACGGATAAGTGATGTCTGTTGTTGGCGCAAAGTTTTCCTTGATGATACGTGGACTGGTCCAACGAATCATGTTGAAAATAGAGCCCGCTTTATCGTTTGTACCGGATCCGCGTGAACCGCCGAATGGTTGTTGGTTGATCACGGCACCCGTTGGTTTGTCGTTGATGTAGAAGTTACCAGCTGCACCGGATAGGCGGCGTTCCAAGTGCATGATCGCTTCACGATCTTGAGCAAAGATCGCACCCGTTAATGCGTACATGGAAGCTGTATCCACTGAAGTCAATGTTTCTTCTAATTGATCGTTTTCATATACATAGATCGTTAATACCGGTCCAAAAATTTCTTCCGTCATCGTTTTGAAGTTTGGATTCGTTGTCACGATGACAGTCGGTTGAACGAAGTATCCAACTGAATCATCATACGTTCCACCGGCAATGATTTCAGCTTCTTCAGAATCAGCCGCATAGTCGATGTAGCTTGTGATCGAATCGAAAGCCGCTTGGTCGATGACCGCACCCATGAAGTTACGGAAGTCTCTGACATCCCCAACTTTAAGCTTCGCCGTTTCTTCCACTAAACCATTTTTCACTTCTTCCCACATGCTTGCAGGGATGTAAGCACGGGAAGCTGCTGAACATTTTTGACCTTGGTATTCGAATGCACCACGAACAAGGGCAGCGACTACTTTATCTGCTTGAGCCGTTTCGTGAGCGAAGACAAAGTCTTTACCGCCTGTTTCCCCGACTAGACGAGGATATGATTTGTAGTTTGTGATGTTTTCCCCTACTGTTTTCCAGATCGTCTGGAAAACGCTTGTGGATCCAGTGAAGTGGAATCCGGACATGCGTGGGTCTGTTAATACGACCTCAGACACTTGTGAACCACGGGATGGTACGAAGTTGATCACGCCTTTAGGCAGTCCAGCTTCTTCTAGGATACGCATGAAGTAGTAGTTTGATAGTAAAGCCGTTGTTGCCGGTTTCCACACAACCACGTTCCCCATGATCGCAGGAGCTGACGGCAGGTTACCACCGATTGCCGTGAAGTTGAATGGAGAGATCGCTAGTACGAAACCGTCTAATGCGCGGTACTCTAGGCGATTCCAGATGTTTTTCATGCTGTCCGGCTGCATTTGATAGATTTGGTTCGCATAATCAACGCCAAAGCGTAAGAAATCAGCTAATTCCTGTGCCGCATCGATTTCTGTTTGATACGCTGTTTTGGATTGACCTAACATTGTAGCCGCATTGATGACGTCACGGTATGGACCAGAGATCAAGTCAGCCGCTTTCAAGAAGATCGATGCTCTGTGCTGCCATGGCATATTGGACCAAGACTCCTTCGCAGCCATTGCCGCTTCCACCGCATCGCGAAGTTCTTTTTCACCTGCTTGAGAGTAGGTAGCCAACACATGTTTGTGATCATGTGGCATAACGACTTGCTTCACTGTATCTGTCTTGATCTTCTCGCCGTTGATGATCACTGGGATCTCGACTTGGATGCCAGCTTGGCGCTCTAATTCAGCTTTTAATGTTTCTCTTTCTTTCGTACCTGGGGCATATGTATTACCAGGCTCGTTTGTAGGTTTTGGGATGTTGTAAATTCCGTTACTCATGTTCATCACATTCCTTTCTGATTTCATTCTGTCTAGGTGTTTTTTAATGTAGTTTATTTACTGAAGATTCCCTTCAGTGCAAATGCGATATTCGCCGGCCGTTCAGCCAAGCGTCGCATGAAATACCCATACCAGTCCTCGCCATATGGCAAGTAAATGCGGACTGTGTACCCTTTTTTCACTAAATCGGACTGCAATTGGTTCCGCATGCCATACAGCATTTGAAACTCGAAGCGGTCATTAGGGATGTTGTGTTCCTTCACTAATCCGATGGTATAATCGATCATCGCTTCATCATGGCTCGCGACCGCTGTATAATGGCCGTTCAAGAGCTGCTTCTTGATGAGATGCTTCAGATTTTCATCCACCTTCTTCTTTTCCTGGAACGCCACTTTACCCGATTCATTATAAGCACCCTTCACAAGCCTCAAATACGGGGAATATTGATTGAGATCATCCACATCCTTCTCAGATACATAGAGATAGGATTGAATCACCGTCCCCACATTGCTGTACTTCTGACGGAGCTTTTTGTAAACATCAAGGATGCGATGGCACCTCGTGGAATCCTCCATATCGAGGGTAATCGTGATTCCACTCTCTTCTGCCTTCGATAGAATCAACTCCATGTTTTCCATGACAAGCTCTTCGCTGATATCCAATCCCAGGGACGTCAGTTTCACAGAAATTTCAGTGTCCAGCCCGTGATACGCGATGGCACTGATACTCTGGATACATCGTTGGACATTCTCGTGAGCCACCTCTGTCGATTCAACGTATTCTCCAAGATGATCGACTGTAACCTGGAATCCTTCTTCGTTCAATTGCGTAATCAATGGAATCGCTTGTGAAAAGGTTTCTCCCCCGACAAGCTTATTAGCCCCAAATTTCGATCCCCACCGTTTCGCCATCTTATCCAACGTCTTATTGTGGGAAAGAAACAAGAAGAAACGCTTACTGATTGCTTCCATGATTACAACACCTCCTTATAGTGACTGTTACCTCAAGTGTGGAGTGATTAAACGAAGAAATGTAAATCTTAAGAAAAGTATAACGGGAAAAGTGTTTCTGAAACAACGTGCTCTGGCCACAAACATTTGTGGGTTGGTTTATGGTGAAGACACAAAAGACGGGTTTGTGTGGTGGCAAGTTGGGCGTTTATGCTTGTGGTTTTGTTGTAAGTGCGGTTTCCGTGGTGTGAGGGTGGGGGGAGCCGTTGTTGAAGGGGTTCCCATTTTGAGGAGATTGTGGCTGTGGTTTTTTGGTGTTGTTCCGGGATCCTGTTGGAAACGGAAGGATTGGCTTCAAATTTTGCTTATATGCAGGGCCTGATCGAGCTTGTGAAGGGGAATTTGAGTGGTTATCTGGTGGAGTGGGAGATTTATCTGCCGTTTTTGAAATTTATCTTCCATTTTCCGATTTTATCTTCCGTTTTTGAAATTTATCTGCCGTTTTCCGATTTTATCTGCCATTTTTTCGATTTATCTGCCATTCTACATAATCCGACAAAAGCTGCACTATCCATTATGAGCTGTTGGACGGTCCCTGATTAAACATTCGACTCATATTGTGGCGCATTAAAATGACAAGCAAGAACTTTTAACTGAGTTCGATTCTGAAGTAAAATAAAAAGAGATGCCACTCGCACCTCCATTAACTCACCCAAGTTTGCTTCGACTCTTTGATTCGCCAATCTCCATCATCAAAGTGAACAGTACTTTCCACCCCGATTGCCCCTTTTCCCGACCTATCTTTAGAGCCTTCAAAAGATTCATTGTGAGTAAATGTGAAATCAACCTTCTCAAAGTACGCCCTCCAATGCCACTGTGGCTGGGTCATGGTATCCTTTTTCTTTTAGTTCTTCCATTGTGGCATTCATGACTGCGACCTTATATTCATCGTTAAAATAGTTTAAGATCGCTTTTTGCTGTTCCTCATCTATTCCATCTAAATTAGTCATATCAATCGCAATAAATGCCATCTCACTATTCAATGCCTCATCCTTTTCCATCATGGCGTCCAATGCATGGATGTAGATTTCGTCCAAATGTTCTCTTGGATTTTCACCAATGTTACAGGCAGAAGAAGGATGGATAAGATTAATAGAATGGGAAAAAATCTAGTTTTCAATGAAATCCGCCAAAAATAAGCCCGGTTTACATAAAGCAGTCAACATCCATTCTAAAAACGTCCCCTTTAATTCTTTTTTCGAAACAGACGAAAAATATTATCCAAAATCGACTTCCTAGAATCGCTATGTGGGGATTTCTGCTCAAGTTCTAGTTGTATGACTTCCCATGCCCCATCAATTTCAGAAGGGTCTTTCAACAAATCAATACCAAAATGAAGGCAGTATTTTTGCATGTCTTGATAGTCAAAAAAGGATGGTTCCCCCGAACCGATCTTCTCGTTCATTGATTCCTTTTCAAAAGGAAATGGTTCACCGGATTGTTCCACTCCGTTATACTCTTCACCTGCGTCGATCTTACGCAATAATTGCCCCTCGTTAAAGATACTCAAATGATAGGTATCAACCGTACTTTGCCCCAGTGCTTGTATGGCAGATGTTTGGAAGGAAGAAGAAAGACTGGATGTTAAGTCCATTAACGGTTCAAAGGAATCGTGCAATACCGTTAGCCATCCATCATGCAATTGCCCCAATGCGAACATGGTCGGGTTTTCACTGTTAAAAAAAGTGAATGATGAATCTTGATTTGACCGAACAAAAGGCATTTCACCATATTCATCCGCAAGCCAACTTACCAAAAAAGATGTAACTTTATTAATCTCTACCGTTTTTATATGAATCTGGTATAAGTTAACTGACACAAGAACGCCTCCTAAAGCTGAGGAACAGCAGGGACTGCTCCCGTGGTTCCACTCACTCTTGATTTCAATTTCCTTGCTTAAATACACATCGGCAAACCGACTTCTGGGTGATCATTCGTTAAGATGTTATGTAGGATCTTGCGCCAATAGGATGTCGACAGTTTCTCTTGGACGCCTAACAAATTCGCCTTCACAATTAGGACAAACAAACTCCATGCTTTCAGTGCATTCATGGCAAAAAGGACATTCATGAATACAAATGAATGCTATATCACTTTTAACAAGATTTTTTTCACATTTTTCGCAAGTTGATCTCATTTCTAAGCCCAAACCAATCCCTCCCTTTACTAGTACTCTCGTTCTTATCATGTGGAAAATTGAGGGAAAAAGCAATTTCATTTTTAGGGTAATATTGTTGGAAGAATTGGCTCCTGATTGAGTCCAAGCTGGATGGTTCTGACCATGCATTCATCACACACTCCGCCAATTAAAAATGCCCACCGTTCCTATCACCTAAAAATAAAGAATCAACTGCACCATATATAAATTCCAGAGTGAATGGGCAACGATGGAAGGCAATATCGATTTTGTCTTATAAGCCGTCAGTGTAAGTAAACAACCTGCCAATATCGTAATCACCCAAATATCCGAAGAATGGATCACTCCGAACACGATCGATGTAATGCCGACTGCCCAATATGGCTTCATGAACCTAACTAGCATCCAAAGTAAAATACCCCTGAACACGAACTCTTCCCATATCGGGGTGAGCACCGCCACTTCAAGTGTCTTGCTCCAGCTGCTGGCATATAACAGTTGATTTTTAAAATAAAACACAAAATCTTTGTTCAGCAACACTTCGAAATATAGACATCCGTGCAACAAGGTGTATGGGAGTATCAAGGAAAGAAACATCCATAGATAGGTTCGGGGCTTTTTGAAGGCTTTGACGTTCCACAACGGAGTGAGAAAGCTTCTGATATCCTTGAAACAAAGAGTGACGAGCATAAAATATGTAAACCAACTGAGTCCCTTGACTCCTTCATATGCAACGCCCTGAAGTGGAAGGTTATTAATGAAGGAACCGGGTACCGCCAATAGAATCAGATAGAACCCCAAGGTTTTGAACCTAATGAAAGACGCCTCTTCCTTCAAAGCGATTGATTCATTTGTAGACAAGCTATTCAACATGGAGATCCCCCACTCATTTATAACGTTTTTTCCAGAATGATTTTATGCAACCCTTTCTGTCAGAACTGAGCCTAAATATAGCAAATCTACCGTTGCATAAAATTTTAACTCTGCCTTTCAAGTATAACTCAACCCATAAGTCGCGATAATCAGAAATGGTATGCTGTAGTATTGTGCTTCTAATAGATTGTGGCTATTATCGACCTTTCTTTATAAATAATAATACTAAAAAACAAACGACTTTACATAATATTATTACCGTTTCCTTCTCTTGCTTTTCTCCCACTTGTCAAAATTCTTATCAATCCATTTATTTGGTACTAAAAAAATAAAAACCACCAAAATCGCAGCAGTTGCTAGTGTCACTTTACCAAACAGTATTGAATCGATATACGCCATTCCAATTATGTAGATTGTCCCTAAATATAAAAATACCGTGATTGCATACATCTTTATTCTAGTATGTGGTTTATAATCGGCCGTTTTAGTGTGAAAAAGACTGAAGGTAGCCAAAAGAAAAAATGGGATGATGTAGGTTTGAGCATCCAGTGATTGAGGCATTTGTTTCCCCCTCCCCCTTTCCTTCCTATAAACAGGTGGACGGTTCTTCTACTCCTACATAATTAAAAAACACCAATCAAATAGGTCAACCTTTTATGATCTGATTGACCCTACATTAAGAAAGCACAGTAGTTGTACAGTCCGCAACTTCCGTGCACTCATCTTGTTATTTCACTCTAACTCACCCTTATATTCCGTAGCTCCATATCCTTTTATCCCTATATCAATGTTGATCATATCATACACATATGTAGTATCATTAATCATTAGTTCTTTAGGCTTTTGTACTTGGTTTTCAACGATATCATAATAAACCTCTATACCCCACCTGTCCCCAAATACCCGATTGAAGACAATTGCTTTTCCTTTAAAAAACTCTTTCCTAATTGCCATAATCGTTGTGTAGGTGGCACTATCTCCAAACTCCACTAAGATCGGCGCCTTTTTAGTAAGCTTAGAAAAATAATGGAATAACGTTAGCTTTCTCTTGTAACGGCTTTGCTCTTTTGAACTTAACTGGTCCAAGTCAATTCTGGTAAACGAGATTTCCCGTTTTGACATTTTATCCTCCTTAAAGAGTTTTGAAAACATTTTTTCCTGCAAGTTGTGGCGCGTCACCGTGATGAGCGAAAGTCACCATCACGGTATCAAAATTCTTAAGATACACCACCAGGTATAGCGCACCTAACATGTTAGTTTTTGATAATATATTTCTGTTTTTGATAATAAAATGCCAATTTTGATAATATAACCTGATTGTTGATAATATCTTGGCATATTTTGATAATATCTTCCTTGCTCCAGTGAATAATACCCCTTCATCCACCAACTATCTGCAAAAATCACATTTCATTTACATATCGTAAAATTCCAATAAAAAAGCAAGTCAATTATAGTTATTCAATCCAAATACTGCATTCGTATGCCACTTAGAAAAAGGGGTTTACCCCCACTATCTTTAAACACCGCCATCTAAAGGACCAGTCTTGGTTCTCTTTGTTCGATCTTTATCAAAGATGATCGTGATAAGAATACCCAACAGACCGATTACGAAAGAATAAATGGGAAAATGAGAGCTAAGCTGCTTGATTAGAGTACTGCCTAAAGATCTAGTATGTAATAAGTAAGAAACGAAATGATCCCTAAATAAACTATAACAATACCAACTTTACATAGTAACGGTAGCTTTTTAATCCTCATAAAAATCATCGTGTAATCAGAATTTCTTGGGGGAATGAATCATCGCTAAGTTATACCACTCAATTGGTTTAAGAGAATAGTTTACTAATCTGTCATGACACTCTAAACAAACCCTATAAGGTTGTTTCCTCTACAACGCTTATTAAATTGATCTTACAGGCTTCGCATACTTCTTTAGACTCGACCAAGACAATCTCCCCTTTTTAATCCACATACCTTCTTGATAACGTTGTACATATCGTTATTATTCATGCTCGTTGAATAACAACCACCTGTGTTTCAAATTTGTTCTCCCATTATTATAACAGTAGTAAGTATGTTTGAAGGATAAGGGGACCTGCCGATTAGGCCAGCGCTGTCTATTATTATTTCTCTTTTGACCAGAACTTGACGGGCTTTTTAAAATTCAAACTCTCCATCGCATTCAAAAATATTGACATATCGAGAAAAACCGATTAGTATGATTCCCATGAATACTATCGATTTATTCAAGGCTTTATCCAATGAAACCCGTTTGAACATTTTGCAGTGGCTGAAAGAACCGCATAAACATTTTGATAAGCCGACCGCTCACTTATCAAAAAATCTGAGCGAAAAAGGTGGTGTCTGTGTCGGGGACATTCAAGAGAAGGCCAATCTTTCGCAGTCGACGATCTCCCAATACTTGTCGATGATGCAAAAAGCAAACCTCCTCGAATCCGAGCGGCATGGAAAGTGGACGTACTATCGAAGAAACGAACAGACCATCTCAACTTTAGCGGATTATATCGGAAAAGACCTGTAATGGGTTTTTTCTTTGATTAACACATCTATATTTCTCGATATATAGATTTATTTTCACCTTTATATATCGTTAATTCTCGATATGTAGAATCGTTCTCGTCTTTATATATCGTTAATTTTCAATATCTAAAAATATAAAACTAAAGGAGACCACGTGCATCATGAAAAAATTCATCATTTATCTCGTTGCCCTGATTGCAGGGATGGCACTCAGCATCGAGGGGGCCATTTACGGTGAGCTCGGTAAAAGTGTCGGTAAACTCGAAAGCAGCTTTTATAACTTCTTCACTGGATCGATCATTTTAGGGCTCGCCCTTCTTTTTTTCGGAAAGGGAAAGCTATCCTATACGTTTAAAGCGCCGAAATGGAATCTGCTTGGAGGGATTCTCGGTGTCGTCTATTTAACGATTCTTGTCATCAGTATTCCGATCGTCGGCGTTGGCTTGTCCATGGTTTCCGTCATCCTTGGTCAAATGGCGATGAGTATCCTGATCGAGCACTTTGGATGGCTTGGAAGTCGGAAGAACCCAGTTAACACCTATCAACTATTAGCCATCGGATTTATGTCCGTGGCGTTACTACTAATCTTCTAAGGAGGAGACAGCATGAGTTTCTTTATCATTCTATTCACCCTGCTTGCAGGGATCATGTTAAGTGCACAATCGTCCATCAACGGGACCTTCAGTAAGAAAGCCGGGACCTTGGAAAGTGCGTTCCTAACGTTCGCAACCGGAACCCTCTTTCTCATCCTGATCATTTTATTTTTTGGACAAGGCGATGTCCTTGCGCTGCTCCATGCGCCTAAGTGGCAATTGAGTGCCGTTCTATTCGGGGTTGGCTACCTGTTTCTGACCGTCCTTTCCGTACCGATCATCGGTGTGACCGCAGCCAACATCTCTACCGTCATCGGTCAACTCATCGCCGGCATGGTCATCGATCACTTCGGCTGGTTCGGCGGTGTGGAAATTCCGATGGACCCGAAGCGTTGGCTCGCGCTAGTGTGTATGATGCTTGCGCTTTATTTCGTTTATAAAGGGAATACAGCCCAAACGTCCTAATGATAAGATAGTGAAACAGGTCTGACCATCGTATGAGGGTCAGACCTGTTTTATGGTTCCATTGGTCTTCCGTACTTTACAAGCACATGCCATAAAAGCATTAATTCCTGCAGCACTTCCTCATACGTTCCCCGGTCGCACCAAGCATCCGGATTCTGCTTCAGGTCCATGACCGCGAGCCCGATTGTGTGTGCGTCAATGAATTTTTCCTTAGAGATCCGCTTGGCCAAAGATGGCATCGATGGTCCCCTGAAGTCAGCTGGAACATCATCCTCATGGAGGGTAAAACCCATATGCCATTCAAGATTGATGGAATAGCGGGAGCATATTTGCTCCAGTGTTTTACCGACAGTCGTATTCTTAAAAGACGGATCGGCAACCAGAACTTCCACATCTTTTTCCAGAGATATCGGCCCGTGGATTTGGGCTTCCATGTAGTGATTCAGGTTTCGATTCGCCACGCTTCCTCTTCTGCCTTTTTTGATAGATGAGAACACGTGGTGAATGAACCTTGTCGGAGTCAAATTCTTCTCGCCCAATGCAGACTCTCTTGTGAATAGTTCTTCCAAAAGCGCTGCCAAGATCAGGTCAAATTCTTGATAGGTCCCTTTCTCAAAGGGATTTTGGTGAGAGTCCAGGTATGTAAAGGTTGAACGGGATGATACATTAGGTGCTAGTAAAAAATAGCACGAGCCGAACCGCGGAGAAGGTCCATCGGGATGCAACATCAGATTTAGCGCCCCATACTTCGGCCGTTCGTTCATTTTTGCATGGTTTGACTGATAAGCTCCGCCAAAGATTTTCTCTTCCCACAAATCCCGGTCTCCACCTGGGAGTGGTGAAACTTTCCCATTTGATATCAATGTTTCAAATTGACTCTTAACTTCCCCGTGTTTCAGCATGGAATCAGCGACGTTCAACATTGTAGCAGTAGGTCGATCCGGATGGAAGTGGACACCGATCTGAGCTGTCGTCTTCATTTGATGAACCGCATGTTCAAACAATTCATCTGTGATATTAGACATCTTCAGTATATGTTGGATGGTGGCCTTCGCTTCCGCCTTATATGTAAAGGCATAGGCTGTAAAGTAATCCAATGCTTGTTGTTGTGAAGATGTTAACCCCATCATGAACCGTCTCTCCTCACTCAATAAAACCCATTATTTCTCCCACAGCTCAATCAGCCTGCCATCAGGATCTTTAATCCAAATGAACTGACCAAATTCACTGACCTCTTTTTCCCTTTCCAACCGCACACCGACTTGATTCAGGTGCTCCATGGTTTCGTTAAGATCATGTACTTGGAAATTTAACATGACTTGCTGATTGGTTGGAAAATAAGGGTCATCTTCCTTAAAGAAAGAGAAGATTGTTTCACTATCAGAATTTTGCTTTATCATGGTTCCATTCCAATCTCCCATATCAATCTTCAATACTTCACTGTACCATTTCTTTACCTCATCCAGGTTTTCCGTCCTCCAGAAAATACCCCCGAAGCCTTTTATCATGGTTTTCACTCCCTTTATCTTTTCAATTCAAACGATAAGACTTTCCACTCTCATCGAACGATCGCTTAAAGTCGAGCGGTTACAGAGTGGATTCATGTCAATCAAGATCTAAGCCAGATACTCTCCTAAAGGTATTCTAGTTCAGAAGAGATTCTCCTTCATGAAACACAGAATCGGGGACCGTCCCTCACCACACTAAAGCGTTACCGCAATGCGGGACGGTCCCCGATTTTGTATTTTGAAAAAATTCAGCAGTCCCCCATTCCCACTTCTTTCCACTTCTACTATAATACTGTATTGTACAGGACTATTTACACACATAAGAAGCAGGCGTGAACTTATAAATTTTACACATTTTTACGAATACCTTTCCCTGCTCCTCCGTAAAATGGATTTTGTGCAAACCTTTAGGAAGGAAGTGAGAACTCCGCCTCAGGACCTAGGTGAATATTGGCCTGAGGGAGGCTGTGAAACAGGCAGTAATCCAGTATCTTTATAGAGAAGGAAAAACGAACCAACAACAGTATTAGGGGGAAAACACATGCAAGCTTTAGTAAACTGGGGGTTTCGCAATAAGGCAGCCATGGGGCTTTTGGTCGTCATCACGTTGATCATCGGTATTATCAGCTATTTCCGTCTACCTATGGAATTCTTGCCAGAAGCGGACAATCCGCAAGTGACGATCGTCACCCTGGGGCAGGGATATGATGCAAGCTCCATGACAACGAATATCACAGAGCCCGTGGAACAAGCGGTCGCATCGATTTCAGGAAAAACATCGACCCTATCCACGACCGGTGAGGGATATTCCCAGGTCACACTTAATTTTGATTCAAAAACCGATATGAAAGAAGCCAAGAATAAAGTCGAGGATGCGATCAACGGAATCCGTCTTCCTGAAGGAGTCGGAGAACCGCTAATCTCGCAGCTGAATACCTCTATGATCCCAATCGGTCAGGTGTCGGTGACATTCGATGACGGATTGACGAAAAAGAATCTTGATCTCGCTAACGACGAGTTCAAACCGTTGTTCGAGAAGAAACCTGGACTTTCTCAAGTCACCATCGCAGGTGAAAACAGCCCGCGTGTTCAAATCAACCTGGATCACGACAAGCTGGAAGCGTTACATATCCCGGTCAACGCGGTGATGGGTGTGCTTCAAGGGCAGGATGTTTCCGCTTCTGCAGGAAGCACGACGATCGATGGGCAGAAGAGTACCATCACCGTCACGGATAACCTGACGTCCGTGGATGCACTGAAGAATCTGCCCGTTTCGATGGGGGTCCCGAATGCTCCTGTCGTCAAATTGAAAGACATCGCAACCGTTGAAAAAGTGAAAGCGGAAAACACGATCACGCGGGTGAACGGAAAAGAAGCCCTTGCGATCGTCCTTTTCAAAGAGAGTGACGCAAGTGCGGTGACGGCCGGGGAACAAGTGAAGGAAACGGTGAATCAAATCAACCGTGACTATGATGGTGTCGAAGCAGACGCACTGTTCACAACGGGTGATATGGTGAAGAACTCGGTGAACAGCATGGTGCGGGAAGTCGCGCTCGGTGCATTGTTCGCAACACTCGTCATCCTACTGTTCCTAAGAAAATTCAAGCCGACGCTCGTGACCGTCATTTCGATTCCATTATCACTTTGCATCACGCTTTTCCTCCTTTGGTTATCGGGAGTCACGTTAAACATCCTTACGCTCGGAGGAGTCGCGGTAGCGGTTGGACGACTGGTCGATGACAGTATCGTCGTCGTCGAAAATATTTTCCGGCGCAGTCAAAATGAGAAGATCACGAAACAAAATGTGCTCGAAGCGACCATGGAGGTTTCCCGTGCCATCACGTCGTCCACTCTCATTACCGTGGCCGTATTCCTGCCAATGGGACTCGTCAATGGCTCGTTAAAAGCGTTCCTGCTTCCTTTCGGTTTGACGGTGACATACTCACTGCTCGCATCACTCCTTGTCGCATTGACCGTCGTACCATTATTGAGCCGGGGCATGCTGAAAAACACTACATTGCCTGCCCACCGCACACCTCATCGCTATGTAAACGTGCTGCGCTGGTCACTCAATCATAAATTCGTTCCCATTCTTTTGGCCATTCTTGTATTTGGCGGATCGATCGCCCTTTACATCGCATTACCGAAAGCCGCAACAAATGCAAATGATGCCTCTTTTGTCTCTGTGACAATGGAATTCCCGAGTGCCACCCCTCAGGACACCATGAAACAGCGCATGACAGACTTCGAGGATAAAATTTCAGGGTTTGAAGGATACGACTTCTTGATCACCCAGTACGGCTCAAGTGAAGAAAATGCTCAATATGGTTCGGTCAGTGATTCAGACACTGTATTCTACACGGTGATCATGAAGGAAGATGCCGATGCTGAATCCTTCATCGAACAGGTGAATGACGCAAAGAAAGATGAAAAAGATGTGACCATCACTGCGTCACCATCGTCGATCTTCGGGGGATCATCCAACTCAAGCATCACCTATGACGTCGTCGGAAATGACACGAATGAACTCCTATCTACTTCCAAAGAACTTATGGATAAAATCAAAGATGTGGATGGAGTGAAGAAAGTCTCAAGTAACCAGGAGAAAACAGCACCTGTCTTCACCGTGAACGTGAACACCGAAAAAGCGAACGCCCAGCAAACAGCGATGCAAATCCGCTCCTTGCTGAACCCGCAGCCGATCGGAGTCATCAACCTGGATGACGAAACAACGCCTGTATTCCTGGACGCCGGCGTCAACCCGGATACGTTGTCCGATCTGAAGGATTTAACGATCGCAACAAGTTCAGGCATCCAGCCGTTGACTGAAGTAGCTTCCATCACGGAAGAACAGAAACCAAGCACCGTCCTGCATAAAGATGGTGACTTATTCGTCCGCATCACGGCAGAGGTGGAACCTGAAGAGTTATCGGTCATCTCGAAGAATATCGATACCAAGATCAAAGAGGTCGACCTGCCGAAAGGCGTTTCCCTCGATACCGGAGGCGCAGCTGCTCAACAGGCAGACGATTTCAAGGATCTTGGAATGACGATGCTCGCTTCCATCCTGATTGTCTACCTGATCATGGTCCTTACCTTTAAGACGTTGAAAGCGCCACTTGCCATCTTGATCACACTGCCGCTCGCTTCAATCGGAGCCGTCCTCGGACTGCTCATCGCGCGAGTCCCGGCAGATGCAACGGCTCTCATCGGCGCACTGATGCTGATCGGTATCGTCGTCACGAATGCCATCGTCCTGATCGACCGCGTCAAGCAGAACGAAGAAACGATGATCATCCGCGACGCCATTCTAGAAGCATGCGGAACTCGGCTGCGTCCTGTCGTCATGACCGCCATCGCCACCATCTGTGCCATGCTACCGCTTCTATTCGGTCACACCGAAGACGGAAGCCTCGTGTCCAAATCGCTTGCGGTTGTCGTCATCGGCGGTCTCGCCGGTGCAACTGTCCTGACGTTGGTGGTAGTTCCTGTGTTCTACGAATTGCTTTACTTTAGAAAATCGAAGCGTCAACGCGCTCAGCAATTGGAGGGTGCGGAGAAGATCGCTCAGTAGGAATGAAGGCCGCCGGGTTTATTGGCGGCCTGTTTTATTTTGGTTGGGATTGGGGTTGGGGTTTTTGTAAGTCGGGGCATGACCCATATACACTTAAGCGGGCAGTCTCCGATAAATATTTTGTACATTTTTTGGCTCTGAACATACTCTCGTGGGTATTAACAGCCTGGATTCATAAGTTTTGATAATATATGTTTGTTTTTGATAATAAATGGTGATTTTTTGATAATATATCCAGAGTTTTCGATAATAAATTGTCGCTTTTTGATAATAAAATCCTTGTTCAACAGCAAAATACCCCTTCAATAACGAAGTAAAAGTAGCTTTTCATCATCTAAAATCACACTTCGTTTAAATACTTTATCTTTTCAATCAATAAAGAAGCTAATTTGGCTTTTTTCATCCTAAAACACATAAAAACGGCGATTCCGATTCCAAAGGAAAAGAACCTCCATATGAACTACGCTCTTTTCCGTGACGTCAGCGCGATCGGGGACATTTCGTTACAAGCTTTGCCTCTTTTTTTAAAACTCTACCATATTGGTGACTCCTGCTTTTCCCACTCAGTTGGTCCTTCGTTCGACTTTATCAATTTTCTCCAATAATCACCTGTCTGTTTATCAAAGACGATCATGTTGTTTTCAGAATTCATACCGGAACTGCTCGTCCTGCGTGCTGTCCCCTGATTCTTGACCGGAACTTAATGAATACGAAGTGAGCCAACTGCCTAATAGAATACACAATCCGAAAACTAGAATAGAAATAGATTGTACGTTTTTACCCATAAGGATCCCTCTCTCTTCTGGTGAACTAATCTGCCACCTAACCCCCGCCTAACAATCATGAACGTATGATCGTCAAACTTACATTGATCCTTTCCGAGCATCGGTAAGAAATAAATTCATACTCCAGATGTAATCTTTGTCCGATAAACCCACAAAGTGACTAGATTTAGGATTACTGTAACGATAAGTAAAATAGCGGATACTGCTGCAGTAAAATGCATTGTATCTAAAAGTGCTGACCAATCTCCAACACTTACCTTGTAGTAGGTATAGAAAATCTGAAAGAAGAGTGAGATCCCGCAAGCAGTTAAGCTGATGATGGAGTATGTCATCAAGCTTCTATTAGTTCGTTTTTTATTTTCAACTAGACTTACAACCGGAAGCAACCAAGCAACTACTCCAAGGATCAGGCTTCCTACATTCAATAATGAATACATATGTACAATCCTCCTCAGTCCGTGAATTACCTAGTCACAGAAATTCACTCGTTTTTCGCTTAAAACGTCCCCCGTGCTTTTCTTAATGGTTACTTCGAAGCCCTCACAAAAAGAAAGATCTCTTTCATCAATTAGGTCGATAATGAACGTTTCCTTTGTTTCCTCAATTGATTTCTCCGCAAACGGCTTAGACTCCAAACTAGAACGCGATGTCCACCAACCCGAAAGATGGCGTTGAGCAATTTTAATTGTTAGGTATTGTTCACGGGTAATTCAGTACGATCTAGGTGCATTGTTTTAGCATCTTTGTATAGAAAAATGCCAATTGGAATGACGAATAGTGTAAGGGACAAAATTAACATGATTTTTTTCAATGACCGAAACACTCCTGTGGCGAATTTTAATGGTTTCCTTCATTAGCGGCAGCCAAAGGTGGTTTTTGAGGAGCTTCAGATAATGCCCACGGAAATGGAATACTGTTATTCAATAAACGTCTTACTTAAACGATCCCGCCATCTCCACCAACTGCCCTTTACTAACCTCACTCGCAGTAAGTTTATAGGCATAGGCTATTTCATAGTACATGCCCTCTTGTTCCCAGGTGATCATTCTTTTCCCCGAATGGTCTGGCATGAACGTACCGTTCACATCATTTCCTATTTTAATCGTCTCTTTCTTTATTTCCTTTGGATACTCAATCTCTTCGCTCATGATTTTAATGGTTATGAACTCTTTATCCGCATTGAACAGAGTGAACGTAATTCCCTGATCCCTAGAACCAAACTCATAAAGCTGCAGTTCATCAAACGGCACTTTCGTTGGGATTTTTGCGTTCGGGGTTGCTCTTTCCATTTTAGAAGTTAGTTCTGAATCGTTTAGATCATGCATCTTGCCTCGTGAAACAGACCACCCGACTAAGATTGTAGTCAGCGCGATTACTAGAAGTACAAAAATAACGACGTTCTTTCTTTTCACCATTTCCTCTCTCCTTTGGGTACGGTTTGAACAACTACCTGATCACCCTAACTTCACATCGTCCCCTATGTACTTCTCCATCCGGATATCCGACCACATTTTATCCTGCCAATAGGTGAAATCATGGATGATGCCAATCTCCTTATAGCCTAGCTTCTTATACAGCCTTTGTGCCTGTGTATTGAATTCAAATACGCCCAGTTCGATACGTTTAAGGCCTTGCTTCTTAATCTGTTCTTCAAGGAATAGCATCGCCTTATAGCCAATCCCCTTGCCACGGCCATCGGGCTCGCCAATCGTAATCCCGATCCAGGCTGTTCCTTGCTCTTTTTTATACAGATGGTTCGGGTCGACCATATAGCTCATTTCCCCGATTAGCTGATCATCCTGATAAATCAAGTAGATATGTAGATGTTCCAAACGTTCTTTTATGTGATCAAGGGTGATGATCCTTTCTGTTTCCAATTCTGTTCGGTTTTGATTAGGGCGACTCATCGGGATCAACTCGGGATCGTTTTCCCAGCGATTAAACGCATCAAGGATTTCCAAGGTGGGTTCGGTTAGTTTGATAAAATGCGTATTCATGGGACCTCCTATTATTTGTTAATTAAAGCGAAAAACGGAGTGAAAATCGTCCCCACTCTACTCCCGCGAATTAGACCCCGCATAGGCTTTATACCAATGATACGGCTGTATCTCTTTCAACATTTTGTATTCCAGCTTACCGTTCTGATTGGTTACAGCTGCCTTTACATTCTCTCCCCAGTAAAATAATCTTTCTTGACAGATGCCACATGGGGTTAAAACGATAAATTCAGACTTTTTATTTTCTCGCACAACACAAATTGTGTGGGTAATCTCCGTATTTAATTTATGTGCTTCGAGAATCGCGCCAGTTTCGATACACAATTCTGTTGAAGCATTAATAATTTCTGGTGATACACTCGTTAAGATTTGACCATCTGCAGTATACATTGCAGCTGCTCCTCCCCAACCAGTAGGGTATCTACTTTCGATTAATTCAATCGCAGACTGATAAAGACTCTCTTCAATATTCATTTCCATCCCCCTTATTTTAAGCCTGCCCCCCCACTTACCGAGGGTCAGCTCCCTTATGATCCTCATCCTCAAGATCTCGAACTTTCCCTTCAAGAAGATCGTCTACAGGAGTATACGTGTTATTGGGAAGCTTCCTTCTCCTGATCGCTTTAAAAACAATAAACGCGGGTATCGCAATATAAACAACAAAAGCAAGTCCACTTGATAATACCTCTTGTATGCGATTGATTAATTCCATCTATAACACCTCCCATAAAGAACCTAAACAACACCTTCTCTAGTTGAACTAGATAAGTGCACTCACAATATTCCCAGCGAAAATCACGGTCGGCAAAGCACTGATAATCAAGCCAACCGTTCGCACCTTTTTGTTAAACAAAAGTACGGCTCCAATTAGCCAGACTGCTATAAATAATAAAAACTGAGGATAAACAAATGCATTTCCAGTATAATTCTCACCTAATCCTCCGCTTGCAATAAACAGAGAAATGGTGATCGTAATGACTCCCGTTAAAATAAGATGAATGATTTTATACACCTTAAAGCTCATAAATACCCCTCCTTGTTGCTCATGATTTCTGGAACGAGGCTCTTTCGTCCTTTAAGAACAAGAAAAAAAAGCAGCTCCGCCTCCATACTTTCACTTTAAAGTTTGACGGATGTAATTAAGGGAAGGTTTTACAATCCAACATTTCATTCGTTGACCTGCTGAATTGATCCGCTGCTTTCAGATATCTCTCTTTAAACTAACAATCCCTCAACACAATCCGCAATATAATCCCTTAACCGAATCAGTTCCTCATCCGTAAACTCATAAGCATCATTTTGACTGGTATACGAACCGACCACTTTAGAAACAGTGGTATTAAACTCTTGTGGTAATGTTACCAACCCCCAGTTTCCAGCCTCTTCCTTTGAAGAAATGACTCCTTCCTTGAGGTACCAGTACACCCTGATTACATTGAGCACACAATAGACAGGATCTTCTTCAATACAACGCAAGCAATCCTTGAAGTCACCCATGATGGATGAGATGTAATCTGAACGCGGTACGGTAGGAAACACGTCAACAATGGGTTCGCCAGCGACACAAATCCCCCTCTTGTTCAAAATCGTGAAATGAGCTGCCAAATCTGGATCAGTGTTAATTTCTTCATTTAAAAATTCGTATGTACCCTTTAATAGATCATTCACATACCGCTCGCGCCAGAACTCACTATAATGAAAATCAAAAGGACATGGGTGTTGCCAATTCTTTAATTGTTCCCGATTCAAGTAGCTGATTTCAATCGGATATGGTGAATTGGACGTTTTCAAAAAGAACGCTGCTAATTCCCTCTTCTTTTGAACTGTCAAAGATTGATTCGTGACGGCCAGTAGATCAAGGTCGCTGCTGTCCGGGTTGAAGCCACCCATGGCTAGGGAACCGTGAAGATAGAAGCCAACCAGGTCATCGTTTATTATTTTAGTGATTTCTTTATGTATATGTGATATGAAATTTTTGATTTCGGTTGGGCATGTTCTCCATTTATAGCTCATGTTTTATTCACCTTTTCCATCACTAATTTCTTACCTATTCTTTTAAGAATTAAGAATTGGTTTATTGTTCTACCACCTTATGTACACACTCAATAACCAAATCTGGACGATCAAGATGCACAGAATGCCCTGAATCACTCGCAAATATTAACTCACTCTTTGAAGACAATTTACTCTGGTTCGTGATTAGCTCTTCCCACTTCTCCTCCAACTGTCTTAACTCCCATTCAGGAATTCCATTTTCAGATTGAGATTCGATCGTATATTCCTTGTCCCTTCCAATCACGATTAATGGACAATCAGGAAAGCTACCCAACCTCATAATAACTTCTGCATCTTTCGTCCATTCCTTAATCTCTGATGCCATCGCTTTATATAAAGTAGGATTCACTTGAAAGTCCAGTAGTTTGTTTTGAATGGTTGTTGGAAGTCGACGTTGTTTTTCATTAAGTGAAGGCCTAATGATCTCCAATAATTCTTGTTTATCCTTGGTGGAATATTCCGTGCATTTCTCGATCCACATTTCATCTGTGTCTTGATTTAAAACAGGCAGATCAAGCTTTTCTAATTCTTTTAATTCAACAGAAGTCGAATCGACTAAGATCACTCCGGCCACTTTTTCAGGATGAACGTTAGCGAAGTGCTGAACACATAGTCCTCCATAAGAATGCCCTACTAAGTAAACCGGTTCATCGATTTTGAAGTGATTGAGTAATTCATCTAAATCGCTAACGACTGTTGAGGTATTCTGACTTCCATTCCCAAGCCCACTCTGTCCCAGTCCCCGCCGATGAAACGCTAGGACTCTATAAGTCTTGCTTAACGTTTGTATAATCTCATTCCACTCATAATAAGAGCAGCCCATTCCTGGAAGTACAACGATAAGAGGACCTTGGTCCCCTTTTAATAGAACTTCAATACGGTTGTTATGAATGTTGATAAAGTGATTAATACGTCTCAATCCTTCCGTTAACGACCATTTAAAACACCGGGACGGTTCTAACGCTTTCTTTTGAATCAAGAGAAAGCAGCATAATCGCCACCGGTTTTCCTAGTAACGTATATTGTGGTATTCTTTTTTTCGATTATTGGTTATCCCTTATGGTTCTGAAAGAAAAAGCAAGATGAATATAGCAGTAAATATTATATTAAGTGGTTAACCTTAGTAGGTATTTAGTAAAAAACTAAACATTGACCTACCTTAGTCCTCAATTCCAATTATTCCAAATCAATCCAATTTAGACAATCCCTTATTTATACTTAGGGAGTGTGTTTCAGCAGCAGGACCGATTATTCCCCGAAAAAAAAAGCAGAGCAGGAACAATCCCCACTCTACTTTCCACATTAGATCTTTATAATCGTCCTACCCAAATGCTGACCATTCTTAACCGCTTCAATGACATCAGGCACTTCGTTCAGTGTCCTTTCATTTACCAATGTCGTTTCTGATATATTCCATTCATTCGCTAACTTGTCCCAGATAGCACCACGTTGATGGATCGGTACATTGACTGAATCGATTCCTAATAGGTTGATGCCTCTCAGGATGAATGGCAACACGGTTGACGTTAGTTTAATGCCAGCCGCATTTCCGCACATGCTCATACTTCCGCCGTAAGCGATTTGTGGAATCAATTTAGAAGCGACCTCTCCTCCGACCGTATCCAAGACAAAGTCATACGTTTGTTTCGAAAGCGGCTTGGTTTGCTCCCCTAATTCACTTGCAAACACGACATCCGTTGCGCCCAATGATTTGGCAACTTCTTCTTGGTGATCTTTTCGCACGAGCGCAGAGATCTTTTTGTATCCGGCTTTAGAGAGAATCTGGAGAGCAATGCTTCCGACTCCTCCGGTTGAACCTGTTACTAGGATTCGTGGATCATTCGTTACATCCATTCCGTTCTTCTCCAGAGCCATGATGGAGAGTGCTGCGGTAAACCCTGCCGTCCCATAAACCATCGCATCTTTAAGTGTTAAGTTGTCTGGTAACGGAACGATCCAATCAGCAGGGACCCTCGCATATTCTGCAAAACCTCCTGTATGGCTCATCCCCATATCAAAGCCTGTGACAATCACTTTTTGTCCTTCATTAAAACGACCGTCGGACGTCTGTACAATCGTTCCACTTAAATCAATGCCAGGAATCATAGGATAATTCCGGATGACGCCGCCCTTCTTTTGGACAGCCAGCATATCCTTGTAATTGATTGAGGTATATTCGACCTTAATTACAACCTCACCGTCAGAAAGATGATCTAGATTCACATTCTCTATTCCATAATTGACTTGATCTTCATTTTCTTTTACAACAACCGCCTTGAACTTGTCCACAACTATCCTCTCCTTTACTTTGCAACAAAACATTTTTGGTACAAAAGTATTTTACAACAAAAACTAACATGCTATCATAGTAACTGTCAAATGGAGGAGATCGAATGGAATTAAAAGAGTGCATGAACTTCTTACTGAGCGTAAGTCAGAATAAAGTGTTCAAATATTTTAGCAAGCTATTGGAGGAACATGGCGTAACCCCGGCTCAATACGGTGTGTTGAACTGTTTGTGGAGAGAAGGCCAACTATCCCCTAAACAAATTGGGACCATGGTTTATCTGGAAGCCCCCACGATATCGGGAATCTTAGACAAGATGCAAAAAGCAGGCCTGATCGAACGTTCGGTAGATCCGAACAGTCGTAGGAATGTGTTAGTGAGCGCTACGCCAAAAGCATATGAGTTACGTGAGAAGATTGAAGCAGCAACGAGGACCATGAATGAAAAGGTTCTTGAGAACTTGTCAGAGACAGAAAAAGAAGGTCTGAAAAAAGGCTTGGAATCCATTATTAATGCTGAATTTTAATTTTCATATGGGAACGATCCATATCGGCAATTCAGCGTAGTGACGTGATCGTGTATAAGGAGGCAGAGTATAGAACATACTCTGCCTCACTTTTATTTGGGTACCCAGGATTGGTGGCCCTTTCACTCAATGATTTTTCGACAAGTTGCTTGAATATTATCCTTTGAGTCCCAAATGTAGAAAGTGATTTGGATTCTTCAAAAGTGGCAAGTACATGCAGAATGTGGAACGCATTTTTGATAACTGGCACACATGCCACGGTTCAAGTTCCAGCGTTTCACAGAAAAAACCAGCCGCACGATGAAATTTGTTATTACTATTCTTACTTTATATTCCCCCCTCAATTTGATCTAATGTGAAAAAGCCATACCTCCGTAAATCTCCAGGAATTGACCCCGCCTTTCCTTGTCTCTTCAATGAAATCTTTAGCATGACTTCCATCCTTATAAACATCCTCACCACGACAGAAGGAATGATCCGCGTATCGTACCGTCACCTTTCTTCCCGAACATAAAAATTCCAGTTCAGGCAACAATAAGAGAATCATTAATTGAACGGCTGGTGTATCACGAATGAGTCCTTCAAAATCATTTTCAAAAACCATGGAAGAAAATATAGAAGCAATAAAATCTGCTGTATATGATACTGAAGATTTAAAGATGAGGGATCTCATTTTTCTGAACACTTCTTACAAACTGATCTATATGAATTCGTTAGTCGATAAGAAAGGATTGGAACAGAACATGATCGCGCCACTCCTTGAGTGCAAATCGGAAACCGTTCCGGAAGCGGTCATAAAAAATGCGGAATATAGCAGGACGAGTGATCTGGAAGTCGTAGTGAACGGACTGCTCGAGGGTAGCTGTGTTCTATTAACAGAGGGAGAACCTACCGTCCTGACGATGCCCGTTGCCGGGAGTGCAGACAGAGCCATCCAAGAGCCTGAGAATGAGCATACCATCACGGGCTCGCATGATGGCTTTATCGAGAATATAGAAAAAAATATCTTGTTAATTAGACGAAGAGTGAAAAACCCAAGTATCCGGATTAAGAATTACACCCTTGGTACAAAGACAAAGACAAAAGTAGCGATCCTCTATCTTGATGAATTGGTGGAGCATGGACCGTTAGAAGTGTTGTTCCAAAGAATGGATAACATCGATGTAGCAGAACTACAATCCACTGGGGAGCTTGAAGAGTTGATTGAGGATGATAGCTTTTCCCTTTTCCCTCAAATGATGAATACAGAAAGGCCAGACCGGGCTGCATCCTATTTAGTAGAAGGGAAATCGATCATTCTGGTTGATGGGAATCCGAATGTGTTGATCTCACCGATTACCTTTTTCAGCTTTTATCAGTCACCTGATGACTATAATAGCAGATGGTTGGTCGGATCGTTCTTTCGGTTAATCAGGATTTTCAGCTTTTTGGTGGCTCTCTGTTTACCTGCCATTTACATAGCAGTCGTGTCCTTTCATTCAGAAGTTCTGCCTCTATGGATCCTGTATGCCATTCGGGTACAAATCGCTTATGTGCCGCTACCGCCATTGTATGAAGCCATCGCGATGCAGCTTGCCCTCGAACTGTTGAAGGAAGCTGCTATACGACTCCCCTCACCAATCGCTCAAACCGTCGGGATCGTTGGTGGATTAGTCATCGGATCGGCCGTCGTAGAAGCAGGTTTCGTTTCCAATACGATGATTGTCGTGATCGCACTCACTGCCATTGCCTCTTTCGTAGCACCTGTCAACAAAATGGGAACGGGCGCCAGACTCATGGCATTTCCGATCATGCTTGCCGCGAATACGTTTGGGTTTGTCGGCATTGTGCTATCTCTTACCGTCCTACTGATCCACCTGTGCAGATTGGAGTCGTTCGGAAAACCCTATTTGGAACCTGTTGCACCTCTTCGCATCAGAGGGCTGAAAGATTCATTGATCAAAACCAAGAAAAGAAATGACTCCTTAAAACAAACATAGGAAATTTTGATAAGGAAAGTGTGGAATTGTCCATGTCAAAGACAGGATCCTTAACGAACGTGCAAATCTTCTTTCTTATTGTCCAAACTCAAGTCGGATTCGGCATCCTGACACTCCCCAATACCCTGCAGCGTACAAGTAAAGGGGATGGCTGGATGTCTGTCCTTTTGGCTGGAGCCGTTATCCAACTGATTATACTCATACTTTGGATGTTAATGAGGCGATTTCCCCACTTTATATATACGGAAATCACCACCTTCTTACTTGGTAAAGTGGCTGGGACTCTTGTTAATTTGTTGATTTATCTTTATTTTATCGTTGCAGCTTCTTTTATATTGTTAGAGTTTTCAACTGTCATTAAAGAGCATCTGTTGTTGAACACCCCTTATTGGATCATCGGATTGATCATGATGCTTACGTGCACATATTTAGCCATCAGTGATATCCGAATCATCGCAAGGTTCTTTGTGCTCATATCGATTCTCATTCTTTTCAAATTTGGGTTCTCCTTTTTTTCCTTTACCCTGCCAATGAATCTCCATCACATTCTCCCTCTGGGAAGCAGCGGATTTAAGGAAATTGTCCTTGGGGGAAAGGATTGCTTGTTATCGATTTTAGGATTTGAAATTATGCTATTTCTCTATCCCCATGCATCCAAGAAGGGAACCACGTTTTTAAAAGTGAGCTCATGGGCTAATGTCTTTGTAACAGGATTAACAGCTTATTTTGTGATTCTTTGCATCATGATTTTCAGTCAACCAGCACTGAAAGAAATTAAATATCCGGTCATCTACTTTTTGCGGCCCCTTCATTTTCAAATGATTGACCGGCTCGACTTACTCTTTGTAACGATCTGGATTATTCCACTTGCTGTTTCGATTGTTATTTTTTTATATGTGACCAGTAAGTGTTTAAACATGTATAAGGGGAAACATCATCATCTCATTTTGATGAATAGTACATTGGTTTTCGTCATCTATTTGATCGCAAAGAAAGACCCCGACTCTCAGAGACTATATTCAATCGTATTGGAATACATCAGCTATGCCGTTGTATTCACCATTCCTTGTCTATTGCTACTCATTTCTTATCTATTCAAAAAGCATGGAAAGGAGATATCCTCTTGAGAAAGATACCGTTTTTCATCATAGTGATGTTCTTACTGGCAGGATGCTGGGATCAGAATCAGTTAAAGGACAACCGACTGGTGAATGGAATCAGCTTTGATAAAGCAGATGGGTCGGACGATATTCTCGGTACAGTAAGGGCCATCAATGTTCGCAGTGCCGGTGCGGGAAACCTCGATGTAAAGGATGAATTTTATGTAGCAGAGAATAAGACTGTATCCCAACTCGAAGTGGACCTTCAAAATAAAGTAGCCGGGAATATGGATGTGGGAAAAGCATTTATCATGATTGTCGGAAGTGAATTGGCAGAAACAAAAGGCCTTACTCCTTTAATAGAACCGATTATTCGCTCCACTCATGGTTATATATCCTCTCGCATTCTGATCAGTGAAGGACCGGGCAATGGCATCTTATCATTGAATATCCAAGAAAGTCCCATCGTGTTTCAGATCGATACCCTTCTGACCGGTGGTATAAAAGATGGGTATATACCTAAACACACCCTTTTTACTGCTTGGAATGAGATCACAGACCCGACAACGGACATCATTCTCCCGTACATCAAAGCCGATAAGGCGGACAAACTGAAACTGGCAGGGTCAGCTTTATTCAATGGTGATACGTTCACTGGCCACACCCTTACCACCAGCCAGACATCTCTGCTCTTATTATTAAGAAATGATAGTAAAAAAAGGACGAAAATCAGCATAGATTCAGATGAGTTAAGTCAACCAATAACCTTAACGGTAGAAAAAGTGAAAACAAATATAAACGTGGAAAACGAAGATGGAAAAACGACATGCACCATTACTGCTGACTTTAAAGGAAGGCTCTTAAGTTACTATGAAGACAAGTCCAATAAGTCAATCAAAACACTCAATGGCATTGCTTCAAGGGAACTGACCAAACAATTGAAAGAGCTGACGGATTTATTACTCAAAGCCGATAGCGACGCTTTAGGCATCGCAAAATATCTCTCCACAGCCGATCCTGAATCCTGGAACCCAGACACGTGGAAACAAGACTATCAGCATGTGGTCTTCAAACCAAAGGTAACCGTTGATCTGATCGGGACGAACAATCTTCGCTAGAAAGACAGGGACGATTCTATTGCTTCCTTTAAAGAATCAGGAGGAAGCAGCAGAACCGTCCCTATGCATTCAGTGCAAATAAGTGGATAAATGTTTGACCAACGTCATCGCTTGACCGGTACTAGTGGAAATACTTGAATAAAATGGCTTGGTGCATACATCACCAATGGCACAAATGGACGAGCGACTTGATACGCCAAATGAGTCCGTGACGATATGCCCTTCAGCGTCAAGTTCAACGATATGTTTCAAAAAATCGGAATTCGGTTGCACACCAATACGAACCAAAACGGCACTAACGTCCACGTTATTACTACCACCCTGTTCATCCTCGATTCGGATTGAAGAAACCCGATCTACACCCATGATTTCCTTCACACGGTGATTGGTTAGTACCGTAATATTCTCTCTTTGTAGAGCTGGCTCCATCAGCTCCATTCTTGCTCGAAACCGTTCTGATCGATGAATCAAGGTAACATTCACCCCATGATCGGATAAAAGCAACGCCCCTTCTAGCGCCCGGTCACCTCCACCGACAACGGCAACATGTTTTCCTTCAAACCGATAAGCATCAACGGATGCCGAATAGATCTCATTTCGTTGAAGCATCTCTGATTCTCCCGGAATCCCCAATCTCCTTGGACTGGCTCCAGTGGCAACAATCAAAAATTGATAATGTATGAGATTGGTGGAATCGTCTTTTAGATAGGTAAGCGTTTGACTGTCCGCGTTGATGTCCCCCAATGTTATCCTTGTATCATAATGACAGTTCAACTCATCGAGATGCGTTAGGAATTGTCGCTCAAGATCCTTGCCTACCATATTGTTCAACCCTGGGTAGTCCATCACAATGTTCTTAATTTGTTTGAGTTGTCCACCGAGTTCTTCTCTCTCTTCAAGTAATAGGTGATTAATTCCTAACCTCTTACACCAGATCGCTGCCGCTATGCCGGCCGGACCCCCGCCAAGAATCACGATATCTACTTTTTTCATGAATCAGACAACCCCCACCAGTCCTCCATCAGTGCCTGTTCGAACTCGAGCCACCCTTTTACACGGGGCACATCAACGGACCGATTATATGGATAATCCATGGCAACGGCTCTTCTTCCTGTCTTTTTAAAGCTACATAAATTATGAGGGGCATCATCAAAGAGTAAATCCCCACAAATTTTATCCTTCCGATGACTAAAAATCATGTTCTCTTTCCCTATAAACGGTAAATGATTCTGAACCCATTGCTCCTTCTCCATAAAAGCCGTTGATACACTGCTCGTCACAATCAACAGTTCATAATGTGCCGATAATCTCTCCAACACCTCGATCGCATCGGGTAACGGCTTTAAGTGTAGGAACAGTCCAGGTTCATGTAGATAATCATAAATCTTATCTCCACATTCTTCTTTTACATATTTCTTAGAATCCCAACATAATAACTTGTCTACCGATAAATCATCATCAAATTCCTGATTGTATCGGTTATGCCAATCAGTCATCAAGTCACAGATGACCGAATCCATGTCAATCAATAGAGTTTTCAATAGAAGTTGTTCCTTTCTTTATGAATCTATGAATTTGTTTTTATCATTCACTTTCTTCAATGATTGTTCATTCATCGCGAGAAACGTGAGGCTATGAATACAGTTGATTGTTTTAACTTCCTTTATTTTCAAAAGGATTCGACTTCACTATTATATACTACTTTTATCAGAGAGAAGTACATCTGCTTTTTAGTTTGTACACTCTTTTTTGATGAGAGCAGAATGACAATGGGAACCACATCGAGAGAGATCTTTTGTCCTTGAAACCAGTTTGTCCGGTCTTCTCAACCGGAGATTTTTCGTCGAGTGGCTTGTATACGGGAAATGTGGCTTGTATTATTAAAATCCGGCTCGCAAATGTGTATTCTTAAAAATTTCATGTAAATGCTGATAGGGGCATGCATGTTGAAGATGGCAGCCTCGGGGAAGCTTCAAATGACTACTTTACACACTAAAATCCAGCGACAGTGGTTCTATTTTTATGAAAAAATAGAACCACTCTACTTGATATTAATTCACATGAAGTATCTAACCATGTGAGTCCTCATCAGCAAACAACCTGTCCTTAACACGATTCACTTGCTCGATCATATGACCAATATTTCCTTCTCCAGCATATAAGGTCTTATCAAAAAAGTTATGATCTAAGTCAGACCAGTACAGAATATTTTCATCACCAGTAACCACAACATCCCTATTCAACCTACCAACATATACTTCCACGTAACAATCCTGAAGATAGTATGTAAAATCCATCACGTGATGAAGGGTTATTTCATCAAAGGAAATAGTGGTTTCTTCATGAAGCTCTCGATAAGCAGCATCGATCCCCGCTTCACCTTTTTCAATTTTCCCACCAACCAAATTACTTAATCCTTTATAGGGATTCTTCAATCTTTCACACATTAGCAGTTTGTCCATATCTTTGTTATAAACCATTATTACATTATAGCCTTGCACTTTATCACTTCCTTATTGAACCAATCCGCACGTTAATTGAATGTTGGTAAAGCTTCCTGTTATCCTCGTCTCATAAATTGAAGTTCACCAACATTATTGGTAAAGCCCCATTTTTCGTAATACGGGACCATTTCAGTCCTGCAGTAAAGTTCAAAATGATTCACTTTTTCTAAAGAGGGGTGATGTATGAGCTCCCTCATCAATTTCTCACCAACGTGTTCTCCGCGGTAAGATGCATGAACCATCACATCGAAAATAATGGCTTTATACACGTAATCAGTAAGGACACGTGCAAATGCGATTAACTCTTTACCTTTTGCATCAACAAATGCAATGACAACATCCGAATTCTCAAGCATCGATTGAATGTCGGTCATTGTTCGTCCCTTCGTCCACCATTCCTTCTGAAACATCTCGTGTAATTCTTCGACTTGTTCATTGTTAAGATGCTCAACGATTTCAACGTTCAATGCAATCCCTCTCCTAATAATGTCAGATTACTTATCCACCATGGATGTTTTCCGATTATTTCATGAACGCAAATTCATCCTCCCCTGTCATACTTCTTGACTAACGTTACGAAAAGGGCAATCAACAAAACAATGAAGCTATTGATGATTAAATAAAACCCAACCTGTAAACCATAGAAAATCGCGAACGCATCTCGGATGACAATCACCGCAACTACACAACCGACCCCTCCAAATAATACCGACATCAGTAAGATCGTAAAAGCAGCGGAATATAGACTCCTATCTTTTCTGTATGAAATAAAACCCATGATATTTGCGGTTATAATAAACAATCCCGTAAGGATTAAGAAAATAATGGACATCACATTCTCCTTTTAAAATTGATTTGAAACACATAAAAATTTCTGTTCCGTACTAAGCCAGCCTAATCCACCCGGCATCCGCAAGAAAATCTTCTCTGCTCAGTTTTTCTCCTCCAATGAATTGCCTGTATGAATTGATGGTCCCATCATGTGATACGACGTAAATATGTTCAACCCTTTGGCTATTGCACCATTCAAGGAACGTTTCTGCTACTAACCGAAATTCTTGTTCCGGAATGGTATTGATTCCAGAAGTCAAAAGCTCATCTGATAGCCCGTCCTGAATAGTAAAGTTTGGGAAGTCTTCTTGAATTGATTTCTTATGTAACATCCGATCGCAAGGTAGCGTTTTCCACTCTGGATTTTGCGGGAACATTCTTGGCGATACGAAAGGGCTCACGATTTTCTTGCAGCTGCTGTTTTCTGTCATGATGGTTGCTGTCTCTAACGTTCTTCTTAGAGGGCTTATGACGACAAGATCATTTTCTGAAAGAGGAAGTTGATTTCGAAGTGATGCTACCTGATTTACACCCTCTCTTGTTAAAGATGGGTCCTCAAGTTGCAAGCTGTCTGGTACACTCAACGTGTGTTCACCTTGTCCATGTCTAATGAAGATTAGTTCCACACCGATCGTCTCCTTTGCTTCATATTCCATGATCCCATTTGAGATTCACTTTACCCCCTTCTTCAATTAAAGTCATCTACTCGATTGACCGTCGATCCTATCTACGTTTTCTTCAGGTACCCAACCCTCTTATAGAATCAATCATTCGAAAGGGATGCTATACCAAGTATAAGTAAACTTCATATCGAACCCTACATTCTCAGCTACCGAGTTAGAAGGTTTATTGATCTCCATGCAATCCCAATAAGGAGTCATATGGTTCTCCATACAGTCCTTCACAAACGAATGAGCGACAATTTGTGCAAGTTTTTTGCCTCCATGAGGTGGTAACGTCTCAATATCAATACCATGAACTTCGTCAGCCACCACCCCTGATAAACAAACGCTTACAATTTCGTTTTCATAAACAACGATGTAACCAAGTCCATTCGTTAAGAACCGTTCTAATGACGCCCAGAACGTTTCTATTTTCGATTTCAAGAATCTGATGTTTTTAAATGAAAAATCCAAGACCTCTCTCGTAATCTTTAAGACTTCGTAACCTGCCTCTATAACAGGTTCCTTTTCCCCCTTATAATGCCCCTTATGTAATTCATAAACCCTTTGATTGTACCCCTTCACATTATCGCCAAATACACGTTTGATCGTCTTATTCCATCTCGCGTGATTACCGATCGCTTCAAACGAAGGTAGTCCTACTCTTGCGGCATCACGTTTGATGACTGTATTGAAAAAATGGTTTAATTCAGCATTAAACCCCTCATTGTCTTCATTCCCGATAAAAATAAAACCATTATTACTCCCCAACCAAATAAATCCCGAAGTAGGAGCATTTCTATCATCCACAAATATGCGACCCGTATTCTGTCCTTGGATGACAGCTTTGGCTTCCAATAGTCCTGTATCAGTTAGTAGTGGTTTACATTTATTAAACTCTGATTCTTTTAGTTCTGAGATCACTTGGTTTTCACCCTCTCTCATCTGTACTTAATCTGTCCTACGACATCATACCACCATTTTCAAAAATAGAGCAGCTTACTCAACAAAATGGAGCGTACCCAAATCCACCCCTTTTCTAATAAAGTTGGTACTCTTAATATAGCAAATAAGTTGGGAAATAATTTAAGTAATTTTTTAAAAAACGGCTTTCATTTCTCATTTGTCTATCTTTTCCTTTTACTTTTTTGTAAAGGCATTGTAAATTTATTTTGTGAGAATTGACTCATGATTATGATTTGCAGGCTGGTATGATGTCAGTCAAAAACCAGGAAATAATCACTTTATCTGTTTAAAAGAAAGTAGGTTTAATCATGCAGGTATCTAAAGAGTTTTACAAGTATTTGACTGAACGAACGTGGCAGCTGACCGAGGACTGGTATGAATCGTTGGACAAAAGTGATCCAACTGGGGTTTATAATTCTCAAGACCCAAAGGTAATCCAAACGTTGAAAAAGCAAAATCACGAATTCCACGAACGATTTTGTGTCCTTTTTGAAGATGTCGGACAGGATACACTTCTGAACTTTGAGAATTGGATTGAAAAGACCGCTAAAGATGAAGAACATCTCAAAACTCCGATTCATTTCATTTTACGAGAATTTTTCAGAACCCAGGATCAATACCTCGAGTTTCTAAAGGAATTCAGCCGTGAGCATGATAATACGTTCTCTCCGGAGGAAATTCAGCTTTTAAATGAGTTAATCATTAAGACGTTCAGTCTTGTTATCTCAAAATTCGCCGAAGAAAATTATGAGCATTCACAAAGGCGGCTAGGTGCTCAGCAGGAAATGATCAAGGAACTGAGTTCTCCCATCATTCTTATCGATGACAAAACAGGTGTCCTTCCCTTGATTGGGGATATTGATACGGGAAGAGCGAAATATATCCTTGAAAATAGTTTGGCTCAGTGTGCTGAAAAGAACCTGGAACATTTATTCATTGACCTTTCCGGTGTGATCATGGTTGACACCATGGTTGCCCATCAAATCTTCCAAATCATTGATAGCCTTGGTTTGATCGGCGTGAAATGTACCCTATCCGGAATTCGTCCTGAAATTGCCCAAACCTCGGTTCAATTAGGCATTTCATTCGAGAACATTTCCATCACTTCCACCCTTGCAAATGCATTGAAAATGGCGAGATAAACATAGAATAGGAACTTGGGAAAATTCTCATGCTTAGGAAGCATGGGAACTTTTTTTTTGCTTGCTACTTTCTTTTTTATATGGTAGAGTAGGCACCTTTTACGACAATCACTTCCCCTCTCTCAAACTAATGAACAGATAAACCATAAACGTTCATCCCTTTTAAAAAAATTCACCCATGTGAGGTGTTATGTAAACAATCATTTCATCCTTGCCAGTCCAACCAGCCCCCTTTCCTATATCGGTCACATTTAAATGATATTTTCTAACCCCAATCAAAATTCACAAAGAAAATAAAATGGTGCCTGGATTGTTTTTCAATAAGGCTCAAGTACCTTTCAATCAATGCATTCCTTTTACAACACCTCCTCTTATAAAAAGAACATTCTCTTCAAAGAAAGTTTTTCCAGGTAGAATGGTTAGTGTACATATTAAAATTTATCTTGGAACTGACTGCAACTAATTAACACTCCTGTTTATCTAATCTATTGAAAACAAAATTCCCCTGTAAGGAGGTACGCTATTGGATTCAGTAAAAGCATTGGTCAGAAAAGCCAAAAAAGGAGATGGAGATGCTTTTGTTTCACTGGTAAAGCAATATGAAGGTGTATTATATCGGACTGCCAGTAGACTGTTACATAATGAAGAAGACGTAGCCGATGTGATGCAAGAATCTATCATTTCGGCCTACGAAAAATTACATACCCTCAAAAAGGATGAGTATTTTAATACGTGGATCTGTAAGATCTTACTAAATAAATGTAACAGCCTGCTTAACAAGAACAAAAACATTTCAGTATTGAAAGACCATGTATATCCCGAAAAGGAAAAGGATGCGTTTCAAAAAATAGAATTAGAGGATGCACTCGATAGCTTGAACGAAATCTACAGGTTAGCGCTTATTTTATACTATATTGTCGGATTGAATGTGAAAGAAATGAGTGAGTTCTTACAAGAACCAGAAGGAACCATTAAATCCAGACTGTCGAGGGCTAAATCAATTTTGAGAACGACCTATTATAAGAATGAGGGAGGGGTTGTCAATGAAGGATAACGTTGAATCTGATCTTAAGAAGGTTTTGACAGAAGAGAAAGAGTTACCCGAAACTGTAAGGAAATCATTAGATCAAACATATTCAATCATTCGAGCTGCTTCGAAAAAGAAAAAAGTTCATGTGATTTGGAAACGAGTAGCCGCAGCCGCATGCGCTCTTTTGGTAACGGCAGGTGCCCTCTCAAACGAAAAAGTCATGGCCAACCTTAACGACTTTTTTCACTTTGGAGATAAAGGGATCGAACAAGCCGTTCATGAAGGATTTGTACAAGAAGATACTAGTACAGCGACAGATCAGGGTATTACCATCAAGCTAAATAAACATTTCTCTGATGCAAATAAAGTGGGTATCAGTTTTCAATTAGAATTTGAGGACCCGTCAATCTTGGCACATGCAAACGAAGTGACAATGGATTACCGGATCAAAAATGGGGACGGCGAATACATCGTAGAATTCATACCAGATACAAAACCACTGAAGGGAAAAAATCGTGATTTATCCATCTCCGAATATCATAATCCACTGTCTGATCCGGATTCGGGGAAGGTTCAATACGATGTATTAATAAGTTCAAATAATGGGAAGATCCCGGAATTAAAAGATGCTGTGATTGAAGTGGAAAGTGTCAATGTCTTTTATGAAGCAGGATCACTCAAGAAAACAAATGGGAGCTGGGAACTCTCGGTTGGCAACAATCATCAAACATCAGATGGTATCGTCCAATATGTACAGAATGCTCAACCATCGACCATCCATGTCTCTAAAGCAGATGTACACCCAACATCATTGAATCTTACATTTTCGGTAGAGGGAAGATATGACAATGAAAGCACGTTTGCACACACTATGAACATCATAGATGAACAAGGTAATGAATATCCGGCAACGGGGTTTTCACTACACTTCGATCAAGAAGAAACCATTATTTCAACCAACTTCCCTTTCACGTCTTATACCCATTCCAATAAGCTAAAATTGGTTGTAACCGGGTTAGGTGAAGTGGAGCTAGTTCGAAAAGGCAAGATTAACTGATCTTGTTGAATAGAGGTTTTTAATGAATTTCACAAGAAGTAAGGGGTTTGCGAGCTTGCTTCTTGTGATGGTCCTTATTCAAATCTTTTTTTAAAATGAAAAGCCCCGTCTCAGGTCGGATGAGACGGGGCTTTCGTGGTGATGATTCTAGTTTTATTATGCTAGTAATGTGGTGATGCATAATCAAATGTACCGGTTTCCAAGAACATAGAGTCTAATACACCACCAGGTATAAAGCATGATGAAAAGAGGGTTTTGATGATAAATTCCTATTTTTGATAAAAAGTGGTGGGTTTTTGATAATATATCCTGATTTTTGATAATAAGTAGGTCGCTTTTGATAAAATAACCAGCCAGCGCTCCCTAGATACCCCCATGACCACACCAAAACTCATGCAACACGTTGACTTCCCACCTAAAAATGACAAATTCAACTCACTTTTATCAAAATCCGTCGTCAATTCTTCATCCGCAGCCACTTTTTAACCAAATCAGATTCTCGACGGAGCACTTCCACTAATTCAACGAAAGTTCTCTCCCTTTTTCACCCAATAACATCGCAGCTGTCACGATGGCACTAACAGCCAATACCACCAGGATCATAAAGACGGTATGCAAACTGGTCTCTAATGCGCCCCCGCTTAACTGGTCGCTCAGCCACAAACCTGAAACCGCGATCCCGATCGACTGGCCAAGGTTCCGCATGAGGTTGAACGTGCCCATTGCCGCTCCCCTGACTTTCCATTCGACCGATGATTGAACGGCGACGGTGAAGGCGGTAAGAGACAAGCCGAAACCAAAGCCGAGCATGGCCGTGACCACCATCATCAATGGAACACTCGTATGCTCAGTAAAGAAAACCAATCCTAAAGAGCCCGTTGCAATGACGGTAATCCCCATGATCGTGATTCTTCCAATGGACGTTTTGGCCATCAATCTTCCTGACAGGACTGCAGCGAGCGGCCAGGTAATGGACATCGGCAGCATCGTCACTCCGGACATGGTTGCATTTAAGCCTGTCACGCCTTGCACCCATAAAGGAATATAGAACGTAACCGCTACGAGGATAAAACCGAGCAGAAAGCCGGCAATCGTCGAAATGGTGATAAACGGATTTTTGAAAAGCGTCAGTGGAAGCATCGGCTCTTCCGCTTTCGATTCAATCCATAGGAAGAGGCCGATCCCAATGACCGCCACAATCAGCAATGAAAGAATGCCACTCGTCATGTGGTTTTGTTCCTTGAGAAGAGTCAACGCATAAAGAAAAGCGGTAATGCTGACGGCAAACGTGATAATCCCGCTATAATCGATCCTATGTTTCTTCTTCTCTATGTTCTCTTTTAACGACGTCCATAACAGGAAGAGTGATACGATCCCAAATGGCAGATTCATATAGAAGATCCAATGCCATGAAATCGTATCGACAATGAATCCGCCTGCAAGGGGTCCAGTTATGCCGGCAATCCCCCACACACTGCTCATCCACCCCTGCATTTTGGCGCGCATTTCAAATGTAAAGACATCCCCGATGATCGTGAACGGCAGGGTCGTGAGGGCACCCGCCCCGATTCCCTGGATCGAGCGGAATAACACCAACTGTTCCATCGATTGCGATAACCCAGAGAGCATCGAACCGACTAAAAAGATGCTGACACCGATCGTAAACATGATCTTTCTTCCGAACAAATCAGCCAATTTTCCAAACACAGGGGTACTGACGACAATGGCCAGCAGATAGACAGAAATGACCCACGTATAAAGCTCACTCCCACCCAGGTCTTCCACAATTTTAGGCATCGCCGTACTGACGATCGTCCCTTCGATCGCCGTGAGAAACGTCGCAATTAATAAAGCGAACACAACAGATTTTTGTTTTGTTTCTTGATTCATATCGATTGATCCCTTCTTCTATGTAACTTCTTTCCTTTAAAAATCAGTCCCACACCTATCTTACCATTTAAATGGGTAGGAGACAGATGAAAGGGTTTGAGTGTGTGGGACAGGGGGACAGGTCCCTCGTCCCACGAATTAGGATAGCACAATTATGTTGGTGGGAATGTCCCTTTCCTTGTAAGAACTTCACTAGTGCTCTTTCACAGAAAATAAATACACTACCAGGTATAAACAAGTGTTTACATTTGTTTTTGATAATATATTTGTCGTATTGATAATAAGTGGCGGTGTTTGATAATATATCTGATTTTTTGATAATAAGTAGACCGTTTTTGATAAAATAACGCCCCCTCGCCCCCAGAATACCCCCAGCACAACGCCAAAACAGCCCACAAACATTAACAAACCAAGACATTCACACCCAAAAATAGCTGAATGTTGCATAAAAAGTAGATCTAACATGGTAAAAAGCTCACCAAGGACGGTTCCATATAGAAGCGGAAGCCAAATGAGAAAGAGGATTCTTCATTTTTTTCCAGCCCCCCACAATGCCTAAATGAAAATAGTTGGAATCATCTACCTAATCTCCTGTAAGATAATAGAAACAGACCTTTTTCTACTAAATAGGATGTCTAGACGCAGGAGGGTTGGTATGGCGTTTAACTTGTTCATCGTGGTTTTGTTAGTCTTTACGGTAGCAAACTTAGTTTTTTTCATTATGAATCCATTAAAATATCATTTGTCTCTTCGAACCCTCCGGAAAACCCTTTATACCTTGTTTATAGGAGCAATCTCGCTCGGTTTATTGATGGATGAACTGAACTTAACTAATTGGCCGTTTATCCTAACGCTGACTGCAATCGTCATTTTTATGGATTTAACCATTCTTCTGACTCCGAGCATTATGAAAATTTGGAGTGCTGAGTTTCAGTACACCGATTATGTGGAAGAGATCATTAAGACCAACGATAAAATTCACAAGGCCATGGTCTACCGGGTTGAAGCGATGTCTGAAATCATCCAAAAGAATAATGAGCTTCTCCCACCCTCTAGAAGTTACTCAGAACAAGAGTTACGAAACTACTTGGATCTATATGCCGAGAAGTTCGGGGTCAAGGTACAGATTCACCGGATCCCGGAAATTGACTTTTCAGCAAATGATTTCGATCCCTTAGTGATAGACGGACTGGCTGCTGATGAGACCCAAATGCTTGTAGAGGTGTACCGACTAACCGAAGGAATCAAGATTGCAACGGAACAAATAAAGACCATTCATAACTTTGACTATAACAGTGAAGAAGATTACGTAGAAACCTTGGCACAATCCGCTGTCGTGTCTCTTGTTGATGACGAAAGCATGCTCGTGCCGGTATTTATGAATACAGACCAGTTCATCGTTGTCCTAAAAAAGGAATTCGGTGATGTATTAGAGGTGGATGCGATCCACATCACCAATTTAATCTATCTCTTCTATTCGCTATAAATAGAAACATGGTATAATGAAAGAAAGACCACTTCATAAAGGGAGGGTTTTACATGATCGGACAATTTAAAGGAAAAGATTCAAGAGAAGCCAAAGTGATCACTGTAAACGGCCAGCGGGTGAAAGTCTCTCCCACTGCTTCCAGAGTGACTCATCTATCAGAGAAATCAACGAGTAAGATGTCTCGGAACGTCCAACGTTTGAATAAGAAAGTCCTTCAGTACATCAACAATCAATAGAGAAAAACTCGCAGGAAGCAATCATGCATCCTGCGAGTTTTTTGTATACATCTTTCCCCTTCTGAATATGATGGATAGTAACGGAACCCTGACAGGAGGGAAGAACATGGACAAGAACCAAAACAAGAAACCAACCGCTAAAAAAGTGACGCATCTCAAAGGCGAAACCAAAATAGATAAAAAAAATAAAGAAGCTTTGAAAGTGATTAAATCGATAAAAGGGATGTTTGGTTAATGGTAAGTCAAAATAAAACCAAAAAAAGCAAGCATGAAGCTCGCTTTTTTTGATTGGTATAGTTCGGGGCCATATAAGAAGCCCCTAGCACACATTGAAAAGGCAGTAGTTGGTTCTCCCTCAACCAATCTCCACAACCACACACCCATAAAACCCACCATCTTCTATCTTCTGATTGGCCTCAGCAATCTGGTCGAGTGGATACGTTTCTGCTATACGGTGCTGAAGCCATTTATTCTCGAGAGCGGTGGTAATATCCTCAATAGCTTCTCTTTTTGCAGTTTCCGGCATTGCATATACAATGACCAGCCGCAATGTTAAATCCATAAACATCATTTCTTTAAAAGGCAAACAAGGTTCGGTTACCACCGTTGACGAGTAGGTCGCAATGACTCCCCCGATCCGGATCAGCTGCAATACCTTGGGCAAATTAGCACCAAACTCAACATCGATGACTCGATCTACTTTGACTCCTCCAGTCACCTCCATGACCTCATCCACCATTCCTTCACTTCGATGATTCACCACATAATCGGCCCCTGCTTCAAAACAATGCTTGCGCGCTTCCTCATTACTCGCTGTCGCAATGACGGTTGCGCCTGAAAGCTTAGCCCATTGAATGGCATAATGGCCGACACGGCCGGCACCACCCGTGATCAACAACCATTGCCCCTCAACAGGACCATCAGCGAACACACAGCGATGCGCGGTCATGGCCGGAATCCCCATACAAGCCCCTTCAACAAAGCTCGTATTATCCGGTAGCGTCACAGCGCGATTACTGTCAATCGATACATACTCCGCGGCCGTCCCGTGGAGACGTCCATACTGCGCCTGGTACACCCAGACCCGCTCGCCGATACGAGAATGAGGGACCCCCGCGCCTACCGCTTCGATGATCCCCGCCCCATCACTATTGGGAATGACCGCACCATGATCAAGTAAATCCGGGAACGAGGCAAGGCGTTTTTTTGTATCGGAAGGGTTCACACCCGAAGTGTGCATGCGAATCAACACTTCCCCAGGGGCGGGGACAGGAGTGTCAATTTCCCCTATTTGAAGAACCTCTGATGCTGGACCGAATTGGTTGAACCACGCTGCTTTCATAGAAAAGATCCTCCTTCGATTTCATTGGTTTTTTTATTGTGACCAGTTTTAAGGTTTTTTATATACGTGGTGGCAAGGTGCCAACATGACGTAGAAGAACTAAATCGAATTTAAATAAAATATAGTACGTTAAGAACTCAAAAAGTAAAAATAGGACGATCCGATGTGGAAAGACATCGAATACGTCCTTTTTAGATATATTATGTAAGGGATCCCAGCAATTCCAGCCTCATTTTATTGCGAAACGATCTATACAATTCAGGTCATCTGCACGAAATGCGCGAGTTTCAGCCAATTATGCGCCATTTTTAGGATTTGTGCGCGAAAATTTGAATTTGCGCGCCATTTTTTGAAAATACGCGCCATTATTTCAATTTGTGCGTATTTTACCAAAATAAACCAAATTCTACTCCCGTTCTACAATTAAACACAGTGCCATCCTAGCGGTCAGGCACCCTCCATTAACCACACCCCCGAATCGTCTCCACATCCTCTGGATACATATGCACCAAATCCTGCAATTCCGTTAACGACTTCCAACAAGCTTCCACGATCGTTCCATCCGGATCCTCGATGCCCCCACTCTCTCCTAACGTCTCTACTTTGAAGTAATAGGTTTTCACATCGATCCCCTGGATCACCGTTTCTTTCACAAACAACCTCTCAAGGACCTTCACATCATATCCCGTTTCTTCCTTCACTTCTCGAACGCAACATTCTTCAGGTGACTCACCTTCTTCCACACCACCTGAAGGCACAGCCCACGCCTCCGAATCATTCCCTCTCACCATGAGGACTTCCTTATCTTCATTGAAGCAAATCGCTGCAGAACCAACCCATTCTTTCATAAACGTCACCTCTTCATATATCATGTAGTTAAATTTTACCATAATCACTCTCTCTAAATTGCAACAACATTGTGACAACCTTACACATAAAAAAACAGTCTCCAAAAAAGAAGACTGTTCCGTACCGCTTACCTATTCCCGAAAACCATCCATACTCTCCCCAAGCAAATAATGCGAAAACCACATCAAATTCTGCTTCATAATCGCCACATGCATGCCAGGTTTGTCGGAGCTATAGCCCATTCCTTTAAAAATCACGAGTTCTGTTTCAACGCCAACATCCTTCAGTCCCTTATAGAGCTCATACGCATTCGCAACCGGGACTCTTCTATCCTGTTCACCGTGCTGAATCAAGGTGGGGGTGCTAGCTGATTTCACATAGTTGATCGGTGACGCTTTCGCATAAATCTCCGGGTCATTCCATGGCGTGTCCCCTACATGCATCCGGATAAAGGAAGGCAGATCGGTATTCACATAATTCGTCATCCAATCACTCATTCCACCCCCGACCGAAACAGCCTTGAATCGATCACTATAGGTTGAGCAGAAGGCTGAGATATATCCACCTTGACTCCAGCCCATCACACCGACCCGGTCACGATCCGCAATCCCCCGATCAACAAGGGCATCCACCCCGGAAATCACATCCTCGTAGTCACCGATCCCGAGATTTCGGTAATTCGCTTTTAAAAATTCATTCCCGTAGCCTGAACTCCCCCTATAGTTGGGTTCCAACACGATAAAGCCCTTCTCAATCAGGGGCTCAACAGGATACTTATCATTAAAGCAGCCTGAATGGATCGGAAATGCGGCCCATGCCGGACCACCATGCATCATGACCAACAGGGGATAGGTTTTAGTTTCATCAAAATCAGCCGGGGTGGATAGTACGCCCTCTATTTCAAGACCATCATGACTTTGCCACGAAACGATTTTCCTCTTACTCCGACGCTTCCCCTCAAACAACCGATTCTCATCTGTTATTTTTTCATCGTCAAGATAAACTTCAAAGGTTTCATTCAGCAACGCCTTACTATAAACTAGGTGGTTTCCATCACCTGTGATCGAAGCATCCATGGTACAGCCCTCGATGGGTTCGCTCAACACGTCCACCTTGCCATCACCGGTTACGAACCCAATAAGATCATTCGTCTTCTCCTGCCACATGATAAGGATTCCTTTAGCCGTCCACCGTATCGACGCGACCGTGGAATCGAAATCCGTTAAAGGTTGAATGGTCTCTCCACTCGTAAGATCATAGATTTCGAGAGTCCGGTCACCGATACGATTCTTATAGTAATCTCTCTCCCTAATGCTTGCGGTATAGCAGATTTTCTTACCATCGGGGGAAAAACAAACATTCCCACCCAATAGCTTATTCGTTTTCAACTTATGTTCCGTGCCAGATTGACGATCTAATAAGTAAAGTTCCCCATTCTGATCATCTTCCCCGTCAGGGCTAGGTGTCCCCAACAACACGACCTTTTCCCCATCTGCTGAAACATCAAATTCAAGAACATGAACATTCTTACCGTCAGTCAGAGGATGCGCCACGCCATAGTGATTTTGTAGGTCAACGTAATACAAACAATGATTCTGACCTTCCTTCCCTACATGATGAAAATCTCCATACTTCTCCTTGCGTCTCTTGATTTCTTCCGATTGCTTTGACCGTGCAAGATAATAAAAACCCTTGCCACCTGGCTCCCATTTGAAACTGATGACTCCTTCTTCCTCATCCGTCACCTGAACACTCCCATGCCCATCCAATGATTCTATAAAAATTTGATTTCCTCCACCAACCGTACGAAGATATGCCAGTTGACGAGAATCCCGCGACCATAATGGGGATGTCCCCTCGTTCAATACGCAGCTTTGCCCCTTCTCTTTTTCATGGATCCAGATATGATGTCGATATGCATTCTCTTCCCAATCCGCTGTACGTTTGACAAATGCTACGTTGTCACCATCTTCGCTTATGTGTAGCGTGGATAGGATTGGTACTGAGATAAGTTCTTTTATACTTAAATATGTATTCATTTAGAAACCCCTTTTGGTAGTGTACAAGAGTAGACTCCCTCTAATTTTCCGATTTGTAATCACGTGATATCCAATCAACCGCATCCACCAAATCATTTGCTACATAGTCAGGTTCGACCCCTTTCCAACTGTCACGGTACGCATCGAGTGACCCTTCACCCCACCCCGTCTTAACAAGTACCTTTTTGGTACCGGCCCGTTCAGCAGCCACCATGTCCGAACTGCCCGTATCCCCGACAACATAACATTCATCAAGATCCAAATTGTACTTCCCTTGTGCCGCCAACAATAACCCTATATTAGGTTTTTGACATTCACAACCATCCTGAGGATGATGAGGACAATAGAAAATGTCGTCTATAAACGCAGCGTGTTTCGCCAGCTCCTCCTTCATCAATTTGAAGCCTTTTTGTAGATCCTCTTCTGTAAAGTACCCTCTCCCGACCCTGGTTTGGTTCGTAAAGAGAAATACTTTTATACCAAGCTCGTTGAGGTCTCGAATGGCCTTCGGTGCAAATTCATACATCCTAAACTCAAATGGATGCATGCCACCACCTGTGCCTCCGATCGTCCCGTCTCGGTCTAGGAATACCGCTTTCATGCCTATTCACTCCTTTCGTTACCTGCATATTGTTTTTGCTACTGCCTGATCATGTTATAGGTTCTTCTTTTAATAGCTACGAATAGGATTGGAAAAAGTTTCAAAAAAATAGGGGCAGTATGGCTTCAAGAGCTTTTTAAAATCTTGCCGCCCTCCCGTTGTCGCCGGAATGATACCTGTTTAGGTATTAAAAGCCGTCAGAGTAAGGTTTTGATAATATATTTCTATTTTTGATAATAAATGGGTCGGTTTTAATAAAATATCCAATATTTTGATAATAAGATAGCCACTTTTGATAATATACATATTCTTGCACCCCATAATACCCTCAACGACTGCACTAAAATGCTTAATGAATGAGAACATAGACAAGGATTCCTAGTGAAACATGTCAAAATGACTGAAATCCTAATGAAAAATCAAAATATAAATCAGTTTTACGACTAGCTTCACTATCATCTAGTACGAGTGAGTCAGTGAATGGCTCATTCCCCAACGACTCCAGGTGAAGGGAGCCTTACACTTTAACTAGACAACAGAAAATTGAAACGATACCCCCGTAACTAAAACGTTTTCGCCTCGTGGAAACAGACGGAAGACTACAAAATGCTTAGATTCCCCTTTTATGGTAAAATTAAGAAAATTACAAACAAAGGGTGAAGTCAGTGAAGAATTTTTGGTTACTATTCGCAGTAATTCTCATCATGGGTGCCTTGAGTGCCTGCTCAGAGGATATTCCCGAAGCGAAGGAATTTAAGGTAGCGCATAACGGTCAAACATTGACTGTGATCCCGCTTTATGATCACATTTTGGACTATACATCAGAAGCGAAGGGCAAGACGAAAGAGGAAAAAAAGGCGTTGTATCTTGAAAAAGTCATTCTGCCTTTCCAGGAAATTGCCGAAGAGCACGGAATCGATACGCGAGCCAATTATCTCGCCTTTTTGAACGGAGATACCGATATTGATCAATTGGAGAAAAACACGATTGCTTTACTGAAGAAGCAGGATGAAATGGAGACCCTTGTGAAAGAGGCGTTTACGAAATCCTCTGAAGAGTTGCCTGGGAAGGATAAATCCATGTTCCTGGTGCCCGTCAATGTCGAATTCTCATCAATCATTAAGAAAATGGAAGGCTCTACAGGCGTCACGTTCACTGAAGACTTTATGTTGCTTCAAACCGATCCCTCTTACAAAAAGGATGCGTTTAAAAACACGGTCGCCCATGAATATTTTCATTCAGTGGACATGGAAGACCAAAGCGACGGACAGTCCACGGTATTCGACTTCATCGTCATGGAAGGAAAAGCCGACTCGTTCGCCCGGATCATCTATCCTGATCACATCTCCCCTTGGACTGAGCCCTTGTCGGCAGCAGAAAAGGAAAAGGTCTTCGATCATCTGAGTGGAAATCTTGATTCATTCGACCTTAAGGAGTACCAAACCCTTTTTGCCGGAGTCCCGTCAAAAGGCATTCCCCTCTGGTCGAACTATCGAATTGGCTTTGAAATCATGCAGGATTACTTATCTTCCCATCCTGATATGACGCCGAAGGAATGGGTATTAACTAGCAGTAAGGAGACATTGGAGAACTCTCCTTATAAAGAGGCGTTGATACCGGGAGAATAGTGAAAGGGTGGATTAGTAAGAGTTACGCTGGGACGGTTCACAACCTACTTTTTTACTAACCTATGAAGAGTGCGAAAAGTAGAGCGAGCCGTTCCTATACACTTAGGAGGGTCACATTGAAGAGTGAAAAGATACTAGATAAATAGAAATCACTAGAAACATCCGCCTTGCTACCATCCTCTTACTATCTTTCATCTACTAATTTGAAGATCACATTGATTGAAAATAATTCAAGCAGATCAGACATTTTTAACTTTTGTTTGCTTTTCCCCACTTCTTATCCTTTGATAATAAAGCTCCCCACATATCCACCTCTTATATACCCCCTAACACGTTACGATTAATTTCTGGTCCTTACGTCAGCCGCCTCTTTTTTTCTCCCATCCGCCTACTAATCTCCTTTGATTGTTCCAAACTCTCCTCTATTTCTTCTATGATCTTGTTCACTCTTTGGTTCGCTTCTTTAAGAATGTCTTCCTTCTTTTTCCTACGCACATTAAACACCTCTCATTAGAGATAAGCCCTCAATATTCTTACAGTACCTGCATCTTATACAATTGATCTTCGGTAGAATATAGATCTTTCTCAATCGTTTTATATTCTACTGAATCTTGGACATGGCCCTCAATTTTTTCATACAAGCTCATTAGATCTTTTTTCAGTGTGATTTCTTTTTTAGTCGGCTCTTCATATTTTTCATCTCTTCGAAACATACTTAAATGCTTCATAAAATTTTCTCTCGCCTCGTTAAGAGATAGTCTTCATTTGGACCGAACAACACGTCGGATGCATCACTGGAATCTTGACCATCGTCTTCCCAATGGCAAAGTAAACAAATCTCAAAACGTCTCCGTTCATGTAATGTGGGATAATTGCAACAAGGACATTTTACTCTTTTCATCCAAACACCTTCTTTTTACTGTATCAATCTCATCTTGCTATTTAAAACCAACTACCCCACTCACAACAACCCACAACGCTCCAACACCACATACGCATACGTTGCAACCAAATCCTTACTATCATTTTTCAACACACAAACCTGTTCCACGTTCCGATCCACATGTCCCCATATACTATGGGGCACATGCCTCTCACATACGAGAATCACATCCGCCCTGCTCATCTTTCCGTCCAGGAGCTCATAACTCTCCTCGTAAGGATTATGTATGGAAACGGTACATCCGTGCAGCTCAAGTCTGTGCTTGTAATCAGACAAAAATCTTGATCCTATAATCAACACATTATAATTTCCGAATTTGGCATACTTCTTTTGTTGAGAAGCCCCTTTGTCCTTTGGTGCACGACTAGTTTCTTCACGAGTTGGCCTCTCCAGGTTAAAATGCTCGGTCAAGACGGCTTTCCCTTCATCGAGCATTGCCTTCACGGGCCTTTCATTCATTGATAGCATCTCTTCGGCAAGGGGGTATTTCAATGGATATTCGTTGCTTTCTGCATCTACAAAAACCCAATGATCCCCTCTGTCCGCTAAGTGACCCATCTTTTCTTTTCTGAAAGGACGGCTCAATTCCGCCTCATCTGTAAGCAACCTCGTACGGAAAGACAACAATCCTACTCTCCTCATCATGGCATGAAAGACATTGTGACCTCCTCTGTAAAAATACTTGATGTTTCCGGGGGTAATGAAGCTTTCGAGCAGCGCAAGCAGTTCAGGCAGTTGCTCCCTCTTCAGATTGGTCTTCATAAACTTCATCAAGTACATCGGATCCTTGATCGTCTTTTCTTCCAAGCGTTTATACTGATCCAGTTCCCTTGAGAGCTTCTCAATGTCCGTTCTCATCCCGCCATATTCCTGCTCCTTCAACAAGTCATAGTTCTCCAGCTTTTGACGGTACTGTTGATTGCTTTCCTTCAGCTGCTTCACCTGTTGAGCAAGATCAGCTCTGCGATTTCCTTTCTTATTCTTCTTGCTTTTCTCTCTTTCCAGATGCTCGATTACCTTTTCAGCTCGATCAGCTCTTGCCTTTTCCTGCTCATATGCCGTTTGCAGGCTGTTTTCTTTCACTTTAAAAGCGCCCTCTACCTCACCAAGCTTCTCCTTAAGCTCCCAATTCTCACGCTTCAAACTGTCAGCCTTACTATTCGTAGACCGCATCTCCTTTTTCAGCTTCTGGTTCAGCCGCTTCTGTTCATCGTATTTCTTTTGAAGCTTCTTCAACTCTGTTCGAAGGTTTTTGCTGCGCTGTTCTGAATTCACCTTCTTCGCTTCAACTTCAATTGGTTGATCCGTTCTGTCTACCTGTTTTTCTTTTATTTGTTGAAGGAGCTTTGATGTTCGCTTTGCTCGTTCTTGTTTATTCGATTCCATTTTTCCCTTTAGGTCTGTTTGATGAGATTTATGGTACAGAGTTGATCAACCTCCCGATAAAACATACGTTCGTACTACCTAGTAAAATAATACCATATTTCTCATCTTCATTTCCAGAAAAAAGAGACACTTCATTGTGTTGAAGTATCTCTTCTTATACCATGATCGTTCAACACAAGTTCAGGGAGAATGAGTTTGATATATTTTAGATTTGAAGTGGAAAGGGCTGTTACTGTTGAACGGATTTCCACCGGAACGGCAGAATTAGCCGTTATGCCACACAATTCAATATGGGCAGTTCAAGCGGTTTCACCATATTAATATCACTTTAGACACTAACCTCTTATTTTTCTTATACAGAGCTTCCTACACTTTGGTGAATTTTATAAAATAGGTTTGGATAAGTGTAAAAAGACCAAAACCGAGAAGGATGCCTCCAGAAACGACAAAGTTATTTATATAGCTTTCTATTCTAATATGAAACATCGCAGTATCCGCAGTCCCCTGTTTCATTAGCCAATTGTCAGCCATTGATGAGCCAAAGTACGTACTGAAGAACAAAAGGATTAACCCGATACCAACTAATGTAACTCCAATCGTTACAAACCCATTGAATTGATCTTTTGTCATATAGTTCCTTCCTCCGCTTACATAAAGTTTATAGCTCTTTCTCTCTAATTACCTTCATAGATAAACCTTGCCAATCATGTAAGAACGACAATACCTGATCTACTGTTACAGCTCCTTCTAACGGAAAATTGTTTTATTCTGTTGGTACAAAACCAATCACTTCTTTATCATCTAGGTCGACAAAAATTGCAGGAACTCCTCTTAAATTGTCTTCTTTAGATTCAAAAGAAACCATTAACACCTCATCCATCTGAGGCTCACCATCCAACATATGACCATCACTTGTGTCTGTCACCTTTACTGAGGCATTTCTCCAATTTCCTTTGGCCGATTCATCCCACCCTTTTTTCTTGACGAACTCCCACGCAACCTTAATTTCAGATTGGTATTTCTCATTTTCTTTATCGTTCTTGACGTTCTCTACTTCTGGTTTAGAACGATCTTCTGTTTGAGGTGAACACCCGATTAAATCGGAACACAGAGCAATTATCGCAAAACCTATTGCTAATCTATTGATAGGTAGTCACTCCCGATATGTATAGATTTAAAGAATTAACGGAATCCATCTATAACATTATACCAATTATTTCAAAATGTATGATGGAACTCAATACGCTTTTCCGTTCAAAACAAGTCTACCCTTGTCTACTTTTGTAAGCGCATACATTTTCCTTCGACAATGTATTGAAAATTCAGATTATTGACTTATACTGAATAATGTAATCAAAAATATGATAGTCGGAGGTTGATCGTTTGAAGAAATTCCGCCATCTTTTCCTCAGTCTGTTGGTCCTGTTCGTTCTGGTTCCTTGGTTTCCTGCAACAACGTTCGCTGCATATGATGGACAAACCCTGGACACAGGTATTTACTGGTTCGGTTCCGGGAATGTTTCACAAAAGTATACTAGCGGACAATCGAACCCCTACTTCAATGCAAGCAAACCCACTGTCATCTATATACACGGATGGCAAAATGGTTCGACTGCAACTCTGTCACGCGAATCATTCAATCCAAAACACAATGACCCTTTGAATGGCCCGGACGTGAATACGGTGGACTATTGGGTGTCAAAAGGGTGGAACATTGGGATTTTCTACTGGAGTCAGCTCGCTGATGAAATGGAAGTGAAGGATGCGGAAGCAAAAATTTGGTCAACATCAGGACCCAAGGGCATGCGTTGGCGCAAGAAAGACGGAACTTATAGCACAGACGGAGCACCAACGGTTTCAGCTGCGCAATTGTTTGTAAATACATACAAACAAGCCATGCAGGGCTTCACGGGAAGTGAGGTCCGACTTGCAGGACATTCGCTTGGAAGTCAAATGGTCACAAATAGCGCGAAATTGATCAGTGACCAAGTCGACAGCGGCACGATCCCGACAAACCTGAGACCAAAGCGCGTAGCTTTACTGGATCCATTTTGGTCGAAAGATGGGAAAAGCTACTTAGGCGGGAAATGGACTGGAGAGGTTTCTCGTGAATATGTGACACAACTGAAAACAAAAGGCGTCGTCTTTGAACAATACAAGTCTAGTGCCATTACCGATGTAGGAATCGGGGACAGCAATAACGGCATGATCCAACTCACTGCGTTTGCCGAGCTGAAACCATGGTATATTTCAGCCTTTGACCAAGTCGGCAAGCACGGTGCCGCGAGAGATTGGTACTTCTACTCCATGGGCTCCGCTGCACCTGCTGAAATCAAAAATGGAGTGGCTACAGGGCTCGCGGGACCTTCTGCATCTACGCTTACAACTCGCATACAGACGATGATGAACTCGAGCTACAGATGGTACCAGAATGCAGGTCAATTCAGCTCGAATCCGTCTGATGATAAGTTTGAAGTGGTGGCTCGTTAAGGTAGATTGTAGTTCACTGTGGTAGACGCTACAGTGTTGTGCAGCACATTCAAAAAAGGTGTCGTCCTTCTCTTACCTAGAGATAGACGACACCTTCACTTATGTTCCTTCATTATACTCCTCGCCGCATAATACCCACTAAGAGCCGAAGACAACGTTCCCGGCCCCGGAAAGACCTGTTCACCGACAATGTATAGCTGTGGCAGTGAAGACCGGACACTTTTCGGCTTGGTGATGGCATTTCGAACGGTGAGCGGAAAGCCCCCCACGCTCCTTTTTCCGATATAGCGCTCATAGGTCAGGGGAGTCCCCGCTTCCGCAAACAGCAGATTCTCTTTTACCGGGATGACCTTCTCGATCTCCTCGAGGATCTCTTCTGTGACCCTTTCCTTGATTTGCTTGTACTCATCCTCTGTATACCCCGACCAACTTTCTAATTCAGTATGCAGCGAAACCGTCATCATCACTTCCCCTTCAACCGTTTCACCTTTCCGGTCAACAGCATGATTAAAGGTAACATAAACTGGCCCATGGGTGTTTGCCCGAAGATTGGGAGAATCCAGACTCGGAACGATTTGATAAGCGAAAGGAAGTTTCCTGTCCTTTAACGAATCGCTCAACCCTTCCCTAGACAAAATGGCATCAATTCGAAAAGCCCCCCAGGAAAACTCGTCCTCGCTCTCATAGCTCGTTCCCTCCCCAAAGGAGATGCCCGAATTGTTGATCACAAAATCGAAGGTCGACGTACATTTGCGGCTTACTACACTCCACTGTTTCCGGCTCTCTTCATACACAAGGCTTTCAACGGGAGACACTTTCACGATCTCGCCCCCGAGATCTTTAATCCGTTGTGCCAGTGCTTTTCCCAGCTGGCCCATGCCGTTCTCGATAAAAAAACTGCCTCTCCGGTAAATCGTCAGAGCGAGACTTGATGGAAGCAAGGCCGCCTCCCTCACATCCGTCTGCACCGCATCAAGAAGCTGGGAGTCCAGTAATTGACGCAGTGGTTCATACGAATCAAGATGATACTTCCTCATGAGGTCTTCCACTGTATACAGCGCATATCGTGCCAAGCGGGCCATCGACCTTGGGTGCCGTACAGCGTGACGAGGCAAGCTTCCCAAGTCATATCGTTTCCTGATAGGCAGCGAAACCCCGCTTTCAGTCACAGCCAGGACATCGTCACTTATTCGTTGAAGGGTGTCCCAGAACCTTAGCACATCCTCACTTCTCGGATGAAATGCTTCCGTCAGTTCCTGTTCCCACATCGCTGGACTTTTAACAATCGAAACCTTTCCTTCCGGCAAAACGACATCCATGGGATGGAGCAGTTCTTCCGCAGGCAGGTCGATATCCAGCTCGTTCAACAAGGTCCTCAACAAGCCCTTTTCCTCCAACCCGAACGCAATCGTTGCGCCTGTCGGAAACTTCCGGCCACTCCGAACATACCATCCCGCTGAACCACCAACGGTCGTGGCCTTCTCAAGGACCGTCACCTTATACCCCGCTTTCGCCAAATAGGCAGCCGCCGTTAATCCACCTACGCCTGCACCAATTATACAAACCGACTTAGACATGGGATCACCTCCGTTCCTTGCTTACCGCACGCAATGTTCGTTGCCATCATTATACCCTTAATGACATGGGATGATAAAAATGAAGGTGTTGCTGATGTGCTGACTCTTTACCTGTCCCAATGAAGTCATTCACTCACAAGAATAGTTTCCCTAACAACCGGGCATAGTCCCTTATACCCCCCAAAAAAGCACCACCACATATATTTCCTAAAAACATATGTAAAAGAGGTGATCAGATGAACCGCTGGTATTTCCCATTCACAGTTGGAGTCATTGTTTTTATCCTTTTACTCATGATCGGTAAGCACGACCTCACGTACATACTTCTATCGAGCGGAGGGATTACACTGGGATTCTTCCTTATGTATGTATTCAATAGAGGAAAAAGTAAAAGAGGGAATTAAAAAGGACGGCTCTTATGCTTTCTGAAGTAAGAGAACCGCCCCCATGCTGCCTTGTAGTTGCCAACATTATACCCTGGTTGACATGAGATGTTAAAAGTGGAGTTGTTACGATGTGCTCATTCAATAATCCTAAAAAAAATAGAGACCTTTTCTTTTCCAGCTTTTAGAAACGTTAATGGGGACGGTTCTTATGCTTCCAAGTACGAGAAAAGCAAACAAGGACAGACCCCAGTTATTCCAACTCAGATAATTTCTCTCCAGTTAACCCTTCATATAAGATGGCTGAGTTTTTTTCATTTAGATGCGTATACTCGCTTTGTCCTTTTACGATTTCTACTGTTTTCAAAGAGGGACTAATCCAGAGTTGGTATAGTACGGATTTTGCTTCAATATCAGAGTCTTTAAATTGAAATGTAAATCGGAAATCAGCAAACCTGGGCATATCCACTACTTTTTCTTCCCATTCTGCTTCATTTAATATTTCTCTAACCTGTCGGACCTGTTTGTTGTTACTGATTTCATTCATATTCTTATACTCATTTGTATCTGGATAGATATGTTCTCGAACCTCTATATATTGTTCCACATTTGAAACGTCATTGGAGCAGCCAGTAGCGAACATTGTATGCAGGATAAATAGGGAAAACAGTAGTATTTTTATACTTTTCATTTTACCTCCCAATAGCGTGGCTTTACCTCCAGTATGTTAGGTAAGGATTCTTTCCTCTACCAAAGGTTATTGTTATGAAACCATTAAAGGTGTCTGCTAGTTCAACAAACACCGCCCTTAGTTAATATCAAACTTCCATCTCACGAATCTCCATTCCCTTTTTCATCGTTAAGTCATCCAAAATAGCTTGAAGTCCCACCTTGTGCTGCTCACTACCATCCTTCGGAATTAAAAAGATGGCTCCGTTCATTCCTTTACCGGAATAGAAGAAATAATTCTTCGTTGTAGAATACACGCTCAGGTTTTTGTTTACTGGAACTCGTACTTGTTGTTTACGGAGGAAGAACTCTGCTTCCGCTCGATCATAAGTAAGTAAAAAGTGTCGCCCACCATATAATCTTTCATAGTTGGCTTTCCCCTGTATCCTCGCCTTTGATTTGAGCCTTCGCAGTCCAACTAAACTAGTTACGATATATAAAAAGAAAATCAAAACAATAGAAAAAGGATCCCATATTTCAACCTGCTCTCTATTTGTGGACGTATTCAAAATGCTCATTAATAAGTGAAAAATCGGGATTAAAATGAGCATCCCCCCTAATACGTACCACTTTAGTGACTTGACAGTAGGGCTATTCATAAAGAGACTCATGTAATCTCTTTCTTGTAATGGATACTCAAGGTCTATTCTGTTATTTTCCACATGATACCTCCTTACAATTTCTAGTGATCCAACGTAGAGTTGCGGTAGTATTTCATGGATGGATGTTTTTACAGCAAACGTAAACGTACGTTCAATAATGCTCTCGGATTATGATTCATTAGCTCATTCTAATTGCCAAGGTCCTACCTAAACGCTCATATCCTAAAGACTGAGCAACAGCAACCGATGATGAATTCGATTCAAGTGTTTGATAGTGCATGGTCGCACCACTTGTTATTCCTCGATTTGTGAGAGCATTGACAACTGCCTTTGCATGACCTTTACCTCGATAAGCAGGATGGCTAATAATCCCGATGCTTAGAATGCCTGATTCTCCTTCTCGCCAAGAACCTGCTGCAACTGCTTTATCATTGAGAACCCGTAATAGAATGGGACTTTTCTCTTCATCTATGGAACTATGTTGCCACTCGATTTCTGTGCATGATTCACGCAGCTGTTCCAGTAACGTTTTGTGTTGGTCAGTCTTAAGATCAACCACTGATGAGGAAGAGGCTTGAAGAAATCTATCACGATCTGTATACCCTTGAAATGCCGGTCCTATGATTTTTTTATGTTGATCGCCAATTGCATGACCAAGTAATTCAGCATCGAAGGCTTGGTCGGGTCCGAGGCTACTTACCGCTCGTTCTACCTTCGTTACAAATTGACCAGGAGCGGATATGATGCAAGAGGTTCCATTGTTGAAACAATAAATACCGTTATATCCATTTAAACTCTCTGAATGCTCGCGTACACACACGGTAGGAGTCAGTAATTCTGAAATATCACATCCAAAAAATTTAGCCCAATTAGCATACACTCGATATTTAAGATCTTTCTGAGTCATCCATATTCCTCCTTCCACCCTTCTTCTGGAAAATGGGTAAACAGAATCAATTAGCTGATCTTCAGTTATTGCTTAAATTCGTTATTCGGGGATGTTTCTCATTTACATGTTTGAGAAACAAGGCATACCAGGCGATACACCTTTGCAATTTGTGAAAGAGGAGGATTGGAACCGTCCCTATTTACTTATAGAGGTATATGATTTAATATTATTTACCATTCTCCTGCACCCTTCGATTAACAAGCAACAGCCCTGTTTCTGCAAACGTTCTCACCAACGATTCTCAACCACTACCAATCAACTTTCTCACCGCACGAACGACTACTTCCGGCTCATCACGTTGTATATAATGAGCACTATTTTCAGCAATCACCCATTCACCATCAGAGGAAATCTCAAGCATCTCCCTTTGCATGTCATGCCATAAATCCTGTGATTCTTTTGAGTAATGAGCTTTCTTGCCGGCAGAAAGTACGATTAGGGGCACATCTAATGGACGCTTCGTTTCTTTTAACTGCTTTAAGCTTTCCATAAACTCATCATAATTGCCTTCATAAATAAATTGCTTGTTGTATGCTTGTTGGAAATCCTGCGACATCGTCGGGAGAAATCGTTCTCTATACTCTTCAGGCGTCGAATCCACCAGGATAAGGCCACACACTTCTTGTTCAAACTCAGTTGCAAACATCCGCATATTCACCCCACCGAATGAATGGCCAACTAATAGGTAAGGAGGGGCAATCTTTGCTTCAATCAAAAGTTGTTTCAATTCCTTTACCATTTCAGTACTTGTCCTGGGGTTACAACTGTTACCACTTTTCCCGAGCCCCGCTCGATCATAAATCAGGACATTAGAGAGCAATGAAAGATCCTCGATCACTGAATCCCATGCCTTGGAATAATCCCCATACCCAGCATCCATCACAATAGTTGGTTTCCCATTGTGTTCTCCAACCAATTTCACGTATAGTTCCCCACCACTTATTGGGACGTATCGTTCTTTGATCATTCATTTCATTCCTCTCATTTCCTAGTAATGAGTATCCATAAATCAGAAAATAAAAATAAAATTAAAGCAAACGTTCCTCTGCTTTAATTTTATCTTTGAATGCTTAGGTTTATCAGAAGTTTTTCGTTGTAATTTCCAATTAATTTTTGTACCAATGATGAATCTATTTTAGGAAGTTAAGCACAACGTTCTTGAATGTTTCTGGCTCTTCAAAGTGAGGAAAGTGACCACTCTCTTGTAGTGTGATACTCTCACCATGTTTGACATCTTCCCGAAAGGCTCTTTTCTGTTCATCACATGTTACGGGATCATATTTGCCATTAATTAAAAGAGCGGGCTGTGTCACTTCTTTAAGTCTTGGAAGTAACGAATTGAATACTTCTTTTTCCTCAAACAATCGTTCATTATGAACATTGCTTTTTCCGTGAAACTGCTTCCATTCATCGTCTGTATAGTATGAATAATCCGTTGTATGTTCAAAATTATGAATGTGTATTTCTATGCCCCTTTCACCTAACTCAGGACGCAAATCTACAAACTCCATCATTAAATCCTTAGCTGATTTTTCTGAAGTTGATAATTCCAGGCATTTCTCTGCCAAGGTTTCGTTTCCCACTTCAATAAATAATTTTGAGGCTTTTAGTAATAAACTGATCGCCGAGAGTCTAGAATCAAAAGTGGGGCATTCAAAGATGAGATGACTAACTGAATTTGGAAAAGCAGTCGCATATAAAAGGCTATAATAGCCTCCGAAAGAATGCCCTAACAGCGCCCATTTTTCAATCCCTAATTCTTTTCTAAGTTCCTCATAATCTAGGATAATATCATGTACAGAGAAGCTCTCTTCCTCTTTTATACCTTCAGAGCGGCAAACACCTCTCTGGTCAACCGAGATGAGTCTAACATCTTCCTGTAATCTCTCTGCCTGATGATAAGAGAAATCATAACATCCTTGACCAGGCCCTCCATGAATATACAGTAAAGGAGTGTTAGTTTCCGAACCATGAATTTCTACATACAAATCTTTCCCCCGGATATTCATCAATCTCCCGTTTAATGTTTTTTCCATTTTCTTTCCCCTTATCTATTATTCTGTAATCCTTCTATTTTGTACGTTGTAAACGTCTTTCATCTTTCTTATTTTGATTTTCTTGCCACTCTTTTCTAAGCAAACTATAAGTGACAATATCGTTATAATGTCCGTTTATAAACTCAGCGTCACGGTGAATGCCTTCTTGTTTAAATCCTAGATGTTCAGGTATCTTCCTGCTTCTAGTGTTTGCTTCAGCACATTGTATCTCAACTTTATTAAGTTCTAAATCATGAAAAGCATAGTCAAGCAGTGCTCTTACACACATTGAAATAATCCCCTTACCTTCATACTGCTTTGATAGGTAGTATCCAATACTTGTATGCTTTGTCTTCCAATTAATGAAATGAAGGGAGATCATCCCAACTACTTTACCCTCATAAACTATTCCTGCGTTAAAACCGTCGTTATCTGCGAATTGCTTTAACCACATAGGTATGATCGTTTCACGATAATCATCTTCTGACTTAATGTTATGAACCCATCCAAGCCACTCGTTAAGGTGTTCTCTATTCGCATCCACTAAAGAATAGACTTCTTCCGCATGATGAGGTTGTAACAACCCTAGACTGATTCTTTCACTTACTTTAAGTTTAAACATGTGTTCTCCCTCCAACATTACTTTATCTTTCGTTATACAAATTGTACCATATAAAGTAAAAATACCCTTATACTTTCGACATTGTTTATCAAAAGTACAAGGGTATCTTCACCTAAAGATGACCCAACAAGGAATTTTGCTTTCTTGGTCCTGCGACCTCATTTCCCGTCTTCTCTTGGAGCACCGAAGAGAGCACAGGCGAGATCCAAAGGGACAGGTTCAGTGGCTTTAAAGGTACTCCTCTCTGCTTTCAATCCAACAAAAAGAGCCGCGGTGCCTGTCCCCGCGGCTCACCCGCGCCTCAAAACCCACAAAAAAGTGACAGGCACTTCCCACGCTCCAAAGCGCAAAAGCACCTGCCACCAACAATCAAGAAAAGTTAGCTGCGGTCGGGTCTTCCCCGGCTGTTTTATCTTTAGAGCCTTTCTCAAATATCGGACTGGCTTCTTGTTTTGTTACAAGCGAGATTCCGACCAACGAAACAGTCGAGATCATCATCGCGATCGCTCCGGTATCAAGGGCAGGAACATAGACACCCTTCACTTTTAAAATATAGAGACCAATGCTGAAGATGAATCCGAGGGCCGATGACCAGATGGCAGCTACTCGAGTGGCACGCTTCCAAAGGATTCCGATGCTTAATACCGGTACCAGTGAGGCGGCAAAGATCCCCCAAGAAGCGTTGCCGAGCCATCCGACGAGATCGGGCGGATTCAGTGAAAGCAGGAATGTCAAAACGATGATGGCCAATGTAAACCATCTGGATAAGGACAGTTCTTTCTTTTCCGGAAGTTTTTCACCTTTTTTAATAATCTGCTGATAGATATCCCTTACAATAGATGAGCTTGCAACCAGCAGGAATGCTTCGCTTGTCGACATGATCGCGGCCATGACAGCGGCGAAGATCAATCCGGCAATCACCGGTGGGAAGAAGTTTTCGATAAACATCGGTGCCACCATATCAGGAGAGGATGGCACGGCCATTTCCCCTCGATTAACCATGACTCTTGTGTAAAGGCCGACAAACCATAATAATGCAGTAAGTCCATAGGTACCTGCAGCAATGATGCACGCCCATTTCAGCATGGAAAGTTTCTTGATCATATAGAACTTTGAAACAACATGCGGCTGTCCTTGATGGCCGATGACATAAATGAAGAAATATGAAATAAAAGCGAAAATACCGATTGGGCCGGTTGTATGGAAGGCCTGCACCATATCAGGATTTATCCCCGCAAGCTCCGAGTTAAGCTGGGACATACCACCCACCATTTTCATTCCTCCGATGAAGACAATTAGAGCACCCACCACCATAACGATCATCTGGATGAAGTCCGTCCAGACCGCGCTGATCATTCCTCCTCCGACAACGTAAACGGTCAAGATTGCCACACCGATGAACAATGCGAGTTTATAGTCCACGCCAAGAACGGTTTGCAGCATGTTCCCAAGTGCTTTGTATTGAGCCATTTGATAACCGATCGCGCCCCCTAATATCGCGAGGGCGGTGATCGCGCGGATGGCCTTACTGTTATATCGGACTTCCAAGAGATCCGGGATCGTCAATGCCCCGAATTTTTGTGTGATCCTCCTCATTGGCTTTGCCAAGACTAGAAAGCTGACGAAGATCCCTGCCGTGGCAAAAATTCCGATCATGAAGATCGCATAACCATGTTCATAAACGAGTCCAGTCAGCCCGATAAATCCGTACCCCGACATCGTCGTGGAAGAGACGGCGAGCGCCACAAGCCATGGTCCGAACCTTCTCCCCCCTGTATAAAACGTATCCATATCCTTTTGATGCCTCATCGAAAGCAGTCCGATCACCAAGATCACAAGCAAATAGATAATCCCAATGGCTAATATCATGAAACATCCTCCTCTTCCTTATTCTTGAACGCCACGGCTCCCCAGATGCCTGCTGCTACAATGGCACCTGGCCAAAATACAAATAACATGAATGTCAATAGCGGTGATAATCCAAACAAGTCAATCTCCCCCTTCAAATTTGTATATTACCTGTCAACAAAGTTCGGCTGCCGTTTCTCAATAAAAGCTTCAACCCCCTCCTTCACATCCTTCGTTTGAAAAACCTGGCCGAAATATTCAGCTTCAGTGACAAGCCCTTCATCCACATGCTGCTCATATCCGTGATCAATCGAGCGTTTTGCAAACGACAAGGATGGAGATGAATAGCGGCTGATTTTTTCTGCAAGCTCAACGGCTTTTATCAATGCCCCGCCCTTTGGAACAACGTGATTGACAAGGCCAATTTGTTTCGCCTCTTCAGCAGTCAATGGCTCTCCGGTAAAAATCATTTCCTTTGCCCTTGCTTTCCCTATAAGCCTCGGCAGTCTCTGCGTCCCTCCAGCCCCCGGGAACAAGCCTAGTTTTATTTCAGGAAGGCCGATCTTGACCTGTTCTTCCACAATCCGAATGTCACAGCTTAAAGCCAGTTCACAGCCTCCTCCTAGTGCGAAGCCATTGATCGCCGCAATCGTCGGCTGGGGAAGCCGTTCAATCTTATTGAGTGGTTCCTGCAGCCAAAGTGATTTTTGCTTGGCCAGCTCCACCCCTTTGCCGGTCCAGTCAGGAAAACCCTTAATATCCCCTCCCGCAACAAATGCCTTACTACCGGCCCCGGTCAGAATGACAACCTTTACCTCGGAATCGCTCCCGATTTCATCCGCGGCAACCGACAATTGCTCGATGACCTCTGCACTCAGCACATTCACAGGCGGATTATCGATCGTGACCGTGGCAATACATCGCTGTTTTGACCATGAAACAACCTGGATTTTTTTCATCCTATCCCTCCTTACGCATGGCTGTATTGATTCCTTAAAATAAATTTCTGCACCTTCCCCGATGGTGTGCGCGGTAATTCTTTTACAAAAATGACCTTCCTTGGTTTCTTATAGCTGGCAAGCTGATTTTTACAATAATCAATGATTTCTTGTTCCGTTAGTTCGGCTCCCTCATCTTTCACGACAACGGCACAAACCGCTTCGATAAAGTGAGGATCAGGGACTCCGATGATGGAGACCTCCCTTACACCGTCAATCCGGTAAAGTACATCCTCGATTTCAGCGGCATAGATATTCTCGCCACCGCTCCGGATCATATCTTTCTTCCTGCCTGCAATCGTCAAGTAGCCATCCTGATCGAACCGACCCAAATCCCCTGTTCGGCAAAACCCGTTTACGAACGTTTCCCGTGTGGCATCAGGTTTTCTCCAATAGCCGGCTGAAACAGCAGGACTCTTAATCGCAATCTCCCCAACCTCCCCTGCAGGGAGTCCATCCCCATTGTCATCAATGATCATAATCTCCGTTAGAGGCAGAGGCTTTCCAACTGTATGACCTTTTGTAAACACATCCTCTGGATTCAAGGATGCGGCGATCGGTGTTCCTTCCGTCAGACCGTATACCTGAACGACCCCTATATGCGGGAAATGCTCCTTTAACTTTTCAAGCGCCCAGGGCATGAGAGGATCTCCACCTGTGTAAATCGTCTTCAACTCGTTCAGCTGATACTTACTTAAATCCGGATCATTCAACATTTCATAAATCATGAAGGGGAATAAAAAACAATCGCTCACACGCTCCTTTTCCATCACCCCAAGGATTCTGCTGATTTCAAACCCTTGGCTTCTTGTGATGATGACCGTTCCACCCATCATCAGGATGGGCAAGGCGATATCCTCCATGGCCCCCACATGATACAACGGGCCGGTCGTCATGCCGATTTCATTTCCGGTGAAGTTCCACTTTAATGCCTGCATCGATGAAAACCAAAATGTCGTTTCATGGGTCCAAATCGCACCCTTGGGCCTGCCCGTCGTCCCGGACGTATACATCAGCATGACCGGTTCGTTCAATTTGATCGTTTCAGACCTCGGTTCGTCAGTCGACCCATTTTCTAAAACCCGCCATCTTTCAGCCCAGCTTGGACTGTTCCCGTCTTCATTTTGAAGACAAATATACCTCTGTACCGAGACTCCGCTACGTACCGGCTCCAGTTCACTGGCCAAGTCTGAATGAAAACAAAGTATTTTTGTATCCGAGTCGTTCAGCAGGTATTCAAACTCCTTGCTTGAAAGCCGAAAATTAAGCCGGACCGCTATCGCCCCGATCTTCGCAGCAGCGAAATAAAGACCGAAATATTCCAGGCAGTTATAGAGCAGAATCCCAACGCGGTCCCCTTTTCTCACGCCCATTTCACGAAGCTTGTTGGCATAAGCATTCGATACCCTATGAAGGTCCTTGTATGTCCACGAATTTCCCGACTCTTCTCGAATGGCAATTTTAGATCGGTTCTGGGGATTCAAATCGTTCGCCATTCTTCTTGTAAAATATCCGACATCCAATAGACTCCCTCCTCACGTATGTAAGCGCATACAATTTTGAGTAAATGTGCAATCCTTTTCCTCTTATACAAGCTTTCCTCCTTTCTCTTTCCCTTTACAAATACTCTTTGCAAGATTCGTGCCAAAAAGGAAAATCCCCTATTCACTTGATTTAATTGAGTTGGCAGCCATAGTAATTTCCGAATCCTAAGAATATGTTTTACTTTTCTGAATTTTCTTTATACTTATCAGAGCAGGTAAATCCTTTAAGAACATTGAATGTGAATAAAAAGAAAAAAATCCGGGTGCTCGGAAAAGATTCCGAGCTCCCGGATTTATTCAACACAATCGGTAATAGCGTATTTTTTTATTTTATCGTAGATCGTGGAATTCCCTATTCCAAGCGATTCAGCAGCTTTATTTTTATCGTAACCGTACTGTTTTAAAGCCCTTTCGATTGCTTTCTTTTCTGTTTCTTCTATTATACTCTTCAAACTTCGCTTTTCCATCTTGGTCGTCTTGCTGTTTATCAAGTATTCCGGCAGCGCCTCAATCCCCATTACTTCACCGTCTGAGAGATGGACCCCTGCATCAATGACGTTCTCGAGCTCCCTGATATTCCCCGGCCAATCATATTGTTCGATGATGGATAGTGCCTCCGGGGAAACAGAGGTGACACGCTTTCCGATCCTTGCCGTCACTTTTTTAAGAAAATGTTCAACCAGCAAATGAATATCCTCCGTCCGCGCCCTCAGCGGAGGGATGAACAGCTGAACCGCATTGATACGGTAAAATAAATCTTCGCGGAAGAGTTTGTCCTCAATCATTTTTTCCAGTGGACGATTCGTCGCGGCAATCACACGAATATTAATCTTTTTAGGCTGCAGTGCCCCCACTGGCTCGAATTCCTTTTCCTGCAGGACACGCAGTAGCTTTACCTGCATGTGATGCGGCATATCCCCAATTTCATCCAGAAAAATCGTCCCGCCGGCCGCAAACTCGAACTTCCCGATCTTCCCTCCCTTTTTCGCCCCCGTAAAGGCACCTTCCTCATACCCGAAAAGCTCCGATTCGAGTAAATGCTCCGGAATCGAACCGCAATTGACTTTCACAAATGGCTTCTCGCTCCGCTCACTCAGTTTATGTATGCTTTGGGCCAGGATCTCCTTTCCGGTCCCGCTCTCTCCCCTGAGGAGGACGGAAATATCCCCGTTCGCCACCCGTTTCACACGTTCTTTTAACCCGGTGACCTCTGGTGTATGTCCGATTAGATCATGCAGGGAATACTTAAGGCCATTTTCGGCTTCCCATTCATTGCGATAATAGTTAAGTTCTGAAAGGACATCCTTGATATGACTGTTCATTTTCTTCCAATCATCCAGATCCCTGAAAAGGATCGTCCCGATCGCCCCAAGGATTTCATTGTTTTCGATGATCGGAATGCGATTGGCGATGACGAACTCTCCCCGAAGCATCTGCACATCGGCCATATCCTTTTGCCCTGTCCGCGGGATCAGATGCATTCTGGTGTTTTCAATCACATCCGTCACATGCTTGCCAATCACCGTATCCCGGTTTACCCCTAAGAAGTCACAATAGTTATTACTTATGTACTGGATCATCCCATCGCGATCCACAATCACAATCCCGTAATAAGCACTCTCAAAAATGAGATCAAGCAAGTGGTCATTAATAAACAGTTCGGTACCCCTCATAAGACCATCCCCTTTTATAGCTTTCTATCTATTATAGTAGCATGATTAGTAGGGTTTAAGTATTATTAATCTGAAAATTTAAAATAGACAGAAATAACACAAGGGATTCACAGGGACAGGTACTCCGGCCTTTTTTCAAAACAAAAAGAGCCGCGATGACTGTCCCCGTGGCTCATTCTCCAGCTTAATTCTTACTAAGCAGAAGATCTCGTATTTCCATTATTTCCGAAACAATTGCGTATGGCATATGTGATGTTGATGGTGATACATTTCTAGAATTCACCCAGATGGCTTCCATGCCATTTTCCATAGGTGCCACTACATCATGGGTCCAAGAATCACCGATAAATAATGTCTCGCTCGGTTGTTTGTTAAAGTAATCTAGAGCTTTAGAGTAGATTCGGGGGTCTGGTTTTCTATAACCTAATTGTTCTGCGTGAAAGACTTTGTCACTATTTAATCGTTTTCCTAATCCCATGTTCATCAACTTTTGTTGAGGATCATATAAACCATTCGTTACAACTCCCAGTTCATACTCTTTACTTAAATCGTTGAGTAAACACAATACCGATTTATTAACAGTAATATAATCCATACTGGTTTTATAAAAAAGCGTATCCAATTGATCTAAGGTCTCTATGTCAGTAGTTAAATTGAATTGTTCTAGTGCATACTTCCATCTGGCTCTCTTAAATTCTACTGTATTGTATTCTCCAGAAATCAATTTATCGATTAAAGATCTTGGTGGCTTTTTTACTAGTTCTAAAAACAATACTGTATCTACATTAATTGTGAGTGGATGTTTGCTTAGGCATTGAGTTAATCCCTTATCAAACCATGAAGAATTATCAAGCAACGTATCATCTAGATCAAATAGAAGCAAGCTGATTTTTTTCATTTTTTCACCTTTCTTCTGGAAACATGGGGACGGTTCTTGTGCTTCGGAAGCAAGAGAACCGTCCCCATGCAGCCGATTATTCAACTGCAAGTAGGTTAAATTCCCTAAGGAACGAAGATAGTTCTTCGATTGAGTGGAATTTATAAGAATATCCAAAAGGAATTGGAGTTTCTCCCGTATTGATTCTTTTAGGATATCTCTTCAATGCAGTACTATGGGTTAACCCCTTTGCTGTCTTTTTCAGCAAGAAGGAATTCTCTACCGTGACCGGGTTTAACGCCACTGTGATTTCCTTATATGGCAATAAGTAAACGATTTCATTTGTGTGTAAACTTTCAAATTCAATCCCTTTGGTTGTCTCGTTTTTCATTATAAAGCTATTATCTTTAAAGGCTTGAAGTAACTCTTCCAATAAACTCATCTCCCATTAAATAATGTCAACCTGCCGATACTTAAACTTTAGTTACGCTGCACGAGGACCACACTTCCACTAAGTATGACCCAGTGGACATGACCTGCCTTTATTGAAACCCATCTCGAGTCCCACAAAAGTATCCAAACCCAGCATTTCCTAAAGATTCGCGAAGTAATTGATCTCTCACTTCGTAAACATTGATAGTAGAAGCTAGATTCAATTGCGTATGTATCCCTCAACTAACTACATAAGTTTCAGTTGATTCATATTCTCTCTTCTTTTAAACAATAATACTTCCATTTCATTAAGCTATTCAGTACCGTTTTCTCAAGAAAAATGCCCTTAAGCGCACTACCTCATTTTACCATAAAAAAACACCAATCACCTTCCTACTAACCCCATAAAAATAAAAATGCATATACCGCTTTGATGGGTTCCAACTCTTCTCTCTTTTTCAACATACCGCAAAAGTACCTCCCCCACTCCCCCAAAACCACTATCAAAAACCCCCACCAAAAATCCAACCAGGTCTTTGTTACCATACCTTAACGTTTATGGTAAACTATTAATTCATATACATAAACATCCAGCCGAGCCATCGGCAACCAAAAATATCATAACCCACTAAAAATAAAGTAAAAGGAGCTGCTGTAGTTGGACGATAGACCTGTCTACCTAACAGAAAAGGAAGAGAAGCTCTACCATGACTACCTTGAGAAATTGGTGGCGTCTAGGACCCATGCTGAGGCAAAGATTTATCAGCGTAGGTTATTCGGCCTGATTGCGAAAGGTAAATCGAGAGGAGAACGGAGAGATGGATAACAAAGTTAAACGTGTGTTGGATGAGATGGAGACATTCAGCACCCCTCAATCAATGGAATTTTGGGAAAAGGTATTAGGAAAAGGTGATAACTGGATGCCCTTTATTCAGGAAATGAACGCCAAGGGGATCACGGTTAAGGATGTGAGAGCGGCGATTGAACAGGTTGTTCAGAAGAACGAAAACGAAAAGATGGAACAAAAACTTGAACGGGCAATGCGTAACGCAAAAGCGAATCTTGAATTGTCAGGATTTCAAGTGACTTCAGCAATGGATGATCTTGTTCGTCGCAGTTTAGTCGAAAAGATGGATGACGATCAATTCAGAGATGAAGTACTTCGTGCGATCAAAGTAAAGGACACGGTAACCGATGATGATGAGTAAAGAGAGAACGCTCATGTACCTAGACTCCGAGATTGCAAAAGCCCTGGTAGAAGACGATTACGACAGAGTGTGCGAACTCACTGATAAACGGATTGAACGACTCAGTGAAAAGGAGGAAGTCCAACTTGAAGCAATCGCTTGAGATGTTGGAACAAATACAGTTGGGTTCTTACAACAGCATCGTTCGTGAAGCTAGTTACGTAAAACACAATTACTCCTCTGCAGCAAGCCCCCTTCGGACATTTGTCAGGGAAGCTGTAACGTACTTAGATTTCAGTGAAGCTATTTCAAAAATTAGAGGCGATGATTTCGAAGAAGATAAGCAAAACGTTCTGGACCTTTTAAAAGAATTGAAGCTCCACGACTTTCGTACGTCTTATAGTGAAATTGGGACAAAAGCAATGAGAGAATTCTTCGGGTTCAGCCCTGAGACACAGATGGCTGGTGTAGTGACCATCATTGAAATGATTAGCCAGCAAGTAGAATTAGGAACCCTTGAAACGTTTTGGGAAGAAGTGTTGGAAAAGGATTACGAAGCTAAAACGTTCAGTGACATTATTTACAGGCGGGACTAAGTAATGGATAAAGAAACTAAAATAGAAATCATTAATGAACTGTTAAAGGACCAACACTCTCCAGAAAAAATTGAGTTCCTGAAAGAGTGTAAACGGATTGCACAGCAAGGATCGTTCATACCGATGAACTACTTAACCAACGAAGAGAAATTTATTTTTAAAAGCATAAAACAAGATATTAAACACTGTAAAACTACAAGAGAGATCAAGTTGCTCGAAAGTAAACTGGACGTATTACTGGAAAGAGCGATCACACGATATCGGAGGATTAATACGATGGATACAGTTAACAAAGTAACCGAAGAGCGGTATCGTATCGCCTTTCGATTAGTTGGTTTTTTCATCCCTCACGATGAAATTGCTTATGGGACCGGATTGTCCGAAGATGAAGTTCTTACTCTATTAGAATACAGAAACGAACTCTATAGCGAATTTATAAAGGATACAGTAGGGTCAACGATCAGCTTCTATCACTGGTGTGAAAAAAAAGGATACTCAAAAGACCTGCCCACATACGTTAAAAAGAAATTGGAAGAAGGGAAAGACCATGACGAATGAACAGGAATTAGCAGCTAGAGTAGCTGGAGGGATGATCGAGTTAATTGAGAGCGGTAAATTAGAGCGGAACTGGTCCGATACAGCGGATATGATCGAGCTAGGTTATTTACCCCTTGAAGAACTTCATAGGACCAAGGATTTGAAGACGCAGAAGATCATGAAGCAAGTGTATAAAGGATTAGGCATGCACTTCTTACCCTTGAACAAACCGACTTATACGGTACGGGATACGTTGACCACGACTGAATGTGTGAACTGTTGGGAAATGACTGACACAAGACGTCCTCGTTGCGAACATTGCGGAGGGCATTTCGAATTAGATTAAAGTAGGACACTCTATAAATAAGCGTTTACGAGACACAAAACAGATGTAGACTCCTCTTATTGCTAAGCGTGTGAGGACGTCATGACTAGAAGGCGGGAAGTTACCCCCCTTCTAGTTAGAAAGGGGAATGGTTTAGAAATGATGATAAAATCCATCGAACACGCTTGTCGGCCCTATTTGTATGCGGTCATGGCCTTTGCCGCTTTGTACTCGATGACGTACCAGTGGTTGAATAGTGGAAGTATCTTTATCGCTTTGGCAACGTACAGTGTATTTGCTACCGTATCCATTCAAGTAGGAAAAGGGATGCACCGGCAAATGGATGAATTCTTTTATAGTTTCGATTGGGATGAGAATTGTATTATTGTAGAATACCGGATCATGAAAAGGGTCATTCAGGGAATAGGCGTTGTTCTTTTGTATTTCTATGTACAAGCTGGAATCGTCTTATTCATAGAGCCAGGCTTATTTTCTGTAAAACGATTTGGCGTTCCGATCATATGGCCGTTTATCGCGGCGAATTGCTATTTGGTGACTTCTTTTTATCGGCAATTTATTTGGGAGCCGTTTGAGCCTTTGGAAGATGATGATGGAGAGGAATTTATGGAGAATCATTATTAGTTACAAATTTGGGGCAGGTTCTGCTGGAATGCAGAACCTGTCCCTTAATTTAAAACTACTTTAAATGGTATTGATGATAATGCAAAAAGGGGAACACCGCCCCAAATAGGTACCCTTAGTCATTCAACAATCGTTCTCTCTTTTCCGGAATTAGACCAAATCAAATAGACGTTCTCCTTAAGAAAAACGTCTATCTGATTTAACAATTTACTTATAAGGTTTTCTCCATTGATATTCTAGTATTTGAATAACCCAATTTCTTGTATAATCGATAAGCACCCTCATTTTTCCCAAACACACTTAACCCTATTGAACCCACACCACTTTCTCTAAGCTTATCTTGAAGCTTTTCAATGGTACAAGTCCCGAACCCTTTACCTCTATGATGTTTGTCTATAAATATATGATACAAGTATGCTGAATTTGTTTCAGGAATTACGCTGTACCATAGAATTCCCACTTTTTCCTTTGAATTAGCCTGTATGATCTTGTACAAGTATTGTCCCTCAGTTGCTAATCCATCCTTAAACATGTCTTGTATCATCATCTCTGATTCCTCTAGCGCTTGATCCATAGTTAAATTGAAATTTTTTGTGATTTCAATAGCATGATCAGGGATCATAAAATCCAAATACCTCTTAAATTCTACTTCATCAACTTTACTTAACTTAATCATTGTCTCTCTCCGTTCTAGTAGGCGAATTTTCTATGTGCAAAGTACTAGTAGAAAATAGTAAACAGAGGTTATTAAAGTGATTAAATTAATAGTATTTAATCATGTATTAATACCTTGTTTACTCATGCAATCCAAGGTACGCACATAAAGTTTTTAGACATAATGAATTCCTCCATTCATAGATACTTTAAGTATTTATATTGTGTAGTCACCGTTTCACAAACATCTTCTTTATTCAAACCAATTAATTCACATAACTAGAGGTGACTCTATATAAAATCATTCGAAAACTTCACCAAACTTTGGATATGCTCCCTTTGGTGAATAGACCAAGGATTAAATCCTGGAAAATTCTGATAACCTAACCTTACCATAGGTTGCATCCGTAGGGAACAGGCAACTATCTACAATCATTTTGTTTACTGTCTCATCGATTTTTGATGTTAGTCAGATGTAAGAATAGAAACTAAATCAAATAGTGGTCGATTGCTCTTTACACCATTGAATTGTCTTATCCAGCCTTTATATCGTTCAGCCTATTGATTCAGTCTTCTTAAGTCACAACCTCCGTAAGTGGATCAAATCCTTTGCTCCAATTCCTCTAGCCATCATGCTTTTTATATACACCACTTCGTTCTCCCACTGTTCCACACGGTCCTCACAAATTTCGTAATTGGTCTCCCCCATTTCAGCGTTTCAGGATAATGGAAAACGTATTTCGCACTCCCCAAAAGGCGGGGCATGACCCCAGTTCGTTAATACTTCAGTGTACTTGGTTCAGGCCACGATTCTCGTTCATAACGTTCTTCTTCCAATAGCCTGCCCTGTTGGTTCAATAAGTAACTCTATAGAAAAAGACGTTAATCCTTCTTGAATTAACGCTCGCTTTAGCGGAAAAGGGTAAATTTAAATTAATTTGGTTAGCACTAAACTCTACCGTTTCTTTCTTTGATTTTACTGACTCATAGGCAGGGAAGAATTATTTGGTAGTTATTTTACATAAAACCAACTCCCCCCAGTCACCCTCTCCCTCCTCAAAATCCCTTCCTCCTCCATCCACGTCAACCCATCCATCACCGCAAACCCCTCTTTATGTAACAAGAACATCCCCCGCACACAGCAAGCCCGCCATATCTCACCATAGCTCAGGAACCCCAGCCCATCCTCCCTCACATCCGCTGCCCCCATCAAGTCGATCAACAACCGATACATCTTCCTGCCTTCTTCTAAAAAAGAATCCCCCGCCTCAACCGCAGCTTTCGTCATAAACATCCCCATCATCTCCCCATCTTTTTTATAAAAATAAACCACTCCAACCGGGTCAACGTTCCTGTCCCCACAACGCGCTCCCGACCAAACCGGGACAATGAACCTGTCCCCTCGTCCCGCTTCACTTCCCGTTCCCACTAAACCGTCCGCACTCCTTCTTAAACCGCAGCTTCACCGTCCCCACCGGGCCGTTCCGGTTTTTCGCCACTTTCACTTCCACTACATCCCCCGCGTCAGATGCACTGTTGTAATACTCATCTCGATATAAAAACAAGACAATGTCCGCATCCTGCTCGATGTTCCCGGAGTCACGAAGATCCGAAAGCCTCGGTCTCTTGTCATCCCTGGATTCCACGCCCCGCGATAGCTGGGACAGCAGGATGATCGGGATCCCGAATTCCTTGGCCATGCTCTTAAGCTGCTTTGTGATATGCCCGATCATCAAATCATGCCGGTCAAACCGCTCTTTCACGTTGATGAGCTGTAAGTAATCGATCACCACCAAAAACGGTTGAGTTGGATACTCCCGCTTAAGATTCAAAATCCGCTGCCTGATTTCCATTAGCGTGATCAATCCGTTTTCCGAGAGCTGCAGGTTCGCTTTGTAGACCGCGTTCAACGCTTCCTGCATCCGCGGCATTTCCTCCTTCGATAAGTATTTATACGGGTTATGCCATTTCATCATATTGATGTCGGACAGATTACAGAGCAGCCGCTGCATGATTTGCTTCGAGCTCATCTCGAGGGAAAAGAGGAGTGACACCCCCTCTTTGTTTGTGCACTCCCATGCGAGCTGGATCGCGAGCGCCGTCTTCCCCATCGAAGGGCGTGCCGCGAGGATGATGAGTTCGCCTTCCTTCCAGCCTCCCGTCAGCCCGTTCAGCGCAGGAAACCCGGTATTCACTCCCGGCATCCCCTTCCGCTCCTCATAAAGAGATTCATAGAGTTCCATGATGATACTCTCTTTCGTCTCCTCATCATGACGCTGTTCGCTATGCATCTCGATGAGCACCTTGTACAGATCTTGTGCAGATTCCGGGGTGTAATCATTCAAAAAATGGTTGGCCGAATTCCGGATCAGACTCAGGTCATAGTATTTCATCACGATCTTCTCGTAATAGCCGAGATTTGCAATCGACGGACAATGGGCCGCGAGCTCCAGAAGATAAGTGACGCCCCCTGCATTCTCGGTTTGGTCCTGCAGTTCTTCGACAAGCGTCACCGGGTTGATCTCGACATTCTTCTTCTGCAGCTCCTTCATTGCCGCGAACACAATCCGGTTCCTTGACTGGGTGAAGTGCTTTGTCTCGAGGCCTAGCTGGTGGATCCGGTCCTCTTCGAGCAGCACAGCCCCGAGAATCATACTCTCTGCTTCATGCAGCAGCCGTAAGACCGCTTCATCGCTCCCAAGGTTTCTTATGTCCGTTCCATCGCTCAATGTGTTCAAGCCGTTCCACCCCCTCCTTCTCCCATTCCCCCAGCATGTCAAGCACCATCGTTTCCGTCTCAGGACTCACATAAATCTGAGAAACACTCGGGATATATTTGTGCTGTTTGATATGGTCGTCCAGCCGTCTTTTCACCTCTTGATACTCACATTCCTTAAGCAGTCCGAACCATAGATTCATCGTTGTTTCCGGCAGCTTCTTTGCCGGATACGCCAGATACAGCATATTCATAAGCTCCTTGAACTCCTTATTCGTCATAATCGTTCAAACTCTCTTCCAGCCGGTCAAGCATGGCATCAAGCTCCGCCATCCTTTTTTCCGGCGACTCCCGGCTCTCCAAGGCTTTCAGCAAATACTTCGGACTATGAATCGTGGCGTTCGGCTCATGCACCTTGATTTTCTCAAACTGCTCATCCATGAACGCCTTCAGTTCGTCCACCGACATCTCATGCAAGCTGATCTTCTCAAGCGCCATCTGATCGATCGGTGACAGCGAAAAGCTTCCTCCCCTCCTCACCAGGAAATGCTCCGTGATGAGCGTCAATCTATCTGCCAAAGTATTCGTTAGGGTGGTGAGTGTTTTTTTCTTTTCGTTCTCTACGTTCTTTACATTCTTATTTCTGTTACCGCTTCTGTCCCGCTCGTCCTCCGTTGCTGATTCACATCGCGGAGGCAAAATGATGCCGGCATCCCCTTCGTGCCGGTTTGTATCGGTCATATCCTCTTCATTCAATGTAATATCCACAGTCTGCGGATCCCTCACAGGGTCCCTTGCCTCCCTCACCGTAAACAAATACCCGCTCCTGAACTTCTCTGCAGTGAACAGTCCTTCCTTCTCCAGCCGCTTGATCGATCGCTGAATCCTTGACGAACTAAACGTCTCCTTCTTCTTCCCGTTATAAAACCAAAGCTTGTCCTGAAGCTCACCAATCGAATGCACATACTGCCCCTTCTTCAATACCCGGTCACCCACCACAACACCATCCTTCACCATCGCATGATTCAAAATCCACAAATAAATCCGCACATCCTCCGGGTGACAGAACACCCTCGACTCCAAAATGCTTCTATCAAACTTCGTCCACCCAATCAATGACATTCCACATCACTCCTTATTTCTTATTCATCTTCTATATAGTGATAGAGTTGTGAAAAGGATACCCCTGAGTGAAAAAAATTTATATTTCTTTCCCAAATGATTTAATTCGAGATCAATTGGTGTTACTGAGTGCAAGTCATTAAGCAAAATGGCCTTCTGTAAAGACACCCTGAACCCATAGCAAAAAGAGCAACCCCGGCACTGTATGCCGAGATTGCTCTTTACCACTTATGGATATATTCATGAGGAAGTCCTTTAAGAAGTTGCTTCTTATTGGACTAGTTCTTCTCTTCGCTAATCAGCCTAACGCAATACTTTTTGAAGCACTATTATGCCTAAATTTCTGGCAGGCAAACAGATCATAGACTAGCGAAAAAAGTTATTTCATGAGAGTGATATACCCTATCACAATTACGCAAAAGGAAACAAGAGAACCGTCCCCATGCATCCTTGCTTTCCCCGGCGCTTCAATCTAAAATTATCAACCTCAAAAACAAGTTCCATTTATTACTATTAATGGTGTATATTTATAGATGATTAAAATTACAGTAATGGATGAAAAATTGGAAATTAAACAGATAAGATACATGATTTAACATCTTTTCACATTAAAGTTTTAATTAGTATCTGCTAATTTAATCAAACAACATTGAGGTATTTGCTTCAAATTTTTTTATCCAAATGAACATAGGGAGATTAAAATGGATCAACTTATATCATTAATCATATTTTCTTTACCCGGTTTAATCACTTATTTCTGGCTACAATTATTTGGAATTAATCCAGTAGTAAAACATACTCCTACTGAAATGGTTGGTTTAACAGCTTTACTATGGGCACCCACCACTTTTTTTACCGTTATCATTTATGATTTATTGTTCATGCTAATTAGTTTTATATTAAATTTGTGGAAGGTAGACTTATCCTTTTTAAATTTAACAGTTATTGTAAATCTAAGCGATCTGAATGATCTCTCTAACAATCTTATCTTTCTATTTTATTATTTAATTCTTAGTTCAGTATTTAGTTTCTTTACTGCACTAATATGGGCAAATTATCTTTATCGGGAAGTATTAAATATTATTAATAAAGTTCGTATTAATAGAAAGATTATAAAACTTGCAGAAGACCCTACGGTTTGGGAAAGTTTCTTTTATAGGTTAGAGGAACAAAAGGAAGAACAGCTGGTTGTTGAAATTTATAAACTAGATAAACCACAAGATAGAATCTGTGGGCCAGTTATTAGAATGTCCCGTCCTTTTGAAACTGAGAAGTCATTAATTATCGATTCTTCAAAAGGCTGGGGTGAATCACACGAATATTTCAATTACGAAATAAAGAAATCCTACATAGATACAAAGTCAGGTCTAATTATAAATGAATTAAACGTTAAAAAACCTAAACCTAAGATTATTACTTAGGTTTAGGTGGCGTTGGAGCTTGATATGATGGTCTCTCTCCAGATCTGATATTCCTTCCGGGTGCTATCCCAATAGGTCTAGGAGAAGATACATTTATTGTTCTATTTTGGCTAGTACTATTATTATTAGATCTATTACTTTTCATATTACGCCCCTTTTTATAAACAATATTTTTTGTCGCGAAATCCTTAATGCTATCTTTAATTATATCAAAAAACTATCTTACTGTTAATTATTAACAAATTAAAATAGCAATAAATAATAATATATGAAGAGCTATATTCTGAGTTAAATTTGATGTTGCCCATACTATCATAATCCCCTAAAGTGTTATGTAATCATCTGCTTTAATAAGAGTTTCCTGCAAAGCGTTTCCTCCCCTTAGATCGAATTACTTTAGTAAACACTTATGCTGAACTATCTCTACTAGAAATTTCTTCATTAATTAGATATACAATATAATCTATTTTACTGTTATACTCATTAGTCTTATTAATAAAAGGAATTCCCTCCCTAAAGATTACTAGACCAAATCCGAGAGATAATGAAAGACTAAGTATGATGAAAGCAAAATTAGAGTTATTAAGTAATTTTTCTAATGCAGGTAAAAGTAAAGCAAAAACTGATATAAAAATAGCAAAAGCTGAAAAATTATTCCCAATTTCTTTCTTTTGACAATTAATAAAAGCTTTAACTTTATTTAGCTCTCCAATGGAATTAACGTTAACTAATAAATTGCATGCTTCTGTATCTGTTTTTGCATTAATTAATCCTTCAGTTAATTCTTTAATACTTTCCTGTAAAACAAAACTGTCAATCTTAAAGTGCATATATTTCTCCTTTACAATATCTCTTCAATTACTTCCCAGTTTTCTGCGGCTGAGGTAAAAACATAGTTTACATTATCTCTATCATCAATCCACTGACCATTTAACTTATTCATATAGAAATGAATTCTTGGGGAAGTTTATCCCTTGGCATTTGCCCATTTTTTAAATCGTTCAGGACTAAGTAGAATTGTATTTAATTCCCCTTTATATGTGATATCAAATACATATAATCCGAACGAATCAATAGCCTCTCGATCGACTGTAAACCAACCATTTGGATACCCTTCCTTTACCTGTGAGAACGAGATTTCTTTATTAATACTCTAATAGTGTGTTCACCATTTGAAATTATTAGTTTTCCTTCTAATTTCCTACTTCCTTTAGTTACAGTTAAGTGCGGATATCTACTTTTTATTTGGTTCAAAATATAGTCTCGTGCATAAGATAAATTTTTTGATTCTACATATCCCACATGATTATTTATGTGAGTATTTTATTTCAAATTTATTCCCCCTCTACGATCCATACAACTTATTTCCCCTCAATATCATCTTCCTTTGGAGCTCCTTACCATTCTTATTTCCAATTATAACCTATACATTTTTATCCTTCACCATTAAAAAAGAGGCTTATGAATATATGCAAGCCTCTTCCATCAAATGCTATTGGTTAAAAAGTGATTCCTTAATAAGTTTAAAAGCCTGCGCAAGCTGGTTGCTTTTGTAAAGTATTTAACGGAACCGTATCTAACAATTCATCATCCTGCAAAACTTCAATCTGCTTTTTTACTGAATTAAATAACAGCTCTACATGCCCCAATTCTTAGGCAATTTATTTGGGAGCCGTTTAGGCCTTTGGAAGAAGATGATGATGTAAAGGAGTTTATGGAGGAACATTATTAAGTAAATCAGAGGGACAGTTTCTGCTAGGAAGGCAGCACCTGTCCCTTCTACAAAAAACTAAAAGCAGAGTGGCAATCGTCCCACTCTACTCCTCACCTTAATTCACACCAAACAACATCCGACTCAAACCATCCACTAACTGCCCACTCTCCACTCCAGGCACCATCTGAATTGCCCCCATCTTGTACGCTTCTTGAAATTCTCCCTGAAAGAACCTCATACCTTCTGCAGACTCTTCAGAGGTCGGGGTCAAGATATACACTTCGCGGACCGCTTTTTCACCTGTTTCTCTATGCACGATCCCATCGCGGTATTTATGCATTTCACCCAGAGCCGTCCCAAGATTCCCTGGTACTCGATACTTGGGATCGAACACGATGATTTCGTTACCCATTTCCAACACGATATCAGGTATCATCCTTTGGGTGTACGTGTGGAATTCCTTCGAATTATACTGATAGTTTCTCTGGAAATATAGTTTCATGCCGCCCCGCAGGTTTATCTTGCTTTCATGGTTCTGTGCCAGGTCAAGAAAGAGGCCATTCTCCGTTGTTTTGTATAGCCCCTTGCTATCCCCAATCAGATTCTTCTCTCTCAAGACCTTCACAATCTTCATGAAGCACCACATTTCATATAATTCAAACGTGTCTTTCATGGCAATGGGATAGTCGAACCCGATGCCCTCTTGATCATGACTGAATAGCTGTTCAAACCATTGATACCACTTCCGGTAGATGGGGTGTTTCCTGAACTTTTGAGTAATGGAGTAGACCCCTTGATGCATGGATACCTCTTTGAGGAAAGGAGAATTCATCCATCGAATGACGATCCTCTGTAATGCAGCAGCTTTCCTGGAAACATCGACCCTTTCGACAATGGCGTATATCCTGAGAAGATTACTTAAATCGAACAACTGCTTCTTCAGTACTTGATTTTCATACACATCCAGTGATTCGAAGGTTTTGGTTGTTTCTACATTGAGTGGGACATCATCACCGTATCCACGCTTATCAAGCCAATGGAGGGTTGCTTGTTCCACACGTTGCACTTTTTCCCTTCTCTGATTGATTGGAAGTTTGACCAGCCTTCGGAACGGTTGTTTTTCAATCCGGTCAAAAATTTGGCGAAGTTCATGAAACGACCTTTCTATATACATCCACTGCGTCCAGGATGCTCCCCTCTTCCTTCCAGAGGCGTTGACTCCCCGCTCCAACCCGCTTAATTGAAAACAGCTGTTACTTTCGTTCAGGATGTCTTCAATCATGACATCGAATTGTTGTTCCGTCATTTTACGGGAATCAGGATGGATATAAGTATCGAATTCGTTCCCATTTAGATAAACCTGTATGGATCCACTTTGAAAAGGAGTCATCAATTGAGATAGGAACGTATCTCCCTCTTTATAGAATGGGATTGGCATTCCTTGCACTCGTAAATCGATGCCTTCACCCTTATATCGAAGCTTATATTCTGTACCCTCGATCAGATACGCCTCTTGAAATGGAACCCATCCACTCGAATAGACCCAAATTTCCAAACCATTATCTCCAGAACTGTGTGGCACCATAATACTCCAGCTCCCCTTGCATCCGTTTCACATGATTCAACGAGACTGAGCTTCCTTCCAACTTACGTGACAACCAATCACTCAGTTCTTGAAGCATATCGGAAATCCGCTCATCTCCTCTGATCTTTGTGAGGACCTTCTCCGCAATCACTCCATCCAAAGCTTCCGAAGAATCCATTGCATCATCAAAGCCAAGCTGATGATTGGCATAAAGCTTCTGCAGCATTTCCCCCATCGTCCGATAGCCGAAATGGAGTTCATGACGGGCCAGTGTCGTGTGCAATTCCTGCAGCAGATGGAATTCCTGATTCATCGCCTCTTTCATATCACGGTCCACTCTTTCCCAGAATGAAGTGAAATCGACGTCCGACAACGTCATGACAAACGCACGATCCAGCACCTTATCAGAGATGGAGTGCGTCGTCTCATCGACATTGATTGTCCCTAAGATATAGACATTAGGTGGAATCAATAGTTTTTGCGGAACATCCGTTACATGGTCATCCTGGTGAAGCGGGATTTCCTTCCTCGATTCCACCGCACTTAAATAGTCGCTCAAGTAGTACTCAACGCGCGCCAAGTTCATTTCGTCCAGCAGAATAAAATGAGGTTTCTCACGTTCTTTCAACGCATTCAAAATCACGTTCAGAAACTCCGTCTTCACATAGCGTTTTTCAAACGAGCTGTAATAACCAAACAAGGAACTTGCATCCGTCCAATCAGGTCGCACGGGGATAATGCTGAAATATGGGTTATCACTCTCATATTCCAATCCGTAGACAGCATTCGCATATAGACGGCAAAGCTGGGTCTTTCCTGTGCCTGAAATTCCGCTGAGTACGACAAAATGTTTGTCGTCAAGTGCGGTCAGGTTAAGGTGAAGATCTCTCACGATGGATTTAGAGAATGTAAATTGGCTATTATCGATCATTTCATAAATCTCTGTAAACCGGAAGTTAGGGTCAAGGCTTTCCGTATCATTTTCGCTTTCTTCTGATACGATCTCAGACTCTTCATTTACTGTAGGAAGCTCCACTGCTTGACGGGCATGTGCAAACAGGAGGGCAGAATCGATGAAATTCTTTTTCACCTGATGTGCACCTTCCTCGAAAGTCTGGCTCTCATTATCATACGTTCCAACACAGTAAGAATGATCATCAACCTTAATGCCATGCTCCTCCAATAAGTCCATTGCGAGTGTCTTGATTTCCTGGTTATCCATTTTTTGTGTGGCAAAGAGTTTCTTGATCCACCACTCCTTCGATCCATAGCCAAGAATTTCACGTGCATTCGTAAAGATCTGGTTGCCCCCGGCAGCCTTCACGACGATTGTCTGATACGGAGAATTCTTGTCATGATAATCAAGGAAATCGATATGTCCCTTTGTGATCATCTGGTCCCCATCGTTTATTTGAAAAGCTTGCCGCTTTCCTTGGGATTTGTAATTTTCCACCGATGATATTTCCACGGAATAAGTACGGCCGAGCAGCCTAGTTTCTTCTATGTCACGAACGACTGAGAGCTGCTGCAATGCCGTCATTGCCTTTTGACCAATCTCAATTTCCTGCAGGAGTAAGTTTCTGAACTCGGATAAACCACCCCAAACTTCTTCTAGGTAACCATTCAATTCATACTCATCCATCTTTCCTTCAAGAGGGAGTGTCTTCCCTAATTGGAATGAAGGTCTCTTCCGAGGTTTAATACAGCTTTTAATAAAATCCTCTATGTCATGCTTGCCTACACTTGATTTTTCTCTCCATCCCGTCAGAATGGAGTAACTTTCTGGAATCGTATGGAGCACCTGCTTAATCTCTCCGCTTCTCAACCACGACCAAAACGGGATGAAGCTTACTTCTGCATGGATCAAAAGGGATTGATCGATCCCGTTCAGTTCCAGCATCAATAGATTTGTCTCTTTGTCGCCCGTTTTCTTATACAGTCCAACAAAATATTTCCTGCCGATATCCGAGTTCTTTTTCTTCTCGGCATGTGCAGGATTCCTAGAATCATGATAAGTCGTCGTCAACGTGGTATCGTAACCCCGGATATAATACTCTTCCCCTATAGGAATATCCGTCGTCTTGATAAATCGTTCAAACACTTCCTTCACAGAAGGAGCCACCTCATCCAGTACCCGGCGGCATCTGATTTCGGTATTGTCTTCGTTAAATAGAGATTGATAGTATGTAAGGTTTAGCATTCATTCACCCGCTTATTTATTGTAATTAGTATCAGACTAGCATACTTGGAACCAATATTGTCCATATAAAAGATAATAAATGACGACCCAGTTAAAAATTTATCGTGGTTCCACAATTTCTGTTTAAACAAGCTTACATCATCCTAAAAGGGATAAATTCGATCACTATATGTAACCAAATATTAGGATGATGACATTTGCCTGGTTATGTTCATTATAAAAGCCGATTCCAATTAGAATCGACTTATTTTGCAACTAATTGTAAAGTGGGAACCGCCACTCCACAATCCCATATTTAACGTATATCAATCCCTATCAGCCATATTGGAACATTTATCAGATTTGTATATTGATCAATAGCTCTTCTAGCTTTTTCAAAATTCACCGTACCATCACTAATATAATCTGCCAAATTCCCGTCTGCCACCACATAAATCAATGCATCAATTGCCATGAAACGTTCTATATGGATGGCTTTGAATAAATCATAATATAGTAATGCCCAATTACCAAACTGTAGTTCCCCAATTATTATAGGTTTTTCTTTTTTAGCTACAATATCTATACCTTCAAATGATTGGTCTGGAAGTCCTTCAAGTGAAGCGAGAGTTTTCCAGTCTGCTCTCTTAGACAGTTCTGTGTCCCATAATGAGAATCCATCAATTATACCCCTTCTACCGAAACAGTAATTGTGGAAATTTTTAATGTTAAGGGTATCATCATATTTTGCAAAATCAAAGCCTTTAACTTTCTTACTGGTTGCGTAATAAAAAACCCCTTCTTCAAAGGTGACTTCGAATTTCAAATCAGAAATGTGATTGTCCAATTGTTTTTTTATAGCTGAGTTTAGTGAACCAGCTGTGATTCTTGGATAATAAAGTTTTTTCGATTTGTGCTTTTTTGTTGAAAAATCTAAATTTGATAGTCTACTATTCAGTGAAGAAAAAACCTCATGCTTGAAAGATGGGTTTGCATTCACAAAATAATTTGCATTACGATGAAAATATTCATTGTCAGTAATGAAGATATCGCCCGTAGTTCTTTTATTCCATGCTTTTGCCTCTAGTGGTTTCAGTAATGCCATTTTGTTCTCCTTTAGATACTAAAATTTCATTTCGATATCATTCTACTACATTACTCCATAGGTATATATACATAAATTTACTTTTCTAGTAAGATTAATTCAATAGTTCAATTTTTTATTAAAGGAGTTTTAAAATGCTTTATGATACTATCGATGAACTGATGGAGAAAGCAAGATTGGCAGAAGGAAAGACTTTTGGAGAGATTGATAACACCGGCAGAATCAAAAATCTAAAATCAAAAGGTACATTAGGAAATATAATCGAGGAAAGTTATTTCGGCTATGAAATAAACTCGACATCCAAACCAGATTTCGAAAACTTGGGCGTGGAACTGAAGGTCACCCCTTTCAAGCGAAATAAAAATGGTACATATTCAGCCAAGGAACGACTCGTCCTCAATATAATCGATTACATGAAAGAGTATAAACTGACTTTTGAAACATCCTCCTTCATGAGCAAGGCAGCCAAGATGCTGATCATGCTTTATAAGCACGATCCGGATATACAAATCAATGATTACCGTATCTTCAAAGCATTCCTGAACGAGTTTTCAGAGGAAGACCTGGCGGTAATGCGTCGGGACTGGGAAACCATCGTGACTAAAATCAGGAATGGGGAAGCCCACTTGATATCGGAAGCAGATACAATGTATTTGTCTGCTTGTACCAAAGGCGTCAATAAAACAAGCGTCCGACAGCAGCCTTTTTCGTCAATCGAGGCTAAACAACGTGCTTTTTCACTAAAAGCCTCGTACATGACCGGCTTGATTCGTAAATACATCACTCCAGAGCACATGGAGTCAATTACAAAACCGGGGGAACTGAGTGATAAGACGCTGGATGAAATCCTAAATGAGAGATTCATGCCTCACTATGGGAAAAGTGTGGATGTATTATGCAAGGAAGCAGGTATAAAATATAATCCTGGTAATAAGTCCATGATCCCACATTTGATGACAAAATTACTCGGTGTCAGCAAGAATGATATCGATCAAATCGAAGAATTTTCAAAAGCGAACATCAAGTTCAAAACCATACGCCGTGAACCGGATGGAAAGATACGTGAACACATGTCATTTACAAACATCGATTTTGATACTTTATTAGAAGAAGATTGGGAAGATAGCGAATTGTTCAACATGTTCTCAGAGCAAAAGTATCTCTTCTTGGTATTCAGATTCACTGAAAAATATCAAAAAGGAGTAAAGCGAATCCCTTATTTCGAAGGAATCAAGCTTTGGAACATGCCTCAAGGAACAATTGAAAACGAATTATATGAATTATGGGCTGAGACACGCAGGGTTGTTAGAGAAGGAGTCGAGCTCGTGCCTAAAAGTAATCGGGTAAATAACAATCTCCCTGGCTCCAAGTTCAATCGAATTTGTCATGTAAGATCAAAAGCCCAGGATGGTGACGATAAAATATTGCTTCCTGACGGCCAATGGATTACCAAACAGGGTTATTGGTTGGATAAAGACTACATACAAATGATTTTGGATGAAAGATAAAACAGAAGCCACAAGAGCACTCTTGTGGCTTTTCACTTATCCTTACTAGCTATCGAACCCTTTTTGGATACGATGTTTAACTCTTCCATAAGCTAGGTAGTATATACATATATCTTAAAAAGGAGTTCGTTAATATGAAGAACCCAAAAACAACAGAGGAAAGAAGCAGGATTATGGGGTCCATCAAAGCAGTTTCTAAATTGGAAGACCTGGTTACAAAGGAACTGTGGAGACGTGGTTATAGGATACGGAGAAATGTAAGGTCATTAAAAGGCACACCCGATATCGCTATAAAAAAGTATAAATTAGTGATCTTCATCGACTCTTGCTTTTGGCACCTTTGCCCGATTCACGGCAAAATACCTAAATCCAATGTCGAGTTCTGGACAAATAAATTGACCAGGAACAAAGAACGCGACGAAGAAGTGACGGATTATTATAAGGGAAAGGGCTGGCATATCCTTCGTCTGTGGGAACATGAAATACGTAAGGAATTCGAAATTGCCCTAAAGAAAATATGCGACTTCATTGATGAAGCAAAATCTGCATACTATGAAGGGCTCACCTGAATTCATCCAGGAGAGCCCTTTACTTATTATTGTGCATCCGTTTCTGAAAATACCAAATCAAGTTCAACTTGATTCCCATCGATATTTTCCTGCTCTATTTCTGTTATTCTTCTTCCCATACGCTCTATCAAACCGACGACCAATGCATTCCCCATACAGAAATACCTCATCCTGTCCGTCATCCCTTCCGTCCACTCATCCGGGAATCCATTCAGGCGTTCACATTCGACCGGTGTCAGGATGCGCAGCCTCTTTGTCTGTGGATCTTCCACCACATGAGTGCTTCGATTGACAGTGCCTTCGCTCGTTAACATCGTCCTGCCTGGCTTGTCCAACGGCTCTGGGAAAGCCATGCCTCCCTCGGAAAAAGTATATTTATGACCCGTAGCTGACGTCCTTTCAATTCTTTTGGGACCCTTCAGATACGTGAACTTTTCAACCGCCGCTTCAGACAGGTAATATTTTTCGTCAACATCTGACTGAAGGATATCCTTCAATGGAGTCGGTGATTCTTCCACTGGTGTGACTTCTTCCGTATAGACCAGATCATCCCTCATGATGCCGGCATTATAGTAATTCATCGAAAATTCATCTGAAATCTCCACAAGATCCTTCTTCATGATGAAAGATTGAGGCTTTTTCTTTTCAGATATACCTTCCTTAACCGGAAATGCCTTCGCAAAGAATCCTTTCTGGTGTATCATCTGGGTTTCATCAAAGCCTCTTCTATTGTCGACATACGGGGTTTCATTCTTCGTGGCAAAGATGAATACCCTCCTTCTTCTCTGGGCTTGTCCATATTCAGCCGCATTGATGACTCTCCACTCCACTGAATATCCCAAGTCCCGAAGGCTTGCCAACATGATGGAGAAATCCCTTCCGCGCTGCTTGGAAGGGGATTTCAGCAATCTATCCACATTTTCCAGCAGAACATATTTAGGACTGGTCTCCCTCATCAGGCGGGTGATTTCCCAAAAGAGGACCCCTTTCTTGCCTTGAAGACCTTTTTCCCCGTTCAAACTCCTTGCCACTGAATAATCCTGGCATGGGAATCCACCAACGATCATATCGATATCCTGGTTCTTGAAATTCTCACCATCAACGGTGCTTATATCTTCATTGGAGTGTTCACCTTTACCTTCGAATCGCCGTGCATAACAGTCGAATGCATGCTGGGCTTTCTTTGAAGGCTCCCATTGGTTCCCCCATACAACATCGAAACCGCCAGCACCTTCCAAACCTAAACGGAATCCTCCGACACCGGCAAATAATTCAATTACATTTATCATGACCGAACATCCTTTCGGTTATTTTCTTAATTTCATTATAATAAAGTTTGTACAAAAGATCAACTATTTTCACTTGTAAAATAGCAAAAATACAATTGATATCATAATGTGCTACAAACATTTATTATAACAGAAATAGGACTGGCCTTTATAGGTATATTTTGAAAAGAGTTAGAGTGATGATAAAAGAACACGGCTCCCTGGATTCAGGAAGCCGTTCTTGAATTATTCATTAGCAATTGTTCAATTCATCCCGTAAGTCTGCTCCTGAACAATTTCATTCCTATCCAACTTGAAATATCTACATAAATACTTATCTATCATCTCTTCGACTTCATCCACATTCAACATATCCAGTATCATGGCCCCTCCGACAACATTAAGGTATTTAGTTGCCTGAACAAAATGATCGCGTTTAATGGAGACTCCACATTCTTTGAGTTTTAACAAGGATTTCAATATCCCCCTCGTGATGTTCTTGTTTGATGTAAAATTACTGGAAAAGAAAACAACACATCGTGCCGAGAAGTCCTTTTCGCAAAAGAATTCCGTCAGTCTATATGGTTCATTTTCAGAGGATTCGTCATAAGTCATATAACCCACCCACCATAAACGAGCAAGTATATGTACAAATAAAGATCGCTTATTACCATTCTTGAAAAATAAAGATGTGTTGATCCTCTTATCATTTTCATTTTCAAAGTCTTTCTTTAATCTGTAAAATGAAAAGTCCCTTAGTTGTAAGTGTGACAGCCCGGCCCACAACCTTTCCTGTGTAGCTTGTGAGACAGTTAGATGTTTCAAAGATTCATAAATTACTTTCACGTTCTCCAAATCGCTTATTGCAAAATCTTCATCCCGATTCATCTCCGGTTCCTCAAAGGAGATATTCGAGTCAATCACTCTTCCCTCCGAGCTGAAATACTCATCAAACCAAAGATGATCTTGATTATAGTAATATGACTTATATGCATCGAAATTACTCCGTAAATCCATCAGGCATTCATCAGATATAAATTTTAATTTCAAGGTCTAATCCTCCATCCTGTTCAATCTTTCTATTTCTTCAAAGCTGGTCTTCAGCGGATTCCTCAAAATTATTTGTGCAGCTTTAAGTGGAGAAAGTTTATCTGAGCCAACATCTTCAAGGTTATAATCATTCTCTGCAAAGATTTTCTCCAAAACTTGATACCAGGTATACTCTTCCAAGTCCCCACTTTTTTCCCTGACTTTAGAGAACACATAGACCAAGGATGGAACAATAACTGTAGAAAGAATTGTGCTTTTAAGTGTGGAATGAGCACTGGAAGCGTAGAGCTTATATTCCTTTTCAGGTAGTTGTATTGTAATGTTGTTGGAATGCAGATCCACATCCATATAATCATTTTTCAATGATTTCGTAACTGTGACGATAGAAGGCAAATTTAATAATTCGGTATCATCTTCAAATAATGTTGTCTCGATTGCTTCCCCGATTGCGATGAAATTCCCCTTTTCAAAGCTGATTGGCACTTCTTGATACCAGTCATTCAAAAATTCATTGGTATAATGATCGATATTTTTATTCGCGATGATAAAAGAATGAATGGTAATCTTCCCTCTTAATTGATTCGAAGGAACAGTGATTTCCAGTTTGTCGTTCATCCCCTTATAAGCTTTCCTGAAACTTGTCTGTGGACATTCGACATGAATTAAATAAACACAAGTTCCATCTTCAATCATTTTTCTGATTGGTTCGTTATCAAGGATAAATTCAGCTGTGATTTGAACCTGACCAAAAGAATCCCGGATTCCCATCTTTACATGGAAGTTAGTCCCTATGTAGTCGTCATTATTCATATATAAGACCGGGTAAGGGTAAGAGGGATTAATCTTCATAAAGCTCTACCTCCATCACGCAATAATCATAGTAATCGATTTCCACATCCACCTTGAACCCTGCGTGTGCAGGGACGGACCCTATATAAACAGCATTCGATTCGACCTTCTCCACTACAACGCCCTGATCATCTGTAGAGGCAGTTTTGATCGGTAAATCATAATCGCTTTGTTCCCCGATTACCTTGAAGACGAGTTTGCCTCGCTCCATAGGCTTTTTGGAAGAGATGAAAAATTTATATTTTCCGTTCTTCCTTTCAGTAGGAACATACTTCTGCTCGATTGAAATGGGGTTTTTATTTGGCTTGCGTTCTTTCTTCTTATCTGAATCACCATCTCTATCAGGATTCAGTTCATTCTGACCACCTGGATTGGTTGAACCACCTCCTGCATTTCCACCTTCTCCATGGGATCCGTCACCATTCCCACCTTCTTCACCTGTGGAAGTGATCCCATATTCACCAGAAAGTTGCTCTTCGAAATCCTGTTCTTCAGTACTATTCCGTCTTCGGGAAGTTTTACGCTTTGGTTCTTCCTTTTTTTCTTTCGTGACAAGTGATTTGATTTTAGAATTCAATGATTCCGTTTTATTCGCTCCAGTATCGGAAATCATATTTTTATTTGGGAGGAAGTCACTTAAACCGACAGCATCCATGCTGTCTGTCACTTGTTCCTGGAAGTATTCTTTTACGGATTGCCTCATGAACTTCCTTAAATCGGAATAAATGGCGTTAGCCAACTTTGGATTTTTTTCATATCTGTCCGGTGACCATTCGTTGTGGGCAGGGTTTTCCATTTGTTTGAATATATTATTCATTTGATTGCCCGTTATCATCAGTAGACCTGTAAAAGAGATACTTCCACTTATATTCTTCTGTTCAAATAACCTCATGCCGGTCTTCCTTGTCATAAGTACCCTTCTGTTCAAATCTTCACCATTCAACAGAAAAAGGGTCGCCTCACCTTCCTCGAAGTGTATACCGGCTTTATATTTTTTTGCAGGATATTCTATTTTGATTGTCTTTTCTGAAATCAATAGATTGAAATAGTTCTTAAGTATCCGGTTCTCTTCATTGTCTTCCAAGTCATAGATAAGTTCTTGGATATTTGATTTATTGATTTCAAAATCATTGATTCTTACAATGAGCTTCTGGTTATACACCGTTATGAAAAAATTAAAAAGAATCGACTTTATGACTTCACTTTCCCATTGCCGGCCAGGTTCAAAAGCCATTACATATATATCAGTGCCTGTCTCTTCCCTTACAAATTGTTCTTCTAAAGAGAGTTGGCCAGGAATGGCTTTTGATTTATCGTTATTTGTGTAGTAACCATTCCCCAGGGTGATTTGATCATTATCCTTCCTGAATGACATGATGTTGGCCACACCAATATGCGATTCATAACCAGTGATGTCCACAGATGAATAAAACAATGTTCGCAGCTTGGAGTTCAAGAACGGAGCCGACTTCCCAATACCGAAACTTCCCCCGGAACTTTCACCTTTATTGGAAGAACCCGCTTCCTTCACAAGTGAGCTCCATGGCGAACCAAGTTCCCCATCTTCAGCACCTTCCAATCCTTTTGTGTTAAAATCACTTATTCTTAGAACATTGATTTTTTCTCTATCCAGAATTTCAAGGGCATCTTTTATGAAATCTTCACTCTTTTGGTTCCGGTCCTTCCAGGTGTCCTCACATTGCTTGAATATCTCAAGCATTTCCCGTCTATTCGGAAAGATGTCCATATCTGCAGAAAAACTACTGAATTCAACAACTACCGGTTCCTCTTGATTCTTTATTGCATCCAAGGAATTCTGGCAAATTTCACGCGTCAACGCATCCAGAGCATTTCCCCTGAATGTCTCCATTCCGGCATTATTGATGGAATTTATCATACCACCAGTTGCTGCTGGAAAATTCCAAAACTTGTTCATGATAATCCCCATTTCTTTAATGTTTTTTTTGTAATGTCTGATAAATAATCATTACAATTATTCTACTAAATTCGGCATTCATTTAAGATAAACTGCAACTTATTCAAATGAGTAACTTTTAGGTATATTTTAAAAAGGGAACTGGTACATCGCTATGCTAAATTAAGCATACCGAAGTCCATCCCCTCAAAATTGCCATTACATTAAATTATATGTTTATTATAAAACTGCTCTTCAATTTCACCAATAAACACGGAAGGCTTACCGTAATAATAAAGCTGCAAATATGTCTTTGCTCGTGTTATTGAAACATAGAGCAAACGTCGCTCTACTTCCAGGTATTCATCATCCTGAATATCTTTGTCTGCTATTTCATCAATAAGATCTATGATGATGACATAGTCAAACTCAAGGCCTTTAGCTGAATGGAAACTGGTAAGTTTCACACCAGGTGTATGTGCATTACCTTTTTCTTTTTCGATGAATTCATGAGGGATTCCTTCTGCTTGTAAGCTATAATAAAACCTTTTAGTCGATTTCCATTCTTTAGAGAGGATTCCAATTGTTTTTTCTGGTTCCTCTCTTCTCAACTTTTTGATTGTTTCAATGACAGCCGCATCCTGTTCTTTCTTGGAACTGCATTCAAATACATCCGGCATCGGCCCTGAATATTCCGGCAGGACAGGTTGGACATACTCTTCATCGTCTATGATTGAGTCGTGCTGCTGCAAGCTGTTGGCCATCTGGATGATCTGCTTCGTAGAACGGAATGAATTTTGCAGAACCTTTGTACGTCCCCCTAGGATATTTATCCCGATTTCCTTCCAAGAAAAAGATGTCTTATAGATTTTCTGACCTTTATCAGCTGCAACGACAAACCTATCCTTTGCGATATAACGGAGTAACTTAAGTTGGATTTGCTGTAAATCCTGAGCCTCATCCACCATAACGCAATCAAATTTATATTGATCACTGAGCTTTCCTTTATTCTGATAAATCATTAATCCATAGTCATCATAATCCAGTCTTCCATCTTTCTTCTTGTTTGCTTCATATCCTACATAAATACTGAAAATGACGTCCCTATCTTTTTTTGTTACACGGACATCCCCACCGCGACCTGAACGTGAAGCATCTTTATAGTCTGAAGACGTCAGAATCGCCTTCCCTTTTATCCAAGAGATTTCTTCTAAAAGGAAGTCTTGGAATTTATCATCTTTAATGAATCGGTGTTGTTTGGATGAACTCTCTTTTATTGATTGTTGAAGGTATCTTTTCCTATCTTTTGTATTCGCAACCTTGACCCATTTTATATTGCCAACCTGCCTTAACGGTTGGAATGCCCAACTATGAAAGTTATAGACATGGAGATTATCCGGTCCAATTTGTTCCGCAATATATTTAGCATAAGTACTAAGTGTTTTATTATAAGTGAAGAGGCCAATCTTTATTGCTGGGTCCTTTTTAATCATTTTTCTTGCTTTGTTTAAAAGGACCGTGGTCTTCCCACTTCCGGCAATGCCTTTTATAAGGAGTTCCTCCCCCTCATAATCCACTACTTCCCTTTGCTTTTCAGTTAAATCATGTGCAATAGCTTCAATGGTCATAATTCAATTCTCCTTACCAAAAATCATCGTCATCGTCATCATCTTCCGAATAAATTGCATCCATAGCTGACGGGACGCCTTTACTCTCTTTTATCACCGATTGGACTTTATCAATCTGATATTCAACGGTTTTATTAATTTTCTCCCTATCTACTACGTTTTGGATACACCATTCATCGGCTACCTTACTCCAGATGCTCATCAGCCTGATTTTCTCCTTTCTTCATCATCAACGGGATGATGTGCTTCAGGGCAAAAGGCATTATGGGGACAAAAGCGGCACTTCATGCTTGGCTTTGCTTCCATTTGGATTGGGTGGTTGTTCAATTGGTATTCAAATTCTTCCCTTAGATCAGGTATGATGGTTTCCGGCTTATCATACAGTTTTTTAATTCTATTTGCAGTCTCTTTACTATCGTCATCAACATTTTGATTTTGAAGTGCCGGGAATAAAAACAATTTTCTGAGGTTACTATATTCATTTTCTTTTCCATAAGGCAGGTGTCCTCCATAATGCTTTCTAGCCCAATCTGAATACCGTAGATTTTCATCTGCCATGAGGTTGAGCTTGAAATCCGTCCAGTATGGGAAAAGCTTATCTACATCTCTCTTCACCATTTCTTCAGTACCTTTCCTTCCGATCAGTGCCTGAACTGACTTCAAGAGGTTACCATACATGAATTCATGTATGAACTCACTATCAAACGTACTAAATTCCTCTGTGATGTAACTATAGTAAAAACGACGTGGACAGAACTCGAACTCAGCCAAGGCATCTACAGGATATGCGAGGAATGTATCTAGTTCTTCCTTGCTGACTGACCTTTCCAATGGCTCATACAAAAAATCATTTTCAAGTGAGTTCTTTTCCTTGTTAGGAGTCAATCCCAATTGACTTAGATAAATTGCTTTATCCAGATTATCCTTATCCTCATACTGAACCATCCAGGAAAGTTCAATTTCATGGGAGAATTGAAGGAGATTATACATTAAGTACCTCGTAATCCCTTTCACATGTCGATTTCTTAATGCTTGAAAGGAGAGCGGGATATTAATTTCTGCCAACGCCCTGAATGTCTGCTCTTTCAGCGGCCATGGGAGCTGATATTCGTTATAAGGTAAACTATTTTCATCGAGACCGGTCACATGCGTGATTCTGTTCTCTTTGAATGCTTCTCCATCCATTTCGATGAACGGACGAATAACCATATCCTCATCATGGTCACTATTCAAATTTCCAGATAAATACAAACTTATCGCAGAACTGATGTCATCTATATGAAACATTTCAACTGTCGGCGCAGTTTGCAGTGTCTTTTTCAGCTCTTCCACCAAAATCCTTTCTTCCTGTTGAATCTCCTTTTCCAAATGGGGATTTGCATCGAATACCAAATGGCGTAATTTTTTGAAGTGTTCTGTCAATGAAACTCTATTTCCTCCAACTCCGAAAAGTGATCCGGCAACTTGGAATAATTTTTCTATGAAACTGATGACCTGTGAGACATCAGGTTCCTTCATTGAAAAATGAGAAATACGTTTAAAAGGACTTTCCATCATTTTATGGAAGCGGTTACCGATATCGTTTTCAAATACAGACAAAACATCTTCTTGAATCTCCTTCAGAAGAGTTGCCCTTTCCAGCCAATCATGGATAGTCTCACAACCTTTGAAGAATGGGAGTAAATCCCCAAGTTCTTTTGTGAAATCCCTAGCGTTTTTATTAGTTTCCTTGTCGTATAACCAACCTGATGAAAAACACTCGAAGATTCCACTTTCAGTGATTGCTAAACATTTACTCCGTTCATCCCACATCTGGTGTAAATGGAACATATACTGACCGATAGGATACGAAAGCAAGCGTCTCTTTTTCTTAAATAGTTCTGGATAATATTCAACCAATCTATTGTTTAGAGTCTGTGCATTCGGTGCGATAAATGTTTTCTTCTCCCCTTCTTCTCTTTGAGTATGCTCAAAATCCGTTAAGAATGAATAAAAATCTTCATAGTCTGTTACGAGCACATCTTGCGTTCTGAAAGTCTTCATGGGTTTTCCTTCAAAGTCTGATAAGAATTTATCTGCAATCGTCGGCTCTCCAAGGTAAGAGCCACCTTTATTCCAATCATCAATATCTATCCAACCGTGCCTCTTGCTGATGAAATCAGAAATAAAGGAAAAGGTTTTTGGATAACGTTCGTCATACAAATTAAGAAAGATGATGTTGACTCCCGCCTTCTTCAGCATTTGAAAAATCCGTTGCTGCTCTGATGTCAAGAAGTAAAACCCATGCAAAACGAGGGTATCAAGTGAAAACATTTTGTTGATTAACTCAATATCTTCGTCCCCATACTCTTGTTCGATTAATGAAAATAGAGTTGCTTTATTTTTCTCCATATCCTTTTTTATTGGAGACATACCGATTCTTCTGATTTGCCTGAAATCACCTTGACCTACAAGCTCCTTCCATACATTGATGAAAACCTGTTCTTTATCGGACAGATTCCATTCTTCATCAAAATCATCCGGTGTGACTCCTGACAATTCCAATAATCGGATAGTATCCAGTACCTCGATTTGGTTACGTCTAAAAGATGAATAATACTCGGAATCCCTCGATATAACATTATTCAGCGCTTCTGATAGTAGAAGGTATTGTTTTAGTTTCGTCTCAGCACTGGACCACCCTGGTAATATGAATCGGATAAAAGTACTTGAAGTGATGATTGGCGCAGTGATAAAAGGTTGGCCTTTACCCTTTTGATAACGTTCAAATACACCGTCCCTCATATTTTTCGTTGCACATATGTGCAAACAATTCACATGTTGTTTAAAAGCATCCAACTCATCTAATTTTCGTGGATGATTGTAGGTAAGTACCTTACAATTCATATCAACTGCCCTCCCTAATAAAACTTGCCCAGCTGCATCGACCATGTCTGATCCAGTGGTTTATTTGGCACAAAAATAAGGAGTCTCTCCCTACAACGTGTCATGGCAACATATAACAACCGTGTTTCTTCTTTTACGATTTCTTCAGATTCCATGTCGTTCAAATCATTATGGTTTTGATTGCGACTTGCACTCTTCTTGATAAACCATCCGACTTCTTTCCGTTCGTCATCAAAAAGCATTTCATCCCGTTCAAAATCAAAAATTTGATCGGTGAAAGGAATGATGACTGTATGGTATTCAAGACCTTTTGACTTGTGGACGGTTACTATTTCTATGATGTCTTCACTTTCCACTTTTTCCACTCGGGGCTCATCCTCATTACGGTTTGTTTTTATATTAATCCCCAACCATGTAAACATCCCGTATAAAGTGGCATTTGTGCTATCGAATTGTTGATGTAACAAGTTCATTAAATGGTTAAGATTTTTTTGATATTGCTTTACACCTTGCTTGATTTTTAGCTTTTCTGTTTCATCAGGCTCTTCTGCAAAACGCTTAAGTTCCATAGAATACAGACGCTGATGTATATCCCTTGATAAGAAATTCCTGATGACTGCAAATACAGGCTTGATTCTGAGTTGGCTTACATAGTCTTCGAACTGTTCTTTTAAGCTATGTTCTTTTCTAAGGTAATCCATAATTCTATTGTTATCCCCCTCAAAAGGGACAAGATTATCCAGCAACACATCGGCTTCAAAGAATGGTGTTGCCAATGCATTGAGGACACTTTTCGAGTAGTTTGGATACAAGAGTGCCTCAATAAGGGTATAAAAATCTTTTACTGCGGGGCTATTAAAAAATGTTCCCCCCACATTCAATTCTGTGACAAAACGGTAATCTTCACACCATTTTTGTACTCGCTTTGCCTGGTTATTCGTCCTTACCAGCAGGGCAATTTTTTTCTTTTTTGACTTAGGCGATTGTTTTTTAATGAGCTCCTGAGCATGGACAATTTCTTTCATTAATTTATCTCTTAATTCATCTGCCCATTTATTATATTTAACTAACTTAAATTCATTGCTAGCAAAAGTGGAATGCTCATTACCTATGAGCCTATCTTTTTCTCCATAATTCAAATGATCATCCAGTGCCCATTGTTGGAAAAAGCCATCGATTTTTTCCAATATCCCTTTCGAAGTCCGGTAGTTTATTTGAAGCGGCTCTTCATGAAAACCTTCATTCACCTGTTTTTGCAATTGTTCAAATGCAGTATAATCCGCTCCCCTGAATCGATAGATTGATTGCTTAATATCGCCCACAACAAACAGTCTTGTGTTCAAAACCTGTGCTATTTGGGCGACAAGTTTGATTTGCACGTCATCACTGTCCTGAAATTCATCAACAAAAAGAAATTTCATTTTGTCCGATAATTCATGTAGGGATTCAGCCTTCTCCATACTGATTTGACTGATTTTCCTTACAAGGTCCCCTATTGTGATTGAATTTTCTTCTTTCTTCAGATCATCAAAGTCTTTTTCGACACGAGGAAACACATATTTAAATAGTTCATTGAAATGTTGGTCTTGCTCTGATTTTGCACTTCCCCAATGAAGAGACACAATTTGATTAATATTTAAACCTTTACTTTCGATTTCATCCCAAAAGGATTCAATAATCCTTACGAGCTCATAATGGCGAAATCCATCAAAACCTAAGGCCTCCACAGGTGTATTCCCTACATACTCATTTAGTACTTTTTCGACGATTCCTCTGCGCTTCATAGTGTAGCTCTTCAGTTTTACATTGCGACCGAATCCCAGTACAAATCCTAGTTCCTGAATCAAGGACTTTGCAAAGGAATGAATGGTGCTTATATTCATTTCCTTTAATTCTTCTGCAAATTCCAGATATTTAGGTAGATTCGTAATATAATAACGCGAGAGAAGCTCCTCTTTTAACCTTTTTTTCATTTCCTGCGCCGAATCTCGTGTAAACGTTATCATAACAATATCTTTAAGCGATAGTTCTGGGTTCATGGAAATAAGGTACATAATCCTTTGAATCATGACAGTCGTCTTCCCTGTACCGGCTCCAGCGGTGATCGCCAGATTGGAATCGACTGCTGCATGTTCAATTCGGTATTGCCCTTCATTGAACGATGGGAATAGTGTGAACCACTCATGACCAAACAAATCATCTATACCTTCACCATCAACCACTTCGACAGGTTCATCGATTTTATAATCTTTTTTCGCTACATAATATTGAAACAAATAGGCCTCTTCATATTTAGAAAAAAATTCATTCGGGAACCATGTTGCCGATTTCTCAAAAGATGACAAGATAATGACCTTTTTACCTTTTTCCAATAAGGTTTTCACGTAAGGTATATCTTCCCATAGCCTATCTTTAGTGGCGGCAATATATAAGTATGAGTACTTAATTAGATCTTCTCCAATATCCTTTTCCTTCTTTTCCACACCGGAAATAAATCCGACCATCGATTCCCATTCTGAAGTACTCATTGGAACCGAGGATATTGACAAATATGTGGACTGAATTATTTCCAGGGTTTTTTTATTTTGGATATCATCCTTTAATAGTACTTTAGGGGCACTTGGCAGTAAATGAAAGCCTTTCTCTTCCCACTCTTCCCTCGTAATATAAGGAAGCGCGACTACAATCCGTTTTGAATAATTCGGATTGAATCCTCTTTGCTCTTTCAAGCGTTCAACCAGACCATACATTTGCTGTTCCGCTTGTTGATAAGGACTCCCCTCATCTATGTAAAAATCTTTATAGAGCCATTTATGACCTTGAATGGAGACGAGATTATCAATCGTAATCCCTTTGACTTCTATGATGATAGCCCCTAATTCTTTATCAATCAATAAGATATCAGGTTCTTTCCTACTCATGAAATCAGCAGAAAAAATAGGATAATTCAAATATGCGATAGACTCCCTATTATGAAAAGAAGCCTTAACTGCGTCCCATACGAGATGCTCTGCTTTACTACCTTTTTTATCCTTAACATAGGTTGAAATAAACTTTCCTAACACAATTTTCACCAACTTCTGCAAAATTCCTACTTTAGACATAATTATATCAAAATAGTCATAAAAATTGGTTATTTTTCAGAAAAAGGGAAAAATCATGTTTGAATTAGTTTGCTAACCCTTCCAAGAAGAAGAAACCATGCAGGCATACACGCCAGCATGGTCTCACTCCATTTTTAATCCTCAAATCAGAGAATATCATCAAATTCCGAAACCACCCGTGGCCGCTCAACAACCAGCCCCTCCAGTAATGGTGATGGGGTATCCCGATAAAAAACTTTCACCTCTTGTTGGGCCCTGGTGAGCAAGACATACAGCAATCGAGCATGCAGCTCATCTTTAGGAAAACTCTCCTCATTCGCATTTACGACGATGACTGCATCAAACTCCATGCCCTTACTATAATATGACGAAAGTACCGATACATAGCCTTGCTTGACTTCTTGATCTGGATTTACATAAACCGCGTCTTGATTGAAATGATTGCTTAAGTAATCAGCCAATCCGATTGCCTTCTTTTCATCTTTATGAATGACGGCAATCCTTTTGTATTTAAGTTTCCAACTTTCAATTGTTGTAACCAGCCTCTCTAACAAGTCCCTTCCCGAGGTGACCATGTTAAAAGAAGCCTCCGGACCACTTCGATTCAATGGGATAATTGGATAATAGGAATCACCATAATGATTCTCCAACACTTTATTGGCTACAGTGATGATTTCTTTAGTTGATCGATAACTTGTATCAAGAGATAATAGTAAATATTTTTTATCATTGAAAATGGACTTCATCAGGTTATTCCAATTATATTGGCCATATCCCCTGAATATTGACTGCTCTTTATCTCCAAGAATTGTAACGGTCTTTGTCATCTTCTTCAAAACCGCATAGTGGACGAAACTTAAATCCTGACCTTCATCAATGATAATGTGGGCGAATTTTTCAGGCGGATCATACAACATCAAATAAATATAAAAAATTGGCGCAATATCAAAATAAGTAACTTCTTCAAACCCATAATCCTCAAAAAGAGCGGGAATCCCTTCCCCGATTTCTTTTTTAAACATGTTCAATACATCCCTGGAAAGGACTTGTTTGTATATCCTATGAGGATCAGGGATTTCCATGGATTTTTTCCATTCTGCGAGGCAAACCTTTAATTCCTTGTTTAATTTTTTGACCTTATAGTCTCCTACTTTATGAACTTGCTTACGAGCCAATTCTTTCTCTTCACCTGATAGACCACCATCATCAAGAAATTTCAAAAAACTCTCCATATTGGATACTATGTCTTTTATTTTTCTCTCAACAATATCTTTAAAGTGGGTCTCAACATGATGAATGAATTTTTGTACTTGTTTTACAAAAGGCAAATAAGCATACCCCTCGAAGATTTTTAGTAAATCAGAAACAAGTAACCGTTCATCCGATATTTGTAAAGCTACAAAACGTCTTTCGTATCCGGACTGTATTTCATAGACATATTTATCAAGGATTTTGACGAAACTCTCGGAACCCTTAAATTCAGTTCTTACTTGTTCCTCAGTCCCTTCCTTCCTGAAGAGAACCTCCTCAAAATAGACCTTATAATTCTTCTGAACCCCATGTGGAAGGAATGGTTTCAAATATTCGACTATCAGATTTTGGAAAGTGGATTGCCGGATACCATCTAGATTCAATTCGGGTAATAGCCCCCTGAATGAGCTGATAAATAAGTTCGATGGGCCCAAGATAAGTAGATCTTCAGCTTTCAAATGCTTGTTATTAAATAACAAATAGGATAGTCGATGCAAGGCAATGGAAGATTTACCTGACCCCGCCACGCCTTGAATCATGACATTACATTCTAGGGGTTGGCGGATTGCTTCATCTTGTTCCTTTTGAATCGTCGCAATGATTTCCTTCAAGTACCCAGTCGTATCGCCACTTTCTAAAATTTCTTTCAAGAAATCATCCGTTACCGTCAGTTCCTCGCCTTTATCAGTCAAAGTAGTATTGAGTTCGCTATTCGTTTCAGCAACTTGCTGAAGCATTTTAATAATTTTCTTATCTTTTATGGTGAACTCCCTTTTCAACTTTACTTCTACTTGGTTGATGGACTTTTTTCTATGTATTTCATCATACACGGTATAGTTTTGTCTTGGTTTACCAGGCATAAAATTATAGTAGACTGATGCCATGGGCATTCTCCAGTCTAATACCACCAAGTTTTCATCCTTATCCCTTACTCCTTGTTTTCCAATATACAGAGTCTCATCCGTACCATCTTCATGGATATCGATACGTCCGAAATAGGGCTGACTTTTTGTTTTAGACAATTGTTCTTGATCACTTTTTCCTGACTTATAAGAATTGGTATTTAATTGACCTCGTTTCCGGTCCAATAGTTCCCAAATGAAATAAGATTGATCTTCTAGCTTATTAATGACATTATCCAATTGGCTTTGTTCTTTTAATACTTCATTTTTGTCCATCTTTTCACCCCGATTGATTCTATGAAGAAAAATAATGCAAGACGCATTTTTTGTTGAAATATGTAATAATCATATTTTACTAGAAATTGTAAGAGACTTAAAGTCGAAATTTTTTGTCAATAAGGATTTTAGATAGATTGAAAAGTTAACATGTGTTGCAAAAAAGTGATCAAGCTAAAAAAATGGTGCACTTTCCTTAACTTTTAGGAATAGACACAAATTCAAAAAAATATATTCACATTATTTGATGAATAACTCATTGAATTATAATCTAAATATTCCCATGTGAACTAGTAAATCCTATCTATTAATCCTCTACCTCTATTAATAATATCTTCTCATCAAACCCTCCACGCTCCTAAGCCTTCTCTTTACGTATACCTTCCACTTCACCTATTGTTGAACCATGACACTTAGCCAAGCCTGAATAACCTCTAACAGATCAGCAAGCTCCTCAAGTGCCTCTTCATCCGTTTCAGCAGCACAATACTCGTCCAGTTCTTCATAACTTTTCTCTTTTAAGTACTTTATATAGTCTTCATCATTTAGAATATCCGTTGTGAACTTCTTTCCTTTTTCCTATATAATCTGAGGAATCTTATCCCTCACTAACTTATTATATGTTGGCACGACGGTACCTCCCAATTTATGTATTATCTACTATTTTACCATTTAGATTCGACATGAATGAACGGCTGATCAATTCGAATCCAATTTCAAACGAAATTTAATTGAAAATACCGTGTAAAGTCTGTGTTCTCTCGATCTTTCCACCTGAATAATAGATTTAGAGGTGGGTAGTGAGTTATGGATATACAACAACAATTAAACCAGATTATTGGTAAGCGAATTCGTAAAGAACTAAAACTGAAGAAGTTGACGATTGAATCCATGGCAGAACTTGCAAAGATTCATGACACCCATCTAGGGGATATTGAACGGGGGAATGTGAATACCTCTCTTCATACCCTGTTTAGAATCGCAGCTGGTTTAGGTCTTGAGACCCCATATACCTTACTCCATGATGCGAAACAAGACATCTATCCTCTTATGCAAGAAGAAGTGAAGGTCCTGAAATAAGGAGAAAATCCTTCACGGCTTTACATCTCTCTCACAATAAAGGAGGTGTGAGTATTAAGAAGAATGTGATGTTAGTTAGTCAAAATGAATCCTTCCTGATCCAAATCCTGGGGTTCCAATCCCGTCATGACTATGGTGAAATCTACATCAAGGATTCAACTTCAAAGACTTTTACATTCAGGGGTTATGATCGACGTAAGGTGATGAAAGATGCCAGAAAGGAACTTCTCCTTTTAAAAATATCCAATTGATCTATTTACCATGAATAATCTTAACTGAATCAGAATCTTCACAGTACTCCCACATTTCCACATCGTTTGGAAAAGATGCTGATACATCTTCTTGAAATATTCTATTAGAGTCAATCCCCTTCTCTCACAATCATCCTTCAACACAAATAAAATCTTACGTTAGCCACTTGGAGCAGCATGAAATCAGTACATCGCCTCATTCCAGATCGTCTACATTCCCTCCTATTGACCACTTATGCGACTTACACTCGACCATTAGTTCCTCCTCTTCATTCACACATCCAAGATCAAAAACATGATCCTTTATAATCTCTTCTATTCCACATGAAACACTCACCTACTTCTCTATATTAAAACTTGTTTGTGAAAGTATTTATACGCCTTCTCCTCGAACTCGCTTCCGACATGCCCATTGCTCTTGGTCAAGGTTGCATTCTCCCCCTCGTTTTATCATCTTCTATTACTTTATCTGCATCCCCTTACAAAAAATAACTTAGGTTGTTGTCAGTACCGTTTATCTCCCACTTTTCATGATTCCCAGTTGTTAATAAATTTGAAAATAATTACATATAGTTAATTGATAAAACGAAATGAAGAGGTGAATGAGTTGGATCAAATAAGAGTCCAGATGAATGGGGCAATTTTTTCACCAGAAGTGTAAAAAGAAAAAGAGCAAAAAAATTGTAAAATTTAACTTGACGTCTACATCATTACTCCTCTTCTTACGAAATCGTTATATTTTCCTAGTTATATATTACAGGATCTGATTATTTATGTAAATTTTGTGGGGTTCTGATGAATCGGGGTTTTAAATATTTGGCCTTCAACTTAGCAAAACGTTAAAAGCGATAAAAAAATGTAGAGCGGAAATCGTCCCAGCTCTACATTTTAATTCTAATTCCTTATATGTGACAGTTCCAAAAATCAAATCAATATTCGATCACTATAAAGAATTTCTCACAAGTAAAATTTACCTCCACACAAATCCCCACCTTTATTCAAAGGTGGGGATTATAAACAACAAGATAAATAAATTTAATGATCAAAAAGCTCAAGTTGCATATGTTTATTCAATGCATTGTTGAGTTTTGCTACATCAATTGTAGATAGCTGTTCTATTATAGAATGACCAATAACTTGTCCTAATTTTGGAGGAACTGCATTACCAATTACTTTATACTTAGAAGCAAGCGAATTACCTACAAAGACAAAATGGTCAGGAAAAGATTGAATTCTTGCAATCTCTCTTACAGAATATCTTCTATTTTCAGTTGGGTGTATGATACCACAGTTTTCAGGAGTGGCTGCAGCAGTAATAGTACCATTAATTTCATTTCTAGAAAATCTACGATAAAAATTTGGTGCCCTATACTTCTTCATATTATCCCGAATTTTTTTTAATCTCGGCGGAAGCTTATCATATGGAATGTCCTTCCAAGATCCTCCTTCATTTATGAAAGGGATTAATTTCTTTGATTGAGGAGAAAATTCCCAAACATCATTTTGGTTTGGCAAGTTCTCTACATCTTTTATTGCAGCTCCAACTGTAAGTTCCAAATCTTCTTGGCTATTGGTTGGTAATGGGAATTCATACTCGAATTCTAAATCTTTTCTTATACCAACAAATATCACACGGTATCTTTGTTGAGGTACACCATAATCACTAGATCTAATTAGTTTGTAATTTACAACATATCCAGGTTCAATGTCATCTAATGTTTTCACAATAGAATCTAGCAATAATGATCCATCTAAATTTTTTGTAGAAAGAATACCTCTAACATTTTCAAAGATAACGACCAACGGCTTTTTAGCTTCGATAACTCTAATCGCTTCTTCAAATAGAGTCCCTCTTTCGTCAGTAACACCTTTCCTTGAGCCTGCACTAGAAAAAGGTTGGCAAGGGAAGCCTGCTGCCAATACATCACAATCAGGAATTTCATCCACATCTATTTTTTTAATATCTCCTTCAATAACCGTGGAGTTTTTCATATTAAAACGGTATGTTTCAACTGCAGTATGATCGACATCATTTGCCCATACCACATCCATGCCTGCTTGCTCTAAACCCAAATCTAATCCACCGCAGCCACTAAATAAAGAAACTACCTTTAATTGTTTATTCTTCAAATTAATCCACTCCAAATTGATCAGAAATAATCAATGTTTACTGTAATTTTATAGGAACCTACTATATATCTGGAAATGATTTCTTTTCTAATTCATTATAATCATCAGCAGTGAATATAAAATTATTTAAATATCTATTATAAACTCTTTCATCGGAGAGGTAAACCAATTTAACTGGTTCTTCACTAATAAAATCTAACGTTACTTTTCCGAAGATATCAAATGTATTTTTGGAGTTAGAATCTGTAGGGAATAGAAAGTAATTACGAACCTTCTTTCCAATACTTTCTGTTTGTAGTCCTTTCTCGTAAAGCAGTTGTTTTGCCACATCATTTACAGATGGATTCCCCAGAACTTTACCATTATCGAAGCGGATATTATAATACTTTGCATCTAATATCAAGAAATATTCAGTTTCTTCCAACTTGTAAGTAGAAATCACATCAGGCTTGAATGTATCCTTTTCTACTATGTCCCCTGCTGGATAAGAACTCCAACTTGGTCTTGGTAAAGAGTTTTCATACAACTTAAACTTATTATCAAAAAGTTCACTGCAGATTTTTTCCCAGATGTGTTCAAAGTATTTTGTGCCATAAGCATCTATTTGGTTCATTTTGTGTTCTGAGGTGTTTAACAAAACCGCCTTAATAGCTTTTAGTAACTTTATTCTATGGTCAATAAAAGTAAGGTTTAATTCTCTATCTATCACATTCACTAAATAATCTACTGCACCTAGGTCTTCAAGATCCAGATCTAATGGTTCAATTTCTATATGAGAATAGCCTAACCAATTCTTGTACAACTCGTAACAATAATTAACTACCCATTGATGTACCTTTATAATCAAGTGGTTTAAGTCACTAAGATCGTTATGAGTTAAAACATCAAAGTAATAAGGTGAACCATTAATAATTGTTGGGTTAAGTTCATCCACGGTTTCTCCCCACAAGATTTCACCGTCACCATTCAATTCAATTATCTCTTTGCTTACTGTATAAAAACCGTTAAGAAGATAATCTTCTATAATGAATTTAGATAAAGCGAAAGAACTTACCTCTTCATTTAACAGATTATCTGAAAGAAAATCCATTTGATCATGGTTAACTAATGGTTTTGAAGCATATTTTTGAATGACGTTAATAATTAACTGAGCTTTCCGTTCCATATCCTCTCTTGTTTTAGATGGTTTTACATACTTAGGAAAAATAAAATAAACATTGTGTAGGTAATTTAACATTCCAACAAAATGAAACGATAATTTTCCCTTTTCAACTTCAATGCATATTTTCTTCTTTTTTAAGGTCTCAATAAATTCACTTTCGAAATACTTTTCTAAAAATGTTACTGAATAATACTTCTGTTCAATAAAGTAATACGTCTTCAACTAATCTTCACTTCTCAGGTCATCTTCAGAAAAAATGAATATATTTTTTTTGTCATCGAAATCCCTTACGATATCTGAAAAATTCTTTTTTCTGAATAACTTATTATGATTGTACCTAAGTACATCATCTCGCAAGTACAAAAGTAACTTATTTTTGAAAGTATCAATATTATTTAACTCATGAGCCTTTAAAAAGAATGGACCTAACAATTTATCTTCTGAGACAAAATCTTTAATATGGTCATTAATAGTCGTCCTCAATTTATTCCAAGAAACCTTTTCTCCTTCCATAAACGGCAATTCAACAAAAACACTATCCATCTTATGATCATTTTGGTCTAAAGGTAAATACTCAAATGACCATCTTCTTTTAAATGCAGTATCCATTGGATTAACACCTTGGTCAGAACTATTCATTGTTGCCCATATGAAAAAATTGGATGGTAGTTTTATTTCACGATCCATTATTCCTTTACTTCTTAGAAAGTTCATAACATCAGGATTAAAGACTATTCCGTACTCGCTTTTGCCGTCTTCATCTCTATCTAATAATTGAAAAGCATCTCCAAAGACTCTTGCTGCATTTGCTCGATTGATTTCTTCAATAATTAACACGAAGCTTGATTTTGGATTCTTCAATGCTTTAACTAAAGTTGAAATGAAAGGACCGGGCACAAATTGATAATCTATAATGGGTTCGAAATTCTTGCCTGGATGTTTGACTTTATCTGAAGAATATATAGGTTCATCTACTTCCCGATATAAAGGTACAGGTTTATATGAACCGATAAATTGATTGTAAGAATAATTCTGGTAAAAAGTTATTCTCTCAACAAGTTCTTCACTTTTAAAAGTGTTATCTATTTCTGTTTTTAATGCAAAACTCTTCCCAGTTCCTGGGGCACCATAGATAATTTTATTTCGTGGTTTGTCTTTCGGAATGGTAATTTCGTCAAATGATTCACTTTCCCCAGTTTCTGTAATGTCGTCTTCCTCTTGCCCTGTTTCATCCTCTAGGGAAAAGTCCCTAAATAGACTTTCATCTAAATCTTCTATTCTAAAAGAGTTCTCACTAAAGTAATCCTCTTCTAAATCAGGGATGTCTGCATTATCAAATAGGAAATTTGCAACATCAGAAGAAAAGGTGTTAGACAAAGCCTCTCTAATACTTTCCTCCAATGACTTTGTATCATCTAGTTGAATATTTTTTAATAAGAATACAATCAAAGGGAATGTATCTTCTCCACAAATTCTAAAGCCAATATATTGAAATAAATTCTCCTGCCAATCTGGATGTTTCTTAAGACTACTAGTACTTCCAGTATCAGTATCTTCTCCTAATAGTAATAATGCTGAATTCTTAGGTCTCGTTGGATATTCAGTCACACCAGTTGCTGCAGCTCTATTAACTTGGGTAGATAAAAAGTTTTTTCCAACTTTTGTGGATATTCTATTTTTCAATTCTTCTTTAGTTATTTCACCTAGGTAGTTACCCTGCAGTTCCTCACTATTTAATGTTCCAAATGTTAATATATCGGACACAACGCTACTGAACATATTCCTTAAAGGTGAACCCTTTTGAACGTCAACAACTTCTTCATTGGACCTTTTTTCCACAATGTCCGTTGCTAAGAAATATACTAGTGAAGATGTCCTTTCCAAGTTAATTTTTCCTTCACTAGCAGATTTTAACTCGGGATAAAACTCATTTATTGCTCTTGATGAAAAATACAATTGTTTTCCTCCTAATTCCTATATAAGAAACTGTTTTAAATTATTTCTTTCATATAACAAAGCTATGTAAATTAATCAGATTTGTATTTGTTAAGTGAATGATCTGTTAACTTGCTTTATTTATCAAAGTATTACATTTATGTAACATATTTTACTACAATGAATTGCTTGAATCTAGAGATGTTACCATTCATTTTTTGGTTCTGAATAAAAGTTTATATTTATCTTTAGACTTCAAATTCTACTAAGTAAATGAAAATATTCGTCCAAGAGAATAAGACTTATACATATTCTTCACTAAACGGTTAATAAAATATGTATGGGTATTTATTTTATTAAATTAACAAGTTAGATGTCCTAAGTGAATAGACCATTACAATAAGACAGTGGAATAGAAAGTGCATGTAATAGATTACGCAATATACAAACCTGCTAAAAAAAATGTAAGAGACTTGAAGATGAAAAGTTCTTCTCGCAGAAGAACTTTAGTACTCAATTATTGGAGAATAAATACTAAGAGAAATATAACCTAACTTTGAAGGAAATCCTTGACTATATTTAATATGCCCGGATTCCTGTTATTTTCCATTAACAAAAGTAAAGGTAGACATCGTCTTATTATTAAGTATAAAATTAATAGTTGCTTTAATAAAAAAAGTAAGCTATGCTGCTTATTAAATAAGAAGTTGTGGGAAGTGTTTGCCATGAAAAAATTAACTTATAAATTAATTGACCTCTTTGCCGGTGCAGGAGGACTTAGTAACGGATTTGAACAAACAGAAAGATTTAAAGTGGTTGGCGCTGTAGAAATAAATAGAGCTGCCCGTGAAACATTTGAATGTAATCATGGGGAAAATCTAATTCTTGATGCAGATGAAAATGGAATAAGTGACATAACAAAGATAGATTTTTTATCTTTGAAGTCTAAATTAAACTTAAACATAAATGACACTGTTATAGTTGGAGGTCCCCCTTGCCAAGGATTTTCCAACGCAAACAGGCAAAAAAATTATTTGATTTCTGGAAATAACCAGCTGGTAAAAGAATTTGTTAGAGCCATAGATGAAATACGTCCGATTGGTTTTGTTATGGAGAATGTTAAAACAATGAACTCTGATACTCATAAATTTTTTGTGACCAAGGAAAACTCTGAAAAGTCCAAGGATTATAGCTCTTTAAAACATCTTAATGAAATCTCTAAAGAGGAAAAAATTTATTCCCAAGATCGTATTGAATTAATTGTTTCAGAGACTTTGCCGAAGAGTCTATTTGTTAAGTATAAAACTTTGAATGAAGTCCCACACCCTATTATTCAAAAGAAAGAATTACTAACAAGGTTGCGTACATTTCAGCGCAGATATCAAAAGTCAAACATTATCAGCCTAAAAAACAATGCAGAAAAAAATGAAGTAGAATGTATATTATCTGAATTAGAAAATTATGACTCTCAAGATATTCTTGTAAAAAATATTATTTCTGACTTAAACAAATTGTTAACTGAATTATTATTAGATCCTGTAACTTCAGAACAAAAAATACAGCACTTAATTACGTTTAATGAATACAATCGATTCTTAACTAGGTGTCAGGAATTAAAAGATGAAGAGATTGAATGCCTCAAACTTGTAGCTGATTATGAAGCTAATAAATATGTAAGAGTTGAAGCAGTAGTGTATTCATATAATGTTGTAAAATATCTAAAAAAAGTATTTGAATGCTTTGGGTATAAAGTAGAACCTGGAGTCCTGGACTCATCTAACTATAAGGTACCTCAGAGAAGAAAGAGATTTATAATGATGGGAGTCCGGTCCAAAGAGATTAATATAAAACTTCCGGAGCCACTTACTGATAATCCTACAACAGTGAAAGATGCAATTAGTGATTTAGAAATTATTGAACCTCAGCAGGAATTCGATAATTATAATGAGAACATCTATGTTGAATTGTCGGAAGCATCTTCACTAGTTAAGGGCTACTTTAGAGAAGATATTACTGAGAGTCTATTGTTTAATCATGTTAATACAAACAGCTCTCCCCTAATTAAGAAAAGGTTTGAAGCAATCAGAAAAACTAATGGGAAGAACTTTCATAGTTTATCAGAAGAATTAAAGTCTAGTTACGAAGATGCTTCTAGAACACAAAATACCGTTTACTTAAGACTTAACTATGATGAACCGTCCCCTACTGTAGTCAATGTCCGGAAATCTATGTGGCAGCATCCAACAAAGGCAAGAGCTTTAAGTATAAGAGAAGCAGCTCGCCTACAATCATTCCAAGATTCATTCATTTTTCATGGACGTAAAGATGAACAATATCAACAAGTAGGTAATGCTGTTCCCCCCTTATTGGCAAAGGCTATAGCAAATCAGCTAGTAGAATATTTAGATGAAATTCAAGAAATAGACAGCTCCAAATAGGAGACTGTCTTTTCTTTTCCAAATTTAACATAACAATATATAGAAATTTGTACTACAATAGCAATATAAGTATATAGTCCGGAATGGTTATATAAGATTAGTTATTTTAATAAGGAGATAGTTATGAAAACAATTTTAACTCAACCCTCAGCCGGCCCCGTTATAAACGCATTACGGGCACTAGGTTATAACGCTAGAACAGCTATTGCTGATATTGTAGATAATTCAATAGATGCTAAAGCATCAGAAATAGACATGAATTTTGATTATAACGATGGTAATGGTTATATCGAGATTAAAGATAATGGATCAGGAATGAACATAGAAGAAATACAAATTGCCATGTCAATTGGTTCTAAGGATCCCCGTCATAAACGAAAAAACAAAGAATTAGGTAGATTTGGCATGGGGCTTAAAACAGCCGCCTTTTCATTGGGTAAACGGCTAAGTGTTCTCAGTAAACAAGGTAATTACATCGTTGAAAGGTGCTGGGACTTGGATCACGTTTCAGACACCAATAACTGGGAACTATACACTAACATACCTGAAGAAGTGAAAGTACTTATGTCAGACATAAACAACCCATCTGGCACAATAGTCTTTATTGACAAACTCGACAGGTTTATGAGAGCTGGAGAATCCCCTATTTTGCCGGAGAGTTTTAATAAAAAGATTGAAAGAATATACAAGCATACTTCTTTTGTTTTTCACAATATACTTTCTGGAGAAATAAGCATGAGGATTAATGGAAACGCAGTTGAACCTTGGGATCCTTTTTTAACTACTCATGACTTTACTAATCCATTAAGGCCAAGAGTACTTAAGGATACTTCGGGATTGATTAATGTTAGTACATATATATTACCTCATGCTTCTTATCTCAATCAAACGGAATACAGAAATGCTGGGGGAATAAAAGGTTGGAATGATCATCAGGGATTTTATATTTATAGAGAAAACAGACTGCTTCACTTTGGAAACTGGCTTGACTTATTCCCAAAAGACCAAGCATCTCAATTAGCAAGAGTAAGGATTGATATTACAAATAAGTCAGATGAGATATGGCAGGTTGACATAAAGAAATCTACAGTAAACCCACCTGACTTCATCAAGAATCAATTAAAAGCAATTGCAAAAGAGGCACGCGAAATTTCTAAGCAAGTATTTTACTTTAGAACACAAAGTAATTCTGGCGACACTACAATCCGAAGCAACGTAAATACTTGGCAGCAAGAGAATGTAGAGAATGGTACAGCTTTCAAATTAAACCGTTCACACCCCCTACTTCAAAAGATAATGAAGAATACTTCTGATGAAAATCTTAAAGATTTAAAAATGTTCCTAAAACTTGTAGAACTTGGCTCCCCTGCAAATATTGTCATCGTACCTAAAGTTGAAGAAGAACTGATGCAGCCAATTACTGACAGCGATAAAGAACTAATCAGCCAGCTGGCAGGTATGTATACACAGCTGGTAGACTCAGATGATAGCAATGAATTGATTAATATCATTTTAATGACACCTTCAATGGAGCGATTTAACCGTTTTACCATTAAGACAGTATTAGAGGAGAGAAATTATGTTAAATCAACTTAAAGAAGAATATTTTAATCGATTTAAAGCTCAATATAATTTATTTAAATCACTTGATGCAAAAATTTCTAAACAAGAATTATTTGAAAGAACATGTACATTTATGGATACATTTTTCTCGAGCGGAGTTGAAAAGCGTATTCTTGAAAATTGGAAACTAGAACTCCAAAAAAACTTTGGAGACGGAGGTATAGTTTATACATCCTCTCCTCTCGTACTCAGAATAAAGGATCCTGATGGCTGGTACACACCTGGCAAAGGCAATAGATTTTTCTGGCAAAGATATCAACAATTTTTAGTACAGAAGAAAAACTGGGAACAAAATGTTATTGATGTTATAGATGAAACTACGGATGAAGTTTTAAAGTCATTGGGCAACCCCAAAGCTACTGATCCATTCGATGTCCGCGGTTTAGTCCTTGGATATGTTCAGTCTGGTAAAACAGCCAACTTCACTGGCCTTTTAAATAAGGCTTTTGATGAAGGATATAAAATTGCCATTGTATTATCAGGTATTCATAACGATTTAAGAGCACAGACACAGCTTAGATTAGAAGATGAAGTTATAGGACAATCCAATAAGGGTGTTGGATCGATCGTCAATAGTGATGAAATGCACTTTATTCAGTCCCTCACGACAGTGAATGAAGACATTACAGGAATACCATTAAACCTTTCATATAATTTAAGCGGAAGCAAAACTCTTTTAGTCGTTAAAAAGAATAAAGATGTACTAGAACACTTAATTAAACTCCTCACTAAATTAATTAAACAGGCTGGGGATTCTAACCTCCCTGTCATTATTATTGATGATGAGGCGGATCAAGCTTCAATTGATACAAGTGATAAGAAAAAAGGCGAAGATCCTAAAACGATTAATCGATTGATTCGAGAAACTCTTATGTTGTTTAATCAGAAGGCTTATGTAGGTTACACTGCAACCCCTTTTGCTAATCTGTTAATCGGGGCACACAATGAAACTCTTTCTGAGGGACAGGATTTATATCCAAAAGACTTTTTAGTCGGACTTCCTAAGCCTGATGCATATTGCGGTCCTGATGAGTTTTTTAACGCTGCTGAAAATGCAGACGACAATAGACCCTCCTTGATTATTGATATTGGAGATGAAGATGAGAATTTATTTAAGAGCATAAAGAAAAAAGACGAACATTATAAAGTGGATAGTGTCCCTCCAAAACTAAAGGAAGCACTACTTTCTTTTCTAATTGCTGTATCTGTTAGAAACTTACGTGGGGATGAAAATGAACATAATTCAATGCTTATACATACTTCAAGATTCACCCTTGTCCAGAGATCTCTTAAAGAGGTAATAGATGAAGAATTCAATAACATTGTAAATAATGTTAGATATGACTCTTCTAGTTCAGATGTACAACAAATAGAAAATCTTTATCATGATGAATTTGTTAATAAAACTCAAAAATGGAATCACGCCATGGGTACTAATTACGACACTTATGAGTGGAAAGATGTCTATGAAGTGATGAAAAAAATAGCATTGAAAATTAGTGTTATGGAGTTAAATGGGGAGAGCGAAGATGCATTAGAATATCACAAGTATAAAGAAGATGGGTTGAATGTTATCGCAGTAGGCGGTGACAAGTTATCCAGAGGTCTCACACTAGAAGGTCTTTCAATCAGTTATTATTACCGAAATACATTAATGTACGATACTCTGATGCAAATGGGCCGGTGGTTTGGTTATAGAAAATCATACTTAGATTTATGCAGAATTTACACTTCTGATGATATCGCAGCAAATTTTGAGCATTTAGCTATTGCAATGCATCAACTGAGAGAAGAATTTGATAAGATGAAGAACGAGAAATTATCTCCTAGCGAATATGCAGTTAGAATGTTAGCGCACCCAAAAATGATGTTAACAAGTAACTTAAAAATGAAAAATGTTAGAGCAGCTTACCAGAATTATAGTGATAAACTTCATCAGACAAGATTATTATCAAAGGAAAAATCCACCTTTATAAATAATATGAATACGACAGTGGAGCTAATAGATAAGGTTTATTCCAAAATTAAAACACAAGAAGTTGAAGAGAAAAAAACAAAAACCAAATATCATGTAGCTTCTGAAGTTGACGTAAAAGATGTTATTGAGTTTTTAAGTAGCTATAAAACCTATGAAGGTTCAACAAAATCTTCTTCTGAAAGTATTATTGAATATATCAAACTATTAAATTCTGAAGAATACAAAGAGTTAAAGTCATGGAAAGTCGTTATAGTAGAGGGTATTCCAACCCAAGAGGTTACCAACCAGAAAGTAAACCTCGGCCCGCTTTCACTCTCATATACTGTCACGCGTGGTGCAAGTGCAGACAAAATACCTAATGACCGGGTGGATGTGAAAGCCATTGTTGCTGCTAAGCAAAAATACTTTGATGAAAAGAAAAAAAGTGGCAGTGTTTCTAAGCCTAAGCTATTTATTTACCCTTTAAATCCCCATGCTAATGTGTTTAAAAATGTTCAAAGCGTAGGATTCAACGATTACTTAGTGCCTATAGCATTTGCAGTTGCTTTTCCTTCTACAGAACATAAGATAAGCGATCAAGTTTATTTAAAAAATAAAACTATTGATGAAAAGAGTGAACTTCAATGAAAGCTGAAGTTATAGAAACATTTAAAAACATCTTTTCCCAAATGGAAAAAAGTGATGATAAATCTGAACTGGTTCCGATGATACCATTATTTCAAGATGACATTATAGTTTTCTGTGGTATCGATTATGCATCAGAGAATCGATACTTTTTTATAGAAATTCCAGATGGACCATGGGAAGATCAACAATTGAAGTCTTTACCCAAATGGCGTGGCTTAAATATTAAAATGGAACACCATGATTCATTTGGACCTTTAAAAGACCGTTACTTTATTGAATTTATTCAAGCTGATTCTGAAACTGGAGATTTGTTTGAAACTATAATGCAAAATGTTTTTGATCATATCGTAACACGTGCAGAAGATGAACCTCTATTTACAGTAATCTTTAAAGTTCTAGAGAAATGGAAGAGTTTCTTTAAACGTGGTGGATTCAAAAAGTTAAATGAGGATCAGCAACGTGGATTATTTGGAGAACTTTGGTTTATGAAGAAATGGATCGAAGCTAACCCCGATACCCCTCCTCTTTTACTTAAAGGCTGGGGCGGTCCTCTAAGCGAGAGAGTCGATTTCATAACCAATAAACACGGTGTTGAAATAAAGACTGTAAAAGACCAGCTCAATAAGAAAATTCGTATTTCTAACGAAAAACAATTAAATATTACTGAGGCTGTTCCAAAAATATATTTATATGTTTGCTACTTAGAAGTCAGCCGTAACATAGGGCTTACCCTTCAAGACTTAGTAGATGAACTTAGGGAGCATTTTCGAAGGTTCTCCCTTCAACTTTCACTTAAATTTGACGACCTTTTAAGAAGTTCCGGTTTTGATGACGATGAATATACAGATCTTTATATGAATGTTTTACACGAAGAAACTTATGAAGTAGACTCACAGTTTCCGAGGATCCCGGCAGATTCACTCTCTAAGGGAATATCTCATATTTCTTACTCAATTGATTTATCTCATTGTGAGTCTTCAAAAATTGAATCAGAAACAATATTTAAAATAACAGGACGGTGAGTAATTTGAAAATTAAGCATGAGCTTCAATCATTTTATAACGATTTTATGAAGGATTTACAGACAGAAACATTAAAAATGTCACCGTTTGAAGCCTTTCTTGAAGAGTACGTAAAATATATGGAATTCCCTTCTACTCCTATTTATGTTGAATTTTACAGGCCAAATCTAAATGTACAAGTAGATGCATACTCATATGAAGAGGATGAAAAAGAATTAAACTTATATATTATTGATTTTGATGAGTTTATGGATCAGCCAGAAGAAATCACAATGACAGCCTTAAAAGAATTAGCAAATAAAGCTAAAAGATTCTTTAGTCAATATAATGCTCTTCCGATTGATCCATCTCATGACATTAATGATTTACTCTCACTTCTAAAGAATGAAGAGAGTGTTATTGAACGTTTGAACATTACGGTTTTAACGAATAAATATTATAGAACCAATAAACCCATCGAACTTACTATACAAAAAAACATCCAGTTAGATGTCGAAGTATGGGATATAGACAGATTATTTCAGATAGTCTCTTCTGAACAAGAATCATCAACGATTTTAATTGATTTCCAAGATGAATTTAATCAATCATTTGAATTAATGAAAGTACCACAGCCAAAAAGCCTAATTGAGAATCACGATACTTTTGATTGTTATATAGGTTTTATTTCAGCAGAATTATTAGCAAAAGCTTATGATAAATGGGGACCTAAACTAGTAGAAAGGAATGTCAGATCCTTCTTACAAGCGAGAGGTGCTACCAATAAAGGTATTAGAGACACCTTGAAAAATGAAAGTGAGAAAGACTTATTCGTAGTATACAATAACGGAATTTCAAGCGTTGCTCGATCTGGTAATTTAACACCCTCTTCTAATGGTTCTCACGTATTTAATATTGAAACGTTAGAAGGTTGGCAAATAGTTAACGGCGGACAGACTACTGCTTCAATTCATAAAGCATATAGAGATGGTGTAGATTTAAGTGAAGTATTTGTCCAAACAAAACTAACTATTCTTCATACAGCTGATAGTGACAGTTCAATGTTAGCGGAAGAAGAAATGGTAGCTAAAATTTCTAAATATGCCAATACGCAAAATAAAATTAATCAATCAGATTTACTAGCAAATACAAAATTCATGTCTTCTCTTGAACATTACTCAAGAACGGTGTGGATTCCTTCACAAGACAAGAGAAAAGCTGAATCCAAATGGTACTTTGAAAGAGCACGCGGTCAATATATGGTAGATTTAAACCGTAGAAAACGCGGAAAAGAACAAACAGAATTTAAAAAAGAATTCCCCAAGGAATTACTTTTAAATAAAGTAGACCTGGCGAAGAACTTTATGTCTTGGGAAGGCTTTCCTCACGTTTCTAGTAAAGGTGGAGAAGAAGCATTCAAGAAATTCATGGAACAGAATAAGTCTTACTGGAAATACGAAAAAAACAGTGAGAATCAACTTAAAGAACTAGAGGATTTTACTTCCATTATGTTTAAAAGACTCATTGCAAGAGTTATTATAAACAGAAAAGTTCAGGATGTTGTGAATACATTAGGGTTAAAGGGCTATAAGGCAAATGTTGTCTATTACTCTACAGCAATGTTAAATAAATTATATGGCGACTCTATTAACCTAGAGGAAGTTTGGAACAATCAGTCCCTATCAGATAAATGGGATAACGTTATTAAGGAAATTGCACAAACAACTTTAGAATTCCTACGAAACTCTGCAGGTGAGCAAAATGTTACCCAATGGGCGAAGAAGGAACAGTGCTGGAAAGAGTTCGTTAGTGAATGTGAGAAGCAGCTAAAATACATTGTTTAGAATCAAAAAAAGAAGGTAAAGTTAGATACGCTAACTTTACCTTCTTTTTATGTCTATTTAATTCCGTATTGCGGGCCCTTAAACACCTCCCTAACATGCCAATGTAAAAACGAACTATCCGGATAATAGTAAGACTGAATCGGCTCCCGAACAACCTCACCATTAAACCTCATCAGCCACTCTTCAAACCCATGAGTCCCATGTGCATCTTGAGACACCACCATCTTACGCTCAGGCGTCAAAGTGAACACCCCCCTGTCAAATAGCTTATGATGTAAGGAACATAAGGCTATTCCGTTTTCCTCAGTATCAGGACCACCTGCTTGGTGCCACTTAATATGGGCTGCTTCGACCCCAACCAGTGCGTGGGCGAGTCTTACATTGAAACCACAAACTGCACAACTGTACCCATAAGCCCTGAGGATCTTCTCCCTGAATTTAGGATCTCTTTTCTTTTTGGTATAGATGGTAAAATCCAATCCAACCGCATCTAGGATGTCCTGGTGGATTGTTTCAGGAAAGTGACTATCCAAGATAGTATGGGCAACCTCCTGAACGAGCCTCGAGTCATTTTTAAGAAGTTGATAAACATCCGGGGTGAATCCGCCTGCCACTCCATCCGCCAATAACTGACGATTACTTGGACTCTTTGCATTTGCTTCTTTATCCAGAAGCCATATCCCGTCTCTCCTCAAGCGTACAAAAGGTTCTTCAGGGTGATAGGATTTCCTAAGAGGACCGAATTCCCTCAGCAACTCTGTCAGCTTCTCCCTTGTAACTTCATAACTTATGAATCTAGGTTTGTCAGCTTGAAGCTGCCCCAATGCAAATAGAATTAATAAAGGTTTATGCGGGGCTCTCTGATCCCCTTTTTTCCATATGGACAGGTTGTTGATTCTATCTTTTAATTCAGCGCTGTTCATTGATTTCCACCTTGCTAAGAAATTTATTTTTTCCTATATAATAGAAGAGTTACATATTCAATGGAATTAATCCTCTACCCCAATCAGAAACACCTTCTCCTCAAATCCCCCACGCTTATCAGCCTTATCTTTCCTCACTGCTTCCACTTCTTCTATAGAAGTCCCATGATGCTTTGCCACAGCCCGCATAACCTCTAACAGATCAGCAAGCTCTTCCACTGCTTCTCTATCCGTTTCGGCAGCACAGTACTCATCCAATTCCTCATAAGCTTTTTCTCTTAAGTACTTTATGTAGTCTTCATCGTTAAGGAACTTTATTGAAAAATTCTTACTATTACTCTCTATGATTTCAGGGATTTTATCTCTGACTAGCTTGTTGTAGGTCGGCATGTTGGTGACCTCCTGTTTTTGTATTAACTATATTTTAACATTTTTATAAAGAGTCGATGAATCAAAGATACTTATTTTACTTATCGATTTGTTGATCCAATGTTTAAACACCTATCTAAATTAGTTACCAGCAAGGGAAAGGCTTTTTATAAAATGCTTGGTAAAAAAACGATACACATTTTACATATTAAGGAATAAAAGGACCACTTGTGCGTGGTGGGTGTTTTCCCCCGATTTGATAATGGTTTAAAAAGGGGAGAAACCTTTGGTTAAGAAACAAAATGATCGGTTTTCAAGACTTGTAGGAGAACATCTAAAACGGAGAAGACTCGAGCTAGGAATGACTCAGGCTGATTTTGCTGAAACGATTGGTTTGTCTGAAAAAGGGGTCGGGCGAATCGAGCGTGGAGAAAGATCTCCTACATGTAAAACACTGACTTACATCCTAACAAAAGCAGAAATCAGTATAGATCGCCTTCTTCTAGATGTTCATAATGATATGCCTTCTGATGATTATTAACATACATAGTCAAATATTTGTTAAACGGAGGGATTATGATCAAAAAACAAGAACTGATCCTATTCAAAGACAAGCAATCATACAACTTTATGATTCTCGGTTTTACCCGTGAACAGGAATACGGGGAGATTTATGTTACCGATCATAATAGAAGGACCTCTATTTACAGGGGTTCTGATGTGAAGGAAGTTATAAAGTTGGCAAAGAGAAAAAGCAGGAGCTCGCTTCTTGAGTAAACTCCTGCTTTTTTCATTACCTCATTAAATATACCTATTACCTGTTTCTCTACCATATCATTTTTATTATGCTGCAAGCCTACCCTTTTAATTTAGGGATCGCCATCAAACCACACAAAGCAATTTTCAATTCAACCCTCACTTCTTATAAACCGTAAACTTCTCCGCAGCTGAAGTCCGCCCGCGCCCTGGTGGTACTTTGTCAAAATAGCCCATATGCAGGAATCCAGCAATCTTTTCACCAGGTTCCACGCCGAGCAGGTCTCGCACTTTTGGTTCGTGGATATGCGGGTTCGTTTTCCAGACCACGCCGAGTTTCCGTTCCCATGCAAGCAGCTGGAAATTTTGGATCAGCGAGCTGACGGCACCGAAATTTTCTTCCCATTGCTTTTGTCTCGGATCTTCTTTCATGACCACGATCAGGAATGCAGCCGGTTGGCTGAAATAATTCCTTCTGTTTTCCTGCATATCTGGCGAAAATGTTTTTACTAGATCCTCAACAAATCCGTCCTTTTCATTTGCAGGGACAAAGATGAATCGCCATGGCTCTCTCAGGCCGTGGTTCGGTGCCCAAATGGCATCGTCTAAGAGTTCGAGGACGGTTTCCTCGGTCACTTCTTTATCAAGGTAGCCGCTTTTAATCGAGCGACGTTCACGGATCGTTTTTGCCAAGCTAGAGTTTGTATTTCCCATCATGCATTCCCCCATCGTATTCGATTCTCACTTTATACTAAATGATAACAATTATCATTATCATTTGTAAAATGTTTTTAGACAGTTTTTTTTCATATTAAGAAAGTCGTACTAACTTCGGGTCCCCTACATCAGATCACCTAGGTTCACAAGCCCTTCAGCGCGCACAAAATCAAGGGCTATATCAAATGTATACATCAAAATACATTCGCATATGTATTGTAGAGCCGGCACCTGAAAAAGGTGTCTGTTCTTTTTTGGCCAAAGAATCCTAGACCTATCATACTGTATGGGTTTCAACTTATTTTCAGAATAGTTAAAATTTAATTAGATATGAACAATCTGCGTTACAATGAATGGGAACATTTAGAAACAACTTATAGGGGTGTCAAACTAATGAAGAAGAAACTAAATGGATTGCTCTTGCTTTTAACGTCGATTGTGATCGTTGGTTGTGCCAACGTTGAAGGTGCAACCACTTCAGATCAAGAAGCAGATCCGAAAGTAGAAACCACGGAAAGTAAGGAAGAAGCTTCTCCTGAGGTTCCGGATCAGCCTGAAGCAGAGGAAGCAGTCGTAGATGAAGCCTCAACTGAAACAAGTAATGAAGGTTTTCCAGGATTCGAACTCATTGAAGTCGATGGTGGTGATTTGTCTGGGGTTCGCCAAGCAAATGTCGTCGTGGACATTGGTTTCGGCGACCGTGAGTACTGGGCATTCACAAATGAATACGGTCAGCTAGTGCGCGTCATTGCAGACGAAATCATTTTACAAGATGACCGCTCCGAACCGGTGACATCGTCTGGCAGATACTACTCTGATGAGGCGAAGGTTCCTGGCGTCGAAAGTGCGGTATTGGATGAAGGGCATATCATTGCTGACTCTCTCGGCGGGGTATCGAATGCGTATAATATCACCCCTCAAGACAGCACGCTGAACCGACACGGTGATCAAGCGTATATGGAAAAAAACATCAGGGACGCTGGTGGAGCCACTAATTTTGAAGCGGTCATCACCTATCCAAATACGAAAACGCAGATCCCTTCAAGCTATCAGTATACCTATACGCTAAAAGGGAACGTCATCGTTGATACATTCGACAATGTGAACCCTGATGACGTAAACGAGTCACTCGGCTTAACAGAAAGTACGCCTTCCAGTTCAGAGAGCTCCAACACGAATTCAAACACAGAACACGATCTCTCAAGCATCGATACGAACGGGAATGGACTAGTGACAATCAAAGAAGCAAAGGCAGCTGGCTTCACGATGCCGATCACAAGCGACCACTGGTTGTACGCTCATATGCGTGATAATGATGGAGATGGGATGGTTGGAGAGTAGATACAGAGCCATAACAAAAAGCTAGGGGACTTCCCTAGCTTTTTTCGTGGCTATCATCTCATGTTCTTGCTCTAGCCCCTGCGCTAGCCCACTCGAGGAACAGAACCCGAATAATCGTCCTTCAATTAAACTCTAAAACTAAAACGTTGCCGGAGAAGAAGAACTCGACTCATCCGCCTTCACACAATCAATCGCAATCACCAGTGCAATCACAATCGTCTCCATCCCTTCATCCAGCACCTTCACCCTGTAACTGTCGCCCCAGCTGAACCACTTCTTATCGACTTCAGCTACAACCTCGCCATGCTGCAACACCTGAAAGTTCATATCCCACCAATTACCCCGCACTTCAATGCCTGCCGCATCGATTGTGTAGCGGGCTTTCAAAAAGGAGAACGCCTTCTTGATCGTTACGACATCTTGACCATTCACTTCAACGAAGAACTTCGGTAAGAAGCTGAACGTCTTTTTCGTGATGAGTGCCACTTCGTCCCTGCTTGTGTTCAGTATGGAGTACGTCTTCGGAACCTTCATGAAGCTTCCCTCTACATAATAACGGTCCTTCTCTTCCTGATCCTTCACCGTGAATTTTCCGCTGAGACTGAATACCTTTTGTTTTATATATAGTTCTTTCATGAGTGTGCCTCCCGTTTTTTGGTCTTACCTTTATGTACGGATGAGCTGGGTTTTGGTTCCAAATTTTCATCAACCAGCACCACCCCTCCCCTGCTCAACTTCCTCCCCCTCGAACCCTGCCTTATGAGCCTAGTTAGTTATGCATTCTTCAGGATCGATGTTGATGGGTTTCCAGACTCCTTCAGCATCCTTTTTAAATTGAGAAATCAATACATCGGTGTCATTTGTTAATTGATAAAAGACAAACCGATAATCGGCTCCATCCTTGCCGATAAAATCAATGACCTTGACGTAACCATCTTGTTTGGTTGGCAGCTGTTTTTTAATCAGCTTGCACCAGTTGCCATACATAATGCTGACGACCGCTTCCGCATCATGCTGCCATAGGTGATACGCTGCACATAGGAAGTCCTCTCCGTATAATTTCATCCCATCGATTTTATAAAGGTTGTTGTGGACCTTTTTCAATTGGATACAGCCGTAATAATAAGCAAAATAAGTCACACCTTTTGATGAACCTTCGATGGTTTCCAGTTCGATGAAATAGGATACGGAGTCTTGATCATCGGGAAGTCTGTTCATCTTAATAAGATTCAAATGTCCAATACCAGCAAACGATTGAAGATAGTCTTGATAAGAAACCCTTTTACGATAATCTTCAGTAAAGAAATTGTACGCAACGGGAAAGGGCAACTTTGCCATTCCCACCGTTCCGCACCCGCCCGTCTGCTGCTCGGTGAGATTCTCTGCCTCTCTTAAAATACTGAAGTAATTTAAGATCGTTTCATCAGCTGTGCGCGTCAAGGTGGCAGGAAGTTTTATTTCTGTATCGTTTTTATCGTAATAGGGATCGAAAAATTGTAAGTCCTTTAGAAGTGTATTTTTGATGGGGATGCACGAAGGACGAAAATATTTTTCGGGATCAATGGTCCTTGTCGGTAAGGTGTGGGTTCGTTCAACGGGCTGGCCAAATGGTTGAGGTTCGTATTGGGCGCCCATCACCAGAGTCAATTTTTCGTTAGGATCACGACGAAACATTCCGTTTATCCACCTTGTAAAATTCTTCACTATGCCTCCCCCCTTCAAGGAATACCATATTCACGAATAGGCAGGATTATTAACAACCTTCTAAAGCGAAAGAGTTTTGGGGTCCGTCCCTCATCGCGTTAATGCGTTAACAGACAGAGGGACGTACCCCAAATTCCTATATCCTTTCCATTTTTTGTATCGGTGGACAGGCTCACTATGGTAAGCTTAATATGTATGTATTTTCCAATCCAGAGGTGATGACGAAATGTCAGACGGCTTAGGCTTATTTTTAACGATTGTCCTTGAGGTCTTCGTGTTTGTCCTTTTAAACGTTTATTCTTTCAAGAAATCCGCGGGTTCGATCAAGCGACGCTTGTGGGCAGGCGTCCTTTTCTTACTGCTAACCCCGGTCATTTTTTTCGGCACCCTAGGGTTTGTCTTGATTTTTGATGAGGGTGGTTGGGGCGCCGGCATTTTGGCGGTGGTCTTTACAGGGCTTTATATTCTGAACGGGATCATCATTCTGCTTTCATCCGTGCATATTTACCTCACAAAATGAAAGCATCTCATGAGCCCTCGCAGCGAGCGGGGGGATGACTGGATCAAGCATATTTCTACATCTTATAAGGAGGGGTACGTTGAAGAAGATCATAGGAATTGCACTAGTATCGGTTATAGGAGTCGGCATTGCGTTATGGGTATGGCATTCAAGTACCCAAACATTTCTAGCAGAGAAAGAGATAAAGGAAATCGAAGAGTTAAATAAGTTTGATGACAGAACTATTTTACTCCCAACATACGCTCCTTTTAACGTCCACGATGTTGAATATGAGGAGATTTACAGTGGAAAACGCGAAGTGAAAGATAATGAAATTGTGTATGTTGACAAAGATAACCTAGACTATTTACGACCAAAAATTCTCTATCACTCTAATGATGAACCTACTAGAGAACTTGTGCTCTTTATTGTGAAGGATTTGGATCAGGACCATATTAAATACGATAAGATTGTTAAGTTCGGTGATGATCTTGAAGGTTTTTATCGTGTTCATCAAAACACCCAATTTTTCACTTGGGATCAAGATGGTGTCTTTCTCGATATGGCGATTACAACTGAAGATGAAGATCAACGTTTAACGGTTGAGGAAATTGTTAAAATAGCTGAATCGTTTGAGAAGTGGTCGTTAAGTTCATAACAAAAGGAGCTTGGATAACCAAGCTCTCTTCAACAGATGTTCAGGGTCTGCCCCCCGGCGCGTTAATCCTTCACCCATTACGCATTCTTATTGATAAGGTTCAAATTCAATCGATTTTGCTTGATACATATCATCCCGGTATTCATAGTTTATAACGATACTTCCAATTGAACTGGCAGGAGATATTTGTCCACCCACATTAACGGTTAGTTGATTGTCTTTTACTTCATAGTCAATAGTACTTCCGAAACTCACATGATCGAACAAGTTCTGTTGTTTGATTTTTAAAGGTGTGATATCGACTGAGTAGCTTTTGTCACCTACAATGACGTTTGCTTCTTTAGGCGTTAACTTCGTTTTTACATTTTTATGTATGATGGCTAAAGGATGATCAACAATCACTTCGTTTAAAGATGTTGTACTTGTATCAAAAACATGCACATCCTCCCATAATACACCCGTTCCGTATCCTTTAGTTAAGACTATGATTAGCTCTCTTTTATGATCATTGTTTATGTCTTTGCAAATGATTTGTGGCGCATATGAAGGATTCGTAACGCTAGCCCAAAAAGGTTGTGAATACATTACTCCTTTGATATCAATTTTGAAGTCCCTATATAAATCATCCATCTTTTTAGCATACAAGCTAATATTTTCTTCATCGTTCCCACTTACACGTTCATATCCTTTTATCTCTGCTCCTGCTATTATGGGCTGAATCCAGAGAAGAGCTGCTAACGTTAATCCAATAAACGAACTCATAAAACCACCTCATTTTACTGTTCCCTCATGGGAGATCTAATATAAGGTGATTTCTGGATGTTCTAGGTTAGACCCCAAATATCGCAAATTAAAGGAGCTGAAATCACTCTCAGTAGTGAAGTACCAGCTCTAATCATTATGAAGTAAGAATACTACTTTTTAATACGCAGTTTATAAGCCTCATCAATAAATCTCTTTATCTGTTCTAAAGAATCAACCCACTCCAACTTAATGTAAACTTCACCAGGAGTTGGCCTTCCAGAATGGGAGTCTTCAAATGCGTGACCAAGCAACTCATCAAGTTCTCTCTGCATCGTTTTTGCGGTGTGTGTATGGAGCTTTTTCCCTAAATGCAGGACAAAACATGTTCCCCTTTTAGAAGTGGTGGTTGCAAATTTGTATGAACCCTTTTTACTTATATATCCGATACAATCCGTTCTGACCCCATTGTTTTCACGATCATGGTAGTCTTCTACTTCGTATTTATAGGGACTACCATTGTAAAGGTAATCATCGATTTCTTCAGCGAGCCTTTTGGCTTTGTCTGTTTTAAACAAGCTGTAAAAATATTTTTTGGTTTTTTCCGGTAATCTCTCTGTGACCCATCCAAAATATAAATTTACTCCGCTTTGCATTACAGGTCCGACGACTGTTTCTTTTTCTGGTGTGATACCAAACATCTCGACGAAAGATTGATAATCCTGAAACCATTTCGCATCTGCACTAAAAGAGTGGATTAAAACCAGAGCATGTTTGGCGTTTACTTTTTTAGCTTCTAGCATGGCCGAAGCCGTTCTATGAAATAATTGATATCTCTTATCTAATGCATCTTCTTCATTTAGATTCAGCAATTCCAATAATGACTTTAGTCTTTCTTTTTTTCCTTCACTTGGGTTTTGACCTATCCAAGCCCTTACTTCTTTTCCAAAAGGCTCTGATGCCTTTCCTTCAACCATAATCGTCAGCAATTCGGCACCAGACTTTGCAAGTAAGTATAAATCATTCTGGGAAGACCCGCCGCCTCCCGGAATCTTGACTTTATATTCAGGAAAGCCATAAAGTATCTCCAACTCATTAAATATTGAGTTATGACTATTCTCCAACACACTTTTCACATTTGCCGGAATGTTTTCAGCTTCCTCCCAACACTTCGCTAACTCATATGCTGAATAATGGGGTTTCCATTGTTTTGTAGGATCGGCTACTAACTCTCTCCAAGAATCTACACCTTTTGATGGAACAAAATAGTTACCCACTTCTACTCCTCCTTAATTGATTTCCTCCTCAAAACACATAAACCAATACCCAGACTCATCCACTTTACAAAACGCATGCCGCTCTTCTCTCTTCCCATCTGGCGTAAACCAGCATGCACTCACTTTCTGCATTCCCGTACCAGGATCCTCATACCTGTAAACCATCAACACATGCGATTGCTGAAGACGATTCTTCTCCACGACCAGCTTGTTTAAAAACTCCATTCGTTCTTGTGATTCTATGTATTGTATACCGATTACATGTTTAGGTAGACATCCCTCATCGGTCTCCGAAAACAACTTCTCAATTGTCTCAACGTCTTTCCCCCACTGACTTTCCCTTTCCAGGTGGAGATCCAACGATACATATTCAACCTCACTGACCCTCTTATCCCACTTCCACCACGACAAATCCATCGGACGGGACCGCCCCATCGCATAATCCATTTTACGATCTTCGATAAACACCTCGTAGCCAAGCATCTCTCCTAAACTGGCAAAATAGTCGATCTCCCTGTTCGTGAACATCGATACATTGTGATTGACGGATAAATTCAACCTTCTATAATTCCGCACATACCCTTCAAAAAATTGCATGAGATTGAAATGATTCATATTTTACTCCCCGTTACCAAATTTATAGGTCATTAACTTGTAATAATATGGTAACATAAAAGGGGTATTTTACTAGAAAAAGAATGAATCGAGGGAACGAAATGGCAACACCTGCTCAAAAGAATTTCAGGAAACAAATGATCTTACTTAATCAACAAAGAGATCCCTCCTATGACGACATCTACAGGCCCGTCCGAAAAAGGAAGGCACCTCAAAAGTGGTCGTGGGGAGCCATCGGTTTCATCTTACTCGCCCTCTTTGCAAGCGGCCTGCCGATGAAGATTTACAATGAACTGACCATTCATCATGACCAACAAATAAGAAGCTACCTGCAGGAACGGGAACAATATTTCAGTTCAAGCGACCAAAGCTTCAAGCAATTGATCACAAAAGTAAATGAAGCAAACGGCAACCTGACTGGACTCACCCTGGACATCAACGAGACCGACCTCATGTTGCAACAAAACTACCTGAACCTTATGGACCTAGAGCCGCCGCGCGATTTCAACGAACTCCACAAGAAAACGATGGAACTCTACGTCATCAAGCAGGCTGCCGTCGACTATCTCGTTTCTTCATCGCTCTCAAAAACGTATCACCCTGAAATATTGTCCACCTACATACAAGAAAGCAATATGAAACTGAGTCAGCTGCAGCCCTTGATGATTGAGGGGCTACAGAAAGCGGATTTAAGATACAAAGTCAATACGGATGGGACCCTTACGTATTGGGTGAGGGAAGATTATGCGGGGAGTTGGGAGTAGCTGAGGTTTGTAGTTAATGAAAGGATGGTTACAGTGGAAAAACACCTAACCCTAAACGGTAAATCAATCTATGTGAAAAGTTTCGGAACCGGCGACCCGATTGTGTTCCTCCACGGCGGACCCGGTGGCAGCCATGAATTTTTCCTTCCTTTCGCGGAGAGGCTCGCTAATCATTACACCGTCATCCTCTATGATCAAAGTGGATGCGGGAGGTCGGAACAAGTTGAAAGCGGCGAGTATTCCATCAAGGATGAAGTCGAGACCCTCGAAGCTTTGAGAAGAGCTTTATGTCTCGATTACTTCCAGCTTTTCGGAGAGTCATGGGGCAGTATGCTGGCACTCTCGTATGCAGCCACATACCCAAATCATGTTAGCAGACTCCTGCTGACCGCTGCCATCGGCCTGACGAACGAAGCATATGCTTCGTTTAAAACAGAACTGTTAAACAAGCTCGGTGTCTTTAAGAAAGTAAGTTTCTATACAAACGGCCTACTACATACGTTGGGTATCAATCGCACCAACCAGTTCCAAACCCTGTTGGACCCTTACTATGTCTACTCTCAAGGCACGTTATCAAAGAAAAAGCCCATTCCCTTCAATGATGTGGTCCTTAACAAAATCTCGAAGGATATCGAAGCATCATATAACCTCCTTCCCCATGTGAACACGTTAAGCAGGATCCCGATCATGATTGCCCAAGGCTCACATGACATCCTCTCACCTCATCATATGAAGAATGAATTTTTGAACCATCTCCCCCACGCTGAAGTGGTGGAAGTTAAGGAAAGCGGACACTGGACGATCCTCGAACAGCCGGAGGCCATGGCGCGGCTGACTCGTGCATTTTTCCAAAAAACTGCCGTTCACGTTTAACACACTATACTTACTTAAAGGAGAACTAACATGCAAAAAAACATCGTCCTCGGCGACATCATCTTTTACCTCATCTTCCCCATCGTCATCTGGAATATCAGCCGTGATTATATCGGGGATTACTATGCGATGCTACTGTCTTCGGTACCGGGAATCATCTACAGTGTGATCCGGTTCATTCTATTGAAGAAGGTCAACCTCTTCGGCCTCTTCATGATCGGCACCCTGCTTGCCGGCACCTTGGTCGATGTCCTATCCGGTTCCGCTCTGAATCTATTATGGAATAATGTCTATTACTCTTACGGAATCGGCTTATTTTTCATTCTGACCATCCTTTTCAACCGACCTATCACGTTATTCTTTGCCCTGGACTTCGTTGAAATGCAAGGCTACGACCGAAAAGAAATGCGAACCATCTTTTATCAAAAAAGGATCCTGAACCTATTCAAACTCATCACATTCGGTTTCGCCTTCAGAGACATCCTACTGGCCTCGATCAAAGTGTGGCTCATTTCCGAATACGGAGTTGAGGCGTTTGATAAAGGGTTGATCCTAAGGCAGATCTTGAGCTGGACACTTACTGGAGTGACGATTTATGGATTTATTTATATTTCTAAGATCCTGAGTGAAAATCGGGGGCATGACCAGGACTTAAAAAACTGATGCACGAATCTTTTTCACTCATAGTCCAACTCCCCACTACCATAGGTACTCACTACATAACCATTTTACAAATAGAAAAAGGTGGATGATAAAAGATGAAGAACGTATTTTTACTGATTCTTATGCTCCTGTTGAGTGCTTGCAGTATTACTAGTCATACTTGGGTGTTGGAGAAGGATCGGCTATCCGAAGTTAGCAGTGTGAAGAATTATGTAGAACAACTACAGACTAACGAAGCGGATCTCCGGGGATATCGGGTGTTTACAATCTCCGAAGGAAGTAAGATGGTCGTGGTTTCATCTGGATCAATCGATAAAGCCTTGAAGTTTGTAGAGGCAGACGTTTCTGAAAACAATACAACCATATCAGTTGAGGAAATAAGTCAGAACTCAGATGAAGCGAACCCTTATATTCTAATAGGGATTGATGAGATTAAGGGCGAGCTGACGGTGGTTAACGAGAATGGGGATGAATTTAAAGTGGTTGAATGAACAGTGCTGTTATTACCGGGTTAAATCCAGACCATAATGGCCAATTTTCAATTTTGTTCTCCGAAACGGAACTGGCTCTATGAAAATGAGGCTGTTTTTTATTAAAAGATGATCAGATTCTTCAGCAAATGAGGTGCAACTTTCATGGAATATAAAATAGAAACATTAAGGGGATTCAGTCCTCAACTGGGACATCTAGTCTCACAAATGAACTACGCCAGACAAACGACGTTAGAAGCAGTAAATGGATTAACCACGGCCGAATTAGATTATTTACCTAGTAAGGACGGGAACAGTATCGGCGCGCTGTTATACCATATGGCCGCTGTTGAAAAGGGGTTTCAAATCGAGATCTTTGACGGCAGGCGACCAAATGTACAAGAGATGGAAGAATGGGGTGCACCCTACAGCCTTGGAGATAAAGGAAGGGCTCACATCAAAGGATTTCCATTAGAATTCTATCTTGGCAAACTAGAAGAAGTTCGAAGCAGGACCTTGAAGGAATTTGCTACTCTGAATGATGATTGGTTGTATGAAGATAGACGATGGGATAACCACCCATCGAATCACTATTTCATCTGGTTCCACGTATTTGAAGACGAGATTAATCATAGAGGGCAAATTCGAATGATTAGGAAGATGTTGTCGCATCGTTGAAGGTGTTTCGATGTAAGGATCTAAAACAGCCGTTTCGAATAAAAATGGCTGTTTTTTTATCTTTTCGATTGATAGTAGCTTTTTTTCAAACTGATTCAAGAAGCAAGCCGGTAATTTCTAATGGTTTTAAACCAAATAAGGCAAAATCCATGATCTAAAACCACTCACCACCCCCTTTATTATCGAAATCTTTACGTTTATTATCGAGATCGAACGATTTATTATCGAAAATGAACGATTTATTATCAATTCTGGAAATGTAGGGCGACTCTTTTATCAACTTTCTTTTTTTATAGTCAAATGATTCCGGTTCTTATCGATATCTCCTTTTTATTATCGATTTTCGCCCTCTACCCTTATTACTGAGTGTAACGAGCTATCTCTAAACCAAACACTTCAAAAAAAATCTCTAACTCAAATCATTTACGATGTATGACCCAGCGTTCCTTTCAACATATTCCTCTTGCAGAATCCCATAAATGCCACAATCCTTATATTGGCCATCTTTCCGAATCATATGTCTAATGATCCCTTCTCGCTTCATCCCTACCTTTTCCATCAGCTTGCCAGAAGCAGGATTATCCATCCCATGAGTTGCAGAGATCTTATGAATGTTCATCATACGAAACGCAAACTCAACGATTGCCTGTAATGCTTCTGTTCCGTATCCCTGGTTCCACCATTGATAGCCAATGTCGTATCCAACCTCACAATTCTCAGTGTCATCATCGAAATTGAATAGGTCGATCGTTCCGATTAATTCACCGCTTTCTTTCAGGACCATCCCCCAATAACAAAACGTATCGCTCTCATATTGCTGCGTGATTTCAGTCAGTCGAGCTTTCGTCTCGGAAATCGATTGATGTGGGCCTTTGATTAGATGATCCATGACGCGTGTATCGGAGAATATGTAATCAAACATTCGATCTGCATCATTCATTTCCATTTTTCTTAGGAAAAGCCTTTTTGTTTCTAACATGGGTGACCCTTTATAATGAATCATCCCTTCACCTCCGCTTGTATGTTGAAACGTCTAAATGATTCTCATTATCTACCTATATTCTATTTATACATTCTACTATCCTCTTATCTAAATAAAAATCATAAAGCATACCGATGTGAACAGAAATCATCCGAACACTATGCTATGATTTTGATAGGATAGATTGGAGGAAAGTAAAGTGAATAACAACATAGCTCAAACCAAAATTCAAGTGACTTTAAAAGATTGTATGGAGGTTATGAGAAATCTATCAGCTTTCAGAATCGCCTATTGGTTTGTGATGATCTCCGTTCCGATTGTGTACTTCATAAATTACCTACGATTAAGTAGGCCTGCAAACGTAAAAGTAGCAGAAACAGCCGCTCAACTCCATCAACTCAACAAAGAATCATTCATAGACATGATGATCGCAGCGGGTATCTTCCTCATCCTTGCCCACTTGCTCATGAAACTACTTGAAAAGATCATCGGAACAAAATTGTATTGGAAATTCACGAAAAGTGGTGCAACCCACCTGCTTGTAGGAGTTGATAAGGAAAAGGGTGACTTTGTTCTTGGTGAAGATCAGAAAAGGGTTCCAATCACCGATGCATTCATCGTCGTGTCCACACCGAACAATTATCTCTTTTATAAGGGAAGAAGTCTTAATCCCCTTATGTTCTTTCTTCCTAAAAGGGGCAGCGACTCTCATGATGAAGTGGTGAAAGAAATGATCGAGGCGGTACGAAGAGAGAATGTTACGATGAAAGAAAGGAAAAAGTGATTGTCGTTTTTTACAAATATAAATGTAGAGATTACTATTAAAAACTCTTAGTTAAGCAGCCATATCCAACACGGCAAGACAAGTCGCGGGTGCAATCGGCACCCCCTGATCATGACCATCATGACCAACCAGACGATAGATCACCTGCAGAGCATGAAGACAGGCGGACCCCCAGGACAGTCGAAGGCCCACTGATCATGGAAGCCTCCAGCCAAGAATCGGCGACACCTATTTCGCTATCATGATCATCGGCGTCATCCGTCTCGTACTCTCGTTCTTTATTAAAAAGTGGAGCAGGTACCTGAAGAGTCTGCGGTTAAGACAGGGTAAATGTGAAAAGGAGAGACCACTAATGTGAGGTGGTTTCTCCTTTTTTATTGAGATGGAACTCGGACTTGCACATTTTATGTGTGAAAAAACACCTTAAAAGTTAGTAAAATGCATTTTTTAACTTAAAAACGCTTGGTTCTTGACTAAAAACGTGCTGAACAAACGGAATACAGCCACTCAGCACCCTTATACAGGTCTGCGTCCCCTACTTATTATCAAAACCGGCCATCTTATTATCAAAGATCAGGATTTATTATCAAAACCAGCACTTTTTTTATCAAAAATCCAATTATATTATCAAAACCCAAAATAGGGTTCGAGCCCCAACCAAACTCATCCCCTAAACCGATACACTCAGAACACCAACTCGTACCCCTTCACCAACACCCAACAAACCAAAACACTCCATAACAAAATCACCAGCGCACCCACGACCCAATTCTTCGGCTTGCCCCCCTTCAACATCTCTTCCGCCCTATCCTCACATTCTACAATCACTTCACGTGGAATCATCCTCAATGCCAGCATGATCCCGACCGGCACAATGATTACATCGTCCAGATACCCAAGCACTGGAATGAAGTCAGGAATCAAGTCAATTGGACTGAACGCATACGCGACGACACACGCCGTAAACAATTTTGCGTACCAAGGAACACGTTCATCTTTATATGCAAAATAAAGAACAAATATTTGTCGTTTCAGCTTTTTCGCCCAAGCTGTCAGTTTCCCCATAGAAGACTCACCTCTACCTTTTTCACTAACTATAGCATGTTCAAATCCTTTACGGTACAAGTGGAGCGCTCCCCCAGGAACGCATCAGGTCTCTTTGCTACTTAATCAACAGGAAAGCATGATACAATAATGGGGAGTAACAGTTCTTTTATAATGAAGGAGGAAATGACCATGTTCACATCCGTAAATGATTTCCTAAGAGAATGGGATCAAGAAGCAGCCGTTACCCAAAAGGTCTTCAATGCACTGACAGATGAGTCGTTGACACAGGAAGTTGCGCAAGATTTGTACAGCATCGGAAGCGTTGCCTGGCATATCACAGGTGCCACTTATTACTTCCCTGCTCAGGTTGGAATCACCTTCGAGGTGCCTGATCTTCGCAAAGCGGCACCAACATCTGCTGCAGAAATCAGTGATACATACAAATTGGTGAGCGATCGCTTGAAAGAGGCAGTAACGGAACAGGTTTCAGATGAGAAGATGAATGAAAAAGTGAACCTTTTCGGCATGGAGATGACGGTTCAATCTGTCCTCCGCTTGCTCATTCAACATCAGGCCCACCACCGTGGACAGCTGACGGTACTGATGAGACAGGCTGATTTGAAGGTTCCTGGCGTCTATGGTCCGAGTAAGGAAGAAATGGAAGCAATGAATGCCCAGAATAGCTAAATATGTGAAAAAACAGCCGGCAGCTGCCGGTTGTTTTTTTATAGAGTGTAGTAAACGTTACACGAACGGGGACAGCCCCACTTACGCTGATAAAGCTACCTGTTCTCAACAGAAACTACCTATGATAAACTGGGGTTATCAATATTTTCCATTTTCAAACAAACCATTGTCTCTAGAGAGGTCGTGACTGATGAACATTGATCGAGATAGATATTATTTGGAGTTAGCCTTGGAAGAAGCAGCAATAGCATTGGACGAGAATACATACCCCGTCGGAGCAGTTATAGTGGATGAGAACGATCAAATCATTGCCAAAGGTCGGAACAGGGTACATACTCAACAAGATGCAACAGCTCATGCTGAAATTGATGCCATCCGAAATGCAGGCAAATCAATTTTTCATGCAAAAGTTAACCGTGAAAAGTTTACGATTTACACCACATTGGAGCCTTGTCCGATGTGCACCGGCGGAATATTATTTGCCAATATCAAGAGAGTCGTCTGGTTACTTAACGATGATATGGGTTTCGGTGGGTATAAAAAAATACAAGGTACAAACGTATTTGATAGGAAATTCAGCGAGGTTGACGTAGTTGAAGAACCTTTCGACGATCTGAAAGAGAAACAAAAGGAACTGATGATTCGATGGTCATCAAATTCTAATCACGTTACAAATCTACGAAAAGCGGTTATTCAAGAATGAGCTTAAATGAATAAGGGGCTCCATGGTAGGGTCTCTTTCTTTTGTATAAAATCAACACGGTCCTTTATCAAGCTCCAAGCCAAGATTACCCTTCCCAACGGTCCAGACTCCGCACACCCACTACCCCATTCTACAACTTGCACACCTTCACAAATTTTAGCCCAAGGTAAAAAAAAAGCCATTCCCAAATGGAACGACTTTATATCTTCCCCAGATGACTCCGCAAACGAAAGTGTAACTTACCAATGCACCTGAAGCTTATTCCCACTCGGATCATAAAAATGGAAAAACGCATGGCCGTTATCTTCTTGTATCTCATCGACCTTTACTTGTTGATCCTTCAAATGTTGATGAAATTTAAGTAACTCCGGACTTGTAAAGCCAATGCTGAATTCTTGTTCGTTATCAACCGTAAAATGCGCGAATGTTTCGTCTTCCGTCGGAACCAAGATCAGTAGGAAAGGTCCTTCATTTACTTTGATCACCGCAAGCTCCTCGGTCTTATTCACTACCTGCAACCCCAAAACATCCCCATACCACTGTGCAGACAACGCTAAATCTTTTACAGGAATCCTTATGTAATGTACTTGTTCAATGAATGATTGACTCATATCCTTCTCCCCTTTGATTAGTTTGTTAGTTTAATAATATCATGAAAGTAAATAATTTCCATAACAAAAATAGAACCTCCACCCTAATCAAAAATTCAACGAGGCCATCCATTACACTGTCATTATAAGGAAATGACGTTTCATTTCCAATCCAATTAAATCATAGGGAGGAATTTTTCATGAAGAAAATGGTTTATGTGTTGATCACAGGGTTCATGGTACTGATGCTTGCAGCTTGTGGCAGCGATTCGGCATTGGAGGAACTCGATCAAAACGATGGGGAAAAAGCGGAAGCAAAGACCGGCAGTGATGCAGGTACAGAAGAAAAACCGAAAGAAGAAGCAAAAGAAGAAGACATCTGGACGTACTACAATGACGCTACGTGGTCGGAGGATTACAATGGCTTGAAGATGGAAATTCAAAAAGCCGTCGTGTCGGATCGAGCTCCTACCATGGAAGACGAAAATGCGAAGGCATCGGCCGTCGGCGTGAAGTTCAAAATGGAAAACACAACCGATGGCAAATTCACTTTCTATCCCGATCAAGCGGTGCTCGTCACCAGTACCGGTGAACAGATCGATATGCCGGACATGTGGGTGTCCGATAACATCGGCGGTGAAATCGACAAAGGCGTGATCAAGGAAGGCAATATCATCTGGTACCTTGAGAGGGGACACGCGGAAGAGATCGAATGGATCAAGCTTGAATTCAGTGGCCATCAAGGGCCGGAGGATGACTTTGAATCGGAAATGAAGGAGTATGAAGTGGAGCTCCAATTGAAGTAACGGTTTACGAAACAGCTCCCGGCATAAAAGGCCGGTGAGCTGTTTTAATGTTACCGAACAATATGGTGAACCGTGATTTTATCCCAAATCCCCTTCCACCCCTTCTTCCGGATCCGTTCCTCGTAGATCGCAGCCCGTTCTGCTGTCTCCCTAAAATAGGCCGTCGGTTTCAGCTGAAGATTCAATACATCCTCCACTCCACATGGCGCGGCCAGGACCAACCGATTCCTCTTGTCCAGCTTCACTCCAAGTGCCGTAGCCGTTTCAGGAAATTTTGAAATGGCATCAACGGAAGACGTGTATGGCGGGATGTGGTTGATCACATGCATCCTCGCTTCGTTTTTCACCGACCACGGTATAGCGGGCATCATGCGTCTCAATTCATTCTCACATTCCTTTTCGAAAACTTCATCCAATCGTGTGACATCAAAATAGATCACGTCAACATCCGGGGTCTGTGTGCGCTCATCGAACCCGTGCAGGGCATCCCAGATTTTCGACCGGACGAACCCAGCGCAGATCCACCAGTCGGGTAAATCCAATTTCTTTGCTGCTTTCAGGATTTCCATCATTTCATCATCCTGTTCGATCAACGATAGGATGTCTTCTTCTGTTTTCAACATGATCATCCGCTCCCTTCCCTTTAAACAGAACATACATTCCCATCATAACATACGTTCAGAAAAAAAGCCGCCTCTCACACTAGTGAAAGGCAGCTCCTTAACTCATATTTTCCTATTTGCCCTCATCCGGCCAACCAGCAGATATCCACCAGCCAACACGGTAAAAATAATCAGCAATCCAGCAAATCCATCGGTAAACCCGCTCCGCTCACTCGCATATCCAAAGAGCGGGAAGCTGATCATGATCACGAAACTCTCCATCAGCCCGATCAAAGACAGGAACGTGGAACGGATATTGCTATCCAGGAATCGCTGCACGAACGAGCTGAAGATCGGTTCGAACAAGCTCAACAACTGAGCCAGGAACAGGAACGACAGCAGGATCGCCCAGTCCGTAGCGAAGATGAACAGGATGAAGAACAAGAGAAATAGTCCAAGACCATAATAAAGGATGTTGAAAAATTCCAACCGTTCCTCCACCTTGTAGGCGATCTTCGCCATCACGACGCCGAGGAGTCCTTCAATCGTGAACACCGCACCGACGACGACGGATGAGTAGCCCAGTTGAATGAAGTACTCCTGTCCGTAGAACACGATGATCACCATCACCGCACTCGCCAGGATGAACAGCACGACCGGCCGGTGGATGACCGGGTTGTTTTTCCAAACGTTGATCCCTAGTTTGAATTGGTGCACCCACTGATTGTACCAGCGTCCGCCGATGCTTTCCGTCTTCTCGCGTGGAGGCTCCTTCATGAACAGCAGAGGGATGACGGCCATGACGTGGGTGACGATTGTCGCCCCATATACCCACTCCCAGCTCACCTCCGCCATGAAGCCACCGATGAATTTCGCGAGGCTCAGGGACAACAACGAAATCGCCGTCATGCTCCCGATCACCCTCGTGTAGTCCTTCTCACGATTTACATTTTTCAAGGTGTCATACGCAAATGCCTGCTCGGCCCCCGAATGGAACGTGACCATCAGTCCCATCGACAGAAACGCCAGCGTGAACAGGGAAAATGTCCCGCTTACAAGCATCAACAGCGCATACAGCAGGCTGAATATATTCCCAATAATTAAACTGATTTTGCGTCCGTACAAATCAGCAATCATCCCCGTCGGCACTTCAAAAAGGACGATCCCCAAATGAAGGAGCGCCTCCAAAATCCCGATCTCACCGAGCGTCATGCCTCGGTCGCCAAGGTAAATGACCCACAGTGCCCGGTCAAAGAATAGCTGTGCAAAGAATAAATAAAAATAAAGCAAATGTATATTGTTTTTTGTCTTCATCCTATGTCGTCCTCTCTCAAACAAAAAGTCAAAAAAGCCGCAGGGCATCATCCCCTGCGGCTCTCGCTATATCCAGGAAATCATACTCGTGTTCACATCTATGGAATTCAGCTGAAAAGGGACAGACCTGTCCCCTTGACGGCTGAAATTCCAAAAATCGTCATCATCAACATAAGAAATTTCTTCTCTGCTTTGATGACGAACGTGAACGAATGCATGATCTCCCCTCCTTTTTGTTTAAGAATTCTATTTTATTATAAGTCTATTGGGAATTTGAGGCAAGGGTGGATTTGAAGTCGCTTTCTTTTGGTAGAAAACTCTCATAACGAGCTCAATTATTATGAAAATCACTTATAAAAGTGAAATTCAACATCGTTTTTGGCCAAATACGTGGAATCGAGCCCTTAATCTTGGCCACTTCCCCTCTTAATTAACCTTCTTTGCTTACTTATTATCAAAACTGGACATCTTTTTATCAAAAATCAGGATATATTATCAAAAACCAAACTTTTTTTATCAAAAATCCAAATATATTATCAAATCGAACACTGAACCCTCTTCCATACCCCTCGCCCTATCCGCCATACTACTCATCTACTACAATCGAAAAATTCTTGTGCCTCCCTCACAAATAATGTAATATCGATTCGCTATTTTGAATATTGTATCTTAAATGGTGATGAAGGATATAAGTAGGATTGGTCATAACAAGAAAGATTTGCACTTCTAGAAGTCAGGCTGTTTAAGCAGCCGGCAAAAAAAGATGGTTCCGTATGATAACATCACGTCCTTATCAAAACTAGATGGGGGTGTGATGTTTTTTAGTTTAATAGGGGAATTACCACTTGCAAAACACGTTTAAGGAGGGATTGGATGAGCAAGGCGTTGGTGCTTCAATCAGATTTCGGAATCAGTGATGGTGCAGTGTGTGCCATGTACGGAGTGGCAAATGGTGTGGATGCTTCTTTGAAAATTTTCGACCTTACCCACGATATCCCTCAGTACAACATTTGGGAAGGGTCCTACCGCTTGCTTCAGACCGTCTCGTACTGGCCTGAGGAAACCGTGTTTGTATCCGTCGTCGACCCAGGTGTCGGATCCGACAGGAAGAGCATCGCCGTGAAAACGGCCAGCAATCATTATATTATTACACCCGATAACGGGAGCCTGACTCATATCGCGAAGCATCAGGGGCTAACTGAAGCAAGGATCATTGATGAAACACGGAACCGCTTGCCGAACTCCGGGGAGTCTTATACGTTCCACGGCCGCGACATTTATGCTTATACCGGTGCAAGACTTGCTGCCGGTGTCATTTCATTCAATGAAATCGGCCCTTCTCTTCCAATTGAAACCCTTATGGAACTTCCGTTAAAGGAAGCAACCATCGAAAAGGAAAGCGTTGAAGGGATCATCGAAATCCTCGATGTCCGCTTCGGCAACCTTTGGACGAATGTGAGCCGTGGTTTATTTGTCCAATACGGAATCGATTACGGTGACCTGCTTGACGTCACGATTGAAAATCAATCCAGGGTCATCTATCACAGTGTCATGACGTTCGGCCGTTCGTTCGCTGACAGCTTAATCGGTGAACCGCTTGTGTACGTCAATTCACTCGATAATCTCGGGGTCGCCATCAATCAAGGTTCTTTCGCCGGCGCTTATCATATCGGCAGCGGCACCGGCTGGAAGATCACGTTCAAGAAAATGAAGAATCGACCACTAACTAAACAAAAAGGCAATTGAAAGTCATAGAAAAATAAGAATGAGGACCGCCCCCGGCTCGTTAACCGGAGGCGGCCCCCACTCTTCCATCTCTACTCCAATTCAATCACAATCGGCTCCAATTCAAACTCCTCAAGCCCTTCACCAGACATCAAGCTCGCGATTGCAATCGGCTCGATGATCAACTGACTGGCCCCTTCCTCTATCGTGCCGAACTGCGTTGTTCCACTAAATGTTTTCCCGTTATCCTTCGACATCCCTCCGCCACCAGTGCCGTCCATGTAGACATTCCCGAGATCATCGGTCACCCGGAACACCGGCGTCACACTCGGCCACTTTTCAAGGAATTCATCCTTCACCATTTGCTCGTAGCCGATGACCGTGGATACATCGGTGAATTCGATGGATTTCAGTGTAAACGTGATGTCCTTGTTCTGAACCGTTTCATTCAAAAGCTTCTGTTCACCTTTCACCCGTTCTAGCGAAAAATCGAACGACCAATCCCCTTCCACTTCTTTCCCACTCTCATAGTTCGAGAAGGCTTGTGGCGTCCAGCTTACGTCCACTTTGTCAGGATGCTCATCCTCTTTAAACTGCGGCGTAAAGGTGAATAAGCCGACGTAGCGTGTGTCACTGATCTTCGTGATTTCATTCGTGCCCCTGCTGCCAACAGACCCTTCAACTTCGAACCAATTCGGCCCCGTGATGTGCATCGCCTCCCCGAAATCTTCTTCCGTCTCAATCGCGAACGACACCGTGATATTCGTCCCGTCATAGACGGCATTATCGATCATGACCGTTACTCCGTTGCTCGTCTCAGCCAACCCGATATCAGTGGAGAATGTGTCAAAATTCTTGTTGTCTTCGCCATTAAAATAACTGATCACATCATCCATGAACGGAATCTGCGAAGCAACCGAAGGCATCGCGACACTTGTTGCCGCACCCGCTCCCACAAGGATGATGGCTGCAGCCGCAACCTTCCTCCAAACCGGTGCCTTCTTCCGTGTTTTCAACACATGTTGCTTGACCCTCTCTTTCTCGAGTTCGGACACATCCATTAACTCCAGTTCGTCCATATCAAGATCCATCCATTCCTTCATGCTCATATCAGTAGCTCCTTCCCCTTCAAATTCGTGGCCAGAATCTTCTTCCCGCGGTATAACCGGTTATCAACCGCAGCCTTCGATAATCCGAGAGTGTCGGCAATCTCGCCGTTGGAAAGCTCCAAATAATATTTCATCAAGAAAATGTCCCGGTCATCATCCTGTAATCGACTGATCGCAGCCAGTAGTTCATTTCGTTCTTCCTGTTTCAAAATGGATTCTTCCGTCCGAAACGTACTCGCTTTCTCGACTAGCCTCTCATCCGACTGTTCCCGTTCTTGCTGCCGTTTCGCCTGCCGGTACCGATCGATCGCTTTATACTTCGCAATCATCCCGATCCATTTTTTGAAATCCTGCCGTTCACCGTGAAACTGATGTGCATTCTGCCAGACCGTCAAGAACACATCATTGACGCACTCATCGATATCCGGCTGCCTCATCCCGTGAAGAACCTTCACCGCAATCGTCTTCACCAGCGGCATATACTCATCAATGATGAACTCCAACGCATCTTCTTTCTGTTTCTTTAACCGTACAATAAAATGTGTCGAGGAACTTTTCATCTACTCCGCTCCTTTTTGATTGAAAAAGCTTTCTCATCTAGTACAACGAACCGTGGGCGAAGGGATTCTCAAAAAGATTCTTTCTTTTTAACAGCAACCACATACAAGATCACCGAAAATAGAAGATTCGACCCCAACGCAATGACTGATAGCAAATTCTCCACATTGAAAATAAACAAAAATCCGATTGCCGCGAGCACACTAACCAATAAGGGATACAATACGTTCAATCGCTTATGTAAGTTGAAAAGGATCACCGCAAAACTGACAACCAATAACAACATGACGAATACTTGAAAAACCAATAGTGAAAAAAACTCCATGAATCCCCCTCCTGTCTGTTAGTGTAATTTTACACTTAAAGGGTGGTTGTTTCAATAATTTTCTATAGTTGGATATTTTTAAGAAAAATGCCTATTTTGGTTGAAAAACGAACGGTTTTAACGTCAAATTTGTTCTTCTCACTTCAAAAAGATGTGATATGCCCCACATTCCGGGCTTAACTATGCTCTGAACCAGGCTTCGGAACGACTTATTATCAAAAACAGGCATCTTATTATCAAATATCAGAATATTTTATCAAAAACAATCCTTTTATTATCAAAAATCCAATTTTATTATCAAACCCAAAATCTACTCACCAGCCACCAAAAAAACCCTTGCCATCCATCCCACAAGTAGAGTAAGATAATGAAAATAATTCCAATACAGCAAAAAGTATTGATAGGATTCAGTAGTCAATTATCTCCCTGTCGAAGAGATCTGATGGTTGGTGCGAATCAGAACAAAGATAATGGCGAATTACCCCCTTGAACTTTTCTTGTGATAAGCAAGAAACGGCGCCGGACCGTTATCCGATTGAGTGGAAGAGTGAATCTTCAAATGAGGGTGGTACCGCGTATAACCACGTCCCTTTTCTAGGGGCGTGGTTTTTTATTATTTTTATGAGGAGGAAAACATGATGAAGGATTTGACGAAAGAACAGCAGGCAGAAGTGGAAAGGCAGATCAGCCTTTATCAGAATGGGGTTGTGGACGTGATCCCAACAACAGAACTCCGGGACAAAGTGGCTCGCAGCATCCAGACCGGCAAGCCGCTTAAGATCAAGCTCGGTCTCGATCCGACGGCACCGGATGTCCACCTTGGTCATACCGTCGTGTTGAATAAATTGAAGCAATTCCAAGAAAATGGCCATATCATCCAGCTCATCATCGGCGACTTCACGGGAAAAATCGGGGATCCAACCGGTAAGTCGACTGTACGAAAACAACTGACAGATGAAGAAGTGAAGGTCAATGCAAGAACATATTTCGAACAGTTCGGCAAAGTGCTGGATATGAAGAAAGTCGAGTTATACTACAACTCAGCTTGGTTGACGCCACTCAACCTTGAAGACGTCATCAACCTATCAGCAAGCATCACCGTCGCACGCCTGATCGAGCGGAACGACTTTTCCAACAGGATGGCAGCAGGGAAACCGATATCCCTGCACGAATTCTTCTACCCGCTCATGCAGGGCTACGATTCGGTTCAGCTCGAAAGCGACGTTGAACTCGGCGGCACCGATCAGCATTTCAACGTCTTGATGGGACGCCATCTGCAGGAGCACTACGGGAAAGAAAAGCAGGTCGTCATCCTGCTTCCACTACTCGAGGGCCTTGATGGCGTAGACAAAATGTCCAAATCGAAGCATAACTACATCGGCATCGACGAACCGGCAAACGACATGTTCGGCAAGACGATGTCGCTACCGGATGAGCTGATCGTCAAGTACTTCAACCTGGTGACAAACTTGCCGCTCGAAAAAAAGGAAACCATTGCAAACACACTGGGGGACGGAACGCTGCACCCAAGGGACGCCAAAGTCAAGCTTGCCCGCACCATCGTGGCTACCTACCACGGGGAAGATGCCGCCGATGCCGCGGTCCAGCACTTCGAGACCGTGTTCCAAAAAGGAGCCATGCCTGACGATATCCCGGTTGTCGAATGGAAAGGCGAACCTTCCATCGGGATCATCGACTTGTTAGTGGAACTCGGAATGCAGCGTTCAAAGAGTGAAGCACGCAGGATGATCAAGAACGGCGGGATCCGGATTGATGGCGAGAAGGTGCTTGATACCGAGCTCGGGGTCACACTCCGTGATGGGATGATTGTGCAGGTTGGGAAGAGGAAGTTTGTGAAAGTGGAGATGTAGTTTTACTACTAGGTGCACCCTCCTTTTCTCGGTTGGAGGGTGTTGCTTATTTTGGTAGGAGACATCATATCGCTTTTTATGGAAAAAAGACGATCTTTTCATTAAAAACGTTCTAAATTTGTTTATTTTATATAAAACTGTCCATAATCCAGCTTCATGGCCCTACTTATGGTCTTGCAACAGTCCAAAACAGGGCCACCTGCTTCATATATTATCAAAACCGAGCAACTTATTATCAACATTCCAACTATATTATCAAAACCCGACCTTTTATTATCAAAAATCCAATTATATTATCAAATCGCAAAAAGAGTACACGCCTCATGCAAGTATCCGCCATACCCATTACGCAGCTCACCCTAAAAATCATGCCCCCGCAACGCGAACACAAAGGCAAGAATAAACAACACAAAGCTGATCGGCAGAACAATTAGGATCGCGCTTGACGCCTTTTTCCAAAACCCACTTTCACTATACCAAGATGCCGCTGCCGAAGCGACATACCCAACCAGGATGATCCACACCCATAACGGTCCGATGTCTTTTCCCACGAGAGACTGCAGGATCAGAAACGTCAAGACTAACATAAAGATTGAAAGCATCCCTGAATATTTACGCATCACGTTCTCCCCCCCCTCTCCACAAGAAAATTTTACCATATAGTAACCGGCCTTACATCCCTATTCTTCATCCTCTCTCCATCCCCATATGATTACCCCCACCTCTTAACACACCTTTTACAAACTATAAGTCTTTCTACTTAGGAATCTTTACAAAATACCCCATGATTCGCCAAAAAAATTATGATAGATTTAGAGAGTCCTATTTAGGGCCACTACATATTAGGGGGAACATCACGTGAAGAAAACAGGATTATTATCACTAACATTTGCTTTATCATTGGCACTATCACCTTCGATGGCAGGGGCGGAAACGTTGAATGCTGCCGGGATCGACTCTCAAGGGAACACGGTTGAGATCGGACATGAGCTGCCGAAAGCAAAGACCAAAGGCAAGGAGAAATTCGACAAGCCTTCAAAGGTTGAAAAGGACAGCGTTGCTGATGTATTAGACGAGAGTGGAAAGAAAATCAAAAAGACTAAAATCAAGAAAAATGATTCCGAAGAACTGTTCGGTCTTTTCGACTGGCTTGGAGGCGGTGGTTCAGGTGGCGGAACGACCGAGCCCCCTGCAACGACGGATCGTACGGTGACGGTACTCGTTGCGGTGGATGAAGAATATCGTGCCGCACACAGTGACTGGCAGACATTGACGACAAATATCGTCGAGAAAGCTGATGACGGTTTCATCCGTGATCACTCCATCGATTATGATATTAAAGCATTTGCACAATGGACGTCGAATGGGAACAACGCGTCTGAAATCCTTCAGGACCTTGATCGCGACTTTAACGGAAACGGTTATGATTTCGTCGTTGGTTTCACTCGTGACACTAACTTCAACTCAGGCGGCATTGCCTATGTGTACCCATCTGCACCAAGCGGAAGTGCGATCAGCGTGAACCTTGATCAAGGAGCACAGAATACGTGGCACGCTGCTCAGCATGAGTTTTCCCACAACTATGGCCTTGGGCATGACGCGCAAGGAAGCGGGATCCAGTGCATCATGAACTATGATTATGCTTATCAAGTCGACTTCTGGGATGGAGATCATGATAATGAGATCGAGGCACATAGAACGTGGTATGGGAACTAATTATACAGAGGAAAGGGGCTGGCCAAGTGCCGTCCCTTCTTTTCTTTCAAGCCAAAAGGGCTTACCCCTCACAGGATAAGCCCCACCGTTCATTACTCAACTACAATACCTACGTTAATAAAACTTCTCCCTATCTACTATTCTTTCAATCCGTTCAAAATATCCCCAAGGCTTCGACCGGCATCCTTGTCCTTTACTTTCTCTTTTACATCCATCATCGGATTTACCTTTAGGAAATTCTCCTTGATGTATGTCATATCCTTCATATCGACGGTCCCGTCAAAGTTGATATCTGCTTGGCGGTCACTAGATCCCCAGTGTGTTTCAAGGTAGACGGCGTCACGGATATCGACGATTTGGTCGTGGTTGGCATCACCGGCGATGGCCGGGAAGAATTTGATGGTTTGTTCTTCTCCATATCCATTTTCACGCCCGATTTGGAATTCTTTCTTTACGGTCAAATGTCCAGGAACGTCGAAGCTGAGCACCATCTTTTCCTGTGTGGAAAGAAGGTTGATTTTGAACCTGCCATCCCCTATGACTGTCCCTTCGTATTCTTTACCATCAGGGCCTACCGCTTTGATCGTGGCTCCGAGTGCTTCATAATCAACATCGGTCGTTAACAATTTTCCATAAAAATCTCGGAGGAAGACAGCTTCCCCGTTCATGTCCCCCGTTAATTCGGAATGGTTCGACCATCCTTTTACGGAAGGGGAAATCCCTTCAAGTTTGACCGTTGTGTCATCTGCTTTTGTGAGAGTAATGCTGTTTGCGGTCATCGTCATATAGCTACTATAAAAGTTCTCGCTCTTAAGTTTCGCCGAAATTTTCAGTAACGAACCGGACGAGGTAATCGGTTCACCCGTTTTTGATGATAAGACAACCTTCATTCCTTGAGGTGTTGATTCGGTGTCCACTGTCACTTTGTCGCTCAACTCTGGAACAACTGCCACGTTTTCGACACTTAACACCTTTTGATCGAATGTATACGTGTATGTGATTTGCTTCCAATCGTCAATATAATGCGCGGATACAGAGTAGTCGATTCCCTCACCCGTCATAACCGAATCCTGTGATGGAACGGTTGCAAGATAAGGGGTGCCCTTCCTGACGAAATGATATTCTTTATTCTGCGATTCAATCCCAGCGCGGTCTCTTCCTTTCACTGTAACGGACATAACTTTTTTATACGTCGGGACGTATGCATTGATTGTGTAATCCCCTGTTTCATTAAGAGCTACAGGATTGTCATAATAACTACCGCTTGTACGATAGGAAACCACATTATCCCCTTGGTCCACTTCGATCCCCGCTTTTTTGGCTAGGTCGATTTGATGATCGTGGATCTGCCCTTTGAAGGTGTATGCTGTTTGGTCCGCTTCAAGCTCAATGATCCTTTTTTCCTGGTCAGTCGTAAACGATCCCATTTCATTGTCGAGGATAAATGGCTTTTCAATGACCGTTTCTTTCCCACTATCATCCGTAAAAATGAATTTCATCTTGTAAGCACCTTGATCCGCTTCGATCGGTTCATACCCGATCGGATGGTCACGGTCATCAGTGAACGGGTAATAATTTCCGTTGAAGTATCCATATAGATAGGATGGTGTGTTCTCCGCAATGAACCTTCCGTCCATGCTAGCAATGAATCCGATTTCTTTGTTTGTTTCTGCATCCACGAGGAAGAGATCGACATTCTTCATGTGAGAATTCAAAGAGAAACTACCGGTTAAAGAACCTTTTCTGACATACCCGTTTTCTCTTACGGTGGAAAGGATGTCACTCGATTGGACGTAGTCCACTCCTTCCTTCACTTTTCTCACGGCAAATGGAATGCGAACCACTTCATCCGCAAATTCTACATTCGTAAACGTCACATATCCCTCATAAATACCGGTCGCAGCTGTAGCCGGTAGCAGAAGATCTGCAGTGATCTCCTCCTTTTTATTGGCTTTTACGGTGATGGATCCGGGTGCCGTCAATTTCACGCCCTCTGCCTCGCCGTCTTTCGACCCTCTCGCATTCACATTGAAGGTGACATCAACTTTGTATTCCTTATCTTGATCCGAGTCATTCCTGATTGAAAGTACACGGGAATCCGTTACATCTTCACCGGTGACGAAGGTTGTTCCGAAGCTGAGGGAACCGGTCAGCTCATCCATCACTTTCTCCCGATCTTTTTTCAGCATCGGTGTCGTATCCTCCACCTGGATATGGGTGGTGGACTCAGCTGCTTTCAGTGCGTTCACTTTACCAGCCCCAAGATCAAACACACTGTAGTTCAAATCAAGGTCTTCCGCTGTATTCATCAACATCGTCTTGATGTCGGCGGGATCACTCTTCGGGTTCGCTTCAAGCAGGAGTGCCGCAATCCCTGACACATGAGGTGTCGCCATCGACGTACCGGAGAACTTCGCATACGATTGAGTGTAATCTTTCACCCCGTGCAAGTAGTTAGGGACGGTGGATAAAATATTTCCTCCAGGCGCGACGACTTCCGGCTTGATATCATACGTCAATCTTGTCGGGCCGCTTGAACTGAAAGAGGATACATAATCATCCCTCGCCACTTCACGTTCCTTAATTTCCTTGAATGTGTAGGTCACTTCGTCTGTTTGGAGAACTTGAACGAGCTCTTTTGCTTTCCTGCCCTCAAGTGTAAATGCAGGCAGCATATGAGGGTCATCCGGATAGGCATCCGTGATGAACCCATAAGCGTTCGCAGAATATCCGAATGCGACTGCCGCCCCGTGCTGTTTGGCTACAATGTAAGCATCACGCAATCGTTCGAATCCACCCGTCCTGATCAACACAATCTTCCCTTTGACGTCTTTCCCTTCGTACTCCTCTTCCGTTCCTTGACCCACATCCACGATCGACAAGGTCTTTCCATTCAATTCACGGGGATCGAGACCGATTTCAGAAGTCGAATAACGCAGTTCCATCTCTTGTTTGAGCTGATCGGAGTGAACATCGCCCACGAAGTTTGGATAACTCACTTTCGTGTCCGTCGAACCGACTGCAATGCCAAGTGCCGACGATGCCGGTGAGCCGACGGAATACATACCCGGTCCGTCGTTCCCTGCAGCGAGGATGCTCGTGACCCCGGAGAGCACAGCGTTATTGATCGAAGTGGAAAGTGGGGACTGGGGATCATTCAGGATATTCCCTAATGACAGGTTGATGACATCCATCTTATCTTTGACAGACTGTTCAATCCCCTGAATGATGTCCTCCGTCGTCCCATAACCGTAAGGTCCAAGCACCCTGTACACGTATAAATCGGCCCCCGGTGCCACGCCTTTTACGGATAACGCGGTGTCCCCGTCTCCTTGACCAGCCAGGATACCGGAAACATGGGTACCATGGGACGTGTAATAGACACTTGGCCCTTTAGGTTTTCCTGCTTTCTCCCAATCTTCATACGTCGTTTCCATCGGATCATGATCTTCATCCACGAAATCGTATCCACCCTTGAACGCATCTTTCAAGTCAGGATGATTGTAATCGATTCCCGTATCAAGGACCGCCACCTTCACACCTTCCCCGGTCAGTCCTTTTTCATGAAGCTTGTCCACATTCGTCATTTCATGAGGATGCTTTCCGAGATACACGCTGCCACCTTCTGTTTCATCCCCAACAGGCTGAACGAGCTCTACCTTTTTGTTTTCCCACACGTTCTTGACATGAGTGGATTCCTTCAACTTCGTCACCTGAGATGCAGGCAATGTCAACGACACGCCATTGTAAGATTCCATGAAGGAACTTGTGATCTTCCCATTGATTTTCAGCTTGTCTACATCTTCTTTGAAACGCTTATGCTCTTTTTCGATCTTCGCCCTTGCCTCATCGATGGATAATGCATTGCCCTTCATCTTCTCTAGAAGCACATCCGTCGCAGGAGCATTCCCCTTGAATTCCACAATGACCGATATTTCTTCATCACTAGAGAGATCGATTCCCTCTGACAGATGGATGCCTCCTTCTGCCGACGTACTCTTGATTTCGTTTAAAACACGCCTTTGTTCGGGAGTCAGTGAGTTCAACACATCTTGTGACGTGACAGCCGTCTCCGCAACAGCGGTTTGCTGGAGTGACGGGGGAATGCTACTTACTGCAAGAGTCGACACTAATGCAGTAGCAGTAAGACCCTTTAATAAATTCTTGGAATCGATACTTTTCAACGATTGTTCCTCCATTCATGATAAAATCGCTCTTCAATGAAAATTTTAGAGGAAATCGTTGGAAGGTGGTATCGGGGTATTCATCTAGACTTAAAGTCTGATCGATGTTTCCTCACAGAGGAACTTGGTATTTGAGAGGCTCTTTTCGGGAATATGTACGTATATAAAAAGAACTGTTTTTCTTTCATTGGTTGGGGAAATTTTTAAACATACACAAACAAAATAAAGCCCCGAGTCAACTGCCCGGAGCTTTTGAATAAATGCCACATGATAGCTAATTGATCGCCTCGAGAGGTATCTCGGACTCATATCCTTCGATAACTACCTCTTTAAACTCACCAAGAAAACCACTCGCCTCCACTGAAAAAAACGCATCCGGATCCTCTGTATTCCGGTAGATCCGCTTGATTTCCATCCCTGCATTCAACGGGCCGGTCGAGGAATCATAGTATCCATCGGAATGCCAATAGGTACCTGACGTTTCGTCGAACTCCTCCCCAATCTCGATCATCTCACACCCCTCATCCAAACAGACGATCCCTTCATGATCTGAAAGCCATTTAACAAGATCGGACTCATGGGGCTTTTGCATATGTATGAAGGTGATGCCCATTACCACAACCGCAGCCGCACTCAGTGCGAATAGCCATTTCTTTTTCATAGAATCCCCCCTTACGCTTCCTGATTCTAACAGAAAACGGGGTGTGTAGACAGACTTTAAGGACTAGCTGCAAATCCCTGAGGGCGTTAAAGTCGTTGAAACGCCGGTTTTCAAACAGTAAATGAGTGATTTTCATAAAAATGCTTTAAGTTGGGACTTTACAATCCTTTGTCGGAGTAAAAACATGCCCGTAATCACAATATTTGAAGAAAAACAGACAACCTTGCAACACAGCTCAATGATTTATTATCAATTCCATCACATTTATTATCGAAAAAAGAAGTTTTATTATCGATCATGGACATTTTATTATCAAAACTGCAAATGCGCCCGTTCCTTATGATCAAAAAACGGATTTTATTATCACAATGAACAGATTAATAGCGAAAGACATCCTTTATTATCAATTCTCACGACTTAATAGCAAAAAGCTTCCTATATGAAATGTGCACTACTAAACCCACACACCTCTAAGCCACTCCATAAAAAATCCCCATCACCACTGCCACCACCACAAACGGTACCGGCAGCACAACCAGCATCCCCACCAAACCGAGGACACTCCCCCCTTCAAAACGATTCCTGAAAAAGAAAACGAACGAAGGAATCGAAGCAATCAATGAAAGGATGAGAATCCCCTTCGCAATGGCGAACACATAAGGTTCATCGGTGTAACCGAGCAACACGTTCACGAAAACATGAAAGACAAACCAACATGAAAAGGCAGCCACTTCAAATTAAATCTCATGTATTCCCTGAACATCATGGAACCGCCCTCAAGCACACGCCTCACTGCACCACTTCACGATACTTACGAGCAAGCTCTTCAATCCGACCCACGATCACATCTTCCACATCACCTGTAAGATCGATTTTTTCATCCGCCACATCCGAAAGCTCCCCATGCTCCCCGATCATCACCGCGACTTTCGCATTCTCAAACATGCTGATATCGTTCGCATCATTCCCGAATGCGATGTAATCCTGTTCCCGTACCCCAAGTTTTGAAAGGGCCATCCACTTATTGATATTCGGTGGACTGATATCGAGCACCCGCTCATTTCCATGTTCATGTACCTCCATGTCGAGCTCACTAAGTTTCCGGCTAAGTTCCACGTAATCAGAAGACGTCAGGATCAACATTTTCACAATCAAAGACAGTTCCTCCAACGGGACATTCTTCGCCAGTCCTTCCGGATCCAGGTTCTGTATGATCGGATGGTCGGTTGGTCCCGTATACGCATAGTCCCAGTCACTATCCACGAGATAAGTAGCCTCATATTCTTCCATAAGGGAGATCACCCCCTCTATTTCCCGGGCACTAAACGCCGTGCAATCATTCAAATCCCGGTTCTCATACACAAGCGAACCGTTCCCGCCAATCAACGTAAACCCATGCAACCGAGAGTCCAGTACTGGTAGCATATCGCGGATTGGTCTTGCCGAAGCAAAGATCACCTCGTGCCCGCTACTCGCCACTTCCAGCAGGCACTCCACTATTTTCTTCGACACAGGTTTTCCTTTAAAACAAATCGTCCCATCCAAATCAAATACAAATTTCATCGTTTGTTCCTCCACATGAATGATTTACGGTACAAGAAATTCTTCTTTTAAAACGAGATCCTCTTCTGCCAAACGCTCCGTCTTCAACAGCATCTCATAGCTGACTTCACCGTCATTATAGGCATGATCGACCGTTGCCGTCGCCACAATCTTTCCGAGCTGCTTTTTCAAAGAGATATCCGTCGTCGTGTACTCCTGGTGGGCATCTTCACTTCGATAGTAGATGTATGTGAAATCACCCTCATGAAAGGTCTGAAACCCGAGTACTTCCCCCTTTTCAACTAGGGCACGCTGGACCGAGAGGGGGGCATCCTCTTTAGCCATCACTTCATATTCGATCGGGGTCCCCCTCATAAAAAACAGCACGAGTAAGGAAATAGCACCTAAACCTATGATTATCATCATGATCTTCTTGATCCTCGTTCCCCTCCCTTCTTTAGAAGCCTGATCCCATGATCTTCTGTTTCTCATCGGCATTCGGATTTTCGCCGAAATCAAATTTCGTTTCGATGAGCCAATACTTTGTGAACACATTCCCTTCTGGTGTCACAAACCCCAATTGCTTTTTCTTCCCAGCTTTTTTAAACGTCAGCACGCCAATCGGCACCGAATCATACCTGAAGCCGTTGTCATAGCGATAATGACGTGGACTTTTGTTAATCTTGTCTTTGATCGCCGTAATCTGTTCAGTATCATCGATTTCGTATACAATCTGACCGTCCTTCCAGACTAGCAGTTCAGTATAGTCGTCCCTTACAATCTTGTAGTGATAAAGGCCGTACAGCGCAATACCGGAAAGGAGTGAGAGCGAAAGTAGGATAATTGTAAGGATACGCAGCTTGGACATGAAGGCGCCCACCATCCTTTTTCTTTCTATTTTACTATATTGTGGATGTATTGAAAGCTTTTGAATGTAATATTGTGGTAATATATTAGACCAAGGGGACAGGTCCCTTGGCACACTTTCTCAAAAAAAGAACCACGGTACCTGTCCCCGTGGTTTTCCAACGTTCTTTATGATATGATAATAAAATTGTCCAACTACACCAGCATTAGAACAATCACCATAGAAAAGAGGCTACCATGAAACAATCGATACTCACGAAACAACATAAATTTCTCATCTTCACCCTATCACTATTGACATTCGTGCTCGGGACAAGCGAGTTTGTCATCGTCGGAATTCTGACCGAGATCTCATCAAGCCTCGGTATCACGAACGCCAAGGCGGGTACGCTCGTGTCTGCTTTTGCCATCACGTTTGCCATCACGACCCCGATCGTGATGTCGGCGACGAGTCATTTTCCAAAACGGAAATGGATGCTCGGCCTGATTGCTTCGTTCATCATACTGAACGCGCTTTGCATCGTGTCGACAAGCTACGTGTTATTGCTTGTGCTTCGCATGCTGACCGCGATTGTGACAGGCGTATTGATTTCGCTTGCCATGACGGTTGCGAGTGAAGCGATTCCTGCTCAGAAGCGCGGTGTCGCGATTTCATTCGTCTTCGGCGGGTTCACGCTTGCAAACGTCGTCGGGGTACCGATCGGGACGGTCATCGCCGAGTGGACAAGCTGGCACGGCACATTCCTATTGACCACTTGCCTCGGAATGGCTGCCTTCATGACATCGTACATCCATTTACCGACTGGACTCAGTCAGTATCGCAGTTCCATCCGTGATCAATTTTCATTACTGACGAATCCGCGGATCCTGATGGCCTTCTTCATACCGGCCCTTGGATTCGGTGCGACGTATGCCGTCTTTACGTATCTTGTTCCGATCCTTCAAATGATGGGAGCCCCGTCAAACTCGATCAGCTTGATTCTGTTTGTGTACGGGTTCATTTCGATCTTCAGTAATATCCTGGCTGGCAAGATTGCGAGTCACGATGGAATCGGGCGCCTGCGAGTCGTATTCCTGATCCAGGCAATCGTCCTCGTCAGCCTTTACTGGACAACAGACAACTTTGTTCTCGGCTTGGTGAACATCGGGCTGATGTCGTTGATGGCGATCATGCTCACCACCTCGACCCAGCTTTATTTGATCGACCTTGCCGGTGTCTATCAGCCGAAAGCGACCGGACTCGCGGCATCTCTCATGCCGGTTGCAAGCAACGTCGGCATCGCGATGGGTTCCGCGCTCGGAGGCTTCGTCTATCATCAAGGTCCATTGATGAACGTCACGATCGTCGGCGGGATCGTCGCTGTCTTGGCGAGCGTCCTGACATTCATGAGCCATCACCTGGACCGCACGCAGGGAACATTGTCACACAAAGGAGCTCAATGATAAAAGGGTCACCCCACCATTTCCGGTGGGATGACCCTTTTTTTTATTCCTGAATATACGCCTGTTCCTTCAAATGACTTGTATGCTCGACCATCGCATAATAGAAATGGTCATACTCCACCCAGCCGAGGGGAATCTTCAGTTGAAGCGCATTTTCTTTGTTGAAAATCTGGATATGCTTCCGGTCGTACGTCACCTTCTTGATCTCATGAAGCGGGATGCTTTCCTTCTTTTCACCCTTTACCTTGATCAATTCACGGCCGATGATCGATACCGCACTTCTCTTTTTCTTCCATATTTCATAGAGGGTGGCAACTCCGCCAAGGACGGTGAATGCAATGGAAATATACACTTCTTCATCAATGCCGTTCATAAACACCCTGATCCAATGCCCAATAAGCAGCGCATAAAAGAACCATAATCCTTTCGGAAGACTTGGCGAACTTTCAAAATAAACCGCCTGTTCACTTTCCAAATGATCTTCTTCCCTTTTTTTCAAAAACAGCTGCTTATGCTCTTCAACGGTCCTGTCATGGAAGGGCTCGAAATCCGTGTAAGTGCCTTCCCACATCTCAGCACCGTCATCCTCTTCTTCAAGGACGTAGCCCCCTACCCAAGCCGTGAGCACCTCATCATTATGTGAGTAGCTCATGAGGTAATAGCGTAGCGGCTGGCCGTATGAATTGAAGGTGTCGATGGAATCAACGACTTCAATAGTCTCGGGGTAAATGTTCAACAACTCACCTTCTTCATTACGCAGGAAAACGAGATGTTGAAACAAGTGCGCCGCTGCCAACACAGGCTGCTTCGGACTTACTGGAAATACATGTTCCTTCTTACTATCCTCCAAGCCAAGATACATCATTTCTGCGCTTTCCACATTGAGCGACAGCCCTTCAAGGATATGCCCCTCTACAGGGATATTCTTGTTCAAACAAACCCGGACCGCGTTGGTCGCAATCCTCGGATCCCTGAACCGTACAGCCTCCTTCAGCAATTCCTCTGCCTCATTTGAATAGTAGAACTCAAGCAACCCGATCAGGGTGTTCATTTCATATCTCAATTTAAAATACGAATCCTTCCAGGATCGGTACACAAATTCGGGCTGATACTCGGCGTCGTATGCCCTGTACTCTTCCAATGATTTCCGGTAATCAGCAAGAATCACCGGAAGGATTTTCGCTCGCTTATACCCCGGTTCAAGATCCGACTCATTAATGGCTGCAATGAATTCATACAGCACATATTTGTAATGAGGGGAGTGAATTTGTTCAAGTGTCCCATCGACAATCCCTTTGACTAACACCGGAAACTCACATAATTCCTCGACCGGCAAATGAACCTCGTGCTCTGAAATCAACTTTACCGCCTGCTCGCTGATTTCTTGGAAAATGCCTTCATCCTTCGTCAGTAGCAAGCACTCAAGCGCCCGGACCCGTGCGTCGGGATCCAACTTCCCGAACTGCATAACCATCTCATCAATGATCTCCGGCATCGGGTAATCACAAACAAAATCAATCAAGGCAAGAGACGGGTTATCCCACCCATCGACACGCTCAGGGAAAGGCGAAGCAGCATCCTTCACCATATCCTTCAACAGCTCCACCCGGATTTTCAAATCATCATGTTCCTTCAATTCATACAGCTTCCCCATCGCATCGAACCGTTTCCCCGGATCCTGACTATGTAACTGCTTTATCGTATTTCTAAAGGCTAATTCGTTCATACCTTCCCCTTCTCCATAAAAAAATTCAGATTATCTTCATCATTCTATTTCATGAAATTGAGAAAAACATGTGTCTTAGTACCTAGTCAATGAAAATATTTTACAATGAGAATTTTTGCCGCAACAAACTATACAGGAAATCCATTCTCTACATATTCCCTGATCTTCTTCCACTCCCCAAGCTCTTTACGGAACGTCTCGACAAATAGTAATTTCACGTCCGTCATTTCCCCGTCCACTTCAAAATGCACCCAGAAAACCGCTACTCCCTCATGCTGGTTATTGATGTCGATCATGATATCCTGAAATGTCCAAGTCGGATTTCGTCCCTCATATTGCAGATAGGCCTGTACCCAGCCTTGTTCCGTTCCATCAAAGCCCCAGTCTGATACCGAGGCATCATCATTCGCCCACCTGACTTCCAAACGTTCAGAATGATGAGCTGCCATCTTCACCGCATCCTGGCCATTCCACGTCTGACGATACTCTTTTAAAAATTGTTTAAAGTCCTCTAACACGATAACACCCCTTTTGGAAAATTCCGTTAATTAGAGTGTACCATTATAAATAACGGGAAACGACCAAACTCTTCAAGTACGCATGAAATGCTTCGTTCCCTAATTTGCATTCCGCTGGATGGATCCCTGTCAAAACGTTCAATTCATGAAACAGCCTTTCACTCATCCCCTGTAGCGTAAATCCGCTGAAGGTGACAGAATCAATGCTTTCTAAGATGATGTTCACCCTCCTGCCCTCCTGGATGTCACACCACATCCTTTCCACTTCATTTTCCGACGACTGATCCTCCTGTAGCGTCATCTCATACAGGTCAACCTTTTCTACATCTGAAAATACTGTTGCCAATACCGCCTCATCCGTAATGGCATAGTACCCAATCGCGTTCAACCTCGACTCCTCATCAATGTCGGCAAGGTCGACGTCGATCTCCTCTGCTGCATACTTCTTTTTTAATATGGCAGCAACCTCCCTCACCGCAAACGAATGGGGGATTGCACCTTCCCCATACTTTTTAAGAAGTGATTCAATAAACTCGTCTAAATAGACCGTCATCCCGTTCTCCCCTAGAATATTTTTCCTTCATTATAACCCCTGTCCGGATCCCCTTGCCATGTGATCAATCACGGATAGACACCTAACTTTTGCAAAAAATAAACCCCAATAGGGAGGTGACTGAAAATGAAAAACCAACAACCTAATCAGAAACTTGACTCTGCCATGAAACCCGACTTCGCTGGGACCAATGCCGAGCAGGTGAAGAAACAAATTGCAAAAGATGTACAGAACGGACAAGGAGCCATGACTTCACGGGAAGCTGGCGGAATGAGGGACTGAGTTTTTCAGATGGTGGCATGGGATTCTGGCTTGGATTTTTTAAAAGTGGCTTGAATACTGACGTATTACTTACTGAAAGCGAAAAAAGGCTGATTCCCGGCTAAATATCAGCCGGGAATCAGCCTTTTTCCTATTTATTTCTTCTCAATAAACGGACCGTAATCCCTCCGCTTGTGCTGCACGCCGACCCACTTGACGGTCGTGAACTCTTCCAGTGCCCATTCACCGTTGAAGCGACCGAGACCGGAATCCTTCTCGCCGCCGAATGGCATGTGCGGCTCATCGTTGACCGATTCGTCATTGATATGGATCATACCGGTCTTCACGCGGTGAGCAAGATTCGTCCCTCTTTCAATCGATGAGGAATGAACCGCCCCGCTCAGTCCGTACGGATGTTCATTGGCGAGCTTCACCGCTTCTTCTTCATCCTTGAAAGAGATGATGGCGGCAACCGGTCCGAAGATCTCATTCTTCGCAATCGGCATATCGTTCGTGACGCCGGTCATGACGGTCGGTGATAACAGATTATCCTGCGCATCGCCGCCGAGAACCACTTCCGCGCCTTGCTTCTTGCTCTCCTCGATATCGTTCAGGATGCGCTCTGCCTGGTCCTTGTCGATCAACGGCCCGATATGCGTCGTCTTCTCGGCCGGATTTCCGGCGTTCAGCTCCTTGACGCGTGATACGTAAGCATCAACGAATGTGTCATGGATCTTTTCATGCACCATGATCCGGTTGATCGACATGCAAATCTGGCCTTGATGATAGAACTTACCGAACAATGCAGATTCGACTGCCTGATCAAGATCGGCATCATCCAGCACGATGAACACATTATTGCCGCCAAGTTCGAGCGCGGTCTTCTTCAGATTCTTCCCGGCCAACTCCCCGATCCTGCGTCCGACTTCTGTGGAGCCCGTGAATGAAATCAAGCGCGGAGTCGGATGTGTGACAATATCATCACCGATTTCAGAGCCGCGTCCCACGACGACGTTCAATAACCCTTTAGGCAACCCTGCTTCTTCAAAAATGCTCGCAAACAGTAACCCGCCCGTCACCGGGGTATGGGTCGCAGGCTTGACGACGACGCCATTTCCGGTTGCAAGCGCAGTCGCAATCGAGCGAACCGCCAGATGGAACGGGAAATTCCACGGACTGATGATCCCGACAACGCCGAGCGGTTCACGGTACACGCGGTTTTCCTTGCCCGGTACCTGTGAAGGCAGGATTTTCCCTTCCATTCGGTATGGATACGTTGCCGATTCCTTCATGCTCATGATAGAGACCCTGACCTCTCCCGCAGCTTTCATGTACGTGCTGCCAGATTCCTTGATGAGCCAGTCGATGATCATCTCTTGATTTTCCTCAACGATCCTGACTGCCTTCTCCATCACTTCACGCTTCACCTGTGGAAGCTCCTTCGCCCATTCCTGCTGTGCTTTCTCCGCCGCTTGATACGCACGGTCCAAGTCCTCTTTGCTTGCTGCCTGAATGTTGACGAGGTCCGTATTGTCATATGGGTTTCGGTTGTGGATCGTACTGCTGCTCGTCCCTTTCACCCATTCACCGTCAATGTATAGTTTTGTAAAATCCGTTTTCATGATGGTTTCCTCCTCTGCTCTTTACATATCTTGCTGTGTCGGACGCACGATGATTTCATTTACATCGACATGCTCAGGCTGTTCGACTGCATACGAGATCGACTTCGCGATGTTTTCGCTATCAAGCGGCTTCATTTCGCGGCCCTTGAATGCTTCCAACACATCCTCGTCCGTAATCGTGTGTGTCAGTTCCGTTGCCACCGCACCAGGGCAAATGATCGTCGTACGGATGTTATGCGATGCGTTCATTTCCTGACGCAGTCCTTCCGTAATCGCGCGGACCGCATATTTCGTCCCGCTGTAGACCGCACTTCCCGGCATGACCTTATGTCCCGCCACGGATGAAATATTGATGATATGCCCGGATTTCTGCTCTTCCATATAAGGAAGGACCGCTGAAATCCCGTAAAGCACTCCCTTAATATTCACATCCACCATCTGATCCCATTCCTTGATTTTACGTTTATTCATAAACGAAAGCGGCATGAGCCCCGCATTGTTGACCAGGATATCGATACTTCCGCATTCTTCCTTCGTTTTCTTCGCAAGCTGCTCCATCTCCTCGACGTTCGTCACATCTGTAACATGATAGAACGCCTTTCCGCCTGCCTGCTGAATCTCTTCCTGAAGCTCCTTCAAACGCTCTTCCCTTCTCGCGGCCAACATCACCGTAATCCCCTTCGACGCCAGCTCCTTCGCCGTCGCCTGTCCAATACCACTGCTCGCACCCGTAATAATCGCTGTTTTATGATTAGTCATACTAACTCCTCCTCAATAATCTAATGTTCTACATACCTTATTTTCACGAAAAGTTTGGGTTTTAAACAAAGAATGGAGAGTTTGGAGGTTTTGGAGGTCGGCCAGGGGCCGGGGGGACGGGGGGACCAGGGGGACAGGTACCGTGGTTCGATTGGTGGGGCGGACCGCGGGGACAGGCACCGTGGTTCGATTTATGAAAAGTTGGGGTTCAACAAAAAAGGACAGATCCGTTTGTTATGGACCCTGCCCTCTTCAAAAATTTCCGTTATGACTCTAATTTCGAGCTAAAATTTGTCACTTTTAAATTTTTTCGTGTTCCAATCAAGTTTCCACTCCTCAATCCCGATTGAATTTCTAGTAGAGAGTGAAATATGCTCCTATTTCGGAATATATGATCCATTCGACAAAAAATACGCGCCGTTCTATGGATTTATGCTCCAATCTGGAGATATATGCTCCTAATTTAAATTTTATGCTCTAATGATAATGATTCTAATCTGAACCGACCGCCGCCATAAATAATCTCGAGAAAGACTCCATTCCCTTGCACAAAAAAAGGGAGGATCCATTAGGTATGGACCCTGCCCCCTTTCAGAACCTGGGATCGATACCATGGTTCGTTTAATAAAAAGTTGAGGTTCAACGAAAAAGGACAAATCCGGTGGATATGGACCTGCCCTCTTCTAAAATCTCCGTTATGACTCTAATTCCGCTCTAAAATTTGTCATTTTTAAATTTTTTCGTGTTCCAAACAAGTTTCCACTCCTCAATCCCGATTGAATTTCTAGCAGAGAATAAAATATGCTCCTATTTCGGAATTTATGATCCATTCGACAAAAAATACGCACCGTTCTAAGGATTTATGCTCCAATTTAAAGATATATGCTCCTAATTTAAATTATATGCTCTATTGAGAATGATTCTAATCTGATCCCACCGCCAGCATACCAACAACCACAAACTTAAGAAAGACCACAATCCCGCCCCCCATTCCCTTGCACAAAAAAAGGCGGATTCAATTATCAGGACCCTGCCCTTTTATTGTGTATTTGCGAAATCCCAATACCAACCCTTCACCCACTCAAACCTTCCCCACGCTTCCCTTGCTGCACGGTATAAATTAATATCCCGAAAAACGCCAGCACGGAAGCAATGATGATGCCGAACGACACAGCTGAGAGGGAAAGCATTTTCAACAGGACGCTCACGGCTACGATCATGTACATAAATGAAAGCATCCTCTTAACTTTAACGACTGAGAATCTTTTTAGCTGCAATGATCCGAGCGGCGTTCCGAGCAGCGCACCAAGGATCAGCACGATGCCGTGCCGGTAATCAAGACTTTCACCAGTGAACATATAAGAACCGATGCCGGACAGTACGATGATCGAGGCGGCCGAAATGCTCGTACCGATGGCTTTGTTCAGGTCCAGCTTGATCCATTTTGTCAGTAGGGGCGTCATGACGAAACCGCCGCTGACTCCCATAAGTGAAGAAATCACTCCGGTGAAGAAGCCGATCACCGAAACGGCCCCTTTGCCTTTTGCACTCGATTCCTTCTCGTGTTTACTGAAGAACTGGTAAGAAAACCAGCTTAAAATGACAATATACGCGATCGAGATCACGGTTGCCGCGCCGTTGACGGAGTCGAGCCATTTGACGAAAGGCGCAGTCAAGACCGAACCGATCACACCGAAAACTCCGAGGGTGACGGCAAGTTTCACGTTCACGTTATTCAGTTTGAGATGAGACAGGGTACCGGTCAGTGTCGATCCCAATGTGAGCATCAAGGACAGCATGATCGCCTGACTTGGCTCGTATCCAAGAATCAATAACGCCGGTGTTAGCACGATGCCTCCCCCGATTCCAAAGAAACCGGAAATCACACCGATCGAAGCACCTCCGAGGATAAATAATAACCATTCCATACGTTCTTCACTCCTTCCCTGTCATTATACCGTGCATCAGGTTATAATGATAATGAATAATAGTAATGAGTTTGATTACGATTCGTAATGGAGGTACCCTATATGGAGCTCAATTGGATCCGCACGTTTGTCACCCTCGCTCACTTCCAGCATTTCACGAAGACGAGCGAATTCTTAAATCTCTCGCAGCCGACGGTCAGTGTTCATATAAAAAAGCTCGAGGAGTCACTCGGTGTGAAGCTCATCGACAGAAGCTCCCCCCACATTCCATTCACCCTGACCCCTGCCGGCCAGAAAGTTTTCGCGGAAGGTCAGAAGATGATGGAGATCTGGAAGTCGATGGAGCATTCAGGGGATGAACAGGACGAGATTTTACTGAGGATCGGATCGACACATACCGTCAGTGCCGCCCTTCTTCCCGATTTTGTGAAAAAAATCAAGATTCTCTATCCGCATGTCCGGCTTCAAATAAAGGTCCATAATCATGACGGCATCGTCGAGCTCCTCGAAAATCACGAACTCGACCTTGCCATCGTAGAAGGAACACGAGGAATCGAGCCTTTCCAGACCGAGATCATCAGCCGTGATGAACTGCGCTTCTTCGCAAAACGGGGCATGACTCTCCACTCTTCTCCCCTCATCTTACGGGAAGAAGGGTCCGGCACACGTGACTACGCCGAACAATTCATCAAATCGGAACAAATCAATCCAGCAGAGATCATCGAAGCAGGAAGCCACCACCTCATCAAGCAGCTTGCGCTAAGGGGACTTGGCATCGCCTTCCTCTCAAGCTCCATGGTCAAAGAAGAAGTCGCAAACGGAACCCTCTTCCCGATCGACCCTTACGTCATCCACAGGCCCTTCTACGCCGTCTGTCCCGCAGACTCAAGAGCGGAAGAAATGATCAAAGAGATGATCGGGATGCTAAAAGAAAATCTTTAAAGGTACGTCCCTCGATGCGGTAAAGCTTTACCGTGGTGAGGGACGTACCTTACAACTATTTGTTCAAGGGCAGGATGAATCCTGCGGTTGTGCCTCCATGTGGATTGGTTTTGATGAGTAGTTCTCCTTGATGATGTTCGATGATTTGTTCCAGACCGATTCCTACTCTTTTAGTTTTTTCATTGGTTTTATATTATAAGGATTTTTAAAATGCTTCCTTCAATTCGGGGGAATTCTCCCTTTCTTTCGAGATGAATCCGGTGGTAGACGAGAACACCATCCCATTACTGTTTAAGATTTGTGTCTCCCTCCCGCTACCACTCACTCCACCACTCGCGGCCCCACCACATGTATGACAAGATCCGCCGTAAAATGGGCAATCATGGCAAACTCGAGCCCCATGAAAACGAATAGTGCTCCAAATACGATTCCTCCGATTCCGTTGATCACGAGCATGCTGACAAAGATCCCGACGCTCATTTCCAAATTGGCAGCGGCTACGCTGTAATGCATGACCCCGAATACCACGGATGAAAAGACGATGGCGGTCCAGATTTTCGGTTTGGTCACCTCTCCTTTCATGAGTTTCATGAACAGCCAAAGCATAAAAGGTACGAGGAACAACCGGAAGATCGACTCTTCATTCACGGCAGCGCCGAATGAACCAAGTGTACCCAGCCACCATGATGGCTCATTCAGTGAGGAATTGTCCACCCCGAGTGGCTTCGAGACGATCAGGCTGAAGATGCTGATGGCGATGCCTGAGAGGATTCCATACAGGGCGGACTTCCCTATGTTTTTGTAAAAAGAATGAACCGGCCTGCTTTTTGTGAAAAATGCTTCGATAATGGGGACTGTAAGCTTCACTTTCTTCATGAGCCAAAGACCGATGAACAATAGAATGCCTGCTTCCAATAAGACTTGCACAACGTAGAACAGTGTGAACGACAGCTTTCCGAGTCCCATGATCTCATGAAGGTTTTCCCTTGCCATCGCGTAAGGGGCAATCGCCACTGCACCCAGCACATTAAGAAACAGAAGTGTAAAATACACTTTCCAGTTGATTAACGGCGCTCTTTCCCCCTCGGCAGCGGCTGCGGTTAACCGTTCATCTTCCGCTTCTGAAAGTTCTTCGTATCCTGCTAGCCTTTCATTCAGATCCCGGATGAGTGACTCCGGATCCTCCATGTAAATCAAGGCTTTATGCACTTCTTTTTTCTGACCAAAATACCCGCGCGTAGCGATCGGTTCTTTAAAGACGATTTCATATTTCAGTTCATCGATCATGCCAAAGATCCGCGTCAAAACCCTCGGCAGTGCCGTGACATGAAACACATTTTTTTCATGTATGATACTGCCGTTGTTACGATACTGCGTCCTTGTAGGCTGGATGGCTTCGATGTCCCCGATGTGGAAACAGAGTGACCTTCTTGCCCCGATCTTCATCAACACATGATTCCCTTTTAACAGGATGGGGGAATTCCGAACAAGATTATAATCCCCAAGCATGTAAAGGATGCTGTAAACATGGAGCACAACGAGGATATTCGCACGGAGAGGATCCACTTCTTTCAGGTAGATGTGGAAAACAATCGCTTCAATCACCTGCTCGTGAAGGAGCGCGATGAACAGCCAGAAGTAGTTCGAGCCTTTATGGTAAGCAAATGTACTAGGTCCATCCCCCCTCATCTTCCACTTGAAGAGAGCATAATAAAAGACGAGCCATTCTTTCTTCACGATTGTCACAAATGGGTTCGCTTCGATCTCACCCCGCCTGTATTTTACAAACAGAATCACCGCGCCTACCTCTGCAACCGTGACCAAAATGATCAGTGAAACAATCAGTTGACTGTCCATCCAACTCCCCCTTCGACCAATCGTTACTTTCACTATACGTCATTTTGACTAGCAACCTCATTGGAATTACATTTATTTGAAAAAAAGACATAATGTTGTGTCGTTTGTGTTAAATTATGTTAAAAGTAAGGTAGTAGATAAAGGAACATTCCTACAAAAAGTTAAAAATAATCAACGTTTTTTATTAAATTCAAGCAAAAAAATGTTGATTCTAGTAAAAAAAGTCTTCTCCCCTAACATATAAAGGCTTATTACATCGTATCAGGCATCAAATCCACTACCAAACCCCAACATATTATCAAAACCAGACGACTTATTATCAAAAATCCAATTATATTATCAAAAACAGAGATTTATTATCAAAACCAAAATCCCACCCCTCAACGCGGACCAAGGGACCTGTCCCCGCGGCCCATCCTCGAAACGGGACACCGAACCTGACCCCTCATCCCCCGAAACGGGACACTCCCCCAACCCCAAACACAAAAAAAGCAGCCCCCAACAAAAGGGACTGCCCAATCAAATGCTTCAATTTCAACCTCAACCCTCACTCAACAAAAACGTCACAATCGAATGCCCCGGCAGACTAAAGCTCGCAGCTCCGTCCCCGCACCCGACCGAAACATCCTCAGCCGAATCACCTGCATTCATCACAACGACCGCAATCCGGCCATCACGATTCTCGAACGCCGTGGCACTGACCCGCTCTGACGATACTTCGCTCCAGATCCGGCGCGCACCAGGCAAAATATATTTACTGAAATGCCCTATATAATAGAAGGAACTATTGTAATGGACTTCATCCTTCACCGTATCCACGATCACCGGCGCATCGCAGTAATTGCCGACGTGATTCGGACCGCCTTCTTCGTTCAGCACGATGTTCCAGTCGATCCATGCTTCGAGGTGGTTGTTCAGGTCACCGAGGATATTACGGGCATACCTTTCACCCGTATGCCAGGCACCAAGCTGAACGCCGCCTTCGATGCATCCTTCGGTAAAAATCAGATGCTTATCCGGGAACGCATCATGCACCTTCGAAAGATTTTCGAATTCCTCCGACACGTACCAATGGTTACCGGTTCCCCAGACGTAGCGCGCCGCTTCCGGATCGGATAGCACTGCACTTGCCCGTTCGAAAATGACGTCGCGGTTATGATCCCAGATGATGACCTTCACGTCCTCGTGACCGTTCCGTTCAAGCGATGGTCCGAGATGATTCTTGATAAAATCACGCTCTTCCTCGCCCGTATACAGACAGGAATCCCAGACTTGCTTCGCTTCCGGTTCGTTCTGGATGGTGATGCCCCAAATCTCGACTCCCTCTTCCTTCATGGCGTCGATGTATTTGGAATAATACTCTGCCCAGACCGGCTCGAACTCAGGCAACAGCTTTCCGCCGTTATTCATTTCACCGTTCGTTTTCATCCATGGCGGCGGGCTCCAAGGCGAAGACACGATGGACAGCTCTCTTCCCGCCGCTTTCATCGCATCATGAATCAACGGCAGGACAAGCTTCCTCTCACGTTCGATCGAGAAACTCTCTAAAGAAGTGTCTCCCTCTTCCACATATGTGTAATTTTCCAATGCAAAATCACAGCTGTGGATGTGGGTCCGACCCATCACGTAGCCGAGTCCGTCAACCGGATCGAAATAGCGCTTGATGACCTCATCCCTCTTCTCGGGACTGATTTTGGACAAGCTGTATGCCGTCGCTTCGGTGAAGGCGCCACCGAAGCCGATCATCTCCTGAAAAGTACGGCTACGATCTAGTTTTATATGTGTACCAGCTGGTTCTACCGCATCCGAAAAGGAAACCGGCTCCTTTTTAGCAAGCCGGTCCCCTGTTTCTTTCGCGGTCAGAATGATGTCTGCACGCGTAAATGTCATTGTACGATCTCCTCTTGTAACGAATGCTTCTTCTTATGGTCGCGGATGATTTCAGCGTAGCGGTAAGCGCTGTCTTTCCAGATGCGCTCCTGTGTATCAAAGTCGACGTACAGGATGCCGAAGCGCTTGTCGTAGCCGAAGCTCCACTCGAAGTTATCCATCAGGGACCAGAGGTAATACCCTGAGATGTTCATGCCTTCTTCATTCAAATCGGAAACCGCTTGAATATGCTTTTCAACGTAGTCCGTACGTTCTTTGTCGTGGACTCTTCCATTTTCAAGTACGTCATCGTAGGCTGCTCCGTTTTCCGTGATGATGATCGGAAGCTGTGTATACTCCGCTCTCAGACGGCGGATAAGATCCTTGAATTCAGCTGGTGCAATGTCCCAGCCCATGCCTGTTTTTTCGTAATCGGAATGAGCGCCACGGTGCAGGAAGTCGGCTGCGGCATTGAATTCGACGATCCCACGGCTGTAGTAATTGATGCCGAAGAAGTCGCAGTCAACGGAAATGGCTTCCATGTCGCCTTCCTTGATGAAATCATAGGAGTGAACATATTTCGAGAACAGGTTCAGCATGTCCTTCGGGTATTCCCCTTTGAAGACCGGATCCAGGAACCAACGGTTAGAGTAGCCGTCCGCATTGTTTGCAGCAAGCTGATCGTTGACGGAGTCAGTCTTCGCATACACCGGTGACAGGTTCAGCGTGATGCCGATCTCAGTTTGTGAACCGAATTCTTTTTTCAACATTTCGACTGCCTTTCCGTGGGAAAGGAGCATATGGTGAACGGCTTTCACCGCTTCGTCCATGTTCGTGTGCCCAGGTGCATGCACCCCTTGATGGTAGCCGAGGAATCCTGCGCACCAAGGTTCGTTGTGTGTAATCCAGGAATCAACGATTGAATCAAGCTCGGTGAAGCACGCTCTTGCATAATCAAGGAACCAAGCAACAGACTCACGATTGACCCAGCCGCCTTCTTCATGCGCCCACATCGGAAGATCCCAGTGATATAGCGTCACTGCCGGTTTGATGCCCTCTTCACGAAGACGCGTTGCCAATTTTTTATAAAAATCCATGCCTTCCTGATTGTACTTCCCTTTCTCTGGGAAAATGCGCGGCCATGCAATCGAGAATCGGTACGTATCCACGCCTAAACGTTTGATATGCTGGACGTCTTCCTCGAAGCGGTGGTAATGATCGCAGGCGACGTCTCCGTTGTGCTGCTCGTATACCCTTCCCGGGATGTCACAGAACATATCCCAGATGGACGGCGTTCTGCCCCCTTCACTTGCAGCCCCTTCGATTTGATAGGAGGATGTTGCGGTTCCGAACGTAAAGTGTTTATCAAATTTCATAAGTCTTCTCCCCTTCAATGTAGGAAGCACGGGACCATGCCCGCTGCTTCCTTATTCTTTAACTGATCCAGCTGAGATGCTGTTGACGATATATTTTGATAGGAATAGGAAAGCGATCATGATTGGGACGACTGAAATCGCGATTCCTAAGTACATGCTTCCAAGGTTCTGCGCCACCTGCGATCCTTTCAGGAATCCCATCAGGACAGGCAATGTGTATTTCTCAGGCGAGAACAGGATGACGAGTGGCATGATGTAGTTGTTCCAAGATCCGATGAACGTGAAGATCGACATCGTTGCAACGGCAGGCATCATGATCGGGATCGCCACTGTATGGAAAATTTTGAACTCGCTCGCGCCGTCGATCCGGGCTGCTTCGATCAAGCTCGGGTGAAGCGTCGTCTGGATGTACTGTCGCAAGAAGAACACGACGAACGGACTGGCGATCGTCGGGACGATCAATGGGATGTATGTATCCAGGATCCCAAGATTTTTACTAAGTTCATAGAACCCGATCAAGCCAAGTTGACCTGGCACCATCATCATGACAAGCATGAAGACGAACAGGAAGTTCTTTCCTTTGAATGTGTAAAAAGCAAACCCATAAGCCGTCAATGCGGAGAAATACCCTGACAGGACCGTGACGAGCACCGAAATGATCAAGCTGTTCTTGAAACCGGTCCAGATATTGACATATTCCATCATCGTATTGTAGTTTTCCATCAGAGCCGTACCAGGGATCAGCGTGAACCCTGACAGGATGGCTTCATTCGAACGTGTGGCGTTGACAAGCATCATCAAGAATGGGATGAAGCAGACAATTGCCATGACGATCAGCGTGACATAAATGATGGCTTTCACGATACTGCGTGGTTTCTTTTCTTTCGTTTCTTGAGGGAGCACACCGGGATTCGGATCCTTTACTTCTCCCTTGAACTGCACTTCTTTATCAACTGCTGTTTTTCCTAACATCTTTTCTACACCTGCCTTGGTTGCTTGCGTTCATTTCGATACATCCCTTTGAATACCATTGCAGAGAAGATCAGGGTGATGACGAATAATCCATACGCAACGGCCGAAGCGTATCCGTAGTTGTTATACTTGAAGGCCTGATTGTATAGGTACAGGACCATCGTGTTCAGTGATCCATCCGGCGACCCGATTCCGTCGGTCAGAAGCATCGGCAGGTCGAATAGCTGCAGTCCACCGATGAGGGATGTGATCATGATATACAAGAGGATCGGCTTTAACAGCGGTAGGGTGATCTTCGTAAATGTTTGCCAGCGGTTTGCCCCATCGATGAGGGCCGCTTCATAGTAATCTTTCGAAATACCGGATACCCCAGCCATCACGACGATGAAGGAGTGTCCGAACCACATCCATGTCAGGATGAGTGAGACGGAAAGCTGAGCCGTCGTTGGCTCATTAAGCCAGTTTATCGGTTCTGATATAAGACCAATGTTTAATAGAATCATGTTTAAAGAGCCGTGCTGCCAATCTAGTAGAATACCGAACAGCAAGGCAACCGAGCTGATGGTGATTAAATTTGGCAGATAGAAGATCGACCTGAAGAAGGCGAGTCCCCTCATCTTCATTCTCATATCAGAAAAGATCAATGCCAAAATAAGTGCGAGTCCGATCTGTAGGAGGAAGTTGACTCCCCAGATTTTCCACGTATTGAAGAATGCTTCCACAAAATACGTGTCCGTGATCAGACGCTTGTAATTCGCAAGCCCGACGACTTCCGCTACGCCGCTGCCTGTATAGTTTGTAAAGCTGTAATAGAATGTCAGTGCAACAGGATAAATGCTGAAGATCAGGAAAATGATCCAAAACGGAGCAATGAAGAAATATCCGTATTTATTCACATTTTTCATTCCCCTAGCCCCCTCTATGGTTTAGATTTTGGCAAGCGGCGAAGACAATCCCGCCGCTTGCCATCAATGACTGATTAGTTTTTCGGTACCTTTAAGTCAGGGTACGCATTTTGTGCTTTTTGATAGAATTCCTTGATTGCATCTTTCTTGGACTTCTTGCCGTCTACATATTGCTGAACAGCATTTCCGTAGAACGTATCAAGCTGTTGATCGTATTTTGTTACGATACCTGGCTCGATTTCTTTCGCTTGCTCCAAGAAGAACTCATAGTTATTTTGTCCGCCAAGGAACTCACTGCTGAAATCATCCTTGATTTCGTTCGTTACAGGGTTGTAAGCAAGGACGTCTCCTGTTTCCTTCGCCCACTCTGTCAAGAACTCATCGTCTTGCGTCATCATTTTTACAAAATCATACGCTAGCTCTTTGTTTTCAGACTTGTTGTACACACCTAACCACGTACCACCCCAGAAGTATGGGCTTGGTCCGCTAGTGACAGCCCAGTCACCGGCTGTTTCTTTAACGTTTGTTTTCAATACGCTATGAAGTCCCCATGTTGGAAGGACATATGAGAATACTTGTGTTTCTTTCTCTTTACCGTTTTCTTTTACTTTGATCGGCTTATCCATGCCTTCGAACCAAGATGGAGACCACTCACCCGCAAGCGCTGTGTAGCTGTTCTCACGAAGTGTTTTTGCGTGATCCAAGAATTTGATCTTCTCATCAGTCAATTTCAGTTCGCCTTTGTCATTCACCCATGGCTGTGGATTCTCGCCTTGAGCAAACCAGCGGATCGCTCCTTCATCCGGGAACATGCTGTAACCTTTTTCTTTCATCTTTTCAGCTACCTTGAACACTTCTTCCATGGAGCCCATCATCTTGCCGACTTCCGCTGGATCATCCGTGCCAAGAACTTCTTTCGCGATACTTCTTCTATAGAAGACACCACCAGGCGTTGTTTGCCAAGATAGCGCTCTAACATTACCATCTTTGTCTTTTCCTAAATCGAATACATATGGAACGTATTTGTCTTTAATGTCTTCTACGTTATACGGATCTTCCGAAAGATTCTCCCAGTAACCTGCATCCACCCACTGTTTAAGGAAAGCAATTTCCCCAGTGAAGACGTCAGGTGCACCGACACCGCTTTCAAGAACAGGCTTAAGTTTCGTCGGATAGTCCGCGATTGGAACGATTGTCAATTCCACTTTTACCCCATTCTTTTCTTCAAATGTCGTGATTGGCTTCTTCAATTCATCCGTGAATGACCAAACCTTTAAATCAACATCTTTCTTCGACTTTGAGTCTCCTGATGTTTCCGAATTACCGGAACAAGCAGACAATACCCCAGCCAACAACACTACTGTCATGAATAAAGCTAGAAACTTCTTCATGTGTATCCCCCTTTTTTCCCTAAATGGATATATGTGGACGAAAGCGGTTTCGAAACTTTTCTTAAAAAAATTCCGAAACCGGTTTCGAAATCACCTAAAAAATATATGCGATCATACATTTTTTTCTTTTCTTACTCTTGTGCAAGATTCCCTTATGATGAGTTCGACTGGAACGACTTCAGTCGCAAGGATCTTCTTTTTCTGGATGATCTGGTTCATCAGGAGCTTCCCTGCACATGCCCCGATCCTGTCCGTATCCTGTTTCACGGTCGTCAGTTTCGGTGTCACGTAGGATGACATTTCGATATCATCATATCCGATGATCGAGATATCTTCCGGGATCCTGAGTCCCTTCTCCTTGGCTGCTTCCATGGCTCCAATTGCCATATGGTCCCCTGATACGAATACCGCGGTCGGCATCGTTTCGTGTGAAAGGAGCGTTTCCATCGCAGCCTTTCCTTCTTCGATCGAGAACATCCCGCCATTGACGATGTATCCTTCCCTGATAGGAAGATTCAGTTCATCCATCGCCTTCGTAAAGCCTTTGATGCGCTGAGCCCCCGCATCGATGCTCGGGTCACCCGATATATGAGCGATTTCCGTATGGCCGAGTGAATGCAAGTAATTCACCGCAAGCCGTCCTCCCTCGATATTATCGGAATACACCACACTGCAGTTCTGACCACTCATATCGATCACGACGATCGGCAGATGACTGTTGATCATCTCCTGTACCTCTGGGTCGTGCGGGTCTGAACAGATGACGACAATCCCATCCACAGCACGGTAGAGAAAATGTTCCAAATAACTCGTATCACGCTGACGCAGGTTTCGCGACGCAAAAATCAGATCGTACCCTTCACGTTCCACATATTTTCGGAAACTCTCAATCAGGGCACTGAAGAACGGGTGCTTCATCCCGACCTCATTATCCTCGGCGAACATAACGCCGATCGTCCACGACTTCTTCGTCGATAACGACTGTGCATGGGCATTCGGTAAATAACCCATCTCGGCTGCCGCCTCCAGGATCTTCTTCTTCGTCTTCTCACTCACATCAGTATAATTATTCAAAGCTTTTGAAACCGTCGTACTGGAAAAACCAGTCTTCCTGGCAAGATCATAGATTGTAACCATTGTTGTCCCCTCTTCATCGAAAGCGCTTTCGTTGATGTTATTATAGCCCAACCATTTTCCGGAATCAACAGTATTTTCTATTAAATTTTGAAAATATTTATTTTGGGTGGTTTTTTGGGGCAGATGGTGTGTACCGCGGGGACAGGTCCGTTGGATCGGGGTCCGCATGGGTGGGCCATGGGGACAGGTACCGTGGTTCATCGTTTGGCCGCAGAGCATGGTTGGGGTTTGGGTACGTGGGGAGTGGGTGTGCCGCGGGGACAGGTCCCTCGGTTCATTGTGTTTCGGAAGCCTTCTTTGAACCTGTTAGCCCGCTCACCTATCACAAGCAAGCCTAAATTTTCAGGCGCGCTTCTTTAATAAAGTGTCTTAAAACCCTCAATTTGTTAAGATCTTTTTAAAAAAACCTCATAAAATGGTGTTTTTCATTCGAGCACTGCAAAAAACTGTGCAAAATCGGCCTCTCCGTAGTCAAAACAGTCCCTGAATTGTGGCTCCACACTGGTTTATTATCAAAAACAATGGTTTTATTATCTAAAATTAGAATATATTATCAAAAGCGACTACTTTATTATTAAAAATACAAATATATTATCAAATTGACAATATATACCCCTGTAGGTTCCTCACACTTCATCCGATTTAGAAATCACCATTCCGATAACAAACCTTCCATCCCACTCAACGGAAATAGTAAACTCATAAATGACCAATTTCCCAGTTACATAGCAAAGGAGGAGAAATCATGAAAAAGTCCATTTCCATCTTATCAGGGACTCTTCTCATCATATCAAGTGCCCTACTCTACTCTTTTGAAAAGCTAATGGCGACCACCATGTGGGCCGCACACAGGACCGGACCGGCTAGCAGCGAAGGCTGGCCGAATCATCCTGACATCCCTTCACTCCTGGACAACTGGTTCGTGCCAATATTCCTGGTACTAGGAATCTTCTTCCTATTAAAAGGCTTCCTTGATAACAAAAACTAAAACAAGGTACGTCCCTCATCACGGTAACGCATCACCGCGACGAGGGACGTACCTTCAAAAGTCCTCACTTACATTTTAACATCGGACATATTTCCGTTTAAAGCCGATTTTCCCACGATCCACTTCTTTCTGGATGGTGTCAGAGGCACGAAGGACAGTAGTCTTTTTCTTTCCTGCCACATCGACTGGGCCGATTTCATTTGCTATTTCGACCGCTTTCTCATGAAGGGGTACGAAGGAGATCCCGACCGTATACACGAATTGATTCATCGCATATTTCGTACGCTCCGGGGCGTCATGGATCGTATCTTTCACTTGTTGAAGCATAGCCTCGAGCTTACTGACGGAGAACCTTTCGTCTTTGCGGTTCCCGAGCATCCAACAGTAGCAGCTCCAACCGCCCGACATTCTCAGCTCGTCCCCGCTCGCAATCCAACGATCGGCAACGTCCTCTGCCAAATCGGACTCAGCGAGCGTCACCGCCACGACGTAATCGGACAGCATATAGAAATACGCCCCATCCATCCAGCGGTCGAAATCCTCTGCGACCATTTGTTTCGGTTCAGCGATGATGCCTGCGAAATACATCGCATCATAGTTCCCTGTAGCATACAGTTCGTCAGCGAGTGTCTGATTCAACCCAATCTTCTTGGCCATCGGTTTCATCGCGCCGGTCGCCACACCGAAAACCGGTTCGTGCGCCCCGTTCGACATATACATCTTCTTCGTCCGCTCCTTGCCGAGCGCTTCAAGTTCGTTCATCACATCTCGCACATCCATCACCGATCACTTCCTTTTAATTAATCAACTGCTTTAACACTTCACCGCACCACGGGACGTACCTTCATGCATTAAAGTACCCCTAATAAAGCTTCACCAGTCCCACCGTGAGTATGGATACTCCAACAAGCAGAAACAAGAGGCTGAATCCAAGTGACACCTTGCCTTCCTCCCGATACGATCGCAGGGACATCTCAATACCGTAAACGATCCAAAAGACGACCATTACGAGTCCCGACTCTGAGTGATAGCCGTTGGTGGCAAGAAAGAATCCGACCACCAACAATATACATTTCAGAACAAAAAATACTCTTCTTTCCATGATAAAACTCCTAACCAGTAGACAATTATAGCCTATTCACGAAAATACCAAATCAACTACTTTTTCACACATCCAAACACCAACACAACCGGAATCCGCTGCCTCCTAAGAAACTCTTCCTCACTCGTAAAGTGCTCGCGCCTCGGCGTTCCCTCACGAAGAGCCGTGACCGTAAACCCCGACTGAGTCAGCGCCTCAAAATAGTGCTCGATCGTCCGGTGTTGCTTCACCACCACTCGATCGATCCAAGGCTCTTTCCGCTCTCCTTCTATAAAATAGTCATCAACGATCCAATTCCCTCTTTTATCCCCGGATTGCTTGCTATCAAAAGAGGATGTCGTCAAGGGATGTTGAACGCTAAAGACAAACTTGCCCCCGTTTTTCATTGTTCTATGTACGTTCTTGAATAGTTGAAGGAGATCCGCTACATAGTGAATGGCAAAGCGGGACGTGACGATGTCGAATCGCTCTTCCGGATAAGGGAAGGATTCCATCGTTTCCCGGATGACCTCCGCGTTTCCACCATCCAGATGACGCTCGGCAGCCTCAGCCATCTGCACCGAACCCTCGACACCGGTATAATGGCCGGCCCCCTTTTCCAGAAGATCCTTCCCAAACGAACCATCTCCGCAGCCAAGATCCAAGATACTCTTCCCTTCGAAGCCATCGATGAGTTCCCACATGACCGGACCCTCGATCGCATTGTTCGGGCTATCGACCCGATCTCTTCTTTTAAAATAATTCTCGAAAAATCCTTCCTGGTCATATACGCTTGAGCCCCTGAATTCCATCACGCATCATCCCCCTATCCTGACAATCTTGTTTAATAATACCATATTGCGCCCGTGTGAGATGGCCAAAAGATCAATTGACCACAATTGTATAAAAATGGTATTCTATGAAAAATGCTAGGAGGAAAAACAGTGAAAGAATTCCCAGAAGAAGTAAAGGAAAGCATTGATTCTTATCTCAGTTTACTAGAAGAATACTTACCGAACACGGTCAGTGGACTTTGGATACACGGCTCAATAGCGCTGGATGCATATGTGAAAGACAGCAGTGACATTGACTTCATCACCATCACCAGTCGTGAATTGACCATGGAAGATTCGAACGTATTAGCTTCCATCCACCAAGAACTTCAATCACAAAAAAACAAACCGGAATGGGATGGCGTATACATAACCCTAGATGAGCTAAAAAATGTGAATGAAAATGTCGATGCGTACACATGCAAATCTTATTTATTCTTCAATGACGGAGAGATGCACCACGATTCGTATTTTAATTTCAACCCGATCACCTGGTTCACGCTTGCACACAAAGGCATTGCGGGGATCGGGCCAGACCCACGTCAGGTTGAATTGGATGACCACTCTGATCAACTTGTCGATTATGTACAGAAAAACATGAACAGCTACTGGAAAAATAGAGTGGAACATTATAAAGAGATGCTCCCGCACATCCAGAATATACCCACAGAAAAAATCGAAACCGAGATTGAATGGACGGTCCTCGGGTTACTGCGTCAATATTATACGATCAAGGAAGAAAACATCATCTCAAAGCTCCATTCTGGCTATTATGGGCTGAAGCACTTGCCGGTTAAGTGGCACCCCCTCATTCAAGAAAGCATCAATATTCGCTCCAATCACGGCCAGTCATTATTTCCATCGGATGAAGAAAGGGTCGAAACGCTTTATCGCTTTGCACAGTTCATTTTTACAGAAAGCCTGACGGATGCCCCGTCAAAATCAACTTAATTTGCAAACAGCCCCTTCTCGTATAAAGGGGCTGTTTTTGTTACACTATAAACAATTCAAAAAATTCAGCAACCATCACGAAAGGAGCCAACATCCATGCTACCGACAGAACTACGATCAATGATCCGCAGCGGCACCCACACCACTCATACCTCTGGTGTCTGCGAAGACTACGTCCAGACCAACCTCGTCATCCTCCCGAAGGAATACGCATTTGACTTTCTTCTCTTCACCATGAGGAACCAGAAGTCTTGCCCCGTGATTGAGGTATTGGAGGACGGCCGCTTCGTATCCGACTATGCAAAGGATTCCGACATCCGGACAGATCTCCCCCTCTATCACGTGTACGAGCACGGCAGGCTCGTGGAGAAGAAGCAGCGGGTGGACGACTGCTGGAGGGACGATTTCGTCAGCTTCCTGATTGGCTGCAGCTTCACATTTGAAAGTCAGCTGATCAAGGGGGGCATTCCGCTCAGGCATATCCAGGAAAATAAAAATGTCGCCATGTACAAGACGTCGATCCAGACGGAAAGCGCGGGCGTTTTCAAAGGAGAAACGGTCGTATCGATGAGACCGATCCCGGATTCCCTCGTTCAACAAGCAGCAGACATCACCTCCCTTTTCCCAGAAATGCACGGTTCGCCCCTGCATATCGGGGATCCCGCGGAAATCGGCATAGAAGACATCACTCGACCCGACTACGGTGATTTTGTCGGCATTAAAGAGGGGGAAACGCCTGTGTTCTGGGCTTGTGGTGTCACTCCCCAAGCCGTTGCACTCGCGTCAAAGATCCCAACCATGATCACCCATGCACCGGGTCACATGTTCGTCACCGATTGGAAAAATGAAGAGTATCTTCAGAAATAATAAAACATCCGTCCCCTTTTCAAACAGGGGACGGATGTCCAGTTCTTACTCGACCTCTCTCTTATTCAGAAGGGGCACATGCTCTTCCTCCGTGCCAATACTGTGAAAGCTGTTCCCATTCACCGCATTTCCCGGAAGCTTTTCTTCCCCTTGTTCATCAAGCGGTAGCCAACCGAAGGCCAAATAAGGCTGTTGCACGAAATCATCAAAAAGGGAAAATCCGCTGTTTCTTCCCCCTTCTACCAGCGTCTCCATCACGTATGCCCAATCATCCGGGAGCTTCATGACGCCATTTTCATGACCTTCAAACAGCATTTCTTTCTTCATCTGGATGGCAGGATCATATCGATGCCTATCACCCGATATCGAATAATACCGATCCTTTTTCAAGTAAAAATTCAACGTAGCGAGGCGTGCTTTCGGGTCGATATTCCAAATGATCCGGTAAGTGGAGGGATCGCCGGGTTCGATCTTCCATATCCTTGGTTCACCTTTCGTATGGACGACCGCCAGCCTCCATTTGCGCTTTTTCCACACCCAATTGCTGACACCGTATGTTCCTGTTTTTGACTTAAAAAAGACCGTCGCGTTTCGCTCATCGATCAAGACCGCATCCTGAATCTCGATAGCACCCGCTGCAGGCAATGTGACATTGATTTTATCCATCATCTCGTCATCCCCCGGGAGAGATGCAGGACTTGTAAAGAAAAACCAATAGATTGATAGGATTCCAGCAAGAGGTATGAGAACGATTCCAAGTAAAATCCCTTTCTTTCTTCTCGTCATCATTCACTCCCCTCCTCGAGAATCGACTCTTCGCATCGATAATAGTATTGTTCGCGGAAGGTTGTGACAAGAATCCCTTTTCCGTCTTTCTCCACGTATACGACTGGATTCCCCCCGCTTCCCCATGCTGAAGACACATTTTGGAGTACATAAGGAAAGCGCTCATTCTTATTTCGTTCCCCATCCGATTCATTGTGCATTTCCTCGTACCAGCCATCACTGTCCACTTCATTTTGTTTCATGAATGGCAGTTGTTCTTTCAGTCCGTCTCTGTCCAGCATGCGGTCATCCCGTCCAGTCGGATGGATGCTCACAATTGATGCTTTCGATACATTTCCAATATAGGTCGTGGGATCCGATGCCGGATAAACAGTGGAGTAAAACGGGATCCAGACAAGGGACGCGATCATGAACAAAAAACTGCTGGAGAAACCGAGCCACGCGAACGGACGGTATTTCTCCCACCTATCCTCACTCCTCGACAGAAACCCATACATGATCCATACACCGAGAGGCAGAACCGGAAATTTCACGAGTGTCCCGGCGAAATCACGATTGATCGTGAACGCAAACTGCCCGACCACTAAAACCAGAAGCACCTTCCACACCCTCGGCTTCACTTCTTTCTTTCTATAATACCTGTATGCAGCAAGCCCGATCACCAACCAAACGAGCATATCCAACCCAACCGAAACAGCATCAAGCGGCATATCAAATTGAAACATATTCCCCTTCCCTCACTCTCTCTCTATCAAACTCATAACCCCTACTTACCATTCTAATCCACCATCTTACCATCCATTCCCACAAATGGTAAAGAACCAATAACAAAGGTACGTCCCTCACCACTGTAACGCGCTACCGCGATGAGGGACGTACCTTCATGTTATGGGATGAGCACGATTTTGCCCATTTTCCCTTTGTTTTTGAAGTATTCCTGAGCTTCGCGTGCTTGTTCGAGGGGGAAGGTCCGGTCGATGACGGGCTGTAGTTTTCCTTCTGAAATTGCCTTCATCATGTCCTTGAACTCTTCCCTTGTGCCAAGCACCGATCCGTACATGGTGATATGGTTCAAGTAAAGCGTCCTGAAATCGAACGTTGTCACCTGACCGCCTGACGATCCCGAGATGCAGAACTTCCCGCCTTTTTTCAATACAGCAAGTGTAGTCTCGAACAACGCATCCCCGACGACGTCCAGAACAGAGTCGACCGGTCCTTCGTTCACAGCCAGGATGTCATCCGCGAGATGATCCGAACGGTAGGATACGACATGGGTTGCACCCAATTCCTTCATCCGTTCCTCGGCAGCCAGATCACCAACGACCGCGATGACCTTTGCCCCGAAAACCCGGGATGCAATCTGTACATTCAGGGAACCGACTCCTCCGTTCGCCCCCGTGACGAGGATCGTTTCCCCGGAATGAGCCTCGATTTGATTCACCATGTGCCACGCCGTCAATCCACTCACCGAGAACACGGCGCTCTCCGTATAGTCGGCAAGCGGCATGTCATAACAGAGCGCAGCCGGCCACACCACGTATTCCGCATAACCTCCGTCATACTCCGATCCGATGAACGACATGTCTTCCGCGATATGCTCCCTCCCCTCTTCCCCGCTTGATGTGAACGGGAACAGGACCACATCCTTGTCAACGAGGGACGGAGCAACCGACGATCCTGCCTTGACGACTCTGCCCGTTATATCAGAGCCCGGTATTCTCGGAAACTGTACCCCTTCAGGCCTCCATCCCGATTCCTTATCAGAACCGTATGCCCCTTCCCTCATCCAGATTTCCGTATTGTTGATCGCACATGCCTTGACCTTCACCAAGACTTCATATTCACCTGGTTCAGGGATTGGTATTTCAACTACTTTCAATTGCTCGAGTCCGCCATATCCATTCACTTGCACAGCTTTCATAACGTCACTTCCTTCTTTCATATCTTTGATGATAAATTTCATAAAAAATCAGCCAAATCTCGCATTCACTCCAAATCGAGAAAAGTGAGCGTTGCTGCGCTGTTTAAAATCACTTCGGAAGTTGACATGAGGGTTTATAATCGATATCAAAACGTTCATTATTGAAAACAAACATTTTAATACCACTATCCAACATGCCTATTCCCAACTACTTCCCATCACACGAAACCTTATATTATCAAAATCCCATCTATATAATCAAACCTTCCCTTTTATTATCCCTACTCAAACCATTATTAAACTACCCGCAATGCTCCCTTGAACAAAAATAAAGAGAGAGCAACCAAGCTCTCTCCACATTCTATTGCCTGGAAACCGCACCCTTCGCAGATACAGCCGCAAACGTGATCGTAATCGCACTGACCACCACAATCGCAATCACACCCTGCATCAAATCCCAGAACACCCAGCCATCAATCAGTGCCGTTCGCATGCTTTCAAAAATATATGTCGTCGGATTGATCGTTGCTGCTATCTTCAGCCACTGCGCTTCGATGAGTTCATACGGTACAAATGTCGTACTCAAGAAGATCAATGGGAAAAAGATGAACGTCCCCGCCTGCGCGGCTTGGGCATTCCTCGTCCGGAGCGCAAGCCCGACCGAGTAACCGGCGAACGCTAGCCCCCAGCCAACCGCAATCAGAAGGACGAACAACACGCCGCCAAAACCGGTCTTCACATCCAGACCCAATAAGAACGCCATCCCGATGATCAGAAGCGTCTGGACAAGCAGTTGTAGCATACCGGCAATGATCGGTCCGAGCACGATCGCAAGACGTGAAGCAGGCGTCAATAACAACCTTGAGAAAAATCCCGTCTCGATATCCTTCACGATGCTCTGTCCGGCTCCACCCGCTCCACCGATTGCTGCCGACACGATCGAAACAGGCAGGATGAACGCCAGATAGTCGGCGCCTTCAAACGTCGGTAGCTGGGAGATTCCGCTCAACCCTCCTTCATACACAAGCAGGAAGAAAGCGGAAATAATCAAGTTCGGGATAAACGAAAAAGGATTCCGAAGCGTTGTCTTGATATTCCTCACTGTCATCAGCCACGTATCCCTGAGTACACTATTCCCCACGTGCAGCCACCCCTTCCTTCGGTTCCCCGGTCAATTTCAGGAAAATATCATCAAGCGTCGGTGACGAAAGCTGGATGTCGACGACACCGATGCCCTCCGCATCAAACATGCGGACAACCTCCACCAGCTGCTTCGTCCCCTCTTCCACATAGACGAGGATCTTATCCTGCTGACTGAGGACGTCTACCCCGTCGAGCCCCCCACGGATAAGGGATAAGGCACGCTCGCTCTCCCCTTCATCTTTTAACGAGAGTGTGATCAGATCATGCCCGATCTCCGCCTTTAACTCTTTCGGTGATCCCATCGCGACGATTTTCCCTTTGTTGATGATGCCGATCCGGTCTGCCAAGGAATCCGCTTCCTCCAAATATTGCGTTGTCAGGAAGATGGTCGTGCCCTTCTCTTTATTCAGCCTCCTCAGTTCTTCCCAAATCGCCGCCCGGCTTGAAGGATCAAGTCCGGTCGTCGGCTCATCAAGAAATAGGATCTTCGGCTCGTTCACGAGGGTGAGGGCAAGATCCAGTCTCCTCCTCATCCCTCCCGAGTATCCGCCGATCCTGCGTTCGGCCGCTTCCGTCAAATTCACAATGTCCAGAAGCTCGACAGCCCTCTTCCTCCCTTCTTCCTTCCCGAAACCGAATATGTACGCCTGTAATTCCACCATCTCACGGCCCGTCAGATCCGGATCGACGCCCGTTTCCTGAAGCGCGACACCAATGTGCTGACGAACCTTCTCGGGGTCGTTCACCACATCATGCCCGGCGACTTCCACTTTTCCTGAGGTCGCGTTGATCAACGTCGTCAGGATCTGGACCGTCGTTGATTTACCTGCCCCATTCGGCCCAAGGAATGCGAAGAACTCGCCCTCTTCCACTTCGAACGTGACACCCCTAACCGCTTGGACATTTCCTTTTTTGAACGTTTTGGTCAGATCCTCTACCACTATCCTGCCATTCAACCTAAACCATCCCCTTTCAACGTTTCCTCTTACAAATATTCGGCGCAACACCCACTATAATCCTCTTTTACAATGTGCCGACCCACGATCACTTTTTCATAAAAATGGAATGTTCCCACGCACATTATCACATACTAACTCAGCTGGAAAAAACACACTAATAAAGACAAAGATGGTGCTAACAGTAAAATACGCCAATTAGAAGAGGCTTCTCGCTTTCATTCACCATCACCGTCAATTATAATGATAATTAAGAATTGTTGTAATTATCACTCTTTTTTAACAACCCCTCACTCAGGAAGGAGAATGGTAAATGGAACACAATAACAGACCCGACCAAAAGGAACATACTTCTGCAGGGCAGTGTCCTGTCACCCATCATAAGGACAGCGCGATCACGACGACGACTTCCCCGCGCGGTACAACGAATAGGGATTGGTGGCCGAACATGCTGAATCTCGGCATCCTTCGCCAGCATGATCGAAAGGCGAATCCGATGGATGAAGATTTTAACTACAGGGAGGAATTCACGAAGCTTGATTATGATGCTTTGAAAAAAGACCTCCATTCATTGATGACAGACAGTCAGGAATGGTGGCCGGCGGATTACGGTCATTACGGTCCCTTCTTCATCCGCATGTCCTGGCATGCAGCAGGTACATATCGTCAAGGCGACGGCCGCGGCGGCAGCTCAAACGGCGCTCAGCGCTTTGCACCACTGAACAGCTGGCCGGACAACGTCAACCTCGACAAAGCCCGCCGCCTACTTTGGCCGATCAAGCAAAAGTATGGAAATAAGATTTCGTGGGCGGATCTGCTTGTGTTGACCGGGAACGTGGCCCTCGAGTCGATGGGCTTGAAGACATTCGGTTTCAGCGCCGGGCGCGAGGACATCTGGCACCCTGAGGAGGATGTGTATTGGGGTACCGAGAAGGAGTGGCTGGCTGATAACCGTTATTCCGGCGACCGTGAGCTTGAGGATCCCCTTGCGGCTGTGCAGATGGGACTCATCTACGTCAATCCGGAAGGTCCGAACGGGGAGCCTGACCCAATGGGAAGTGCCCGTGATATCCGCGATACATTCGGCCGGATGGGTATGAATGATGAAGAAACGGTCGCGCTCATCGCAGGCGGTCATACATTCGGAAAAGCGCATGGTGCCGGGGATGCCTCGCTTGTCGGCGACGATCCTGAAGCAGCGACGATGGATCATCAGGGACTCGGCTGGATGAGCAGCTACGGCAGCGGAAAAGGCCGCGACACCATTTCAAGTGGAGTCGAAGGCGCATGGACAACGAATCCAACGACATGGGATAACGGCTACTTCGATCTTTTATTCGGCTATGAGTGGGAAGTGACCAAGAGTCCTGCCGGCGCTTCGCAATGGACACCGGTCAATATGACGGAGGAACATATGGCACCTGACGCGGAGGATCCGTCCATCAAAGTGAAAACGATGATGACGACTGCCGATATGGCACTGCGTACGGATCCGGATTATGAAAGAATCTCACGCCGTTTCTACGAAAATCCGGACGAATTCGCCGACGTGTTCGCACGTGCCTGGTTCAAACTCCTTCACCGGGATATGGGGCCGAAATCACGATACATCGGTCCTGAGGTTCCGGACGAGGAGCTGATCTGGCAAGACCCGATCCCGGCAGTCGATTACAATCTTTCGGATTCGGAAATTGCTTCATTGAAAGAAAAGATCCTGGCGTCAGGATTATCAGTAAGTGAGCTCGCGAAGACTGCGTGGGCTTCAGCAAGCACGTATCGCGGCTCCGACATGCGTGGAGGAGCGAACGGGGCACGTATCCGCCTCGCTCCGCAGAAGGACTGGGAAGCAAATGAGCCGGAGCAGCTGCAGAAAGTGCTGGGGGTTTATGAAGACATTCAGAAGGGCCTCGACAAGAACGTCAGCCTGGCCGACCTGATCGTCCTCGGCGGGAATGCAGCCATTGAAAAAGCCGCAAGTGATGCAGGCTTCGATGTGACGGTACCGTTCACGCCCGGACGCGGTGATGCGACTGCGGAACAGACGGATGTTGAAAATTTCGATGTACTGGAACCGCTATCGGACGGGTTCCGTAACTATCAGAAGAAAGAATACTCGGTAAGCCCTGAAGAAATGCTTGTCGACAAAGCCCAGCTTCTCGGACTGACTGCGCCGGAAATGACCGTCCTCCTTGGCGGCATGCGTGTCCTTGGAACAAATCACGGAGGCACGGATCACGGGGTCTTCACCGAAAATGTCGGTTCATTGACGAATGATTTCTTCGTCAACCTCCTGGACATGGGGATCGAATGGAAACCTGCAGGCTTCAATCTGTACGAAGGACGTGACCGCAAGACAGGTGAAGTCAAGCGCACGGCGTCTCGCTTCGACCTTGTCTTCGGATCGAACTCGGTCCTCCGTGCACTGTCCGAAGTCTATGCACAGGATGACAACAAAGAGAAGTTCGTCCGTGACTTCGTCTCTGCCTGGGCCAAAGTGATGGATGCGGATCGTTTTGATGTAAAATATCAATCATAAACACACGTAAACGCCGATTCACCTTTTTTGGGTGAATCGGCGTTTTTTCATGCATCTCCCTAAAATGTCGTAATCTGATCAATGCCAAGTTTCCTCAACTTTTCGGTGTTCTCCCCGATATACATTCCGATGTCATCCGGAAAATGGGAGTCGGATGAGGTGGTGAACTTCACACCCGCATTAGCAAGGATCGTTAAAAACGTGTCGCTCGGGCACATTTCCTTGATCGGATAACGATAGAATAAACCGGCATTCACTTCCGTTGCGGTGTTTGTTTCGACTAACGCCTTCGCAATTTTTTCATAGTGCGGCAGGAGTGTACGTTCGTCCGGCCGGAAGTTGAATACTTTCAGGTTATCAAGATGGGCAACGAAGTCAAACAGGTTGCTGCGTATGGCTTCCTCGACAATCCCAAAAAAGCGAGCATACAATGCATCTAGATCATATCGTTCGAACTGATCGATCGCATCCGGATTATCAAAGCCCCAGCCATCGATAAAATGAACCGAGCCGATCACATAATCCCAGTTGTATGCATCGAGCAATGCCTTCAGCTGATCGTGGCACCCAGGAAAGAAATCCGCTTCCATCCCGAGCTTCAGTACGATCCCTTCATTCGCCCATTTCTCCTTTTGACTTTCGATAAACCGAACAAAGTCCGCCATTCTCTCCGTCATCACCTGGTTCAACCATCGGTGCTGTTTCCTCCCGAGTTCGGTGTCACTGAGATCCATATGATGTTCGAAGTAGTCCCTCGTCTCCACAAAACGGTAGAGGTGATCCACGATGCCGACTTCCTTGAGATTCCGTTCCTTCGCTTTTTTCAAATAAAGATCCAGCCATTCGGCTGAATATGGACCTTTTTCCAACCGGTCTGACAACAGGCTGTGGGACGTTTGGATCCAACTCCGATGATGGACGCCCTCATCATTTCCATGAAAATGCCTCAACGCACGACTCGTGCGTTCGAGCCAGCGAAATGAGTAGGGCCCTTCTTCTAGATGTACGTGATAATCGACAGTCATGGGGTTTCCTCCTTATGGCGATATCCATTTCTTCAGTTTCAGTTTCTTGTTTTTCTGCCATTCCCTCGGCATCGGTGCGTCACAAACCACATAGTCGAGTTCATTAGCCGAACCGAACCGGCAAAAAGAGGTCTGATCCAGTTTGGATGAATCCACAAGCAGGAACGTCTCCCTCCCCTGCTTTAATACATTCTCTGAGACTAGTGATTCCTCCAGGTCGTAATCATAGATGTCATGTTCCGTGAAGCCTCCGCACGACAGGAAGACTTTATCGAACTGGAAATGGCGCAGCATCTGGTTCGTCAATGTGCCTGCCACCGATTTTTGCTGGGGATTGGACATCCCTCCGAGCATCACCAGCTTCCCGTCGAAGATCTTCGCTTCCAGGTTTTTATTGATGACCTCTGCTGCCGCAAGGGAATTGGTGACGATCGTCAGGCGTTGAAGGCCTGCGAGGGTATTCGCCAACTGATAGGTGGTCGTCCCGACATCGAGCATGATGGTGTCCCCGTTTTGGACGTAGCGTGACGCGAGCCTCCCGATCAGCCTTTTTTCCTCCAGCCTGACATTCATCTTCTGCCTGAATAACGGCTCCTGTACCGGTGGGACATATTTGACCGCCCCCCCATGTACACGGGTGAGTCGATTTTCCCTCTCCAGAAATGCAAGGTCTTTTCGAATCGTTTCAGGAGTGACATCCAATTTTTCAGCTACTTGTGACACATAGATTTTCTCATCTTCTTCTAAAAGTTCCTCGATACACTTGTATCGGTCCGTTGCAAATGCGCTCATGAGAGAGGGATCACATCCTGTTCTTCTATATACATCGTCACTTCATCTTGAAGACTGAGCCCTGACATTCGCTGCTGCAGCATATCCGCAACGAACGTCACGGAATCGCCCTGAAGCTCATAACGGACAATGCTCCCCAAGACGTTGATGTCCTTGACGACGGCTCTTACGGCCAAGGTGTTTTCACCAGGATTCAGACGGAATGCTTCCGGTCTGATCGCATATACCTTGCCAGCCTCCACTGAGGGAGGATCGAGCAATGCAACGATTTCGTTGGAAGATAGGACATTATAATGGCCGATGAAACGCGCCGTGAATTCTGTTTTCGGGTTCATGTAGAGGTCATGTGGATGACCTTCCTGCTCCACTTCCCCATTATTCAATAGGATGATGCGGTCACTGACGACCATGGCTTCTTCCTGGTCGTGGGTGACGAGGATCATCGTCATACCTAGCCGTTGCTGAATGGAACGCAATAATTGCTGAAGATTCTTCCGGATCTGGGCATCAAGTGCACTCAACGGTTCATCTAGAAGAAGGACTTTCGGTTCCACGACAATACTTCTTGCCAACGCCACACGTTGCTGCTGCCCTCCGGATAATTCATGCGGATACGCTTGTTCCTTACCCGTCAGTCCGACCAACTCAAGGATGGTCATTACCTTCTCATGAATTTCTTCCTTCTTCATTTTTTTCATTTTCAACCCGAAGGCGACATTATCGAACACATTCATATTCGGAAACAAGGCATATGATTGAAAGACCATTCCGACCCCTCTGTCCTTAGGGGAAACATTTGTCACATCCCGTCCATCGATGGAGATGGATCCCGCTTCAGGGGTCACCAGGCCGGCGATCGTCCTGAGAAGTGTACTTTTCCCACAGCCACTTGGGCCGAGGAATGTAACGAGCTCCCCTTTATTGATCTCTAGATTCATATCATGGATGACCGTCTGGCCCTCAAAGGATTTATTGATGTGTTGTAAAGTGATGAAGCTCATGCTAGAACGACTCCTTTTTCCGCTGGGTGAATGTCACGACCAAGCTTGATAGGATACAGATGAATAGGAAATAACAGACCACAATGGCACTTGAGAAGTGTCCGCTTTTCTTCAATTGCTGATACAAGTAAATCTGGACCGTTTCATAGCTTCCGCCGACCAATAGATTCGCAAGGACGAATTCCCCGAATAAAATCGAGAAGGAAAGTAGCGCTGACACAAGAATGCCGGTCATGATATTCGGCACGATGATGTTCCTGAACGCCGTGACCTTCGTCGCTCCGAGCAGCTCGGCCGCTTCCATCAAGGAAGAAGCATGGATGTTTCTCAAGCTATTCCTCGTTCCTTGATACATATACGGCATGATACCGATGAAATAAGCTCCGACCGTCACCAGTACCATCGGGATGCCTGCGCCTGAATAGGCCCGTAGTAGCCCGACTGCCATAATGACACCTGGCATTGCATACGTAAGAAGGACAATGGCCTGCAATCCCTTTTCAAGTCGCGGTGCATAGACGACAATCGCGAAGATTGCCGGGACCATGAACAGGACGGAAAGAATGGTGGCACCACCCGAAAGCAGCAAGGAGCGGATAATGGCAGATGTGAACGCTCCATCGTTGAATAGCTCTGTGTACCACTTAAATGTGATTCCTTCTGGCAAAATCGTTTGGTTCCACTTTGTTGAAACAGAATAGAGGAACGTCGCCAGTAATGGGACAATCAAATAGATAAAGACCGTGATCAGGGGTAGATAGGATAATCGACTTTTTTTCAACGAACATCCCTCCTTACCTTTCTTGTCAGCCACTCATTGATCAGCATGGCGACAATCAAAATCAAACCAAGTAATACGGCGAGTGCACTTCCGAGCTCGGGCTGCGCGAAAATATCACCGGATATCAAAGCACCGATCCGGATGGTTGCAAGATTATAGGTACTTCCCGTCAGCGCATAAGCGGATGCATAAGCGCCCATCGAGTTTGCAAATAAGATGCTGGCCGTACCCGCAACACTTGGCAATAAGATCGGCATGCCGATTTTCTTCCAGAACGTAAACGGTGATGCCCCCAATAGGTAAGCGGACTCCCTCCACTGTTCCTTGATTCCGTGAAAAGCGGGATACATCAACATGACAGCCAGTGGCAGTTGAAAATAAATATAAATCAGGATGAGTCCTGTCCATGAATACAAATTAAAATGTTGCAGGACTGCGACATCAAGCCTTTCCGCAAGAATCGTGAAAATACCGCTATGGCCAAGAAGGACGATAAAAGCGAAAGATAGCGGTATACCTGCGAAATTGGACGTGAGATTCGCGAGTACAAGGATCTTGTCCTGCGTCCCCTTATTGAAAAAGGTAATGCTATAGGCGGCAAATAACCCAAGGATGATGGCGACAACCGTCGATGAAACTGAAATGATGATGCTATTCTCAAACGATTTGTAATAATAAGGATTCGTAAAGATTTCCAAATAGTTTGCGAGGGTAAAAGAAGCTTCCCCACTTTTCGTGACACTTGCATGAAGCATCGAAACGAACGGTACAATCAAGAATAATAGAATAAAGACTAGTAAAGGCACCAGCGTCAGCAATATACCGGATGTCCTCTTGTTCATGGTTGTTCACTCCTTTTATCCAATGTCCCGATCACTCTGGGTGATCGGGACCGGACCGTCATGCTACTTCATTCCGGGAACGGACAATTCTTGCATGGCCTCAGTAGGCTGTATGTTCAATAGTTTGCATACGAGCGGTGCAATCTGGAGCTGCGCCAGTTCATTTTCATAGACGCCAGCTTCGAGCTTGGAACTGATGACGAATAGGGGTACTTCACGGTCATCAGCCGTTGTCCCACCATGCTGGCCATCCTTGTTCATGCCATGGTCAGCCGTGATGACGATCTGATATCCTTCAGCGATCCATTCAGGCAAGATGGATGCGAGCAACACGTCCACGGCAATCACACGATTCCGGTAGCCGGCCGAGTCTCCTGTGTATTTATGACCATCGTCATCGACGTTCATGCTGTGGACATACAGGAAATCCGGATCTTTCGCCGTTCTCAAATATTCCGCATCGGCAAAGAGATGGGAATCGGGATAATGATCTTCCCAGTAGAAGATCCCGTTTTGAATCGCTCCATCACTATCCATTAGAAGGCGGTCCTTCATCGGATTGAAAGGCGCGGAATGATAGAGTTCACTGACCCAGTTGTAGCTTGCCGTCGCATTTTTCAATCCAGCCTTAGTCGTTAAATGAAAGATACTTTCTTCTTTTGAACGACGTACGATCCCGTTGGAGGTGATGCCGTTCAAGTACGGTGGTGTACCAGTCAATAGGACTTCATAGAGGGGCCGGGACATGCTCGGCACCTCTGAAATCACTTTGAATCTTGACGCTTGGCCTTTCTCCACCAGATGATGGAGGTACCCCATATTGTCCACGGCTGTATCAAACCTGAGACCGTCGATCATGATGAAAATCAGCTTATCATTAGTTGACATGAACTAACACCTTCTCCTGCCATTGTTGTGGTAGTGCCTTTGTCGCCTCTTCCCAAGCATCCGCATCTTCTACCGGTCTTGCATTCTTGTACATGGAATCAGGAAGAAGCTTCGATTTCGCATCTTCAGGAAGCTCCACATCTTCACGGATCGGTCTTGCATATCCACGTGCAAGGTTTGCCTGTCCCTCGTCGGAAAGGATATATTCACGCGTCAGCATGGCAGCATAAGGATCTTTCGCTTTCTTATTGATCACATTCGCATATCCGGATACAACCGATGAATCAGATGGAATCACAACGTCAAATCGATCTTTATTGATTTGATCACGATAATTCAGCGCATTGAAGTCCCACACGATTGCGACATCGATTTCCCCTTTTTCAAGAGCAGTAAGGGAAGGATCGGTCGTCTGCAGGCGATCCTGTTTTGCAAGTTTTTCAAAGAACTCGATTCCCGGTTCAATGTTGTTTTCATCTCCACCGTTGGCGAATGCAGCTGCGAGTACGGCAAATTGTGCCTGATTCGCTTTCATGACATCCCCCACGTCCACTTTATAGTCACCTTCCAATAGTTCATTCCAGGAAGTTGGTGCGTCTTTCACATTGTTCTTGTCGGTAATGAATGCAAGGGTACCTGTATAACCAACTACCCAGTCCCCGTTGTCATCCTTCGCCCAATCAGGAATCTCATCCCAGTGCGTCGGTTTGTAAGGAAGGGTAAGTCCCTTTTCTTCTGCCAGCGGACCGAATGCCACTCCGACATCCCCCACATCAGCATTACCCGTTTCGAACTTCGCCAGTTCCTCTGCACTCGACATATCGGTATCACTATGTTCGATCTCATATTTCTCTGTGATGTCTTTCCATGTTTGTCCCCAGTTCGCCCATGAGTCAGGCATCCCAACCGAGTTCACTTCGCCTTCTTCTTTTGCTTTTTTCTCTATTTGCTCCATTGATAGATTCTTTGTATCGATTTTGCTTCCTTCTGACTCTTCGTTACCTGAACAGCCCGCGATAAGGAAAGCGGAAGTCACACCTACAGATAATACCTTCAACAATGCCGTCTTTTTCATGGATGTCTCCTCCTGGTTTTGAAAGTTTTTGTTTCCTTTTGTTCTACACCTACATCTTAGGAAACCAAAGTAAATGAGATATTAAACAAAAGTTAAGATGTGAGTCGATTATGTAAAGTTCATGTAAATCCATGAAGAAACCGCTATGTAGAGGGGTTTTTTGTTTTTCCCTAAAACAAATCAAGGTAATGAATAGGATGAAAGTCCCTGATTCCCTCACTATTAATACCATGTAAAAATCGTAGACTTCCTGAAAAGTCCAATCCCCGTCATGGTTCAGCATGATAGAAGAATCACCTGTCCCATGCACACCCATCCGTCATCTCTTCTAAAACGTGACTATTTCGCTATGAATTTCTAATAACTGTCTGAAATATGTCAAAAGGCACAGAAAAATCACATAATTCATTCATATTTCATTAAAAAATACGTGGTAAAGTTTAGTCGAAGTTATAAAAAAAGGAGATGTTTCAAAAATGAACCAGAAGAAGAAGTCAAAACTTTTATCATTATCAAGTGTCATGATGCTCGGGCTTTCAACGGCTGTTGCCTCCCCGTTCCTGCATGCAGATGCGGAAGGTCCGACCGATCCCGCTCCCGTGATCATGCCGGCCGGGCTCGAAACAGGAAAGAAGGTCCTTTTTGATAATACGCATGGACAGACGGCCGGAGCGGCGGACTGGGTCATTGACGGCGGCTTTTCCGATTTCGCCAACGCGATCGCAGGCGAAGGCCATTATGTGAAGGAATTGCGAAAGAACAGTCCGATCACGCTTGACGATCTCAGTGCTTACGATGTGTTCGTCATCGGAGAGGCAAACATCCCTTATAAGGCGTCCGAGCAAGCGGCCATGCTTCAATATGTCCAAAATGGCGGAAGCATTTTCTTCATTGCCGATCATTATAATGCCGACAGAAATAAAAATCGCTTTGATGCATCGGAAATTTTCAATGGCTACCGCAGAGGGGCTTGGAGTAATCCTGCCAAAGGAATGACTGCGGAAGAGGCAAATTCTGCGGCGATGTCTGGTGTCAACAGCTCCGATTGGTTATCCGACAATTTCGGCGTTCGCTTCCGTTACAACGCCATCGGAAACGTAACGGCGAATGATATCGTCTCCCCTTCACAAGCATTCGGCATCACAAACGGCGTATCGACCGTTGCGATGCATGCTGGCTCGACACTGGCGGTGACGGACCCATCGAAAGCAAAAGGGATCGTCTACCTTCCTCAAACATCGGCGAAGTGGTCGTATGCTGTCGATCAGGGAATTTACAATGGAGGCGGCAGGGCAGAAGGTCCATTCGTGGCCGTATCGAAAGTCGGTCTTGGTAAAGCGGCATTCATCGGCGATTCTTCTCCCGTTGAAGACTCCACACCGAAGTATGTAAGGGAAGAAACAGGACAGTCAAAGACTACATATGATGGCTTCACTGAGCAGAATGATGCAACGCTTCTTGTGAACATGATCAATTGGTTATCAACACAAGAAAATTACACGGATCTCACTCAAGTGAGCGGGCTACAATTGGATCAACCAACTTCCCTGCTCTCAATGGAAGATCCACAATCATCAACAGAACCACAGGCGGAACCTTGGTCTGCACCGGATGCCGGTTATAAATGGTATGACCCTACTACATTCAAGGCGGGTTCATATGGCTATATCGGCGGCGGATCGAGCGGCGGAGGCGGTTCTACGTCTGAAGAACCTGTCTTCATTTCTGAATATGTCGAAGGAAGCGGTTATAACAAGGCAATTGAAATTTTCAATGGCTCTACTTCAGCCATCGATCTATCACAGTATTCACTTGAACTTTCCAATCTTTCATCATCCATCTCATTATCAGGAACACTCGCGAGTGGGGATGTTGCGGTCATCGCCAATCCAAATGCGGATGCAGCCGTTGTTCGATCAGCCGATTTGTTGGATGCATCCATTTCATTCAATGGCGATGATTCTGTTACATTGAAACATAATGGTTCTTCCATTGACGTCGTTGGGTCAGCAGGCGTGAACTTCGGTTCGGATGTGACTCTTGTCAGGGACTCCGCGGTAACGGCAGGATCCGCAACGTATTCATCCAGTCAATGGTCAACGTATGCAAGCAATACCTTCACGTATCTCGGGTCTCATGATGGTTCGGTTTCTTCCGTTGCTGCGGTAAGCGAAGATTTTGAATCTGCCACAAAGGGTAGCTATGCGACGGGTGATGTTATCACGTCAAGCGGAAGCTGGACATTCAACAACAGCCTCATCGGCAACTTATCAAGTGATAAGAAATACGGGACCCAATCCGCTAGGGTGAAAGCAGCCGGGTCGATCACAATGAATGTTGATGCTTCATCCGCGAAGTCCGTGGTCCTCTCACACGCGAATTTCGGCAGCGATACCGGTGCCACGTGGAAATTACAAAAGTCACTCAATGGCGGTGCTTCCTGGACGGACGTCACTTCCTACAAATCGAGCGGCAGCTCACTGACTGAAGAGACGATTTCAGTTAATATCGGTTCACCAGTCCGCTTCCGCATCATGCTTTCAGGTACAAGTGGTGCTCGATTGAATATTGACGACTTTTCCATTTATCAATAATGGACGCAAAGAAACGCTCCTGCAGTGGTTTGAACCATTGCAGGAGCGTTTTCTTTTTACCATGATGTCCATCTACCCTTTAGCCCCGGACTCCCACTGTTCACTTCCCCACCGATGCATTTCCTCTAGCACCGGTTTCAGCGTCAAGCCTCTTTCCGATATCGAATACTCGACCCTCGGAGGCATCTCATTATATTGTTTCCGGATGATGAGACCGTCCTGTTCAAGCTCCTTCAGTTGCTGGGTGAGCATCTTATGCGTGATTCCCGGGAGCAGCCTTCTCATTTCGTTGTATCGCTGCATGCCGTCATAGGCAAGATGCCAAAGAATGACCGGTTTCCACTTACCTCCGATCTTTCCCAATGTATATTCAATCGAGCATTTGAGCTTCCCATGTTCATCGACTCTTATTGAATCGCTCATCTTCACTTTCCCCTCCAACCTTACTTACCAATAGGGTAGTATCTCCCCAAAAAGTGCATACTTTTGAGTAGAAGATTAACCCTTTATACTGGACATTGTCAAACAAATAAAGGAGGAACTACAACAATGATGACATATCCAAGAAGTTTTTCACATATCGGTTTGTCCGTACCAGATCTGGACAAGGCAGTAACATTTTATACAGAGGTACTGGGCTGGTACACGATCATGGAGCCATCCCCTGTCGAGAACGACGATTCCGCAATCGGCCAGATGTGCCGTGACGTCTTTGGGGACGATTGGGACACTTTCCGGATCGCCCATCTATCAACCGGTGATAAAATCGGGGTCGAGCTGTTCGAATTCCCCCATAACGAACAGCCGGAAAACAACTTTGAATACTGGAAGACGGGAATCTTCCACTTCTGCGTCCAGGACCCCGACATTGAAGGCCTTGTCGAGAAGATCGTCGAGCACGGCGGCAAACAGCGCATGCCAATCCGCGAATACTACCCGGATGACAAGCCGTACAGAATGGTCTATGTTGAAGATCCATTCGGGAATATCTTTGAAATCTACAGCCATAGCTATGAGCTGACGTATTCGGAAGGTGCTTATTAAGACCCTGAATAGTACCACTTTACGTGTGGAATCATGACTGCGATTAGAGAGTATAATACTGAAAAAGAGGCTGGGACAAAAGTGTTTCAGACAAAGTAAAACCCGAACTAATTTGTCGTTTAAACGGCATATTAGTTCGGGTTTTTATCTATTTGTATAACTGTACCAAGGTCCTTATCCTGTTCTGGATCAAACTACTTTTCTTGACTGATTCCCACTGGAATATACCTATATTCCATTAGAAATTCATTACCTTTATCATATTGATTTCGAACGCTTTTTAATCGATAATGATAATCGTTATCAACTACAATCAAGGAGGAATGATTATGTTTATCCAATTCATAAGGGAAAATCAATCTATCTCATTGGTTTTCACTGTACTTCGAATCTATCTCGGCTGGGAATGGCTTCGTGCTGGTTGGGGAAAAATCTCCAGCGGTCATTTCGATGCAAGTGGATTTTTAAATGGCGCATTGCAGAAGGTATCTGGTGAACACCCTGCCGTTCAACCTTGGTGGGGAAGCTTCTTAAAAGAAGTTGCACTACCGTATGTCGATATATTTAACGTTCTGGTTCCATGGGGAGAATTATTAGTAGGGATCGGATTAATTTTGGGAATCTTCACTTCATTTTCACTATTAATGGGGCTTACGATGAATTTTGCCTATCTGTTTTCTGGGACAACAAGTACAAATCCGCAAATGGTCCTACTAGGAATGTTGATTCTTGTGGCGGGAATGAATGCTGGAAAAATTGGATTGGATCGTTGGCTCATGCCGTTACTTCGTAGATTGGTCAATAAAAGATCTGGAGGTGAACAACTCCCGCAAAGTACATAAGTATTACAGCTTTTCCATGCACGAACCGTGAACAAAATCAGTTACTAGCTTTTTCACTTACCTAACAATATGTATTATCCGCTTGACATTCAACGAAAAACAGGCCTAATCCATTGCCGGATTAGGCCTGTTTTTTCATTAATAGAAAGAAATCACGGGTATTTACTTACCCCTTCAAAAACTTCACACAAACCGGTTCCGGAACCTTTACATCGGTTTGAAGCAGTTCAAGTTTCCCGGTCTCCATATCTCTTTCGAACAACGTCAGTGTGTTTGACTTCTGATTGGAAGCCACTAAGAATTCCCCAGTCGGATCAAGGACGAAATCACGCGGCCAATTCCCTTCCGTCGACGTCCACTCAACGAATGTCAGCATGCCTGTATCCTGAAAGACCTTGTACACTGCGATACTGTTATGACCGCGATTCCCTGCATAAACAAACTTCCCATCAGGGGAAATATGAATCGCACTACCATCATTCGTTTCAGTGAAATCTTCAGGGATAGTGGCAATGTATTGCAACTCTTCAAAACGACCCGTATTCTCGTCATATTGCAGGACAAGGACCTCAGAGCTCAGCTCCGTCATCACATAGGCAAATCTTCCATTAGGATGGAACGTCAAATGTCTTGGGCCGCTTCCAGGCTTCGTCTCAAGAACGGCTTCCTCACTGAGCTCGCCATTTTTCACTCTGTACGTATAGATACGGTCACTACCTAGATCGATGGCGATGACATATTTCCCATCAGGGGTGAAACCGGCATAATGCATATGAGGCTTTTCCTGTCTTTCGTGCGGGCCGGATCCCTCATGTTCAATGCTTGATACCAATGATTGAAGGGCACCCTCCTCATCCGTTAAATACGATTCGATCATCTTCGTATGATAATTGGCTGCCACCACGTTCCGGCTGCGGTCATCCACACTCACATGACATGGATTCGCACCAGGTGTGCTATGACTATTCAATTTCTTCAAGGCACCCGTCTCTTCGCTAATCGAGAACGCTGTCAACCCGCCATTTTCCCCTTCTTTGCTAACGGCATAAAGATTTCTTCGATCTTCACTTACCGTCACATAAGTAGGATTGTCCAACTCTGCGGCAAGCTTCACATCGGTCAATTCCTTCTTCTCGGTATCCAGCGTAAACTGATAAACACCCTTACTTTCCTGCTTCGTGTACGTACCTACGTATCCGATATAGTTCGTCATGATAAAACTCCTCTATGTAATGATCTGGACTGAACGATTCAATCTGTTACTACTATAACAAATATCTTCATCATGATAAAAACTTGTGGTGCGGCATGCTCAATCGTATTCCTACAATGGCAGGAGGTCTACATACAAAAACCGGTCACGCTTCGTTTGATGGTCCGGCGTCACCCGTTCTTCACCAAGTTTGAATTGAACCGGGAACCGAAAATTCGGTCCATCAAACACAAACGAATGAAACTCCCCGTTCTCCCCGCAAATATCACGATCCTCAGGGTAATCCTCCAGAAACGCTTCATCATACACCCTTCCTACAAATGACCGATGTAGCTTATCAAGATCCACACAGGTCATGACGGTTTTAAATCCAAGGTCGATAAACTCCCTGCCCAGGTCCCCGACCGGCCGACCCCAAAGCGGGAAGACCGGCGTGAGACCCGTCCCGGACAGCATCTTCTCGCGGTATTCCTTCACATCCTGGAGATGGATATCGCCAAACACCATATGCGTGACCCCATCATCCAGCATCTCATGAACCGCTTTTTCCATCCTCTCTGCATACTGTTCATTGGTGCTATCCTGTGGGATCCACACTTCACGAAGAGGGATGCCGAGTGAGTCTGCCTGCCGTTTCAGGAGCTCATGCCGCACTCCATGAATGGAAACCCGGTCGAAACCTTCCGTCAAAGTGACAAGTAGGGAATCGACTTCATATCCGGGATCTTGTTGAATTTTATATAATGCGAGGGTGGAATCCTTCCCACCGCTGAATCCGATCACTGTCTTTTTCATGATAGCCTCCTTCACGTTAACTGTTTTCTATTCTATTTTGACGAATCTTTTAAAAAAAGTGAAGCAGGAACCCCTCCGAAGGGCTAACCTGCTTCATCGTTGTTTATTTCATATACTTTGCCACCAATGCATAGGCTCGCACTTTCGTTAACTCTGCTTTCACCGCTAAGAATTCAAGCCTCTCCATTGTTCCACCTTCATATTTCTTCGAAGCGTTCTCTGCCTTTTCATCCCTAACTTTTATCCATTTTCGCTGCTCTTCCTTTAATGGGGTGAATTCCTCTGGAGGAAGTCCTTCCTTCAAGACGCTGTAAATCACATTCAGCCAGCGATCCCAACGCGCCACTATTTTTTCTTGCTCTTCTTCCATTTCAAGTGTGGTTGAGGCATCTGAGTCATCGAGCATGCGTCTTATGTCTTCTTCTTCCTGGTTTAACTTCTTGAGGTATAGTTCTTTCATGGCTGATTCTGTCTGTTCGCCTATTTCTTCCTCTTTAGACTCTTCACTGGAAACAGTTTCGTCCACCGCTTCTTGCTCTTCTCCGTCCCCGTCATCCTTTGTTTCAACCGCTGTTGAGCTACGATCAACACTCTGCTCTCCAGTCGAATCGTCTTGACAACCTGCCACTGCCAGTAATAAAACAGCCGTGCTGCAAATCAACCCTTTCTTTATGTGAATCATTTTTTAAAACCCCTTTGTTTCGTGTGTCTTATCGACTATTAGTTGCAATTTACAGCGTCTTCTCATAAATCCCTGATTCTCTCCCCATCACTCAACCGTATATGTACCTGATTGAAACTCCCTCCATCAATATGCTTCCGAACCCCGGCAAGGTCTAATACTTCGACTAGCTCTATCGGCTGCTCCTGTTTCGGCTCAAGCGTAATGACATAAGGGCCATTCTCATTCATCAGTGACTCTTTCGGTGTGTCTTCATCCGGGAAATAAGAATCTAGGAATTCAACTTCAACCGTCATCCTTTCATTGCTGTGATTATGTAATGTCACGCTGCATTTTGCATCCATTTCGTCTTCACTGGCTGTTTCAAACTCGCATGAACCTTCACCATCATACGAAACAGCATAAACACCGCGTGCAACCGTCTCTTGATACATCCAGATCAATCCATTAGGAAGCAATAAATACGCAAAAGCAGCAATCAAAATTGCTCGAACACGATACCTTTCCAATCCGATCCCAAGTAATCCAAATGCTGCAAGTAGCAAAATGGATCCGGTAACCCCTAACGGCACATACCCATCCTGGTCCATGACGGGGATGGACATGAACTCTGCCCGCGTTTCATATTGGTCTGGAAAAGGGAAGAATAATAGCATACAAGTTGCGAATAACACACCAGCACCCACAACAGCCCACTTATTTCGAATCATCATCGTTCCCCCCTGTCAAAAGAATGATCGTTTTTTGTTTTTCTTATGATCTTAAATAGCAAACTCGCAGAAAGAAATGCGCCAATCACAAGAAGTGGAATCACCGCGAACAGAAAAACCGCATCACTCTTGTAATTCCATGGAATAAATGAGTCCCATAAGAAAGCCGTCACATTCCACAACACCATAAAACTGACAACTACAAAGAAAAAATAAACACCCTTTTCAACCAAAGTTCTCATACCAACGACCTTCCCCACCAAACCTTCAAAATACTAAAATATCACAATCCTACAATAGTTTAACATTCAAAAAACGGAAAAGGTACGTCCCTCACCACAGTAAAGCATTACTGCGATGAGGGACGTACCTTCAACTTACATGATGGCTAATGTCAGCAGGGCCGTTGTTGCAACGACGAATACGATGCTGAAGCCAAGGGGGAGTTTCCCTTCTTTATGATACGTCCGTATGGCTGTTTCTATACCGGTGATCAACCAAAAGGAACCCAGGATCAGCCAAGCCCCTTTGGAATGATCGGTAGCAGCCAGAAAAAAGCCAGCGGCAATCAGTATGATTTTGATTCCAAGAAAAAATCTTTTTAACACATTAACACTCCTATCATCTTTACTAGTAAAACGGAAAGATGATCCCTATAAAAGTGCCTCCGCTATCAACTTATCAAACTTCCTGACATCGATCCCCTTCTTCAGCTTTACCTTTATATGCCCTGACTTTGTCCAAAGCTCGACCTCCGCGTTCACATCAAGAAAACTCCCGGCATTCTCCGTTGACCACATCGTGATGGAAGAATACGGCAAAGAATAAATCTCCACTTTCTTCCCCGTCAAGCCCTGTGAATCCCTCACAATCAATCTCTTATTCGTAAAAATGGCACTATCACGGAACGTCTTATATGCAGCCACCGCATCCTCCCCGGAAACGAGAAGACTCGTCACATCATCGGGTATCGGACACTCGGATAGCAAGGTCCATTCCAAAATTCCTGTTGTTGCAGCCATTTGTCTAACCCCCTCGAAAATTGTCATTAATGTATGTATTCGACCTTTATGTTAGAAAACCCTTTTTAATAGTGGTTACCGATTAGACTTATACCTTAATGGGAATGGAAAAGCGGGCCAAGGTACCTGTCCCCATGGCCCACTCAGATATGCTTCAACGGTCGTATTTTTCAATGGATAGACGATATCGTTCAATGACACCACACAACTTCACCCGAAGATGATCAAGCCACTCAGGAAGTTCTTCCTCATTCAAATCAACGGCCCTGATCAGCTTCGCCAATGAAATGACTCCGTGTAATCTTTCAAAAAGGGAATGTTCACTGATCAAATCCAAATCTAAACTAGATTCGCTCTTGTAACCTTCGATAAATGTCTTAATGATCGGATTTTCTAAATCAAAGTCCCCCACAGCCCTCAACGCATACACAACATCTGCTGCGAACCAGTGAACGGAAGCATCATCAAAATCAAGCATCCCTACTGAATCATCATGAAACACCACATTATCTAGTTCAAAGTCATAATGGATTATGCCGTAATGTTCATTTGACATGCTTAATCCTCCCGCCAGACTCAATAGCCTGTCGCATTCTCTATGAGCAGCGGCTTCATTTATAGGTAGAATATTTTTCGCCCAAATTAATAGGTCTGTCCAGCTTGGACAATCTTCTCGATGGTCTTCTGGAAGTTGCTTGAGTAACGCATGCAATCGGCCAAGCTCCTTCCCCCAAAGAAATATGCATTCGTCGGACATCTCCTCTACATCAAACTGATTCCCTTGTAAAGCTTCGAATACAACGGCATGAAAGACACCGATATTTGTTTGGATCACTTCAAGAACCTTTCTTCTCAGTGATGGTATGGGCTTTGCAACATTCAATCCTCTTTCGGCTAGTTCAGTTATAATTTTTAATTCTGACTCAATCTTTGAATAGCCCCGCTCTGACACCTCATTGAATCTTAAAAAGTAACGTTCACCCTCTCTGCGAAACGCAAAGACAACATTTGAACTGAGCCTAACGATTGAGACAGATTCTTCATCGTATCCCCAGTGCTCAAGGATTTGATTGATAAACGATTCTCCTTTTTCACTGTAAACCATGTCCATTACTTTTTTCATCGTACTTAATTTCATCATGATCATGACTTCCTCTCTATTAAATATAGATTCATAATCAATAAGCTTTTGGGCTTTAATCCGCAAAAAAAAAGAGAGCCGCTCACATCCGGCTCCCTAGCTATTAAAGTTCGCGGAACCACCTCAGTCTGCTCCGCCTATAAGGATAATCATTTACAAGAATCAACGATGGGTAAGGAGAGACAAACTGAACTTATTGAATTCGCTATCATCTACCTCACCCCTTTCGAATTAATATACTTTATTATAAGCGATAATATTTTACAAAAAAAGGATTATTTAAAAATTTTTTACACATTCCCATCCTAAAAAGAAGCAGACCCAAACGGATCTACTTCCTTCCTAAACGATTACTCTATCCCTAACTCCTTCTTAATACTCTCCAACGTCTCCCCTTTATATGTCTGCTTAGGCGTAGGAGCCTTTGCAACGCCCGGGTCGGTTTCGAGGTAATTATATTCGACAAGTTCGAAGTCTTCTTCATTGATGACTCCGTCGAAATTCAAGTCCGCTTCCCTTTTATCCGTTCCCCAATGTTCTTTCATTGCGACCGCATCGAAGATATCGATTACGCTATCCTGATTAACATCGCCCGCATCTTGTCTTCTAAGAAGAACATCGCGCCAAGTTCCAAGGATACGATCCCCACGTTGTTCAAAGATTGTAAATGAGCTGTTCACTGGGAAGTGTCCCGGAATCTTCACTTCAATCTGGAATGGTTTGTCTGTTACAGGTAAGCCTGTTACTTCAAAAGAGTTTCTATCTACGGTGCCTTCATATTCTTTACCGTCTGCATCCGTTACGGTTAAAGAGATTGGCGCATTTGAGAAATCTTTTTGATAATCATATTTTCCATCTACACCGTAGAATCCTTGAGGAATAATGCTTCCACGCGCTTCAGAATAACTGCGTAACAATTCCACATGGTCTCCACTGTAGTAACCTTTGATATTTTTCATTTGGTCATCCGTGTTGATATAGGATGCTGATAATGCAGGTGTTTTCAATGCGTTCCTTTTACCGAATTTTGCTTCTTTCGCTTCCAGTATCACATCAAAGACCTTTGTATCGCCAGTTACCTCAAGAGTTGAATCTTCCTTAGGAGCAACGGAGATGTTTAAATTGTTTTGAACATTCGACTTTTCTTTAATCTCGTATGTGATCGCAGCTTCACTTTGAAGCTTAAATTCCGGGTTGAATACAACATCTTTCACCATCATTTCATTTTTATCATACGTAACGGTAAAGTTTCCTTCCTTGAATTTCTGAAGGTTGTTAGCCGTTACCGTAAATTTGAACTCATCTCCCGCTTTCACTTCTTTCTTATCACTCGAAATGGTGGAATACTGTGTCCCTTCCGTTACAAAGTGATTGATGATAGGTCCATCTACAGCCAGATTCCCTACTGAATCATATGCGAACATCGCAAATGGATAACGCTCCAACAGGGAACTCATTAGAACCTCTTCATCTAACCGACCCGAAGCATCAGTGAATAATGGCGTCGGACTCGGGAACGGTGAGGCCCAATAATATGTGATGAAATTGTTTGATTGATCGACATTGAAGCCCGCTTCATTCATTTCATCGATTTCTTGATCATAAAGATTCACTGAGAATGGAAGAGTTTCAGTCCCAGGTGCATATTCGTATACTCCGGTTGGCAAGCTGCTCTCCATTTTCGGTGCTGTATTATCGATGAACGTATCCGTTTCCTTTGTGAATGTTTTCCCTTTTGCATTCACGCCTACAAGCTTCAACTTATAATGTCCTTCCGGTGCAAGGGCAGGGTTGACAGAGAATGGATAGTTCTTATCCCCGGTGTACGGATAGTAGTGTCCTGAGAAAATGGGATTAAGAATGACTCTTTGCCCTTCTTTTATCCCTTTTGGATTAATGGACCCAACCAGTCCAAGGTCCTTATTCGTTGTAGGGTCCACCAATACGATGCTCAGTTTTTCCATCGGGGAACGAAGTACAAATGATCCAGGTGTAAAATTAAAGAGTGTACCAAATTGATTGTTTTGTTTTGTAGAGAAGTTAAATGCCTCAAGGTGTTCGATTCCTTCTTCCGATACCCTGATCCCAAATGGAATTTGATATTCTTCAGTTGGATCTTCACTATTCACATACTTGACGTACCCTTCGTAATAGCCTTTTTCAGCCGATGCAGGAACATCCAGGAATACTTTTGTTTTCTTCGTTTTACCTGCATTGATCGTCAACTTGTCATCAAATGAAAGAGTAACGTTGTTTTCTGCAGCGTCCATGGACTTACTTGTAAAATGTACACTCGCTTGGAACGTTTTGTTCGCTTCTCCGGTATTGGTGATTTCCAACGTACGTTGCTCATGCAATGGTTTATCATCCACATAGCTAAGTCCGAAACTCATGCCCCCTGTTCGTTCGTCAATCGTCACTTCTTCTCCGTTATAGATGGTTGCTGTTTCGTCGACAACCTGGAAGTTCACGTTTGAATGAATCGCTTCGTACGGATCCACCCTTCCGGCCCCGACCTCAAACACACTGTAATCCCCATTCAGAGGGTCGGCTGTATTCATCAGGACGGATTTCACATCAGCCGGCGTATAACGCTCATTTGATTGTAGTAGAAGCGCTGCAATCCCTGCGACGTGTGGAGATGCCATCGAGGTCCCCGACAATCGCGTATAGGCATACTTATATGAACCGTTTTCTTTATCATTGATATAAGAAGGCACGGTAGATAGCACAGACACACCAGGCGCCACGACTTCTGGTTTGATGTCATAGTTCATTTTGGAAGGTCCTCTGGAACTGAAATCTGCCAGTTTATCTCCTTCTGTTTTGATTTCCCCTAGATCGCTGAACGTGATCGCCTTACCTTCCGCCAGACTGTTCTTTAAGCTTTCACCTTCTTCTTTCGTTAGTGAGAAAGTCGGGATATAATCCATGCTTTCACCTAGGTAGTAAGGGATCTGCCCTTCTTCTTCGTTATTATTGTAAATGATGATGGCTTTGGCACCATTTTCCTTGGCATACTTGATTTTATCAACAAACGAGAGTGAGCCCCTAGCAACAAGAGCGATATTCCCATTTACCTCTTCCTTGATTCCCCTGTAACTCGTGCTTCCTCCAAGTCCTGCATCCACTACGTTGTAACTTGTCCCTTCCAAACCAGCAATATCGTCGCTAAAGTTCCTTGCCATCAATTGAAGATGAACCTCATCTGAACCATAGGAGCCGTTGAATGTAGGGATCCCGATCGGAACGTCACTTGCCCCTACTGTAAGGGCGAGCGCTGATGTTCCCGGTGAACCAAGCGTAAAATCAGCACTTCCACTATTCCCTGCGGATACCACTGCCGTCACTCCACTTAGGACGGCATTATTGACTGCGATACTTGTTGGATAAAGCGGGTCATTCACCATCGCACCGAGTGATAGATTGATGACATCCATTCCATCTTCGACTGCTCGATCGATTCCGGCAATGACATTTTCACTTGTACCGCTTCCGTATGGTCCCAATACACGATATGCATGTATTTCGGCTTCAGGGGCTACCCCTTTCACACTGAATTCGGAGTCTTCGTTATCACCTTCACCAGCAATTGTACCGGCAACATGAGTCCCATGCTCCGTATAGTACGAATTCCCACCATAAAACTCTGGCATTTTTCCATCTGTTGCCTGCCAATCCTCATAAGTGGATTCCATCGGGTCTTCATCATTATCGACAAAATCATATCCGTCTTCGTATACCCCATCCAAGTCGGGATGATTGTAATCGATCCCAGTATCAAGGACGCCCACTTTGATCCCTTTACCAGTGAAGCCCTCACTATGTAATTGATCGATCTTTAAATGCGGCATACTTTCGACTACATACTTCTCTTCTTGTTCGTCGGCACCCGTTGCAACAGGCGGTTCCACCTGCACCTCAACATCGCTCCAAACAGCCCTTACAACATCCAAATCCAGTAATTCCTGAATTTTGTTTGCAGGTACCTCTAATGAAACACCATTCATGGCGTTTTCATATGTTCTACCAATCTTATAGCCTGATTGACTTTTATCCTTGAACATACGTGCAAGTTCATTCTTCAGCTTCTTTTGATCATTGGCCACATTTCCCTTGGCCTCTTCTTTTGATAGCTGTTTCCCTTCCAATTTTGCTTTAAGTAGAGCAACCTTTTCAGGGTGATGATCCAGTTGAACAATGACCTTAATGGGATCCTCACTGTCCAGGTCTACATTCGGGGATAAAAATAGTCCTTCTTTTTCGACACTTTGAAGCTGTTTGTAGTTTTCAAGCTGCTGGGGAGTCAAATTTGAAACTGCCTCTTCGATGGAGGCTGGTTTTTCCGCTAATACATTGAATCCGGGGATATTGGCAGAGCTCATGATCATGCCGGCACCCAGGGCGTAAATCAAAACCTTCTTTTTAGTGTTCATTAAGTTATTGCAACTCCTTTTTTCGAAATTTTTCAACAACTTAACGTTACCATGCGACATTGCTAAGACGGTATTGGGAAAGGCTCCATGATGCTCGACACTACAAAGTGTGTCTTTTGTAGTGATTTTTCCAATTTACTTAGGTTCATTTAGTTAAATGGTCATAAAAAACCATACATAATATTGGGAAAACTTTAGCGATTCGACAATATCCCACAATAGAGACAGTTAGTATCACGGCCTTAAAATAAAGCTAATGAGTGAAATTTGACCGTTTATTCAAAATTAATTGAATATTACATTCGAAAATGATAGAATCATAATCACACGAAGGAGGCTCCTATTATGAAACATTTATTGCAATCAGATGAAGTTGAAACGATATCCTTGGAAGTAGAGTCGTCACCGGTTTGGGAAGTCATCCTAGGTATATCCGGCTATACCCACCGACGGCTAAGGCACACTTTTGATTTGGATGAAGAGTGGTCTCGAAGCTCATCCTCTATGCCTACCTCTTTGGTAACGAACCTGGATGAAATCGAAAAAACGAATTTCTGGTATGCGCTCATCATGCTTCAGAACAAATTTTCCTCGCAGAGCGTTCAAGAATTTTCGAACAGATTATCAGAACTTCCTGTTGTTTCTTTTTATGAAACCTTGCTTCCCTATAAAAATAGAGCCCATGAAGCGAACCGACTCCAAGTAGCCGAACAGTATATGAAACCCGGAATCTTCGAACAGTATTCTACATATTTTGAACATCATGATTTTTTAGAAGGATATATACGGAATCTCGGAGTCTATTCATATCAACAAATGAAGGATCTGCTGGTTACCATCGTGAGTGGGTGGTATGACTGGATCAGTCAAAACGAACATTGGAAAAAATGGAACCAAGCCTTGGCATACGAACAAAAACGGAACGGCTCACTTGATCGTCAAAATCCAGTGGAAGAGATCGAAAGAGTGACAGACGGGGTGAAATACCTGCCAGAGCCCACTGTCTGGAAGGTCAAACTGATCCCCCATGTTGCCTACCGACCTTGGATATTGGAAAAACGCACACCCGATACGAAACTCTTTTTCTATCCATTGAAGGATGAGTACCTTGTATCCCCTGGCACCCCTTCAAGTGAACTAATCCGCGGCCATAAAGCACTGGGAGATGAAATTCGATTGAAATTACTCTATCAACTTATGAAAGGGCCACACTCCCTACAGGAATTAAGTGTGACGTTCAACACGTCAAAAACGTCGCTCCATCACCAGCTTTCGTTACTAAAAGCAGAAAAATTCGTTGTCGTGGAAAAAGGGATTTATTCAGTGAACCCCCAGCGGATCCATACGTTTTCAGAAAAACTGAATGCTTTTTTAGGATTAAAAGATGAGTAGATTTTCGAAGTCATTTAAAGCCCTATGGATTGGGGAAGTCATTTCTGAATTTGGAGGCGCAGCCGGTGGGATCATCAATGGACTTCTATTATTTGAGTTGACGGGTTCTAAAGAATGGATGGGTGTTCTTTGGCTCATTTACTTTATCCCTTCTTTGATCTTGCAAGGAATCAGCGCGCCATTCCTAAACAATGTCGGGAAAGAAAAAATGCTGAAAACCATTCAATTGATTCGTGCAGCAGCATACCTGCTTCCCTTGGCTGGTTATGTAACTGGCTCAACGATTGGCGTGATCATCGGGTTAATCCTGCTCCAATGCCTCTTAGGATTGATGCAGCCGATATACGCAAGTCTTTCCTTCTCATTATTGCCTGACTTATGTAAGGATGAGGAGCTTGAAGATGCAAACGGGTTATTGGACGGTACCATTAGGATCATGAGCTTCCTTGCCCCTGGAACCGTTTCATTATTACTGGTTGTCAGCCCATTGCAGGTCATCTATGTTTTCTCCTCCATCATGTTCCTTGCAAGCTTTGCGGCACTCTCACGCATACCCCAAACTTCCTTGAAAAAAATGGCGGCTTGGACGAAGAAAATTTGGTGGAACGAATTGAAGGAAGGATACAGGACTTTCTTCCGATACCCACACCTCATGCGACTTACGATTCTTTCATCCACCGTACAATTCGCTGTAGGGGCAACCCTAGTGTTGAGTGTTCCGTTCATACGCGGTGACCTTCAAGGCGAACCGTGGCAATACGGGATCTTTTCCGGTGCTTTCCCTGTCGGCTATGCCCTTGGCATGATCTTACTGACCAAAGTACCAAAGAACCCCCGCACCATGTATGTTGGCTTAATCGGAGGCGGGCTTTCATTCGTATCGCTCTATTTTGTCCATTCCATCCCGCTTGCCTGGATCTGTGAATTAGGAGGCGGCTTGTTATTCCCATTATTCAATGCCCAGAATGCCGCCATGTTCCAAAGGGAAGCTCCAAGAGATCGATTGACCCAGTTGAGTGCAGTAAGACTCCTCTTCATCCGGGTGACCATGCCTTTAGGAATCTTATTTGCTTCTTCTCAGATGATCGACCTCAGTACCAGGCAAAGCTATATGGTGGTTGGTTCCGTGATCGTATTGCCGGGCATGTATTATTTCGTTGCCTCATTCTTCGGAGAGGATACTCGTTCGCTTACACCTCAGAAGAAGATTGGTTAATAAAGAAGCGTCAGTTACAAGGGTTCTGTAACTGACGCTTCTTTTAAACGCACCACTGTAACACATCGGAAAAGAAATTAGAATCAACACATCATTATGAAGCAGAAGGATGGAATAACTGAGTTACAACAAGACATATTATAAAGGTCTGCATACAGTGCAAGCTAAAATACTTAATTCGAGATTTCTTTCATGTTATGATGCGTCTATATCAACTAATAGAAAGGGTGTCTACGTTGACTCAGGAAAAACTTTTTTCACGTAAGGTCATAAAAAATAAACCATTCAAGAATCGCTATGTCGTTGCTCCCATGACCAGAATTAGTGCAGAACAAGATGGTCGTGCCAATGACACGATGGAGAAATATTACGAGCGTTTTGCCAAAGGCGGCTTCGGTGCCATTATTTCTGAGGGGATTTATCTAGACGAACGATACAGTCAAGGGTATGATGATCAACCCGGCCTTGCAACAGAAGATCACATCGAGGCATGGAAACCTGTGGTAGACGCCGTCCATAAACATGACTCTCTGATGATTGCACAACTCATGCACGCTGGTGGACAGGCACAAGGAAATGCGTACACCGATGAAACCATCTCCGCTTCAAATGTTCCTCCGAAGGGAGAGCAATTAGGGTTTTACGGCGGATCAGGGCCATTTAAAACGCCGAAAGCCATGACTCAACACGATATAGAACAAGTAAAAGATGCATTTGTCCAAAGCGCCGTCCGTGCAAAACAAGCTGGTTTCGACGGCGTTGAGATTCATGGAGCAAACGGGTATTTACTAGACCAATTCTTAACTGACTATATCAACCATCGTGAAGACCAATACGGCGGATCAAAAGAAAATAGATTACGAATCATCTTAGAAATCATTCAAGAAATCCGCGACGCCGTAGGTTCAAACTACATTGTGGGTATTCGCATCTCACAAATTAAGGTGGCAGACCCCAATCACAAATGGGCTGAAGGGGAAAACGAAGCAGAATATATCTTCTCCCAACTCGGGCAATCTTCATTAGACTATATTCACGTTACCGATGGAGATGCTAACAAACCTGCTTTTGGAGAGAATACACGCACGCTGGCTCAGGCCGCAAAAGACTTCGGGGACCTCCCTGTCATCGCCAACGGCCAGTTAGGTGACCCTGATAAGGCAGAAGCTTTGCTTAAAGAAGATCAAGCAGATTTAGTATCCTTGGGAACAAGTGCCTTAGCCAACCCGGACCTGCCTAATAAGGTGAAAAAAGGAATGGAACTAAACGTCTTTAACTTTGAAAAAATTCTTTTACCTCAAGCAAAGGTGAAAGAATTGGAGTTGGAAATGGAGATAGTCCAATCATAGTTTTATACAACACTCATCATCATAACAATACCCAATTGTGCGGACACTTTTAGAGCGTCTGCACAATTGGGTATTTTGGTTTTGCATAGGGACACTTATCTCATTGGTTAGCAGTTCTCACTATTTACTTAACCCGCCCCTCCGTCAATAACTCCTCCATCCCCTTCCTCAGCATAAACTTCTGTATCTTCCCACTGGCATTCCGCGGCAACTGCTCCACAAACACATATTTCCGAGGTCGCTTATAATTCGCAAGGCTTTCACTTTCCTTGCACCATTCATCAAGGACCTCCTCTTTTAAATCGGGATCCTTCTTCACGACAAATGCCGTCACACTCTCACCCCACCGGTCATCTGGCTGCCCGATGATCGCCACATCAAGGACTCCTTCATGGGCATGCAGCACATCCTCCACTTCACGCGGATAAATATTCTCACCGCCAGAGATGATCATGTCATCGACCCGGTCCTTGATCCATAGATAGCCGTCTTCATCCAGATAGCCGATATCCCCTGAGTGGTACCAGCCTTTATACAGTGCTTTTTTTGAGGCTTCTTCACGATTGAAATAACCCGTCATCATGCAAGTTCCCTGAACGATGATTTCTCCGCTTTCACCGGTTGGAAGAAGATCTTCCGGCTCACTCGGTCCATCTTCATTTGGTTTCACGATCCGTATTTCATGATTGACGCACGCCTGTCCGGCCGCTCCAGCTTTCCTGAGCTGATCTTCTTCAGAGAGGAATGTGATCGCAGGTCCCATCTCGGTCATCCCGTATGCCTGGACGAGCTTGATTCCAAGACGGTCATGACAAGCATGTACCAGGGACGGTGCCATCGGGGCCGCGCCATATAACCCGAGCTTCAGGCTTTCAATGTTATAGTCTGATAGATTCTCTTGTAGGATCATATTCCACATCGTCGGGGCAGCAAAGAATTTCGTTACTTTTTCCTTGTCGATCAGCTCGAGCACTTTCTTTGGATGGAATTGATGAAGGATGACATTGCTCCCGCCTGCATGGATTCTCGGCAGGAAGGCACAGTGAAGCTCGGCACAGTGGAACATCGGTGCCGTCACAAGCCCGATGTCCATATTGTCCATGCGGGTTGTCCCAATCGTGAGCATGCTCTGCTCCGCCATACTCCTGTGCTTATGCATCACACCCTTCGGCCGGCCCGTCGTCCCGCTTGTATACATGATCGCGTAGAGGTCATTTTCATCAACATCGACTTCTACAGACCTCGGCGTCGCCGAATCCAATTTTTCATGATAATCAGCCGCGTATCCCGGGGCGTCTTGATCGATGAACCAGAAAGCCGTGTGAGGAAAGCGTTTCTCGATTGACGCGATGACCGGTTCGACCGCCTTTTCAAAGAGGACGACCTTCGGAGCTGCATCATCAAGGATGAACGCGACCTCTTCTGCCTGCAGTCGGAAATTGATCGGGTTGAATACAGCCCCGATCTTGGCACACGCAAAGAAAGCGGTTCCAAGTTCCTCCGTATTGAACAGGAAGGTCGACACGCGATCACCCTTCTTCACTCCCTCTTCAATCAATGCACCCGCCAAGCGGTCCACCTCATCGCTCCACTCCCTGTATGTATAGCGGAGATCCTTCCTTACATCATAAAGCGCTTCCTTGTTTGGGTACTTCCTGACTGTCAGGTCGAAAATCTTGCCAATTGTCATGCTCATGATTATTCCTCCTTCGTATAGGTTGAAGAATAGACGAAGCCGCTGCATCGTGTTGATTTTCACTCTATTAGACTATTCTGCTAAGTAGGATTGAAATCCTTTCATTAGGATTAGAAATCGTCCGCATGAATCAATTTTCTTCAAAATGGACTCTATCCCGTGTGTAGGGACGCCTTCAAGCAAGCACTTGAAATGATGTTGAAGCTTTTAAACTAGTTCCAATCGTGTATGGATGCCTACTTGTAATGAATCTTTCAATTCTGAGTAGTAATCTTCCACTTTCACAAACTAATCTCTCGTTTCCCCCACTTATTCCATCAACCATACACATGATTCATGCAAATCAAGCAATAATCTTCCATTGACCCACACCGAAGGTACGTCCCTCACCACATTAACGCATTACCATAGCGAGGGACGTACCTTCTATTTTGATACTCTTTCATCCACTTCCCAGATGATGTCTCTAGCCTGGATGAAATCATCCTGCATATGTGCGGGGATTTGGTCTAGCTGTTGAGGTGATTGAATCCCGCTTTTGACCATAATTTCTTCATATACCATCAGGGACTCTATATATTCCTCATATTCTTCTGGTGAGAGGACGTCCATACTCGACCTCTGTCCATTCAGTCGATCAAAGTAGGGCTGAACTTCGAATAGAACCATCTTTAACTCTGTTAACCGCTGCTCCGGTACTTGTGAGTAATCAATATTCCCATTACTGTCTCCATAGTCCACTTTGGCTGCAATCAAGATTTTGATCAATTCTTTAAATCGATTGAACTCTTTATTGTCCATCTCCCCTTGTGCCTGCGAAAGCTTTGCATCAAATAATAGATACCCTTCCATCGTGGCACCGAGGAAGTGTTTTTTCACTTGTTGAAAAGAACCATAAAGTTCATCTGCCAGATAGGTTTGATACGCAAATGCACTTGGGGGCACGATGAGGGCAGCTGCCAGGACGGCAGAAATCAGTGGCTTCTTTATCCAGCTCTTCCTATTCCCAGCCTTTTCTTTCCGTGCTTTCTCCACCCCAAGCACCGAACGTTCGTGCAGCCCAGTCGGTATCTGGATCTTATTGATCTCCTGCTTGATCGAATCCACCCTTCTCATCCTCCTTATATTGCTTCCGTATCTTCCCCATGGCTCGATATAAAATCGTCTTGGCTGTTCCTAATGGAATGGAAAGCACCTCGGCTATCTCCTTGAACGAATAACATTCATAATACTTTAAAAGAACGATACTCTTTTCTTCCTCCGTCAGCTTCTCCATCATATCTTGTAACGTAATGTCAGCCAAAGGGTCGTCCATCGCAGCTCCGACAAGATCTTCATACTCCGGTTTAAGCGGGACAACGTTTGAATTCTTCTTTAAGAGATCCAATGAACAGCTGATCGCGATCCTGATCAACCACGTCTTCACGTATTCAGGCTTCTTTATCGTGTGAATACTTTTGAACGCCCGGTAAGCCGTTTCCTGAACCACATCCAATGCATCCGGCTCATTTTTGACATAGACATACGCCATACGATAGAGGTCTCCTTCAAACTGCTGAAAAATTTTAATGAACGCTTTACTGTCCCCTTTTTGCGCTTTCTTCACAATCCTTTTTATGGTTGTCTCCCCCCTTATTGTTCGGGCTTTACACTCATTAGACTTGGAACACCATCTTTTGGCTCGAATATATTTTGAAAAATTTTATTATGTAGTGATATTGGAGTGTGTAGGTTGATGTTCGTCGTCGTTATGGCGGAAGCAACTCATATTCCAGTATTTGGATATATACGCATATATTTAGATTTTGGCGCGTAAAAAGAAATTATCACGCACAAATTCAGATTTTCACGCGCAAATAAAAATTATCGCGCATAAATTCATTTTTTCGCGCGCAAATCGAATTTTTCGCGCACAAAAGCAGAATTTCCCCTCATATAAGTCGATATCCTCGGGTAGAAAACCAATCGCCCTCGTACAAAAGCCGAATTGCCCCCCATATAAGACGATATCCTTCGGGCAGAAAACCAATCGCCCTCGTACAAATCAATTTCCCCCGCACAAAATTGGAAAAATCGCAATTCCTCCCGTATACGACCTTTCGTACAAGTCACAACGCTCCCGCATTAACTCCATAATCTTCACTGTACTACCGGCAAAAACAATCCCTCACTCACAATTCCCATCCAACACACACCAAAAAAAGCAGAGACCGACATCCCTGCTTCCATTCCGTACTATTCTTTTCCCCTCAGCTTCCATCTTCGCTCGCCAAGTGCGTAGATGAGCATCATAATCACGCCTATAATAATCGCAATCGCCGATCCCACAAATCCGACTAGTCTTGCCCAACCGACAATCGTTATGGTGAATATAAATGCGAACGTGATTCCCCCAAGCACGATGGCGAGAGGTGCATTATAAGGAAATAATCGTTTCCAACAAGCAACGACGGTCGATGTCAATCCGATGAGAACGAGCGCAAAGATGATTCCACCTATCCCGAAGCTGATGTCGATTCTGGATTGCATCTCCGCTAATTCTTCGGATGAGGCAGTGCTCAAACTGCCGAATGTATTCCCAGCGCTCACCATTCCCGCTAACACTACTATCACAAGAACAGTCCAATTGATGGTTTGCACTTCTTTTTTTGCATTCAACGATAACACCCCTTATCTTAACCCTCCCTTTACCTTACAGTAAATTCCATATTAATCCAATCCTTTTTTCATAAAAACAAAAAAGAGCCCTATTAAGGCTCCACTTCCACTACTATCAAACACTCAAATGCAACACATGCTGCGGCCCTTTTGGCCCCACATATTCTTCATCCCGATCTTCGAAACCACATTTCAAATAGAGGGTATACGCCGCATGATTCCGTTTATTCACTCCCAGTACAACCTCATCGACCCCAGGGAGATGGTCACGGACGAACCCCTGCAAACCCGATAATCCTTTCTTCGCCAGTCCCTTCCCTTGATACTTGCGATCAATCGAAAAGGATGTAAGTAATCTTGCATTGGGATTCGTACTGTAACGATGTAATTTTTCACCGTCCTCCAAGGCAAAATACCCGACCGGTTCTACATCCTGAAGAATCAGTACGTGGAGCGTATTTTTAGAAATATCAGGACGATGGATCTTATCGAGTGGCATACTGGTGAACTGGAGCTGCTCATCGGGCAGGTTGAATTGTTCCAGCTGGTTCTTGAATCGATCATTGTACACTTCAAGCCTGATCTTTGGCTGAACAGAATATAAGGTCATGGAGTCACTCCAATTTTTTACTATATGAATCTATTATAATTTGTTTTTGACTATGGAACTAGCCTAAACGTCACCCGGCGTATGATATAATTCACCTTACCAATGATTATATTTGAAAGAGGTGCATACGATGATCATCCGTGAAACCAACGACTCCTTCATCATGATCAGACAGCATGACCATGCTTTTCTGTCAGGAGAAATCATCAAGCATTTTGACCACTCACTCTTACCATCATCAACGCATTTCAACGACCTCGTCTATGCCGCTTATCAGCATGACCGGAGCTGGATCGGACTCGATGACACCCCTGTCTGGGATGATGCAAACAACACACCTTACACGTTTGCCGATTATCCGCTTCTTCCGAAGATGGCGTTTTACAGGATCGGACTTGATGAGATCGAACGCGAGAACCCATACGCCGCTCTTCTTTGCAGTTTGCATTTCCATTCCTTTTTTACAAAATCAAAGAAGGAAGAATGCCTCTCCTTCATGAAAGAGGAAAGGATGAGACAATCGCGTTTGAGATCGGCCCTTCCAGAGACTGATGAAGAACTACTCCAGCAGCATTTCCGTCTGCTTCAATTCTCTGACGACCTGTCCTTATATATTTGCCTGAATGAACCCGGTGCCAGGAAAGAGGAAGAACATCCCTGGTTCAAAGACGGCTTTAAAAACACGGAATGGTTCAACCGTGGACAAGGTCCGCTTCAGGCAGAATGGGGCGGGACAAATACCATCAAGATCGACGCTTTCCCTTTCACACGAGAGTGTCGGTTGACGTTGACATATAAAAAAGTACCGAAGGAATCCATCGATGAAAAAGGGATTGCCCAAGCCTTTGAGGAATGCGATTGGCTGACAGAGACGTTTACCCTTCAAGACTGAAGGATCCCAAAATGAGTATGGGCCCTTCTCTATGAATCCATTCGCTTTCAATGCTTGTGAGGCGACTGTCCATGACCATCACACATCCACGAATCCCCGTGCGGATGATCGGCACCTTCCAACTGGATCGTCACATGACCGATTCCCAAGTGATCGAGATCATGTTCAATACATCTGAGCAAGGACTGACATTCCTCTATCGTCAACCCATCGTCGACCACCGCATGACAGGACAGCGCATTTTGTCCGGAGGTAATGCTCCATACATGCAAGTCATGGATGCCCTTCACCCCTTCGACCGCCTCAATGGCTTCGATGATTTCATCCAATTCTACATCTTTCGGGGTGCCTTCCATCAGGATATGAACCGCATCTTTCGTCACTCTCCATCCGCTGATCAAGACGAGAATCGCGACGATGACACTGGCAAGTGGATCCGCCCAGCCCCAACCGAAGAAGATGATGCATAATGCAGCAACGATTGCGCCAACAGAACCGAGTAGATCTCCCAACACATGAAGGAATGCCGCACGCAGGTTCAAATTATCCTCTGTATCCCCGCGCATCAAAATCCAGGCCACTACGATATTGACGACCAACCCGATCGACGCAATCAGGAGCATGCCTGTCGATGCCACTTCAGGCGGTTCCATAAACCGGTGGTAGGCTTCGTAGAATATGTAAATGGAGATGAGTAAAAGCGTAACTCCATTAAAGACGGCTGCCAAAATCTCAATGCGCTTATATCCGTAGGTTTTGCCGTAGTTAGCTACCTTTTCACCTATCGTGAAAGCCAACACGCCTACACCGAGCGAAACGGCATCACTGAGCATATGACCAGCATCCGACAGCAAGGCAAGGCTGTTTGTCAAAAACCCGCCGATCGCTTCGATGATCATATAGATGGTGATGATGACAAAGCTTAGTAATAATGCTTTTTTATTGGCTCCATGCGTGTGATCATGTCCATGGTCATGTCCCATCTTATCCCTCCTGCTTCTCTTCTTATTATATCTTATCCCTCCTGCTTCTCTTCTTATTATATCTTGGCCCTATTTCCTTACCCTAAAACTATTATATGAACACATTATCATATACACATATATAGCTGTCAACCATACGAAGACACCACCCGCGTTTCCTAATGTAAAAACTCCCCCTAATGGAATATCTAAACATCTGAAGCGCATACTACCATACATAGATAATTAAAGGGTGAGCGTGATGATAGAAGATGAATACATATCCTTAGAAGCCAGGGTTTCAGGGTTCCTATCGGCTCTGAACGACAGTTCCGATATTAAGTCCCGCACCCTTAGGCTTCATGATGGAGATCGTACCGCCTGTCTTGTATATATAGATGAGATTGTCGATACCAGTTCCATTCAGGAACACATCATCGATCCCCTTTTAAACAAGACAGTGCCAGGAGATAATGACCTTTTCATCCCCGTTCTGATGCACTCCATCCTGGAAGTGACGAACTTGGAGATAGTCGAAGATGCAGAAAAGGCGCTTTCTAAACTGATTGAAGGATATACTGTTCTCTTTTTTGATGGAGAGGACACCATTATCGCTGCGGATACCGTAAAATTCAAAGAAAGATCGTTGACAACACCTAAAGGCCAACGAACGACAGAAGGTCCGGATCTCGGTTTCTCGGAAAGCCGGAGCGTGAATGTTGCGTTGATCCGGAAATACATAAAGAACCCGTCCCTTCATATTGAAACCGACTCGTATGGAAAAGAGACCGCGACAACCGTATCACTCGTTTATTTAGAAAATCTAGTGGACAAAGAGATTTTGGATGATATTAAACAGAAGCTTGAACAAATGTCGTATGATTCCATCATCGGATCAAACTATATCTCCGAGTACTTAACTAAGGAATCGAAGACGATCTTTCCCCTCGTATTGAATTCGGACCGTCCGGATGTTGCGGCAGCTGAAGTATTGGAGGGGCGCGTCTGCATCCTGGTCGACGGGACGCCTTACAGTTTGATCGCCCCGGCTGTGTTCATCCAGTTTTTTCAATCAGCGGATGATTATTACGTCAACAGTCATGCCTCAAAACTGATACGCCCTATGCGGTTCATCCTTTTTTGGCTGTCCTTATATATACCCGCCCTCTATGTTGCGTTCACGACTTTCCACAAAGGATTACTGCCTGTGAACCTGCTGGTGGGGTTCCTTGCTCAGCGAGAAACGGTTCCATTTCCGACCGTTTTTGAGGTCCTGCTTGTACTGATCTTGACGGATGCGATCTATGAAGGGTCAAGTCGCCTGCCTCAGGGGGTCGTCGTCACCATTTCCCTGTTCGGGGCAATCGTGTTTGGCCAATCATCGGTGGAAGCCCAGCTTGTGCAGCCGATCACCTTGGTGATCATCAGTACATCATTTATCTTATCGAGTATCATCCCGATTGCGATTTTGAGCTACGCGACCAGAATCATAAAGTCAAGCTTGATCTTGATTGCCGCACTTCTCGGATTATATGGGCTTGCCCTATTTACGCTATTGCTTCTCGTCCATCTCTGTTATTTGCGTTCCTTCAAGGTTCCTTATCTTGCACCTGTTTCCCCTACAACGTGGAAGGATCTCAAGAAGGACGTCTTTTTCAGGAATCCAGTCCCGGATATCAACAAGAGTTTACCTCAGTTCCATAAGGAAGAGCCGATGAAAGAGAATCCTAAAAAGGGGGAAGACTCTTGAATCTGACTAACCTTCGAGTCATTGTCATCCTGTTCGTGCTGCTCGGCGCCATTGTTGTTGGCTATTTTAAGACGAATCTCTTGAATGAAGTCGAATTGGTCTCTGGACTTGGGATTGATAAGGTTGATGACCATTATTTAATCACCTTGCAAGTCTACAACCCTTCCGCCAATCAAAAAAATGCTGTCGATCCTACTGGCGGCTTTACGTATGTCCAGACAGGCAAGACCGTCCCTGATGCACTCATGAAAATACAGAAAGACACCTTGAAATTCGCCATTCTCGATACCCTCCAGATTGTCGCATTGAGTGAGCGACTCGTGAAGGAAGAAGGACTGGATGAATCACTCGACTTTTTGATCCGGGATCCGAAAGTGCCGTCACATATCAATACGATCATCGTCAAAAACTACAGTCCGGATGTTTTCCTGAAGATCTTCACCCCCCAGCAGAAGCTTTCTGCACTTTATACGAAAACAATGCTCGATAATTCCAAAAGTCTGTGGGGAAGTTTAGTGAACACATCTTCCGAAAGGATCAAAAGCATCCTAAAGGATGAGACGTCCGATGTTGCCATCCCTTACGTCGAGATTCTCGGTGATGTAGAAAAAGGGATGTCAATGGAGAATATCGAGGACTTCGCACCTGACACCATCATTGCCCTCAAAGGCTTTGCGGCATTCAAAGGAGAAAAGTTCAAGAGCTATCTGACATATAAGGAAAGTAATGTTCTTGCACTCGTGAAAGATGTCAACCAACTCACGTCCATTTCGTCAGAGTGTCCAGATGGAGATGATGAGTTCTCCATCGAAACTGTCAAGACATCTTCCAAACTGAAAGCAATGAAAGACCCTGTGTCCTACGAGCTCAACGTCAACGTGCATGGAAATCTTGAGCAGAATACATGCAATGGGGACCTTACATCGATGGATTTCCAGAAGAAGCTCGCAGGTCAGATGGAAGAAAAAATCAAGTCCGATATCCATGAATTAATAGAGAAAGCGAAGGAAGAAGATACCGATTTCCTGGGGCTGAAAGACAGCCTTTACCGGAGACACCCCCACATTTGGGAGGAGAAAAAGAAAGACGATGAGTTCCTGTCGAGTGCCAAAGTCAAGATTAATGTAAATGTCAATTTCATTCGGTTCGGCCACGTAAAGCATTAAGACGAAAGGAGACCCGAACATGAACAAAGTATCCATTTCCACGCTGGAGCTATGCTCGATGATGCTCCTCTTTTTAACCGGGAGTACGATTGTGGTTGGGTTGAATTTCAGCGCCCGGGAAGACAGCTTCCTTGCTACAATGATCGAAATAGGCTTCGGCCTTGTCTTAATTTATTTTTATCTCCTTATCGTCAAAAAAAGCTCGTGGAAAGAATTCGTCCCCCTATTGGAATTTGGGTTGGGATCGATTCTTTCCAAAGTTTTTGCCATCGTGTTCAGCTTATACTTCCTCTATATCGCCGGTCGTGTCATGAATGACTTTGCCTTCTTCACCACACAGGTCCTTTATCCGAATGCCCCCATTTGGGTGGCGTCCGTGCCTTTTTTGATCGTTGTCGGCTATTGCCTCATGTTGGGGATCGAGGCTGTATCAAGGAGTGCCGTCATCATGATGGCTTCCTCACTGTTCATCCTGGTCATCCTTTGGCTCCTCGGCTTCTTTTCCGAGGAGTTTGATGCTGTTTATTTGCTACCGTTATTCAGTCAAGGTTTCGGTCCCATCAAGAAGATGATTTTCCCTACAGGACTGACCTTCCCATACGGAGAATTGGTCGTGTTCATGGTCATCTTCCCATTAGTCAATAAAAAACAAACCATCCAAAAAGTTGTCTGGCTCCCGATTATCATAGCCGGATTGATCGTCATGATCACCATGGAGCTCATTATCGGCATCCTTCATGCCCCCTATGCCAATACATACTACTTTCCTTTTGTTAAGGCAATGGAGATGATTACGTACCTCGGTGTTGTGGAACACTTGGAGATCTTCACTTCCCTCCTTTTGATCGGAGGTGGGTTCATCAAGGTGTCAGTCTTCATTTATGCCGCTCAAACCATCCTGACCCGGCTTTTCAAACTGAAACAAAAGAATTGGCATATTTTCGCGTTGATGGCCGCCGTCTACCTGCTCTCTCTCAACCGAAGCGGGGATATCACAGAACACCTATACGTCGGATTGAAGCTCGTTCCCTATTATCTTCATATCCCGCTTCAATTTGTGGTTCCATTCCTTTTCGGTATGGTTGTACTTTTCAGGACACGTAAGAAGTAAGCTTCGACTTGAATAAAAAAAGTACCCATTAAGGGTACTTTTTTCATTGATTATTGTTGTTGACCGTATTTACCAGAAGCTTTCGCTTTGTTCGCTTCTGCTTGTTGGTTCTGTTGCTTCACGTGCTGAGCACTTGTTTCTGAAGCAAACTCAGTTCCGTATTGTTGCTGAGCTTGTCCAGCTTGTGCGTTTTGTTGCTTCACGTGTTGAACGTTTGTACCAGATTGAGTTTGATTTGGTTGCTTTGCCATGATCATCACCTCCACCTTAATTAAAATGTCCTGAGGCGGAGATGACTATTCAACAAACTTCACTTACGATTTATTTCAATCAATCCCTTGCCGTTGCTGATAACCAAGTATCGCACGTATGTCCTTGTCGGTCATCAAAATCGCATCCTCTACCGTACTGACACCCTTCACAGCCCAGATATTGTACAATTTCTTGAGATCGTTCCTGTTATAAACCTCTTCGGAGAATTCACGGTAAAAATATACCAAGAGGATGTTCACCACTTCCTTGGAAAGCAGGTTCATGTTTTGTATAGACTGAATGGAGATCCTCTCCAAGCCACGTATTTCCTTTTTCATGATGGATTTCGTCATGTGGAAAGGGTCAGCATGATACAACATCTTCTTGTCATCTTCGCTCAAATTTCTTAAATCCAACTGAAAACCACCTTCCCAATCCTCATTCCAATTATAATTGTAAAAACGACATATTACAAGCAAAAGAAAAACATATCTGCAAACAGATATGTTTTTCTTGTATCCTCTATACATTTTCCATCACTTTTTTCCTGATAGAAGGATCAACGGCCCCCTTTTCCTTCATTAGCTTCAATGTCGCGACTATAAGGAAACTGACAATCACAAGCAGCAGCCAGGAGCTCACTTTGCCGAGATGGACAAGACTCCATGCCTCCACCTGATTCGGGTATTGCCACGCCCCGAAAAACGTCGCAATATTCTCAGCGATCCAGATAAAAAAGCCGATGAGCACAAATGAAAGCGCAAGCGGCATCCGGTATAAGCGCCCCCCAACCTCATAGCGGACCCATGAGTTCCAAAACACAACGAGCACGAGCCCAGACAGCCACCAGCGGATATCCACCCAAAAGTGGTGCGTGAAGAAATTCAGGTAGATGGCGGCCGCAAGCAGCACCACAACAGCGAACGGCGGCCACTCCACCAGTTCCACCTTCAACCTCCTCCAAGCCTGACAAAGATAACTCGCCACACTCGCATACATGAACCCGCTGTATAAAGGGACACCGTAGAGCTTCGTGTACCCTTCTTCGGGATACGCCCAAGAACCCATATGGACCTTGAACAACTCAAGACAAAGACCGATCAAATGAAATAACGTAATCACCTTCAGTTCATCCCTCGTCTCAAGCCCCGACCGGATCATTCCCCATTGCATCAAGAGGCAGATGATCAAAAGCCAGTCATACCGGGGCATAAATGGCAGCGGGATCCATTCCGTCATAGCCAGTGATGCGAAAATCACAACCGGAAACAAGCATGAAAGTGCCTGGCTATAGCCAAACCGTGCAAGTTGTTTGAGTGCTCTCAAAGGGGATACGCCTCCTCTTCATTTGGTTATGTAGTTTGTGAATGGATGAATGGATGTACATGTAGTTTGTGAGCGGATGATGTTCATGTACTCTGTGAGCGGATGAACAGATGCTCAGTGTCCAAATGGTGGAAAAATACGGTAAGTGACGGAATTATTCTGCAGAACGAAAGATTTTCTATTCTACTTAAAAGATTTTCCATCAAAAGTGAAAGATTATTGTCTAAAACTCAAAGAATTTTCATCAAAACTAAAAGATTACTGATAAAAGGTCGACGATCATTCAAAAAATCAAGTCTATTCTTCTTTAAACCGACATTCCTTCAACCAGTTCAAATCGATTCTGCTTAAAACCCGACCCTTGTTCAATAAAATCCATACACTTCTACTTTAAACTCGACCTTCGTTCAACAACTTCAATTCACTTCTACTTAAAACCGACATTCCTTCAACAAAATAAAATCACTTTCACCTCAAACCAGACCCTCGTTCACTAAACCAGATCACTTCCACATAGAACCAGACCTTCATTCAACTTATTCAAATCACCAATGCTTAAATCCGACCTTCGTTCAACAACATCAATTCACTTCTTCCTAAAACCCAACCATCATCCTGAAAAAAGAACCCTTTTCACATCAAACACTCTTCCCTAAAAAAGACAGCATGACTACAAGTAAAAAACCTGATACCTTGACTCCCAACTAAAAGCCCCGCACCCACTTGAATCACAGCACCCACAATCCATTAATCCCCGTCTTCCTCTTCCGCCCGGTACTCCAGCAAATCCCCAGGCTGACAATCCAACGCCTTGCATATTGCCTCGAGCGTCGAGAGCCTGACAGCTTTTGCTTTTCCGTTCTTTAAAATCGAAAGGTTCGCCATCGTGATCCCGACCCTTTCCGAAAGCTCGGTCACGCTCATTTTCCTTTTTGCCAGCATCACATCGATATTGATTATAATTGCCAATTCATTCACCTCAGACCGTTAAATCATTTTCCGTTTTTATGTCAATGACACTTCTCAACAAGGTTTGTAGGACAGCTGCAAATACTGCGATGACTGCCGATGCGAAGATGATGACCATTCCGAGCACAATCAATCCTGGTGCATCGTCGACCTCTGCCATGATATAGATGAACGGCATGAGCGCAGTATATAGAAAGCTGATGATGACCGCACAGTTCCTGATCTTCCTTAACGCACTCACCGAGAGATCTGAAAAGGCTTCATCACGGTCGATATACGTTAACAATCTGTATGCCTGAAATAATGCCGCGAAGTAAGCAACTGCAGATGCATACATCCCGGCCAATACCGGATAACGCCATAGATCCCATTCCGGATGGACCTCGACCAATTCCCCTGCCATCCACGGCAGCCCGGCCACACATAATGCCAAAATCGGGAACCCGATCACAAACAGCGCTATTTTTAAAAACATTGTCGTCCCATTTCTCATCAAAAGCACCTCACCTATCCGTTTTCACCCTAATTCTACCATCACATTTATCGTTTTACAATAAATAATTATCATTTTAATTAACATCCATCAGACACTTTACTCCTTTACCGCATCGAGGGACGTACCTTCGCATCTCGAAGACTTCACATCTTACCCCCTCAACCATCCAACAAAAAAAAACGCGACTCCCCTTAGGAAGTCACGCCCTCATTCTGTCCAGTTCAATCCGTTGTTCTTCTTTTCTTTCATCCTTCGGTTTTTCCAGCTTATAGACGAGCACTCCGCCAATCAGAAGGATAATCCCGAGAATTTTCTGCCATGACAGAGGTGAGGATTCAAACCCGAACCACCCGCCTGTGTTGATCACGAAGGCGATTGTAATCTGCGAGATAAGCGCGATCGAGATCGCATACGCCGGACCGATTAAGGTGACGCCTCTCATCAAGAAGAAGACGATCCCTACGCCGAAGACACCGCTTAATAGATAAATGGGATTCACATCCCCGAAGTCGAGTAAACTGCGCTGCTCGATTCCGTAAAAGACCGGAAGCGAACAAACAAGCCCGAGACCGAGTACAAGGCTCGTAGTGGCCCAAGGTCCGGTCCTCTCACTGACCCGTGCATTGAATACATTTTGCAGGCTGATCAGAATGCCCGCGACGATTGCTAATAGTATGCCAATCATAAGAGCCCTCCTTATTCGTAGATGTTTCCCTTTGCAAGCAAGCTCAGCTTATCAAGGTCCTTGATGATGATTGAACCATTTTCCCGTTCGATGATCTGCTCTGCCGCCATATTCTTCAACACGCGGTTCAAGTGGCGATAGCTAGTGCCGATCCACTCTGCCAATTCCATCAGATTCGAGGTACGCATTTCTTGATGAAACATCGTGCCTTCCCTGATTTCAGATATCGATAACAGATAACTCGCGAGTCTCACTTCGACAGGGTAGAGCATATGCATGCTCGTAGCATGCAATTCTGTGTAAAATTTATGTGCCACCGTATCAAACAGGAAACGGGTTATCGCAGGGTGTTCAGCTTCAAGTCTCGCCAAATCAGTGAACGAGATTGAAAGGAACATCCCCCCTGTAACAGCTTCAACTGAGTTGATGACGGGACCCCCTTTTGAATACTCCACATCCCCGATCAATGCAGGCGGCCGTTTGAACCGGTTGATCAAGAGCTTTCCTTCAGGGGTGTGGGTGAAGATTTTGATTTTCCCTTCAACGAGGAAGTATAATGCATGAAGCTCTTCCCCGGTAGAGAACAATACATCCCCTTTTTCAAACTGATATACATTAATCCGCTCCCGGAAGTGAGCCGGAAACAAGTCACTCAGCTCAACTTTCTCTAATAAATGAAGAATGTCATCAACTTGTAATTCTTTCATGCTCATTACTCCTTCTATAGTTGGAAAAGGACGACCCCGGCAAGCATCATCAAGAGTCCAGCACCCTGTCTGAACGTGACAGGAATCCGCTCCTCGCCAAACCACCCTTTTGATTCGATTACAAATGCCGTACCGATCTGTGCGACAAGTAGAATCGCAATGGCAGATGCAGGCCCGATCATATGGATGGCCGTCAGCTCAGAGAACACGACGACTACCCCGAAAGTCCCCCCAATCAAGTACAGGAACGGCACCTTCCTGAAGCTCTTCCCGCGGCCGTCTCGTACATTCATATAAATGATCATCGAAATCGTGAACGCGACGATATGGACAACCGACACGGTTTGCCAACCGCCGATCACGTCACTCATCCTTGCGTTGAAGATCCCCTGCATCGTAATGCAGAGTCCACCAAGCAAGGCAAATATTGCACCTTTCATCTCTCTTCCTCCTACCTTTTCATCCTGAAGTCAATTAAATAGGAGAATGACGTTTCCCGAAAGGACATATGTCCCTACATCATTCATTTTACTTCATCCATAACAAAATCCCAAAATAAGGTACGTCCCTCATCGCAGTAAAGCGTTACTGCAATGAGGGACGTACCTTCAACTGATTATATGATGTAGGAAGTGATGGCTTTTATTTGTTTCTTTCCCGCGCTGACGAATTCTATGGTGTGGCAGAAGTTCGTTTGACGACCGTCAGCAAACTTCTGAATCCCGTTTACCGCTGCTTCTTTCCCGTGAGTGATGATACCCCGGATTCCTAATTCGACCACTCGCCCCTGCTGTTCCACCATTTCGATGAATCCGGACTTTGTTTCTCTCCTGTTCCTTCCCGCCTCCGTCCAGCAAAAGGAATCCGAGAGATGTTTTTCGATAAAGCTAAGATCGTTAACCGTCATCGAAATCAGAAAATCGCGTAAGAACACTCTCTTCGGGGAATTGCCACAATCCGCTGGTGTAACGATGCTGACTTCCCCCACGTTCGGCTCTTCCATCTCTACCATCCCCCCCCTGTTCCAAGCCTATGAATCACTCATCATAATTTCTCATCCACTTCTGACGTATCCACATCATCGCCGAACCATTCCCTTACTTTGGCCTTTGCTTTCGCCTTCACTTCGTCATCAATATACATGGCGACTTGAAATAGTGCGACGCCGAGCGCTCCAAGGTCGTCTGTAAATCCGACACCCACCGCGAAATCCGGAACCAGGTCGGTCGGGAGGATGAAATAGCCGAGAGCCCCGATGATCACCATTTTTGCTTTCTTCGGAACATCGGGCTTCTGCAGGACATAATAAAGAAGCAGCGCGGTGTACACGACGGAATGCCCTGCCTTCGTACCAGCCTTCTTCAGTTTCCCCCAGAACTTTTCCTCTGAAAAATGCTTTTCCGTACCATCCATGTTCATTCCTCCTCATCAATGAGAACATTCGTCCATCCCACTGTTTCTTTCTATTTTAAAATTTTTCTGCTAAAGAAACAAATCCTAGATGGTTTACACCTCGGGACAATCGCCATCGGTTTCAACAAACCATCAAAAACAGCCAATCAAAACACTCTATTTCACCTTTGCCACACCAATGGCAAAATGGCTGAATAAAATATTTTCCACGGTTTCCCCTAAATCATCTTTACAGTCAACAATCACGATGATTTCTGAATGTTTTCCTTTAAGTTTTCTTCTTTTCTTCTTCATCACTTTCTCTGTGATCAGGCGAAGAACGAATCCCAAAACAAACCCCAAAAAAGCGCCGATCAACCCCCCGTATATCGGACCCCACGCAAGCTTGAATCCAATGCTTGCACCCAATACCGCAAACGCCGTTGAGAGGGCAGCACCGATATCAAATAACGATACTCCATCCGAACGATGCAGGTTATCGAATAACGTGCGTTCCTCCATACGGTTATCAAGTGGCACGATGTAGATGTCACCCCGCTTGACGCCCTTTTTTTCCAGGGTCGACACCGCCATTTCAATATAGATGTTATGTTCAAATGTAGAAAAAATCTGCATGGCTTACACCTTACCCTTTTTAACGATCCGAAAAGAGGATGATTGATAATGTTTCTTAAAGAAGGATCTCTGTTCTTTTTCAAACAATTTGTTGTTTTCGACGGTGTTGATATAAGAGTCATACACCGAGAATCCGTAGAGTGATGGAAAGAACAAAAACCACTCAGGTCTCAGAACGGATGTGGATTTTTCAATCTCACCGAGAAACACAAGCGTAATGGCTTCAAGTCCATGTGAATAATAGAAAAACACGACGGTCCAGACAATGACGAAGAACGCCGTCACAATCCGGTGTATGTATAATTGACCGAGTCCAGGCATGAACAGTGACCACACCACTGCCATGAGCGGATTCCGTTGATCCAAATAATTGATTTCGAGGGCTCCGATGCTGAAGCTGTTGAATTTATGTTCCTCCCTCTCTGCCAGGACGGACACTTTATTCAAGTCGACTGTCGTACGGTAACTATCCCAGATCGCAAAAATGTAAACCGGTATATAAATCAAGAGCCACTGTGTATCCAATACCTCTTTTGCCTTGTCGATGTCACCTTGAAAAGAGTGGATCATCGCGGTATTCAGATTTGATTGGATATTGACGACCACTTCCCAAATGAACAAAACAAACCCACGTAAATATTTCGATAACAATAGGTGGCCGAACCCTGGAAAGGCGGCACTCCACCAAGCCACGATATAAGGATTCCGCAGATGGATCTGGGTGGTTCCAAGCAGGCTCACATGTGCCCGATATCTTCTGGCGGTATTATCATTTTTGTAATTATCCATGATTCTCCCCTGATTCGTTTTTTACATTAATCCCCAAGAACAGAGTAACTTATACTATTAAGCCCCTTGTAGATGGGGGAGGAGTAACATGGCGTTCACAAAAAAACGAGTATGGCATAACCGCACCATACTCGCATCCTCTCTACAATTCAATGAATCTGTCCTTTGTTTCCTTAGACGGCATCATACAGGAGTCCTTCTTACCGAACCACTTATATCGGTTCTTCGCCACCCACTGATACAGCCTGTCCCTGATCGGCCTTGGAATCACCAGCATGACCGTAAAAGCTTTCCACGGCCACTTTAACCCTGAAGCAACTCTGAGAGCGGCAGTGGATTCAACGTATGCCCTCCCGTCCTTGATCAAGACAATGCTGTCAGTCGAAGCCTGTATTCCGTGCTCTCTCCTTAACCTCTCCCCTGCATTGCTTTGCAGCGAGGCGAATCGAAAGTTTCCCTTTGGGTCCCTTTCTATGATGAATTGAACCGCATGGCTGCATAAATTACATACCCCGTCGAATAAAATGATGCTCACTGACTTTCCTCCTGTTTCATGTCCCACCAGACTACCCCTTGGTCTCCACCAGGTGGTCCGTCACATTATAGTCATGCACGTTCCATCCCTCATCCTCGAAGCTCAGGTTGGTCAAGCATCCGTTGAAGAGGCGGAACTCCTCGAGCTTATCCCCATCCACATGATAGCGATTGATCATCGCGTGAATGACGGCACCGTGTGAGACGAGTAACACCTTCTTCCCAGGGAACTGTTTAAGGATCTGCTGCAATCCATCTTCGATCCGATCATGAAGCTCCTCCCTGGTCTCCATGCCAGGAAATTGGAAACCGGGATATTTCTCCTCCCGTGCTTCCCTTGTCATTCCTTCCCCTTCACCGAATGAGCGTTCCTTGAACTGATCCATCTCCAAGAGCGGAAGTCCCAAGGATTCGTTGATGATTTCAGCAGTTTCCTTTGCTCGCTTCAAAGAAGTCGTCACAACCACATCCCAGTCCATATCCTTCAGGAACTCCCTGCATTCCCCAGCTTGCTTGCGGCCGGTTTCATTCAGCGGGATGTCCGTCTGCCCTTGAAGCTTGCCCTTAAGATTCCAATCGGTCTGGCCGTGACGGACGATACAAATATGTGCCATTTCTTCTCCTACCCTTCTCCAATACTCGTTTTCTATGATTTTATCACAAACCCGCGACCGTATGATGGGTACTATCACCATTTCTCAGGAAATGTTTCGTTTTCAAGAGAATGGGAAAATAGGTAGAAAGGAGGTTGGTTCACGATTATGAGACCAATTGTCGATCACGATCAAAAAGGAAATGAGATAAAGGATATCTTTGAAAATGCCCTTCACCGTGACTTATCGGAAGAAGAGGATCATCTCATCACCAACTGGGTGCAAGGCTTCAATCGAGAGGAAAGGGCCACCATCATCAACATGATGAAAGAACTGATCAATCAACATAAACGCCATGACTGAAGTCGTCTTTTCAAACCGAATGCCGCCCCCTTGTTGGGGGCGGCATTCGGTTTCAACTCAATATAATCCCCGGGCTATCACCTATATCATCTGCAACAACCGCTTTGCCCCTTATGACCGAACCAGGTTCTAGCCGCGATTGCATCGAAGGATTGCCTGGATAGGTTTTCCCGTCATATCTAAGCTGTGCAAAGAATGGCTCGATGCCCCCGCCATACACATTCATGATGATGTCATGATATCCATTCGTCTTGTTGTCGCTGATGATGACGGGATTATTGACGAGACTGAATCTTGACACCAACACATAGTCCCCTCTTTTCTCCTTGAATATAGCAGCACTGCAGCCCCCGGTCCCGCACAAATAGGAACCGACGATGTACACAAAGAGTTCCAACCTTCCATCTCCATCCAGGTCGATTCGGTTATAGTAATACTTTATTCCATTTGTATTCTGATCTAACTGAAATTCCCTTATCAAAGCTTTCTCAAGCACCCTGTCCCGTTTGGTTTCCGAGCACATGTATTCCAACGCTGACCAATCAATATTTTGTTTATTAACGAAAGTTGCATACTTACAGCTTCGCCTTTTATGATTCGCTAGTTTTTCTTTACGCTTCCTCCATTTTGCTTTTACAAAAGAGGGAAGTGTCAATCCTATGAACTGTTTAAGGTCCCTTCGTTTCCTCATATCGTAAACCCCCTGCCGATGTTTGAAGCATTATATGAAAGGGTGCTTACTCATATGAAACGTAAACATAAAAAAACGAGCATAAAATCGTCCTGATTTCATACTCGTCTTCCAATTACGCTCTATTGTTTAACTGGTTTAATGTGTTAGTGAAAAATTACAAATCATCCGTCTGGTCCAACAATCGGTCGATATCGAATCGATAAATCGGTGTTTTGATTTCTTCTTGTGCAAGTTCTGCGGTATCTTCCAGTATTTTATCAATATTCATACTTAAAGTACCTCCCCTGTTGATAAAAATGGTCGTGACAATGACCTGTTATGACATTATTCGTCATGTGACGATCATTTTATGGGGGTACTTTGCAAAAAAAATCAAAAACTCCACCCATCGAGCGGAAATTATGTTGATGCCACCTCTACGAACTTACGACGATATTCCTCCACCATTTCCCGATGACTTCCAACCATATTCTCCGGGAGTTCTTCAAGCGGATGAAACATCAGCATATATGATTCTGTTTGATCCGCCTTCATTTCACCATGGTACTCATCCGTGAAATAGACGGTCGCAACCACGTAGAACTCGTCCCCATTCTCCGCTTTGATATATTGATCACTCCCGGAATACACATTCATCAGATGAAGTTCACCCAATTCGAGGCGTGTTTCCTCCCATACCTCTCTCCGCGCCGTCTCTTCCGTCGATTCAGCCAATTCCATCAAGCCGCCGGGCAGTCCCCATTTTCCGTTCGGGAACCTCCGTTGCTGCAAAAGGACGTTTCCTTTGCCGTCAAGGATGATGACGACGGCCCCCGGAAGGATGACCGGACGCGTTCCGACCAGCTCCCTCAGTTCTTGTATGTACCCCATAATGTATCTCCTTTCCTTATAAAAAAACAAAACCCAACAAGCTATGTGCTTCATTGGGTTCCATCGTTCGTTACATCTTATCCTCATAGGACTCTGCCGTTGGTGTTTTTTGACGAGCATCCAGCCGTTCGATTGCTTGGATGAGCTTGCGGTCACTTTCCGTTTTATGCTTCATGAAGCTCATCGCCTTAAAGATGAACACAATCGTCAAGACGACCACAAATAATGCAACGCCGATATACAATACACCAAATAGTCCAAAGAAGATGCCTAGACCTTCCATACCCATTTCTTGTTCCATTTCCTCTCCACCTCCAACAGGAATATCCCTAACAGTTTACCATAAATTTCTATGACGGCACGTGACAAACTTCAAATGGGTTGCCGTCGGGGTCCGTGAATTGGAAGTATGTGACCCCTTCATCCGTCAAAACAGGGCCGGCTTCCACTTCTCGATCAAGCAATTTCAACCGGGTCTCCTCCAGTGCTTCGGAGAAAAGAATGGTCGTTGTAGAGGAGGGACGGACCTCGCCTTCCCCGACGGTGATCGGTGTCTCGCCTGTTCCGACCTTGAAAACGGAATAATGACTGGCCGTATAGATCTCCTCAAGCTCCAGCACTTCCTTATACCACTGTTTTGCTTCTTCCAAACAACGAACGCTTATATGTATCGTATCCACTTTTGAAAACAGTTTCTCTCATCCTTTCCTGAAGTGCTCAGTTTTTCAATAATGTCAAATGTCCCACGAGCTCCTTTGCTTCCCATTTCTCCATCGGAGGCAGCGCGACAACGGTGAGCGATCCTTTCTGAATCTCGGTCAACCCACTGTCCCGAATACTGAAGAATCCATTCCCTTCCAGTTTTTCAAGCTCTGCCTGATTGGCTTTCAGCACGATTTTTTTCATACCCGTCTTTAGCCACTCGACGAAATCGGCCTGACGGTCCTGAAACGATGTCTTGGTCGATACCAACTCGATTGTACTGAGCGTCGCGGCATGAGCCACTTGTGCGGCCGTCTTCCCTTTTGTCATATTCAATTCTTTGTTCACGACAAAATATTGGACCAGGTCCCTGTTTGTCATCAGGTCTCCCTCCCTTCACAAATTTCACTATCCTAATAGTATCGTGTTTAACCCCAAATTGGAAATTACTTTCTCCTGATTTTTATCAACTGTTCTCCTTGAACCGTCACCTTGACTCTCTCACCGACAAGATAGTCTGTGTAACGGTCACAATCGACATCATAAACAACCGGTTTCTTGCTATTGAATTTAATGGCACACCCTTCTCCTTTGATTTTCTCCTTTGTCTTGATCCCTGTAGCTGTCCCATCATCAGCTTGAGGATAATATTTCTCCTCGATCGTCATCCATTTTTCAATCCTCACTTTTGTTGCTTCTTTATAGAAAAGCAAGCAAACGAACCCTACTAACAAAGAACACAATACCAAGACCTTGATTTTCACTTTCCCCATTCTTCTCTCCCGGCCTTTCCTTATATCGTTATGGTGCTCTTACGAGAAAAACAACAGAGCCATTATATGAAGGACCGGAAGAAAGTATGACAGACCAGCGTGGAAGAGATGGGTTGCAAAAGAAATCGTACGGATTTATAATTAAACTAACGAACGTTAGTTAGTATGAATGGCGAGGTGAACACACCATGAAGACAAATAATAAAGAAAAAATAAAAAAAGTGGCATTGAGTCTATTTGGTCAAAAAGGCTACGAGGAAACGTCCCTTCATGACATCGCAAGCGCAGTCGGCATTAAAAAGCCGTCGATTTATAATCATTTTGCAGGAAAGGAAGACATTTTCACGGCTGTTCTGGAAGACTTATTGATCACAGAAACGACCGCTTACGGGGAACTAAAGCTGAGGAAGGATGAGCCTGCAGAAAACCTGAAACGGCTCTTCGACTTATTCTGCAGCCGCTTAATGAACACGGAGGAAGCACTGCTTTGGAAACGGGTGACGTTCTTTCCGCCCGAACCGTTCAAGGACCTGATCGAGGAGAAATTCTTTGAATTCGAGGAAACCATCACCGGCATCCTCCATAGCATCTATGAGGACGCTAAAGACTTTAGCGGCATGAAGCATTTCACCGAGCCGGAATTCACGGCTGCCTTCCTTTGCCTTGTGGATGGGGTTTTCCTTGAGCATCATTACTACCGGGAAGACATCTTCCGTCAGCGCATGGATGCGTCCTGGAAGGTGTTCTCGTTCGGACTATTTAAATGAAAAGGAGGATGACCACATGGGTTGGATTTATGTCATCATCGGAGGGCTCCTCGAAATCGGCTGGGCAACGGGACTTTCGTTGTCAAAAGGATTTACAGAGCCTCTTCCAAGTATCATCACAGCAGTCCTGATTGTCATCAGCTTTTATTTCTTCTCGACAAGCATGAGGCTCCTGCCGATTGGCACCGCCTACGCAGTCTTTACCGGAATCGGCGCTGCCGGGACGGCCATCGTCGGGATGACCTTTCTTCAAGAAGACGTGAGTGTTATGAAAATTGCATTTATCATCCTTCTACTATTTGGCGTCATCGGGCTCAAAATGAGTGATAAAGAGAACAAGGAAGAAAGGGGGACGACAGAATGGCCTGGATCACATTGATCGCAGCCGGCTTTTCGGAAGTGGTGATGGTCACGTTCATGAAGCTTTCTGATGGCTATAAGAAGCTGGTTCCATCCTTCATCAGCTTTGCGGCCGGAGCACTGAGCTTTTATCTTTTATCCTTGTCCCTCATCCATATCCCAGTCTCAACTGGATACGGCATTTGGACAGGAATCGGTTCGGCGGGTGCCGTCTTGATCGGGATGCTCTTTTTCAAGGAAGAAAAAAATCCTTCACGCCTGTTTTTCATCAGTTTGATCATCTTAAGCATCATCGGGCTTAAGATCGTATCTTGATCAATAGGAAAAAGTCTGGGGAGCGTTTCTCCAGACTTTTTCTTTTTAATTGATGATTCCATGACCGACAACCTTCGTCTCGATCTTTGGGATGATTGTAATCTTAGGATACTCCTCTTCCCAATCGACTTTCTTCCATGTATCAGGATGGAAAGCGATCAGTTCCCTGCCAATCCCGAACACATCGCTATTCGCCGTTTGAAGGGTTTGGATCAATTTTTTTGACCGTTTCGACAAGTCCTTCTGGATTTTCCCATTGATTTCTTTTATCGTCTTTGCTTCTGCCAGTTTGTCTGCTGGGAATTCACTGATGCTAATACCAGCCTTCATAATGATTTCAACCTTGATATTACTAGGGTCATCTGAAATGATTTTCATCTTTGACTTCGGTTTAACGACATTATAAGTCACATAATCATCAAGTGACGTATCGTTTTCAGTGTCCATTTTCGTCACGAACCTGGATACCTTTGCTTTTTTACCCGTCATTAGGAGGAATAGTGTGGTATCAGAAATGCTGATTTTTCCGGTCATGGCATGTTTATGGAACATTGCACTCCCTTCCAATTCCACTTCTCCATTTTCGAGTGTAATCAGCGGGAGGATAAAGTCCTTTCCCTCGTCGAACATCAGTGTGCAGATTGATTGTAGATTATACTTATCAATCTCCGTAGACTTTTCCCCGCTTTTGATCAGTTCGAGCAGAAACTCTGCAATCAGCGTGTTCTTTTGATCCAACTTTGAAAGAATATCCGCTCCCATCCCTTCTGAGATGACCAGTTTAGAAGAGATGCTACTGCTGGGATCACGGTACAAAATATCGAGGAACTGATAGATGTCTTTTTTTGCAAGGTCCTCACCCATGATAAAAACCCGGTTCTTCGAAGGCTCAAGGGTCCCCGACACTTTCCGGTCCATCTTGATCCTTGTTTCCCTTATCGTTCTCCCGCTATCCTGAATTTCCACATTGGTTGGAAATTCTCCTTGGAAATCCCTTACGATGGCGGTCGTTAAGATTCTATTGTCCTCCATTAAGTCAAAGGACGAAGCATACACTAGCCTGCCGTCCTTTAATAATCGCTGATTCCAACAGCCGGTCAAAGACAAATGAACGAATAGTAAAACAATGGCAAGTACTAGCTTTTTCATGCTCCATCACTCTCCTCTTTCTTGAAAATCAGAGACACACCCAGCATCAGGACCGGCAAGGCAAGCACGAACAACCAAGATACTTTCAATACCCATGTACTCAGCAACTCCACTTGCTGCTCATCATGTGGAAATAGTGCAATGGTGAACGAAATGAGAGTAAGGATGACTGCACAGTATCCCCGCTTATAAAAACGCTTGCCCTTGAACCAATGGCTGCAGCTTTCTGTACAAAGAAACAAATAGCTGGTCAAGGAGGTGATGACGCTCACAATCCAGAGTGATGCAAATAGCAGGTCGATTCTTTCAATGACCTGGAAATACAGCGATTTTACATAGTAAAGGACAGGCTGCGGAACAATCTTCAATTCCTCTGGACTGAATGTGACAAGGCTCACGATGGTTAGGAACGTATATATGATCGTCGTAATTCCGTTGGCAGCAGTTGCTGCCTTAAGGATCGATCCCGCGCCGTTCCCTTTGAAATTAGGATACAGGATGAGAATCAATTCAAACCCGAGCATGGAGAAATAGGCTTCCTTCGCCCCCTTCAAGATCGTGAGCCCCCCCGATGCGCCCATCGGGAATAGATAGCGCCAATCCACCGGATAAATGAATAGTACCAGTGTGGATATGATGATCAATAATACAATCAGTGCTGAAACCACAACAAAGACGTTGCTGATATCCTGCACCTTTTCTTTCCCAATATAAATTGTTGGGATGAGTAGGAGGAGCATGATCACCCATTTCGGGGTAAGCGTAAGCGACCAGGACTGCATGATGCCTGCCGCCGACACGAGAATCAAACTGACGACCAGGATACCATATACGAGGTACCCGCCATTGATCAAACTTCCAACCATCTTCCCGAAGAGCTGACTTGAATACTGGAACAGGGACTGCGATGGGAATCGCTTCCCGAGCAGCCAGAGAAGGATGATGATGACTTGAACGGCCACCCCCGCAATCAATACCGACATCCACGCATCTTGTTTCGACACCGAATGCACGTTGAAAGGAAGGCCAAGTACCCCGACACCGATCTGGGTCTGGATGATGAAAAACGTCAATTGTGCCGATGCAAGCTTATTGGTTTTTTTCATCTTGTTTCCATCCCCTTGAGGTCGATGCCCTCCAATTGTACTTTGCATTGACTTCCTTCGGCCGTTCCTTGTTCATCCATACGGGTACGCGAATCAGTACGTCCTTCAGCCTTCCGATGTCGAGTGGTGCGACGGGATACAGGTAAGGGTGCCCGAGTGATTTAAGCTTAGACATATGAATGAAGATGAGCATCAAACCAATGACAATTCCGAAGATCCCGAACAATGCCGCCATCAGCATGAGAGGGAATCCCAATATCCTAATTGAAGTACTCAGTTCATTCGAAGGGATGACAAAGGACGATATTGCAGTAATGGCAACGACAATGACCATTGTATTCGACACCAGGTTCGCTTCAACAACCGCCGTCCCGATGACGAGACCGCCGACGACCCCGATCGTCTGGGCAATCGGGTTCGGCAACCGGATCGATGCCTCCCGAAGTAGCTCGAGAGTCAGTTGCATGATCATTGCTTCGATCAGCGGAGGAAAAGGCACATACTCAAGTGAACTTTTAATGGAGAAAATGATCTCTACAGGAATGATTTCATAGTTGAATGAAATGACCGCAATGTAAAAAGCAGGCAGGCAGAGCGCAATGATGAAGCTGAACAACCTCACAAGTCGAAAGAAGGAACTGATGAACGAGCGGTTATTATAGTCTTCCGCCGTCTGCATAAAACTGAAAAATGTAATCGGAAAAATTAATACGGTCGGACTTCCCTCCATGACGAGGGCGACCCTTCCTTCCATCAGGTTCGCTGCAACCCGGTCCGGCCTTTCCGTGTTTAGGTACTGAGGAAATGGTGAAAATGAATTGTCTTCCAAGAATTCCTCGAAATAGCCAGGAGATTGAATCGAATCAGCTTTGATATAACTGATTCGATTTTTTATCCGGTCCAAGATTTCGGGATCGGTCAATTCAGAAATATAGACCAAGGCATATTTCGTAGTCGTTGTGTCCCCTACCGTTGCATAGTTGACCGTCACTCTTCTACTAGAAATCCTTTCCCTTATATAATGGATATTCTTCGTAATGCTTTCTTCAAAGCCCTGGTGAGAACCCCTGATTACTTTTTCGTTATGGGGCTCATGCAGAGAGTCATCGATCTCAGGCATGCTTACCAGGTACATCCTGTTCTCCTCTTCTGTCAGAATCAAACAGTGCCCGTCCACCATCGCGTCCATGGCTTCTGCCTTGTTTTTGATTTCAACGAGGGAATTGGCACTGATGACATCCTGTACCTTGCCCGTTTTTTTCTCATTGATCGGTTTGATAATGTACGTTTGCATGTTCAAGTTATCGATGACCGAATCAATAAATAGAATGACTAGGCGTTTGTCATTAAACTCCAGCTGGCGTAATTTTAGATCATCCGTATAGAAAAATCCCTCTTTAATCTCTTTGATACGTTCGTCAAGGTCATGAACAACAAGCTTTTCGGGTTCCGGCTGGTGGGACTCGATAAGCTTCTTGACTTTACGTCTATTCTTTATTTCCCATCCGTCCATATGAACACCTTCAATTAGTCTAGTTTGTTCATAGGTTTACCGGAAGTGGAACAATTATGCATTCCCTTCTTTTCAAGGATGCTCGATTGGGAGTGTATGTCCCCAAACGCGTTCAAGGATGGTGATGAAACAGTCATCGTACGCGGCCATTTCCAACTCCTCTTGTTTATGTTTTCTCTTTAGAAGTGACTCAACACGCTCGATGCCTTCTGTTGCACAGCTCATGAAAAGCGAAGCATCACCTATCTCGCTCTTACCCGATTTTTTCAAGGTGATCAGGTCTTCGATCTCCCTTTTCAAAGTAGCGTCTAGAGCTAAAGCCCTCATCATCCGATTGATGCAGTTCGGCGGGAACGTGCCAAAGGTTTCAATCCACTCACAGGCAAGAAGCGGCCTTGCGACATTCAAATAATCCTTTGGTCGCTTTCTTCTCTCTGCCAGTTGTAGATTTTGTTTCGCCATTCGATGATAATGGTTCAATGCCGTGAACAGGGAAAAACTCTTTTCACTAAGCATCCGTAATTCCTGTAAAGCTTCATGCTCCAAGAATACTTGATCTGACTTTAACCATTCGAGGATCGATGGGTTCGACTTGTACAGTAGAAAAAACGTTTTCTTCAAATCCCACCCCACAAACTCAAATGGATCTTCTTTCCTTTCAATGACATCTCTTCTCTGCTGAATCGATAAATAATGGCGAACTGGGTGGACATAAATGAAACGGATATCATAGTCACTGTCATCTGATTCGTAGCCCCACGCCCTGCTGCCCGCATCGACGGCATAAAGGATAATGATCCCGTACTCCACCTCGATCCTATCCAATTCGTTACGTATCCTTTGTTCCATCTGAACTACCCCCTTTCCCGAAAGATTGTAGTAGTAGTTTAACCACTCCGTTTGTTATACTAATAGGAAACACTTAACATCGACATACATATCAATTTATAAAAAGAAATTACTACTTGAGGTGAAACGATTGAACAGGAAGAAATTTTATTCATGGAGCCTGCAGATCCTCGTCATCTTGACGATCATTTACGTAGGCACGAAAATCTCATTTTTATTCCAGCCGATCGGCGTCTTATTCTCCACGCTATTCTTCCCGATCATCATTGCAGGGTTTTTCTATTTCTTATTGAACCCCCTCGTGAACTTGCTCGAGAAGGCGAAGCTCCCAAGGACACTTGCCATCATCGTGCTTTATGCGCTCATCATCGGGCTCATCACCTTGATCATCGGAAACATCGCACCTGTCATTTCAAGACAGATCACCGGCTTGACCAATCAACTTCCAGAGTATGTGAAGCAGACGAGGGATTTTATCGAATACTTGTCTCAAACAGATCAGTTCAAATGGATGATGAACCAGGAATATGTATCTCTCAAGGATATTGAAAATCAACTTGCTGATTTCGCCAATACGCTTCCAGACAATATCACAGCGGGGATCACTGGCTTTCTTAGCATATTGACGAATATCGCTATCACGATTGTGACCGTTCCTTTCCTATTATTCTTCATGTTCAAGGATGGGCATAAGCTTCCAAAGGCGATTTCGCGATTCCTTCCCCCTTCCTATCGTGAAGAAGGTTTGAAAACATTGAAGGATACAAATGAGACGCTTGCTGCCTATATCCAGGGCCAACTGTTAGTCGCGTTATTCGTCGGGACCCTTACATTCATCGGCTACTTGATCATCGGACTTCCATTCGCTCTCGTCATGGCCTTGATCGGTGCCGTCACGAACATCATCCCATACGTCGGACCGTTCCTCGGTGCAGCACCGGCCGTCATCGTTGCACTGTTCGATTCCCCGACGAAGGCAATCCTTGTCATCGTCGTCATTACGATTGCACAGCAAATCGAAGGAAATGTCTTATCCCCCCTCATCTTGGGGAAACGGCTTGATACTCATCCAGCCACCATCATCATCTTATTGCTTGTGGCAGGAAACCTGGCAGGGATTCTCGGCATGATCCTCGCCATCCCGACATACGCGGTAGCGAAAACAATCATCCTCAACCTCGTCAAGTTCATTAAACTGCGCCGTTCGGGCTTTGATGAACCTAGGCAGGAATGAGTTGAATAGGGGCTGTCCAATAGTTTGAAGCTGTCGACTTTGTCGGCGGCTTTTTTCATTGTGGTTGGGAAGTTGTATTAAAGAGGGGGCAGGTTTTGTAAGGGTTCATGGTTTGGTGATGGTCGCTATTTTACTGTCTTAGAAGTAGGTCGGTGACCGTTTTTCAACGTGAAACCTTTAAGTAGCCTGGAAAGACGGTTGGTTTTTCTAATGGGGGGCGGTTATGGTAAAGAAGGTTCGGTGGTTTTGTTGTTTGAAAAGGTATTTGCAGGTAAATTAGCGGTAGTTCGATGTAGTTTAATCTCAATTTGGGAGGATATGATTTTTTTGAAGGATTATGGTCCCTTTTTAGGGGAAATTAATCATCCTACCTGAAGAATTATGGTCCTTTTCGGGAAAATTGAAGAATTATAGTCCTTTTTTAGGAAAATATGATTCGTTCCTGAAGATTTATAGTGCTTTTTCGGGAAATTATTATCCGTTCCTGAAGATATATAGTGCTTTATTAAGAAAATTACAACCCTTTCTGAAGAATTATGCTGCCTTTCAGGAAAATATGATCCTTTCTGAAGATTTATGCTCCTTTTTGGAAAAATATGATCCTAATTGCGGATTTATGCTCCTATTTGAAGATTTATGATCCTTTTTAGAATTATATGCTCTTTTAACAATGATTCTAATGTAAGTGGAGGACCATCGACAAACAACCCTCTCCAAAAAAACCTCTACCACACAAAGAAAACGCCCTCCGACCAAGGGCGCCATACTTAAATCTATTCCCCTATCACTGACCGAGATACCTCACCGACACTTCTTCCTCCATCACACCATCCCCTTCAAGCTTGACGAAATAAGCTCGTGCTGACGGACGAGAACTGACGACAGTGTGAAGCTCCTCCCCTTGGAAATGGAGAGCTGCACCATCATCCACTCCGTAGCCCGCGAGAAGTTTCCCCTCTTTTATAAGCCGGTGATACGTCGGCCTTCTCTCCGCTTCGCCATCATAGTGCGGACTGTGGCTGCCTTTGAGAAAACCAAGGGCATTGATGACGTCAAGTTCGTCGCCGTATGAGTCCGTCACGCCTTGTTCGAACCAGCATAGTGATCCCGCACTGAGTCCACATAGGATGGTGCCGTTGTTCCATGCTTTTTCCAGTAGACGGTCGACTCCCCACTCACGCCAGAGCGCGAGCATGCTTTTCGTGTTTCCGCCACCTACGTAAATGATGTCCTTCTCCATGATAAAATCTTCAAGATCCCTTGTTGGAAGCTTGAACAGGGATAAATGGGACGGGGTACAGGAAAGCATCGAAAACGCGTGATAAAATCGTTGAATATACCCGTCCGCATCCCCGCTTGCCGTTGGCAGGAAACAGATTTCAGGTACATCTTTCCGAGACTGATCAAGGATGTATTGATCGAGCAGTAGGTTTTCCGGCTCCATGGAGAAGCCACCCCCACCCATGGCGATGATTTGCTTCATTTATCTTCACTCTTCCTTTCGGCCTGCGCTTTCAGGATTATTTTACCATGTAAATTTGGAATCTTGCATACGTTTTTTTCAAAGCAGGTTTAAGATTTTTCTGTCAGGACCTAACCAATCGTCGGCATGTTGTTCAAAACAACAAAAAAAGCCGTTGGACTACACATCATAGTCCAACGGCTTTTGATAGAAATAATCGCTAGGATGTTTTCTTTGAATCCTTGACATCTTTCTGGAACGACACAACCATACCATACGTCATCACTAAGAGCACGATCCCGAGTGGAAGCGCGGTGATGATGGTCGCTGACTGCAGTCCGCTGTAACCTCCCGATCCCATCAGGATGGCCGCGATCGCAGCGAGGACGATCCCCCAGCTGAACTTCACGAAGAACGGCGGGTTCAGGTTTCCGTTTGAAGTCTGCATGCCGAGTACGAACGTGGCTGAATCAGCAGACGTCACAAAGAATGTGATGATCAGGAATAACGAAATGACGGATAACACTCCGCTAAGCGGCATCAAATCGTAGACGTAGAAAAGGGCCGTTTCCAGACTTTGTCCGGATACATTCATTCCTTTTACGACATCGAAATACAGTCCGGTCCCTCCGAACACACCGAACCACAATGCACAAACGATTGTCGGAACGATGATGACGGCAACGATGAATTCCCTGACGGTCCGTCCCCTTGATACCCTTGCGATAAAGGTTCCAACGAACGGGGTCCAGGAGATCCACCAGGCCCAGTAGAAAATGGTCCAATCCTTCACCCACTGATTATCCTCCTGGATGAATGGAGAGAAACGCAAGCCCATACTTGGAAGTTTTTGTACATAGCTTCCGAATGTCGTCAGGAATAATTCAAGCGCAAACTGAGCTGGTCCCAATACGAGGAAGAGAAAAAACAGGATAACCGCAAGAACCATATTGGCATTACTCAGATACTTGATTCCTTTTGAAAGTCCGGATGCAGCAGATGTAATGAACAGCACGGTGGCAATCCCGATGATGATCAATTGAACGCTGAAGCTGATCGGGATATCGAGCAGGTAATTCAAGCCACTGTTTATTTGCTGTGCACCGATGCCAAGTGAAATGGCGACACCGAAAATCGTCGCGAATACCGCGATGATATCGACAATATAGCCGATTGGACCATAAATTCGTTTACCGATGACAGGATAAAGCGTCGCACTCATGAGTCCGGGCATATCCTTCCTGAACTTATAATAAGCAAGCGCTAGCGCCACGACGGCGTAAATTGCCCAGGCATGAAAGCCCCAATGTAAATATGTATAACGAAGGCCGACTTTCGCGGATTCGATTGTTCCCCCTTCGCCAAATGGCGGTTTCGCATAGTGTGAGACAGGCTCTGACACACCATAGAACAAGAGGCCGATTCCCATTCCGGCACTGAATAACATGGCAAACCATGTCGGTGTTGAGTATTCGGGTTTATCATCATCTTTCCCGAGTTTGATCTTCCCGTATTTACTGAACGCGAAGAACAGGGCTACCACAAAGAAGAACGTGGCGGAGAACTGATAAAACCAACCGAACTTATCAAGGAGAATTCCTTGTATATTGCTCATGACAGAAATTAATTGATCGGGAAGGATGACTCCCCATAGGACGAATATGATTCCAATTGAGATGGATATCCAGAACATCGGTGTAAAATTCTTCAAAAACATTTCCCCTTTCCTTTTTTTACTTTTCTCTTTTTCGTCAGATTTCTCATACTATCACAAACTTAGTAATACCCCAACCCCTTCCCAAATAAACCATTGTTCTCAGGAGGTTTTTCCCATTTGAATACACTATGAATTCCCCTTATTTTTTGAAAGCGGTATCACCCACGATCCTTAAGGAATTGACGCTTCCTCTGATTGATCCTCTTACGAACATCCATAAGCATTTTGACTCAATTTTCAGGTATGATAAAAAAATTTCCACATCCTGCCCAAAACTTCATGTAATCTAAGTAAAAAGACAAGCTTTTACAACAATTATTGGAGGCTAAGAATCGTTCAATCAGTCAAAACGTAATAAAAGGAGGCTACGTGATGCTTAAATGCCGATTTCTACCTTTTCAACTATTCATTCTTCTCGCGTTTCTCCTTACCGGCTGCAGCGATCCGAACGAGAACTCTGTCGACATGGTTTCCAAAACCGTTGACGATGACTTTACCGGGGAAGTGATATCTGTAGAGAACGCCATCGCTCTCCAGGATCAGAGCACCGCTACAGTCACTGGCTACATTGTCGGCCAGCCCGTTTCAGAATCAAAGGTCCTGATAAAGGATTTCACCAATGACTTCGCATTGGCCATTGCCGATACCGCGGATGAATCAGACGTAAACCACATGCTATTCGTCCAAATCCCTCCAGGTTTCAGACAGCCTTTCGGACTGGAGAGTAACCCGAACTCATATGGAAAGAAGCTGACAGTTACAGGAACGTTGACGGGTTATTTTTCAAGACCCGGCCTTAAAAATGCCGAGGAATTCTCTTCGGATGAGCGTTCAGATCCCATCGAAGAGCCGGAGCTACCCGACTCCCCTGAACTCCAAGGATATTATCAACTCGCTGAAGGTAAAACAGGAGCGGACTTGAAAGACGCGCTGCATGAAATCATCGATGACCATCACGAACTCACATATAAAGCGGTATGGGATGCGTTAAAAAAGACAGATGAAGACCCGGATAACCCTGCGAACGTCATCCTTCTGTATACAGGGCGTTCTCAGTCAAAATCGTTGTTTGGGGGAAATAAAGATGATTGGAATCGTGAACATGTGTGGGCGAAATCACATGGTGAATTCGGTACCTCGCCGGGGCCCGGAACCGATTTACATCATCTGAGGCCAACCGATGTTACGGTCAACTCATCGAGGAGCAACCTTGACTTTGACGAGGGCGGCACGCCTCACCCCGAAGCGCCGTCGACCTTCTACGATAAAGATTCCTGGGAACCTCGTGACAGCATCAAAGGGGACGTGGCACGCATGCTCTTCTATATGGATGTCCGTTATGAAGGGGGAGGCGATGAACCGGACTTGGAGTTGAATGATCGAGTGGAAAACAATAAAAAACCCCTACACGGAAAACGTTCCGTCCTTCTCAAATGGAACAAAGAGGATCCTGTCGATGAAATTGAAAAAAGAAGGAATGAAATCATCTATGAACAGTATCAAGGGAACCGGAATCCATTCATCGACCATCCGGAATGGGCTGAACTCATCTGGTGATGGACGTAAGGTTCCAGCGACATAGATTTACATGGGTCACATTCAATAATGAAAAAAGAGCGTATAATCCCTCCGTACTCGGGCATCTTATATCTTGACGGAGGTGATAACCATGACAAACAACAACAACAAAAAGCCACAACAACAAAAAAATGAAGCAGAATTCGCGCAAGAGCAAAACGCTGCTCAAAAAGCTCGTAAAGCTGCTCAACAGCAACAAAACCAAAACAACAAATAATCCAACATAGACAAACAAGCTCTATACTTAAAGAAAGAAGAGACCAAAAATCGGTCTCTTCTTTCTTTCGTTATGAATGCTTCCGTTTACCTTCACCCTCCGCCTTTTTAAAAGGCTTATAGGCAACCAATACGGCCGCTGCCGCAGCAACCACATTGATAAGCGTGCCTATCATTGGATGACCGGTGAAACCGCCTTCTTCATAAAATGAGGTCAAGATCAAGCCTGTTATGATACTAAGAAGAATGCTAATCCCGACAAACACACCTGCGAAAATAAAAAACGGCTTAACATATTTCCACACAATCCTTCACCTCGACTATTTCTTGTGATTAAAGAATTTGATCTATTATCAAAAAAGACAACATCAAAAAAAACAGAGTACGTATGTCGCACCCTGTTTTGAAGTTTGCTATTTAATTACTTTTGAACGTTAGCAGCTTGTGGTCCACGAGCGCCTTCAACGATTTCAAATGTAACGTCTTGACCTTCTTCTAATGTTTTGTAGCCTTCGCCTTGGATTGCAGAGAAGTGAACAAATACATCGTCTTGACCTTCAACTTCGATGAAACCGAAACCTTTTTCTGCATTGAACCATTTAACTTTACCTTGTAGCATAAAACATGTACCTCCTAGTGCAGTTGCACATAAAAAAATTTATATTCTTCTTCGATTAAGCATCAAGACGAATGTTCTTCTATCAAATGAATTAACCGAACAAAAATAATTATCTATACTATACCAGACTGTTTCTTAAAACTCAAGAAAAGGAAAAAAAATAGGTCGAACTGCTGGGTTTATTTCACATTTTCTTGTTCAAGTGTTTTCGCATGGAGCTTTTTGATCATTCGGATCTGTCCGCGATGATTGATCTCATCTTCAAAGACATGGAACCATTTGAAGAAGTTATTCCCCTTCTCTCCGTACCACCAATCCGTTTCTTCGTATAGCCAATCCTCAGGTAGTTCACGGAAATGGCTGATTGTTTTGCTACGGGTTTCACTCAATGTGTCGAGATATTCCGTCACTTCTTTGCCTTTGATCACTTCACCCGCTTTTCCGAGACTTAGTGCCGGCTCCAGTGTATCTGCATAGCTCTCGACCTCATCATCGCTCATATCCTCAAACGTCAGTGCCTGATAAATCTTTTCCACCGCATCGAAATGAGCCAGAAGCATCCCGATCGAGTTTGCTTCGTCATGAATCCTATAATCGAGTTCTTCCACCGATAACCCTTGTACTTCTTGGAGCGTTGTGTGCCTTGCGTAATCCATCATCGACACAAGAAGTGAAAAATCTTTCTTTAGTCCATTCTTTTCCTTGATCAGAAAAATTGAATTCTGTTCCATTCGAAAGTCCCCTTTCTTCTATCCACCTCTTACTATTAGATAAATAATACCCAATTCCTTTCTCTAAACGATTATTCAGAATAGTAAGAATAAAGAGTGTGGAATGGAGAGCCAATCCGCCCCTTGACCGTATGATATGATAGAGACACTAGAAACCATGGAGGGGATAGAATGAGCTACACCAAACTACCGAAAGAAGCGAAAGACGAGATGATCCAAAGGATCCAGACATTTCATTACGAACAGACTGGTGATGAAATAGGGGATCTTGGTGCTGAAAATTGGCTCGACTTCTTTTTGAAGGAGATCGGCCCTTTCTTATATAACCAAGGCATAGAAGATTCCAAGCAGGTATTGATGGATAAGATGCTCCTTATGGAGGATGACTTATACGCGTTGAAGCGGCCAATCGACAGAAGATAACGGTCGGAAATAAGAAAAGTAGAGCAATGGCTCTACTTTTCTTCTACCTTATGGATGACCTTATCATCGATACGTCCGTTCTCGTTGATGATTTCAATGGAAACGGCCTTTTCTTCTTTATCCTTGATAGCCTTCACCAGTTCATCGATTTTCTCAGGCTGCTTGATCTCAACCGTTTTCTGAACTTCATACGTTTCTGCGTTCTGAAGATCCGAGTCGCTCTTTAATTCTTCATCCGTGTAAACAAGGTCCGTCCCCAGGGCATTCCTGATCACCCCACCTTCCAAGTAAAAGCGTGCCTGAAACGTTGTATCCTTCTCAAGATTACGATCGGTCAGCTTCCCATAGAACGTCATCGTCTTCTCTTCCTTATTCACGATGACCTTCCCGTCGTTGATCATCTCTGCTGCGTTCCGATTGCATCCGGATAAGATGATGAGAACGAGCAGGGCCATGATGGTTATTCTCTTCTTCACGATCTTTTGTCCCCCGTACTATGTATATTGATGTTCATAAGCATGCTCGGGCCAAATCTGATTCAGTGCCTTCACATGCCGACTCTACTATTTTACCATATGATTCATGTGAGCAAGGTGGATTATAATGGATTAAACGCGCATGGTATGATGCGGAAGAGAGGGCGGTCTTCTGCAAAAACACCCTCTCTGCTATGCTTTCCCCTTTTTTACACCCACGATGCTACTTCACCACCAAATTCTTGGAGCGAAAACCTTTGTTGCAAACCGCTTTTAAAATGAACAATTTCTCCTGAACACTGAGCATTCTCCATGATTTAGCACGTATGATCATGATTTCTCCTCCAGTCATTCATTAGTTATTCATTGTTTACCTCTTTTTAAACGGCTGCAAACTAAACAAATACCGACATGAAAACAAAGAAAATGACCAACTCCGACAAAACTCATGGTTGAAAGCAGGAACAAAAGAATGATTACTGTCTACTTCAGCGGTCATTTGTAGACATTTGTTCAAGTTTTTTTGTTTGAAATGAGTCCGATGAAGTGATGAAGGATCCTGGCGGTCAATCCCCATATCACTTTGTCGTTATAATAATAAAAATGTTCTTTCATATTCCGGGCCTGAAAGTCATAATTCTCTCCACCTGGAATGCTTTCATAAGGAAAGTTGGCTTCCGGCTCCATCCGGAATGTAATAGTGTATAATTCCGGTTCCTTCTTTTGTAACTCTTCAAGCGGTGAAGTGAAGATTTCCTGCACTTCTGCTTCATTCGGCTTCAAGTCTTGTACATCTACACACAATTTACCGACGAAAGGATAGATGATCGTCCCGAATGGGGATACGAGGTAGTCAAGTGGATGGATATCCGAGATTTGACTATGTCGGATCCCAAGTTCCTCCGAGGTCTCACGAATGGCGGCTGCCTCTGCATCCTTATCCTTCGGGTCGATCCTGCCACCCGGAAAGCAGATTTCACCTGGTTGTCTCCTCATGTTATGCGACCGAACTTCAAAAAGGATATGTGTCTCGCCATTCACTTCGATCAATGGGACAAAAATGGCGAATTCGCTGAACTCTTCGCTGCCAAGGACTTTCGGGGTCCGTCCCCTGACCCGGTGCATGATCTCATCTGCATTCATTCCTCCACCCCCTCTTCACTATCTTTCCATTATAATATGAAGCGTGTAGGTGACCAAATGATACGTTTTTGTATTACCTGAAGGAATACGGATCTTCCCCGTTCTCCCATTTTTGCGCTCCGTCATCTTCTAGAATCCCAAGTGTCGCATCAGAGATATCGGGATCGGATGTCAAATGATCGTGGATTTCAAATTTAATATCATCCGCTTGGGATAATTGAAGCCCCTTTTTCAGCTCCAAGTAGGCCTCGACATGGTAGTACCTTCCTTCCTGGATGATCCTCATTTTATAAATATCCACGACCATTTCATGTTGAAGGATCATGTTCGCCACTTTGTCTTCCACATCTTTCGGGGCAGCGACACCGATCAACCCGATCATATTGTCATACCCGACCCTGAACGCAACGAAGATCATCAAGCAGCCGATGATGATTGTGACAACCCCGTCAAGAAGGTCAAAAGCCGTGAAATAGGATACGGTGACGGCCACGAGGGCAAGTAAAGCACCACTTACGGCGACGACATCTTCATAAAAGACTAGTCGAGTGGGAGGGGACGCCTTTGTTACGTTTGTGAACGCACCCGGGATGATGCCAATCCCTTTCCTGACATCCCTCGATTCTTCCCCGATTTCCTTCATGACCTTCAAAAGGATCGCTCCGTCAATGATAATATTCAACAGTAAGATACAGAGATTGAGCACTATCCCTTTCACTTCGGCAGGATGATTGATTAAGTGAAACCCTTCCTTGATCGTTTCATATGCCATGATCGACACCACGATGACGGCGATCATACAGAACAGATTAATGACCCTTCCGAACCCTGTCGGGAATTTTTCCGTCGGCTCCTTTTCAGACAATACGCTTCCGATAAAGACAAATCCTTGATTGACTGAGTCTGCCAATGAGTGCATGGCTGATGCAAACATCGCCCCGCTTCCACTGAAGATGAAAGCCACTCCCTTCGCAATGGCGAGAATACTGTTCCCGATCATCGCATATAAAGAAGATTTATTCCCCTTCTTCACCAATTCCCAAATCGATTGCTGACTCATACCACAACCCCCTTCTTTCATTCATTTCTGAAATATTCTGCTTTGGCAAGACCGGGACCATTCTAGGATCAGGCAAGATCCGAAAGGCGACCGATGACGCATGCCGAGAAGCACGTTACCATTTACTATCCCTCTAAACCATAAGTTTCATTACAAGATTGACGAACCATTCACGCTTTCTTATACTGAAAAAACAGAACCATTCTAAAAAAATCATTCCCAATGAAATGGAGTCGGAATATGGAATTCAAGATTCAACACCTCTCTTTTTACCTCATACAGGTAGACGGTAATGGAGAGGAAGCAGAAAAACATTTTAAGCATTTTCAAACACTGTCCACGGAACAATATGAAGAAAGCGACCTGAAGACATTCCTGGACGGCGAATTGACGAAGATTGTCAAAAGGAAGGTCGACCGCCATTCCAAATCCGATAACGCTCCCACCAAGATCGGACGTTTCATCACTGAACCAGGCCATGAATTGACGTCCAACCCGAACTATAACTTATTTCATAAAGCAAGGTTTGCCGAGGATAAAGAGACGTTCAGGGAAGCGTGCGATCAGCTGGCCCAAATGTATATCGAAACAAGCGCGATTCGCGGCGGTGCACTGGTCATCGCAACGGCTAAGCTGACCAAATTCTTTGATGACCCTTTTGTCTTCATCATGAAGTGTGATTTCGAACCGAAAGTCGCCCGGATCACCGATGCATCGACCCTTATTCACAACGTCGAGATGGCCATTACCACGAAAAATATGAAATCAATCCAATACCCGTTCATGCCGGAAGAAGGAATGATGGATTCTGCCGAATTGAAAATACATCAAGCCTCCCATGCCCGTTACTTCGAGGATTTCCTTAAGTGGGTCGAATATGAAAAATCGATGCCTGAAATCGTGAAGACACAAGTGTACGGGATGGTCAAAGAACATATTGAAGAGACCTATGTGGAAGAAAGCGATGAGCGCGTCGAATTTGAACAAGCGATGGAAGAATGGGCCATCAGTCCGAAACGGGAACTGCAGGAGCGCTTCTCCACCGAACAGGTTGTCGAGGCAACCACTCAGATTGTGGAACAGTCACCGGAAGTGGAATTAAAAATGAAGCTTGACCATGTTTCAGTCAAAGCCCTACTTTCAGACTTTGGTGACAGCATTCACTTTGCAAAAGTCAACGGTCGGTACATATTGATGATTGAAAGCGAATCCGTTACGTTCGAAAAAGGCTTCTCCCCTCTGGAATTCTTGAAGCCTGATGATCTGCACGACGTCATCGCTCGGATTCAAACGAAAGAATAGACGCGTATTGCCACAGATCCTGTGGCTTTTTCTTTTGGGAAAAATAGCTTGTTAAACATACGTGACTCAACTAAAATAGTAAGAAAATTCATATTTTAGGAGAAACGACCATGCTGACAACAAAACAACTCCATGACATTAAACAACTTCAGGAACTATGCGAAAAAAACGAAAAGATCAAGTTGAAGCTTAATTGGGATATGCTTCAAAGTCGAGAGTCTCATCAGGATGATTATTTCCATTATGAACATGATGAGCTCATCGGATATCTTGCCCTATACGGATTCGGCGACCAATACGAGCTCTGCGGAATGGTTCATCCCCTTTTCAGGAAAAAGGGGATCTTCAAAGGGATGTTTCATCAGGCATTGACTTCATTGAAGGCACGCGACGCACACTCGCTCCTGATCAACACGCCCGGCACATCATCATCAGGCAAAGGCTTTGCCGAAGCAATCCGTGCACGATACGACTTCACGGAATATGAGATGAAATGGGACCCTCGACATCCGATGCCTGATTCCGGAAACGTATCGACAAGAGAAATGATGGAGGATGATATCCCTTACTGCATCAAACTAGATATCGACTGCTTCGGTCAGAAACGCTCCGACGCTGAAGCGATGCTGAAACAGACCCTCACCGAGACCGGACAGAGAAGCATGATGATTCTTGCCGATGGACATACGGTCGGAAAAATCCGCATTCAGCGTATGGAAGGGGAAAGCTACATATATGGATTTGCCATTGACCCCGACTATCAGGGTAGAGGCATCGGAAAGAAAGCCCTCTCACTTGTAGTCAAGGAAGAATCTCTTTGGACCAACCAAATCTTTCTCGATGTTGCAGCCACCAACAGCCGCGCGCTGAAGCTTTACGAAATGAGTGGCTTTCAAACCATCTACAGCCAGGACTATCACCAGTTTGCATTGTAACTGAAATTACAGTTGGAGGTGACCCGGCATCACCTCCAACTGAATCAAGAGTAAAATGCATGCGAGATCGACCACCGGGTGCGATCTTCGATTTCAAGCACGCCGTGGGAAAACATCGGCACCCTCCGTTTATCTGTCGGAGAACCGGGATTGAAGAGCAGTACCCCGCCATGGTATCTCAGATATGGTATGTGGGAGTGACCGAAAATGACCAGGTCCACATCTTCGCCTTTGAACGCTTCCTCTGCCCTCTTTTCAGTCGTCTTTCCTTTCCCGTCCCCATGAACAATTCCGATCCTTACATCATTGATGACCGTCACCCTCTTATCAGGTAGTACACGTTTAATATCATGGCCATCCACATTCCCTGCCACACCGATTAATTCACCAAATTCCTTCAACCTGTTATACACTTCTAAGTCTTGAAAATCTCCCCCATGTATGATGAGTTCGCTTTCTTTCAAATCAGCTATTAGTTCCTCCGGAAAGCACCTTCCCTTCCTCTGCATATGGGTGTCAGATAAGACCGTTATTTTCACTGTTGATCCTCCCTTTCCTTTCACATTTAGAATGTACAACTAGGATTTCCACTATGATGTTTCAAATGGAATCCGAGGTGGAATGATGAAAGTATTACGAATAGAAAGTGGGGATCACATGCCTTTTTCCTTGCAGAAACAATTCAGAGAGCCAAAAGGGCTGATGGGATGGATCGTTGGAAAAATCATGGAGTTCGATAACCGCCGGATCAATAAATGGTCCATACAACGTATCCCCATCCGGAAGGGGGATCACATCCTTGAGGTCGGCTTCGGACCAGGGTATTGCATTGATCGGATAATGAAAAAGCATCCCGGGACTGCTGTTGATGGTGTCGATCTCTCTCCCACTATGATGGATACGGCCAATCATAAAAACAAAAAGGCAGTAGATGAAGGAAGGGTCCGCTTGTTTGTCCATGATATTTGCGAATTTCAGCCGGATAATGTGCAGTATGATCATATTTTCTCAGTGAATAATTATCCTCTCTGGTCAGACAAACAAAAGGCTTTGTCCCATTTGTTTCAGATGATGAAGCCTGAAGGGACGCTCCTCATTACCGTCCAGCCCCGTGGGGAGGAGGAACGAGACAGCAGGGCCCGTAACTATGCCGATGAAATCTCCGGGGAATTGGCTACTGCCGGTTTCAAAAACATCGATATACAGTATAAAAACGTGCGACCAGCTTTGACTGTCTCATTATCATGTACGAAATGAAGTTAAAACTCCCCGAGCGAACAAGGGAATCCTTATCCTGTGCACATCATTAAGAGATTTCCATTTAAGTCCCTGAAATTAAAGTAAGAGAACTCCGGGAATGTGATGATGTTTGATTGGATTTGTACACCTTCCTTGGAGAAATCATCATACACTTTTTCAATGTCTTCAGTGTGAATGTTGCAGATCGGGACCGTGGACGGGGACGGGGTGAATCCGTCTTCCTTTTCAAGCGTCAGGGATGTCTCCCCCATGGCAAATGTATAGACCGGCAATGTATTGATTGAATGATATTGCTCTGGATCGATGGTCAAACCAAGCACATCTCCATACCAGTCAACGGATTCCTTCAAGTCAGCGACAGGGATAAAAACGGTATTGATCTTACTCATCATCATTCCTCCTTATGTAACGGGATGTTCCAGTAATCGAAGGTGGACCCCGTCTGTTCCTGCCCGCAATCTACATCGAATACCGTTCGGCAGGATGAACATCGGATCAGTGTGGCCGAAGTCGAGATCGGTCACGATCGGAAAGGTATACCCTTCCGTCACTCGTTTTACCATTGATGAAAGTTGATCCTCCTTAAACCCTACATTTTCATGAAATCTTCCGATGACCAGTCCACTTATTTTCGAATAAACGCCCAAATGCCTTAATTGAGTCAAATAACGATCAATGGAAGATGGCGTCTCTTCGGGGTCATCTTCAATGAATAGAATCGAACCTTCTAGATCAGGAAAATAGTCGGTGCCTGCCAACAAGAGCAAGGTTCCTACGTTTCCCGCAAACACCCTTCCCTCTGCCGAACCTTCATTGATGATGGAAGGTCCTCCATTCGTGATCCCTTGTCTGGGACGATCATCTTCTTCATCCCACCAAAGATGCTCCATGATCATATGATCGGAATGCTGATACTCAATTTTCTCCCCTTCCACGAGCGTCTTGAGGAAATATTCCTTCGTGTAGGGAAGTATCCCACCGTATTCTCCGAACTGAGGAAGAATCGCTGGTCCAAGATACGTTGTCATGCCAGTCTTTGTATAAATGGCGGTGTGTAGGGCGGTGATATCACTGTACCCCATGAAGATCTTTGGGTGTTCTCGGATGAGACCGTAGTCCAATTTTTCAAGTAGTTGATGGGAGCATGTCCCCCCGATCGTGGTGATGATCGCCTTTACTTCAGGATCCTTGAAGAGTTCATGAAGGTCGGCCACTCTATCGTCAATGGAACCCGCCATATACTCCATCGCCCTTCTCGTATGTTCTCCCACCTTCACCTTGAACCCAAGGTGCTTCAGTTCTTCAATGCCCCTCTTTAATCGTCGGGGACAATAGGCAGCCACCGGTGAAGAAGGGGAGCAGATCCCGATGGTATCTCCCTTTTGAAGTTTTGCCGGAATGTTCATGTTCAATATCCTTTCTACTACCAATTCCAATATACAGATTCAGATTAACTGAATTTTCCAAACGGTTCAAGTATGTACTTATTAAAAAACAGCCAGCCCTTCGATAAGGACTGACTGTTTGTTCATTATTGTTCAGCGTTGCTATCTTCAGTTGTGTCTTCTGTATTGGATTCTTCATCCATTTGCTCTTCCGTTCCATTATCTTCTTCATTGTCACTGCTGCATCCTGCTGCAAAACCGATTACTGATACCGACATTAAAAGCATGAAAAACCATTTCTTCATTGATTTCATTTGTTATAGCCTCCTAGTAAGATGCATTTGTACTACACCTCTACTATATCGATTTTCCATCGAGAAAGAAGGCTTTTTACCAATTATTAACTTATCTTTAGGATGGCTTTACACTAGTCCAATAAAATTAACAGAATACTCATAATTTTATGGGACTACTCATTTTGGCTGCATCCATCAACTCCTTGATGCTACTTACATTCTCTTCTTGCAGGAGGTCGATGATCCTGCTACCCACGATGACACCGTCACAATCACGGGTCATTTCCCTTACGTGTTCAGGGGTTGAAATACCGAAGCCTGCAAGCACGGGCACTTGACTATATCGTTTAAGTACTTGAAGATGATTTCCAATGTTTTCATTGACTGCGCTCCTTGCACCGGTCGTACCATTGATGGTCACGGCATAGAGGAACCCTTCCGTCAGTGCAGCAAGTTCACGGATCCTTTCTTCCGAGCTCGTCAGCGTTGCAAGCTGGATGATGGCGATGCCATGTTCTTCGGCTGGGGAAGCGATCAGGTCCCTGTGCTCTGCAGGGAGGTCGGGGATAATTACCCCATCCACGCCCACTTCTTCACAGCGGCTGAAAAAGCGTTCGATCCCGTATTTATAAAGGGGATTGATGTAGGTCATGAATACCAACGGAATGCCGATTTCCCCTCTTCTTCCGGCCAATTCATCCAGAACATACTGAAGGCTGACCCCGTTTTCCAAAGCCCTCTTCCCTGCCCGCTGGATGGTGGGTCCGTCCGCTACAGGATCCGAAAACGGGATCCCGATCTCGATTGCCGTCGCACCTGATTCTTCAAGCAGTTTCAACGAGTCGATCAACCCATCAATCCCGCCATCCCCGGCCATGATGTAAGGGATGAATAACTTATTCCCTTTATTCAGTTCCTTTTGAAAAGCCTGCTCCATGAAATCTTTACCCATTGTGATGCCCCCCTAGCAACTCTTTAACTTGTTCTACATCTTTGTCCCCTCTGCCCGAGAGACAGATGACGATTGATTCTTCACTATTCATCTTTTTTGCGAGCTTCACTGCATATGCAACTGCATGAGAGCTCTCAAGCGCAGGGATGATGCCCTCTGTCTGACAGAGAAGCTGGAACGCATCAAGCGCTTCTTGATCGGTAATGGATGTATACTTGACTCGATCGATTTCTTTGAGGAAACTATGCTCCGGTCCCACCCCCGGATAATCAAGACCTGCAGATACTGAATGTGCTTCCTGGATCTGCCCATCATCATCTTGAAGCAAGTACATCAGACTGCCGTGTAAAATCCCTGGACTTCCGAGCGTAAGGGTAGCCGCATGTTTATTGGAGTCAATCCCTGCCCCTGCAGCTTCAACCCCATACAAGTCCACTTCCTTATCATCGATGAACGGATGGAACATCCCCATTGCATTGCTTCCGCCGCCGATACACGCCACAATGGCATCTGGAAGTGTATGTTCCTTCTCGAGGAATTGTTTCTTCGTCTCTTTCCCGATCACACTTTGAAAATCCCGTACCATCTTCGGAAACGGATGCGGACCAAGAACCGATCCGATGATGTAGTGGGTGTCTTCAACATTGGCAACCCAGTAACGTAGCGCCTCATTCACGGCATCTTTCAGGGTAGCGCTCCCAGATGTGACACCGACCACTTTCGCACCAAGGAGCTCCATGCGGAAAACGTTCAGTTTCTGCCTTCTGATATCCTCTTCCCCCATGAAAATCACGCATTCGAGGTTCAATAACGCACACACCGTCGCCGTTGCCACCCCATGCTGGCCCGCACCGGTCTCGGCGACGATCTTCCGCTTGCCCATCCGTTCAGCGAGCAACGCCTGGCCAATCGTGTTATTGATCTTGTGGGCTCCCGTATGATTCAGGTCCTCTCTCTTAAGATAGATCTTTGCCCCGCCGATCCGCTTTGATAGATTTTCAGCGAAATAGAGGGGGTTCTCCCTTCCGATGTAATCCTTCAAATAGTATTGAAGTTTCCGATGGAATTCCTCATCCTTCAAAGCTTCCTCATAAGCCGCTTCGAGTTCTTTGACCGCCGTCATCAATGTTTCCGGGACAAATCTGCCCCCGAATTGTCCGAATAATCCTTTTTGGTCAGGCTGTGCATACATCATGTTCATTCCCCGCTTTCCTTATTAATGGCTTTTACTTCTTCTATGAATTCTTTTATTAACCGTTCATCTTTTCTCCCGTTGCGTTCCACTCCACTTGACACATCCACCATATAAGGCTTCACCTTCCTGATTGCCTCAGAGATATTATTTTTCCTTAAACCTCCAGCCAGGATCAGTCTCCGGTCAGTTGCTTCATGACCGCTAAGATAATCCCAGTCAAATGAGGTCCCATTGCCTCCCCTGAACGGTCCTTTTCCACTATCGACGAGAATCATCTCATTCCCGTAACGGGTTACAGCCTCGAGATCGTCCCTGTCTTTAATGGAAATTGCTTTGATGAATGGAATGGTTAACTCTTTGCAAAATTCAGGGCTTTCATCTCCGTGAAGCTGGACATAGTCCAAACCTGCCGTTTTCGCCGCGTGTAGCAGTTCACTCTTTGTTGCATTTACAAACACACCGATCTTCAATACCTCATTGGGAAGCGAAGCAGAGATGGCAGCTGCCTTTTCAAGCGCGATCCTCCGCTTACTCTCTGCAAATACAAACCCTATTGCATCGACTCCCGCCTCGGCTGCCCACAATGCTTCCTCCCGTTCCTGAATGCCGCATACTTTTATTTTCGTCATTGGCGTTCATCCTTCTGCACCCGCAAGGAAGCTAACGTTTCCCCGGCGTCTTCGCTCCTCATCAATGTCTCCCCGACCAGTACACCGTGTGCACCGGCTTTCGACACCCTTTCTGAGTCGTGTGGGGATCCTATCCCACTCTCACTGATGAGGACGATTTCATCATCGCTAACTATCCTTGCCAACCTTTCCGTCACATCCAGTTTCACCTCGAAGGTCTTTAGGTTGCGGTTATTGATGCCGATGATCTTTGCACCTAGTTCTAACGCTGTCTTCATTTCACTTTCATCATGTACCTCCACAAGGACCTCAAGCCCCTGTTCTTCGGCATATTGATAGAGTGATTGTAAAGCCTGCCGGTCAAGAGCGGCTACTATCAACAAAATGATATCCGCTCCTGCATCTTTGGCACGGTCGATCTGCACCCTATCAAGAATGAAATCCTTGCATAAGATCGGGATGGACACTTCCTTCCTGACCAACGCCAGGTCTTCCATCCTCCCTTTAAAAAACGGTGTATCGGTTAAGACGGAGATGGCGGCGGCACCTGCACGTTCATAGGCTTTCGCCTGCTGTACCGGGTCCACTTCCACCTTGATATCCCCCTTTGATGGGGAAGCCCGCTTTATTTCTGCAATCACCCCTAACCGATCTGCTTTTTTCAAAGTGTCATATAATCGCCTTGTTGGTTTTGTTGATTGATGGAATAAATGGAACCCAACCTGTTTTAGTTCTTTTATTTCATCCACTTTCCGGTCAATGATTTTTTGAAGAATCGTAGACATTCAGATCACCTGCTTTCTTTTTGTTTCGCTATACGAGAGAAGGGTTTGAAGTGCAGCTTTTGCTTTCCCGGACGAAATGCTGTCACGTGCTTCCTTGACACCTTCTGCAACGCTTGAAACCGTGCCATGGGCATACAATGCAATTCCTGCGTTGAATAACACCGTGTCAAGGTGCGGCCCTTCCTTTCCTTCCAAGACATCCAATAAAATGTCTGCGTTCATGTCGGAGTCCCCGCCTTCGATCATGGAATTCGGATAATGAGGGAGCCCGACATCCTCCCCGGTCAACGTGAAGGAGGTGATGACGCCGTTCTCAAGAAGCACCAGATGGTTCTCACCAGCAAGGGATGCTTCATCCATGAAATCGGCACCGTTCAACACAATCGCTCTCCTCCTGCCAAGTTCGTCAAGTACTTTCGCCATCGTTTCGAGCATATCCCTTCTGTACACGCCAATCAGCTGCGTTTCAAGCTCCACTGGATTGGTCAGGGGCCCGATCAGATTGAAAATCGTCGGGATTTTTAATTCCTTCCTGACTTTCATGATCCGTTTCAACCCTGAATGGACGTGAGGGGCATAAAGAAAGGCGATGTTGCACTCGGTAAGCAATGAGTTGATTTCATCTTCCCTGAAGTCGAGCGACACCCCTAATCGTTCCAGTACGTCTGCGCTGCCCGTCTTGCTCGAAATGCTCCTGTTGCCATGTTTGGCAACCTTTATGCCTGCACCTGCCAGCACAAATGCACTCGTCGTACTGATATTGAAGCTATGCGACCCATCTCCACCGGTCCCACAATTATCCAGCACCCCACTTAATTTACTTCTGACAGGCATTGCTTTTTCCCTCAGTACTTCAACGAGACCCGTGATTTCATCGACTGTTTCACCTTTCATTTTCAACAGAGTCAGAAAACAGGCAATCTGGCTGTCTGTCGTTTCTTCTTTGACTAATTGCTGTACCGCTCTTCTCATCTCATCTCTACTTAAAGAATGTCCGTTAGATAGCTTCTGCAGATACTCTTTCACGGTTATTCCCCTTTCTCATCTCAACTAAAAAATTGCTCAATATTTTTTTGCCTGTATCCGTCCCGATTGATTCAGGATGGAATTGAACCCCGAATAGCGGGTGACGCAAATGCTTGATGGCCATGATTTCGTTGTCATCCATCGAGGTCGCGGAAACCTCGAATTGAGGTGGAAGTGTGTTTTTATCAACAACAAGCGAATGGTATCGCATGACGGTAAGCGGCTGGGATAGATACTCGAAGATCCCGTGTCCATCGTGCTTGATCAAGGATGTCTTACCGTGCATGATCTTGTCAGCAATCACCACCTCGGCCCCAAATGCAGCAGCAATCGCCTGATGCCCGAGGCACACACCCAAAATCGGCACACTTGCGTGAAGATTCTGGATAATTTCGATACAATTCCCCGCATGCCGGGGCGATCCTGGTCCAGGGGAAAGAATAATTCCATCTGGTTTCAATTCCTCGATGTCCCCAGCGGTGATGTCATCATTCCGCTTGATCAATACCTCCTCACCGAGCTCTACGAGATATTGATACAGGTTATAGGTGAAGGAATCATAGTTATCAATGAGGACGATCATTTTCCCACCTCCAGCAATGATTTCGCTTTATTCATCGTTTCCTCATATTCACTTTTCGGGTCAGAATCGTACACAATCCCAGCCCCTGCTTGCACATAAGCGTGCTGATCCTTTAGGACAAGCGTCCTGATGGCCAAAGCGAAATCCAGATTTCCATTAACCCCTAAATAGCCGATGGCTCCTGAATAGACCCCTCTCTTTTTATCTTCAAGTTCATTGATAATCTGCATCGCCCTGATCTTTGGTGCGCCACTCACGGTCCCTGCAGGAAGACAGCTAACAAGCGCCTGAAGGGGATCTATGCCATCACTGAGTGTCCCTTTCACTTCTGACACAAGATGCATCACATACCTGTAACGCTCGACAAGCATATATTTCGACAGCGTGATGGAGCCCGCTTCACACACTTTTCCAAGATCGTTCCGGCCAAGGTCGACCAGCATCCTGTGCTCCGCGATTTCTTTCTCATCGGAAGACAGTTCGTCTTCCAACCGCTGATCTTCATCCTCCGTCGCTCCTCTTCTTCTCGTTCCTGCAATCGGGTTCGTCGTGATTTTCCTGCCTTGAACCTTTACAAGACTTTCAGGTGAAGCACCGAGTACGACATACTCCTCGAAATCGATGAAGAACATATAGGGAGAAGGGTTGGACTGCCTCAACATCCGATAGAAACTAAAGGAATCCCCATTGAAAGCTGCCTTCATCCTCTGTGACAGCACGACCTGAAAGATATCCCCCTGCCTGATATATTCTTTCGCTGCTTCTACCTTTTCGATAAATTCCTGCTCTGTTATCTGTGGTTGGAATTCCACATCCTTCAACCCTGCATCATGGACATCGAGGACCACTTTCGTTATGTCGCCTTGCACCTCATCTAGTTTACTTTCAAGCTCTTTCTCTTCTTCACCAAGAGCGACTATATAAATTTTCTGTTCGGCGTGATCGAATACAATCACCTTTTCGTAGACCATCAGATGAATATCGGGCATTTCCAGCTCATCCTCCGGAACATGGCCGATCCGTTCATATTGACGGATCACGTCATAGCCAAGATACCCGATCGCTCCCCCGGCAAAAGGCAAATCTAGCCCTTCCTGATTCACCCTTGGCAGTAGTTCCCCGATGATTTCAATGGGGATTCCAGTCCGCACTTCTTCTTCCCCCGTCTTATTTCGCATGATCGTCACTCTATCTCCATGCGCCTTGCATTCAAGATACGGATCACTGCCTACGAAGGAGTATCTCCCTGACTGTTCATGCTTCAACGAACTTTCCAGAAGGAATTTCTTTGCTCCCTTCAATGATTGGAAAAGCGATATCGGTGTATAAAGATCACCATTCAACTCCCTCACCCTAAACTTGATTTCTCTTTGTTGCTTCACATCCCATTCCTCCAATCAAAATAAAAAAAGTCCCCTATAAGCACAGATTCACTGTACTTATAGAGGACGATGCTGATCGCGGTGCCACCTCATTTTGGAGCAAGAAACTTACTCCCTCTCATTTCGGATACAGGGCTAAAACCCGATATCCTATCCATGTAACGGTGGAATCCGTATGACCCTACTCGACTTTCAAGTCATCTCTCATAAGTCCATTCGACTTAAGCTATCCTGCCAAGGTCTCACCCTTCCCCGACTCTCTGTAAAGCATCACTTAAGCTTACTACTCTTATTCTACGATTTCGTTTATTCATTTTTCAGCTACAAAAAAAGGGCATCCCGGTCCTTAAAAAAGGACGGGATACCCGTGGTGCCACCTTCGTTGACTGATTATACAGTCCACTCTGCCGCATCGAAGCCATTCGCTCTAATGCGCGTCTTTTGTAACGATAAGACATTCGCCAAAGCCTACTCTCCCATAGGATTTCGGTTTGGAAGCTCGGAAGTCCATTCCCTGCCGCATTCACACTGGTTCACACCAACCACCAGCTCTCTTAAGTGTCCGCAACGGGTACTCCTCTTCGTCAACGCCGTTCGCTCATTGAATTATTGTTTATTATATTAATCCGTTTTTCAATGGATGTCAACACAAAAATTCAGAACTTTTTCTTTCATTTGAAGTCCACCATCAGCGAATCCTCAATCGGCACATAACCGATTTCCATATAAATCTTGTTCGAAGTGGGATTCTCAAGGTCTGTATACAACGTACAGAATGCAAACTCTTCCAGGAGGGTCCTGCTTAATCCCGATACAACGGCTGATGCATAACCCCTTTTCCGGTGAGGTGCGGGTGTATAGACGAAATTCACGGTGATGCCGTTATCCGTCCATCTCCCTCCCCTTGCCATGGAGACGGGTTTCCCCTCGACTTCCCAAAAGTACAAATACTTCTCATTGGAAATCATCTCTTCTGCCCTCTTGATTGCTTCACTAGGTGAAATGGCGTGCACCCCTGTTTCTTCAGTGAATGCTACGATCCATTTGGCAAGCAGAGGAAGATCTTCTTCCTTCGGCCTGACCAATTTGCCCTCGGGCAGCTCGATTTCATTTACACGGTCAAGTTTATAAACTCTCTGGTTCATCCCTATTTCTTGCTGACAACCCTTCAATTCACACCATGCTTCGGTGAATCGTTGAGCCGACTCTTTCTCTGAGACAACCCCTGGAATCTCAATGCCTTCCTTCTTTAGGATCATATGCAATTCTCCTGCGATGGTGCCATAATCCTTCTCATCCACTTCAAGAGCCGCAACAAGATGATGCGGAGGAGTCATGATGAACACGCCCTTCAGGACCCCTCCCTCATCTTCCACGCTGATCAGCACAGGATCTTTATACCGGCTCCACGTTTTGATGCTGTTCACCAGCCCGAGCGGCAAATTGTATTCCGCTTCCTTCCTAAGAAGGAATGGGTACACGCGGCTGTAATATTCATTGATATCATTATATCTTGTCAGTTTCCAGTTCATTTTCTTCCCCCCTTCCTTATCATTCTACTTATGTCTGTTTTTCCCCTTTTAAATTAACACTTATTTACATAGCATAAAACAGGGACAGCCTATTGAAAGCAAGGCTGTCCCTGAAAAATCAATATACGCTTCTCCTCTTCGTCATAAGCGAAACCAGAATATACATGACGAACGAGATGAGGATTGGGAATACGACGGTGTGCATATCCAGATAGTTCGGCAGGAAGCTGTGGAACAGGATATAAGAGATCAATCCGGAAAGCATGGAAGCGAGAGCCCCAGATGCATTTCCCCTCTCCCAATATAATCCCAGCACAATCGGCCAGATGAACACTGCCTCAAGACCCCCGAAAGAAAATAAATTCAGCCAGATGATCAAATCAGGCGGGCTCAACGCGAACAGGAATACTGCGATACCGGTAATTGCTGTCACCATGAAACTCATCCGTTTGATTTTCTCTTCCTTTGCATCCTTATTGATGTAATTCATATACACATCCTTCACGATGCTTGACGATACAATCAAGAGGAGCGAGTCGACGGTCGACATGATCGCAGCCATCGGAGCTGCCAAAACAATTCCTGCGAGCCATGGCGGGAGCACTTCGAGCGCTAGGAGCGGCATCACTTTATCCGCTACTTCCACACCCGGGATCACCGCACGTGCAAGTACCCCGATCAGGTGCATCCCCAGCATGATCGAACCGACTACAATCGTCCCGATGATGAGGGCCCGGTGCATGGAGCGTGAATTTTTATAGCTCATGGCCCTAACAGCCACTTGAGGAAGGCCGACCACCCCTACACCGACCAGGATCCAGAAGGAGGAGATATAACGTGCACTCAGCTCACCATTCGCCCCGTGCGGACTTAGCAGGTTGGGATTTTCCGCTTTCAAATCCATCATGATGTTTTCCAATCCTCCGCCTGCGATGATCGTTGCTGCCAGTAAGATCATCGTACCAACCAGCATCACGACCCCCTGGATCGAATCGGTGACGGCAACCGCCTTGAATCCGCCGATGATGACATAGACCAGGACAGAAACGGCAAACAGGAACAGTGCACTCTTATATGAAAGTCCGGTCAAGGATTCAATCAATCTAGCTCCGCCGACCCATTGTGCAATCATAGCGGAGAACAGGAAGATGATGATGCTTAAAGAGGATAAGATCGTTATGTAATGATTCCGATACCTTCCCTGTAAATAATCGACCAGCGTCACGGCTTGATACTTCCTGGACATGATCGCGAACTTCTTCCCGAGCACAAGCAGGACAAAATAGCCTGTGACCACTTGCGACATGGCCAGCAGCACCCACGACAGTCCATACGAATAAGCGGCTCCCGGCCCCCCGATGAAGCTGCTTGCACTCCCATAGGTGGCAATCATGGTCATGGCAAGGATGAATCCTCCCAGCTGCCTGCTGCCAAGGAAATAATCCTGTACGAAGGAATCTGCCTTACTACTATTTCTTGAAGAATAAATCCCCGCAATGAAAATGATGATTAAGAATAAGACCAAAGGGATCAACGCCATGCTATTCATGGGATTCCTCCCCTTCTTCATCAAATGGAATATCTGTCAGCATGAATTTCACGACCACAATCACCAGACCGATCATGAGCAAGAAACCGGCAATGCAGCTATAGAAAAACCACGCTGGCATCCCAAGTACCCATTCATAATCTGAGACTGGACCGTCGCCAAGACCGAAAGCGAAGCCATACCACCAAACAAAGTTGATCAACACAAGGGCGATCCCGATCAACGCTTCACGATGAGCGATTTGAAAACGTTTATCTTCTTTTTCATCCACTCTCTATTCAACTCCTTTACCTTACCAATTGTTCACATTCTTCTACAATTTACGACAGCGGGGATCGAATTGCAATCAATTCCTACAAAGCACGGAGAAATCCCCCCTCCACTGCACCATCATTTGAAATTCCCCTTGAGGAATACAGAAAAAAAGACAATCCCGGCATCTGCAAACCAGGATTGTCTTTTTAAAGATTTATTAAAGGGGGGTAATCATGAACCATTCTCTATTATAAAAAGAAAGAGGGGGAAACTCTTGTATTTTCAATGAGAATGATTTTCAATATCATTGTATGATGTTCACCCTTTATTGTCAACTACAAAACCTAAATTCCTTAAAGTGGTAGCATTCACTACGCACCTAAAAGGTCAGCCCTCTTCTTGTACCCTTTGTCTTTCCTGCTTTCTGTACTTCTCCAACCATCTGAATAAAAAATAATTCAGGGTGAACACCACCACCGCCGCCAACTCCAGATTCAAAAAATACACAAATCCATCCCCGAACCATAGCAGTGGGGTGTTTCCTTCAGGCGGTCCTGACAGGAAGAAATAGTTGGAACCGCTGAGTTTGTTGATGATCAAGATCGGGACTGCCAGGCAATTGACGAGAAAGAGCCCATAAAAGATAGACCTTTTAGGGACCTGATAGCGATCGTGAAAGAATAAATATAGGACCATTAATGGGATGCCCATGTGATGAAGGAAATACTTGAGATAACGATAATGTGGAAACGCGTATGGATTGTCAGGTGTGATGATCGCAAGGATCGGTGGGATGAATCCGATATAAAGAAACAGATAAAACCATTTAACGTTCTTCTTGAAATAAAGATAGATTCCTATAAACGTGCTGATACTGCATAAATGGAGAGGCATGGTCGTTTGGAAGGACCAATTCCCATACAACACCGACCACACTTGATAACTGATTTCCGACACGGCCAGTATCCCTACCAATAGAGTGCCGATCCCTTTGTTATCTCGCCCTTTCATCATAACCATGACCATCACGCCGGCAAGCAGGAAGAAGAGAAGAATCGTCAAGAGATGTGAAACGGAGAACAAATGGAAGTTCATCATGTTATCCGGTGAAAACATACTGGTCCCTCCCTTTACGTTCATGATCGTTGACTTTCGCAAAGATACGGAAACTCGTAAAAAAGATGGGTACGATACACTCAAGGAAATATTTGGTGTCATAGAGTTTGAATTGTGGTAAAATTCTAAATTGACATCACACTACACATAGAGAGAGATAGAGGGGGATTTTGATGAAAGAAAAAATAACGTCATTTGGTGTCCCGTTAGTAATCATCCTGCTTTTATTGGGGGCACTATTCATCAATCAGATACTGGAAGTAAAGAAACAGCCTCAGCCTGACTGGAGCCGCTCTGTACCACTGGGCTTCACATCCGATGAGCGTCCGCAAGCTTTCTTCAATGATGAGAGCCTGTTCCTCACAGACAATGGTAAAGTGCATCAGTTGAAGTTCGATGAACAATTGAATCTTCAAGAAGATGCTGTCGAGAACACCAAAATCACGAGGGGCTACCCATTTTGGTCCGATGGTTCCACCTTCATCCAAATGAAATCCGGCCAGTTGGTTGCAACGGAAAATAATAAAGATACGGTCATTGAAGAAGAAGCGACCGGACTTAGCACAAGTAAGGATCGAATTTTCTACTGGGTGAAAAACGAACTTTATTCGGTCAATCCAACTGATTTATCCAAAGAAAAAGTCCATGAATTCTCAAAAAAGGTGATGGAAGTATATCAAGGTGATAACGGAAGTGCGATCATTCAGGAGCAATTCAATGACGTATCGGCCGTTCTACATTATATGGATGAAAGCGGGAAAATAGTAGGAGATCCATTCGCTACGGTGAAAATCTCCACGAACCAACATATCGATGGCTTGACATATGAAGTCCGCGATAATAAGCTCACCATTCTATATAACGAGGAAATGCGTGCCCAAGGAGTTTTGAGTTATAAAATTGTGAAGCTCTCAACCACAATCGATACAATCGGTAAAGAAATGTTGAAACCTGAAACCCTCAAGTTCATGAATGTAGATTCCGGTGAACCGCTTCAAGGACCACGTTCAGCCAAATTAGTCACAATCGATGGCAAGAACACAATATTATTCACTTCGGAAGGACATCGAGTCAGCGATCACAACTCGGTCAGTGTCTACCTGGCTCCACTCGGGGATGACTCTCCACTGAAGGCAGAGTCGATCGGGACAACAAAACATTATTCATATATGCCTCTTCAATTAACGGAGAACAGCGTTGCCTGGCTTGATTATGGCGGAGATTCGTATGAACTTTTCGGGGCTTCACAAGACCCTGACGTCATTTCAAGCTCTGTCGAATTGAACAAGCGCAGCATGAAAGAAGCCGTCAACAACACGGTATTGATGGTATTCAGTAGCATTATTACGATTCTGACTTCTTTCTATTGGGTACTGCCTTCGTTACTCCTTCTCATTCTGCTTTATATGCTAAAGCCGAATATTTTCGAGAAAGAAGGCATCAACTGGGTGGAATATGCATCGATTGTCATTTTCCTGTTCATGCCGCTTACGTTCATAAATAAAGCCATGAACGGCTACTTCTACTTTGCGGCTCCGGATTATCTTACCTTCTCCGGGAGCGGCTATGTCGGCATCACGATCATCACGATCCTGACCGCCGCCATCTGGAAATTCGGGCGTAACCCTGACTGGGGGACGTTCGGCGGTGCATTTTATTTCATGGGTATTTACATCCTTTTATACGTCACTTCCTTTGGCCCATATATATTCAACCTTTTTTAAGCAAAAAAACCCTGAAGCGGGAGTACCGTTTCAGGGTTTTTCTCATTCATCTCGATATTTCCAATCACTTCGTTTGTAAAAATAAAGATAGACCGCGATACAGAGGGTCAACCAGCCTCCCCCGGCCGTGAATCCCCCGACGATGTCACTGGCATAATGAACGCCAAGGTAGATTCGGCTGATGCCAATGAATACGATCAGAATAGCCAGCAAGAAAACGCTCGACCATTTGAATAACATTCGATCGAATGCCCGGAAAAGCATGAAGGCAAGGGCTCCATAAAAAATGAATGAACCCATTGAATGACCGCTAGGAAAGCTGTAACCCCCCTGCTGGATCAATGCTTCGATATCAGGTCTTTCCCGTTTAAAAATCCATTTCAGCAGGAGATTGAACCCCGCCCCCAAACCGACCGAGATTGCAACGAATAAAGCGAGCGGATATTTCTTCATGAACAATAGGATGATGACGACCGAAACGGTACAAATACTTAGCCATTTCACCCCGCCCAAAAAAGTGATCGATGTCATCAATGCTGTCAGCTTGGGTGATACGAATGCATGAATGATCGTGAATACCCCATCATCGAAGCCCGCTATCTCGTTTTCTTTCCATTCCTCCACAACCGTAACGAATCCCCATGTGAAGATGGCCAAACAACTTAACGAGATGATGAAGAATAATGTCTTTTTGGTATGTCTCTCCTCCAAAGGTGATCTCCTTCCCTCTTTACATTCCTTATTGCGCTTTTTTCTTTGTTGTCGTTTTCTTTTTCACCGGTTTCTTTTTTGCTTCTTTCGCTTTTGTTTCTTTCTTCTTTTCCGGCTTCGACGAATCGATTGATGCCTGCAGTGCAGCCATGAGGTCTGACACATTTTCCTTCGGCGCTTTTTCTTTTGCAGTCACGACCTTATCCCCCGTCTGCTTTGATTCTATCAATTGACTGAGTCGTTCACGATACTCATCATGATATTGTTCCGGGTTGAATTCGGTCGTCAACTGTTCGATCAGCATCGTCGCCGTTTCAAGTTCCTTCCCTGACACTTCGTCTTCCTCCGGGACATTCGGGACATCTTTAGAAGGACGCACTTCATCAGGATAATGGATTGTTTCCATCACGAGCGTATTGTTATACACCCTTACGACCGATAGCTGTTCTTTCGATCTCATCGTGATTTTGGCAATCCCGACCTTTCCTGAGGATACAAGCGCTTTCCTCAATAGGGTATAAGCTTTTTTTCCAGTATCATTCGGTGATACAAAGTAGCTTCTGTCAAAGAAGATCGGATCGATTTCCTCCATCTTGATGAAATCCAGGATTTCCACTGTCTTCTCGGCATTGGTCTCCTTGATTGCATTCAATTCCTCTTCTTCGAGTACGATGAATTTACCTTTTGTCACCTCATATCCTTTTACAATGTCAGATTGATCAAGTTCTTCATCACATACAGGGCAGATCTTTTCATATTTGATCGGTGAATGACATTCTTTATGCAATGAACGAAGCTTGATATCACGATCTTCCGTGGCAGAATGAAGTTTGATCGGAATATTGACCAAACCGAAGCTGATCGATCCTTTCCATACGGTATGCATAAACATTACCCTCCTTTTTGTTTACTGAATCCTCTAATACATAGTTTTAGTTCCTCAATATGCTTCATTCGCAAAAACATTTGGAAATAATGCGGTTGAGATGCGGCAACACTAAAAAGAATCATAGTAGCTACAATGAAGGAGGTGATGAAGTTGAAACCGATGTTGCCGACGCTTTCGGAAGAGGCGCCATTGAAAGGAGATTGGCGGTACGAGGTGAAGTACGATGGGTTCAGGGGAATCTTATCGGTCGATGAAAATAAGGTGATACACTTGACAAGCAGGAATAATAAATCACTTCTCCCCCAATTCCCTGAAATAGAAGCCTACGTCCAGCAGATAGTGGAGAACGATCGTCTTCCCCTCCCCATGATCCTTGATGGGGAAATTGTCATTCTGCGGTCTTCGTTCAGCAGCGAATTTTTCGAATTACAAATCAGGGGCCGGATGAAACAAACAAAGAATATCGCTGAGTTTTCAGAGAAAAGACCCGTGAAGTTTCTCGCTTTTGACCTGATTCAAAGTGGAAAAAAACAGGTTAAAAACAAGCCTTACTCAGAACGAAAAAACGAGCTTCGTGACTTGTGTTCATCAATGGGAATCGCGCTAAAACCTGATGCGGCCAACCCCTCAGTCATCCAGATGGTCCCTTCTTACACTGATTGGGCTGAAATATGGAGCTGTGTGACCGAAGAGGAAGGAGAAGGTGTCGTCGCAAAGCTGTCTGATAGCAAATGGGAGGAAGGGAGACGCTCCGCCTCCTGGCTGAAGATCAAGAATCGCAAGTCATGCCTGTGCTTCATCACTTCAGTGGATACATCAAACGATTATTTTCACATCGGGGTATTCCAAGGAGAAGAAGTGAAGGAAATCGGATTATTTCATTTTGGGATTTCCCCCGCTGACAAAAGGACCTTAAAAAACATCATCAAGCAAAATCATTCACGGCAGGAAGGCAGTCATTATTATATCGAGCCTGCGATTTGTGTGGAAATCCTCTATCTGAATTGGTACGAAGACCAGTTACGGGAGCCTCATTTTCACCAATTCATGTTCTCATCGCGCCCTGATGAATGCACATTCCAACAGTTCCTCCTCGATGAAGCAAGCATTCCGGAGATCGTCGACATCACTCACCCCGACAAACCTTTATGGGAGAAGCCGATGATCAAGAAATTGGATTACATCCGCTACTTGCGTAAGGCATCGATTGCACTCCTGCCCTTCCTGAGAAACCGCGCGTTGACGTGCATCCGTTATCCTCATGGCATGTTCGGGGAACCTTTTTATCAGAAGAATGCCCCGGATTATGCACCTGATTTCATCGAGAAACATAAACAATCCGGGATCGAATACATCACCTGCAACAACCTGGAGAGTCTGATGTGGCTAGGGAATCAATTGGCGCTCGAGTTCCACATCCCTTTTCAAAAAGTAGACCAAGAGGATGTGAGCGAAATCGTATTTGACTTGGATCCCCCAAGTCGTGAACATTTTCATTTGGCTGTCAAGGCTGCAAACATCATGAAGGGATTATTTGACGGAATGCATGTACACAGCTTTGTAAAAACATCAGGGAATAAAGGGCTACAAGTCTATATCCCACTCCCAAGGGGCTATGGATGGGAGGAAACTGGATTGTTCACGGAATTCATCGCGGACTATCTTGTGACGAATTTCCCTGAAGACTTCACGATTGAACGGATGAAAAAGAATCGGAAGGGTCGACTGTACGTGGATTATATCCAGCATGGAGAAGGCAAGACCATCATTGCGCCCTATTCCTTGCGCGGAAACGAAGATGCTCTTGTTGCTACCCCTCTTTGGTGGGATGAAGTGAATGAAGAACTGAATCCAGAAAGGTTCACGATGGAAATCGTACTGCACCGGCTCACCAAGCTCGGTGATCCATTAAGTCAATTTGACCGGATGAAAGACGAGCAGCCATTTGAGGAGGTCATTTCCTTCCTTAAAGAACGCAAGAAGTAAAAAAAGAGTCTGGGAAAAAAGTGTTTTAGACAATGAAAAACCCGTACGAATTTGTGGATTGGACGACAAATTCATTCGGGTTTTTAAATCATTTGTATTACTGTACAATGAGATTTCACTTCTGTCTAGCGGTTGATTGGAGTGCAAAACGAAGACTCCTGCGGGAAAAGCGAGTTAGGTGAGACGTGTCTAGCTCCAGCGGCTAGAGGCTCGAGACATAAGCCTCTGAGCAAGCCACTTCCGCTTTTCTAACCCGCAGGAGCGAATGCGACGAAGAGGCTCACCAACCGCCCGCGGAAAGCGAAGTTTTGCACGGAAATCAATAGCGGTATTAAAAACTGGAACCGATATTGTTCGTCTTTATTTGTAGGGTTCTTTGTTTTGTCCCAGCCTCGTATGAATCATGCGTTTGTAAACACTTTACTATTCACAACATCCTTGGCATGCGCTTGCAGATTTCCATAGGCATCTTCTTCATTGAGGTCTTCATGAGACAGAACTTCGTAGGATTCCGGCTCGGAAAGTGACAATTCCAATTCCGCTTCATACGTATAAGTGGCATTCCCTATGAGCTCCATGTAATACCCACCGTCCAGCTTGCGGTTGACCACCACCCGGACCTTTCCTCCATTATTATACACATCGATCTCCTGGCCTAGCTCATTCTGGCCGAGAAGACAGGTCACCAGACTTGATGCAGACATCGCCGTGCCACAGGCGTTCGTGAAGCCTACGCCACGCTCAAACGTACGGACATAGATGGCGCCTTGCCCGAGAGGATGGACGAAGCTCACGTTCACCCCATCAGGGAACAGATTATTCGGTCCATTGACACTTTCAGAAATCATTTTCTGTTCATTGGAGATAATGGTCTCAGCATCGACGATCGTGATTAAATGCGGATTCGGGACCGCTAACACCGTGAATCGCAGACGATCGGAAATTTCCGGTATTTTCTGATTCACCACTTCCGTAAAATCCATGTTCATCGGAACTTTATCCAATTCAAAGGAAACCGGTGATATCTCCACATTGTACGTTGGGATCTCATCATGAATGAAAGGTGCTACGGCTACCTTCAGATCCGCTTTCATCGTCTCGACGACAATGGAATCCTTCCCGGTTAATTCACAAACATAGCGCCCTACGCATCTGAGGCCATTCCCGCACATCGATGCTTCCGAGCCATCCGCATTGAACACCCTCATCCGGGCATCGCATCGTTCGCTCCCCAGGACAAATAGGATTCCATCGGCACCCAACCCTTTTTGCCTGTCGCATAAAGCAATTGCCATGTTCTGCCTCGCTTCTTCTGTAAACGTATAAGGATTGGAAATTTCATCAATCAGTAAGAAATCATTTCCAGATCCGTGACATTTTATCACATTCAATTTCATCGTAAGGTCCCTCCGTTACTCTAAATCTGTCAAACTATCATGCTGTAAAGTCAATGTTACGACCGATAAAAGTGTGCAATCGATTTTCTGGATCAAGTGGCATGTATTCACATACCTAGACATCGGTACAGTCCAAGCTTGTTTTTAATAAGTTAAGCTTGCCATAAACCAATTCATTTGGCAATGAGCGATTCTTGTATACAATCAGTTTACTTCCATTTCATCATGCATGTGTGTTTCCAAGCCGTTTTTTTGATGAAATCCCCCACAAAACCATGTACACTATACTGAGAATACTTGTTTTGTAGAAAGGGGCGTGTCATATTGGAAGATCTACAGTTCCGATTTCAAGTGCATAGGGTCGATGAGACGGGCGATGAATTCAACTCACTTGACGTCCACGTATACGGTAAAATACTGAATCAAAAAAAAGACCTTCTGCATGAAGGCCTATTCCGGGTCAAATTCAATTCAATCGGCATTTATCCTCATCCTGCCGATGTTGCAAAGCAGATAAGCTCGAAGAAGATCCAGCGCCTTCTTCTGGTGGAATTGAAACGATACATCAAACCGCAGCGTACGTACCTGAAACCGGGAACATATAAGCCTGTCTGGTAGTCCTTACTGCTGCGCCAACTCCTGGGCGAGCAGCTTCTCCGTCCACTGACATGCCTGTTGATAGCTTTCGGAAATATCTTCTTCCACAAGTTGCAACAACACCATCTTCTTTTCGACTTCACTCCAGTCAGCCTTCTCGACCGCGATGACCAGTTCAAGTAAGTCCTTCAGCTCGTTCGACTGGCCTGTCAACGCATCACAAATTTTATCATCCAGTGGTAGGTCCTCGAGGATCTGCATCATCGGTACAGAGAGAATGGTATCCATGAGGGAGAACATACCTGTAAGAAAGTAGCTTGAGGTGCTGACGCTCCCTTTCCTTTTTTTTCCAACAAGCTCACACATCTTAGCCCTCGTGAGACATAATGTGATGACTTCGTTTTCAAGTTTCCCCTTGGTGACGACCCTTTCCCTCACAGCTAATACATAAATCCATCGTTTGATTTCCATGAATCCGAGAAGGACGATGGCCTGCCTGATTGAATGGATCTTATGCTTCGGACGATAAGCAGGGGAATTGATCAACTTCAATAATTTGTATGAGAGTGATAGATCCTGCTCAATTAATTCGCTGATGACTTCAATACTGGGCTCAGACACTTCAAGGCTTTGGATGATGGAATAGTACGAATGAAAGTATACCGGGACATCATGCGATGAGATGATGTTCGGTTTACTGAAAAAGTACCCTTGGAAATAATGATAGCCCTTTTCCCTTGCTTCCCTATATTGTTCTGCCGTCTCCACCTTTTCGGCTATCATTTTATAACCCAATAAGCGTGAGAAGACCTCTATGTTATTCCTCATTTCTTCTGTTGTTGCGAGGAAATCGACCTTCACGTAATCTGCGATTCTCATCAGTTCTTTGCAGAAAGGATTCGAATCATTGAAAACAAAATCATCCAGTGCGATCTTATATCCAAGCTTTTTAAGTTCAAGGCAAATCGCTACTATATCCTTGTCCGGAACGACCGATTCAAGGATCTCAACCACGATGTCCCTCGGATTGAAGTACGTTGGAACCTTCAGTTTCAGAAGGTTTTCAGTAAAGTTGATAAAACATGGTTTCCCAGAGGATAAGGAATCGATCCCTATATTCATAAAGCTATTGATGATCACATCAGCCGTTGCCTGATCTCCATCAATATTCGGAAAACTATTCATTTGATTTTGTCTATATAACAGTTCGTATGCTGCCTTTTCCTCATTAGCATCAAATATGGGCTGCCTTGCAACGAAAACCTCCATCGTTTTCACTCCTGCCTTCAATAAACAATAAATGGTTGATTGATAGTTCAATAGAATCATTTTTATAGATGAATCATAACAAGAAATATGTGGAAAGTCCATATTTTATGGGGAAATATAGCGAATTACAGGGTTCCGGAACCCACTTCACAATAACTGAATAAATGAAAAAAAAGAGGCGGAATGCTCCGCCTCTTTTACTAAACACTTTATTAATGAATCGAATGAACAAAAAAGTTCATCAAGAATAATCCGGCAATGACGTAAAGCGGGATGGATACTTCCTTCGCTTTACCGGTCGCCATCTTAAGGATCGGATACATGATGAAACCGATCGCGATGCCGTCTGCAATGCTATACGTGAAAGGAATCATTGCGATAATGAAAATGGCAGGGAATGCCTCTGTCAGATCTCTCAGATCCATGTGTCGGATGTTCTGGATCATCAATCCACCGATGATGATGAGAATCGGAGCGATTGCATGGTCCGGAATCCACTTTAAATATGGAATGAATAGAACGGATCCAAGGAACAAGACGCCTGTCGTCAGTGCTGTCAAGCCTGTACGTCCCCCTGCTGCCATAGCCGCGGCACTCTCAACCGTGGAAACTGTCGGACTTGTACCGAAGAACCCGGAAGTGAACGCGGAAAATGCGTTTGCCTGAAATGCCTTCGGATACTTATGGTGCTGATCGATCATATCCACATGTCCATGAATCAGGCCGATGTTCTCGAATACAAGGACCATCGTCACAGAGAATACAGCAATCCAGAACGGGATCTTCATGATTGAATCAAACGAAATCTGTCCGAACACCCCGGCATATTCACTCCAGTGAAACGAACTTCCGGATACTGAAGGCTCGATCCCAAAAAGGAATCCAAGCAGTGTACCGAAGCCGATGCTCCAAAGGAACTGCCCTTTTACATTACGGATGAACAAAAAGATCGTAACCAAAAAAGTCAATACCGTCGCCAGTACCCTGAGTTCGCCAAAGTCCCCAATGGTGATCAATGCGCTGTCACCCCTCTGGATGAGGCCGCCTTTCTCGAGACCGATGAACATCAAGAACATCCCGAGTCCGACCGTGATCGCCTCTTTCAATGTCTTGGGTATCGCCTCTGACAAAAGCTTCGATAGCTTCGTGAACGCAATGATCATGAACAAAATCCCGGAAACGACGACAACAGCCAGAGCTTCCTGCCACGTCAAACCAGAAGACTTCACCAGGGTGAACGTGAACATCGCATTGATCCCCATTCCTGGAACCAGCAAAATCGGTGCATTCGCCCAAAAGGCCATCACCAAACACCCAACAAAGGAAGCAAGTATGGTCGCCATGACCGCTCCTTCAAATGGTATACCAGCTTCAGAAAGAATGAGTGCATTGACTGCGATGATGTATACAATCGTGAAATACCCGATTGCCCCAGCCATGATCTCCTGTTTGAACGAGGTACCATGATCCTTCAACTGAAAAATACCTTTACGTTCTCTCAATATAATCTTCCTATAAAACTGCCCTCTCCCTACCCGCTCAATCCCCGATTATCGGGGTGAGCCACAAGATAATATTGTAGCAAAAAGATGGGGGTTTGCCAATAAAATTGTAGATGGGAATGGTATGATGTGGATTTAAGTTGTGAGATTGTTGTGAGATTGGTAGTTGGGGTTGAAGTACGAGTGAGGGACTCGTCCGGTGCCGCGATGTGGTTGTGTTCGCTCTGATCTGAGGGGTGGTGCAGTTACGATCAGAACATTAACCGGTTTTATATCATTATTGTTGGAAGACTTGACGTTTTTATAAAGGAAGAGGTAAATACAAGGCAAACTCTTTATTTTTCATCCTATTAAATCAGCAAAATGGTAGGAAAACAACTGATTGATTGGGGGAAAATCATTTTATGATCCATTTCCAGGATTTATGATCCATTCTGGGAAAATATGATCCTTTTTTTGATTTTATGATCCTAATTTCAAAAATACGCTCCTAATTTGAAGTATATGCTCCTATAAGAATCATTCTAAACAACCCCCACCTCCAATTCAAAGGTACGTCCCTCACCACACTAAAGCGTTAAAAAGCCGATTCCCAATTAGGAACCGGCTCTCCAATCTCTTTAGTTATTGTCAATCGCACGAACAAGGTTCGCCATTTCGATCGCTGATGCGGCTGCTTCCCATCCTTTGTTGCCGGCTTTTGTGCCTGCACGCTCGATGGCTTGTTCGATAGTATCGGTCGTTAAGACACCGAAGATGACCGGGATATCTTCCTGCAGGGCAAGGTTTGCGACTCCTTTGGCTACTTCGCCGCTTACATATTCGAAGTGAGCAGTTGCACCACGGATGACGGTTCCGAGTGTGATGACGGCATCATATTTACCTGAGCGCGCCAATTTCTTGGCGATCATCGGAATTTCGAATGCACCCGGCACCCAAGTGACGGAGATGTCGGCTTCTTCGACGCCATGTCTTTTCAACGCGTCCTCTGCACCGCCAAGGAGTTTGGATGTGATGAATTCATTGAATCTTGATACGACGATGGCTACTTTCAATCCTGTTCCGACTAAATTACCTTCATAAATTGTTTTCATTTTTCATTCCTCCAGTTGGTTGATATGTGTCGTTTTCAAAAAAAACTTGCAAGGGGAATATCAATGTCAGGTCATCTTTCTCCACATGTCCCCGACGCGACTATCCCAGAACCTAATTTAAAACTTCAACAAATGCCCTAGCTTCGCATGCTTCGTTTTCAAATACTTTTCATTTTCAAGCTTTGCTGGTATCTGGATCGGCACACGGTCGACGATTTCCAAGCCGTAGCCTTTGATTCCGGCGATTTTACGGGGGTTATTCGTCAACAGCTTGATGCGCTGTATGTTCAAATCCCTAAGGATCTGGGCTCCTATGCCGTATTCCCTCAAGTCTGCTCCGAAACCGAGCTTATGGTTGGCTTCCACCGTATCGAGGCCTTCCTCTTGGAGCTTGTACGCCTTCAATTTATTAATGAGTCCGATGCCTCGCCCTTCTTGCCTCATATACAACAGGACCCCTTGTCCCGCTTCCTCGATCTGTGAGAGTGCAGTGGCAAGCTGAGGTCCGCAATCGCATCGATTCGAACCGAAGACATCACCCGTCAGGCATTCTGAGTGGACCCTGACCAGCACTTCCTCCCCTTCATTCCATTCACCTTTGACGAGGGCGATATGTTCTTTTCCTGTCAGATTCTCCGTGTAAGCGACGGCCTTGAATTGACCGAAATCGGTTGGCAATTGAATTTCCACTTCACGGGTGACGAGCATTTCTTTTTTACGGCGGTAACGGATCAGTTCTTCGATCGTGATGATTTTGAGATCCCATTTCTCCGCAATTTTCATCAGCTCCGGTACCCTTGCCATCGAGCCGTCTTCGTTCATGATTTCACAGATCACCCCTGCAGGGTTCCCGCCTGCGATGGTTGCGAGGTCAATTGCCGCTTCCGTATGGCCTGCACGTTTTAAAACGCCGCCTTTCTTAGCCACGAGTGGGAATACATGTCCCGGGCGTTTGAAATCGTCGGGTTGTGAATCAGGATTCAGTAGCTGACGGATGGTTTCAGAACGCTCGAATGCGCTGATCCCGGTCGTCGATGTCCGGTGATCGATACTGATTGTAAATGCGGTGCCGTGTGGATCTGTATTTTGATCTGTCATCGGTGAGAGTTTCAGTTTGGTTGAAAGCTCCTCTGAAATCGGGGCGCAGATCAGGCCTCTTCCTTCCTTCGCCATGAAGTTGATGACTTCCGGGGTAGCCTTGTCGGCAAGCGCAATGAAGTCCCCTTCATTCTCACGATTTTCATCATCGACCACGATGACGATGTTCCCGTTCTGCAGATCTTCAATCGCTTCTTCTATCGTATGGAACACTTGAAACTCCTCCTCCGTTAATCGGCAAAACCGTGTTGATTTAAGAAATCATAGCTGATCTTACTTGATCTAGTTTGTTTATGCTGTGTCTGTTCGTAAAATCGGTGAAAATATTTGGCCATCACATCGCATTCCAGATTGACTGCATCGCCGATTTTCTTAGCTCCGAGAATGGTATCCCCTCTCGTCTGGGGGATGAGCGAAACGGTGATGGATTGATCCGTCAATCCAAATACAGTCAGTGACGTGCCATCGATCGCAACCGACCCCTTCATGATGAAATAGGGAGAAAGTTCTTTCGGAATCGAGATTTCAACATAAACGGCATTTTCCACCTGTTCAAGCTTCGTAATCGTCCCGATTCCATCAACGTGGCCGTTTACGAAGTGCCCGCCGAAACGGCCGCCTGCTGCCATCGCCCTTTCCAGGTTGACACTGGAGCCTGCGGATAAGCTCCTGAGAGTGGTCGCTTCGAACGTTTCCGGCATTACGTCAACCGTGAACTGCCTGTCGGTGAACGATGTCACGGTCAAACATACGCCGTTCACACTAATGCTGTCACCGGTCCCGACATCCTCAAGGATGTTCTTTGCATCGATGGTCAAAATCATGGATGCTGCCGATTTTCTTATTTGATTGACCTTGCCGATTTCCTCAATGATTCCTGTAAACAATTCATCACCCTTCTTTCGACCTGCTATCCTTCTTTGGGACAGCCACTATTTTAATATCCTGCCCGATTGTATCAATCGATAGGATATCCATCTCCAGTCCTTCAATAATGGAAGATGCGCCGGCTCCTCCAAAGCTTGAGAATGCATTTCTTCCCCCTATGAGCTTTGGTGCCATGTACATGATGAGCTCCTGAAAACATCGTTCTTCAAGGAATGAACCATGTATCGTAGAACCACCTTCAACATAGACTGATTGGATCGACCTTGTACCGAGCTCTGTCAGAACATGTTCAAGGCTGATTGAACGACCTGGGAGTGATATGACCTCACATCCCGCTTCTACATACGGTTGTTTCGCGTCTTCTGTCACTGATTCGTTTGTCATAATGATGGTCTTGCTTTCGTGATCGTTGACAACGTTGGATGCCAACGGAGTTCTTAAATCATGATCTAGGATTATTCGAATGGGGTTTTTTCCACCTTGGGGCAAACGGGTGGTAAGGTGCGGGTTATCGCGGATGATGGTGTTGACTCCAACTAGTATCGCATCATGCCGGTGGCGATCATAGTGGACATCGAGCCTTGATTGTTCTGACGTGATCCATTTGCTGTCTCCCGAATGGGCTGCAGTCTTGCCGTCTAGTGTGACGGCTGTCTTTAACGTTACATAAGGCTTCTTATACTTCATAAAATGAAAGAAAAATTTATTAAGTTCCAACGCTTCTTCCTGGCATTCGCCTAGATGAACATCAATTCCTGCCTTCCGGAGTTGTTCGATTCCACTTCCCGATACCAGTGGATTCGGATCGGTCGTGGCAATGAACACCCTCTTGATGCCGCTGGATATGATGAGCTGTGAGCATGGTGGTGTTCTTCCATGATGCGAGCAAGGTTCAAGGGTGACATAAATGTCTGCACCCGCCGCTTTCTCTCCTGCAGCCTCGATCGCATGCACTTCTGCATGACCTTCTCCAGCTTTCAGATGTGCGCCCATCCCGACAATCGCTCCGTCCTTTACGACGACTGCGCCCACTGCGGGGTTCGGGGACGTCTGACCCTGAGTGGCTCTGGCCATGTTCAGTGCCAGTTCCATATATTCACTGTGTGTCAATTTGTTACCTCCTTTCTTTCCAGATAAAAAATAAAACCCCAAGAGTATACACTTGGGGAGATTGGCATGATAAATAAACGCATTTAATGTTAATTTTCAGAAAACGATACTCATCAGTATACGTCCGTCTACTTAACCACTAAATACTGCCTTTCCTTCTCCCATCCAGACTTTCACTGTCGGCTTTGGAGTTTCACCAAATCCACCGCCTGATTTTCATCAGCCGGGTCACGGACTGAGAGCATACTGCTCATCACCGCCGGTAGGGAATTCCACCCTGCCCCGAAGGAAACCTATTCGATTAATAGTATTCTATCATAGTTTTTCTCATTTGTTCACGCAAGATACTCATATGTCCTTAAAATTTGAAACATTTGCACTATCTTTCATGCATTAAAGTATCGGCACGATCACGTATACAGCACTTTAACGTAAAAAAGAACGCTCCTGCCATGAGAAGCATTCTCCAGTCTTATATGATCTTCCTGCATTCTTCCGCACAACGCCTGCATGCTTCGGCACAATCCTTGCAGTGCCGATGATCGTGTGAATTGCACTCCCTGAAGCAAGCATCACAAATATCAGCGCATAGAGCGAGGATCCCAGGTACAAATTTGCTGCTCCTCTGAATGGCCCCGATCGCATAGGAACAAATCTCAGCGCATTCACGATCAAGCTCGATACATTGCATCATCCTCTGTTCTTCCTTCAATGAAGCGTGATAGCAGACATTGCAGGCCTCCATGCACGCAGCAAGTGACAACAGACAGTCTTTATATGATGCATTCATCAGCATCACCTCCCTATAGGATAGGGTTCCCAAACTCTCTGAAAGGATGACTAGGAGGTCAGGAAATAATCCCGATCGACTAGCCATAAAAAGATGAGCATCCAATCGTCCGACTCCCGGTACGCCTCATAAAACGTAATGTGACTATGATGATGATCGAACAGATGCTGAAAGCTTTGAGGAAGATATCCTTTTTGCAGGGAAAGTCGATTGACTCCCTTATAATTTAAAATCCATCGTTTACTACCCTTATACAACAGTACGGTATCACCGCTTTCTACATGGCTCCATTCAATGGCCGTCGTACTGTGGTAGTTCAATTTGAACTCAAGCTTCGCTTCCTCATGGGCAATGGTGAGCCACCTGCTCCATTTACTGATGGCCAGCGGCATTTTGTCCTTGCGATGGAAGACATAGTGCTTAGGATTATTGATGAGAGATGTACGTTGAAGCGAATAACTCGACCATCCGTTCGACTTTAGGTAATAGAACCCCTCTTTTGTCTTGACACCGATCAGTGCCTGACTGGAGACGGGTATGTCTTCATAAAATAATCGGGTTGCCTTCCTGATTTCCTTTTTGATGCTGTGGCTGAGATAAAGATTGGTCATGGCTGGTATGAACAATAGTAGAGGGAAATAATACAGTGTTTTGACGACAAGAAGCATCCCGACTCCCATCAGGAAATACATGATGCCGTGATATAGCAATGTATGTTGTTCGTTTCGATAGATCTGATAAAGGTTCATGAAATGCTCGTCCTTTCCACGAATCATTATCATCTATATGTTCCCGATGCAAAAAAAAGACCGTTTAAACAGGTCTTTTTGATTCTTGGTCCATGTGGGATGATGGTTCTGACCTTGTCGGGGGGGCCGGTTCATGAAGGACTCCTTGCCCCTCCATCATAGGAGCAAGGATCTGTTAATCGCTCACACCAGGACTGGTGAAGGATTTGCCCACTGCATGATCTCTTTGTGCTTTTTCTTTGCATCCTCATACCCCTGTTTGTACAGGTCATCCAGCTTGTTCGGGTTCTTTTCGACCCTGCTTACCTTTAAGGGCTGCTGGGGCTGGATGATGATGACACTTCCCTCTTTTTCACGTTCTTCCAGCTCTTTCACTGTCTGGTTATACACCATATATCGGTTCATCAACGTTTTGTGGAGCTCGGGATAGTGAGGATATTTTCGTTTGATAAAGAATGAAAATCGGGATGGCTTCTTGAAGTAGCCCCTATTTCTCGTTAAGACGACGATGTTCTTCTTGAAACCATCTTGTTCTGCTTTATCAATCGGAATCGGATCGCTGATTCCACCGTCCAGGAGATGATGTGACCCGAACTCCACAACCGGTGCGAAGAATGGAAGTGAACTAGATGCGCGAATGATCGTCAACAAATCCTCCCCGTAATCATTTCTGGAAAAGTAGCGTGGCTTTCCGCTGTGACAATCAGTGGTCCCGACAACAAATTCGGTTTCACTTTCATTGAATGCCTTATAATCATATGGCACGAGCTTATTCGGTATTTCATCAAACACATAATCCATCCCGAATAGCTCCCCGGTCTTCCAATAGTTTCTCCAGCTTAAATAGTTGGGATCGCGGATGAATCCGATATTCACCTTCTTATTTCGCCCCGCTTGCCTCGAAATATAGGATGCAGCGTTGCATGCACCGGCAGAAACACCGACTACATAAGGAAAATGAACATCATTTTCCAATAAATACTCTAGCACCCCGGCTGTGTAAATGCCCCTCATCCCACCGCCTTCAAGGACGAGTCCTGTATCCTGAATCATCATAACAATATGCCCTCCTCACCGCTTCTTGAGCAACATAGATTTTACTTCCTCTGGATAAAGCGCCTTGTCATCAAGGCTTTTGAGTCCGATCCAGCAAGGGAGGTACGTCCCCTCTCCGGTGCGGTATTCTTCACCATTCCCCTTACCCAATGTACCGTTATATTTTCCTGCAAAATAATACTTTTGTGAACCATTTTGCTCAAACTCAAGGGCCAGTTGAAGATTCTCGACTTGAATGCCAAGCTCTTCGGCCGCTTCCCGTTTCGCAGCTTCTTCAAATGACTCCCCTTCTTCCACTCCACCTCCTGGAATCACATAGTAGATGGTCTGTCCTTTCGTTCGTTTAATGACCGCTAATTGTTCATTCTCAACCAGCAGGATTCCTGCTCTATTTCTCATTTTTATCCTCCTAAAGTGGAATCAGCTTCGCATCGCACACCTTTTCATAAAACTCGACAGGTCCCGCTTCTTTCAATACGGCATACATATAATCCTGGTTTTTCATTTCATTCAATGCTGCGTAAAGGAGTTTTTTCCCCACTCCCGATTCCCGGTGTTCTGGTATGACCCCCATCGGCCCATACACACCCTTCTTCTTTAAATAAACATCAAATGCGGCAAAACCGATCAATTCACCATCTTCTTCAGCGATAAAAATCGGGATCCCTCCACTGGGTGTGCTGAACCCATTTTGGATCGTCCGGCCCCACTCTTCACCGAAACGACTCCTGACAAAGGAAACGACGTCCTCCCTATCCTCCGTTGAGGCTTGCCTGATGTTCACTGAAGGGACTTTTTCCACATTCCACTCACTTCCGGGTAAATATACTATAAGATCCCTTGCAGCGGTCACGGTCTGATACAATTTCTCATAGTCCATGGCACGAAGCGCTGATAATGCGCTCTCTTCCTTTTCAGCTACACGAAAAAAAGCCTTCAACACATGCCCTTCATTAAGGTAGATTTGATTGTATCTTTTCATGATTTCCACTGCCGACATCCATATGGTCCGGGCTTCAGCCGACAACGGTAAGCTGAAAGGCCAGCTGCCCTGCCCGCACTCATTCTTTTCGTGAGCTCCATACTCGTCTAATAAATGTACATTCTCCTCGACAAGATGGTGCATCTCGAGCAAGGTCCCTTCCTTTACTTGAGATGCACCGATGAATAAATCCACACTCTGAATGAACCTGTGATTTTTCCGTTCGGCGATCCTTTCCGCTTCCGCAATCAACTTCTTCACTTTCCCAGTCAGCCTGTATCGTTCCATCTGCCAGCCCCCTCTTCTTCTCCCTTATTTCGACACATCCTGCCATGTCCCCTTCCTATTCATGTAGAAAGAGCTACACTCAATTAAAAAGGCCGGCCTAATTCGGCCAGCCCTTACTCAAGTAAGTTCTTTTTTTCTGAACAGATGAGGCGTCAGGAACAATAGGAGGATGCAGACCAATCCCGTTACCATCAGTGCAGCGTTCAGATCGCCGCTCCAACCCAAGCCGTTCAAAATGTCAGCCACATATGAGGAAAGCCGGGATGGAGACCATTTCATGGCTTCCGGCAGGGTCCCGGAAATGAAACTGAGTACGAGGGAAATCGCGATGGTGGAGAAGGCAGCGAGACCCGATGCTTTGACGAGCGAACTGAAGAAAATGAGCATCGTCAGAATAAATGTCAGCCACACCCCATACACAAACAACGATTGAAAAAAACGATCCGCGGAAATATCTTCGAATAATAGATTGATATAATACCAGCTCGACACCATGCCAGCTAGATAGGAAACCCAAAGTAGGACGAAACTTCCTGCCCATTTTGAGTAGATATAGGCATGATAGGAGACGGGCTTGACCAGCACCATCGCTGCCGTACCGTTTTTTCTTTCCCCCGAAATGGTCGACATAAATGAAAGAACGATTAACAGTACTCCCAATGTGTTGAACTGGCCGATCGTTGACATCAGGATTTCAGGTGACGATGGAGGTGGAATTTCAATGACCGCACCGTCCGGCAGATCACCGATGGAATCAAGGATATCAGGTAAGTAATACGCTGTCAGCGGTTCTGTCAATCCTATGATCATGAACACGATCGGCATCCAGATCCATTTGAAATTCCTGGCCGATTCCTTCATCTCTTTTCTAAATAAAACCCATGCAATCTTCATACCCTCATCACCTTCATAAAGAGATCCTCTAAGCTAAGCTTGCTGCTTTCAACCTTGACCACCGGCCACTCACCCTCAGAGATCAGCTTGAATAAGCGATTACGGTCCCTTTTCAATTCTTCCACTTGGAGTAAGAGGGAGTCATGTTCCTCCTTAACGGAATCCACCCACGGTAATCCTTTCAAATCATCTATATAAGGTGTTGGCCTCCCTTCGAACTCAATGCGCAACGAGAGAGTCTGATGCTTTGATTTAATGTCCGAAAGGGATCCCTGTTCGATGAGTTTGCCGTTATACAGGAATAATACTTCATCACAGACCTGTTCCGCATCATTCAAAATATGCGTGGAAAACAGGATGGTCGTCTCTTCTTTCAATCGTTGAAGGAGATCGAGGACTTCCCTGCGTCCAAAGGGATCAAGAGCTGATACCGGCTCATCGAGGATAATCAGTTTAGGCTGATGAATCAACGCCTGTGCAATGCCAAGCCTTTGCTTCATCCCGCCGGAATAGTGATGGATCTTTCTGTCTTTCCCCTCCGACAAACCGACCATTTCCACCAATTCTTCACTTCTTTGCCTTGATTTTGCTTTCGATAACCCGGCAATCTCACCGGAAAACTGTAGATACTCAAACCCGCTCATCCATTCAAAAAAAGAAGGGTATTGTGGAAGATAGCCGATCATCGACCGGATATCCCCAGAATGGCCGGGAGTATGGATCTTTCCACCTGTAGGCTCGATCAGACCGGCAAGCATGTTCAGCGAGGTCGTTTTCCCAGCCCCATTCGGACCGATCAACGCCGTGCAGTTCCCTTGTTTCAACTGAAACGTAATGCGTTCCACTGCATGCTTTTCTTTGTACCTCTTTTCAAGGTCCGCTACCTCCAGGACGTTCATCCGTTTTGTCTCCTTCCGAAAATGAAGTAGATGATCGGACCGATGACATTGATGAAGAGGACAACTAATAACCAAACCCATTTTGGCCCATTCGTATCCTTGATTTTGATCAAGTCGATGACGGCAATCACCATAAGAACCAATTGTATAAGAATAAGCGGAGCGATCAGCCCCCAATTTATCGTTTGAAATGCCTGTTGTAACTCCTGCATGTTCATTCCTCCTTTGGATTTTCTATAGATAAGACGTTGAGCAAACGAAATCGTTCATTTTTTTTGAAAGAGTGATCATTTTTTTAGCTATTTTCGTAAAAATTATCGCTTTAGGAGGAGCAAGTAGTGGTTGATTTGTTCTTCAGGTGCTCGCTTTCCGCGGGGCGTGAGGTGAGCCTCTTCGGACACGTGTGACCTCAACTTTCCCTCAGGAGTCGAACTACAGGAGCTCCAATCAACAATCAAAGCCTCGTTTTTGACCATAAAAAAGTAAACCTAAAACATCCTCCAGAAGCATGCCACTTCCAATGCCCGAAGTAACTCATTGCAAACAATAATGGAGACACACTTTCTTTGTTGAATCCAATAGTAAGTATCTGAGCATATTAAAAAACCGAACGAACATTCGTTAACATGACGTGAATGCGTTCGGTTTTATCCAACTAATTATGTAGTAAATTTCCTAGAGTCTCAGGTTGTTCCCGCTGTTGACTGTTAAGCAGGACGGAGACTCCCATGGAAGCGAGGTTCTGCACAAACAATCAATAGTGGAAATGACCGTAATGAAATTTCATTTACCCTTCAATCATAAAGCTCATACATTTTCGCAACTTCTTCTTTTACCGTTTCCAATAAGGACGGAGGTGAAATCACTTTTGCGTTTGATCCAAAATTCAGGATCCAGTTGACCAGGCCTCCACTTATCCTCGCTTTGGTCGATAGAATGAAATGGTGCTCATCATCTTTCTGGATGTCTACATCTTTCCCGAACTTGTCAATGATGACATTGATCAGTTGATTGTGGAACTTTATTTTGATCCACTCTTCATCCCCGGCAAACATATGAAAGGTGGATTGAACATATTTAGACACATCAAATGATTCGTACGGGAAGGACTCATTTAATATGTTCACGTTCCGTAACCGGTCGACCCGATAATGACGGATTTGTCCCGCCTCGTAATAATACGCGATCAGATAATAGAAATCATTGGCCCATGTCAGGGCGTAAGGTTTCACTTTGTACAGCCGGCCCTCATGACTGAGATTGAAGTTCTTATCAATGTCATACCTGCCATATTGAAACGTGACGATGTTCCTTTCGGTGATCGCGTGATGGAGGTCATGGATCGCTAATCTGATGAATGGGCTTTCGCTCTTTATGGAAGAATCCACCTGTATCTCATTTTGGAGCTTCTTCCCTTGATGCGTGCTTGCCAGTTTTTTGATTTTACCGATGAGCTGACGCGTTTCTTGTTTCGTGATGAACTTAGCCGACACAACTGCATCGACGAGCATCCGGAGTTCGTGCAGCTCAAACAAGCGGTACTGGTGGCTGTAGTATTTCGGTAGGCCGTCTTTTTCTTGATTGATGGTGACATCGAAAGAATGGTTGATTAGATGATTGATATCATCCTTTAATGAATTTTTGTTGAGTTTGACGTCTGGCCCGTATATTTGCTTGAAACGATGGATGATATCATCAAGGCTCAGCTCATGCTCTTCATCCGTCTCCTGGGAAAAGATGTTCATCAACCTAAGCAGCCTTTCCTTATTATCGATCCTTGTCATCATTCTTCCCCTCTTCCTTATGTCCTCGCAAGCTCTTTATCTATGTATGTGAGAAGTTATTATTTTTATCTAAATTACCAAGTCTTCTGCACGATTGTCAATGAAATTCCAGATAAATGAGTAAGAGCCCATACGTTTCACCCATGAGCCCTTACTGATCCTCCATATGAATGACGATTGCCCATTACACTAGAAGTTCCTTATTTAAAAAAGTGAATGACCGTCGGGATGCGGTATCGCTCTCCCTCATACGCTTTAATGGCTGCTATGATTGTAAATACAAGGGCAAGCACGCCGACAATCGGAACGAGTATCATTCCAATCAGGATAATGACGAGGATGCTGCTGACAATTCCATAAATCGTGTAAGAAATCAGGAAGTTCAAATATTCCTTCCCGTGATAATCGACAAATTCAGAATCATCCCGCTTCAACAGCCACAGGATGACCGGGCCGATGAATACCGTAAAAAAGCTTAATACATAAATAAGTGCCGCCATCAATCGTTCATCTTTTTCAGGCATCATGTTCCTCCTTATGAACCATATTCTGTTCTCTTCTATAACTACGTTTCTACGCTTCTAAAGTTTCATCCCACGCAAAAATAAATTCACCTGGAAGAACTTTTTCATGAATCGGTGCATCGTTGAATATACGTTAAGTGAGGTGGTTTGTCCAACGGAATTCACATGAAAGGTACGGTGCAAAATGGATAAATTTGAAGCATTCATACTTGGGATCATTCAAGGATTGACGGAGTTCCTGCCCATTTCCAGTACGGGCCATTTATATCTTGGAAGATTTGCATTCGGACTCGAGGACGCAGGATTATTTCTTGATACGATGCTCCATATCGGCACATTGGTTGCCGTTCTTGTCTTTTACCAGAAAGAACTAATTCACATGATCAAGCATCCATTCTGCAAGCTTTCCTTGATCCTCGTGGTCGGGACGATCCCTGCTGTCATCATCGGTTTATTGTTCGAGGATTTCTTCGATGCGATTTCAAAAAGCGGCACAACAATCGGATGGGAGTTCCTGGCAACGGGATTGATCATGTACTTGGCGGATGGTGTGAAGGGCGGGTACAAAAAACTGGATGACATTCATTTCACTGATGCCCTGGTGATCGGTAGCTTTCAGGCAGCAGCCATCTTTCCTGCATTATCCAGGTCAGGTCTTACGATTGCAGCCGGACTGTTCAGGAAACTCGACCGGGAGACCGCGGCCTACTTTTCCTTCCTTCTTTCCACTCCTGCCATCATTGGAGGAATTGTATTCCAAAGTAAAGAGCTCTTCACCGGGCATGTAGAAGCGGTCTCATTCTCGAGCCTTGCCGTAGGAACGGTTACCGCAGCCGTCTTTGGCTACTTGGCGATCGTGACGATGGTCAATTTCCTTAAGAAGCATTCATTGAAAGTTTTTTCTTATTATGTTTGGGCACTGGGGATATTGATCCTCTTTCTTCAATTTTCAGGCCTGATGTAGGGGGATGCAGATGAACCACGAATGGTTAGTCAATATGTTGACCGTTTTGACGGATTGGGGTTATGTAGGAATCGCACTCGCATTGATGGTCGAGGTGATCCCGAGCGAACTTGTATTGAGCTATGCAGGATTTTTGGTGAGTTCTGGCAAGTTGACGTTCATCGGTGCGTTTCTCGGTGGTGTCATCGGTGGTACGGTCGCCCAGCTTTTTCTGTATTGGCTGGGATATTACGGTGGAAGACCGTTTTTTAAGAAATATGGAAAATATTTATTTATCTCAGAGAAACATATCGAATCGGCCGAGGGATGGTTTGATCGATATGGTACAATCGTCATCTTCACGGCACGATTCATTCCGATTGTTCGCCATGCGATCAGCATCCCGGCCGGAATCAGCCGGATGTCGCTTGCCGCATTCACACTTTATACATTTGCAGCCATGCTTCCATGGACGCTCCTATTCCTTGTCATCGGAATGGAACTCGGCATACACTGGGAGCATATAGAAGTCATCGGAGTGAGATACATCAAACCATTGAGTATTTTGGCGATTGCTGCAACGTTTATGTACCTTCTCTTCTCCCGCATCCTGAACAAGAAGAAAGCGTGACTTCTTTTTTTCAATGAAAATGTTTACAATGGTACTAATATCACACGGATATCGTGATTCTGGTTGATGCAAGGATCAACCAATCGTCACATACGAAAATCCATACACTAATAAAATGAAAGGAATTGCCATGAATCCGATACTATTAATCAATGCAGCCATTTACCCAATCACTTCAGCCCCGATCCCAAAAGGATCCGTCTTTATATCTAATGGAAAAATCATGAATATCTATCCTCAAGTCGTGGAAGCCCCGCCTGATATCCAGGTGATCGACTGCGAAGGCAAGTTCTTATTACCAGGTTTCATTGACTCCCACACGCATCTCGGATTATATGATGAAGGAACCGGTTGGGCCGGGAACGATGCGAATGAAACAATCGAGCCGATGACCCCTCATATCCGTGCATTCGATGGTGTGTACCCGTTCGATCCAGGCTTCCAGGATGCCCTACGGTATGGTGTGACCTCCGTCAATATCATGCCCGGGAGTGCGAACGTCATCGGTGGTACAACATCCGTCATTAAAACATACGGAACATCCATCCGGTCAATGCTGATCAAGGAGACCTCTGGCCTTAAACTGGCGCTCGGTGAGAATCCGAAACGGATTCACAGTAATGGGAACAATGACTCCATTACCCGGATGGGCATCATGGGCATGTTGCGCGAGGCTTTTTTCTCTGCCAAGTATTGCGACCAGCCGGAAGAATTGAGGGTCGCCCCGTTGGTTTCTGCATTGAAAAGGGAAATCCCTGTGAGGATCCATGCCCATCGTGCCGATGACATCCTTTCGGCGCTGCGCTTTGCAGAGGAATTCAATCTTGACCTCCGGATCGAGCATTGTACAGAAGGTCATCTGATTGCAGACGAACTGAAGGGGAAAAACTTGAAAGTATCAGTCGGCCCCACGTTCACAAGGCGGTCGAAAGTGGAGTTAAAGAACAAATCGTGGATCACCTATCAGAAGTTGACAGAAGCTGGTGTCGAAGTATCCATTACCACCGATCACCCCTACACGCCGATCCAGTACTTGAACATGTGTGCGGCGATTGCGGTACGTGAGGGTCTTGACGAACGTAAAGCATTGGAAGGGATTACGATCCTGCCTGCTAAAAACCTTGGTGTAGACGACCGGATCGGGTCACTCGAGTCCGGAAAGGACGCAGATTTGGTAGTGTGGAGCCACCACCCCTTCCACTTTATGGCAAAGCCGGTCATGACCATGGTCAACGGGGAAATAGTGTTTCAAAATTTGTAGAAATTTGTTATAAATTTTTATCGAAATTCATCTATTTACCTATTCCCTTTTTATTTATTTTCAGATATGATACAGAAGGATAATATATTTCCGATTACATTGTTCTTAAACGCCATCTATTTCTAATAGAGCGATTGTAATGGAGGGAAGGCAAAAGGTGCGCCACCAGTTTCTTGACTGGTCTTAGTGGGTTCGATTCCCACCCCGAAATTTTTTAGTTAACTTTTAAAAATTTCGAGGGTGGATTCGTACGCATGAAGACTGCCCTCAAGGAGGGTCTACTATGATCAAGAAACGTGAATTACATGAGTGTCATACTCTTTATGACCTGATGGTGCACCCTGATGTCTTCCCTTTTGTACGTCAAAAAGCACACTCTTACGAAGAATTCCTGTTCTTAACAAAACAGACGATCGAAGCAGAAGAACGAGGCGAACTGATCACACGCACCATCGTGGATGAATGGGGTAACCCAATCGGCACCATCAATTTGTTCGATGTCCAAGAGAACGCCGGTTTCCTTGGTACATGGATCGGCAAGCCGTATCACGGTAAAGGGTACAACAAACCAGCTAAGGATGCATTCTTCCATGAGCTATTCTACGAGCTCGGAATGGAAACCATCTTCATGAGGATCAGAAAAGTGAATACCCGCTCCCTGAAAGCAGCACAAAAACTTCCATATGTTGTCTGTGCGAACGAAACAAGAAAAGCACTTTATGACCAGTTGAATGCAGTCGAAGACGTGTACGATCTTTATGAAATCCCTAAAGACCTCTACACCCTTCATTTGTATCAAACAACTGCCGAGCTACAAGAAGAACAAGCTTTGGAAGCTTGACCTATATAAATACTGATCGACTCACCACACCGGGGAGTCGTTTTTTTCATTCAATCCTAAAAATCCTCACTTTAAAAAGCCTGATTCAATGGTTGGAACACCACTTGAATCAGGCTTTCTTCCTTCTTTCATCTTTTCATTTTTTCCAATTTATCAAAATAAAGATTTCTCACCACATACGTCTTGTAGTTTTCAAGCTTGCGTTTCTCGACCGGATGATAATTGAGCCCCATCTTTTTCAGCTCCTTGATGTACCACCCTTTGGAATATTGATAACTCATACCATCCTCTCCCCTTCACCGATTTATACACTATATGCATGAAGGGCGGGATTGAGTTATCATTTTGACATCGATGAAAGTTCTCGAACCATATCCTGGATCGTGAACGCCTTCTGACCGTTCTTCATATTGGAGAGAATTTTTTCACCGCTTCCTTGGAGTTCGTTCACTTTGTTCATGAACGTCTCTTTCGTCAACTCTTCTTCTTCGAGCTTTAACGCGTACCCATGCTTCACAAATGAGTTCGCGTTCAGAATCTGATCCCCTCTGCTCGCTTCCCTGGAAAGGGGGATGAGAAGCATCGGCTTCTTCAGCGCAAGAAATTCGAAGATGGAGTTCGAACCTGCCCTTGAAATCACATAGTCCGTCATCGCCAAATAATGCGGCAGATCGGCTTTGATGAATTCATACTGCCGATATCCCTTTTGCTCGTACTGCTCTTCGATATTTCCCTTTCCGCAAATGTGGATGATTTGGAAAGCATCCAATAACTGAGTGAGATTGCTCCTGACAGCTTCATTGATTTTTCTCGCACCCAAACTGCCGCCCATGATCATGAGGACAGGCTTATCTTCGTAATACCCAGAAAGCCTCTTCCCTTCAGCTTTATCCCCCTTGAACAATTCCTCGCGGATGATGGCACCCGCGCATAATGATTTATCTTTTGGCAAGGATTTGACCGTTTCAGGGAACGTTGTGAAGATCTTGGTCGCAAACGGGACAGCCAGCTTGTTTGCCAAGCCGGGTGTGACGTCGGATTCATGGATGGCGACAGGAACCTTCGCCATCTTCGCAGCCATCACAACAGGGACGGAAACAAAGCCACCCTTTGAGAAGATGATATCGGGTTTCGTTTTTCGAATGACGGATAACGCATCCATGACCCCCTTCATCACCCTGAATGGATCAGTGAAGTTCTTCCAGGAAAAGTAACGTCTCAGCTTTCCGCTTGAAATACTTTTATATGGGATATGAGGAAACTGATCGGTGATGATTTCTTTTTCAATTCCATCCTCTGAACCGATATACGTAACCTGCCACCCTTCCTTTTCAAATTGTGGAATCAATGCTGTATTCACTGTCACGTGACCGGCGGAACCCCCGCCGGTAAAAAGGATATGTTTCGTCATGTATATGTACTCCTATCTCATAATTTCGTTCACTTATGTGTTTTTTTAAGTCCAGATGAATGGCAATCTGCCTTCAGATGCACCCTCTTAATAAACTATCAATATACACTTTATCAAAAATGGGACCAGGATAGAACAACGAATTGCTCTTTCCTTATATTCCCCGTTAAAAGAAATCCACACCTGATCTTTTTCATACCTTCTAAAGTGGCATTGTGATAAAGTAATGTAGTGTATTCATATTGGGTTCACTGCTTCCATCAACGTAAGCACTTTAACCAAGAACGAGGAGATTGAACAACAAATGAAACAAACCTATACGATAAAAGAAAAGCTTGGGCAGTTTTCAATCATTCTGATCCCGATCTTAATCACTCAACTTGGCATGTTTGCCATGAATTTCTTCGATACGATCATGTCCGGTCAATTTTCGCCTGTCGACCTTGCAGGTGTAGCCATCGGATCATCCCTATGGGTGCCTGTATTCACAGGACTGAGCGGTATCCTGCTCGCGGTGACTCCGATTGTTGCACAGCTTGTCGGAGGCGGTGAAAAGAAAAAAGTCCCTCAGACCGTTTTCCAGGGTGTGTATGCAGCCATCGCTCTGTCACTGACGGTTATGATCATCGGCCTACTGGTCCTGGACCCCATCCTTGACGCTATGAGCCTTGAAGCGGATGTTCGGAATATTGCCAAGGATTACCTGATCGCCTTGTCATTCGGGATGATCCCCTTGTTCATTTACAATGTTCTACGGTCTTTCATCGATGCACTCGGAATGACGAGGGTGACGATGTTCATCACATTATTATCGCTTCCGATCAACGTGATGTTGAATTATCTATTTATCTTCGGGAAATTGGGACTGCCTGCATTCGGCGGCATCGGTGCCGGTTATGCTTCCGCGATCACGTATTGGGTCATCACCATCGTCGCGTTCTGGGTGATTCATACGAAACAACCGTTTCAACGCTTCCAGATCTTTCACACCGTCCAAAAGCCCGATCCCCGAAGATGGAAAGAAATCTTCTGTATCGGCGTTCCAATCGGGTTATCAATATTCTTTGAAGTGAGCATTTTTTCTGCGGTGACATTGCTGATGAGCACATACAGCACTTCAGTCATCGCCGCGCATCAGGCTGCAATCAATTTCGCATCTTTTTTATACATGATCCCTTTGAGCATTTCAATGGCACTCACGATTGTCGTCGGCTTCGAAGTGGGGGCGAAACGTTTGAAGGATGCGAAGGCTTACAGCTGGATGGGCGTCATCATTGCCCTGATCCTTGCCCTTCTGTACGGGGTCATCCTGTTCCTGTTCAAGGACGGGATTTCAACCATTTACACTGATGATGCGTATGTTCTTGAACTGACTGGCCACTTCCTCTTGTACGCGGTATTCTTTCAGCTCTCCGATGCCATCCAGGCACCCGTCCAGGGCGCACTGAGAGGGTACAAGGATGTGAATATCACCTTTATGATGGCGCTGATTTCCTACTGGATCATCGGTCTGCCACTTGGTTATTTACTCGCCAATTATACGGAGTTCGGCCCATACGGGTATTGGCTCGGCCTCACTTCCGGCCTGACAGCGGGTGCCGTGACCCTATCGGCAAGATTGATTCTGATCCAAAAGAGATTCAGAAAAGAATATGCGGTTGAACGCTAAGAAAGAAAAGAGATTCACCCTCGGGATGAATCTCTTTTCCTATTTATGAAAGATCTTACCCAATACATCTTTTCCGCCGGTCACCGGAATGACCGCACCCGTGATGAAATCCGATTCTTCCCTGCACAGGAATTCAACGACCCTTGCCAAATCCTTACCGGTACCAGGCCTCCCCACTGGTGTGGTCTGATCGTTCCTCTCTTGCGCACGCCCGATTTCATCTTCCTTCCAATCCCCTACGATATCGCCGGGACAGACCATATTGGCCGTGATGCCGTTTTTCGCTTCCTCAATGGAAATCGTCCTCGTGAACGAGGCAAGTCCCGCTTTGGCGGCTGCAAAGGCAGACCGGTAGATCCAACCAGGTGACGTTTCAACTCGATCATAACCGAACGTGATGATCCTCCCCCACTTTTTTTGCCGCATGGAAGGTATCAATAATCTTGTTAGGTAGAATACACTATTCAAATTTCCATTCACGATGTAATTCCATTCTTCCGGAGAATATTCATCAAACGTCTTTCTTTCCTTAACATAAGGACCTGCATTATGGATCAAGATATCGATTCCGCCGTGCTTTTCATTGATCAGACCAGCCATCCGTTCACAATCGGAAGGGGCGGAAATATCGCCACTCAGGGCAAAAGCACTGTTACCATACTTGTCCCGTAGAGACTGGACGAAATTCTCCGCATGCTCCTCATCACTTCTATAATTGATGAACACGGTATATCCATTCTTCGAAAACTCGAGGGCCGTTCGGCTTCCGATTCCCTTTGAACCGCCTGTTATCAATACAGATTTCTGTTTCTTCACCATCATCCACTCCAGATACTCTTTATATATCTCCATAGTAAGAATCATTCGATTGAAAAGCAAATCTTAGCTGTTGCTACGATGTTCATCTTCTGTGTTCACAATTTATAGAGCCGCTTCACTTTGTTGAAGGTCTCATTTCTCATTAAGCTTAGCGCAAAGAATAAATACAAAGAAAAAAGCAGCCTCAAGTAAGAGGCTGCTCCAGGTGATCACTCATATTATTTTGAAATGAATTGTTGAGTCCAATAGTGACCATTTTCAACATATCCGACTCCGATATGAGTATAATTTGCATTCATGATATTCTTGCGGTGACCTTCACTGTTCATCCAAGCTTGAACGACTTCTTCTGGCGTTGGTTGACCCATAGCGATGTTTTCACCGGCTGATGAATACTGGATGCCAAACTGCTTCATCATATCAAATGGTGATCCGTATGTCGGACTGTTATGGGAGAAGTAATTGTTAGCCTGCATATCGCGTGACTTCTCTTTCGCCACTTTACTTAACTCTGCATCGACTTGAAGTGCAGGAAGACCTTGCTTCGCTCTCTCTTGGTTCGTTAATTCAACAACCTTTTGTTCATATTGGCTTAACTGGCCAGTTTCAGCAGCAGGTTGAGCTTGTGGCTTTGCTGGTGCTTCTGCTTTAGGTGCCTGCTGTTGCGCTGGTGCTGGTGCCTCTGCTTTAGGTGCCTGCTGTTGCGCTGGCGCTGGTGCTTCTGCTTCAGGTGCTTGTTGTTGCACTGGTGCCTGAGCCTCTGCTTTAGGTGCTTCCTGTTTTGGAGCTTCCTTCTGCTGCTGAGGCACTTGGCCGTTCAAGCAATCTTGTAGATTGATATTCTGGCCGTTCACTCCATATTTAGATAGGATGTCTTGAATATATTTATTTAAATCTTCTTGGTTGTTAACTTGAAGAGTTTGTACTTGAGTCTTGACTTGTGCTGGACTTGCAGCATCAGCACTTCCTGCTGCTAATGGAGATGCTAGTAATGTTAATGCTGTAGCTGCTGATAACATTTTTTTCTTATTCATAAAAATGAATTCCTCCTTGATGAATATGTTGTTTCCTTGCTGCACATTCATCATATCACCCTTTTTTTGTTACATTTACGGGAGGAATTGGTAAATCGAGCTAAATTGTAGCCTTTTGAAAAACAATTCATCTTTGAAGCTTGCAATCTCACAATTACGTAGGGACGAACAATCTTCCTTTCATTTCCTTGAATTGAATAAAATGATGTTCAACACTAATATTTACCGTAAAAACACTCTTGACGCTTTGTTACCACCACTGTTTGTGTAACGGATGTTACAGGACTATGTCAAATATCACAGGACATTCAGCCCATTGAAAAACTTTCATCACACGGATTGTTATCCAAAACGATTAGATAACCTGCAACATTGAATCCTAACCTTTTCAATTGCCTGATGCCGACATTGCATTCAACGGCTGAGCTACCGATGACAACGAGAGGTTCATCGGGTATTTCATGCGCATATCGCTTCAAGTAGCCGCAAGGAATAGCTAAAGCCTGCTTGCAATTAGATTTATACGAATCTTGATAATCCCTGACATCAACAACGATGTGTGTAGCACCCACCTTGCCTTCACTCAGTCTTTTCACCCGTACCGGGGCATACCGGTAATACACCATATAGATCAACACACTGACGGTGACTAAAGTGATCATCAACATACTGCTTCACCCTTTTTTCGCATTATACTTTGTATTATATACCTTCAAGGGTATAATGAAAAGCGAAACGTCTCGAATCAAAATTATCTGAAATTAGCACATCTACTTCTTCTTTCATTCACTTACGATCTGACAATTGTTCCATTACCTGAACATGCAATTGAAGCAACTGGACTTTACTGTCGGATGATAAACCGGATTCTATGATCCGTTTAGTAGCCATCACATATTTATCTTTTATTGTCTTTCTTACACGTGGATGACTGTTCTCATCGAGAAGGTCCCTCCTGATGGCTTCATTCAGGATGTTCCCGGCAGCTTGATCATCTTGTTCCAATAATCTGTTCTTCCAAATGGAGCGATATTCCACCAACAACCTCTGATCGTTTAACTGATTCATCTTCATTCTCCTTCACATATATTTTACGTGGATAGCCATACTATAAAAAAACAAGGCTATCCAAACATAAAGCCAACCCAAAGAAAGGTGATCAACATGTCCACACCCTATCGTTGTCCGAATTGCAGAACGAACCGCACTAGATTCAATATTATCGAACAAGTCCCGCAAAGTGTAAAAATGGATCCCCAAACTGGTCAGGTTGTCCAACAGTATGAGGAAGGAAATCTTGATCCATTCCACCTTGCCTATAATGGTCCGGAGCGTAAAGTCCAATGTGCAGCCTGCGGTCTTGTAGAGGATGAAATGACGTTCAAAAAGTTCGGCGAAAGCAATCTTTAAAGCGGAAAAGGGTTAACCGTTTTGGGTTAGCCCTTTTTCATATTCCTTATAAGCTCAATATCAGTGCAATCAATCGTTGTGCCACATACACGATTTCCACCGCCAATCCCCATCCAAACATGACGCCGGTTGTTAAACGGAGAAAATTTGTACTGCTTCTCCACTTCCATTTCTGAGTGTATCCGTCGATCAACATGGGAATTAGTAAACATGCACCCAGCACCATAAACAATGATGCGCGAAAATAAATCCAATTCACCATGATGCCGAATCCCATCCCGAGCATGATGCCCATACAGCGATAGCATAGCGGAAATTGATAAGAGCCCACCGTCAATGAACGCTCAGGAATCCTATGACATGGCATGAATGAAAGGGTCAACAAGGACTTCATCATATCCTCCTATGGACTGCAATCGGGTGTACAATCGAACGAATCGCAGTCGAGCGATTTGCCCATCCCTGGTGATGGCAAGCAATCTGGTGAATAGATGGCACAATCCCAACAGTCAAGCCTGGATGTCTTCCCACGCTTTTTTTGATAAGCATACAAGGTATACACAAACAAACCAGTGCCGATCACAATCAGCATGATAAAGAGTAGTAACTGAACCTTTGTTTCATAGACAAAGAGCCCCGCAAAACCCGCTAACATAAGAATCAACTCGATACTGAATAACAGAAATACCATCCCCGCACCCCGCTGTTCTTAAGCCTGATCAATTCTTTCAAGAGATCGTATTATTTCTGTTTTATGTATCCCTTCACCGATTATGACGAAATTCGGTTTATATTTCATATCTGCCTGCATGAATAACGGCATCCCATATGAGTATTGAAACATTGTAGGATACTTGTTTCCTTTGAACGGGATATATCCTTTCATCCTGTAAATCGTTTCGGGCTGCTGCTTCAGCCATTCCTCGAACACCTCGGCATCTACCTGCCCTTTGAACGTATAAACGACAGCTTGAAGGGAGAGATGCTTCCCGATTGCAGCTTTATCATGATCTTTGATTTCCTTGATCGGTTTTGCTGCAAATACATCCTTCATCGACACCTTCCCATAATTGGTGATGGTCAATTTGGCATTGGGATTAAGCTGCTGCAATTCAAAGACCACCGTTCCCTGTTCCATTTCAGTCAAGAGATCCATTTTATTCGCAACGATGAATTGTGCATGACGAATTTGTTCCCTCATTAAGTGAAGGATCGCCGGGCCAAGCTCACTGCGCTCACGCCACTGTTTTCCATCGACTACCGTTATGATCCCCTTGAATTCGAATCGATCTGCAAATAGTGGGGAAAGGATGGAATCAACCACTTCCACCGGATGTGCAGCGCCCGTGGTCTCGATGATCAAGACATCAAAGTCTTCGTTGATTAACAATTCCTGAAGTTGTGACTCAAGCTTCTCTGATATGGTGCAACAGATGCAGCCATCAAGCAGTTCCCTTAATGCCGTGTCTTCTCCAACAGCGTCACTGTCGATCGAAACACTGCCAAGTTCATTCATTAATACCGCTGGCTTTTTCTGCTCTTCTTTCAATGACTGTAGTACTTCTTTCAATAATGTCGTCTTTCCACTTCCTAAAAAACCGGATAAAATCAAGACATCTTTTTTCATAAGTTTGAATTCCCTCTCTATCTTTCATGCTTCAATAGTACATTTTAAAGAAAATCCCATGCAAATACAATGCTGTTCTAAGAAAGGAATGGAAGGTTATATAATAGAATGAACGGATTGTTGCAGAGGATTGAATGAAACTACTGGAAGGGCGGGGAATCCATTGTTTTATGAAAACATTGTACCGATGAGATTGCGTGATTTTCTGAAGAATCCTTCCCATGAATCGTTAAAGGATCTCCTGCTTCACAACACGGGCGAAACTGATTATGTGGATTTCAAATCCGATTGGATTGAATTCTCCAAGCTTGCAAAGCATGTGTTGGCGATATCGAATTCAGGTGGTGGCTGTATCATCATCGGCGTCATGCAATACGACGATGGATCTGTCGAGTTGAAAGGGCTATCGGATGAAGCATTCCTCGATAAAGCAGATGTGGATAATAAGCTTCAGCATCTCCTCCCGAAATACTTGCGATATCGTACAGAAGACTTTATCTTCACGAAGGATATCCATCCACTCTTGAATACGAAGAGGTTTCAGGTCCTGATCATCGATTACGATCCGAGATACGTCCCTTACACCTCGATTGTCAACAGGGGCGAGCTCAGATATGGGGCCATCTATGTCCGCCAGGGAACCAAGACAATCGAGGCGAACAATGAGAAATTGGTTGACGTCATCCTAAGGAAGGTCCAATCTGGCGGTTCGGATAGTGATGAACGGACTCTGCAGGAGCATCTCGAACATCTGAAGATCCTGCAGCACGAATATGATCATACCAAGGATGATAAATACAAAAAATATTTATATCATTTGATACTCAGAAAGATGAATCGGATTGAGTACTACCTTGATCTTGATCCGTCCGATTATTTCATCTCCTAAAAAGGATGGGATTAATGAATGAACTCTTCCAGCGCTTTCAGGTTTTGACTCTCGTCCATTTCAAGGACTTCCCCCGCTCCTGGTATCAATACATTCTGATAGCTCCCTTCAACTGGGATGCGGATCGTTTCCACTTCATCAATCGGATGTAACATAAAAGAAACCCCATGCTTCATCACCTGATCAATCGAAAAAGAGGTTTCTACATTCTTAAATCCTTCTCGCACCAATCCTATGACCGTCGTGATCCCTTTACCAGAAGATAGTTTATCCATGATTTCCTTTTCCGCCATCATGATGATTTCCTGCTGCCTGTCCACTCTGCCGAAATCACTTTGGATATCCCCCCTGAAACGTACGTACTGTAAAATCTCTTCTCCTTTCAGCCACTGCCGTCCAGGCTCCTTCATCCATTTCCAATGATTGATCATGCCCTCTGAGACGTCTACTTCCACCCCATTTGGAAAGATCAGCCCCATGACCTTGGTGAAATCCTGAAAATCCAGATTCACCGTTTGATCGATCTCAATTCCGAAGTTCTTCTTCAAGGTTTGTATGACCAATTCATTTCCGCCCCAAGCAAATGCGTGATTGATCTTACTCTTTCCATGCCCGGGTATTTCCACATAGGTGTCCCTCATGATCGATACCAGCTTGATGTTTGGTTGCTTTGGTATATACTGTGCAATCATTAAAACATCAGCCCTCTCTGCTTCGTTGTTACGCTGATCCGAGCCTACTACTAGAACATTGATAGGGGTAGTCTTCTCATTCTTATCGAATAGGAAGTTTGCATCACCGACTTCTTTGACTGTATCTGTACTTTTCACTTCCGATTCTTCATTCATGCTGGTGATTTCGGATGGAGCAGATGGTTCATCAATTACGATGTATGCAAGGAATGTCAACACCAACACCAAAGGGATGACCGTCCATTTTCTACTCAATTCAATCACCTCCCTTTTTTAATCATTGTTGGTTAGAAGGAATTCTTCTATACGTGAGAAGGAAAGGGAATGTTTGTTTCATACGATTTACGAAGGAGGCAAAGACAATGGAGTCAGACTAAAAAAAGACCACAGGCTACATTCCCTGTGGTCTCTTGCACTTCTCTATTCATTATTTCAGAACTTCAACCGCTTTTTTGAATTGAGGATCATTCTCTTTAAGTTTCTCTCTGAGTTGTTCCATCATCTTGACGGTTGTTTCACCTTTGAGTACACCGGTCGCTTCCAGTTGATTTTTTTCTTGGAATTGCTGGACAGCCATCTTAGTATCCTTATCATAATAGCCGTCCACATTACCTGGGTTCATGCCTAATGCCTGTAACATCTGCTCTGCCGCTTTCACCGTATCGGACATGTCACTTTCTTTCAGTTCCTTATCCGGATTGATATATGGAAGCTGGGCATAATCCGGCATCTTCACTTCATAGTCTGGATTGATCCCCTTTTCATGGATCCAGTTTCCTTCTGGTGTCAGCCATTTAGCAGTGGTGAATTTCATATTAGAACCGTCTTTGAAATTCTCGGCTGTCTGAACCGTTCCTTTACCAAATGTTTTCGTCCCCACCAATGGGATGTCATTCGATTCACTTACGGCAGAAGAGAGAATCTCAGATGCACTGGCACTTCCTTCATCCACAAGGACCGCTGTTGGGACCTCCACTTTCTGACCGCCTTCTGCTACATATTTCTTCACTTTCCCATCATGATCTTCGACCTGGAATAACACTTCTCCTTCAGGCACAAACAGGTTCGAAATCTGGATGGCTTGATCCAGTAGTCCACCAGGATTCTGTCTCAAGTCAAGGACGAGCTTCTTCATCCCTTGATCCTGCATCTCGTTCAACGCGTTCACCAATTCCTTATAGGTGTTCTCAGAGAAGCTGGTGATCTGGATTTCAGCCACTCCGTCCTCTTTCATTTCTGCGTAGACGGTTTCAATTGGGATTTCGTCTCTTGTGATCGTCACGTCCATCGGCTTCTCTTGACCAGGACGTTGGATGCTTAGGGTAACTTTCGTCCCTTTTTCACCGCGGATAAGGAGGACTGCATCCGTCACCGACATACCCTGGATGCTTTTTCCGTCGACTTTCAGGATCTTATCATTCGGCTGTAAACCTGCCTTTTCTGCAGGCGAACCTTTAATCGGTGATACGATGGAAATCGTCCCATCCTTTTCCTGTATCTCTGCTCCGATGCCTTCGAAAGAAGAAGAAATGCTTTCTTCGAATTTCTTGGCTTCTTCCTGATTCATGTAATCGGAATAAGGATCACCGATGCTGTCGAGCATCCCGTTGATCGCTCCATTAACCAATTGATCCTTATCAAGATCTTTATAGTAGTTATCATTTAGTTTATCATACGCTTCGTACAGTTTCGTGAATTCGGAACGCTCCGTCACTCCTACATTCACTGCCTTCTCATCTCCAAACGCGAGGGCAAATGTTGTGATCCCAGCTGTCGCGAAGACGAGGAAGAAGAGAAGCATCACAAATTTAAACTTTTTTATTTTCAGATAGCTTGACTGGTTTTCTTCTTGAGGCACTGATTGATCTGTGTTTTTATCTTGTTCCAAGGCTTCCACCACTTTCATTGCTATGTATCAATAGGATTTCATTTACGCAATCATGATTCTCCAAGATGGACAAACTGATAACTTCTTCATTCTATCAGCTTTTTTCACTTAGTGAAAGGAATATCCACCACTATCCTTATCATGTGTCAAAATCGTCGTAAAAAACCCTACTGCACTTATTGCGAATAATGAATAAAGAAATGATTCCAACCCGATGATCGACCATCCGATCAACAAGACGACGCTGTCGATCATGAAAATCAACTTCCCCACATTGTATCCGAAGCTTTTTCCGATGAGCTGTGCAAGTAAATCGGTCCCACCAGTCGCAGAATCAGCCCTCAGCATCAACCCGATCCCAATCCCCACCAGCGTTCCACCTACCAGCCCGCTGTAAAGTGCAGGCAGCACATTCGCTTCATGCCACTGATAGAAGAAATCAATCATGAACGAGGAAAGCCACAGCCCGTGAATGCTGTTATAAAAGAGGGCACGGTCCTTGAAGAAAGCGATCATATAGAGCGGAATGCTAAGTACGATAATGGTCAACCCCGGTTTGAATCCAAGCCAATAATGAACGATAAGACCGATCCCAATCATGCCTCCATCAAGAAAGTGATGAGGGACAAAATAGAGATTGATGCCGATTCCTATGAGCATGCTTCCGGTTATGAGTATCATGAATTTCCTGATCATGTTTCTTCCCCCATTGTCGTCCAACATGGACAGCCTCTTATTATTGTGTATGTGGCAGTAGATGAAAAAAGTCATCTAAATTATTGGGGATCAGCCTTCCGCTTTTATAATCATATAAAAGGCAGGAAGCATCTAGGTGCTCCCTGCCATTGATCTTTAGATTTTTTTCACATTTTGAAAATATTCCTCGAGTGTCCAATCGTTCTCATGTATCACTTTTGCCGCTTCCGTTCCTACATATCTGAAATGCCATGGCTCGTATTGGTATTGGGTAATGTCCACTTTGTCTTCCGGATAGCGAAGGATGAAGCCATATTTATAGGCATTTTCTGCAAGCCATTTACCTTCTTTGGTTTCCCCGAATTCAATGTTGACTTGAAAACCATTATTCTTGCTGGAAATATCCATCGCAAGCCCAGATTGATGCTCACTCTGTCCGGGAGGGGCGACTGCCATCACAGCTTTTTCCTTGCCGAATTGCTGAATTTCACGATTCAACAGCATTTCTTGATACTCGTATGAACGATATCCTGAAATGGCGGTCAAATAGACTTGATTCGATTTTGCATCTGCAAACATCTTCTCCAAGGCTGTCGCTGCTTCCTGGCGCATATGTGCCTTTTCCAGGTCTTGGTCGCCGAATACGAACGGGACGTTTGGACGCACAAGATCGTCCGGCTTATATTCTCCAAGCGCAAATTCCTTATTGACCAACGCAAGGATATTGGCTGGATTCTGAATGACCTGTTTCCCGTCAACCACTTTCACGTTGTTGAAATATTGGGATTCTAATTGAAGTTCAGGTGGTAGGGTGTCTTGCGCAGGTTCCTCTTGCTGTTCATCACTCTGTTGATTTTCTTCAGGTGGCATTTCTTCTTGAACGCCATTCTCTTCCACCACTTCTTTACTTTCATCTTTGTTTCCGAGCAATTGATCGGTCCATTCTTGTGCTTGCTGGCAGCCTGTCAATAGTACAAGGGTGCCGGCAACGACCAGGATGACCTTCTTCATACTTTCACCTAGTTTCTCTTAAATTGATACATCCATCATCTTACCACGAAACGGTTATCCTGTAATCAGGAACATCCTCCTGTATCAGGATTTCCGCATAAGAAAACTGCTTACTTCATCAGCAAGCAGTTTCACGAAAGCGCTATCTTATCATTCTTTGATTGCAGCTTCGAGCGCTACTTCAATCATGTCGTTGAACGTTGTTTGTCGCTCTTCAGCAGTTGTTTCTTCACCAGTCAGGATGTGGTCGCTTACCGTAAGGACGGAAAGGGCATTGCGTCCGTATTTTGAAGCGAGTGTATAAAGTGCTGATGTTTCCATTTCAATGGCCAGAATGCCATATTGAGCCCATTTCTCATGTTCAGCATTATCGTTGTAGAACATATCGGCAGTGAATACATTACCGACCTTCAAGCTTAGTCCCTTTTCAACCCCGCTGTCGTATGCGCGTTTCAGAAGATCGAAATTCGCAGTTGGGGCATAATCGATTCCATTGAACGTGAGGCGGTTCATCTGGGAATCGGTTGAAGATGTCATGGCAAGGATGACATCACGGACTTTTACATCTTTTTGGATTGCTCCGCAAGTCCCGACGCGGATCAGGTTTTTAACGTTATAGCTCTGCATCAACTCGTTGATATAAATCGAAATGGACGGTACACCCATTCCAGTACCTTGTACACTGATTCTTTTTCCTTTATATGTCCCTGTATAACCGAACATATTCCGGACTTCATTGTAGCATACCGGATTTTCCAGGAACGTTTCTGCTATATATTTTGCCCTCAACGGATCTCCAGGGAGCAGGACCGTTTCGGCAATCTCATTTTCTTTTGCATTAATATGTACGCTCATCTTAAAATTCCTCCTAGTAAAGACTGTTGAAATATTATTGTAATCCTTTTTGAAAGCATATGCAACGAAACCTAAAGTCTACGGATAGGAAGAGAGTAACTGGTGACACTATAGGAAGAAGGAGGTATGGTCATGACAAAAGAGAAAATGAGCAAAAAACTTCAACAGGCTGTCCAGCATGCCAATGAAACAAACCCTTCGAAACGTTCTGGAACGCAACCTAACTCTTCAAGGACGGAAAAGCAAAAATCGTAAAAACAAGGAGAGATCACCTTGGGTAAAAAACACAGGAACCGGACGAATTCACCAAAGAAAAACAACCATATCCCTAAAGAAGCAATCGAAGCGGAGCACAATGCCCACGCGAAAGAAGACTCGACTGCGAACAGGAAGAACGGTCCCGGTCACAATATTTGAACACAAAAATAAGGAAAGACCCGTTTGCCGGGTCTTTCCTTTCTTACCTAGATCAGTGGATGAGGATCCTGTTCACCCTTTTCCATCCATTGGGCTGCAACCGGTAATAGTGATGGCCCTTCCTTCCTTCGTCGATAAAGATGATGTCACGTGTTGCGATATATCTTCCTTTATAATCTGCAGGCATAAGATCAGGTACATTAAAGATCCTAAATGCTTCATACAGCGCCTCTTCATGACCAGCTGCTTCAACAGAGATTCGGTACACTTCCCTGTACCCCTTTTCTTCCCCATACTTTGGAGTCTGGAAAATCGTTAAGTCGTATTTGGACCTCAGCATCTTAGGACGTTTGATTCTTTCAAGTAACAGCATGAGCACCCCTCCGATTTAGTTGTACTCTTACTATTTAACAAAGATGCTGTCGAATCCTTCATAGAATTATGGGAACCTTTGTCGAAACGACCATTTCTCTGACTTTTCACCTCATGTTTGATGATTGATAAGGGAAATGTCGACAAGATCTAGATAAATTTCCCGATTGTTTCCTTAAGTTTGGAAGGCAAAGCAGGCAGGTCGGACGTCCTGATGGTCATCCTTACCATGGATTCATCCATCTCAAGCGCTTCTGCCAAGAAACCTCCAAGGCCCCTCGCTCTTCGATCAACTTCAATCAATACATCCGTCTGTTCTTCCGATTGATTAAAGAAAACGAATTCGATTTCGTCAAGGGAGCGTTGAAACTCTCCACCCACGGGTACAAATTCGAATTCCTGGATGAACGGATAACGTCCTCTGTATCTTCTCGGTGCCTCTTCGCATTCCACTTTGCGGATCCTGAAACCAAGCTGCTGTACCGACTCTAGGACGGCGTTGATCAATGGATTGGGGAGGATATCGATATAATCTTTATCTTTCGGGTCTACTGCATTTTTTATATCCAGTCCGGTCGCGACCCAAACCCTTGTATTCCCATAGGTGATCGGAGTTTCATAGGGGATGGTGAGTGAGAAGGGAATCTCCTTTTTTTCATTTTCACGAATGGTGAATGGATCCGAGATCTGTATTTTTTGGATCGGGGCATAGTCGGTATACTTCTTATCGTCGGATTCACGGATATATGTGGTGAAGACAGTCAAATAGATCGAGTCGATGCTCTGTGATGTGCTTCCCCCTGTGATCTCCACTACACCTTTTGCGGTTTCACCGGCTACATAGCTTGATTTTTCCAATTTCGTATCAACGGTTGCTGCACCGATCCCGATTGATGCAAAGACCTTATTAAAGAATGACATGTATAATTCCTCCGGGTTTCATTAGTATTTTCTTCTCATATTCAACAACGCATCCCTTGCTTCATTCGCTGTTTGGAATGGTCGATCTTCCCTTAAGAGTTTCCTGATGAGCTTCTGTGCACCCTCACTGATATTCAATTCTTCCTGCCAGCTTTTTTCCACTCTATCCTCCTGTTCATAGGAAGAGTACAGCAAGAATAATAGGAAATGACCCAGTGCATAGAGATCGCTTCTTGGCGATTTTTCTCTCATGTAGTCCCTATGTGTGACAGGTTCAGGAAATGGACCGCTGTCAACCATACAAGCAAGCCCAAAGTCGATGATCGTCAATTTACCACCGTCCCACAGGATGTTCGGGATCCTTAAATCCCTATGAACATATCCTTTATCGTGGATTACGCTCATCAAGTTCAGTACGTGTAACCCTATCTCTAAGGTTTCTGCTTCCGAGAAGGTTTTTCCTTCCCGGAAGATTAAATCTTCGAACGTTTTCCCTTCCATTTTTTCCATGATGAAATAAGGAGTCCGTTTATGCATTCCCGTTTCGATCACTGTCGGAAAATGGGGGCATTCGAGTTGATGTAAAACGGTCGTCTCATGAAGGAAATGATCCTGGTGTTTTGAGAATAATTTTTTAAAGGGACGCAGCCTTTTCAGTATCGCTTCTTCGCCTGTATCAAGTTGTTTCACGATATACTCCGTGCCGTAGCTCCCTTTTCCAATCAATCCGGTAATTTGATACTGACCGACTATTTCACCTTCATTCCAATGTCTTTCAAAGCTGTCAACGAGCTTTCTAAATAAAACACGTGCCATGAGTCGCCTTCATCGCCTTAACTGCTGAAAAAGCTTGAAAAGAAACTTTTGCTTTTATATTTTTTCTTATAATGATGATGTCCGTAATGTTTAGATTTTGTATGTTTCATCCATTTATCGCTTGAGCTGTAGTGATGGTGCTTTGAATGTGATCCCAGTAACCCTTTAATTATTTTCTTTAACATATGTCTACCTCCAAGGATTTTCTGTTCTGACTCTACCCTTATATACGATTGAATAATCGTGTAGGTTTCACCCTATTTTTCTAATATGCAAAAAAAGGCCGTCTCTTCAAGGGCATTTAACATAGCCTATCGAGACAGCCTTTTTCTTATTGTTTATGACAGATCTTCTTCCCATTCTTCATCGATGATGCACTTGGCAATCAGATACTCGAAGGTTATATCTGCCAGTTCTTCCAGTTCATCTTCAGAAGGTACATAGCCTCTTTGCACAAGCTCTTTCATGAAGAACTCTGCAATTTCTTCAGTGTCTATGAAGACTTCAATCTCCCGCATTTGATCGCCCCCTTTGATTCTCAATTTATGTTACTGGCGCCTTACTTATTCCAGCAAAAAAGTTTTCATAAGAGTTTAAGGACAAGCATACACTTTACCAATACGATTAGAGGAGCGATAGTATGCCGACGTTCATTAAAAAAGGTCGATCCACACTAAAGGAATTGGAAAACGGGGAAGGGAAAATCACCGCCTGGATGCAATGGATCCTCCGGACGATCCTGATCTCTTTCTTACTGATTAGTGTTCCACTATTCTTATATATTATGTGGATCATTCCTTCTCTTTGATAACAGGATGGGAGCTTGCATGATTCTTTAATTGTTCCAGGACATGCTCCATCTTCTTTTTATACGTGTTATCGTGAAAGAATAGATAAAGGGCTTTATAGTCATTATAATAATCGAGCAGCTGATCTACCCAGCTTGTTTTATATTGTGGGGCTTTAAGAAGCTTTTTCGTCACGTCTTTCTTTTGTGGAAAAACAAATCCGTACTTTTTAATAAATGCCTCTGCCTGTTCTTCATCGGCCACCAACGTGATTTCATCTTCATCCGCTTCTAGCCATTCCCCATCAGTGATCCTCATCAACTCATAAATGACATCTTCCCAGGCATCATCTTTGTAGCGCCAGATTTCTGTCCTGAAGCCGACTACTTTAAAAAGGTCTTCTTCGTACCCTTTCACGATGACCAGATCCCCGAATAAAAATTTATATTCAATATCGATTTGTTCTTGTTCGAAGATGTATCCTTCATATGATTCAAGCAGTTCCAGTGCCTTTTCTTTGAATAGGCCTTCACTGTCATTCACTTCATACAGAAATTCGCCATCAAGCTTTTTGATATCAGTGATTTTCCCGACAGTCCCGTAGATGGTCACGACAACGGTTTCTCCTACTTTAAATCGAGGCTCTTTTCGATTCTTCATTCTCCCCTCACCCTTAATCGCCTTTTTTATATGATATGCAAAAAACGCTATAACGGGATACAAGAATTGTTTTCTCCGCGCTCCTTTTCAAGTTGAGATCGTACGCAGGGAGGTTACTAAAATTTCTTTACGCTCTCTGTTTAAACACCGCTGTTGATTTCCGTGCAAGACTTCGCTTTCCGCGGGTAGCCCGTGAGCCTCCTCGGCTTCGCCTGCGGGGTCTCACATCAGCTACTCTTCCCGCAGGAGTCTTCGTCTTCCACTCCAATCAACAGCTGGAACCGGTTTGAAGTTAACAAGATTCCTAAGTCGCAAATAAAAAAGTTCAGGTTCATTTTAGAATAACAGCTTCCTTTTACTGTGGTTTCATATGAAATCATATCTATTTTCTCATCGTCAAAGACTTTGCCCTGATTGTTTATTGAAGCGGTAGGTGCTCGAATCCTGCGGATACTGTGTCCATTTGAGACCCTACAGGGCAAATGCTCGATGAGGCTCAACTCAGGTCCCTCGTAAGACAAGTACCTTGAGCTCAACTCAACCACTGCTCTCTTCTTCGAAAGCCACACCATTTAAGAATACTGCCTTAAAAAAAAGACTGACTTCAGTCAACATCTTCACTTCAGTCAGTCACGGGATACTCTTCATTTTTCTTCTATTAAATACTGCTCCCAGGCACGATCAAAGATTGACATACTTTCAAGATAAGCACCGTTCAATTCCAAATAGGTACTTATTGCATCATAATCCTTAGATTGCTTCGGGAAGGCATGATCGTCATATGCATCGTTTGCGAACCTGGTCAGGTCATCCTTTGCTGTAGGCTGCCTGAATTTCATTAAGAAATGATAAAATGATTTTCTCACGGGATCACCTATCCTTTTTACATTCTCTATTGTAAAAAGGATAGCGGATGAAGACGCATCCGTAAAGTGTTTGGGTCGTTAGAATCGGAAGTAATTTTTCTTCAGGAATCTTGGGATCTTGAGGAGTTCCTCAAAAGACGTTGAATCGGAAAGCTCCTTTGTGTCGATCAGCATCAGTTGATCCTCGATTTCATTGATCACTGCTTCCTCCTGATAGTGCATGCCGCATCCCCTGCACTTAATCCCGGGGACATCAGAAATCGTGATCGCCCTGGTCCCGTCCGGAAGCTCCCAGTAAACCGGCCCCTTCTCCTCCAGCACATCGCCTGCACCGCACCATTCACACTTAGTTCCCATCCAATGAATCTACCTTTTTATCATTATTCATCTTTGCGAGCATCGCTTTATGCTTCTTCTCTTTCAACTGATCACGTTTACCCCTGAAGTCCTTTAATGAATTATGGCCGGGATCTTCTTCATATTGCTTCCTCCGTTCCAACCTTTTCAAGCCGTTTGGCGTCAGGGAGGCATGTGTATCATTCATCAGGCCGGCGATTCCGATCGTTGGCGTTTTAATTTCTTCATCGTGATAAACTTCCTTGAAGTAATCATCCGCTCTTCCAGGCACATATCCTTCCGGTTCCGGATACGTCGAAATCACCCCTTCGAAGTTCCGCACGACGACCTTTGATGCACTTTGTGAAATAAGATAATTTGGCTGAAGCGAGATTTTCCCGCCGCCCCCGGGTGCATCTAGCACGAAGGTCGGCACCGCATAGCCCGAAGTATGTCCTCTCAATCCCTCCATGATTTCAAGCCCCTTGGCTACTGGGGCCCTGAAATGGCCGATCCCCTCGGATAAATCACATTGATAAATATAATATGGCCTGACTCGGATTTTCACGAGATCATGCATGAGTTTCTTCATGATCGGGGTGCTGTCATTGATCCCTGCAAGGATGACCGCCTGGTTTCCGACCGGCACGCCAGCATCGGCGAGCATTTCACATGCTCTCTTGGATTCCTCCGTGATTTCAATGCTCGTATTGAAATGTGTGTTCAACCATACAGGGTGATATTTCTTTAAAATGTTGCAAAGATTTTCCGTGATCCGCTGCGGGAACACGACCGGGGCCCTTGTTCCGATCCTGATGATTTCCACATGGGGGATATCCCTTAGATTCTTCAGGATGTACTCGAGGATCTGATCATTGATCAAAAGCCCATCTCCGCCTGATAATAATACGTCCCTAACGGCCGGAGTCTCCCTGATATAGTCGATCGCTGCATCCAATTGCTTCTTCGGTACGCCCATTCCGATTTGTCCGGAGAACCGTCTTCTCGTACAATAACGGCAATACATGGAACATTGATTTGTAACGAGGAACAGGACCCGATCCGGATATCGGTGTGTCAAGCCAGGAACGGGAGAGTCTTCATCTTCGTGCAAGGGATCTTCAAGATCATATTTCGTCTTGTTGATCTCCTTACCGATCGGCACCGATTGCATTCTGATCGGACACCTCGGATCATCTTCGTTCATCAACCAGGCGTAGTATGGAGTGATATTCAGAGGAATCGTCTTCGTTGAAATCCTTACGCCTTCTTCCTCTTCAGGGGTGAGATTCACCACTTTCTTGAGATCATCCAGCGTCCGTATCGTATTTGTCAGCTGCCAGAGCCAATTATTCCATTGTTCCTCGGTGACGTCCTTCCAAAGCTCGATCTCTTTCCAATCTCTCTTCGGTTTATAAAGATTCATTCTCAATCTCCCCACCATCTTTCTTCAAGATTCATATCAATCCCTAAGAAGAAAAGAAACACACCCTCCTTTATTGAGCCAAGTTCTTTTCCCATATATTCATATCTTCCATTTTGTCATGGATATAACAATTATTGGCGAGTCTTCCACGATACTGATAACCTAACTGATGGAACACAGCATTCATCCCGTATGAAAGCGCCCTGGCAATGGTATAAGCACAATAGATGTCCCTTTCCAGCAATTCTTCCTCCAACTTCAGGATCAGATGTTTCATGAACCCACCCTTCCTATGTTGAGGGAGCGTGGCACAGTCCGTCATTTCTGCATTGTGGTTCTTATGATCAATTTCAGCGGATGCGGCACTGATGATTCCCTCTTCACCCGTGATGCACACAAAGATTGTCCCATTCCTCATTGCGTCCCTTATATATGCCGGATCGTGCAAGGGGACAGGGTAAAGCTGGAATACCTCTTTATAAAGATGCGCAAGCCCTTCGACGTCATTGAGTCCTGCAAGGTGAATCTCATGCTCCCCTGCTTTCAGATGAGGATTGACCATCTGTTTCTGCACGGAGGCAAGGATTGCATCCTCCTTGCTCCAGAATTTGCTTGCCCTCCGCTCATCCTTCAAGTATTTGGACATGAAATGGGTGCAGTCTCCATTAAAATAGTACTGAATCTTCCCTTCATGTACGTACCCATTCTCCAAGAGTTGAAGTAACTGTGAATCCCTTGCCTTGATGATCAATTTTTCGTACGGAGAAGATAGGCACTCGTCATGAAGCAGTCCCAATAGTGTCGTCAGATCTCCCCTTACGTCGTCGACCCGAATCCTCTTATTCAGACCATCCCTATAAATGGAAGCTGTGAGCTTTGATCGTTTGATGACATCATATTTCTGCATAGCAAGCACCCTTTTTTAACAACATATGATTGGCCGATGGACGTTATGAAACAAACCTTTGAAGGACGATGGTCCATTAATGCTAACCATCATGCGCCATCATTACTCCAATCAATGATAAATAGTGACAGTATTTCTGCAGCCTGGAATACTCGATCAAGTTCAATGTATTCATTGCTATCATGAGCAACTTCAGTCGTCCCAGGTCCGAAAACGACGACCGGGATGCCTCCCCCTTTAGACAGGATGCCGCCATCGGTACCCCATGGAGAAGCTTCAATGACGGGTGGGTGTTCCATCACTCTTTCGAAAGACGTTTTCAATCCATCCATAATCGGGTGATCTAACTCCAGGTCACTCGGTTGCCAGCGCCCCCCAAACCATTCAATTTCAACAGGATGATTCTCAAACCACCCATCCACCTTAGACAAAGCTGTGAGACACTGCTCAACCTCCCTTTCCACTTTATCCATCGTTTCCCAGGGAGCAACACCTACCCTTCCTTCGATCATCGCCAAATCTGGAACGGATGAGGGCCATTTACCACTCTCTATTTTTCCGATATTGATGGGAAGCGGGATGGGGACGTTTTTATAAAGGGGGTCATCGATCTGTTTATTTCGTTCCACCTCCAGATCTTTCAGGGCCGAGATGACCGTATACGCATGATCAATCGCATTGACACCTTCATATCTTGTTCCCCCGTGTGCCGCTTTCCCTTTCACAACAACCCGGAACCACATGGATCCCTGTTGTTTCGGGAAGATCTTCATATTTGTAGGTTCTGGAATGATGGCGCCATCGGCTTTATAGCCCCTTGCTAAAGCAGCCAGGGTCCCTGTTCCACCACTTTCTTCTTCGATTACACTTTGAAAGATGATGTCCCCTTTAAGCGGAATGTCCAGATCATTGATCACTTCGATCGCCAGAAGCAAGGCCGAGGTCCCTCCCTTCATGTCTGTCGAACCTCTCCCATAGAGCTTTCCACCCTCGACTTTCCCACTATAGGGATCATACTTCCAATCGGCTTTATCGCCTTCTGGAACAACGTCGATATGACCATTCAAAATAAGGCTCCTGCCCTCGCCAGATCCCTTCCTGATTGCGACAAGGTTGGGATTTCCCTTGAAACTCTTCCGGTCACACCTAAATAAAGGATGATCAATTACCTCTTCCTCTTTTACTTCCCATATATCTAACTCCATCCCCAATTCCCTGCACTTCTCAATAATGACCGCCTGGGCCTTATATTCATTCCCTCTGACACTGTCTTCCTGGACAAGCTTTTGAAGAAGTTCGACTGTACCTTTCTTTTTTTCCTCTATCTTTTCTTTGATGAGACGATGGACTTCATTCAACACGATCCCTCCCATCCCGAATGATTCATTCAATGAATTGCAGCCCCGGGCTTACCGTAAAATCAGCTTCTGTAGAATCTTTGATTTCTTCCAACGTATAAGGTCGAAATAGTTCAATTAACGTCAAACGACCATGATCGATGGTGAATACGCCACGATCGGTGATAACCATGGAGACGCATTGTCTTGCCGTCAAAGGAAGCGAACACTCTTTGACTAATTTGCTCTTTTGATGTTTATCCAAGTGAGTCATCAATACGATCACCCTTCTCGCCCTCGAAGCAAGCTCGGTCGCACCGCCCATCCCCGGCACCTTCTTACCGGGGATGATCCAATTGGCCAAATCTCCCTTCTCACTCACTTCAAGTGACCCAAGAATGGTAAGGTCGATTTTCCCCCTCCTGATCATCGCAAAAGCGGCCGCGCTGTCCGTGTAGCTGCCCCCTTTCACCAAAGAAACAGGAAAGCCCCCTGCGTTGCAGAGGTTTTCGTCTTCTGTACCCTTTACGGGTGCAGGTCCTATCCCAACGATTCCGTTTTCCGAGTGAAAGGTCACTCCAAACCCTGAAGGAAGGTGATTAGGGACGAGCGAAGGGATGCCGATACCGAGATTGACGACCATCCCTTCCTTCACCTCCTTTGCGGCCCTCTTTGCCAACTTGTTCTTTATTCCCATATCCATTTCCAGTCGACTCCTTTAGAAGGCACAATATGATCGACAAATACACCAGAAGTCACGACCTCTTCGGGATCGAGCTCTCCACTTTCGACGATTTCCTCCGCCTCCACGATGGTGATATCCGATGCCATGGCAACCAGAGGGTTCGTGTTCCTTGCACTCTTGTCATATACAAGATTACCGAATGGATCAGATTTCTTTGCATAGATAATGCCCACCCGTGCGGTCAAGGCAGACTCGAACAAATAGGAAACACCGTCTATTTCTAGCTTTTTCTTTCCTTTGTTTAAATACGGATCATCATGGCCGATTTCTGTCACGATCCCTTTCAGTCCGACTCCCCCTGCTCTGATTCTTTCCGCCAATATCCCCTGTGGTGAAAACTCCACATCAAGCTCCCCTTCACTCATCAACCTTCCGGCAATTGGATTGGACCCGATGTGAGAGGCAATCACTTTCTTGACCCTGTCAGCTGCAATCAACTGACCAATGCCGATATGTGGGAATCCTGTGTCATTTCCAATGATCGTAATGTCCTTTATTCCCCAATCAAGAATGCATTTAATAATCGTCGGCGGGGAACCAACTCCCCCGAATCCCCCAAACATCAGGGTCATATCATGAAAGAAAAACGACTCGATCTGTTCATAGCTGCATACTTTGTTCAGCTGTCCAGACATTCACCGTCCCCCTTCCACTGCTTCTCCACTGATTGAAAAGTGGCACGCAATCTTTTATAAATTTCTTCAAGCTCCCGTTTCGAACAATTGAGGGGAGGCGATATGATGATGGCTGCCCCCCTTCTTCCGTCAATCCCTGCAGAAGCCGGGTAAAGAAGCACCCCGTTCTCGACTCCTGCATTCACAATCGAAGATGTAACCGCGCTTCCATTCGCACTTCCAAAGGTACTGAATTCCATTCCCAATAAGAGACCTTTTCCCCTGATTTCAAGGATGAAGGAAAACTCATTTTTTAATTTATTTAATAGATTCCTCAGATAAGTGCCTTTCCCCTCCACTCCATCGATGATGTTCTCTGAATCAATCAGCTTCAGTACAGCGAGTGCCGCAGATGAAGATAGAGGATTCCCACTGTATGTGTGTCCGCTCATGATGACTCTTGTCCCTTCAAGAATGGGCTCCATGATACGGTCGGAAATAAGGGTGGCTGCAATGGGGGCGTAACCTGCGCTCAACCCTTTCCCGACTGCCGTGATATCCGCTTGCACGCCCCATTGCTCAAGTGCCAGGAACGTCCCGGTCCTCCCACATCCAGTCATTACTTCATCCGAAATGAATAAAATTTCATGCCGTTCACAGATCTCTTTGATCCTGGAATAATAATCGCCTGGTGGAGTGATCGCACCGCCTGCTGCACCTATGATTGGTTCTGCAATAAAGGCTGCGATATTCTCTCCCCCGATCCTCTCGATCATGGTATCCAGCTGATTCGCACATGCAAGATCGCAGGAAGGATATGATTTACCGAAAGGACAGTTAGAACAATACGGGGGCTCAACTGTCGGCCAATCCCCGATCATTGAATCGAACCGTTCCCTCCTATGCGGGTGCCCCGAAGCGGACAGTGCACCGAACGTTATGCCATGGTAACTTAACCACCTGGACAAGATCCTCCGCTTCTTTGGCTTCCCCTTTTCCTGCCAATGTTGCAGTGCGATTTTAATTGCCGTCTCAACCGCCTCGGAACCACTGTTGACGAAGAAACTCCAAGGATATCCCGTTTTTTTATAAAGATATTCAGCGAGTTCCTCGGCAGGCTGATTACTGAATTGAGAACGATACACGAATGCCACCTTGCTCCCCTGTTCCACAATCGATTGAATGATTTCCTCCATACCATGTCCCAAATTAGCCGTCACGGCACCGGAACAAGCGTCAAGATATTCCTTCCCAGTCGTATCATACAAATAAACACCCTTGCCATAATCGATCATCGGATAATGATCGCCGATCAAGGGTTTAATCAAATGTGAATGAGGCATATTCTCCCTCCTGAAGAATCAAAATCTATCTTGAAGATCCCTTACTTACATGCATATGTTCAGAAATAGGAATCTTTCTTCGCTTTTCGAAAAAATGCCAATTTCAGGGGTATGGAATCACCACTCACCATATGGTTCTAAAGACCCATTCATATTCGCGCTAAAACGTTTTATTTATAATTCACAACGTTCGTCTTTCTCATAGACAAAAGGTGACCTTCTTCCACTAACCACCCCATCCATTGTGTTCATGCATCTTAACCAGAAAACGCACCTGCTTCGTCTCCATAAAAGCGAACAATAACATTAAATATGAATATTTTATACGCTTTTTTGAAACTTTGATAAAATTCTCAAAAATTCGACACAAAGTAGCTAAATAGACTAGATTAATCAGGATAATATGGTTAAAATAATGGTAAGTTCATCCTTAGATGCTACTTTTTACACGTCCAGGAGGGGGATGCAGTGTTCAAGAAAACGATTAAATCATCAGTCAAAAAGCCTAAGGAAAAAAAGAAGAAAAAGACAAACGGTGCAAAAAAGATAAAAAGTGGCGGACCATTTACATATTTCAGGACCATCCGAGGTAAAGTGGTCCTTTCTTTCGGGTTACTGACCATTGTCTTATTGATTCTCGCCTCAACTTCCTATTTCAATATGATGAAATTGGAAAGCGAGATTGATACCTTGATAGATTACGATATGCAAGTCGATACGAAGGTCAAAGATCTTTCCAAGGTACTGAACGACATTGAAATCGGGGAGCAAGGGTTTGTGATCACCGGTGCTACAGGGTTCCTTGCACCATATGGGAATGGGAAGAACCAGATCGAAAACCACTTTAAAGATCTTGAAGCATTATTGAAAGATGACCAGGAACAGCTTGATAAGCTGGACAAAATCAATAAGCAATATGGATTTTGGATTCAATTCGTCGACCGGGTCATCGAAACGAGGAAAGATAGCGGGCTCGAGAAAGCCGCTACGCTCGTTGAATCGGGAACCGGAAAAAAATACCTTGATGGAATCCGCTCCTATGTTGATATGATTGTCGTCGACCAGCAAAAAGACCTGGAAGAAAGGATTGATTCACTGCATCAACAAGTCATCCTTTCTAAGATGGTGACAATCGGATTATCTGCGTTTTCGGTGTTATTGGCGGTATTCTTCGGGTTCATCCTTTCGAATAATATCAAAACCAATGTCGGAAAAATCAGCCGCTCGATCCTCGAGATCGCCAGTGCAGGTGGAGATCTGACCAAACGGATCCGGGTAAAGTCCAAAGACGAATTAGCGGGACTTGCCTCTGATACGAACCAACTTATCGAAGGAATCGCAGTCCTTGTAAGGCAAGTGTCCGAGATGGCGGAAAATGTATCTGCAAGCTCACAACAATTGCTTGCCTCCGCCGAGGAGACATCAAGGACCATTAACTCGATTGCAGAGACTTCAAGTGAAATTGCTGCCGGCACTGATCAGACAACGATGAAGATGTCGACTTCATTCGAAAAGATGAACAGCCTGGAAGAGGCCGCACGATTTCTTTTCGAACAAGCTGATTTGGTGAAGCAGACAGCCAATGATATGAGAAAGGTCGCAGAGAAAGGCGGTAAGTCCGTTCAAGCTTCTTCCTCAAAGATGATGAACATTGAAGAGACCATGGCCACCACAAGTGAAACCGTCGAAGCTCTCGGAAAACGTTCTGCCCAAATCACGACCATCATTGGAACCATCACCGATATTGCAGAGCAAACAAACCTATTGGCTCTGAATGCTGCCATCGAGGCGGCACGGGCAGGTGAACACGGACGCGGCTTTGCCGTTGTGGCAGATGAAGTCAGAAAGCTTGCCGAGCAGTCTCAAAAGGCTGCAAAAGGTGTGACGGAAATCGTGCATAGCATCCAGGAAGAGGTCAACGTCATCATCAAACAGAATTCAGAAGGTGTGAAGGAAGTCATTGCTGGTGTTGAAATCACCAATGAGACGAATGCTTCACTAGAGGACATACTGAACCAGACCAACAAAACGACCGTCGTTGTGAATGAAATGGTCGATCATATCCAAGCCACTCTAGACCTAAGCCAGGAAGTATCCACTTCCTTTGCACAAGTGAACGAAATCGCAGCGGCCACTGCAGCCAACACCGAAACAACCGCAGCAGCATCCGAACAAGGATCCGCTGCCATGCAAGAAGTGACCGCAAGCGCTTCTGAACTATCTCAACAAGCAGAAAAACTAAAGGAACTCGTATCCAGCTTCAAGATATAAGCCGTTTACTATGTAGTAACCTTTTGGTGCATTCGAGTGAATCGAACGTTTCACTCGCCTTTCAGCAAAGCTGAAAGAATAACAAAAAACGCCGGGGCAAATGAAATTGCCCCGGCGTTTTTTGTTATTCTTGCGACATGAACCAAATGCTCATCTAGAACTGTTACTTTTCATCTTCAACTGAAACTTTTCTTTTAAACAATCAGAGGCACCTAAATATCAGCACCTCAAGTCATTTTCATTTATCCAATTATCTTCCGCAGTAACAAACTGCACCGATGATGATTAACAAAATGAACAATACAACAATCAAAGCGAAACTATTTCCGCAACCTACTCCGGCAACTGGGTATCCGTATCCTGGATACATTGGAGTTTGAGCAGATTCTACAGCACCTTTATACATACATATCTCTCCTCATTTTTTATTTACAATGTAATTGTATGTAAAGTGCCCGGCCACTGTTTGTGCATTTGCCCATTTTGCCCACAAAGAAAACTTTTCACCTCTACATCTTTTTACTATACTAAGATTAACTTATAAGAAATTGCATATGAAGAGGAGCTTATGAAATGAAGTGGTTTATAAAATCGTTATTGAATGGGATCTTAACAATCGTCCCGATTGCGTTAGTCATATATGTCGTATATAAGATGTTCGTTTTTCTCGATAGCCTGCTTGGAAACATCATGAAGCCATACTTGGACGAAAATTATGTCCCTGGTATCGGCCTTCTCGCAACCATCATCCTGTTGACCTTGCTAGGTTGGTTATCGACTAAATTCATCACCGGTGCGATCATCAGCCTCGTGGATATTGTGCTCAATAAAATCCCTTTCGTCAAAACCATCTATTCGGTCATCAAAGATACGATCCACTCGTTTGTCGGGGATAAAAAGTCATTCTCCAAGGTAGCCTTGGTCACAATGCCAGGTACGAATATGAAGTGCCTTGGATTCATCACGACTGAAAACCTTCATGACCTGCACGATGACCTTATTGGCCATGTTGCCGTCTACATCCCACAAACGTTTCAAGTAGCTGGCATGACATTCCTGATTCCTAAGGAAGACATCGAAATCCTCGATATCAAATCCGAGGAAGCAATGAAATTCATCTTGTCCGGGGGCATGGCCTCAAAGAAAGAATCGTAAATGATATTTTTTAAGTGCTGAGACCTAAAAAGGTGAACCATCGTCATGAAATCGACGATGGTTCACCTTTTTCACATTTATTTAGCTGAGATTTCAAGAACTTCCTCTTGTCCTGCAGAGACTGACACTGCCTCTTTCTTCACTAAATCAGCCATGTTGTCCCCATTGGTAAGAATGATGGGTGTAATGGTACTTTTGGCTTTTTCTTTTACCAATTCAAGATCGAAGGTGATGAGGGCATCCCCTTTACTAACCTTCGCCCCCTCTGCAACATGTGCTTCAAACCCTTCACCATTCATGGAAACCGTCTCAAGACCGATGTGGATCAAAATCTCTGCTCCATTCTTCGCTTTGATCCCGACAGCGTGCTTCGTAGGGAATAGCTGCATGATCTCTCCATCCACTGGTGAAACCACTTTTCCATCAGTAGGCTCGATGGCGATCCCATCCCCCATCATCTTTTGAGAGAATACCGGATCAGGGACTTCATCCAATGACTTGACTGTACCAGTCAATGGTGCAGATGCAATAACGGTTTTAGGAGCTTCTTCTTTTTTTCCGAATAATTTTTTGAACATAACGTCTTCACCTTCCTATGGTCACTATATACACATATGTACTCTTCTATAAACATGCTCACCATATCCTAGCACATATGTGAAACATCTCACAACTGATATGGATATCAGAATAGTTTTTTATAGGCACTGTACCCTTCTTCATCAAGCTTGTCATAAGGGATGAATCTGAGCGCTGCAGAATTGATGCAGTACCGCAGTTTCGTCGGACCCGGTCCATCATCGAACACATGCCCGAGATGGGATTCACCCGACTTGCTTCTCACTTCGGTCCTGACCATGAAATGACTCCGGTCTTCTTTCTGTTCAATTTCCTCATCATCGATCGGCTTCGTGAAGCTTGGCCACCCACATCCTGCATCGTATTTATCCTTGGAACTGAATAGTGGCTTCCCGGAAACGATATCCACGTATATCCCATCTTCAAATTCATTCCAATATTCATTCCTGAACGGAGGCTCCGTCCCATTATTCTGTGTCACTTCATATTGAATCGGCGATAGCTTTTTCTTTAAATCTTTTTTATCCTTCAACTGTCCTCACCCCAATGTTCATGTTTGAAAGCCACTCTTCCGGATCCACGGCTATATCGGTCGTAATGCACCGGATTTTTCTTATAGTAATCCTGATGGTACTCTTCAGCAGGGTAAAATTCACTTGCCGGCAGGATCTGCGTCACGATCGGTTTCTTGAATTTCCCCGATTGTTCAAGCGCCCGCTTCGATTTCTCGGCAAGTTCTTTCTGAGTGTCATCATGGTAGAAGATTGCAGTCTTATAGGAATGTCCCCTATCAAAGAACTGACCGCCTGGATCTGTGGGATCGATCTGCTGCCAATAGACCTCCAGTAATTGTTCATATGGGAATTTTTCAGGATCGTATTCAATCTGGACAGCCTCAAAATGCCCTGTCGTCTCTGAACACACTTCACGATAAGTCGGATCTGGAGTACTACCTCCTGTGTAGCCCGAGATGACACTCTCTATGCCAGGTTGTTCATCAAACGGTTTCACCATGCACCAGAAGCATCCTCCGGCAAAAGTAGCTTTTTGATAAGCACCTTCATTCGACATCTTCATCATACCTTTCTTCGTGATATATAAACTTTTCCCTTTGTAAGAAATTTTAACTCATTGAGGCGAAAAATTAAAAGAAAGTAAACCGAAAGCAAAAAATCGATCCAGGCATACGCCGGACCGATTTCACTCCATCATTTCATTTTCCGTTGCTTTCCGATGCTTTTCCATTTCTTTCGTTCCAGCGATTCAAGCCTCTTATTCCCTCTTCTCTCCGTATAAGCAATCTCTCTTTGCAGCTTTTTATATTGAAGAAGTCGCGTTTCGTCCAATTCGCCTGATTGGATGGCTTCACGAATCCGGCATAAGGGCTCCTCTTCATGTGAGCAATCCTTGAATTTGCATGCGAGCGCAATTTCTTCAATATCACCGAACTGCGTGGAAAGTCCTTCCTGCCCCTGCCAAAGCTGGATCTCCCTCATCCCAGGCGTATCAATGATGGAAGCCCCATTCTCAAGAAGGAATAATTCCCTGTGGGTGGTTGTATGTCTCCCTTTATCATCGCTTTCCCTGACTTCTTTTGTTTTCTGGACGATCGAGTCCATAAGAAGGTTCGTCAACGTCGACTTACCGACACCCGATGAGCCTACCAATGCCACCGTTTTCCCCAGCTCGAGGAAAGGTCTGAGGTCATCAATCCCATCCCCAGTAACGGAGCTGATATTGATCACGTTCACCCCGAACAGTTTTTCCTTCACCTCTATTCTCTTCTCTTCTGCTGTCTCGCACGCGTCAGCTTTCGTCAGCACGATAACCGGGTTCGCTCCACTTTCCCAGCACAGTAACAGGTATCGTTCCAATCGGCCGATATTCAGGTCGTCATTCAGTGATGAAAGGATGAAGATGGTATCGATGTTTGCCGCAATGATCTGTTCCTCAGCTTCAAGGCCTGCCTTCTTCCTTGAGAACTTACTATTCCTTTGTAGCAGCCCTTCTATGACACGACCTTCTTTATTGAGTTTCACCCAGTCACCCACTGCGGGCAACCCATCCCTGTTGATCGTTTCGAAGTGGAGTCTTCCGGAAATCTTACAAAGGATATCCTCATCATGGGTCATGACCATATAGGCCCCTTTCTGCTCAGTCACGATCCTGCCCAATCCGTTAATATTCATCTGTGCGTCATTTAACTCTTCTACTTTATTAGTGAAAATGCGTTTTCTTATCGTATTCAAATGTGAATCCTCCCTAAAATTAAAAAAATCCATCAGCGCTCTGCACGCCAACGGATTTTACATTTAGGGTATATTGACACCTCTAAAAAGAATTCCCGGATAAAGCGGTTTGTTGACATGCAGAGACATTATGTTCATTTAATCGTTTGTACATTCCCATAGACTTTCTCATAACACATCACCCGCTTTCAATTTGATAGTTCCATTATCTCCTATATGATGGACTATTTCAAGAATTTTTTTATTTTATTGACTATTTCCGTAAACTTTGTTGCTTTTGAAGAAGGAAGCAGTGGTTCATTTGCGCTCCACGTACGGTACTCGCTTTCTGTGGGTATCGAAGTCTTGCACGGAAATCAACAGCGGTGTTTAACAAAGATATTCAAGTAACAACTAACGTTGCGAATAGAGCTATTTCACTTAAACTCCTGTTCATTCAGTATAGGTATTTTCACCATTTTTCATTATAAGCATAATCTATTGTGGCGAGAACGTTAAAAGGGGAGAACGTGATGAATAAACAACAGGAATTATTAAATAAAGCGGCCATGTATGATTTGTTATCAGGATATTATAAATACAATGACCCCTCGAAACATATCCATTTCTATCAAAAGCATTTGAAGTATATGAATGCTGCAATCAGGGAGCAACAGATGGACATTTACCGTGCCAGTCAACCATCTTATGTACGTGTGCTTCATGCTGTCCCGGATGCACCGAACGTTGATGTGTATATCAACGCGAATCGGGTATTAAGGGATGTGGCATTCAAGGATATCAGCGACTATCTGACTCTTCCTGCAGGAAAATATCATATCGACATTTATCCAGCCGGTACGGGGGTCAGTACCTTGATCAGTAAAAAAGTGAAAATCGAACCAGGAAAAGTTTACACCCTGGCAGCAGCAGGGACATCCAATAAGCTGCAGCTCCTACCTTATCTCGATGATCCCGCTGTACCTCCGGGGGAGACAAAGCTCAAGTTCATCCACCTTTCACCCGATGCCCCATCGGTCGACATCGGCGTCAAGGGAGGGGACACGGTCTTTGCTGACATTTCGTATAAAGAAGCGTCAGACTATTTAACACTCACTCCGATGACAGTCAATCTTGAAGCCAGAAAGGCAGGCACGAAGGATAAGGTACTCGATATCCCCAATGTCAAACTTGAACCTAACCAATCTTATACGGTAGTAGCTGTAGGCTTGGTTGAAGGGACTCCGGAACTTGAAGTCCTGCTTCTGAAAGGATAGAAAAAAAGGATGACCGCATGCGGTCATCCTTTCGTACTTATTGAGCCCGATCCACCGGCACCAATAGACGGAACATGATGTTATCTTCCTTTAAATCAAATTCCTTCGCTCTCACTTTGATATCACTCTTTAATTTCATTTCCTGCAATGAGACATAGATCAATTCGTCATTTGGCTGAATCTTCACCCAGTCAGGGAACTGATATGAATCCCTGATGACCTTCATCACGTACGAAACCGGCAAATTAAGTGAACCGACAGAGATCGACTTCTGCTTTAGAAGTATGTCTCCATTATCAAGTGCTTTCGGTTCAAACTTTAACTCGACGTCGATGTTCGTCGAGAATACAGGGACTGATCCATGTAACTCCACGTCATCCTTCAGCTGCACATCATAATCGACCGGGCCTTTAAGCCCTTCCTCTTCTATATAATGCTTAATGATGAGGTTCAGGTCATCTTTATTGGACCGGATATCGAACCCTACCTCGTTATCTTTTACTTTTTGATCAGGCAGTTCTTCATCCTTAATAGGGGCAAAAACCATCGATAAAATGATCACGAGTCCCAAAATCAATGCACCCAATAAGGTAAAGAAAGCTACCTTCCACTTGTTCTTCATCGTGGCTTCTCCTCTTCTTACTGAATATGGTTTATTCGTTTGTCAGTCTTGCAATTGTTTCCCCTTGTGACAGACTCTTAAACATACGGTCTGAAATTAACTTGTATCCTTCATCATTCGGATGGAAATAGTCTTCAAATAATAGCGTATCGCCAGTATCGATGAATAAATCATCTATTCTTACGAAAAGGGTCTTGTCGTAACGGCTCAACACTTCTTCACTGGCACTGTTCCAATTGGTGATGATCTGGTTCACTTCATCAATATCGGAAAACCAGCTATTGAAAGGGTTATAAAGCCCTACAAGAACAATGCCCGCGTCTTTATTGTAGGATCTGATCGTTTGAAAGATCTGATCGAGCCTGGACTGATACAAGCCTTTCTCCTCCTGAAAGACTTCTAACCTTAGATGTGAGAGGTTTTCCCTGAAAATCTTCATCACATCGTTACCGCCAATCGTGATCATGACCATGTCTGCTTTTTCAATCGATTGTTTCACGTTCTCATCTTTTAATCGTTTGAGAAGCTGATCTGTTCGATTGCCCCTCACGCCATAATTATGGAACTGGGCATGATTGATCCCTTCGAGTGACTCCAAATGATCTTTGAGAAATGGGACGTATCCTCCGCTTTTCGTACTGTCCCCTACACCCTGTGTGAGGGAGTCACCAATGGACACGATCTTCAAATTTTTAGGTATAAAGTCTTCATTCGGCTTTTCTTTTTCCCACAAGGAAACTTCCCTTGTTACATGGTTGGCTGCTTCTTCCAAGGAGCAACCGGATAAGAGAAGGACAAAAGCAAGCAAGAAGAATGCTATTCTTTTCATATTCTTCACCTCGCTTACGGTATAATCTTATTATATCACGACAACTTATACGTAAAACCACTGTTAAGCATACATAACAAAATTGTAAACTGGTTTCATCGAGCCCTTTTTGGCAGGAAGTAACCACTTGCCTATAGTAGTATATGTAAAAAGATAGAAAATTGAATCCTCATAGGGACACGACCTTCCGTGTATGTTCAAAAACGGCGAAGGGCAAGCCCCCGCCGTTTCCATTAGTCAGTATAATACATGAACCCGATCGCACCGATTCCTGTGTGGGTGCTGATGATTGGTGTCGTTTCGGCAATATCGAAATCTTCAAATCCGGTTTTTTCGATGATTTTATTTTTCAAACTTTGCGCAAGCTTCAACCCGTCAGCGTGGACCAGTCCAACCCCTCGTATCGTTTTTCCCTTAACGTCTTCAACGAATTGATTGGAGAGATATTTTACTACCTGTGAGTGACTGCGGACCTTGGCAACAGGCGTATATTCGCCACCAGCCAGGGAAGCGATAGGCTTTATATTGAGGAGCGAACCGATCATGGCGCGGCCCTTCCCGATCCTCCCGCCTTTCACAAGGTTTTCAAGGGTATCGACGACTACGAACAAATTCGTTTTGTTACGGATCTCCTCGATCGCAGCCAGAATGTCCTCAAGCGATTTCCCCTGTTTTGCAAGTGAGGCTGCTTCCAACACCTGAAATGCCAAGCCCCTGGAAATGAATCTGGAATCAACAACTGTCACACGGGATTCAGACATTTCTGCCGCGGACTCTGCTGATCGTACAGTACCGCTCATATTACCCGTCATGTGGATAGAGACGACTTCCGAACCATCCTTCCCGAGTTCATCATATAATTCAAGAAATGCTCCTGTAGGTGGCTGTGAACTTTTAGGAAGCTCATCGGAAGCTTTCATCTTGTCAAGAAATGCTGAAGGAGTCAAATCAACCCTATCTAAAAACGTTTCTCCATCAATCGTAATCGATAAAGGAACTACGTGAATGTCTAATTCTTTTATTTCATCATCTGTTAAATCAACTGTTGAATCTGTTACGATTTTAATTTTGCTCAATTTTGCCACATCCTTCTACCATATCCATTGTATTATAACGTTTATAAGACAGGATTAAAATAGATTTTAACAATTGTTCGTGCCTTCCTTCAATTAATACCGAAACTTTGCCACACTTCTCTTAAAAAGAAGCCGAGTCCAAAGTTTGTAAAAACCCTGGACTCCGCCCCGTTGATCACGCATTATTTTTCAATTCTTCAGAGTGATAAATTCGTTCATAATCAGACCATTTCATCGTGTTTTTCAAGTATTCCCTAAAACTGAAAACGGATTTACGAGGAGGAGATTCCTTCTGGATCTTCGAAATGAATGCATTCAGTTTCAGATTCACTCTGAAATAGAGCGGGCTGTCTTCCTTTAATACAGGAACTTCTAAGATTTTGACTTTCCTTCCATACTTTGATTTGAACTCAATGGTTTTTGTCAGCAAAGTATCAATCCTCTTTTATACCCGATTATGTCTCTATTATACAGCAAAACACCTGCACAAAATGTCTAATCCTGCAATATCCGAATTTTTTTTCGTGAAATGAACGGAGGGGACATGATGGATAATTGGGCTCATACGTCTTACCATCATTCATTCCAACACGCGGTGGTTAATCAGGAGTCAGCGGGTTCTATGCATTCTTTCACATCATTCTTTGGAGAATTCACAAGTGTTGATACCCCATAGCTCTTCATCTTGGTTTCAGGGTATGGCTTAAGGAGCGTGGATGCTTCCCCGAATGAATGTTTTGGGTCAAGCCACATGTCGATTTGCTCATTGTCGTGCAGAATGACCGGCATCCTGTTATGCACCGGACTTACAACCGCATTGGCCTCGGTCGTCAAGATCGTCGATGTCACCAGTCCATCCTCACTCCTGTCCCAGAGGGCTGCAAATACAAACGGCTTTTCGCTTTTAAGCTGGAAACGGACCGGTCTCTTTCCTGAGTCCCCTGGTTTCCATTCATAAAATCCATCCGAAAAGATGACCATCCTTTTTTTATGGACCAATGAACGAAAACTTGGTTTTTCAAGAAGTGTTTCACTCCGCGCATTGATGAGCGGTTTCCACTTATCCCGCTTTGCCCAGGAAGGAACAAGTCCCCAGGTCGTATGCCCCGCTTTCCGTTTTCCATCATGAGAAATGAGTGATAAAATTTTTTGTGATGGCGCGATATTATATCGCGGGGCCGTATCTTCAATGTATTCATCAATCATGAATTGACGTATTAATTCTTCAAGAGGAGTGGTCAAGGAAAATCTTCCGCACATATGGATCACCTCATTATAATCGAATATCTTTCTTTAATTGTACATCAAGAACACCTGTCATGATAGGTGGACACCACAATGGAAATGCTAAGAATGTCTTGGAATTCAAACAATCCATTTTAAAAATACCAGGATAATGTTTAATGGTTGCAGAATCCTGAAAAGAGGCATAAGATTAATACACATTACCATATTGTTCTACTGAAAGGGTGCGTGCACTTGACCTATGATTTTGATTATTCAAATTGGAAAGAAGAAATCGCCAACGCCATCACTCACGGCATCGGGTTGATCTTAAGCATCCCGGCCTTGGTCATGCTTGTCTTATTCTCGATTGAAAGAGGCACTCCTTGGCATATCGTCAGCTTTACGATATTCGGCGCTTCCATGATTCTTCTGTATCTATTCTCAACGCTGCTACATAGTTTTAAACCATCGAAAGTCAAGAATATCTTCGCCATTCTCGATCACTCAGCAATCTATGTACTGATTGCCGGGACCTACACGCCTTTTATGCTCGTAAGCGTAAAGGGAGCACTTGGATGGACCCTTTTCGGGATTGTTTGGGGGCTTGCAATCGTTGGCATCGTGTTTAAATGCTACTTTGTACAGCGATATCAAATCGTTTCGACCCTCTTCTATCTTGTGATGGGTTGGCTTGTCATCATTGCCGTCAAACCGCTATATTTCAGTTTGACAGGTGCAGGCTTCTCGCTGTTATTGGCTGGAGGGGTACTGTATTCAATCGGAGCCGTATTCTATGTTTGGAATAAGCTCCCATACAACCATGCCATCTGGCATTTATTCGTGCTTGCAGGCAGTGGCTGCATGTATTTTTGCGTTTTGTTCTATGTATAGTTTGGTATCGGGGGCTAGTATTTGTCTCAGTTCAACAAGCTGTCAAGTATAATTTATCAAAAGAACAGCCTAAGGGCTGTTTTTTGTTTACGACCATAGCTAAAAAGAAAATTTCCATATCAAACATCCCCCTCAAAATCCAAACGCTAAAAGACCTCTCCTGGATTTTCGCTGGAGAGGTCTAAAAGTACCCTTTATTGCTTTCGATCCAATATCATAAAATAGTAGTCATAAGGATTCTTCTCATCCTTCGGGCCTTTCTCCCTACTGATTACATCCCATTCATCACGATTGAATGGTGGGAAGAACGTGTCCCCATCAAACTCATCTTCAATCAATGTAAGATATAGGCGATCCGCATGGGGAAATGCTTCTTTAAAAATCTCCGCACCTCCGATAACGAACACCTCATCCTGCACATTTGGTGCAACTGCTGTGATTTCTTCAATGGAATGGATGATGGTGCAGCCTTCCGCTTCGTACTGCTTATCCCTTGTGATGACAATGTTTTCTCTACCAGGTAAAGCCTTTCCGATCGATTCATGGGTTTTCCTTCCCATCACGATCGGACTGCCCATTGTGACTTTTTTAAAGAAAGCTAAATCCGCAGGCAAATGCCATGGGAGCTCATTATTCTTTCCTATTGCAGAATTCTTGTCCATCGCTACGATAAAAGAGATCATAACACTCACTTCCCCTCTCGACTAAATCGTCATCATTTGCTTATACTGCAACCGGTGCCTTGATCGCAGGGTGCGGATCATAGCCTTCGATCTCGAGATCATCCATCTCCACTTCGAACACCGAATTCACTTCACTCTTTATGTTCAAACGAGGAAAACTTCTTGGCTCGCGCTTTAACTGTGTCTCGATTTGCTCAATGTGATTTGTATAGATATGGGCATCTCCGATCGTATGGACGAAATCGCCGACTTCGAGCCCGCATTCGTGAGCAATCAGGTGAGTCAATAACGCATAGCTTGCAATGTTGAAAGGGATTCCCAGGAAGATATCTCCGCTACGTTGGTACAGCTGGCAACTCAACTTACCGTCTGCCACATAAAACTGGAATAGGGTATGACAAGGCGGCAACCCCATCATCGGGACGAATTCAGGTGACCAACTCGACAGGATCAATCGCCTTGAGTCAGGATTATCTTTAATCTGTTGGATAAGGTCCTTCAGCTGATCAATCGTATCCCCTTGTGTCGTTTCCCATGCACGCCATTGCTTTCCGTATACGGGACCTAGTTCCCCGTATCTCGCAGCAAATGCATCATCCTGAAGGATCCGCTCTTTGAATTCGTTCATTTCCTTTTTGTATTTCTCATTGAATTCTTCATCCTGCTGGCTCCTGAGGCCGAAATCCTTCATATCAGGGCCCTGATAGTCCTGGCTTTCTATCCAATTCTTGAATGCCCATTCGTTCCATATGTTGTTATTGTGCTCCAGTAGGTAACGGATATTTGTATCTCCTTTGATGAACCAGAGCAATTCGCTCGCCACAAGTTTGAAAGGAACCCGCTTAGTGGTCAAGAGTGGGAACCCTTTTTGGAGGTCGAACCTCATTTGATAGCCGAAAACCGAACGTGTGCCAGTACCTGTCCGATCCTCTTTTTCATGGCCATTCAGAAGGACATGACGGCACATATCCAGGTATTCAAATTCATCGTGTTTCACAATGATCACTCCTGTTCCATTTTGGTATAGCTTAATGCGTTCGGTTGTTTAAGTGTAACGGCTCTGTTAAATACCGCTGTGTATTTCTGTGCAATAGCTAGGATCGGGAAAACATTCAACAGAGCTAGAGTAATAAAAACAGCAGAAGGTACCGGGCTATGTCCTAACGTCCTTCTCTAGCAATGTTGTCCACCTTCTAGAACATCGATTGGTAGTAACTGTAAGTTGAGGGAGCTTTCTTTTTTAATAGGTTTCTAGATTCCGTGTCGAGGAAGTACATGGCAAATGTCTCGGCAAAATATTCTTCACGATAGTCGATGAAGTACGCCTGATCAGGGAATAACAGCGGTGCCTCCCGCTTCCATACAGAGAGGAACGCCATCTCCGAATAAGGATCCGTCAAGATATACCGGTCGATGCTATGGGCGATTTCATGCAGTTCGAGGTTGATGGAATTGTGCCCCTTCCCCTTCTCACTGTGACCGATCTTTACTAGGACAAGTTTGGATCCGCCTATTCCAGGTACTTCATCCCACGTTGTACTTTTATTAGTGTACCCTCTTGGGGTAACTCCTTTCAAGTGGCTTGTGCTCGAAAAATCGGTTAATTTTTGTTGAAATAATCGTACTTTTATTTCTTTGTCTTCTATATCGGTCAATAAGCCGGGATTGATATGATCGAGTCTCTCAATGATTGCAATCGCTTCTTTTTGATCGTACTCTGTCTCCGGCAGCAACACGATGTTTTCAAGCTGTCCGGCCGACTGAAGTTGGAGTGCGGTATTTATGGGTGAATGTTTTAAGGGTACACCACTATAGCTCGCTTGTGTTTGCTTCCAGATGATGATTGATGAGGTGATGATGGTGAGGAAGATGAGTATGCGTTTCATTACGTAACCCCCGTACATGAGAAGTTACTATTATTCTACCATAATGAAATCTCCTTTTTTAGGAAGAGTTCTTTCCATTTCCGATAAGTAGAGGGTGGGACATAACGAAGAACTCTTCAACTAATGAGGAACAATATCAGTTCCAGTTTTTAATGCCGCTATTGATTTCCGTGCAAGACTTCGCTTTCCGCAGGTAGCCCGTAAGCCTTCTCGGGGCCAAAGCTCCTGCGTGTTCGAACAGTGGGAAGTGGGCGTTTTGCTCCCTTTGAAAAATGTTCTTCGACTTTAGAGGCGCTTTTTGCCTCAAAAGTCGAAGGTTAATTTTCAAATGGGAGCAGACCACTGGAGCTAGACAGATCTTACATTGGCCACTTCTCTCGCAGGAGTCTTCGTCTTGCACTCCAATCAACCGCTACTCAGAGGTGAAATCTACTCTTACAGTTATATATTCAAATTAAAAACCCGGACTAATTTGCCTCTAAATAAACAAATTAGTTCGGGTTTCACTTTGTCTAAACAATTTTGTCTAGCCTCTTCTAGGTTATGATTACGACACGCTCATCCACTGTGGCGGTGTGTTTTTATCCCAATAGATGCTTCCAAGGTTATGGTGGGTCTGAAAGTCGTCATGGACCGTATGGTAGTGGAAATTGAAATAATAGCCTTCTTTTGGCGGATGGTCTTTTCTCACATGGAATCTGATGACGTCCTTGCCCGTTCTCTTATCGTAAATATGAAAGATCTTCTCCGTTCTCGCGTATTGAGGTACTTCCGATATCACAAGGAACGACAGATCTTCTTCATATTGAATCGCTGTCTGCTCGATTGCATCTTGCATCTTTGGCAGTATGACACTCCTGAATTCATCTTCGATCGCAGGCTTGATTTTCGTCCCGAACTTCACATACGCCTGCTCCTCCGCCTGTGTCATCATGTTCTCCAGGAAATCTTCTTTTGATAATTCCGTTTCCTCCCGCAGGACCTCTTCTTCCGCGCGTTCGACTGATGATGCTTTGCTGCTGTCTTTCGCGAGGGCTTGTCCTTGTTCATTCAAGAACGCCTGTGAAGGGGAAACGAGTCCGAATGTAAGGATCGATATAAGTACAAAAAACGACTTTTTGAGCCAGATTGCCATGAATAACGTCCTTTCCTATGTATTGCTTCTATTATTATACTATTTAATACGATTAAAAAGTGAAAAAGGTTTCATTTTTTTGTAGGATATAAAAATCTTTATGTGGTAGTATATTAATGAGGATATTTCGTAAGGAGGATAACTGAATGGATACTGGAATTATGATTAATATTGGTTACTTGCTTCTATTAGGTTATTTCGTAGTACTTGGTTTCACTGACTAATGGTAAGGGCAGACAGGCACTTTAGAATGGCCTGTCTTTTTTATATCTTTTGTTACGGATTTTACACCGAAATGACCCCGAAATGGAATTTGGATGATGGCCTTTTGATGACTTCAAAACCATGCTCTTCAAAAAGTGGTGACTGGTAGTGGTTTTTCATGACGATTTTCATTTTTGCCACACGTCTAGCCTCATTCATCACTTCATTGGTGATGGATGTATACGCAGCCCACGTCCTGATTGGGTTGATGCCGGCTGAATCAGTCAGCGCTTCCTCGAACATCGGATCAAAGTAGACGACGTCCATCGATTGGTCCCCGCATTCTTTCAAACCTTCTTCAAATCTCTGTTGTATGACTTCCACCCTACTCATTGCTTCATTCAGTTCATCGAGTGGTGATGTCCACTTTTTCAGGCCTTCTGAAATGATGTGGGCGATGTATGGATTCGCTTCGAACCCTTTTACTTTACCTTTGGGACCGACAATGTGGCTTGCAATGATACTATCGGAAGCAAGTCCGACTGTGCAGTCCAGAAAGCTCATTCCTTCTTCTAGTCCTGCCGCATCCACCATCGGATCTCTTTCACCACGCATCAATCTCTTGATGCGGAAAGAAGCTGAATTGGGGTGAAAGAAAAAGGGTTCTTCATGCTTGTCCCTTTTGTGAAGCTCCAGCCTTTCTTTCCCCACAACGACACAATTCATTTCGTTCTTGTCCATATGGTGGGTCAGTGATTTCTTCCCTCGTTTTATATATGGGATATCCAGCTTGGAAGCGATCCTCAATGCTTCTTCGATGACAGCCTCGTTTGCTCTTCCGCAAGTTGTAACAAACACATCTGGTAACTCCTTCTTTACATCGTTTATGAATCTCAACCATCATACCATAAAAAGAGGGAACCTGATGAAGGTTCCCCCCTGCCTCTTCATTTGAATTTAGCAATGCTCGTTGAATGCAGTCGTCAAATTCGAAATGATTTCTGAAATGTCATGATCCTCGATTTCTTCCCTCGGTATGAAATGGACCACTTTGTTTCCTTTTAATAACGCCATGGAGGGAGAAGAAGGTTCATATCCTTCAAAGTATTCCCTCATCTTAACGGTTGCCTCTTTGTCTTGACCAGCAAATACAGTTACGAGCTGATCCGGTGACTTTTCACTGTTCATGACGGATTGAGTGGCAGCCGGTCGTGCAAGGCCGGCCGCACATCCACAGACGGAGTTGACGACAACCAGCGTCGTCCCTTCCGCAACTTCCATGAATCCTTCAACTTCTTCAGCAGTCTTCAACTCATTGAAGCCAGCTTGGACAAGTTCCTGTCTCATCGGTTTAACCAGTTGTCTCATATACTCTTCATACGCCATAGACATGGTACATTCCCCCTGTATGTTTTTTTATAATATTCATTAAAGCTTTTAGTCCTGCAAACGCGCTTCCGTCATTTGTTTCCAGACGGATCCCTTCGCTTCTTCTCCACCTTCTATTCGCTCGATGGCCATCTTCACTTGAAGCTTGACCTCGAACTCCGGATCGTTTTCGGCTGCTTTCAAGCCTGGCAGGGCAGACTCATCGCCTTCTTCATATAAGAACATGGCGGCACGCCATCTCACTAATTTACTTTTATCACTAAGGGCTTTCACCATTTCGGGCATGGCCTTTTTAAAACCTAGATCGGATAGGCAGTCCCCAGCCGTACGACGCACCGCTACCGATTTATCTCCGAGTGCTTTATACAGAAGTGGCAATACTCGCTCGTCCTCGATCATTCCGAGATAGACGACGGCTAAGCGCCGGATCGACCCTTTTTCATCCTCGAGCGCTTTTTCAAGCACTGGCAAATCATCAAGAGTCGGATCTTCCATCGAGTCAAGCTTCTGATATCTCGTCTGCCAATCCGGTGCCTGTAAATCTTGAAGTGTGAGTTTTTGTTTGATTTTTTTCGCGGGTTGACCCCCATTTTTATTCTCGACTGCCTCTTGTGCAAGGTTCTCAAGCTTTGATGCAGGGTAGGCTGCGACCAATTCCTCTGTCACATCGTGACCGATTTCATCCAAGTCCCCATACCTTACACCATGATCCTTCCATTTCCGCAGCAGCACGACGTTGTCTCCATCCTGCTGGGCACGGGATAAGGCGTCCATGAACGGGGCAGGTAGAGAGAAACGCTTTTCCTGTTCCCCGTCGGTCACCTTCACCTGCATCGGAATTCCTTTGAACATTTGGATCGAGACATTCACTTCCCCGAAATGTTCTTCCATTTGGGACTCGCTCGCTTCTTCAACTGACTCTTCCCCGAATGCCTTTCTCACTTTCGGGAGGAGCTCCTGCCAATCGAACTTCGCGTTTCTCTCAACAGCAAGGAAATCCGCTACATGATAGACTCCCTTGATGCCCTCGATTCCAAGGATTTCCTTGATGACGGAAGGTGCACCTTCTGCCTCATCTTTTTTATAATTATTGCTTTTCCCAGCCTGTAGTTCCCTGTCTAAGAGAACCTTCATTGTGTTCGGGCTGGGTGTAGGTTCAATCGATACAATCCTCATATCCATTCCCCTTTCTGCCTAAAACATTTCTACCATCATAACACAGCCGTACCCGTGCAAAAAAATAATTGGCCTTATTCAGCGTACTCAGACAGATAGCTCCATCGTTCAATTAAGTGCTCTAGCTCTTCGTTCAGCTTCTGGCTGTCATCCATAAGCTGTTGGGCACGTTCAAAATTACTGCCGACCGACTCCAATTCTTCCTGTATCTGTTCAAGCTGTTCCTCTGTTGCCGCAATTTTGCCTTCAATTTCTTCCCATTCTCGCTTCTCCATATAGGATAACCTTTTCTTTTCTTTTTCAGGCTGTGCGGACGGTTGCTTTGGTTCATTCTGTTGTTTCTTCTCTGCCGCCTGTCGTTTCGATTCCAATTCGACAGTTTCCAAATAGTCCGTATACTCACCGAAGTAAAGACTGATTTTGCCATCTCCGTCAAAAACAAGCAATTGATTGGCGGTCTTATCCAGGAAATAGCGATCATGGGAAACAGTCACCACAACACCGGAAAATTCCCCGATATAATCTTCAAGCACGGTGAGCGTTTCGGTGTCTAGATCATTGGTCGGTTCATCAAGAAGGAGCACATTCGGTTTCCCCATTAATAATTTCAACAGAAATAGTCTTCGTTTCTCCCCGCCCGACAGCTTGCGGATCAATGTCCCATGCGTGCTCATCGGAAAGAGGAAGCGTTCAAGCATAGACGTGACCGATATCCGTTCCCCTTTGTCTGTTGTAATGAATTCCCCCGCTTCACGGATATATTCAATCATCCGCATATTTTCATCCAATTCCTCATGACCTTGCGTATAATAGGCAATTTTAACCGTCAATCCCTTGACCATCTCACCCGTATCCAATACATCTTTACCAGCAAGGAGGTTCAGGAAAGTCGATTTCCCGCTTCCATTCTTCCCGACCACACCGATTCTGTCACCTGGTTTGATCAAGAAATTAAAATCTTTCAGGATTGTCTTATCACTGAAAAATTTTGATGCGTCCTTCAATTCAAAGACTTGTTTGCCAAGGCGTTCTCCACCGATCGACATGTCCATTTGGGCATTCTGGGGTCCCGAAGTCATGTTGTCCTCCAAGTTTTCAAAGCGCTGGATCCGGGCCTTCTGCTTTGTTGTTCTTGCCTTTGCACCCCTTCTCATCCACTGGAGCTCGCGACGATACAGATTGCGCTGTTTCTCTGAAGTCAAGCGCTCATTTTCCTCCCGCGTCGCTTTCGCTTCAATAAAGGAAGCATAATTTCCGCGGTATGAATAGAGATTTCCTCCATCAAGTTCAAATGTCCGGTTCGTTACGTTATCCAGGAAGTAACGATCATGCGTGACGAGTAATACCGCTCCATTATACTTTCCTAAATAATCCTCAAGCCATTTGATCGATTGGTAATCCAAGTGGTTGGTCGGCTCATCGAGTATAAGGAGATCAGGTGTTTCAATCAAGACGCCTGCAAGTGCTACGCGCTTTTTTTGTCCACCTGATAGTTCCTTCATTTTTTTGGCAAAATCGTTGATCCCAAGCTTGGTGAGGATGCTTTTCGCGTTGGCATTCGCTTCCCAGGCATGGAGGGTATCCATCTGTTTCTGTGCACTGAACAACCGCTCCTGCAGCGTACCGCTTTCAGGTTCTTGTTCGAGTTCCACAAGGGCTGTTTCGTATTCACGCATGGCCCTGATGACCTTGGCTTCCCCGCGAAACACCTGCCCGATGACACTCAGGTCCTCATTGATGTGGGGTTCCTGTGATAAATAGGCGATATGGTAGTCCCCCGGAGCCGTGATTTCCCCGCTATCGTATTCTTCTATCCCAGCAATCAATTTCAAGAGGCTCGATTTCCCGGTCCCATTTACCCCGATCAATCCGATCCTCTCCTTCTCATTGATCGAAAAAGAGATCCCATCAAAGAGAGTCTTTTCCCCGTATGTTTTTGACAGATTCTCGGCTGTTAACATTCTCATTCGTGACCATTCCATTCTTTATCGAATTGCTTTAAGAATCCCAGCATGTATGTATGCCGTTCTTCTGCTAGATTTTTTCCTGTTTCGGTACACATCAGATCCTTTAACTTTAACAGTTTCTCATGGAAATGATGGATACTGGTACTTTTTCCGTTTCTATATTCATCCAATGTCATATCGGTACGCACGCCAACATCTGGGTCGTAAATGGGCTGTCCCCTGCTGCCTCCGTAGGCAAATGTCCGGGCGATCCCAATCGCTCCGATGGCATCCAAGCGATCCGCATCCCTCACAATCATGGCTTCGATGGACGTCAAAGATTCCTCATGTCCTCCCTTATAAGAAATCGAAAAGATGATCTCATTAAGCTTCTCCCGTTCGTAGTCCGAAAGTGAGAGTAAGGATACATACCCCTTCAATTTCTCTTCCGCTTCACGCTTTGAGGAAACAAGCTTCTCATCCGGCACATCATGCAATAAAGCAGCCAGCTCGATGATTGTTGTATCGGTTATATGTTCGCCATCCGCAATCATCAACGCATTCCTTCTGACTCGTACAAGATGATGCCAGTCATGTCCCGAAGGCTCGTTGATGAACGCTTGTTTCAGCGCTCTGATTAAATGCCCCATTTCTTGATCGGTCATATTTTCAGCACCTTTCTCATCTATTGTATCAAAAAAACAGCCGCTAAGAGTAAAAGAGATGATGGATAAGGGCATCCTTATCCATCATCTCTATCGTTCAATCCTCTATCTCTTCAGACCAGCTGATCCCGATTGTGTTCTCACCGGCATGCACTCCGATAACAGCACCAAGGGGATACGTGCCAAATTTAATATGTCCATGTTCCACTTCCAACTCTGCCTTCCATTCGCTTGCTTCGTCATGATTCAAGCCATGAAGGATGCTTACTCTTTTTACATTCTTTGATTCCAGCGCTTCCTTGAGCAAACGTTCCATCTTGCTCAACCCTTTTGGGATGCTTCTGACCTTATCCTTCACTTCGAGCTGTCCATCAATGATTGAAAGAATCGGCTTGATACTCAGCATACTTCCGAGAAAAAAGGACAAGCCGTTCATCCTACCGCTCTTATGCAGCTGTTCCAGGCTGCCGACCATCACAAAGACTTCCCGTGTAAGGATTTTTTCTTCGATCAAACGTTGGATCTCTTCAACCGTCTTCCCCTTTGCGTGAAGGAGCTGACCGTATTCTATCAGTTCTGTCAAAGGATACGTCAGCGTCTTTGAATCGATGCAAGTGATGAAAGGTACCTCATCTTTGAGAATTTCTGCAGCTTGGTAAGCAGAAGAGAAGGTTCCGCTGAAATGGGAGGATACATGAATGGAGAAAATATGATCATAACGTTCTGCCAAAGACTCATATAATTCCTTAAACGTGCCGATCGAAGGCTGAGACGTCTTCACTTCCACCTTTTCTTCCTTTAGCTTTGCGAACAGTTGCTCAGGAGTCAAATCCAGTCCATCCTTATACTCCTTGTCCCCGAAAACAATATTCATCGGTACGACGAAAATATCCTGATCCTCACAAGAAGTCAGATCCCTTATAAAAGCTGTACTGTCGGTTACCCACGCAATCTTCACGCTCTTGCCCCCCTTTGTCTTATTTCACCTTTCCCTTTGTTCTCTCTATTCTCTTTATACGCTTTTAGACCATCATGCTGGAACGTTCACAACTATACACCTACTCTAGCCTATTCAATGTTTCCACTGAATAGGAGACCATTTGAAGGATATCATCGACCATCTCTTCCGTTATGACTCGATTAAAAGAAAGAATCCCTTTTACACGAACAGGATGTAGCGAGGAATGGCTTTCAACCCACTCCCAGAGCTTGTCTTCTCCCCAAGCATGGACAAGCTCTTCCTTTAGGCGCAGAATCGTTTCATCCCCCTTGTAGATCAGCACTATTTCTGCCCCTGCTTCATTCTTTTCCGTAAGGCCCTGTTTCTCGGCAAGAAAATGCCCCATATCAGCCCTCAACTCAAGGATAATGGAAGAAGTCTTTCCCTGAAGCCTGTATTCGATAGAGTAAGTCCGTTCATAATGGGCAAAGTCGAATAAATCCCTACGGTCAATAATCGATATTTCCCCGGACAGATCCAGGTCATACACTGCGCCCTCCACAACTACCTTCAAGTTATCAAAAGCCGTAGGATCAAACATGAATATTCCCCTTTCCTGTCAGCCATCAGAATAGGCCGATGGCATTTCCATCTGCATCGACATCCATTTTTAATGCGGCCGGCTGCTTGGGCAGTCCCGGCATCGTCATGACCTCACCCGTCAAGGCTACGATGAAGCCTGCACCGATCTTCGGCTTCAACTCCCTGATGGTAATAGTGAAACCCTCGGGTCTTCCAAGCTTCCGTGGATCGTCGGATAACGAATACTGAGTCTTTGCCATACATACAGGGAGGTCACCCCATCCGTTGTCTACAAATTCCTTTAACTGCTTCTTCGCTTTTACTGAGTAGTCCACTTCTTTGGCACCGTACACTTTTTTTGCAATGCATTCGATCTTTGTTTCCAGTGAATCTGTCAGCTCATAAAGTGGCGAGAATTCCTTCGTGTTCTGTTCGATTGTTCCAAGAACTTTCTCCGCTAAATCCAGACCACCTTTTCCGCCTTCAGCCCATACATCTGTCAAGGAAACAGGGATTCCCTCGTTTTCACACCAATCATTAAGAAGGCTGATTTCTTTGTCTGTATCGGTTACGAAACGATTGATTGCTACAACATACGGAACATTGAATGCATCAAGTGTCTCCATATGCTTCTTCAGGTTGGATAATCCGCTTTTCAACGCCTCCAAATCCTCTTCATGCAAGCTATCTTTCCCTTTGCCACCATGCATTTTAAGTGCCCGGATGGTCGCCACAAGGACAACTGCGTCAGGTTCTATTCCCGCTGCACGGGTTTTGATATTAAGGAATTTTTCCGCTCCGAGATCGGCACCGAAACCGGATTCTGTAACGACATAGTCTGCAAGCTTCAAGGCTGTCTTTGTCGCGATGATACTGTTGCATCCATGTGCAATGTTTGCAAATGGTCCGCCATGGACAAGCGCAGGAGTATGCTCGATCGTCTGTACAATATTCGGTTTCAATGCATCCTTCAGCAATAGCGCTAACGCACCTTCGACCCTCAAATCCTTCACCGTCACAGGTTCCCTCTTATCATTATAAGCAACCACAATTTGAGACAGCCTTCCCTTCAATTCAGCCAGGTCATTTGATAAACATAGGATGGCCATGATTTCTGAAGCCACGGTTATGTCGAATCCATCTTCCCTCGGCACTCCTTGGAACGGACCGCCTAAACCGATGACGATATTTCTCAGTGCTCGGTCATTCATGTCCAGTGCGCGTTTCCAAACGATCCTCCTCTGATCGATCCTCAACTCATTTCCTTGGTGGATATGGTTGTCGATCATGGCTGCAAGTGCATTATTGGCAGTCGTGATGCTATGGATGTCACCGGTGAAGTGAAGATTGATTTCGTCCATTGGCAGTACTTGTGAGTACCCTCCGCCAGTCGCTCCGCCCTTCATCCCCATTACTGGACCAAGAGAAGGTTCACGCATGGCAATCATGGCATTCTTGTTCAGATGGTTAAGTGCATCACCGAGGCCGACCGTTACGGTAGATTTACCTTCCCCGGCTGGAGTCGGATTGATGGACGTTACGAGGATCAATTTTCCGTCACGGTTGTCTTTGAGATTATGTATGGCTTCAAAAGATATCTTTGCTTTATATCTTCCGTACATCTCCACATCTTCTTCGTTCAATCCAAGTCTTGTTGCAATATCAGAGATGGGTAGGAGACGTGCTTCCTGTGCAATTTCAATATCTGTTCTCTTCTTCTTTGTTGTCAATGCTATATCCACCTTTATCGTTCAATTTATAAAGTATATCTTTTTAACACGTTATTTTATGTCCTGAACATGAACAGTGTCATGAACGTAAGCGCTTGTCTCAGCTCATTCGGAAGTGAGCCTGTCATGCGTTCATCCACACCTTTTTTATACACCCATTCCTCATCGACCTTATTCCATCCCTTTTCTTCCGCCACTTTCTCTAATTCCCATGGCATCATGGTGTTGCAAATGGCTTCTTCCCCGTGAAGACGAGGATATGAATTGTCTCTCGGGTGTGCTGTCGGACCTAGCAGGCCGATACAGATCAATCCTCCTTTAACCGTGACCCTCTCGATTTCATGCAATGCATCCACCGGGGATTCCGTCCATTCAATGGAATTGATCGCCATTACTGCATCGAATTCTCCATCTAGGAATGGCATACGGGTAAGGTCCCCTTGAACGAACTTTAATTGATCCCGTTCGAGTCCATTGGCAATCTCGACCATTTTATGAGAGAAGTCCATGCCCGTCACTTTATATCCGTTCTCGTGGAGAAGGTAAGAACCATATCCATCACCACATCCAAGGTCACCGACATTGGCACCTTCATCTATTGTCTTTTTGAAAAATGGGATGATGGCCTTCCTGCTGCCAGCCAACCACATGTCTTCACTTTTTGAATGCCAGTTCTCTGCATTCGTATCCCATCGCGACTTGGCATTTGTATGCCACTCTGTATTCGTCATCTCCTGCACCCCTGTTTTTATATTCTCTTACTTTATTTCTTATTTTATATGTAGAAATCCTTCTTTTCCGGTTAAGATTCTCACCGAATACATCTCTTGATCATTATGAAAGATCAAGGCTTTGACCATACTATTTATAACCATGCTAATAGAAAGGGGAAAAACGATGGAAGAAATCACGAAGGTCCAGCGCAATTATCAGGGAGACATTATCAGCTTCCAAACTTCGGGAGGAAGGATCATTTCCTATCGAAAAGCAGTGCTTGAAGCTTCCGAGGGGCTGCTCGAAGGTGTCGATCTTAAAGAAAATGAATGGGGAGATTACGAAATTTTCTCTTCCGACTTGAAGGACGAAGGATTCAACGATTACCCTACCATTTTCTGATTCTATAGCATCCAAAAAAGGCCGCCCGCATTTTATATGCAGGCAGCCTTTTTTCAATCATTCACTTCGAGCCTGAACATCCCTTAGGTCTTCGAGCCTCTTTTCTTCTTCTTCAAAGAACTGTACCAAATCACCGATTCTGTCAATCGAATCCCAGCTCAAATGATGTTCTATGCCTTCAACATCCTCATATATATGTTCTTCCTTTACCCCGATTACACGAAGGAATTGCTCAAGCAACTCATGCCTGTAAACTAAGCGTTTCCCTACTTTATTTCCTTTTGGAGTCAGTACGAGCCCACGATATTTTTCATATACCAGGTAATCATCTTTATCTAACTTCTGCACCATCTTTGTGACTGAGGAGGGGTGTACGGATAAAGCTTCAGCAATATCGGATACCCTTGCATACCCTTTATTCTCAATCAACAAGTAAATCTGTTCAATATAGTCTTCCATACTCGGTGTAGGCATTCTGCACCCTCCAAATTCCCATGAATATCATTAAAAGTTTACTATAACTGCCCACCGAATACAACCCGGTACCCTTATATCACTCTTCAGACAACCTTCTTTGATTTAAGAATTTTGACACTAATCCATACTTTGGCGAAAACAGCCATACAATCAGGAATACGATGCCGGCAGCGACTGCCATTGCACCGGAAATGGAAACGTCAAATAGCTTTGCTCCGTAATATCCCGCAACACTGTCAAAGATTCCAATAGCACCGCTTAAGACAAGCATCACTAAATACCTGTCTGTCAGTAGATAGGCTGTGGCACCAGGTGCAATCAACATGGCAACCACCAGAATCGCCCCCACACTATCGAATGCAGACACTGTCGTAACAGACACCAATCCCATCAGGATATAATGGATGACTAAGACAGGGATGCCTATGGCCGCTGCCATGTTCGGGTCGAATGATGTTAATTTGAATTCCTTGAATAACAGCATAATGACTAACACATCAAGGGTCAAGATGGCTCCAAGCATGACGACAGACTTTGGTATCGACCCAAGAAAGGGGATTGGTATGGTGTTCCAAGGAACGAATGCGATTTCCCCCATCAATGCGTGCTCGACATCCAGATGGACATTCTTGGCAAATAAGGATATGAGAATAACACCGAGGGCAAATAGAGAAGTAAATACCACTCCGATTGCAGCATCTTCCTGTATGCCACTCGAATTCAATACCTGCACGATAAACGTTGTCACTAGTCCAGCGACAGCTGCCCCGATCAGCATATTGAATCCATTCATGCTTTGACTGATGATAAAGGCCATGACAAGTCCGAGAAGCACCGTATGACTGATGGCATCAGCCAACATCGACATTTTTCTCAAAATCAAAAAGCAGCCGACCACCCCGCATGACAACCCTACTAAGCTACCTGTGAGTAGAATCCAAAGTTCATAGCTCATATCCTTGCCCCCTTCTCACTTTTATCTTTAAGAAAGGATTTTGCTTGTGAATCTCTGACATTTTTAATTGCAACTTTTTTAATTGATCTTTAGTTAAAGAGTCTTCTTGCTCTTCAATCCAGTCAATGTCCAGGGATCCGAGTTCGCTGGGGTACATTTCTTTCAATTCAACCATTTCATCAATAAACCTGAATTGTTCTGCCTTCATTGAACCCCATTCAGTAATGGAGATGTCGCCATTCTTCTCTGAGATGTATGCATTCTTCCTAAGGTAGTTCAAGACTCGGTTAAATCGATATTTTGAGGTATTCGTCTCTAGGAATAGGAATTCCTCGCTGATTGTTTCTCTCCTCAAGGCATACACTTTCTTCAAAACAAAACGTATAGCCAAACGGTCATCGTTCCTCTTTCTCCTCAGGATGATCGAGATCAACCCTCTTTTCGGTGAGAATAGCAAGGAAAAGATGAATATGACAGTGGCGGTGAGTACGATGAATGGTCCCGTCGATAATCCCTTGCCGAGGGTACTGATCAATGTGCCCGCTGCTCCTGATACACCGCCGATGAATCCAGAGATAACAACCATCGTTCTAAGTGAATCAGTCCAGTATCTTGCTGATATTGCCGGTGTAATCAACATCGCGGCCATTAAGATCACCCCTACAGCCTGAATGCCGATTACAACGGTAATCACTAAAAGGGAAACAAACAAGAAATTAAGAAATCCGACAGGAAGTCCGATCCCCCTTGCAAATTGAGGGTCAAATGTACTGACTTTAAACTCTTTAAATAACAGTGTTGTGATGACAATTAATCCAGCTGCTGTCAGACCCATCAATTGAACATCTTTCCCTACAAGGGAAGCTGCCTGACCGAAAATGAAATCATCCAAGCCGCTCTGGTTACCGGTGGGCATCTGGGCCACCTTTGTCAATAAGACGATACCCAATCCAAAGAAAACCGAAAGGACCAAACAGATTGCCGTGTCTTCTTTGATTCTTGTTGTATTTGTAATCAACTGGATTGTATAAGCAGCAAGCAATCCGGTTGCCGCTGCACCAATCAGTAATACGAAGAAATTCTTCTCACCGATGAACATGAAAGCAAAACATATGCCGGGAAGTGCAGCATGGGCAACGGCATCCCCTATTAAGCTTTGTTTCCTTAGTAGTGCAAAGCTCCCCAACACTCCACTTGCGACGCCCAGCAGCAATGTACTGAGCAACACCCACTGTGTGTTTCCATCTGTTAAAAGCGATTGCCACAAATGATTCATTCTCCTCACCTCTCTTCTGGTTGAATCAACATGTCATCCTTTTCCAGGAAGGATAATTTCCCCCCATAAGTCAATTGCAAATGATCAACATTGAACACATCCACCGTAGGACCACATGCAATGGTCTTTCTGTTCAGGAGAAGCGTCCAGTCAAAGTATTCAGTGACTGTTTGCAGGTCATGATGAACGACCAGCACCGTTTTACCCTGTTCTTTCAGTTCATTCAATAAAGAAATGATCGCTTTCTCAGTTGCTGCATCCACCCCTACGAATGGTTCATCCATAAAATAAACCTCTGCTTCCTGGGCAAGTGCGCGTGCAAGGAATACTCTTTGCTGTTGTCCACCTGAAAGTTGACTGATTTGTCTTGAAGCAAATTGGCTCATTCCAACTTTATCCAGACAATCCAAGGCAAAGGCCACATCCTTCTTCGATGGTCTTTTGAACCAGCCTAAATGTCCGTATCTCCCCATCAAGACAACATCAAGGGCATTTGTGGGAAAATCCCAGTCAACTGATCCACGCTGCGGGACATATCCAACCGTCTTACTCTTTGGAGAATACGGCTTACCAAATAGTTTGATGTCTCCTGATGACCGGGGAATCAAGCCTAATATCGCCTTGATCAAAGTCGATTTCCCTGCTCCATTTGGTCCGATAATCCCGATCAATTTCCCTGATGGCACTGAAAATTCCACATCCAAGAGTACTGGTTTCCTATGATAAGCAACGGTCAAACCTTTAATTTCCACTGAATTCATGATGATCCTCCTAACATTACTTCAATGCATCAACAATCGTGTCAACATTATGGCGGTACATTCCAATGTAAGTACCATCCTCTGTTCCTTCTTTCCCCATGGCATCAGAGAATAATTCTCCACCGATACTCACTTCATGTCCTTTATCCTTTGCTCCAGCAATAACCGCGTTGATCGACTTCTCCGAAATACTTGATTCCACGAATACAGCTTTAATGTTCCTATCCACAAGTGTATTGACGAGCGATTGCACATCAGCGAGTCCATACTCCGCATCTGTACTTAAACCTTGCAGCCCCATAACTTGAAGGTCATATTTTGCGCCAAAGTAGTTAAATGCATCGTGCGCTGTAACAAGTACCCTTTGTTCTTCAGGTATGGTTGACATTTCTTTTTCTGCATATGCTTTGAGCCCATCTAACTCAGCAAAATATGATTCAGTATTTTTCAAGTAGTCTTCCTTGTTTTCAGGATCGATCTCAATTAATCCGTCACGTACTTTCTCCAATGCGATTTTCCATAGATCAATGTCAAACCATACATGTGGATCAAGTGCCGTATTATCCGCTGCGTCCTTCCTCAGCTTTTCTTTCGGGATGCTGTCAGCAATCGCGTAAGTCGGCTTTTCTTCGTTCATTTTCTCGAAAATCTCTAGCATCTTCCCTTCCAGATGAAGCCCGCTGTAAAAAATGATATCTGCATCCTGAAGTTTACCGATGTCGGATTGCTTCGCTTTATATAAGTGAGGGTCTACGCCAGGTCCCATTAAACTGTGAACTTCTACGTGATTTCCTCCTATATTTTTTACAGCGTCACCGATTTGTCCAATTGTGGTTGTAACCACGATTTTATCGTTAGACGGTTTACTTGCTTTGTTTCCGCATCCAGCAAGGATAAGTCCTCCCATTAGTACAATGATCATCCCGATAAGTGCCATTAATCTTCTGTTCATGTTCAATCTCCCCTCACATTGTCTTTTTTTAATTTCATCCACTAACTCTACCTTATTCAAAAAGTTTATATACGTTCACTTTTTTTACAATAGTAATTTATTTTTATTTAAGTTATAAAAATTCACTTTAGTAATAAAAGTTTCCTTAGTGCAAATTTTATTTCTTGATTCAATATTTGTCAATGAAAAAAGAATTTGTTCTAGGGAGGTTTATCCTCTTTCTTTAACAAAGGTGTTTTTTATAATCTGTGTTTTCAAGGACCAATGGCCCTCTAAACCATGGTCTTGTATGTACTCGGGAAGCAGGTTTCATGAGGGAACGATCATTGAATCGATGAATTTTTTAAAAATTTCCGCAAAATACATTTCCGTGATGTTGACTCTAAAATCCTCATATTGTATAGTAAAGACATCATTGAAGTGGATCGATTTTTTGTTGCATTTGCAGTGGAAGTCATCATTTCGTGATAAATATTTTCCATAAGCACAAAGTGCTTGATCGATTTAGGAGGATTAGAAGAATATGCAAAACGGTAAAGTAAAATGGTTCAACAATGAAAAAGGATTCGGCTTTATTGAAGTAGAAGGCGGAGACGATGTATTCGTACATTTCTCAGCAATCCAAGGTGAAGGATTCAAATCTTTAGAAGAAGGTCAAGAAGTTTCTTTCGAGATTGTTGAAGGTAACCGTGGACCTCAAGCTGCTAACGTAGTTAAATTATAATCAAACCCATATATGAACGAAAAAAGCGGATGATCATTAGATCATCCGCTTTTTTTATGGATTTATTTTAACTGATCGCCCAAATGCTTGATCTGTTCACCTACCGTACATTGTTGTATACAAAAACTGTGCGCCTTTGCCTTGCCGTATTCTTTTCGAAAATATGCTTTAAGCAAGCAGTCGCTGCAGTATGTGTCAATCAGTTCGTCCACTTTATCAACTACTTGTTTACGTTCCACATCATCACCCCTAGTTTCATCGACCTTATGTTTGTAGTTATAGATTATATGATTGTGCATGAAATTATTCCAACCGTTTATGACTATGCACGATGGTACCAAGTAAGGCCTGATTTGCAAGTTTGTCAGCCTCTTTATTTTGATTACGGTTCAACACCTCGCTCGTAACCTTTAAACCCATTTTCCTAATGAGTTCTTCAATTCGGTCAAGCCAACGATTCAATGCATCATCAAAACATGGCCAATCGCCATCAAGCTGTTTCAATACCACCTGAGAGTCTCCCTTTATGGTACAAGGTATGTTTTTTACACCAATTTCCTCCAACAACAATAAAGCATTATGCAAGGCTGCATACTCAGCTTCGTTATTATTATCCAATGCTTCAAGCTGTTCATTTTTCCGGACTCTGAAATGTTCGCCTCCTTTATCATAATAGATGACGATTCCAATTCCAGATCTTCCATCTTCTTTATTAAACCCACCATCGAAATAGACCACAATATTTTCAGGCTGCCGATCCAATTCCCGGGTCAGCCTCATATATTCTTTCTTATTCCATGAATTTTCCATTTCATCAATGATTTCAAGCTCACTGACTCTGCCCGTCTTCAACAGGTCATCAACATGGACCAATGTCTCTTTCCTTGGAAACCAGGATGATTCAAACCAAATATCACTGTTTGTTTTACTCTCGTACTTGAACTTTAGTTTCATCTTCAAATCAATCACTCTCTTCCCTATGGAATCATGATATTGTCCAACGTTTGTATTATTTGTATAATGGGGATTATTGCATTGGAGGGACTTAGCCCACAAACACTCTGCCTGACTGATACCCTCCAACCGGTATCAACTCAATTAACATAAAAAGGAGGAATCCCATGTTCAATATATGGTTTGGTATCTTATTCGTCATCGTAACATTCACTCTGCTGCTCATCATGTATCGGGTATTCGGGCGGACTGGACTATTTGTATGGATTGGCATTTCTACCATTCTCGCCAATCTCCAAGTCGTGAAAACGATTGAGATCTTCGGACTCACTGCCACTTTAGGAAATGCGATGTATGGATCTGCATTTCTTGTAACCGATATCCTCAATGAACGTTACGGGAAGAAGGATGCTCAAAAAGCTGTATGGTTAGGCTTTTTCACTTTAATCATTATGACTATTATTATGCAGCTTAGCCTGATCTTTCAACCTCATCCTGAAGATTTTGCACAAGGTGCGTTATCGACCATATTCGGATTGATTCCGCGAATTGCGATTGGAAGCCTGGCGGCATATTTAGTGAGTCAGTTCACGGATGTGGCCATCTTTACCTATCTTAAGAAGAAGTTTCCTCGTGACTCCCAGTTTTGGATCCGTAATAACGGAAGCACCATGATCAGCCAGTTCTTGGATACACTTGTATTCACAAGCATCGCATTTCTGGGGACGTATCCATTTGATATTTGGTTGCAAATTTTCATTACAACATATGTACTGAAATGGATCATTTCTTTGATGGATACCCCATTCGGGTATATCGCTAAACGATTCCCAAGAGACAACGACTAAAGCATGTTAAGAGGTGAGCCTAATGATTGAAATTAATATAGACGGAGCAAGTGCGGGGAACCCGGGGCCAAGTGGAGCGGGAATCGTCATGAAAGAAAATGGGCAGGTTAAGCACTTTTCCTTGCCATTAGGAGAGATGGACAATCACCTTGCTGAGTTTATTGCCTGCAAGAAGGCACTGGAATTCTGCATAGAGTCTGGCGCAGAGACTGTATGGGTACGCAGTGACTCGCAAGCGCTCGTCCATGCAGTGGAGAAAGAATTTGTAAAAAGCCACGTATATAAGCCAGTGCTTCAGGAAATCCTCGCCCTTTCCCAAAGGATTCCGCTCTTTTTCATAAAGTGGATTCCCAGTAAGGAAAATAAGAAAGCTGATGAATTGGCAAGGAACGCCATTCATCAGAACTAGGTCCTGCCATGTTCATGCTGGAACAATGTTGGGTTTAATGCGGCCGTGAAGCCATTCTTTGCCGACTAAAAAAGGAGCGCCGATTTGGCCTCCTTTTATTCAATCATGCTAGTCCCTGATGGACCATCCATTTTAGTGCTTCTTTTCTTGTCGTGATCTTCTGGGAATGAAGGCGTTCCAATATGGACATATAAAAGCTTGAGTCGAAATGCTTTTGAGCCTTCAGCGTGATTTCAATTGCGCTGTTGACCAATTCATCCGATGCATCTGTGTACTTCTTCCCAAAATAGATAAATCCGATTGCATCCTCCTGGAACTTGAATCCCCGGTTTTCCAAATCAATGAGAAAATCTTCAGTTGTTTTTTTCACGTTTCTCCTCACCCTATATGCAGCATTCTCTTCTTTCATCTTACAAAAAATCTCTTTTTTTGCCTATCTTTTTTTGACAATAAGAAGCCGAGTGTACCCATAATCAGTCCTAGGAGTGCCCCCCCTACCACCTCTTGTGGTTGATGTCCAAGCATTTCCTTCAGGCGCTTCGGTTTTTTCTCCTCAAATTCGACCGATTCTTTTTCATGAGCCTTTCTGACCAATTCATCCAAACTATTCACTTTAAGCGTCAATTCTCCGGTCTGCCTTCTGATTCCCTGGGCATCATACATGACAATCAATCCAAAAATAAAGGAAAGGGCAAAATCTACCGTTTTGACTCCTTTTTTCAATGCAATAAAAGTGGTCAAAGATGCAACCCCTGCACTGTGTGAGCTCGGCATTCCACCGGTCTGGAAGAAAAGGGACGGTTTCCATTCCTTTTTCTTCACGTAATGAAGAGGAATCTTCAACCCCTGGGCTAACATGATACTCAGTAAGGCAGTCAGTACTCCCTTATTCAACGCATACACCTCCCTTTGCCTTTAGTCTGTCCCAATTTCCCTGTTTGAGTGGGATATTTTAAAGAAGGAATAAGCAAAATAATGGTGTACATCAATTCAGGAGGAGGCGTTACAATGAGCAAGGGAAACAACAAAAACAAAGGGAAAACCGCTACTAGTGTAAATCCTCAAGGATACGGAGCAGATACCGAATTCGCACAGGAACCTAAGAGCAAACTAGAAAATGCAACTAAGAAAGCAAACAGGAAATAAATGAACAAAAGAGCGGGGAATTAGAAATCCCGCTCTTCATCTGTTCAACTGGTTGCGATCAAAGACTCTGCGCTCAGTAAGTACCTTCTAAGTACTTTCAGCTCCAATTCTTCAATATAGGAAATCGAAGAATCAGATACACGACTCCAAACTGCATTCTCGATCGATAGCGGTAGGGGGACTTCACAATGAATCTCTGCTAACTTCCTTGAAACGTGTAGCATCTCCAGATCTCCCTCAATTTTCTTCCGCTGTGATGGCGTCAATCGATCGAGGTTATCGAGTATGCCTTCAATATGCCCATATTCTTGAATCAGCTTTAGGGCTGTCTTCTCACCAATCCCTTTCACTCCTGGATACCCATCGCTTGTATCCCCCATCAACGCTTTAACATCAATGAACTGCCGAGGTGTGATTCCGCGTTCTTCAACAAACATATCCTTTGTGTATGTCTGGTAATTTCCGAACCCTTTTTTCAGAAGCATGATGTCGATATTCTCATCCAGTAGCTGCAACAAGTCCTGGTCACCGCTAAGGACAGTCACTTTCCGCTCGTTCCGGTGAGCCTTTGCCAGTGTTCCGATGCAGTCATCCGCTTCATAACCGGGAACCCCGATATTGACCAAGTTGAATCCTTCCGCCACTTCCTTAGCCAGGTCGAATTGCGGGATTAACTCCGCAGGTGGGGCATTCCGGTTGGATTTATAATCCTCATAAACGTCGTTTCGGAATGTTTGACTTCCCATATCCCAGCATACGAGGATGTGAGTAGGGTTGACGTGATCAACCGCCATCAGCAGGTGTTTCATGAACCCTTGCACCCCGTTAGTCGGCAAGCCTTTTGAATTCACCATAAACTGGCCGGTCACAGCCGTCGCAAAGAAAGACCGGAATAACAGCGCCATTCCATCTATTAATAATACGTGTTCGTTTTTCTTCATTTCATCCACTCCCCAATAAAGCTTGATCCGTTACCTTTTTTCATCCTCTAAAAGTATAACATATTTTATGGTCCTCCCCATTGGAAAAGAAAAACAAGCCTGTCATCTGACAGGCTTGTCCTTTCATTAATCTTTTTCCACTTTATGCGGTCCATAAGATACCCAATCGCTATAGCTGCCTGCATATAACCTGACATCTTTGAATCCTGCTTCGATCAATGCCATGATATTTGGGGTGGCCGTCACACCCGATCCGCAGTAAACGACGACCGTTTTATTCTGATCTAACCCTGAAAAGCGTTCTTTTTGTGCAGTGATGTCCTTAAAGAAGCCATTCTGTAACCCTTCTGTCCAAGGAAAATTGACGGCTCGAGGGATATGACCCGGAATTCGGTCGATTGGCTCTTCCAATCCCGCATAACGCTCCTTACTGCGAGAATCGATCAGACATGCATCACTCTTACCTTCTGCAATGCGCTCCACTTCTTCCACGTCAACGAGCAAGTCTTCATTAAAAACGGGTTTATAGCTCTTTCCGGGATAGTCTGGAACATGTGAATCGGTATCGTATCCCGCATCCTTCCATGCCTGAAATCCGCCGTTCAATACGAACACCTCTTCGTGACCCAAGTAGCGGAGCAACCACCAGCATCTACCTGCGAATGCCCCTTCACCCTGATCATAGCAGATAATGATGGACTCGTTATCTATGCCTGCCTGTTCGATCTTTCTTAAGAAGTTTTTCATGTTAGGGAGCGGATGGCGCCCCCCATGCTCCTTTACATGACCGGATAAATCCTTCTCAAGGTCGAAATAGACGGCCCCTGGGATATGAGCTACCCCATATAGCGTCTTTCCCTCGGAAGGCTTGCCTAAGGAGAAGCTGCAGTCGATCACCCTGATTCGGCGATCGTTCAAATGATTCTTTACCCATTCCACACTTTTGACACAATTCATGAAGATATCCCCCTTTTCTTCATCAAGTCCTTTACAGCGTCCTTTGGTTCCCAGCAGGAAAATCGATAAGATGTCTTTGTCTCGTATCCTAGGCGGGAACAATAATAAATAGTCTAGGAATCCTTCTGCAACTTCCTGCCACGAATATGGATACATGTTGCACAGCAGTGGTACGGATTTTCACTCATTATTTCCACCCCTTCGGTCATTCGATTTAAGAGGTCTCTTCCAGCCATTTCAGTTCTGTGCGAAGCTTTTCGATGTCCTGAACTTTACTCAAAGCTTCAATGTTCGAATGAATTTGCTCAAGCACCTGTCCCCTTGCTTCTTCTTTCATCTTGCTGAACCGGAGCCTGATATCTGACTGGATCCATTCCTTAAGTCGCTGTTTTTCCCTGTTCAAATAATCATCTGCTGGTCCATCAAGTTTCTTCTCCAATGCTTCCTGGACTTCTTTCTTTCCTCCTTTTTCAAGGAAGTGCTTCGTGTTCTTGAACGATGAAAGGGCCCCTCTGAATTCGTTCATATCGATTTCTTTGAATGCTTGCTGGAATTCAATACTTATGTTGCTTTCGTCCCGGTTTGATGAAAGGAGGATTTCCTCGTCCCATCCTTGGATGATCGTTTCGAATTCATCCCATTGGTCACTCAGCTGCTTTCCGATATACTGTTGCATCCGTAGGGAAGTGGCCCTCATTTCCTGTGAGAGATCAAACCCAATGCTTCCAATGAATTCCTTCAACCCACTTTCCAGCGCTTTCGCAGGATTCGATTCATTCAAGAACAACCCTGAATGAAATGCTTCCTTATAGAAATCGGGAGCACGGAAGAACACACGTTGTTTCAAGTAATGAACCAATTCATCCAATTCCTGCTGGAGCTCTGCCTCCATCCTCCCGGTCCCTCTTGATTCAAGGAAGTTTATCACCTTGGCCTTCGTATCTTGCAGCTCTGAAATACGACGCTTTTTGTCCGACTGATCGCTTGAAGCCGATTGGATAAAATGCTTGAATCGCCTGATTCCTTTCTTCCATTCATTCATTGCGGAATCAACGCTCATCCCGACCAGCTCATGCTGGATAAAGGATTCGAAATCACCTTTGAACCGTTCCATTCCGTGCGCTGCCTCATTTTGAAGCGCAAGCAGGGAAGAAACCCCGAAAATCCTCGGGAAGCGGATGCCATATTGGATCAGCTGATTCTTCACATATCCTATGACGTCTTCCTTTTCTTCTTCGTCCTTGGCAAGATCGATTGCATTGACGATAAAGAACATTTTGTCGAGCTCGAATGTATCTTTCACCCGACCGAGCTGGATGAGGAACTCCCTATCCGCTTTTGCAAACGCATGATTATAATACGTGACGAAAAGAATGGCATCTGCATTCTTTATATATTCGAAAGCCACACCGGTATGTCGGGCATTGATTGAATCTGCCCCCGGAGTGTCTACCAGCGTGATGCCCCTCCTGGTAATATCACAGTCATAGTATAAATCGATGGACTCGACAAAGCAGGATTTTGATTCATCCGCTACGTATCGTCTGTACTCATCCAGGTTCACGGTGATCTTTTGACCCAATACCCCGACGAACCTTTCATATCCTTGATAAAATGCACGGAGGAATGAAAGGTGAATTTTTTCTTTTGCATCACCATCTGCTTCATCTAGTAACACCGGGATCACTTTCATGGCTTCTTCGAGACTAGACACTTCCTTGTCAAAGAATGAAAGTGAATTAGAAAGATCCTGAAGCAGCTGTTCGTCCGATTTGATCTGTACATCCGCTGTTTCATGATGATGGTGATCACTAACAGGCTTGATTCTGTTAATGGATGCAGTCGTTGGATTGGGGCTGACAGGCAGTACTTTCTTCCCAAGAAGCGCATTGGCAAATGAAGATTTACCGGCACTGAATGCCCCGAATAATGCAATGGTGAACGATTGATGGGCAAGCCTTTCCTTTTTACCTTCCAGTATTTCAGCGATCTTATTGAATCCTTCTAGGCCCTTAAAGATATGAGTCATCCGGTCAAGCCTTTCAATCGCATGTTCAGCGGAAACCTTCGTTTCACCATTTGCATGTTCTTGTTGAGGATTCGCCTCTTCCAACACGTTTTCAACGGTTTTCTCCGATGTGTCATCCAACACTTCGGATGCATCAACGTATGACATTTCCTTGTTTACCCATTCATTGATCCAGCCTTGGATCATTTCATCCCTTCCTTGCATTTCTGAAACATTTCTCAATCTCGCTACTTGCTGCTGCTTTTCCTCCTCGAGGAGATTCCACTTATGCAAGAAGACGGTCTTCTGGCGAAGCTCCTGAAGCTTCTCCTGTAGCTGAGTCTGCTTTAGTTCATTGTCATCCTCAAGTTGTTTAAGGGTTTCCTGGAATAACTTGTTCGTTTCGATCCGTGCATTTTTCTTCAAGTCTTCCGAAACATTGTCACAATACTGTAGAACATAATCTCCAGTAACCTTCGCACCCGGCTTGATCAAACTGGTCAGATATCCCTCATCCACTTTCAGGGACAACTTCTCCCAATCTTCTATTATATTTGGGGCCATCGATGATTTTTTCTTCAAGAAAGATTTCCCCAATGTCTTCAGATGCCAGTCGAGCTGTGTTTCAATCCGGCCATTCACCTCTTCTCTAAAGGCTTGCGACCTCCTGGATCGTTCTTCTTCAGTCTTGTTCTTCGAGAATAAGAACCCGACCTTGAATTCAGGCTGCTGGCTTTCCAAGAATTCTTTCGCAAGATCTCTTGTCTCGAATGGCATCAAATAGGCATTCTTAAGTATTTTACTACGCTCATCTTCGAACTCCTGTTGAAGGGAGCCATTATCGTCATCTGATAATTGGTCAAGCATCTTTTGCTCTTCGAGAAGAAGGCTTTCTTTCCTACCCCATTCTTCTTCGTCAAGATGATTCTTACTTTCTTCCATGATTGTCTGCTGCTGATCCCCATACCATCGCTCATGCTCATAAACAAGCTGTGACATTGCGGAGCTGGCAGAGGATTTGATCAATTCTTCTTTCATCGTCACTTGATCTTTAATGAGCTCTCGAAGCGCCTCTGATTCATTGTAAGGGTGCGCTGTATCTTTCAAACTTGTGTAGAAGATACCATCCGGAATGACACCCCAGGAAGAAAAGGAATCACTGACCCCCTCTTTAAACGCCTCGAATGATAACTCCTCTTCTTGATGTTTATCGATTTGATTCACGACTAAATACAGCTTGACTCCATGGCGCTTCATCTCTTTCGCGAATTGAAAGTTCACCTGTGACTGGACGTGATTGTAATCCATCACATAAAAAACCGCGTCCGCCAAATGGATCGCCGATTCGGTTGATAGCCTGTGGGCGTCGTCCGTACTATCCACTCCCGGTGTATCCAGAACTGCAACTCCTTCAGGAAGAGAAATTTCATTTCTGCCTATTTCGACCGAATATACATCTTCCCCATTACGGCAGTATTCCTTGATGTCGGAATAGTCAAACGGAGCCTTAATCTTGATCGACCTTCCTGAATGTTCATGAACGTACGCATAATCCTCTTCAGAGTGCTGGACTTTTACAAGGTTTGCGCTTGTCGGGATGGGACTTGATGGCAGGATTTCTTCGCCCATCAGATAGTTGATCATGGTTGATTTACCTGCAGAGAAATGTCCGCAGAAAGCCAGGATGAATTCCTGATTATAAAGTTTTTCTGCCAGTCTCTCAGCTTTTAGGGCACGCTCATCATCGCCCTTACTTCGAAATATATCGTCATACCCTGCCAATTCTAGCAGGATTGTATGTAAATCAGTACTTTGTTGGTCTATGCGGCTCATATCTAAGATCCTTTCTATTCCAAAAGATGATAACGCTTTTATTCTATCGTATTTCTCATAATATCTCTATGATTTCATGTCTAAGGTTCCTGCATCATTGTATTCAACTCTTCATCAAATGGGGAAACGGATCTTCGCATGTCTTTTTTTCATTAAGCAGTTTTAATGAAATTTTTTTCATAACTCCTGCGGGAATTGCGGGAAAGTTGAGACCCCGCAGGGCAAAGCCCGAGGATTCTCAACTCACGCCCCGCGGAAAGCGAGCACCTGGAGCGCAAATCAACCACTATTCGCTTCTTAGATGGCAACGAGTAGTGATGTTAAAAAAGTTCAAATAAAAAAAGCCTTCTTCAGACGAAGAAGACTATCGGGTCGATTCTGTTGGCATTAGATTGGAAGGAACAAATGATCTTGATTCATACTGTACAGAGTCTCTTTTTTGAACGGGATGTCGATCGACCATCACATTAGACAATACCTTTTTCATAATCAAGCCGTATGTAACCACCGTTAACAATATGAACAACCAAACCATATCCAATCCCACCTTTACATATATTTGGACTTGCAATTGAGAATAATTTTCATGTTCAATTAAATCTTATCAAAAACGATAATCATTTTCAATAAGAATTTTCATTTTTCTCTTTTTGATGCACCTATCCAGCCGGGCGTGCCTATATGGACTCTTTCATAATTCGTTTCACTCTTCAACGCTCTCTCTTCAACGGGGATTCTGGTGAAGAGGATTAATTGGTTAAGAACGGCAAAGATGATCAATGTCCAATATGCATTGAATAGAAGAGGTATCAACACCAATTCAACCGTGACAATGAGATAATTCGGATGCCTGAACAGTTTATACGGTCCTTTTGCCACTACTTCAGTATCAGGAAGAACGATGATTTTTGTATTCCAATACTTCCCAAGAGAAGAAATGACCCAGATCCTCCCAGCCTGAGTGAGAAGGAACCCTGCCAAGAGGTACTTCCAAAGGGGATGGACTCCCGTATGGTATATGCCTCCTTCAATTAGCAATGAGACAAAAAAAGCGGAATGAATCATGACCATGAATTGATAGTGACTTTGTCCAAATTCCTTTGCACCACGTTCTTTCATCCACTGTTCATTTTTTCGGGCAATCACTAACTCTGCCACCCGTTGAATGATCAAAATGGCAAAAAATAAACCGAAAAATATCATCATTCCCACCTCATCAAAACTAATTCTGAACTGAACCCCGGTCCAAGCGCGGTACCTAAACCAAGATCCCCTTTGTTGCATGGACTCTCCAGGAATTCTTTAAGGACATAAAAGATCGTCACCGATGACATATTACCGAATTCCTTCAACACATTCATGCTATTCTCCGTCATACTCTCATCAAACCCCAGCGCTTCTATGTAAGCATCGATTACCTTCTTTCCTCCAGGGTGGGCGACGAAATGATTGATTTCAGCCAAATCGATCCCATGTGCATGAATGAATCCTTCCACATTCGGTCGCAGCCAATTCTTGACTAACGTCGGAATGTCCTTTGAAAAAACGACATAAAGCCCATCGTTTTTAATATTCCAGCCCATTACATCAAGGGAATCTTTCAGTGTTGTGGACTGTGTCGCAAATATCGTAGGCAAAGGGGAGCTGTTTGCATGAAGTAGCTTGCTGTCTTCACCGCTGACCACTGTACATGCAACCCCATCGGCAAATAGGGAGGTTCCGACTAGATTACTTTTGGATCGATCACCATGTTGGAATGTCAGGGAGCACAATTCCACAGACAGGATCAATACATTCGCTTCGGGAAATGCAAGACAGTACTCATAAGCTCTTGATAATCCAGCGGCTCCCCCGGCACATCCTAGCCCCCATATTGGAATCCGTTTCACATGTGAAGAGAATGGCAAGACATTCATGATGCGCGCTTCGATGCTCGGGGTCGCTAGTCCGGATGTACAAATCGTGAAGATTGCATCGATTTCTTCGTATTCAATATTATGTTTTTTCATGCATTTTTCGATGGCCCTCGTTCCCATCTCAACTGCATGATGGATGAATAGATCGTTCTTTTCCTGAAATGAATGAGAAGTTGAAAACCAGTCAATGTCATTCACAAAGTAGCGGCTTTCGATTTCTCCATTATCAAATATGGGCAGCAGGCGGTCTATATCCTTGAAACTACCGGAAAACAAATTGCGTGCAAATTCCGCTACTTCCTTTTGAGTGATTTTAAATGGCGGGATTTCTGTTTCAACGGCAATAATTTTAGGCATGCAACGACTCTCCTTATCTTTTTCCATGTAAGGATAGCATTACCATTTTTGAAATAATCATGTATGCACGAGGAGAGTCGTACGTTCAAATTGAAAAGAATGAAGAAATCCCCATATAAAAATAGGTAAAAAGTTTCATATTGAACCTGACGAAGGAGCCTTAAGACCCATAAGGTATGTTATAATGAACAGGACTAAATCACGGAGGCATTCACATGAATATGACCACCAGTCTTACGGATACAGTAAATCATTTCATCACCTCATTAAAAGGCGTGATCCCGATGGAAGTGATCGTAAGTGAACCCACTTCCTTAGACGAACCTTATAATAAGCATGGCATCGGTGTATTGATCGGAATGACGGGTGATACCCGCGGAAGATTCCTCATTGATGGCGGGGAAGAGAGTTTCCAAGCTCTTGCAGCATCCATGTTCGGAATGCCTTTATCGGGTGAAATGCTGGAATCATTCGCAGGTGAATTAGGCAATATGATTGTAGGGAACCTTGCCACCTCACTTGCACAAAGCGGATATCGAGCAGATATCACAACTCCCACCGTCATTATCGGTGATTCAAGACTTTATGGCTTCCAGCAAGCTTTGCAGCTCCCTGTCACAATCGAACATGCAGGAGATTTCCTGATCCTCTTCATGCAAGAAAATGAGCGGGATGCAAAAAGCGGACATTGAAGGATGTCCGCTTTTTTCTATCGTCAAAATCCTTGAATGGTCATGCCCCCGTCGACAAAAAGCGTCTGACCAGAAACATAGTTTCCTGCATCTGATGACAGGAACACAGCTGGTCCGACCAACTCCTGTAACTCCCCAATCCTTTTCAATGGAGTGACCGCCAGGATATCCTTTACATAATCCTCATTTTTGAGAAGTTCTTCTGTTAATGGCGTTTTAAAATACCATGGTCCAATACTGTTTACGTTGATATTATATTTCCCCCACTCAAAGGCAAGCACCTTTGTCATTTGGATCATCGCCGCTTTCGTAGCAGCATAGACAACCCCCGTACGGAGGGCCACATGCCCGGCAACGGAAGCGATATTGATGATTTTCCCTCCACCATGATCCTTCATGTGTGAACCAATTTCCTGACTCATCATAAAAGCAGATTTCAAATTGGTATCCATAATCTGCTGCCATTCCTCATCGGTCACTTCCAATGCATTCGACCTGATGTTCATTCCTGCATTGTTGATCAAGATATCAATGTTCAATTTCTGGTCCTCTATGTAGTTCAACACCTTATTGATGTCGTCCCTAGAGGTCACATCACACGGTAAGATATAAGCTTTCTTCCCTAACGCTTCAATGGATGCTGCCGTTTCTTCCAAGTCAGCTTCCGTACGCGATAGCAACACCACATCAGCTCCTGCTTCGGCAAGCCCTATACTCAATGCCCGTCCAATCCCCCTGCCTGCCCCTGTCACGACAGCCGTTTTACGATTCAATGAAAATGATGGTAGATACACGCTAAACACTCCCTAGAATATTGATAATATTCAATATCTTAACACATACGGGAATGATCCGCCTTAATCTTACTTCTTCTTATCCGGTTGGAAATGGACTTGTATTTCGATTTTCGCCTCGGCCATTTCCCCACAATACCTGCACACCCTCTTCTCCTTATACAGCTGACAGCACTTTTTACAGTAATAGTTTTCCACTTGGTGACTCGCCTCCAAAACATATAAAATCCCATACTACTTATAATGTATGAGAACTTTGTTGAATCGGTACATGTGCATATATCTGGCGATACACACACACTCTTTTCGTTAAATTGTGATAGACTTCACAATTCCTTCACAATTATCCTCTCCAAGTGTGATGTTTATCACAGTAGGACATTGGCACTGACGGGTATGATGAAGGTAGCCAATCATACCGCGAAGATGTGGTGAAAGGAGTGAGCACGATGGCAAATCCAGAATTGGACAGAAAGACGAAGGTCGACGTGGAAGATGCCTCTAGTTTGAAAGGCACGCTAACATCCGTATTACTGCTTGGTGGCTTCCTGGTTCTTTCATGGATCGGAGTGTTTATCGTATTTATCAATCGTTTTTAATGGAAGAAGGAGTGATTGAACATGCATTTGCATCGTTATGAAAAATGGTGGCTGACTCTCGGGACCGGCTCTCTTATTATCTTTTTACTTATATTGGGGATCAGTGCTTTTCATCAGGGACATCAGCCTCCGAGTGCAAAGGCTTATATTAACCCTGAAAGAGTCGATGCGATCGCCCCTTTCGATCAACCTGGCCTGAAGAAAGTCCAAGGGGAGAAATGGGATTACGAACTAGTATTAGTGGCTTCGACATTTATGTATAACCCAGGAGAAGTAGAAGTGCCAAAAGGGTCAACGCTAAAAATCATCGCGACGACCAAGGATGTCATCCACGGTTTCGAAGTTGCGGGTACAAATATCAATATGATGCTTGAACCAGGCTATATCAGTGAATATACAACGACTTTGGATAAAACGGGAGAGTTCCTCGTCGTCTGCAACGAATACTGTGGCGTAGGTCATCATACAATGAAATCCATGATTAAGGTGGTGGACTGACATGAAAGAAGAACGTTTCATTAAAATCGACAGTAAAGACGCAAAGCTCGCAATGGCCCACATCTATGTTGGATTCATCGCTCTTGCACTCGGTGGACTGGCTGGATTATTGCAAGTGCTGGTCCGTTCAGGAAGCTTTACGCTACCTGCAGGAATCGGCTATTACCAGGTTCTTACCGTGCATGGTGTTTTACTTGGCCTAGTTCTTACCACATTCTTTATACTTGGTTTCCAACATGCAGCCATTTCAAGAACGTCAGGAACCTACACAAGTAAGTCCCGCTTATTCGGCTGGATAGGGTTCTGGGTGATGCTCGTCGGTACCTTAATGGCCGCCACGATGATCTTACTGAATGAGGCGACAGTTCTTTATACATTTTATGCCCCTCTTAAAGCTCACTGGATTTTCTACCTCGGTTTAACGTTCGTTGTCGTCGGTAGCTGGCTTGGTGGAACGGGCATGATCATCAAATACGTGGAATGGAGAAGACAACATCCTGGCGAATCCAGTCCTCTTCTGACCTTCATGGCAATCATCAATATGGTATTATGGATCATTGCAACGCTTGGTGTGGCTGGCACCGTCCTCTTCCAACTGCTTCCTTGGTCACTCGGACTAGTTGAAAGAGTCGACGTGCTCATCAGCAGGACGTTATTCTGGTATTTCGGACATCCATTGGTTTATTTCTGGCTGCTTCCTGCTTATATGGCTTGGTATGTCATCATCCCCAAGGTCATCGGGGGGAAAATTTTCTCCGACTCCTTGGCAAGGTTGTCTTTCGTACTGTTTCTTTTATTCTCGATTCCGGTCGGTTTCCACCATCAGCTCGTCGAACCAGGGATCGATGCATTTTGGAAGTTCCTTCAAGTGACCCTTACGTTCATGGTCGTCATCCCATCCTTGATGACCGCCTTCTCTTTGTTTGCAACCTTTGAGTTGTTTGGCCGTTCTAAAGGCGCCACTGGTTTATTCGGATGGTTCAAGAAGCTTCCTTGGGGCGATGCCCGCTTCACGGTCCCGTTCATTGGTATGGTGGCCTTCATCCCTGCCGGTGCCGGGGGCTTGATCAATGCCTCCAATCAGATGAACCAGGTTGTGCACAATACCATCTGGGTGACCGGGCATTTCCATTTGACGTTGGCTACCTCGGTTGTTCTGACGTTCTTCGGTATCTCTTACTGGCTCGTCCCCCATTTGACAGGACGGGTCTTGACGAAGGCGATGAATAAACTCGCCATCGTACAGGCCATTGTGTGGGCATGCGGTATGGGCATCATGTCCGGAGCGATGCATGCCGTAGGTTTATTGGGTGCTCCGAGAAGATCTTCGTTCTCTACTTACGGGGATGCCAAACAAGCGCTTGACTGGATCCCTTATCAGGTTGCACAGGCAATCGGTGGAACGATTCTCTTCATCGGAATCATCCTGGTACTCTATATTTTCATCAATCTCGCTTTCTTCGCTCCTAAAGGCGAAGAAGAATTCCCAATCGGCGAACAGGCCGAAGGAGCAGAAAAGACACCGATGGTCCTTGAGAATTGGAAGATTTGGCTTACCATCCTCGCTGCACTGATTTTGGTGGCATATACCGTTCCATTCATTGATATGTTCCAGAATGGTCCGCCTCCTTCTAAGGGATTCAGAGTTTGGTAAGTTCCAGTAGATATTCAGGAAAGGCCGCTTCTTAAAAAGAAGCGGCCTTTCGCATTATAAAGAGTAGACTTTGGTATATTTATCGATCAGGTATTCTGCAAGGTAGGAAGCGTTCAAGCCTTCGCCTGTCACGTCTTTCAAGATTTCAAGCGGCTTCTTCATCTTACCCCACTGATGGACATGATCCGTCATCCATTCCTTGATCAGTGTAAGCTCGCCTTTTTCAAGGAGCTCATCAAAGTCTGGGATATCTTTTTCCATGGCGTTCTTGAATTGCGCTGCGTACATATAGCCAAGAGCATAAGACGGGAAGTATCCGAAGCTCCCTCCTGCCCAGTGGACATCCTGAAGCACTCCTTCTCCATCGTTGGACGGCTTGACCCCAAGATACTCTTCATATTTCTGATTCCAGATCCGAGGCAGGTCCTCCACCTTGATTTCATCATTGAATATCCCTTTTTCAATCTCATACCGGATGATGATATGAAGGGCATACGTCAATTCATCCGCTTCGATCCTGATCAACGATGGCTTCGATTCATTGATCGCCCTATAAAATTGGTCAAGGTCCACCGAGTCGAATTGCCCGTTGGCATATTGCTTGAGCAGATCATAATTCTGCTTCCAGAATGAATAATTCCTTCCAACGAAGTTCTCGTAGAACAATGACTGTGATTCGTGGATGCCCATCGAAGTTCCCGTGCATAACGGCGTTCCGACCAGATCTTTCGAGATGTTCTGTTCATAAAGTGCGTGCCCACCTTCATGAATCGTTCCGAATACAGCCGTTCTCCAATCCTTCTCATCATACTTGGTCGTCACCCTGACATCACCAGGGTTCAGCCCGATTGCGAACGGATGCACGGTCTCATCCAATCTTCCAGAGTTGAAGTCATACCCCATTTGCTTAAGGATTTCCAAACTGAACTCCTTTTGCTTTTCCTTTGGAAAGTGTTCAAATAGGAATGCCGTGTCCGGTTTGTTTTCAGATGCAGAGATTTTATGTACAAGTGGTACGATTTTGTCCCTCAGTTCACGAAACACCTCGTCCAGGACGTTTACCGTGACCCCTGGTTCATACATATCGAGAAGCGTATCGTATTTATGCTCTTCGTAGCCCCAGTACTCGATGAAACGCTTAGTGTAATCTACCAATTTCTCTAAGTAAGGTTGGAACATGTTAAAATCCGATTGGGATTTCGCCTCTTCCCAGATCGATTCCGCCTTGGACTGCAGGACAACATACTCTCTATATTCTTTTGCCGGGATTTTCTTATTGCGGTCATACTCCTTCTGACATTCCTCAAGTAGCTTTTGTGTCTGTTCATCCAGCTCGTGTTTCTCAGGTGAAAGTTTCGCAAGGTATGCGGCCATTTCGTTAGAAGTGGACATCTCAAATAGATCGGATGAAAGCATTCCGATCACTTCAGAACGTTGTTCAACCCCATTCTTTGGTGCACCCGTCCTTAAGTCCCAGAACATTAAGCTTAGTGCTTCATTATAAGCCGTCATTTTTTTAGCATAGTCAAGAAAGCTGTCTTTCACTTCCACTAGTTCTTCTCTCATTGTAAAGCCCCCTTTTTAAACATCTCTATTATTTTATCATATTTTTCTGACAGATCCTTCTAAAATGCTTCCATGATTTTCTTTCTCACGTATTTTGTTTATTGATTCATACATCATAAAAAAGAGCCGTCTTTTAGACGGCCCTCCGTTAAATCTTCATCGTTTCTTCCTGTACGGGAAGAATCCCATCCAGCGCTTCTCTAAACGAAGACTCTTCTTCATTCAACAAGATATGAATGTTCCCGTAGTCTTCGTTGGTACGGATCAGGCGTCCGATCCCTTGCCTCATGCGGAGTAGCATGTATGGAATATCCACTTCCTTCATCGGCTCTCCTGCATGCTTGCGCTTCGCATCAAATACAGGATCCTTAGGCGGGAACGGCAATGACATGATGATTACTTGGGAGAGTGATTCGCCCGGTACATCAAGTCCTTCCCACAGATGATAGGAACAAAGTACGCTTGACGTGTCACGTTGAAACTCTTCAACGGTATGACTGATTTCCTGATCTCCTTCGAAAATGATCTTCCACTCGTCTGCCATACCTGATTTGTTGAACTGACGAAAAGCGTCCATCTCTTCTTTGGTAGAGAAAAGTAGCAGTGTTTTTCCATTATTTCGTTTCAACTGTTCAATGGCATATTGGAACTTCGCTTCATTCCCCTGAATATTCGTTTGAACATACAATTTCATCATATCCTCATATTCATAAGGCGAGTCGACCGAGAACTTCTCGAAGCTTTGGATCCCAAGTGATTGTGCCACGTATGAAAAGTCCTTATCATACGATAATGTAGCGGAAGAGAATATGAATGGGATTTTCTGTGAGAATACCTTCGTGCGAAGTATTTCCTCCACCAATCTCGGCATAACAACAAATGTGTGCTCATCCTCCGTCGCCTCAAGCCAATAGATCCCTTTTTCATCCTCGAGGAATAGTTTCAATGAGTATTGGATTTGCTCGAGATACTCTTCCACTACCTTCAATAAGTAATCGTCCATCACGTACATTTCCGCTTCGAAAACGAGTTCATTCAATAAATTCTCTATATTTTCTGTCAGCATCCTGCCCTGTTCCAATATTGCAGGTGAACGGGTGATGTACTGCCTTACGGTTCCTGGTTCAATCCTCGCTTCACTTTCGAGCAGCGTGAACCAGGTTTCATTTGCTACCATGATATCCTCAATCTGATAAAGTGTCGCTTCTCTCATATCAGATGCGGAAAGTCGTTCGAGAAGCCCCTCGAGTGTCTCCATCCTCATCCGGTAAGTCATCGCCTTTTGTGAAGCAAACTCCAATAAATGACCTTCATCGAATACGACTGAGCTCGCTTCGGGTAGTAATGGCAGCTGACCTTCACGTTTACGTGATTCCTTTGTCCAAATATGTTCCATGTAAAAGTCATGTGAACAGACGATCAAATCGCCTGCACTGCGATAATGCTCCCTATGGAGAGTCTGTCCACAACGATGGCGATAAACACAAGACATACAATCCTGCAAGGAATCCCATCCGATTTCGTTCCACTCATCGTCAGTTAGAGAAGGGAAATCTTTCCGATCACCATAGTGCGTGAATTTGTTCATGGAATTCGTTTCATGCACAAATGAGGGCAGACCTTCCCAAATATCATGAAATTGTTCATTGGCGTGCAACCTTTCTTCCAACTTTTTGTTGCACAAATACTGCTCCCGTGATTTCGCCAGTCTTACATCTATGTCCAGTTCGAGTGCCCTCTCTAGTTTCTCTATGTCCCCATCCTTTTTGACTAACTGCTCAATCAGCGTCTCATCTGCACATGCAATGATTGCCGGTTTCCCTGTATATCTGGCATAGCACAGCGCATACAAAAGATAGACTAACGTTTTTCCTGTACCGACGCCTGCTTCTGCAAACATAACCTGTTTCTGTTTGTATGCTTGATTAAGTTGAAATGCCATGAATACTTGTTCATCCCTGAGATCGAATCCTTTTTCCGGCAGGATATCATAGAAGACATCCCCCACCCAATCTGAAAGGGCTTCATAAAATGATTGATCTTTCGTTAAATCGAAAGGTAATTTACTTTTCATACAGACCTCCTGCAACAATTGCTATACTGCTAATTTGCTAGAAAAAGTGCACCATACACTTCTTCCCCCCAGCTCAACTGGAGCACGCACAAAAAGAAACACTCCATACAAAGGGGATATGACCACTTGTATGGAGTGAGTCCCTGGTGTTAATCGAATCTTCTACTATGTCTTTGCAATTCATATTGAAAGGCTTTGTTCAAGTTGATTTTCGCATCCATCAAGCTGTGCTGAATGGAAGCATCCGCTTCCTGATCGATGGAAATCGACGACAATGAGCCTTCCAATGCCTGATAGATCTTATGGAAATCCCTAAGAGAATGTTCCATATTCTCTCACTCCCCAGAAAAAAATGATAGCACTAGTATACGCAGGAAGTAAGCAGGATATTCCACTTATTTAAAAATCAGACATCGTTCCGATCTTTTTTTGGGGGACGAGGACCAAAATATTGATAATAATCCGTTCGGATGAACCCATTGAACAGCTTTCTTTTCTTTGTGGCTGGCTTACCGTAAAACGATTCGAATCCTTCATGGGACGTCAACATGTAAACGGACCATGTATCGAGCTTTTCAAACGCCTGTCCCATCTCTCTATACATCTGTTCGACTTCAGGTCTTTCCCCAAGTCTTTCCCCGTACGGAGGATTCCCGACCACGATCCCATATTCAAGATCAGTGACAAAATCCCTGACTTGCATTTGTTTGAATGTCAAGAGGTCACCGAGTCCAGCTTCCATCGCATTCTCTTTCGCGATATTCACCATCCGGTGGTCGATGTCTGTACCCATGATTTCAAGGGGCTGATCGTACTTAGCTACATCTTCCGCCTCCATACGCGCTTTGTCCCATACATCATTGGAAATAAAAGACCAGTTCTCTGACAAAAACTCCCGATTGAAGCCAGGGGCGATGTTCTGTCCGATCAATGCCGCCTCGATGGGGATCGTACCAGAACCGCAGAATGGATCCAGGAACGGACGATCCGGATTCCATGTCGTTAATTTGACGAGGGCAGCAGCCAGTGTCTCCTTAAGTGGAGCCTCCCCCTGGCCGGTTCTGTACCCCCTTTTGTGAAGTCCCTGACCGCTTGTATCAAGCGTGATACTTGCAGTATCTTTATGCAATGCCACCTCGATCTTATAAAGCGGTCCCGTTTCATCGAGCCATGATGTCTTCTTATACGCCTGTCTCATTCTTTCCACTATTGCTTTCTTAACAATCGCCTGACAATCAGGGACGCTGTACAGCTTGGATTTGACAGACTTTCCTTGTACAGGGAACTCAGCATCCTCAGGCATGTATTCTTCCCAAGGAAGCTTTTTAGTCTGTTCAAACAGTTCATCGAAGGAATATGCCTTGAACTCCCCTACCAGGATCTTGACCCTGTCGGCAGTACGAAGCCACATATTAGCCCTGGCGATAGCTGTTTCGTCACCCTTGAAGATCACCTTTCCGTTTTCCACTTGACAATCATATCCCAAATCCTTTACTTCTCTTGCCACGATTGCCTCAAGTCCCATCGCGGCAGTCGCAATCAGTGTATATGTACTCATTTCATGCACCTCGTTACTTTGAATAGTATATAGTATCGTCCATTATGCACCCATCAATTAGAAAAATCCAAATAAAAAGGACTGATACCAAAGGTAGAGTTTACCTGCTTGTATCAGTCACTTGGTTTTGTAGTCAACTATTGTCTTTTCCTGAAATAGCGTTCTGTAAGCCATGTTTTGTTCCTTTGTACTGCAGGCGACTTATCATCTCGTACTCGGGTGGTAATCATCTATCTACAAAGGCATTGCCTTTGTCCCTTCCTTTGTTCGATTCCTCCAGAAGGGTTCCCCTACCAAATTTGGGTTTCTCGCTCGTGGGGTTTACCTCGTTCCACTCCTATCATTTCTAACAGGACTTCGTCACTGTGGCACTTTCAAGGTATTCATACCGTATCCCGTAGGACTTAGGTATTTTCCCTGCCGTCAACTCAAAGGATTGAGCTGCCCTAGCTTATGAATTGGCTAGGCACGAACACTACGGGCATCTCAGCACCGTGCGAGCATGGACTTTCCTCTACAGCAGAAGCTGCAGCGATTACCCAAACGCTATTAAGGATCAGCAATAACTAATTATATAGTAAGTATGATCTCTTTTCAACTTGAAATAAATGTCAATCGTACAACTTGCTACCGAATACATGCTTTTCGAGATTTGATAAGCGTTTAAGAATATCAAAGTTCGTAGTCCCTGAGGCTTGAGGCTGTGCAGCCGGGCGCTTACTTGCACCTTCAACCTGTTTCTTCAGACGCATATTTTCCTGTTGCAATTCTTCTATCTCTTGATGGAACGTTTCGTAATCCTTGATGATCAAATCGAGGAATTTGTCTACATCCTCCGGTTTATAGCCTCTCATGCCGCTCTTGAATTCTTTTTCAAGGATATCTTTTGCCGTTAATTTCACTTTATCTGAGATCATCGCATTCACCTCTGAATTTATCTTTATTATTTTTTCAAATTCGCTTCATTTTGTCAAATCTTTTTAAAAAGTACTTGCTCATTGGGGTCCAGAACAACATATTATGCATCTTTCCACTGTTCTTCTTCTACAATCCACTGTAGATCTTGAAATGAAATGGACCGAATTTGGAATTCAGGATGGCTTTCCTGATATCTCCTTGCTTCTTCATAGAAATATTTAGGCGATCCTTCCTTTTCCACGTCATATAACACGACGAGGTACTGACTTTTGTGCAGGAAAAGAAGATTTCGGTTCCTGAACTGCTGTGGACTCTTGTATGGTTCTTTGGAAATGGAGTCTACAAAATCAGCCTGTGAGAGGATCATTTCATAATATTCCTTATTGGTATCATTCCAGTTCTCTTCCTGATCCAGGAACGGTGTCAGCACGGCAAGCTTCAAGTCGGGATACTCTTCCTGAAGTTCGAATACGACTTCGGCTCCCCACAGTTCCACACCTAGCTGACCACTGATGGTCACCCATTCCAAGCCTTCATCGAGCAATGAAAGTAATTCTTTTCTTAGCGCTTGCTTTATGTAATGAATCGCTTTTTCTTCTTGCTTGAATATTCCCAGCTCAAAGGATTTATAACCAGTCAAGCATGCAACCTTGCCCAAAAAGCAAAACTCCTTTACTAAGGGGGATAAGCCCAGGCTATCCTAATAGTCTTTCCTTTATCTATTCATTGTACCATATTTTCGCTGATGGTTCTTTTAGGTTGTGAAAAAAAGGGGTGACACCAAGGATCATCAGATCCCCGAAGCCACCCCGATCTCTATGCTGTTTCTTCACTCACTCTTAGTATGGTCCGAATGGCGGGCGTGGACGCGGTCCGAATCCTGGTCCTGGTCCAAATCCTGGTCCCGGTCCTGGACCGAATCCTGGTCCTGGTCCACCTGGCGCGCCTGGTCCACCAGGGCCTCCGCCGCAGTTAAACTGCTGATTTGTGACATTGTCGACTGCGGATTGAGTCTGAGGGAAGTAGTGTTTATGTTGATATTGAATATTGTTTACGGTCGTTGTATGCTGCGGGTGAATATGCGGCACCTCATAAGTTGTAAACGTTTGGTTCACACAATTCTTCGTTGGGTGCATTACTGCTGGTAGCACCTTGTTTGGTCTAGGTCTGCAAAACATAGTCATGTTCTCCTTTCATCATGTTTTTGATACATTAATAGCCTATGAAGAGGAAGGGGAACATGTACTAATGCAAATACCTATTTTTGTATATTAAGTGACCCTACATGAAGCTGTATAGAGTTTCAGAGTAATTCGAAAAGAAATATGCCGTTAAACCAATGACGACAAAGAATAAGATTAAGATCGCACGGTTCATTTTTCATCATCCTATCTAAACATATATAAATTCCACACAATTATTCATTTTACAACGACTTGTGAAAATTCTCAATATAATAATAAGGAGATTGAACCATAAATTTGCGATTTTTTACAAGATTACGGGTACATTTTGGAATTAAGACAATCCCTTCCTAATTCGCTTGGAATTCAACCGATTGATCCGCGCATCCAACTGTTCAAGCTTTCGTTCTTTTTTCATTTTATCCATTTCAGTTTCAATGAGTAGCGATTGAAGTTCCATGCACTTTTTAAGCGCACGTTCATAGTCCTTCTTTTTGTGTTCATAGATCTTTGCCATTTCTTCTAGGGCACTGATCTTAGACGGGCAAGCATCATTCAGCCCTTCCCATAGCTCGAGCGCCTTATCGAAGTTCTGCTCTTTTTTATAACGGAAAGCGAGGTGATGAGCGGCCTCCTGGTTAGCATCCCCGTTCCCTTTGAGGAGGTGCTCGAATCTCATCTTCGCCATCTCCCCATTTCCGGTGTATTCAAGCCACCTTCCCGCTTCAAAGGACTCCTGTTCAGTAGAACGATCACCGATGTGCAGCAATTCAAAGCTCAAATGAGTATATAGGGTGATGAGGGAAAGGATGTCCATCTCATTATGTTCCATCACTTTGAATATCCCCTCGGGATCCTTTCGTTCCACATAATCAAAATAAATCATCGGGGCAAGGTATCCAGGTACATCATCGACTCTTTCAAATCCGAGGATCTCTTTTTCTACATTGCTCAATTTGACAGACTCCATCTTGTGCTTGAATAATCTCCTTGATCCATGATACAAGTCAAAATGACCAAATTTCGGGAGATGCGGGACATGTTCCTTGATAAGCGTATGCCTTGTTTTGACCTGTGGCCAATCAAACGCTTTTCCGTTATATGTGACAAGGGTATTGTAATCTACCGTTTCCAGGAAGCTGTGGTAAAGGGGGATCTCACTTCCGGGCTGCGGGAGGAAGTGCTGGGTTACCACAACTTCATCCCCTTCGATCTTCCCATGCCCCAGCAGAAAGATGGTGTTTCCGACTCCACCGCCCAAACCCGTCGTTTCGGTATCGAAGAAAAACAGGTCCTGAGGAAGGAGTCCCTTGGAGGATAAGGGATGGGTGCCGCTGAAGCCCTGCCATGCTGAAACCGCCCTTATCAGCTCTTGAAACTTGTATTTGCCGTGCTTGTAATGAAGTGGGTACCTTTTTTGTCGCACAAGACAGAAATCATCATCAAGATAATACGAAGATGTCCCACTTTCTTTCCACCGATCCTTGTGAGGGAGGTCTGTTTCAAGGATATCAATCGACTTCACCGTTTCCGGTTCACTTTCCACCGACTCCCTGACAATATGTTTTTTCATTCTGTTCAATTTGTTCTTGAGGGACACGTTCTTCCTCCTCTCATCCTTATTGCATGTATAGATGAAGTAATCTCAATGCATCATTCTTGGCAGTCCTCATGGAATGCTCAGTCCCGATGCATGATGGACAGCCGTTTTCACACGGGCAGCTTTCAATTAAATTCCTGGCCTCTGAAATGATTTGTTCGATCCCATCATATACTTTTTCACTTAATCCGATTCCACCGGGATATCGATCATAAATGAATATCGTCGGTTTATCATTGTGGGCCGCTTTTACTTGAGGGACCACGAATATATCACTCGGATCACACATCACATAAAGAGGGATGATGGATTTAAGACTTTGGGATGCACCGATCAAGCCCTCTTCCAACCTCTCTTGCGTGAACATCGAATCATCGCCGAGTGAGATCCAGCTAGAATTTGTGTGAAGCTCTTCTTCGGGAAGGTGGATCGGCCCCGAACCGATATTTTCATGGGTATCGAATTTTATCTTCTTGAAGATCGTCGCCATCGCTTGTACCGTCACATCGCCATATGCAATTTCAGAATCCCCCGATACCCTATGCTTGTCCGTCTCCAGGACCCGAAGCTGGACGGCGAGGTTCGCATCCGTAAAGTAATCGACGTCCACTTCACGGACAAATGCCTTCTTTTCCTCCCAATCGAGCTTTTCAACCTGAAATTGAACACCTTGATGTAAATAAATCGCTTCATCATGAAGCAGCGTCATGGCGGAAAAACGATCCATCTCACCGATCACTTTGACTGCAGAGATGTCCGTTTGATCAATAATGATGACATTTTCCTGAGAAGCTGACCTCAGACTGATATTGTGGGCAGGGAAAACATCGTTCATCCAGTACCATTTGTCACCATTCTTGTGCAGAAGCTTCTCCTCTGCAAGAAACTCAAGGATGTCTTCCACCTCATGGGATCCAAATTGTTCGCCGTCCCTGAATGGAAGTTCATAGGCAGCACATTTAAGATGATCAATCAAAATGATCAGGTTATCGGGATTGATCCTTGCCGTCTCTGGGCTCTGTTTAAAGAAGTAATCTGGATGGTCGATGATGAACTGATCAAGCGGGCTGGAGCTTGCCACCATGATCACTAATGATTCGCCATGTCTCCTGCCAGCACGCCCCGCCTGCTGCCACGCACTGGCGATCGTACCGGGATAACCCGTCATGATACACACTTGGAGCTGTCCGATATCGACACCCAGCTCAAGTGCATTTGTACTTACCACCCCATATATATCGCCGTTTCTGAGCCCTTTCTCAATTTCCCTTCTTTGTGTCGGCAGATAGCCACCCCTGTAGCCACGAATCGATTTTGTCCCTAACTGGCCTTTCACCAGTTCCTGTAAATAGGTCAGGATGATCTCGACCCTTACCCTGCTCCGGGCAAATACAATCGTTTGGATCCTATTCCTCAACAGTTCTCCGGCAATCCTCCTTACTTCGAGGGTCGCACTTCTCCTGATATTCAACGGTTTATTGACAATGGGCGGATTATAAAAAACAAAATGCTTCTTCGCACTCGGTGCCCCGTTATTGTCAATGAGCTCCATCTCACTTCCAGTGAGGTGTTCCGCCAATTCTTTCGGATTGGCAATGGTTGCCGATGTGCAGATGAAAACTGGCCGGGCACCGTAAAATTCGCATATCCGTTTAAGCCTTCGGATGACATTGCCCACATGGGACCCGAACACCCCCCTATAAATATGGAGCTCGTCTATGATGACATATTTTAGGTTCTCAAATAGAGAAACCCATTTTGTATGATGCGGCAAGATGGCAGAGTGAAGCATGTCCGGATTGGTGATGACGATATGTCCTGCTTTCCGGACCTTTTGCCTTATATTTGCTGAAGTATCCCCGTCATATGTATAACTATTGATCGATACACCTGCCTCAGAGATGATGTCATTCAGCTCACTCTTCTGATCCTGTGCGAGTGCTTTGGTTGGAAAGATATATAAAGCCCTTGCATTTGGATCTTCCATGATCGTCTGCAAGACCGGAAGATTGTAGCACAATGTTTTTCCGGATGCGGTAGGGGTCACGGCCGTAAAGCTTTTTCCTTCCATTGCGAGTTGGAATGCTTCCCGTTGATGTGTATAGAGGTTCTCGATCCCCCTTTTGCCAAGGGCATCCTGAATCCGTTCATCAATGCCACCGGGGATCTCAACCAGTTTTGCAGGTTTTTCATCTATTGTATGCCAATGTATGATTTGTTTGTTGAATTGATCGTCTTTCTTAAATTGTTCGATTAGATCTTGAAGGTTGCTTTTCTTAAACATTCTCTTCACCTCTACAGCCTATTTTATCGAATCTATGTTCGAATGTAAAAATAAATATCGTACTCGGGCGGGTGGATTCTATTTGCGAGTTTCCATTATTCAAATGAATTAATGTTTCACATTAACACTCCCTTTCATATAGTAATGTGAAGAGAACTGCCCAGAAAGGAGATGGCATCCATGCCTAATCATTTACCAAATGATTCTTCAAAGAAAAAGAATGGTTTCGGAGACTTGATGCAATCGATGAACGAATTCTTTCATGAAAAACCGATGAGAGGAATGCTGCAAAGTATCGATGAATTCTTCACGTCTGCTGCCAATCCATTTCAATCCTTCCCAGTCAACTTAAAAGAACATGATCATCATTACTTGATCGTCGCCGAACTGCCGGGAGTGAAAAAGGAGCAAATCAATTTAGAAGTATTTCCAAATTTCGTTACAATTACGATTACGGATATGCTGCATTATACGGAGGAAAATGAGAAACATCAGGTAATCAAAAGTAAACAAACGATGAACAGAAGCAGCCGGACGATTCCATTTCCTTCTGTCGTCAATGAAAAAGATGTAAAAGCCTCTTATAAAGATGGCCTTCTGCAAATAAAGGTGGAGAAACAATCCGGAAAGAGAATCAGCATAGACTGAAACTTTTAAGTCTTAACAAGGGAAAAGAGCAGCGATCGATCGCTGCTCTTTTTCCATTAAAGTTTAAACACCCCACCCAATCCTTTGACGAGTGAAGATACTTGATTTACGGCCCCCATCATTTGTCCCGCCGTGTTCATGACCTTATTGAAGTCGAATGAACCATCCTGGGATTTGAATGAATTCATAATGTTGCCCATTCCTGATTTGGCCGGTTTTGCCATAAATGATGCCTTCGGATAAGGATTTGCATATGTTTGCTGCTGTTGCTGCTGCCATGCTTTCATTTGATAAGGATTATATTCCTCTTGTTGAAGTGGATTTTCGAAAAAAGGATTAGTATAGCCTGTTTGATTAAACTGATCCGGCCTTCCAGTGACATGCGTGTAATACTCTGGCGGTGGCTGCTGTACACCATGCTGTAATGGACCACTGTACATTTGACTCATATTATGATTATACGGTTGCTGTTGAAATGGATAAGGATACTGAGGGTAATTCTGGAAATTACGATAATAAGGATGTGGATTCATACTAAGCCCCCTTTACTTCATTACGGTTACTACAAGGTATGAAACCCACGCCCAGATGGTGAAAAAACTGAAAAAGTTTTTTCGACAAACCCTCAAAAAATGTCGGAAGTTACATTATTCTAATAACTTTAAGAAAGGGTTTTCCATGTTAGGATAATGAATAGAAGGTCGACTGCCTTAATATAAGAGTATTGGGAGGAATGAGTATGAACTTTAGTGAACTGTTAACCAAGTATGAGAAGCAAAAGCAATACGGAGCATCCGATAGTCTGGAACTTCTTACATTGACTAAAAAATTGTACATCTCAAACGAAATTTCTCTGCAAAACTATAAAGAATTGCTCAGGCAAATCCATACAAGCTTTAACTGTGCCGTGCCAAGCCTGTAACAATCGGGCAAAACATAGTAAGGGCTTCCACCGGAAAGCCCCTTTTTTAATTTTTCAATTCTTTCAGCTGCGTCTCAAGGACGTAAACGACAGATTGATGGTGACTGATGAATCGATTATAACTTGATTCAGGAAAGAAGCAATGGACAGAAAGCATTTCGATATTATCATATGTATTCATGATCTGCGGGATGTGCAGGTGCTTGGGTCTTTCTTCTTTTATCCATTCCATGGAAAGCTCTTTCCATTGATCGTTCAATTTTTTGGCTTTGTCTGCAAAAGGCTTCACTTCTTCATAGAACTCACCTTTCTCACCTGATTCACGCCTTGTTTTATATTCCTCCATCATAAGATGAACTGTTTCGGTTAGATGTTCAACAACGGTTATTAACTGTGTCATGAATATAAGACCCTCCTGGTATAAAAAACAAAAATAAAAAAAGTAGCAAGTAATGCTACTTTATAATAGAAAGTTTATGATGTCTTATAAGATAATTCAAGTCTATTGGCCACATATGAAGGTGGTCTTTTATTTATCATGGCTTCTGTCCTGCTTTCGACTGCACTTATTTTCACTTCAAGCTCTTCTATCTTTTCAGCCAGCTTCGTTTCCTCACTCTTACCCTCCATTGAAATACGATCATACACACTCTGTTCAAGCTGATTCAGACTTTCTTCAATTTCGGCTAATTTTAACAGGATATCTTGTTTTGGAAGCATGATTCTTCCTCCCGGCTTTTTAGATTTACTTGTATTATTCTCGCAAAAAACCACATCCCCTCCCACCTTGACAAAACTAGAACTGATTCGGCAAAGAAAGTGCAAATAGGACAACCTGCCTATGATATTTCGACACCTGCTGAATAATTAAAGTCAAAGCTCAAATAATAGTAGCGGAGGTGTTCAAATTGAAAACACAAAACAACAAAAACACAAAACAAACTAACGAAACAAATAAGCACCAAACCAAAGCATCAAAAGGCAACCCAAAACTAGAAGGCGAAAACAGACCCGCGACTTAACAAAAGCGGAGGCGGCTCGCTCAGCCCCGACAAGCATAAGATGAATGGGCCGGGAAGGCGTTCTTTTGCCTTCCTGGATCATTTAGCTTATGACCTCGAGGGGCTAGCCGCCGTAGCTGGATGATAACAAAAGCGGAGGGGCTTTGGTCAGAGGCGTGTGGCATAAGGCGAGGCGGCCAAGAAGGTGTTCTTTGCCTTCATGGACGGCTTGACTTATGACATGTGCCTCTAAGCCCCGTAGCTGGACGATACAAAAGCGGAGGCGGCTCACTCAGCCCCGACAAGCATAAAGGACTGCTGGATTATCTTCCTGCAGTCCTTTTCTTCGGCCAGGGCATTTTCGACTTTAACCATGCAACCTTCCTTAATTGATTCTGCTTACGGAAAAACCACGCGGTCATTGAAGGATCCTCCGGTATGTCGTGTTCTTCATACCAAGCTGCTTGAACGTACGTTTTCTTGGACCAATCCCCTTCCATGTCCCAATGATGATTCACTTTGTTGTAAAGAGAAGTCAACACATCACTACTGGCCCTATTGTTTAACTCTTTAAAAAACTCCTCATAATCCTTTCTAGAACCAGTGGGCTGTACCTTTTGAGCAAATTCAAAAATAGACGGATAAAAGGTTTCATGGAATAGGATTTTATACAGAATCTCCCCTAATTTGATCCGTTCATCCAGTTTCCTGAAATCGTGTACACTGGCCCCGATTAATCGGCCATCCAATGTAGGGAATATAACCGAACAAAAGTGAAGGTGATCCTCCATGAAAAAAAGCCCCGTCCGAAATACTTTCCTCTTATAAACAGGATGTTCGATGACCGGCCCCTGTATCAAATTCTGCTCATTAATGATTTGGGATTTCACGAGCCGTTCCCCATCCCTTTCATCCCAGTACCTACTCCATTCAGTCTGCATGAATGAGGAAACATTAAATTCTTCTAATAAGTGAAACATTTTTTCACCAGATAACGTCGAATAGTGATAGACAAGGAGTTGAGGGAAAGCATCTTGAAAGATGGACCAGTTCGCCCTCTCATAGGTCATGAAGAGATTCTTCCGCGTTTCCGCACTCAAAAGGGTCTTTAGCGTCTCACCTTCAAGATCGGTCATATTCCATCCGGCATTCCTTGAAACCATCGATGCCAGGAACGACCATTTGATCTCGGGATGCAGAAGATAAAAGCTTTGATAAGCGATGGTCCTTGTTATATTATCTTGATTATGACGTTCTACAATATTTCGGATGCAGTCAATCCATTCCGAATGACGTTTAAATTCAGAAATACAGGGTAAAAAGCGGTAGGTAATCGTGTTTTTATCCATAAATCCCCCTTCTCTTTTAGTCATATCTTAAGGAATTTGTAATGATTTATTCACACAAGTCGGAGTGGTTTCTGTTATGATATAGTTTAGTCTGCGAGGTGTATTACCATGAAATTCCATTACCCCAATGGAAAAAAGTATGTACAAACAAATCACTCCCCTAAGAAATCGAACGCGAAACAAATATCCTATAGTAATCGCGGGATGACCTTGGAGGAGGATATCAACGAAACCAATCAATACTATCTTGCTCACCAAAAAGCTGTCATCCATAAAAAACCTACGCCAGTACAAATTGTGGATGTCCACTATCCTACAAGGAGTGCGGCTGTGATTAAGGAAGCTTATTTCAAACAGCCGTCTACCACTGACTATAATGGCGTATACAAAAGCAGGTATATTGATTTTGAAGCGAAGGAAACGAAAAACAAAACGTCCTTCCCCCTTCAGAATTTCCACGAGCACCAGATCCGCCATATGGAGAGTGTCCATATGCAAGACGGCATCACGTTCGTCCTTCTCCGGTTCTCATTATCGGAAGAAGTATACCTTCTTCCATTCGGACCTTTGAAACATTATTGGGACAGAATGGAAAGTGGTGGGAGAAAATCAATCAAGAAACAGGAAATCGAACAAGAAGGATTCAGGATTCCGTTAGGCCTCCATCCCCGCGTCGATTATCTAAAAATAGTCCATCAGATATATTTTTAGTTCACTAAAAATGAGATAATCTATAGTTTCTCCCATAAAGAGTAGTATAAATTAAAACTTAGACAATACTAAAAAGACAGAAGATTGAAAGCGAGGAAACAAAATGGCTGGTCAATATAAGTCAAGGGAAGAAAAGCGTCTCGCCCAGCAGAATTCTAAAGCCAAAAAATCCAAGAAGGGTTCGATGGTGAAACGTGGCATCATTTCTTTATTCATTATAGGGATCGTCGGCATGCTTGCCGGTGCCGGACTATTCGCATACTACGCATCAAGCGCACCTAAACTTGATGAAAAACTGCTGAAAGACCCGATTGCCTCTGAGATTTATGATAAAGATGGAGAGTTGATCACAACGGTCGGGAAGGAAAACAGAGAGTATGCCAATTTCGATGAAATCCCGCAGGTCATGCAGGATGCCGTATTGGCTACCGAGGATAACCGTTTCTATAAACATAACGGGATTGACCTGATTCGTCTCGGTGGTGCGGTCATTGCCAACATCACAGGCGGATTCGGTTCTGAAGGAGCTTCCACAATCACGCAGCAGGTGATCAAGGGATCTTTCTTGAGCCCGGACAAAACACTTAAACGTAAAGCACAGGAAGCATGGCTTGCACTGAAACTCGAGCAGGAATATACGAAAGAAGAAATCTTTGAGATGTATTTCAATAAAGTGTATATGTCCGCAGGCATCCATGGGATGGCAACCGCAGCAGACTATTATTATGGGAAAGAAATCAAGGATATCGAGCTACACGAGGCGGCACTGATTGCAGGGTTGCCACAGAGCCCGAATAATTATAACCCGTTCAAGCATCCCGATCGTGCCGAGAAGAGGAGGAATATCGTCCTCTCACTGATGGCACAACACGGGAAAATTACGGAAAAGCAAAAAGAAGAAGCCCAAAAGATTCCGATCACGAAAGGCCTTGTTTCTGAAGAGGAACTGGCCGCTGAGAACGGAAACAAATATCCTGCATTTGTCGATGCAGTAATTGACGAAGTAGAGAAAATGGGCGATTACAACTTATTCTCTGATGGTTTGAAAGTCTACACGACGCTTGATGCCAATGCTCAAAAACGCGTGGAAGAAATCTTGGCTGGTGAAAATACAAGCTTCTCATATCCCGATCAGGAAGGCGGCATCATGCAGGCCGGGATCACGCTCATGGATACGCAAAGCGGTGAAGTCCGTGCCATCGGTGGCGGCAGGAATACAGAAGAAACCGTCCAGCGAGGATTCAATTACGCCATCGATTCGAAGCGTCAACCTGGTTCGACGATCAAGCCGTTGCTTGACTACGGTCCAGCGGTTGAATACTTGAAATGGTCGACCTACCATATCTTGAAAGACGAACCTTATAAATACACGGACGGCCCTGAAATCAACAACTACGACCTTCGCCATAAGGGTGACATCACGATGAGAGAAGCCCTTTGGGATTCCCGAAACGTCACCGCATTGAAGGCTTTCCAAGAAGTCGGGCCGGAAAAGGCCGAGGAATTCGTCAATCGTTTGGGACTGGACTTTGATCATTATTATGAATCAGCATCAATCGGTGCCGTTTCACCTGGAATGAACTCCATGCAGATGGCAGGTGCCTACGCACCGTTTGGTAATGAAGGAATATACAACAAGCCTCATACCGTCAAGAAGGTCGTCCTTCGAGATGGAGAAACCGAAATCAAGAACGAGAATGAACCGAAGCCTGCCATGAAGGAATATACGGCTTATATGATTTCGGATATGTTGAAGAGTGTCATCGACCATCCAAATGGAACGGGAGCATACGCCAAAGTTCCTGGGCTGCCGATGGCGGGTAAATCAGGTACAACCAACTATAACGAAGAGACACGTGAGAAATATGATATTCCTAAATCTCATGCTCCGGATTCTTGGTTCGTCGGATATACAACGAACTACACAGCAGCCGTCTGGACCGGTTACGATAAACAGAATCAATTCTCGTTGAGTCCTTCAGACCGACATATCGCACAGTTCATCGTCAAAGACTTAATGAGCTATGTGCACGATGGGGTGGAAACACCTGACTTCAATAAACCGGCAAGCGTTGTGGAAGTTCAAGTGGAAGAAGGAAGCAATCCTGCAAGACTTCCAAGTGACTATACTCCTGATGACAAAATACTCACTGAGCTATTTGTCAAAGGAACCGAACCAAACAAAGTATCGAAACAGTTTGATAAGCTTGATGCCCCTAAAGGTTTGAAGGCTAAATATGACAAAAAAGATCAAACGATCACCCTTAAATGGGATTATGATAAGAAAGCTAAAGATGTTACATTCGAGGTAGCCGTTTCAATAAACGGTGGAGACAAGCAAATCCTTACCACTACGGACAAACAAGGCCTGAATGTTGAAAATATCACTTCAACCGGTACCTTCACCTTTGAAGTGACGGCCATTAAAGATGACCAAAGAAGTGACCCTGCTTCCGTCACCCTTGACGTAAAAGGCAAGGACGACAAAGATGAAAAAGATCAGGAAGAAGATGACGGTCAAGGAAACAATAATGGCAACGGTAACGGCAATGGTAATGGTAACGGCAATGGCAATGGCAATGGTAACGGTAATGATGGAGACGGGGAAACCCCACCTTCAGACGGATCTGGTACTGGTGATGGAGGAACAGGTGACAGCGGTACGGGTGATAGTGGTACCGGAGATGGCGGCACCGGCGACGGTGGCACTGGTGACGGTGGCACTGGTGACGGTGGCACTGGTGACGGTGGCGACACCGGTGGCAACGGCGGAGCAGGTACCGACTCATCCACTCCAGGATTATTCAATCAATAACCATGATAAAAAGGCAGCCGGTTTTCCGGCTGCCTTATTTTATTTCTTTCTTCATCTTATCGATTGCCAGATCCTTCGCCAACCTCTTCTGCTGTTCTTGGAACAATTCGCACAGTTGAATATAAGAGTGGTACAACTTAGGATTCTCCCTGATGAATGACACTCTTTCCACCACATTGAAAGGCTTTATGGAAAGGGATTGAAGAGCTTCCTCCCAACCTTTGAGCACGACCGGCTGCCGATTACTCCAAAAGAGCAGCATGAAAAGTAACCCTATATTCTTTCTCATGTCAGAGGTCATGGAAGGGTCCTTGGATCTGATTTTTTCGTCCATGATGATGCGTTCTTTCTGCCATGCCTCGATCACATTCTTAACAGCGTCTTCCCGATTGTCCCATGGCCACATCTCCACTACTTCACCATTATAGTAGAGAACCTCATAAGAAAAGAAATGGGCCTCGTCAAGGAATTTTTCAGGAAGGACTTTGGACCCCACCAAAAAGTCTGGAGCTACAAGTTCAGTTGGTACGTTCAGATGATCTCCACTCATATCTTTTCCTTCTTTTTCATTCTCTTTTGACCTTCCCTGCACAAATCCAATAAAGGACACACATCACATTGAGGAGATTGTGCTTTGCAATGGTATCTTCCGAAGAAAATCAATCGGTGATGAGTCTCGGACCATTCATCTCTTGGAATCTTTTTCATTAATGTTTTTTCAACTTCAAGCACACTATCCTTCCACCTGCAAATCCCAAGCCGTTTACTTACTCGCTCTACATGCGTGTCGACTGCAAGTGCCGGTTCTCCAAATGCGACAGAAACCACTACATTTGCCGTTTTCCTTCCGACTCCTGGAAGCTTGACCAGTTCTGCATGTTCTTTAGGCACTTCTCCTCCATACTCTTCCAGGAGGATTTCAGATAGCTTCTGAATATTCTTTGCTTTGTTTCGATAAAGACCGATGGAACGGATATCCTGCTGAAGTTCCTCGAGTGTGACATTCAAGTAATCCTGTGGTGTTTTGTATTTTTCGAAGAGCCCCTTTGTCACTTTGTTCACTAACGCGTCTGTACATTGTGCCGAAAGCAAGACGGCAATGACTAACTCAAAGGGATTATCATGCCTCAATTCGCAATGTGCATCCGGAAACATTTTTTTCATTTCATCTAAACAGATTTGAATTTGTTTTTTGTTTAACACTCTTCCCATTCGCTCCTTACTCTGTTGACGATTCATATGTAGTATACACCAATAAGGGACTGCCCCCCAATCATGAGGGCAGTCCCTTTTTACGCTCCTATTGTTCCAGCCAATTATAAAAAGGAACCGATTTCCTTTTAGGGCTGGACTGATCTTGGTGAGCAGGATTTTTTTGATGAGCCCTGAACTTCTGACTCTGGTTTCGGGCATCTTCTATGGTCTTGACACCATTTTTCTTCCATTCGAAAAGAATGCGGTCAATATATCTGAAATTCAACTTTCCGGAGATCACTGCTTCACGTAATGCCGCTTTGATGATGGTTGAATTATGCTCATCTTGATCCAACCACATGGCAAGCGTCTCACATTCCAATGGGGAGAGAGGACGGCCAAACTCTTGCTCGAAGACGGAATAAATGTCGGCTTCTTCTTCCATTGATTTTTGCAACTGCTTGTTTTTTGATTCCTGCATCATAAAGTCGGCGAGCTTCTCCCATAGAGGTGTCAATGAATATCTTTCGAATAAGATTCCTTCCGGTGACAACCCTTCTTCTATCGTCAAGAAATGTTGCTGCATCAGTTTCCTTAAAATCGAAGAGCAGTATTCAGGTGATATGCTCATATGTTCTGAAAGCTCCTCGGGAGTCGGAAAATAGTTTCCTTTTTCCATTTGCCCATAAACTTGCAACAGCAGGACGAACTCAGACTCATTCAATCCCAGCGTATGGTAATTAGTCAATAGTAATTGTGGAATAGTAAGGGTCCCTTCTTCAATCCAGGACACCATCATTTGTTTATGATCCATAATCGGCACACCTCACCTTTTAGTATAACATGCTTATTATTTATGTCGATATGGATGTGTTCAGAAGAATAATTTAACACTTATATGGATTTGAATCACACTTCCACGTGTTACAGATTGTTACTACTTCATGTAAAACACCTCTGCCCGATTCCGTGCAAGACTTCGCTTTCCGCGGGTACCCCGTGAGCCTCCCCGGCTTCGCCTGCGGGGTCTCACATGTCTAGCTGCAGGGCTTAGAGGCAGATGTCATAAGTCAAACCGACCAAGAAGGCAAAAGGACGCCTTCGTGGCCGATTCGTCTTATGCCACACGCCTCTCTTCAAAGCCCTTCCGCTTTTCTTATAAGCTACTCTTCCCGCAGGAGTCTTCGTCTTGCACTCCAATCAACAGCTGGAACCGGTTTATAATCTACAATTCTCCCATAAGAGCACTTTTTTAAAAATTTATTGTGTACAAGTGCCTGTAATAACTTCGACAAATCCTTCCCAGTAAAAAATTAGCTTCCGGGATCGTGGCATGGCTTTTTAATAGTTGATCCTTGAAAATCACAGTATAGAACACATGCAATGATTACAACTAGCTAGAATGGGTTTCTTCGAATGTTGAAAGAAGTGATTGTTTCTTGAAATCCCTCACAAGAACTTCCGGAAGAAGCTCCACTCACACACCAAGGAAAGCGAGCACACGGAGCGAAAATATACCACTACTCGTTTCTTAACCTGATATATGTGACTCTCCCCCACAGAGTATCAAACTAAAAAAGCTGACTTTGTGTGCATTTCTGCCACAAAGTCAGCCTTATTATGACTCCTTATGGATACAAACGGTTTAACAGGCGCGGGAATGGAATGGTCTCCCTAACGTGTTCAACGCCGCTGATCCAAGCCACGGTTCTTTCAAGTCCGAGACCAAAACCAGAGTGAGGAACGGAACCGTACTCACGTAATTCCAGATACCATTTATACGCATCCGTTGCGAGCTCATGTTCTTCAATACGCTTCTTCATTAGCTCTGCATCATGGATACGTTCAGAGCCTCCGATGATTTCACCATACCCTTCCGGAGCGATGAGATCGGCACAAAGTACAACATCTTCACGCTCTGGATCAGGCTGCATGTAGAACGGTTTGAGTGATGTCGGATAATGTGTGATGAACACAGGCTTATCGTACGTTTCAGCGATGGCTGTCTCATGCGGTGCCCCGAAATCATCTCCCCATTCGATATCATCGAATCCTTTCTCGTGCAATAGCTTGATTGCGTCATCATACGAGATTCTTGGGAAAGGTGCCTTGATTTGTTCTAATTTGGACGTGTCCCTTCCCAAACGATCCAACTCAAGCTTACAGTTTTCAAGCACTGATTGGACGATGTGGGAAACATATTGTTCTTGCACTTCTAGATTGTCCTTGAAGTCATAGAACGCCATCTCGGGTTCAATCATCCAGAACTCGATCAAATGACGACGTGTTTTTGATTTCTCAGCCCTGAAAGTCGGACCGAAAGAAAATACTTTCCCTAAAGCCATGGCAGCCGCTTCCATATATAGCTGTCCACTTTGGGATAGGTATGCATCCTCATCGAAATATTTCGTTGCAAATAATTCCGTTGTTCCTTCAGGTGCACTGCCGGTAAGAATTGGCGGATCCACCTTGACGAAACCTTCTTGATTGAAGAACTCGTAAGTCGCACGGATGATTTCATTACGTACTTTCATCACCGCATGCTGTTTACGAGAACGGAGCCATAAGTGACGGTTATCCATAAGGAATTCCGTTCCATGTTCTTTTGGTGTGATTGGATAATCAACCGCTTCATGGATGACTTGCACTGACTTCACTTGTAATTCATATCCGAAAGGTGAACGTGAATCTTCAGAAACGGTCCCAGTTACGTAAAGTGACGTTTCCTGTGTAAGGGATTTAGCTTTCTGAAAGATTTCTTCTTCCACTTCACTCTTAACGACAACTCCCTGAATGAAGCCTGTCCCATCACGGAGCTGAAGGAATGCAATTTTACCACTTGAACGTTTGTTGGCAAGCCAAGCACCGATTGTAACCTCTTCACCAACAAACTTACTTACTTGAGAAATAGTTGTTTTCACGATTTTTTCCCTCCAAAAAAACTAACACGCTATATGTATCGTACTATATTATACATTTCGAGTCACATTGTCGCAATAGAAAGCCCCAATGAATCCAGACGGGCAGACCCTTGGCCTGCCCGTGCTTCCATCATTTCGTTTTCTTTATAACGAATTCGTGCATCCTTTGGATCGCCTGTTCCATGGAGTCGAGGCTTGTTGCGTATGATAATCGAATATTGTCATCTGAACCAAATCCTGATCCTGGGATGACGGCAACTTTCGCTTCCTCCAGTAACGCTTTCACGAATGAATCAACACTGTCAAAGCCTGTCATCTCTGCAGCCTCTTTCACGTTCGGGAACAAATAGAATGCCCCTTGAGGTTTGATGCAGTCAAAGCCAGGAATGTCATTTAACTTATCGAAGACGATATTCAGGCGTTCCTCGAAAGACTTTCTCATTTCTTCCACTGGGTTTTGATCCCCCATATAGGCTGCTACTGCACCGTATTGAGAAGTGGTAGTTGGGTTAGAAGTTGAATGGCTTGCGAGATTCGTCATCGCCTTGATGATTTTCTCATTACCGGCAGCATAACCGATTCTCCAACCCGTCATTGAGTGAGACTTTGATACACCGTTGATGATGATCGTCTGTTCCTTCAGTTCCCCTGAAAGCTCCGCGATGGAAGTATGTGAATTGCCATCATAAACGAGCTTTTCGTAGATCTCATCGGAAACAATGAGAACATTATTTTCCAAGCACACTTGACCAATTGCCTTCAGCTCTTCTGGAGAATAAATCATGCCAGTCGGATTGCTTGGGGAGTTGATGATGACCGCCTTTGTTTTTTCTGTTATGGAGCCCGATAGTTGTTCAGGGGTGATTTTATAAGAGTTCTGTTGCTTCCCTTCGACAATCACTGGGTTTCCGCCTGCAAGTTTCACCTGCTCAGGATAACTTACCCAGTATGGAGTAGGGATGATGACCTCGTCACCTTCATTTAACAACACTTGGAAAAGCGTATAAAGAGCATGCTTCGCTCCGCTCGTGACGATGATCTCAGAAGGCTTGTAATCAAGGTTCTGGTCTTGTTTGAACTTCTGAATGACCGCGTCCTTCAGCTGAGCCGTACCGCCCGCTGGTGTGTATTTAGTATGCCCTTCCACCAGTGAATCATAGGCAGCCTGAATGATGTGCTGAGGAGTATTGAAGTCCGGTTCACCTGCGCCCAGGCCGATGACATCGATACCCTGCGCTTTCATTTCCTTGGCCTTTGCTGTAATCGCCAATGTTGTAGAAGGTGTTAATGCACTCACTCTGTTGGCTAAAGAAAAATTCATTATCGATTTCCTCCCAATCACTTATAAGTTTTCAATTTTCTTCCACCATTCCCCATTTGAGAATAGTAGATAAAAGTAGTTGAGGTTTTTTTGTTCATCAAGGTATGTGATTTCCCATACAGGACCTACCTTTTCATGCCCCAATCGTACTGATAGTATTTCTTCGGGCTGCTTTTCTTCCTTTAGTTTATTAACTGCCTCCTCTTTCGAGATACCATCTGCCCATTTTTTCACGATTAAATCTTCTTTTTTCTCTGGAACGAATACGACCAATTTTTCATTTTTGTCATCACGACCGGTGACCACTGTATATGGTTTTGCACCGTGGTAAATGCTGACATCCTCGATCCGTTTGATCGATGTTTCATCCAGCACGCGCTCAGAGGCTTTACTAGTTTGTTCCTTAACCGGGCCTCTTGCAGATTGATACAATAAGACAGAGGCTGCAGCCGTTACAATAATTGCTGTCACAACCAGTGTGATTATCCACTTCTTCATTTCATTAACCTCTTTTATGTACGATAAATGGTCAGTACAGCCTGGCTTTGATCTTCCGTATCCAGGGCTAAACCGAACATATAATCATCTTTTTTCAATGTCCTATTCAAAGCGTCCACTATTTTATATAAATCATCCGTATAAGAAATCCGAACCGTGGAAAGAATCTCGATTTTGCTCTCCATTGCCGCTTCCTCCTTCTCCGTCTATTCTCGTTTGCTGAATCGTTTGTTTCCTGATGCTCCCCGGAAGCTCTTCCCGAGGAACACTACACACATTATAACAACATTCAGCGTTTAGATGGTAGACAGAAAAGCAAAAAACTTAACCGTCATCCCCATCGAAAGTAAGTACTTCATAGTTATGCTTGTTCAATTTAATTGAAATCAGTCCATGCTGACCTGTCAAGTATAAATCAATCCACGCTTCATTCAAGGCTTCAAGCAGGTCTCCATTTAATAACTTTTCCTTTGATCGGTATAAAAGTGCGGTCTGTGGATCGATATGCTTGATCAACGGAGCCGAAATGCATTCCGTCTTAGAGTGCAGAGGTATTTTCACTATGTTGACATTTGTCAACGGTTTGGTCATGAATACCTCTTCAGCGTGCTTGGATTGAGAACTGAGCCATAAGAAACGGTGTTGAAAAAAGGTAAGGGAAAAATCAAGGCCCTCCTGCTTATCATTTCCTTCATGGATGACTTCCATCTCGACGTCGGGTGATAAGAGGCTTGTTTTCCCTTCTTCCAAACTTTCGACACCGTCTGGTACCGCTTCTTGGAGCATAGGGGCAAAGGAACGGCCGGCCATGAACTCATCTATTGAGTATTTCCTTTTGAGTTCAAGCAGCGTATCTTTGAATATTTCAGCTTCTTCAGTGAGGATAATTCCTTTAATGCCTTCAATATTCATCTGATTCAAATAATAATAAAGCTCCTTCACCTGACTATCCGGCCCTGTATTGATCAGGAAGTTCTCACCCGTCGGTAAATGCAACACCGCCACTTCTCCGCTTTTCAACGGCAGAAAACTGATTGCAGCCTCATTAGGTGAAAGTTTCAGGTCCACTTCGGGCACCTTCACCGCAATGGTTACCTGTGAATAGACGATTATCAGCAATATCGCAAGGATTGACGCCCTCATATACCCAGCCCCCAAATTTCATCTACCCCTTATCTTGTGTCAAGAAATGAGAAAATAATCAGGAGAGTAAGGTACCTGAGGTTTTCCAAGAAAAAACGAACCGGCCTCCAACTAAGCCTGGTTCGTTTCATGCAAACTCCCTTACAGCCAATCCTCGATCCATGAGATAAGATCATATAAGTCCCCTTCTTTTACTCTCATCGCTGGAATTGAATCCAGGAAAGCTTTGCCGTACCTGGTGGTCTTGACTCTCCGGTCATAGACGATGACGATGCCGCGGTCGCTACTTCTCCTGATCAACCTTCCTACCCCTTGCTTGAACCTGATGATCGCTTGGGGTAAAGAGTGGCTTGAAAATGGATTTTTCCCTTGCTCCTTTAGGATTTCGGATTTCGCTTGGGTTACGGGGTCGTCAGGCGGTGAGAACGGCAAGCGAACAAGCGCTAGGCATGACAAGTCTTCCCCGGGGATATCCACCCCTTCCCAGAAACTGCTGGTACCGAAAAGGATCGCTTTGTCGAAACGCTGGAAATTCTTTGTCAGCCTAGTCCGGCTCCCAGAACTGATCCCTTGTGCCATCAATACATAATCTTCAAGCAGGCCGCTATCCTTCATCAATTCATATGTTCTGCGAAGCATATCATACGAAGTGAATAAAATGAGCATCCTCCCTTGAGTAGCCTGGGCCACTCCAATCAAATGAGAGCTTATGGATTCAATATATTCCTCTGTTGAGACCTGCTGGATCTCAGGGACATCATTCGGAATGAATAGCGTAGCCGACTGATCGTATCGGAAAGGGGACGAAAGTTGAAGTTCCTTGATCCCTTCCCCCGTTAACCCGATTTCATTCAAGAAATATTTGAATGAATGACTGACCGTCAGTGTCGCTGATGTGAGGATCACACTCTTCTTTTTTGAGAAAAGCTCCTCCTTCAGGTTGCGGGATACATCGACCGGCTGCGCTTGGATGACAAGGCTATTCGGTAATGAACGGGTATCTCCTTCAAGCCAAAGAACATATTCATCCAACTCTTTAAGGAAGATTGCCCGAAGGTCACCATATAGTTCATTCCATTCTACTAAGAAGCTGTAAAATTCTTCAACTAGAGCCTTTTCACTATCTTTAAGCTTCAGTTTTTTTGATTTGATCGTATCAAGGATCCCATCAAATTCCCTCTCGATCGTTTTCATACCTGAAATGACCCGCTCAAATGCCATTTGAACAGGCTGCCAGGTTCTTCCCTTTTTCATTTCTTCAGAGACCCTGAGCTGCAGTTTCTGGACACCCTGCCTCTTTTTCGCGTTTTTATAGAAGAAGTTTGTAAGGACATTCATCGCGTCTTCAAGGTCCATGTAGTACTGGCTAAGCTTATGGTCAATTTCAAAGGGATGCACATTGCCTTCGAACCCATGCGTATCCATTAACCCGTTCAAGCGGCCGAACAGCTGCCTTTGCTCGAGCGTTCCAAGCTGTGATGTTGAAAATTTAATCGACAAATAGTCCAGTACAATCCCCAGGTGCTGCCTTGCTGACTTATCCAGGTGGTGCGCTTCATCTATCACTAAATAATCAAATGCTGGGATGAGATTTCCCTTATTGATGAGATCTGAAAGCAGCATGGAATGATTAGTTATGATGATTTCCGCTGACTGTGCGCGTTTCCTTGCATAGAGATAAAAATCTTTTGATACCCATGGGTCTTTGTTGTGGGGTAAATGCCATCCATCATGCCGCAGCCTGTTCCAGAATAATTGGCCTCCAGATGTAAGGTTCAACTCATCCACATCCCCGGTGTGCGTTCTCGTCAACCATACGAGGATCTGCATCTTAGTCAATACAACATCATACTGTGAATCATCTTCTCGAAGTGATTGCTCGAATTTAAACAGGTTTATGTAATGATTCTTGCCCTTTAATAGGACGGCTTGAAAAGAAAATGGGCACATTTTCTTCAGCAATGCGATCTCTTTTTGCAAAAGTTGCTCTTGAAGCTGGACGGTGAAAGTACTGATTACCACACGCTCATTGTGCCGTTTTGCGAATTGAAGAGATGGCCACAAGTATCCAAGTGATTTCCCGACTCCTGTACCCGCTTCAACAACAAGGTGCCTGGACTCCTCGAATGAATCCCGGATTTCATCCATCATCTGGACTTGCGCTTCCCTTTTTTCATAGGATGGAATATGGGCTTCAAGGGACTCATTGATTTCAATATCAAGATCGGTACTTTCAGGAATCTCTTGATCCTCCACTATTTTCCTGCGCAGGGCAATCCCCCGGTACACTTCAAGTTCGTCCTGCAGGTCTTCGACATGCTTTTGTTTTTCAGAAACAATTTCACTGAAGAGCAATGAGAGATCACTCTTCAAATGTGCTGATAAATCTCCGAGCTTCTCAAGGGTCACCAGCGGCAGACTCTTCAACTTCTCGATGAAATAAAGGAGCAGCTCCGCCGTCACATAGGCATCGCTATCAGCCTGATGTGGTCTTACATGACTCAGGGACAGGGAATTTGATAACTCTGTCAGCTTGAAGCTGTCAGCAGATGGAAGGGCTATCTTCGCTAATTCCACAGTATCAAAGGAAGGGCCGGAAAATGGATTATATCCTGCTTCTTCGAGCTCCGCCTGTAAAAAGGAAAGATCGAACCCTACATTATGTGCAACGAACACACCCCCATCAAGGATTCGAAGAATGTCTGGTGCGATTTCATGGAACAGAGGAGCATCCTTGACCATCTCGTCATTTATGCCAGTCAATTCTTCAATGAATGGAGGGATGGCTTTTCCTGGTGAAACGAATGATGTGAACTGGTCGACAATCCGGCCACCCTCTATGATGACTGCGGAAATTTGAATGATTTTCTCGCCTTTTCTCGGGGAATTCCCGGTTGTCTCCAGGTCCACAACGACTAATTTGAATGGTAACATCATTTCTCACTGCCTTTATATAAATCCTACGGTAGATTTCATCATAGTTATGATTTCTAGAATAGTGTACCACAATTCAATTTAGAAGGCCCATCTTCTCTCATGATTGACGGGATGAGTTAAACGCTACCTTCTCATTTAACCGACTCAATAAAAAGAGGCGATTCATTGAGAATCGCCCCGTTATCCTTTAATAGACTGTCGCTTCCGGTTCAGTACCCAGCATTTCAACGATTTGGTTATGCTCGTTCATAATTGCTACTTTTGGTACATGGCTCCCGATTTTTTCTTCTGCTACCAGCTTGTATGAGATGATGATGACCACATCCCCCTTTTGAACGAGTCTTGCTGCCGCACCATTCAGGCAGATGACTCCACTGCCCCTCTCACCAGGGATGATATATGTTTCGAGCCTTGCTCCATTGTTGTTATTTACGATCTGTACTTTCTCATTTGCCATCATGTCCACGCTGTCAAGAATATCTTGATCGATGGTGATGCTTCCGACATAGTCCAGATTAGCTTCTGTCACCCTTGCTCTATGAATCTTTCCATTCATCATTGTTCTAAACATGCTGACTCTCCTTTTTTCCCAAAGAAATGATCATATTGTCGATGAGTCTTGCCTTATCGAATTGAACGGCAAGCGCAATTATGATGTCACCCTGTAACGGTTCCACCGGCACCATCTGTGGAAATGAATAGATCTCCACATAGTCGACCGTACCCGAAGTTTCATCATGGATGAGCTCCGTTACTTTACGGATGATGGAATCCCGCTTCAGGTGACCCCTTTCCACCAAACCCTTTGCCAATTGCAGACTTTTGAAAAGTATAGGTGCTTCTCTTCGTTCTTGTGGTGATAAGTAGACATTCCTTGAACTCTTCGCAAGGCCGTCTTCTTCCCTAATGGTAGGGACCCTGACAATCTCGATCGGGAAGAAGTAATCTTGGACGAGTCCTTCCACTACGGCCACTTGTTGGGCATCCTTCATCCCGAAATAGGCTGAATCCGGCTGTACGAGGTGAAAGAGCTTCGTCAAGACTGTCACGACTCCATCAAAATGCCCTTCACGTTTCCTGCCGCACATGACATCCACCCGCTCCTTGACTAGCATGGTGACAGAAAGGCCAGTTGGATAGATCTCATCGACCACTGGCATGAAAAGCAAATCCACTCCCGCATGTTCCGCAAGCTTCCTGTCGCGCTCAGCATCCCTCGGATATCGTTCGAAATCCTCATTTGGACCGAATTGAAGTGGATTGACGAATATGCTGAGAACCACGATGTCATGATTCTTCCTGGCTTCCTCTATCAATGATAGGTGGCCTTCATGGAGATATCCCATTGTAGGGACAAATCCTATTGACTTTCCTGATTGCTTATATTGACGAATTTGTTCACGGAGTGCTTCATTATTCGTAATGATGTTCACTTTTGGCTTCCCCCATATAATGTTTGCAATTCATGCTCGCGCATCGTGAAGGAGTGACTCTCTTCGGGGAATACACCGCTTTTCACATCAACGATATAGTTAGTGATACTCGAAACAATGGTGTCGGAGATGTTGCTGTATTGCTTGACGAATTTTGGCACCCTGCCTACCCCGTATGTGACAAGGTCATGGAACACAAGCACCTGTCCATCGGTCCCAATACCTGCCCCGATTCCGATGACGGGGATATTCACCGCTTCCGATACTTCTTTAGCAAGCTGTTTCGGCACACATTCGAGGACAATCGCAAATGCTCCTGCCTTTTCACATCTAAATGCATCTTCAATGAGCTTTTGGGCAGCATCGGCCGTTTTGCCCTGAACTTTGTACCCCCCGAGGACACCTACCGATTGAGGGGTCAGGCCTAAATGAGCCATCACGGGTATACCCGCATTCGTCATCGACTCCATATGCTCCACCACTATGCCAGCCCCTTCTACTTTCACAGCGTGGGCTCCGCTTTCCTGCATGATTCTCGCTGCTGTCCTTAGCGTTTCTTCCCTTGAAAGATGATACGTCATAAACGGCATATCCGTTACGATAAATGTGTTCGGGGCGCCACGTTTGACGGCTTTCGTATGGTGGATCATATCTTCGACGGTCACCTGGATCGTCGAATCATATCCTAGCACAACCATCCCAAGAGAATCACCAACGAGGATGAGGTCGATACCGGCCTCTTCTGCAAGCTTCGCACTAGGATAATCATAGGCGGTCAGCATGGTAATTTTTTCGCTCTCCTTCTTCATCTTCGAGAAATCAGTCGTTTGTCTCATAATATTCCTCCTTCTTTGCAGTCAGAGGTGACGAAACAAGAATGAAAGCACTTACAATATAAGAATAAAAAAACCTTCTGATTGATTGACAGAAGGATCACAAGTGTCTGATTATTATTGTTTCGACCCTCTGTCCCAGTCCAAATTGGATCAAGGCAGATTTATTGGTATTAAGATGTTCCGATAAAAATTTAGGTGCAGTTCTTTCGATACTGCCCACTAGCATTATACCATAAAAAAAACGGGATGGAGAAAAGAAAAAGATCCTTTCAACATCCCGTTTATCAGCCCAATGACGGCTTTCATGATGGAACCCTTCATACATTCACTTCGATATCGGCTGAGTAGATCTGATGAACGACCCCTGCCATGTCTTCTATTTTCAAGACACCTTCCTCGGTAATGCCCAATGCGGTACCTTCAATCGTACCGTTGATTGTACGTGCCCTGATTCTTTTACCGATTGAGACAGCGTAGCTTTCCCATAGAAGTTTAATGGGGGTGAACCCTTCTTTCATATAAAGTCCATAGAGTGACTCCATTCGCTCGAGTACTTTCTGGACAATCACCGCTCTTGAAAGTGGTTTCCCTTCCTCTATTGAAAGGGATGTCGCAATGGACTGAATGGCATCTGGAAAATGCTCGATTGTATGATTGACGTTCATTCCGATCCCGATGATGATGGAATTGATCCGGTCTGACTCTGCCTGCAGTTCGGTCAGGATACCGGTCACTTTCTTGCCATTTATCAGGATGTCATTCGGCCACTTGATCTCCGGCTCAAGACTTGACACTTCTTCAATTGCCTGTACAACCGCCACTGCCGTTATGAGCGTAAACTGAGGTGCTTTCTGAGGAGGGAGATTGGGCTTTAAGATCAGACTCATCCAGATCCCATTTCCTGATGATGAATGCCACTCCCGCATGAGCCTTCCTCTGCCCGCAGTCTGTTCATCCGCTATGACAAGTGTCCCTTCCGCTGCTCCATCCCCTGCAAGGTCATGTGCAATTTTTTGTGTGCTCGGGACAGATTTTTCGTAATGAATCACTTGCCCCAATGTTGACGTCTGTAATCCAAGGCGAATTTTATTTTCCGTGACACTGTCAGGTGTATGGACAATCCGATACCCTTTTTTCCGGACCGCCTCCAAAACAAAGCCCTCTTTCCGCAGTTCCTCTATATGTTTCCATATCGCTGTCCGGGAACACCCTGCAATTTCCGCCAGAGCCTGCCCGGATAAGAATTCCCCATGGGACTCAGAAAAGGCCTCAATCAATTTTTTTCTAATCGATTGCATTCTTCTAGCCACCTCCTTATAGTTTCGGTATCATTTTGAATTTCGCCATTTATGATCGCTTGTTCTACATGTTGTAGGGTTTCCTTGATCCAAGGTCCTCCATTCTTCCCTGTCCATTCCATCAGATCTGAACCGGTTACCTTCACTTCCTTCAGACTTTTTATCGGAAATTCATTGTATTCTTCCTGTAATTGATCAATGATGGACGCTGACGGGGAGTGGATGCACTCGTATACCTTTTCAACATTTATGGCTCTTTCCAGTCCTGTGTCATAAAGCAACCCCTTGCTCCATCCTTCCTTCATTCTCTTCGTAAGGATGTGCTTCTCCTTGGTCCTCTCCTTGATTGTCTTTGACGGCAACTTCCATTCCTTCAGAAAATCTGACGGACTTTCATCGATATAAGATAAGAGTAGCAGCCATGTTTGCTCGGTAGTCAGCCGATCGATGCCAGGAAGATCGGCCATCGTTCTTATGGCCTCTTTGTATGGAGAGAGACCAGGGAGTTGAATGTATAAGGAAGTTTCAAGCAGAAGCCTTAGCGCTTCCCTCCTGAATCCACCTGCAATCATCTTCTCAAACTCCATCGTTTTCCGTTCAACTGCTATATGTGTCAATAATGAAGAGTGGGTTTTCAGGGCTTCCAGGGTCGCAGACTCTAGCTTGAAGCCGAGCTGGCTCACAAACCGGATCCCCCTTAGCATCCTCAATGCATCTTCTGAGAAACGTTCGGACGCTTCACCGACAGTCTTGATCATTTTATGCTCAATATCATCCTGTCCATTGAATGGGTCATAAATATGGCCATCTGCGTCCATCGCAAGACTATTCATCGTGAAATCCCTTCTCCTCAGATCATCTTCCAAAGAACGAATGAATTCTACAGAATCAGGACGCCTGAAATCTTCATAGCCTGATTCCGTCCTGAAGGTCGTTATTTCATATTCACCTGTCTCTTCAATCACCAATACCGTCCCATGATCGATCCCGATATCGGCTGTTTGAGGAAAGATGCCTTTTATTTCTTCAGGAAATGCCGAAGTCGCAATATCCACATCATTGATCGGTCTCTCTAAAAGGAAATCCCTTACTGAACCACCTACGAAATAAGCCTCGAAGCCTGCACTTTCAATTTTTGTTAAAAGAGGAATTGCCTCCTTGAAGATTGTTGGCAACAACCGTAATCCCTCCCATATGATCACTCTGTAATCAGTTGTCTATATATGTCTTCATACTGCTCTACGATTTTCTGCGAATGGAATGTTGATCTTGCCGTTTCAAGGGCATGTGCGGAGAAGGTCTCATGAAGATTTTCATCTGTTAGCAATGTGATCGCCTTCGATGCCACTTGTTCCACGTCCCCCACCTTGCAGATATATCCGTTAAACCCGTCTTCAATGACTTCAGGTATCCCACCTATATCGGTGCCGATGGCAGGTACACCGCATGCCATTGCCTCAAGCGCGACCAGTCCGAAGCTTTCTTTTTCAGATAGTAGTAATTTAAGGTCGCTCATGGAATACAGTTCTTCCAAATTATCTTGCTTCCCAAGAAACAATACCCGATCTGTGATCCCAAGTTCCTTCACTTGTTTACATACGACCGTCATTTCAGGACCATCCCCGACAAGGAGCAGCTTTGCGGGGATTTCTTTTTGAATCATGTTGAAAGACGCGACAACATCCTTCACCCTTTTTACCCCTCTGAAATTTGACACATGGATGACGACCTTTTCCGTTTCATCAATGCCATACTCTTCTTTCAAATGATGTGAATCCACTTTCCGATACACTCTTTCGTCAATGAAATTGTAAACGGTTTGAATTTCCTTATCAGGCCCTATCAATTCATTGGTCTGATCGCACAGTGCATTGGAAACAGCCGTCACTACATCTGATTTCTCAATCCCGAATCGAATGGCACCCGTCAGTGATGGGTCATAGCCCAAGACTGTAATATCTGTTCCATGCAACGTAGTCACGATCTTCACATCCCTGTCAGCCATCTGTTTTCCCAAGATCGCGCACACTGCATGCGGGATTGCGTAATGCACGTGTAGGATATCAAGGTTTTCACGCTTGATGATTTCGGCCATCTTATTCGCAAGTGCGATATCATAAGGAGGATATTGAAATACTGAATATTGGTTGACTTCCACTTGATGGAAGTAGATGTTATGATACATTTTATTGATCCTGAATGGTAGGCTGGAAGTGATAAAATGAATTTCATGCCCTTTCTCAGCCAAAAGTTTGCCAAGTTCCGTTGCGACTACCCCTGACCCTCCGACGGTCGGATAGCACGTAATTCCGATTCTTAATTTCATTAACTATTCTCCTAACAGGTCTCTATGCAGAATAAGCGTGTTATAAGAGAAGAATCCTTCAGCATATCGAATACCTGCATCTTTCCCCATCATTCTTTCCCTTGCTTTAACTGCTCCTATGTAATCATCGGTGAGCGGTGTTGCCACACCGTTTTTTCCTTTATTAAATTGGCTTTCATATGCATGCAGGCTAAGTAGCTTTGCTTCTAAATGGTTCTCAATATCTACGACAAAATGAGGTTTATGAAAGCCGTTGATCATATAAAAATAGAGGTGTGATGCTTTATGTACAGACGAAGAGGGATTGAACTTCTTGATCCCAGCAGAGAAATAGGCCTCTCTCACCAAACGGGAAGCGTTGCCGTGGTCTGGATGTCGGTCCTGTTCATACGGGGCAAATACAGCAGTGGGTTTATACTGCCTTATGACCTCCACCACTTTTGAGATTGTTTCATCCGTAAGATATACCCCTCTGTCTGGGATATCAAGGGTCACTCTCTCCAAAACGCCAAGATGCTTAGCGGCCTTCTCTGCTTCTCGTTTCCTGATTGAAACAGAACCATTTGAAGATAGTTCGGCTTCCGTTAGATCACAAATAACGATTTTTTTTCCTGCTTCAGCATATTTGGCTAGCGTCCCCCCCATGCCGATTTCAACATCATCGGCATGGGCACCAAATGCAAGGATGTCCACTTTTCCCTCTGTCACGTTATTCACCTCTCTCACTCTTGATGCCCCTCCAGTTGATATCCCCTCTCTCGAGTCCTTTTACCAACACTTCCGCTGTTCCCATGTTGGTCGCGAGCGGCACGGAATATACATCGCAAAGCCTGATCAAGGCGGACACATCCGGTTCATGTGGCTGGGCTGTCAATGGGTCCCTGAAAAACAGGACAAGATCCATTTTGTCATTTGCGATATACGAGCCGATTTCCTGGTCTCCCCCAAGCGGGCCAGAGCGGAACCTGTGAACGGACAAGCCGGTCTCTTCCGAAATTCTCTTACCGGTAGTGCCAGTTGCATACAAGGTATGTTTTTCAATGATTGGCCTGTAAGCCAATACAAATCGAATCAAATCATCTTTTTTCTTATCGTGGGCAATTAACGCGATATTCACGGGCTTCACCTTCTATTCCAAGATATTTTCCAGTCCATACACTAATGTATCCAAGTTCATGACGGTTTCTACAGACACTTTCACACCTGACATGAAGCTTGTTCTGTTGTAAGAGTCATGACGGATTGTAAGGGTCTGGCCTTCTGCACCGAACATGACCTGTTGATGTGCGATCAATCCTGGCAGGCGGACACTATGGATGTGCATGCCGTCCATTTCGGCTCCTCGTGCACCAGGAATGGTTTCCTTCTCATTAGGATGCCCTTGTTTCTTCGTTTCCCTTACTTCTTTAATCATTTCGGCTGTTTTGACCGCCGTTCCTGAAGGAGCGTCAAGCTTCTGGTCATGATGCAGCTCGATGATCTCCACATCCCCAAAATATTTTGCAGCCATCTGTGCAAATTTCATCATCATGACTGCGCCAATCGCAAAATTCGGGGCAATGATGCATCCTAGACTCTTCGATTCGGCAAGCTCTTTCAATTCATTCAATTCGTCACTGGAGAATCCGGTTGTACCCACAACGGGTCTGACACCATATTCAAGCGCTGTCTTTGTATGAAGATAGCCGACTTCAGGCGTTGTCAGATCGATTAACACGTCTGGTGTTTCCACATTGAAACATTCATTTATATCCTTATACACAGGAACATTCAATTCTGCCTCTCCCCTATGATCAATTACACTGATCAAGCTGAAATGGGGCGTGTTAAGGACAAGTTCGACCGCTTCCTTCCCCATGCGCCCCCTTGGACCTGCTATCGTCACTTTAATTTGTTCCATGCTATTCGCCCCCTTCCTTTCTTGTCCAACGATCCTTATCTCGCGTATTGAACTTATGCATCACACGATCATGTGCTTCTTCAAGACTGATTCCCAGTGAATTGGCAAGACAAATCAGTACGAATAACACATCACCAAGCTCCTCTTCGACTGTTTTTTCTTTTTCTGTATGTTTTTTCGGTTTTTCTCCATAATAATGGTTAATTTCTCTAGCCAGCTCACCAAGCTCTTCCGTCAATCTTGCCATCATGGCAAGCGGACTGAAATATCCTTCTTTGAACTGACTTATGTATTGATCGACTTCACCCTGCAATTGCTGCATCGATTTTTCATTTGTCATTTGAAAGACACACTCCTTCATCATCTTTTATCATGTTAGCTAAATCTTATCACATTTACAAATATTACGTTCAAAGGATTGCCACACTCAGACTCTTCCTATATAATGTCTCTGTCCATCAGACAACCAACATCAAAGGAGGGAACCCACCTATGCTTGATTTGCGCTTTAAGAATATCATGTTCATCTTACTTGGGGCTGCGATTTTTGCATTTGGCCTCGTTCACTTTAATATGCAGAATGAGCTTGCCGAAGGCGGCTTCACCGGTATTACTCTTATACTCTATTTTCTATTTCATATCGATCCTTCCTACTCCAACCTGGCACTGAATATTCCGCTATTTTTTGTAGGTTGGAAACTGCTTGGAAAGAAATCATTCTATTACACCGTGATCGGGACCGTCAGCTTATCGGTGTTCTTATGGATCTTCCAACGTTATCAAATGGAAATACATCTCGAGGATGACTTATTCTTGGTAGCCCTGTTTGCAGGTGTCTTCATCGGGATCGGATTAGGAATCATTTTCCGCTATGGAGGCACGACCGGCGGTGTTGATATCATCGCACGACTCGCCCATAAATACATTGGGTGGAGCATGGGGAAGACCATGTTCATGTTCGATGCTGTTGTCATCCTTGCATCCCTCATCACCTACTTGGAATACAGGGAAGCCATGTATACGCTAGTCGCTGTGTTTGTTGCCGCAAAAGTGATTGATTTCATGCAGGAAGGAGCCTATTCCGCACGCGGTGCCATGATCATTTCCGATCATCACGAAGAAATCGCGGGTGTCATTCATGAAAAGATGGATCGTGGTGTTACGGTATTAAAGGGGCATGGATCATTCACGAAACAGGACAGGGAAGTGCTCTATTGCGTGGTAGGAAAAAATGAAATCGTACGGCTGAAGAATATCATAACAGGGGTCGATCCCCATGCATTTGTATCTGTCACGGAAGTGCATGATGTACTTGGTGAAGGATTCACGCTGGACGCTGATAAGAATCCGCTTCAAGATTGACGAAACAAATAAAAAAATCCGAACACATTCGAATCCATTTCGATTCTGAATGTTTTGTTCGGATTTTTTTCTGGACCGCATGCAACGGTTACCTATATGGTTGATTAATCTTCCCCTTGCATACCGGTGAAGATGAGTACAAGTCTCAATAATTCGATGACTGCCACTGCAGCTGCTGCAACATAAGTCATTGCTGCCGCATTCAGTACTTTTTTGGCATGTCGCTCTTCTTCGTTACGGATCAAACCAAGTGACACGATTTGGTTCATGGCACGGGACGATGCGTTGAATTCCACGGGTAGTGTGATCAATTGGAATACCACACCTGCCGCCATCAAGATGATTCCAAGCAGGAACATCCCTGTCATTTGCGTGAACATCCCAATCAATAAGAAAATCCAAGACATATTGGAACCGATATTCGCAACCGGTACCAACGCGTGTCGAAAACGAAGGAATGCGTAGCTCTCGGCATCTTGGATGGCATGACCAACTTCATGGGCTGCCACTGCTGCACCGGCCACTGAATGTCCATGATAATTATCCGGTGATAATGCTACCGTTTTGGTCATTGGGTTGTAGTGGTCACTTAGGAATCCCCTGCCTTCGACAACCTTTACATCGAACAGGCCATTCTCATCCAGGATCTTCCTTGCCATTTCCCGACCCGTCATACCCGAAGTCGTAGCCACTCTCGAGTACTTTTTAAACGTACTTTTCACACGCATCTGGGCCCATAAAGGTATAAGGGCAATGAGCAAAAAGTAAAGTATAAAACTCATCATTATCACAAAAACCTCCAGCTGTTTCAGATACTTAAATTCTATATTGCAATAAAGTTTCTGTCAATTTTTTTGACGTTCAGACTTTCGTGCATCTTCCTGACCCTTATATTTTCTCCAACCTACGTAGGATAATGTAGATACGATGATACTACCGGTTGAAATGATCACCCACCAAAGGGAAGGGTCCGCTTCATCTTCTTTTTTATGTTGGAACAGTTGCTCAAGATCCGTTTGGAGTGTCGTCAACTCTGCCATCACCTCTGTACTCTCCAATACCTTCTGTCTGTAATGGTCCAGGTATGAAATCCTTGCATCCAGAGCCTGTGCCTGGTCTACTGGAACATCCAGTTTGATACTGGGCTGAATGATGTTATATTTGGCTAAGAACAAATTCAGTTCTGTATGGTATTGTTCACGATTTCCATTCTCAGCAGCGGTCCTGACCTCATTGAAGCTTTCCATGATCGGGTCTTCCATCTCCACCCAAAGGGGCTGATAATGACTGGATAATGCATCCATCACTAATCTGAACCTCGTGACTGAATTGACTTTTTGACCGATATCAGCACTAGCTTGATTGATTGTTTCCAAGGCAAGATTATGGGATATCGTCAAGATCCTTAATTCGTCCATGGAGAATGATTGATGCATGCTTTGTTTCGTGAACTCTTCAGAGAAGTAATTCAATACATGCTTTGCTTCTTCAAACCTGCCTGCTTTCGTCAATTGAAGTGCCTGATCGGCAATATCATCGAGTTCATTGACCGGAGACGGAGCGTGATCTGCTAAATAAAGTGTAGGTGCCGAAAATAATATGATAACGATAAAGATTGTTTTTAAAAATCTCATTCTTGTCCCCCCTAAAACTACTAATAAAGTGTATGAAGAGTTGGACAAGAGTAGACCAAAAAAACGGTGTTAGCCGTTCGTACCCAGGCTGAGTCGAGTTGTCCTTTGCGTAAAATAATAGGCGAGGCCAATCGACAAAATACTTAACCAGAATGTGAAATAACCTATGTGCTGTATATATAGAAATAACCTGGAATAGACAGGGAACTGCATATACACATAATCGATGATATCATTATGTACGGTCCAAACGGCGCCCACGACAATATGCCATAATTTCACTCGATAAAACGGAGAATATAAAAGCCCCTGTATCGCCATTGCACCATGTGATGCCATCAGCATGTACCCTTCCCAAGGCAGGTCACCGCTCACCCACAAGGTAAGAAGGTTCATGACCACTGCCCAAACCCCGTATTTGAACAAGGTGATGATTGCAAGAACCTCGAAAATCGGCCAATTTCGATTCATTAAAAAAGCTGCGAGTACGAAACAAAAGAATAGACTCGCCGTAGGGCTGTCAGGTACAAAAAGGAGGAATTGCCCAGGGGTGTTCCTCATTTGAGGAATATACCATATATATCCGTAGACCGTCCCTAATAGGTTGATGATTAACAGTGTCCATAGAAACGCTTTCGACTTCAATATGGAATAAAGCCAAGGAAACATCATGTCTGCCCCTTTCTTCGTGCATGTTCATTGTAGAAAAAAAGAGCCAACAAGTGTGCTGGCTCTTTCTTACGTTGTTATTCTGCTTTAAGCCCGGAGATGAATTCCGCTAATTTATCAAGCTCTTCATCCGTTCCCTTGAACAAACCAGCTGGCATGCCCGGTGGTTTACCGTTCTTAGCAATGTCTTTGATTTCATCAGGGGATAGGCCAGTACCTACTAACGAAGGTGCCGCTGCCCCTCCTGTCATGTTTTCACCATGACATGTGATACAGCTGTTCTTGGAATCTGAAAAGATCTTGTATCCCTCTGATTCCTTATCGATTTCTGCTTCTGCAACAATCTTACCTTGTTCTTTTGCTGCTTCCCAGTCATGGGTGACAACAGATTCCCAAGTAAGGAAATATGTTGCTGCAAGAGCTAGGATCATAAACCCTGTCGCAAACGGGCGTCTTGTCGGACGACGTTCAGGTCCCCTGTCAATGAATGGTGCAAGTAATAGTGCCCCAAATGCAATTCCAGGAATGACAAATGCTCCGATAACGTTATAAGGTCCAGATGCATAGGTGTATTTAAGCAATTGGTATAAGAATAAGAAATACCAGTCAGGCAATGGAATATATCCAGTATCCGTCGGATCGGCAATACGCTCTAACGGTGACGGATGCGCGATCGTCAAGCATAAGTAACCAATCAGGAAAACAGCCCCTACAAGCCATTCTTTTAACAAGAAGTTAGGCCAGAAAGCTTCTGTTTTTCCAGGGAACTCCGAATAATCTTTAGGAATATTCGGTTTTTTGTTTACAGGTACACGTGAGTCACCTACAAACTTCATCCCTTTTCCTCGATGCATAGTGTCCCCCTCCTTTTAATAGGTTTTTCAGATTATTAATAAGTCAAATCTTATAGAGGTCCGGAAATACCCTGCTTACGGATCATCAGGAAGTGGGCCCCCATCAATCCAAGTAGAGCTGCAGGCAGGAAGAATACATGAATCGCGAAGAATCGCGTCAATGTTTGTGCTCCGACAATGGTTGCATCACCGGCTAACAGCATCTTCACCTGATCTCCGATAAATGGTGTTGCTCCCGCAATTTCAAGACCAACCTTTGTCGCAAATAGCGCTTTCATATCCCACGGCAATAAATAACCCGTGAAACCAAGCCCTAACATGACAAAGAAAATAAGTACTCCAACAACCCAGTTCAATTCACGAGGTTTTTTGTATGCACCTTGGAAAAACACTCGCAGTGTATGTAAGAACATCATTACGATGACCAAGCTTGCTCCCCAGTGATGCATTCCACGGACAATTTGTCCGAATGCTACTTCATTTTGCAGATAGTATACAGATTCCCAAGCGTTTTTAATATCAGGTACATAATACATTGTCAGGAACATACCTGATAAAATTTGAATTACGGTTACAAAGAATGTAAGACCCCCGAAACAGTAAACAAACGCAGAAAAATGATGCGCAGGGTTTACGTGTTCAGGTACTTCGTGATCCGCAATATCGCGCCACAAAGGCGTAATGTCCAAACGCTCGTCAACCCAATCATAGATTTTGTTCAGCACAGATTACGCCCCCTTACTTTACAAATTTATTTGGTTCAGGTTGTCCAAGGTATAAAATACCGTCTTTCTCTTTTGTCGGATATGAATCCAACGGTGCTGTCGGCGGTGTACCTGGAACATTCTTACCGTTCTTCTCATACATCCCGCCATGACAAGGGCAATAGAACCGTTCCGGGTGATTCTTGTCTCCAGCCCAGTTGACAGTACATCCAAGATGCTTACAAACTGGTGAAAGTGCAATGATTTTCCCCTCTTGGTTCTTGTAGACCCATGCCGTGTGAGTCACTTCTGAAGTGTACCACGCATCTTTTTGTTCATAAGAATAGTCGACACGAACAGGCTCGTTTGTTAATTCTGACACTTTTTGCTTCGTCGCTATAAAGTCTCCTGCAGCTGAAGTCTTCAGCACTGGATCGACAGCGAAACGAACCATCGGCATTAGCATTCCGGCAGCCATGAAACCGCCTACACCCGTAAGTGTATAGTTAAGGAATTGACGTCTAGATACACGTTGCTTACTCATCCTTTTCCCCCCTCTATCGCGTAAGGTAAGTCCATCGGACATATTTCGCACAAATATAAAACTAGGACATAACTATGATATATTAAACTTATTACAAGGTCAATAACTCAATAAACTAAAAGATGGATACAATGTGAAATTTTCATGAATTTTTTTGCCATTTTTGTACAATGACATTCAGTAATTGTTTCACCTGGTCTTCCATGATTGAATGTTTATATTGCTCATCCAAATGTTCCAGCGGAATCGATGGTACCCATATCAATTGATCTTCCAATTCTTGTTCCGACCTCTTCCACTCACTGTCTGATGTAAGAAAGAAAACATGCTTCACACCACTTTCTTTCAGTAAGGTTTCCCACTTTTTCACTGCATCGATCTCAGCACCACTTCCCCCCATCAGATAGGTGAATGGCGGAGTGATGATCATCCGTCCCTTGAATTGCCTTTCAAGGTGGAAAGTCAAGAGAGAAATGAATTCAGTTTGTGCAGCCGAAGTCCTGATTTCTGCTTTGAAATCGATGGGAATGATGGGCACAACAGCGGTATCTATGTATTCTTTCTCAGATTCAAATACTTCAATGTCTTTAACAGTCCAATTCATTTTTTTCGCCTCACTTTTTCTATCATTTTACACCTCCCATCATATCACTTAATGCTCTAACCTTAAAAGGAAATTCACTTATTCTGTAGTATGTACAAATTTATGGAAGGTATGAATGATAAAAAAAAGGAATGAGGATGGCCTCATTCCTTTTTCTCAAGTTGATTCAATTTACTCGTCAATCGGTTGAAAGTATCCCGATCCCCTTTATCCAACGCTTGGTCGATGGCATCGAGCAATCTGTTCTTTTGGAAGGAGTGCAGACTTTCATTTAGAAACTGTTCTGCTACTTGGCGATCTTTTTCATTGATCAGTAAATATTTTGGCATGAATGGGTTCTCTTCCAGTACCGCTGCAAACTGATAACTTGAATTGGCTTTACTGAAGTTCAGTTGGATGTAGATATCTTCATCCTTATTCAAACGGATATCATGAAATGATTTTTCGGCATCCGTCGTCATGATGTTTTCTTTGTAGAAACGGAATGGCACATCCTCCACGCAATGGGTAGACATCACCAATCCCCTAGGGCAATATTGGGACTCTTCTACAAAATGGACTTTCTTCATTAACTGATCGTGGCTCATCAAATAATTCAAGATCCAAACACATTCTCTTCTTTTCAATTGATATCGATTTAGAAACCAGCGGATAAATTCTTTCTTCTCGTTGACAGAAACAGGGGTGGTCATGGGTTTCCCTCCTCTGCGAAATCCAATTTAATTAGAATACCGTGATTCTTGCGCAACCTTGTGACACTGTGGCAACGATTACCGGCCAGCCTTCACGTCCATAACCTTCAATCTTGCAATCTGTCAATCAGATCCTGCCATTCGTCATTTGAAGGGTCCATCGTCAGCAGTTGCTTATACACTTCTTTAGCATCTTCCCTTAATCCTTCCTCGAGAAGGAATTGACCATACTCCGTCAGGAACTCTTCATGATTCTTAAAGTAAGTATATGCAGCCCGGTATTGTTTTAATGCATGATTATATTGTTCAAGCCCTTCGAATGCTTTGGCGAGGTCCCAGGTCAATTGAGGCTCCTCTTCTCCTTCAGCCGTAAGCATTTGAGCGATCTCCAGGACGTCATCATACCGGTCCTGAACGAAGAATAGTTTGTTGATGATGAGTCCAGCTTCCAAATAGCCTGGATCCAGCGCAAGGGCATCCCTCAAGAACCGTTCGGCTTCTTCATCCATCCCCAGTTTAAGGGAGATCTTTCCGCCAAACAGATTCAATTCTTTATTAAACTCATCCTGTCTGATCCCTTCCCGGACTGTGTCGAGGCTTTCCTCGAGCTGTTCTTCATGTTCATACGCCTTTGCAAGCATTAAATAGACGGAGTGGTAATCAGGGTCAAGTTCCTTGACCGAGATCAACTTTTCAATGGCGGTTTCGAAATAACCGGCTTGATAGGCAGTAAATGCATAGCCGAATAATGTGTTGATTTCAAGATGCTCCTCGAGGGCTTTTTCATAGTGTGATAGTGCCTCTTCGAAAGAACCTCCCACACTATACGATTCTGCAAGTCGTTGATGAATATATGTGCCTCCGATTTCGGTTATTCCCTTTTCGATCAAGTGATTATAATACCTGATCGCTTCCAGGAATCGTCCCGTTTCAGAGTATAATTCACCCAGTCCGAAATCAATGACTGGTTCATCCGGTAGGATGTTCTTCGCCTGAAGCAGCTTTTGTTCACTGACTTCAAACAGGCCCTGCATCTGATACAGATCTGCCATCAGCAGTAACGCACGGGGATAGGAAATGTCATCATCTTCTATATGGGAAAGCTGTTCGATTGCTTCCTCCTCATTATCCATTTCCACCAGTACCTCTGCCAGTTCGATGATCAACTCACCTTCACCTGGATAAAACAACAGAAGGTTTTCGTACAATTCCCTTGCTTCTTCCAGGAAGCCCAATTGATGAAGTTCTTCAGCCAAGCTGAATTTTTCCTCGTGGCTCCCGAACTTTAATGTTTCGTTGTAGTGTTTTTTTGCTTCTTCTAAATGACCTTCTTCTAAAGAAGCTAACATTTTTTCAGCGTGTGACATGTTACATTCCTTTCTACTGTCCATGATTTTCTATCGGGAGATTCCCGGACCATTACTTTGCCCGTCACGTCCCTCTTTGAAGGGCACTCCACCGGCTCACAAGATGAAAAGCCGCATGATCAACAATTGCTATGCTGTGAAAAATCCTGGCGTTTGGACCTTTAGCTCTATTCCTGCACCCGGGTGAAAGCGGCCTTGATCGTTCAAATAGTTATACTTCCCTCTATTCATTGTACATTTCAAAACGAAGTTTTCATAATGAAATGACCTCTCATCAGGAAGAAGTTCTTCACCCTTGCCTTTCCTCATATAGAGGTTATAACTTATTTCTCCGCCTGTATGAAAATTCCCTCTATGTGGGTACAACCCAATTTTCTTCAATTGGTTTAAAGACAAAGGGACTTTTTGCTCGATTTCATAAGAAAGGTGGGGGATTTTTTCGAATTCCATCGTTTTTTGCCAAATCTTAAGATGCTTCATTTTCTGCTTTTTGTCCATATTTGTCGTAAAAAAGGGGACAAAAGTAATAGGGTAATCATAAAGTAATCCTTTTATCCATCCCCATTTCACGATTTGAAGATCATGTCCATCATCCAGTGATATCCATATAACGGGTACTTTCTTTCGTTTGCATTGTAGTATAAGTTCAGGAGTGATCAAATGTGGTTTGAGCTTAAGCCCAATGGAATAATCAAGGGGGCTGCTCAACAGGGAGGTTCTCCGTTCACCCAGCTTCTCTTCAAATTGATATTCGTAATTGATGGTAAAGGAAGTCAGGATCGTTGTACAACCTTTTGTAATAAAATGGTCCATGAAATAGGACTTGAACGTTGAAAAATCCTGATTGACAGGGAGGGAAGTGTCACACATGACGTGAGTTGGCGTCATAATGAAAGGTGAAACATTCATTCTAACATAATTGTACTGTCTAAAGCTTTCTCGTATGGCTGCGATGCGATGGCCTTCAATAAGAAAGGATTTTCGGAAAGTTGTGTCACCTGCTACACATTCAGCATCTTCAATGATATATTTATTCATCTCTTCACCTTCCTTTATAGACAAGCTATGAAGAAAGCATGAAGGAAATGCCTTTTACCTTTCAAAATTTACCTTTCAAAATGAAGGGAGAGGGATTTCTCCCTCTCCCGATATCCGATTAAGATTCTTTCAAACTGTTAAGATCGCTGAAGAAATCAGGATACGATATGTTAATCGCCTCTGCACCATCCAAATGAACGGGTGAATCAGTGATGAGGGAAGCAACTGCCATGGTCATTCCAATTCGGTGATCCCCCCATGAGGTAACCTCGGCGCCGTGTAGGGATGTCTTTCCATGAATGATCATTCCATCTTCTGTCGCTTCTATATCTGCACCAAGCTTCTTTAATTCTTGGACGACGGCATCAATCCGATTCGTTTCTTTCACTTTTAATTCTTCAGCGTTCTTGATGACGGTCGTGCCACTTGCTTGTGTGGCGAGTAATGCGATCACTGGTATTTCATCAATGAGAGTGGGTATGATGTTCCCGCCGATCTCGATGCCGGAAAGATCGGATGTTTCAACCGTTATATTACCTATTCTTTCACCAGTGCTCTCTATCTCTTCAATCTTCATTTTTGCACCCATTGCTTTCATAACCTCGATAATACCGGTCCTTGTTACATTTAAACCGACGTTTCTAAGCGTAACTCTGCTTTCGGGGACAATCGCAGCTGCCGTTAAAAAGAATGCGGCACTTGAAATATCACCAGGTACAAAAACTTCGGTCCCTTTGAATTGTTGGCCTCCCCTTACCTTGATTACGTCCCCCTGTCTTTCGACCTTCCCTCCAAATTGAAGGATCATTTGCTCAGTGTGATCCCTCGTTCTTTCAGGTTCAACGACTTCTGTCATCCCGCTTGCTTGCAAGCCTGCCAGTAAAATGGCGGATTTCACCTGTGCACTTGCCACGGGCAGCTCATATGAAATTGCCTTCAGACTTCCTCCACGGATGGAAAGGGGAGTGAAGTTCCCTTCACCCCGGCCATCAATCGCTGTACCGAAAAGCTTAAGGGGATCTGTGACTCTCTTCATTGGTCGTTTCGCGATCGATTCATCTCCAATGATGACAGAATGAAACGGCCTGCCGGCGAGTATCCCCATCATCAGTCTGGTGGTCGTCCCCGAATTCCCTGTATCCAATACTCGAGAAGGCTCCTTTAAAGCATCCCATCCCTTTCCTTGTACCGTCACTCGGTCTTCCCCGATGTCTATTTCCACACCCATCTCCCGAAAACATGACACCGTACTTAAGCAATCCTCACCCATCAAGAAGTTATGTATGGTCGTTGTGCCTTCTGCTACAGAACCGAACATGATGGCCCGGTGGGAGATGGATTTGTCTCCGGGGACATGGATCTCGCCTCTTAACCCCTGTTGTGTTCGTGTTAATGTATGCTTGGTACCCATTGTGATCCTCCTTCATTTAATACATAGTCTATGTGATTTCACCCAAACTAGAGACTTCCTCGGATAATGTTAGGAAGTTCAATCCAGGAACAAATCATAGGAAGTTTTTTTAGATAAGCACTCGGACGCCTTTTCGCGATCTTCCATCGTCTGGAAGCTAATGACAAGCACACCGAATAAGTCCTCTCTCGTCTCAAGAATTCGTATATTCGTCAAGCTGATCCTTTCTTCTGCTAAATATGCGGTCACTTCAGATATGACACCCGGATAATCGGGAACATCGATATATAAGTCATAAAATGCCGGTATGGCCCCTTTTGAGAATACAGGAAGATCATCCCTGAATTGTTTCGCCTCGTGAAAGTAATTGAAGATCCTTTCAGAGTCATTCTTGCCGATCATATCGATGACCTGTTCCATTTCGCCCTTCCACTTTAGCATGATGTCCATTAATACATCCCTATTTTGAAGCGTGATATCTTTCCACATTTCAGGGTTTGAGGACGCAATTCTCGTAATATCCCTAAAGCCTCCGGCTGCCAGCCTCCTTAAGTAAGGGTGCTCATCTGAAGCTTCTTTAGCCTGATGGACAAGAGAAGCTGCAATCACATGAGGAAAATGGCTGATCATCCCGGTTAACTCATCGTGCTCTTTTGGAGGGACCATCATAAACTTTGCACGTGTCCCCTTCAGCCACTCTTTCAATAGGTCAATCGAATCCTCTACGGCGTCCCCTTCTGGTGGCGTGAGCATATAAAATGCATTTTCAAACAGAATCTTCTTTGATGCACTCACCCCACTCTTATGCGACCCTGCCATGGGATGCCCGCCTATGAACGTCACCCCTTTATGTACGAGTGTCATGGATGCTTTCACGATTCTTTCTTTTGTACTACCGGTGTCCGTAATGATGACATCGGATTTCAACTCAATCTGTTGAAGGATGTCCAATATTTTTTCCGTTTGGGTGACGGGAGTCGCTAAAATGATAAGGTCCGCACAGGAAGCTCCCTCTTCCAATGTAGATGCAATCTCATCTATCACGCCTAAGGGCTTGGCAAGCCTTAATTCTTTCTCATTGATATCATAACCGATGATCGTGGACTCCGGGTGTTCCTCTTTTATACAAAGAGCAAGAGAACCGCCGATCAAACCCATCCCTACTATTAATACTTTGCCTTCCATCCAATTCCTCCTCATGTCGTTCAAAACCGTTGAAAAAAAGCCGGTCGGGCTCCTCAACTGGAGATTCCCTTCCGGCTAAAGAAGTCAGACACCTTTTGAAACAACAAGAAACTCTTTCATCAGTGAAATCAGTTCTTCATTTTGTTCAGGGGAACCCACGGTTACCCGAACGGCTTCAGGATAACCCAAAGCCTGACCTGAACGGACGATATACCCTTTACTCATAAGATAATGGAATACCTCATCCCCACTCACGCCAAAATCAATCAAGATAAAGTTTGCTTGTGATTTCATATAGTTAAGTCCATGTTGTTCACAGAAATCATAGAACTGTTGCAGCCCTTTACGGTTCTGTTCCCTGCAATGGGATATAAATTCTTGATCATCAACAGCAGCCGCAGCAGCTCCCTGACCAAGGGAATTGTTGTTGAAAGGTTCCCTGATCGGTTCAAGCTTGCCGATTACATCAGGGTGCCCCACTCCATAACCAACCCTGAAGCCTGCCAACCCATAGGCTTTTGAAAAGGTCCTCGTTACAAGCAGTTGAGGATACTTGTCGAGGAGCTTTATTGAATCGTAATAATCCTCGGCAGTCACATACTCATAATAGGCCTCATCCAGTACGACCAACACGTGGGAGGGTACATGATCCATGAATTCAAGCAATTCATGATTCCTGATATATTCACCTGTTGGGTTATTAGGAGAGCAAAGCCAGACAACCGCTGTGGTTTCATCAATGGCAGCGAGCATCTTACCGAGCTGATGCTTTCCTGCCTCATCCAATGGGATTTCCCTTACTTCTGCTCCTTCTACAACGGCATTATGTTTGTACTGAGGAAAAGTTGGTGTCGCCATGACTGTGCTTTTACCAGGGGTGAGCAATGCCCTCGAAATCATTTGTATCACTTCATCAGAGCCGTTGCCGAAAAGAAGCTGCTGTGGTTCGACAGACAACAGGTCCGCTACTTTCATCCGGAGCTGTTTGGCATACCCGTCCGGGTAGATGGCATGTGCCGTCAGTGCGGAAGAGATATACTCTCCTACACTTGGTGAACACCCAAAAGGATTTTCATTCGAAGCAAGCTTCACTACTTTATCAAGATTGAACTGCTCTTTCACATCTTCCATCGTCTTTCCTGGTTGATACGCTTTCAGGCTGTGTAATTGTGATTTCCATTGCATTTGCAAAACTTCCTTTCAATCCAAGTGCACATACTATTTCTATTCATTTCCCGAGCAAATCGGGTCTCAATGAGACAGCATCGTTCAAATAAATATGCTGGATTTCTTGTTGCCTTGTCGTCGTATTATAGTGGATCATCACTCTGATACAACGCTCCAGCCCTCCAGGGACATTCAATTCCTGCATGCACATGACCGGTACGTATTTCCAGTCATTAAATTCCCTTAATGCCTTGGCGGGAAATGCAGCCGTTAGATCGGCAGTTGCAGAAATGAAAACCGAAGCCACGTTTTCCGGATCGAGCTGATTAGAAAGCATCATTTGCTTCAACAGTTCACGAGTCTCAAGGAGTATACTCTTTTCATCATTTTTCTGGGCAGTGGTAGCTCCCCTGATTCCCCTCATCATCCCTCAACTCTCCCTTCGGTGATTCTCTCTCTATCCATTCAGGAATCTCACGAATGAATTGATCGGCTTCTTCCAAACTTTCTTCAGGTATTTTCATTAAGACAGGTTTGGATATATCTTCGAGAAGCACGAATACAGGCATTCGGTCTTTTGATTTTTTATCATTTTTCATTTTTTCCAAAAGTTCGATGAACGGTGTATCATCCCCGACGGTCAAGTCATATCCCAAAGATCCCACCCATTGGATGAATTCTCTGAGGTCGAATGATAGCCCAGTATATTTGGTACTGAGATAAAGGGCGTAAATCATACCGATCATGACCGATTCACCATGGGTTCTCTTCCCATAGCCACTTGCACTTTCTACGGCATGGCCATACGTATGGCCAAAATTCAAATAAGCCCTGACGCCTTTTTCTTTCTCATCCTGCGACACGATCTCGCCTTTCACGTTGATTCCCTTAATAAGGCATTGCTCGATGAACTCATCCTGCAATTCATGAACAGAAGTGAAGCGGGTCTTCAAGTCAGCCAGGAAGTGTGCATCCGACAAGAACGCGTGTTTAATCACTTCTGCATAGCCTGATCGTATTTCTTCCGGGGGCAGACTCTTGAAGTAATCCAGGTCGAAGAAAACGCGCTCGGGCTGATAGAATTGCCCGACCATGTTCTTCCCCAATGGATGATTGATCGCCACCTTCCCTCCTACAGCACTGTCATGAGCAAGTATTGTAGTGGGTATACCTATAAAGGGGATGCCCCTCATATAGGTCGACGCAACAAACCCTGCGAGGTCCCCTATTGCCCCTCCGCCAAACGCCAAGACAATTGATTTCCTATCCACACCGTTTGTCAGTCCGTGCGTGATGGCATTTTGATAGACTTCAAAACTTTTCGCCTTCTCTCCCGCCGGCGCCTCATAAATTGTAACTGGAAGGGATTTACTGAGTATGTTTGTGAATTCTTTGCCAAACAATGAGTACACCTGTTCATCCGCTATGACCCAGACCTTTGACAGGTCCGGGAATTCACTGGAGATGAAGCTTACTATTTCGTGTGTCATGCCGTTCCCCAAAATCACATCATACGATTTAGAGGACGTATGAATGGTAAGGTTTTTCATTTAATAATCCTTCGTTTCTTCTCTGAGAGCTTCCACATCTTTTTGGAGCTTCTCATATTGATCACTATGAAATTGATCTACGATTGCAGAAGCAAGTTCCCATGCCACCACGGATTCCGCCACTACACTTGCGGAAGGTACCGCACAGCTATCAGAACGCTCGATGCTTGCCTTGAATGGTTCCTTCGTGTCGATATCCACACTTTGCAGAGGCTTGTATAATGTCGGAATAGGTTTCATTACGCCTTTTATGTGAATCGGCATGCCCGTCGTCATACCGCCTTCAAAACCGCCGAGGCGGTTCGTTTTCCTGTAATAACCTTTTTCTTCACTCCATAGGATTTCATCATGCACTTCACTTCCAGGCTTTCTTGCCATCTCGAAGCCAAGTCCGAATTCTACGCCTTTAAATGCATTGATACTCATGATGGCCATGGCAAGTTTTGCATCCAGCTTGCGGTCATAATGAACATAACTGCCAACTCCTGCTGGCATCCCTTCTACAATGACCTCAACGACCCCTCCGATCGAGTCTCCGTTCTGCTTTGCCTCATCTATTAACTTCATCATACTGCTTGCAGCATTTTCATCCAGGCAACGGACTGGGGATTCTTCTGTCCTTGTTTTTAAATCTTCCATTGAATCATAGTTGAGGTTTTCAGCTTTGATTCCACCGATCTCCAATACATGTCCGACCACTTCGATGCCTAGTAGGTTAAGAAGCTTCTTCGCCACAGATCCTGCTGCCACCCTGACAGTCGTTTCCCTGGCAGATGATCTTTCAAGGACATTCCTGAGATCACGGTGACCATATTTCATGCCGCCTACAAGATCGGCGTGCCCCGGCCTCGGACGTGAAATCCTCCTCTTCACATCCTCGGCTTCCCCAGGGGATAATGATTCTATTCCCATCACTTTCGTCCAATGAGTCCAGTCTTTATTTTCAACTACAAGGCCTAATGGTGAACCGAGGGTATAGCCATGTCTGACACCCCCGACGATTGAAACACGGTCTGTTTCAATCTGCATCCTTCGACCACGGCCATAGCCTTTTTGTCTCCTGGCCAAATCTTCGTTGATGTCTTCAGCCTCGATCGGCATCCCTGCCGGTAGCCCTTCAATGATTGTCGTCAATTGCGGACCGTGAGACTCACCTGATGTTAAATATCTCATAACGCTTTCCCCCTTCAACTCGTTAAAGAATTATGTACCAATATAACATAAGTATAATATTCATTCCTAGTACTATAATCAAAAAATTTTGCACTTTTTAAAACTTCAGGTGTAAAAAAACACGACTGCCCGGAGCAAGCCATATCATCCAGCATGCTCCTGACAGATCGTGTCATGATCAAATTTTCTTATAAAAAAATGTATCTTCCGATTGGAAACCATATTGACCTGGGTTGAAGATTTGTTCGGTACTTCCGACAAATAAGACCCCTTCATGCTTAAGTGAAGAGTTGAATTTTTTATACAACTGATCTTTCGCATCTTCAGTGAAGTATATCAACACGTTTCTGCACACAATCAGATCGAACTCTTTTTCAAAAGGATCAGCAAGAAGATTCTGCTTCTTGAACGTTACCGTTTTTCTGATGTCATCATTCACCTTGAATAAGGAGCCATGGGGTGTAAAGAATTTTTGTTTACGATCAAGCGGAACTTCCGCCAAGGATCTTTCCTGATAAACCGCAGCCTTGGCTCTCATAAGTGCATTATCATCCAAATCTGTTGCAAGGATTTTAATTTGGTTCAACGGCAGATGATTAGATAGCATCATGGCAAGTGTATATGGTTCTTCACCAGTCGAGCATGCTGCACTCCAGATTTTCAAATTCTGCTTCCCTTTCAAAAGCCTTGGCAGAATTTTTGTCTCAAGTACCTCCCACCGTTTGTAATTACGGAAGAACTCCGATACATTGATGGTCATTCGATCTAAGAATTCAGCCATCTGCACGTCATCCATGCATAATGTCTTATAATATTCCTGAAAACTTCCGAACCCCTTCTTCTCATACAAGGACGTCAACCTTCGTTTCATCTGGGCTTCCTTATAAAGGGATAAGTCGATTCCCGTCTTTCTTTTAATCCCTTGCACGAAGTCATTATAATCATTGACCATTCATTCTCACTCTTTCTGCTATTACATGAAATATTTATGTATATATGATATATCGAACAAGGATATGAATTATTAACAATCGTTTTCATAAACTTTTTACCGACGTAATTAAACAGCTCTGGCCCATTTCATATATAACAAGGCTATGCAAGGGGTTCTTCGTCTCTTACTCCAACCTGCGGCTCAATCAGATTTAAAAAACTCCGCCTCATTTAAAAATGAAACTAAAAAAGACAAGCCATCGCTGACTTGTCCCGCCTATCATTATAGTGATTAATAAATCCACTCATTCATCAATTTAGAGTATTCAACCAATTCTTCTTCCTTGAAGAATAAACCAATTTCACGTACAGCGCTTTCAGGAGAGTCAGAACCGTGAATGATGTTCTTCCCTACCGTGAGACCGAAGTCACCGCGGATTGTGCCTGTTGCTGCATCTTTAGGATTAGTGGATCCCATCATTCCACGAGCCGTAGAAATGACGTTTTCCCCCTGCCATACCATGGCAAAAACTGGGCCGGAAGTAATGAAGTCTACCAATTCACCAAAGAAAGGTCTTTCTTTATGTTCTCCATAATGCTCTTCTGCAAGCTCATTGGAGATGCTCATCAGTTTGGCACCGACCAATTGAAAGCCCTTTTTCTCAAAACGTGATACGATATCACCGATTAACCCTCTTTGTACACCGTCTGGTTTTACCATTAAAAACGTTTTTTCCATCTTCCCCACTCCTAATTATGTATGTATAGTCTGTCCGAGGACGTCCCACGAAAATAGTAACACTGTTTAGGGGTTTTGGCAACGTTTCCATTTTAAATTTTCTTAATATTTTCTTTTGCCGATGAAATTTGCAATATTCTTCAATGTCTTTTTCACACGGTTCTGAGGCAAGCTTTCTAAATCATCCAAGGCTTTGTCAAGATACATCCTGCTGACTCTATGGGCGCGGTCGATTGCATCAGTAGAAAGAATAGCCGCGATCACCTTCTTCATCTCTTCTGCTGTCGTTTCTTCTGTTATCCGTTCGATTTCCTCTTTCAACCGGGGATCTTCCATCGCGTATAAGATGGGGAGTGTAATGTTCCCTTGCCATAAATCGCTTCCTGCCGGCTTACCCAACTCTTCCTCACTAGCCGTCAAATCGAGTATATCATCCGTGATCTGAAAGCTCATGCCGACATTATAGCCGAATCGGAATAGCCTTCTATGGACTTCCTCGGGCGCACCTGAGGATATCGCCCCCAATTGACAACTAACGGCAATCAGCAAAGCAGTCTTCCGTTTGATCCTCAATAAATAATCCCTTAAATCCTGATCGTATCGGTACTTGTCCTTAATTTGCGCAATTTCTCCCTTGCATAACTCTACAATGGTGTTGGAAAGGATTTGATGAGCTTCGGGATTCTTGATGTTTGTCATGTATTCCAGTCCCCGGGCAAAAATATAATCACCCGTATACATGGCAATCCTGTTATCCCATTGCGCTTTGATCGTTGCTTTCCCTCTTCTCAATTCAGCATCATCGATGACATCATCATGAACGAGCGAGGCCATATGAATCAGCTCCAACGCCACAGCAGCATTCTTTACCAAGTCGATGTCGTAATCGCCGAATTTTGCAGAAAGCAAGACAAAAACAGGACGAATCCGCTTCCCACCTGCCTGTAATAGGTGAAGGGATGCTTGATTCAATAGCCGTGAATCTGATTCGATGGCCGTCTCAAGTTCCTTTTCAATCTGATCAATGTCTGTTTTTAGAAAGGAATAAATCCTATTTAGCTTCATATTTAATCCACCCAGTTTACTGATTTGCGTATTTCTATTTCTTGTAGCCCACGTGCATTGCAGCCACGCCGCCGCTATATGGTTTATATAGTATATCTTTGAAGCCGGCTTCTTCAAACATTTCCGCAAGCTCCTTCATACCTGGAAAATCGCGGGCGGACTCTTGCAGCCATGAATACTCTGTAAAGCTTTTTGCCAGTAACCTTCCGAAAACAGGCATAATGAATCTGAAATACATATAATATAGCTGTCTGAAACCGAACATGGTAGGCTGGGATGTTTCAAGACAAACGGCCATACCACCAGGTTTTAACACACGGTTCATCTCTTTTAAAACTTGCAGGTAGTCCGGGACATTCCTTAGCCCGAAGCCGATCGTTACGTAATCAAAGGAATGATCTTCAAAAGGGAGCTCCATGGCATTCCCGTGAATAAGCTCAATATTCGAAAGGGACGAGTCCTTCACCTTTTCCTCGCCAATGGAGAGCATGTTCCGACTGAAGTCCAAACCGACTACTTTACCTTTTGGCCCGACTGCATGGCCGAGGGCCAAGGTCCAATCCGCGGTACCGCAGCATACATCCAACGCCGAGGATCCTTCTTTGACGCTCATATGCTTCATTGTTTCTTTACGCCATTTTTTGTGCTGTTGAAAGCTAATGACTGAATTCATCTTGTCATAGTTTGAATAGATTTTTTCAAAGACTCCATGAACTTTTTGTTCTTTGGATTGTTGCATATTATTTACCCTTCTTCCGCGTATAAATTCGTAGTGGACAAATGCTCAATGAAAGGAAGAAACTTCACTAATAACTCTCTTGCCTCAGGAATGACCGGCTCTTTCCCTGCTACCTGCAATTCTATATCCTTTTGAACGCGATCCAATGTAAGATCGATGACCCCCAATACATCGCGGTCCTCCACTTGTTGTTGAGAACGGTTCAAGATCGTTTTCACTGCACTCTGAAAAATCGTTTCCTGTGAGTTATTCACTGAAAGGCGCTCCTTCAAAAGCCTGTTATAAAGAAGAGAATCTGAAAGAAGGGAAACCCAGTCTTTCTTTTGGAAATGAGTATAGAAATTTGCAGGGATCGATGTTTCAATGATCCTTACACTCTCAATCAACTCTTCAATTGATGTGCATTCTTCTTTGTACATAGAAATTTTACATTCATTTATGTCTTTAATGGCGCTCGCCAATACTTCAATCAGCTCAATATCTTCAGAATCAGACAGCATCTTGTAATAAAGACTGCTGAAGTATACCCCCGCGAGCACAGTTAATTGCCTTTCTTTGAGAGGATCCTTTTCCGATATCGTTACCTTCTCATGGGTCTCAAGGGCAACATGTAAAAACATAGCAGTAGAAATCCACTTCATTTCCTGTTCGGTGACCATCCTTTTACCGTCCATGAATGGAAGGAGCAAATAATTAATGAGCATGCGATCAACGTAAGGTTGGTCAATGTACTCCTTCAGATAAGAATGATGAAGCTGCTCTTCTATGTATTGATGTATGATATTCGCTTGATGATTATAATCAGTGAATTTCATGCCCTATGTCCCCATTTCTACTATGTTTCAAACGATAAATTTCAGCAATAAATATTATACCATAAAACTTTCATGAATAGGGAACCAACGAACAGCCCCTCTCATGGTCCAGCACTACCTGCAGCCTCCAAGATTCCATGACATAACTGGAAGACTGCCAAATAAACAAAGGGGACGACTAAGAATGATCGTTCTTTGTCCGTCCCTGAAATTGACTATTATTTTTTGTTATCACTCTCGATTTCTCCGTAGCTCGTCATGATGGTCGCCTTGCCCCTCACTTTGATCGCAGAAGTATGATCAGTGAATTGAGCAATCATCACTTCACCTTTATCCAGCTTCTCAGAATGATGGAAACGAGTATCCGTACCTCTTGTCAGGCCGATTACATTCACTCCGTCTTCCGCTGCTTTGATGACAACGTAATCATTTGAATTCATTGTGACTCAACTCCTGTCATTTACTTCTTAATAAATGAAAGCACTTCGTTACGGGCTTGAGAATCTTCCTTGAACGTTCCGCGCACTGCAGTCGTAACGGTACTGGAACCAGGTTTCTTCACGCCTCTCATGGTCATGCACATATGTTCTGCTTCAACCACAACCATCGCACCGTGTGGTTCAAGGGTTTCCATGATTGAGTCTGCCACCGTAGAGGTGATCCTTTCTTGCAGCTGGGGCCTTTTTGCTACCGATTCAACAGCCCTCGCCAATTTACTGAGTCCCGTGACCCTTCCATTCCTTGGAATATACGCCACATGGGCACGGCCGTAGAAAGGCACTAAATGATGCTCACACATCGAATAGAAAGGAATATCTTTGACAAGTACCATTTCTTCGTGATCTTCACTGAAAATGGTCTGAAAGTATTCTTTCGGATCATGATCTATACCAGAAAATACTTCTGCATACATTTTTGCGACGCGTTTAGGTGTATCCAATAAACCTTCTCTATTAGGATTCTCTCCTATTGCTTCAAGAATTAAACGAACTGCTTCTTCAATTTGGCTGTGATTGACTTCTGCCATTATGTTGTCCTCCCACTATCACTTAAAGAAATAAACTAACATTGTTAATATTAGCATAAGCCAATAAACTCATCAAAGCCTAGTGCTTTCGAAGTTCATAATACGTGTTGAATTTCTGGGTAGAGCTAGAAAAACAGTCAATTTAAGAATCATCATTTATATGTTGACTGACAACATAATCAAATTATTTATGAACATACTAGTGAGTGAGGTGATCAGATCCAGTAAAAAAGAAAAAAGACCGCAACGAGTGCGGCCTTTCCTTCACGCTCAAAGTATGTAATTATTTTACAGCTTCTTTAAGCGCTTTACCTGGTTTGAAAGCAGGTACTTTGCTAGCTGAGATTTCGATTTCTTCACCTGTTTGTGGGTTGCGACCTTTACGGGCTGCACGCTCACGTACTTCGAAGTTACCGAATCCGATTAATTGTACTTTATCACCTTTTGCAAGTGAATCTTGAATTGTATCGAAAACAGCGTCAACCGCTTTAGTAGCGTCCTTCTTAGATAGCTCAGCAGCTTCTGCAACAGCATTGATTAATTCTGTCTTGTTCATGCCATTCACCTCCTCCCAAGGAAATGTCTCAGTCATGATTCATTCACTTTAATATCATTAGTAAACAACTTTAGCGAATTCTATACATCAAGTATGGAAAAATCGCTTGAAAACGTTGCTGAATCAATACTCAACAACAATTCTGTTAAAAGATTATCATAATAGATTGTGCTTAGCAAGAATAAATCAAGAAATAATGGGAATCTTTTCTTATTTGATACATAAATGTAATAGAATGTCCTCTTTTTCCCTTTATATTGCTATTTCTTGAAGTTTTCCACCTCATTAAAATCGATCCATCACGACCATCGCTTTTAAACATTTCCCATTCAATCGGTCAAATAAACATGATAAGTTGAAAAACCCTCCCCTCTTTTTAACTTCCCCTTCGATCGCCGCTGATGATTTCCGTGCAAGACTTCGCTTTCCGCGGGCGGTGGTGAGCCTCCTCGCCGCTTCGCTCCTGTGGTCTCACCTTACTCGCTTTTCCCGCAGGAGCTTATATTGAATCAATGTTCATGTTCAGGGTAAGGAGATGATGGTGTGGTGACTGATGGAGGAACATAATTCATTCGATCCCACTAAAAACACTCGCTTTTCTTCTTTTTTAGCCCGTTAATTTGTCTTTTTTTAATAAAACCATCTGTTTTTTACTTAAAGAGGCTTTCATCCACCTTAAAACCATGTTGGAAGACATACCCTTTGGAGTATTCTGGTTGGTTTATTATCAAAAATGAACGACTTATTATCGAAAACAATGGATTTATTATCAATACCGGACCATTTATTATCAATAATCAAAATATATTATCAAAACCCGCCTCTTCATCGATTGTCGTCACCCCGATACCCCACGCCGCCTAGACCAACCACAAATCACGATCCCGATTCGGTGAGTGGTGGCCGGTTAAGAATCATACTCATCCAGCCCCACTAAGAACACTCCACTTTTCTACTCATAAGCCCGTTAATTTGTCTTTTTAATAAAACCATCCGTCTTTATTTAAAATCCAACTTCATAGCGTGTCATAACGTATACCCTTCTTGGTATTTAGAGCAAGGTATTATCAAAAATGATGGACTTATTATCTTGGAAGGTTCTCATTTAAACTACTCCCCTCCATCAGTCTGCATTTTTCTGGAAACCAGGTTAAAATAAAAAAATATTCTTTAGCAGAAAAAAAAAAAAGACCCTCAAAAGAGAGTCTCAAAGAGTTTTATAGAATGATGGCGATTAATCCACCGGAGCCTTCGTTGATGATTCTTTCTAGTGTGTCTTTCAGTTTGTAGCGCGCATTTTCAGGCATCAGTGACAATTTAGCGGAGATGCCTTCCCTTACGATGGAGCTAAGGCTTCTTCCGAAGATGTCTGAATTCCAGATGGAAAGTGGATCGTCTTCGAAGTCCTGCATCAGGTAGCGGACAAGCTCTTCACTTTGCTTTTCCGTGCCGATGATCGGTTCGAATTTCGATTGTACGTCCACCTTGATCATATGGATTGATGGCGCGACGGCCTTCAGGCTAACCCCGAATCTAGATCCCTGGCGTATGATTTCCGGTTCATCCAGGCTCATATCCGACAAGGATGGGGCAGCAATTCCATATCCTGTTTGCTTTACCATTCTTAACGCATCGGAGATCTGATCGTATTCCGCTTTTGCATGAGCAAAATCCTGCATCAGCTCCAGCAAGTGATCTTTGCCGCGGATTTCAACGCCTACAATCTCCTTCAACACTTCATCATACAGCTCATCAGGTGCATAAAGATCGATTTCCGCTATTCCCTGACCCATATCGATCCCGGCAAGTCCTGCGCGTTCGATATGCTCATACTCACTGAAATAATGGACGACACGGTCTACATCACGCAGCCGCTTGATGTCCTTGACTGTTTCTTTGACAGCTTCCTGGTAGTTTTGACGTAACCAGTGCTCCTCTTTGAGTACCATGACCCAGCTTGGTAAGTTCACATTCACTTCAAGTACCGGGAATTCGAACAATGCCTCGCGAAGAACATTCAGCACATCTGAATCCCTCATGCTTTCGACACTCATTGCCAATACAGGAATATCATATTTCTCCTGAAGTTTCACCCTGAGCTCTTCTGTCTCTGTCGCGTGAGGTCTAGCAGAGTTGATCACCATGATAAATGGTTTTCCGACTTCTTTTAATTCCTCAATGACTCTTTCTTCGGCTTCGATATAGTCCCCTCTTCCGATCTCACCGATCGATCCATCCGTGGTGACCACTACACCGATTGTTGAGTGCTCTTGAATCACTTTCCTCGTACCGATTTCAGCCGCTTCATGGAACGGGATCGGTTCTTCATACCAAGGAGTATTGATCATTCTTGGCCCGTTTTCATCCTCATACCCTTTGGCACCTGGAACGGTATAGCCAACACAATCCACCAGTCTTACATTCACTTCCAAGCCCTCGTCCACATGCACGGATATGGCCTGATTAGGAACAAACTTCGGTTCCGTTGTCATGATTGTCTTTCCTGCAGCACTTTGCGGCAGCTCATCTTGCGCACGCGCACGTTCTGACTCACTTGCGATATTAGGAAGGACAACAAGCTCCATAAACTTCTTGATGAAAGTAGATTTACCTGTTCTTACTGCTCCCACCACACCTAAATAGATATCTCCGCCAGTTCTTTCAGCAATGTCTTTAAATAGATCGACTCTTTCCAAGAGATTCCCTCCCATCTTATATTCCAGGGATGTTACATCCGTGTATTCTGACTCACATTCTATAAATATGATGTTGTCCTAATGACTTATGACTATTAATATGTTTTTTTCCCCTCCTTATGACTTAAATGTGAATTTATTATGTCGGAGCGATTATGTTCAATTGAATATGATGAATACTCCCTTGAAAGGATGACATAAAAAAATAATAACCCTTCTCCTACAATATATTTTGTAGAAGAAGGGTTATGCCTATTTTGTCATAAAGACAGGTTCTTTCTTTTCATCGACTGTATAAGGAAGAGAATATGCGGGTACAAACAGGGAATCTTCCGTCAGTAAATAACGGATCTCCTCTCCCTGTTCAGGAGATTTTTTGGTATCTTGCAGCTTTTCATATAAATCCATTGAATAGTCTACGAATATCTCCCCGTCCCCGTTGATCACAAGCGGTAGTTTCTTTCCGGAATATGGGCTGTCAACGTACACTTCGCCCTCATATCCGATTTCTTCGTAATTCAATGTATAGACATTTTGTGCGACTTCCTTTTTGAACGGCGGATATCCGCCTGCTTGGATCCTGATCTTGATCTCTCTGATCGTTTCCGCCATTCGGAGGTCGAATATTTTCACCGTTGGATCTTCCTCTACATCCGTAAGGACATATTGGAATATGCCACCATTCTCGAATGCATTCCCAGGGATCTCCGGCAGGTATTGAGGTGAAATCTTCCTAAAATCGATTGGATATTTTTGATAGATCGGTGTGCCCTGATCCCTTGTCTTTATGGGAAGGAGTCCGTCGTTCTCTTTCTGATACTGCTCAACGGCTTCTTGAACAGCTTTCACCTGTGTATCATAAGGGATCTGGTTCTGACTGAGCTTCTCTTCAGGATACAGACAGCCTGACAATAAAGTCATCGCCAATATGACAAGCATCCCGGTTACAGCAACACGTTTCAATCTGCAAAACTTCCTTTCAATTATGTGTTCTTAATATGTTGGACCGCTGAAAACGATGTAAATCATCATCAGTCCGCCTGCTATCATCAATATGTATGCAAGTAATGCCGTGAAAAATCGGATCAGCTTTTGTCTGATTTTATAGCGACTGAAATAAATCAATATTATTGCAAGAAACATCGATCCCATCGATGCAAATGAAATCCACATCTTCATCATAGAAGTCATGATACATCCCTCCTGTTATCGAATGTATTATATCACATGTTTTTCTAAAAGAATGCGTGTTCAATAAAATTTCAGAATGATTGCGCGTTATTCATTAAATTCATGAGGGATTAACCAAAAGAAGAGCCACTCAGTGACCCCGGGAAACTGTCTTCCAGTCCGGTCCCTAAGTAGCTCTTATTCTTTAAGTGACATACCCATCCATAGGCAAAGCTGTATATATTCACCACAGTGTATGCACAGGGTGAATCTTTCGTATCCTCTAATGCCTATTATCAAGAATATTTTTACGAACGTTCACCCAATATATTCACCAAATCTTCCATTTCATTCGTCTTACCGCGTGACATTAGATGATCGACCGCTTCCTTAGCATCGACATCATTGAATAAAACTTCATAAAGTGCTTTGGTGATCGGCATCGACACATCATATTTCTGGGCGAGCTGGTAACCCGCTTTTGTTGTACGGACACCTTCTACGACCATCCCCATGTTATCAAGCACTTCTTGAAGCTTGTGCCCCTTTCCGAGCATATTTCCTGCCCGCCAGTTCCTTGAATGGACGCTGGTGCATGTTACGATGAGATCCCCGATTCCTGCCAACCCTGAGAATGTAAGCGGATTGGCACCCATCTTGGTTCCCAATCGAGCAATTTCAGCCAGCCCCCTTGTGATAAGGGCGGCCTTTGCATTGTCGCCATATCCCAGTCCGTCAGTGATACCTGCAGCAAGGGCTATGATGTTCTTCAGTGCCCCGCCAATTTCAACGCCGAGCATATCCGGATTTGTGTAAACTCTGAAATTCTGATTCATGAAGAGGTCTTGGACTTCTTCTGCATACTCCATCTTTTCGGATGAAACCGTGACGGTAGTCGGGTGGCGCAGGCTGACTTCCTCTGCATGGCTCGGACCCGAAAGTACGACGACTGATCGCAGATTCTCAGGGGTCATTTCCTCTTCGATGATCTCTGAGATCCTAAGCAGGCTATCGGGCTCGATTCCTTTACTTACATGTACAACGGTCAAAGGATTCGACTGAACTTGTTGGATCTGGCCAAGCACTTGCCGGATTGCCTTTGTCGGAACCGCCAAGACAATCGTTCCGATATCTTTTAGCGACTCTTCCATGTCAGAGTACCCAATGATATTCTCGGGAAGTTCAATATCTTTTAAATATTTTTGGTTTGTGTGCTGGTCGTTGATCTCTTGAATCTGATCCGCCTTATGCCCCCACAACCTGACTTCCAAACCGTTGTCGGCAAGTACCATCGCCAGGGCCGTCCCCCAGCTTCCTGCACCGATGACAGTCACTTTCTGAATGTTTTTCATCACTTACACCTACCTTATTATTTTCTTGCTCGAGCGATAATACGAATAGGGGTCCCTTCAAAACCGAAAGCATCGCGAATTCTATTTTCCAAGAAACGTTCGTAAGAGAAGTGCATCAACTCTGGATCGTTTACAAATACAACAAACGTAGGAGGCTTGACCGCCACTTGAGTAGCATAGTAAATCCTCAGGCGTTTTCCATTATCCGTTGGCGTCGGATTCATGGCGACTGCATCCATCACCACTTCATTCAGTACACTGGATTGCACACGCATCGCATGGTTCTCACTTGCGGTATTGATGACTGGCAGCAGTGTATGGATCCGTTTCTTCGTCTTGGCAGAAAGGAAGATGATTGGTGCATAGTCAAGGAATTGGAAATGATCCCTGATATTTTGCTCCCACTTATTCATGGTCTTTTCATCTTTCTCGACAGCATCCCATTTATTCACGACAATGACGACTGCCCGTCCAGCATCATGTGCGTATCCTGCAATCTTTTTATCCTGCTCGATGATTCCTTCTTCTCCGTCTATGACAACCAATACAACATCAGAGCGTTCAATCGCCCTGAGTGCCCTTAATACACTGTATTTTTCAGTTGTTTCATACACTTTCCCCTTCTTCCTCATACCAGCGGTGTCAATGATCACATATTCCTGACCATCATACGTGTATGAAGAATCGATTGCATCCCTTGTAGTACCAGCCACGTTACTGACAATGACACGGTCTTCACCCAATAATGCGTTCACAAGTGATGACTTCCCTACATTCGGTCGGCCGATCAAGGAGAATTTTATGACCTCTTCGCCATATTCCTCTTCATTCTTCTTGTTGAAATGCTTGGCTGCTTCGTCCAGTAAATCCCCTAGCCCGAGTCCGTGTGAACCTGATATAGGGAATGGTTCTCCGAATCCCAATGAATAGAAGTCATAGACCATCTCTCTCATTTCCGGGTTATCGATTTTATTCACACCCAACACGACAGGTTTGTTTGAACGATAAAGGATTTTTGCCACGATTTCATCAGCGGCGGTGACCCCTTCCCTTCCGTTCGTAAGGAAGATGATGACATCGGCTTCATCAATCGCAATCTCGGCTTGTTGCCTGATTTGATCAAGGAACGGCTCATTCCCTAACTCAATACCACCTGTATCAATGATATTAAAGTCATGGGTCAGCCATTCGGCAGAACTGTATATGCGATCTCTTGTCACTCCCGGAACATCTTCGACAATCGAGATTCTCTCTCCGACAATCCTATTAAAAATCGTGGACTTCCCAACATTCGGACGCCCGACAATTGCAACAACTGGTTTAGACACTTATTTCACCCTTTCTTGAAAGAAGCTTATAGTACTAACAATATCCTTTAAGCCTTTTCATTTCCACTAATTCCATAAATATTATCTCAATAATAAAGACTGGCCCATAAGCTGTATATCCCCTTATGGGTCAGTCCCCCTAACTTAAGTATTTTATCAGTAAAAGATTGAACTGGCAATCAATGTTTCACGATGATGAAAAGCCCTTCATCCAATTCGTGTGCAATCCCATCTAGGATGGCTTCTAAATTCGCACAAATTTTCTGCAGCTCTTCCTCTGTTTTGCAATGGAATACAGCCGTTCCACTCGGCACCCTTTCAGGGGCAGTGGTGACGGCTGCCAAAATGAATTTTTGTATCGTCGTACTCACTCTGCTTCGCTCCCTTTTCGAATGGCTTTTGACTCAGAAGGCATCCTGATTGCATTTTCAAGTGTCGGGACCTGCCCGAGTATCGCAATGGCTTTGTCCACTTCCTTTCGTTGAGGGAGAACAAAGACTGCGACTCTTCCATCATCAAGGTCTCTCTTGGCCAAAGGAGTAAGCGCAGGGGTCCCGGAGTCTTTGAATATACCAAGAGACGTTGACATATCGTGGAGAATCGCCTGTCGTTGCCCGAGATTCGCAATGGTCGACCTTGCGTCGAATGATTTCGGTGACAGGATGAAGCCCATGCCATATTTCATGATTTCTTCCTGTCTGACTTTAAGGCCGATATTCATAATGTAAATATTATCAACGTACAGTCCCGCGTCCTTGAAATGCGGCTGCACAAACTCTATGTTTACTATATCCTTCAGCTTGCCTCCTGACATGAGCTTGTGTGCCAAGAACATGCAAAAGATACTGATTCCGAGGGCAGCATAAAGATTGAACACAATATAAGCCAATGTAGCAAGTAATGAAGTGAAAATCACTAAATAATTCCTGCTTTCAAAAGCCACCGCAATCCCCTCTATATAGGTCGCTCCCCTAGGTACAAGCTCATATGCATCCAGCTCGGTCAATGTATTTCTTTCCATATTCCTTACATCACGAAATTGCGATGCCGCTACCGTCAAAAAGGTGATTGCCGTAAAGTTCTCTTCCAATAACGCAGGAATGGCGATCGTCCCAAGACCGGCAGCAATAAAGCCAAGAGCAATATGTATGATCTTCCCATGCAGATAAGTCGGGTATTGTCTATAATCCGTCCTTAGCATATAAATTCTTGTCAATGTCCCGACAATGACTCCGAATATTACTGGATAAACATATTCATTCATATATTTTTGATTTCCCCTTTATTAGGTGATAGTTTAATGCCCATCATGCTGTTCAGTGAATGAATGAACTTCCAGGCAAGTGTCGTCAAAATCATATAAGCAAGAATGTCTAAATAGACTGGTCCTCCTATGATTTGAACGAATCCGATCTTACTCAAGGAGATCGATAGCATCATTTCTCCCATCAAGCTTCCAACCAGGACGGACAGGAACATGCTACGCAGTTGATCAATTCTACCGTAAAACAAGAAGCCAATGCTCATCGATAGAAACGCTGTTATCATATGGGAATCAATGATCATCAGTACTGGATCATAAATTGCAATCATGCCGACCCCGGCATAAGACATCCCGATTGTCATAGCACACACGAGCATGTATAGCTTCTTCCTCAAACCATCATTGCGGATATGCAGGATGGCGATCATGGCTAATAACAGTGTAGTTAAATGGACAACATATGAGTGAATCGTGATGTGATAAGGAAACAAACAAATCATGGACAGTACGATGAACGAATACATAAAACGCCCTTTTGTGTGTTTCCCCATGATGAATGTCATGTAAATCCATAATGCCCATGCAACCCATAAAAATAAAAACCCATCCATGATCAAATCCCCTCCTATTATCTACATTATGGAAAATCTTTATGTAATTCATTCATGCATGTTTCAATTTAATGTTGAAAAAAATAAGATGAGGAGGTGTTGGAGATGGGTAAAGATCGTCAAGAAAAGAAATTAAAACAGAGCGGACGCGTTGAATCCGATCGTGATCAAGAACTTCAGAACAAGGGTGCCACCGGAATGGAAAGCCCCGAAAAATCACGGAAGAGGCAAAGATAAGATGGATTGGGAGACGTAAGGCTCGTTTTCCAATGTACAGCTTTCATCAAAAAAAAGACGAACTCCTTCTAAAAGGAATTCGTCTTTTTCACTTTACGCTTTTCTACTGTATTTCTCAGGTTCGAAACCTCTCATCTTCAACCAGTGATAAACATCACCCTTTAACACCAAAGGTACGGCATGCAAATCACTGATTGTTTCACAGCCCAATGCACACATGAGAAAACGGATATCGTCATGAAGCCCATTCACTTCATCTACCGTTTTACTCAGGCCATGATCAACAAGATTCTTCAAGATGGCCCCTGCCATCCCAACTGAGCAAGCACCGAGGCTTAATGCTTTTACACTATCCAGGCTAGTCTTGATTCCACCAGATGCCAACACAGGAAGGTTACAGCTTGAGGACACTTCCACAATGGAGACCGCAGTGGGGATACCCCAATCATCGAAGAATTGAAGCATCCTGCTCCTTCTTTGATTTTCAATCCTGGAGAAATTCGTCCCCCCGAATCCCCCGACGTCAATAGCTGAAATCGAGGTTTCAGAAAGAGCACTTGCCGCTTCCCGACTGATACCGAAGCCGGTCTCTTTTACAATGACAGGCACTTCCAATGTATCGGATATTGATGCAATCCGTTCAAGTGCACCTTTAAAATCACGGTCTCCCTCAGGCATGGTCAATTCCTGGATCACATTCAGGTGAATCTGGAGTGCATCCGCATCAATCATTTCCACGGCGTCTTTTGCCTGCTGGACAGACGCCTCACTACCCAGATTAGCAAAAATGACGCCATCGGGATTATGCTTTCTCACAATTTCATACGTATGACGTTCATCTGGATTTTTGAGTGCAGACATTTGGGAACCGACTGCCAGTGCAATCCCGGTTTCCCTCGCCAGGATGGATATGTCCTTATTGATGTCAGAGGTATACTCTCCACCCCCACCCGTCATCGCGTTGACGAAAATTGGCGAACTTAATGAAAGTTCGCCAATTTGGGACTGTAGGGATGTTTCGTTTAACGCTGTGTTCGGCAGGCTTTGATGGACGAATGTCACATCTTCGAAACCCGTCTTATCCTGCTGCCCTGTGGAGAGGGCATAATTTATATGATCCCGTTTACGTTGAGCTCTTGTCACAGTCCATCACCAATTTTTATTTAAGATCTTTTAACTTATCGCCAATCATCTCACCAAGCTGGAAGCCGGTGTTTTCTTCAGGCATTTCATAATCGACAACTTCTTCTTCTTTCTCTTCAAGCGCTTTAATGCTTAGGGAAAGACGTTGTTCAGATTCATTTACGTCCAACACTTTCACTTTAACCGGTTGCTCTTCTTTCAGTACTTCATGAGGGGTACCGATGTGCTTATGTGAAATTTGTGAAATGTGCACCAATCCTTCAACACCAGGGAACACTTCCACAAATGCACCGTAAGAGACCAAACGTTTAACGGTACCGTCCAACGTGCTTCCTTTAGGTGCTTTTTCAGAAATGTCGCTCCACGGTCCAGGCAGTGTTTCTTTGATTGACAAGGAAATTCTTTCATTGTCACGGTCGACACTTAGTACTTTGACCTGAACTTTCTGTCCTTCCGAGACAACATCAGAAGGCTTATCTACGTGCTCGTGAGACAATTGAGAGATATGGACAAGGCCGTCCACACCACCGATGTCAACAAATGCACCGAAATCAGTGATTCGTTGAACCGTTCCTTCAAGCACGGCACCTGCTTCAATGTCGGTTAGAAGCTTTTTCTTTTGCTGTTGCTTTTCAGCTTCCACTACAGCACGATGGGAAAGGATCAATCGGTTCTTTTCTTGATCCAATTCAACAATCTTGAATGTAAGGACTTTATCCTTGTAGTCGGAGAAGTCCTCAACATAATGATCTTCCACTAAAGATGCCGGTACGAACCCCCTGACTCCAAGGTCGACAACCAGTCCGCCTTTAACGACATCCTTTACTTCCGCTTCAAAGATGTCACCATTTTCAAAACGGCTCTTCATTTCATCCCATGCTTTTTCAGCATCGACCTTACGCTTAGAAAGAACCAATAGTTCTTCTTCAACTTTTGTCACGATTAACTCAAGTACATCCCCTTCATTGACTACATCAGAAGCTTTTTCAATGTGAAGGCTTGAGAGTTCACTAATTGGAATGATGCCATCCACTTTACTATCTTGAACATCAACTAGGACTTGTTTTTCTTCGACCTTAGTGACGGTTCCCTGTACTTTTTCACCAATTTCGAGATTCTTTACTTCAATTCCATTCATGTCTTCCATTATGTACTCCTCCTTAATCCATGACTACAAAGATTTTATTTTGTGAATACTTACACAAGTACAATAAATTATTCTTTCTACTAACTTCTAATAAATAGCCTTATTTGTCAAGCAAGAATGCCCGGGTTATTTCATTAGTTTTTTAATATGATCCATGATGATCTCAGTCGTTTTCTCTGCATTAAGCTTCTGTTCCTTGATCTCATCCATCGGAATCGGCGGTCCATAGACAACCTTGAGCTTCTTGAAGGGTTTATATGGACCGATGATGGCACAAGGGACTACCTTCGCTTCAGAACGCAGTGCAAAGAAACCTGCCCCTGCAAGACCTTTACCAATTTCTCCTGTTTTACTTCTAGTACCCTCTGGAAATAAACCTAAAACCTTTCCATCTTGTAATATTTTCAACCCTTTCCGGAGTGCCTCACGATCACTCATGCCCCGTTTCACTGGGAACGCGTGGATCTTAGGTAATAGCTTGCCAAGAACCGGCACCCTGAACAGTTCCTCTTTCGCCATGAAGGAAACGGGCCTCGGAGCCGTTATTCCGACGACAGGGGGGTCGAGGTTATCAATGTGGTTGGCACAGAGCAGGACTCCGCCTTCTTCCGGGAAATGTTCCAGCCCTTCGATTTCGATACGATACAGCGGTGAAAGAATCGAGTTGACCAATCCTTTTGCAAACGAATATAAATTCACCTTAACCGACCCTTTCGACAAGAGACATGATGCGGTCGACGACTTCAGGGATGGAAAGGGATGTTGTATCGATTTCGATGGCATCATCCGCCTTCCTCAAAGGGGCCACTTCCCGTTCCGAATCAATCTTATCTCTTCTTGCGATTTCTTGTTTCAGGCTCTCAAGATCAGAAGGGAATCCTTTCGAGACATTTTCTTCATGCCTTCTTTGAGCCCTCTCATCGACACTTGCCAGTAAGAATACCTTTACCTCGGCATCCGGTATGACGTGGGTACCGATATCCCTGCCATCCATTACGACTCCACCTGCGCTTGCAAGCTCCTGCTGCCTCTTCACCATCTCTTCCCTGACACGGGAATGCACTGCTACATGAGATACTGAATTCGTCACATCTGACTGACGAATCTCATCGGTCACATCCTGACCATCAAGGAAAACAAGCTGACCTTTATCGGATGGCTCCAATTCGATTTTTGTTTGTGTCAGCATGTCCATCAACTCGGATTCGTCATGCAGATCCACCTTGGAGTTCAATGCTTTATATGTCAGTGAGCGATACATGGCTCCGGTATCAATATAAAGATAAGATAAATTTCCTGCTACAATTTTAGCGACGGTGCTTTTTCCTGCTGCTGCAGGACCGTCAATGGCAATTCTCAATTTCATAAAAATAATCCACCTACTTAATTTGCATATGATTTCTTCCTTATTCTATCATAAAATTCACGGAACATAATACAGAACTTCTCTTCAAATGGCATCCGGAATCTCACCACCAAAAAAAGCAGGATGCTTCACCTGCTTCTTCTACCTGATAATGTTTCTACTATTTCACTATATTCCATTTTCTCAACCCCTTCATAAAATACGATCCTATGAAGCTCGGGAAGTATATTGAGTTCATGGAATATGAAGTGAACCGTAAGCAGCAAAACGAAATGGATCACCGCTAACTTGATTAATATCCTCTCCACTGTCAACAAGTTACATCACCCTTTTCCCGTCATTAGGAAAAGTATGTGTAAATGGTAGAATTTTATTCAAGTAGCCCTTTTTTCCTTAATTCCAGCTGTCTTTCAAAGCAGTATCTCATAATCAGCTGCCGCTGGTTTTCCGCCAAGTCATAAAATTCAATACTTCCGATCCTTTTATTGTTCTTCTCCCAGACTCGAACAAGGCTTCCCGTAAGTTCAAGATATTGACATTCACCAGATTGCATCGCCAGGACAAGAAGGACTTTAAGGCGCTCTCCCCGATTGATATCCATCCCTTCCTTTAGCAAGACCGCACATCCACCTGCACTGATATCCTCTGTAATGGTCGGATGATACCGATCGTTGCAATAAATCGAAACATCTGCTATTGCTTCTACCCGGACAAACTGCCTTCGCTGTATTTTCACAAGCCCTTCCTCACCCGGGTAGTGAATATGGATCATCGGGATGTTTGCAAGTTTCCTTCCTAGGACTTCCGTCTCAAACGTAAGGACGGTCTGTTCATTATAAACAAAGCTTGCTTTCAGCTGAGTGCCATCTATTAAAAAAGCGGTCTTACCAGTCTTCGTATGTAAGGGATAATCAATATAAATTCCTTCAGTACCAAGCTCTACTACCCTGCATCGATATTTCTCAAAGGTCTCATTTTCAATAGGCTCAAGTTGCAATGTAATTCCGGGTCTGATCATAAACCATTACTCCTACTTTCGTTATCCGATAATTTGTACCTATATTATGTCACGTAAAATACTTCCTTTCCATACTTTTTTTAGGAATAACGATCTTTTGAATTCTTCCAAACACATGATTTGGTTACGAAAACACCTTCGTCCAGGAAGACATCTGCTTTTAAGGGGAATGGGATGTGTACATGAACAAGAAAAAGGACGATACCTTGTTAAGGATATCGTCCCGTTTTTTCTAAATCACTTCTTCATAAATCGGTTCAGTATTTTTCAGTTTTTCGACCTTTTCTTCTTCCCCTGTGTTTGCATTAACGAAAATCCTGTACGTATCATTACCGAGCATCCCTAAAAATTCATAGCACAGTACTTCCTCGTTTAAGTCATTTACGATAATGGCCTGTCTTTCTTCCATGACTTTGAGGTTAGGGTTGGTTTCTTCCTTTGCCTGCTCCAAGGCAAGGCTCGCTTTAGGTATTTCACGTGCATGATTACTACGCAGGTATTCTTCCGCTGCAAACCCGACGATTTGCCCATTATCGAGCGCAACCTTTATTTTGATTGCATCAGGATAAATCCTCACGCCATCAATGACGGTCACATATGTGAAAACACCAATCTTATCGTATTGAACACTCTCAAATAACTCGAGGTTCTCAAACTTATTTTCCTTAAGGAATTTAGTCGCATAATCAGCAGCCTTATTCAGACCGATTTTGCTTTCCTTTACCTCTCGATTGTTGATATACCAAATTGGGTATCCACCTTTTTGGGTAACATCCATGCTCGCCTCTGTTTGACCATTTCCGATGGACACACTATAGAACTTGAAATTGGATCCTTTTCCGCTCTTTGTCACTTTTGCATCCTTTGATTTGTCGATACCCGAGTATTTTCTTAAAATGGCTACAGCTTCCTTTTTGGAAATCTGTTCGCCCTTTAATTTCTTGAAATTCTCATCCCTTTTTTGAGTATTGACGAAGGTTGTGGAACCAAAACTCGCTTCATCGTAGCCTGACACGTTTTTCTCCACTGTTTTGAATCCATCTATGATCGTGTTGTCGGCTTTCTCCTTACCCGAAGCAAGTGCCATTTCTACATCCATCCAGCGAAGGTTATTCTCGATGACCAGATGCTGGACCCTTCTCAATTCATTTTGCATATCGGCACTCTGGTCGTAAAGCTGCTGAAGTGATTTATATTCTTTGTCCGTCAATGGCTTGTCGTCCAGATCCCTGACAGCTACACGATAACTGAAGTCACCAATCTTACTTAGAAACTCCTCAGTCTTATTAAATGGCAGCAGTGTTAATGGTAATTGCCCGACATCACTATGTGCCTGGGACGTCAACCTCCACACATCCGCAAGTGCCGGGGATAAGGATTTTCTAGAATTCATTGCGAGTGTCGTCCCGATTTTATCGTGAAGAAGGTCCATTTGATAAGTAAGCTCGTGAAAAGCCCGTTGATAGTTATTTTCGGCATTGATCAGTATGGCGTTTTTCTCCTGGTGTTCCTGATAGCCCCAAAACGCCGTTCCAGCGACTCCGATGACGAGTATAGCGATTAAAATACTTCGTACCAAGATCCTTCACCTCATTATTTACAGAATATATGTTTCCCGATCTGTTTGATCTGGGGTCTTGACCAAATCCATTTACTTGTAGCAGTGGCCGGATTAAAGTAATACAATGCATTGGATGATGGGTCCCAACCATTAATGGCATCCAAAACCGCTTCCTTCGCTTTCTCGTTCGGAGTCAGATAGATTTGTCCATCCGCTACCGCCGTGAATGCTCCAGGTTCAAATATGACACCTGCGGCTGTATTCGGGAAAGATGCACTATCAATGCGATTCAATATGACCGCCGCTACTGCCACTTGTCCCTCATAAGGTTCACCGCGTGCTTCACCATATACTGCGTTTGCCATGATTTGAATATCATTCTGAGAATACCCATTCGGTGTGTTAGTAGCCGTCGGTTTGGAAGGCTTATTCTCAGGTTTCGGCTTAGATGGCTGTGTTCCTCCGCCTCCACCTCCGCCACCTGCACCTGACTGCTTGTTCATGTCTGTGCCTCCGTAGTGGGTGAATTTCTTCCCTTTTCGGATCTGCTCTTGCACGAACTGCTTGTTATACTCTGAAGCCTTTACTAACTTTTGTTTGGTTTCAGATCCTGCCAATCCATCAATTGGAAGACCGAATTCATATTGGAAATTCCTTAATGCCCAATATGTACCCCAGCCGAAGACCCCATCGATCTTACCGTTGTAGTAACCAATATATTGGAGCCTCGCTTGAAGTTCGATTACGTCTTCACCAGTTGCTCCATGCTGAATGACTTGATTGGTAAAAGCGTCTGCTTTCTCCCCTTCCGAAGAAATCATCGCAAAGGAACAAACAAGCACCACGACTAAAGCTGTACCTAACCTTTTGATGCGACTATTCATTATGCCTTAACCTCCATATCTTCAATTAACATTAACCCTAGTTTTTGTAGAGACTCCCATTTTATACAAATGCAAACGAAAAAATGGATAGCAGGAAAGAATCCCCCTATTTGGGTTTTGGATATTCCCCAGAAATTAGAGGAATGCTGCAGATTGATACGACAATGTAATCTTAGAGAAAAAGGCATGTAAACAACATTCGATATAATGGAAATTACCAAAAGAGTCTTACAAAGGGAGGCAATTATGGAGGATTATTTAGCAAAATCACTGGATGAGTGGAAAGAGGACATTTCGGAGGTATTGGATCAAATCAATACTGATTACGATGATGTAAAAAAAGAACTGAAAGTATATTCCTATAAGTATGGAATCACGAAGCAGGTGATCCAATCGACCGTGAATGAAGAAATCATTGAAAACATAAGGGAAATGTACCATAAGCCGTTTGAGGAAAAATACAATGAATTAAAAGAATACATAAGAGAACTGGACGAGAAAAGAAAAGTGTTTCAAATGTTTGTGAATAAGATTGATGAAGTAAAACGGAAGGAAGCCCCTAAAACCGACCTTGCCGCTGCCTATAAATGAACAGAACAAAAGCCGTCCAACACTGGACGGCTTTTGTTCTCGAATGGCTATCAAAGGATTTCTTCCTCAAGCTCACGATGCAGATATTTATTGGCTGTCATCCGGTGTGCATGCTTGACCTTCTTCAGTCCGAGCCACCATAGAAACAGCATGAATGGAACCATATAATAAATCCAGTTCTTCTCAGATAAAAAGATATAATTGTAGGTCCCATGTAAGACCAGAGGAATCAACATGGAAGTCAGAAGCCATTTATGTCGCTGATCGCGAACGGAGAATTTCGCCTTTCCGAGATAATATCCCATTATTACACCGAATAAGGCATGACTGGAAACCGGCATCAACGCCCTTCCGAATGCATACTCGACCCCATTCGATACGAGGAACAAAATGTTTTCGACGGTGGCAAACCCAAGGGATACACTAGCACCGTAAATGATCCCATCATAAGGGTCATTGAAATGGTAATGTTGAAAAATGGCAACCATAAGAATGAACCATTTGAAGAACTCTTCTAATAATCCTGAAGAAACATAAGCATTCATCCAATTAGAGGAAATTGCCCCCTCCACCTTGAGTACATACTGAAGGAACATAATCGGAAAGGTAATTAATACGCCGTATAAAAACGTTTTGAATACGAGGGCTATCGGTTCGGCTTCATATTCATCCCGCAAATAAAAGTAACTTAACAAAGCTAATCCTGGTGCTATACCCGCTGATAAAATCACCAGCATATAAATGTCCTCTTTTCTTTCTGTTTTCTTAATCGTATCATGTTAAAGTAGGAATGAAAATAAGAAAATACAAGGAGGAATGATCTCATTGAAGAGTAAAATATTAGTGATACATACTGGAGGAACCATCTCGATGATGGAGGACAAAGATACGGGATCAGTCGTGCCCGGAAGAGAAAATCCTCTTTCTGTACAAACGTCCATGGTTTCGAATATTGCAGACGTACATGTGATTGAAGCATTCCACCTGCCTTCCCCACACATCACACTTGAACATATGAACGAAATCAAACGATTGATCGAATCGGAATATGCCAAGACATCATTCGATGGGGTCGTCATTACACATGGCACCGATACCCTTGAGGAAACGGCCTATTTCCTCGATTTGACAGTGTCGCTCCCGATTTCAATCGTAGTGACCGGAGCGATGCGGTCGAGCAACGAAATCGGCGCGGATGGTCTCTATAACCTTATTTCCTCCGTAAGGGTGGCCGCTGAACCACAATCCGCCAATAAAGGGGTTTTAGTCGTCTTGAATGATGAAATCCATTCGGCAAAGAATGTTACAAAGACGCATACAAGCAATGTATCAACATTCCAGAGTCCACAGTACGGGCCAATCGGAATCGTGACAAAAAGAGGGATCCTTTATCATCATCAGCCGACATCTTCTGAAAGTTACAAAGTCTGTGACACTACCAAAAGAGTGACATTGATCAAAGCCTATGCCGGAATGGATTCAAGCCTTTTAATCGCCCTAAAGGATCTCCAATTTGACGGCGTAATCATTGAGGCGCTAGGACAGGGAAATCTCCCACCTGAATCTGTGCCTGGCGTGTGTGAACTGTTGGAACATCAAATTCCGGTTGTGCTTGTATCCAGATGCTTTAACGGGATTGCACAGGATGTATACGGGTATGCAGGCGGGGGAAAACAATTAAAAGAAAAAGGAGTCATCTTCTCCAATGGATTGAATGGTCAGAAAGCACGGATCAAACTGATGGTCGCCTTATCCCAAACCCATGATTTCCAGGAGTTGGAACGCATCTTCAAAAATTGACTCTACACACAAGAAAAGGTCCGCATTAAATGCGGACCTTTTCTTTATGTTCGTTTCTCCATGATGGATTTTGCTATGAGGCCACCGTGATGACGACCGTTTTCGATGAAGATCTCATTGGCATTATTTCCTGCGGCAATGACTCCTGCCACATAGATTCCCTCAACATTGGTCTCCATCGTATCCGGATTGAATGACGGCCTTCCCGTTTCGGGACTGATGTCAATCCCCATCTTCTTCAAGAAACTATGATCGGGATGATAGCCTGTCATGGCAAACACAAAATCGTTCTTACACTCATGCTGGACTCCATCCACTTCGTATCGAACGGCATCATCCAGGATCTCCGTCACACAGGAGTTGAACTCCATCGCGATTTCACCATTGCGTACAAGCGCATCAAAATTAGGGAGGATCCATGGTTTGACACTCTTTGAATATTCGCTTCCACGATAAAGGACCTTGACCCGGGCTCCCGCCTTGTTCAGTTCGAGGGCCGCATCCACTGCTGAATTCTTTCCTCCGATCACAACGACATCAGTGTCGAAGAAGGGATGTGCTTCTTTAAAGTAATGGAATACTTTTTCCTTATCTTCACCTGGAATCCCCATATAATTCGGGCTGTCATAATATCCCGTGGCAATGATGACCTGTTGCGCCTTGTATTCTTCCTTGGATGTCGAGATGATAAAGTGGTCTTCCTGTTTTTCCACTTTATTCACCATCTCAAATCGATTGATGCGCAAGTCTTTGCGCTTGGCCACTTCCCTGTAATAAACGAGGGCCTGGTTTCGTCTCGGTTTATGCTCTTCAATGACAAACGGCACATCGCCGATTTCCAATTTTTCACTAGAAGAAAAGAACGTTTGATGCGTCGGGTAATGATAGATGGCGTTTACAATGTTCCCTTTTTCTATGATCAAAGGGTCAATTCCTTGATCTTTTAGATGAATCGCAGCGGATAGTCCACAAGGACCTCCACCCACGATGATGCAATCTTCATGTCTCAACTTCAGGCACTCCTTCTGATCTCTATATCCGATATTCTGCGTTTTTCCCGCTCTGTTTATGATTCCTGTTGATGTCTGAGGTACCGTCTCCCTTTTACAACAAGGAGATTTATCAGAAATGAAACAGGCTCTAAACAGAAACGTCCATTAAAGACTCTGCCTGTATATTATGAAATACTTTTTACTATTGGTCAAAAGATAGTACCTTCACATTGGAAGCATTCCAAAATAAAAAGGGCGAGAATCAGCTCTCGCCCTTTCATGTATACTTAAATCCAACCCCTGAAGCGGCAGGCTTCTGCCATTTTTCTTACACCGACCATATAAGCAGCAAGCCTCATATCCACCCTTCTGGTCTGTGAAGTTTCATAAACATTGTTAAATGAATTGATTAAGATCTTTTCGAGCTTCTCTTCTACTTCTTCCTCGGTCCAGTAATATCCCTGGTTGTTTTGGACCCATTCGAAATAAGAAACCGTTACGCCACCTGATGATGCCAATACGTCTGGAACGAGTAAAATTCCCCTTTCCGTCAGGATTTTTGTCGCCTCCAATGTAGTCGGACCATTGGCAGCCTCCACTACGATGCTTGCCCTGATATTATTCGCATTCCGTTCAGTGATCTGATTCTCGATGGCAGCTGGGACCAGTATGTCACAGTCAAGTTCCAAGAGCTCTTGGTTCGTGATTGTATTGTTGAACAACTTCGTCACTGTTCCGAAGCTATCTCTGCGATCCAATAGATAATCGATATCCAGTCCATCTTCATCATGCAGTCCACCATATGCATCGGAAATTCCAATGACCTTTGCACCGGCATCATGCATGAACTTTGCAAGAAAACTTCCTGCATTTCCGAATCCCTGGACTACAACGCGCGCTCCTTCAAGCTTGATTCCCTTTTTCTTTGCAGCTTCATGGATGCAGATTGTAACGCCTTTGGCGGTAGCCGTTTCCCTTCCATGCGACCCACCAAGAACCAATGGCTTGCCCGTAATGAAACCTGGTGAATTATATTCATCAATGCGGCTGTACTCATCCATCATCCAGGCCATGATTTGAGAATTGGTGAACACATCTGGTGCAGGAATGTCCTTTGCAGGTCCGACAATCTGACTGATTGCCCGCACGTACCCCCTACTTAGACGCTCCAGCTCCCTGAATGACATATCCCGCGGATCGCAAATGATCCCGCCTTTCCCGCCTCCGTATGGCAAATCGACAATCCCGCATTTCAAGCTCATCCAAATCGAAAGGGCTTTCACTTCCTTCTCCGTTACATTCGGGTGGAAACGGATTCCGCCTTTCGTAGGACCCACAGCATCATTGTGCTGAGCTCGATAACCCGTGAAGACCTTTACCTTGCCGTCATCCATTCTTACAGGAATCTTGACTGTCAGCATTCTGACAGGTTCTTTCAATAATTCATATACTTCTTCAGGATACCCCAATTTATCTAAAGCGTGATGAATAACCGTTTGTGTGGATTTCAATACATCATTCTGTTCTGATTCTTGGTGATTTGCTTTATCCTTCTCGGCTACCATGTATGTAAACCTCCCAGTATAGTTCACTGTTTAGCGGACCCTCGTCTGCTTTCATGACATAGTATACACGTTTGGTTTCCTCTTGCAAAGATAGAAAAATAAAAAATGGATACTTTTTTGAAAACGCTATCATTTTTATGGGAAAGAACGAATCTGAAAGATCCTTTTCCCCTCTTTTGCACTACCAATCAAGCAAAATAAAAACACCTTTAGGCTGATTCGTCCTAAAAGTGATTAATTGAAAACATTATTAAAAGTATTTCGTCATCATTTCCATCGCTTGTTTCAGGATGATCGGATGACCATATTCAAGCATCGTGCAAGTCGTTTGGTTGGATGACTCACCATACTCGAGAACAATCGACTCGATTGATAGCGTCCGGATCTGGGGAACATTCTCAAAAAGGAGGTAGTACTTGTTTTCCATATGCAATAAGCTGATGTCCAATGTGCATGATTCCAAATGCTGAGTGTCTTTCAGCCTTTTTAGTACATCAATGACCCCATCCAGATCGTAAAAATAAAATAACATATCTGTTTCCATGACAGGTTGGATCAACTCAAGGCTTCCCTCAATGTCAGAATAGTCTTCATCGTCCAATTCCAACGTAAGGATCAAACAAATCTCTTGCTCGTCGAACGATTCTATTTCAACCGTTATTTCCATATGTGCTTCAATTCCAAATTTCCCTTGTACCTCATCCAGCATATCGTCGAACAAATCATGCCATGATAATGAGTCTTTCCATTTGTCTTGTTCAAACAACCCTTTTTGCTCGAGTTCCTCAACACTTATGGAAAATTTGATTTTATTCTCGGAAATCCGCTCAAGTCTCATTTGTGTGTGCCCCCCAACAGTGTGACGACTTACACCATACTATGTAGAGGGCACAAAACAGTGCATGAATACTTTACATTTTACTTTTCAACCATTCTTCCCAATCATCTTTTGTCCTTCCAACAATATGATTATTGTATGTTTCTTTAACGCTTCTTGGTAAATGGTCGATTGCAAAACCGCCCATACCAATCTCAAGGGATTCGAATTCTTCCTTCAGGGAAGTGACCAGTGATAATAAAGAATCTACATTCTCTTTCATCGTGCATGAAAAAAACAGGAACTTCGGCTTCACTTCGTTCAACACAACTTCAATATCGTCTTCCTTGATGCTGGATCCAAGGTAAATGACCTCGAAACCTTTTCTTCGAACGAATAATGTAAAAATCAGAAGTCCTAATTCATGCCATTCCCCCGGTCCACACACCGCCACCACCTTAGGCAAAAAGCCGTTGTGCGGGAAAGAGTGCATGATGCTCCCTATCCTGGACCTGAGGATTGAACTAGCGAAATGCTCGTGCGCAGTGGTGATTTTGCCTTTTTCCCACAGGTCTCCGATTTGAACTAGTAAGCTGCCAAGGATGTCGATTACGACCTTGTCTATCGTATAAATGGAAAATGACCTGTTAATCAGTTCCTGTGCTTGCATTTCGTCAAAGCTGAGGAGGGCCCTCAGCAGCTCATCGGAAATATTCTGGCTTCTATCCTGCTCTGCCTGCTCGCTGATCTCAACTTCTTCAAGTTCCTGCTTATCCAAAAGTGCAACTGCCTGGCTGATTGTAAAACCCTGTTTTACCTTTGACACAAGCCATTTTAAAATATTCAGGTGTTGTTCTGTATAAAGTCTATGACCGGATTCGTTCCTTACAGGGGCAATGATATTGTATCTTCTCTCCCAAGCCCTCAACGTTCCAGGCTGAATTCCCAGGATTGTGGATACTGCTTTGATATTATACTTACCGTTTGTATTCTGGTCTTTCATAGAAATCCCCCATGCTCTTCTTTTGCTAACGTTTATTAAAATTATAGTCAAGATTTCTCATCGTGTAAAATATGTATAGGTTATGAGTAAGCTTTGTCTACTATTAGCCCCTTTTTATTGTGATGAGATGCGTTTCTGGAGGTGCTCCGAGCCGGAGAGGGAGGGCTGTCGTTCCGTAGCCATTGCTGACGAGCAAGGTCGTCTCCGGACGCTTTTCCACCCTTCCTTTTTTATACAGCCCCCAACCTAGGATACGGATTTGTCCCCCGTGGGTATGTCCGCTTAACATAAGGTCGATGCCATCCTCCGACTTGACTAGCTTCACCAGCCTCGGATCATGACTCAGAAGAATATTGAAAGAAGAAGAATCAATTTTTCGAAGTGCATGGGGCAGGACCGCTCGCTGGGTACTGGCATCATCGACCCCGACCAAGTTGATGCGCCCTCCTTCAAAATCATAGGGAACGGAATCATTGACGATTTCCTTGACCCCCATCTTTAAAAGAAGCCCCTTTAGTTCTTCCGTATTCACTTCGTAATCATTATTTCCCCAAATAAAATAAACAGACCCAATGCCTGTTAATTTCTCGATATTCTCTTCCACCCGTGACATAGGCACGGTTTTTTCCGTCAAGTCGCCTCCAATGACGACAATATCTGCTTTTTGTGCACGTTCTATAATCTCGTTATGAATCTTTCGCTTATGGATATCGGAAATGAAGAAGATCGTTAACGGTTTGGTTGAAGGAAAATGCGGAAACGAGAAAGTATGAGTCTTAACCTCATTACGATGAGCCTCCAGGTACATAAAAAGGAGAACAAGGGCTCCCCCGGATAATACTAAAATGATGATTAATTCAAGCATGATGGCCTCCTTGCCGACGAAAATCTAAAGAAATGATACCATAAAATACGGCTAAAAAGGAAAAAAATAATGTCTCCCATGATCCCATCATAAAAAGTCCATACATCATGCAGACATGGACAGGGACTATTAACAGTTCTTTATGTACATCCCCTTTAAATAAACGCATCACATAATAAAATTCAGTCCTCAACAGTTTCCCCTGTATGAGCAATCCAAAAATAAAAACGATGGAAGAGGCAAAAAATTCAATTGGATGCATGACCAGTTCCACAACGATATCCGACGTCTCCTGAACGTCCATATCAGGGAACCATTTGATGAATAGATAACCAAAAAGGAAAGTGCCCAATAGCCTGAATAGATAGATAATCAAAAAAATCCCTCCCATAAATCTTATGAGAAGGATTCCATTTCATACTGTTATATTCTGAAGAATCATTCGTCTTCCTTGATGTGCAGGATTCTGAATCCTGATTTCTCCAATTTATTGATGAATTTATCGACATTGTCTTTCTTTTCGATTTTCATGACAATCCGTCGCAATAGCTTATCCGTTGCATCAAAAGTAACAAGGGAAATGACTGATTCTGAATATTGCTGGATGATATCCCCAAGCCTCGCAATCCTTCCTTCTGTTTCAACGGATGTAAATGCGATACGTATCCCTTTGCGATCGATGCCGAAAGCACTCTTGAATTGGTCAAGCACATCGTAACGGGTGATGAGTCCGAGGAATTTCCTCTCTTCATCTATGACTGACAGGATGGGGAAATCTTGGAATTCAATCAACGTATCTTCGAAGACATTGCTTTCCACTAAGAATTTATCTTGATGGATGGAAATATCCCCTGCTTTCGTTTCTTTCAGATAGGTCTCCCTATCCATCCCCGATTGAAAGAATTCTTGATAAATGTTATACCGGGTCACAACCCCGACATATTTATCGTCCGATAACACCGGAAGGCCATCAATCTTATGATGCTCCATGACCTCCAAGGCTTTCCCAATTGAATCTTTTTCATTTACTACATAGCATTTGTGTTTTGGAATCATTGCATTTTTTACGAACAATTGAACCACCTCTTTAATAATGTCCTACGATTATTTATTCCACATTTCAAAGGGTTTTCCCTTCTTATCGAATGCTGTTTTCTCAAAGTTTGTTGTGCTCCTACCCAATCAACGGACCGTTCGAGTGTACGGAATATTGACATGTTCTCCCATCCACCCTCATATCTTGTTACGAAGGATATTTCAATCGGGAGGGATCATCATGCATGAATTCTATAGAAGTTGGCATCCTTATGTAAGTCCTTTCGATCCATGTAAACCGATTACAACGAAGGTTTACTCCACTCCCCCAAATCTCTTCCTGGGGTTTCAGCCTCCGAACCTGGAACAGTACCCCCCAAAGGAAGCATTGAGGAAGGGGACTTTATGGAAGGTGTTTTACGATCCTTATTACAGTCCCTATGAAAAGATGAAGGGAGAATAAAGAATGAAACAACTTCCGGAACACTATTACGAGATGATGGAAGAGTTACAGGCCGTTGATTTTGTAGTACTGGAACTCACTCTTTATCTCGATACCCATCCAAATGATCAAGCTGCCATTTCTCAATACAATATGTACGTTAAAACAAGAAAACAGATCAAAAAGAAATTCGAGAAGGAATTCGGGCCACTGACAAACTTTGGGTATAGCTACTCGAATTATCCTTGGGACTGGAAAGATGCACCCTGGCCGTGGCAGGTTTAGAAATTAGCATAGGAGGGATCCATCTAGATGTGGGCATATGAAAAGAAGCTTCAATATCCGGTAAGAGTGAGCACGTGCAATCCGACCCTCGCAAAATATCTTGTTGAGCAATATGGTGGGGCTGACGGTGAATTGGCGGCAGCGCTGCGATACTTAAACCAGCGGTATACGATCCCTGATAAGGTGATCGGACTGTTGACGGACATTGGTACTGAAGAATTTGCTCATCTGGAAATGATCGCGACCATGATTTATAAATTGACAAAGGATGCGACACCGGAAATGATGAAAGAAGCAGGTTTGGATGCACACTATGCCAATCATGACAGCGCATTATTTTATCATAATGCATCGGGTGTACCATGGACGGCTTCATACATTGCAGCGAAAGGGGATCCGATTGCGGATATTTATGAAGACATCGCAGCAGAAGAAAAGGCAAGGGCGACCTATCAGTGGATCATCAATTTAAGTGATGATCCTGATTTAAACGATGGACTCAGGTACTTGCGTGAAAGGGAAATCGTGCATTCTCAACGTTTTAGGGAAGCTGCTGAAATCCTTAAAGATGAACAGGGTAAAAAGAGATTTTTTTAAATGGCGTTCAGGCGTTTGGGTGCATTTATCCAAGCGCCTTTATTTTTTCTTGCCCAATGGAAGAAGTCCCTTGGCATTGTGGATCCATCATCCCTGAAGCATGCAATTCAATGTCAACGGGGGATATTTACTTACTCCCATGATAAAGATTGATATCAAACAGACTTTTCATTTCATCGAATACTTTGTGGCGTTTTTTCCATGCATCTTCCTTCCATAGATCCTTGCTTCTGTCGATGATTTCCTTCCTGAGATCCTGGTACTCTTTTTCTTTTTTCTCTTTCTGTTGATAAAGTACCCTCACTCCACCGAAAAGCCCCGCAAGAAATACAGCGATGATAACAAGTACAGAGTTGGATATGAAAATTGAAAACATTGTACCAAACGAATATGAATAAGGCTCGAGTATCGCTTTCGTCAAGTAATAGAAGAAACAAAAAGAGGTAAATACAGCAATCCATAAGCAATAAAGATGCATTTTTTTTGCACGATCAAACTTTTGTTTTCGATCCACCAGGTTACTCAACATTTGTTTAGTCGCCGGGTCCGTCCACTCTTCAAACCCACGGATTGAATCATGCATACTCATCCACTCCCCTCATTCCATTCTATGAGGTTGTCCAATCATGTAGAATCCTTCTTTCCAAAAAGCTCTCTTCTGTTTAGGGAATAAAAAAAAACCTCACCGAAACGGTGAAGTCTAATTTTCGGACAATGGAATGTTCAATACTTGTCCAGATTGGATTTCGTTGCTTGTGAGATTATTGGCTTTTTTGATGATATCGATTCCTTCTTGTGAATGATAGTATTTCATCGCTATCCGGAAGATCGTTTCTTGAGGCTGCACTGTATGTTGAATCACTTTTTGGCCCTCAGCATCCCCCTGCTCACTACCCGCTGTAGCGGAAGCGGTTTGCCCTTCCGGTTCTTCCACTTCTGCCGCTTTTGCAGTAGGAAGTGTTGGTTTTGTAGAGGAACCATCTTTCTTGGTAACGGGAGTATCCTCTTCCGCATCATCTGAAGAATCCGTTTCTTCTTCAGAAGACACAGCCTCTTGGTTTTCCTCTGTCAAGATGGATTGGTCCTCTTCACCTGTTCCATCATATTGGACCTCCTCCACCTCATTATGTTCTTCAGACATCACGGCCAGAGGCTCGTTCCGGCTGTCCAAATAAGAGTAAATACTGAATACAGTCAATGGCATCAAAATAAAGAATAAAAGTAACATACTGATTAGCGGGTACTTCAGTTTCACCTTATTTTTTTTCTTCTTTTCACGATGAAGTTCGCTTCTAGGAGGGAGGGGTTCCCTCTTGTTTGGTACCGGGCTCTCTTGTACCCTTTCAATCTTCTGTTTTAATTTTTCTGCTCTATCACGAAATGGGTCTCTGTTCATTAGACATCCCTTCTTCTTTTGCCTGACTTGCCTTGAATCGCATGTAAAGCCCTAATAAAAAGTCGATTATAAAATGCATCACAATGGTGACTACTAAATTTCCTGTAGATTCATAAATGATTCCAATCAAAAAACTTAAAACCACTATATTCAAGATAAGGAACCAGTGGGCCCAATATCTAAAATGGATGGCTGCAAAAACGATACTCGAAATAATCAGTCCAAAATGAAATTGCAGCACACCCCTGAATAACAGTTCCTCACTAAGGGAAATGGCGATCGCAAGGAGGGCTATTTCCCAAATGCTTCGATCTGAGAAGATTCTTTCGTTCACTCCTCCATCATCATAATAGCGAGGGGGAAGTTTCTTCATCAGGAACACATCAATCATGACGACAATCAGTCCGACAGTGACCCCGACAGTCCAAATGGAGGATGTATAGCGGAACTGACTTCCAAAAGTGGACCAATCTTCAAATAAGAATATACCTAATAAAAAGGAAATCGTTAATAGTACTATTTGAGTAAAAAACAAATGAAACGTCAATTGTCTTTTGCTGAGCTGATTGATTAAATCTCCTTGCTTTTTCATTCATATCACTGATCCCATTAAAAGTTTTTCGAGCCTTTTCTTCCAATCCTTCTCTGCGTTAGCCCCCGTTTCTTCTTCCTCAAACGAGGATGCTAGCTCGGTTAGTGTAAAACCGCATCGATCACAACAGCATTCCGGACGTTCATTCAACGTTTCATGAAAGTAATCAAGGATCGATTCCCTTCTACAACCGCTCCCATGAAGCCAGTTCACCATATACAGCAGTTTTTCTTTCTTATATTGGATTCGTTCATCCCTTATCTTTTTTATTTGCCATATCAACCTGGCGCGATCGGTCCCCTTCCCTTCCTCGACATAATGCTTGAGGAAGCGATATTGGATTTCCGAAAGCTGCAGGAGGGACATCAGTTCCTCTTCGGATTTATTTTCATGGGATGCCACGAAGCCTTGGATTTGATTGTCGAATGGCAGCTCCCCTTCAATCAATTGAACCGGAAGTGATAGGTCGTGCTCGGTGAACAAAACAATCGCTGTGCTGTTCTTCCCATCACGTCCCGCCCTCCCGATTTCTTGAAGATATGACTCTATGCTAGAAGAGAAATGAAAGTGGATAACGAACCTGACATTTTCTTTATTTACGCCCATACCGAACGCGGACGTTGCACAAATGATCCGCAACTGATTCGAGAGGAACTGTTGCTGAATGAGGATACGCTCTTCCTGCTCCATCCCTCCATGATAGTGGGTGACCCCGTCAATGCCTTTATCGCGAAGGATCGCCGCTACCTCTTCAGCAAGCCTCCTGCTTGTGAAATAGATAACGCCCGCTCCCTTGAGGGAAGAAACGCATTGAATCAATTTATTTATTTTGTCATCATGGTGTTCCACTTTCTCCACTACCAAGGCGATATTTTTCCGGTCGACGGAATGGATGAACTCTTCTGCTCCTTCCATATGGAGGACTTTCTTGATTTCTTCCCTGACTTCATATGTCGCCGTAGCAGTCAGCGCAAGAGTCGTCGGGTTTCCCAGACTCTTCCTGACCTCCCCCAACTTTAAATATTGGGGCCTGAAATCCGGTCCCCACTGCGAAATGCAATGTGCTTCGTCTATGACGAAAAGAGAGACGTTCAGACGCCTGATTGCACTGTTAATATCAGGGTTACTCAGCATTTCAGGTGATATAAAGATGAATTTATATAGATGCAATCGTTCCATGGCACGTTTTTTTTCAGGGAAAGGCAGGAACGAATTAATCGCGATGACTTTCTTTTCGCCTTTGACTTTCATTTGATCCACTTGATCCTGCATCAATGAAAGCAGGGGTGAGATGATGATGACCGCACCATCCAGTAAATACCCTGGCAGTTGAAAACATAACGATTTACCCGTCCCAGTCGGCAGCATTGCCAACGTATCCTGTCCGGATAACACCGATTCTACGACTTCCTTTTGACCTTTTCTGAAGGATGTATACCCGAATTTCCTGTTAAGCTCTTGTTCAAGTGTCATTTCTATCACCACGCTTTGCGATTGCTATTCTGATTTGGAAGTAAGAGAGGTGCGGCAGCCTATCTTTGATTGGCTTTAGCCTCCTCGTGCCAAGCTCTTCGATGACTGAAATGGCATGTACCAATTCAGACGGCGTAATAAACGCATCCACATCAACTTGATCCTGGGATAAGATGATTTCAATGAAATGATCTTCTATCGTATTAACCTTGAGCTTTCTCAGTTGTGCAATCTCCTCGATTGAATGACCACTAAGAAATAATTCGTACGTTTTGGCTGTAGATAGCGTAATGTTCTTTCGGGTTTGATTCAATGAGCTCAATGAGGAAAGAATCGGGTACTTACCTTCATTTCCATCAATCCATTGGATCAGACTGTGGATGAGGTCAAGGAATCTGTATCGATATTCCTCCGCATGAAGCTTCAACTCTTCAGCAGCTTGCATCTCCGTCAAACCATAGTCTTTATATCCCGTCAGCCTCGATACGATGATGTAGGGATCATTTTCACGAGTCAATGATTCATGCAGTTCTTGAAATAATGAAGATGCCATTCGGTCCCAGTCATCATTCTTATGTAAAAAATCCTTGATCCATCCCTGTATGCTCCTGTTCCGCTGAACAGGGTAATAGGATGTTTCCTCATGTCGGTGGTTGGATAGTACTTGGGTGAGCAGATTCAACCTCCTCCAGAACACAAACCCTCGATCTCCATACAAGAGACCATTCATATGTTCAGGAAAAAAGAAGGTTGAGTGCATCCCTTCCAAAGCTTTCTCTCCTTCCGGTGTCAGCTGTGCTCTCGAATCTTCGTTGAGCATGATCATTTGTGAATCAGATAGGCTCTGGATTTTCTCATCGAAATAATTCCGTGAGAGCTTAGGGAGAGAAAGGAAAAAAGGTTGTAATCGATATAAGTGCGCATCTTGTATGGACTGAGAAGACTTCTTCCCTTTAAGGATATGATAAACCGAATAAATGGAGCGTTCACCATTTAACTGCTTCAAACAATATACTATTACAAAGCTTAGATACGACATATTATCCCCTTTAGTTTTTTGCAGGTTATTGTCAAATATTGTACCATGATTTTAGACTCTTTCGAGGTTTTGTTTTTCATTGTTAGGATAAATATAATAAATACCGTCACTAACTATTGAAATGTCATACATTCCTCTATAAAATAAACATTAGAGTATTTTTATCATGTATAATGAATGATTGATTATATAGAATTTTTTTCAGGAGGTTTTTTCGGTGGCAAAATATACAATCGTTGACAAAGATACATGTATTGCATGTGGAGCTTGTGGAGCAGCCGCTCCGGACATTTATGATTATGATGATGAAGGTATCGCGTTTGTGACACTTGATGATAATCAGGGAACGGTTGAGGTTCCCGATGTACTTGAAGATGACATGATCGATGCGTTCGAAGGTTGTCCAACAGATTCGATTAAAATCGCAGACGAACCATTCGATGGTGACGCCCTTAAATTTGAATAATTACGTACAAATGTAAAAGCGATCGTGATGATCGCTTTTTTTGTTTCCCAATAATAAAACGGCTCTGCCAGTTGGCAGAGCCGTTCATATATCAGCCTAGGCGGCTTTGTTGACTGCAACTTGCTTCGTAAGCCAGCCCTGTAGGCGAATGAATAATAATAAGAAGACAACCGTAACCAATGCACCTTTAAGGATATTAAAAGGCACGATTCCCGTAATGATGATTCCTGCAGGAAGTTCAAAATTCATGAAATACTTGTATGCAGGAAGCAGGACGAAGTAATTCAAGATCCCAAGTGCAATGCTCATCACGACAGTCCCTGTGACCAATCCGGCCAATAGTCCCTTTTTTGATTGAAAGCGGGAATATACATAGTAAGTGGGCAATATCAGGAAAACTCCTGCGGCAAAGTTCGCAAAATGCCCGATCGGAACACCCGTATCGCTTCCAGTCATCACATAGTCGATTATATTCTTGAACAATTCAACAAGGATGCCGGCAAGCGGCCCTAATGTGATGGTAGCGATCAATGCAGGAACATCACTGAAATCAACCATCAGAAACTTAGGAAATGGAGGTATAGGGAAGTTAAAAAGCATTAAAACATACGAAATGGCACTTAGCATACCAATTGTTACAAACGTGCGTGTTGTCATTTTTTTCATGTTTCTTCTCTCCTTTTGGAGATTCATCTCACATCGAAGATCGCTCAAGCCAAGCAGCACGAAAAAACTCCCAGATCAATTAACATCCCGGAGTTGAAAGGCTACCCAAATAAACGTTCAGCTTCCCTATTTCTGAACGCTTTGGCATGAACCTTCATCTTCTCCCATCCAGACTGTACTGTCGGCTTTGGAATTGCACCAAATCCTGCCCCTAAAGGCTCGCGGGCTTAGAAACTACGAGGTTTCATCACCGCCGGTAGGGAATTTCACCCTGCCCCGAAGACGAATCTTATTTTTTTATACAATATTATTATACATAAATAATAAGAAGTTGTGAAGAGAAATGTTTCGAATTCGAAGCAATCATCTTCCTCGCTCGACTTTAAGCATCTGATGCGGATAGATGATATCCTTCATTTCCAGCTCATTCAAGTCAAGCAGATCGCCGAGACTCATTTCATGTTCCCTAGCGATTGAATACAGTGTATCCCCTGATCTTACCATGTAGACACCGTTACGCTGTCGTTCGGTGGTCACTGTAGGATTTTTTTCTGTTTCTGTATGTATGGAAACTGCCATTAGCTGATACGGATCATGTTCCCTGGCAAACACAAGCTGCCCTACCTCACCTTTTCCGTACAACTCGAATGGGTCTACCGCGTGCTCCTTATCAATCGTCCATCGCCCTTTATGTACTTCAAAATGCAAGTGTGAACCAGTTGACCTCCCCGTGCTACCCACAGTACCGATAGTCACTCCCTGTTCAACCCTTTCGTTCTCTTCTACACTTCTTTCACTCAAATGAGCATAGACAGTTTCATAGCCATTCTCATGCAGGATAAAGATTACATGTCCGTAAGTGTCGGAGTAATAAGATTTACTTACCGTCCCGTTTGCCACTGCATAAACAGGGGAGCCGACCTTCCCGCCGACATCCACCCCTTTATGCGTCCCAGACCTTGTGCCGTAAAGGTCTGTGATCACCCCATCGACTGGAAAGATCCATTGAGATGTTCCTTCATCAGCTGCCGCTCTTGCCTCTTTCCCCGTCAGAAACATGATACTCACACAAAGTGCCAATAATAAAACGATGAAAAAACGCCTTACATAATCTAAAAGCATGCTTGTCCTCCTTAAGTCATCCCGCTTCTTTCGAAGACTCCAATACCCAAATTGACGGCACTTAAAATCTTATGCATCACCGTACGATAATATGAAATGTGTAATTTTCCCTTTTGATAGTTTGTGTAGAAAAAAGTTTTTTTATGCACCATTCTGCACATCGCTAGTCTTCAAGACATGAGTAATCGTTAATTTCCCCTTCATAGCTCACTTTCAGCGTGTTGTGAGATAAGCCACAGGGAAAAGACAGACAATAAGGACCAAATGGTACCCGGAGCAAACGAAGGCTTACACGGAAATCATCAGTGGGGTTCAACAGAGAAATTAATAGTAAGGACCTTTGAGACGATTCATTAAAAAAGTCGGCATGGAATTATAATTCCATGCCGACCGAAGGAAAACTTACTATTCTAATCTTTTTTTGTTGGGGCTTATGGGTGTAGCCAACGGTTTTGAAAAATTGAAACCATTCCATTGAGACTGCTTGATATGGCGAAGCTCCACTTTTTCATAACCTGAACTTTTGGCTGTCAATAATATCCCTTCCACAAGTTCTTGTGCGGATCGACTATTCATGGTTTCCAAGTCCAATTCTTCGGCAAAGGTCACGATGACTTTATCGCCTGCTTCGGACACTTCGAATGTCACGTTCTCCGGTATCACACTTTGATAAAGGGATGACGGCACTTCTTTCATCGCTTTCATTGAATGAATGACACTTTTCCTGCTGATTGGCGCCGGGACCAAATATCTCTCATGCCCATCACGTGAATAAACATAAAACGATTGACGGAGCTTCGAGTTCAATGGGATGGAAGACAATTTTCCAAAATGGCTGAATTCAGGAATACTTCCATCTTCATATCGAAGCTGAATTTCCTCCACCCCTTTATTTTCAAACGAATATAATAAGGATTGATAAAAAGTGGACTCTATTGCACTGCTTCCACTGTATGGATGATCTTTATCCAGGGTCAATATCACATTTTTCTTATTCTCACTCAGTACCAGATCCCCGTCAATCGGGAAATATTCATCGAATCCCCAATCCTTTTCAGGTATCTGCTTTGAAATTTCTTCATATCGCTCTACCCAATCTGCCTCACGTTCGTTGTCTTCAATCACCGTAATCGGAACAGGGACTGCATCGGCGGTTATGAGTCCATATGAATAGTAATTCTTACTACCTTCATCTTCTGCAAAGAGAGAAATCCTTTCGAACCGCGGCTCATTTCTCTCAACCTCGTTTTTTCCCGCTACATCCATCTTACTTTCACTCTTCATGTCATCTTTAAGATCCGTCCCGGATGACTCCGTTGACTGTTCCTCCATCAACTTCGCTTCCCCCGCAGAGGAATCTCCCACATCCATCGCACTTTCTTGATTACTGGATTGACTCAATTGAGAAACGATAGCAGGGGATAAGAGGACCGCAATGAATACTGCTGCAATCGTCACGATGACAGGAACGTACCGCTTCGTTCCGCTTAATGTCTTCTTCTCTTTCATTGCTCTTCTCTTAATATAAGATGGATCTCGATCATCTCCGATCGCAGGCATCTGTTTCAGCATTTCTTCAATTTCACGATCGTTCCATTCTGAGTTCTTCAACGGCCTGCTCCCCCTTCCTGGCACGTTCATTCATTTCTTCTTTCAATTTCTTCAGCGCCCTGTGCTGAGTAGTCTTGACTTTACTTTCGGACCATTCCAAAATTTCAGCCGTTTCTTTAATCGATAATCCTTGCAAGTATCGCATGATGATGACTAGACGATAATCGGTTGTACATTGTTTCAGGCACTGATAAAGAACTTGAATGTTTTCATTTTCCACAGCGATTTCCTCAGGTGTTGCATCACCCGAAGCCAGCTCCTGACGACTCCAATCGAACTTATCCAATAAACGCGCCTTCCAGTTTCTTTGTTTTCTAAAGTGATCAATCGCGACATTCTTAGCGATTGAAAATAACCACGTCTTTTCAGAGCTTTTCCCCTCAAAGTTTTGATACGATTTCAGTACCCTGATGTATACTTCCTGGACCAGATCTTCAGCTTGCTGACGATTGTGGACCATATAGATCAGAAAATTGAAAACGTCCTGATGATATTTCGCGTATAATTCGTCAAAAACGGAGTCCATTTCAACCCTCCCCGTCAATTTATTAGTCGTCTATTTTTATAAAACGTTACAGAAATAAACAGTTATTTCATCTCATTTCAAAAACGGACAACGATCTAAAAAAGTCAACAGTATTCCCCAACTTCAGGTGTCTACTGTTGACTTTATCGACCGCAAATTGTTCCGCATGTAACAAGATTTATCGTCAGATTTCTTCAAAATCCTGTTGTTGGAGCGGATTTCATCGATTTATGACTGAAATGGAAGAAAGAATGTAAATGTAGTCCCCTGTTCAAGTTTACTGTGAACCTGAATATGCCCTCCATGCGCTTCCACGATATTTCTGGCAATGGCAAGTCCAAGCCCCGTACCTGACTTCCCTCTTGTCCTTGCCTTATCAGCTTTATAGAATCGTTCAAAAACGAATGGTAAATCTTCCTCAGGGATCCCGGATCCCGTATCTTTTACATGGAACAGGAAACCACCCTTCCCTTCATTCAAGGAAACCGTAACCGATCCTTCTTCAGGAGTATGCCTGACAGCATTGTCTATGAGGTTTGTCAGAACTTGTTCAATACGGTCCGGATCCATCTTCATTTCTTTAGTTGCATCTACTTGGCTATCAAAATTGATGCTCACGCGTTTTTCCCTCGCAAGACCGAGAAATTTGTTCGTGACCCTCTCAGTGAACGGCATAATCGGGATGAAGTCCTGATTCAGACTAATGTGTCCCGCTTCCATCCTTGCTAGATCGAGCAAATCATTCACTAACCGCCCCATCCTCAGGGACTCATCATAAATGATGCGGGCAATTTCCTTTTTCTCCTCTTCAGATGCAGCGATATCATCGACGATCGCTTCGCTATATCCCTGGAGCATGGAAATCGGTGTTCGCAGTTCGTGGGATACATTGGCAATGAAATCCTTCCGGAGCTTGTCCAGCCTTCTTTCTTCCGTCATATCACGGACGACCACGACCGCTCCTCGTATTGTATTATTGTTATAGAGTGGACTTGCGATTACGACGTATGACCTGCCTTGTAGGGTTACTTCACCTGTCTGTTCCGTTTCAGTGACGACGACATTTTGAAGCAACTCCTGCAGTGAAGTCGGGATCGGCTCATCACCCATGCCACTTTGCTCATAATACCAGTGTTGAAGGAATCGGTCGGCAGGAGGATTGGTAATCAGAATCGTCCCATCCCTGTTCAGCGTGATGACTCCGTCAGCCATACTGCTCAAGATACTTGATAGCTGTTCTTTCTCCTGGTTTAATGCATTGATATGAAATTTGAGCTGTCTCCCCATTTGATTGAATCCTGTAGCCAATTCGCCTATCTCATCCTTTGTAAGAATCGGCACTTTTGTATCGAATTTCCCTTTCGCCACTTCAAATGCCGCTTCCCTCATTTTACGGAGGGGGGCGGTTATGCGCGTTGAAAGGAAAAAGGCGAAGATCGTCGTCAGGATGATTGCGATACCTGCCGCCAGCAGAATCAACCTGGTCGTCTGCCTTGTCGTGTCTTTAATGACGCCAAGTGATTGGTACAGGTACACCGCTCCGTCGCGGTCGCCGATATGAAGAGGTGTACCGACCACTATGATATTTTCATACCGATTATCGGATGAGTCCGATGAACGTTCAAACTCTTTTATGATCGACTGTTGGTGATAGGCTTTCTGCAGGCTTTCATCATTCATGATCAAGCGATGGATATCTTCCCCGCTACCTTCAGGAACATCGGAATAAATAGATTTGGTATCATCGAGGACAACCAGGATATTGACCGGCTCGTCGATGATCTCCTTCCCGAGCTCCATACCGAGGTCGAGGTCTTTATGATTCTCAATGATCCCTGCTACTTTCTCTGCCGTATTCGTTAGTTCTTTCTCTACTTCATCCACATGATAGTTCTGGAAGAATTCGAGTAACAAGATGGTAAGGATAAAGAGGACGAATGAGACAAGAAGTAAGATCGTGACCCAAAGCTTTCCTACTACACTACGCCAAAGCCTCATTCATTTGTAACCTCGAATTTATAGCCTACTCCCCAAACCGTCACAATCATCTTTGCGGCCATTTCAGATACTTTATTCAATTTCTCCCTCAATCTTTTCACATGAGTGTCGACTGTCCTTAAGTCTCCAAAGAATTCATAATGCCATACTTCTTTCAGGAGATGCTCCCGGTCGAAAACCTTATCAGGTGATTTTGAAAGGAAATAGAGTAATTCATATTCTTTCGGGGTCAGATTGACATCCACTCCATCCGCCGTCACACGATGGGCATCGTTGTCGATTGTCAGATGAGGATAGACAATCAAGTCTTTTGCTTTCGCATCCGTTTGTATGTAATTCGCTTTTGAGGATCTTCTCAGCAACGCTTTCACCCTGAGGACTACTTCTCTCGGAGAGAAAGGCTTCACGATATAATCATCCGTGCCTACTTCGAAACCTTGTACTCTGTTCACTTCTTCACCTTTTGCCGTGAGCATGATGACTGGTGTGGATTTTTCTTCGCGTAAATGCTTGCACACTTCCACGCCGTCCATGCCGGGCATCATGATATCAAGCAAAATGCAATCATAGTCTTGATTAAGAGCCTTATCGAGCGCATCTTCACCATTTTCAGCTTCATCAATGAGATAATTTTCTCTCTCTAAATACATTTTCAAGAGGCGTCTGATGCGATCTTCATCATCGACTACCAAGATACGAATACTTTCTTCCACGAGTAAATCCTCCTTTTATTGGCATTTAGTACTATTCTTATTGTAATTCAAAAAAGAAGCTGACTCAAAGAGAATTCTATCCCCAATTCGTCAGCCTCCAAACACTGCTGGTTTTTAAGCGTATGAATGCAATCCTGCGATGATCAGATTCACCGCTACAAGGTTGAACATAATGATCGCAAACCCGATCACTGCGAGCCAAGCAGACTTTTCCCCATGCCACCCTTTAGAAAGTCTGAGATGAAGGAATGCCGCATAGAACAAGAATGTGATAAGCGCCCATACTTCCTTCGGGTCCCATCCCCAGAACCTGGTCCAAGCAATCTGGGCCCAAATCATGGCAAAGACCAAACCTCCCAATGTGAAGACAGGGAATCCGATCAGCACCGAACGGTAACCGATCTCGTCCATTAAGTCTAAGTTGACGTTCTTGACAGCAGGCTGAAGCTTGGCAGCTACACGTTTCCTGAAAATCAAGCGAAGCAACAGGTAAATCGCGCCACCAGTGATGAATGACCAAATGACCGTATTCAATTTCTTCGCATTGATCAAGGCAGGCATTTCAACCCAAGGCTCCATTGCACCCTTTGTGATCAGTTCACCCTCATTTGGCCCTACGAGCGGTGGGAGAGTATATTCAGAGACTGCCTCCTGACCCTGCTGATTCACATAGTTAAAGTTTGCTTCATAGTGAGATAAGGTAAACCCTGTGGATGCCACAATGAACCCGAAAACGGCGATGATCCCAAATAACACCGCTTCAAGCCAAAATGACTGTTTTCCTCCCTTTGTATGATCAACGGACTTCAATAAGTAAATCAAACCGGCAACAAAGCTGATTGCAAGGATCGACTCCCCTGCAGCAACCGTGGTTACATGTATTTTAAGCCAGTCACTTTGAAGTGCCGGGATCAAAGGGCTGATGTCTTTCGGGAACATACTCGCATAGGCGATGATCAACAGCGCAATCGGCAATGCGACTACACCAAGGACCGTTTTCTTGTAAATGAAGTAGATGATGATGAACGAACCTACCAAAGTCATCCCGAAAAATGTAGTATATTCAAACAGATTACTTACCGGTGCATGTCCAGCCACAGCCCATCTCAGAAAGAAAAAGCCTAACTGGGAAGCAAATCCGATTATCGTGATCACGATTCCGATGAGGCCCCACTTGCTTTGATTTGTTTCAGTTGTATTCTTCTGACGGATGCTCCCACCAAGAAACAATGTTGCAATCAAGTACATGATAAAAGCGATATAAAGCAAGTTACTGCTTAAATCGGCCATTGATGTCGCTGTCATCCTCGTTCCTCCTTACTACTCTTCCTTTTTCTCTTTTTCTTGATTCTCCTGCTGATCCTCAGGCATGGTTATATCCGTTCCGTCAAGAATGCCTTGAAGTTCATTCTTCAGCCCGAACCAGCCTTTATTCGTGTGAGCGGCCACTATCAAACTACCATCCTGAAGTCTTCTGAACCAGATTCTCCGGTGATGCCAATAAGCTCCTTGAACGACCCCTATCATGAAGATTGCACCTCCGAGTGCGAGAATCCAAAGCGTCAGATCCTTATGAACGGTCAAGGCAGACACATCGCGGGTTTCGACACCAGCGAAGGAAACTTTAAAGTCATTGTCACCGAGGGGTTCCAAGTTCTTTCTAATCCCTACAAAACTGATTTCACCATCGGGCTTTTCAGGTGAGAACATTTTGAAAAGGAAGGCTGGATTATCAGGGATCGGCTTATCCGATATCGGTTCCCCGCTTTCATCAAATCCTGTGAAGTTCGGGTAATAGCCCATCAGCTCAATTTTATACCCATCATCGAAGCGATATTCTTCTTGTGGGTCGAATAGATCGACAGTGAATTCACCGAAAGTCTTCCCGCTTTCTTTGTTATCGAACGTAAATGACATGGATTTGAATTCATCCAGCTTGTAGCTTGTCTGGTACACTGCAAAGTTATCAAATTTCAGCGGGTGATTGACTTTGATCGAATCCTCTTTGTGCAGATTCAATTTCGCCTTTTCACCGGGAAGGGTCTTCCCGGACTCCTTATAAAGAGCCACGTCAGATTGATAGTTTTTCGCAATATCACCTACACGGTCGATCGATTGCTGGAAAACCTCCTTGTCCCCTTCACCATAATTCTCCAACGTGAATCCTTTATTCTCAATGTAGTATTCATCATTGGTACCGGGAACGACCTTCTTCTCGCCCTCGCGGATCCATATTGTTTGATCGATATACATACCAGGCACAAATCTCAGCATACCGCCGATCAAAAAGATGATAAGACCTACGTGATTCACATATGGCCCCCATCTGGAAAATCGATTTTTCTCGGCAAGTATATTTCCATCTTCTTCGCGAACCTTGTATTTCCTGCTTTTCAGATTCTTCTTTACCTTTTCGAGGTTATCATCCAGCTTCACCGTTTCCGACTTTCCGTATACCCGCTGCCGTTTCAAGAAGCTTTCATGGCGAGACACCCTCTGTGTCTTTAGTGCGCGATGCAATGGTATGACCCGGTCCAGACTGCAAATGACCAGGGAAACACCGATTGATGCAATCAGCAAGAGATACCACCAGGAACCGTAAAGATCGTGAAACCCTAGGGTATAATAGAGCTTTCCGGCAAAGCCGTATACCTCCTCATAGTATTGATCAGGCGGCTGTACGGACGGGATATATTGCTGTTGCGGGAAAATTGTGCCGACCGCGGAAGCGATCAACGTGACGACAATCAACCACACCCCCACTTTTACAGAGGAGAAGAAATTCCACACTTTATCGACCATCGATTTATTATAAGTCTGGGAGCGCCTCGCACTTCCTTCATAGCGCATGTCATACAGCTTTTCTTGCTTTGCTTCATCTGTCAGGGCACGTCCGCACGATTCACACAGTACCGTACCAATCGGATTGACGTGTCCACATTCACATTTGATTTCTTTCATAGAAAAGACTCCTTATGTTAAGTTCAAACTCCTGTGACATTACGGTTTGATGCTTTCCATATATTTTCTTACATCTTCTTCCGTCATGGTCCCTGTAAGTACCTTTTCCACTTCCCCTTCTGGGTTTATGAGGAAAGTAGTAGGGAGCGGATCCACTCCATATGCATTCAAGACGTCATCATTCTTATCAATGACGATGGGAAATTCAAGGTCGTGCTTCGAAGCGAATCGATTGACCAGAAACTCGGATTCACCTACATTCACCGCCAGCACCTGTACCCCTTGATCTTTGAATTCTTTATACTGATTGTTCATATAAGGCATCTCTTTCTCGCATGGCTTGCACCATGTCCCCCAGAAGTTAAGGAAGACACCCTGTCCCTTATATTCCGAAAGCTTGTGCTGAGTACCTTCCATATCAGTTAGCACAAAGTCCGGAGCAGGATCGCCTGCTTGGATTTTGCCCCTTTCATCCTTGGTAAAGTTTGCATACAGTGTATACACAACTGCTGATGTTAATAGGATGAGTATGATGGTTCTAATCAGCAGCCTGCGCTTCTTCTTGTTCACGTAACGATCCCTCCACTATGTAATCGCTCTCACACTTGGAAATAATTCCTTACAACAGGAAAGGGCCTGATAGAAGATCAGTCCCTAAAATAGTCTGTTATCACACGAGTACTATGTAGGAAATACCCCAGCGAAAGCCGGGGATTTCCCATTCATTATAGCATTTATCAGAACACTCAAATGTGAAAGTTATGAATGATATGTGACACTTTCAACCGTTCGGGTTAACGAATGCTCCCCGTTTCAGCAAGTGTCCGCAATTGCTTGACCTCATGCGGACTAAGTTCACGCCCATCCCCAGCATTTAAGCCGTGTAGCGTAAGAAAAGCGAAACGTTCGCGTTTTAACTTTTGAACCGGGTGACCGATCGCTTCGAACATTCTTCTTACTTGGCGATTCCTTCCTTCATGGATGGTTATTTCGGCAATCGACTTCCCTTGTTTCTTATCGATGCTGAGTACTTTTACCTTGGCCGGAGCCGTCATGCCATCTTCAAGTTTGATTCCTTTTTCAAGCTCCCTGATTTTATGTTTTGGAGGGATTCCCTTTAATCGTGCTACATATGTTTTTTCTATTCCACTGCTCGGGTGCATGAGCAGATTGGCAAACTCCCCATCATTTGTAAGGAGCAATAATCCGGATGTATCATAATCAAGACGGCCGACAGGGTAGATCCTTTCCTCAATCTCCGGGAAAAAGTCCGTTACGACTTTCCTATCTTTATCATCCGTGACAGCTGAGATGACACCCCTCGGTTTATATAGCATATAATAGACTTTGTTTTCTCGTTCGATTTGGACACCATTCACTTCGACTTTATCGGATGATGATACCTTCGTACCGAGTTCCTTGACGACTCCACCATTCACTTTCACTTTGCCTTCTATAATTAATTGTTCAGCTTTGCGCCTGGAAGCAACGCCGCTGTGAGCAATTACCTTTTGTAAACGTTCCACGGTATTCCACCTCTTCTGTTTTTCAAATACTTTTGTCTTCATGAATTATTACATAATCAGGACAAAATAGAAAGGTAAAAAGAAAAAACAGCCGGGGTGGCTGTTTTTGTGATTGTGGGGATGGATGGGATTGTGGGTTGGTGTTGGTTGGATTGTTGGTTGGTGTTGTCGAGTGGATTTCCGGTTGGTGGAGTGGTTGAGTAGTGGCTTGACGATTGATTATATGCGTCATGATCAGCCAATCCACAAAAAACAACCACTTCTCACATTTTAGACCCTTAATTTGTCTGTTTTTAATAAAATCTTCTCATTTTCTCTCAAAAAGCCTCTTCCCCATGCTAAAAGCACGCCGAACAGTATACCCCTCATTGTATTCTGGCGGATATATTATCAATATTGAGGGAGTTATTATCAAAAACACAACTATATTATCAAAACCGGACCTGTTATTATCAAAAATCCAACTATATTATCAAAAAGCGTTTTGCATCAAGTTTAACTATGCATTGTTGACTAAATATGTGCCTTTGGCCGATCTCACACCAACATGAAGTCGACTGGGGGTCGAATCCCCCTCCCACCTAAAAGATGACCAAGATCTTAGCACTTCCCAAAACAAAGGTACCAGCTGATCCTTATGCAAACATAATCGTTACGATGAAAATCGCAGCAGCGATCCCGACAAGGTCTGCAAGCAGGCCGACCTTGAGGGCATCACCCATTTTCCTGATTCCCACCGCCCCGAAGTAGACGGTCAACACATAAAGGGTCGTATCGGTGCTTCCTTGCAAGGTGGATGCAAGCCTCCCGATGAATGAATCAGGACCATAGGATGCGACGATGTCGCTCATCATCCCGAGTGCGGCGGTACCAGAGATCGGCCGGATGATCGCAAGCGGTACAATTTCAGGTGGTATGCCCATGGCAAGAAGTGCAGGTCGCATCAGGCCGACAAAGAATTCCAAAGCTCCCGATTCCCTGAACACAGTGATGGCTACAAGCATCCCGATCAAAAAAGGAATGATTGAGATTGCAATCTTGACACCCTCTTTTCCACCTTCTACAAACACTTCATAAGTGGGGACCTTCTTTAGTGTCCCATAAACCAAAATCAGACCAATCATGAGCGGGATCAGCCAGAGTGATATCGTTGAAATCAATTGCATCTATTTCACCTCACGACGGGTTCGTCTGTAATGAAAATACCGGTCTATTGCGATGGCGCCAATGGTGGATAACAATGTTGCAATCAATGTCGGACCGACGATTTCGGTCGGTGATGCCGAATCATATTTCATACGGATGGCAATCACGGTCGTCGGGATGATGGTCAGGCTTGATGTATTGATTGCCAGGAATGTAATCATCGACCGGCTCGCTGTATCCTTTCCACCGTTTAACTTCTTTAACTGCTCCATGGCCTTGATTCCCAGCGGAGTCGCGGCATTCCCGAGTCCGAACATATTTGCGATCATATTGGAAAGGATATAGCCCATTGCAGGGTGATCATCCGGAACCTCAGGGAATAATCGTTTTACAAATGGCCTGAAAAGTTTCGCCAACTTATCCAGAAGACCCGCTTCCTGTGCAATCCTCATGATCCCGAGCCAGAATACCAATACACTGACCAAACCGATACATAGTGTCACTGCCTCGTTCGCTGATTTAAAGATGGCTTCATTGACTTCTTCCATCCTGCCATTGATCATGGCAAACAGAAGTCCGATTATGGTCATCCCGACCCAGATTAGATTAACCATCCTGCCTTACCCCAAGAAAAGTCTCCATCGAGGATTCCCAAAATTTCCACCAGCTTTTCTTTTCTTTCTTACCAGTCTCAACCTTATAAAACACTGGCAGCGAATCCATTTCTTTATCATCCAGGTAGATGACGGCCTTCCCTACCACTTCTGGCACCTTCTCAGCCCTACTCCACTCTTTGTCCGGTTTTAACATTTTATATTCGATTCTAACGGACTCTTCCTCATCATCATTCAACGACATCGTCACATTTCGCTTCACGTATACCTTGCCACTGTAGAATTCATCATCAAAATCCTTTATCAGACCTTTTTCCAATACAGTTTTGTAATCAAACTGTTTAAAACCATATTCGAACATCCCAATGTGGTCATTCCAATCATCCGATGCATTCAAGGTGACCGCGATTAAATGTTCCCCATCTTTGGAGGCAGTGGACACAAGCGTTCGTTTGGCACGTTTCGTGTAGCCGGTCTTGCCTCCGGTACTGTATTTATATAGCTCTGTTAATAAGCGGTTTTTATTTTTCCATTTACGGTCCCATACCTCATCGGGATTTGGCGCTTTATGGACTTTAGTGCCCGAGATTTCCTTGTAGACATCGTTCTCCATCGCGTATTTCGTCAATAGGGCCATGTCGTACGCGGTTGAGTAGTGATCCTCATGATCATCCAGTCCGTGAGGGTTTGAAAAATGCGTATTGACCATTCCAATTTCCGAAGCTTTTTTATTCATCAAATAAACGAATCCCTCAAGGCTTCCTCCTACCGACTCTGCGATTGCCACGGCAGAATCGTTTCCAGACCTGAGCATCAAGCCGTAAACAAGATCTTCAAGCTTTATCTTTTCACCAGCTTTAAGATAAAGTGATGAACCTTCCGTCCCAGAAGCATTTGACGAAACGGTCACTTTTTCATCCATCTTCCCGGACTCGATTGCAATGATCGCCGTCATGATTTTTGTTATGCTGGCAATCCTGCTTTTCGTATTTGCATCTTTTTCATATAGGACCCTCCCTGTCTCACCGTCCATGAGGATGGCCCTTTGCGCACTGACAGACGGTGCCGCTTGAACTTCGTTAGAAACAAGTACAAACAATATGGCGAAAATCAGCGTATAATATATGTAAATTTTTTTACGATTCCTGCCCACATACATCTACCCCTTTACAGAACTTTGAAGTATTTGTACAAGTTTATGCAGGACAAGTGTTAATATGATTGAAACATATACTTTGTATAGGTGCTTCACTTCCCAGAATCAAATTCCAGCATTGCCGCGGTTGGATCGGGATCGATATAAGATTCTTTAGCTGGGCACAAAAAAACACGGAGGTCGTTGGACCTATCCGTGTCGAGTGAGGGATCATCCCTCGTCTGATTCAATTGTTTCTTGAAACTTTTCAAAAAACAAATCCGCTTCATCTTGAGAAGCGTCTTCTTGTATATTCTCCGGAAGCGGCGGAAGCTCTTCGAGGTTATTCAAACCGAAATAATCCAGGAATTCCGTCGTCGTGCCGAAGAGATAAGCGCGTCCGGTACCCTCCGCTCTCCCGACTTCCTTAACAAGTCCTTTAGAAGTAAGGGTTGAGATCGGGCGTTCCGTTTTGACTCCCCTTATTTGTTCGATTTCGACCCTTGTGATCGGCTGCTTATAAGCGATGATGGCAAGCGTTTCGAGTGCAGCTTGAGACAATGAGCTGACGCTCGGGGATTCCACCAATTTCTTAAGGTAATCGGCATGAACTTTCTTCGTCACAAGCTGAAACGTACCCGCCAGTTCGGTTATATAGATCCCTCTCGTTTCATCATTCTCATAATCTTTCTTTAAGTCCTGTAAACGTGCATTTGCCTCTTCTTCACTCAGTTCAAGAACGGAACAGACTTGCTTCAATGAAAGGCCCTCATCTCCGGCTGCGAATAATAAACTCTCCAGGATACCTCTCCAATTAATGTTGTCCAACAAGTCCTACCTCCTCACATGACTCTACAAATATCTCCGTGAAATTATTCTCTTGATCTACGATGATCTGCTTTCTTTTCATCAATTCCAGAACAGCAAGGAAAGTGACGACAAGATGTTCTTTATCATCAGAAGGAAACAGGTCAGTGAACGGAGTTCTTTCCTTTACCTGCCTCAAACTGCTTATGATTTCCTCCATCCGTTTCTCGATGGATATTTCTTGTCTTGTGATCCTTGTCTGTATCGGCCGCTGAATTTTCTTTCTTCTCAAAAGTTTATGAAACGCACCGAGCATATCATACAAAGATACGTTTATATCAGACTGCTTAGAGTCGTCTTCATCAACATATTCCGTCAAGTCACTCGGTGGTTTTGTGAAGACCTGTCCCCTCTCTTCTTCGCGGGATTTCAATTCAATCGCAGCTTCTTTAAACTTTCTGTATTCCACCAGTCTCTCGACTAATTCATCCCTTGGATCTTCCTCTTCAAATTCAATGTCTTCGTCCACGACCCCATCATCATGTTTCGGAAGGAGCATTTTGCTTTTGATGGCAAGCAGTGTTGCTGCCATTACCAGATACTCACTTGCCACATCAAGCTGAAGGTCTTTCATTGTATGTACAAATAATAAATATTGCTCTGTTATTTGAGCCATCGGTATGTCATATATATCGACTTCTAACGTATTGATAAGATGCAAGAGAAGGTCCAGTGGTCCTTCAAACGCATCAATCTTCACATTGTATTCCACAATATCACCAGTTTCCATTCCATTCATTCCAAAGAGCTACTTCTACTAGTATAGTAGATTCACATCCAATCTCCAATAGTAATTTTTTGAATGGACGTCCCCTTTCCGGTCCACTTTCCGATATCATAAGAAAAATGATACACTAACTAGAAAAGGAGGGTACACATGACTTATCCAGATCCTTATGTTGAATATCTCGTCTATTTCCACGGAAATCGTGATTATTTTGAATGTCACGAGGTGTTGGAGGAATACTGGAAGGAAGTTGATCCAGGGAATCGTTCTTCACACTGGGTCGGTTTCATCCAGATAGCCGTCGGACTTTATCATTACAGAAGAGATAATGTTCGTGGTGCAAAGCGGATGATCACGAAGGCAATAACGAACTTAAAGGAAAAGCAGCAACACGTTATGAACCTTGGTTTGGATCATTCTTCGTTGATTTCCATACTGGAGAGTATCCTTGACAGCATTGATCGATCACTTCCATATAAAAGCATCGACTTGCCCATAACAGACCCACTTCTTATCAAGAAAGCAGTAGCGCTTTCTGAAGCGAAAGGTTATGAATGGTGTCTGCCCAGTGACTTATCAAATATGAAACTGATTCATAGACATTCGATGAGAGATCGAAGCGATGTCATCACTGAAAGGCAAAATGCCCTGAAGAAGAAGAAGAGACTAACATAGTTGCAACAACCAGTTAGTCTCTTCTTTTTTTATATAGTATGATCCTCGTCGCATTTCTCAAGAAATGATGCCGTTTCGGCATTCGGTTTTACCGTTAATTCAGAGTACATGTCTCTCAGCTGCTTTACCATCGCCTTCCCGATCCCTTCATGGCGATGGGATGGATTCACCGATATATGCTGGACTTCCAGTGTATCATCCGTTTTATACGCTCCGATTAGACCGACAATGTCTTCTTCTTTCCATAGGAATAGCTGCCAGTCATCCTCTGTCTCATATTGCTTCATTGTCTGCTGTAGTTTCTTCAAATCTTTCTCATTTGGCATAAATGATAATAAACCCATTGCAATCTTCTCAAATGCCTTCTTATACCGAATTAACATAATTACCCCTCGTTACGTTCTGTCTCAGGTAATGACCCTTATGACCATTATGGACAAAAACAAAGAATTTTAGATGAATGTTTAAAATGAATAATTCCACGTCAATCAGAAGAATGTTCATCTATCTTACTAAAATTAATCCGTTCAATCAACCTGGTTTCCGAATCGTTAAACCAACACGAACCAGTACAGCAATCCACCCAGCAAGCCCAGTAACATTAATACCAAAAATAATTGTCCATTCCCAAGCTTCATGATTTGCTTCACCTTCACCATCTTGAATTATGTAGTTTCCAACATTGAATCCTTATATCCAATATGCTTTATCATATCCTATTGTATATAATCTATCGAAAGAATGAAAGTCCTGTCTTCGTGACAGGACAAGCTAAGGTTGTTTTAGTCTGAGTATATAAAAAGCAGCTTGAAAGGATCAGGATGCTTCCAAACTGCTTTTTTCTCGTTCATAGTAAACTATTGATCTAATGAAATCAGATCCTCATATGTTTCCCGCCGCACAGCCAATGTTGATTGTCCGTTTTCGACGAATACAACTGGTGGCCGCGGGATCCGATTATAGTTATTCGCCATGGAATAACCGTATGCACCCGTACAGAACATCGCCAGGGTATCCCCCGGATCCGCCGATTGAAGCAACACATCCCACATCAACATATCGCCGGATTCACAACACTTACCTGCTACGGAAACCTTTTCTTTTGGCAGTTCATCCGCCTTGTTTGCGATGACAGCCTCATATTTCGCACCGTATAGTGCTGGACGGATGTTATCATTCATTCCCCCATCTACGGCTACGTACTTGCGGGTGCCGGGTACTTCCTTGCTTGAACCTACTGTATAAAGCGTTGTTCCGGCATCACCTACTAGCGAACGTCCGGGCTCGATCCAGATTTCAGGCATATCCAGGCCCAGCTTTTCCGTTTCTTCTCTCACTGCCTGTATCATTTCTTTTACATATTGCGAAGGGGGGATCGGATCATCTTCCCTTGTATAACGGATTCCGAATCCGCCACCTAGATTGATGACTTTTGGTAAGAATCCATATGAAGACTTCCATGCTGCTACTTTTCCGATTATTTTTTTTGCTGCCAGAATGAATCCGGTTGTTTCAAATATTTGCGAGCCTATATGGCAATGAAGACCCAATAACTCTATGTATTCCGCCTTCAGCGCTTGCTTCATCGCATCTTCCGCCTGACCATTCTGAAGGTCGAATCCAAATTTCGAATCTTCCTGACCGGTTAAGATATAATCATGGGTATGAGCCTCAATGCCTGGGGTCACCCTCAATAGTACGTTGATTTTTTGTTTCATTTCGCATGTAATCTCATTTAACAATTGAAGTTCGTGAAAATTATCGACGACGACACAACCAATCTTGTTCCTTACGGCCATGTTCAGTTCTTCAAGCGACTTATTGTTTCCGTTGAAATGAATCCGTTCCGAAGGGAAGCCTGCCTTTAACGCTGTATAAAGCTCACCGCCTGATACGACATCCAGCGATAGCCCTTCTTCCTTCATCAACCGGAAAATTGCAATGCTGGAGAATGCTTTACTGGCATACGCGACTTCTGATTTCACACCTAAATCTTGAAACGTCTGTTTAAACCCTCTGGCCCGTTCTCTTATCAACGCCACATCGTAGACATATAGCGGGGTTCCGTACTGATTCACCAAATCGATTGTACTTACCCCGCCTATTGTCAACTGCCCAGATTTGTTGATTTCTGATGTCCCATGAAGATGCATGAACGACTCAACTCCCTCTTAAACCCTTTACCTGATTAAACGTAATTTACCACAGATTAAGAGGTGTTGCAATATTCTTAAGATTTCGCCGGCTGCTTGTATTTATTACGAGGCTGGACGATGCTTGGGCGAATTTTGGCACCCGGCATCGAACGTCTGATCAAAATTTGCATGAATGCGATCGGACTGAATGGAATAAGGGGCCATAGGTAAGGCGTGTTGAGTGACTTGATATTGGCAACGTAAAGAATATACAACGTACAGCCGATGACAAGCCCTGGGATGTGGAAAAAGGCTACAGCTACTAATAAAAGCAAACGAGCCATTTTGTTTGCCACACTCAATTCATAACTTGGCGTTGCGAATGTCCCTATCGAAGCAACCGCAACATATAAGATGACTTCCGGTTGGAATAAGCCGACATCAATGGCAATCTGTCCAATCAATACCGCAGCGATCAAGCCCATGGCGGTCGATAATGGCGTAGGCGTATGGATGGCCGCTATCCTGAACATTTCCACCCCGATGTCTGCTATGAATAATTGTGCGATGATCGGTATGTTCGTCTGTTCGTTTGGCCCTACATATTCGAGGCCATCAGGAAGCAGTGTCGGATCTAGCACAAATAGATACCAGAGTGGCAATAGGAACAAGGAAGCAAATAGGCCAAGAAATCTTGTCCACCTTACAAACGTACCGACTGCAGGGGATTGCCTGTATTCTTCAGCATGCTGAAGATGATGGAAGAATGTCGTCGGGGTGATGATCACACTTGGTGAAGTATCGACAAAGATGAGAACATGCCCTTCAAGTAAATGAGTGGCAGCGACATCGGCCCTTTCCGTATAGCGTACAAGTGGATAGGGGTTATAGCCCTGCTTCACCAGGAATTCTTCAATTGTCTTATCTGCCATGGTCAATCCATCGATTTTTATGCTTTTTAATTCCTTTTTTATCACTTTGATCAGACTTGGGTTTGCTACATCGTCAATATACGCGATTGAAATGTCGGTCTTTGAGCGTTCACCGATCCTGAAAATTTCGAAACGCAGCCTGGGATCCCTGATCCTCCGTCTTGTCAACGCAGTATTGATGATGATGTTCTCTACATATCCATCACGCGACCCACGCACGACTTTCTCGGTATCCGGTTCCATCGGTTGTCTGCCAGGGTAACTCCTTACATCCACTATCAGCGCCTCGGGGTATCCCTCAACCACTACCGCGATTAATCCTGATAAAACCTCATCGACCGCTTCCTCAATGGTTTTGACCGGCTCCACTGACTGATGGACCAGGCGATTCTTGACAATATCATATAGATGGGTGGATAAACGTTCATGGTCATTGATGCCGACCAATTCCTCAACAATCTCTATGATATAGCCTGCATCGGTCAATCCATTTATATAGTAAAAGTGCACATTCTTTTTGAGAATCTTTAACTTCCTCACACCGATATCAAAACTCTTATTCAGCCCAACATTCTTCTGCATATACTCTTCTAAAACATCCAGATCTTTCGGAATGGGTGTCTTTTTTATCTCAGGCACGATAACCGCTCCTTTCAAAGATGATTTCCACTGCTTTTTTTGTTATGGGAGCCCCTTGTGAGTAGTCGTCCCTTTTAGCCATCTTCCCAATATCACCAATTCCTACAATGACGGGAACATCCAATTCATCCAGACAATAAACCGTATCTCCGTTCATCCGGCCCATCTCGAGTTCAGGTACACCGAATTTGTCCACTCCGAAGGGTGTCAGTTCCCCGAATTTATCAATGCACACATCCACTCTTGTCCACTCGGCCTGACGAGTTTTACTTGCAACTGCAATGACTCCTAGCACTTCAATATCAGTGTGATTGGCAACATATTTCAACGCCTTCTCCCCTGCTCCTTCCCCGATGAAACCACTATCATCAAACATCACAAAGACAGGGTCGTTTTTCGCTTTCTTTATGAGTTTCACAACCTGCGGTCCAGACAAAACAGAAGGGTTCCCTTTCGAACTGGAGATGCATCTGCCACCATAATGTTTGGCCACGATTTCAATCGCCCTCTTCGCATATTCATCTCCATCTGTTATCAAAACCACTTTTCTTTTTTCACTCATAACCTATCCCTGCCTCACACTTGATTGATGGGGTGTACGGGTAATTCTTATCGGGCTTGGACAGCTATTGATTGTTCATGCGCCCGGCTATTGGTAAACCAAATAAAGCCAATGAAATAAAGAGCCGAAAATCTTACCGAAGACAATCGCCATGATCAGTACCACAATTTGTCCGTCGATCCCGATACGCTTGGCCAGGATAGGGAACACATTCAAAACTTCCGTCAATGCAGCCGCCAATAATCCTATGAAAATCCCGCTTGAAAGCCCGATTGGTATCAATACAATCGGGGTCAAATGCATCGTATAGTCATTCAAACTGATGAATCCCCCGGTCAAGGCCCCGATGATGACCGCCACTTCATAGAAATGGATCATTTTCATTGTTTTTGTCAGCTGAGTGAGCCTTGGTATGATACCGAGAACGGTCAAGAAAGCGACAAAACCAGAGCCCACAGCCAAGCCTCCTGCAAATCCGATAAATACTGTAAGGATTACACTAATGGTCATCTAAGTTCTTCATACTTTCTTTGTTCTCATGCATGATCACGTATTGGTCCAAATCTTGCTGATAATTGAACATTTCCACTTCCAAGGGACTCGGCTCTTCATTCAGCCTCTTCCGAAAGATATGGTTGAAGAAAAGGATCATCCCAAGTCCGAGGCCAAAAGAATACGGGATCTGAAAAAGCAGTGGATGCGGATCGACTTCACCGGTAATAAAGTGATAAAGCCTTTGGTGTACCTCCCTCATGCTTACATCTTCATGGAAATTCATGATTGCCATTGCAGCACCTATGAATAATAGAATCCACACACCAACGAAAAGAGGAAGGGAGATTTTCTTCTTTTCATAGATGACTTCTATGATGCTTTGTGCAGGCCCAATCGTTTGGACGTCAAGGCCTGGGTGGCTAGAATATACCTTCTCAATCACAGTCATGACATCGATCACGATGATATTTTTATCAGACGGGGTCACCTTGTGAATGCTTATCCTCTTCAAGTCCTCAAGTACGGCTTCGGGGGCGATGATCTGAGCCAATTGACCAAGGTTCACGATACTGTCTGATTTAACTTGAACACGATGTCTCAGTCGGATGTACACTATTCCTTCCATGATGCTCACTCCTGAAACATGATTTTCCCCTCGTACCAATAGTATGGATTATCGGAAATAATTTATGTAAAAGTGAAAAATGCCCTCCTTATCTTTCGATGAGAGCATAAAAAAACCCCGCTCTCCCATAAGAAAAAGCAAGGCATTTCTTCTATTCCGTATACATATGTTCCTTCATCGTCTGTAAGATCTTTTTCTCAAGCCTTGATACCTGTACTTGGGATATTCCCAGTCGATCAGCTACTTCAGATTGGGTCTGATCCTTGTAGTACCTCAAATACACGATCAACCGCTCCCTGTCATCCAGTTCACGGATGGCTTCCTTCAAAGCGATCTTATCAAACCACTTATGATCCGTATTGTCCGCAATCTGATCCAATAACGTGATTGGGTCCCCATCATTCTCATAAACGGTTTCATGAATCGAAGAAGGTGTCCTGCTTGCCTCCTGTGCCATGATCACTTCTTCAACCGTATACTCCAGATGTTCGGCCAATTCACTGACAGTCGGCACCCTTCCGAATTTCTTGGAAAGTTCATCCTTCGCTTTTCGTATCTTGTTTCCCATTTCTTTAAGGGAACGGCTCACTTTCACTGTGCCATCATCCCTGATGAAACGCTGGATCTCGCCAATGATCATCGGAACGGCATACGTCGAGAATTTCACATCATAACTCAAGTCAAACTTATCCACTGATTTCAGCAGCCCGATACAGCCGATTTGGAATAGATCATCAGGTTCGTATCCTCGATTAAGAAAGCGCTGAACAACCGACCACACAAGTCTCATATTCTTCTGCACGATGGTATCCCGGGCAGTCTGGTCGCCTTCCTGGCTTTGCTTAATAAGCTCTTTCACCTCATGATCCTTCAAAAAAGGCTGGGTTTTTTCATTTTTCACTTCGACATCCATAGGCACGACTCCTTAATTGCATAGCGCTTTACTGTTGGTCAAGTGCTTCTTCAGTCTTACCGTTGTGCCTGTACCCGGGTGTGATGACACTTCTACCTCGTCCATGAAATTTTCCATTATGGTGAATCCCATTCCTGATCTTTCGAGTTCAGGCTTTGATGTATATAAAGGCTGCCTCGCCTCTTCTACATCCCCTATGCCGATCCCCTCGTCCCGAATGGTCATATCGATATATCCATCCTCTTCCATGATGACAGAAATATATACGACGCCATTTGGATCGTTTTCGTATCCATGAATGATCGCATTGGTTACCGCTTCGGAAACCACTGTTTTGATTTCGGTCAATTCGTCCATCGTCGGATCGAGCTGCGCAATGAAAGAAGCGACTGTTACTCGTGCAAAAGATTCATTTTGGCTCAGGGAACTGAATTGGATGTTCATTTCATTCCTCATCATCAGGCGACCCCCAATCTTTGTAATGCATTTTCTTCAGATGGTTCAAGGCGGATGATCTTGAACAATCCAGACATTTCAAATAATCGGTTGACTGCTGGGGAAATCGCGCAAACAACCATTTCTCCATGCTTTTGCTTGATTTGCTTGTATCGCCCTAAAATGACACCCAGACCCGAGCTGTCCATGAAGCCCAACTCTTCCAAATTAAGAATGATATGCTTGATATTTTCTCCTTCGATCAGCTGTGAGGATCTCTCCCTCAATTCCTCAGCTGTATGATGGTCCAACTCTCCACTCAAACGTATACATAAGACATCTTTTTTTACTTCCAAGTTAATAGCAAGACTCACTATCAGAAAGCCTCCTTCTCTGTCGTATAGTGAGTCATTTCGCTATTTGGATGGAATTTTCCTTCTCTATGACAAAACTAGAAGGAATTCGCCAAGATTAGTGTTCTTTTTCATGAAAACCAGTCAGTTTCCGACTTTCGAAAACATACCGAATGAACGTTTATATAGTTGCCACCAGCTAGCTTCGTTTACATCCTCTTTGGCAACAAGATCACTTTCTACTACTTTTTTACCTTTATTATTGATGACTAGTGTCCCGACTTTATCACCTTTCTTTATCGGTGCTTTCAAGTCTTTAGACAGTGTCACTTTTTGCTCGACCCCATCAAGTTTCTCTCCTTTTTTGGCAAGGATCGAAATTGGTTCGTCTGTTACAGCCTGTACCTTGCTCTCTTTCCCTTTGGATACTTTCACCTTTGAAAGGGAGTCACCCTTCTTGAACATCGGCTTCGTCTGATATTGATTGAAAGCATAATCAAGCATCTTCGTCACTTCACTGTTACGCTCCTTCGGGGTGGATGCTCCGAACACGACGGCAATGACCCTCATATCCCCTTTCTTCGCAGTGGCAGTCAGACAGTACTTCGCTTCGTTTGTGAAACCGGTCTTTAAACCGTCCACTCCATCATAAAATTTCACGAGTTTATTTGTGTTCACCAGCCAGAATTTATTTTCTGTGTTTTCTCTCAAGTATGACTCATATGTTCCGGTGAACTTTGTAATATCGTTATACTTTAGCAGCTCTTTCGCCATCATGCTCATGTCATGAGCGGAACTGTAATGATCTTTCGCAGGAAGACCAGTCGGATTTTGGAACTTAGTATCCTTCAAGCCGATTTCTTTCGCTTTCTTATTCATTTTTTGGACAAAGGCCTCTTCACTTCCTGCAATATGCTCTGCCATTGCGACAGATGCATCGTTTGCAGAACCGATCGCAATCCCTGTCAACATTTCTTTAACAGTCATTGACTCACCGGGTTCCAGGAAAATCTGTGACCCTCCCATTGAAGCGGCATATTCGCTTGTCCTGACCTTGTCATCCCATTTGATCTGGCCTTTTTCCAGTGATTCCATGATCAAGAGCATTGTCATGATCTTCGTCATCGAGGCAGGTGCCAATTTTTCATGACTATTCTTTTCATAAAGAACGGCCCCTGTATCCCGTTCGATCAATACAGCAGATTTAGCGGCCTGTGCCAATTCAGCCTTGTTTTCCTGGGCAAATCCCATCGCAGGAAATAGGGAAGCTATAATAAAGAATGCCGACATGATACTCAATAAACGTTTCATTTCACTGTCCTCCAATCAAAATCTCTCATTTTAATCAATACTTATAGGACCATTTTTTCCATTAAAGCCATTTTTATACAATGACATTCCAAAAATATCCGGGACAACCACGCAAAGTAAAAAACAAAAAAGCCTTTGTGCGAAGGGTACTTCCTTGCACAAAGGCTTTTCTTACGATCAATGATTAATGTGTGATTTCCGTATGGATCAGCGTAGGAGCTTCCACTTTTTCTGAAGAGAGTTTGATGCTCTCATAGAGCTTCGCCTTCACATCTTCAATGTCTTCCTGGTTACTGTAGATGGTGACAAGTGATTCCCCTGCCTTTACTTCGTCCCCAATTTTCTTACGCAGCTCAAGACCGACTGCAAGGTCGATGACAGAGTCCTTTGTCGCTCTTCCTGCTCCAAGCCACATCGCTGCAGTCCCTACAGAATCTGCTATGATCTCTGAAACATATCCATCTTCCTTCGCTTGAAGTTCTACCTTGTACTGTGCTTGAGGAAGCTTGGAAGGATCGTCAACGACCGACGCATCCCCACCTTGCGATTTCAAGAACACTTTGAAGTTTTCGAGAGCAGAACCGTCTTCGATCGCCTTTTGCAGAAGTTCCCTTGCCTCGTTTAAGGTAGCTGCTTTCTCAGCCAGATAGACCATGTGACTTCCGAGCGTCAAGCATAGTTCTGTCAAATCTTCAGGACCTTCACCCTTCAACGTATCAATCGCTTCTTTCACTTCCAGTGCGTTCCCAATGGCAAAGCCTAATGGTTGACTCATATCAGAGATGACGGCCATCGTCTTTCTTCCAACGTTGTTCCCGATGTTCACCATCGCTTTCGCAAGGTCTTTTGAATCTTCCAGGGTCTTCATGAAGGCCCCTGCTCCAGTCTTGACATCAAGGACAATTGCGTCTGCCCCGGCAGCGATTTTCTTGCTCATTATGGAGCTTGCAATAAGTGGAATGCTGTTGACTGTCGCGGTCACATCACGTAATGAGTAGAGCTTTTTATCGGCAGGGGTCAAGTTTCCACTTTGCCCGATGACTGCCAACTTATTCTTGTTAACGAGAGAGATGAACTCATCGTTTTCAATTTCGACATGGAATCCTTCAACAGCTTCAAGCTTATCGATGGTCCCACCTGTATGACCGAGCCCTCTTCCACTCATCTTCGCGACAGGGACACCAACAGACGCCACCAATGGACCTAGCACGAGTGTGGTTGTATCCCCCACTCCGCCTGTAGAGTGCTTATCGACTTTAATGCCTTCGATTGCAGACAGATCGATTTGATCCCCGGATTCCACCATTGCCATCGTCAAGTCGGCACGTTCCCGTTCGCTCATATCCTTGAAGAAGATCGCCATTGTCAAAGCACTTACCTGATAATCAGGTATTGATCCATCCGTATACCCGTCTACGATGAACTTGATTTCTTCCGTTGCCAGTTCTTTCCCGTCACGCTTTTTCTCTATCAGATCTACCATTCTCATCTGTTATCACCAACTTCTGTATATTTGCATTCCAAAGTTCTTGAAATAGGAATAATGTGTATTTTGGTTAGATTGATTTCACGATTTCCTTCACGTAAGTAAGGAAGTTCGCTCGTACCATTTCAGTCGTTTCAATGACCTCATCATGTGATAGAGGCTGGTCCAAAATGCCGGCAGCCATATTCGAAATGCAGGAGATTCCGAGTACTCTCATACCGCCATGTCGGGCAACGATCACTTCGGGCACAGTGGACATACCAACGGCATCCCCACCGAGTGTGCGAGCTAGCCTTACCTCTGCAGGTGTTTCGTAAACAGGTCCCGTGTTGCCAACATAGACACCTTCCTGGATCTTTAATGAAAGCCCTTCTGCAATGTCTTTTGCTTTCTGGCGAAGGTCTCGATCATAGGCCTGGGACATATCAGGGAATCTTGGTCCGAGACGAGAATCATTCGCACCGATCAATGGGTTCCCACCCATGTTATTGATATGATCAGATATCAGCATCAGGTCACCCGCTTCGAAGTTTTCGTTCACTCCGCCTGCCGCATTGGTCACGATGAGAATCTCCACTCCAAGTTCTTTCATGACGCGGACTGGGAAGGTCACCTTATCAAAACCGTAGCCTTCGTAGTAATGGAAGCGTCCCTGCATGGCAACGACTTCCTGGCCGGATAGTTGACCGAATACCAGTTGACCTGCATGACCTGCGACTGTTGACACAGGGAAGTCTGGAATCTCCTTATATGGGATCTTCACTGAATTCTGAATCTCATCAGCCAATACTCCCAGTCCTGATCCCAAGATCAAACCAATTCGTGGACTACCAGTATATTGATTCTTTAAATGGTTTGCTGCGTTCTGTATCATATCGTAATTCATTTATATGACTCCTTTTATTTGTAATATTTCTTTGTTAAGCACCGACAAACGGTAACTCTTATCACGAGTGCCATGGAAATCGAGTTCCTATATTAGGACCATTTCCCGTGTGACCTGCAGAATAAATGAAATAGGAGATGAAAGGGAAAAGTACGACCCCTTTCATCTCAGGTTCAGTTTCCTATTTGAGTTCGGATAGGAAGCTCTTTCCGAATTTAGGCATGTTCACATTGAAATTATCCGCTACCGTTGCCCCTATGTCTGCAAAGGTTTCCCTGATTGGCAACTCTTCGCCTTTATTGAACCGGGTAGAATAGACAAGAAGCGGTACATACTCCCTTGTATGATCGGTTCCCGGAGCTGTCGGATCATTCCCGTGGTCTGCCGTGATGATGAGAAGATCATCTTCCGTCATCTTTTCGAATACTTCCGGAAGGCGTGCATCGAATTCTTCCAGCGCCTTTCCATATCCTTCAGGATCCCTGCGGTGACCGTAAAGGGCGTCAAAGTCTACCAGGTTCAAGAAGCTGAGGCCAGTAAACGATTCATCGAACGTCTTGATGAATTGATCCATGCCGTCCATATTATGCTTTGTTCGGACGGCTTTTGTCACACCTTCACCGTTATAGATATCGGAAATCTTACCGAGTGCGATCACATCATAACCAGAATCTTTCATTTCATTCATGACGGTACGATTAAAAGGCTTCAGTGCGTAATCGTGCCGATTTGAAGTCCGTGTGAAGTTTCCAGGCTCCCCGATAAATGGGCGAGCAATGACACGACCGACCAAGAACTCATCATCTTTCGTGATTTCACGTGCAATCTCACATATTTTATATTGCTCTTCTATCGGGATGATATCCTCATGGGCTGCGATCTGTAGGACCGGATCTGCAGACGTATACACAATCAGTGCCCCTGTTTCCATATGTTCTTTTCCCAGTTCTTCAATGATGGCTGTCCCACTTGCAGGTTTATTCCCGATAATCGTTCTTCCGGTCTCTGCCTCAAGTTTTTGGATCAATTTCTCAGGAAAGCCATCAGGGTATGTTTTAAATGGTGTATCAATATGAAGGCCCATGATCTCCCAATGGCCAGTCATGGTATCCTTCCCAACGGATGACTCCTGCATTTTCGTATAATATGCACGAGGCGATGTTGCTTTTTGCACACCTTTGACTTCCTTGATATTCGATAGGCCCAAACCTGCCAGGTTCGGCATGTTCAATCCATCCATTCGCTCTGCAATGTGCCCGAGAGTGTCTGCCCCTTCATCATTGAATTTGTCGGCATCAGGGGCTTCCCCTATCCCAACCGAATCCATTACGATCAAGTGAACTCTTTTATATGTATAGTTACTCATGCGATATCCTCCTATTATATTTCCATCTCAGTTATATTATTAACTCTACAATTGAACGTTCAAAAAAAGCGGTTACATTTTGCACCCTACAACGTATCATACCCCCGGATCCGTCTTATCAACCGAACGAGGTTCACGTCAGAAGTCTGACATCTATATTTTACTTTTCCCTTTCAAAAAAAACAAGGGAGAACCCCTTAAAGTTTAGATGAAATCTTTAAGCAGTCTCCCTTTTATTATGCCCTCGGATGAAATTTAGAATAAACATCTTTCAAGCGCGTCTTTGTTACATGCGTATAAATTTGAGTCGTTGAAATATCTGCATGGCCGAGCATTTCTTGAACCGCACGCAAATCTGCCCCATTCTCCAATAAATGAGTGGCAAAAGAGTGTCTCAATGTGTGAGGGGTAAGGTCCTTTTCGATGTTGGCTTTTTGCGCTAGCGCCTTCAAGTTCTTCCAAAAGCCCTGTCTCGTCAATCCCTTTCCGTGGTGGTTCAAAAAGAGATGGTCATCCTTATGCTTCTTCGACCTCAATTTCAGCCTTGCGTCTTCCATATATTTCTCGAGTACTTTCATGGCCGTGTTGCCGATCGGGATGATTCGTTCTTTATTCCCCTTCCCTATACACCGGACGAACCCCATGGTCAAATGAACGTCCTCCATCTTCAGAGCGATGAGTTCACTGACTCGTATACCCGTTGCATAAAGGATTTCAAGCATCGCTTTATCCCTCATTCCGAGTGGGGTCGATTCCTCAGGTGCCTCAAGCAATGCCTCTACCTCTTCAATGCTTAATATTTTCGGCAGCTTACGTTCGGTTTTAGGCGTTTCGATATGGACAGTCGGGTCTTGATCTGTACTCTTTTCCCTTAAAAGAAACTGGTGGAAGGAACGGATCGATGCCACATGCCTGGCAACGGTCTTGGACGATTTCCCCTGTCCCTTCAAATGCCCCAAGAACTGTACGATATTCACTCTCGACACTTCATTGAGAGATGTGATCTTCTCGACATTCTTTAAATACATCGAGTAGTTCCTTAAGTCCCTTTGATAGGACTCGATCGTGTTCTTCGCAAGTCCCTTCTCCACAATCAAAAAGTGCATATAATCTTTGATATCGTCTTCCAAATTGCATTACTCCCCGTTCATAAAGAAAAATAATAGCCGGTCGTACCAATGGCTTTCTTCGTCAGTAACCGAAGAAAACACTTTGACCGCCGCCCCTTCTGGTTCATCGTATTTATGATAGCCCTCGTATTCTTCACCGATCCACATGATCCCATAGTAAAACAATATGGTAGAGCCGGTGAATAAGATAAATACTTTAATGGTTTGCCACACCAGTCCAATTCCTTTTTTCATAAGCTTGTCCTCCATTTAAACAAAATACTGTCCAAATTGTTTCTTTATTACAAGCTATGACGATTTTGAACCGTTTTATACCAAGGAGGGGCAATTATTTATTAGTACTTATCATCTGGATTACAACCTCACCCGTAAGGGCACCACCCAGGATCCTTGGATGATTAAAAAAAGCCCTTAAAGATATGTAAAAAAATCGTTTCGATTCGAAACAATAATAAGCTTCTTCAGGGCTTTTGCATCTACTATTCAGATTCTTCTTCAACCTGGCATCGTGAACAGATGCCGTGAAAGGTCAGTCGGTGATCTTTTATCTTGAATTTCCAATCTCTTTCAACAATCTTTTCAACATCTTCAAGCAGGTCTTCCTGAATTTCATCAACCGCTCCACACTCGATGCAGACTAGATGGTGATGAAAGTGGGCTGCTCCCTCTTGACGGAGATCATACCGTGATACTCCATCGCCGAAATTGATCTTATCCACGATTTTCAGTTCAGATAGCAATTCGAGGGTCCGATACACCGTTGCCAGTCCAATTTCCGGAGATTTTTCCTTAACGAGGAGGTATACATCTTCGGCACTGAGGTGATCTTCTTCATGCTCTAAAAGCACGCGTACAGTCGCTTCACGCTGCGGAGTCAACTTATAACTGGCGGAATGAAGCTGTTTCTTAATTCGTTCGATTCGACTTTCCATAGTCCTTCCCTCCCTCGTCAATGTCTATATTATTATATCAAAAAGGGAGGAATAAGCAAAATAAAATTATTATAATCAAGAAACTGAAATCATTCTTATATAATAGTCATTATTTTATTTTTGATATGACCGCTTCCATTAAATTCGGGGATAGATACGCTTCAATACTCGCGGCAACCGTCACGATTCCCACAGCAATGACGAAGAAGATCACGTACCTTGATAGAAACGGGATGATCTGAAATTGCAGCGAAGCATTATTCTTCACAAAGATCTTTCTGATCAGCGTCATCGAAAAGCTTGCGCTGATTGCGCCGATAAAGATGAATGCCGGAATGATGATGATATTTTGCGGCAGCACGCTGACAAATGAAAGCAGGAAACCACTCCATCCCATTTGGTTGACAAGGAAGCCTACCGAGAACCCCACTACGACTCCCTTCATAAAGAGCAGTACAAAAATCAAGGGAAGTCCAATAATTGAAATCCCCAATATCCAAATCAGGCCAAGGTATTTCACATTATGAAGGAAACTCTGTCTGAAAAGTTCTTCTGCAGATGTAATTCTTCCGCCTTCGATTTCAGTGAAGAATTTACTTAAATAAAAATATAAATCTTCTTTTTGAGCGAATGACAATGAGTTAACGACGATTGCCCCAAAGATGATTCCCATCAAAAACAATGTGATGATAAACAAGTAAATTGAGGAATGTGCTTGTACATGTTGAACGAGTGGGTTTGAATTCTGGATTTTTTTACGCATCACCATGTTCCTCCTAACATCAATTACTAGAATATATGCACGATGGGACTTGTTTATGCTAGTAGACTTCCGACCACTAAGAAACGCCCGATTCAATTGACTGAATCGGGCGTTTTCCATTTACTTTTGAAATTGTTGAAGTTGGAGATACTGTACTGCAAAGGCAGTTTTTGCATCGTAGATCCTTTTCTCTTTCATGAGTTCCAATGCTTCATCGACCGTCACTTCCAACAGCTCGACAAATTCGTCCTCATCAAGCTCCCTGGCTGTTTCCAGAGGGGTGATGTTTTCAGCGACATACAGATGGACAATTTCATCTGCAAATCCTGGAGATGTGTAGAAAGAAATAAGATGATCGAGCTTTTCGCATCCGTATCCCGTCTCTTCCTCAAGCTCCCGGGCAGCAGTGATGATCGGTTCTTCACCAGGTTCGAGCTTTCCGGCTGGAATTTCAACAATCGAGGTTTCAAGCGCTTTCCGGTACTGTTCGACCATTACGATTTTGCCTTCCGGTGTCAAGGCAATGACTGCGACTGCACCTGGATGTTTGATTAATTCACGCTTTGATGTCTTTCCATTCGGCAATTTCACTTCATCGACTTGAAGATCGATTATTTTTCCTTGATAAATTTTTTCTGTACTAAGCGTTTTCTCTTCAAACTTTTTCATTACTGCACTCTCCTTGTTCTGACACACATTCGTTCTTCATACATTCTACCATACTTAATAGAAAGCTTGAGGTGATTCCTGTTGCAGATCATCGTCGAGAAAGATCGAATCATTCTTGCGGGTAAAGCTTGGGAAGTGAAGGCAAAATTGAAGGAATACGGTAAAAAATACGGAACGGTCAAGGAGTGGACAGCATCCTTTAAGGACTCTTAGAAACACTGATTCGTTTCTTTTGTTTAACCGTTCATCTTTCCGTTAAACTATAGAGTAAGAAAGATAGGATGGAAAGGACGGTTAAAATGGAAAAAAGGCAAATCGGAAACTCAGACCTTTATGTTTCAAAAATGGGCCTTGGCTGCATGTCACTTGGCACCGATGAAAAGAAAGCGAAAGAAATCGTTCATACAGCCCTTGAGAACGGGATCAACTATTTTGACACAGCCGATTTATATGATTTTGGCAGGAACGAAGAAATCGTCGGCAAAGCACTGAAGGGTGTAAGGGATGACGTGATCATCGCGACAAAAGTAGGGAACCGGTGGAATGATGTGAAGGAAGGTTGGCGCTGGGACCCTTCAAAGGAGTATATCAAAACTGCCGTGAAGGACAGTTTATCAAGATTACAGCTTGATTATATCGACTTATATCAGCTGCACGGCGGGACAATCGAAGACCATTTTGAAGAAAGCATAGAAGCATTTGAGGAACTGAAGGAAGAAGGATATATCCGTCAATACGGTATTTCATCCATCCGCCCCAACGTGATCAAAAGATTCCTGACACACTCTTCCCTTCAAAGCGTCATGATGCAGTACAGCCTGCTCGACCGGCGTCCAGAGGAATGGATGGACCTCCTCGACCAACATGAAGTAAGCATCATTGCCCGGGGACCGCTGGCAAAAGGACTTCTGTCTGACAAAATGCTATTGAAGGCATCTGATAAAATGAAGGAAAACGGTTATCTTGATTATTCTTATCCTGAACTTGAGGAAGTCATCAAGAGCATCCGTGAAAAATCAACGGATGAGAGAAGCATGAATGAACTGGCCCTTCAATACATCCTTGCTCACCAGGCGGTGGCCTCTGTCATTCCTGGCGCAAGCTCGACACGCCAGCTTCTTGAAAACATCAAAGCCGTCAACCACTCCCCTCTTTCTGCAGAAGAGCTGGAAGTGTTGTCTGAGTTGACGAAGCTTTCGCGATATGAACAGCATCGGGATTAAAGTTTCAGCAAGAGCAATACGTGCAGCCATGGTAGCGGCCAAAACAAGAAAATTTCGTTGGCTATTCGACAATTCGAGCACAATAATTGAGTTTTCGTGCATATCTCGGAGTTTTCGAGCATATCTCGAAAATATAGAGCATAAACGTTCTTCTAAAACTCCACTTTCAGATTTGTTATGTGATCTGTAAAAAGAGGGCAGGGTGCACACCCTGCCCTCTTTCTTTATAGTTGAATTCATTATTCCTTATAGTTCTTCCAATTCATATCACTCTCATTCAATAATTCTTCAAAGGACTTATTCTTCTCCCTTTGTTTTCGTTCCTCTGCCTTTCGCTTCCGCTCCTCTTCTTGCTTCACTTCTTCCACTTTTTCGAGCTCTTTCTTCTTGTTCTTGAGCTGTTCGAACAAGTCTGCATTGATCGAGTTCTTTAACGTCAACTCTGCTTCTTGTTTCTTTTTCTTTGACATTTCGAAGTCCCCCTGTCTTTTTTTATAGTTATAAAACTTTTTTCAGGATTCGTCAAAGAGCGAGCTCTTGTTTTTTTGAAAGAAAACAAAAAAACATGCGGGAAAGTTACTCTTCCCCGCATGACGATATTTCAGGCTACTCATTTTGTGTTTGCATTTATCATATGGCTCTGTTAAGCACCGCTGATTGATTCCGTGATAGACTTCACTTTCCGCAAGTAGACTATCAACAGACCTCTCAATGAGCCTATCTTTCAAGAACAGCCTCTATTAATAAGCTTCCAATTTCACGTCTTCTGCCACTTCCAGCTCGGCGGCTGTGGAAGAGAGAATATCTTCGACTGTGAATCCATTTGCGACTTCGCGCAGAAGCAGACCGTTTTCTGTTACGTCCATGACGGCACGGTCGGTGATGATCCTGTCGACTACTCCTTTGCCTGTAAGAGGAAGTGTGCACTCTTTAAGGATTTTGCTTTCACCCGCTTTGTTGACATGCTCCATGATGACGATGATCCGCCTTGCACCATGGACCAGATCCATCGCTCCACCCATCCCTTTGATCATTTTTCCTGGGATCATCCAGTTGGCGAGGTCTCCATTTTCAGCGACTTCCATTCCGCCCAAGATGGCGATGTTGATATGTCCGCCCCTGATCATGGCAAATGATTCAGCACTGTTAAAGTAAGATGAACCTGGGATCGCAGTGACCGTTTCTTTACCTGCATTGATCAAATCTGCATCCAGTTCTTCTTCTTTCGGATAAGGTCCGATCCCAAGAAGGCCATTCTCTGACTGAAGCACAACCTGTTTATTCTCAGTGATATAGTTGGCGACGAGTGTCGGCATTCCGATCCCTAAGTTTACATAAAAACCATCTTGAATTTCCTTTTCCGCTCTTCTTGCAATCTTTTCACGTAATTTTGCACGATCCATCCTTTTACACTCCCCCTTCTAGGCTTTGACTGTTCTTCTTTCAATACGTTTCTCCTGCTCTGCCTGAACCAATCGTTGAACATAGATGCTTGGAGTGTGTACTTCATTCGGATTGATGTCTCCAATTTCTACGATTTCTTCCGCTTCAGCAATGGTTACTTTCCCTGCAGCGGCAATCATCGGATTGAAGTTCTGCGCCGTTTTGTTGTATACCAAGTTACCCATTTTATCTGCTTTCCAGGCTCTGACAAGCGAGAAATCAGCCGTATATGCTTCTTCCAGGAGATATTCTTTACCGTTAAAGGTACGCGTTTCTTTTCCTTCCGCAACCGGAGTCCCCACTCCTGCCGGTGTATAGAATGCCGGGATTCCTGCTCCTCCTGCACGGATCTTTTCCGCCAAAGTTCCTTGAGGAACCAATTCCACTTGGAGTTCTCCTGATAGCACTTGTCTCTCAAACTCTTTATTTTCTCCCACATAAGAGCCGATCATTTTATCGATTTGCTTATTTTTAAGCAATAATCCGAGCCCCCAGTCATCCACTCCGCAGTTGTTAGAAATGACTGTCAGGTTTTTGACGCCTTTTTCCACCAGGGCAAGAATCAATTTCTCGGGAATCCCGCAAAGGCCGAATCCGCCTACCATAAGCGTGGCTCCGTCCTGTATATCCGCCACCGCTTCACTGTATGAAGTATAAACTTGTTTCATTGCATTCCCTCCTCATTTTTCATTCTGACATTTTTTATTGATGCAGCTCTACGATTGTCGCTACACCTTGGCCGCCGCCGATGCATAAAGTAGCCAATCCATGCTGTACCTGTCTTTTCTTCATTTCGTGGATCAGCGTCACCAGGATCCTTGTTCCACTTGCCCCAATCGGATGCCCGAGTGCGATGGCTCCCCCATTTACATTAAGGGCATCACGTTTGAACCCGAGCTCCTTATCGACAGCCAGTGACTGTGCGGCAAATGCTTCATTGGCTTCGATCAGCTGCATGTCCTCGATCGAAAGCTTTGTCTTCTCCAGCACCTTCTTTACGGCCGCTACCGGACCGATCCCCATTACACTAGGGTCGACACCAGCATTTGCATTTCCTTTAATCGTTACGAGAGGAGTGATGCCCAGCTCTTCTGCTTTTTTCCTCGACATGACCACAACAGCTGCTGCACCATCGTTGATTCCGGATGCATTTCCGGCCGTCACACTGCCATCCTTCTTGAATGCGGCACGGAGCCCGGATAATTTCTCTGCAGTTGAGCCCTTGCGCGGGAATTCATCCTGACTGAACTCAACCGGATCACCTTTACGCTTTGGAATATGTACAGGTACGATTTCATCGTTGAACCTGCCTGATTCGATGGCAGCATTCGCTTTCTCCTGGCTCCACGCTGCAAACTCGTCCTGCTCTTCACGGGATAAGGAATAGCGGTCACACAGGTTTTCAGCCGTCACGCCCATATGATAATCATTGAACGCACACCATAAGCCATCGGAAATCATACTGTCCACTACTTTCTGATCTCCCATTTTGAATCCATCCCTTGCACCCTTTAAGAGGTATGGAGCCTGACTCATGTTTTCCATTCCGCCGGCAACGATGATATCCGCATCACCCGCAAGGATCGCCTGAGTGGCCAAGTGTACGGTTTTCAACCCTGAACCACATACTTTATTAATGGTCATCGCAGGTACACTTTCTGGTAACCCTGCCTTTATGGATGCCTGCCTTGCAGGGTTTTGGCCCAGTCCTGCCTGCAGGACGTTCCCCATGATGACTTCATCTACATCTTCTTTTTTCACCCCGGCCTTTTCCAGGGCATCTTTGATTACGATCGCGCCCAGCTCTGGTGCTGAAATATCCTTCAATGAGCCATTAAAGCTCCCAATCGCTGTACGTACAGCGCTTACGATTACAACTTCATTCGACATTTCTCTTCCTCCCATTCCATTCTGACTGATTCTCATGAGTTTCCACCCTTAAGAGAATAGGCGAAAATATCTCCACTTTAACATTTTCTATGTAAACGCTTTATTTTCCTTTCTCTTTCTTAAAAAATTTAGTTGATTTTGTTGTCGAAATTTTCCTACAATAAAACAAAGGGGAGGGAAATCATGAAATTACCTGAACAGATCACCATTATTGAAGTGGGGCCTCGCGATGGCCTTCAGAATGAAAAGAATTTTGTACCGACCGATACGAAGAAAGAATTCATACTACGCTTGAAGGAATCCGGCATCAAGGAAATGGAGCTGACTTCCTTTGTGTCACCTAAATGGGTTCCTCAGATGCAGGATGCCGCGGATATCGTTGAATCCTGCATGACGATCGACTCGCGCGACTTTGTTCTTGCACCGAACAAAAAGGGACTGGAGCGCGTCTACGAAACAGGGTGCAGGGCCGTAGCCGTATTTGTCGGGGTCAGCAGCACGTTCAACCAAAAGAACATTAATAAAACGACGGAAGAGGCGCTATCAGACCTTGAGCCGCTCATTTCTCAGTTGAAAGAACGGGGATATTTTGTGAGGGCGTGTATCTCTACTGCTTTTTATTGTCCCTATGAAGGAAAAATAGAGCCTGAAGATACCCTTGCCCTTTGCAAAGAGTTTGTGGGAATGGGCGTGGATGAATTGAGCGTTGCCGATACCGTGGGCCGTGCCAACCCCCTTGAAGCTTATACACTCTTTACTTTATTAAAAAGTGAGCTGCCGGATACACTCCTGACTGCCCATTTCCATGACACGAGGAAACTTGCACTGGCTAATATCCTCTCTTCCATGCAGGCTGGAGTGGACCGGTTCGATACTTCCGCCGGAGGGCTCGGAGGATGTCCTTTCGCACCTGGAGCGACAGGAAATGTCGCGACGGAAGACGTTGTCTATATGGTTGAACAAATGGGAGTGAGGACGGGAATCGATTTAGAAAAGCTTGCCCAAGCGATCGATGTCGTGAAACCACACATCAGCAGGCAGATCGACAGCGGCTATTACAGGCTTTATGAATTGAATCAATAATGACTGAATATCCCCCCATCCCCTCGAGCATTCTAATACTATCCGAGTGCTAAGAGGAGATGAAAATATGAGTCAAAAACGCGAAAAAGGATCTAGCCAAAAAGGGAAGCCAAACAGCGATTCAGTATCGAATGCCATATCTGCTGAAGAGCTTGATAAAGCGATCCACCCTACTAAACGTCAAAATAGCAAATCGTGATCCACCCATGGAAGCACCCGCATGTTTGTTTTTGCGGGTGCTTCTTTTTTTCTCCTACACTTCTCCAGCTTTTAAATTCCACTTCTTTCCTCATCATGATAAAATAAATGCACCACTTATTTACAATGAGGTGAAAGATATGAAGAAACGATCTCTCTTCTTAGGAGGAGCCCTTTCCGCTCTCGGAATCGGTGGATTAGGCTATTACATCACGAATGCTTTCCTATACCTTCCGAAGAAAGATGAGAAACTTGTCCGTGAGCGGGAAGTCAATGCACTCCGTCTCATCCAGGATGAATTTGATGCCCTCCCGAAAGAAGAGGTGTCCATTCCTTCTCCGTACGGATACGATCTCAATGCCATTTTCGTGACACCCCACCCTCATAAGAAATACATGATTTTCGCGCACGGCGTCACTGAAAACAAGCTTAACTCCATCAAATACATGAACCTATTCATCAAGAAGGGATTCAACGCCGTCATTTACGATCACCGACGCCACGGTGATTCTGGAGGGGAAACGACCAGCTACGGATACTATGAAAAGTTTGATTTAAAAGCTGTCGTCGATGAGTTGATCCGGCGCGTCGGCGATGATGTCTTCCTTGGCATACACGGGGAGTCGATGGGGGCAGCCACGACCCTTCTTTACGGAGGTGGTGTCGAGGACCGCGCAGACTTCTACATTGCGGATTGTCCATATTCCGATTTCGGTGAACAGCTTGCCTATCGGATGAGTGTCGAACTAAACTTGCCTGCAAAGCTTCTGCTGCCGCTCGTAAATCGCACGTTAAAATGGCGCGAGGGCTATTCATTAAAGGAGCTGTCGCCCATTTCGGTCATCCAAAACATTCAAAAGCCTGTCTTGTTCATCCACAGCATGGAGGATGATTACATCCTGCCGAAAATGACCGAAGAATTATTCCATAAGAAGCAAGGTGCGAAAATGCTTCACCTGGATTTCCGTGGAACTCATGCACAATCCTATAATGAAGACCCCGAGAAGTATGACCGTGTCATCCAACAGTTCCTGGATGAAGTCGTCACCCCCGAAAAGGAGGATGCCCGGTGATTCCGGATTATTTTCAAGATAAGATGAAAGCAATGCATGGGGAGGCGGGCTCGACCTGGATCGAACAGGCTGAACGAACCATCCGGTCCCTTCAGGAAAAGCGCAACCTGACTCTCGGCTCGCCTTTTTCCTTAAGCTATAATTTCGTTATCCCATTGGTCCTAGCAGACGGGACTGCCGCCGTTTTAAAAATGGGATACCCAAATAAGGAGTTTTCGAATGAGTTCCATGCACTCCGGGAGTTCACCGGTGATGCCATGGTGGAATTAATCGATTTCGATCAGGAAGCAGGCTGGATGCTCCTGTCGCATGTACAGCCCGGCAATGCTTTACATACCCTACATGATGAAATGGCACAGCTAAAGGTCTTCGCCTCCGTGGCCGCTCAGTTATGGCGAAAGCCTCCGCCCTCCCACTCATTTCCTGATGTTGAGGGCTGGTCACAAGGAATAAGTCGATATAGGGCTCGTTTTCACGACGGGACCGGTCCCTTACCTGAAAGAATGATTTCAAAAGCAGAATCACTGTTCCATAAACTTCTAAGCTCTTCAAAGGAATGTTACTTGCTTCACGGTGATCTGCATCACGAAAACATCCTGTATTCCGGCTCTTCGGGCTGGACAGCCATCGATCCCAAGGGCTTGATCGGAGAACGGGAATATGACTGTATCCAGTACATGCTGAATCACTGGAAGCATCACGAAGATCCGCTTGAACTTCTGCGATTCCGGACTACTACGTTATCTTCCCTGCTCACTCTTTCCTACGAAAGGCTCTTGGCATATGGGTTCTGTCATTCCGTCCTGTCTGCCTGTTGGTGTACCGAAGATGGCGGTGATTGCTGGGAAAACGGAATGGCCATTGCAGACATATTTGAAAAGCTCTTAGCGGAAAGAAAAGCTGGCTCCCTTTGATTAGGGAACCAGCTTTTCTTTTATCTTTCCGGATACAGAAGGAAATTCATACGTCCGTTGATGATCTGTCCCGGGCTTTTTAATTGAAATGTGTTACTGCTCGTCGAGAAATCAATCTTCAATTCCTCATCAAGAAACACCGTTTTTGACTTTTCCACTAAAATCGGGAAGCGATTGGTTTCCACCGTCACGTCGTCCGTTCCATCCGGTTCTGTCACATACCACAAGGTCGGAATGCCGCTTACTACACATCCGCATCCTTCTGTGTCATATTTCAGCTTTAAGTAGCCTTCCTTCCCGGCTATTTTATCATTGATTTTTTGTGTTGCCGCATCTGTAAATTGAATCTTCATGTGACTACCTCCTCACTTCCCATCCTATCACATTTCTTCTGATCTCTTTATTATATTGCATTTTTCCGTTTTTCATTTTACTATCATGATGGGGAAACTTTTGCATTTATATAGAAAGGGTGGTTTTTCATGGCAAAAGCGCAAATCAAAGTCAATGATAATGGATCTTTCCGTGTCAGTGGTGATGTGGAACTGGTTGACGCGGACGGTAATGTATTTCCGACAAAGCAAGTCTTCTCACTCTGCCGCTGCGGTTTATCCACTAAAATGCCGTTCTGCGACGCTTCACACAAGGGAAAATTCGAGTCTTGTGTACGTGCGGAGAAAGTACTGGATGAAGAATAATCATGAAAACGGAGAGACTCAGACTTCTGAGTCTCTCTTTTTTTACGGCTCATCCCTCAAAAAAGCCGATGTTCGAAATGGCGGTCAAGGGAATGTAGTGAACCTTCTCATCCATGTCCACCACATGCAGCTTCCCTTCCAGCGCATCTGCATGATGGATGATGCCAACAACCCTCTCATGCCGATGATTCACATAATGCGTGATGGATACGGCTCTACCGAACTCCATCGCCTCCGCGACGACTTCATTCAATACTTCCAATTCTTGTTCATCAAGCTCTTTTCTCTTTTCATACGTATCTTCCTTCGCCCAGTCCCGCAATAATTTCACATGTTCAGGGAGCATCATGGACGTCCATTTAATTCTTCCACGGTCACGAATCACACTTGTTCACCTCCCGGATTTCATCATGATTTGTGTCCCCCGACAAGCCGTGCACGGTGTCTTGCCGTTCCAGCTTCCGTATAGGACACGGCCCTGAGCAGGGATGCAGACCCGTATTTGCGGCGGATTTTATCCACCACATATCCCAATTCGCGCTTCTCCCAGCGGTTGGGATCGAATAAGGACATCTGCATCGTCTCATCCTCCGTGATATTTGAAAGGGCGATGGATATTTTCCGGACCGTCTTTCCGTTATAATTTTCTTCAAAAAGCTCGAGGCAGACCCTGTATAAGTCCATTGTGATATTGGTCGGATCTTCCACTGTCCTCGAGCGGTGAAATCCGCCCCCGAATTCTTCCTGGCTGTACCCGATCCCGAAGCTGATCGTCCTGCCAGCCTTATGATGCGTCCTCGCCCTTCTTGCCACTTCTTCACACATTTCAAGAATGACAGACTTGATTTCCTTCCTTTCCTTGTAATCCCTGAGGAGGATCTGGCTCTTCCCGAAACTGACCTGGCCTTCCATGATCGGAGCACCGATCTCGGATAAATCCACACCCCAGGCATGATAATAAAGCTGATTGCCCATGACCCCGAACTTCGCTTCGAGTTTTTCCAAATCATATTGCGCGAGCTGTCCGACCGAGAAAATCCCCATCCTGTTCAGCGTCTTTTCAATGCGGCGGCCGATTCCCCACATTTCACTGAGAGGGGAGAGTGGCCACAGCTTTTCCGGCACGTCTTCATACCTCCACTCTGCAATCCCCTCCTTCTTTGCCTCAAGGTCCAGACAAAGCTTGGAAAGAAGCATATTGGGTCCGATGCCTATCGCACATGGAAGCTGAAATTCCCTCTCCATATCATCTTTTATTTTACGGGCGATGGTCATGGCGTCCCCCCACAGATGAGTGGCCCCATCAATTTTGATGAAGCTTTCATCGACACTGTACGTATGGATGGCGTCTTTTGGAACGTACCGATGAAACAAGCGGGTGATCTCGGTGGAAATGCGCACATATGTGGCCATTTTCGGCTCTACAAGTTGAATCCGGGGATCATCTGGAATTTCGAACATTCGCGACCCCGTTTTAATTCCGAAGTCCTTCTTTAGTTTCGGGGAGGCAGCCAGTACGATGCTCCCCTGCCGATCCCGGTCCCCCACTACCGCCAAATGACATTGAAGCGGGTCGAGTCCGAGCATGACAGCCGAACAGCTGGCATAAAAGCTCTTCATATCGATGCATAAAATCTTGTGGTGCGGCAGCCCACTGTAATCGACAGTCATCTTCCTCACTCCTTACCTCTTAATAGAACATTCGTTCTCGTATATTATACCTATGATTCTATACGAATATACGTTCGCTTTCAACTTAAATTACTGGGAATGGAGTTAAAAAGCGGAGGTGAATTGGTTGGAGGTGGGTGGCGAGGAAACAAAGCGGCCGACCTCAATCCGCAAACACAAAAAAGCCTGCCCCGTCAAAGGGCAGACTCCTCCATATTAAATCCAACTCGTCATCCTTTCCCGGCTTGAAACCCTGGATACTTGGTCATTCCCCCGTCTGCAATCAAGGTCGTTCCTGTGACGTAGCCTGCCTGTTCTGATGCAAGAAATGCAGCACAGGAAGCGATTTGTTCAGGTTCACCGATGTAGCCAAGCGGGATCAGTTTTTCAACTCCCTTTTTCTTCTCTGGATCTGAAAATTTTTCAGCGTTGATGGGCGTATCGATGGCACCGGGTGCGATATTGTTGACCCTTATTCCATCGGGCGCGAATTCCAAAGCCAAGCTTTCCATCAGCAGCTTCACTCCGCCTTTACTGGCAGCATAATGGACAAAATGGGGCCACGGAATGATTTCGTGGACGGATGAAATATTAATGATGGACCCTTTGATTCCATTCTTCAGCATGTATTCCGCCGCTTCCCGGCAACCAAGGAAGGTTCCGGTTAAATTTGTATTCAAGACTTTGTTCCAATCTTCGAGGGAAAGCCTTTCAGATGGCACTTCATTTTCAATGCCGGCATTGTTCACATAAATATCCAGACTTCCGTACGTATCATGAGCGAACGTGACAAAGCCTTCAACGTCCTCCTCTTTTGTTACATCCCCCTGGATGATGGAGGCTGTACCTCCGTTTTGTTCGATTTCCTTCAGCAAATCACCCGGGTTTTCATCTTCACTGAAATAATTGATGACAACCTTGCATCCCTCTTTGGCTAAACGCGTCGCAATCGCCTTCCCGATCCCGGTTGCAGCACCTGTTATCACGACCACTTTCCCTTCTAAATCTGGATACATCTGACTTCCTCCTTTAAGTTCGTTTGTTACCCACCCGGCCGCATTCCCTTTGGAACCATGACACCTTTTTAAAATCACAAATGGTTATCCTTTGGTAAAGCCGAGCAGCACTCCTCCGATGATGATCAGGACACACCCTGCGATCACAAGCAGGATTTGCTTTTTCGATTTCTTTTCATTCAAGAAGAAAAGTCCGCCGATGGTTGAGATGACGATACCGGTTTGTGAAAGGGAAAAGCTTGTGGCGACCCCTATTCTCGGAAGGGCGAGCAATAGCCCCAGATTCCCTGTCGCCCACATGAGGCCGGTCAGGATATTGCGGACTGTGTATTTAGTGAAAGGCTTATGCCGGATGGTGATGGCGACAGCCCCGATGAACATCCCGATGGCCTGAGGCAGGATTGCTTCCCAGCCGTCGATATTGAACCAGCGGACAATGACCACATACGCTATGTACCCAAGACTTGAAATAAATAATGTGAGAAGTCCTCTTTTCAACTGTTGATTATCCTCACCCTCTTCCTTTTGCGTGTAGGAAGTCATGATGACACCGATGATCAGGGCGATGACAGCTCCACTGCCGAGCAGGATGGTTTGGGTCGTGGTCCATTCCTTAAACACAAGGACGCCAAATAATGTTGTACCGATTAATTGCATCCCAGTGGAAATGGGTACCGTTTTGGCTACCCCGATGAATTTGACACTAGCGAGCTGGTTGACTTGCCCAACCGACCAGAATATTCCCGATACGAAGCCGACCGACCATACGAGCATGGATAATTCCGGTGATTTAAAAAAGAAAACACCAATAGCAAACAACAGGGAGCCAATCGTAATCCCGACTGTCTGACTATAGGCATTCCCTCCGAGTTTGACGCTTACAAACACAAGGCTCCCCCATGCCACTGCAGGGATGAGGGCTAGTAGAATCCCCGTCATACATTCACATCCTTTTCTTCATCAATGACGTTAGTTTTCCACCAAAGGGAAAAAATAGGCATACAATTTGATAAAACTTGAGATTCCTCTTCTCTTGATGCATACCCTCCTTTGTCCAAACATAATCCCCGATAAGGCACATGTCCCGTACTGATGATTTTTCAGAAGATGCGCCCTTGTCGGGAGAAGGATTTTTTTCCTTTGGTGGCGAAGATGGTAAGAATGAAAAGGAGAGAATACATATGAAGAATTGGACGAGCATCACCATCGCCTCCCTCTTATTCCCCGCAAGTCTGGCGAATACGCTTATAAGAAGGAAGGAAAAGCAGCCTCCTCCAGGTAGATTGGTTCAGACTGAAAGGGGTACATTTCATGTAATCGAGAAAGGGAGTGGACCGATCACGGTCTTGATGGATGCGGGATTATCCGGTCAATCCCTGCATTGGCACAGGGTACAGGAAATAGTGAGCCGCCATGCCCATACGATATCCTTCGACCGGAAGGGGTATGGCTGGAGCGACAGAAGAACCCACGGAGATGGTTTGAACACAGTGAAAGATATAGAGGCGCTGCTTGCCGCAATGGATGTGACGTCTCCTTTGATCCTGGTTGGTCATTCATACGGAGGGCTGAATGTACGATTATTTGCAAGCGAAAACAGGAAAAAGGTGAAGGGGATCGTCTTTGTCGATGCTGTCGGCGAGGAAAGGTATTTAACAGAACACTTTGACGCAAGTAGAAAGAACGAATGGAAGAAGAGCCTTCAGATGATGAAGGTTGGGTATTACACTGCCTACACCGGAATCCCACGCCTCTTAGGTATGAAGGTCGGCGGGAAATATCTTTTTCCCGAATTAAAAAGCTATCATCGGTTTGTCGGATACAGCCCCCATGCTTATGAGGCGGTATTCAAAGAATTGCGGGACAGTGAGATGACTGCCAAGCAGGTAGTGAACAGCCTTCCCTTGGACCGATCACTTCCCATCACTGTCATCCAATCGGGAAATGAATCCGAGGAATGGATCCGCTACCAGCAGACACTCAAATGTCTTACAGACCATGTAACGGACATCCCCACTAATCACGGGCACAATATCCACATGGAAAACCCGGATTTGGTCGCGGACGCCGTCATGAAACATGTATGATTCCAAATGAAAAAAGAGCGGCCACAAAGATGGCCGCTCTTTCATTGATTGACTGTAGTGGGCATCGGTACAATGACGCGCTCATCATCGATGCTGACGAGCACATGTACGTCGCTATTAAGGGTTAGATCTTTGAAGCGGAGGGAGTAAAGACCTGTTTGATTCGTTTCCATCGATTGCATGACAACCTTGGAAAAGCGCGGATCATTCACGACTAATTTCACCGCATCCCGCTGCTTGTCGCTTTTGACGTCTGTCAGTAATATGAATTGACGTGCAGATGCACTTGCAGGAAAAGAATCATCCGTGACTCCATCAAATTTCACTTTCACCTTTTGCCCGATCGTTAAATCTTCCTTATGTAAAGAATCCTTTGTATCAGATGTAAATTCTGTTTCATCAGTGAACGAAAACCATATATCATTGATCAGTACTTTCTGACCTTCAAGGTCTATATCAGTCGCGAAGCCTATGAAATCTTCATTGTGCTGAGGCTTTGCGACTCCAGCTGTTTGACATCCGGCTATAAGAAAAAAGACACACAGCATGAAGAACATGGAACGTTTATTCATAGACTCCCCCCCTTATAAGATTAGACGTACTAAAGTACTATATGGTTTCACTATTTTTTGAAAAAAAGTTTATTTCCTACTTTTTCTACAAAAGATGGAAACAATTGATAAACGACACTCCCTGCATTCATCCATACGGGCAGGTTGATCTCCCTTTTGCGCGTGAACATCGAGTCCACTACTTTCTCTGCAACAAACCGTGGGTCGAGCATCCATTTCTCCACGTTCTTTACATACGTTCCCGATTCATCGGCGATTGAAAAAAAGTCGGTCGCTATCGGTCCCGGATTGACCGCCGTGACGTTGACCCCATATCGTTCAGCCTCCATTCGCAGGCTGTTGGTGTATCCGAGCACGGCATGTTTCGATGCCGAGTAAGCACTCGATTTAGGGGTCGCAAATTTACCTGCCTGAGAAGCGATATTGACGATATGACCTGACCCGCGCTCGCGCATATGAGGCAAGATCGCACCTGTTGCGGCCATCAACCCCAGGACATTCACTTCGAACATCCCTTTCACTTCTGAAAAAGGGGCCTCATGCGCTTCCTTGAAAACCCCGAAACCCGCATTATTGATCAAGCCATGTATGTCCCCGAAGTCATTCAGGATTGTTTGGAAAACACCCGGGATTTCATCATATTTCGCAATATCCAATGGGTAAATGTTCACTTTCGATTGATAGCTGTTCTCAACTTTCTGCTTCAATTCCTCCAACAAATGGCCACGGCGGGCAATCAAGGCCAGATTCCCACCATTTTCAGCAATTTTCAAAGCCATTTGTTCACCGATCCCACCTGATGCACCTGTGATGATGATGTTCTTACCTTTCAATCTCTTATTCAACGTCGTTCACCCCGATTATGCGTAATAGTGAAATGCACTGTCTCCCTTTTCCTTTCGGATGGATCCGAGAGATTCAAGATAGTCCAGTTGTCCGATCGTTTCTGACAGGGTAAGCCCCAGTTCCTTTTTATAAACGGCAGGAAATAAATGCCTGCATAATTCAAAGACCGTCTGCCGTTTCCCCTGTACCATTTCAAGGACCGCCTTCGCCCTTTCTTCTTGTTTCGCCATCCGCTTAGGGATCAGGCCATGAACATCTTCTACTTCTTTCCCGTGTCCAGTATAAGCAAATGAAACTGGAATATCCATCAGCTTCATCAATGACCGATTATATTGAAGAAGTGGCTTCGAGCGTTCAATCCCGCCTTCGAACGGAGGCTCGATGATCGGATTAGGGGAAATATGAGCAAGGATATGATCACCTGCAATCATCACCCCGTCACTTTCCCGGAAGAATGATAGATGACTTTGGGCATGCCCCAGCGTTTCAATGACCTTCCAATCCGGAAGTCCGGGCAGGGCCTCCCCTTCCATTACAACACCGTCCAACGCCCTGTTCCCCATGTATTTGAGAGGACTTTTAAACTTTGAAACAGCAGAAAGATAAGCTTCGGGGAGTCCTGACTCCACTCCAAGCCGATAAAAGAAATCATCGTAGACCCTATGAAAATACTCATCACGATTGATCCAGTACTGATTATAAGGATGACCGATTATCTTCACAGACTCTGAAAAACGTTCCAGCATGCCTGCGTGGTCGGGATGATGATGCGTAAGAACAATCTGTTCAATATCACCCGGGGAATAGCCCAGGGTGGCAAGTGCAGCGGACAGCTGTCCCCAGGCGGTTTCTGTCAGCGGACCGGCATCCACCAGCGTCAGTACATCCCCTTTGATCAAGTAGACGTTCACATCACCGACTGCATAAGGTGTCGATAATGTGATCTTGGCAATATTGTTCACAAAGCTAGTTATAGACATTATTTCACCACATTCCAGTGTATTATTTCAGCAACGAAAAATGAATGACCCTTCAGTTTATAGTGTACAGTGAATTGCTTTCTTTGTCATTTTTCTTTTTTTGCGAATATACTGAAAATAACACTTGACAGACAAGCTGTTTTTTTAAGATAATCACCTATAATATATTGTGAAAGCGATGATAAAGAATAGTAACAGATGAATGGCGCAAGAGAACGGTGCTCATGGGCTGGAAGGCACTGTCGTCCTCTTCTTCTGTGAACCTGCCTTTAGAGCGTCTTAAAATGGAACGTTTCCGGCGTTAAACGGAAAAGAGTGTATTCATCCAGTTTTCCTGGTTGAATAAAACAAGGTGGTACCACGGAAGCATGACCCTTTCGTCCTTTATGGATGAAGGGTCTTTTCTTTTGTTATTGGTTCTGATAGGAGCGATGTTGACTTCCGTTCACAAACTCGAACCGGCATTACTCATTAACGCAGTTTCGTTAGTAAGATCTTTTAACTAGTAAGCTAGACACCATAATCTCAGGGAGGGGATGTACAATGAAAACGTTATTCTTCGGGGCAGGTTCGATGGCACACGCCCTGGTAAGCGGAGCCATTGAGGCGAAGGTATTAGAAAGGGAAAATGTGACTATCACCAATCGTTCCAACAAAAAACGATTGCTGGAATTTGCAGAACATTTTGATGTGAAAGGCGTGAGTGGACATCTCGCCCCTGAATTCGATGTCGTCATATTGGCCATGAAACCAAAGGATTTCCATGACGCAGCACCTTCAATTAGAAGATCTCTCTCCTCAAATACACTCGTCATTTCTGTCTTAGCCGGCATCTCCCTCCAACATATAAGGGAATCCCTTGCGTTTGACGGAGCGATTGCAAGGGCCATGCCAAATACAAGTGCTTCTCTCAGAAAGTCGGCGACTGCCATCACCTGCAATGAGTTGCTGACTGAAAAGCAGCGGGAATGGACGCTTGAACTCTTCCGCTCTGTCGGATACATCGCTGAAGTACAAGAGCACCAGATGAACTTGATCACGGCAGTGTCAGGAAGCGGGCCGGCCTATATTTATTATGTTGTGGAACTGCTCGAAAAAGCGGCGATTGATACCGGGATGCCAGAAGAGTTGGCAAAAGCATTGATCTTACAGACGATTTCAGGAGCAGCCAGTATGCTTGAACATTCAGGATTGGAAGCCGGGATGCTTCGGAAAAATGTAACAAGCCCTGGCGGTACGACGGAAGCGGGAATCGGCATCCTAGAAGAATCCGGGATCGGTGAAGCCTTCATGAAGTGTGTGGATGCAGCAAGGAACCGTGCTGAGGAAATGGGAAATGAACTGGCCATAAATCGAATGAGGTGAAAAGCAGATTTCTTCCCATTCAACAAACAGTGTTGCTATAATGGAGCCGGATAACTAGTTAGATACTCGAAATAAATGGCCGGAAGGAGATTGATGATGAAAACCAAGTTATTTGAACCATATAAGCTCAAAAGCCTCGAACTGAAAAATCGGATCGTAATGGCTCCGATGTGCATGTATTCTTCCCACAACGAAGACGGTAAAGTGGAGAACTGGCATCGTACTCACTATGTGAGCAGGGCGGTGGGCGGTACAGGATTGATCATACAGGAAGCGACTGCCGTCACGCCGCAGGGCAGGATCTCGCCTCAGGATCTCGGGATCTGGAGTGATGAGCATATCGAAGGCTTAAGCGAATTAGTCGGCTTGATAAAGGAACAAGGCGCCAAGACCGGCATTCAATTGGCTCATGCCGGAAGAAAAGCGGTATTGGATGGTGAAATCCTCGCTCCTTCCGCAATCCCTTTCAATGATGAAATGAAAACGCCCAAGGAAATGACCGTAAAGGACATCGACGAGACGATCGAAGCATTCATAAAGGGAGCGGAAAGGGCGAAAAAGGCCGGATTCGATGTGATTGAAATACATGGTGCCCATGGGTATTTGATCAACGAATTCCTGTCTCCACTGTCCAACAAACGAACGGACGAATATGGAGGATCTGCCGAAAACCGCTACCGCTTCCTCCAAAGGGTGATCGACGGAGTGAAAGAAGTATGGGACGGTCCCCTCCTCGTACGTGTGTCTGCCAAGGATTATCAAGAAGAAGGGTTGGATGCAGAAGACTATGTCTTATTTTCCACTTGGATGAAAGAACAAGGAGTCGATTTGATCGATGTCAGCTCAGGTGCCGTCGTACCTGCGCGCATTCCAGTATACCCGGGATATCAAGTGAAACTGGCAGAAACGATCCGGACTGGTGCAGACATCCCTACTGGAGCCGTTGGACTCATCACCTCAGGACTCCAGGCAGAAGAAATCCTGCAAAATGAGCGTGCCGACTTGATCTTCCTCGGAAGGGAACTGCTAAGGAACCCATACTGGCCGAGAACAGCAGCGAATGAACTCAACGAAGACATCGAAGCACCGAAACAGTATGAAAGAGGTTGGTGAAGAGAAAAGCGGAAGGGCTTTGAATAGAGGCGGGTGGCATAAGGCGAACCGGCCGGGAAGGCGCCCTTTGCCTTCTTGGACGGGTTGACTTATGACATGTGCCTCTAAGCCCTGGAGCTGGACAATAGAAAAGGGGAAGCGGCTTGACCAGAGGCGACAAGCATAAGACAGGGCAGCCATAAAGGCGGTCTTTGCCTTTTTGGATGGCATGGCTTATGTCTCGAGCCTCTAGCCGCCGGAGCTGGACAAGGAGAAAAGCGGAAGGGCTTTGAATAGAGGCGGGTGGCATCAGGCGAACCGGCCAGGAAGGCGCCCTTTGCCTTCTTGGTCGGGTTGACTTATGACATGTGCCTCTAAGCCCTGGAGCTGGACAATAGAAAAGCGGAAGGGCTTTGATCAGAGGCGGGTGGCATCAGGCCCATCGTTGACAACCGAGCAGTTTGTGCTCGGTTGTTTCTTTTTATGATGGTACAGTCCTGTTTTGGACGGGGCAAGTTAATTAGAATGATTATTATTAGAGCATATATTTTCAAATTGGAGCATAAATCCTAAATTAGGAGCATATATTTCCTGATTGGAGCATAAATCCTGAATTAGGAGCATATATTTCCTAATTGGAGCATAAATTCAAAAAATCAAGCATAAACACACGACAGAAGACTGGCTTCCTCCTCGATTCCGGCCAAAATTCCGGCCAAAAAACGAAACCTCATCAAATTCACTACCTATATAATCAACATCGTCTCCCAAATCAACCACAAAGGACATAAAAAGATGCTTGCATGAGCCGACACGAACAGCTCACGCAAGCATTTTAAAAAATATTCGACTACTCACTTCCGAAGTCACGGCTCCCAAATCCTCCGAATCAGCCCTTCATCCACTTCCACAAGATACACATCAGGGTTACTCAAAGCAAATAGCTCATCATATCCATACTTTTCGTCAAAGTAACGCAGCAACAAAGTAGTGAGGTTACCGTGACTCACCACGACAATATGATCTTCCTTGCTTTTTAGCATGTCCTCAATGAAGGACGATGCCCGCCCCAACCCCTGTTCATTGGATTCTCCCCCTGGAAAGGACAGGGAGAAATCTTCGAAGGTTTTCCGCAGCATCTCTTTCCAGTCGGGGTGATCCCTTTCGCTCAGGATCCTTTCACCCAGACGTTCATCTTCCTTAATGGGAATACCGGTGCAGTCAGCGAACGGTTGAATGGTCTGCAGCGTTCTCTTGAATGGGCTTGAAAAAATGGCTTCAACCGGATATTCCTTCAGAAAAGAAGCAAGCTGCCCTGCCTGTTCTTCCCCCTCTCGTGTCAAAGGAGCATGAAAGTCCTGCCCTTCTGCTTTGGCATGACGAACGATGTACAAGGTTTTCACATCATCTTCCCCCTATTTCTTCAATGGAATTGTATACTCGAGGAAATCTTTTGCGATGTAGCTCTCGGGAAACACTTCCCTGGCTTCGTTCTCTAGTTCCGGCCACGATTCCTTTGAGAATCTTGAGGAGATATGGGTCAGGAACAGAACATTCACTCCGGCTTCACCGGCAGCCTCGGCGGCCTGTGTGCTAGTTGAGTGAAAATATTCATGGGCCATTTCCTCTTGATCTTTATTGAAAGTGGCTTCATGGACCAGAACGTCTGCTGAACTTGCAAGCTCTATTGCCTTCTGGCAGAACCTTGTATCTCCAAGGATCGTGACGATACGGCCAGGAATTGAAGGCCCGATGAATTCTCGACCATCAATGACGCTCCCGTCTTCGAGTGTAACCCTTTCGCCTGCCTTCAGCTTTTTATAGACCGGTCCTGGCTCAACCCCTCTTTCTTTCAAGGAATGGACCTGAAGCTCCCCAGGCTTATCCTTTTCCTCGATCCGGTATCCGAAAGAGGTGAGGCCGTGTTGGAGCTCCCCGGCAGTGACCTTGAAACTCTCATCCTCAAAGATGACCCCGTCTCCTTCCACTTCGACGATATCAAGTGGGTATTTCAAGTGAGTTTGACTGATTGATAAAGATACGTCAATGAACTGCTTGATGCCCTTGGGCCCATAAACGGTAAGTCCTGATTCACCACCTTGGAATGATCGGCTGCCAAGAAGGCCGGGTAATCCATAAATGTGGTCTCCATGAAGATGGGAGATGAAAATCTTTTCAATCCGCCTCGGTTTTAAGCTCGTATGTAAAATCTGGTGCTGAGTGGCTTCTCCACAGTCAAATAGCCAAACGGCCCCTCTCTCTTCCAGTAGTTTCAACGCGATACTGGATACGTTGCGGAGCTTTGCCGGCACTCCCGCTCCAGTCCCCAAAAATAATAGTTCCATTTACATTCACTCCTACTTGCCAACGATAATATCCCTATCATAGCATATTTATCCCCCAAACCATTCCAGCAACGCTTCTTCAGAGAAACCTGTCATAAGATAAGAGAAATAAGCCAACATAAAGACGAAGATACTTTAAACGGGGAGCTTGTTGAGAGCCAGATATCCTGAATCCGCGCAGGATGTAAAAATGTGACCCGGAATGAAGTTCGTCAGCATATGATTTGCTAATTACGCATTTAGTCTTTAAAATTAAATAATTGTAATAGATAAAAACAAAAGATCAGCAACAAGATAAAGTGAGGTCATAAACGTGAAAAAAACGAACACACCCTCTTCTCTGATCACGATTTTCGGAGCTACCGGGGATTTAGCAAAAAGAAAACTATATCCATCCCTTTATCATTTGTTCCGCAAAGGAAAAATCTCTGAAAAGTTTGCTGTCATCGGTGTCGGACGCCGTGACTGGTCAAATGAAGAGTTCCAGGAACATGTCCGGACTTCGGTACATAATGCCCTTGGTAACGATGATAACATCGATGGATTCGTTTCCCATTTCTACTATCATCAAAATGATTTATCGAATAATGATTCTTATCAGGCACAAAAGCAGCTCTCCGAAGAGTTGGACGAGCATTATCAACTTGAAGGCAACCGTATTTTCTATTTGGCGATGGCACCGGAATTCTTTGGTACCATCACTGAACAATTAAAGACACAAGGTTTGACGGATACAAAAGGGTTCCAGCGCTTAGTCATTGAAAAGCCTTTTGGACATGATTTGCCATCTGCTGAAGAATTGAATGCCCACATCAGGGAGTCATTTTCAGAAGATCAGATTTACCGTATCGACCACTATCTTGGTAAAGAAATGGTGCAAAACATCGAAGTCATCCGTTTTGCCAATGCCATGTTCGAACCACTATGGAACAATCGATACATTTCAAACATCCAAGTGACTTCCTCTGAAGAACTCGGAGTTGAAGAGCGTGGGCGCTATTATGAAAAAAGCGGCGCACTAAGAGATATGGTTCAAAATCATATGCTTCAGATGGTGGCCCTGCTTGCGATGGAACCGCCGATCAAGTTGACGACTGAAGAAATCAGAAGTGAAAAAGTACGGGTATTAAGAGCCCTCCGCCCGTTTGAGGCAGAAGAAGTGAAGGACTATTTTGTCCGCGGTCAATATGGACCTGGTACTTCAAAAGGGGAGAAAGTGAAAGGATATCGCGAAGCCGACAACGTGGATGACTTATCCAACACCGAAACATTCGTTGCCGGAAAGCTGATGATTGATAATTTCCGTTGGGCGGGTGTTCCTTTCTATATCCGCACAGGTAAGCGTATGGCGGCCAAATCAACGAAGATTGTGATTCAGTTCAAAGATATCCCGATGAATCTATACTATAATACAGACAAGCCACTGGCACCGAATCTTCTTGTGATTCACATTCAGCCTGAAGAAGGAATCACGTTGCACCTGAACGTGAAGAAATCCGGACAGAACATCGAAACGACTCCGGTCAAGCTGAACTTTGCCAATACGAGTGTCGATGGAATGAATACTCCAGAAGCATACGAAAAGCTGTTGAATGACTGCTTGCGTGGGGACGCGACTAATTTCACTCACTGGGATGAAGTGAAGCTTTCATGGGCATTTGTCGATAAAATCTCTGAAGTATGGGAGAAAACAAGGGATGAACAATTCCCGAATTATGATTCAGGTTCCATGGGACCAAAGGCGGCCGATAACCTACTCGCCAAAGACGGTTATTACTGGTGGCCGATAGCGGACTTGGATGTAGAACAGTGCTAAATGAATTCTCATCCGATCATCACCAAGATGAGTGATGATCGGATGAAACTAAAAAACGACCAAGGATTAATCCCTGGTCGTTTTTTCATGTCCACAAAAAATTTATTTCATCCATTCAGTATGGAACGTTCCTTCTTTATCGACACGTTGATACGTATGTGCACCAAAATAATCGCGTTGGGCCTGGATCAAGTTTGCCGGAAGGGTTTCTGTGCGATAGCTGTCATAGTAAGAAAGAGCAGCAGAGAAACCTGGCACAGGCACACCATTTTGTACCGCAACGGATATGACTTCGCGGAGCGCATATTGGTAGCTTTCCACAATCTCTTTAAAGTAAGGATCGAGAAGAAGGTTAGAAAGATTCGATTCGCGATCATACGCTTCCTTGATTTTTTGAAGGAATTGAGCCCGGATGATGCAGCCTCCACGGAAGATCATCGCAATGTCGCCGTATTGAAGGTTCCAGTCATATTCATCGCTCGCTGCACGCATTTGTGCGAATCCTTGTGCATAGGAACAGATTTTACTCATATACAGCGCTTTTCTGATTGATTCGATGAGGGCTTCCTTATCTCCCTTGAACGCTCCTGCATCTGGTCCCTTTAACATTTTACTTGCCTTGACACGTTCATCTTTGATGGCTGAAATGAAACGGGCAAACACCGATTCAGTGATGATCGGCAAGGATACTCCAAGATCAAGGGCGCTTTGACTCGTCCATTTCCCGGTACCTTTTTGTCCCGCTTTATCGAGGATGACATCGACCATCGGTTTGCCAGTTTCATCGTCTTTCTTCGTAAAGATATCGGCCGTGATTTCTATCAGATAGCTGTCAAGTTCCCCTTTGTTCCATTCCGCGAATACTTCATGAAGTTCTTCAGCGCTCAGTCCGAGAACGTTCTTCATCAAGAAGTACGATTCTGCTATGAGCTGCATGTCACCGTATTCAATTCCATTATGGACCATCTTCACATAATGACCTGCACCATCAGGACCGATATACGTTGTGCAGGCTTCGCCATTTACTTTCGCTGCAATATCCTTCAGGATCGGAGCGACCAGATCATACGCTTCTTTTTGACCGCCTGGCATGATTGATGGTCCCGTAAGCGCTCCTTCTTCTCCCCCGGATACCCCGGTTCCGATAAAGTGGATACCCGATTCACTCAGTTCCCCATTACGTCTTCTCGTATCTTCAAAGAATGTATTTCCTCCATCGATCAGGATATCACCTTTTTCGAGGAAAGGTTTCAATTGATCGATTGTAGCATCCGTTGCTTTACCCGCTTTCACCATGAGAAGGATCTTTCGTGGCTTCTCTAGGGAGTTGACGAACTCTTCAATGGAATATGTAGGAACAATCTTTTTTCCATTGGATTCTTTCACCATTTCATCCGTCTTTTCACGGGAGCGATTATATACAGACACAGAATATCCTCTGCTTTCAATATTCCATGCAAGGTTTTTCCCCATTACTGCTAAACCGATAACACCGATTTCTTGCTGAGACATATCAGTCATCGTCCTTTCTGTGTATGTTTATGCTGTTTCTTCACTTTGTTCAGGTTTATCTTCAGGTGACCCTCTCTCCTATGGATTGTCCACTCCAGCTTTCGAATCACCAACCTGAACAGCGCCTATTTGTTATTGGATCAGCTTACTTACCAAAGACGTCAGACAATCCATTTCAATCTAACAAGAATGCATCATTGATGCAACTAATCCGATTCAAGGGAACAAGGCATGCCGTTTCTTCCGTGTTAGGATGCCCATTATTCGCGTAAGAAGTCCTTATTGAAACTTGTATCCCGTTCTTTATCATGAATGGGCTTCTTATCTTTGCCCTTGACCCCTTTCGTAATCGAGTCTTTCCCAAATTTCTCCTGTAATTGAGACAGAACATCATAAAGAGGTTCCTTCTTGGCTTCCTTTTCGTATGAAAAGATGTCAAGCTGTTCGGTCGCTTCACCTTTTTCCAGCAAATCCTGGACAGTCACACCAAGAAGACGGACCGGATCACCGTTCCAATGTTTCATGAACAGTTCCCGGGCATAGTGAGAAAGATCTTCTTTATTCATGACCGGATTCTCCACTTTCCTGCTTCTTGTAATCGTCTTACGGAACTTATCCCGAATCATGATCTGGACGGTCGTCCCCACTACATCCTTTTGCTTCAACCTGGCGGATACTTTGCTGCACAGCTTATCAATGGTGGAAAGGAGATCATTCTGATTGGTCGTATCCCTTGGGAGGGTAGTCGAATTCCCGACGCTTTTATAATCATAAATAGAATCAGGGTCCACTGGCCTTTTATCTTCCCCATTCGCTTTTTCTTTAAGCCTTAGACCGTTAATCCCAAGTAATGATTTAAGCTGGATATCATTTGCATAGGCTAGATCTTTGCACGTCTCTACGCCAATGCCCTTCAACTTTTCCGCTGTCTTCGCACCGACACCGTGCATTTCAATGACCGGAAGCGGCCAGAGCCTTGCAGGTATATCCCTTTTTCGGAGGACGGTGATGCCCATTGGCTTCTTCATATCGGAAGCAGTCTTCGCCAAGAATTTGTTTGGGGCTATGCCAATCGAGCAAGGCAGATCCAGCTGACTTTTAATCTGTGCTTGAATGGAAGAAGCGATCTCGATTGGGGTACCCAGTTCTTGGGAATCGGTGATATCGATGTACCCTTCATCAATGGATACCGGTTCCACAAGGTGCGAATACTGTCTCAGGATATCGAACATCCCTTTCGAAGCGGACCGATACCGATCGAAATTCGGGGTCATGATGATCAAATCAGGGCACAGCTTCTTCGCTTCCCAGAGTGGCATTGTCGTTTTCACACCAAAGCTTCGTGCTTCATAGCTGCAGGTCACGATTATGCCTTTTCTTTCCTTTGGATTACCGGCTATCGCGAGCGGTTTTCCCTTCAGACTAGGATCATAAGCCATCTCCACCGATGCATAAAAGCTATTCATATCAACATGCAGGATGACTCTTCCATTCTTTGGGTAAAATGCATTCATAAAATCATGTCTTTCATCACTGATTTTGTAGTGTTTTTTCCTTCAATACATAGTCCGTAATTTCCTTGATGCCTTCCAAACTGTTCACCAAAACCTGTGGATCGATCCTTGTGATCATTCGATCGTCAAGATTAATGACACTATCGAAATAGGTTGTCTTTGAATAGGCCAGGAGCCCGACATCCGTGATGGATGAGTCGGCTACTTCCAGGATTTCCTTCGCTTCTTTCACGACTAGTCCAACCTGCAGATCTGCCGTTTTTACAACCAGCAAAAATAGACCATCTCTAACATTCAATGGTTCATCATACAGAATGGATGACAGATCCAATACAGGAACCAGTTCATTCCTTACCTTTACTAGTCCTGTTACGTAAGCAGGCAAATGAGGGATGGGATTTACTCCTTCAAGCTTTTCGATCGAAACGATATGTTCGATCCCAATTGCGTATTCTTCCCTACCTGCATGGAAAACGACTACTTTTGTCAACATGAGTGTTGTCCCCTCTCAACTTCTGTAATGTAATTCTAATGTACCATATTTTAGCTGTTTTTGAGAGATTTAAGACCTCCCACCTTCAAACCACTATTATAGAAGCGGCTGTGAATATAACAAGAAGTGCCCATCAACTTCATTGTTAATGGACACTTCTCCGAACGGGCAAGAATATGAATCTTTTTATTCAGCGACTTCCTGAATGATCGCAACGACCATTTCAGCAAGTTTGTTCAATTCTTTCACAGGCATTCTCTCATTCTTCGTGTGGATTTCCTCATAGCCCACCGCTAAGTTAACAGTCGGTACCCCGAAGCCAGCGATGACATTTGCATCACTTCCGCCTCCGCTTGTAAGCAATTCACTTGGGCGGCCGATTTTCTTTGCAGCACGTTTTGCAATTTCAACCACTTCGTCTCCATCGCTGAATTTGAAACCTGGGTACATGACATGCACTTCAACTTCGGCACTTCCTCCCATTTCCTCAGCAGCCGTTACGAATGCTTCCTTCATTTTTTCAACCTGGGCTTCCATCTTTTCAGGGACCAATGAACGAGCTTCTGCCAGGATATCCACTTGATCGCACACGATATTCGTTGCTTTACCGCCTTCGAAACGTCCGATATTCGCAGTCGTTTCTTCGTCGATGCGCCCCAGCGGCATTTTCGCAATGGCTTTCGCTGCAATCGTAATGGCAGATACACCTTTTTCAGGTGCAACTCCAGCATGAGCGGTCTTTCCATAAATCGTCGCAAGGACTTTCGCCTGTGTTGGAGCTGCCACGATGATATTACCGACTTCACCATCAGAATCAAGGGCAAATCCATATTTCGCTTTGACGAGTGAAGAATCCAGTGCCTTTGCACCAACGAGTCCTGACTCTTCACCGACAGTGATGATGAACTGGATATCACCATGTGAAATATTTTGTTCCTTCAAGACTCTTACGGCTTCGATCATCGTTGCAAGCCCGGCTTTATCATCTGCTCCAAGGATTGTTGTTCCGTCAGAATAGATATAGCCATCTTCCTTCAGGGTCGGTTTGACTCCTTTGGCAGGGACGACCGTATCCATGTGGGACGTGAAATAAATAGTGTCAACGCCCTCCTTATCCCCTTTCAGGTTACAGATGAGATTTCCTGCACCGTGTCCTGTTTCACCCATCGTGTCATCTTCATAAACATCCACGCCAAGGTCAGTGAATTTCTTCGTCAGGACCTTTGCAATTTCTGCTTCATCTTTCGTTTCTGAATCGATTTGTACCAATTCCAAAAATTCATTTAATAGACGTTCTTGATTTATCATTAGGTCGACCTCCACAATATGTATTCACTGTACTAGTATATCGTGAATATGAATGCCGGACAAATAAAGTTCCTTTACAGCGGGATATTTCCGTGTTTTTTCCGTGGCCGTTCTTCCTTCTTGTTCCTCATCATTTCAAGACCTTGGATCAGCTTAATACGGGTCTCACGTGGATCGATGACGTCGTCGACCATTCCCCTAGAAGCCGCAACGTAAGGGTTGGCAAATTTTTCACGATATTCTTCGATTTTCTGTTCCCTGAGCTGCTCAGGATTTTCACTGCCTGCAATTTCCCTAGCAAATATGATGTTGGCTGCTCCTTGTGGTCCCATGACGGCAATTTCTGCATTTGGCCAAGCAAAAACAAGATCGGCACCGATCGATTTACTATTCAACGCCACATACGCCCCGCCATACGCCTTCCGTAAGATGACTGTCATCTTCGGAACGGTTGCCTCAGAGTAGGCATAAAGGATCTTGGCACCATGGCGGATGATCCCGCCGTGCTCCTGCTTGATTCCAGGGAAAAAGCCGGTCACATCTTCAAACGTAATTAGTGGAATATTGAAAGAATCACAGAAACGGATGAATCTTGACGCTTTATCCGAAGAATCAATATCCAAACCACCAGCCATGAACTTCGGTTGATTACATACTAGCCCCACTACTTCGCCCTTTATGCGGGCAAGTCCGACTACAATATTCTTCGCGAACTCCTTTTGTACCTCCATGAAGCTGTCTTCATCAACAATCTCATTGATGACGGTCCTCACATCATAAGGACGGACTGCGTCGAAAGGAATCAAGTCTGTCAGATTGGAACGATAGTCATCTTCCTCTGAAGCTTCAAGACGTGGAGGCTTCTCCTCATTATTCTGAGGGAGATAGCTTAATAACCTGCGTACTTCGAGAAGCACTTCATCCTCTGTTTTCCCCCTGAAGTGAGCATTGCCACTGATCGTGTTGTGTACTTTCGCCCCGCCAAGGTCTTCCGAACTGATCTTCTCCCCGGTAACCGTTTCGATTACTTTAGGACCCGTGATGAACATTTGGCTTGTCTCATCCACCATAAAGACAAAATCGGTGATGGCAGGGGAATACACCGCTCCTCCTGCGCAAGGACCCATGATGACCGAAATTTGCGGAATCACTCCTGAATAAATGGAATTCCGGTAGAATATATGGCCATAACCGTCCAGGGACACGACTCCCTCCTGGATACGGGCACCGCCAGAATCATTCAACCCGATGAAGGGAGCCCCGTTTTTCACGGCCAGATCCATGACGTGGGAGATTTTCTTCGCATGCATTTCTCCAAGTGCACCGCCGAACACGGTAAAATCCTGTGAAAAGAGGTAAATCGGTTTTCCATTCACTTTTCCGTAACCAGTCACTACGCCGTCGCCGGGGCCATTCACTTCGTTCAACCCGAAATCCGAACACCTATGCTCAATGAAAGGGTTCAATTCAACGAAACTACCCGGATCGACAAGGATATCGATTCTTTCCCTTGCCGTCAGCTTTCCTTTTTCATGCTGTTTATCGATTTTTGCATCCCCGCCACCAAGTTCTACTTCTCTCCTGCGGTCATATAATTCGTTAATTTTTTCATAGATATCCATTATGAAAGATCCTCCCTGATGTTTGATTTATCACAAAGTTCATAGAGCACGCCGTGCGAGGATTTTGGGTGCATGAATGCAACCATGGCACCGCCAGCACCCGGTTTAGCCGTTTCATTGATCATGTTGACACCTTTTTCACGCAGCTCGTTGATGCGCTGGTCGATTCCTTCCACTCCAAAGGCAACATGATGGATCCCTTCGCCTTTTTTTTCGATGAACTTAGCAATGGGGCTTTCATTATGTAAAGGTTCCAGTAACTCTAATTTAATATTTCCCCCATCAATAAAAGCTACCTTTACACCTTCTGTTTCAACTTCTTCAATCTTCATTACATTCAAACCAAGCGTTTGTTCATAAAATGGAAGAACATGGTCAATTGATGATACCGCTATCCCGATGTGATCCACTTTGTTCATTCTTACCATCCCCCAACTGTATTTCTGCTACTTCACACTCTACCCATTCGACTCTGCATGTCGAAATTCCTGCTGATTCCTCGAAATAGTAAAGCGTTTTCTTTAAATGGACAGGTTGTTTTATTGACGGGTAAACGATAAAATATGGGTATATATTGTTCCAGATAGAAGGAAAGAATGGAGAGATAAAATGGGTAACAAAAAGATGCAAAAGCTTGTTGTGTATTTGATGCTGTTTGCCATGATTGCCTCCACCATCATGGCAGGGCTTACGTTCTTATTATAGAGTCATCGATCATCAAAAAAGGAATTGCCCACTGACTTGTTTTAGCAGTGGGCAATTCCTTTTTTGTACATGTTCAAAGAAGATTTTCATGCGCGAGAAGTGGGACAATCGAGACTTGTCTAGGTTGAGGGAATCACGTCCACAATTTCAGGTAAGGTGAACGTCCCTTTTCCTTTCCCCTTTCTGGATGCCTTTGAAGGAACTTTTTATAAGTAGATATTGTTCCATTTCCCGGACAAATTGATAAAGGGCCGCGCGCACTTCGAATTCTTCACGTGTTTTAGGCAATTCCATTTGTTCAAACTCCACTTTCATATCATAAAGCTTTTTCAAATAGAATAAGGCCGTATTTCCCGGATGAATATGCTGGCTGAGCTCTTCAAGGAACTGTGCGATTTTCTTTCCAGGTTCTACCTCTAGTGAGATGGAAGCAGCGATCGGCAGGATCCGCTGCAGGATTTCAAATTGCTTCTCCCTCATCTTGAAATAAATGTAATAAATGTCTTCATGGCGGAGAAAATGGTTTTCAACTTCTTTAAATGCAAGGTTCTTTGCTTCTTTCAAGAGCTCTTCCGTTTCGGTGATTTCCCTTCCATCCCAATCACTCTCATTCGTTTTAAGATGATTGATCAGTTCGCAGAAAATCTTGTAGAAATTCTCCTCAATTTTCACTTGATAGTCTTCCAGCTTCGTTTCCACGCTCGGCATATATAAGTTCATGATAAGGGCAATTCCAATCCCGATCACAATGATTCCAAGCTCGTTTTCGAACAGCCCCAATGTAACGTTGCCGGCTGAATAGATATGTAGGATGATGACGGAGCTCGTGACAATCCCTTCTTTGATCCCAAGCGTTACGGTTGTCGGGATGAACACCAGGAGAAGAAGGCCGATCACGACCGGATGATAGGCGATGAATTCAAAAAATGCCGCTGAAAAGAGCATTGCTATGATGCATGCAAGGAAACGGCTGGTCGAAGCCTTGACAGACTTTTTCTTTGTATTCTGTATGCAGAGGATGGTCAAGATCCCCGCAGATACAAAATTATCCAAATGGAACATTTGAGCGATACTGATCGCCAGGGCAGTCCCGATCCCGGTTTTGAGTGTACGATATCCTATACGAAACATGAATCTTCTCCTAACCGATCAAATGATTCTTTAAGAATACCATATCGAAGCGTTAACAAAAAAGAAGGATGACCCAAATGGTCATCCTTCTTCTCTATCGGCTTGAACTCGCTACAGTACTTTCTCCAGGAATTCTTTCGCCCTTTCGCTTTTCGGTTGTTGAAAAAATTCTGCAGGCATGCCTTCCTCGACAATCATGCCATCATCCATAAAAATGACCCTGTCTGCCACTTCTTTCGCAAATCCCATTTCATGGGTGACGATGATCATGGTCATCCCGCTTTGAGCAAGATCCTTCATGACCGCCAACACTTCCTTTACCATTTCCGGATCAAGTGCAGATGTCGGCTCGTCGAATAACATGACTTTCGGTTCCATGGCCAGGGCACGGGCAATCGCAACACGCTGCTTCTGCCCCCCTGAAAGACGATTGGGATATTCTGCACTCTTTTCTTTCAGACCTACTTTCGATAATAAATCCATCCCGAGCTTTTCCGCTTTGTCACGCTTCACTTTCTTCACTTTCATCGGTGAATAGATGACATTGTCGAGGACGGTCTTGTGCGGGAAAAGGTGAAAATGTTGAAAGACCATCCCGACTTCCTGACGGATTTGACCGACATTCTTGTCGTTCAAATCCTGTCCTTGAAATTGAATGGACCCACTGCTAGGTTTCTCTAAATGATTCAGGCATCTCAGCAATGTCGATTTCCCCGAACCGGATGGTCCGATGACCGCCAGTACCTCACCTTTCTCAACCGTCAAGTCGATACCCTTCAAAACGTTCAGTGCACCAAATGATTTATTGATCCCGGTTCCTTTAATCATTCCCTTTCAATCTCCTTTCCAGACCTTTCCCAAGAAGCGTCAATACCATGACCATTACATAATAAATGAGTCCCGCAAGCAGCAACGGCTCGAAGAATGAATACAGGTCGCTTCCCACCATGTATGATCTCCTCATTACATCCATCGCCCCGATGACAGTGACGATCGCTGATTCCTTGGTCAATGTGATGAATTCATTCATCAGGGCAGGAAGGATGTTCTTGATTGCCTGTGGCAGGATGATATCCATCATCGTTTGTCTATATGGGATCCCAAGGGCCATGGCAGCTTCCTTTTGTCCTTTATCCACGGCATTGATGCCAGCTCGGATGATTTCTGAGATATATGCAGCTGAATTCAGGGAAAATGATAATATTGCCGCTGCATAAGGTTCGATCTGTGTACCGAAAAGCTGTGGTGATCCATAAAAGATGATCATCAATTGAAGAACGAGTGGCGTCCCCCTGAAGATTGAAGTATATGCATCGGCAAACCACATTAACGGTTTGATCGAGCTGATTTTCAAAAGTGATAATATGATTCCGAATAAGAATCCTAATACACCTGCCGCCCCGACAATCAACAACGTCACTTTCAATCCTTCAAGGATGAAGGGAATGGATGGCAGCAGCTGTGCAAAATCCAGTTTCAATGTTAAAACCCCCAACTCACTCAATAAAGTAAGAAAGGCCAACCTTGTGGCAGGTCAGCCTTCTATTCCGTTTTACTCTTCTTTACCGTTGAACCACTTTTCGGCCAACTTATCCAATTCGCCATTGTCTTTTAGCTTTTTCAAGGCTGTGTTGAATTCTTCTGTCATGTCACTGTCTTTCGGGAAAGCGATCGCAGATCCCGCTTCTTCCTCGTTGACCTCCATCGTGGTCCCTTGAAGTTCCTCGTTTTTCTCCAAATATCCATTTGCCACTGTATTTTCTATGATGATCGCATCGAATCGGCCGTTTTGAAGATCCTGGATGAGTTCAGGGATTCGGTCTCTCGTTTCCACTTTCAGATCAATGGATTTTGCGATTTCATCAGCTTCATCCTGTTGGATCGACCCTAATTGAACGCCTACCGTTTTCCCTTTCAATCCTTCTTCGTCGGTGATTCCACTCTCTTTTTTTGCAATGATCATATTCTTTGCGGTGTAATAGACCTCACTGAAATCTACATTCTTCTTACGTTCAGCAGTAGGTGTCATCGCTGAAAGCACGAAATCCACTTGACCCGTTTTAAGGGCTGTGATCAATCCACTGAATTCCATATCTTTGATTTCAACCTCATACCCCAATTCATCTGCAAGCATATTGGCAAGATCGATGTCATACCCAATGAACTCATCACTATTTGCAGTGTCCACATATTCAAATGGCTTATAATCGGCGGATGTACCCATCACCAATTTCTTGGAATCTCCAGAAGCTTTGTCCGCACCGTTACTGTCTGTGCCACATGCAGCAAGGCTAAAGGATAGTACTAGTAAAATAAAAATGAATGATAATGACTTCTTCAATTTGTCTTCCTCCTTGTTTTGAATAAATATTTATATATTTGTATATTAATTAGTATAGTAGTAGTTTAACATCTTTATATATTTATGCAATAACTTTTATATTTATAAATTAATGTTTGTATTTTCTGAAAATTATCTAGCGTAAAGACACCTGATAATAAAAAAAGACCTGATAGAGTGTTCTCTATCAGGTCTTTACTATGAATGTTTATACTTCTTCACAATACTCATCAAAGTAGGATTGCAGTTTGTTCACAACCGACATCGGGTCGTGACCTTCGATTTCATGTCTTTCCACCATGGTCATCAACTTCCCATCCTTCAGAAGGGCGAAAGAAGGGGAGGATGGCGGATAGCCTGTAAAATAGCTACGTGCTTTAGCCGTTGCCTCTTTATCCTGACCTGCAAATACCGTTACCAGCTGGTCGGGGCGCTTATCATAATGGATGCTATGAGCCGCTGCCGGACGGGCGATGCCTCCAGCACATCCACATACAGAGTTGATCATGACAAGTGTTGTTCCCTGCTTGGCAAAAGCCTGGTCCACTTCTTCCTCTGTTGTTAATTGAGCATAGCCTGACGCTTCCATTTCTTGGCGGGCCTGGCGGACAATATCGTTCATAAATAGATTGAAATCCATTTCCATAATTGGACTCTCCTTTTCAATGCACTATGTTATCACTCTTCACTGTTTACGAAGTTTGATGTATCACCATCATAACAAGTTTGACCCTTTATTTTCAATTGAAAATGATTGATTCCTAAACAAATCATATCTATTAATTTGATCGCCGCTGTTGATTTCCGTGCAAGACTTCGCTTTCCGCGGGTGACCCGCGAGCTTCCTCGTCGCTTTCGCTCCTGTGGGGTCTCACATTAGTCACTTCTCCCGCATGAGTCTTCGTCTTGCACTACAATCAACAGCTGGAACGAGTTAAGAAAAAGTTTAGCAGAGCTCGAGAATAGAGAGTAATAATTATGTCCTCACTAACAATCTACAATGTTTAATTAAATCCATAGAGAATCTTGGAGCTTAGCCATTGACTTCAACTTATAAAAGGATCAAGGCTGTTTATAAAGATGAAGCAGCTCTTCGATTGCTTTCGAAGTGGTAAGGGAACCTTTCTTCACCTTTTCCTCCATTTGCGGAACGGCTGGTTTTACTCTTTCATCGAGGAAGAAGTCTGATAGGATACGATCCTTTAACATTGTATAGAACCATTCCTTCTTTTGAAGGGTCCTCCTGTCCTGAAAACTGCCTATTTCTTTTGTTTGCTTTTCAAATTCCTTTATAACATCCCATAAATCCCTCAAACCGCTTTTCTCAAGGGCTGAGCATGTATATGCCCTTGAACTCCATCCTTTTGTTGCCGGTACGAGAAAGTGGAGGATCTGGTTGAGTTCCCGCTTCGTTTTTTCGGCAAGCGGCTTATTGTCTCCATCCGCCTTATTGACGACCATGGCATCTGCAAGTTCCATGATGCCCTTTTTCATCCCTTGCAGCTCATCCCCTGCTCCTGTGATGGCAAGTAAAAGGAAAAAGTCAACCATTTGCCTGACCATGACTTCACTTTGACCGACGCCGACGGTTTCAATGATGATGATGTCGTAGCCGGCCGCTTCGCACAGAAGCAGGGTTTCATTCGTTTTTCGATGGACACCGCCTAGGGTCCCTGCCGTCGGGGACGGCCTGACAAAGGCTTTCGGGTTTTTGGATAGTTGCTCCATCCTTGTCTTATCCCCTAAAATGCTGCCCCCGGATAAAGAAGAGCTCGGATCGATGGCAAGGACCGCGACCCTATGCCCTTGATGGCACAGCATCTCGCCAAACGCTTCGATGAACGTGCTTTTTCCCGCACCCGGGACTCCAGTGATGCCGATCCTCAGGCTGTTACCTGTATGGGGCATCACTTCCCCAAGAAGTTCTTGCCCCCATTCGTAATGATGAGAGGCATTACTTTCAATCAACGTGATTGCTTTGGCGAGGGAACTGCGGTTTCCGTCGAGGATCCCTTTCTTCAATGTTGTGATACTGATGGAATCTTGTTTTTTCTTTACGAATCTCCGTTTTTTTTCCGGATATTGGCTGTTCATTAGTCGGTCACTTCCTCATAACCGAGCACTTCATAAATTTCCTTAATCACCTTCTGTGCAGCGACAGGGATGATCGTTCCCGGACCAAAGACGGCTGACGCACCATTGTTCAACAAGAATTCATAATCCTTCGCCGGGATGACTCCTCCCACGACAATGAGTATATCTTCTCTACCTAGTTTTTTGAGTTCCGCCGAAAGCTGAGGCAGGAGCGTTTTATGTCCGGCTGCAAGTGAACTGAAGCCAATCACATGAACATCGTTTTCGACTGCCTGCAATGCCGTTTCCTCCGGCGTTTGGAACAGAGGCCCGATATCAACATCGAATCCAAGATCTGCAAACGCGGTGGAAATCACCTTCGCTCCCCGGTCGTGTCCATCCTGTCCCATTTTTGCAATCAGGATACGAGGTCTCCTCCCCTCATTCTCAAAGAATTCTTCCGTCATTTCCTGAACGACTTCAATTTCCTGTTCATTCGAGAAATTTGAGCTATACACGCCGCTGATACTCCTGATCGTCGCTTTATGCCTGCCCGATACTTTTTCCACCGCATCAGAGATTTCTCCTAATGTGGCTCTTCTTCGTGCTGCTTCCACTGCTTTTTCCAGGAGGTTTCCTTCGCCTGTTTCGGCTGCTTTTGTCAAAGCATCCAGGGCCCTTACAACTTCTTCATCATTTCTCTCTTCTTTTAACTTCTGTATTCTCTCAATCTGTTTCTTTCTGACGGCTGTATTATCAATATCAAGCGTTTCAATCTCATCCTCTTTATCAAGGCGATACTTATTCACTCCAATGATCGATTCATTACCTGAATCAATCATTGCCTGCCTTCTGGCTGCTGCTTCCTCGATCCTCATTTTCGGCAGTCCTGTTTCAATCGCTTTCGTCATGCCACCAAGCTCTTCAATCTCTTCGATATGCTCCCAAGCTTTCTCCATAAGCTGTTCTGTCAATGATTCAACATAATAGGAACCTGCCCATGGGTCAATGACTTTCGTGATACCCGTTTCTTCCTGAAGATACAATTGCGTATTGCGGGCGATCCGTGCCGAGAAATCAGTCGGTAAGGCGATGGCTTCATCCAAGGCGTTGGTATGAAGGGACTGGGTATGCCCCATTGCTGCCGCATGAGCTTCAATCAACGTACGGGTTACATTGTTGAATGGATCTTGTTCCGTCAAGCTCCATCCTGATGTCTGGGAATGGGTTCTGAGCGCCATCGATTTAGGGTTCTTCGGATTGAACGTTTTCATCATTTTCGCCCAGATCCTTCTTGCCGCCCTCATCTTCGCCACTTCCATGAAGTAGTTCATCCCGACAGCCCAGAAGAAAGAAAGGCGCGGGGCGAAAGAGTCAATGTCAATCCCTGCTTTCAGTCCTGTCCTGACGTATTCAAGCCCGTCCGCTAATGTGTAGGCAAGCTCGATGTCCGCAGGCGCCCCGGCTTCCTGCATATGATAGCCTGAGATACTGATGCTGTTAAATTTCGGCATGTTCTTGGACGTGTATTCAAAGATATCCGCAATGATTTTCATGGATGTTCCCGGCGGATAGATATAAGTGTTCCTCACCATGTATTCTTTTAAAATATCATTCTGAATGGTGCCTGACAGTTTTTCCTGGGAAACCCCTTGCTCTTCGGCGGTGACGATATAGAATGCCAAGATCGGCAGGACAGCTCCATTCATTGTCATCGATACCGACATTTGATCAAGCGGGATACCGTCAAACAATATCTTCATGTCCAGGATTGAATCAATCGCAACCCCCGCTTTCCCAACGTCGCCGACCACCCGTGGATGGTCTGAATCATATCCCCGGTGGGTCGCTAAATCAAAAGCCACTGACAGTCCCTTCTGTCCCATGCTTAAATTTCTTCTGTAAAACGCATTGCTTTCCTCTGCAGTGGAAAATCCGGCATACTGCCTGACCGTCCATGGCCTGTTCACATACATGGTCGGATATGGACCTCTTGTGTATGGTGCAAGTCCAGGCAGATCTTGACGATGAGGGATATCTTTTGTGTCCTCCTCCGTGTAGAGGGACTTAATCGTTAGTTTCTCATTTGTTTCATAGGTCCTGCTTGGAGCAGAAAAACGTTCCGCCTCCTTCGTTTGTGAGTACGGATCCATTGCCTGCCAGTCGGGTTTAATCATTTTGCTTCTCCTCCTCCCAGATTGAAAGTAAATCATTCAGTTTATCGAGCATATTCTGTTTGTAATAGATCGATCCATTCAATCCAAGCTGAGTCCATTCATTCATTCTCTCTGCATTGAATTTACCTGCGACGTCCACCTTTATCTTGGACTGAAAGTTGGCCGCTGTCTCGATGATCACCGGTAACCATGCATCATATTCTTCATCTTGACCACAAACGACATAATAAGGATAGTTGGTTTCTTCAATGAACATTAAAATATCCTCTTTTGTGAAACATCCATCACTAAGATGAGAATGAATGCCACCAGTGGATAAAAATCCACCCACAAAATCCGCGCGTGCCTTATGGCTCTTCAATTCTCCCAATCCAATGATACCAGCAACAGGTTTCCTATCTGACTTCACCAATTCTTCAGCTCTTCTTCTAAGCTTCTCAAATGGTAGTGAAAGTCTGTCTTGATTCAACGTTTCCACACCTGTGAGCAAATCTTCAGGATTGGCATAGATGTTGGTACCGATCATGGACTGGGAACGGGTTGATAAATCACTCACCCTCGCTTTTAGCACCTTGCTCACGCTCTCCTCGACTTTTCCCTTCCTCAATGAATCCAGGATCCCTCCTTCGCGATCGATGTGCTGGAATTCCTCCCAGGCTTTTCGTCCGACCTCTTCCGTGAGCCACTCCACATAATAAGAACCCCCTGCAGGGTCGAATACTTTATTTAAATGAGCTTCCTCTCCCAGGATCAGCTGTATATTGCGTGCAATCCTCTCAGACAATGGTGTTGTTTCACCTTTTATACCGTCAAAAGGATGGACAATCAGGTAATTGACGCCGGCAAGGACTGCCGAAAACGCCTCCCCTCCAGTTCGAAGCAAGTTCACATGTTCGTCCAAGCAGGATTTGTTAAACTGCGAGGTTTCTGCACTTAAGCTGATACAATCATCACATACATCCTTATCGATGCCATAAGAAGAAAGAATGTCCTTCCATAACTTTTTGAAAGCTCTTATCTTGGCCACTTCCATGAAGAAGTGACTCCCTACTGAAAAATGAACATGCATTTTCTTTGCAATCTCTACAGGGGACCAGCCCTTCTGTTGGAATGTTTCGATATAATGGACGCCCGTGCTGAGTGCATAGGACAGCTCTTGAACGGCGTTCGCTCCCCTACCATGATAAGGTGTCGTATTAATGACAATCGTTTTGATTTCCGGAAGGGCCGAAGTGGCCACAGTAACCGTTTCAGCCCAATCATCAAGCTGATATTCCCCTTGTTGGAATCCGGACTCTGAGAGGGGATCATACCCGATGACCCCCTTCCATTCATTTGGATTCTCATCACATGTTGCCAGAGAGGACATGTGATCGAGTAAGGTCTCATTGTTTTTCTCGATATTAAAAAACGGTAGGGCTTCGCCTTTGAATCTTTTGACGAAGGTTTCAAACCCCTCTCCGAACTCCATTCCCTTTATTGAAAATGACAAGCAGTTCTGTCCCCTTGATACGGCCATTTGTGTGGATCGGGACAGTTCTTCCCATGTCTCCCCTTTGATTGTTTGAGCGATCCTCCACTCATTAAGGCTGGAGATTTTATGATTGATATCCGGTATATAAGCATCCACGCGGTTGATGGCTGGTAGATCTTCTTCGGTAAATAAAGGTTTAAGTTCAATTCCCTCATACGTTTTCGTATGTAACGTTTCGACACTTCTCCCTTTCAGAGCTTTTTCAGCCGCTTCCTGCCATTCTTGCAAACTGGCAGGATTGAATGTTTGGTCTTTCATCTCACTAAGCTTCATAATACCCCTCTTTCACTCTGCATTTTTGTAATCGTTTTCAAAATGATGTTTACTTGCCCCTTTGATCTTTTCTTTCTTCCGGCCCTTTTGGACGAAAATTCAAAATTTTTATTCTAATACTATTTTAGTATATAAAAAAACACCGATTTCTTCAATCTTCTTCAATGATCGTTCATTGAAACTTAAAAGAGGAGCCGACTGTGTCAGCTCCTCCCTGTTATCATTATTTTTTAGTATTAAGGAACAACTTTCCTCCCGCTCGCTTCGTCGTGACATTGCCATATTCATCGGCAACTTTCACTTCGATGAGGGCTCCTGATGCTTTCACGTTATCAGTTGCTGTATAGTAACCCACATAATGACCTTCAGAAACTTCCCTCATTGGGAGCTCATTGGCATTTGTAAGCTGTGCGCCTGCATTGGTAAGTGGCATCAAGATTGTAAATGTAGCGTCAAGCCCTGCTTCACTATCAAACTCGATTTTTACTGATTGACCTTTTTTGAGGTATTGATCTTCGGCAGGAATGAGATTCTCAATTTCGATCTCTCCAAACTTAGCGAATACCGTTACACTTTGCTCTGTTTCATTACCTGCTTTGTCCTTCGCCACCACGGTGATGACGTTTTCTCCTTCATCAAGCAACATTCTATGACTGAAGCTTCCTTCTTCCACTTCAGCATCCTGACCATTGACCTTGATCGACTGAAGGTTTTCTTCTGTGAAGTTCCCTTCTACGTTAATGGCTTCTCGGTTCGTCTTCAAATCGTTTTCAGGTGAAGTGATTTCCAGTTCTGGAACTACCTGATCCAGAGTGACTGTCACCGGCTCTGAAGGAGGCGTCATGCCTTGTTCAGTGGAAGCTTTTGCTGTAAGAGTATTTACTCCGTCGTTTAGTGTAACTTCTGCTGAGAAAGTACCATCTTCTTGGGTTTCAGCCGTGGCCACTTCCTCTTCTCCATTAAACACATGAACAGTCGTTGTTGGAGCCGAAGTACCTTCGACTGTTACAGAATCTTGATTCGTAAATGATTCATTTCCAGGTGAAGTGATGACTGGTGCGGTCACTTCATAATTGACAGTCGCACGGATCATATAGTTTCCTTCATCCTCAGGAGAAGGAGACCAGGCACCGCCTACGAATTGCCAGCTGCGCGCAGCGTATTCACCATCTTCATCTGTCCCTAGACCAGGTGAGTTGGGATTCGGTGCTGATTGGATGTAGACCATATAGAAGTCTCCATCGACAATGATTCCGTGTTCACTAAGATCAATATGCGTCCATTCGCCATTTCTCAGTGCTGTTGCATCAAATGGGCCTGCAAGTTTCTTACCAGGGGCTCCGTCTGTTCCTGAAGCATCATATACAGCCACTTGGAAATCAGTTCCGCCTGGAACCGGCCATTCCGTATCCCAGAAACGGAATAATCCGCCTGTTACCATCGCAGAATCATTTCCTTCTTCAAGTGACATCTTCACTGCCCATCCATTACCTGCATCATAGAATGCACGTGCGTTTTCTGCCGTTCCGTCATCGTATCCGATTTCCCCTGGATATCCGATGAAAGGTTCCAATGAAATATCGACTGACCCGGCTTCACCGCCCTCGATCGTCACACTGACTTCTTGACTATAGTAGTAAGGAGCAACGATCTTCAACGTGTATTCACCTTCATAGGCCTCGAGTTCATATTCACCTTCTGCATTCGTTTCAACTGGTGTCACGACGGCATCTTCCATCAGGAATACGGTAGCGCCTTCAACAGGTTCACCCGTCACTTGATTCGTAACGATTCCTGAAACGGTTCCACGAGGGATTTCCTCCAACGTGAAGTTGGCTGTAGAGGTTCCATCCGCTTCCACTGTTACACTTTGTACCTCTGACCTGTAACCGTAAGTTGAAGCTTGAAGCGTGAATTCACCAGCTGCATGCGTCATTTGATAAGATCCATCTGCAGGGTTCGTGTAAGCAGAGCGCCCTGTCTCAAGTACAGTCACCTCAGCCTGTAACGGCAATAATGCCGGTGCAGGTGCAGTACCATTCTCCGGTAGCCCAGCCTTTACAGGTTGCCCCATTTCGATCTTATCTGGGTACACACTAGGTTTCTTGGAAACCGAAGAAGAACCGTCACTGCTCTCCGACTCCAATCCCAACTGAGCTTTGCCAGCCGGCATGATGGACTCTGCACTCAGTTTGACATCATCCAGGTACCATCCTTGTTTGACGACACTTCCGTCGGTTGTCACATTGAATGCCAGGTAGACACGTTGGCCGGCATAGGCACTTAAGTCAACCTCGCCATCCACCCATCCGTCCGTCACGTTGTTTACGCGAAGTGCCTGTGACCAGTTCTCTCCATCTGTTGAGACAAATACATGACCATAATCGTAATTACGCTCAAGTTCATGCCACTGCTTGAACTGCAGGTAGCTGTTTCCTTCCGGCAGATCGATCGGAGGCATTTGCAGGGACATATTCGCTCTATTATCGTAGGTTCCATCCAGATTAGTGGCATACACTTTCTCTCCGGATACTGCGCTTCCTGGCCCTGTAGTCGGTGCCCCCCACTCCCAGCTGTTTGCCTCTCCGTATGAAGTCCAGCCTGCCGGGGATGATTCAAAGTCCTGCTCATAGCCTACTGTGATTCCTGGTAACAAAGGAACCGTGTACGTGTCACTTTCAACTTCATTTCCGCCGAAGTCAAGCGCACTCCATTTATAATTCACGCTATCGCCCGTTAAATCTTCTCCAGGAATGTCAACTTCGTAGGTAGCTTCTTTGTAGTCGCCCGATGTTCTCGCGGCCTCAATAGAAACCCACTCACCATCCGCTTTCTGATAGTTCAGTGATACACTTGTTACACTGATATTATCGCTTACATCCGCTTGTAGCGGTAAATTCATTTCTTTAAATGCTTCTAGCGGGGCATTATGGGAGATCTCAGGTGCTTCTGAATCGTCCCCTTCTTTTGATACATTCCCTTCAATCTTACCGATTCCGCTCATGACTGATGAGACTGCATCAAATGCATTCACAAGCCCATGACCATACCCATTATTTGGAGATTCAGGGAATGTGCCATCAGTCAACGGCACTGCTGTTGAAGTCAGGATTTCTTCAATATCATCAACGGTCAAGTCTGAATTGACCTGTCTTAACAATGCGGCAACCGCTGATACGTGAGGACCGGCCATCGATGTACCGTTCCAGCCGCCTTCATAATTGCTTCCAGGGACAGATGAACGGATGTTCACACCTGGAGCTGAGATTTCAGGTTTGACTTCACCATAAGGTGATGGCCCTTGCAATGAGAAACTTGCGAGGCGATTACTGCTGTCAGTCGCCCCTGTAGCAAACGACTCAGGATAGTTCGCAGGTGTCGCTACCGAACCTGGCCCACCTGGGTTGAATAAAGTCGTGTTTCCTGCGGAGAATTCTGGGAAGATCTCCGCCGCTCTCCACGCAGCAACCATGTCACGGTACCATTCATCCAAGCCGGGGCCGCCTCCCCAAGAGTTATTGACTACATCAGGAGCCATTTCAGGATGTGGATTGCCTTCTGCATCAGTCGGGGCAAGTATCCATTCCCCTGCCTCTAATAAGTCCACATCTGTTCCTCCATTGGCAGTGAATGCCTTAACCGCGATCCACTTTGCTCCAGGAGCCACACCAATCTGGTTGTTTCCATCTGGTTCAGAGCCTACCATTGTACCAGTTACATGGGTGCCGTGCCCCCTGTCATCATATGGAGTGCTCTGACCTGCTGTTGCATCGAACCAGTTGAATTCATTGTCAGGTGTATCCGGGTTCTGTGGATCATACCCCCTGTATTTTTCCTTCAATGCCGGGTGATTCCATTGAACACCCGTATCGATGGAAGCAACGACTGTCCCAGCCCCGTCGATCCCCATATCCCATACGGCCGGAGCACCAATCTGCTCGAGGTTCCACTCGATGGAAGCTGGATTATTGTCCGCTTCTTCAGCCGTTTTCACAACCATCGTTGCTGCAGAACCTTCTGCTTTAACCGGCTGGATGAGCTGACGTGTTTCATTCGGCAAAATTTTCGCCACTTCAGGGAAATGAGCGATTTTCTCCATGACTTCCTTTGTACTCGTGACAGCCATACCATTCACAACGTAAAATTCTTTTACATTTTTAACCGCACCGCTCTTTTTCTGTTTGTTTAAGTATTTTTTCACTTCTGCTTGAGTTTCAAGTGCAGTGGCACGTAGTTCTGAAACTACCATATTCCGCTTCAGCAGCTTTTTATCGTTAGCTGTAAGCTTTAGTTTGTCGGCTTTTTCAGTCGCTTTTTCCGCTACGCCCTTAGTGTCCACTTGCTCCTTGAACTTCACTAAGTATGTGACGTGCTTATCTTTTTTGAATTGATCTTGCAATGTTGATGTGATTTTCGATTGTGGACTTACCTTTGCAGTATCATTTGCCGATGTAGAAGCTTTGCCTTTTGATAAACTTGGCATTGAGGTACTTGCTGCGTTTGTGTTAAATGGAAACATTAGTGGAATGAACATTACTAGGGTCAATAGAATCGAAAACCACTTTCTTTTACTTCTTCCCCTCATTTAATTCCCTCCCGAATGTAATTGATGTTTCCTTCCAAGACTCACCTCCTCATACTCACCCACTTGGAAAAATGTAGGTGTTACACCAAAGATAACCAAGTATAATTGTAAAATGTTGTAATTAATTGTCGTTTCAAATCTGAATTTTCAGAAAATGAACGAATGGTAGGATTCCTATATTTTTAAAAAAGGATGAAAGTCGCACGTATTCCATAATTTCAGGAATAATGGTTGATTACAGTTGAAAAAACGCGGGTAAATGGGCGGAGGTCCTACATCACAATAAAATTGTTTATTAAAAATAAGAAATAGGGGATAGGCTGATTTATTCAAGAAATCCAACCGTAAACAAAGTACTACGTGAAAAAGTGATATTCTTTGAAGATTATTCTTCTAGGAATATTCCGGTACTATATCCCAGAATTCAGAGGAAGTGAGCACTTCGTTCAAGGAACTAATAACCATTTACAAAAAAAAGAAAAAGGACTAACCGCTCAGGTCAGTCCTTTTTCGAACCTAGGTTACCTCACTTACAAGATAAAGCCCGATTATTAATATACAGAAGTGTTTTCTTTAGACGTATTCTCCAAAATTTCTTTGATTCTTTGCAGGAATCTGCCGCAAACCAGGCCGTCAAGGACACGGTGATCAAGTGACATACACAGATTCACCATATCGCGTACGGCAATCATGCCATTATTCATGACGACAGGACGTTTTACGATTGATTCAACTTGAAGGATCGCAGCCTGTGGATAGTTGATAATACCCATCGATTGGACAGAGCCGAAAGACCCGGTATTATTCACTGTAAAGGTTCCACCCTGCATATCTTCTGATTTCATCTTGCCGCTTCGAACTTTTCCAGCAAGTTCCGTAATTTCACGGGCAATGCCTTTAATCGTTTTTTCATCTGCATTTTTGATGACAGGGACAAATAATGCATCATCCGTTGCAACGGCAATCGAAATGTTGATGTCTTTCTTTTGAACGATTTTATCGCCTGCCCACATTGAATTAATTTGCGGGAATTCTTTAAGGGCTTGCGATACAGCTTTAACGAAGAAGGCGAAGAATGTCAGGTTGAAGCCTTCACGCTGTTTAAACTCATTCTTAAGTGAATTTCTGTATTCCACCAGGTTTGTCACATCGACTTCCATCATCGTCCATGCGTGAGGAGCTTCGTGCTTGCTTCTTACCATATTGGAAGCGATCGCTTTACGAACGCCTGTAACCGGAATTTCGATATCTCCCGGCATCACTGGTACATTCGGTGCAGGTGCTGCCTGCTTCTGAGTTGCAGCAGGCTGTGCTGGAGCCTGCTGTGGAGCAGGTGCAGATTCCGCTTGTGGTGCAGCATCTGCTGCTTTAGGAATATTGCCTGACTCGATGATTTTCTTCAGGTCTTTTCTTGTGATGCGTCCTCCGTTACCGGTCCCTTCCACAAGATTCAAGTCGATATCATGCTCTTGGGATAGCTTCAATACAGCAGGAGAATACCTGGCTTTGTTTCCAGCTTCTTTTTTAGGTGCCCCAGCAGGTGATTGCGAAGGTTTCTTTTCAGCTGCAGTTTCCTTCTTCTCTTCCTTTGGCGCATCTTCCGAAGGGGCAGAGCCTGCTCCCTCTACTTCAATCGAACAGATAATTTCGCCGACTTCAAGTGTATCCCCTTCTTCAGCGATCAATTCCTTGATCGTCCCAGTAAAAGAAGATGGAACTTCAGCGTTTACTTTATCCGTTTGCACTTCTGCAATCGGATCATATTTGTTAACCGTATCACCGGGCGATACCAACCATTTACTAATTGTACCTTCTGTAACACTTTCCCCTAATTGCGGCATCTTCATCTTTTCAATACCCATGAGGAACCCTCCTAACGTTTTGCATTCAATATGTTAAATGAATTAAAATTCTGCAAGCTCTCGCATCGCTTTTTCTACTTTGTCCGGGTTGATCATAAAGTATTTCTCCATAGTAGGTGCATATGGCATTGCAGGGACATCAGGTCCTGCAAGACGTTTGATCGGTGCATCAAGCTCGAATAAGCAGTTCTCTGCAATGATTGCCGAAACCTCACCCATGATGCTTCCTTCTTTATTATCTTCCGTCACAAGAAGTACTTTACCTGTCTTTGATGCTGCTTCGATGATCGCTTCCTTATCCAGCGGATAGATGGTTCTTAAGTCAAGGATATGCGCTTCGATCCCATCCTGCGCAAGCTTTTCCGCTGCCTGTAGGGCGAAGTGGACGGATAGTCCGTATGTGATGACAGTAATGTCTTCACCCTCACGCTTAACGTCAGCCTTTCCGATTGGAAGCGTATAATCATCTTCGGGAACTTCCCCTTTGATCAAGCGGTATGCACGTTTATGCTCAAAGAATAGAACCGGATCTTCATCACGGATTGCCGCTTTCAGTAGCCCTTTTACATCGTAAGGAGTCGACGGCATAACAATCTTCAGACCAGGCTGATTGGCGAATACTGCCTCAACAGATTGTGAGTGATATAATGCTCCGTGTACGCCGCCTCCGTATGGTGCACGGATGACCATCGGACAGCTCCAGTCATTGTTTGAACGATAACGGATACGTGCCGCTTCAGAAATGATCTGGTTAACGGCAGGCATGATGAAATCGGCGAATTGCATTTCAGCGATCGGTCTCATACCGTACATTGCAGCACCGATTCCCACCCCTGCGATGGCAGATTCAGCAAGTGGTGTATCAATCACACGTTCTTCCCCGAATTGATCATACAATCCGTGAGTCGCCTTGAATACTCCGCCCTTTTTCCCGACATCTTCACCAAGGACGAATACTTTCTCGTCTCGTTCCATTTCTTCTCTAATTGCCATTGTTACGGCATCAATGTATGAAATTACTGGCATTATCTATTCCCCCTTACTCTTCTTCTGCGTATACATACTTCATTGCTGATTCAGGCTCAGCATATGGAGCGTTTTCTGCATAGTCTGTTGCTTCATTCACTTGCTTCATCACGCGATCATTGATTTCTTTTTCAAGTTCATCGTTCATGACGCCCGTTTCTTTCAAATAAGCACCGAACGTAATGATCGGATCGTTCGTCTTAGCTTTTGCCACTTCATCTGGAGAACGGTAGCTTCTGTCGTCATCATCAGAAGAGTGAGGAGTCAAACGGTATGATACCGTTTCGATCAGTGTAGGGCCTTCGCCGCGGCGGCCGCGGTCTGCTGCTTCTTTAACTGCTTTATATACTTCAAGAGGATCATTTCCATCAACGGTATAACCAGGCATTCCGTATCCTATTGCACGGTCCGATACGTTTTCACACGCCAATTGTTTTTCAATCGGAACAGAGATTGCGTATTTATTGTTTTCGCACATGAAGATAACCGGAAGCTTATGTACACCAGCGAAGTTAGCGCCTTCATGGAAGTCACCCTGGTTGGAAGAACCTTCGCCGAATGTTACGAACGTAACCAGGTCTTTCTTTTCCATTTTACCAGCGAGTGCAATGCCGACAGCATGTGGGACCTGGGTCGTAACAGGTGAAGAGCCGGTCACGATATTATTTTTCTTTTGACCGAAGTGTCCTGGCATCTGGCGCCCACCTGAGTTTGGATCTTCTGCTTTGGCAAAACCGGAAAGCATTAATTCCTTGGCAGTCATACCAAACGTAAGGACAACCCCCATATCACGATAGTAAGGAAGGACATAGTCCTTTTCAGTGTCGAGTGCAAATGCAGCCCCGATTTGTGCTGCTTCTTGTCCCTGACATGAAATAACGAAAGGAATCTTACCGGAACGGTTCAATAACCACATACGCTCATCGATTTTTCTAGCAAGTAGCATCGTTTCATACATTTCTAACACTTTTTCATTTGAGAGACCTAATTCTTCATGACGATTCTCAGCCATCTTATTTACCTCCTGCAGGTTAAAGTCTATATGTGAGGGAGAAGTCATTCTCCCTCAAAAAAATTCATGATTTTATGAATGGATCGCTTTTCCGTCCACTGCGAGTGCGGCTTCACCGATCGCTTCTGATAGGGAAGGATGCGGATGGATGGTATGACCGATTTCCCAAGGTGTCGCATCCAATACACGTGCAAGTCCTGCTTCTGAAATCATGTCGGTTACATGTGGACCGATCATATGGACACCGAGGATATCGTCCGTTTCTTTATCCGCAATGATTTTCACGAATCCATCAGACTCACCGTATACAAGCGCCTTTCCAATGGCTCTGAAGCTGAACTTCCCTACTTTAAGTTCAAAGCCCTTTTCCTTTGCCTCTTGCTCGGTCATGCCTACACTGGCGATTTCCGGATTGCTGTAAATGCATTTCGAGATAAGTGAATAATCGATCGGATGTGGATTTTCATTAGCCATGTGTTCCACAGCCGTGATCCCCTCATGAGAAGCGACATGCGCAAGCTGAAGGCCGCCGATGACATCCCCGATTGCATAGATGTGAGATTCCTTTGTCTGGAAAAAGGCATTCACTTCGATAAAGCCTTTTTCGATTTTAATATCCGTGTTTTCAAGGCCGATGCCTTCTACATTTGCCTGCCTGCCGACTGAAACCAGGATTTTTTCGGCTGTGAATGATTTTTCTTCGCCTTTATGTTCTGCGTTGATCGTTACGGTTCCTTCCCCTTTTTGAAGTGATTCCGGAAGGACTTTTGCACCTGTCACGATTTTAACGCCTTTCTTCTTCATCAAACGCTGCATTTCTTTTGAAATTTCATGATCTTCCGTCGGGACGATTTTGTCCGCATACTCGACTACTGTTACTTCGACGTCGAAGTCCGACAACATGGAAGCCCACTCGATCCCGATCACGCCACCACCTACTATGATGATTGATTTCGGCAGTTCTTCAAGCGAAAGCGCTTCATCAGAAGACAGGACGTATTCTCCGTCAATTTCAAGGCCAGGAAGTGAACGAGGGCGAGACCCCGTGGCAACGATTACATTCTTCGGAATCAACATCTCATTTTCTTCGCCGTTATTCATCTCCACTGAGATGGTGCCGGGCATTGGGGAAAAGATGGAAGGCCCTAGAATGCGTCCGATGCCTTCAAATACATCTATTTTCCCTTGTTTCATCAAGTGCTGGACACCTTTATGAAGCTGCTCGACAATTCCGTCTTTACGTGACTGGACCTTTGTGAAATCCAGTTCCACTCCATTGATGTTCACCCCGAAATTTTCACTGTGCTTAGCCGTCGCGTATACTTCCGCACTACGTAAAAGCGCTTTACTAGGGATGCAACCTCTATGAAGGCAAGTGCCCCCAAGCTTCCCTTTTTCAACGATCGCTGTTTTTAAACCTAATTGTGAGGCGCGGATTGCGGCTACATAACCGCCTGTACCCCCGCCCAGAATGACTAGATCATATTCTTGTGCCAAAGTTCCATCCTCCTCATGTCTATACCGTGGCTTCTTTCTTTACCGTCCCAGGATATTCTTTATAGTTTTCTTCATTGGTTAACACTCTCAATGCACCTTCAGCGAGGGCCTGCAGCTCATTTTCACCCGGATGGATGATGACGTCTGCAATCCAATTGATTCTTTCACTGATGGCTTTGACGAATTCTTTTCCATATGCCAAGCCGCCCGTTAGGACAATGGCATCGACCTTTCCATTAAGAACTGCACTGGCTGAGCCTATTTCCTTGGCAATTTGATAAGCCATGGCATCGTATACTTCTTTTGCATTTTCATCGCCGTTTTCAATCATCTTTTCCACTTTCACGGCATCACTCGTACCAAGGTAACCTACCAATCCACCTTGACCGACCAGTTTCTTCATGATCTCATCTCTGTAATAATGACCGGAGAAGCATAAATCAACCAGATCACCTGCAGGTACGGTACCTGCACGTTCAGGACTGAATGGACCGTCTCCATGTAAACCATTGTTCACGTCGATCACTCTGCCATTATGATGGACCCCGACTGTGATTCCGCCCCCCATATGGGTAACGATTAGATTGAGATCTTCATACCTTTTCCCGATTTGTTTCGCGACTCTTCTGGCCACGGCCTTTTGATTCAGCGCATGGAAAATACTTTTGCGTTCAATGAGTGAGAATCCGGAAATCCGTGCAAGAGGCTGAAGCTCGTCCACCACGACAGGGTCGACGATGTAGGAAGGAATATTTAGCCCTGATGCAATTTCAAAGGCCAGTATCCCACCTAGATTCGAAGCATGCTGACCGGAATATCCATCCCTCAAGTCTTTAAGCATTTCATCATTCACAAGATACGTTCCACCTTCAATAGGCCTGAGCAAACCGCCACGTCCGCATACCGCACTGAGTTTACTGATATTGATACCTTCTTCATCCAAAGTCTGAAGAATGGTGTCCTTTCGGAATTCATACTGGTCGATGATATTTGGGAATTCGTTTATTTTTTCTGTTTCGTGACGGATCGTTTTTTCAAAGATCGACCGGTCATCATCGAAGACCCCGATCTTTGTGGATGTCGATCCTGGATTAATGACTAAGATTCGATGTTTCATTTCTTGCACTGCCGTTACCTCCATTTGGGTAGCTGTATTGTATAGTTCTGTATTTGAATTTCCCCCTATGACAGATAACCCCTTGTTCGCATCCTTTTCTTTGTTAACAGAGCTTTCAGGTAAGAAACGCTTCACTTCATAGAAGTCAAGCGTTCCCCATGTTTATCCGCGTCTGCTTAAGATGTGTTGTCCGTTTTGCAAGAATTGACTTCTTGAACGACGCATTTTTTCGATTCTTTCTTCCGCCATGCGATCTGCAGCTACATAGGTAGGGATGTTATCACGCTTCGCGATTTCAATTACGCGTTCTACATTGTTATAAACCTGTTCTACTTTCTTCATGGCTCTTTCGTTGTTATAACCATAAAGTTCGTCCGCTACGTTGATGACTCCACCGGCATTGATGACATAATCAGGTGCATATACGATACCCATTTCATGGATGGCATCTCCGTGACGAGTCTCTTTAAGTTGGTTATTTGCAGCGCCTGCAATCACCTTCGCTTTAATTTGTGAAATCGTTTCATCATTGATGATCGCTCCCAGTGCACATGGCGCAAAGATGTCACAGTCTACGCTGTAAATTTCTGAAGGATCTACCGCTTTTGCACCGAAATCATTCACTGCACGGTCTACTGATTCCTTATGGATATCCGTTACGATCAGTTTCGCCCCTTCTTCGTGTAAATGTTTACACATGTTGTAAGCAACGTTCCCTACACCTTGGACGGCGATTGTTTTCCCTTCAAGTGAGTCTGTACCAAATGCTTCTTTAGCCGCTGCTTTCATACCGCGGTAAACTCCATAAGCGGTCACCGGAGAAGGGTTCCCTGAAGAACCGAATGCAGGTGAAATACCCGTTACGTAATCAGTCTCTTCATGGATCAAATCCATATCGGCTACAGTCGTACCCACGTCCTCAGCCGTGATATAACGTCCATTCAATCCTTGGATGTAACGTCCGAAAGCACGGAACATTTCTTCGTTTTTGTCTTTGCGAGGATCTCCGATGATAACCGTTTTCCCTCCACCTAAGTTAAGTCCTGCTGCAGCATTTTTGTAAGTCATCCCACGAGCTAAACGAAGTGCATCTTCGATTGCTGCTTCTTCGGATTCATATGTCCACATGCGGGTTCCGCCAAGTGCCGGACCAAGCGTTGTATCGTGGATGGCGATGATCGCCTTTAAGCCGGACACTTCGTCCTGACAGAATACCAATTGCTCATAATCATATTGTTCCATATAGCTGAAAATTTTCATTTGTATTTCCTCCCCAGTTTTGTAAGTTGATTTATTCATTCGTAGCAGAGCAAATCGCCAGTGCAAGTGAGTATAATTTACTTTCGGCACTGTCTGCTCTGGATGTTAACACGATCGGTGCTTTTGCACCTGCGATCACTGCTCCTACTTTCGCTTTGGCAAAGTAAATGAGTGATTTGTATAATGCATTGCCTGTTTCAATATTCGGCACAAGCAGGATATCGGCTTGTCCGGCCACATCACTGTGGATTCCCTTATGCTCTGCAGCATGCTTAGAGACTGCATTATCAAGGGCAAGAGGCCCATCGACTATACAATTCTTGATTTGACCCCTTTGATTCATCATCGTCAACGATGCTGCATCAACGGTTGCCTGCATGGAAGGGTTCACCACTTCGACTGCTGCGAGTGGAGCCACTTTCGGCATGGTCACACCTATCGAGGATGCGGTCGCAACCGCATTTTGAATAATTTGTACCTTCTGGTTTATGTCTGGTGCGATATTCATGGCAGCATCCGTCACAAAGATGAGTTGATCGAAACCTGCTATTTCAAACGCAGCAACATGGGACAGGACATTGCCCGTGCGCAGACCCCATTCCTTATTCAATACTGCTTTTAATATGACTGCAGTCGGGACATTCCCTTTCATTAAGGCACCTGCCTCATTCTCCCTGACTGACTTCACTGCGAGTTCACAAGCTTTGACAGGTGAAGCAGCGTGCTTGATTCTGAGCGCATCGTTAGAGAGTAGGTGCGGGGCAACCTCTCCTAGGATGGCTTCAATCTTTTCTTTATCTCCAAAGAGGATGAAGTCGGCCATCTGTTTGTCCACTGCCATACCAACGGCTTCCAGCACTTCTTTATCTTCTGCAGCAGCTACGGCTACAACAGAGTTCGCTTTCTGGGTTGCTTTCTCCACTAAAGACTGTAGATTCATGAATGTATGTTTCAACCCCTTCAAAAAATATTGTTCCCATTATCCATACATGCAAAAAGCGTGCCAACTTTAAAAACCACTGAAAACGCTTCATCACCGATTACGATGCATGCAAATTATTTCACACTATGCAAATTATTTCATGCTATTTTTTTCAATGTTGTATTTTTCAAGTTTGTAGTATAAGTTCCTCACTGAAACGTTAAGTATCTTAGCGGTGGCTGTCTTATTACCATTATTCTGCTCTAAAACGTCTTGAATTATCTTCTTTTCATACTCCTCAAGCCGCGAGCCCAAATCCTTCGGTTCAGTGACACCTATATACCCTTTATAGGCCGGCTTCTCGCCTTCTCTTTTTTCCAGGGCAGGCAAGTGATGTTCATCGATAGAGGTTTCGTTATACTCCATGAAAATCATCGCCCTCCCAAGTACGTTCTCAAGTTCACGTACATTCCCCGGCCAGTGATAGTCCATCAACCGACCGACAGCCTTTTCAGTGATACCTTCAACATTTCTCCCATAATCCTGGTTGAGTTTCGTAATGAGACTCTCACAGATCAACGGGATATCACTCTTTCTGTTCCTGAGTGGCGGAATTTGAATCGGCATCCGATTCAATCGATAATACAGATCTTCCCTGAATGAACCATCAGCAATGCCTTTCTCGAGATTCACGTTTGTTGCCGCGATGACCCGGACATTGATATTGATTGATTTCGTGCCGCCTACCCGCACAATTTCACTCTCCTGCAGGACCCTCAGTAATTTGGCCTGTGTACCTGCACTGAGCTCACCTATTTCATCCAGGAATATGCTTCCTTTATCCGCTTCCTCAAAAATTCCACGTTTCCCTCCATGTTTCGCACCGGAAAACGCCCCCTCTTCATATCCGAACAACTCACTCTCAAGAAGACTTTCCGAAATGGCAGCACAATTCACCCGAAGGAATTTATTGAACTTGCGGTCACTTGCATTATGTATGGCATGTGCAAACAATTCCTTACCGGTGCCTGATTCCCCTCTCAACAGAACGGTGGCAGGGGTCTTCGCACCCAGCTTTGCTTGTTCTACCGCAATCTTCATTTCTTCGGATTCACCTATGATATCTTCAAACATATATTTCGCTTCTAGGGTCCTGATAATTTTCCTCGCCCTGTCAAGCTCCTGAGTGAGTGACTGAATTTCAGACATATCATGGATGACGCCAACACTACCTTTCAGCTTTCCATCGACAATGATCGGAGCAACATTCACGATGACTTCCTTCCGCTTCGGCCCCACCCGCATCCTTGTTCCACGAATGGCCCTTCTTGTCTGCAATACTTTCAGGTGGATACTTTCACCTTCGGATATGTCTGTGGTCGCAGGCTTTCCTATTACCTCTTCCTGAGTCAGCCCCGTTATCCTTGTATATGCCGGATTGATGAGGATGCCCTTACCTTCTTCATCGACCACCGAGATGGCATCATCACTTGAATGGATGATTGCTTCAAGCATCGTCTGGATTTCTTTCAGATTCGTTATTTCTTCCGCAAGATTCACAACTTCAGTGATGTCTTTAAATACGGTGAATGCTCCCATCACTTCATCATTTTCCGTAATCATCGGAATCCTGTTGGAAATGATTTTCAGGCCATTCTCCAGTACAACTTCCTGATTGACCTCAGTCCGTCTTGTCTCCAATGTTGTGGTAAGCTTACTTTCAGGAATCACATCGTTGATATGCTTGCCCATGACGTATTCCCCATCAGCACCGATCATGCGCTCCGCACTTTTATTGAACAACATGACAATCCCTTTTGAATCTATACCGACCATTCCATCGTCGGTTGAATTGAAGATCAGATCACGTTTGAATGATTCACTCGTCAGCTGATGAATAAGGTCTTCCTTTTCTTCCAATAATTTTGAGATCAAGAATGCGACACTGCCCGGAATGAGCACGGTGTTCTTCCCCCTGGCTTCCCTTACCTCTTCAAAGACTTGTTGATCCCCGGTGACTTCGATGACAATATCAACTGTATCGTCCAGGAATTCCCTCCAATCCCTTCCGAAGGGAATTCCACACTCTTTCGCCACTTGTAATCCTTTGGCATCTTCATTAACATCCGTGATAGCGATCACTTTCATCAACGTGACTTCGCGGAGGATCTTCAAGATGGCCGTACCACCTTTGCCCCCTCCGATAATCAACACATTTTGCAATATTTTTCACCCCAAGTTTAAACACGTGCAAATTATTTCATGTACCTTCTCTATTTTACAATACAGCCAACTGCTTGACAATTTTCTAGTTGGAGTTAGAATTTCTAGTAGTAGATACAAAGGAGCTTTGTCCATAATGGTACGTATCATAGCACTGATCATCATGGTGATTCCCGGGGGACTGGCAGCACTGGGTATTAAATTAATGCGGGATATGTCATTCGGCATTCTACAGGCGCCGTTCCCCTTTCTTTGGTTGCAATTCCTGACAGGCTTGATGTTATTCATCCTCGGCCTGGGATTTATTGCTGGCTTCATTCTTCACAGGGATCGCAAAAGAAACAAAGTACAAGACCGTTTCAACAAAAAAAGCTAACGTCTCGTAGCAGACGTTAGCTTTTTTTACTTTTATCCCCCCCGCACCGCTATGGCCCGTTCGGGATAGTCGGTCACGATTGCAGAGCATCCGACTGCGAAGAACCTCTTCATCTGCGTCTCTTTATTGACGGTATATGGCCTGACCGCAATGCCATTCTTCATTGAATCGATGACGATGTCATCCGATGCCACTTTCTGATTGGGGTGAATGGCTTCCGCCCCTAAGGATTTTGCATAGAGCCAAGGCATATATAACCCATTTGAATACAATGGCGCGATATTCAACGAAGGATCCAGCTGCTTGCAAGCGACAATGGAGTAATGATTAAAAGAAGAAATCACCGTACGATCCGTGTAGCTGTATCGATTGATCATGTCTATCACTTTCTCTTCAAGGCCTTCATATTCAATGATGCTGTTCTTCAACTCAATATTACAAACAAGTTGATTCTCCTTCATCCAGTCAAATACCTCTTCAAGAGTCGGAATCTTATGTTTGTGGAAATATTTCTTCTTGAACGTATAATTGGCATGTAATTTCCTCAGGTCCTTAAAGTGGGAATCCTTTACATATCCTTTGCCATTTGTCGTTCGATCCACCGTTTCATCATGGATGACAACTACCTCACCATCCTTCGTCAATTGGACATCCAATTCAATCCCATCCGCCTTGACTCTTTCCGCCTCAAGAAAAGCGTCCATCGTGTTCTCGGGATGAGTTCCCGCCGATCCTCTATGGGCAAATATCAGTGTCATTTCGTCACTTCCCGTAAATAAAATTTACTTCATTTCATAATTCCTTCCCGCAATTATATGTGTAATTGCCCTCTTGAAGAAATAAAAAACCCAATAAATGATCCATTTATCGGGTTCTGTGTGTATATGTCTATGACAATGGGAAAAGGATCACTTATCCTTTCAAGAAGCCTTGTGCTCTAGTCGCAGCTTGTCCGCCACCATCGCGATGAATTCAGAGTTTGTAGGCTTCGCCTTGGACATACTGACGGTATATCCGAATAAGGAAGAGATCGAATCGATATTCCCCCTGCTCCATGCAACTTCGATTGCATGACGGATTGCACGTTCCACACGGGATGCCGTTGTATTATACTTCTTGGCGATATCAGGATAAAGAACCTTTGTGATGGATCCAAGCAACTCGATGTCGTTATATACCATGGAAATCGCTTCTCTTAAGTATAAATATCCTTTGATATGTGCAGGAACACCAATTTCATGGATGATGCTCGTAATACTTGCATCTAGGTTTCTCGGCTTGGATTCTGTAGTTAATCTGGATGAGGAATGTTTCTTAATGATTGGATTTGATTTTCCGCTGACTTGCCTGATATGACTGACAAGATTCTCCATATCGAATGGCTTAAGGATAAAATAAGATGCTCCAAGGTCGACGGCCTTCTTCGTTACATCCTCTTGGCCAAAGGCCGTAAGCATGATGACATTGGGAATGGTACTTCTCTCACGGAGGCGCTCAAGTACCGCAAGACCATCCAGATGCGGCATGATGATATCCAGTACCAAAACATCCGGATTGACTTCTTCCATTAAATCTAGGCACTCTTGGCCGTTATGAGCGATCCCGACCACTTCCATATCATCTTGCGACGCGATATAATCCTCCAGTAAAGATGTTAATTCCCTATTATCATCCACTACACAAACTTTAATTGATTTCACTACAGGTTTCCTCCTCGAATCCATAATAATTCATGTGTCTATTTTTTATTCTAAATTACTTTTTCGACAATGCAACCAAAAATCCTTTTATTTTTTAAAAAATACCAAAAAATATATTATTTTCTCTTGTTTACTTAGTTTTCCTCTAATTTTCGACCGCTTTCGATAATCAAACGCACTTTTGTCGAATAATCTTTATTTTAACAATATTACAGTGTTATTACAAATCCTTGTGATAAGTTGCCCTTATAATAATCCGGTACCTTCTCCGACAAATTGTTCCGTTTCACAAGCAAAAAAAGAACCCTTCCAAGTACCACGATGATCCGGGCACCTTACAAGGGTTTGAAATAGTCAGCTTGCTCTTTCATGATTTTGTTTATAAATATCAATACCGGCCTCACTCAGCATCCATTCTATGTGAACTCCATATCCGCTGGTCGGATCGTTGACGAATACATGGGTGACTGCACCGATTAGTTTCCCATCCTGAATGATCGGGCTCCCACTCATCCCTTGGACGATCCCGCCCGTTTTTTCCAATAATTCAGGATCAGTTACTTTGATGACCATCCCTTTTGTGGCAGGGAACTTTTGCGGGATCGTACTGACAATTTCAATGTCGTACTTTTCCACTTTACTTCCATCCACTACGGTCAGGATCTCAGCTGGCCCCTCTTTCACTTGGTGCGACAAGGCGATCTGCATCGGCTTATCGAGCACGTTATTCTCTACTGACTGATTCAGCTTGCCAAAGATCCCGAAAGGACTGTTTCGGGTAATATTCCCGATGACGTTACGGTCTGCAGAAAAGCGCGCAAGCTTTTCCCCGGGCTTACCCCCGCTTCCCTTCTCAATCGATGTCACTTCAGAATTTACGATTTCACCGTCTTCCACTACGATTGGTTTCTTTGTATCCATGTCCGAGATCACATGCCCCAATGCCCCGTATTTCTTGGAATTTGGATCAAAGAACGTCATCGTGCCGATGCCCGCTGCAGAATCACGAATATACAGACCAAGCTTGTATGTTTCTTCCCCCTCTTCTTTCAAGGGGAGCAATGACGTTTTTACAACTTCGTCTTCCCGCTTCAATACAACATCCATACTCTTCGATTCTTCTCCAGCCTTCTGAACGAAAGGAGCTACATCAGCAAGCTGTTCGATCTTCTTGCCGTTAATTTCTGTAATCATATCCCCGACTTGAATTCCCGCTTTCTCTCCGGGGGACACCTTCCCTTTCTCCGTTGCGACCAAGTGGTGGCCAACGACCAGCACCCCGACGGTATTCAACTTGACTCCGATTGATTGACCTCCCGGAATGACTTTAAAATCTTTCAGTACTTCTACATTCACTTTTTTCACCGGGAGCCCGGCCAATTCGAGTACGACTTCATCTTTTCCTACCGATTTGCCCTGGATGGATAGAAGTCCCTTCTCATCAGTGACCCCGACATTTTTATTGTTATACGAACTCATCGCAGTAACGGATGAAGCCTTAGGGAGAGCAACTTGATCCCCTTCCATCACGCTGATTGAATTCGGCATCTTCACTAATTGTTGAACAGGTTCATAAAATCCAAAAAAACAAAGCGAAACAAGGAGAATTCCACCTATGAATTTCCTGAAAAAATCTACACTCACTCTTTTCACTCTCCTCGCTTCAGGTTGCACACTCACTTACTTGGCTACAGTCTTAATTTAGCCTTTAATACCTACATTTATAACTGGTAATAAAGAAAAAAAGCTACCCTGTATGGATAGCTTTTTCAAATATTTTTAATTGAACTCGCCAATTGGAGAAGCTCTTTTGCATGCTCCTGTGTCAGGTCGGTAATTTCCACCCCAGAAATCATCCGGGAAATTTCTCTAACCTTCTCATTTTCCTCCAGTCGCTTGACAGAGGTACTTGTTCTGCCATTTTGAAGCTGTTTTGAAATGAACAAATGACTATCTGCCATTGCGGCAACCTGCGGCAAGTGTGAAATGCACATAACTTGGGAATGGGTTGCAACCTGATATATTTTTTCAGCAATGGCTTGAGCCACCCTACCGCTCACTCCTGTATCGACCTCATCAAAAATGATCGACGTAATGCCTTGATGCTTGGAGAAGATCGTCTTCAGTGCCAGCATGATCCTCGATAGCTCGCCGCCAGAAGCCACCCTTGATAATGGTTTCAAAGGCTCGCCAGGGTTTGTGGAAATATAAAACTCGATGTCATCCCATCCGTCTTTTTTAAACCGCGAAAACTCGAAAAGTTGATGATCTTCATCACCGCTGAAACGGACTTCGAACTTTGTTTTATCCATGTATAACTGCTTCAATTGTTCGTGGATGCTTTTCGTCAATTTCTTGGCCCATTTTTTTCTTGATTGAGTCAGATTCTTCGCTTCTATCACGAGATCTTTTTCCAGGGAGGACAATTTGTTTTCCAGTTCTACAATATGGGAATCCTTGTTCACAATCGTTTCTATTTCTTCTTCGATTTTGGAGCTGTAAGAGAGGATTTCCTCCACCGAGGAACCGTATTTTCTTTTCAATCCGTTAATTTCGTTCAGTCTTGTTTCAATGAAATCCAACCGATTGGGCTCAAACTCCAACTGATCAAGATCACCCCGGATTTGATGAACGGCATCTTCGAGCACATAAAAAGCATTCGAAACCGATTCCAGCGTTTTTTGATAACGTTGATCAAGATCCGCCGCTGTTTCAAGATGACTCATCGCAAGTCCTGTCCAATCAAGTCCCTTGCCTTCATCTTGAATGCTGTTATACGAAGTTTGAAGAGCTTCGAACAATCTTTCAAAGTTCGTCAGCTTGCGCTTCTCTTCTAAAAGCTCGTCGTCTTCATTCAACTTCAAATCCGCGTCTTGTATTTCCTTCAACTGAAACGTAATGAGATCCAGCCGATGTGCCATTTCTTGTTCATTTTCATTGAGCCTGATCAACTGCTTATGAATCCCGCTATATTCTTTATAGATTTCCCTATATGATGTTAAATTCTGCTGAATCTCACTGCCTCCAAATTGGTCCAGAAGCGAAAGGTGCAGATGCTCATTCATTAATTCCTGGTGTTCATGTTGCCCATGAATATCAATCAGCGCCCCGCCGATCTCCCTCATGATGGCGATTGTGACCAATTTCCCATTCACCCGGCAAACACTTTTACCTGAATTAGAAATCTCCCGCCGGAGGATGATCATGCCTTCTTCAATTTCGATTCCAAAACTAGAAGCTTTCTCATAACAAGGGTGGGCATCGTCATCGAGAATGAATAAGCCTTCTATCTCGGCCTTTTTCTCACCATGACGCACATATTCAGCAGAACCGCGTCCTCCGACGAGGAGGTGGATTGCATCAATGATGATTGATTTACCTGCCCCCGTCTCCCCCGAAAGGACAGTGAGTCCCTCTTCAAATGAAAGTGCCAATGAGTCGATAATGGCAAAATTTTTAATGGATAATTCCTGTAACAAGAAAAGATCACCTCAATTGATAAGGTACAAATCCCTTAATAGGGCTCATGCAACGTTTTTTTAAAAGTTAAAAGCGGGTGGAGCTTCCATTCCACCCGTATCATGATATAAAGTACTTCTATCCGGACAAATCTTATTTATAACATATCAAGGAAGCGCTCTGTGATGACTTTCGTCTCGCCTTCCGTCCTGCAAATGATGAGACATGTGTCATCCCCACAGATCGTGCCAAGAATTTCTTCCCAGTCCAGATTATCGATTAGTGCGCCGATGGCGTTGGCATTGCCGGGAAGGGTTTTCATGACAAGCATGTGTCCTGCTGTATCGATCTTGACAAATGCATCCGTCAGGGTCCTTTTCAATTTTAGAAGAGGATTGAACCGTTGATCTGCAGGAAGGCTGTATTTATAGCGCCCGTCCATCAGAGGGACTTTGACTAAATGCAGCTCTTTAATGTCTCTTGAAACCGTAGCCTGAGTGACATTGAAACCTGCATTCTTGAGGCTGTCAACCAGTTCATCCTGTGTCTCGACGTCTCTATTCGTAATGATTTCCCTTATTTTAATATGTCGTTGTCCTTTGTTCATCATAGAACTTACACCTCTTACATCAAATTAAGCCTGTATAATTATACCTCTACGCTTATAGTAGCCTATTTCAGGGATAAGTACAACAGAAAAGCCGAGGTAGATGAGATTGACTAAACGGCTACCGATGGGCATATGGACGGCTGGTGTACCCCTTTTCACATAAGACCCTTTGGCCATAAAAAATAGACTGCCCCCAACAGGAGCAGTCCGGACGTTTATTGGTTGGGGGCCTTGAATTGACTGTGCGCCTCTTCTATCACTTCTTGAGGGGTGACGGTCAAAAGTGATTTCCCATCATCATCCATCCCCGTCCAACGGATATGGATAAGGAATTCGATATTGCCGTCTCCTCCGGTGATCGGGGAATAGGATAGTCCATGGATCGCGTATCCTTCCCTGACGGCCAAATCCATGATCTTCTCGATGACTGCATGATGAACCTTAGGGTCGCGTACAATCCCTTTCTTACCGACCTGTTCCTTTCCGGCTTCGAATTGTGGCTTGATGAGCGCGACGCAATCTCCGCCTGGTACCAACAGGGTCTTCAGTACAGGAAGGATCAGTGAAAGCGAGATGAAAGAGACATCGATCGATGCAAAGGCAGGCATCTCACCCGGCAGATCGGCTGGGGTCACATACCTGAAATTAGTTCTTTCCATCACAACAACCCGTTCATCCTGTCTTAGCTTCCAGGCTAATTGGTTATAGCCGACATCGATCGCATAGGACTTCACTGCTCCATTTTGGAGGGCGCAGTCTGTGAATCCACCAGTGGAAGAACCGATGTCGATCATGACTTTATCCTTTACATCAAGATCGAAAACCTTCAAAGCCTTTTCAAGCTTCAGTCCCCCACGGCTAACGTATGGCATCATCTTACCTTTGATGGTCAGCTCGGCATCCTCATTCACCTTTTCTCCGGGTTTATCGAGCCTTTCCTCATTTGAGTAGACAAGGCCGGCCATGATCGCCCTTTTCGCTTTTTCCCTTGTTTCAATAAGTCCTCTTTCAACTAAGAGGACGTCCAGTCGTTGTTTTTTTACCTTCATAAATTTGTTAAGCCCTCTTTTGTTTATTTGGAGTGATTGTCAGGATCCGGTCCATGACATTTTCTTTCGTCATGCCGATTTCGTTCAATAATTCCTTCACACTTCCATGTTCGATGAAATAATCAGGGATTCCAATTCGGTCGATGACTGCATCCCTGTACCCATTTTCTTGAGCGAATTCCAGAACTGCGCTCCCGAATCCACCTTGAAGGACCGCTTCTTCGATCGTAAGGACAGGCATGCTTTGTTCAAAGATGGACTTTAGCATTTCTTCATCCATCGGCTTGATGAACCTAGCATTGACCACCCGCACGGAAACCCCTTGTTCCTCAAGGTCATTTGCGGCTTGGAGTGCCATAGGTATCGTTGTGCCGAATGTCAGGACTGTCACGTCATCCCCGTCTTTTAGTGTTTCCCACTTCCCGATCGGAATCGTCTTTAATGACCCATCCATCGGTACTCCATAACCATTCCCTCTAGGATATCGAAGTGCAATCGGTCCGTCATTGTATTGTAATGCCGTATTGACTAAATGCTGGCCTTCATTCTCATCTTTCGGCATCATGATGACGATGTTTGGCAGATGCCTTAAGAAGGCGATATCGAATACACCTTGATGGGTTTCCCCGTCGGCTCCGACCAGACCCGCACGATCGATCCCGATGAATACATTCAAGTTTTGCCTGCAAATGTCATGCACCACTTGATCATACGCCCTTTGCAGGAATGTAGAGTAGATGGCGAGGAATGGCTTCATATTCTGGGTAGCAAGCCCGGCGGCAACGGTGGCGGCATGTTGTTCCGCGATCCCCACGTCGAACATGCGGTCCGGGAATTCTTCAGCAAAGCCCAACAGTTTGGATCCCACCGGCATCGCCGGTGTAATGGCTACAACCCTTTCGTCTGTCCTGGCAATCTTCCTTACCGTCTCACTTACAAGTCCACTCCATGATGGAGGTGCATTGATCGGTTTGATCAGATCACCTGTATCAATCTTATATGGGCCGGTTCCATGCCAGTCGCCTTTTTTATCAGACTCTGCCGGATGGAACCCCTTCCCTTTCTTCGTTATGACGTGTAGAAGCACAGGTCCCTTGGTTTTCTTTGCGTATTGGATATTTTCTTCCAATTCTTCGAAGTCATGGCCATCGATTGGGCCAAGATAAGTGAAACCGAGTTCTTCAAAGAACATCCCGGAGACAAACAGATACTTCAGGCTGTCCTTTACCCTTTCAGCCGTGCTAGCAAGTTTCCCGCCTACTGCCGGGATTCTTTTGAGGATATACTCCAACTCATCTTTTACCCAATTATATTTTCCTGCGGTGCGGAGCCTGCCAAGAACACTATGCAATGCGCCTACATTCGGGGCGATGGACATTTCGTTATCGTTCAGTACGACAATCATGTCCTTCTTTTCGTGACCGATGTGATTCAGCGCTTCCAAAGCCATTCCACCTGTCAAGGCACCGTCGCCGATGACAGGGATGATGAAGGACTTTTCTTTTTTCACATCACGCGCGATTGCCATCCCCATTGCAGCGGAAAGGGAGGTGGAACTATGCCCCGTTTCCCATACATCATGTTCGCTTTCTGATTTTTTAGGAAATCCACACAAGCCTTTATACTGACGCAATGTATCAAACTGACAAGCCCGACCGGTCAAGATCTTATGTACATAGGACTGATGCCCTACATCCCAAATTATTTTATCAACAGGACTATTGAAATGTTTATGAAGGGCGACCGTCAACTCCACGACACCCAAATTCGGACCAATATGACCCCCAGTTTTAGATAAATTCTTAATCAGAAACTGGCGTATCTCTTGACTGAGCTCTTCTAATTGCTTATTACTAAGGGTCTTTAGGAAAGAAGGCTCCTTTATTGATAATAAATCCATTGGGTCCACTCGCTTTCATGACTAAAATAGTTTATTTATCGGATTTTCGCTTTTTCTTCTTTTGATCCTTTTTATCACTTATCAACACGATATGAAATCGATCTTCAACAAATTGAAGAACGGTACCGACTCTAAATATTATATCCTTTGAGTAAGTTATCGCAAACGTTTTCCCCAGTGCCTTGCCACCAACGGTAAGGGCGGCGATGATGCTGGTCAGCGTTACGCTTACGACATACTCTTTAAGGGATCCGCCTTCCAATTGAAAGGAAACCGCCAACTGAATGATGACAATAGCAGAAGCCGTCCCGCTGATGATTCCCGAAATATCGCCGATCACATCGTTACAGAAACTTGCAAATCGATCGGCATTACGGACGATGCGAATGGAATACTTTGCTCCGTATACCTTCTTTGCCGCCATTGAGTGGAATGGTGTCTCATCCGCAGCTGTCGCAGCAATTCCAAGCATATCAAAGAAAATACCGATGCAAACGATGAGAAGGACCACTAAAAGCCCTGTTCCCCAAGCTACTCCATTAAGTACCATATTTGATGTAACTGAAAAAATAGCCGCTAACACTAATGTGATAACGGCAATACTGACACTCCATTTTATTGAGTTTTTCAATGTATCATTCATTATCGTCTACACACACCGTTTCTACTGTGTAAATATATCGTTTGTGTACTATGTAATTGGATGGTCATATAGAGAGTAAAAATTGCAGCTTAGGTCCAGTAGGTTTTCCCAATCAGGTACCGGATGTTGCCATACCGGCGGTTTCCCTTTAAACCCGACTTAGCCGCGTCACCACAAGCTAGACTGGATTACCACTTAGTCCGCACTATAATCCTCAATATATGTCCAATGAACAGTCTAGGAGTTTTCCTCAACAATCCTTAACACAATCCTTAGCCTCTTTTGCAAAGAGGATTTCATATGGACGAAAAAGCACATATCAATGGCCAACTGATGTGTACTTTGTAACCATAATCCCCTCTCTCTTCACTCAAGGCAGGCTACGCTGCTAGTGATTATTACAATCACGATCGCAGGTTCATACTCTGTACTTATTGCACATGCATTATGCCAGCGTAAGATACAGAGCCTCCGCGGCTTGCGGGTCAACGCCCACATGCCATTGTGGATCGCCCTCAAGCCTTACTCCCAGATATGACCCAAAGCTGGGCGCCTCAAGCCAAGTCCAGGAACTTCATCGATGTGCCCTTTAGTGGATTTTTAGGCCCACCTTCAGGATTGGTGGATTGACTAGAATACTGCACCACCCAAATGTTTATATCTGTATTATATCATATTTTATGATTTCCTCAAATAATTATGAACCCTAATGGTTACGATTGACAATGAGATGTGAAATTTGCTTCAGTAATGACACATCCATCTCCAGGCCATTCAGCGATTGAAGTGCTTCATCTAAATGGTAGTGTAGTTTATCCTTAGCCCCAGCCATAGTCAACAGTCCCGGATAGGTGCTTTTTTTCTTGGATTCATCACTTCCGACAGGTTTGCCGATCAGTTCTTCATCCCCTTCGATATCGAGGATGTCATCCTGGATCTGGAATGCCAATCCGATATGGTAAGCATAATTTTCAAGCTGGGTCTGTTCCTTTTGTGTAGCCCCGGAAATGATTGCCCCGGCAAGCGCACTGAATACTAATAATCTCCCTGTTTTCCGGACATGGATCGACTCAAGTTCTTCCACTGTCAGCGTTTTGTCTTCCCCTTCGATATCAGCGACTTGTCCACCTACCATCCCCTCTGCCCCGGCACATTTCGCTAGCAAGGCCACTAGGTTGACTTTTTGTTCATTCAAGAGCAATGGATCTTCAGTGAGGATCTGGAAGCTAAGGGTTAAGAGCCCATCACCGGCAAGAATGGCCATGGCTTCGCCAAATACTTTGTGATTGGTTGGCTTTCCCCTCCTGAGATCATCGTCGTCCATAGAAGGAAGGTCATCATGGATAAGAGAATATGTATGGATCATTTCCAGTGCAGCGGCCGTTCTCATACCGAGGACGGGATCTTTTCCGTATCCTTCGATGACAGCCAATAGTAGGATCGGCCTGATCCTTTTACCGCCAGCCTTCAAAGAATACATCATGCTTTCCCTAATAGTGGATGGCAGACTCTTCTCATCGACATAACCGGTCATGATTTCTTCAATCTTCTTCTTGTATTTTTGCTGGAACACTTCCAGGTCAGCATGAAGGCTCACGTGCTACTCCTCCTCTTTGATTTCGAAGTCTTTTTCACCTTCATCCGTGATCATCTTGGTTAACTGATTCTCCGCTTTATTCAAGGTATCGTGACAATACTTGGATAGCTCCATCCCTTTTTGGTAGAACTGCAACGCTTTCTCTAGAGGGACTTCCCCTTCTTCCAATTTATCGACGATTTCCTCCAGTTGCTTCATTGCCTCTTCAAATGACAGCTCTTCATTCGTCTTTGCCATTATCAATTCGCTCCTTTATCGTATCTACTTCACATATTATTGCACCATCTTTGACACCGATTTCAAGTTTGTCCCCTCTTGAGACTTGTTGGGAGGATTTGACCAGCTCTCCATTGGGTCCATAGACAAGGCTATAACCCCTTTCCATGACCTTCAATGGGCTCAGTGCATCCAATGTTGAGATGATCGATTGAAACTTATTTGCTTTATCTTTAAGTACTCCCTTGAACTCTTTTTCCACTTGCTCCCGCAAGAACTTCACCCGGTCCTGCTGGATCTTAAGTGTAAAGGATGGGTGTACGCGCTCCAACCTTGAAACCAACACTTTCAGGGAATCCCTCTGTCTGGATATGTTCAAGGAAATATTTCTTTGCAACTGTTCCGTCAATCTGTCGACATGCTCGACCTTTTGTTGATACAACGTATGTGGGTTCCTTAATGCGTATGATTTCGTTAAGCCGTTGAGGCGATTTCGTTCAGATTGGAGTTTTGCCTTGAATGATTTAATCATCCTTAACTTACGGTTCATGATCCGTTCGAGCAGATCATCGATATGAGGCACCGCCAGTTCACCTGCTGCCGTCGGTGTCGGCGCCCTCAGATCGGCTACAAAATCTGCGATCGTGAAGTCCGTCTCATGTCCGACAGCGGAAATCACCGGTATTCGAGATTCGACAATCGCCCGTGCCACGATTTCTTCATTGAATGCCCAAAGCTCTTCAATGGAACCACCGCCGCGGCCCGTGATCAAGACATCGATACCCTTAGTTTCATTCGCTTTTTTTATGGCTCCCGCAATCGAACCGGCCGCCCGTTCACCTTGGACCAGGGCAGGGAAAATGAGGATTTCACCGATTGGATATCTTCTCTTGATCGTTGTAATGATATCCCTTATCGCGGCACCGGTCGGGGATGTAACGACTGCAATCCTGGAAGGGAACTTCGGGATCATCCTTTTTCTCGCTTGATCAAAGTAGCCGGCTTTATCAAGCTTTTCCTTTAATTGTTCATATGCAAGGTAAAGCTCACCGATTCCGTCCGGCTGCATCTCCTTTACATAAATCTGATATTGTCCACCAGCTTCATAAACGGAAATATCACCGCGTATCAGCACATTCATACCGCTTTCCGGCCTGAACTTGAGCTGTTGATTATGGCTTGAGAACATGACTGAAAGGATCCTTGCCCGGTCATCTTTCAATGTAAAGTACATATGTCCGCTTGAATGCTGTTTAAAGTTGGATATTTCTCCTCTGACAAACAAATTCGACAGATGGGGATCTTTATCGAATTTACGCTTTATGTATTTCGTCAGTGCTTGTACCGTTAAATATCTGGACTGATCCTGTTCCATACTCACCTTACTCCTTTAAAAACAGTTTCACCTTATTTTAGCATGCAGGAATACGTAAAGGGACAAGCTGGTATGCCGTCCCTTCTTAGTTGTTATCTATAGTCTACTATGTTTTATCCATTTTGGCGATTGACAAGCTGCCAGCGTGCAGACTTGACAGTGTTATACAGAAGCATGGTTATGGTCATCGGACCGACCCCTCCCGGCACAGGGGTAATTTTACCCGCAACTTCTTTTACTTCGTGGAAGTTGACATCCCCGCATAATTTCCCTTCCGCGTTTCTGTTCATTCCAACATCTATGACAACCGCTCCTTGTTTGACATCTTCAGCCCTGATCAAATCAGGCTTACCGACTGCTGAAACGAGGATATCCGCTTTCTTCGTGTACTCGGACAAGTTCGTTGTCTGTGAATGACAGTAGGTGACCGTCGCATCCCTGTTGAGGAAAAGGTGACCTGCAGGCTTGCCAACAATGTTACTTCTTCCAAGGATCACCACGTGCTTCCCTTTGATGTCGACATTTTCATACTCAAGCATCTTCATGATCCCGAGAGGTGTGCAAGAATAGAACGTATCTTGATTTGTCACCATCTTACCTATAGAGACGGGGTGAAATCCATCCACATCTTTAGAAGGTGAAATGGTTTCAATGATCGTAATGGGGTTGATGTGCTGGGGCAGTGGTAATTGCACCAGGATGCCATGGATGTCATCTCTTCCATTTAACTCTTCGATCTTAAGGACCAATTCATCCTGTGTTAAGGATTCTTCATAATGATATAACTCAGAATGAATCCCCAGCTCGCCGCACGCTTTTCTTTTCATTCGTACATACGTGCCCGAAGCATGGTTATCACCGACCAGAATCACGGCTAGTCCAGGAATCACATCCTCTGTTTTCAACTCATGGATCGTTTTCTTCAATTGTTCACGGTAATAGTTAGCAATGAGCCTGCCGTCAATGAGTTCCGCTGACATATCAAAAGCCCCTATCCTGGTTAAGATTGACTTACTTTAGAGAGTACGCCGTTCACAAATTTACTTGATTGATCATCGCCGAAAGTCTTCGCAATTTCAACCGCTTCATTAATGACGACTTTATCCGGAGCATCTTCTCCAAAAAGCAATTCAAATGTCCCGATTCGCAAAATATTCCGGTCCACTTTCGCAAGGCGGTCAAACGACCACTTCTCCAAGTTTTCTCTTATTATGCCGTCGATCTTCTCTTTATTTTCCATAAATCCTAGTACAAGCCCTTCCAAGAATGCATCCACTTCTTCTCCGTCAACAACATTCACTAATGCTTCCTGGGGTTCAATACCGCTCATATCTATTTGAAATAAAGCTTGTAAAGCTTTCTCACGAGCAACTCTTCTCTTCATGTCTTATTATTACTCCTTTAATCTTTGTCAATTTTCATACCTTTGATAATAGCATAAACCGATGTCGATACGCACGCAAATGGAGAAAAAATAATATTCTGAATAGATTGTGAGGCTTTGTTAACGAAGATTGATGATTCCATTTATTTCCACCTGCATTCTAAAGCGCTGACAAATAAAAATGAATCGTTTAAACACCGCTGCCATATTCCGAGAAAATACAACAATGTGTAGGAACAAGGTCAACAAAAAAAGAACGACCTATAAAGGCCGTTCCCTCAATCATTCCTTACATCTCTTCATCGATTTCTGCTTCGATGGTTTGGTTCTCAAACTGCACGCCCACGATATGGACGTTTACTTCATCTGCGTCAAGTGCCGTCATATTCGATAGGGCTTGACGGATGTTATCCTGGATCTTTTGTGCAACGGTAGGAATTGAGACTCCGAATTTCATGATGCAATAGACATCAATGATGATTCCTTCTTCTGCAAGCTCCACCTTTACACCTTTACCGTGGTTCTTCTTTCCAAGACGCTCGACTACACCTGTTGCAAAGCTTCCTCGCATTTGGGATACACCCTCTACTTCCGATGCTGCGATTCCTGCAATCACTTCTATTACTTCAGGTGCGATTTCAATCTTCCCAAGGCCGTCTTTACCGTGAGACATTTGTAAAAGGTTTTGATTTTCCGCCATGTCTGGCACCTCCTGAATTCACACTAGGATTTCATTACTTCGTATTTTTCCAAGAACTTCGTATTGAATTCTCCACCTACAAAGGTTTCATGTTCTAATAGTTTCAAATGGAACGGGATGGTTGTATGCACCCCTTCTACAACAAATTCACTCAGGGCACGTTTCATACGTGAAATCGCCTCTTCACGTGTCGCTCCATACGTGATGACTTTCGCAATCATACTATCATAATAAGGAGGGATCATATAACCAGGATATGCAGCAGAATCGACTCTTACGCCAAGTCCGCCTGGAGGAAGGTACATTTCGATCCTTCCTGCAGAAGGCATGAAGTTCTTTTCAGGGTTTTCTGCATTGATCCGGCATTCCATTGCCCATCCTGTGAAGGTGACTTCTTCCTGGGTAAGAGACAGTTTCTCACCAGAAGCCACTTTGATCTGTTCCTTGATCAAGTCCACTCCTGTCACCTGTTCCGTTACAGGATGCTCCACTTGGATACGAGTATTCATTTCCATGAAATAGAACGATTGATTGTTGTAGTCATAGATAAATTCTACCGTGCCTGCGCCTGTATAATCAACCGCTTGAGCTGCTTTTACTGCAGCTTCACCCATCTCGGCACGAATTTCTTCATTCAGTGCAGGTGATGGTGTTTCTTCGATCAGCTTTTGAAGACGGCGTTGAATCGTACAATCACGTTCCCCTAGGTGAATGACATTACCGAAATTGTCTGCAAGGACCTGGATCTCCACATGTCTGAAGTCCTCGATGAATTTTTCGATATAAACACCCGGATTACCGAAAGCGGTCATTGCTTCCTGTTGGGTGATGTTGACGCCTTTCACAAGCTCTTCCTGCGTTTTGGCAACGCGGATCCCTTTACCGCCTCCACCTGCCGTCGCCTTGATGATGACGGGATAGCCCATGGATTCAGCAAGCTTGACCGCGTCATCCGCGTCTTTCACGATTCCTTTCGAACCAGGGACGATCGGTACCCCTGCTTCGCGCATCGTTTCACGTGCCACGTCCTTCGTCCCCATTTTGGAGATGGCTTCCGGAGATGGTCCGATGAAGGTGATATTGCATTCACGACAAAGTTCAGCGAAATCGGAGTTTTCTGCAAGGAATCCATATCCAGGATGAATCCCATCGCAATCCGTTAACTTCGCAACGGAAATGATATTGGTAAAGTTCAAGTAACTGTCTTTTGAAGATGTAGGTCCGATGCAATATGCTTCGTCTGCAAGCTGTACATGCAACGCCTCTTTATCCGCTTCAGAATAAACAGCTACGCTTTCTATATCCATTTCGCGGCAAGCACGGATGATGCGAACCGCAATTTCTCCTCTATTGGCTATCAATACCTTTTTGATCATAAAGTTATCGCTCCTTATTCAGGTTTGACTAGGAATAACGGCTGTCCATATTCTACTAATTGACCGTCTTTAACCAGGATTTCTACTATTTCACCTTTCACTTCCGCTTCAATCTCGTTGAATAGCTTCATTGCTTCAACGATGCAGACAACTGAACTGTCATCCACTTTAGAGCCTACTTTCACGTAAGCATCACTATCAGGAGAAGAAGATTGGTAGAATGTTCCTACCATCGGAGAAGTGATTTTATGTAAGTTAGAATCATCAGCTTTCGCTTCTGCTGGCTTACTTTCTTCCGCTTGGGAAGGCGCAGCTTCTGCCTGTACAGGTGCTGGAGCTGGTGCCTGTTGCACGGCTTGTGGAGCAGGCTGTTGTACTTCTTGCTGAATGAATTGCGGTGCAGCTGCATTTTTCTTCAGTTCAATCTTGGAACCTTCATACTCATATGAAAACTCATCCACACTGGATTGATCGATGAGTTTGATGATTTCACGGATTTCTTGAATTTTTAACACGTTGGACACCCCTCTTATAGTTTGAAAAATTATGACTAACTACTAATATCATACGATAATACCTCGTATAAATTCAACATGTACTTAACGCCACATTTTTGAAGCGCATACATACTTCATTTCTATTTTAGCTCTTTTTTTCAAAAAAATAAAATAATACCTTTGTTTTTCGTGACGGTACTCTAGTTAAATATAGAACGGGGTGGCCGTGATATGTTGACAACTCAATAAAAAACAACCACTTGAGGGCAACGAAATAAAAAAGCAGCCCCTTTTGAAAGGACTGCTTTGGTTATATACAATTAGTTGGATGGTTGGAATTCCACTGCCACTGGCTTGACATTTCCTACTTCACTCATTACAAGGCGGATGATTTCGTTTGCATTGGCGGTTGTGTGCTCTTTATCCGTTTTCACGGTGATTCGGATGCTTTCCCCATTCGCTCTTACCAATGCATCGTCATAACCGATCGTCTTGATCGTTGTTTCCAACACGGACTCTGTCATTGCAAGTTCTCTCAAGTTTTCCATTTGTTCATATGCTGCACTTTTTTCTTCTGCAGATAATTCGGGATCTCCGACTTTTGCTTCTAATTCTTCACGAAGCTGCGCACGCTGATCTTCCACTTCCATTCTCATTGCTTCGAATACTTCGTTACCAGCTGAATCGGTTACGACTTCCACGTCACCGTTTGACATCGTTTCTTTATTGTCCCCTTCTTTCGCTTGTTTGCTTCCATCATTTTGCTCGGAGGCCATGTCTGTCACCTGTTGTGTCGGCGAAGTGATATAGTAAACCGAAAGTACAATCACAAGACTTAACATTGTTAAAAGCCAAACTGTTTGTTTTTTCAATAACATCTATTATTTCCCCCTTAATCTTTAGGTAGAACCGATACCCGATGAACCGGTACGTCCAGGACGCGGGTAACAGCTTCCAGTATCCATTTTTTGATTTGTATGTTATCGGCACCCTTTGCTACCACAAGGACTCCGCTGACTTTAGGTTTTCTGGTTTCACTGATGACAGGTACTTCCTTATCACCATCCCGGATGATCAGGATCTCGTTTTCGCTCGTTTTTTCTTCGATCGAGCGTTTCCCACCCTGTTTATCTTCTTCAGTGGTGCTTTGGGACTGGTTTTTTTCATTCTTTGTATACACCTTTTGTTCGGTCGCTTCTACATTTACGACAACGAGTGCATCACTGACGCCGACAATCTGGTCAAGCGCTTCCTTCAGCTGATTTTCATATTGATCCTCATAACCACGCATCGATGTGTCTTTTTTGTTATTCGTTCCGAATGCAGCGACACCTTCTTTATCCTCCGGAGTGACATCCCCGTTAACCGCGACACTTGGTTCACTTTTCCAGAGATCACTGATCAGCATGAAAGCGACCCCAAGCAGCAGGACAATCAGAAAGTACTGAAATTTCTTTCCTTTCTTGTTTTCAGGAGGTGATTGTGCATTTTCTTTCGACAACCATTCTTTTATGAGATTTACGGGTCCTTTACTAAAGTTCATTTTCGCTTCCCGCCCCTCCCTCGGCTATGATTATTTTTTCGGGTGAAAGGTTCCATTCTTTCGCTAACAAGGAGGCCATCTGGGATCCGTTATGATCTGTCTTTTTGACGAGTGTCTTTTCTCCCGTATCGATCTCCACATTCCTGACGGCTTCAATCGCTTGCCCCTCTTTAGCTGAAGAGAGGTACACCGTCACTTCTGTGATACTATCTGGGATGTTTTCCAAATCATCTGCTTTTACTACCACTTCTTCAATGACTTTTCCGTGTTCATCCATCAACTCCTTTTCAACTTGTTGTTTCATTTGGACAGCCATCTGTTCTAAAATATATGCACGTTGTGAGGCTTGTATTTCTTTTTTCTTCATTTCGATTAAATTTTCTACAGAATGATCTTGCGAAGATCCCTTCAGGTGGAAAGAGTCCACAATTGCGTCGACATCGGAAGTCATCAACTTTAATAAAGGCGTGAGAATGATGGTGATCAATAATAATCCCGTCACGATCTTCACATATTTTTGCATATTCGAACTGGGGAGGAGCATGTCAATGACGGTCGCCAACAGTACAAATACGATGATATTCGTAATCCATTCAGTCAGGAATGACATTGTATCTCCTCCTTTATCGAACCATCATGGTAATATTTCCGGCCGCAATGATGACGGTGATGCTTAAGAAGAACATGAAGGATACAATCGCAAGTGCCGCGAATACGTAGATGACACTTTTTGAAATCGTATCGAGGCATTCAATCACAGGACCTCCCCCAAGCGGTTGAAGAAGAGCGGCGGCCAGCTTGTAAATGAACGCGATCATCAGGATCTTGATGGCCGGGAAGGCGGCGATGATCAACACGATGGCCACCCCCGCAATCCCCACCGTATTCTTTAATAGGACTGAAGCACTGATGACTGTATCGGTGGCATCGGTGAACATCCGACCGATGACAGGGACAAAATTCCCGGTGATGAATTTGGCGGTACGGATTGTGATGCCATCCGTCACGGCAGCGGTTGCACCCTGGACGGAAATCACTCCAAGGAATACGGTCATGAAAACGCCGAGAAGCCCGATGCTCCAGGTTCTAAGTAAATTGGCAAGCTGGGTTACTTTATAATGCGGGGACAGTGTGCTTACGATGCTTAACAAAGCTGATAGGAACAATAGCGGCAAAACGACATTTTGTATCAATAAGCCGCTCGTATTCATCAAAAACAGGATGACCGGATGAAAAAATGCGGCGGATACAATTCCTCCCGATGCCGCGATCAAGGCGAGCAGCAAAGGAATCAAGGCGATGATGAAATTGATCATCGTCGAAATTGCTTCCTGCGTATAATCAATGGCAACATGAAAGCTGTTTAACGCAATGATGATCAATACCATAAAGATGATCCCATATGCGACCTTGCTTACATTTCCACTTTCAAATGCATTTTGGAGAGATTGAAGGAACATGCTCAAGATCGTCAGCAATATCAACGTCCCCAATAGCTTTCCGTTCATGACCAGCTCTTGAAAGGCAAACCTCAACACCCCACTGAACCAGGCTTTCATCGAGAATTCCTTTTCCCCTTGTATGAAATCCACCAAGCTCCCCTTTTGGCTCTCTGGAAGATACCCTCCATATTGATCGACGATGCTTGTCCAGAATTGTTTCAATTCATCGATCCCCAAGTCCTCTAGCTGGCTGTCCAGCACCTTTTGCTGCAGTCCCTTGTCTGCCTGTTGTTCACTGCCTTCTGCTTGTCCTATAGAGGCTCCAATGAAAAAGAATAATAGTGCTACGACGAGTATTCGGTATAATTGCTGCAATATTCCCACCTCTTCATCCTCTCTTACCCCGACGGAATCATATTGATGATTGTTTCAATGATTACAGTCAAGATCGGTACCGCCATGGCCAGTATCAAGATTTTCCCCGCAAGTTCCACCTTTGCAGCAATCGCCCCCTGACCGGCATCTTTCGTAATGTGAGACGCGAATTCCGCTATGTAGGCGATGCCGATGATTTTCAATATCGTTTCAACATATACGAGGTTCACATTTGCATTGGCCGCAAGCTTCTCAAGCATATGAATGATGGTGTAGATCTGGTCGATCAAGTATAGAAAGATGGAACATCCAACAAAGACGATGAGCAAAAAAGCAAAGTTCGGTTTCTGTTCTTTTACGATTAAAGCCAGAAACGTGGATACGAGGGCGATGCCGACAATTTGTATGATTTCAATCGCTGACTCCCCCTTTAACTTTGAAATAGGAACACTGATTTGATTTTTTGGAACAGATCATCCACGATTGATGCAACCATGAAGAGAATATAGATGAAGCCGAACAGTGTAACCCATTGTGCGTACTCTTTTTTCCCCACCTGATCCAAGATGGTGTGCAAGAAGGCGACAACGATCCCCACCCCAGCAATTTTAAATATGATATCTACATCGATTCCCATAATATTTCCCTCCTGATTTGTTAAATCAATCGCGCTGTGGCCGCACCGTTCGTGGATTCTTCTCTTCCGCCTTAAAGCAAGAGGATGATGAGGAGAAGGCCTGATAAAAAACCGAGGCTTTTTGTCATTTTTTCATACTTCCTTTGTTTCTCGACTGCCTCTATCTCTTCCCGATCCAAGTGTTTCAAGGCAAGATGAATATGTTTTTGTTGTGTGAACAGATCATGTTTACCGAGGTTTTCACCAAATTGTTTTAATATCTCAAATTCCCCTGACTTAAACGCGGTTAATTTCCATACTTCATCTAAGCTTTCTTCCCACGCTTGTTTCACCGAGATTTCCTTCTCTGTCAGTTTTTTCGAGAAGTTCTCAAAGAACCAAGAGACAGGCTTTTGAAGTTGTTTCGAGATTTTCCTTGTCGCCTCATGGAGGGGAGTGTGACTGTATGTTATTTCAGCTTCAAGGGACTGAAGGGCCACTTTGAGCATCCGAAGCTGCCTCGGTCTTTCCGTCAGATACTTGGATACTTCAAAGCCAGCCCATGAAGTAGAGAGAAGAATGAAGACGGCACCCAAGATTTTAATCATTTACCTCACACCCACTTTATTCATTAAAGATTCTCCACGGTCATTCCACACTTCCGACACTTGTCCAGGGTCTGTTCCCCTCTTTAATTCAATGTACCTCTCAATGCTCCGCAATCCGATGACTTCACTGATGACCGGTCTCTTCGTCACCTCTTTCAAGGTTGCTCCGTGAGTGGTCATGATCAGGGCAATGCCTGCGTTCACTGCTTCCTGAATGGCCTGGCCGTCTTCCGCACGTCCTATTTCATCTACAATCAAGACATCGGGACTCATCGACCGGATGAGCATCATCATCCCTTCCGCTTTAGGACAGGCATCGAGCACATCCACCCGTGGACCGAATAACAGTTGCGGGATCCCATTCACGCAGCCTGCAATCTCGGAGCGTTCATCAACAATCCCAACCTTGAAGGGAGGGACCCCCTTCTCCGGTATGCCTGATGAAATGATTCTCGCCAAGTCTCTGAGGAGGGTCGTCTTACCGGTTTGAGGCGAACCGATGATCATCGTATGTTTCCAGCTTCCATCGAATAGGTAGGGTATGAGTGGCTCGGCGATCCCGATCTTCTGCCTCGCAACACGAATGTTAAAGGAGGCCAGATGACGGATCCCCTTGACCGATCCCTTCTCTAAAATGACTTTTCCGGCCAGCCCCACCCTATGTCCCCCATCGATCGTGATGTATCCTCTCCTCAGTTCTTCTTCAAGGGTATAAAAGGAATGGTGAGATAATTTATTGATGAGCTGTTCACAGTCTTCCTGTGTAACCGTATATGGGAGGAAATGAGGAATCCCCCTTGCCGTGACTTCCAGTATCCGGTTCGTCCGGATTCTTATTTCCTCGGTAAGATCCAGGATGTTTTGTGGAAGTGAAAGGATTCTTTCAGATATAGAGCTGGGTAGCAGGGCTAGAACTTCTTGCATAAGAGTACCTCCTCTTCTGATTCCACCGGACTTGCCGCTTTAACTCACGACTCACGTACAAGCCTCCAGATAATACAATGTATTCTTCTGACAGGATAATATGACACAGAATTCAGAAGGTACGTCCCTCGTCACATTAACGTGATAAAGAATCAAGTGAACAAAAAAAGCCTGGACAGTTTGACCTGTCCAGGCTTTGAGGTGGTTCTTTCGTATGTGATTACCCGCGTGACACGTATGTCCCGTCAGTTGTGTTGATGACGAGTACGTCCCCTTCGTTCACGAAGAATGGTACGTTTACGACTAACCCTGTTTCAACCGTAGCCGGTTTAGACCCACCGGAAGCTGTATCTCCTTTGATGCCAGGCTCCGTTTCCGTTACAGTCAACTCAACCGTATTCGGAAGCTCAACTCCAAGCGTCTCACCTTCATACATCATGATTTGGACTTCCATGTTTTCTTTTAGGAACTTCAATTCATACTCGATTGATGCTGCTGGTAGTTCAATTTGCTCATAGCTCTCATTATCCATGAATACGTGCATGTCTCCATTCGCATACAGGTATTGCATTCTGCGATTATCAATCTGAGCTTTCGCCACTTTTTCACCTGCGCGGAACGTTTTTTCCTGCACGGCACCTGTGCGAAGATTACGAAGTTTAGAGCGGACAAATGCTGCCCCTTTTCCAGGCTTTACATGTTGGAAGTCCATAACTCTCCAAATTCCATTATCCACTTCGATTGTTAAACCTGTACGAAAATCATTTACTGAAATCATGTTTGTTCCTCCTATTGTCAATTAGACCTCTTACAAGGACTAAAATGGTAGAATGATTAGATCTTTAGTTGAGTGTGTCAATGTTTCGTTGGAATCCTCGGTGATGAGTGTATCGTCTTCAATACGCACACCGCCTACCCCAGGTACATACACTCCCGGTTCAACCGTTACAATCATACCAGGCTCGAGTACTACATCAGAACGTGTAGAAAGTCCCGGTCCTTCATGAACTTCAAGACCGATTCCATGTCCTAATGTATGTCCGAAGCACTCACCATAACCTTTATCTGTTATGTAATCGCGAGCAATCGCATCTGCTTCTTTCCCTGTCATCCCAGGCTTGATTTTTTCCATGGCAAGGAGCTGTGATTGAAGGACAACATCATAAATCTCCTTCAGCTTTTCACTTGGCTCCCCAACAGATAATGTACGAGTCATATCAGAACAATATCCTTTATAGTATGCACCATAATCCAATGTAACAAAATCACCTTTTTCGATGACTTTATCGCTTGCCACTCCATGAGGCAGTGCAGAGCGGGTCCCTGATGCCACGATGGTATCAAATGATGAAGAAGTTGCACCTGCTTTTCTCATGAAGAATTCCAATTCATTTGAAACTTCAAGCTCTGTCACACCCGGCTTGATAAAATCTAATATGTGCTTGAATGCCGCATCCGCTATGTCTGCCGCGTCCTTAATTATCTTAAGCTCTTCAGGAGTCTTAATCAAGCGTAACTTTTCAATAACACCGGACACAGGCACCAATTCCGCTTCCAAAAGCTTTTGATATCTTTCAAACGCACTATATGTCATATAATCCTTTTCAAATCCAAGCTTCTTGATCCCCAGCGCAGCGGCTTGTTTGGCCACTTCCTCCTGGATCGGGCCTTTATGCTGAACAATCTCATAATCGGAAGCTTGTTCCGCCGCTTGTTCTGTATATCGGAAATCCGTTATGAATAATGCTTTGTCAGCCGATATCAAGACCACCCCTGAAGAACCCGTGAAGTTCGTCATGTAACGTCTGTTGTATGTACTTGTGATCAAAATCCCGTCTATTCCGCTTTCAGAAAACGCGTTTCGCAGTCGTTCAATTTTCATCCCCTTACACTCTCCCTTTTATGTGATTAATAATTGCATTCAAGGCTAATTCATAACCATAAAGTCCTAAACCGACAATCTGTCCGGTCGTTACCGCCGCAATGACGGAGTGATGCCTGAAACTCTCCCGCTTATGGATATTGGAAATGTGAACTTCGATGACAGGCAGCGTCACAGAAGCAACCCCATCTCTCAGTGCATATGAATAATGGGTGAATGCCCCCGGGTTCAGTATGATCCCTCCATACCCTTCATCTTCAGCACTGTGGATATAGTCAATCAGCTCTCCCTCATGATTTGACTGAGCACATACCAGCTGATAGCCGTACGCTTCCGCCTGTTCCTTCAGCCCCGCCTCAAGCTGCTGAAGGGTCGTGTGACCATAGATTTCAGGTTCACGCTTTCCTAACCTATTAAGATTCGGGCCGTTTAGCAATAATATCTTTTTCATGATTAACCCCTAAAAAAATAGAATGTTCAACATGAACATTCTAACATAAACCTTTTGTGCATAACTACTAAATTATCTGATAACAGGGAGGTCACTGCACTACTTCGCCTGACTTTTCCTTCATTTCCTGATGTCTCAGCTCATTCTCTTCATACGAGATCGAGTAGCCAATGAAGACACCATATAGGATATAGATGCAGAAAGTGGTGATCAATGTATGGTAATCAGTGGCCGTCAGGGACTTCATGCTTGGAAATAAAGGTTTCAATATCAGAAATACAGCAAAAAACAAGACAATGCCATACCCTGCACCCACCCACATTGATTTGAATTTCCTAAGCAGTCCATAGTAAACGAGTGCCACCCCGATAGAAATGATCCCATAAGCCACGATCGAGAGAATGATTCCTATCCACTGTTCTTTCCAATCTCCGACCGCCCACGGTTCGAAGACGATATTCGGTTCGATCTTTGTGAAGGAAAAATAATACGAAAGGTACGCAACTGCACTCCACAGAAGGCCACCAATAAACCCCGTCAACACGACGATTGCAATGAAAGACATCGGCTTTTCGCTTTGGTTCTGCTCAAGGCTCGGGTTTGATTGGTCTCCTTTAATATCCTTCTCACTTTGTTTGTTATCTTCGGACATCTTTGAACACCTCCGCTCATAGTATGTCCCATTCCATAAAAAACTTTTGCATAAACTCCCTTTTTCTTCAACAATTGGTCGGTCATAACATTTCAGTTCACCAGTCTGGTTCTTTTTAAGAATTTTTAGTAAAATGTAGAGTATGGGAAGGTCGTAACTTCCCATATGAAGATGAAGATGAAGCTTTAAAAGTATTTCCCCTCTTCCCTTGGTATCATAAAAGGGAAATTGCACCCAAAAGAACGATTAAAATCCAAATTAATTGTCTAAAATAATGATATAAGGACCGAATTCGTAAGGAGGTGGCTTTGTTGAACGCTCGTAATATCATGATATATACCTTAATCATCTTAGCGGTCATTGGATTGGGATCTTGGCTAATGACAAATCCCCTGGGACTTCTCCGTAAGCTACTTGTAACAGCAGCCGTCGTTGGTGTCATCTATTTTATTTATCGGAAATGGTTCAGCCAAAAACGTGGTACTGGAAGCAACGAACAAAGAGCGTTTCTTAAAGCAGCCAAACAATCAAAGAAAAGGCTGAAGAAACGATCGGCAGGCAAGGCAAATAAACCTTCTGTTTCACCATTGACCAAGAAACGGACCAACCGTAGTAAATCGAGTGCAAATCTTACGGTCATTGAAGGAAAAAAGAATAAAAAAAACAATCGGGCTTCTTTTTGATGAGAGTCCGATTGTTTTTTATCTATTAATACGTCCACTTCTTCAGAAACTGTTCCCCCTGGTGCTTCCCCATCTGAAACAACTCTTCCTTACTATCATCAGAAAGTTCAAATTCAGTCGTCAAAACCCCTTTGGTAGGGATGAAAATGATATTCTTCTCATGCTTCCTTGATATATATCTCGCATCATGCGCATCTTTCATGGTCTGAAATAGTGCACTGTATAGTTCAATGGCATTGTTGATTTTATTTTTCGGCCGCTCCATGAAATCATGACTCAATTTCACACCGATCACCGGCCGTACTTTTTTCACATTTTCCCGGTCGAACAGCCACATCGGAAAATTACTGAGGACACCACCGTCCACCAGTAAACTGGTCCCCTCCAACGAACGGAGTTTAACAGGCTCAAAAAAATAAGGAAGGCTTGCACTCATTCTAATCGCTCGTGCAACAGGGAATGTCTCCGGGGGGACCCCGTATTTCTCCAGGTCGTCAGGTAATACAAGGAGTCTCCCATTGGAGATATCCGAAGCAATTACCCTCAAGGACTTATCAGGGAGATCTGCAAATGTATAAATTCCCCTTGCTTTAAGCTTTTGCTCAATCCACCTCTCAAGTGCCGCTCCTTTGTATAAACCCAAGCGATAATAGATTCGAAACCATTTTAAGAAGGGGATCGGAAGGACGGCATTCGAGTCCAATAAATGTCCAAGATCCATTTCTTCCATTATATCCTTTAACTCGCCGCTAGTGTATCCCGCTGCGACAAATGCCGCCACTATGGCACCTGCACTAGTCCCGGCCACTCTTTTGAAGCGTAAACCTTTTTCTTCGATCGCCTGGTAGGCACCTATCAAGGCGAGCCCCCTAACTCCTCCGCCAGAAAATACTCCATCGATGTCCACAGGCTCCACTCCTTCAAAGCTGTTTATACATCTTTAATTTAATTAATGGGGATTTAGAACAAAAAATACTGTGCCTATCCAGGGAGACGTCAGCGATGGAAGTCGGGGCTTAAACTTATAAGAATGCAAAAAAAGAAGAGGACAAGAGTCCTCTTCCTACCAAAAAAGAATTATAGTCCGCATTTCAGCTGAGCACCGCAATTTGTACAAGTGTTGCAGCCGCCCATGTCTTTAACCGTTCCTTTACGGCAGACGGGACATGTATTTCCTACCTCAGATCCGATTGTTACATCGGTCGAGCGTACATCCTGGATCGTATCAAGCAATACAATCGGTTTTTTTTCTGTCTTTACTTCCTCTTGCTCCGCTTCATCGTCAAAGCTGTTCTCTTCCGCTTTCAGTGTGAGCACCTGTGAATCGCGGCTTCCATCGACATAGACCGTGCCACCTTTGGCTCCGCCTTTGTACAAGCGTTCGTACACCTTTTCCACTTCTGACACTGTGTAGCCGCGAGGGGCGTTCACCGTTTTGGAGATGGAGCTGTCGATCCAGTTCTGGATGACGCATTGCACATCGGCATGAGCTTCCGGAGCAAGGTTCATTGATGAAACGAACCAATCTGGAAGTGCATCCGGATCTGTTTCAGGATTGCGTTTTAAGTAGTCTTCCACAATATCTGCTTTCACTTCAATGAACTTGCCAAGACGTCCACTTCTGTAATAAGTGAATGAAAAATACGGTTCCAGCCCCGTTGATACCCCCACCATTGTACCGGTAGACCCTGTAGGCGCAACCGTCAGGAGATGAGAGTTTCGGATACCATGGTCTATAATGTCATTCCGTACGTCCTCAGGCATTTTTCTCATGAAGCCAGTCTCAACGAATGCCTTACGAAGCCTCATAGTCTCTTTTTCTGTTTCCCCTGTCAGGAACGGGAAGCTTCCTTTCTCCTTGGACAATTCGACAGAAGCACGATATGCGGTCGTCGCAATCACCTCAAACACTTCATCGACAAGCTTATTGCCTTCCTCTGAGCCATACTCCTTCTCACAGTAGATCAACAAGTCAGCAAGCCCCATTACACCTAGGCCGACGCGTCGTTCACCCAACGCCTGCTTTTTATTTTCTTCAAGGAAGTAAGGTGTTGCATCGATGACGTTATCCTGCATACGGACGCCAACTTCAACCGTTTTCTTCAATTTCTCGAAATCGACCGTCTTTGAATCCTTGTCCGCAAATTGCGCAAGATTGACCGCTGCCAGATTACACACTGAATAAGGGGCAAGTGGTTGTTCCCCACATGGGTTGGTCGCCACCACTTTTTGACCATATGCCTTTGCATTAGTCATGTCATTTGCATTATCAATGAAGAAGATACCTGGTTCCGCCGAGTAAGTGGCACATACATTGATCAGGTTCCAAAGCTCTTTCGCCTTTACTTTCCTGTATGTCCTTACTTTATATCCAAGCTTTTCCCATTCTCGTACATCACCAATGTTATGCCACTCTTCATTATAGAAGTGCATCTGATCCTTGTCATAGCTTTCTACATCCGGGAAGCGCAGCTCGTATTCTTCATCCTTTTCCACTGCTTCCATGAAATCACTTGTCAGGCAGACAGAAATATTTGCTCCTGTTAGGAATTCAGGGTTATGTACACTGTAGGTACCACCCGTCCTTAATTTTTCCTCTGCTGATTTCAAGATCTTTTCATCGAATCCACCGTAACCAGGGATTTGCCTGTAGTTAAGGATTCCTTGGTACATCGCTTCTTCTTGCTCCGTGAGCGGAGTGAACTTCAATTTATCTTCTGCAGCTTTCTTAATCGTTTCATCCTCGGTATTCTCGAGCAGGTAACGGAGAATGCGGGGATTCTGCATCTTCGAAATAATGAATTCAATGATATCAGGATGCCAGTCGGAAAGCATGATCATTTGGGCACCTCGTCTTGAACCTCCCTGTTCGACAAGATGAGTCAGCTTCGCGATATCATCAAGCCATGAAACCGAACCGGAAGATTTGCCATTTACACCTTTGGCGAGGGTGTTACGTGGACGCAAGGTGGAACCGTTCGTCCCTACACCGCCACCGCGGCTCATGATTTCCATGACCTGCTTGCGGTGCTCTGAAATCCCTTCGCGCGAATCCTGTACGAATGGCATTACATAACAGTTGAAGTACGTTACATCAGTGCCTGCACCAGCTCCATATAACACACGGCCTGCAGGTACGAAATGCAGGTTGACGAGCTCATGATAGAACTTCTCAAACCATTCTTGTTTCTTTTCAGGGGTATTTTCCACTTCTGCCAAGCCTGTTGCGTTACGCCTTGCGATTTGTTCATAGTACACTTCCAAAGGTTTTTCAATCACATCGAGTGTACGCGTCACGATACCCGTTTCGATCTCATGTGGTTTATCGATTGCACTTCTGTATTCCTCTTCGATCCATACATCCGCTTTTTTGCTTTCCCAATCGATGCTCGTTATATATCCAAGCCCCCTTGCAGGAAACTTTGGATCTTCCTTGATCGTCAATACGACGAAGTCGCCAGCTGTTAGGGTGATCTTCTCAGTGTCTTTGAAAGAATAGCGGTCGATCATTACCAGGCGGGACACACCTTTATGAGTGGTTTTCATTTCCGGGGTGATGGGATGCACTTGGGGGAACAATCCGATATCCTGATTCAATCTTTCTTTGTTCAATTTCATTGTATTCTTCGACGCAACAGTCATATTGACAGCTCCTTCTACCTTAAATATTTCATCTATCATCTTTAAATCATTACTTTAACAATTAATACGTTATCACAGGCCAATTCTAAAATCAATAAATAAACACAATATATGGTGTATAATATATTTTTCGACACACCATATATTGTGTTGAGGTCAAGTTTTCAGTTGTTTGTCAAACGCTTAATAGGCAGAAAATAATAGAAAACAGGAGAATCCAATAGATAATATTCCTATTTCACACGGAAATCTATTAATTTGAGAGTTGAAAATCTCCCGCTCTCAGAAATAGTTGGTAAAATAGGAAAAAAGCGACACGCATCGCTTTTTTCCAAACAAAAATTTTCTATCGTTTAAAGTTCCATTCATCTGATTCATATCGTGTTTTAGCCAGCTGTTCTACATATTGTGTTTCTTCTTCCGAAAGTTCATATGGTTCAAGGTGAATATCCAGCCCATCTTCAAAGCCTTTCTTGAAAGCTTCTTTCGCCATGTCCATCGTGATTCGCTTAGACGAGATCTCATTCATGGCCACCGCTTTATTTTTGAACGCTTTTTGCATACGCTCCTTTACTCTTTCGGATGGATACTTAAAGAGACTGAACAACATATCTTCATCTAAATCCAGAAGGATGGAACCGTGCTGAAGGATGACCCCTTTTTGACGTGTCTGTGCACTTCCGGCCACTTTCCTTCCTTCCACCACCAACTCATACCAGCTGGGTGCATCGAAGCATACAGCGGAACGCGGATTTTTCAACCCTTCCCGTTCCTCCGCTGTTCTAGGGACAGCAAAGTAAGCTTCCAGTCCAAGGCCCTGAAATCCCTTTAGGATCCCCTCTGAGATGACCCTGTATGCTTCGGTGACAGTCTTTGGCATCTCGGGATGTTCTTCGGATACGATGACGCTGTATGTGAGTTCCTTATCATGAAGGACACCCCTACCACCAGTGGGTCTCCTTACAAAGCCAAGTCCATGTTCCTTGACGGCATCCATGTTGATTTCTTTTTCCACTTTTTGAAAATAGCCGACCGACAAAGTAGCCGGATCCCAGCCATAAAAACGGATGGTTGGAGGAATTTTCCCCTCACTGTGCCAATCAAGCAACGCTTCATCGAGTGCCATATTATAGGATGGTGAACAATTACCGGAATCAATGAATCTCCATGTTTCTTTCGTCATATACATACCTCATTTGATCATTATGTATTGAATCCGTTACTAGTCTATCAAATCCCCTTAAAAAAACAAAGAAAAACAGATTGGAAAGTCTTTGCATACTTGGGGGAAACACGCTATGTGAGATGTAATCAGTCATCTACGGGACAGTCACCGATCCCACTCCCCCTTTCAGATGATGTCATCATACGGGAAATTTCTTTTGATTCTATCGGTAATCATGAATATAATAGTAGTTAGTGCATTTGCAGAAAGGAGCATGAAAGCAAGATGGATGGTTTGTATATTTTGTTAGTGGTACTTGGAGGGATCATTGCGTATTCCTTATTCACGTACTTTAATCAAAAAAGAGTGGTCAACACGCTGACCGAGGAAGAGTTCAAAGCTGGTTACCGTAAAGCCCAGCTCATCGATGTAAGGGAAGCCAACGAATTTGACAACGGTCATATCCTTGGCGCCCGTAATATTCCTCTATCACAAATGAAGATGAGACAAAAAGAAATCCGCAACGATCAGCCTGTATACCTGTATTGTCAAAGCGGGATGAGAAGTGCGCGCGCAGCCCAGATGCTTCACCGCAAAGGCTACCGTAACCTTCACCACCTTCAGGGCGGATTCAAAAAATGGACAGGTAAGATCAAACATAAAAAATAGTCCTTTTAACCGGGTTATTGAACCTAGGCTGGGAACTTGACGAAGGTTCCCAGCCCGGGTGGACAACCCCCTATAAAAAAAGGCCAATAAATAAGCAAAAAGGATTGCCTTGACGGCAATCCTTTTTCTATTCATTTCAAGGTACGTCCCTCATCGCTTTAATGCGTTACTGAACCTCTGGAGTGTAGCGGAGAATCGGTTTTCTTGCTGCCAGGGTTTCGTCCATGCGCTTGATCACGGTTGTGTGTGGTGCCTCCTGGACGATCTCTGGTGTTTCTTCTGCTTCTTTTGCGATTTGAATCATCGCTTCAATGAATGAATCCAATGTTTCTTTCGACTCTGTTTCAGTAGGCTCGATCATCATGCATTCCTCTACGTTCAACGGGAAGTAGATGGTTGGCGGATGGTAACCGAAGTCAAGCAGCCTCTTCGCAATATCAAGTGTACGGACGCCGAGCTTCTTCTGGCGCTTCCCGCTGATGACGAATTCATGTTTGCAGTGACGATCATAAGGCAGATCGAAATGAGGTGCCAATCTTCTCATCATATAGTTCGCATTGAGTACGGCATTTTCAGTTACAGCCTTTAAGCCATCCGGACCCATGGAACGGATATATGTGTAGGCACGTACATTGATACCGAAGTTACCGTAATAAGGTTTCACACGACCGATGGAATCCGGGCGATTATAGTCGAATTCGAATTGATCGCCGTTTTTCACAAGTACAGGCTTAGGAAGATAACGGATCAAATCTTCCTTCACTCCGACAGGACCACTTCCTGGTCCTCCCCCACCGTGCGGCCCCGTAAAGGTTTTGTGGAGATTCAAGTGAACGACGTCGAAGCCCATATCCCCTGGCCTTGCCTTGGATAATACGGCGTTCAGGTTTGCACCATCGTAATAAAGCTTTCCGCCAGCTTCGTGAATGATCGAAGCCATCTCAAGGATGTTTTCTTCAAATAACCCTAACGTATTTGGGTTGGTGAGCATCAATGCTGCTGTATCTTCCCCAACAACACGCTTCAAGTCTTCAAGGTCCACGAGTCCGTTATCATCAGACTTAACGGTTACAGTTTCAAATCCAGCAACAGTCGCACTTGCAGGATTCGTTCCGTGAGCGGAATCCGGGACGATGACTTTCGTACGTTTTGTATCACCATTCGCTTCATGGTAAGCCCGGATCATCATCAGGCCGGTCCACTCACCATGTGCACCTGCAGCCGGTTGAAGGGTCACTTCATCCATGCCGGTGATTTCTTTCAGATGTTCCTGAAGATCATACATCAATTCAAGTGCACCCTGTACGCTTTCAGGCTCCTGAAGAGGATTGATATGGGCAAAACCATTCAACCTGGCGACATTTTCATTGATCTTCGGATTGTACTTCATCGTACATGATCCAAGTGGATAGAACCCTGAATCCACACCATGATTCCGTTTGGACAATGCTGTATAGTGACGCATGATATCAAGTTCAGAAACCTCCGGTAAATGAGGTTCTTCTGTTCGGATATAATCAGAAGGGATCAATTCTGCAACATCGACCTCAGGTACATCCAATTCAGGAAGACTGTATCCGACACGTCCTTCTTTCGATAATTCAAAGATAAGAGGCTGATCTTGTTTGTTATTCATGACAATCCCCCAATTCCTGTGCAAATGCATCGATTTCTTCTTTGCTGCGAAGTTCTGTTACGGCCACCAACATATGATTCTTAAGGTTCTCATCGACAAGGCCGAGGTCATATCCACCTATCATTTCTTTCTGCAGGAGCTTTTGGTTTATTTCTCTGACAGGAGCATTCACTTTAACAACAAATTCATTGAATGAAGGACCTTCGAATACAATTTCAAATCCTTTGTTTTTGATTGCTTCTTTCGCATAATGGGCCTTTTGGATGTTTTGGATCGCCATCTCTTTCACACCCTGCTTACCGAGGGCCGTCATGGCAACAGATGCTGCAAGGGCATTCAATGCCTGATTCGAACAAATATTGGAAGTCGCTTTATCACGACGGATATGCTGCTCGCGAGCCTGAAGCGTCAAGACAAATCCTCTTTGCCCTTCTTCATCGACCGTTTGACCAACAAGGCGCCCCGGAACTTTCCGCATTAACTTCTTACTTACTGCGAAATACCCGCAGTGAGGTCCACCAAAAGCACTCGGGATCCCGAACGGCTGTGCATCCCCGACCACGATGTCAGCACCAAGTTTCCCGGGAGGTGTCAGTGCGCCGAGAGCAAGGGGATTCGAGGAGACAACAAACATGGCCTTCTCGCTATGCGCCACTTCTTCAATCGCTTTTAACTCCTCCACTCTTCCGAAGAAGTTAGGATACTGGACAATCACGGCTGCAATATCGCTGCCCATCAATTTCTTTAATTCTTCGACATCCGTAACACCGTTGTTATGCGGAATTTCCACAACATCGATGTATTGTCCATTTGCATAAGTCCTTAACACATCACGGGATTCAGGATGGACGGTACTTGAGACAAGCACCTTCTTGCGCTTCGTCTGACCTGCACTCAACATCGCTGCTTCGGCAAGAGCCGTACCTCCGTCGTACATGGAAGAGTTCGCCACATCCATACCAGTCAGCTCGCAGATCATCGTCTGGAATTCAAATATCGCTTGCAGTTCCCCTTGCGAGATTTCAGGCTGATAAGGTGTGTAAGCTGTATAGAATTCACTTCTTGACAGGACGTGGTCTACGATGATCGGTGCATAGTGATCATAAACGCCAGCCCCAAGAAAGGATGTATGACTTTTTAGGTCCGCATTCTTTGCAGCCATTTTTGTCAGTTCTTTCACCAATCCTGTTTCTGATTTTGCAGGTTTGATCTTGTATTCACCTTTGAAGCGGACCTTCTCAGGGATATCCTCAAATAAATCGTCGATGCTATTAACTCCAATGCTGTCTAACATTTCCCGCTGATCTTGCTCTGTCATCGGTAAATAACGATGCTTCATGACCGAAATGCCCCCCTATTATTTCGTTCTCTTATAAAATGGTGTTGGAACTACTTTTGCCTGTAACTTCTTCCCTCTGATTTCCACCTGGACTTCTGCATCCACTGAAGTGAATTCCTTCGACAGCAGCGCAAGGCCGATGTTCTTCTTTAAGGTAGGAGATTGAGTACCGGTTGTCACATGACCGATTACTTCTTCGCCGGAGAATACTTTATAGCCATGGCGAGGAATCCCCCGATCAATCATTTCAATGCCAACGAGTTTCCTTGAAGCACCTTCTTCTTTCTGCTTCTTCAATACCTCTTGCCCGTTAAAAGGGATCTCTTTATTCACCTTTACTGCAAATCCGATGCCTGCTTCGATCGGCGTAATATCCTTCGAGAGCTCCTGACCATATAACGCAAGATTCGCTTCGAAACGAAGGGTATCCCTGGAACCCAATCCACACGGAAGAACACCTTCTGCTTCTCCTGCATCCAGGATATCCTTCCAGATAGCTACTGCATCACTAGCGTCACAGTAAATTTCGAAACCGTCTTCACCTGTATATCCAGTACGGGAAACAAGGGCACGACGGCCGTTGATGCTCACTTCGGATTGGAACTTAAAGAACCCGATATCCGTTAATGAATGATTGTTCGTAAGCTTCTGCAAAACATCCTGGGCGAGCGGGCCCTGCAATGCAAGCTGAGCCATGTGTTCAGAGATATTATTCAGTTCAACACCATCAGTCTGGTGCTGTTTCAACCATTCATAGTCCTTATCGATATTGGCTGCATTGACGACCAGTAAATAATCATGGTCTTTGATTTTATAAACGAGAAGATCGTCCACGGTCCCGCCATCTTCATAGCACATTGCCGTATATTGGGCACCGCCGTCCTTTATTTTGGACACATCATTGGTCATCATTTTTTGTAAGTATTCGAGGGCGCCTTCACCCTTCACTTCAATTTCCCCCATATGTGAAACATCAAAAAGACCAGCACGGGTCCTGACGGCTTCATGTTCTTCTTTAATACTTGAGAATTGAACCGGTAAAGCCCAGCCTCCGAAGTCGATCGTTTTCCCTCCATATTCTTTGTACACTTCATATAGAGGTGTCTGCTTTAAATCTGCCATTGGAATTCCCCCTTAATTTCATCAAGTATTTCTTCTGCTGCCTTCTGGTTCCAAAACACCCTGCAGATCTCCATACCGATTCTTCGTGCATGGGACCGCAAGAAAAAGGACAGAGAAACCCCTTTTATATAAAAGAAGTTTCTCTGTCCTTTTCACCTGAAAGTTTACCGACAAACCGGCTTTCCCCTTTGGTGGTTTCCATACGGAAACACTCTCCAGAGTTGCGTCCAACAAGAGTCTTTTTGCCTGAGAGATTCACATGTAAGATGTTTGCTCCTTCGGCGCTGTTCGGCACAGTCTCTCCCCTTGCTATCATTCGCCAATATTCCATGCAACATTTGGTCATACTAGAAGTATATACAGTAGAAATGTTATCGATGTGAATGTTCGGATTATTACAGTTTTCAAAACATTAGGTTATCTATTCTCATCCTACCATCAAATATAAGTTTTGAGCAATCATTTTTCGATCATTAAGGAGATGTTTTTCGCATGAATGTTGATGTTCTATTTAATGAGGAGTGGGGCGAAGGTCTTGAGACACTGATCAACAATGACGGTCCCTGGGGTAATTGGGAGCTTTATAAGCTTGCAGTCGAATGTGAGAGGCACCTCGCAATTCCGAACTTTGAAGGCCTGCAAGCACCAAAACATTTGGCAAATGTAACTCCTCTCCCCCACCAGTTAGAAGCAGCCAGACAAGTTGTGGAAACGATGAATGGCAAAGCGATTCTTGCAGACGAAGTGGGACTTGGAAAAACAATTGAAGCAGGTCTGGTACTGAAGGAATACATGATAAGGGGATTAGTGAAAAAGGTATTGATCCTGGTCCCCGCTTCACTGGTCTCACAATGGGCATATGAATTAAACAGCAAGTTCTTTATTCCAGCCGTCCCGCAGCGAAAAAGTTATGTGTGGGACCAGTGTGATATTGTCGTATCTTCCATGGACACTGCTAAACGCAGTCCCCACAGGGAAAAAGTGTATGAGCAGGACTATGATCTCGTCATCATCGATGAAGCTCACAAACTGAAAAATCATAAAACCAAAAACTATGAGTTTGTCCAGAACTTGAAAAAGAAGTTCTGTTTACTGCTGACTGCGACTCCTATCCAAAATAAGGTAGAAGAAATCTTCCACCTTGTTTCACTACTGAAGCCTGGTCATTTAGGAAACGAATCCGGTTTTGCAGATCGATATAAACAAGGGGATCGTACCGTCCAGGATGATGAACATTTAAATCACCTAATCAATAAAGTTATGATCCGGAATAGGAGAAGCGATACAGGCATTGAATGGACAAAACGTCATGTTAAAACGATACTCATTGATTTCAATGAACAGGAACGAGACCTATACAACAGCATTAATATGCTGAGGGGGAGCTATGATGACTCATCGAGCTCAAGTGCCTTTTCACTTCTCACACTGCAGCGGGAAGCTTGCAGCAGCAGGGAGTCCGTTTTTTATACATTGAAAAACATGATTGAGAAAAAAGAACACCCTTCTCAAGCATTTGAGAATACGATTGGCACTCTGATGAAAAAAGTCGAGAATGTAACAACCAATTCAAAGGCACAAAAAACGTTGGAGCTGATTCAACAAATAAATGATAAGGTGATCATCTTTACCGAATACAGGGCGACTCAATTATATCTGCAATGGTTCTTGAAACAGCACGGCATCGTATCGGTTCCATTCAGGGGAGGATTTAAACGGGGGAAAAAAGATTGGATGCGCCAGCTTTTCCAAAATCATGCCCAGGTTTTGATAGCAACAGAGGCGGGAGGCGAAGGGATCAATCTTCAATTCTGCCACCATGTTATCAATTTTGATCTACCGTGGAACCCGATGCGACTTGAACAGAGAATCGGCCGCGTCCATCGTCTGGGGCAGACAGAGGATGTGCATATTTACAATTTCGCCACCCGTGATACGGTCGAAGAACATATCCTGAAGTTACTTTATGAAAAAATCAACTTGTTCGAAAGGGTCATAGGGCAGTTGGATGAGATCCTCACGCGCCTTGATTTCGCTGATTTTGAAGAGCATGTCACTGACATCCTTTCCACTTCAAAATCCGAGGGTGAATTAAAGATAAAGATGGAGAACCTGACAAGCATGATTCAATTTGCCGAAGAACTAAAGGAGGAAAGAGCCAATGCAGCAACACGAAATTCATCGATTTCTTGAGCGATACTTCACTGCAAACGGATGTGAATTGCTTGCAAGCGGAGAAGGTTATATGACCGTTCAATTGACGATTGATCTCGATAAAGAACTGATGAATAGGCCATTTTACTGGCATTACCTAGAGAAGACAGGTGGTGTGCCCAATCCGATGACACTATCACTCATTACAGACGGGGAAAAAGCCCCGGAGGACCTCAAGGGGGAACTGATTCATTTTGGATCGCCACGCCTGCATCAAATATTCCGTTCAACCAGGAACCTTGCCGGCTACATCCGACTATATGAAGAACGGAATGGTTTCAGCGGACAGCAAGTACCGCTTCATCCTTGGCTCGGACTGAATATCAAACTGTCTCACGTGACGAATTTGAAGAAAGACAGCATAGAGAGCATCGGTCTCAATTTAATCAACGGACAGATCAAAGAAGATTTTCACTCCTTTTTACTATCTAAGAAATTGACGCCTAAAATTCCGGACTTCTCTTTCACACTAACACCGATCATCAAACCTAAAAGCGGGATCAACCGCATTCAAAGTCACCTCATGCAGGGAGTACAAACCGAGTCGTTCACTTGGGCAGATGAGGCGAGGAAGAGGTGGGATGAAGACCTGCGGCTGTTGGATCACTTCTACGGTGATCATGAAGAGATGCCAGAAGCCTATGAACTTGAAAAACAGGCATTAAAGGAACAATATGAACCCAAGATTTCAATCGATATCATCAATGGGGGGATTTTTTACCTGCAACAGCCTCAGTAAGGTTTAAAAAACGAAACCGCCCTGCAAAAAAAGCAGTGGCGGTTTCTATTTATTCTTCTTAAACAAGACCATAAAAGCATAAGGAAGGATCCCAAACCAGCGCAGCATAAAAGGGGGGCGCTCACTTTTCCTTTTGTGTTTAAGGGACTTTCTTTCATTCGATGGTTTTTCATAATGCTGTACAAACGTTTGAGTTATGAATTTAACGTAATCATTTACAGACACAGGGGGCACCACCTTTCGCTTTTATCATTATATCCTCACGGCCAAAATTTAATCATGACCCAACGAGGTGCCTCAATTCGTTTATCGTTTCTTCAATCGACTTACCCGTGGTGTCGATTTCTGAATGGCTGGCACTTCTATAAAGGGGCATCCGGCGGTTATACAGATTGCGCAGTTCCTCCCTGGAATTTTTCTGAACGAGCGGCCGTTCACTGTCTCCCTCTAACCGCCCCCACAATTCTTCGAATGAACAGTAAAGGTGAATTACCTTCCCGCTTTCCATAAGCATGTCCCTGTTCTCTATTCGTTCAATGACCCCTCCGCCTGTTGTGATCACTGCTTCCTTCTTTTTCAGTTCCTTCAAGGCCTGTGTTTCGATTGTACGGAAATAATCTTCGCCCTCTTCCCGAAAAATTTCCTTAATCGCTCGGCCTTCCTGCTCTTCTATGAAGTGATCCATATCAATGACGGGGAGATCCTGGAGTAACCCGATTTCCCTGCCTACAGTCGTCTTCCCCACTCCCATGAAACCTATTAAAAAAATCGCCATGCACACTACTTCCAATCTATTATTTGTTTTGTTTCCCTATTATACACAACAGAGACCGGCTTAAAAACCTTCTCATTGGATTGAAAGGTGATCTCCATCAGCAATTCTTGTTCGTTCAGAAAAGAACTGACTACTTCTGTTTCACCGAAATCTCCTTTATGCCTGACTGAGAAGGATGCAGGTTGTTCCATCCCAATGAGTGCACCATGGGCAATGCTCAGTTTTCTTTCATATACCTTTTCCATATTAGATAGATAACGGTATTTACTCAGAAAAAGGCTGGACGACAATACAGCTGCCGTGAGGACGATCATGAACAAAAGCATTGAATAGGGAAGCAGGAAGCCTCTATTATTAAGGTATTTCCGTTTGAATGTCTGTGTAATGATAAAATTCACTCTCCACACTCTCCCCTTCCTTAAAAACGACGGAAACCATGATTCCTTTCGGGACCTCCGAAAACTCAAACGAATCGATCCCTTGAAGCACTACCTCATGTCCTTGTCCGTCAACCCTCCTCCTTATTGAATCTTGATACCGCTCATAGGTTATGACCTTCCCATTGCTTTCAAACGTGATTCCTTCATTGGAAAAGAGAAATCCGCTTCCTCCCCACACTTCCATCCTTAGACTCTCACTGAACAGATTCCATTCATAGTACCTCGGAGGGATACTTTCCTTTTCGATGGTGTGAAGTCCTTTGATGATGAGTGGAATACTTAATGATAGGAAAGAAAAGATGAGAAAGGACAGCATGGCATCGAGCAGGGTGAATCCCTTATTATTCAGAAACGCATATTTCATTGGTACCTCCTTTCGTTTTGAACATGACACAAGCAATGGAATGATCGCTCTCTTTCCAACTCAACGTGTAAAGGTCTCCCTTATACATCCTTGTACTGTTTTTATAGTCACCCGTCACGACTGCATGCTCAATTCCTTCCTGAAGGAACTTCATGGCTTCCACCCTTTGCTGTTTTGCTTCCAGTGTGGTGATCATCCTGATGCTTAGGGGGAAGAAAAATGCAAGCATCACCATGAAGCAGCTAAACGCGACCAAACTTTCGATAAGTGAAAAACCGTCAGAATTCTTGAACATAAAATCTTCCCTGTCCGATTTGAAATGATAATTTGATCGTTGTATCCCCATTACTGAAATACACTGAACCGAACCGGTTGGTATTGCCCGATGGGTTGAAAATGATTTCATCTAAATTGTTGTTCTCTGAAATGTGGATGCCATGAGGAAGAGTCCGTGAAACAAGCGTATTCCCAAAGTAATCTTTCGCTACATATTTATTTGCATAAGGATAAAACAGCAAGGTCGTTGAGGATTGTGAAAAGAAGCTTTGGCTTTGTATGAGGTACAAGTCCGATTGGAGCTGAGAGATGAAATGGTTTTTTTCAGTATGAGCTTTCAATGGTGCAGTTGAGAACGCAGTAAACGACAAGAGGACCGTTACGATCAATAATACAAGGAGCATCTCAATGAATGTGTAACCGCCTTGATGAGAAATCCCTTTACTCTGCAGCAACTACATCCACATTCCCCTCGGCATCGATGGTCAATGATTGTCCATTTGGGCATGTTTGATGCTCCGCACTAATATATTCATCTGAAACGAGCAGTGCCATCGTGACCGGTACGGCACTGCCGTTATCCATTTTGTACGCTTCTACCTGTCCTTCCACCATATTGATGAACGCTTCGCATCCTTTCGAATTGATCTTATTGCTCTGACTTGTAACATTCGGGATCGTAACGAATAACAGGACAGAGATGACCAACAACACAATCATCATCTCAATCATGGTAAAACCTTTTTCATTCTTTAACATAGAGATCCTCCTTTTATTCAGATTAAATGCCCTGCATCATTTGAAACAGCGGCATCATGATGGAAAAGTAAATGGCCATGATGAACAAGCCGACAAACGTGAAGATCGCCGGCTGGATGTACTTCAGCATCCCGTTCCCCTTCTCTTCTAATTCTGAAAAGCAAATTTCACTATACATCTTCAATTCATCTGCAAGCCTCCCGTTCTTTTGACCGTGGGAAACAACGTAGGACAACTCTTCTTGAAAAAAGGAAACCCTTGAGGTGCATTCATAAAGCGGCCTGCCTTCCTTCAACCCGTTCAGCAGGTTCCTTGAAATGTATTGCAGGGTAGGCCGGTATGTCTGTTTCTCAATGATTTTCAACGATTCAGTGATCGACACGCCGTTTTTAAGGAGAAAGCTTAGTTCCCTCGCAAAAAAGTGGGTCTGCCCGTGTTTGATGAAAAAAGAAAGCAGTGGAATCTTTGTCAGGAACTTGATGTGTTTTACTTGTAATAATTTATCTTTTGATAAATAGATGAATGGAATGGTCATTGCCGCAATCAGGATGAACCACAGGAAATACGAAGGAAAGCTTTCGATGAACCAAAAGAGGTAATTGTAACTTTCTGATTGGTCATAACCGAGTGTTTGATATAACGATTGAAAGCGGGGGAACAGGACCCTTCGGAGAAGGATCATTAGCATAATCGCGAACATGACGAGAAAAAGAGGATAGTGGAGGACCTTCAGTAATTTTTGTCTACCTTCACTCATCTTCAGCAGATACTCCCCGGCTTCTTTAAGGGTGGAACTCATCTCGCCATGGTGCTCTGCAAAATATATCTGCGCTGATACCTGCTTCGGCATGTTGAATTGACGGTCAAATATCGAAGAGAGTGATTCTCCCTTGTGCAGAGAGTTGGTGATCCTCCTGTTTAATTTACCTGAGCCGTTCTGCCCTGGAACAAGAAGAAAATCAATTGCTTCTGAAAATGTATATCCCTTCTCCAGGAGATCACCTGTCCTCTTCAGGAACTTTCCTTGATCATCCATTTTCTTCATGTATCCATTTGTGGAACTCAGAATTCGGAACAAATCCCAATGCCACCCCCTTGTTGATCAGTGTTCGAAGTGTGGGATATTGATAATATGCATCTTCTCCCCTTGCTTCTCTTATCACTTCCTTAAGGGCACTCCCCGTCAGAATTTCATAGACCGAGGTCCTTTTCAACATGTGTCTGCCTTTACAATCCGCCTTGCATACAGTCCCGCAAACCGAACAATTGAGCTTCACCAGCCTTTGAGCTGAAACCCCAATCAAAGTCTGCTGAATATCATGCCAGTGGACGCCAAGTTCCATCAGCCTGTAAATCGCACTTTTGGCATCTTTGGTGTGTAAGGTCGTTAAAACCAGGTGGCCAGTAAGTGCCGCACGGATCGCGGTTTCAGCAGTTTCCCGGTCACGGATCTCTCCAACCATGATAATGTCGGGGTCATGCCTCAATATTGCTTTCAATCCCGTGGAATAAGTAATCCCGGCTTTTTCATTCACTTGAATCTGAACCATATCTTCGTGGTCTTTCTCAATGGGGTCCTCCAAGGTGATGACATTGCGGTTGAGAGCAGAAGAGCAATGATGGACAAGCGAATATAAGGTCGTGGTCTTTCCGCTGCCTGTAGGGCCTGTGAAAATGATGAGTCCATGGGAATACATAAGCAGGGCGAGAAGTTTTCTTGCAGAAGAAGGATAAAGGGACATTTTTTCGAGTGGGACTTGGAATTCCTGGGGAAGGATCCGGATGACTAGACTTTCTTTGAGATGATTGGTCGGCAGGGTGGAGATTCTAAGGGACACAGGTGAGTCACTGATCGTTGTGTTGAAGGAGCCGCTTTGAGGTTTGCGTTTTTCCCCGATATCCATCTGCGCCATGAATTTCAGATGGGCGATGAGTCTTTCACCTTGATCATGGGAAATTGATTGAAATGGGGAGAGCACCCCCGTTTTGCGGAACTGGATGTGGTAATCATTGAGTCTGGGGATAAAGTGAATGTCGGATGCATCACCCCTAATTGCATCTTTAAGCATGATTTCTGATAGAGCTTCTACCGATTGATAAATCGTAGTGGCACCACCTTTCTTTTTCCTTAACTTCTATATACGACAAATATTTACAAATCCCTTTATTTTTTTATTGTGGAATGGAGTTTTTTTCTTGGGTGGCTTTTGTGAAATTTAGTTTGCAGATATCACCTGACTGATTTCAATGGGAATCAGTCGTGAAGTTAACAAAAAATCGTTCTTTTTCGAAGGAATAGTACTCGTTTTAAGGATTATGTATCATTTTTTATTGATATTGACCTGTGGGTGACGTCAAATTTACTGGCTTAAGAGGATTTATGATCCTTAAACGGCTTTTATGATCCATTCGACAAAAAATACGCTCCAATTTAAAGACTTATGATCCTAAACTGAAAAATATGATCCCAATTCGGATTTTATGATCTTATAAGAATAATTATAATCTAGACACACACTCCGAGATTGAACTCTCTCCTCATAAAAAAATAAAAAAATTTAAACTCACTGTATATTTCCCATCCAAACTTCTCATACTATTTTTTGTAACCCGATGGGCTATAGCCAAGCGGTAAGGCATCGCACTTTGACTGCGACATGCGTTGGTTCGAATCCAGCTAGCCCAGTACAGACAAAGGCAGGCATTTTTTAAAATGCCTGCCTTTGTCAATCCTTCCAATCCTCTTTAACTGCTTTTTTGGAGAGCTGGTTTTTTATCCGAGAAGCTTTTCAGACCGTCCGGGTTGTATCCGACCACCAATTTCTTGCCGTCAGTGAGTAACGGACGACGAAGGAGCTTCGGTTCTTGGATCATCAAATCGATTACGGCAGAAAGCGGAAGGTCATTCACGTCTTTCCCCAATTCTTTGAATGTCTGGCTCCGTGTTGCCAGGATTTCGTCAAGGCCTTCAGTCGTTAAGGAAAGTAATTGTACCAATTCTTCCCGGGTAGGCGTCTCCCTGAAAAGATGGCGTTCATTGAAATCAACGGAATTCGCGTTCAACCATTTTTTAGCTTTCCTGCAAGAGGTACAGCTCGGATACGTAAAAAACGTCAAGTTCCCCATTATCGTTTCCTCCTTTTTGTGTAAGAAGCAATTCACTTTATTGATTACATACATTGTATACCCTATGTATAACTTTTGTACAGTATTTTCCCTCCAGTATTTTTGAACATTTTGTAACAGTGATGATCAATCCCGGTCCAATCCTATTCAGAAGGTACGATTAGGGTTATATATAAGTTGTACAAAGTGATTGCCACCACATTTTTTCTAAAGGCATTTTCTATCAAAAAAAATTAATTTGAGTAGATATCACCTAATCGTCACAAACTATCATCAAACAGATATTTACTTTTATAGTAATGTTCATTTATAATATTGAATGATGGACTTAGGGTGCAAAGGAGGGTTACATATGGATCGTATGTACAGAGTTCTTGGATTCTGGACTGGAATTTTTGCTGTAATGTTCTATCTTGGTGATATGACAACGACATCATTAATCTTTTTAGGCCAAACAGGATTCTTCATTATGTTAAGCTATCTTAAACTATCCGAACGCATGTATATCTACATATTCGGTGCCTATCTGACTGTGTTCTTCGCTGGGTTTACTTACTGGACGACCTTTATGATGACTCCGGGTGCAGGAGGACACTAATAAAAAATTCCCTTTAGCCAAATGGCTAAAGGGAATTTTTTTGTCTACCGATATTAAAAACCGTTCAAGAAAGGATTTCCGTCCATTTCTTCACCAACTGTCGTTTCTGGGCCATGTCCCGGAAGTACCGCGGTGGATTCCGGAAGAGTCAGTAAGTGATCATGAATACTTGAGAGTAATTGTTCATGATTCCCGCCGGGCAAATCGCTTCGGCCGATGCTCCCCATAAAAAGTGTATCCCCGGCAAATACTATTCCCTCACTTTGTACATAATAAGAAAGACTTCCAGGTGAATGTCCCGGAGTTTCAAATAGTCCCAGTGTAAAACCGCCGATCGATAGCGTTTTTTCTGATGATAGTAGGTGATCTGCAGGCGCAGTTTGAATATTCCCCATTCCAAAAAGCCCTGAGCCATTCAACCCTGGATCGATCAGCCACTCGGCTTCCTTCTCGTGTAGGTATACCGGTACATGATATGTATTCCTCACAGTATCGACAGCGCCTATATGATCGAAATGAGCGTGAGTCAATAGGATTGCCACAGGCTTTAAATTTTGTGCATCCAGCCAGCTTACTAATTTTTCACCTTCAGCACCGGGATCAATGATCAAGCATCTATTGGCATCATCCCATAGAATGTAACAATTGGTTTGCAGCGGTCCTAACGGCATGCGCTTCCATTGCATCATTTTCTACCTCCATTTACTTTAACAAGATACTGCTATTGTAGCAGAAGCAATGAGGAAGAGAAAAACAAATGCCATAGAAGTGTCAATTTTTAACCTCGACAAATAATAGAAAAAACTATAAAATGTTAATGAGTGCATTTATGTACATATTAAATATCAGTATTTTGTAAGCGGTTAGTAAAACATATTTTTACATGAAAGGGGTCATATAAATGGGTCTTGTAATTATTACAGCACTGGTTTCATTATTGGCTTTGTTTGCAGTAGTAAGCACATTCAAAAACAAAAATGCTCTCGGCATTGTATTTTCATTGGCGACACTTGGCGTTTTTGGCTGGTTTACGATTATGACTGTCCTTCACTCTGGATATCCAGGTGGTCACTAAATCGAATGATTCAAAGTAAAAAGCCTTCCTGTACAGGAAGGCTTTTTACTTTGGCAAGTTACTACTCCATATAAACAAGGCGGGTGCCTCATCAAGTAAAGGGTTCCGTTTTGAGGTGCTATAACCCAAAAAATAATTCCTAATGACACTACTTATTTTGACACCCAAACTGGCGGCTATAAAAAAGTAAAAAGAGGCTGGGACAAAACTTAAAAACTTCCACATAAAGACCAACAATTTGAGTGTAGTCTCTTACTACCGCTAATGATTTCCGTGCAAGACTTTGCTTTCCGCGGGTAGCCCGTGAGCCTCCTCGGCTTCGCCTGCGGGGTCTCACATGTCTAGCTGCAGGAGTCTTCATCTTGCACTTCAATCAACCGCTAGATAGAGGTAAATTCAAATGTCCTTTTGTTCAAATTAATAACCCGAACTAATTTGTCTTTTATAACCGAAATTAGTTCGGGTTTTACTTAGGGTAAAACACTTTTGTCCCAGCCTCTTTTCTTTTTGTAATAGTAATTGGTACCGGCACAACGATCTTCCATTAAAGCCCCCTATAGCTGAAGAAGGTTGTCTTCTTAGAATGAGGAAAATAACCTTGGAAAAACAAAAATCAAAAATAAACCAATAACAGTATATGTAGTGTACTTTTTTCTGTTTTTTCCTTCTCTTAACTCCCAAATTCCCAATGTTAACAAATATATTCCCACTATAAGAGATAGTAAAAATAATAAAGCCATATTGCAAAAAACTCCTTTATATTTGTGGTCCTAAACACAATACACAATTATTGTACTATTCAACAATCCTGCTCCTTTAATCGAATATACGAAAAGCTGAAGATCAGTTGCCAATCTTCAGCTATAGCCCCCTTTAATAGAATAAACTATTCAAAGGACTTTGCTGTATCAATAAGTTCCTGTTTTTCAATTTTCGTTTCAGAAGCCTGAGAAAAATATTGTAATGTATAATTTATTTTCCCTTCTTTCCACATTAAATATTTTACTCCATTTTCGTTTTCTGCATATTTTCCTTTTATTTCTCCGATATCTACACTTTCTTTTTCTAAATCCGAGCTTAAACTGACTTTACTTGAAGCGACGAGTCCTAAATGCTCATTTTTTTCTCCATAGAAATCAATGATTATTTTGGTACTTTCATTCCCAGAAGGACCTGCATCAAATGATGACTCTGCTAACTCAAACGGCAGCTTTGCTGGAAGCTTAGGTTGGAGTAGCTGCTCACTTATTTTTTCTTTCAATTCACTTTGATTGTATTCTTCTAAATTCGAGGAGCCTTGGTTACACCCCATTAAAAACAATGGTAACGACAATAGTAAAAATAGTATTCTTTTCATCATAAAAATTTCCCCCTTATATTTTTATTTACGTGTTAGGTTTGAAAAAGTTTCATATGTAGGCACACTGACTTATTCCGTTAACCTGCCCTTTAATGGAATAGAAGATTTCTCTGCCTAACCTTATTTCACCATAGGTTAGGTTGCCGAATTATTTTTGACAGTCAAAACGGCGAGGCAATTGACCCTCATTTTGGCACCTTTTATTATGAGGACAATAGCTGTTGTCCGGATTAAAACTTGTCATTTGGACTGCCATTCACACGCTTTAACCCCTTGATATAATAAGAAACTGACCTATGCCAATCCATAGGTCAGTTTTAAAGTCGTTTATACAAAATGCACCCGAAAACGGAACCCTTTACTCATCAAGGTGACCGCTTTTTTTCAATTCACTCCATATGCCGTTGAACGGAAGAAAGCTTTCCTTCCATCGTCCCCTTTTTATCCCTTCTGTCATCAATCCTGATGTTGGTCGCAACACGCTTTATCCCTTTTTGGAATGGGGCTTCGTGAATTTCTTGGATGACTCCTAGCAGGGTGGATAATTCCCCTTCTATGATGGTGTTCATCGGAGTCAGTTGGAAACGGATCGTTCCTTCCGCTTCATGTTTTTTTAGTATTTTTTGCAGGTCAGCGACATAGGAACTTACACTTGGTGTCTCTGTACCGATTGGAATGACCGTAACGTCAACAATAGCCATGATAAATCTATCCTTCCTCTTGTATTAATTGCAAAACAACAGGTTCTCTCATGTTTATCACCTTTTCAAGCCGATTGCCATATAAGCAATAATCACCTTGAGGGGAGCACTGAATTTCTTCCAGTGGAAGGTCTTCATATACGATACTTTCATTTCCCTTGATTACATCCCACTTCACAAGTGAAAAAGCACCTGAATAAGAATCAAAAGAACCATTATCGTTTGCCTTGAAGATGATCAACTCTTTCTTCTCCTCTATCATATCATAGTATGGAATGAACCAATCAGAATACCGGCTTAGAAGGATCATGTTGAATTGGGACAGGACCTCCCCTTCTTCATTGAACAATTGGAAGGAAAAAGAGTCGTCCGCTTCCCCGCTCTCATGGACCGATAACAAAAACTCTCGGAAACGATTGAAATGGATGCTCCAAGGATCGATGATTTGCCTTTTCCGATCCAAGAGATTCTCACTTACCAGAGGGGCTGAAACACTTAACTCTTCATCATTCCAATCCTGATAAAGGACAGAAACTTCTGAATTCCATTTAAAGAAAGGCTGCTCGATTTCGATTGCCTCCATTTCAGTGTCTGTTAAGTCAAGCTCATTCACTTCATAGCTCCAATCTTCTGCAAAGCTTGTAATCAGGAGTTTATCCGTATTGAAGGCATTCCATTCAACCGACATCTCATAGGATGGAACCTCTTCACGAACGATTTCCTTCCCATTACGATCGATAATCGTGATCAAGGCAGAGTATGTAGATGGGGCAGAGTGGATCAGGATCTTATCCCTGTCAGGTGAAACGATCGATTGTACATACGGAGCAGATAACTCATAGATTTTCTTGCTCGTTCCATCGACTAGGTCCGTTATATATAAAGCGGTTGATCCGTTTTCGTCTTTGACAGTCAAGATCTCTGTGTCTGATAACCAGTCGATATTCTCTTTGAATGACTCCGATTGGAGAATATGCGTTTTTATTTGATGAAACACTGGTTTCGGTTGGGAAGCGACTGAAGACGGGGGAGTTTTAGCGTCTTGTGATTGACATGCTGTTATCATGATGACTGCAAAAAAGAAACATACGATCAGATTGTATCTTTTCAAAAAAACTCCCCCTTCCAAATCTCTCCTATTAAGTAGTACGTTTAATCATGAAAAATGTTTCAAAATAATGTTAAAAACATGTCAATAATTCAAAAAATGATGACCATGAAATGTGACGTTCGCATCATCAGCCTTGTCACACGGTGGTCATCACATATCCAATAAAAGGATTTATATTCTAGAGGATCGTTCCTCGCCAGAAAAAACTCGATGATTAATTTTACTCCTCCCACACTGAAAAATCTACTATGTTCCCTTCAAAAAAAACAGTAAAAATCACCTATTTTTCTTATTTCACCCTTCATTCATACCATCTATACATCGTGACAAGAAAAATCCCCAATGTATCTCGATAAATCTCATCGAATTGAGACAGCGGAAGCGGATTGATTCCTTTTCCCAACTCGAGTGTAAACGCCGCTTTCTGAAACTCTTGAATATACCAGTCTTTATAACCTGCATAACTGTCTATATACCTAACCGATTCATACCCACTTACTCTAGAGAAATCTTTCGCTAGGCGTTTTGATTCATCCGGTTCCAAGCCATCATATCCCCAGTAAAACTCTTTTCCTTGTGTGTGTAAAGCAAGCAATCGATCGAATTCTTCTTCTTTTGCAAGGTTTGCCATCGCGATTGCCTCGGGTTCTGAAAGGGGCTTATCACCTGGGAAATCCCTCGGGGCTGGTGACTTCGGTTCCTTTCTCTCTTTTTCGATTTCCCATTTAGCCGGAAATTGATTATTCAGATCCACCCCTCTGATATTTGCCTTCCATCCGGTAAAATCAGTGCTTCCGCTATTCATTTTGAGCAACTGATCTTTCAAATTGGCAGGTGGTCCTTTCAACACAAGATCTACCCCGTCCGGGTTGACCATCGGGACGAAAGAGATTTTTACATCCCTGTACACCAATGGGGTATACACCCCCCTAATCCGTCCCGAATTTGTCAATGATAACAGATATTCATTTATGAATGTCATCAAGACTGACGATGTGATCCACTCATTAGCATGGAATGATGCATCCATATGAACCTTTTTCTTTCCATTGCCAATCTCAACTTCATATAGGGGTTTCCCCATTACGCTTTCTCCGATTGAGTTCAACCTAATGAAGGGATATCGTTCTTTCAGTCTTTCAAGGTCCTTCTTCAGCACTTCCGATGTGTAAGCCTGCCTTCCGTTAACAATCGGCTTGATGACCCTCGAAGGCAAATTGACGGTTGCCCCTATATTCAATGTGTTAGGATTTATATTTTCATTTACTAACAAGACAGCATCCACACCAATATTTTTTTGAAGGGCGAGGTTCCAGAATGTATCCCCCTGTTGGATTGTATAACGTTCCTTTACGAATCCCGGTATCTCCACTTCCGCACCGATCTTCAAGTCATCGGGATCCAATGAAGGATTTGAGTCGATCAGTAAATCTATTGGCAAGAAAAAAAGTTGACTGTAGTACCAGAATGTATCGCCTTTTCTAACAGTGATTTTCACGGATATGACCTCCCTGATACCATCCTTACTTACTCATATGAAAGACTCCATGAATCATGACAAAAAAAAGCTTGCGAATTCAATTCGCAAGCTTTCTTACCAGTTATTGATCTTAATCCCGGTATTCTGTTTCTTCGTAGAAACGAAGCAGGTCTCCGTAGATGATCTTGTCGGAATACTCTAATTCTTCAGTTGCACGTTCTTGGTATGGTTTGCAGTATTTCATTTCGACTTCTTCTTCTGTACCCTTATCCCAGCATGTTTCACCGGCATATACATAATCCTTTGTGATGAAGCGCCCATCCCTCAGGATTGCGAAGTCCTCGTGTTGGTCAGAGAAAAGGTCTGCACCGAATTGGATCTCTTTCTTTGTGTCGACTCCCATCAGATGGAGAATCGTCGGTTTAAGGTCGATTTGACCGGAAACTTTGGAAATCGTCTTCCCTTCTTGTCCAGGAACATGGATGATGAGCGGAACCCTTTGCAGCTGGGTACTCACAAAAGGAGTGATTTCCTTTCCTAGATACTGACTCATGGCTGTATTATGGTTCTCGGAAATTCCATAGTGATCACCGTACATTACGATGATGGAATCTTCATACAAGCCTGATTCCTTCAAGTCGGAAATAAAGTTTTTCAATGCTTCATCCATATAACGGACGGTTTGGAAGTAACGATTGACTGTACCATCCTTTGATGTATACGGTTCAATCAATTGATCTTCTTCATCCAACGTGAAAGGATAATGATTTGTCAGTGTAATCATCTTCGTACTGAACGGTTTCGGCATTTCCTTCATATGCTCGACGGACTGTTCAAAGAACGGGATATCCTTCATCCCCCAGTTAACAGAGTTTTCATCTGTCACTTCGTAGTCCTTCAATGAATAGAAACGGTCATACCCCAGTGAATCATACATGATGTCACGGTTCCAGAAACTCTTATTATTAGGATGCATGGCTGTTGTGTAGTAACCATTTTCATTTAGTTTCTCTGTCATTGATTCGAATTCATTACCTGAGTGGGTAAAGAATACCGCACCCCTGTTCAGTGGATAAAGTGAATTATCGAGCAGGAACTCGGAATCAGATGTTTTCCCCTGCTGTGTTTGATGATAGAAATTATCGAAATAGTAACTCTCACCGATGAAATCATTCAGGAATGGTGTGATTTCCTGTCCGTTCACTTCTTCATTGATGACGAAGTTCTGAAGTGATTCCATTGATACGATAATCAGGTTCTTGTTTTTCCCTACACCAAACATTTCGTCATCTGGCTCGATGTAACTTGCTCTAATATAGTTATCAATCCCTGCAAGCTCACTTCCGTCTGCCAATGCTCTCTGTGCAGAAGACTTCGATTGAAGGAAGATATCGTACAAATGATAATTGTATGTCCCAATATTCTTTACTAGCATCTCGCGGTCGAACGTCCTTGTCAGAAGCTGAGGCCTTTCCGATTCAGAGAGGCCAAGGTTAAAGAACATAAGAGCAGTCGCAACAAGGAAATAGGCCCTTCTGCTCGCACGACTGTAATTACCAAGCGAGAACCCTGACGGTATAAGTTTGATCAAAGCGATCAAGATGATGACATCAGAGAAATAGAACAGGTCCTTCCAGCTCATGATTGCACTCGCACTTCCTCCGAGATCAGAGAAGTTGCTTGTTTGGAAAAGAACAGGAAGCGTCAAGAAATCATCAAAGAATCGATAAAAAACAACATTCCCATAAAGGATGAATGATAAGATGAAGCTCGTGATGATCACATAACGGGTCCGGGACTTATCCTTCTTCATCAATAACCCGATTCCGAAGATGAAGAGTAAGAAACTTAGCGGATTCATAAAGAGGATGATCTCTTGAATTGTGTTTTCTATTTTTATATCAAAGCTAGTTTTATAGACGATGTACGTTTTGATCCAAAGCAATAATGCCGCAATGACGACAAGCGGAGCCTTTGGAATCTTTTTATTATTCATTTTGTTACCTCCTTGCTACTTACGCTGGTCCTTCGTATGTAACATAAATTGTAAGTTATTCCCTGGTAAATTAAGGGATTTCTAAAATAGAACCATGAGTTATCTTAATACTTTTTTTACAAAACGTCAAACCTCAATTAATACCAATAGGTTAAAATGATATTTTACACCTTATTCTCCTACCCATCCTATTAGACGTATGAAACAGTAAAAAGTTTCATCCTGTCCCCATTATCTAAAAATGATTCTTTAGCACCACAAATATGCTCTACCTCTGCTATCAAAACACGACATGTTACCCACTAGTCCGGTTGTCCGCTAACATTAATACGTTTCAGAAAAGCTCTATTCCCAAAGTTTGTTGTGATCTTTTGGATGCCTCTGTTAGACACCGCTGCCCAATTCCGTAGGTTGTCGGATTTTTTCCATATGAAGGACTGATTTCACTAACTAGGCATGTGCCCTAAACACAAAGACAAAAAAAGAGCGCCAAAAGGCGCCCCAGTTTCGTTTATATTTTATTCTTTACCAGCCATGCTGCCCCGATCACTCCAGCATCATTTCCGAGCGTGGCAATATTCAAATGAGTAGAAGTCCTAACCGTCGGGAAGGCAAACTGTTTGAAATAGTCGTTCACCCCATTCAACAGAATATCACCGGCCCTTGATACTCCGCCTCCGATCACAATCTTTTCCGGATTCAATACATTCCCTGCATTTGCAAGTGCCAGGCCAAGATAAAAGGCAAGCTGATCGACTACTCCCTTTGCAAGTTCATCATTATTTCTAGCGGCGTCAAACACATCTTTTGCACTGATTTCACGCTTTTGGTTGCGTGTATCTCTTAGAACCGATTCAGTTGAGGTCGAATCCAATTGTTCATTTGCCAGACGGACGACACCGGTGGCAGAAGCGACCGTTTCCAAACAGCCAGTTTTACCGCAATTACACTGAAATCCGCCTTGGGGCACCACTGTAATATGGCCAATCTCACCGCCGGCACCCCTTACGCCATGCACAACATCACCATTGGTGATGACTCCTCCTCCAACACCTGTGCCAAGTGTGACACACACGAGGTCCTTTGCACCGTCTCCGGCGCCTTTCCACATTTCTCCGAGTGCAGCACAATTGGCATCATTGTCAATGACAGCCGGGAGTCCTGTTTCCACCTCCAGGAGGTCTTTCAATGGAGTATTTTGATCCCAGCCAAGGTTCACGGCTTCGTAAATAATCCCTTTTGTCACATCAACCGGACCTGGTGCACCCATGCCGATCCCGACCAATTTATCTTTGGATTGATCAAACTCGCCCAATTTCCTGTCGATGGCTTTCGCTATATTGACGATGATGTTCTTACCGTTCTCAGAAGTATCCGTGGGGATTTCCCATTTATGTAACAATTCACCGTATTTACTCAAGAATGCGATCTTCGTCGTCGTACCTCCGAGATCTACACCTACCAGCCATTTTTCCATCTTAGAATCACCCTTATTCTTGTTTTTCTTTTTCTATCGCTATTTCCTGCCTTAATATCAGCAAAGCTGTCTGGAAATCCCTCGTATCGATCAACTGGGACTTGTACAACTCTTTCAGCTCGTCTTCCATCAACTGCAGGTCTGAAAGACGATGTCCAACATAGATGATTGTCCCATATGATTTAAGGAACTGTTGGATATCATAAATCGTTTTCATTCTTACACCTGCTTTCTTTCTTCACCTTAAAGTATATGATAAAAAGGCAGTGTACTCAATTCTTTCTTATCGAAATAAAGGAGAGCAGATTGAAATAAAAAAGAGACTTCCTACAGGAATAAAACCTTAAGGAAGTCTTCATGCAACACCTCTTAACGATCGGGATCCCTCGGATGAAGGAAACGCGGCCTCCGATTTTTGAGAGGGATCGGTGACCTCAGGAACACGTCCCTGAACGCACGGAAGTTAAACGGAATGAACGGCCACATATAAGGGATGTCGAATGATTTCATCCGTGATAATGCAATCAACCAGAGAAAAGTGCCCCCTACAAAACCGTAGACTCCAAATAAGGATGTCGATGCGAGCAGAAAGATCCGCACAAGCCTGTTCGCAAGGCTCAACTCATAACTTGGAGTCGAGAATGTACCGATTGCAGCAATCGCAAGATATAAGATGACTTCATTGACGAATAACCCGACTTCCACGGCTACCTGACCGATCATCAATGCGGCCACCAGCCCTAGTGCCGTCGCAAGGGAAGAAGGCGTGTGGATGGCCGCCATCCTGAGTATGTCTATTCCGATCTCAATCAATAGGAATTGAAGGAATAAAGGGACTTCTCCGGTTTCAGTCGGCCCGATGTAACTGAATTGTGCAGGGAGTAAGTCTGGTTGTACCGCAAATAAGTAATATAGCGGAAGCAGGAAAATGGAACTCCAGACCGCGATGAACCGAACAAATCTTAAGTAAGCCCCGACAGTCGGCTTATTGCGGTATTCCTCCGCATGTTGCAGATGATGCCAAAACGTCGTCGGCGTGATCATGACGCTCGGTGAACCGTCGACCATGATGATCACGTGTCCCTCATAAAGATGAGTGGCCGCTGTATCCGGCCTCTCCGTATATCTTACCATTGGATAAGGATTCCAATGCCGCCCGGAAATATATTCTTCCAGTGTTTTTTCGCCCATTGGAAGTCCATCGGTATCAATCTTGGAAATCGAGTCTTTGATCTTTTTTACCAATTCCGGGTCTGCTATATCCTCAAGATAGGAAACAACAATATCCGTCTTTGACCTTCTCCCGACCTGCATGTACTCCATCCTGAGAGAAGGATCCCGTACTCTTCTTCTTGTCAATGCGGTATTGAAGACGATTGTTTCAACATATCCGTCCCTCGAACCCCGTACTACCCTTTCTATATCCGGCTCCTGCGGCCCACGTACTGGATAGGTCCTGGCATCGATGATGATGATCTTATCGATTCCATCCACCACTAGTGCGGTTGGACCAGCCAGCACTAAATCGACAACTTTATCAAGGTCGTCAACCTGTTCGATCTCAATATAAGGGATATACGTTTTCAACAATTTGTGTAACGTGTTTTCTTCCAATTGATCCGGATCCAGACCTGATAAGAGTTTCATCAAATAATGCATGATGTCATCTTTGACGAAGCCATCGACCATGAACATGGCCATTTTTCTTTCGGCATATTCTAAATCCAGCTGTATGACATCGAAGCTCTTATCGACAGCCAGCACATCTTTCAAATATCTTGTATTCTCTTCAATCTTTATAGAGACAGGCTTTTTTTCATTTGTCATCCAGCCCTCACTCCTCATCCATTAACATGTTTTACCACTTTACCATCCTAGACAATGGAAGGATAAATCATACATGGTAACATAATTAACCACTCGCCGGCATATGAATGTAGCACCGGACAAACCATTGGAGTGAAGCTTATGAAACAAAAGGTCATCCATGCTCTCCCCTTTTTGATTTTCATGGTCATATTGGCCATCGGAATCGAATTCATTTATAAACCCCAAACCCGTGAAAGCATCATTTTTTTCCCGATCAACGAGGACGTTACCTATGAATCTGCGAGTACCCTCCTCACACTTCAACCTGAGAAGAAAAATCAACATTATGAGGTGAACTGGAAGACTTCATCTAAACTTGATACACCCGCATATCTACGTCAGGATGTCGGATTCCTATTCATCAATGGACGTTTGAAGGGAAAGATGAATGAATGGGAACAGGACACCGATCAAATCGTCCAGGAAGAGACGATCAAAGGAAAGGAGAGCAGTCTCTTACAGGCACTGTCCTTTCATTATTCCGAGATTCATGATGATGATGAAAAGTATACAAGCTCACAAAAGATGACCGAGGACCGCCTCTATGTAATAGACTCCAATTTCAGTCCATTGAACTCTTTCAGAAAGCCTGGCAATGATGCAGAGAAAGAGTGGAAGAGCATCCTGGATCGGGTTTCGTCACAACAACTGGACTTCTTGTGGGAGAAAGGCATCGAATCTCTTGGGATACAGGTCGAAGAATACCATGCGTTCCCACTCACAGAGCTCCCTGCCATGGAAAATGAGCCTCTAGAAGGATTTGACAAGATGTCATGGGAGAGATTGATCGGAAATCTATGGGAGGGTTTATATAAAAATTATTATTTAGGAATTAAAAAAGAAGATGGTACCATCGTTGATTCCCTCGACAGCACCATCCCGTTGATTCTGATCAAAAAAGATAAAAAAGAAGTCCTTGTACTCTTGATTGATAACAAGGGAGCCCCTTCATTATTAAAGCAACAGATTCCCGTCCTTTAATTCCGTTCCTTTAGTTGATTGATAAGTTCCTTATATTTTTCTTCTTGATTGTTTAATTCATAGGCTTTTTCTGCATGAATCAAGGCGTCATCATATTCGCCGCTATCAGCCAAAAGAAGGGCGAGGTTATAATGTGCTTCGTGAAAATCGTCCCTCTTATCGAGCGCAGTTATCAGGTTATCCTTCGCTTGGAGCGAGTCACCCAGCTTGATTTCTGCATAAGAGAGATAAAAGTAGGTTTCTGCATTCGGGGAACCATTGTCGACCACATCGCTCAATAGTTTTTCAGCTTCCTCCCATTCCTGGTTGGAAATCTTCTCCTGAGCCACACCATTTAAAGTATTCACATCCCACTCGGATGGGGATGCCTGCTGATCGTTCACATAAAAAGCGCCGACCAGTAAAACAGAAAGCAAAAGGACCAGCAACTGCCTTACCGGGCGTAAGACCCCTGGCACACTGACGATACCTGCAGCCAGAAAACCACCGGTCAGCCCTCCCAGATGTCCCGCATTGTCAATGCCCGGGATTGTAAATCCGAAAGCCAGGTTCAGTATAATGACCGCGATGATATTCGTACCCATTGTCCTGAAAAAGATTTTCGGATAAAGAACACCAAAATATAGTAGTGCGCCAAAACATCCAAAAATGGCGCCACTTGCCCCTGCAGAGAGGTTGGTTGTAAATAAATAGCTGGCAAAAGATCCGGCAATCCCGGATAGCAGATAGATGAGAACAAATCGGGTCCTTCCATAAATTTTCTCAACGGCCGTCCCTAAGTAGAAGAGGGCAAGGGTGTTCATTAGTAAATGGAGCAATCCAATGTGCAGAAAGATCGGTGCCACAAGTCTCCACCATTCCCCTTCGATGATCAACGGATTATACTTGGCCCCATATTCGATCAAGGTTTGGGGATTTTGGCTTCCTCCATTCATCTCCAAAACTAAAAACATGATCACCTGTATTGCCATGAATAGATACGTGAATAATGGTTTTCCTCGTTGAAATAACTTCCTTTCTGTTTGAAGTTGTTCATTCGATGCACTTAAGGCATTATTCTTCATCCATTCAACATGTGCTTCGAGTACATCCTCCGGAAGGTCCCAATCACCTTCACTGAATAAATCATCGTTATTAAGTGTTTCCGTTCCCGCAGCCTCATCAACCAACAAGGATTCTATGACGTTTCGTTCTCTTTCAGTTGCTTGCACCCCGAATAAATTACCCTCATCATCCACCGGAGGGTAAGTCGATATGTACAGATTCTTTAGTTTCAGCCTGCGCTTATGTCTTTTTTTTCGAATGCGTTCTGCATTTTGCGACGTCAACTCGATATCCCTTTTCACCCAGCCTCCCCAGTCAAGGTCTTTCAGGCGTAGCCTGATGATGTCAGGCTCTTTCAATTCGGTCGATTCCAGCCAAATTTCGTCTTGCTCCCGTGAAAGGTTCAACACCCTGTATCGTTTATGTTTGATAAGATAATGGGTCATTTTCCAAAAGAGGTAATGATACTTTAAATTCACTACATCCACTACTTTCCATTGATTTACAGGATGTCTCATTCCTGCATTCTGATTTAATGCTACTATACCCTGTCTATTTTTACGATGTAAAGCTATTAAGATGCTGGAGTGAAAACGCTAAAGAAAATGAGGTTGGGATATAGTTAGAAATCAACATATAAAATCGAACAAAATCAGTTCCAGTTTTTAATACCGCTAATGATTTCCGTATAAGACTTCGCCTTCCGCGGGTAGCCCGTGAGCGTCCTCGCCAAGCTGAGCCCCACTCCAATCAATCTCTACATAGCAGTAAAATCTAATCGTATACTTAAACAATATAAAAACCCGAACTAATTTGTCTCTCAACAGACTGATTAGTTCGGGTTTCATTTTGTCTAAAACTTTTTGTCCCAGACTCTTTTCTTTTAGCGGAATGTACTTTGAATGAACTTCGAGCGAAGTCCAGGGATGCTCATTGCTCCCTGTACAGCAAAACGGCGTATAAAGTTATTCCCTAGAAGCAAATTGAGTATTCGATATCGATTTGGAATCAGCAATAAAATCAGGCTGCCCAGTACGATCCATTTCGTCCATCCGTTCATCATGATCCCTCCTGGGTTTAGTTTGATACTTCCTCCCCCAGTTTATCCATTGTTTTTTCAAAGCGAATAGAACGGAAGGATGGACAGTCCCGCAAGAAGACTTGAAGCGAAATTGACACTTTCGTTATCCACCCATCCGATTCCCTTGCTTTTTACCGTTTTCGTACCACAGTGTGAGGTAGCCTCTGTCTTACCATTGCATACAGGACATGTAAACTCCACTTGTACATACGCGCCCGCTACCGTATCAATGAGGTTGCCCACGAATCCTGCAGCACTGATCAATAAGAAGATTCCCCATTCGAAAGGACCGATAAGAACCATGAAGAGAATCGCGATAAAGGATGAACCTGTAAAAGCAGCAAGCGTACCGATGTAAGACACAGCACCTGATGTCCCTTTTTCCACTCGCTTGAACGAGCGGAGGGAAAAAGGCGGATCACTGCTCAATGGGCCGATCTCTGATGCCCAAGTATCAGAATTCGCAGCCGCAATCGCTGCGCCGAATGAGACAAGCCATACACCTTCTCCCGTAAAGTAATATAGGAGGATGAAGATGGCGGCAGGACCTCCATTAGCCAATACTTGCTGCCAGTCTCTCACAGACGATTTTTCCAAACGTCCCTTGATCTCTTCTTTAGATTGAGAAAAAAGCTTCGACCAGATGCTGGAGCTCAGAAAGAATGCACCTACTAACAGTAGGGCTTTCCAATCATAAGAAAAGGTGAGGATCAAGCCGAATACAAAAGCGGAAATGCTTCCGGAAATACTTAAGTTCTTAGTTTTCCAACCACCGTAAGACACAAGCACGATAAAGAGGATTGTGAAAGCAAGCGATTCATTCACAGTGTAACCATCCGTCTTCACTTATGAGCTTTGCTACCGGGATATCAAATGGCTCAACGGGCAGTGTCTCCACAATCTGCTCTGTGAAAGCCAAGGATAGGGTATACCCTTCGTATCCAGAAAGGAACCGGTCGTAATACCCGCCTCCGAATCCCAAACGGTACCCGCTTGAAGTGTAAGCAAGCCCGGGGACGATGACTGCATCGATCTGTTCTTTATGTATTGACTCGCAAATGGTTGGCTTCGGTTCGTAAAGGCCATAATAGACTTTTTCCAGAGATGTAAATGAATCCAGTGCATAAAAGGATAACTGTCTCGTTTGCGGTGTGCACTTGGGTACACAGATGGTCTTTCCCTGCTCCCAGCCTCGTTTGATTACATTCCATGTATTGACCTCCGGAGCTTTAGAAACGGTGACTGCAATCACCTGACTGTCCGACCATTCCTCTGAGCGAAAAAGCCTTTGCTCTATTTTGTGGCACTTTTGTTCATATTCTAAAGTGGGAATTTCCTTCAAAGTCTCAAGTTGTTTAGCTCTCAACGTTTTTTTATCCATGATTGCCCTCCTCTTAACTACAAATTATATCAGCAGTCAGAACGGTATCTCACCTTGTAACTTTTAAGCCACCCAATAAAATCTCTTTCGCCTTAGGAAAAGCTGATGGCAAAAAAAAAGCAGCGGATAAAATCCGGCTGCTTACTTCGTTTCGCGGTGAAGAGTCACACGCTTTAATTTCGGGCAATATTTTTTTAGCTCAAGACGGTCTGGGTTGTTACGCTTGTTCTTAGTAGTAATATAGTTACGCTCACCAGTTTCTGTGCAAGCTAAAGTAATGTTTACACGCATTATGATTTCCCTCCAAACTTCTCTATCTTCATCTATCCATACGACTTTTCTATAATATCATTTTTCCTGCTGAAATGCTAGTCCGTTTTTTATTCTCTCGGCTAAAATTGGTTTTTCTCCGTGCAAACCCTCTTCAACCGCGAATATTTTCCCTTGTTTCACTTCAAATGGCTTGAATGTATATTCAAGCATATAGGCCATCATATGGAGTCCGTTTGTTATTGGATAGTAATGAAGAATGCCCGTTTTTAAGGACTTTTTCCAGAGTTTGAGCCCTTTCAGATTCAACGGATAAAGTGTTTTTTTGACATTGTCTGCACACGTCACCACATTGGACATCGCCATATCCTGTTTCCGGTAATTGTAGAATGCATCATTAGAGAGGGAAAGGACACCGATCGTTTCCTCGCAACATGCTAGCCATTCCACCAGGAAGAACACTTTTAATTTCCTCGTTTCTTTTGTAACATTTTCAAATTCAAATGTTAACGAATCCCCACATTCCTCTGTTCCTTTAGAAAGATGGACGTTTATCCCGTTAAATGAATGCTCGAGTTTTTCGAGAGGTATATACGAATTGGCTTCCTTCCAGGCGATTCCTTGAATATGGAATTTGTTTGGTTTTTGAAAATCATTCATCAGCCTCTACACCTTTTGCCATGTTTTTATTTTTTTTCCGTAATACCTGGCAAGCTCCCTTGCTAGATTCTCGCGCTCCGCTTTCGAGTAGATGATGAAGCCCCTGTCTGGATCGCTTACGATTCTCGTCCAGCCCCCATCCCGATGTTCGATCATGAATTCCTCTTCATCCGTGGCAGGAACCGTTTCCAGGAGCTTAGCCATGACGAATGGCTTTTTCACTTTCGGGCAGGATACTTGAACCCTGGTGATGAATGGGGCCAAGATCGATGGATCCATCATCGGAAAGGAGCCTGATATGCGTTCGGGTGCGAATTGTCCCCTCAATAAGTCTTCACGTGCCTTTTTATACTCTTCAGGATTACCGATATCCCTCCAATATGCATTTGTCTTATACACGTATACCGACTCATGATTATCTAAAAGGCGAGGGATGAGATCTTGACTGAAATCCATCGGACCCTTGCGAGCGTATTTCTCAAGTAAGAAAGGCTCGACGATATATACGCCGGTATTCACTTCGTTACCTTGCCAATGTGCAGGCTTCTCTTCGAAACCTATAAGTCCCCTATTTTGATTGGTCTGGCATACACCATACTCTCTCGGGTCGGCCACTTCCTTCGACACCATCGTCATGGCCGCCTTCTTTCTTCTATGAAAGTCGATCACCTTATCGATTGGAAGATTTGTAAAGGCATCTCCACTTAAGACTAAGAAAGGCTCTTTTAGAAGATGTTTTGCAGAGAAGATCCCGCCTGCCGTCCCTAGGGGTCTACGTTCCTCGAGATAACTGATATTCACATGAAATCGGCTTCCGTCCCCAAAATATTCTTTTATGCTATCGCTTTTATAGCAAGTGGTTATGAGGATATCTTTAATGCCGTATGAATGCAGCAGATTAATGCTATATTCAAGGATCGGCTTGTTCATAATCGGAACCATCGGCTTTGCAACGGTAATCGTATAAGGCCTCAGCCGCTTCCCTTCTCCTCCTGCCAGAATGACGGCTTTCATCGTCGCAATCCTTCTACTTTTGTCTGAAGGAGGACATCTTCGTAAACATGCATTGTCCTTTCTGCAATCCTCTCCCAGCTGAACATCGACTGCGCCAACTTGAATCCGACTTCGCCCAATCGTTCAGATTTTCCCCGCTCATTCATCAATGATTGAAGAAGAGCATAAAGATCATTTTCATTGTCTGGCTGGAACAACAGGCCGCTCTGCTCATGCTTTACAATGCTCTTCAGTCCGCCTGTCTCGGATGCCACTACACCCTTTCTGAAAGCCATCGCTTCCAGAGCAACGATTCCAAATGGTTCATATAGACTTGGAAAGATGACTGCGATACAGTTTTTCAAGTAGCTGTTTCTCTCTTCGTCCGATATGAAGCCGGTGAAAATCACCGTGTCTTCAAGATTGCCTTGTTTCACCTGCTGACGATAATGATCAAGCATTGGACCTTTTCCTGCGATGATGAATGAAATGTGATGTCCATCATTTTTCATAAGTGCAGCAGTACGGATCAATGTTTCGAACCCTTTCTCATGTACCATCCGTCCGACCGAGAAGAAATAAGGCCGGTCCACACCAATCTTTTGAATGGACTGAACGTCTACCATGCGTTCAAGTTCTACGCCATTTGGGATCACCTCAATCGGTGCCTCGAAGGTAAACAAAGACTGCACTTCTTCCTTCATATGATCACTGCAAACGATTAAATAATCGGAAAGGGAAACCAGCAGCTGTTCTTCACGATGGATTTTCTCTTGAAGTTCGGTATGAATTCCTTGATTCCTTCCATGTTCGGTCGCATGGATCGTTGTAATCAAGGGCAAGGAGTAATATTCCTTCAGCTTGATGGCAGATGTGGATACGATCCAATCATGGGCATGGATATGAGTGATCCGTTCTTCTTTTATCAGATCATGTGCATATTGAATGAAGGATTGATTAAGGTCAAAAACCCACTTGAAGAAATTTTCTTCATATGGATGCAATGGATGGACCCGATGGATCGTCACTCCCTCTATTACTTCAATGGCCAATGAATCCTTGGACCTTGCCGTCAGCACATGGACTTTTTTTCCTTTCCTGACGAGGTTATTAGCGAGGTCGTATACATGTCGCGACAGTCCACCTACAATATTCGGGGGATATTCCCAGCTGAGAATCAAAACGGCATCCCGGCTATCCTTGTGTGGTGATGATGGCCTGTAATCAGAGATTGCCTCCAAAATGTCATCCGAAGGAATTTTATTCTGCTTCAGCTGATGTTGATAAAGGGGATCCTCCGTTCTTCCATCCATGATTAAAGTAATGACTTGTTTGAACCGATCAATTTCGGTTATGCCGCTGTCAACCCGATGCAATAAAGAGATGAATTCCCTCATGATTTGATGATATTCTTGACTGTTTACCACCGTTTCCGACTTCACTCTCTCCAAGATTTCTTCCAATTCGTGAACCTTCCTGATTTCCTTCATTTGAGCATCTTCTATAATCGGCTCTTGTTTTTCCATGCCGATATAGCCAAATCCAACCCTCGCCAAGGAAGCGGAAGCATTGATCCAGTGTTGAATGGAAGTGAGTGTCTCTTCATCAGTCTCTTCTACCATAGTGCCTAAATGCAGAGTCGCATGGGGAACTCCAAATGCTTCGTTCTTGTCCCCTTCATGAACCGGGATTAAACTCAGACCTCTTGGACTTCTTAGGATTCTCGCCCCAACTTCTTCTTTCTCGCTGAAATCGAAGGAAAAGGAAGAGATGAACGTTGCCTTGATCCCCTCTTTAAGAAGGTAAAGATCAATCCCAGGGACATATGCAGCTTTTGGAAGCCAAAAAAACTCAGGGTCTACCCCTAGATACCTTTTGTATAATTCAACACTTGCCCTCACTTGGATCTGCATGGAAGTGGATGTCCGGTAATGGGTAAGAGGAAGGCTGTTCACAGTCGTTGGAATGATGAGCGCCTTTCCTTCTTGAACGATCCCCTTATATGCCTGAGCCATGTTTTTATTCCATTTCAACCACTTCGAATATAGAAGGACCGCTTTCTCTTTCTCCTCTTGGTAAGCCCCGATCTTTTCTTCAAGGAATTGATCGACCGCCTCCATATATTCATTTGAAGTAAAGATGCCGAAGACCAGAGGATTCAAGATGATCGAAATTGGCTCATCTTCATTTCCTTCGAGGAAGTCGAGCAACTTCACATGCTCATTAAATAGTTTGACGTGTGCCTGTCTGGATTGTTCGAAATCATCCCACCCCATGTTGCCCTCGAATACAGGTTGGAATATGAGCGTTTGATTGTTGTTCATGATTCATCCCCCTTACTTGTCACATAATAAGAATAGGTGCTGACGTGCTCCACCCATTTAGGTTCACTGATCTTCCCCTCTTCAAACGCCCTTAACTCTTTCATGCCGCAATAATCGACAGCCTCTGAGACAATGGGTGTATGAATGACATTCGATCGCTTGATGGCAAGGAATTCACCTGAAGGCAACCGGAGACCAAGATCGACACAGTAACTCCTATTTTCTTTAAGTCCGTTCAGGAACCAGTCGCACTCATTGTGCGGTACATAACAGTCCATATATGAATGATGATTATGTCCATTGAAGATGATCGAAGTGATGTCATACACTCTCAGAACGAATGGAGAATGGGGTTCCAGGTTGAATTGAGAGCGGGTATGCTCAATCCACTTCTGTGATACATTCCAGTAACAATACACTCTTGAAAAAGTGGAATATGTAATCATGAAGTCATGGGCTTCCGGTACGTCCAACCTTCCAGGCCGTAAAGCAGCTCTTTTCTTCATTTTCCCCGTTCTTTTGGCAGTCGTTTTTACTACTGCCTTCACAGCTTCCGCCCCTTCAGCACTGTCCGTCATTTTCTGATGTTTCACCCATTGGTATTGAACCTTACCAACAGTCGTTCCCAGCTCTTTTGCAATTTTTCTGAACGATATCCCTTGTTCCCTCATTTTAATGATGTCATTTAACACGGTTTCCGGACCTCCCAGCAATAAAAAGATAGTATATGAACTCATTTAAATATTATGACAATTCATCCTTGATTCAATCGTAACACCGTATTCAAAAACCTACAATAAACGCATTTTGTCGTATCTTGTTAAAGACGCTGAAATCCAGATTTAGAGGGGAAGATGATGGAATATTCTTCATGATCCGAGTCCAAACATGAAGGTTGAAGCGTTTTCATTTTACAACCGACAATTTTCATTGAATTTACGCCACGGGAATGCGACAAATTATTTAGCGATTTTACAAATTATTCTTATCCTTATCTAGAGAAGGTTGAACTTCTATGCTATAAATAAGAAAGATCTATTTAGCATGGGGTGATTTTTTGGAAGTTTTACTTACGAGTTTACTAGGGATCTCCATCCTTCTATTCATTCTGTCTTTTTTTCAAAAGGACAGATACTCTGAGATTGAAAAAGAAGTGGAAGAACTGTCGATGACGATCCTCCAGGAGAATTATCAGCTGAAGAAGCGATTGAAGGTATTGGAGGAGGAACTGATGCTTGATGCAGATGCGGGAATGAAACGTCCTGTACCGGTTAAAAGAACGGTGCATGAAGTGGTGAGGAACCAGGTGATCGCACTTTATCAACAAGGGATTCCGCTTGATCGAATCGCGAAACAGTCAGCCCTTTCCAAAGCAGACGTACAGGACATCATTTCGTCTCTATAAAGGTGCTAAGGTCTGCTTAGAACAGAGATGAGTGCCTTTTTCCATAGCTTCTTACAATCTGAAAGCCTGGCTGTCACGAAGATGACAGCCAGGCTTTACTTGTAAGGTCAAGATGTTTTGAACTTTTTCACCAAGTTGGATAGTTCATCAGCTTCATTCAGCAAATTATCTGAATTCATGAACATGTTCTCTACCATCACATGCTGCTCTTGAACAGAAGATGAGATCATGATGGTACCGCCATTCAGTTCTTCGCCCAGAGTCGATACTGCCTGAAAAGCTCCGCTCATCTGAGCCTTACCTTCATTAAGCAAATCAATACTATTAGAGATATCAGAAATGAAGCCTGCCATTTCTTCAACTTGCTGTTTTATATGATTAAAATTCTCTGCGGAAGAATAAATCAGCTCTTTTCCTGATTGTAACTCTACATAACCTTTTTTTAGTGAAGTAGACACTTGTCCGGTGGATGCTTGTACATTCTGAACAACCGCATTGATTTCAGTAAGTGATTGTTGCACATTCCCTGCAAGTTTTCTCACTTCATTCGCCACCACAGCAAATCCTTTTCCTGCATCGCCTGCCCTGGAGGCTTCAATTGAAGCATTCAGTGAAAGAAGGTTTGTCTGAACGGCGATATTCTTGATCGTTTGAGTCAACTGGCTGATCTGTTCCACGTTTTCTTCCATCTTATCCATCATCGTATATGTATTCTTTATGGTCCCGAACATGCGCTCAAGCTGGTCCTTGGTCTCTTCCATCGATTGGTACCCAGATATGGTCTTAAGCCTCACCTGTTCAGATGTATGCGAGAGATTCTTACTCTTCTTATCAACATTGTAGAGCTGTGAATCAAATGTTTCATTGCTGGTTGAAAGTTGAAGAGTGGAAGCCGCTTGCGTTTCTGAGCTTTCCGATAATTGGCTCATATAATCGTTCAGTTGCAGGGAGGACTGTTTCACCATATTGGCCAGATCCTTCATGCCCCTGCTCCCTTCATTCACTGAATTCGCCCCCTTATTAATCCCTTCTACCAAATCTCTTAAGCTTGAGACCATATCCCCGACCGAACTACTCAATTGACCAAGTTCATCTTTTCGATCTTCTGGTAGTACTGATGTGGCAAGCTCTCCCCGTGCCACAGCATTTGTTACATTGAGGATCGACTGAATTCTGTCTTTTATGTTCTTTGCTACTAAATGGACAAGGATGGCACTGATCAACGCAGCTGCCGCGGCGGTAACAATCAGCCAAATCAAATAGGTGAGAACAGCGTTTTCCGACTGTTGCATTACCTGTGCTTGATCCTTCACCGTATTGTTGCGTATCTCTGTCAAAATCTTATTATTTTCATTTCTTAATTCACTTATTTTCTTCCTGGATTCCGTATAAATCTCTTCATCCAGTCTGACGACTGCTGGAGCCACTTCTTTTATAAAGAGATCATCAATTCGTTTATTGTTCTGTAAGACCTCTTTTAGCTTCTTCTGTTCCCCTTTTCCTGAAGAATCCATAGCGTCATTCATTTTTTTATTCAGTTCGTTTCTTAACTTTCGATATTGTGATAAGTCTTCTTCATTCAGGAAGGTTATGTAATCAGCGATTCTAATATCTTTCGCGTTGATCAACCTTCCGATTTCAGTCACCTGGATTGATCGGTCCCCTGATTTCTTGATCAGGTGCATGTCCTGCAATATGCTGTTGGTCGAAAAGACAGCAAGCCCAATGGAAATAAGAAAAAGGATGGAACTGCAAAGGAACGTATAAGCAAGTTTTTTCTTGATGGTCAATGAGTTAAGTAAACGCCCCAAAGCTTTATGAAACCGTATTGTTCGTTGTTTAAATAGGCTCTTCATGTTATTCTCCCCTCGGAATCATGACATTTGATCTATTTAAAATATGTACCAATCCTCCCTTGATTTCCATACTTACGGAACAATGTTAACGAAATCTTTACAAGGCGTTTACAATCGATGGGAGCTAAAGAAAAACACCCTTCCATCTGAATGGAAGGGTGTTGAAGTTTAATTATTGAGGTCAAATCGTTCTCCTGTAACGAGGAAGATGACATTTTCACAAATGTTGGTTACGTGATCGGCCACTCGCTCGATATATCGGCAAGTAAAGGCAAGTTGAGTGATCTGACTGATTTCATTTGGGTATTGAGGGATATAGGTCATCAATTCCTGTACAAGTTTTCCGTATAACTGATCTACTTCGTCATCACGATCCGCAATCTTTCTGGCAGCAGCTGCATCTTCTTCATAAAATGCTTTCAGCGCGCCTTCAAGCATGTCCTCGGCGATGGATAACATTCTTGGGATTTCCTCGATCGGCTTGATCAATTTTTGGTCACCGATATGGAGGGTGGCTTTGCTTATATTCGTGGCCATGTCCCCGATCCGTTCAATTTCAGAACAAATTCTTAAAGCAGAGATGATTTTTCGTAAATCCGTGGCTACCGGAGATTCTTTTGCTATCAATACGATTGCCAGGTTATTGATTTCATTGTCATACTTATTAATTTGATGATCTCTTGCAATGATTTCTTTTGCTTTATCGGTATCTTGATTCCTTAATGTTTCAATCGACTCACGCAAAGAACCTTTTGCCAGATCAGCCATTTCGAATAATTTTTCTTTTAATTCTTTTAAGTTGTTGTCAAAATGCTTCCTGTTCACCATATATCCGTTCCCCTTTTCCATGACATTTTGTGAATGAATCCTGTTTCTTTATCCCGATGATTTACCCTTTCGATAAACAAGGATCGAATTCCTCCCTGGATCATTCGGTTTCAACAAAGGGATTTCACATACATGTATTCCATCATCCAAATCTGCCGCTGATATAATCCTCTGTTCTCTTATCACTTGGATTGGAGAAGATGGTATCGGTCTTATCCAATTCAATCAGATCGCCAAGAAGGAAGAAAGCCGTTTTATCAGATACCCTTGCTGCCTGCTGCATATTGTGGGTAACAATCACGATTGTGTACTGCTTCTTCAGTTCTGTGATCAATTCTTCAATTTTCACGGTAGAGATGGGGTCAAGGGCAGAAGTCGGTTCGTCCATCAACAGGACATCAGGTTTGGTTGCTAGTGCCCTTGCGATGCAGAGACGCTGCTGTTGTCCACCTGAGAGGCCCATTGCCGGACCATCCAAGCGGTCTTTCACCTCGTCCCAAAGAGCGACATTCTTCAAGCTTGTCTCAACGATCTCATCAAGTTCGCTTTTCTTTTTGGTTCCATGAATCTTTGGACCGAACGTGATATTGTCATAAATACTCTGTGGGAATGGATTTCCCTTTTGGAATACCATTCCGACATTTTTTCTCAATTCTACTAGGTCAACGCGGTCTGATAAAATATTCTGTCCCTTATAATTGATCTCACCTGACATTTTGATGCCCGGCACGGAACGGTTCATCAAATTCAATGTTTTGACGAAAGTAGACTTCCCGCAACCAGATGGTCCGATGATGGCAGTCACTTCGTTCTGAAGAATCGGGAATGTGATATTTTTCAACGCGTGATTATTTCCGTACCATAAATTTAGGTCATTTACATTAAATATTGTTTCTTTCTCAATTGCTGTTGTCATTCGAAACCCCTCCAACCTTCACTAAAAGATAGGCTGCTATGATGCAGCCACCTTTAAGAACTTCTTATCAGCTGAACCGACCAGAGATATAATCTTCCGTTCTTTTCTCCGATGGGTTTGTAAAGATTTTCTCTGTTTGATCAAACTCAACGAGGACACCGTTATAGAAGAAAGCCGTCTTGTCAGATACACGGGATGCCTGCCCCATGTTATGTGTGACAATAACAATTGTGTAATCCTTCTTCAGTTCCGTAATCAATTCCTCGATCTTCGCATTGGATATCGGATCCAACGCAGAAGATGGTTCATCCAGGAGCATAACCGTCGGTTTCATCGCAATCGTCCTTGCGATGCATAAACGTTGCTGTTGTCCACCTGATAATGACAGGGCAGAAGTATGAAGGCGGTCTTTCACTTCATCCCACAACGCCGCCTTACGTAAACTCTCCTCTACAATGTCCATCAACGTGCTTTTCTTTTTGATCCCCGAAAATTTCAGGGCATGGGTGATATTCTCATAAATTGATTTGTTAAATGGATTTGGTTTTTGGAAAACCATCCCGATTTCTTTCCTTAGCGCAACCACATCGATGTTATTACCCAACAGGTTAACATCTTCATACATGATTTTTCCTTCAGCGCGAGCGATGGGCACCAAATCATTCATGCGATTGATGGTCCTTAGGAATGTCGACTTCCCGCAGCCTGAAGGTCCAATCAATGCTGTCACTGCATTTTTCTCGATTTTCATATTGATATCTTTCACTGCATGGTTATCACCATAATAAAAGTCGAGATTCTGGACATCCAGGATGATCTCTTTCTCATTCGGTGATTTCCCTTCCAGTGTTTTATCCATTGGTTTATCCGTTAACTGAACAGTCATCATTGATCACACCTTTTATTATTTTGTTGCTGTGATTTTCTTGTGAATATAGCTGCCTAGGAATCGCGCCCCGAGATTGAAGATCAGGACCGAGATGATCAGGACAGCCGATGCACCTGCAGCTTTTTCATCTACGTCAGGGATCAAGCCTTGTGTATTTACAGACCATATATGAACGGCCAAGGTTTCAGCTGGCCTGAACAAATTCAAAGGAGAAGTCGGTGAAAATGGATTCCAGTTCATATAATTAAGCCTTGGCGTTGATAAACCTGCCGTGAATAAGAGCGCTGCCGCTTCACCGAACACCCTTCCTGAAGCCAGGATCGCACCTGTCAGGATTGAAGGGAAAGCCCCTGGGATCAAGACTGTTTTAACTGTATGCCAATTGGTGATACCAAGTGCAAGGCTTGCTTCTTTAAGTTCCCTTGGAACACTGCGGATCGCATCTTCGCTGACACGGACCATGACTGGCAAGTTAAATACCGTCAGTGCCAGTGCACCACCTATGATTGTATAACCCCATCCTGTAATGTTTACAAAAACCAATAAACCGAACATCCCGATGACAATCGAAGGAAGGGAAGCCAGTACTTCGATACAAGAACGGATCGTATTGGTAACTTTCCCTGGTTTCGCATACTCTGCCATATAGATTCCGCCGCCTACGCCAAGCGGTACCGTAATGATCATCGTGATCACCAGGATATAAAATGAATTGAAGAGTTGGTCACGGATTCCGCTTCCTGCGCGGACTGCACTCGAAGGTGTCGTTAAGAATTCCCAAGTGATATAAGGGACACCCTTGACCAGGATATATGAAAACAATGCCACTAATATAGAAATGATGATAGCAGCGATACCAACAAAGACGCCGGTTGCAAGTTTGTCAGCTCTTTTACTGTTCATTAGATTTTCCTCCTAGATGAGAGATAACGGATGATTAAGATAAACATGAAGGACATGATCAATAGAATCAGACCCATAGACCAAAGTGTATTATTCTCTACACTTCCGTATGTTGTATGTCCCATATTCAACGTAATGATCGTCGTCAGTGTCGCAGAGGCGTCCAATAAACTAGTTGGTAGATCTCTTGTGTTCCCGATGACCATTTGAACAGCCAAAGCTTCACCGAAGGCTCTCGCCATACCAAGCACGACAGCTGTCAATAAGGTCGGGAGGGCTGCAGGGATCAACACTTTGCGGATTGTCTGCCAGCGAGTGGCACCAAGCGCATAAGAACCATCCCTTAAACTCTTAGGCAACGAACTCATTGCATCTGTTGCAATGGTTGTAACCGTCGGCAGGATCATGATGGATAAGACGATCGTCCCTGCCAATAAAGAAAATCCCATGCCAGAAAATTTATCACGTATAAATGGGACTAATACTGTAAGCCCTATAAATCCATAAACAACTGATGGAATCCCTACAAGCAGCTCAACGATCGGCTGCATGATTTTCCTCCCCCATGAAGGAGCAATTTCTGTCATGAAAATTGCTCCACCGATTCCAAGTGGGGCAGCAATCAGCGCTGAAAGAATCGTTACTGCAAATGAACCGAAGATGAACGGTAGTGCTCCATATACAGGATTCTCACTCGTAGGGCTCCAATCCGGACTGGTTAAGAACTCAATGGGACTTACACCATTTTTTATGAATGATTGCAAACCTTTCGTACTGAGGAAAATCGTGATCGACACAGTCGCAGCAATCATGATGATGGCTGACAATGTGACTAAGAATTTCCCTTTAAATTCCCCGTTCATCCAAGACTTATTATTTTTCACTAACCTCTTTGAGGCAGGCATATGTTTTTCCATACTCGTCAAACACCCCTAATACGATATAATAGGGCAAATGCGATGAGCGCATTTACCCTATTGATTTATTGAACTGTCGATTACTTCTTCGTTTGATTTCCTTCAGCGTCACGCTCTACTTCCATTTTCGTAGCAGCGATGTAGCCTTGGTCTTTTAATAAACCAGTTTGAACGTCTTCGCTCATCATATAGTCTAGGAACGTTTTCGCCAATCCTTCAGCTTCACCTTTAGTGTAAGAGTGTTGGTAAGCCCAGATTGGGAATTCACCTTTTTGAACATTTTCGTCAGTCGCTTCAACACCATCGATTGCAAGTGGAGTTACGCTGTCATCTGTGAAGTAAGAGAAAGCAAGGTATCCAATTGCTCCATCAGTTTCGCTGATGATTTTCTTAACTGTGTTTGAAGAATCTTCAGTGATTCCTTCTGCAGGTGTTTCTCCATCAAGACCGAATTTAACGAAAGTTGCGCGAGTACCAGAAGAATCCGGACGGTTTACAAGAGTGATTTCTTGATCTTTACCACCAAGCTCTTTCCAGTTCTTGATTTCACCAGTGAATACTTTTTTAAGATCTTCTTTAGAAATTTCTTCGATACCAACATTAGGATTAACTGCAGCAGTCATACCTACAACCGCTACTTTATGGTCAACTAACTCATCCGCAGGAATTCCTTCTTTTTCTTCAGCGAATACGTCAGAGTTACCAATTTGTACTGACCCTTCAGAAACTTGGGATAATCCTGTACCAGAACCACCAGCGTTAACTTGGATGTCTGCATCCGGATTTTCAGCCATGAATTCTTCAGCTGCTGCTGCAACTAGAGGTTGCATTGCAGAAGAACCTGAAACTACGATTGAACCTGAAGCTGATTCTGTTCCTTCTTTGTTGTCTCCAGCATTTTCATCTGTGCCACTTTCGTTCCCACATGCTGCAGCGAAAGCCACTAGCGTTGCGATGATTAAAAGCAGACCGTATTTCTTGAAGTTCTTCATTCCTTAATTCCCCCTAAGAATATTGGTTGTTTTGTCCTACGAGTAATAGATTAATAGACGAGTGTTAATTGTGTATTGATCGATTGTAAAGGTTTTGTAAATTCGACATTTTTCTTTTTTATTCTTGTACAAGAAATGGGTGTAAACCTTTATTAACAGTAGTTTGCTTATAGTTTCATGATATTATTCATGCGTTGTTGACAATAAAAAAAGTGGCAAAGGGCAAACTCCATTCGGAATCCGCCTTTTACCACTTTTTTACTAGTTATTTTCTTCTCGATCTTCTTCTTGTCTTTTTTCTGCGTCATCGGCATTCTCGATCTTCTTATCGATGGATGTCGGATCTCCTACTTCTTCTGCACGCTTTTTCTTCAGTTCGAAGTATTTATCCATCACCCGTTTTGAAATGTATTTATTCACATAAGGATCTGATACTCCGCTCGCCTGAACGTGGGATGCAGGAACAAGTGTAGCGTATGCCACTTCCGGTTGATTGAACGGCGCATACCCGATCAGCGTGGTATTGTAGCTCAATTTTCCACCGATGTATGTTTCTGCGGTACCTGATTTACCCGCTGCGTTATACGGTGCATCTTTGAACTGTGAATACGCGGTACCATCTGGTGAGTGGTACACACGGTAGAATCCATCCTGAACGTGTTCGATCTGAGATGGCGTTGCTTCGATGCGATTCAAGACATTGGTCTCTTTCTCGAACAGAATCGGGCCGAGTCGATCCTTTTCATTTGTCGGCTCCCTGATTTCCTTCATGATGTGCGGCTGTACTCGGTAGCCGTCATTCGCGATAGTGGATACATATTGCGCGAGCTGCATTGCTGAATACGTATCGAATTGTCCGATTGCAAAGTCGAGGAGCAGACCTGGATTGGTCAAGTTCCCTTCGATCCCACTCGTTTCACCTGGCAAATCGATCCCTGTCGATACTCCTAACCCGAATTGGGAGAAGTGATTACGGAACGTTTTAATTGCGTCAGGGTTGATGCCCATCGTGGCGCGAGGGACATAATTCTGTCCGTTTATCCTCATGGCAACTTTGAACATATAGGAGTTCGATGACTTTTCAAGCGCAAATAGATCAGACATCGGGATCCTGCCGTACCTGTTGAACCAGGACGTTTTCGGCGTTCCCTGCTGACCGATGATGATCGGCTCATCGACCAGTACTTCCCCTGGTGTCAATTTCCCTGTCATATAACCAGTCAGGACGGTTGCACCCTTCACGACCGATCCGACTTCATAAGAAGTGGTGAAGGTACCGAGGGCTGCATCACGCATTTCGTATTTCCCCGTTTCTGGGTTCTTCACGTATTGCTTTCCTGCCATCGCAAGGATTTCGCCGGTATTCGGGTCCATCATGACGACATAGGCCCTGTCGAGGTCTGGTGACTCACTTCGATTGACCACTTGCTTCATCAGTTCTTCCTCGATGATCTTCTCAACTTCCCTCTGCAGTTCCATATCGATCGTAAGGACAACATCCTTCCCTCTCTGCCCTTGTTGGATGAGCAGGGATTCAAGGACACTGCCACCTTTCGTAACGTTCTTGATCTGTTCTTTCTGTCCTTGAAGGACTTCTTCATATTCCAATTCCACATAACTCTTACCAACTCGGTCATTCCGGTTATAGTCCCTAGCTAAATAGGAATCTACCAAATCCTTCGGCAAACCTTCACGCGCAGACGAAACATTCCCCAGGATCGTCCGGAGCGTATCATCAAATACGTATGCCCTTTTCCAATCCGTTGTCGTATTTACTCCAGGGAGCTCACTTAGATGTTCACTCACGATAGCGAACTCTTCGGGGGTGACTCCTTCATTTTTTACGATTTGCGGATTCAACGCATATCCCGTCGTGAATTCCCTGTAAATCGCGATGATTTCCAGATCTTTTTTCGAAAGGGAGGCAAGTTCCTCTTCAGTAATCCGGTCCAACCTCATTTTATAGACTTTGCTATTGACTTCATCCTCTGATAGATCTTCATTATCTTGAAGCTTCTTTATTTCCTTATCAGACACCTTCTCATCGGCTTTTTCCTTATTCTTTATGATCCAGTAATCCTTTTTATCCCGCTCTGTCACTTCTTTCGTATCTTTCTCGATATAATCGGAAAGTTTCGATGCAACTTCAAGCATTTCATCTATGGAAGTGTTGTTCGTCCTTGTATAGGTGATCGCATTCAAAGGGATATTGTCTACAATGACATTCCCATATCGATCGAAAATCTTCCCGCGTGGAACGCTTGTTTTCACGACCACGTCTTCCGTTCGTTCCACTTCTTTCTTATAACTTTCCCCATTCACGATTTGAACGAGTCCCAACCTGAGAACCAAAAGTGAAAATAACAGGAACACCGCAAAGAACAGCAAGTTCATCCTTGCAGGGACATGTGTTTTTTTCTTTTTCTTATTTTTCTTCAATCCTTCCAGTCCTTCCTCTATGTAAAGATAATATGAGCACGTTCCATCCTTCCCCTATTTTATAGAAAACAGTATACTTTTTCTACTCTCTTGGAAGTGAAAACACACAAGAAAGAGAGGAAATAATCCCCTCTCTTTGAACGTATTTACATTTTCAGGATGCCGGAATTTCCACCCTCCTGATAAAAAGGTAAATCAACGAGTGCCCAGCCCCTAATATCAAAAGCAGGATCGGGATGCTCTTATCCTGATCAAAGTATGTCACTGCCACGATAAAGGAGGCAACCGAAACGATCCGGCCGAGGTTCAAGAATAGTTCCCTTACCACAATATACTCGATTCTCATTTCTGCGGCCTTCCAACCTGTTCCAATCACATCATAGGTCATAGAAATATACGGCACGAGCAGAACTGGATAGGCTATTGCGATCATGGCAGCATATAGCAGCAGTTTCGTGTATGTCACATCGAACACGATCAGGAAAATCGAGACGTAGAGCAACAATCCACCAAACAATATCGCTCGTTTCCGGAATTGCTTTTTAATAATCCTGGAAGCCAGATAGTAGCCGATAAACGCAATTCCTGAATTGATCAATCCAAAAGTCCCGATTGCGAATTCACTCCCTGTCGAAATGAACACGAATACCGAGATAATGAATATAAATGTACCTTCACGCAGCCCCTGAAAGAAATGGGCATTGGTGATAAGCCGCCAATTACGGTTATGTTGTCTTTCTTTGAAGATCCTCACGAACAAATAGCGTCCAGAAGCAGGACGTCTCTTCAAGAAAAAACTTAAAAGAACGGCAATGGAGAATAAGGCAAGTGAAATGCCGAATACAATCGTATAGCCTTTAAACGACGTGAATCTTGAAATAATGAATCCTGCAAGGATCGGACCAAGCATTCCCCCGGCCGAAGTCAACGTCCCCAGGAATCCGTTAAAGAAATCCCTTGTCTCAGGCTCGGTTATTTCAAAGGTCAGGACATTGAATGCCAGCCAGTAAAAGCCATACCCAATCCCTAGGAGGGCGCCAAGGATGATCAGAAAATTCTCTGCCGATTTGCCGAATAACAAAACAGAAATGTAGAAAACAGCCAAAAAAATGACGCCGAACCTTAAAACGATTACCCTGTCGACCTTCTTGGCTAGCCTGCCGGCCAGAATGAACGTCAACGGTTGAAAGATGACAACAGTCAGGTTATAGATCCCGAGGTCAACAAATTCACCAGACTGCTTCCATAAATAAATATTCACGAACGTGTTTGATAAGGCAATGCTCAGTGAGTACAATCCACCAATCAATAATAACAACGTAAGGTCCCTTGTTAAATCAATGTCGCCCAATATCTTTTTAAAGCTGCTCATTATTAAAACTCCCCTTTAACGTACCCCTATCTTTTGAAAAAGGGAGGGAAGTTATGCAGAAAAAAGAGAGGTTCTATAAAGAACCTCCCCTGTGTCATTACTTATGAAAATTATTTTGCAGCAGAAAAACGTTTTGCTACTTCATCCCAATTTACTACATTCCAGAACGCACCAATGTAGTCAGGGCGACGGTTTTGATAGTTAAGGTAGTAAGCGTGCTCCCAAACATCCAATCCTAGGATTGGAGTCTTGCCTTCCATAAGAGGGCTGTCCTGGTTAGGCGTGCTTGTTACTTCAAGCTCACCGTTATTTACAACCAACCATGCCCAGCCAGAACCAAAACGTGTAGCAGCGGCATTTGCAAACTCTTCCTTGAATGTGTCGAAGCTACCGAATTTAGATGTGATGGCATCTGCTAATTCACCAGTTGGAGCTCCTCCTCCATTAGGGGAAAGGATTGTCCAGAACAATGAGTGGTTGGCGTGGCCTCCACCGTTGTTACGTACAGCAGTGCGTGCTCCTTCTGGAACTGCGTCAAGATTGGATACTAGGTCTTCAATTGACTTGCTAAGAAGGTCATCATGCCCTTGTAGCGCGTCATTCACTTTCGTTACGTATGCGTTATGGTGTTTCGTGTGGTGGATGTTCATTGTTTCCTTGTCGATATGAGGCTCAAGTGCATCATAAGCGTAAGGTAATTCAGGTAATTTGTAAGCCATAATAAAATTCCTCCCTATGTAAGTTTCCTGAAATCTATTCAGGTCGTTTCAGTATAAGATTACCAAATCTCCTAGGTCTGTTCAAATAATTTGATTGGTTATTCTTACAAAGATAAAATGCCCTTATTTTATGAAATGTAAACACAAAATTCCTTTTAATAAAGCCTTAAAATAAATTGTTCCATCGGAAGAGGCCGTTCCTTTCCGCTGCAGGCATTTGCTTTCCGCGGGGAGGAAGTCGAGCCTCCTCGTCGCTGCGCTCCTGCGGGGTCTCGACCTTTCCTCTCTTCCCGCAGGAGTCAAATGCCTGCAGCTCCAATACACTCTAGGATTCATAATTAAGTAAAACCTCAAAAAAATTCACCATGTGACATTATTCGAATAAAATTCTGTCCAGATTGATTAAACAACAACAAAAAAGTAAATCACCATTACCAGTTGGATCAAGCCTTTTGTGAATACGCTTGAGATGAATCCGACTACTGAGCCTACTCCGACTTTAAGGGTTTGTTTTAGGGATGAGCGGTGGACAAGCCATTCTCCGATGATGGCGCCGAGGAATGGGCCAGCAATGATTCCGAAGACCGGTATGACGAACGGTCCGATCAAGAGGCCGATAGTGCTGCCCCAAATCCCCGCTTTGGTCCCACCGAATCGCTTCACTCCAACTAAATTCGCCAAATAGTCCGCTCCGAATAATAACACAACAAACAGGATTTGAACGGTCCAGAAAACCCAATTGAATGGTGTGAAGTCATAGAAAACACCATAGAGTAAGAAGCTAGCCAATAGAAATAATACACTCGGTAAAATCGGATAGATCAGTCCGACAAACGATAAAACCATAAGGACAATAATGATTGCCCAATAAAGAACATCCATTCAAAATACCTCCTTCTAAAAAAGACTGACTCAAGCTACTTGAGTCAGTCTTTGCTCTTCATACTTCTATTATTCTACACCAAGCACCGCTTCGGCAATATTTACGGCATGATCACCGATACGTTCCAAGTTGCTGATGATATCAACGAAAACAATTCCGGCTTGTCCAGAACATTTACCTTCATTTAAACGAAGGATATGTTGCTTTCTGAGCTTTCTTTCCATTTTGTCGATTTGATCCTCTTTCTCAGCGACTTCTCGTGCAATGTTTGTATCGTTAAGGTCAAGTGATGTTAATGATTTTTCAACCGTTTCAATGGTCAGGCTGAACATTGTTTCAAGGTCATTCATCGCATCATCAGTGATCTTCACTTTGTTGGACTGCTGGTATTCAACCAATTCAACGATGTTCTCGAAATGATCACCGATACGTTCGATGTCACGTACTGTGTCCATTAAGATGGAATGACGCTCAGACTCTCCTTCAGAAAGGGACGAAGAAGACAGATCCACAAGATAATTCGTGATTTTCTTATCAAGGTTATTGATGGCTCCCTCAATCTGATACGCAGCTTCAGAGTTTTTAGAACTCTTCGTTTTAAGGAACTCATTTGTTTCCTGAAGACCTTTCACTGCGAATTGCCCCATGCGCAGTACTTCTTCCTTCGCTTGTCCCAATGCGATGGAAGGAGATTGTTCGATGAACACAGGATCAAGGTGTTTAGAGTTGGAATCTACAAAGGTATCCTGTCCTGGGATCAACTTCGTAACAATAACCGCTAACAAAGCGATGAACGGGAATTGAATGATCGTATTCGTCAAGTTGAACGTACCATGTGCAAACGCAATGGTCATCGGTTCATTCAAATTAAGCTCCGCTTGAAGGAATAAAACAAACTTCTCGAAAAGCGGCAAGACGATCAAGAAGATCGTTGTACCAATCAAGTTAAATAGTACGTGGACTGCAGCTGCTCTTCTTGCGGCAACAGAAGCACCAAGTGCAGCAAGTACTGCGGTGATTGTAGTACCAATATTGTCACCGAATAAAACCGGTAATGCCGCGCTTATATCCACTAAGTTAGAGCTATAAAGCTCCTGAAGAATACCGATTGTCGCTGATGAGCTTTGTACGATCACAGTGAATAATGTCCCGATCACAACCCCAAGAAGAGGGTTTGAGCTCATATTGACTGTCAAGTCATGGAATGCCTCAAGCGAACGGAGTGGTTTCATTCCGCCTCCCATTAATTCCAGACCATAGAATAAAGCACCGAATCCAAAGATCAACTGACCGATATTCTGAACCTTCTTGCTCTTAAAGAAGAAGAGAAGAATTGTTCCGAGTGCAATGATCGGCAACGCATAAGCCCCGATATCGAAACCGATGATAAAAGCTGTGACGGTCGTACCGATGTTGGCACCCATGATGACACCGATGGCTTGTCTCAGCGTCATGAATCCAGCACTTACAAGTCCGACAACGATAACGGTCGTACCTGAACTAGATTGGATCAAGACTGTAACAAAGATACCTGCCAACACACCCATGAATGGATTTGTCGTGAACTTATCCAGAATGTCCTTGAGACGTTCACCAGCAGACTTTTGCAGTCCGTCACCCATATACTTTATTCCAAAGAGGAATATTCCCAGTCCACCAAAGAACTGAAATAACATCTCTTGCCAATTTAATTCCATTTTTTCAACCCCTACATAATTTTTCGACATGTAACAACAAAAACCCCATATCATTAATAAACTATTTTATAGTTTTCGTAAATAGTTTTCCCCTCAAATTTACAATAGGTTAATAAAAGTGGTTTAATGTTACATTAATATTACAATTGATAATTAATATAAATAAAAAAATTCGAGTTCATGCCCTTTTGATGTACCATGGCATAATCGTCTTCTTTTAATGAAATAAGTATCATTGATCATTTAAGACTCCAGCCTAATCCGTCAGCTGACACCTTTTTTCGGCGAAATGAAATCACAAGAAGCAACAAGACATTCACAAGTGAAAAGATGAAAGAAATGATATACATGGAGTTTACGTCTCCCTTCCAGATGGAGTAGAAGATCGGTCCTAGCGCCACACCTAAAAAACGGAACGCGCCATACATACTCACAACAAACCCCCTCTCCCGTTCAGACACACTACTGGTGATGAAGGTATTTAAGACAGGAAGGATCAATCCCAGTCCACCGAAACAAATGGTTATACATAGGAGTAAAATGTCCAATGAATGAAAAAAGGTCAAAGTCCCTAAAGGAACGGTCATCATACCGATACCCCATTTTATATAACACCAACCCCTTTCTTCATCCGTTTTCACCCTACGTCCGCACCAAATGGAAGAAACCGTCATGGCACCAAGCGGAAACATAAAAGAAAAGCCTTTAAAAAAACCATCAATATGAAAAGTATTTTCGATATGGTAGGAAAGAAAGAACAGGATGCCGAATAATAAGAATAAACCGATTCCCCCTATTGCATATAGCGGGAGTAGTAATAATCCCTTCGAAGTGAAAACCACACCGATATGTTTGACATAATTCTTTAATCCATTCTGCCTTCTCTGCACATCCATGTTCCTGTCCTTTAGGTGATGGTGAAGTCCCACAAGGATCAAGACGCACAAAAGCGGAAAGATCCAAAAGGCATGGTTCCAGCTTAAATAGATTGTCAATGCCGCACCGATCACCGGTGCGATGACCTTACCGATCCCATTGAACACCTCCAATGCTGCCAGCGCCTCAGTACGCTCTTCACCTACGAAAAGGTCTCCTGCCAGGGCCATGGCTAGTGGGGTCGTACCCGCGGCACCCATGCCCTGAATCCCTCTCCCCGCCATAAAGAGGGGCACGGGATTCTCCATCCATGCGCTCGACACACACATTACACTGCCCAACAAGATCAACCACAAGGAAAATTGAATGATCCTATTGCGCCCGAAGCGGTCAGATAAAAAACCTACAAACGGGATACATATCGCAGCAGGTATTGTGAATGAGCTCAGGATCCAGCCGGACCACTTCTCTTTCAATTGAAGGGCTTCTTCGATGCTCGGTAAGATCGGGATCAACATGGAATTACCCAATACCATGAGGATGGGAAGCATACCCAGTACGGTGACGAGCCTTTTATTCTTCATAGTCATTGTCTCCTTTTTTTACCCAATCAAATGTCAGGAGGTACGTTGATGAAGCGGTTATTCATTTTCTTTGGTATTATCATTCTTCTTTACAGTGTCTATTATGATTTAAATAAGGGGACTTTACGTTTATTGATGGATGAAGCCTCTATGGTGACCGCACAACCTCAGCCACAGTCCATTCGAAAAGAAACAGTCGATTCCGTGCCGTCATCCGGACACGAAGACCCATCCCTTCCATATATAGAGATCAAGATCCAACCGGGTGATACGGTATTGAGTCTGGTGGAAGACTCCCTTGAAGGGTCACTCCCGGTTTCAATCGAGCAAGTTGTTACGGATTTTGAAGAATTGAATAGTGTCCCTCCAGGCAAGATACAAATAGGGAAAATATACAAGATTCCTGATTATAACGAATAAGGGGGCCCTTTACGCACCTAATTCTTGTCAATCCATGCAAAACACTGTTACAATAGCTTCGTATTATTTATAATGGTAGTTGTATTGTAGAACCTTTCCAAAGGAGCGAATTACACTTGAGTGAAATTATACATCGTTCAAAAACACGTCCGGTAAAAGTCGGAAACTTAACTGTTGGCGGAAACAATGAATTGATTATACAAAGTATGACGACCACAAAGACACATGATGTGGAAGCAACCGTCAAAGAAATCCACCGTCTAGAGGAAGCAGGGTGCCAGGTGGTCCGTGTGGCTTGCCCTGATGAGCGTGCGGCAAATGCCATCGCAGATATCAAGAAGCAGATAAACATCCCATTAGTGGTGGATATCCATTTTGATTATAAGCTCGCATTAAAGGCAATTGAAGGCGGTGCCGATAAGATCCGGATCAATCCTGGTAACATCGGTCGCCGTGAAAAAGTGGAAGCAGTCGTGAAAGCTGCGAAGGAAAAAGGGATCCCGATCCGTATCGGAGTGAATGCTGGGAGCCTTGAACGAAAAATCTTGGAAAAGTACGGATATCCTACTGCAGATGGTATGGTTGAAAGTGCTTTGCACCATATCAAGATCCTTGAGGACCTTGATTTCCACGATATCATCGTTTCCATGAAAGCATCCGATGTCAATCTTGCCATCGAAGCATACACCAAGGCAGCACAAGCCTTTGATTATCCGCTTCACCTGGGAATCACCGAATCGGGTACCCTGTTTGCAGGAACCGTCAAAAGTGCTGCAGGACTTGGAGCCATCCTAAGCCTAGGTATCGGGAATACGCTCAGGATTTCATTGAGCGCCGATCCAGTTGAAGAAGTGAAGGTTGCACGCGAATTGTTGAAATCCTTCGGCCTCGCATCCAATGCTGCAACGTTGATTTCGTGTCCTACATGCGGGCGGATTGAAATCGACCTTATTTCCATTGCGAATGAGGTGGAGGAATATATCCAAACCATCAAGGCACCGATCAAGGTAGCGGTATTGGGCTGTGCAGTAAATGGACCAGGTGAAGCGCGTGAAGCGGATATCGGGATTGCCGGTGCACGTGGAGAAGGACTTCTTTTCCGCAAGGGTAAAACCGTAAGAAAAGTACCTGAAGAAACCATGGTAGAAGAACTTAAAAAAGAAATCGATAAAATTGCACAAGAATATTATGACAAACAAGAAGCTGAAAAAGAAGAAACAGAAGCCTAAAGCAAAGAGGACTGATCACTCAGTCCTCTTTTTACTTTTTTAAAACGCTCCCCATTTTAAAAAAGTGATCCACTCATCAGGCGTTATGCAAACACGTAAATGTGTCCCGCCAACCTGATACGTCAGGAAAACATGTTGCGATTAGAGCGTGTTTTTAAAAGAAGGGCAGTACGAATAATCCAATGATTATGGATACTGCTCCGACTCCTATTGCCCATGATCCAAGGGTTTCAGCCCCTCGTCTTCTGGCAACGAACCCGAGGACAATCCCCGCGGCCCCCATAATGACTGGAAGGATGAATAAGGAAAGGATCGACAGTGCAAGTGCGGAATACCCCAGCACCCGTCCTGATGTCGTTGTTTCCTCTTCAGTATCTTCCTCAAAATCGTGGCTTACATTGACTGGCGCAGCGATTTCAGCAGCAGTCTCTTCCTTAAAATCATGATCTCTATCCACTATTTCCGGATTGTCGTAATACACATCGATATCTTCAAGGTTTCGATATTGATCATCAGCCATACAGCAATCCCTCACTTTCAATTTTGGGAGCCTTCTTATTGTTTGTCACAATGCCGTTTTTACTATGCTAATGTTTGTCATTTCTGTAAGGACGCTATAAACAAATACGATATGAATTAGAGGACGAAACTAAGTCTTAAGAGATAGGCTGGATTGTGGTACACTTGAAGGAGTTTGGATAAAGAGGAGCATGATACCGAATGAAACGTTTTGGAATCGACATAGATGGCACAGTGACTTCTCCTGAGTCACTACTGCCGCACATCAATGATTACTTTGATCTGCAATTGACATTACATGATATTACCCAATACGAATTGACAAAAGTGCTTGATATTTCGCCTGAAGTGTTTGGCAACTGGTTCAAGAAAGCAGAACCGGAAATATACAAGCATTCCCCTTTGGCCCAAGGTGCGAAAGAGATCCTTGATGATTGGAAGGAACACCATGAGCTTTTCTTCATCAGTGCACGTCCCTCGGAGCTTTTGCAATTGACCAAGGAATGGTTTGATGCGAAGGACCTTATGTATCACCATATCGAATTGATTGGCTCACATAATAAATTATCAACCGCCAAAAAACATGATGTAGATATCTTCTTTGAAGACAAACATGATAACGCGGTGATGATTCATGAAGAACTGAACATTCCCGTTGTTTTGTTCGACACTCCTTATAACCAGCAACCGATTCCGGATGGTGTCATCAGGGTGAATGACTGGCAGGAAGCCAATCAATGGGTCAACAGATGGCTTCGCGGAGAAAAATAAAGAGATTGGGACAACACTAAAAACAACCACAAAGGTACGAACAATTTCAGTTTCGCCTACACTTAACGCTAATGATTTCCGTGCAAGACTTCGCTTTCCGCGGGTAGCCCCTGAGCCTCCTCGCATTCGCCTGCGGGTAGAAAAGCGGAAGTGGTCGTTTTGCTCCCTTTGAAAAATGTTCTTCGGCTTTAGAGGTGTTTTTTGCCTCAAAAGTCGAAGGTTAATTTTCAAACGGGAGCAGACCACTGGAGCTAGACAAGTCTCACATCAGCTACTCTTCCCGCCGGAGTCTACGTCTTGCACTCCAATCAACCGCTAGATAGAGGTAAAATCTAATCGTACAGTTATATAAATAGGTAAAAACCCGAACTAATTTGGCTTCCAACAGCCTAATTAGTTCGGGTTTTAATTTGTCTGAAACACTTTTGTCCCAGACTCTTTATTTATGTCTTAATCATGCTCATCCCAGTCTTTTTCGCTACTTTTATGCTACTGACATTGAGGACACTTTCCGTAAATCTCAAATTTGTGGCCTGATACATCAAATCCCGTTTCCTCAATGCTGTCTTTCAGGGCATCCATGGGACAGGTATGGATCTCTTCTGTTTTCCCGCAATCCATACAGATGAAATGATGGTGATGATGACTGCTTTCACAGGTGAAACGGAAATGCCTTTCACCTGATAATTCAGTTTCTTCCAGGATGCCGAGTTCTACAAACAAGCTTAAGTTTCGATAGACTGTATCAAAGCTCAATCCTGGATAGTCACCTTTCATGAATTCAAGCACTTCTTTAGCCGTCAGGTATTTATTCGAGTCAGAGAACAATTGAAGCAACTCTTCCCTTTTTCCGGTATGCTTATATCCTTCAGATTTCAAAAGCTCCATCGCTTGAGTTACATTCATTCTTTACACCTCTACTTTTTCAACATGCCTGGCTGATTTAATCTTCTTGACCGCCATCGTGACCAATAGGATGAGGATCGCGGTAACAACGATGGTCCCCCCAGGGGCAAGATCTAAATAAAAGGCACTGACCAACCCAACGATCACAGAGATTTCCCCGAACAATAAGGAAAAAGCAATCGTTTGTTTAAATCCTCTAGCAATTCGGATGCTTGCCGCCACAGGAAGAGTCATCAAGGATGAAACAAGAAGGATGCCCACCACTCGCATCGAAGCAGCGATGACCAAGGCAACCATTACCATGAAGATGAAATGTATCATTCCAGCCCGAATCCCCGATGCCTTTGCATGATCTTCATCGAAGGAAAGAAGGAACAGCTCTTTGTATAACATAAAAACCACGCCGATGACCAGGATGCTGATTGCCGTGATCAAGAATAGGTCTCCCCTGCTCACCGCACTTACACTTCCAAATAAATAACTAAAAAGATCCGTTGTGAAGCCATCAGCCAATGAAATAAAGATGACACCGATTCCTATTCCGCCCGATAAGATAATCGGTATGGCAAGTTCCTGGTAATGTTTATAAACGGTTCTCAGTCGTTCAATGAATAAAGAACCTCCAACGGAAAATATCATACCAAAATATAACGGATTGAGCCCTTGCATGGCAGGCACTGTCTTACTCAGATATAAACTTGCCGCTATTCCCGATAATGTTACATGACTAAGGGCATCAGCAATCAGCGAAAGTCTCCTGACAACGATGAATGCGCCTAAAAGCGGAGCGATGATCCCGATGAGGATCCCAGTTAGAAAAGCATTTTGTAAAAATTCATATTGTAAAATTGCATCAAGCACCTGCTTTTCCTCCAATCAATGGTGATCATGATTCAAGAAGTGGACATCATGGCCGTAAAAGGATGACATCTCGCCTTCTTTCAGTTTTTCAAATTCTTCTGTTTTCCCGTGAAAATGTAAATGTTTATTTAAGCATGCTACATGTGTGACCTTACTTGAAATCGATCCGATATCGTGTGTAACCAATAATAATGTTATTCCAAGATCGGAATTAAGATGGTCCAACATATCATAGAAGTTCTGCACATTTTTGCTATCGACACCGACAGTAGGTTCATCCAAGATCAGGACATCGGGCTTGCTTACGAGCGCACGTGCAATGAATACCCTTTGCTGCTGTCCACCAGATAATTCCCCTATGTTCCTGCCGGAAAAAGCGGTCATCCCTACCGATTCAATCGCGTCCATAATATCATTCCGGTATTTTGAAGAGATCCTTCTGAACATCCCCGCTTTTTTAGTCAATCCACTTGCCACGACTTCGTACACGGTTGCAGGAAAACCACTATTGAAACTGTTTGCTTTTTGAGATACGAATCCAATCCGGTCCCATTCCTTGAATTTCTGCTGAGGGATACCAAACAGCTCGATTTCCCCCTGCTTCACCTTCAATAAACCAAGCATTAATTTCAGGAGTGTCGATTTCCCAGAACCATTGGGACCGACAATCCCCAAGAATGCTCCTTGAGGGATGGATATATTGATGTCTTCAAGTACCCTTTCGCGGTCATACCTGAAATTCAATCCTTCTATTTTTATAACGGGTGTCTGATTCATTTCCATTGATTTCAACTCTCTTTTTAAGAATCATTACGATTTAAATCACTTTAGAAAGTATACAGGATGGTTCAGCTCTTGTAAATAAAAGAAGTTCAGCTCTTGTAAATAAAAGAAGTCCAGCCCCGATAATAATACGAAAAAAAGCTGTTCATACCGTTAGTTACCGGTGAACAGCTTCCTTCATATCCTTTGTTAGTGCATCAATGGATGGCCGATTTAAATCTCGCTCCTTTTGTTTCCTGTGTACTCATGATGGTGATGAATGCGTTGGGGTCGATATCAGTGACGACGGACTTAAGTTTTGTTACTTCCAGTCTCGTCACAACTACATAAATCACTTCTTTATCATGATCTGTGTAGCCGCCCCGACCTTTCAGCATGGTCGTTCCCCGACCAAGCCTTTTAAGAATTGCATCAGATACCTCCGCATATTCGTCGGATACGATGATGACGGCTTTCGTTTCATCCATTCCTTGAATGACGGTATCAATGGTTTTGAATGCAATATAATAGGTCATGACCGAATACATCGCTTCCTCGATCCCAAATACAAACGCTGCCCATCCAAAAATGAAGATATTGATGAACATAACAAATTCACCAACAGAAAAAGGCAGTTTCTTTGTTAACAAAATGCCAAGTATTTCGGTTCCATCCAACGAACCTCCATGCCGGATAACCAATCCAACCCCGGTACCTAGCGTGAGTCCCCCAAAAACCGTTGCAAGGATTTCTTCTTCCACAAACGGTTCGAAGTGATGCAGGAACCCTTCGATGACAGCAAGTGCCAACACAGCAAATAAAGAAGATACGACGAACGTTTTACCTATTTGCTTGTATCCTGAATAAAGAAACGGAAGATTCATCAGGACCAATAAAGTGGAAAAGTTCAATAACGGGATTTTATCTGAAACCAAATAATCCAAGATCAGCGAAACACCGATGATCCCCCCGTCAATGATATTATTCGGTATCAAGAATAATTCGATTGAAATAGCTGCCAGTGCTGCTCCGATTGTGATGAAAACCAGGCGGTAAATGAAATGAAGTGGACTTTCTTTTTTATGTACTCTTTGTGCCATACCAGTCTCCCTTTCTATTCACAAAAAACTGTCACTTTCTTGTCAGAAGCTACATATGTATTTTTTGAGGAGTGATTTAGATGAAACTATTACAAAATGTGATCAACCATAAGATCAACACGATTACGCGGGCTGAGTTACTTAAGTATGCCATTCAATATAATATCTCATTAACCGCCAAACAAGCAGACTCGATTGTATCAAAGGTCAAGGGGAAAAACATAAATATCTTCGACGATCAAAGCAGGAGCAAGCTGGTGAAAGAGCTTGCCAGGGAGATCGGTCCGACCAAGGCGAAGGAAATCAATCAACTCTTCATGCAATTGATCAGGTAGGTATAAGAAAAGGAGGCTGCTTCCACTTATAGAAGAGCCTCCCATCCCATTACTGATGCTCGATTTTGCTTAATACGTCCTCATCAAATTGTTGTTTCAAAAGCATATCGATTTCGAATTTATAAGGAGCCTTCTTATTCTTCTTATCTTCTCCAACATAAGGTGTCTCAAGGATCTTCGGAACTTCAGCCAGCTGTGGATGATGCACGATGTAATTCAGGGGCTTAAAACCGATATGGCCGAAACCGATGTTTTCATGTCGGTCTTTCCTTGCACCGTTTGGATTTTTACTGTCATTGATATGAAGGACCTTCAAACGATCGATACCGATGATTTTATCAAATTCATCCAATACCCCATCAAAGTCCTCCACAATATTATACCCCGCATCATGCGTATGGCATGTATCAAAACAGATCGAAAGCCTGTCATTCAGCTTGACTCCTTCAATGATCTGAGCCAACTCTTCGAACGACCTTCCGCACTCAGAACCTTTTCCAGCCATCGTTTCCAAAGCGATTTGTGCTTTATGGTCTTTTGTCAACACTTCATTCAGACCTTCAATGATCTTCTCTATTCCTTTATCAGCGCCCGCTCCGACATGGGCTCCTGGGTGAAGGACGATTTGATTTGCACCAAGCGCTTCGGTACGCTCGATTTCGGACCTAAGAAAATTGACGCCCAATTCAAACGTCGCCGGATTCGTCGTATTGCCGATATTGATGATATAAGGGGCATGTACAACGATTTCTTGGATATTATGTTCTTTCATATGCTGAAGACCTGCTTCAATATTCAAATCCTCGATTTTTTTTCTTCTTGTATTTTGAGGTGCTCCTGTATAGATCATAAATGTATTCGCACCATAAGACACTGCCTCTTCACTGGAAGCGAGAAGCATCTTTTTTCCGCTCATTGAAACGTGTGATCCCAATTTAACCATTCTCTTCAACTCCTAAGAAAAACTGTCTTTCTCCATTTTATCGAATGTTCGAAAACGAATCACGTCATAAGACTTACTTGCTCCGATTCTTTTTTCTTCGTTCTTTCTTTTTGATTTGGTCCATTTTATATTTCATTTTCTTCTTATACCCTGGCTTTACCTTTTTCGGCTTTCTGACAAGGGATTTAGCCTTTGCATCGATTTCATCCGTCGTTTTTTGACGGCTCTTACGTTTGTTCAGGGCAGGAAGTTCGATCCACTCCCCTTTTTTAAGCTCCATGTGACTGAAGCTGATGCCCATCTTCTCGATGCGGTTTAGCGCATCTTCATCTGAAGGCTCATAAATGGTATAGGCAACGCCGGAATTTCCCGCCCTTGCCGTACGGCCGCAGCGGTGGACATAGAAATCCAGATCCTGTGGAAGCTCGTAATTGATGATATGACTGACACCTTCAATATCAATCCCTCTGGCTGCAAGGTCAGTCGCAACGATATATTGATAGTCAAGGTTCCTGATCTGCTTCATCATCTTCTTACGTTCACGCGGGGACAGGTCACCATGGATCCTTCCTACCTTCAGTCCTTTTGCGATCAGTGCATCGGCTACTTCATCAGCGTTCGCCTTTGTATTGGTGAAAACAATCCCTAAATATGGATTGATGTCGACCAAGATATCATAAAGGACTGCCACTTTATCCCTGCTTTTCTTGGGAACGATCACGTGGTTGATATTTTTGGCAGAGATTCTCTCCGGCTCCACGTGTGCAAATTGCGGGTTTTCCATGTACTTCTTCATAAATGGCTTGAGCTTTTCTGGAATTGTAGCAGAGAAGACAAGTATTTGAAGTTTCTCAGGCATTTTAGCCGCTATTTGATCTACATCTTCAATAAAGCCCATGTCCAGCATAAGATCTGCTTCATCAACGACGAGCATGGAAGAGGTATGGACATAAAGCGCCTGCTCCTTGACGAGATCGTTGATGCGCCCAGGTGTCCCCACCACAATGTGCGGCTGAGTCTTGAGCTTTTCGATCGTCCTTTGTTTATCGGTTCCTCCGATAAAGCAGCGTGAAGAAATGTCACTGTTTTTAGTGATTTTCAAAATTTCGTGGTAAATCTGCTGTGCAAGTTCCCTCGTTGGAGCTGTAATGACGGCTTGTACCTGTTCAGAAGCAGCGTCCACTTTCTCAATGATCGGCAACAAGTAGGAATGGGTCTTCCCCGTACCAGTCTGTGATTGTCCGATCGCGCTTTGTCCCTTCAGGATGAGAGGGATCATTTTCTTTTGAATGTCCGTTGGCTCATAAAATCCCAGTTCTTCAATGGCTTCGGCAATGAAAGGCTGAAAGCCATAATCCAGGAATAAATTCTTTTTCATCTGTTTCATCTCCTTATTTAAAATATTCTTTTATTTAAACGTTAGCATTCGCGTTATTATTTAAAGAACATCTAACCATTATAATAAACTTTCGCCAAAACTTCTAGTTAGACTTGTAAGCAATATGATGTTATAGACACAATACCCTTTTTTCATGAGTTGCATACTCTATAAAGACGAGAAAATCTTATAGTGAAAGGAGGCCGGCAGTATGCCGCCTAGAAGACGAATGAGAATGCAGGATCCGCACGGAGGGAGCCCTTTTGGGATGTTGCCAAGGCAAAGTGGAAGGAGTCCATTTGGCATGAGACAGCAGGGTGATATGAGGAATCCTTTTGGAACAAGGCCACAAAATCCTCCACCTTTGCAAATAGGTCAGCAAATGAACCGTTTCACCGGCCATCAGGGACCACCGTCCTTTCAAGGTATGAACGGAGGAAGGGGTAAAGCACGCGGAGGCGGTCTCCTGTCCAAACTCTTAAAGAAGGGTGACAGAGGGAATCAACAAGGTGGAGGTTTATTACAGCAGTTCAGCAGGGACAATTCGGCAGGTGCTGTAACAGGATTCGAACGTGGGCCGGGAGCTGCTGCTGGAGCATCCACACTCGGAAGTCTACTTAACCCGGGGAATATCAGTTCATTTCTCTCGAATACCCAACAGGTGTTGAATACAGCACAGCAATTTGGACCGATGATTCAGCAATACGGACCGATGGTAAAGAATCTTCCGGCGCTATGGAAGCTTTATCGGGGCTTTAAGGATCTATCCTCTGATGAATCCACTCCTAAAGAAGATAACGAAAAAGGGACAGAGCCTAATGAAGAAGTGATTAAAGGAGAATCCGGGGTTAAAGAAAAAGGTAAAAAAGGAAAGAAAAAGAACGTAAAAGAAGTGGAACTCGATGATGACTCAGAACAAAAGCCCCCGAGAAAAAAAACATCGCCAGGCACTTCGAAGCCAAAATTATATATTTAAGGCCAAAACCCTTTAAGTTCCTATACTTTGAGGGGTTTTCTTTTTTCTATGACCATACCCACCCCCACTTCTTATGACCGTCCTCTTTGTCAGATATCCCATTCTCCTTTATAATGGAATCACAACCTTTCCCATTTAGGAGGATTTTCATAGATGGACATTATCAAGATAACCCCGAGGGGCTATTGTTACGGTGTCGTGGATGCGATGGTCATCGCCCGAAACGCGGCACTTGATAAATCGCTGCCTCGTCCGATTTATATTCTAGGAATGATTGTGCACAACAAACACGTTACCGATGCGTTTGAAGAAGAAGGGATCATAACGCTCGACGGAAAGAATAGGAAAGAAATCATCGAAGGGGTAAACGAAGGTACAGTGATCTTCACGGCTCACGGTGTTTCGCCGGAAGTGAAGGAAATCGCCCGCCAGAAAGGGCTCGTCACTCTCGATGCAACTTGTCCCGATGTCACCAAGACACATGATCTGATCCGCGCAAAGGAAGCAGAAGGATATGATGTCATTTATATCGGAAAGAAAGGACATCCGGAACCAGAGGGTGCCGTCGGTGTGGCACCACACATCGTACACCTTGTCGAAACCGCCGAGGATGTAGAAAAACTATCGATTGACAATGACAAAATCATCGTGACCAACCAAACGACGATGAGCCAATGGGACGTCCTTGACACGATGGAAAAAGTGAAAGAAATGTTCCCACATGTCGAGTTGCATAAAGAGATATGCCTCGCTACCCAGGTACGGCAGGAAGCGGTTGCCGAACAAGCAGGAGATGCCGATGTCCTCATCGTAGTCGGTGATCCTAAAAGCAATAACTCCAACCGACTGGCTCAGGTTTCAAAAGAAATTGCTGGAACTCCGGCTTATAGGATATCAGATATCAGCGAGCTTGATGTTGAATGGATTAAATCAGCAAAAGTCGTGGCCGTCACGGCTGGCGCATCCACTCCGACACCAATCGTGAAGGAAGTCATCAAGTTCTTACAGGATTTCGATCCCGACAATGAAGAAACATGGTCCAGAGAACAAAGTGTCCCGCTTAATAAAATCCTTCCAAAAGTAAAGAAGTCTAAATTGAGTTAAATCAAAAAAGCGATCCCTTTATCATCGGGATCGCTTTTTTTGATTAAATGAAAGTAAATGGATTTGTATTTGCTTTTGATGCGAAAATATTGACGATAAAGCCTTTTTCCGCACATTTTTCTGCGAGATATTTCGCCACTCCATCCTTCATGACCTTTTCGATATGATGTCCTGCATCCACAATATTCAATCCCAGCATCATGGCATCATGGGCCGTATGATAATAAATATCACCAGTGACCAGTACATCCGCCCCCTGCCTCTTGGCAGTGGTGATGAATTTATTTCCATCCCCTCCAAGGACAGCCACCTTCTTGACTTTCTCCTCACTGTCACCAATCATCCGGACGCCATCCATGCCGAAGGTTTCTTTAACTACGCCCGCAAACTCTTTTAGAGTGACCTCTTCCTTGAGCATGCCGATCCGGCCAAGCCCCATGGGCTCCCCCTTGTTTTCAAGCGAATACAAATCATACGCCACCTCTTCATATGGGTGATGAGTGAACATCGCTTTCAAAACTTTTTTCTCGAGTGAACGCGGGTAGATGGTTTCCACCTTTTCTTCTTCCACCACTTCAAGTTTTCCCTGTTGTCCGATATGGGGTTTGGCTTTGTCACCTGGGAGGAACCTCCCCTCCCCATCTGATGAGAAACTGCAGTGTGAGTAGTTACCGATATGACCTGCCCCGGCGTCACCCAATGCTTTTCTCAATTCCTCGCTGTTTTCCTTCGGTACGTATACAACGAGTTTTCTCAAGCCTTCTGAATAGGTAGGCAGTAAGACAGACGTTTCTTGAAGACCCAATGCATCTGCAAGCAAGTCATTCACTCCGCCTACCGCAACATCAAGATTTGTATGTGCAGCATAGACGGCAATATCATGCTTGATCAGTTTCTCGATCATCCTGCCTTGATACGTATCGGTATGTAGTGACTTAAGCGGCCTAAATAGAGGTGGGTGATGCGCAATGATCAGTTTCACATTATTCTTGATGGCTTCATCCACCACATTTTCAAGGACATCCAATGTGATCATGACGTTTTCAACCTTTTCATTTAGTTTCCCAATCTGTAATCCGATCGGGTCTCCCTGTTCGGCTAGATGCTTTGGTGAAAATGCTTCAAACAGCTGGATGATTTCGTGTCCGTTTACCGTTTTCATTTGGAATGAACCTCCTCGACCATCTGGATTTTCCTCATCAATTCCTCTTTGCGTTCTTGTAAACCTTCGCTATGACCGGCTTTTTTCATGTTTGAGAGGATATTATTCCACTGTGCCTTTTCCTGTTCCCATTTCTTCAGGAATGCGTCATTTCTTTCCCTCATTAGAAACGGACCAAACAATCGTTCCTTTTGCATATCATCCTCGGAATAAGGACGTAATGGTTCTCCCCTGTCAGCAACCAGGATTTCATAAATCTTCCCGTCTTCTTCCACTATCTTTTCATCCGTGAGTTCCCAATCATTTTCAAGAAGCCAGTTCCGGATGGATATCGCACTGAGATTTGGCTGAAGGATCAATCTCTTCACGCCATGAAGCTTATCTTTGCCTGCTTCAAGGATTGAAGCGATCAACGCGCCACCCATCCCTGCGATGGTGATGCAATCCACTTCCCCAGGTGCAATCACCTCAAGCCCATTTCCAAGTCTTACGTCTATCTTGTCCTGAAGGCAAGCATCCTTCACCTGCTTCTCTGCAGATAGAAATGGCCCCTTCACCACTTCACCTGCGATTGCACGGTCTGCAATCCCTTTTCTCACAGCATAACAAGGAAGATAGGCATGATCGGAACCGATATCCGCCACCGTTGCTCCCGAAGGTATATAAGTAACGACTGTTTCTAACCGTTTAGATAATTGTTCAATATTCATAACTTCACCTTTTTAATCAGATTCATTCTTAGTATGTACGTTTTTCATTCTATCTGACTTCGTTTAATAAAAAAAGCCCTTTGCCCTGTGGACAAAGAACCTTTTTAAGCGTATACATTATTTAAGTGATTTGACCCATTCAGCCATTGCATCGATATTTTCGTCTGCAATCAAACCTGGAGGCATCGGAGACTTACCGTTTTTGATGATGTTTTTGATCTCATCAACGGACTTGTCCGTACCTTTAAGCGCTGGACCCATTCCGCCTTCATAGTTTGCACCATGACAAGATAGGCAGTTGTTCTTGTAGGCTTCTTCCGGATCGAACTCTCCACTTGAAGCTTCTTCTCCTTCTCCGCCTGCTTTTTCACCATGTTCCGCTTCTTTCGCTTTTTCATCAGCATTGTTAAGGCCTTCTAAAGACATGAAGAACACAAGGCCAATCCCCATAGCCATGATCAGGATGAATGGAATAATCGGATTACGATTCATGATTTAACCTCCTTTATGTACAACATCCAAAAAAATAGTGCTAGTAAACAACTTATATTTTACTTTAAAAATCGACAAAGGAAAAGTCCTATAGTTTAACTTTTCCATCTTTCTCACAAATTAGACACATTTGATTGTTTTTTGTACTTTGAAACCGAAAAATTAAACAAAGAGCTTACAGGTGCTGTTACGCATCCTGAAGCTCTTTTGTCAGAAAGTTAATTATTGACTCCGATCAGTCTGGAGATGACCATGCGTTGGACTTCGGATGTTCCTTCGCCGATTTCCAAGAGCTTGGCATCACGCATATATCTTTCCACGTGATATTCTTTCATGTAGCCGTAACCACCGTGAATCTGGATTGCTTCATCGGCTACTTCCATGCTGATCTCTGAAGCATACAGCTTACACATGGACGCTTCTTTAGAGAACGGTCGGCCTTGGTCCTTAAGCCACGCTGCTTTGTGTACCATATTCCTGGCAAGCTCGATCTTCATGGCCATATCAGCCAGCTTGAACTGTGTTACCTGGAACTCTGAAAGCGTCTTTCCGAATTGCTTCCGTTCTTTGGAGTATTGCAGTGCTTTCTCGAACGCAGCCTGTGCAACCCCCACGGCCATCGCACCGATACCGATACGGCCACCGTCTAGGGTCACAAGGAATTGTTTAAATCCTTCCCCGCGTTTCCCGAGCAGGTTTTCCTTTGGTACCTCCACATCTTCAAGCACCAATTCCGTTGTATTGGAAGCGTGCAGCCCCATTTTTTCGTAGTTATCAATCACACTGAATCCTTTTGCATTGGTAGGAGTGATGATTGCACTAATTTCTTTCTTTCCGTGTTCCCTGCCTGTAATGGCGGTCAATGCCAAATGGTCGGCATAGCTTGCATTGGTGATATAACACTTATTCCCGTTGATCACCCATTTATCGCCTTTGTCTTCCGCAGTCGTTTGAGTGCCCCCTGCATCGGAGCCTGCATTCGGTTCAGTCAGCCCGAAAGCGCCGAATGATTCCCCTGTACAGATCGGTGTTAGATACTTTTCCTTTTGTTCGTGCGTCCCGAATAAATTGATTGGTGCCCCACCTAAAGAAATATGTGCGGAGTATGTGATTCCTGTCGATGCACAAGCCCTGCTCAATTCCTCTGTGACGATTGCGAAACTGACAGTGTCAGCCCCAGCCCCGCCATACTCTTCCGGGAACGGCAGACCCATCATTCCTAAATCTGAGAGCTTTTTAAAGATTTCCTTTGGAAATTCTTTCGTTCGGTCTCTTTCCAATGCACCTGGCGCAACTTCCTCTTCTGCAAATTCCCTGATGGTCTTTTTAATCATTGCCTGTTCTTGTGTTAAATCGAAATTCATCCTTATCCCCCTTGTATTGACTTGATGAAAGAAAGCCTGAATCGGTTCAGACCTTTTTTGCACACTTTCAGAAACGCTATCAAGATTTCTATGAATGCGCTCTCATTCTTATTATAAAAGGGGTTGGTGAATTTTCTCAACTTTAAAAAACTTTTTAAAATTCAGAAGTTATTGCAATATAGAGATTATTAAAAATAGACTTCCAATCACCCCGGATAAAGTGAAATAGATAAGCTTTGTTTTCAATCCTAGGACAAACCACAAAATGCAATTTAAGAACAGTGCAGTGTAGAGCATGAGTGGAGATCCACCAGACATTTCATCCGTGATCCGGATGGATCCCAGGAGTAGGATGAATGCCACCGAGATGAGAATAAAGACTGGAGAAACTTTTTTCTTAGTATAATAAATTCCCATTCCTGTAAGTAATACGACAAAACCTGTCAAAATCGCTGTTTGCAAAACGACTGACAATTCAGTAAAATAAATGACAAATAATGAAATCGATATAATGGCTGCCAAGAAGACGATCATCATGGACAATTCATTCATTTTTCGCTGTGAAGCTGAATGCGCAGGTTCTTCCTCACCCTTGGTATACAGCGTTAATAAATAATCACAATAATGTTCCGGTAGCATGTTATGCTTTTTCCAAAACTTGATTTCGTCAATGATCACAGCCTGCCTGCTGATTTTTGTATTAGACATAATGCACTCACTTTCCAATCGTGTTCCTTTACATGTATTCGCCGATAATTGGAGAAAACCCTCTAAATCCCCATAAAAAAACCTCTACCATATCATGATAGAGGTGGGTGTTTCTATTCCAAGAAATCCTTTAGTCGTTTACTTCGGCTAGGGTGGCGCAATTTACGAAGTGCTTTCGCTTCGATTTGACGAATGCGTTCACGTGTTACACCGAAGACTTTTCCTACTTCCTCGAGTGTACGGGTTCTGCCGTCATCAAGTCCGAAACGTAGGCGCAGGACATTCTCTTCACGGTCTGTCAATGTATCAAGAACATCTTCCAATTGTTCTTTCAATAATTCGTAAGCGGCATGCTCTGATGGTGACTGAGCTTCTGCATCTTCAATGAAATCCCCAAGATGTGAGTCATCTTCTTCACCGATCGGCGTTTCAAGGGATACAGGTTCTTGAGCGATCTTTAAGATTTCCCTTACCTTTTCAGGTGTCAGATCCATTTCTTCAGCAATTTCCTCCGGTGCTGGTTCACGACCGAGGTCTTGCAACAATTGCCTTTGTACACGGATTAACTTATTGATCGTTTCCACCATATGAACCGGAATACGGATCGTTCTTGCCTGGTCGGCAATTGCACGCGTTATGGCTTGACGGATCCACCAAGTTGCATACGTACTGAACTTATAGCCTTTACGATAATCAAATTTCTCAACGGCTTTGATCAGACCCATATTCCCTTCTTGGATCAGGTCAAGGAAAAGCATTCCCCGTCCTACATATCGTTTAGCGATACTGACGACAAGACGAAGGTTGGCTTCTGCCAGACGGCGTTTCGCTTCTTCATCGCCATCTTCGATCCTCTTGGCAAGATTGATTTCTTCCTCTGCTGATAAGAGGTCGACCCTTCCGATTTCCTTAAGATACATCCTGACAGGGTCATTGATCTTAACTCCGGGTGGGACGCTCAAATCGTTTAAGTTGAATTCTTCTTCCTCTTCTTTTTCCAGCTCAGTGGCACCTGGGTCGTCATCTTCTTCATTTTCATTGATGATTTCGACACCCTGCTCACCTAGATGTTCATAGAACTCATCCATCTGGTCTGAATCCAATTCAAAACCCGATAGTTTATCGGCAATATCCTCATAAGTAAGGACGCCTCTTTTCTTCCCTTGGTTTACAAGAAATTCTTTCACCTGATCAACGGATAATTCTGACGCAATTTGTTTGGAACGCGCGGACTTTTCAGCCATGTGTTCCCCTCCTTCCAACTTCCTAGAAAAAACTTTATAGAGACTTACGCAGCTGTAAGATTTCCATCGCTATCTGAGCTTCTTTACGATAATCATTTTGCCTTTGTGCTTCTTTTCTTTCTGTTTCTTTTTCTTTTATTTTCAACATCTTTTGATGTTTTAAAACCGACTGGACATAATCCATTAACTCTTGTTCTGTGCATTCATCGCTGATCGACATCATTTCAATCTCACTTACGATCCTTCTGAGCCTTTCATCAGGCAGGTATCCTATGAAGGAGCTGGCCCCCGGAGGCATTCCCTCCTCGTAATAACCCAATAAATAAGTAATAATGGCTTGATGCTCATCAATATTGAGGTGGCTTCCGCCCAGCAAGTCCTGAACCTTATAGGCTGTATTCGGATCTTTCAGCATATAGGCAATGAGTCTTCTTTCTGCGGTTTGATAGGCTGGAAGCAGCTTTGTCTGCACCACTGGCCGATGTTGTATTGGTGGGGGTACAGGTGCCTTAGGCTTTGTCTTCCCCTTCATCGAACCGCTTAATTCATCAAGCTGTTGAAGTAATGCATCCCTTGATACATCAAACTCATCTGCAAGGTACTTGATGTAATAATCCCGTTCGACCGCATTGCTCAACAATGTGATTTCCTTAAGTATGTCTTCTATATACCGAAGGCGGTCTCCTTCATCATTTAAGTTTTTATTCTGTTTATAATACCGAAGCTTGAATGCCATGAATGTCAAGCTGGCCCCTATTACATCTTGTTGAAACTTCTCTTGGCCGTATTTCGAAATGTAGTCATCAGGGTCCATACGTTCCGGTATCATCGCAACACGAATCGATAAATGATGTTGAAGCAGGAGATTTCCTGCCCTGAATGCAGCCTCGATCCCGGCAGAATCTCCGTCGTAACAAATGACGACGGAATCTGTCAAACGCTTAATCAACGCAATCTGTCCATCTGTCAATGAAGTCCCCATGGTCGCAACCCCATTTTCAACGGATGCACCGCTGGCGGAAATGACATCAGCGAAGCCTTCGAAAAGAATGACTTGCTGTTTTCTCCTGATCATTGCCCTGGATTCATGATAGTTGTATAAGATGCGGCTTTTATTAAATATCTTTGTTTCAGGGCTGTTCAAATATTTCGGCTCATCCCCGGACTTGAGGCTTCTTCCCGAAAAGGCAACAACTTTTCCCTTGGGGTCTGTGATGGGAAACATGATCCTGCCTCTGAAGCGGTCGAGAAATGATTGATCCTTTTCCCTTCTGACCAACAGACCGGCATCTTCCATCAATTCAAGGGAGTAGCCTCGCTTCTGAAGGAACTTGACTGTAAAATCCCAACTCGGGAGCGACCAGCCGATTTGGAACTTCTTGATGCTTTCGGTTGTAAAGCCCCTTGCAAGCAAGTACTCCAGGGCTTCCTGACCCTCTTTTGTATTTATGAGCAGATGATGGTAAAATTTACTTAATAGCTCATGGGCCTGTATCATCTGTGTTTCATCTTCTTGAGGAGGCGATTCTGCCTCACCGGAAGGTTTGGAGACCGTAATCTCTTCTCCCACCTTGCCTCCAAGCTTTTGGGCAGCTTCGATGAAAGAAAGGCCATCAACATCCATTAAGAATGTAAATGCATTTCCACCGGCACCACATCCAAAGCAGTGAAAAATCTGTTTGTCAGGCGATACGGAGAAGGATGGAGTGTTTTCTCCATGGAATGGACAAAGCCCGAAGTAATTACGCCCTTGCTTCTTCAGCTGTACATAATCACTGACAACATCTACAATATCCGTAGATGACAATATTTTATTTAATGTTTCTTCAGGGATTCTATCAGACACTATCTATCACCTGTTTTTCATTTCCCTCTTTATGCATTCTGTAAGAATCAATATTTTCCTGCAAGATCCGATAAAATTTTCTCGAATTGTGTTGAAAATTCCTTACGGTCATCATTTGTAAAAGGCTTTGGCCCTTTTCCATAATTCCCTTTTCTTCTCTCCTTGGCTGCCACGTATCGGTAATCAAGTGCCGTCACGATACTCTCTTCCCTGTAAACCTTTCCCCTAGGAGAAAGGACATAAACTTTTTTAGGCAATACCAAGCTCGCGAGTCCTATATCCTGTGTAACAAGAACGTCATCGGATCGGACATGGTTCATGATATAAAGGTCCGCCGCTTCCTTTTCACTGTCCACGTACACCCATCTCCCCTCATCCGGGGCATTCTTCCGGTGGGCATTGGAAGCTACAAAGACGACCTCAAAACCATAGGATCCCGATAACCGGATGATTTCCTGTTTTACAGGACAAGCATCTGCGTCTACAAAAACTGTAGATTTTTGTTTGCTATTACTACCTATTCTACATCACTCCGCATTATCCTTCTCCCCAGCGTAACTTTTACTTGGAAATCAGGTAGGATCGTGAAAAAATTAAGACGGGACTTGACATATCACAATAATTAGTTTATTCCTTAAGAGTTTAGTCTAAACCTATTTTAAATATTTTTATCACAATTTTTTATTATAGTATAATCGGACAGGTTTGACCACTAATTTAACTGAAGAATTTATTGGATTTTCAGTTTATGCTAAATGACCGCCAGGATCCATCGAAGGAATGCCATTAAGCACCCCGTCATGGTGTGCCGTCCTTTATGTCATCAAGACAAAACGAAAGAACGATCCCATCCATTTCCCATTGGCAGGATCGTTCTTCATTATGAGTTGTTTGTGCGCTGATAAATGTTGGTTATGATATTTGCCGTTTCTTCCACTGCCTTGTTGGTCACATCGATCACGTGGCAACCCATCCGCTTCGAGATTTTCTCAAAATAAGTCAACTCTTCCTCAATCCTCTTGATGTTGGCATAGCTCGCTTCATCATTGAGTCCAAGTGATTTTAACCTCTCTCTCCTGATGGTATTCAACTTTTGAGGAGAGATTTTCAATCCGAAACATTTCTTCGGTGAAACGTTGAAAAGTTCTTCAGGAGGGTCGACTTCTGGTACCAGCGGGACGTTCGCGACCTTGAACCGCTTGTGTGCAAGGTATTGGGATAGAGGGGTCTTACTTGTCCTCGAAACACCAACGAGAACGATGTCCGCCTTGAGAATGCCTCTTGGATCCCTGCCATCATCATATTTCACCGCAAATTCGATCGCTTCAACTTTCTTGAAGTAATCATCGTCAAGCTTCCGTACCGTACCAGGCTCAAATAACGGATCCTTATTATAGATCGTTTGATAATTATCCATCAAAGGACCGATGATATCGAATGCATAAAGTTCTTCTTTATCTGCTTGTTCTTTAATGTACGCCCTCATATCCGGCTTCACGAGCGTATAGACGATCAATCCTTGATTCAGTTTCGCAAGGGAAATGACTTCATCGATATTTTCAAAATCCTCGACATATGGAAAGCGTTTAATGACCGTATTTGAACCATTGAATTGACTAATGGCCGCTTTCGTCACTAATTCAGCGGTCTCTCCCACTGAGTCGGAAACAACATAAATGATCGGTTCTTTCACGATCCTTCACCACCTTCTACTCTTCTTCTGCCAATGCTACAAATGCTTTTGTGATATTTGTCTTCGTAATCCTACCCGTGACCTCCATATCCCCGCTTTCGGTTTTCTTCACTACAGGGACGGAATCGATTTGCTTATGGATGAGGTCCTTGGCCACACCGATCAGGAGATCATCTTTTTCACATGTCGTGATATTAGGCATCCTAGTCATAATGATATTCACCGGAAGGGTGCTGAGTTCCTGCTTCCCGATACTTGCCCTCAGCAGGTCTTTCCTGGACAACACGCCTACCAGATATGTATTCTCATCCACTACGAATAACGTACCGACATCCTCGAGGAACATCGTAACGATTGCATCATAAACAGACACATTTTCATTGACCACGACTGGGATGGACTGATAGTCTTTAACATAAATTTTATTCAGGTTTTCTGTCAAGAGCTGGGTGCCGGTCTTTCCGGTGTAAAAGTATCCGACCCTCGGTCTCGCATCCAAATACCCGGCCATTGTCAGGATGGCAAGGTCAGGCCTGAGCGTTGCCCTCGTCAGATTCAATTGATCTGCAATCTGTTCTCCCGTAATCGGCCCATTGTCCTTCACGATCTGCAATATGTGTTCTTGCCTTTTATTTAGTTCGATTGTTACTCACCACCTAACGAACAAACGATTATGTTATACTTTATAATGAATATTATATACTATTTACGGAAAATGAAAAGAGAATATTATGAAGTGAACGTGACAACACTATGCATATTATCAAAGAGTATCTTTTTTTAATGAAAACTTCAAATGTTTTATCTTTGCATCAGAGGGTGTTGTACTTTCATCACCATCATGATAAAATATTTTCATCTTACAACCATATAAAGCTGAGACGGATACATAAGTACTTGCAAGCATTAGCGACCGGGGATGGTGAAAGCCCGGAATGCAGGGAAACGGCAATCCCGAGCTGTTCAAATTCTAAAGTGGGTATACAGGTATACTGTATATCAACTAGGGTGGAACCGCGAGTTACAAGCTCGTCCCTAGGCATAGCCTAGCGACGAGCTTTTTTATTTGGCTCATCATGCACTTTAATTCATGAATGATAAAAAGGAGTGACTTATATGTCAATGGAACAAGTAGTGAATTTAGCAAAACACCGCGGATTTGTATTCCCGGGCTCCGAAATCTACGGAGGTTTAGCAAACACATGGGATTACGGTCCACTGGGAGTAGAACTTAAGAACAACATCAAAAAAGCTTGGTGGAAAAAATTCGTTCAAGAGTCCCCATACAATGTCGGTCTTGATGCCAGCATCCTGATGAACCCGCAAACATGGGTGGCATCGGGACACGTAGGAAACTTCAACGATCCGATGATTGATTGTAAGGAATGTAAAACACGTCATCGTGCAGACAAAATCATTGAAAATGCCCTTGAAGAAAAGGGGATCGAAATGATCGTGGATGGTCTGTCTTTTGACAAAATGGCAGAAATCATCAAAGAGCATGATATTAAATGCCCGGACTGCGGAAGCGCGAACTTCACGGAAATCCGTCAATTCGATTTAATGTTCAAGACACATCAAGGAGTTACTGAATCTTCTACAAACGAAATCTACTTACGACCGGAAACGGCTCAGGGAATTTTCGTGAACTTCAAGAATGTTCAGCGCTCCATGCGTAAAAAGATGCCATTCGGTATTGCTCAAGTAGGGAAAAGCTTCAGAAATGAAATCACTCCAGGGAACTTTACATTCCGAACCCGTGAGTTTGAGCAAATGGAACTGGAATTCTTCTGTAAACCGGGAGAAGACATGGAGTGGTTCTCTTACTGGCGTGAATTCTGTAAAAACTGGCTGCTGAACCTGGGAATGAATGAAGAAAATATGCGCCTGCGCGACCATGATAAAGAAGAATTATCTCACTACAGCAATGCTACAACGGATATCGAATACAAATTCCCGTTTGGCTGGGGAGAGCTTTGGGGCGTTGCGGACAGGACTGATTTTGACCTAAAACGTCATATGGAACATTCTAACGAAGACTTCCATTACATGGATCCTCAGACGAACGAAAAGTATGTGCCGTATTGCATCGAGCCATCACTTGGCGCCGACCGCGTGACGCTTGCTTTCTTATGCGACGCATTCGAAGAAGAAGAATTAGAGAACGATTCAAGGACGGTCCTTCGATTCCACCCGGCACTTGCCCCATTCAAAGCGGCAGTCCTCCCGTTATCCAAGAAGCTCTCTGATGATGCATTCAAAGTATATGAAGAGTTGTCCAAGGACTTGATGATCGATTTTGACGAAACAGCTTCCATCGGTAAACGTTACCGCAGACAAGATGAAATCGGTACACCTTTCTGTATCACTTTCGACTTCGACTCAGTAGAAGACGGTCAGGTTACGGTGCGTGACCGCGATACAATGGACCAAGTCAGAATGCCGATCAGTGAAGTAAAATCCTTCTTGATGGAGAAGATTCAATTCTAAACCTGCATAAAACGTCCAAAAGGGTGCTTACCCCCGGAAGTTAGAGTTTTATTATGCAGCTGAATGGCTGGAGTGAGTTCGGTATTCGACAGGACTCATCCCAGCCAATTTTTCTTTTGACCGGTCATGATTGTACCAGTG
>NZ_JAIVAR010000002.1 GCF_020171925.1 Rossellomorea aquimaris
GCTGATCTCAGGGAGCAAGCTCCCATCGATCCGCTCGACTTGCATGTATTAGGCACGCCGCCAGCGTTCGTCCTGAGCCAGGATCAAACTCTCCGATAAAAGTTTGAATAGCTCTTTTTTGTAACGATATTCGTTACGGTAAATCTAGAATTAACGTTGACGTATTGTCTTGTTTTGTTCAGTTTTCAAGGTTCAAATGGTTTCGCGCTCCGTTTGAAGCGACCTTTATAATATATCATCTTGTCCGTTTTTCGTCAACACTTTTTTATTATTTCGCAAAAACTTTTTTGTCGAATCAATATGTAATGTCTTTCGGACAACAAATAATATTATACATACTATTAAGTTGTTTAGCAAGGGGTATTTTCAAAAAAGATTACTTGCCGCCGATATTACCGGTGAAACCTTGTTACGACAGGGGCAGAAGGATTTTTTTATAACTAAAATATGAACCAAGAAGTTCTTCACCTTGGTCCATATCGTTGAAACTGGAAACTATCCCAGCACTTCTGTTATATAAATATTGCGTTCCTTGGAAAGATCCAGCAGCTCATCACGGTTATTTAGTCTAATGATCGGTTTGGTAAAGGCATTAGCTTTTTTATAGACCACTTCCCCGTAATCACCTGACGACAGCCTAACCGCCGTTCCTATGTCCAAGTCACCCGCTATCCCGATGAGCGCGTTCACTACTTTTATATCAAACTTACCGAAGAGGTCCCTGCTGATCATGTCGAGTACCTTGAAGATCGGCTGTTTGCTTCGATAAAGCCTCTCTGAGGTCATGGCATGGAATACATCCGCTATTCCGATGATCTGGGAATAGAGGTGGATCCGGTCACTTTTTTCAGATGTCGGATAACCGGTTCCATCAAATCGTTCATGATGCTGGAAGATTGCAAGCTTCGCTTCGGGCTTCAATAAAGGGGAGTCCTTCACCATTTTATAGCCATTTGCGGTATGGAGTTTGATTTCCTGGAATTCATGCTCTGAAAGGGGCCTCTCTTTATTCAGGATCGTTGAGGACACTTTGGACATTCCACAGTCCGCTAGGATACCAGCCATTGCCAGTTGATTGATCTGCCCGCTATTCAGGCCGAGCCTTTTCCCGATCATCGCACTAAGTACACCGACCGAGACCGGGTGATGATAGATATACTCTTTTTTCGTAGAGTATTGATTCAAAGAGTAGATAATCGATCTATTCTGTTGCATCAGGTCGATGAGAGGGAGGGTGATTTCCCTGATCTTGGCTAGATTGATCGGCATTCCTGATTGCCAGTTGATGAATTCCTTCTTGAACTCCTCAACGCTATTCAAATACGTTGATACCATCCCTTGATTTGGCTTCGCTTCATATATGTACTCACTGTCCACCTCTTCGCTGTCGGTCTTCGCGGCAGCCGAAGAGGAGGTCTTCGGCCTCACATTCCGTCCGTCTACCCTTGTTTTCTCTATTGTTACTTCCGTGATATTGAATGCACGAAGGATCTTTATATGTTCATCGGTCAATATCGTCTGTTTCGGAATAATTGGATTGACTGTCATCCCCATGACATCATCCTCCAGAATACAACCTGCTTGAACGTCATCACGATGTACTTTCATTTCATTGCACCTCGAATCATCCTTGTCTATTCCTTTATTTTACCAAATACTTTTCACAATAGTTTGTTTTTTAGGAAAAAATTATTATGAGATTGTAAGTCTTTTAAACATGGTGTTTACGTAAACTTGATGCTTTTGAAGAATGGAGTCAAGATTGATTTGCTCTTCAGTTGCCCGCTTTCCGCAGTATGTGAGTTAAGCCTGCTAGGGCACTGCCCTAAGGGGTTTCACCTTGCCCGCAATTTCCGCATGAGTCAGGCACCTACAGAGAAGATTAACGTTTAAAGCATTTTTTTTACGATAAAAAAAGCTATCCCTTCTGAAGAAAGCTTCATACAAGGGATAGCTTTTATTAAACATTATTCTTCTGAATCGCCCTCAGTTTCAACATGTTCGATTGCTTCATGTTCTCCTTCAGCCGTTTCGACTGGTGCTGCTGTCTCTTCTTCTTCTTCTTTTTCCACCTTGGCTACCGTGGAAACAAATTCATTCTCTTGAAGTCTGATGAGTTTCACACCTTGTGTGTTACGGCCGGTTGTCGAGATATCTTTGACATCCATACGGATGAGGACTCCCTGTGCGGTGATGATCATGAGATCTTCTTCGCCCGTGACAGCTTTCACTGATACGAGCTCACCGTTACGGTCCGTAATATTACATGTTTTCAGCCCTTTCCCGCCACGGGTCTGGACTCGATATTCACTAGCCGGTGTCCGTTTACCAAAACCGTTGACGGTAACGACGAGGATATCATTTTTCTCATCAAGGATTTCCATGCCTACGACATAGTCATCACCGGAAAGCGTGATTCCCTTGACTCCGGTTGCTGTTCGTCCCATTGAACGGACATCTGTTTCAGGGAATCGGATCAGCATCCCTTTCTTCGTCCCGATGATCATATCCTTCTCGCCATCAGTCAGCTTAACGGAAATCAATTCATCATTCTCTTTCAGATTGATGGCAATGAGTCCGTTCGTACGGATATTGGCGAAATCGGAAACAGGCGTACGCTTCGAGATCCCCTGCTTCGTCGTGAAGAATAGATACCAGTCATCAACGAATTCTTCGATGCGGATCATCGCGTTGATCCATTCGTCCTTCTCCACGCCTAGCATGTTGATGATCGGAAGTCCTTTAGCCGTACGGCTGAATTCAGGGATTTCATATCCCTTTGCACGATACGCCTTCCCTTTATTCGTGAAGAACAGGATCGTGTCATGGGTGGATGTTGTCAGGAGATGCTCCACAAAATCATCGCCTGTCGTGCCCATCCCTTGAATTCCTCTTCCTCCGCGTTTTTGGCTGCGGTATGTTGAAACAGGAAGACGTTTGATGTAGCCGTTATGCGTGAGGGAAACCACGATGTTTTCCCGTGGGATCAAGTCCTCATCTTCAATGTTCTCGATTCCGCCCGCTACGATTTCAGATCTTCTGTCATCATTGAAGCGCTCTTTGATTTCCAGAAGCTCTTCACGGATAATTTCAAGGACTTTTTCATCATCAGCAAGGATCGCTTTCAATTCAGCGATCAGCTTCACAAGCTCTTGGTATTCGTCTTCGATCTTCTCGCGCTCTAAACCTGTCAAGCGCTGTAGACGCATATCAAGGATTGCTTGTGCTTGTTTATCGGATAATGAGAATTGCTCCATCAACCCTTGTTTCGCAAGCTCGGTCGTTTGAGAGCCGCGGATGAGGGCGATGATTTCATCAATATGATCAAGCGCAATGCGCAGACCTTCCAAGATATGTGCACGTGCTTCCGCTTTACGCAATTCGAACTCGGTTCTTCTGCGGATGACGACGCGTTGATGTTCCAGGTACTCTACCAGGCACTGCTTCAAGTTCAATACCTTCGGCTGGCCATTTACAAGGGCCAAGAGATTGATACCAAAGCTTGTCTGAAGGGCCGTCTGTTTGTAAAGATTGTTCAATAGCACATTGGCATTGGCATCCTTGCGAACCTCGATGACGATGCGCATTCCATTACGGTCGGATTCATCGCGCAGGTCGGTGATTCCGTCGATTTTCTTATCACGAACAAGGTCTGCGATCTTTTCGATCAGCTTCGCTTTATTCACTTGATAAGGAATCTGATGAACGATGATCGTTTCTTTGCCATTGCTCTTCTGTTCGATTTCAACGCGGGCACGCATCGTGATCGAACCCTTACCTGTTTCGTAGGCACGGCGGATCCCGCTTCTGCCGACAATCAATCCAGCAGTAGGGAAATCAGGGCCATGGATATATTCCATCAATTCCTGGATCGTGATTTCCGGATCTTTACTGAGTGCCATGATTCCGTCAATGACTTCCCCTAGATTGTGAGGTGGGATATTCGTTGCCATCCCGACCGCAATCCCTGAGGAGCCGTTGACCAATAGGTTAGGGAAACGGGCCGGCAAGACTTCCGGTTCACGTTCCGTACCGTCATAGTTATCTTTATAGTCGATGGTATCTTTATTGATATCACGGATTAATTCCATTGAGATCTTGGACATGCGCGCTTCTGTATAACGCATCGCTGCCGCTGCATCCCCATCGACGGAACCGAAGTTACCATGGCCGTCCACGAGCATATAGCGATAGTTGAAGTCCTGCGCCATACGGACCATTGTGTCATACACCGCTGAGTCACCGTGCGGGTGATACTTACCGATTACTTCACCGACGATACGGGCGGATTTTTTGTATGCTTTGTCTGCCGTCATGCCAAGGTCGTTCATGGCATAAAGGATACGGCGGTGAACTGGCTTCAATCCATCGCGCGCATCCGGAAGGGCACGGGATACGATGACACTCATTGCATAATCAAGGAAGGATGAGCGCATCTCATTGCTTATATTAATCTCTTTAACATTGGAACTTGGTGTTTCTGCCATAGTGTAAGGGACCTCCTTTTGAAGAAAGATTTGGACCTTTCTCTTTGTTAACCTTGTCCGCTATGTAAAAGACAGGATAGATTGGTGTGTCTATCCTGTTTTTCTCAAAAATGTTCTGTTAAAACGGGCCCGTTGATTTCCGCTCCGGGCGCACGCTTTCCGCGGGGCGGGCGGTGCACCTCCTCGGCGCTATGCGCCTGTTGGGTCTCACCTGTCCAGCATTTCCCGCAGGAGTCGAGCGCCATCCGCTCCAATCAACTTAGTAGTATAGCCAAAGATCGCCCTGATCATTTGCTACACATCTATTACAAAATCAAAACCAACTTAGATATCCAAATTCTTAACGTAAGCTGCATTCTCTTCGATGAAGTTACGTCTTGGTTCTACTTTGTCACCCATGAGGATTTCGAAGGTTTCGTCGGCTTCGATGGCGTCCTGCAGGCTTACTTGCAGGAGGGTCCTTGATTCTGGATCCATGGTCGTTTCCCATAATTGATCCGGATTCATCTCCCCTAGACCTTTGTAACGCTGGATACCAGGTTTCGGTGTAGGTGGGATTTCCGCAAGGATGCGATCGAGCTCTTTGTCGTTGTATGCATATTCGATTTTCTTGCCTTGCTGGATCTTGTACAACGGCGGCTGCGCGATGTAGACGAATCCAGCTTCGATGATCTTCCTCATGTAACGATAGAAGAACGTCAATAGCAGTGTACGGATGTGGGCGCCATCGACATCGGCATCGGTCATGATGACGATCTTATGATACCTTGCTTTCGTGATGTCGAAGTCTTCCCCGATTCCTGTACCGAGTGCCGTGATGATGGCCCTGACCTCATTGTTTGAAAGGATCTTATCAAGGCGTGCCTTCTCAACGTTGATGATCTTACCGCGCAGTGGCAGGATCGCCTGGAAGTGACGGTCACGGCCCTGCTTGGCAGATCCACCCGCTGAGTCACCCTCAACGACATAGATTTCACTGATGCTTGGATCCTTTGATGAACAATCGGCCAATTTACCAGGAAGGCTCGAAATTTCCAACGCACTCTTACGGCGTGTCAGTTCCCTTGCTTTCTTCGCAGCCATACGGGCACGGGCAGCCATGAGGCCTTTTTCGACCACTTTCCTTGCGACGACCGGATTTTCCAGCAGGAACGTTTCCAAGTGCTCAGAGAAGAGGGAGTCCGTGATGGTCCTTGCCTCTGAGTTCCCAAGCTTTGTCTTCGTCTGTCCTTCAAACTGAGGGTCCGGGTGCTTGATCGAGATGATGGCCGTCAATCCTTCACGTACATCCTCACCGGAAAGGTTGGCGTCACTTTCCTTGAACACGTTGTTCTTACGGGCATAGTCATTGATGATCCGCGTCAAAGCCGTCTTGAACCCGGATTCATGAGTACCACCTTCATGGGTATTGATGTTATTCGCAAAGGAATAGATGTTGCTGGCAAAGCCGTCATTGTATTGAAGGGCGATTTCAACCGTGATCTCGTCCTTTTCGCCTTCGATGAAGATCGGTTCTTCATGGATGACTTCTTTTGAACGGTTAAGGTGCTCTACGTAAGATTTAATTCCACCCTCATAGAGGTAATCCTTTCGCTTCCCTTCGCCGCGCTTGTCTTCGATGCTTAACTGGATGCCTTTATTCAGGAAAGCCAATTCGCGAATACGGTTCGCGAGTGTCTCGAAGTCATATTCAGTCGTTTCCGTGAAGATTTCAGGATCAGGCGTGAAGTGGATGACCGTTCCCGTCTTGTCCGTTTCGCCGATGACCTTAAGATCAAAGCTTGGAACCCCTTTTTCAAACTTTTGATAATGGATTTTCCCGTCGCGGTGGACATACACTTCAAGTTCAGTGGAAAGCGCATTGACGACCGAAGCCCCAACGCCGTGGAGACCACCAGAAACTTTATATCCGCCTCCACCGAATTTACCGCCTGCATGGAGTACGGTCATGATGACCTCTACCGCAGGGCGTCCCATCTTTTCATGAATCCCGACCGGAATCCCGCGGCCGTTATCGGTAACCGTGATGCTGTTATCTTCCTCGATGATGACTTCGATTTCGTTACAATGTCCAGCGAGCGCTTCATCGATACTGTTGTCCACGATTTCCCATACCAAGTGATGAAGGCCTTTACCGCTTGTTGAACCAATGTACATTCCCGGTCGTTTTCGAACGGCTTCGAGTCCTTCTAGAACCTGAATCTGATTTTCATCATAGGATTGACCTTGTGCTTGTTTTTGTTCCATAGCCATGCCGATTCACCTACACTTTCTTACCTTTCGGACTTGTATTCCTATAATAAATTCTCATAGTTTGAGTATTTCTTTGATCGTTTCTTGAGCGTGCTTGATGCCAATGGAGACAGATACAATTGATCCTTCGTAATAACGAGAGATTTATATGAACCCTTTGCAAGATTCCAAAGGTGATTATCTTTATTTTTTAAAAAAAGCTGCAGTTCTTCTGAAAACTGTACGGTATCCCGATCGATGATTGCGATGATATCATCCGTTCGTACCATGACATCTTCTCCGACATGAATGTACAAGGTACCACCTCATTTCAGTCTTTTCATAGTTCCCGCTTCCACTTCGAATGTCGTTGCCTCGTTCAGTGTCCGATGATCGATCCCGTCCACATTGGTCGTGGTGACGAATGTCTGCACCTTGCCTTGTATGGTATTGAGCAAGTGGGATTGTCGATAATCATCAAGCTCCGATAACACATCATCGAGGAGCAGGATCGGATATTCCTTAATTTCTGAATGGATGAGCTCGATTTCTGCCAGTTTCACAGAAAGGGCTGTCGTCCGCTGCTGTCCCTGGGAACCGAACGTCTGAACATCACGTCCGTTCACAATGAACTGCAGGTCATCCCGATGCGGTCCTGAAAGGGTGACGCCCCGATCGATTTCACGCTCGCGGATCCCTTCAAATTTTCGTTCGTATACCTCTACCATTTTCGACCATTCTTGATCATCTGATACATCCAAAGAAGGTTTATAAAGGATTTCGAGCGTCTCGAGGTTCCTTGATATCCCTGAATGGATCGGTTTCGCCCAGCTTTCGAGAAGCTGTACGAATTCAAACCGCTTCTTCACGATTTTGACTGCCACCTCGATGAATTGCTCGGTGAGGACATCAAGCATCGTTTGATCCGTCTGTTTTCTCGTCTGCAGAAGTTTTAAATAATGATTCCGCTGCTGTAATATTTTTTGGTAAAGACTGATATCATGTAAGTAAACCGGCGAAACCTGCCCGATTTCCATATCAATAAAACGACGCCTTACTTGAGGGCTCCCTTTGACAAGATGGAGATCTTCAGGCGCGAACATGACAACATTCATATTACCGACGTATTGACTGAGTTTCTGTTGTTCAAGGTGATTGCACTTTGCTTTCTTGCCCTTTTTCGACAGGACGAGCTCCAGTGGCAATCCTCCGTTATGCTTTTGAATCCTACCTTTTATTTTAGCATATTCCTCGTCCCAACGGATTAAATCTTTATCATTTGACGTCCGGTGGGATTTCGCCATCGCAAGGACATAGATGGACTCCATGATGTTTGTCTTTCCCTGGGCATTCTCCCCGAGGATGACGTTTACCTTGTTCTCGAAATCCACCTCGATCGATTCGTAGTTCCGATAATTCTTTAATTCCAACTGTTCAATATACATGGACATAACATCCTTTATTATTCTCCAGCAACCACAAAGACCCCTACTTCCGGAATTTCAACTTTATCCCCGACCGTAAGTTTCCTTCCTCTTCTCTGGTCTTGTTCACCATTTATGTATACTTCGTACTCACTTAAAAACCATTTCGCCATACCTCCGGATTGAATGACATCGGCAAGTTTCAGGAACTGTCCCAATGTAATATTCTCCGTCGAAATCGTGACCGTTTGTTTCACTAAAATCACTACTTTCCGTATAAAGTCTCTAATACCTTATTTTACTCTAAATGAGGACAAGTCACAACTAACGAAAAGTGGCAGGATTTTCGAGGCGGGTAAAGAAGGGGGCACGGAGGGGATTCAGCGACTCAATCGCAGGTGAATAAATCCAGGAAGAACAATGTGACAGGATTCCACATACTTCGCATCCTCCTGCCATAACATTTAAAAAAGTTTATTTTTTATAAAAGAAAAAGCCGACACCTCTCAAGGGAGGTATCAGCCTCTATCAAACTTAGTATGTTCTAACCGGCAAGATCAATTGAAGGATGGAATCATCATGAAGCGGTTTTAACACAAATGGTCTCATCGCTCCCGTGAAGTTCACATGAATTTCCGTCCCTTCGATCGCTTTCAAGGCATCCATCATGTACTTCGCACTGAACGAGATCTTCAGTTCTTCACCTTCGATCGATTGACTTTGGACCTGTTCAATGACTTTACCGATTTCAGGGGTATTGGAGGAAACCTCGATCATTCCGCCTTCAAGCGTCGAAAGCTTCACGACGTTATTTCGACCTTCCCTCGCAAGCAAGGATGCACGATCGATCGCCTGAAGGAATTCTTTCGTCGCAAGCGTCAATTCCGTTTTGGAATCGGACGGGATCAAACGGCTAGTATCCGGGTAGTTCCCCTCAAGCAATCTTGAGAAGAATAGAAGATGCTTCGCTTTGAACAGCACCTGATTCTCCGTAATGACGATTTCTACAGGCTCGTCCGTATCATCAAGGATTTTATTCAATTCATTCAAACTTTTACCAGGAATGACAATGTTATAAGACGTTTCATCGTTCGTTTCGATCGGCGCCTTCCTCATTGCAAGCCTGTGACTATCTGTTGCAATACAGCTCAATTCGCCGTTTTCAATCTGACAGTTTACACCTGTCAAGATAGGGCGTGTTTCTGAGGTGGACACTGCGAAGACCGTCTGTCTGATCATGGTTTTCAGAAGGTCGGTCGATACTTTGATTCCATTCCCCTCCTCGATTTGAGGCAGGTGAGGATATTCTTCCGGATCCAATCCATTCAGGTTGAATTCAGCTTTTCCGGAACGGATGACGGTTTGGAAATGATTCTGGACTTCGATTTCAACCGTATCCTTCGGAAGTTTCTTAACGATTTCACTGAAGAACTTGGCTTGAAGGACGATTCCACCCGTTTCTTGGATTTCTACAATATCGGTTCCTTCTTCTTCAGCAGGGATAAAGGATTCGATCGAAATATCGGAGTCAGATCCTGTCAATGTCACTCCGTCTTCTGTCGCGATGATTTTGATTCCAGTAAGGATCGGGATCGTTGTTCTGGACGTCACGGCTTTCATGACATCTTGGACGCTTTGGACAAGGTCGTCCCTCTGAATAACAAATTTCATGATTATTTCCTCCAATTTGCACATAATTTTTAGGACTGAATCATATATTAATAATTTATTTAAAAATAGTAATAGTACTAGTAGGGCCTGTTGATATGTGGATAAGTGTGTGAATTGAACGGAAACACAGCCTATCCACATGTGGACAGACTGTGTGCTAATTGGTCTGGGTTATCAACAGTATTCACTTTTAGGGTGGGATCCATCATTAAGATAAAACCCTTGAATGCCGCATTTGATTTCCGTGCAGGACTTCGCTTTCCGCGGGCGAGCGGTGAGCCTCCTCGGCTTCGCCTGCGGGGTCTCTCCTGCTTCGCTATTCCCGCAGGAGTCTTCGTCCTGCACTCCAATCAAATGCTGGATTGGGTTGGAAAGTTTATTGAGTCCCTAAAAAGAGCCTTTGCAACACTAGTATTAAATGTTTTCGAGATCTACCCTGACTAATTTATCTTTTCATTACTTTCATCACTTCAACGAGTCCCTGATTTCTTTCAGCTGCTGCTGGAGGACGGCGTCTGCTCCTAGGAGTGTGCTGATTTTTTCGTGGGCGTGGATGACGGTTGTGTGGTCACGGCCGCCGAATTCCTCGCCGATTTTAGGCAGGGACGAATCGGTCATTTCCCTTGAGAGATACATGGCGATCTGACGAGGGAAGGCAATGGATTTCGTCCGCTTCTTTGCTTTGAAGTCCTCGATTTTCACATTGAAATGCTCGCCGACGACACGCTGGATCTCCTGGATCGTGATGACCTTCGGCTTGGAGCTTGGGATGATGTCCTTCAATGCTTCTGCCGCGAGATCTGCATTGATATCCTTGTTGATCAGCGAAGAATAGGCCACGACCCTGATCAAGGCGCCTTCGAGCTCACGGATATTCGTGTCGATCTGGTTCGCGATATATAGCATCGCCTCATTCGGGATATCCAAGCCTTCAGCCTTCGCCTTTTTCCTTAAAATCGCAATCCTCGTTTCCAGGTCTGGAGGAGTGATGTCGGTGATAAGGCCCCATTCGAAGCGGGAGCGCAGGCGATCTTCCAGTGTCGGGATCTCTTTAGGAGGGCGGTCACTGGAAATGACGATCTGTTTGCTTTCTTCATGCAATGTATTGAAGGTATGGAAAAATTCCTCTTGTGTCTGTTCTTTGCCGGCAAGAAACTGAATATCATCGATCAGCAGCACATCGACGCTGCGGTATTTGTTCCTGAAATCGACTGCTTTGTTATCACGGATCGAGTTGATGAACTCATTCGTGAACTTCTCGGAAGACAAGTAGACCACTTTGGCAGCCGGATTATGTTCAAGCACATAATGGCCGATCGCATGCATCAAGTGAGTCTTTCCAAGTCCAACTCCCCCATAGATGAATAAGGGATTATAAGCTTTGGCGGGAGCTTCGGCCACTGCCAAGGATGCGGCATGGGCAAAGCGGTTGCCAGAGCCGATGACAAATGTATCGAAAGTATATTTAGGATTCAGCATGTTCTGATTGAGATCATACTGGTCATCCTCTTTTGATGATTTCTTGGGTGGTACTGGAATATCAAATTCTTCCGGCTCTTGATTTTGGGGAATAATGAATTTAACGACCAGCTCTTCTCCCGTTATGTCATACAGGACCCCGGAAATAAGCTGGGAGTAGCGGCCTTCGAGCCAATCCCGAGCAAATTCATTCGGAGCCGTAATCACAAGAGTGTCACCTTGAATGGAGTGTGCCTTCGTCGATTTCAACCAAGTATCGAAACTTGGCTTACTGATTTTCTTTTCAATATTTTCTAAGGCCTTGCTCCAAAGATCCCCGATATTCTCCAAACCTGATCCCTCCTTTTCTCTATTATTGTCGATCATGAGCACTAGAATCCTTAAGCGGTCTTGGTACGCAGACATCATCAGTTGCCTCTCCAATACATTGCAGGATCTGGGCAGTGCTCGTCCGGTTTCTCTTTTGTACAACCTCTGTATAACCTGTTCACGTGTTAAAACGTTCTATTTTATAAAAATGCAAAGGACTGAATGTGGAAAATATATATAATAAGGAAAGAAAATGGTCAGTCGACAATATCCACCACTTGTGGACAAGGTTTTACAAACCATCTGAATAAGTTACCCACACGATATCCACATTTTGTGGATAAGTAAATTACGTAATTGCAGTTATCAAGAGTGAAAACACAATAATCATATCAAAATATCCTTAGGGGTGCAATGGTTTTTAAATTTTATCCACAACCCCCATCCCTTGTGGAATTTAATTGTCCACAAGGGTAGAACTTGTGAAAAACCTGTCAATAGGTGCTGTGGATAATTAAAAATCATGTCGAAAACTATCCACAGTGAGATTTTTGGGGTGATGGGGGAGATTTTGTAGAAGGGTATTGAGGTAGCAAAATGGATTTAGGATGTTAGTTAGCATTCACTGTAAAATGACGCTTATTAGTTCCGTGCAAGAAAGCTAATTCTTCGATCGTTTCTTCATCCAGCAATAAATAAGTGATTGGAATGGACTCAATTGGGCAACCCGTAGGATTCACTTGATCACTTTTAAAGCATAAAATCGCCACTACCAGAAATTCACTCCTTTATAAAGAGGAAAAGAGCTATAACTATTTGGGGGGAATTGGTGAGGTTGTGTTTACAATTTGATGTAGATGTCTAAGGAATGATTTCTCACAGTTAACTTGTATTTTTCTGCATTAAATTGCTTAAGAAGGACTTCATTATAGAAAATGAAGATTAGTCTTGTAGAAATTATTATAAAATTTTAGGGGATGACCGCTTGCAGAGTTAGGAAATCAACAGCGGTATTATAAATTGTCACTACTAATAAAAGTAGAAAGATTTTCTCTTTTAATCAGACCCTATTAGATGTGGAATAAAAATCATGACAGCTATGTGCTAGTCTCGGATCTCGAATTCTTACCCGCGGAAAGCAAATGCCTGGAGCGCAATTGAACGGTTAGTGATCGTAGGAGCTAACCGTTTTTAAAAAGTAAACCAAATAACTAGCAAATTTTAGATATCCAAAAATAAAATGATCAGAGTGTTGACTTTTTATGGTTGTCGTCTTTATAATAGTGGAGAATGTCTTTAACTTATGAAGATGAACCCTTCAGGGAGGTGTCAATAGATGAAAAGAACGTTTCAACCAAATAAACGTAAAAGAAGTAAAGTACACGGTTTCCGTGCACGTATGAGCTCTAAAAACGGACGTAGAGTTTTAGCTCGTCGTCGTGCTAAAGGAAGAAAAGTATTATCTGCTTAGACCACTGAACTGACTCAGTGGTCTTTTTTTCTAGTAACTGGACATAATGATTAAGATCTTTAAATAAATGAAAGACTTATGGAAAAACCAAAAAATAGGTGTGGCTTATGCGTAAAGAACAAAGAGTGAAGAAAAACAAAGAATTTCAAGAGATATTTAAACGAGGAACATCATTTGCAAACAGGCAATTTGTTCTTTATTCCTTAAAGCAGCAAGAAGACCAGCCTTTCCGGATCGGGATCTCCGTTAGCAAGAAAATCGGGAATGCCGTTTGCCGGAACCAAATCAAACGGTATGTGAGGCAGGCTTTCCTTGAGCTGCGTGAAGACATTCAAGATCAGCACGATTATTTGATCATCGCCAGAAAACCGGCGGCCGATATGAATTACCATGAAGTAAAAAGCAGTCTTACCCATGTTTTAAAAAGAGGGAAAGTATTGAAAAAGTCTTCTATTGGCAAAAATGATAGGAAAAAGTAAAAAAGTATTTATAATTTAGACATGTTTCAACATCACAAGACTTTGAAAAGATGTTACAATACGAGAGATTGCACTTTTGTAAGCGTGTTAAGGGGACATGTCCTTGACTATTAGTAGAGACTCTTTTTTTTTCATATAAAGTTGCCGGACTTTACGAGTGATTTCACGTAATGACAGAAACATATATGAAAGGAGTCCAGCAGAACATATTAGTTGGGAGGAAAATTAGGGTGAAAAAGAGAATGATAGCCCTTATGGCAATTATTGGGCTAATGGCACTTTTATCAGGCTGTTCGGAATATAATCAGCCCATAACACCTGAAAGTACAGGGTTCTGGAATGAATATATCGTTTGGCCGCTATCACAATTAATCACGATGGTTGCAGATTGGTTCAACGGTTCTTACGGTTTGGCCATCATCATCGTAACGTTGATCATCCGTTTAGCCATCTTACCTTTAATGATCAAACAAACGAAAAATTCTAAAGCCATGCAGGCATTGCAGCCGGAAATGAAAAAGCTGCGTGAAAAATACAGTTCCAAAGATGCTCAAACTCAACAAAAATTACAACAGGAAACAATGGCATTGTTCCAATCTCATGGGGTCAATCCTTTAGCGGGATGTTTCCCACTGATCGTCCAAATGCCGATCCTGATCGGTTTTTACCATTCAATCGTTCGTACGAGAGAAATTGCAGAACATAATTTCCTTTGGTTCGACCTCGGTGAAAGAGATATTATCTTAGCCGTTGTGGCCGGTATTACAACGTTCATCCAGCAAAAGCTGATGATGGCTGGTACGGCAGATCAAAATCCTCAAATGGCAATGATGCTTTACATCATGCCGGTGATGATCGTGATCTTTGCCATCAACTTCCCGTCAGCCCTTGCATTGTACTGGGTAATCGGTAATATCTTCATGATCGTTCAAACGTACTTCATCAAAGGTCCGGATATCAGGGAAGTACAAGCGGCGAAAGCCAAAGCTGGTGGTTCGGGAGGAAAGAAAAAGTGAGAGAAGTGAAAGCGACTGGTCAAACGGTTGAAGAAGCCATTGAATCAGCCTTGTCTCAACTGAACATCACCAAAGAAGAAGCAGAAATTCAAGTGTTAGATCAAGGTAAAAAAAGCCTGTTCGGCCTATTCGGTGGAAGACCGGCAGTCGTTCAGGTGACAAAAGCCATCAACCCGGTCGAGGAAGCGAAAAACTTCCTCATCTCGGTGGCCCGAGAAATGGGCGTGGAAGCTTCCGTTGAAGTCAAACAGAATGGAAGAGATGTCGAATTCAGTTTGTCCGGTGAAAAAATGGCACTGTTGATCGGGAAAAGGGGACAAACCTTGAATGCCCTTCAGCATTTGACGCAACTCGCCGCGAACAAAGTTTCCGATCAGTTCCTTACCATCCTGTTGGATGCAGAAAACTATCGGGAGCGCCGCCGCCAAACATTGACCAACCTGGCAGAGCGACTTGCCGACAAAGCGCTTCGAACGAACCGCCCCGTTTCATTGGAACCGATGCCTTCTTATGAAAGGAAAGTGATCCACTCCGCATTGGTACATGCGAAAAAAGTGGACACTTATTCCGAGGGCAGGGAACCGAACCGGTATATTGTGATCGCACCGAAATAAGCGTTGGTGGAGACGATTCCTTTTGGAGGGATCGTCTTTTTTTGGTTGATGAGGTGGATGCGGTATGTTCGGGGCGTGGGCGTGGCGTGTGGCCTGCGGAATTTGTTAGTTAATGTCGGAATGTCGGTTTTGATAATAAAATCGTATTTTTGATAATAAACTTCCCCCTTTTGATAATATATTTGGATTTTTGATAAAAAAACCACAGTTTTTGATAATAAATCGACCTCATGAAGAATAAAACCTCTCAAATTAGTGTTCATAGAGACTACTTTCATCAAAAACGGAGCTCGATCGCTAGTTTTTCCCTCAATACATTTAAAAACGACCTTCAAACGCTGGTTTTTGCCTCAATTTAGCCAAAAAATATCGTTTCAAAACAAAATTCCCATTCGATTCATCACTACAACATCGTTCCAAAACAAATTTATTTCCTATCTGTTCAGAAACATCGTTCCAAAACCAATCTCCCACTCAATTCCCCCAAAATAAACCTCCGACATTGATGGCCGCCCCTTACTAACCCCAAAACTCACCACTGCAAAATAACTCCTCCAGAAAACGTCCCCATAGAAATCCTCCCACCCTCCTTGTGGATATTCCTTTTTAACCCGGTTTATTGTTATTCACATGTGGATAAGTTAAAATAATAGAGATCATATAAATTACCTGTGGATAATCACAAGCGTGAAAAAACTACATTCTTTTGATTTAAAAGGCTTTGTGATATTCTAATAATTTGGGGTAACTATACTCATTTAAATTTCATTCGTTCATATAAATTTCAACTAGACAAAAAAGAGAGGTGATAAGAATGGAATTTGATACTATTGCAGCGATTTCGACACCGATGGGTGAGGGGGCGATCGCCATCGTCCGTTTGAGTGGGGATGAAGCCTTCGATATCGGTGCGAAAGTGTTCCGGGGGATGAAGGGGAAGTCGATGAAGGAATTCGATTCCCATACGATTCATTACGGACATATCATCGATCCGGGTACCGACCAGGTTGTCGAGGAAGTGATGGTTTCAGTCATGAAGGGACCGAAAACATTTACCCGTGAAGATATCGTTGAAATCAATTGCCATGGAGGCCTTGTCTCTGTGAATAAGGTACTTCAGCTCGTCCTTAAGCACGGAGCAAGATTGGCGGAACCCGGTGAATTTACGAAGAGGGCGTTCCTGAACGGACGGATCGACTTATCGCAGGCGGAGGCCGTCATGGATTTGATCCGGGCGAAAACCGATAGAGCGATGAATGTCGCATTGAATCAAATGGAAGGTCGCCTATCCAATTTGATCAGGAAGCTGCGTCAGGAGATCCTGGAGACCCTTGCTCACGTCGAGGTGAATATCGATTATCCTGAATATGATGATGTCGAAGAGATGACGCATGATGTCTTGATGGAGAAATCAAGGCATGTACGTGATGAACTCGATAAACTGATCAGGACATCCGAACAAGGGAAGATTCTGCGGGAAGGGCTATCCACCGTCATCATCGGACGTCCGAACGTTGGTAAATCTTCATTATTGAATAGCCTTGTTCATGAAAATAAAGCGATTGTGACCGATATTCCGGGTACGACCCGGGATGTTATCGAGGAATACGTGAATGTACGCGGGGTGCCGCTCCGCCTTGTCGATACGGCAGGGATCCGTGAAACGGAAGATATCGTTGAGCGGATCGGTGTGGAAAGGTCCCGACAAGTGTTGAAGGAAGCGGATCTTATCCTTCTAGTCCTGAATCATGCGGATGAACTGACTCATGAAGATGAGCAGCTTTTCGAAGCAGTGAGGGGCATGGATGTCATCGTGATCGTGAATAAGACGGATCTTGAACGCAAGATCGATATGGATAAAGTGCGGGAGCTAGCAAAGGAGCATCCGCTTGTAACGACGGCTTTACTTGAGGAGGAAGGGATCGATGAACTGGAAGAAGCCATTTCATCCCTCTTCTTTGCAGGTTCGATCGAAGCTGGGGACATCACCTATGTTTCGAACAGCCGCCACATTGCATTGTTGAATCAGGCATCCGATGCCATCAACGAAGCCATCAATAGTGTAGAAATGGGAACTCCGATCGACATCGCCCAGATCGATTTGACAAGAACGTGGGAGTTATTAGGTGAAATCATTGGTGAAAGTGTCCATGAAAGCCTGATTGACCAGTTATTTTCTCAATTCTGCCTAGGGAAATAAACATAAATTTATCAGGATGGGAGATCCCGTCCTTCAAGGAGGAAACAATTGACCATGCAATATGACGCAGGACAATATGATGTCATTGTCATTGGTGCTGGACATGCTGGTGTCGAAGCAGGACTCGCTTCTGCCCGTATGGGAGCGAAAACGTTAATGGTGACCATCAATCTAGATATGGTTGCCTTTATGCCTTGTAATCCATCCGTCGGTGGTCCGGCAAAAGGAATCGTGGTGCGTGAAATCGACGCACTCGGTGGCGAGATGGGTCGTAATATTGATAAAACGCATATCCAAATGAGGATGTTGAATACAGGGAAGGGACCTGCCGTTCGTGCTTTAAGGGCACAGGCAGATAAATTCCTTTATCAGAATGAAATGAAGAGCACGCTTGAAAATCAAGAGAACCTGACCCTACTTCAAGGAATGGTCGAGGAATTGATTGTCGAAGACGGTGAATGCAAAGGGGTCGTGACCATGACCGGTGCCGCCTATCGGGCGAAAACGGTCGTCATCACAACCGGGACATTCCTGCGCGGTGAAATCATTCTTGGAGACTTGAAATATTCAAGCGGTCCGAATAATCAGCAGCCATCCATCCGACTAGCGGATCATCTTCGCGAGCTCGGCTTTGATACTGTCCGTTTCAAGACCGGTACGCCGCCGCGTGTGAACAGCTCATCAATCGACTATTCGAAAACCGAAATCCAGCCGGGTGATGATGTACCACGCGCTTTCAGTTATGAAACAACGAAATATATCACGGATCAGCTGCCATGCTGGCTGACGTACACAAACGAAGAAACTCATAAACTAATCGACGATAATCTACATCGTTCGCCGATGTATTCAGGTATGATAAAAGGGACAGGGCCTCGTTATTGTCCGTCCATTGAAGATAAAGTCGTCCGATTCCATGACAAGCCCCGTCATCAAATTTTCCTTGAGCCGGAAGGAAGGAACACGCAGGAAGTCTATGTCCAAGGGTTATCGACAAGTCTTCCAGAAGACGTACAACAGAAAATCCTTTCTACCATTCCTGGCCTTGAAAAAGTACAGATGATGCGTGCCGGTTATGCCATCGAGTACGATTCAATCGTGCCGACGCAATTGTGGCCGACACTCGAAACGAAAAAGATCAAGGGCCTTTACACTGCAGGCCAGATCAACGGGACGTCCGGATATGAAGAAGCTGCAGGTCAAGGTCTGATGGCCGGGATCAACGCTGCATGCCGTGCCCTTGATAAAGAAGAGGTCATCTTGAGCCGCTCCGATGCCTATATCGGTGTATTGATCGACGATCTTGTCACGAAGGGTACAAATGAGCCGTATCGCTTACTGACTTCCCGTGCGGAATATCGATTATTACTCCGTCACGATAACGCAGATCTCCGTCTGACGGACATCGGAAAACGCATCGGCTTGATTTCCGAGGAAAGATTCGAACGTTTCACGGCCAAGAAAGAAGCGATTGAAGCGGAGAAAGAGCGTCTCGGAAGCATCCGGATCAAGCCTGTCGAAGAAACGCAGGCCGTCATCCGCGAAGCAGGCGGAAGTGAGTTGAAGGACGGGATCCTGGCGATCGATCTATTGAAGCGCCCTGAAATGAATTACAGCCATATCAAGCGACTTGTACCAAGTGAGACCGAGCTGACTGCCGATGTGGAAGAGCAGGTTGAAATCCAAGTGAAATATGAGGGCTATATTGAAAAATCCCTTCAACAAGTCGATAAACTGAAGAAGATGGAAAACAAGAAAATCCCTGAGAACATCGATTACGAAGCAATCAGCGGGTTGGCTTCGGAAGCAAGGCAGAAACTGATCGAAGTCCGTCCTCTTTCCCTGGCGCAGGCGTCAAGGATTTCAGGAGTCAATCCTGCCGACATCTCGATCCTGCTTGTTTATATCGAACAAGGGAAAATTGCGAAGGTTTCAGGCGACCAATAGATAAAGGTAGGGTTATACAATGAATATAGACCAATTCCAATCCATGCTCGAGGAGAAGGGGATCTCCCTTTCTCCCTCCCAATTAGATCAATTCGAGCGATACTATGAAATCCTTGTCGAGTGGAACGAGAAGATGAACCTGACCGCGATCACCGATAAGGAAGAAGTCTATCTAAAGCACTTCTATGATTCAATCAGTGCAGCATTCTTCATTGATTTCAGCGAAGTGAAAACAATATGTGACGTAGGAGCAGGTGCAGGATTCCCAAGCATCCCGCTTAAGATCTGTTTCCCTCATTTACATATATCCATCGTCGATTCATTGAACAAGCGCATCACATTCCTGAATCATTTATCAAACGAATTGGGACTTACGAATACACACTTCTTCCATGACCGGGCAGAGACGTTCGGCAAGAAGAAGGAGCATCGTGAGACATATGATCTCGTCACGGCAAGGGCAGTTGCCAGAATGTCAGTCTTAAGTGAACTCTGTCTCCCGCTTGTGAAAAAAGATGGATATTTCGTCGCGATGAAAGCATCCAACGCAAATGAAGAATTGAACGTCGGGAAGAAAGCAGTCGCGACCCTTGGGGGACAAACCGAAAAAGTATATTCATTTGTCCTTCCAGAAGAAGAAAGTGAACGCAATATCGTCAAGATCAAAAAAGTAAAAGAAACACCTAAAAAATACCCGAGAAAACCGGGTACCCCAAATAAATTGCCGCTAGAATAAGAGTGGACCCCGGATCCAGTACCTCATCACTCTGGTATACTGGTCCGTGGGGATTTGTCGATACGAGGCAGGAACTTGTCATCGTGTAAAGAATACTATTATAGGGAGTTTCTTAAAGGTGGTGTAGGAAGATGAAGCATCCTTTCTCTCGTTTTTTTGGCCTAGGTGAAAAGGAGCAAGATGTTGAATCTGAAGAATCAAGTGTAGTGGAAGACCGAGATGAGGTTAAGAAAATACCGGTAGCTCAAATCGTTCCTAATCGCTTTCAACCAAGAACCGTCTTCAATGATGAAAAGATAGAAGAGCTATCCAGAACGATACACACACATGGCATCATCCAGCCGATTGTCGTCAGGCAGGCGGATGTTGATCAGTATGAAATCATTGCAGGGGAACGACGGTATCGAGCAGTACAAAAGCTCGGCTGGGAAACCGTTCCGGCCATCGTCAAAAATCTCAGCGATACTGAAACGGCTTCAGTCGCTTTGATCGAAAACCTGCAAAGGGAAGAGCTTTCCCCCATTGAAGAAGCGATCGCGTACGGGAAGCTGCTCGAATTGCATAACCTGACACAGGAAGCACTTGCTCAGCGCTTAGGAAAAGGACAGTCAACGGTGGCAAATAAGCTTCGTCTCCTAAAGCTTCCTGAAGAAATCCATCATGCATTATTGGATAAGAAGATCACTGAACGGCATGCACGTGCGCTCATCCCTCTGAAAAATCCCGAGAAACAGATCCAGCTGCTCGGAGAAATCATTGAGAAAAACCTCAATGTCAAACAAACAGAGGACAGAGTCGTGAAAATGCAGGAAGGCTCCGCACCGAAACCGAAGCCGAGGCGCAAAGCTTTTTCAAAGGACATGCGTATCGCCGTCAATACAATCCGTCAATCGCTCTCCATGGTGTCCGACAGCGGCATCAACCTCAACGCCGAGGAAGAAGAGCACGACGAATTCTATCAATTTACCATCCGCATTCCTAAAAAGAAATAGATTCATAAAAAGCGAGAAACAGAGATAGATTGTTTCTTGCTTTTTTTACTTTTACGAAAAGTATTCATGATTGTCCTGTACATCACGCTGTTGGTTTCCGTGAAAGACTTCGTTTCCGCGGGTGACCCGTGAGCCTCCTCGTCGCTACGCTCCTGCGGGGTCTCACATGGGCCACTTCTCCCGCAGGAGTCTTCGTCTTTCACTCCAACCAACAGCTGTAACCGGTGGGAACTGTGTGAGCTCTTAAAAATGAGTAAGACACATTGAAGAGCCATCAATATCGAGTGGTGATTTAAAGGATATAATCACTTATATAAAACAAATAGAATATTTGTGAGTTACACCCAACGTAAGGAACGGTCAATGATCATCCCTTCACTTATTAATGAGGACAGAAAAATAATTTCCACGGAAATATGACAAATTTCACCAATGTTTTCCTTGGCTTCTAAGGAAGACAGGAATGTTCCGAATGAGCTTTCAATATTTTCAAAAAAAGAAACAGACATTCTTCCCCGAATTTTGATAGAATAGAAGAATACTGTGGAGAAAAAACGACCATACTTGGACGTCAAAAGGTAGGTGACAACCTTGGGAAGAATTATAGCGGTGACCAACCAAAAAGGCGGCGTGGGTAAAACGACCACATCTGTCAATCTGGGTGCGTGCTTGGCATACATAGGACAGAAAGTGCTGCTTGTCGATATCGATCCCCAAGGAAATGCCACGAGCGGTGTTGGAGTGGAAAAAGGTGATGTTCAGCAATGCATCTACGACGTGTTAGTCGATGATGTCGATGTGATGGACACGATCAAGCAATCGAAAGTAGAGAATTTGTCGATTGTGCCTGCAACCATTTCATTGGCGGGAGCCGAAATTGAACTCGTCCCCACCATCTCTCGTGAAGTACGATTGAAGAAAGCTTTGGAAAAAGTAAAAGAAGAGTTTGACTATATCATTATTGACTGCCCTCCGTCTCTTGGGCTTTTGACCATTAACGCGTTGACGGCTTCCGACGCTGTCGTGATCCCCGTTCAGTGTGAATATTACGCACTGGAAGGATTGAGTCAGCTGTTAAGCACCGTCCGCCTGGTCCAGAAACACCTCAATCATGACTTGATGATCGACGGTGTACTCTTAACGATGCTTGATGCCCGGACCAATCTTGGGATCCAAGTAATCGAAGAAGTGAAAAAGTATTTTCAAGATAAGGTATATCGCACAATCATCCCGCGTAATGTCCGCTTGAGTGAAGCACCGAGTCACGGTGAACCCATCATCATCTATGATGCAAAATCCAGGGGAGCGGAAGTGTATTTAGAATTGGCAAAGGAAGTGGTGGCGAATGGCTAAAGGTTTAGGGAAGGGCATTAACGCCCTCTTTCAAAATGTACAAACCACTCAGAATGAAGAAAACGTTCAAGAAGTGAAGCTGAAGGACATACGCCCGAATCCTTATCAACCACGGAAAATCTTTGACCCTGCTGCAATCGAAGAATTAAAGGAATCGATCCTTGAACACGGGATCCTTCAGCCGATCATTGTCAGGAAAACCATTAAAGGCTATGAAATCGTCGTAGGTGAACGACGCTATCGAGCAGCGACGGCTGCGAAGCTTGAAACTGTGCCTGTCGTTGTCCGTGAATTGAATGAACAGCAGATGATGGAACTTGCCGTGTTGGAAAACCTTCAGCGGGAAGATTTGACCCCGATCGAGGAAGCGGCGGCATATCAGTTGCTGATGGATAAGCTGAAGATCACCCAGGAGGAAGTGGCAAAGCGCCTCGGAAAAAGTCGGCCGCATATTGCCAACCATATCCGTCTCCTTTCATTGCCTCAACCTATCCAGGAATTGATTTCGGAAGGGAAATTGACGATGGGGCATGGCCGGGCACTTCTTGGGCTGAAGAATAAGAAGAACCTATCGGCACTGGTGAATCGCATCCTCAAAGAATCACTGAACGTCAGACAGCTCGAAAAAATCGTCGGTGAGATGAACGGGAATGTTTCACGTGAAACAAAGAAACCGGAATCGAACAAAGATGTATTCATTAAAGAACAAGAAAGCATGCTGCGTGAGCGTTTCGGTACAACCGTGACGATTAAACAGTCCAAGAAAAAAGGGAAAATCGAGCTTGAATTTTTCTCGAAAGAAGATTTGGATCGGATTCTGGAGTTATTGCAGGATCGGTAAAAAGAGAATAGATGATCTAATAAAAGGGCTGCCTTCTATATTGATGGTCAGTCCTCTTCCCTTTTTTACTCAACTGTCATGTACATAAAAAGAAGAAAGACGCTAGTCTGGATAAGGGGAAAAGGTATGGTACTATTAGGAACGATCGTTAATGGAATCTGTATTGTGATTGGCACAGTGCTCGGAATCTTTCTTCACCGCATCCCAGAAAATATGAAGGGAACGGTGATGAAGGCCATCGGATTGGCGGTGGTGGTCCTTGGGTTGCAAATGGGACTCAAAAGTGAAAACTTCCTGGTCGTCATCATTTCGCTTGCTCTCGGTGCAGCATGGGGGGAGTGGATGAATCTCGAAGATAAGCTGAACGAAGTCGGGACATGGCTCGAGAAAAAACTCGGAAGCAAAAAGGAAACGAGTATCTCGCAAGGGTTTGTTACGGCGACCCTCATCTTCGTAATCGGGGCAATGGCCGTGATTGGAGCCCTTGACAGCGGTATACGCGGCGATCACGATGTCCTTTATACAAAGTCGATCATTGATGGATTCACATCCTTGATTTTAACGACGACGCTCGGGATCGGCGTCATGTTCTCTGCAGTCCCGGTCATGCTGTATCAAGGGTTGATTGCCTTGTTTGCCACTCAAATCCACCAGTGGGTCCCTCAGGAATTGATGGATGCTTATATCGTCGAGATGACGTCTACGGGCGGTATCATGATTTTCGCGATCGGACTCAACCTGCTCGGTGTGACAAAGATACGAGTAGCCAACTTGTTACCTGGAATCGTGGTGGTGGCGATGGTGATCGGAGTCATCCACGCAACCCAACTATATAGTTGATTTGAACATGAAAAAACGGGAGTGGCAGCACTCCCGTTTTTCTTATATCAATGGAGTTCTTCTCTCCATTTTTCAATATTTACGGCATTACGGCGTTCGATGATTTCTTCGGCTAGCACGATCGCTTCCACCATCGTTTTCGCCATCTTCATCACGAGGTTCAATCGTGTATTCTGAAGGACAAAGAATTCCATGAATCCACTGACATTGACGATTCCTGTCAGATGCATGACCCCGACCTCCGGAAGTTCTTTGTTGACACCTGCACCCGGCTTTAAAGGTCCGTTGCTCAGTTGGATCGCCCCGACGCTTTTCAATCTTCCGAGGCAGGCATCAATCCCGATGATAAAGGGATTCACGTGCTTTTTACCAATCTCCCGCATTTTTTCTTCAAGGTTGACGGCATGGATCGGATCATCCAAGGTCCCGTATACATGGAAAATCCCCATCGTCTGTTCTTCCAGAAGGGAGCCCACCAGAGGACCTAATGAATCCCCCGTTGAACGATCCGTCCCGATGCATACGAACACAATCGGACGAGTACGATAGAGAGTCGGAAGCATGGTGGATAGTTGAACAGAAAGATCCCTGGCTGCATGCTCATCTTGATGATAGACCCTGAATGGTTCGGATTTCCGTTCAAATAATCCTTTTTTTATATTCATGACTTCCACTCCTTTGAATAGTAGGTTTGCAGGAACATGTATATTGGGAATACGCGCTGACGGTCAGGTTTATAAACCTATTTTCCCATCGGGACGAATACATAAATGAATCGACTCCATTTTGCGAGAAGGCTGGGCACTCGAGGTTGCCCTACGATTTCTTTTTAACAGTATACGGACGAATTCGTTTTTTCATACATAAGACCGGGCCATTTTTCATAAAATAAAAAATTTCGCTATTATTCTTGCCATGTAGGTTAGAACTACCCAAGCATAGGGAAACTTGTTAGAATAAGATTACTCAGTATATGGAGTTGGTGAATGAACTTATGAATGATACAAAAGCTGAATTTGAAGATCAGGCAAATAAAGCCTTTGATAAATTGATTGATAATCAGATGTGGATCGATCTTGGGCAAGGGGCGATCAAAATCGTCGCCATCTTGCTGATTACATACATTGCGTTGAAGCTCGGCCGTACGGCGATCCGGAATGTATTCAGGGTGCGTTCGAAGGCACCGCTTAAATTCTCACAGCGCCGTGAAGCGACGCTTTTGAAGCTGCTTGAAAATGTGCTGGCATATGTGGTGTATTTCATCAGTTTGATGACCATCCTTTCTACGATCGGCATCGATATCAAAGGACTGATCGCGGGTGCCGGGATCGTCGGTCTCGCCATCGGTTTCGGTGCGCAGAACCTTGTACGCGACATCATCACCGGTTTCTTCATCATCTTTGAAGATCAGTTCTCGGTCGGTGACTATGTCCGGATCGGTTCAGCCGAAGGGAATGTCGAAGAAATCGGTCTTCGCACGACGAAAATCAAAAGTTGGACCGGGGAACTTCATATTTTCCCGAATGGGAACATCACCGAAGTGACGAACTACTCCATCCATAATAGTATTGCCGTCGTCGATGTCAGTATCGCCTATGAGGAGAACATTGAAGAAGCTGAACAAGTCATTCAGGACCTATTGATCACCCTTCCACAAAAATACGAGGATCTCGTGAATCCACCTGAACTATTGGGTGTCCAGACACTCGGTGCTTCCGACGTGGTGATCCGCATCGTGGCGGAGACCGTCCCGATGAGGCACTGGTATATCGCCAGGATGATCCGCAAAGATGTGAAGCTGATCCTCGATAAGCACGGCATTGAAATTCCATTCCCTCGAATGGTAATGTATTCGAGAACAGAAGAGAATGAGGCACTGCCCGTTAATGAAAAGAAAAGAGAATTCGAGCAATAGGAGGAAGGCAAATGGAGCAAAAGACATTTCAACTGAATGATATCGTAGAAATGAAAAAGCCTCACCCTTGTGGGACAAACCGCTGGAAGGTCATCCGGCTGGGAATGGATATCCGTATCAAATGCGTTGGCTGCGGACACAGCGTGATGATCCCAAGAAGGGAATTCACGAAAAAAATGAAAAAAGTTCTCGAGACTTCTCAGGAATAGTTACTACTTTCATACCCATATCCCTTATGGCGTAATCCTTTTGACTGTCCTGCGCTCATCTTTATCAGGCACCTTTCTCATGACGGAGGGTGTCTTTTTTCATTTCGCTGCACCGATAACGGCTACTTGTCTTTTTGCGCCATTATCTCTATAATTGTGAAGGGTTCGACCATTTAGAAGTAGTATCATCAATCACGATTTTTCATAGATAAGAACAATAATGAGGAGTGACCGAATATGGCATTGACAGCTGGTATCGTTGGGCTGCCGAACGTTGGTAAATCAACGCTTTTTAACGCAATCACGAAAGCAGGAGCAGAATCTGCTAACTATCCTTTCTGTACAATCGATCCGAACGTGGGCATTGTTGAGGTGCCTGATCACCGTTTAGATAAATTAACTGAACTCGTGGATCCGAAGAAAACCGTCCCTACGGCTTTTGAATTCACTGATATCGCAGGAATCGTCAAAGGGGCAAGTAAAGGTGAAGGACTAGGGAATAAATTCCTTTCCCATATCCGCCAGGTCGATGCGATCTGTCAGGTTGTCCGCTGTTTCGCAGATGACAATATCACGCACGTAGCCGGAAAAGTGGATCCGATCGCGGATATCGAAGTCATCAACCTTGAATTGATCCTTGCCGATCTTGAAACGGTCGATAAGCGTCTTGCGCGCGTTCAGAAGATGGCCAAGCAAAAAGATAAAGAAGCGGTATTCGAGCATGAAATCCTCGTGAAACTGAAAGAGGTCCTTGAAGCAGAGCAACCTGCACGTACGGTTGAATTCTCCGAAGAGCAAGCGAAGCTTGTGAAGCAACTTCACCTTCTTACATCAAAGCCGGTCCTATACGTGGCGAACGTAAGCGAAGATGAAATTGCCGATCCTTCTGAGAATGAATACGTTCAACAAGTTCGTGAATTTGCAAAAGAAGACAACGCGGAAGTCATCGTTGTTTGTGCGAAGATCGAATCTGAAATCGCAGAGCTAGACGATGAAGAGAAAGCGATGTTCCTTCAAGAGCTTGGAATCGAAGAATCCGGTCTTGATCAGTTGATCCGCGCAACCTACTCCCTTCTAGGCCTTGCTACTTATTTCACGGCAGGTGTACAGGAAGTCCGCGCATGGACATTCCGCGAAGGCATGAAAGCCCCTCAATGTGCCGGAGTCATCCACTCCGACTTCGAAAGAGGCTTCATCCGCGCCGAAACCGTATCCTACGATGACCTGGTAGAAGCAGGAACAATGGGAGCGGCCAAAGAAGCCGGAAAAGTCCGCCTTGAAGGTAAGGAATATCTAGTAAAAGACGGAGATGTCATTCACTTCCGTTTTAATGTATAAGAGTTTTAACAGGCCGGGGGTGACTCCGGTCTTTTTTATTTGGATAATTTATTCGGTTAGACAGCAAGTAGTATTTTGTTAGGATACGTTGACGTTCTGTTATTTAAAAACGATTCTAGCTATTGATTGGAGTGGGAGGCGAAGACTCCTGCGGGAAAAGCGAGACAGTTGAGACCTCGCAGGAGCGCAGCGACGAGGAGGCTCACCGCTCGCCCGCGGAAAGCGAAGCCTCCCGCGGAAATCAATAGCGGTATTTAAAACCATATGTTAATAAAATCTATCAGAAATCCTACGGCATATTGCAATACTAGAAATACTATGCTATAATTTTATTTCGTGAGTAATGAACGCATTGCTCCTTGTCCTTTCACAAAGAAAGGACCGCATAGACCACGAGGAGGTGACATTCAGATGAGAAAGTACGAAGTTATGTACATTGTCCGCCCAAACATTGACGAAGAGTCAAAGAAATCAGTTGTTGAGCGTTTCGATAACGTTTTATCAACAAACGGTGCGGAGATCATCGAGTCAAAAGATTGGGGTAAACGTCGTTTAGCGTATGAGATCAACGATTTCCGTGATGGTTTCTACCAACTAGTGAAAATGAACGCTAACACTGAAGCCGTTAACGAATTCGATCGTTTGGCTAAGATCAGTGACGACATTATCCGTCATATCGTTGTTAAAGAAGAAGAATAATCCGAACGTTTTAATAAACAACTTCTCTACCTGTTTCTTAAGGAATAGGATGCTAGAAGGAAGGGGTTGATTCTGATGATGAACCGAGTTGTATTAGTAGGGCGTTTAACCAAAGACCCTGAATTAAAATATACTCCGAATGGAGTGGCTGTTGCATCGTTCACACTTGCCGTGAATCGTAGTTTTACGAATCAATCAGGAGAACGTGAAGCAGATTTTATTAATTGCGTTGTATGGCGTCGCCCTGCAGAGAATGTAGCAAACTTTCTTAAAAAAGGCAGCTTAGCTGGCGTTGACGGTCGCATCCAGACGCGTAATTTCGAAGGACAAGATGGACGCCGTGTGTTCATGACGGAAGTCGTGGCGGAAAGTGTTCAATTCTTGGAACCGCGAAATGCGAGCCAAGGCGATCGTGGAGGAAGTCCGGGCTATTCGGGTGGAGGTCAGCGTGACCAAGGAAATCCTTATAGTCAGAATCAGAATCAACAGCGCAACAACAATAACTATACACGTGTAGATGAGGATCCATTTGCAAATGACGGTCAGCCGATCGACATTTCTGATGATGATCTGCCATTCTAAACGAACGATACGAATAATCCAAAATGATAGGAGGCGAATCACATGGCAGGAGGACGTAGAGGTGGACGTAGACGCCGTAAGGTATGCTACTTCACAGCAAACGGAATTACTCACATCGATTACAAAGATGTGGATCTTCTAAAGAAATTCATCTCTGAGCGTGGAAAAATTCTTCCACGTCGTGTAACTGGAACTAACGCTAAGTACCAACGTAAGTTGACTCGTGCAATCAAGCGCGCTCGTACTATGGCACTACTTCCATACGTTAGCGGTGAATAATTGACCGGTGAAAGCAGCAGGGACTTTGTCCTTGCTGCTTTTTTTGACGTTTTTGGATCTTTTAGAGAGGTTTTTCATCATTTATATTGGTTTTTAACTGATAAACTGGCAGTTACTTGATGTTAAGACCTTATCTTGTCTATTTTTAATGAAAAACCAGGTGTATACGGTGTGGAAAGTTGTTATATTATCAAAACTAGAAAGATATTATCAAAAACAATGGTTTTATTATCAAAAATCCAATTATATTATCAAATCGCCTCCGTGCCTCCTCCTTGGCCCAATCAGACCCCGTTTCGAGACCGAATCCGCCACCAATACCAACGCCCGCTTCTCGCCCTCTTAAAATAGTCAAATAGTCCTACTGTATACCCCGTCCATTCCCCAAAACCCTATTAAACCTTGACGAAACCTGTCGATAAAGTACAGGAGAAAAGGTATAGGTTTAGGGGGTATTGTAATGAAAAAAGAGAAAGAAAAGAAGAAACGGCACAAAAGTGGCTCTCTGAAGCTATCCTCGATAAGGGCGAAGCTGATCATGGTCTTCTCCATCCTATTTATTGCGTCACTGATCGCAATCATTGCGATCACAGGCTGGCAGACAAGGATGAAGACGGAGAATCAGGTGATCGGCCAGACGCAGGGAGTGGTGAAGGAGCTGAATAGTTCGGTTCAGCTTTTTCTTGAGCAGTATGAGAAGAGCCTGAATCAGTATTCGGTGTCGAATGTGTTGAAGAACTATTCGAAAGCGCAGCTTGATCCTGAGACGGATGCAGTACAGGATACGGAGTTATATGCGGATATTCAGTCGGATTTTAACAATTATCTCGGCTTGTATGAGGAGGCGACTTCCATTTATGTCGCATCTCCGAATAAGGAATTGAAGATTGTTCCTGCGGTCGATCTGCCGGCTGACTTTGACCCGACAAGCCGTGATTGGTATAAAGCGGCGGTGGATGCGAAATCAGGCGTTGTATGGAGTGAGCCTTACATCGATACGGCGACGGAGGAGTATATCATCACGGCGTCCAAGGCGGTGGTGGCCGATAATAAAATCATCGGTGTCATTGGTGTGGATGTGAATCTGACTCGATTGACTGATCGCGTTGCCGATATGGAGCTAGGTTATGAAGGATATCCGTTCTTATTCGGACTCGATGGAACGGCGATTGTCCATCCGACAATGCGAGGTGAGAATCTATCCGACCTCCCGTTCATTAAAAAGATGCTGGATTCGGAGAAGAAGGAAGGCACGATTCATTATGAGTTGGACGGCGAGAAGAAGGTCCTCGTCTACAATACGGTGCCTAAGACGAATTGGAAAGTGGGGTCTGCCTACGAGCGGGACGCTTTACTTCAATCGTCGAAGGAAATCGAACGCATGCTGATCTTAACCGGTGGAGCGGCGCTTGTGGTCATGTTGGTGATGGTTGCGTTTGTATCGAATAAGATGACCCAGCCGATCAAGCAGCTTCAGAAAACGGTGACGGAAGTGGCGACGGGTGATCTCTCCATCCAGACAACCATCAAGTCGAAGGATGAGACGGGCCTTCTTGCCGCCGATTTGAACAAGATGATTGAAAGCATGAGGGGGACACTCAAGGTCGTTCAGGAATCGGTCTGGAATGTCCGTCAATCAGCGGAAAGCCTGAGTGCGGTTTCAGAGGAAACGAATGCGTCGAGTGAAGAAATGGCGACGGTCGTCAGTGAAATCGCTCATGGCGCACAGCAGTCAGCCTCGGATTCCGAACAGGCACACCAGAAGTCAGAGCTGCTCGGTACGCGGATCAATGAAGTATATGATCAATCGAAAGTGATGGCCGACATGGCCGGCAAGGCGGATGAAATCAACCAAACCGGGATGCACCAAGTGAAAGAATTGGTGAATGCGTATCACACGTCAAACGAGTATATTTCTTCCATGGAAAAAGTGATCGGAAGCTTGGAATCGAAGGTGAAGACGATTGAGTCGGTGATGGAGACGATCACTGACATATCCGCCCAGACCAATCTGCTTGCACTGAATGCAAGCATCGAAGCGGCGAGGGCTGGCGAACATGGTAAGGGCTTTGCCGTGGTGGCAGACGAAGTCAGGAAGCTTGCCGATCAGTCTGTACGGGCCACAGAGCAAGTAAAGAGCACGATCAATGAAATTCAGCAGGGGTCCAATCAGGCAGTCGATGAAATGGCCAAGACGAAGGAAACGTTCGAAGTTCAATTCGGGGTCATCCAGAATACGAATGAAGTATTCGATCAAACGTCTGCCCTGATGAAAACGATGCAAAATGAAATTGAGAAGATGTATGAACAAATCCGCCAGATCAATCTTGATAAAGATGAAGTGGTCAATGTGATTCAATTGATGGCATCGACCGCTGAACAAACGTCGGCTTCGTGCGAAGAGATGAACGCTTCTTCAGAAGAGCAGCTACGAGCGATTCATTCCGTCACGCAAGCAGCGGAACAGCTGACCGACCTGAGCCAGGAGCTGCAGGATTCGATCGAGCGTTTTAAAATTCAGTAAGCCATGAGATGCCCCGGCATCATCCTTCATTGACCAGAAAAGGAATACTCCCTTTGGCAGGGAGTATATACTAATGGTAAGAAGGATGACGCCGGGGCTTATTTTTTTGAATAAGGGAAAGATGTATAAACAAGCGGTTAAGATGAAATTCATCGTTAAAATTGATATGATTATCCTGATAAAGTTGTTTGAATTAATGTTGGGAGCGTTAAATGTTGAAAAATAACTCTGTGTTAACGGAAGGGGCACTCTTACTTGCCTTCTTCACGGTCTTATTGCTGGTGGCGGTCTATGTACCGATCATCGGGATTGCGGCATCACTTATATTACCATTGCCACTCATGCTCTTCAGTTCCAAATACTCGCTTAGGAATTCCTTGTTTGTATTCCTCGGCTCGCTCATACTCGGCTTCATCGTGGGAGGACCGATTGCGCTTCCGATTGCCTTTGCCGTTGGATCGACGGCTCTTGTGATGGGATGGGGAATCAGGAATCACTGGAATAAGATGAGGATCTTCATGGCGGCTACGTTCGCGTTATTGATCAATATTGTGCTCGGGTTCGTCAGCTCGATTGCCCTCTTAGGTGTCAACATGGTCGAGGAGAGCTTGAATGAATCAAGGGATACATATACGTCATTATTTAATGGATTGGGTCAGGAGACCGATCAGGCACTGAAGGAAAGCATGAATGATTCCATCGATTTGATCCAGACCCTGACGCCTGCGATGTTCCTTGGGATCGCTGCTGCCACCGCCCTCTTGTTCATCTGGGTGAACTTTCCCCTTTTGAAGAAGCTGGGGGTCACGGTACCGGCATTCAAGCCGTTCAGGAAATGGGTCCTTCCGAAAAGCATCCTATGGTACTACCTGATCGTCCTGATCGTCCCGATATTCGCACAGCCTGAAGAGGGGACGTACCTTTTCAATGCGGTCATGAATGTCCTGTATGTGCTTCAGACGCTGCTTGCCGTCCAGGGCTTGTCATTCCTTTATTTCCTGGGTCATCATAAGGGATGGTCGAAGGGGATTTTGATCTTATTGACCATCATTTCCATTCCCCTCCTTTATCTCGTGAGAATTTTAGGTATAATTGACTTAGGATTCAATCTTAGACAACGCCTACAACGTAAGTCATAGATCTTTCAATTTTAAGTTCCAGGAGCTGAAATCATGCCATCTTATTTTAATAAGCGAATGATCCGGTACCCTTTGTACGGTCTAGCTATATTAACAGCTCTTTTGTTAGTATCAGTCGCTTTTTACAAATGGATTATTTCGTTAATCGGGTTGATTGTCTTTGGAGGTGCGTTTTTTCTCGCCTTTTATTTTGAAAAAAGGTCACACGAGGAAACGGAAGAGTACATCTCCACCTTGTCCTACCGGGTGAAGCGTGTCGGTGAAGAGGCGCTGATGGAGATGCCGATCGGGATCATGCTGATCAATGATGAGTACTACATAGAATGGACGAACCCTTTCCTGGCGTCCTGCTTCAATGAGGATTCGGTCGTGGGAAGGTCCCTTTATGATGTGGCAGAGAACCTTGTGCCCCTCATCAAACAGGAAGTGGATTCCGAGATCATCACGATGAACGAACGGAAGTATCACGTCATATTGAAGCTCGAAGAAAAGCTATTATACTTCTTCGATGTGACGGAACAGAAGGAGATCGAGAAACAGTATCATGAAGAACGCACGAATATCGCAATCATCTTCCTGGACAATTATGACGAATTGACTCAGGGGATGGATGACCAGACCCGAAGTAGCTTGAACAGCATGGTCACGTCGATCTTGAATAAATGGGCGAAGGAATACGGGGTATTTTTAAAAAGGGTGTCTTCCGAACGGTTCATTGCCGTCATCAATGAGAAGATCCTACAAGTGCTTGAAAAAGAGAAATTCGGCATCCTGGATGATGTGCGGGATACGACGTCCAAGCAAAATGTCCCACTTACACTGAGCATCGGTGTCGGGACGGGGGTTTCGTCCCTTCCAGAGCTCGGGACACTGGCACAGTCGAGCCTTGACCTTGCCCTTGGCCGCGGAGGCGACCAGGTGGCCATCAAGCAGACGAACGGGAAAGTGAAGTTCTACGGCGGTAAAACGAACCCGATGGAAAAGCGGACCCGTGTACGCGCACGCGTCATCTCGCATGCCTTGAGGGAAACGATGATTGAAAGTGATAAAGTCATCATCATGGGGCATAAGCATCCCGATATGGACGCGATCGGAGCGGCCATCGGGATCCGTAAGGTCGCCCAGATGAATCAGCGCGAAGGCTATGTGGTGCTGAACTTCAATGAAATCGATAATGGCGTCAAACGGATGATGAAGGAGATCAAGAACAATTCCGATCTTTACTCCAGGTTCATCACACCGGAAGAAGCGCTCGAGATGGCAACCGACGATACGTTGCTCGTGGTCGTGGATACACACAAGCCGTCGCTTGTCATTGAAGAAAAGCTGTTGAACAAAATCGATAAAGTCGTCGTCATCGACCATCACAGGCGCGGTGAAGACTTTATTAAAAATCCGCTGCTCGTCTATATGGAGCCATATGCTTCCTCGACGGCGGAACTGGTGACGGAACTCTTAGAGTATCAGCCGAAGCATGAAAAGATTTCGATGCTTGAAGCGACGTCCCTCTTGGCGGGGATCATCGTGGATACAAAAAGCTTCACGCTCAGGACCGGGTCGCGGACGTTCGATGCGGCATCCTATCTCCGTGCGCAAGGTGCGGATACGGTCCTTGTCCAGAAGTTCCTGAAAGAGGATGTTGAAACGTATATCAAACGGGCACGCCTCATTGAATCGGTCGAGTTCTACCATGAAGGTGTGGCGATTGCGAAGGCCGACGACAATACCATCTATGATTCCGTCCTGATCGCACAGGCGGCAGACACGCTCTTGACGATGGATGAGGTCATCGCCTCTTTCGTCATTTCAAAACGAGAGCCTGATGTGATTGGGATCAGCGCACGTTCCCTTGGGGATGTGAACGTCCAGATCATCATGGAAAGCCTGCACGGAGGCGGCCATTTAACAAATGCCGCGACGCAATTGAAGGATCTGTCGGTCGGTGAGGCAGAATATAAGCTGAAAGAAGCGTTAGATGAATATTTCGAAGGGAGAAAAGAGACATGAAAGTAATTTTCTTAAAAGATGTTAAGGGTAAAGGGAAAAAAGGCGAAGTGAAAAATGTCGCTGATGGATATGCACATAACTTCCTGTTGAAAAAAGGTCTGGCTGTCGAAGCGACGAATGCCAATATGGGACAGCTTGAAGGTCAACAGAAGAAAGAACAGAAGCTTGCAGAGGAAGAGCTTCAAGAAGCGAAGAACTTAAAAGCGACGCTTGAGGAACTGACGGTCGAGATGAAAGCGAAATCCGGTGAAGGCGGACGTCTTTTCGGTTCCATCACAAGCAAGCAGATCGCCGATGAGCTGAAAAAAGCACACGCGATCAAAGTGGACAAGCGCAAGATCGAAATGAACGACGCAATCCGTTCATTAGGCTTCACAAATGTACCAGTGAAGCTTCATACAGACGTGATGGCTACCCTAAAAGTCCACGTCACGGAAGAATAAACTTCACAACTTACGAAATTTGGTAACTTCATTGAGCGAAAAACATGATAAAATGAGAATAGATTGATACAAAATGTGATCTGGATTTTTTCCCGATCACATTTTTTCGGTAATAAATATCTTCCAATGGTTTTTCGAAATGGAGGTCATGAATAGATGAACGAGATGTTACAAGAACGGATCCCACCTCAGAATATCGAGGCGGAACAAGCGGTACTCGGTGCGATCTTCCTGGAGCCGAGTGCGCTGACGACGGCTTCTGAAGGCTTGATCCCTGAAGATTTCTATCGTCACTCTCATCAAAAGATTTTCAATGTCATGCTGAAGCTTGGGGACGCCGGTAAGGCGGTCGACCTCATCACGGTGACAGAGGAACTGGCTGCCGCGAAGGAACTCGAGGACGTCGGCGGCGTTGCTTATCTGAGTGAGCTCGCCGGTTCCGTACCGACGGCTGCCAATATAGAATATTATGCAAAAATCGTAGAAGAAAAGTCCTTGCTGCGCCGATTGATCCGGACGGCGACCGACATCGCAACCGACGGATATACCCGTGAAGACGAAGTCGATGCCCTCCTCGGTGAAGCGGAGAAAAACATCATGGAAGTCGCCCAGCGAAAGAATGCCGGAGCCTTCCACAATATCAAGGATGTACTCGTACGTACGTATGACAATATCGAGACCCTGACAAACCGTAAAGGGGACGTAACCGGGATCCCGACCGGGTTCGCGGACCTCGACCACATGACGGCCGGATTCCAGCGAAATGACTTGATCATCGTCGGAGCCCGTCCATCGATGGGTAAAACCGCCTTCGCCCTGAATATCGCCCAGAACGTAGCGGTCAAAGCGAAGGAAAACGTCGCGATCTTCTCCCTTGAGATGGGTGCAGAGCAGCTTGTCATGCGTATGCTTTGTGCCGAAGGGAACATCAACGCACAAAACCTCCGTACCGGTGAACTGACCGACGAAGACTGGAGAAAGCTGACGATGGCGATGGGGAGCCTCTCGAATGCCGGGATCTTTATCGATGATACCCCGGGGATCAAGGTCGGCGAAATCCGCTCGAAATGCCGCCGCCTCGCGCAGGAACACGGCCTCGGCATGATCCTGATCGACTATCTGCAATTGATCCAAGGGAATGGCCGCGGAGGAGAGAACCGTCAACAGGAGGTTTCTGAAATCTCCCGTTCCTTGAAAGGACTCGCCCGTGAGCTACAGGTGCCGGTCATCGCCCTTTCTCAGCTTTCCCGTGGAGTCGAGCAGCGTCAGGACAAGCGTCCGATGATGTCCGACATCCGTGAATCGGGAAGTATCGAGCAGGATGCCGACATCGTCGCCTTCCTGTATCGTGAAGACTATTACGACCATGATGCCGAGAACAAGAACATCATCGAAATCATCATCGCCAAGCAGCGTAACGGTCCTGTCGGGAACGTATCGCTCGCGTTCGTCAAGGAATACAATAAATTCGTTAACTTGGAGCGGCGGTTTGATGATTCGGGCGTTCCGCCTGGTGCATAGTGAATCGAAAAAACCAAGCGTGTGGTGCACGCTTGGTTTTTTGTTTTTTAGGAGGAATGACTTATATCTTAGCTTCTGGACGCTGGAGCTAGACCTGCAGCAGTCATCGTCTTCGTTTTGGCATCCAATTAATTGCTGGAACCGATTATTTGAGCTTTTTTAAAAAATCTTTTGGCAAATTAATGGTTTTGTTGGGAGATACGTTGTAAAAGTTGCATTCTAGAATGTAAGTCTAGGTTGTTGTGATAGGTATTGGGGTATTTTTGGGCTCTATATTATTAAAACCCACACTCTTATTATCAAAAAACGAAATATATTATCAAAAACGACTATGATATTATCAAAAATCCAATTATATTATCAAAACCCGTTTTCAACCCTCTCTAAGAGCACCGATACCCCCGCACCGAGCCCAATCGCAAACCCAACCCAACTAACGGCCAAACACCAACGGCCAAACACCAACGGCCAAACACCATCCCTACATAATCGTCGCATGCTGATGAGCATGAAGCTTCGTGAAAATCCCATCTTCAATCGCCAACAGCTCTTCATGCGTCCCGTCCTCCGCGATCCCGTTCTCCGTCACGACGAGGATCCGGTCCGCTTTGCGGATGGTGGCAAGACGGTGGGCGATGACGAGTGTCGTCCGGTCTTTTGCCAGTTCGTTCAGTGCATCCTGGATGATCGCTTCGGTCTCGGTGTCGAGGGCGGACGTCGCTTCATCCAGAATAAGGATCTGCGGGTTCTTCAAGAACATTCTTGCAATCGATAATCGCTGCTTCTGACCTCCGGATAATTTCAAGCCGCGCTCCCCGATCTCTGTATCGTATCCATCCGGAAGGGAAGCGATCAAATCGGTCAGGTGAGCACGGCGGGATGCCTCTTCGATCTCTTCCTGGGTGGCGTCCAATTTTCCATAAGCGATGTTTTCGCGGAGTGTCCCCGTGAACAGGAACACATCCTGCTGCACGATCCCGATGTTGGAGCGGAGCGATTCCTTCGTCATGTCCCTGATGTCGATCCCATCGATGGTGATCGAGCCTGCCTCCACGTCATAAAAGCGTGGGATCAAGGAACAGATCGTCGTTTTCCCTGCACCCGATGGTCCGACGAAGGCAACGGTCTGCCCCGGCGCGATGCTGAAGGATAGATCGGTCAGGATCGGGCGCTGAGGCTCGTAGCCGAAGTGGACACCATTGAACGCGATCTTCCCTTTTAATTTCGCCACCTCGATGGCATCTGGACGGTTTTTTATATCCGGTTCGATGTCCATCAGTTCCGTGAACCGTTTGAAGCCGGCCATCCCTTTCGGATAAAGCTCAAGAAGGGCTGAAATCTTATCGATCGGCTTGAACAGGACATTCACGTAAAGGATGAACGCGACAAGCTCTCCGTACGTAAGGGCACCGGAGAAGCTGAGCCATGCCCCGTACACAAGGATGATCAGCGTCATCAGCCTGGTCGTGATATAGATCCCCGACAAATTGATGCTCATGACATTGTAGGCCTTTAGTTTTGACCGACGGAAGAACTGGTTGTTTTCATGGAAGCGGTCCATTTCGTATTGCTCGTTCGTGAATGACTGAACGACGCGCGATCCGGATACGCTGTCCTCCACCCTGCTGTTCACGTCGGCGATGTTGCCATACATCTTCGTCCACGCTGCGTTCATCTTGATATTCGAGTACGAAATCAACCAGACGAGGAATGGTACGATGATGATGGCGACAAGCGCGAGCTTCACATTGATCGTCAGCATGATCCAGAAGGCCCCGACGAACGTCATGATCGCGATGAATAAATCCTCGGGACCATGGTGGGCGAGCTCGCCGATATCCATCAGGTCATTCGTCACACGGCTCATGATATGACCGGTCTTCGTGTTATCGAAGAAGCGGAAGGATTGCCTCTGAACATGATGGAACAGCTCCCGCCTCATATCGGTCTCGATGTTGATCCCGAGCTTATGGCCCCAGTAGTTGACGACGAACTGCATCCCAGAACTCATGATATAAAGCGCCAATAGCCCAGCACTCACGGCAATGATCGTCCCCCAATCCCCTTCAGGGAGCAGGGAATCGATGAACCATGACACGGCAATCGGGAACCCGAGCTCCAGAAGGCCGACAAGCACCGCACAAGCGAAATCTATGTAAAACAGCCGCCTGTGAGGACGGTAATAACTAAAAAAACGTCTAATCATCCTACTCTCTCACCTCATTATTTAATTGGTTGAAAAATTCAAAATCCTTACTCAAACATATCAAAATTTTTAAATCCGGGCTATTTATTTTTGACTACTATGTCGCTTTAAAGCGTTGAGGGACGTACCTTCAAGCGGGAGCGGGCACCTCTGTTTTTACGAACATAAACAATAATACCTATTTTAATGTTCGTGTTTTGATTGACTTTCACCCTCTCTGTTGATAAAATGAGTTTGTTTGAAAAAAGAGGGAATACTATTTCCCGTCGGAGGTGCTTAATATGTCTTCAGTAGTAGTAGTAGGTACGCAATGGGGAGACGAAGGAAAGGGAAAGATCACTGACTTCCTTTCTGAACATGCAGAAGTTATCGCACGTTATCAAGGTGGAAATAACGCGGGTCACACAATCAAATTCGATGGTGAAACGTATAAATTACATTTAATTCCTTCAGGTATTTTTTATAATGAAAAAATCTCGGTCATCGGTAATGGTATGGTGGTCGATCCGAAAGCATTGGTAAAAGAACTTAAATATCTTCACGATCGTGATGTCACAACGGAAAACCTGCGCATCAGTAACCGTGCCCACGTCATCCTTCCTTATCACTTGAAGCTTGACGAGGTGGAAGAAGAGCGTAAAGGTGCCAACAAGATCGGTACAACGAAAAAAGGGATCGGACCTGCTTACATGGATAAAGCGGCACGTATCGGAATCCGTATCGCGGATCTACTGGACCGTGCTTCGTTCGAAGAGAAGCTTGCACGCAATCTTGAAGAGAAAAACCGTCTTCTTGAGCGTTTTTATGAAACGGAAGGCTTCAAAATCGAGGATATCCTTGATGAGTATTACGAGTACGGCCAACAGATCAAGAAGTACGTTGTCGATACATCCGTTGTATTGAACGACGCAATCGATAATGGACGCCGCGTCCTGTTCGAAGGCGCTCAAGGTGTTATGCTTGATATCGACCAGGGTACATACCCATTCGTTACATCTTCTAACCCGGTAGCGGGCGGAGTGACGATCGGTTCTGGTGTCGGCCCTACGAAAATCAATCACGTTGTGGGTGTGTCAAAAGCGTATACGACTCGTGTAGGGGATGGACCTTTCCCAACTGAATTGAACAACGAAATCGGAGATCAAATCCGTGAAGTCGGCCGTGAATACGGTACAACGACTGGACGTCCGCGCCGTGTCGGCTGGTTCGATAGCGTCGTTGTCCGTCATGCCCGCCGTGTCAGCGGATTGACTGACCTGTCCTTGAACTCAATCGACGTTTTGACTGGCATCGAAACATTGAAAATCTGTGTCGCTTACAAATACAAAGGCGAAATCATGGAAGAGTTCCCTGCGAACCTCAACATCCTGGCTGAATGCGAGCCGGTATACGAAGAGCTTCCAGGCTGGACGGAAGACATCACAGGCTGCAAGTCGCTGTCTGAGCTTCCTGAAAATGCACGCCACTATCTAGAGCGCGTGTCCCAATTGACAGGAATTCCACTTAGCATCTTCTCTGTCGGACCAGACCGTTCCCAAACGAACGTTGTCCGCAGCGTGTGGAGTGTACGATAAGAATGAAAAAAAGAAGCTGATCCAACGGGTCAGCTTCTTTTTTCGTTTTAGCTCAGTTGTTCGTACACACGGTCATGACAAACAATATAAAGGGTGTCCGACTGGACCAACTCGCGGTTGATGGCATCGGTGAAATCCATGCTGTCGTTAACGGCGAGGAGAATCGCCCCTTTACTCAATAGATCCTCGGATGCTTCCTTGATCGTTTTCCATTCCGGTTTCGGCTCCAGTTCGTGGATGTTATTGCCGTATCGCTTGCTCAACAGCTGACGGAACAGGCTCGTCGTTCCAGGATGGATCGTTGCTTTTGCCATCAGGAACGAAACTGAATCATTGGAAAGGATGAAATCATCGACGGAGATATGCTTGAATTTAGGGATGTGGCGGTCCTCTGAAATCTCGACAATCGTATGAAGCTCCCTCTCATACGTCTTCGATAACCCTTCGACGGCTGAAGCAATCAAGAGCGTCTTGCCATCGATCAGCGACGGGTCCTCTATCCGCGAATCGGAGAAGATCGCCACCCTTTTGCTATCGAGGATATTCGCACGCATCAGGATGTCTTCATCCGATGGGTCCCCTTGAATATAATGAACCTTTTCATGCTCGATCGGCGATTCACTGAGTGTATCGATCAGGACGATTTCCGCTTCCTCTGAATGAGCCAGTACTTCCGTGATGGCTTTTTCCGTTTTCTTGGACCAGTTGATATAAATAAAATGATCATTCATCGTATACTCAAGCTTCCCTTCCCTTTTGTATTTTTGAAACGTCGTGATGGCATCCACCGTCTTGCTGATCAGAAGTCCGATGATCCCGATCCCAAAGATGAACAGGAAGATCCCGAGCAGGCGCCCTCCCACTGTCACGGGATAATAATCCCCGTATCCGACCGTGGTCAACGTCGTCATCGTCCACCAGAAACCATCAAACAAAGAAGGAAAGCTTTCTGGTTCCAACAAGTAAATACCGAATGTACCCATTAAAATAATGATAATGGACAACAATAAAATAAAACCGAAATCCATCCTGGATACATGTTTCCAAAGCCTCATAAAAATGGCCATATAACCGCTCCTTATTCAGAAATCATAGTATAATCATACCAATAATGGGGTTGTAAATGAAACCATTCCGTTGTTCAATCGTATAAAGGGTAATGGAACCGGATGCGAATAGAGAAAAGTGAATTTTAAGGAGGAGAGTAAAGATGACAAGACCCATACTGGAGTACCGGCTTCTGAAAGGCATGAATGGCTTTGAACCCATCTTTCATTATCCGGATATCGAACTCGGCCAGATCCTCGCGCGCAGGGAATGTGAGTTTTTTGTCAAAGAAGGCATTACATACAAGCAGCGCTCTTCTGCAAAGGAAGGGAATCTCTTTCTTATCTATGTCGATACGTATGAAGAGGAGCCTGTCACCGACCCGTTGTTCCCGCCGCCGGGACTTTTACTCGAAATCCGTGAGTTGGACCAGAGGAAGAATCACCCGATCCTGAAACAGGAAACATACGAGGATCATCTCGATATTCTGAGTGTGATCGGTTCTGTATATATTTATATCGATGGCCATGAGTATGAACGGGACTCTGCAGAAATCGATGAAGACCGATCCGTTTATATCCTATATGTGAAAGCGACAGGTGAAACGCTGAAGGAGGAAGCACGATGAACAAAACGAAGAAACTGATGGCAGGCGTCGCAGCATCTGTCATGGCGATATCCGTGACGGGCTGCGGCAATAACCAGGACATCCCGCCGGAGCCGACGGACACCGACTGCGACGATTGGGATTGGGACGACGACAGCGGTACGTACTACTGTGATGACAGCCGTTCCCCGCACTTCGGCTATTTCTGGTTTGCGGGCAGGATGTTTAAAAATAAATCCAGCCTGAGGAACTATTCGGGCTACAAATCGTACTCGAAAAGCTATAAATCCGGAATCGGCAGCGGATCGAAAGGCGGATTCGGTGGTTGATATGGCTATTTCCCATCGTGAAAAGCGAAACGCTTTTTATAAAGAGATCCCGGATTTCTGGCATGACCTGTTCGGGATGGAATATGCCCTTTTGGATGTGAAAAAAGAGAAGCGTGAGGTTGTGACGGCGATCCGAGATGCGTCTGAGAAAGTTTATAACGTATACCGGAAAACGGCCGACCTGCTCCGCGAGCTCAGTGATGAGTCGCTGCTGGAGCTCGGGTTTCCAGAGGAATCCCTCTCATATCTACGAATTAAATCGATTCCCCAGGAGTGCATCGTCGGCCGGTTCGATTTTGTCATGGGAATGGATGGCGGTGTGAAACTGTTGGAATTCAATAGTGACACCCCGACGTTCATTAAAGAGCTGTTCCATGTGAACGGGAAAGTGTGCGAGCACTTTTCGTATGGTGATCCCAATGCGGATCTTGAGGCACAGCTCGGCCTGGAGATTCGGCGTGCCCTGCTTGCTTCTTGGCGGACACTTGGGCGGGACGGATCACCGAAGATCGTCTTCTCCTCGCACAGTGATCATGAAGAGGATCATTTGACGACTCGGTATCTTCAGTCTTTGGCGGGCGTTCACTCCGAGTTTGTGAGCCTCGATGAATTGCAGATCCGGAGCGGCCGCGAAGCCGGGGTGTATACACCTTCCGGGGAGCGGATCGATGTGCTGTACCGCCCGACCTATCCGATCGAGCATCTGGTCGATGACGCCGATCCCGATACGGGTGAAAGGGTCGGACAAGAATTGATGGAGCTCGTGTTGGAAGGGAAGGTCGCGGTGTTGAACCCGCCATCCGCCTTCTTGATGCAGTCAAAAGGGGTGCAGGCACTCATCTGGGGATTGCACGAGTCGGGAAGCGAATTTTACTCGGAAGAAGAGCACGAGTGGATCTCATCCTTCTTTCTACCAACGTACCTGGATCCGGATGTGTTTGAGGAAACCGGTACGACCTACGTGCAGAAGCCCGCGTTCGGACGGGAAGGCGATACGGTCAAAATCATCGAAGCCTCAGGCAGGGTCGTGCTGGAGGATCCAAAGGAAACATATAAAGAATCATTGCCGGTTTATCAACAATATATCGAACTGCCCCGACACGGCATCCGCACAGATGAGGGTGTCGTCGAGGCAAGCCTGATGGCCGGCAGTTTCGTCATAAACGGGGTCGCAGGTGCGGTCGGCTATCGTGCCGGCAATGCCATCACCGACAACGAATCATACTTCCTCCCGATCGGTGTGGAGGAAGACTAAAAAGGAGAGAAATCCATGCAAATCATAACAAGTGAAGCACTTATCAGTTTTCTTGCACATGTCGGCACCGGTCTCGGCCTCATGCTCCTCGGTGTCATCGTATTCGCCTTTACCACCAAATTTTCTGAGGCCACCCTCATCCGCGAAGGGAATATCGCCGTCGCGCTGAAACTGTGGGGAAAAGCGATCGGTTTGGCCATCGTCATCTACACCGTCTGGGCGAACAGCGTCAACTTGCTGGACGCCTTCGTATGGGGGCTGATCGGGATCGCCACCCAGGTCATCGCCTATTGGATCATCGAATACGTATTGACGCCGAAGGTCAGCTTGGCGAAGAAAGTGGAAGAAGGCAACGTCGCGATCGGATTCAGCTTGTTTTCGGTATCGATTGTGGTTGGGTTGATTGTGGCGGCTAGTTTGACGTATTAGTTTTGGGATGGACCGCAGCCGGGGTGGTGGGCTGTGGTTTTTTTGTTGGTGTGGTGCTGGATCTTGCCTGTATGGGGGATAGGTCTGGCTTAGATTGGGGCGGTGAACGATGATGGTAGGGTTTTTGCGATACGCCGGCAGGTATTAAAAGCGACAAATTAAAGGTTTTGATAATAAAGTCGTTTTTTTGATAATAAGTGGTTAGAATTAATAAATTTACTTCCTTTTTGATAATACATTTACTCTAGGAATTTTTTTCGATAATAAAAGTGCGATTTTCGATAATAAACCTTTTAAAATCGATAATAAATACTTCATTATCGATAATAAAAATACTATTAGAAGGTTCTAGAAGTAAATTATCTCTATTCTGAACTAAAATTAATGCAAATCTTCTTTGAAATCTACCTTTCATTAGCAAAATAGAAGAAAAAGCAGGATTTTTTCAAAAAAAGTCGAATAAAAACATAGAAAAATCATGATTGGAGTGATGGAATGATTCTCAAAGAAAGACAAGTCCCTGAAATCATCTTAAAGCTGCAGGCGATCCTTGAACGATTGCCCATACAACATGAAAAAATAATTCTCTTAAAAAATGACCTTTCAAAATTTCAAGCCGGCTTCAATGGAGAAAAGTCAATCGACTTTTATTTACAACCCCTCTTAACCCAAGATTTCCTCATCCTTCACGATATAAGAATCCCTATTAACAATCAGTTTTTCCAAATTGATACCCTAATCCTCACTAAAAAATATATTCTCATTCTAGAAATAAAGAATTTGGCAGGCACCATCAATTTTGATGGTGAGTTTAACCAAGCAGTTCAAACAAAGAACGGGAAGCAGAAAGCATTTCCCGATCCTTTATATCAATTGAATCGTCAGGAAACAATGCTGCGAAAATGGTTGGATTCAAATCAGCTGCCGATACTTCCCATTCACGGTTTAGTCGTTATGAGTAATGTTAATGCGGTAATAAGGGCAAATCATGAGCACTTTAGCCAAAAGGTTATTCGTCCAACAAGTCTTTCCAAAAAAATCAAGGAACTTGAAGATTACTATATCCAAGCCACTGAAGTTCAGGAAAAACAATTGAAAAAAATAACTAAGCGACTACTAAGGATGCATACTCCTTTAAAGCAATCCATACTTGACTCATATGGTATTGCAAAGGAAGAGATCATAATGGGTGTGTGCTGTGAAAGATGTCATAAGTATGCACTTAAAAGAAGACATGGGCGATGGAAATGTAATGGTTGTAGTTGGGTTTCCAAGGATGCGCACAAGAGTGCTATGAACGATTATTGCTTGTTGTTTGGAGAAAAAATAACAAGCAAAGAGCTTCAAGCCTTTTTAAAAATTGATTCCCCATCTTTGGCCACAAGACTATTTAGAGATCTAAAAGTCCAAAGGGAAGGAGATAAAAAAAGCACCATCTACACTTTGGAATATCCTCAATAACAAAGACGTGGAAACAGTACCTTTTAAAGGCTGTTTCCGCGTCTTTATCCCCCACAAAATAATTTTCAACAAAATTCTACAAAAATCTATTGCCCCTTTCGCTCATACGTGATAATATTAATTTCGTTGTCACGAAAGCCATCGCGAAACTTTCGTGTTGATATAGATTTTGGAGCCATTAAGTTGGTCACAAAAAAGGTTTTGAGCCATTAGCTCAGTTGGTAGAGCATCTGACTTTTAATCAGAGGGTCGAAGGTTCGAGTCCTTCATGGCTCACCATTTTTACATGGCCCGTTGGTCAAGCGGTTAAGACACCGCCCTTTCACGGCGGTAACACGGGTTCGAATCCCGTACGGGTCATATCTTCTTTTATAAGAATGATAGTTTGTATATTGGTGTTTTAAAAAAAATATTTTGCTAACGCAAATTAATGACAGTTATTTTGCTAGCGCAAAAAACTTTGGTCCGGTAGTTCAGTTGGTTAGAATGCCTGCCTGTCACGCAGGAGGTCGCGGGTTCGAGTCCCGTCCGGACCGCCATTTTATTTTTGGCATGATGAATCATCCATTCCAGCGATTTCGATCGCATAGCGGGTGATCCTGATTCTATATACGGCTCAGTAGCTCAGTTGGTAGAGCAATGGACTGAAAATCCATGTGTCGGCGGTTCGATTCCGTCCTGAGCCATCTTACAAAAAGTACTGCGATGACTTTGACTCTCGTAGTACTTTTTTATTATGTGTTTGTAACATGATTGTTACATTAATCTCCAAATTTCCACTTTTTCCTTACATAAGAACATTTCTCCTCTATACCATTTTTCCTAGGTTTCACGGGCTTTCCAGGTGAAAAATCATCTGAATGACTCATTGAATTGTCAGTTTATTATACAGTTTTGTTACAATCCTAATACTTTTACCCGTATTTCGTCGAATTATGGTAAATTAGTAAAGTACAAATTTACAAGAATATTTACTAAAATTAGGCATAATGAACGACCAACACAGTGATTTTTGCTTTTTAGTTTACAGGAGGCAAGACAATGAAGTTTGGAGAACGATTATTACCGAAATTAGAGAAATATACAAAGCGCCCGTCGCAGTTTATGAAGAAGGTTGCGATTACGACGCTAGCACTATCAACATTGACATTTTCATCTGTTGCGGCGGATGATTCAGATAATAAAGGACTGCAAACTATTTATCATGTCTACATAAATAGTCATTATGTAGGGGCAGTGACCGATCAGGATCAAGTGAAGGATATGCTTGAGAAGAGGCTTAAGAATGCCCAAGAAGATCATAAAGAGTATGAGATGACGTGGAATAACGATATCACGTACATTCCGGAGAATGTATTCTCTGCAAAGATAAATAACCGGGAAGTCTTGAACAATGTTTCTAAGTCCATGGCTGTCGAAGCGGATGCGTATGCATTGTTCGTCGACGATAAGCCGGTTGCTTATGTAAAGGACAAAGAAGAAGCTGAAAAAGCTTTAAAAAAGGTCAAGCTGAACTATGTGTCGGAAGACGAGCTGAACGAATTAGAAGCGCGTAAATCTGACGCTGATTCTACTTTACCCGCTTTAAAGGAAAACGAAACACGTCTATTGGATGTTTCTTTTGAAGAAAACGTCAAAACAGAAGAAGCCCAGGTAGATCCTAAGGAAATCTTATCTGCTGATGAAGCGGTCAAGCTACTTCTTAAAGGAAGCCTTGAAGAGAAGAAGTATAAGGTCGAAGAAGGCGATGTCCTTGGTTCGATCGCACAGGATCATAAATTGACGACTGCCGAGCTTCTGAAGCTGAACCCAGAGCTGGACGAAGAGGGCGCTTTGAAGATCGGTTCTGAACTGAATGTGACGGTAAATAAGCCGTATGTTCATACAATCGTGAAGAAGGAAGTCAATAAGATTGAAAAAGTGGCTTATGATAAAGAAGTGATTGAAGATTCTTCTATGAATAAGGGCGATACGAAAGTAAAGCAGGAGGGTGTCGACGGCGAGAAGTCCGTTACGTTCACGGCAACGGAAGTGAACGGTTCCCAAACCGAGAAGGATATCAAGGAAGAAAAAGAACTGAAGAAACCTGTTAAGTATATCGTCATTAAAGGGACGAAAGAAACTCCATCAAGGGGATCCGGCAGCTTTGCATGGCCGACGAACGGAGGATATATTTCCTCGAAGCAAGGTCAGCGCTGGGGTAAGATGCACAAAGGGATCGATATCGCCCGTCCGAGCAACAAGACGATCAAATCCGTTGATAACGGTGTGGTCGTATCGGCTGGCTGGGACGATGGCGGCTACGGAAATAAAGTCGTGATCGACCATCAAAACGGATACAAGACGATTTATGCCCACCTTAGTTCCATTTCCGTATCGGCCGGACAGACCATCGGCCGTGGGGAGAAAATCGGGATCATGGGCTCTACCGGAGAATCGACGGGAGTTCATCTTCACATTGAAGTTTATAAAAATGGATCTCTGATCAATCCATTGGATGTTTTATAATAAAGTAAGAACGCACGATAAAGGACTGACACCCATTTTGCTGTCAGTCCTTTTGTTGTATGTTGGTTTTCATTCGTAAAAAGGGATGAACTATGGTAAACAAGAAGGAGTACTTTGTTTATTCGTTTCTGGGGGCAACGGCGTGAACCGGTTACTCTTCACAACACCGGAGGAATCGTTGAATGAAGTTTCTTGTAAAATCAAGCAATCCTAGAGTAAAAGATGAATTAAAGCGCAGAAAGTGATAAATTTAAAGGAAGAATCCTATACTAAGCAAAATACTTCAAGACCGAATTTAATTGTCAAAGGAGATCAATTGATATGGATAAAAAGATTCTAGTTGTTGATGATGAAAAGCCGATTGCGGATATTCTGCAGTTTAATTTGAAGAAGGAAGGCTATGAGGTTCATTGCGCATATGATGGAGATGAAGCGGTGAAGATGGCGGAGGAAGTGAAGCCGGATCTAGTGCTTCTTGATATCATGCTTCCGAATCGTGACGGCATGGAAGTGTGCCGGGAGATCCGTAAGAAGTATGAGATGCCGATCATCATGCTGACGGCAAAAGACTCTGAGATTGATAAGGTGCTCGGGCTTGAGCTTGGTGCCGATGATTATGTGACGAAACCGTTCTCTACGCGTGAATTGATTGCACGGGTGAAGGCGAACCTGAGACGTCATCAGGCGATTGCTTCCCAGGCGAACGAAGAGGATGAGAACAATGAGATCACGATTGGTTCATTGACGATTCATCCGGATGCCTATGTTGTGTCGAAGCGTGGGGAAACGATTGAATTGACTCATCGTGAGTTCGAGCTTCTTCATTATTTGGCGAAGCATATTGGACAAGTCATGACCCGTGAACACCTGCTTCAGACGGTGTGGGGATATGATTATTATGGGGATGTCCGTACGGTGGACGTGACCGTCAGACGTCTTCGTGAAAAAATTGAAGATAATCCCAGCCACCCTACTTGGATCGTAACTCGTAGAGGAGTCGGTTATTACTTGCGAAATCCTGAACAGGAGTAAGGTTGAATGAAGAAAGTCGGTATAACGCGTTCGATCCACCTGAAGTTCGTTATGATTTATGTGCTCCTGATCCTCCTGGCGATGCAGATCATCGGGGTCTATTTTGTCAGGGAACTGGAGCATAAGCTGGTCGATAACTTCCAGACCAGCATCAAGAGCAGAGTGGATCTACTTGAATATTCGGTCCGGGAAGAGATGATCAAGGAACGGGCCGAGGGGGATCCAACGAAAGAACATGAAATTAAGAATCTATTGGAAGACAGTGATAACAGTCCTTCAGACATCTCTGAAATCCGCGTCGTCGATGATAAGAGCAAGGTCATCGGGACGTCCGACGATAACAATCAAGGCATTGTCGGGAGGCCCACGAATGAAATCCTCGTCAAGCGGGTGCTCGTAGGGGGCGGCCCGTATGACGATATCTTCATCGATAAACAAAGCGGAGATCGCGTCTGGGTACTGGCGTCGCCGATTGAGAAGAACAAGGAAATCATCGGTGCGATCTTCCTCGTTGCCAAAATTGAGAACGTCTACAATCAGATGAATGAAATCAATAAGATCTTTACGAATGGAACGTTGATCGCCCTTGCCATCACAGCGATACTGGGTGTGCTATTGGCACAGACGATCACAAGGCCGATTTCCGATATGAGGAAGCAGGCGCTTGCAATGGCGAAAGGGAATTTCTCTCGTAAAGTTAAAGTCTATGGCTATGATGAAATCGGGCAGCTGGCGATGACCTTCAATAACCTGACGAAGCGGCTACAGGAAGCACAGGCAACGACCGAAGGCGAAAGAAGGAAGCTTTCATCCGTCCTTTCCTATATGACGGATGGAGTCATCGCGACCGATCGAAAGGGGCGCGTGATCCTGATCAATGATCCGGCGGTGAACATGCTGAATGTTTCACGTGAAACAGTGCTCTCCCAGCCAATCGTTTCGCTGCTTGGACTTGATGAAGGATATACATTTGAAGACCTCTCCAATGAGCAGGACTCGATTATTTTAGACTACAGCACGAATGAGAAGCCGTATATTTTAAGGGCGAATTTCTCGATCATCCAAAAGGAAACCGGCTTTGTGAACGGGTTGATCACGGTCCTGCATGATATTACCGAGCAGGAAAAAATCGACCTTGAACGCCGTGAATTCGTTGCGAATGTATCACATGAGCTAAGGACCCCATTGACGACGATGCGCAGTTACTTAGAGGCGCTGGCAGAAGGTGCCTGGCAGGATGAAACGATCGCCCCACAATTCCTGAATGTCACGCAAAATGAAACGGAGCGGATGATCCGCCTCGTCAATGATCTTCTGCAGTTATCGAAAATGGATAGCAAGGATTACCGATTCAATACGGATTGGATCGATTTCGTCCTTCTGTTCCACGGGATCATCGATCGTTTTGAAATGACGAAGAACGTCAATGTCACGTTCGAGCGTCATCTTCCTGATGAAGCGATGTTCGTTGAAATCGATCAGGATAAGATCACACAAGTACTCGATAACATCATTTCGAATGCATTGAAGTACTCACCCGAGGGCGGTACGATCACGTTTGATGTAAAAGAGAACAATGGGTTCATCGAAATCAGCGTGTCCGACCAGGGACTCGGGATTCCGAAAGAAAACTTGGAAAAGATTTTCGAACGCTTTTACCGCGTCGACAAGGCGCGTTCCAGACAGATGGGCGGTACAGGGCTAGGCCTTGCGATCGCGAAGGAAATGATATCAGCACACGGTGGTGAAATATGGGCAACAAGTGAAGAAGGCAAAGGCACCACGATCACCTTCACGCTCCCATATGATCCCGCGCAAGAGGATGATTGGTCATGAAATATGAAAATATAAAATCGGTATTATTGACGCTGCTAGTGGCCATGAGTATTTTTCTTACGTGGAATCTGTGGACGTATCAACCTGATTATGATGTCATCGAAAGCACCGAAGCATTTGAGGTAACGATCGGGGATGAACGAAAGAAGCTGGAGCTGATCAAGCCGTACAAGGTTTTCTACAATCATGGAAATAAAATCTCCGGAAGCAATGACGGTGATGAAATCGATAAGATCCTGTACGAAATGAGCAGCTGGCGGTTATTCGATACGACCGACCTCGGCAATCAATATTCACGGAACGAGATCGAGGAGTTGGTCCACGGGAAGGACCGGATCGACCTCGTCTTCCCGGACAGCATCCCCCTCTCAACCTACGGTGGGATTGTAAAGTTCGATGAGAAGAATCTGCCGAAGGCTTCCTTTAACCGGATCATCATCGACATGGACTTGGACAAAGCGAATAACGGAACCGTCTATTTTGTCCTTTATGGTGAGGATGATAAGAAAGAGGTTGTGGAAAGCAAGATCGACCTTTCAAAGCTTCAATCCCTTGAAAGGAAGTTCGTCCAAAAGGCGATTTACAGTGATATTTACGAAGAATACTTTAAATACAAGGTGAACGACCGGAAGACGATCCTTCTCCCTGTCAAAGAAGGAGATTACTATAATTACAAATACTCCACGGAACAATTGAACGAGGAAGATTTCGTGAAGGCGCTGTTCAAGGACCCAATCAATGTGAGCGGGAATACGAATGGAGCAGAGAAAGTGTACAGGGATTCATCAAGTTTGATGAAAATCAATGATGAATACAGCATCCTTTCATTCGTCAATCCGGGTGTCGATGTGGCACAAAGCATTTCCGAGAGTGAACTCATCGACAACAGTATCCAGTTCGTCAACGAACACGGCGGCTGGACCGATCAATTCAAATTCTTCTCGATGAGCAAGGAAGAAAGCCGCGTCAGCTTCAGGATGTTCCTCTATGATTTCCCGGTCTTCAGTGATAATTACGGAATGACCGAGATCTCTGAGACATGGGGACTCGATACGATCCATCAGTATCAACGTCCGTTCTATCAATTGGGTGACGACTATTCGTCCATCTTCGAGCTTGTGCAAGTCCAGCTGCCGTCCGGATATACGGTCCAGCAGGCACTCGAGGAAAGTGATCTGAACCTTGGTGATGTAGAGGATATTGCCATCGGCTACAAGCTGACGAGGGATATGACACATGATGACATCCTCCTATATGATTTCAAGCCTTCATGGTATTATAAATACAGTGGTTCCTGGCTAAGGTTGCCTTTGGAGGAGTTTAGGGGGTTGGAAAATGGATTGGAGTAAAACGAAAACGATCTTCATCGTCGTTTTCTTGATCTTGGACATCTTTCTGCTGTCCATCTTCATCAAGAAGATTTCCGAGCCTGAAATCCTGTCGGGTGCCGATAATCAGCAGTCCCTTGAATCATTGAACATTTCCTATCCTTCTGAAGTGACCTCCTCTTCCAAATCAACGCTGATCGAATCGTACATCAGTGCAAAGACGAAGAAATTCACAAAAGAAGAAACAAAGGATATGAAAAAGCAGGAGATCAGCATTTTAACGGAAAATACATTGTATTCCACCCTGGAGAATCCTTATCCACTCGGGGAACAGCTTTCCGATGAGCAATTGAAGGATGAGATGAAGGATTTCATCAAGGAATACGTCATGGACGGCGATCAATATACGTACCGTGAATACAACGGTGACGAGAAGACCATCAGCTACAATCAGACGTATGATGGCAAAACACTGTTTCAAAATGCGAATGCAGAAATTGTTTTTGCCTTGAATAATGAGAACGAGATCGTCTCGTATAAACAGACGATGATGGAAGATATAAAGAGTTTCGGGGAAGAAAGAAAGATCCTTTCACCACTGGATGCCTTGCAGATCCTTGCCGACAGCAACAAGATCGCGTCCGAAAGCAAGGTCACGTCATTTGAAGCCGGATATTCGACCGATGTCCTATCCGATTATCAGGTGGTGATGGCGCCGACCTGGCATTTCACGGTGAAAAAAGGCGAGAAGAAACAAGACTTATTCATCAACGCCATCGATGGGAACATCATCGAAGGGAAAAAATCATAGAACTACTGGAGTGAGAGGAATGGCCATGCATTTTAGTGTACTCGCGAGCGGAAGTACGGGGAATGCGATCTATGTTGAATCAGAAGGGCACTCCTTCCTTGTGGATGCCGGCTTGAGCGGCAAGGCGATGGAAGGATTGTTCAGTCAAATCGACCGGAAAATCGAAGACCTGTCAGGCATCCTCGTCACTCATGAGCATAGCGACCATATTAAAGGGCTTGGCGTCCTTGCAAGAAAGTACAAGCTCCCGGTCTATGCGAATGAGAAGACATGGAACGCAATGGACGGCTTGATCGGTAAAATCGAAACCGAACAGAAATTCACGTTCGACATGGAAACGGCGAAGCATTTCGGCGGGTTGAGCATCGAATCATTCGGTGTCTCCCACGATGCAGCCGAACCGATGTTTTACGTGTTTCACCAAGGGGACAGGAAGCTCGTCCTCGTGACGGATACGGGGTATGTGAGCGACCGGATGAAAGGCATCATTTCAAACGCCGATCAATATGTGTTCGAAAGCAATCACGACGTCGGAATGCTAAGGATGGGACGCTATCCGTGGAGCATCAAGCGCCGGATCCTGAGTGACGTTGGGCACGTATCCAACGAAGATGCCGCAATCGCCATGAGCGACGTAATCGGCGACAGGACCAAGGGCATCTACCTTGCCCATCTGAGCCTGGATAACAACATGAAAGACCTGGCGCGCATGAGTGTAGCACAAACGCTTGAGTCAAAAGGAGTCAGCGTCGGTGAACAAGTCGATCTGTTCGATACAGATCCAAAGGTCCCGACCCCATTGGTCGCCATTTGACCCATTCTTATGTTTAGACGGGTCCCATTTGAGGAATGAGAAAGGTGAAGGCTGTGATGGCTTTCACCTTTTGTGTATGTAATTAGAGAAGCTCTTGGGAAAAAATATGTCGATTCCTACATCACTTATTTAGGATTGTGAAGGCTTTAAACATACTATTTAGTTCGTTCCAGCTGTTGATTGGAGTGTAAGACGAAGACTCCTGCGGGAAGAGTAGCTAATGTGAGACGTGTCTAGCTTCGGCGGCTAACCCCTCGAGGTCATAAGCTCAATGGTCCAAGAAGGCATAGAATGCCTTCCCGGCCCATTCATCTTATGCTTGTCGGGGCTGAGCGAGCCACCTCCGCTTTTTTTCGAACCCGCAGGAACGAGGAGACTCACGGGCTACCCGCGGAAAGCGAAGTCTTGCACGGAAATCAACAGCGGAGTTTGAACAACTTTTCAACTATTTGAAAATTAAACCAACCTTCCCATAATTCTTAGCTGTTTTTCATCATTTTTTAATTTAGCCTGACTATAATCGGGCTTGTAAAGATAAAATAACAAAAGGCATATTCTATGAAAGGAAGATGGTAAATGGGATATTATGATGATCAGGATTATAATAGAGAAGGCAGGGTCAAGCAAAAGGGCAACCGGGGCGGCATGTTCCTGGCAGGATTGCTCGGTGTGGTTCTTGGGGCGATTTTGATCCTTGTGGCGCTTCCTCAACTACATAATCTTGATGTGCTGCCGTATTCGATCCAGCCCGATCAAGACTTGAAGGCAACGGATGAAGAGTACCATAATGGTACGACAAAGAATGTTTCCGTCAACGTGACGACAGACGTGACGAAGGCGGTTGAGAAATCGAGTGATTCCGTCGTTGGAATCTCGAATATTCGCTCGCAAAGCTTCTGGGGTCAAAGTGGAACGCAGGATCAACAGGCTGGGACAGGCTCCGGGGTCATCTATAAGAAAGCCGGCGATAAAGCGTATATCGTGACGAACAACCACGTCATCGAGGGAGCGGATCAACTTGAGGTGACGCTCGCAGACGGATCGAAGCTCCCTGCAACGCTCCGCGGTACCGATGTCTGGACGGATCTAGCCGTTGTTGAAATCGATGGAAGCAAGATTGATAAAGAGGATGTTGTGGAAATCGGTAACTCTGATGAACTCAAGGCCGGGGAACCGGTCATTGCAATCGGGAACCCGCTAGGTCTTCAGTTCTCAGGTTCTGTCACACAAGGTGTTGTCTCAGGTACGGAACGGACGATCCCGGTCGACATCAATCAGGACGGAATGGAAGACTGGAATGCAGAGGTACTGCAGACGGATGCAGCCATCAACCCTGGTAACAGCGGTGGCGCCTTGATCAATATTTCTGGTCAGCTTGTCGGGATCAACTCGATGAAAATCGCTCAGGAAGCGGTCGAGGGAATTGGACTCGCCATCCCGATCAACTACGCGAAGCCGATCGTCGAAGATCTTGAGAAGTATGGTGAAGTGAAACGTCCGGCAATGGGTGTCATGCTTGAAGACGTGAACAAGATCTCAGCTTACCACCAGCAGGAAACATTAAAGCTTCCGAAAGACGTCAACTACGGTGTCATGATCAGACAGGTTGTTCCTAATTCGCCAGCTGCTCAAGCGGGGCTGAAGGAAATGGACGTCATCGTCGCATTGGACGGTGAAAAGGTCGAGAATCTGATCGAACTGCGTAAACACCTTTACAATCAAAAAGACGTCAACGATCAAATGAAGGTCACATACTACCGAAATGGTGAAAAGAAAGAGCTGACAATGAAGCTTACGGATGAATCCCGCATGTAATTGTGGATAAGTTAAAAAGCAGGAAGGGGAAACAACCTTTCCTGCTTTTTCTTTACGTGATATGATTACCTGTGGATAAATAATCGACGATGAAGAATGCTAAAAATAAGGAGGTCATACGAATGATTTATTGCTGTTTAGATCACGTGGAGCTTGCCATGGACATCATTGTAGACGAGCACGAAGTCGCCCCTGATTTAAAAGAATTATCAAAAGAAGAACAGTTATCCACAACCTGTGAATATTGTGGGAATAACGCAATATATATTGTGGCGAACTAATATTCTCATACAGTATGTGGATTGATAATGTGGATATGTGGATAAGTTCTGTGGATAATGTGTTTGTAAAATGTTTGTAAAGTGAGGATGAAGTGTGAATATCACAATTGTAACGGTTGGTAAATTGAAAGAAAAGTACTTAAAGCAAGGAATCGGCGAATACGTCAAGCGCCTCGGAGCCTATGCGAAGATCGATATCGTCGAACTTGCAGACGAAAAAGCACCCGAAGTATTGAGCGATTCGGAAATGGAGCAGGTCAAAAACAAGGAGGGCGAACGGATCCTCTCCAAGATCTCACCAGACCACCATGTCATCGCCCTCGCCATAAACGGAAAAATGCGTTCATCCGAGGAACTAGCCGACAACCTGGACAAGCTGGCCACCTACGGGAAAAGCAAGGTCGCCTTCGTCATCGGAGGATCACTCGGGTTAAGTGATGAGGTAATGAAGCGGGCAAATGAGACATTGTCTTTCTCAAAAATGACGTTTCCTCATCAGTTAATGCGGTTGATTCTGGTGGAGCAGGTTTATCGGGCGTTTCGGATTAATCGTGGGGAACCGTATCATAAGTGAGTAAGGTTTAAATTAAATAAAAAGCCAGGTGAGTAGACTATGAGACAGTAATAAAACACCTTCTTAGGCTGCCATGACACCAAACTCTCTTGGTGTGTGGTAGCCTAATTTTGCTTAGATACGCTCTTCGTTAAAATACCTCATAAAATGTTCTTCCCGTTCTCTTACTTCCTCTGACTTTAGGTTCGAATGATAAGACTCAATGACTGTGGTGTCCCAATAGTTACCTCTGCGTGACATACTACTGACTAAATGGTTCTCTTTGATCTGATTTTGATATTCATAAGAAGCATAGGCACTGCCTTGATCCGAGTGGATGATCACTCCTTTAGGGTTTCTTCGTTTTTCGAGCGCTTCACTCAAGGTATTAATTACTAAAGGGATTTGTTGGTGAGTATAAAGTTTGTAAGCAACGATTTCATTATTAAATAAATCCAGGATCGTTGATAAATACAAGATGTCTGGACCATATTGGATGTAAGTAATATCCGTCACCCATTTTTGGTTGGGTTGGCTAGCAGTAAAATCTCTCTTTAATAAGTTTGGCGCGACATTGACAGATTTCCCTTGAGATTTTCTTTTTTGCCTTACGCTACATTGAAGGTGATGTTTCTGCATAAATCTCTGAACAGCATTACGATTTAAAGAAATATATACTTACATCCATTTGTATAGCGAATCTTACTGGTTTGTTATAAGTCGCACAATAAGCAACAATTATAACTTGTTAAAATTGGTATAATTACCATTTTTTTATTCCACTAAAAGAATTAAGTTTATTGCAAGAACCTAGATAGAGCTTTTTTAAAAAAAGATGAGGATAGTAAAGAAAGAAACCGTACTGTTTAATTTTTACATAGTACTTTTTTATTGGTTAAAAAGAAAAGTTTTACAAGTTAATGAAATTTTATGATAAAATAGGATGGGATTTGATATGTTTCTTATGTTTGAATAGTCTTAAAGAATTAATATTTAGATAGTTATACATATGTTTTTATTGTTAGTCGAAAAAGAACCTAGTTTGGTTAAAAGTCACATGGTAGGTGTGTGTAATGGGAGTATTAACAGAATACGGAACGATACGTGAAATAACAAGTGGTTCAACAACCAATATTGCTTATATTTTAAATGATAATAATGATTTTTCACTAACAGAATATAAGGTATTACAGAGCCAGAACAATACAGAATTCATAAAGTGCATGCAGATGTATTACAACGGGAAAATTGAACTATATTACTTAACTTCTGGACATAGAACGTTTACTTCAATGCTTCCTTCGCTTGATGAAAATGGTTTTGTAATCGTTGTAGCCAATTTGTTGAATGCTATTATTGGAGTAAAGAGTAATGGATTCTTATCTTACCAAAAAATAGATACTTCTTTCGATAAAATATTTATTAACCCAAGCAATCTTTCGGTAGGCCTTATATATGTACCAACAAATATAATTGTCCTCAAGGATTTTTCGTCATTTGAGACAGAATTAAGAATGAACCTTGTTAAACTTATTAATAACCTGCCTTTATTGGGTACTCAGAAGATTAAGGAGTTTTATGCAGAATTATCAAACGGCACACTTTCACTTGAAGAGTTGTCAAGCAAAATTATGGCCATCGCACCAAACCCCAATAATGCAGATTACAAAATACAGAAATCGGTAATGGTACTTGAGTCGTTAAGTAGCCCTGTATCACCTGAACTGATAGTGAATAAAGAAAAATATTTAATTGGAAAAAGTGATACAGAGGTTGATGGGTTTATTTCGTATAATAATGCAATTAGTAGAATCCATTGTAAGATAATACGAACCAGTGAAAGTTATTTTCTTGAAGATTTAGAAAGCACAAACGGTACATATTTAGATAACATACGTCTTCAACCATACAAGCCAGTCTCATTAAAAAATGGTGATGTTATTCGATTAGCGAACAGTGACTTTAAGGTTCGTATTAAGTAGGGGGTTGAGACAAGTGTATAAACCGAAAATAATAATCGCAGATACAGATGAAAAATATATTACTTCTCTACAACTCAAATTCGTAGAAGAGTATTTTGATAAAGTTAATCTAGAAATTGTTACAGACGAAGGATATTTTGAAGATTTATTTTCTAAACCCCAAAATGTAGATATTCTTGTTGTGAGCGAGGGTTTATATAGCACTGCGCTTCAACGTCATAATATTAAACATACTTTCATTATGACGGAACAATACGAGAAGGAACAAACGTCAGATATAGCTATTGTTCGTATCTTTAAATATACAAGTTTAAAAGTCATATTTAATGAAATAGTTGGTAATAGCTCTAGAGTTTTACAAACTTCTGATGAACAAAAAGACTGCAAAATTATACTTGTGTACTCTGCTTCTGGGGGTGTTGGCAAGACGACGCTCTCATTGGGTATGAGCCACGGCTTAACTAAAAGCTATAAGCGGGTATTGTATATAAACGCAGGAAGATTGCAATATTTTCAAAGAGTTCTTAAAAATCAAAGCGCAATTACATCTTCTGAAGTATATTTAAAACTTGCCACAGCCGATGATCATATTTACCCAGAAATAGAACATGTTATTATGCGAGAAGACTTTCATTATCTCCCTCCGTTCAAAGCTTCATTGATGTCGTTAGGACTACCATATTCAATTTATGAAACCATTGCTCAGTCAGCAAAGGCATCTAAAGAGTATGATTATATAATCATAGATGCTGACCCTACATTTGATGAGTACAAGGCAAATTTAATAGGTATCGCAGATAAAGTAGTGATTGTTACCAAGCAGAACAGGTCGTCCGTCCATGCAACTAATATTTTGGTTGATAATATTGACGGAGTGGATTCGGAAAAATACACATTTGTCTGCAATGATTTTGATAGAGAGAAAGAAAATGCATTAATCTCCCCTGATATCAGATTCACTGTAAATGATTATATTAGTCATTTTGAGTATTATGACCAAATGAGATGTGAAGAATTCTCGAAGGATAGTGGAGTGCAAAGGTTGTCATTTTTAGTAGTATGAGGAGATAAGTATGGCTGATGATAAAGCGATTGTAATCCTAAAGATTCACAAAAAAAAATTTACAACAGACTTAGAAATACCGTTGAATATATCTGCGAATGAGCTAGTGATAGCCCTTAATGCAGCATATGATTTAAATATTGATGTTTCAAATGTAAAAGATTGTTATTTAAAATCCGAAAATCCAATAGCCTTGCTTAAAGGGAATAAACTACTGTCAGAATTTGGCGTTATAAATGGGACTGTAATTAACTTTACACAATAGGAGAAGTGTATGGAGAGCAGATACAAACTAATTATTACAAGTAGAAATCTTTATAAAGAAGTCGAACTAGATTCCGAAACAGCGGAGTTGAAGATTGGTACCGGATCAGACTGTGATGTAAGACTTCGCAAAGAATTATTTTTTGGTCAGATCGAGTTGATCCTCACCAAAAATAATGAGAGTTGGAATGTCCTTTGCTCTGATAATTTATATTTGTCGCTTGGTGACGTCAGGAAATTGATGACCAAGCAACTTAACCATGGTGACGAACTTACACTGAAGTACCAGCAGTCAGATAACGAAGTATTCTCTCTTTCGTTTATGCTTGACTTTGATTACGAAAATAAAGAGTATAACAGAATTATTGATATCTCGGACAATCAACAAATACGTATAGGAGGCGGTATTGATTGCGAAATATATGCAAGCGATTATTATCTAGGCTCCGATACAATTACACTTTCTCACGAAAATAATAGATGGTACTTAATGGATAACCATACTAAATATGGTGTTTTTCTAAATGGTTCGCGTGTAGAGAAGAAAAATGAGCTTAAGGATTATGATTTCTTCGCTATTGTTGGATTTAGTTTTTATTATAAAAAAGGAAAGCTTTATACATCTAAAAATGCCAATCTGACGATCAACAATTTGAACTATGAAGATCAATACGAACAAACAAGCCATTTGATTTATCCGAAGTTTAATCGTAACACACGGATACAATATGAGATTCCAGAAATGGATATTGAAATTCAGCAGCCTGAACATAAACCACACAAGCCTAAAAGAAACATACTGGTGTCACTAATTCCAGCTTTGGTGATGTTAGCCCTGACTATTGTACTAAGAGGTATAATGGGAGGCGGCAATACTTTTGTCATTTATAGTGCTGTTTCTATGTCTTTAGGTGTATTTATGTCCATCGCCACTTATGTAACCGAAAAGAGAAATTATAAAAAAGAATATACTGAACGGATAAGTAGATATGAACAATATATCAACGATAAGGGCATAGAAATAGAGCAGGCACGTGCACATGAGCTGCGTATCCGAAACTTGATAAATGAATCTCTGGAAAACAATATCAAGGAAGTAGACTATTTCGGTAAAAGGTTGTTTGAAAAATCACTTGAGGATCCAGATTTCTTACATGTGAATTTAGGTAAGGGTCGCATAGAATCTAGTAATCAGGTTGAGTTCAACAAGCAAGAAATCGTTGATCTGGAGGATCCCATCGCCCATCTTCCACAGCAGGTTTCAGAAAAATATCGATATATTGATCATGCTCCTATTATCGCTGATTTTAATTCTTCATGCGGTATTGGTGTAGTAGGCGAAAAACCAGAACTTGAGCAAATGATCAAGAATATTACACTTGATTTGGCAATTCGCCATTTTTACGGTGAGGTCAAGTTCGTTTATATCTTTAATCAGGAAAATGTCCAAGACATGAGTTGGGTGCGGTGGTTACATAATGTTAAAAACAGTAAACTTGATGTAAGGAACATTATTTGTGATGAAGAAAGTAAGAATGTTTTATTAGAGAATTTGTATATCACTCTTTCTTCAAGGGAGAATGCGAAACGTAAAAATAATTTTGTGACTTTTGAAGAACATTACATTGTTTTTGTTACAGATTCATCAGCGATTAGTAAACATCCCGTATCAAAATTTATAAAGAATTCTGGTGACTATGGCTTTACATTTGTGTTTTTTGAAGAGTACGAAGAATATTTGCCACAAGGCTGTACAGAAATCATTCGAATTGATTCGAAGCAGAAAGGCAGTGTCGTGAAGACAAAGAAAGGAGATATGGTTTCAAGTTTTGCCTATCCTGAAATACCTACCAAAACTGCTTTAGAGGTAGCGTTAAGACTAGGAGCCGTTACTGTTGACGAGGTTTCATTAGAAGGGGAGTTAACGAAAAATATATCCATGTTTGAGCTCTTGGGTATCATGTCTGTTGAGGATTTAAACTTAACAGAAAGGTGGAATTCGTCATTAGTATATGATAGTATGGCTGCTCCATTAGGAGTAAAGAGAAAGAACCAAATTGTTCAGCTGGATCTAAGCGATAAAGCCGGAGCGCATGGTCCTCACGGGTTAGTAGCGGGTACTACAGGATCGGGAAAAAGTGAAATCATTCAGACTTACATTCTCTCAATGGCATCGTTGTTTCACCCGTATGAAGTTGGTTTTGTTATTATTGACTTCAAAGGAGGAGGTATGGCAAATCAATTTAAAAACCTGCCTCATCTAATGGGGACTATTACCAATATAGATGGACGCGAGATAAAGAGGTCGTTATCGTCAATTAAAGCGGAGCTAGTTAAGCGACAAGAAATGTTCTCAGCCTGCGGAGTCAACCATATTAATGATTATATTAAACTTTATAAGTCCCAAAAGGTGGACGAACCGATCCCGCATCTAATCATGATTGTGGATGAATTTGCAGAACTGAAAGCAGAACACCCTGATTTTATGAAAGAGATTATTTCAGCTGCACGTATAGGAAGAACTTTGGGTATTCATCTTATTCTAGCTACACAAAAGCCAGCGGGCGTTGTAGACAATCAAATATGGAGTAACTCAAAATTTAAATTGTGTCTTAAGGTTCAAACAAAGGAAGACAGTAACGAGGTGATTAAAACACCTCTTGCGGCAGAAATTGTAGAGCCTGGGCGCGCTTATTTTCAAGTAGGAAATAATGAAGTTTTTGATTTATTCCAATCGGCTTATAGTGGTGGAAGTGTTCCTACCGGAAATGATATGAACGAAAGAATATTCCAAATTTACGAAAGAAACATATGGGGCAAGAAAAAACTTGTATATACAAACTCTAAAACACAAACAGCAGTTGAATCAAAGAGCCAACTTGAAACGATTGTTGACTATGTCCATGATTTTTGTGTGGTTAAAGGAATAAAACAGCTTCCAGGTATTTGTCTGCCTTCGCTAGCAGATGTAGTTAATACAGATATGATTGACTATGGAATCGATCGTGATTTCAAAGTTTCTGTGCCAATCGGTATTTATGATGACCCTGAACAACAACGACAAGGTCAAGTTGTTATAGATCCCTCCAAGGAAAATATATTTATTGTAGGTTCAGCACAAACCGGAAAAACAACGATGTTGCAAACTGTTACCTACGGATTAATCAAAAAGTATGATCCTTCTCAAGTAAATCTATATTTAGTAGACTGCGGAAGCATGGTATTGAAAATCTTTGAAAACTCTGCCCATGTTGGTGGTGTGGTTTTATCAAATGAAGAGGAAAAATGCAAAAATCTCTTTAAGCTTCTTAACTCTATGGTGGTTGAACGCAAAACCATGCTTTCAAGCAAAGGTGTAGGTAGCTTCTCAGCATATCTTGATGCAGGATATAAGGATATTCCTATGGTTGTTGTGGTTATTGACAATATGGCAGCATTTAAGGAGTATTTCCCGAGTCAGGCTGAGGAATTGAATAGCCTAAGCCGGGAAGCGCAAGGTGTTGGAATATCGTTTGTTATAACTGCAGCAACATCAAATGCATTAAACTATCGTACCCAGGCAAACTTTGGCAGGAAGCTTGTGCTAAACTGCAATGATAAAGGTGAGTATAGTACAGCATTTGGACATTGTAAGCAAACTCCTAAAGAAAATACAGGCAGAGGGCTGCTAATGCTGGATAAACGAATTCTTGAGTATCAAACTGCGATATTTGGTCACAGCGACAAGGAGGCCGAAAGAAGCCTGGAGCTTAAGCAGTTTATCCAAACACGTAATTCACAGTGTTCTAGTAAGGCCCGTATCATTCCAATGGTGCCTGAAAAGCTTATGCTTCATGAGGAATTTAAAACAAGCGGAAATGAATTTAGAAAAAAAGGTCTATTGCCGATTGGTATGGATTTCGCTACTGTAGAGTATTCCATTATGAACATGAATACTGGCGGCTCTATGACTTTGTTAGGTGATATAGAAAGTAAAGAACAATTCACCATTAATTTACTAAAAATGCTGAATGAAACGATTGTATTCCATAATGTAGAAGCAACCGTAATCGACGATAAATGCAAGTCATTAAGAGAGTCCTCAACTTTTGGATTCGTCAGAAGGTACACAAGTGATACTTCTGAGGCTCTAATGCTGGTAAATGATTTCTGTGAAGATATTTCCAGAAGGCGACATGATGAAATGGAAGAGATTGAAGACAGGCCATATCAGCTTCTGGTCCTCAATAATACCGAAGCATACAAAAGAATAAGTAATGACAGGAATGATAGCAAATCATTTGCAGAGTTAATTAAAGGTGCGAATGAAGCTGGTGCATTTGTTCTGCTCACTACGGTGGAAAATCAACCAGTTGGATTCAATTCATCTGAAGTGTTAAAGGCAGTTAAAGATGAACGAAAAGCTATACTTTTTGCACCATTGTCAGAAAATAAAATGTTTGATGTCCCTGGCAGAATACGAACGGAAACGTCCTTCGACAAGTCCAATGGTTATCGTTTCGAAGGCAGTACTTTTAGTAAAATCAAAATCTTTGATAAGGGTGTTGGCTATGGCGAAAAAGTCAAGTAACGCAGTTGTTGATGGTACTATTGATACAGCTAAAATATATGCTACTCATGCACAAATTAAGGAAATCGTACATTCATTTAACGATGTCAATCTAGAGGTTTCTAAAATCACTCAGAAAATCAATGAGAACTGGGTCGGTAAAGGCAGAAATGAATTCGAAACCCAATATAAGCTCCTGATTAAGAAAATTGATGACTTTGGGGAAACTTTAAAGGAAATCTATGATGCGTTGGTCACCTCTGAAGCAGATTATGAAGCAGCTGATGACCAAATCCGTCAACAGTTCAATATGTCTTCGAAAGGTTAACGAAAGGGGGAGGTGTGTTGGCTAGCAGTTCGTATTATTATAATCTATACAAAAAAAATAAAAACAAAGCAGAGGATTATGAGGACAATTTGAAGGATTTAGGTAAGATTTTAGATAATCTTCATTATGATTTATTTGATGAAATCTTGGATGTGAACGATAGACTAGATAGATTAATAGATGATTTAACCAAAGGGGTTCGACATAATTCCCGCTTTGCCTCCAGTGCGAACTCCTTAGCTAACGAAAAAGAAAAATCTGTTGGGGCGGACCGTGATCTAAGTACAACCCAGGACGAATTGGAGGATGAAATTGCTCGAGTGAGACATTTGAAATCGGAAGCAATTTCAGACAAAGATTATTATTATCGCAAATATAAGGAAAAGAAAGCTGAGGAAAAGGCAGCTTTAGCAAAAAAATTATTAGGTGGAGGAGAGTAGCGGTGAGTATAGCTTCCATATCCTATGGCAGTCTTAAGGATGCCTCCGGCGAGGCAAAAGCTGTTGCCAGAAAATTAGATCGATACGCTGATGCTGTATATGACAACGTCTATAAAAAACTAAACAGGTACAACGGTACATGGTCTTCTAATCTTTCTACAGCCAAGAGCAAAGCAAACAATAAAATCTCTGCTTTAAGGGCAGAAGCGAATAAATTTGAAAAATACTCGGCTGAATTAATTGATTTAAAAGAGCAATGTGAATCCACAGATAAAAGTGTGAAATCAAGGGTTTCATCTTTGACGGCCTCATTTAAAGATAACCACGGCATTAAAAACAGCAAAGTAGAGAATGCCATCCACTATTTCCTTACAAGTGTTGGAAACGAGACATCCCTCGGCCGATGGTTGGGAGATGGGAAAGATCAGATTTTTGCTAGAAGAGACGCCATAAAGGATGCCATTGATGCATGGTATAACGTTGACGGCGGAAAAGAATTTTTAAAGGGGATAGCGGTTGGATTTGTAGAGGTGGTTATTGGTGTCTTGGCGATAATAGGTGCCATTGTAACCGGGGGAGCATTGATCTTTATCATTGCCGGTGTTGTAGCAGGTGCTATAGCAGCAATCAACGGGGTGGCCAATATAATTAATGAGGGTCGCGGTTTACATTCTGCGTGGCTGCGCGATGATCCTGCTACCGGAAAAAGAAGAAGTGATACCAATACAATGCAAGATTACCTTCGTAAGGAAACGAATAGCCGTTTTTGGCATGGTGTCGCAACAGGAATTGATTGGGTGAACACAGTTTGTAGTGTTGTATCCATATATAGTAGCGGCACTAATCTTATGAAAAATGGATATAAGTGGGCAACAGGAAGTCTGGATGATATTAAGAATATTAGTATCAGAGATGTGTTATCTAGTGGGGGCCTTTCGACTATGGGAAGCAAGATTAAAACGTCAGTGATCGATATAGGTTATGACATTAGAGAAGCAGTCAGATTCGGAGGCTGGCAACAAACAGGAAAGGACTTTGTAAAGGCAGTTAGTGCTGATTTCTGGAGAAACATGCAGGGACGATTTTTCAATTTTAAGGAAGCCGCCAGTACTTCTACAAATCCTGTGCTAAATTTTATTCAAACTAATAAGAATACATTTTCATCAAGCAGCAATATATTGGACGTATTTAAGGGTAGTATACAAGGTGGGTTTACTATTGATAATCTATTCAAGGTTGGCAAAGAAAAAATTGCCTTTCCGTGCGTTACGATAGTGGATTTACCAATTGCTCAAGGAGATCCATACAGTGCAATTAAAGTTGGTGATTTTAAAGGTATGTTCGATAAAGGAAAAACTGTTTTTGATTTTTTGACATCTAAAAGTGATAATCCTATCAACCCAGACATCATGAACAAACTGTCAAATAGTTCCGGTATTAATATATCGACACCAGATGTATATATACCAGAAGTTAATATACCTGCAAGAAACGTATAATGGGGAGTGTGAATATGGAGCAGCCGAATGAACAGCCAAATCATGTACTTTCAACTTATGAAAATATCTTGGTTCCAAAAAATGAAAAAATGAGTAAGCTTAGAAATGTACTATTAATTGTAATAGCATCTATTATTGTACTATCTATGGTATTTCAGGACAATTTATTTTCCGAACTGTCCTGGACAACTCAAGTCCTGTTTATTCCAGTGGTTATATGGGTCTTTACTGCAGGAGGAAGCAAAAATGCGCCATCCCCCATTGAATTGCGATTCCACAATGATTATTTGGTTTTATACCGACCCAAGCGATATTATGATAAGAAAGTTACTCGGATGGAAATAAACAAGTTTATGTATAAAGATATTGATCGTATCTTATACAAAAGCAAATCACAACGAATACACATTTATGGAACTGCAAGTGTTGAATGGTTTAATTACAGCAAAGATGGAGTATTGCCTTCACAAGCGACAACTGATAAGACTACTAGTGGTCTATGCTTTTTCCGAACAAGTGCTGCTCCTGAAGTGAATTTCGTTTCGGAAATTGAAAATCATTCACCAATAAAGGTAATTGTTGAAGATAGATAGGAGGCCGTTATGGAAGCAACTGAATTGAGACTGGAATCCAAGGATTTAAATCAACAAGGAGCACTTCTTTTAAAAGCGGGTAATATTCCAGCTGCCAAAGAAAAGTTTGATAGAGCAATAGAAATTGATCCTATGTTAGTGGATAATTATAAAAATTACGGTGACCTGCACATGGCAGCAAATGAATACAGAGAAGCAAAGAACATGTACAAGAAAGCTCTCTTAATCGAAAAAAGTGGTGCATTATATTTTCTGTGTGGGAATGCCTGCTTTATGAATGACGAGGCTCATGAGGGATTAGAGAATTATAATTTGGCCATTTCGACAGGATACGATAGTGATGAAATGCTCTTCTTTATGGGGATGGCCTATGAGCACCTCAACGATGATCGAATGGCACTTAGATATTTTCAAAAATCCTGTATCAAGAATCCGTCAAGACCAGATTATTTAGTAAAAAAGATTACTACCTTGGTTCGCTTAGATATGATTGACAATGCCGAAGAGAGCATCGAGGAGTTACTTAAGAATTCTCCAGAATTATTTGATGGCTATCATTTGAAAACTCAATTGTTAATACACAAGGATAAGCTTCAAGAAGCAGTTGAATTTGCCAAGTCAGCATCCGATCGTTTCCCGGAAGATGCAGAATTGATGTACGAATATGTTAAGTGCGTCGCTTTAAATAGAAAATTCGACCTCGCTTACCAACTATTGAATACTGCCAAACAGATGAAGTATTTCGAAGATGCGAAGAGGGCTTTCATCATGCTTGAAGCACAAATCGCGGCAGAAAAGAATGATGTCGAGCGTGCTATTACATGTTGTAATGAATGTATTGCGCTCGAAAGTCAAGATTTTTTCGAAGGTGAAGCTAGGTTCATGCTTATGAATATGCATCTTGCGAAGAAGGAATATAATACGGCGCTTGAAATAGCTTCTGCTATCGCAACAAATGATGGAGAAGATTCCTATTATTACGCTGCTCTATATTATAAACCGTTTTGCTTACGGCAACTGGGCAAGCTTGACGAGGCAAAACCGCTATATCGCGAGGCAAATTCTATATACCGTTTAGCTACTTTGGAAAACCCCGCTGCTATCGATATATATTTATATAGAGTGATGTGCTTGAAGGATAGTGAAGAATATGAAAAAGCTCTAGAATTGCTAGATTTTATATCTGGCATAAGTAAGGATATTGCTGAAGTGTATACTCTTAGAGCGGATATTTATCGTACATTAGGAAAGGCATCTCAAGCCAAAGAGGAACGTCAGAAAGCCTATAAGTTAAAACCTGAATTAGAAAAATTCTATGAAGAAGCAGGTGGCTGATTTGGCCTTATCTTATGAACGTAATACCGATCTTGCTTTTGATACAACTGCCTTAAAGGAATATGGAAATCGATATGCCCACATTGCTCAAGACTTGAGAGAGATGTCAAAAAAGCTGGACAATAGCCTTGTTGATTTAAATGCCAGCGGTTGGACAACACCAGCGGGGTCAGCTTTTCATAAAATGGTCAATGCAAATTGGAGAGATAATATTGAAAAGTATGCTGCATTGCTTGATACCTTAAAAGACATACTTGATGCTGCATCGAAAGAATATGATGATTTGGTTGAAAATCATATTGAAAGAACCAAGATTTAGGGCATTTCAGCAAATTGCTGTTGCTAATATAAAATGAAAAGAAAGAAGGAATGACAAAATGGCAAATATTAGAGTTACACCTGAACAACTTGGATCGCAAGGAAATGAACTTATTAAGTATGCCGGAGACCTTTCTGATATCCTTGGCCTCATTGATGCTAAAATCAGCGAAATCATTGACGGTTGGGATGGGTTGTCGCAGGATGCATATTTCGATATGTACACTACGATGAAACAAAGCCTTGACCAGTTCCCGGAATTAGTTAAAAGCTTAGGGGATGCAACTGTTTCATCAGCTGAAGCCTTTAGTTCAGTGGATGAACAATTACAGAGTGGTTTTAGGTCTGCACAATAAAAATAGTAATAGTAAAATCAAAGAAAATCTTGGGATGTTTAATGCATCTCAAGATTTTTATTTTTCTTAATAAAACTAAATACACTTGTTAGAGGAGTTTACTGTAATAATCAAAACTAGATTTTTATCTTCAGATTTTATAATACCTATGGTACTTATTAATAAAAGTTAACCGATAAGATATCTCCAACAACGAATATTGAATCGGGACTTAGGAACTGGTAATGAGGTATATTTTATTGAAAACTATAAAAAACAGGAAGAAATTGTGTATAATTAGGTATGGAGTTATTACATATAATTTACAGGGAATCGTTTTAGAGGTGAACAATAATAATCTTAAAAAAAGCTTGAGTTACTACTATTGAAAAACCTCTTTTGTAAGGACATCTTTCTTAGAAAGCTAGTCCCGAGGTTCCAAATTTTATCGTCTCTACCTTAAGTGAAGAATGAGGCACCATTGCGGTAGCAGAAAGGGGCCGGATCATCATCCTAGTTTATATTTAGTGAGATAATCGGAATGTGTATGAAACTACCGTTTAGTCCATTTTTAACTTAGAACATTAAATTATAGAAAATAACAGGAGATTATTATGGGGAGAATAAGAATTAAGCGAAGTGCAAATAAGTATATTGTTGAAAATAAATTAACTAAAAATGAAATCATAAATGAAAGAGAATATAAAAATATTTTTACAGGAGTAATCAAGAACCTTAGTCCAGTTAAAAAAGAAAAGAGTTTTAGTGGTAAAGTATTGAAATATTCTATTGTTGATAGTATGCCCATAAAAACTTACATTAATGGAATTATTAATAAACAAAATTTCTTAAATGTTGTTTTTAATATTATTAATGTAATTAAGCAGTGTGAGAAAAATTTAATGAATATCAATAATTTAGTGATTGATACAGATTATATTTTTATTAATCCTAGTACAACAAAAATAACATGTATTTATTACCCTGTAGTTAATCCTCACACAACAAAGGATCTAGCTCCATTTTTTAGTGAGTTACCATATAAATTTGCCTTTAATAAGGAAGAAAATCTGGATTATGTCTCAGATTATTTAGAATACTTTAGCGCTAAACAATTTTCATTAAATAGCTTTGAAGAGTTGATAATAGAATTATCAGATCAACCATTAGTAAAAGAAGATAATATGTCGTCATTAACACCTGTCGAATCAACGAAATACTCACAAAGTAAGAGTGGCATAAAATTAACTAAATCTGCAAAAGAAAATAATTTCGTACATCATCTAAACCATCAAACAAATTCTTCAAATGTGACCCAAGAGGACTCGAAAATTTGTTCAAATTGTGAAAAGGTACATAATGATAATAAACAATACTGTGGGCAATGCGGTTATCCATTAACTCGTATCCAACCTAGTATTCTAGTGAACATACAAAATCATATTTCTCCGAATAGTAATTCGGAGCTTACAACAAAAGGTTATATAGACTCAAGGAGAACACCAGCTCTTAATGAAACAACTGTTCTAGGTGGAAATGAAATCGGGACTACAGTACTGGGAGAAGATGATGTTGGCGGTACTACTGTACTTGGAGTGAATTACTACGAGGAACCAACTTTTCCTTATTTAATTAGAGAAAAATCTCAAGAAGAAATAAGTGTTAATAAACCTTCCTTCCGTATCGGAAAGGAAAAAAGCTACTGCGATTATTTTGTGTCAGATAATAACGCAATCAGTCGTAGTCATGCTGACATCATTACTAAGGGCAATCGCTATTTTATTGTCGATAATAATTCAACAAATAAGACATATCTTGATAACCAAGCTATTCCTGTGAATCAGGAAGTTGAAATTTTCTCAGGTACCAAATTGAAGCTAGGGAATGAAGAATTTGTATTCTACATATAGTAAGGAAATCTTTATGTGAGTGAGCAATAGATTTACATTGAGTAAGTACTTTTCATAGAAATTTAAAGAATAAAATAGTCTTTGGGAAGCTGAACTCTTAAAACTTATAAAGCAAAAACAGACGGGCCAATACAGTTCTGCCGTCTGTTTTTTCTCAATAACCAATCACCCCAAATCCCCCGGCAACACCACAACAACCCTCGTACCAACCCCAACAACAGAATCCACCGTCACACCATACTCTTCCCCATAATAAAGCTTCAACCGGTCATCCACATTCCGAATGCCGATGCCGCCTAAACGGATCGACTGTTCATCCGAAACTTGTTCTAATCGCGTTTGAGGATCAAATCCAACGCCGTCGTCTTCAACGATCAATTTGATTGAGGACTCATCTTTCTTGGCTGAAATCTGAATATGCCCGTTCACGGATTTTTCGCGTATGCCGTGATAGATGGCGTTCTCGATAAGCGGCTGGAGGATGATTTTCGGAATTTTCACCTCTAGGATTTCCTGGTCTGCATCGATGGTGTAGTTAAGCTTTTCTCCATAGCGTTCCTTTTGGATGATTAGGTATTGTTTGACGTGATTGAGTTCATTTTCAATGGTGGTGAACTCGTTTCCTCCGCTTAGGGACAGTTGGAAAAATTGGGCGAGTGCTTTGGTGACCATGATTACTCGTTCGCTGTCGTTGAACTCTGCCATCCAGACGATTGTGTCGAGTGTGTTGTAAAGAAAATGCGGGTTGATTTGTCCGCGCAGCACGCTCAACTCATACGACCGTAGATCTTTTTCCTTTTGCTCGATGTCTTTCAGCAGTCTTTTGATTTCTTTCGTCATGACATTGAAGTGCTTTGAGAGGTGTTCGACTTCAGCGATCCCGCTCTCGGTAACATGGACATCCAGTACGCCGTGCTGTACCTTTTGCATGGCTTTTTCGAGTCGATGGATAGGGTTTGTAATACGCTTTGCGACCAGTGGGGTCACAATGAGAACGAGTACAAACAAACCAATCCCGACGATGAGGATCGTACCGAGCAGCTGTTTCCGGACTTGGCTCAGGCCATCCAATGAGCTGACCCCAACAAGCACCCAGTCGGAATTCTGGATGTTAGCTTTATGGACGAGCGTGTTGTTGGCTCCGTCATAGCCTTCTTTCGATTTCCATATGTCCAGTAGTTCCTGTTTTTTCCCTTTATCCGTGAAGTAAGACGGGTCCCGGTGGTAAACGAGTTCTCCGCTGTTGTTTAAAATGAAGGCGTAGCCGTTCTGACCTAGCATCAGGTCATGAAAGGCGTCTTCAATACCTTTATATTGAATGTCCAACAGCACGACGCCCAAATGCTGACCGCTTTCGTCACGCACTTCCCGGCTGATGGAGATCACCCAATTATCCTGGTCCATGGAAAATTTCTGCATGCGCGCCGACGTAAGCACTGGGATGCCCCGCTCTTTCAAAGCGGCTGTATACCATTTTTCCTTCATCATGTCAGAGGAAAGGGTCATGTTCAGGTCCTTCTCATTCGACATCACATACCCGTCTTTTCCGATCACGATGACCGATTGGATATTAGGGTCCGAATCCAGGACGTTATTGATGATTGTGTTCAAGTTACTTTCTCCGGACCGATCTTCAGAAGACAACGCCTGCTTTGTGGAAGGATCTTTTGCCAGGAGTTCCGACAGTACATTCAATCGTTCAATGTACATGCCGACACTGGCGCTGCCTTTCTCGACGGCCATCTTGGACGTCTGGATCGACTGCTGCAGGACCACTTTCGAGCTTCCGAAGTAGACAATGATGCCGAGTATACTGATCGTGATGATGCTGATCAACATTGTGAACAGAAAGATCTGTGCCCGAAGTGATTTTAACCATTGTTTCATTCGTCCCTAACCCTTTCCCGGTACTGAAGTGGTGAGCAGCCGTACTTTTTCTTGAAAGCGGTGCTGAAGTAATTCTGGTTATCGAAGCCAATTTCTTCGGCTATTTCGTACATTTTCTTACTCGAGGTAAGAAGTAAAAGTTTTGCCCGTTCGAGCCGTAGCGTGACGACATATTCTTGAAAGGGAACCGTGAACAGACGCTTGAATACACCACTCATGTGTCCGGAGCTGAAGCCTGCCTCTGTAGCTAAAAAGGACAGTGACAATTCGGGGTTATTCAGGTTTTCTTCAATCAGTCGGGAAATCTCTGTTTTTAGGTCATTGTCTTCACTCGCGGACTGTTTGGACTGAAACGAAGTAATTGTTTCATATACTTCCGCTTGCACCTGTTCGTTCTTCAGCTTGCCAACGAGCTTGGAGAGTACTGCGCTGACATCCTTGCGGGAGACCGGCTTCATGACGTAATCATCGACACCAAGCTTCAAGGCGGTCACCGCATAATCAAAGTAATCATAGCCTGTGATGATCGCAATTTTGGCCAGCGGCTGAAGCTCCTTGACCTTTTTTGCAAAATCAAGGCCGTTCATCTTCGGCATATTTATATCGAGCAGAATCAGATCAATTTTATGCGACTGTAGGAGTTGAAGTCCTTCCAATCCGTTACTTGCTTCATGAATTTGAGAAATGGACAACTGCTCAAAGGGTACGAACTGAACAATCCCCCTGCGAATCAGATCCTCATCCTCGACAATCAATAGTGTATACATCGTCTCATCACCCCCGTCCCTATCATGTTAATTTATTGTTCGACGGCCATCTCTAAGTGGCCATAGCCTTTTTCATCCATGTCTTCAAGCGGAATAAACTGAATGGATGCGCTGTTGATGCAATAACGTTTTCCTCCACGATCTTTGGGTCCGTCATCAAACACATGGCCAAGATGAATGTCACCGACCCTCGAGCGCACTTCTGTACGCTCCATTCCGAAGCTCGTATCTTGATGATACGTCACCACTTCAGGGATGATCGGTTTTGTAAAGCTGGGCCACCCGCAGCCGGAGTCATACTTATCCCGACTGGAGAACAAAGGCTCACCGGTTGCCACATCGACATAAATGCCGGGTTCATAATTATCCCAATACTCGTTTGAATAGGCTCTCTCGGTATCGTTTAATACGGCAACAGCGTACTGGCTGTCGGTTAACGTATCCTTCAAGACCTCATCGCTCGGTCTTGAATAGTCCGACTCGTCAATGACGGTTTCTTGTTCATCCAACTTATTTAAATCGATGTGACAGTAACCATCCGGGTTTTTCTCTAAATAGTCTTGATGGTACTCCTCTGCCAAATAAAAGTTCGTGAGGGGTAAAACTTCCGTCACGATTTCCTTTTTGTATTTTTGCTGTTCTTCTGATTTTACATCTACTATGATGCTACTGTCTTCTTCATTCTTATAATAAATTCCTGTTCGATACTGTGTTCCGACGTCGTTTCCTTGCTTGTTCACACTTGTCGGATCAATGACCCGGAAGTAATCTTTCACTAGTTTTTCCAATGTGACCTTTTCGGGGTCATACTGAACGTGAACGGTTTCCGCGAAACCTCGATCTCCTTTTATCACGTCTTGATAGGACGGATTTTTTCCTTCTCCATTAGCATAACCCGAAGTGACATCATAAACGCCGTAAATCCTCGACATATATGCTTCCATTCCCCAGAAACAGCCGCCTGCAAAATAGATATCCTCAAGCTTGCTCGTTGAATAATCCACATCATCGTTAGGATTAGCTGGTAGATTCTCAGAACCATGTGAGACTCCTGATGAAGAGTCTTTTGATGCCTGATCCATGACTGCACAAGCTGTCAGCAGTAAAGCCAAGGTGGCAACCATGATGCTATTCTTTAAAAAACTTCGCATGTGAAATCTCCCCGTTTCTTAATGGGTTTCTTTAAAATTCGATGTGATGGTTTTGTTATCTACATGACCTGGTGAAGATTTTGCGAGAATGCCGTCCGATCCAATGAAGTAAGAGCTAGGGTAGCCCATAAGCCCGAATTTCCTCGCCCATTTCCCGTCCTCATCCAAAAGTACGGTCAGATGATCGTATGGTTGACTATTGAACCACTCTTTGAAATCTTCGGCAGACTGCTCGCCTTTGTATTCAGGCGTGACGATGGTGATGATACGAAAATCTTGCTCTTCCCCTGCCAGCGCATTCAGTTCCTCAAGCCCACCGAGACAAATGGAGCACCATGAAGCCCAGTATTTAACGTACACTTTCTCTCCTTTAAGATCTGAAAGTTTGACCACATCTCCATTCAGATCCTCCAAAGAGAACATAGGAGCGGGATCACCATCGTTTTTCATCATTTTGTCGTCGTCCATGCCCATGCTATCCTCTTGCATTTCGCCATCTTTCATGCTGTCTTCAGATTTCATGTCTTCGCTATGCATTTGATCTTCTTTCTCCATCATGTCTTTCTCTTGTCCACACGCGCTTAATACGAGAAGTAGAGCGCTGATCACTGCGGCTAAAAATATACTTTTTTTCATTAGAAACCCTCCAGATTAAAATTTTTCAAACCAAACGGCAATTGCATTCAGCTGATCCGTCATTAGCAGTACCCCCATGATGATGAGGAGGATACCAGAAAATACTTTGATATAGCCCGTGTATTTGTTGAGCTTTCTCATCCGTTGCAGCAAGAGATCCGAGAAGATCGCCATCACGAGAAATGGAATGGCGAGCCCCAATGTGTAAAAGAGCATCAAGAAGCCGCCGTATGCAGGCGACCCTTCGCCTGCTGCGATGCTTAAGATGGCTCCCAGGATGGGACCGATACAAGGTGTCCACCCGAAGCTGAATGTGAGTCCCAGCAGGTATGCGCTTACGTATCCGCCATTGTTTCCGCCCTTCAGCGAAAACCTTCTCTCTCTTTCAAGCCAAGGTAATTTAATCAACCCTGTCTGATAGATCCCAAACAAAATCACCACTGCACCACTAACGCTGATGAATGTGGGACTGGTTACGAATCGTCCCAAAACGCCTAACCCGAATCCGAGCAGGATGAAGACGGTCGATATGCCAAACACGAATAAAAGGGTCCTTATGATCAGAACAGGATGCAGTCGCAAGAAGCCGACCCGGATAACACGTGTGTGTTCATTCTCAGAAGCCTGTGATCCTGATAAAAACGCAATGTACACCGGCAGGAGCGGTAAAATACATGGATTGAAAAAGGACAGTAACCCTGCCGCGAACACCCCTCCGATGACGAGTTGCTCCGTCATGCCAATCACCTCCATTGATAAGTCTTAAATCCATTTTATCGAGGTAACCTCGAGGGATATATGCAATATCATTTGGACTTTCTTCAAAATAATCATTTATTTATTTGCTTAAACCTTCATTTGTAAAGGTAAGTTGTAATGTCACAACAAAGGAATATAAAAAGTTGTTAATTTTGTCCTTGAAAATGTTGAAGAAATACCAAATAAAATACACTAATTTAACTTCTTCTTATTAACTATTGATTCAATTTATACTTTGGGTAGCAAAGAGAAAGGGGGAAAGAAAAATGAGTCTAAATGAATTATTAAACCAAGTATCTCAAGAAATTACGATGGATGATGTTGATAATGCACAAAAAGAAGCAAATAAAATGAAAAATGAACTTAAGAACTATAACTCTACTGTAAGACGTATGTTTGCAACAGACAGTAACTAATAATTGGAGGAATTTAAAATGAGTCTAAATGAATTATTAAACCAAGTATCTCAAGAAATTACGATGGACGATGTTGATAATGCACAAAAAGAAGCAAATAAAATGAAGAATGAACTTAAGAACTATAACTCTACTGTAAGACGTATGTTCGCAACTGACAGCAATTAATATCAAAGACCTTCACAGACTTAAATGTTGTGAAGGTCTTTAACTAAATAATAATTATTTTGGAGGGTGAACGACATGTTATTAGTGATGGGAGAAAAAGAAAACATCGAAACATTACAGGTTTTATCAATGCCATTTAAAGAAAATGAAGAATCTCTCAATACAAGGGATTCATTAAGAAAATCATACCTTAAATTAATCAATGAGATGCAGCCACATCTCCCTTTTGCAAACGAGTTATTCCCTTCTTTCGTTTTAGATAAGGAAAGGATCCAGAAATTCATTAATGTGTTTAGTATTGAAACTTCAATAGATGACACATATTACGATATGTCCTTAGAAGAAACCAGACGGTATGATTCCATCTATTCAAGTGTGAAAAATGCGATTAAAAATCTTGGGGAAAAGTATCCACCTTTTGAATGGATATTTAATTTAGCGTTAGATTCTATTATATTCAGTTCTTCAAAGATTGCAGTGGGTGGAACAGCTAGTAGTTTAGTAGGGGCGCTTTGGATCAATCCTAGAGAAAACTGGACAGATAATGATATTTATGAGTTTTTAATACATGAGCTTGGTCATACTTTATTATTCTTAAATGAATGGAGATACGGGTTATTTACAAGTGAGGAGAGGTTAAACGAGAAAGAGACCTATGGATTATCAGCGATCCGTTCCCAACTTCGTCCAATGGACAAAGCTTTTCATAGTGCTGTTGTTGCTACTGAAGTTCTTCTATTAAGAGAGTATGTCATCGGGCACGAAGGGGAACATCATGTTCACCCGGATACAAAGGATTTAATTCCAATGGTAAGGAAATCGATCCAATCTATTCGTTCTGTGCATAAACGTGAGAACATTCTTACAGAAAATGCCCTACTTATCCTAGATCAGTGTGAAAGAAAATTGAATCAAATTCGTCAGGAGGATACAAGTGATTACATTAGCAGGGTATGAAGACATTTTAACGACCATTTATAAGTTAGGTTACCCCTATTTAAATAGTGATGCACCTACATATAAGGATATAAAATCGGCTTTACAAAGTCATAATGGTCTAATGAATGAGAAAATAATCTACAGAAATGAACTTGAACCCGATATTTTGGAATCTGACGACGACTCGTTAGTAAATAGAAAAAGAGCCGGACTATTATTAGAAGAATTTGATTTGATTGAAGAAAATGGTCGTCACCAGACGAACCAATTTGATGGCAAAAATCGTGTGCAAATGGCATTACAGTATATTAAAAGCAATGACAGTCAACTAGCGGATATCTTTCAAATGGTAGTAGATACGATATTACTTACAAGAGATGTGACGATTCCTGGGAGCGCGTCTGCTGCTAATGCTCTCGGAATGATTTGGATTCAACCAGCTGAAAGCTGGACTGACATGGATGTTGTAGAGTCCCTTGTACATGAAATGGTTCATATTTTAACTTATCTGGATGAACAATGTTACGGTCATTATACAAACAGTGTAAAAATTAATGATGAAATCACTTGGGTGCCTTCAGCTATCAGAAGTGAAAAAAGGCCTGTACATATGGTAGTCCATAGCATCATCGTCGCTGTAGAAATTCTTAGTCTTCGTAAACGATTAGGAATTAAAGACGAAGATATAAAGATCCATGGTAGCACGTCAATTTTATTAAACAGAACAAAGTTATCCATTACCGCTTTAAGAGAAAATCCAGAAAGTTGGAATTTGCTTACAACCAGGATGCAAGAACTTATTACAACCTCAGAAGAGTACCTTCTTACATTGTTATATTCTGAATACCAAAACGTTTATTTATCCAAGTAACCGTCAATCACTCTACTTAATTAGTATTTCTCGGAAAACATACAATTACGAACTCACATCTGATGTGTCCGTCCTTCAGTTCGTTGCTGTATGTTTTCCGGGTTTATAAGCATTCTAAAATAAATAGAAAAAGGAGAGTAACAATGAAAAGTCGTTCCTTTCGGTTACTTTGGCTTGGGCAGACTTGTGCCAATTTTGGTGACATATTATATTTAGTTGGCTTAATTTCCATTCTTTATAGTATATCTGAGTCTGTTGTCTATCTTGCCCTTGTGCCGTTTTTAAGCACAATGGGGAGGTTTACTAGTGGGATGATCTCACCCTTATTATTAAATAGATATAAGTTGAAGACATTGTTATTAAACGCTCAAGCAGCCAAGACGTTGATTATATTGATCTTGGCAATCTTCTCACAAACATCACAGGACACCTTATTTACATATTTCACCTTATTTGTTTTGCTCACTTCTTTTTTAGATGGATGGGCTGGACCAGCGACTCAATCCATGCTTCCAAGGTTAGTAAAAGAAGAAGAAATCTTCAAGGCGAATAACTTTGTTTACCTCTTAATGGATTCAATCCAGTTAGGGGGATGGGCAATTGGTGGAATCTTAGTAGCGCAGATGGGTGGAACCTCTGTTATTTGGATAACCTTTACGTTATATTTACTATCTACTCTACTCATGAGTGGTATCATCGATCGCTCTCCATTTGAAAAGAAAACGAGTGAAAACAAAGTAGCTTCATTAATTAGTGATTGGAAAATAATTTGGAAGACACCTTTAGTAAGAAGTATTCATATTGTCCTTTTCTTGGAATCCGTAGCAAATGTAGTATGGATCGCCGCCATTCTATATGTATTCGTAGAAGAAGTCTTACATGCCTCTGAGGCATGGTGGGGATACTTAAATACTACATTTTTCATCGGAATCATAGTGGGGGGGTTACTCTGCGCCCGTTATAACCAGTTCATAGAAAATCATATGAAGAAGGTATTGATGATAAGTGCTTTTGGAGTAAGTATTGTCGCTATTCTTTTTGGACAAAACTCCATTGGTTGGATTGCTTTATGTCTTTCAATCATGAGTGGATTCCTGGAACAGCTTAAATCCATTACTCTGAATACCTACCTACAAAAGAATGCAACATCTCATGATCTACCAAAGATTTATAGCATCCAAAGTGCCATGACCTCCTTATTATTTGGTTGTTCAACGCTTCTTTACGGGATGTTAACCGAAATGTTCAGTGTAACATTCGTATTCACATTATCAGGGTGCCTTCTGGCGATTTCTTTTCTATATATCTTAATGAATCATTCTAGTCTGCAATTATCCATCCCTTTGAGAGAGTCACAAAAAGCCGCAGAGTAGTTTAACTTAAGAATGAAGAGAGGTTGTCATTAAGAACTTAATTATGTTCATCTCCCTCAAGCCTTATCATAGGAATGAGGGAGAATTAAAAGGCATGAGTATGATCATCATACTCATGCCTCAAAGTAATTTAGGTTCGTGTTTTCCTTATTATACAATTATTATTAATCTTACTTTTATAAAGACAAATTTGTTAAATTAATAGGCAATTAACCTTTGTCCGTTTAAGAGAATGGTTTTGGTTGTGATTCACTAGTAGCCACGCTAATGATTTCACTGCTTTCATGCTTAGTGTCCAAATCCATATAATTCATTACTCCACAGATCAACATTAGTAACAATACCTTTTTCATGTAATTAACCCCTTTTTTATTATCTTTGTCCTACATATATATTTTATTAAAAGAGGATTGTTAAAAACCATTAGTAAAATTCACATAATTATTGTGAAAAAATAGATAAATTTTACTCTTTGTTTCTATCGTGCGGCGGTTACTAGGAGTTAGTACCTAGTTCTTCTTCCACTAACTGAATATGCAATTTTAGATAATCCGCAGATTTCTTGTAAGCTCTTTGCTCATAAAAATAATCCCCTATTTCTTTTGAGAACTTCTTGGCTAAGAACCTTTGATTCTCCTTTAAAGCTTCTTCTATTATTCGTTGCATTTCTTTTTCATAGGTGTAATAGTCTCCTCTAATCCTGTATGCATATGCCCTAATGGCGAGTGATTCAATTTTCATATAAGTCAGGTTATACTTCTCGGAGATTTTTAAGGTCAATTCAAATAAGTGATGAACTTGATTCCATTCTTTTAAATCAATATAGATTTCAATTAAGCTTCGGTAAGCATAAATTTTTTCTTCTTCAATTCCCAGTAACTCATTTAGTTTTATACTTTTTTGAAGATACTCAATTGCTTCTTTATGTTGTTCCAGCTTTTGGTGAACTCTGCCAATATTATAGTAAATCATAGCCTGAAGATGATATTCATCTGGTTCTACTAACTGGGTAGCATCCTCCAAAATTGATAAGGATTTTCCATAGTCACCCACTAAGTGATATTGAACTCCTCTTGTAATTAAAACTTGTTTTAATTTGGTTTTATTTTGAGTCTTCTTAAATATCTCATAAGACTTTTCTACATACTGGAGAGCAACAGACTTATTTTCCATTATTCTTTGTTTTGTGATGCTGAGGTTATAGTATAGATCGCCCATTTCTTCTAAGTCATTACCGGAAATATGCCTTTCAGCTTTAACGAAGTACGAGTCTGCTCTTATAAAATCTTGTTTTTCATAAAAGTACACACCACATGATACATAATAAAAGAAATATGAATCTTCATGTTCGCTATCCCTATAATATTGTTCTGCAATATAATGGGTTGAATTGATATAAAGTTCTTCTGTTTTTTCTAATAATCTTTCTTTATGGAAGTGTCGAATAAGGGTACCGAAAACCATTGCCATAATTTCTGAGCCATGCATTTCAACTGTTTGTAATGATAAAAAGGACACATCTTCATCTGTCATTTTTTTATGGCTTTTATAATGATTAAAAATCGTAACAATTCGATTTTCTTTGTTTTGTGAACTGGTGTTTAATAAATCTTCTACTTGAGTATTCAACCTAGTCGAGACTTTTTTTATAAATTGAGTGGATGGTTTTATTTTTCCGTTCTCAATTCTACTTAAATACGTAATTGAACAAATTCCTTGAACTAGTTCAGCTTGTGTAAGTCCTTTATGAACTCTTAGTTGTCTCAATCTCTCACCTATATTCATAATCCTCACCTATATCCAATTTACTTAGTTTCTATTGTAAATGAAAATATTGGAAGGTTCCAACTTAAAGCAAGAGCATTGGTCTCGGCTTCTTGAAATCCATTGGAAATTCCTCATCAACTTGTTTCTCTACTAATGTTAATGATGATACATTTAAGTTTGCCCCCTCTTGACAACCCACCCAACTCCTACTAAAATAATCAACTATTAAAAGCAAAACGAGTAACCAAACAAATTAATCACATAGAAAGCTATGATTGCTATGGATCATACTATAGCAGGAGCAGCTTCTGGAGAGACCGCGAATGTTGTCGCGGCGCCGAAGGGTTCATAATCTCAGGCAAAAGGACAGAAGAGTATCGGATATTTATTTTGGTGTGCCGGCGGTTGTTGCTGCAGGCGTACGAAAAGGTATTTGTTATTCTTATGACCATGAGATTGGAGCGCATCCAGTCTCTTTTTTTATGCTCTTTTTATTGCTTTCTGTACCATTTAAGGAGGAGTTAAGGTTGGAACAACGAGAATTAAAGAGGGATTTATCCAATCGCCATGTTCAGCTGATTGCGATTGGCGGTACGATCGGGACGGGGTTATTTTTAGGCTCCGGGAAAGCGATCCAGCTTGCGGGTCCCTCGATCATCTTTGCTTATTTAATCGTGGGTGTTGCGCTCTTTTTTGTGATGAGGGCACTTGGGGAGCTGCTGTTGTCGAAGGCGGGGTATCAATCGTTGACAAACGTGGCGGAGGAATATCTCGGGGCGCGGGCGTCCTTTGTGACGGGCTGGACGTATTGGTTCTGCTGGATCATGACGGCGATGGCTGATGTGATTGCCGTCGGGGTGTACGTGAACTATTGGTTTCAGATTCCGCAGTGGGTCCCTGCGCTCATCTGCGTGATCATTTTATTAGGATTCAATCTGTTGACGGTGAAGCTCTTTGGGGAGCTGGAGTTTTGGTTTGCACTGATCAAGGTCATGACGATCCTTGCGTTGATCGGGGTTGGCGTTGTGCTGTTGGTGATGGGTTTCAAGACGGACGCAGGGACGGTCACGGTCCAGAACCTGTGGGACCATGGAGGGTTCTTTCCAAACGGGATATCAGGATTCCTGCTTTCATTCCAGATGGTCATCTTCGCGTATGTCGGGGTGGAATTAGTCGCCGTATCGGCTGCGGAAACATCTGATCCGAAAAAGAATATTCCATCGGCCATCAATAAAATTCCGTTGAGGATCCTGTTTTTCTACGTTGGTGCGCTGATCGTCCTCTTATGCATTAATCCATGGACGGGCCTCAATGCATCGGAAAGTCCGTTTGTGAAAACCTTTGGATTAATCGGCGTTCCCTTGGCGGCCGGGATCATTAATTTCGTGGTGCTGACATCGGCTGCTTCTGCTTGTAACAGCGGCATGTTTTCCACTAGCCGGATTTTATATAATTTGAGTAAAAATAACCAAGGACCGTCCCGCTTTGCAAAATTGAATCGTAATTTTGTTCCGAGTAATGGGCTCTTCATGTCCACCCTGGTCATATCCGTGGGAGCCCTTTTAAGCAAACTGATCCCGGAACAAGCCTTTGGAATCGTAACAACAATCAGTGCCATTTGCTTCATCTGGGTTTGGGGCGTCATCCTTATTTGCCATCTGAAGTATAAGAAAACACGTCGAGACTTGCACTTGAAATCAACATTCAAAGCACCATTCACGCCATTTGTGAATTACGTCGTGCTCACGATGTTTGCCGTGATTCTCGTGATCATGCTGGTTTCTGATGCAACGCGTCCGGCCTTATTGCTGACGCCCCTTTGGTTCATTGCCCTGTTTATGATCTATGGCATGGGGATGACAAAAGATAAACAGCATACGTTCACGCATCAATCGTAGCCATTATTCAGAAAAATCAGGTATGATGGTTGATAACGACATCAGTAGGGGGAACGTACTCATGATCTACGAAAAAGTCCGATGGGGAATCATCGGTTGCGGCGATGTGACGGAGAAAAAAAGTGGACCTGCTTTTCAGAAGATAGCAGGTTCAGAGCTGGTTGCAGTCATGCGAAGAACAGGGGAGCTTGCGAAGGACTATGCTGAACGGCATGGGGTTCGGAAGTGGTACGATGATGCCGATGCGCTCATAAACGATCCGGAGGTGGATGCGGTCTATATCGCTACGCCTCCCGGTTCCCATAAGGAATATACCCTCAAGGCAGCGGCTGCGGGGAAACCCGTCTATGTGGAAAAGCCGATGGCCCGGAACGCAGAGGAATGCCGGGAGATGGTGGCAGCTTGTAAAGAGGCCGGGGTTCCTTTGTATGTGGCATACTACCGCCGGGCACAGGAGCGTTTTTTGAAGATAAAAGAATTACTGGAGGAGCAGGCAATCGGGGACGTTCGGTTTGTCTCCTCTACTCAGTACCAAAAACCCGGGGACGATGTGAAGGATCCCGATCATCTTCCGTGGCGGGTACAGCCTGACATAGCAGGTGGCGGTTTGTTCTTTGATTTGGCGAGCCATACCCTCGACATCCTCGACTTCCTGCTTGGACCGATCCAGGAAGCAAAAGGATTTTCTTCGAATCAAGCCGGATACTATGAGGCGGAAGATATGGTGACGGGTACCTATCAGTTTCAATCCGGGGTCCATGGGGTTGGAAAGTGGTGTTTCGCGGCGTTTGAAGACGTGGATCACAATGAAATTGTCGGAAGCAAGGGGAAGATCAGCTTCTCGACATTTGGGGATGATCCGGTCATATTGACAACCGTTGAAGGGCAACAGGAGTGGCGTTTTGAACGTCCGGAGCATGTCCACCAGCCGCTAGTCGAAACAATTGTAAGAGAGTTGACACAGGATAAGGATGGGTGTCCGAGTACCGGAGAGTCCGGTGCGAGAACGAACTGGGTAATGGATGAGATCGTCGGGAAGTGAAGATTTGGATAGGTAACAAGGGGGAGATCAATAATGAAAACTCGGTACCTCGGGAATACCGGAATTGAAGTATCCGAAGTAGGATTTGGCGCATGGCAACTAGGCAATCAGAAGGATTGGGGTAGCATGACCGATGAAGAAGCCATCTATTTAGTGGATCAGGCGATGGATTCTGGGTGCAATTTCTTTGATACCGCCCCTAACTATGGATCGGGTAAAAGTGAAGAGCTTCTTGGAAAAGCCTTCAGGGAAAAAAGAGATCGAGTCGTGATCAGCAGCAAATGTGGGCACCACCCCAATGATGAGCAAAACTTCGAACCGGAGAAATTGATTTCATCGGTGGAAGATAGTTTAAGAAGACTGCAAACGGATTATCTTGATAGTCTTCTGCTACATAACCCTCCTTTCTCAAGCCTTCACGGGGACTCCCCGCAATTTGAAGTGCTTGAGAACTTGAAAAAACAAGGGAAGATCAGGGCGTATGGCGCATCTGTGGACACAGGAAAAGAGATGGTTGAGCTCTTGACTAAGACGGGCAGTCAGATCATTGAAGTGATGTTCAACGTCTTTCATCAGGAACCCGCTGACGCAATGAAACTAGCTCAAGAGCAAGGTGTTGGGGTCATTGTGAAGGTTCCGCTTGATTCGGGCTGGCTTACAGGAAAGTATGATGCCTCAAGTAGATTCAGTGGAATCAGGAGCAGATGGAGTGAAGAAGAAATCGAGAGAAGAGGGATGTTAGTCGAGGACGTCCGTCGCATTCTCGGGGAGGATCGCTCGATGGTACAAGCAGCCCTCCAATTCATCCTTTCACATGAAGCGGTGTCTACCGTCATCCCCGGTGCGAAAAATAGTCAGCAATTACATCAGAATATCACTGCATCAGAAGGAAGCCTATCAGTAAACGTACTAAATGAATTAAAGGGAATTTGGGACAAGGAACTAAAGGATGGCAGCTTACCGTGGTAATTGGGTAATCTTTAGGATCAGTGGAAACGAGTTTCTCTACTAAAGAAAAGAAGAAGTTTATCCATCTGTAGATAAACTTCTTCTTTTCTTTGAATAAACGTGCTTCATCAGAGCTTCTTTTCTTCCATTCCGTGTAATTTCCTCCTATTATGTAAAACCTATTTCCATCTAAATAAAAATGGGTGACTGCGATGATTTCGTTATGGCTCTATCTAATTTTAGCACTACTATCTTTTGTTTCATTGTATGTTCTGATGAAGAAGATGAATATTGTTCATGTCATTGGAGGTTATTTTTTATCCAATATCATTCTCACAAATACAGGCGTCATCATAAATTTAAATTTAGAGTTAACAACCCAGGATCCCTACAATGAATTGGTTTTCTGGACACAAAAGATTCCTGAGTTGTCACTTAAGCCCGCTTTGCTCCTATGGATCATTTATCTGTTGTTCTCCGGAAGGTCACTTCTAAAGAAATTGATCCAAGTGTCCATCCTTTTAACAGCACTCGTTTCGATTGAAGTCTATTTCGTATCCATTCACTACTTGGAATGGGTCAACTGGAATGTGTTTTATTCTTATTTGCGATACATTCTCATTGTATTATTAATGGCTGTTTATGTATTTTATTTAGAAAAAGCTATGCATAGAAGCAAAGAGGTGAATCACATATGATGTTTCCTCTTCCTGTGACGTTTGATGAAAATGAACTGTTTATCATCATTTCCACCATCATTACCTGGGCGCTACTGTTTATGTTGCCGAAACGCATGTCGGCTGTTACGATCACAATCATTTGGTCGTTCAATGTCTTTCTTGCACTGCTTGCGGATATAACCCTTACGGTGAAACCATATGAGCTTTACTTCACGATCGATCATAAAACGCATGAGTTATTTGATCTGGTATTGCACTTTATCACATACCCCACTCTTCCTTATTTTGTCGTGAACTCGTATCAACATTACAAACCTAATGGGTTGAAATTTTTATTGTTTGTTGTTTTCTGGGCAGGGGCAGCGATCGCGATCGAATGGACATCCGTGCAATTCCATGTGTTCACCTATACTGGATGGAAGCTATATCTATCCTTCCTGGTTTATCTGATTGTGTTTGCCGCTGCGATTTGGCTTTCGAACCTTGTTGAAAAGAAATATCCTTCTAGATGGAATTCGAAGACTCAAAATATGAAAAAAGGTCAGCTTACCAGTAAGTGAATACTCACTGGGGGCTGACCTCTTTTTTTATTTTAGTTAGAAACCGAAAAGCCTTCATCTTCCTTCACGACACTTGCGTACTCATCAAGCAACGCACGCACTTCATCGGTCGTTTCCGTCTCCATCAAGCGATTTCGCAGTTCGCTTGCGCCGCGGAAACCGCGGACGTAGATCTTGAAGAAGCGGCGGAGCGGTTTGAATGGACGAGGCTCGAGTTCGCTGTTGTACTGATCGTGAAGATCCAGCTGCAAACGCAGAAGGTCGAGGAGCTCTTCGCTCGTATGCTCTTTCTTTTCTTTTTCGAACGCGAATGGGTTATGGAAGATCCCGCGCCCGATCATGACGCCGTCGATACCGTATTTCTCGGCAAGTTCGAGTCCCTTTTCACGGTCAGGGATGTCGCCGTTGATCGTCAATAACGTATGAGGCGCGATTTCGTCACGGAGCTTCTTGATCTCGGGGATCAGCTCCCAGTGCGCATCGACTTCGCTCATTTCCTTCCTTGTACGAAGGTGGATGGACAAGTTGACGATGTCCTGTTCCAACAGGTGCTTCAGCCAGTCGTGCCATTCCTCGACTTTCGTGTAACCGAGGCGCGTCTTCACGCTGACGGGAAGTCCTCCCGCTTTGGCAGCTTGGATGAGCTCCGCTGCAACTTCCGGACGGTTGATCAGGCCTGAGCCTTTTCCGTTCGCTGCGACGTTATGCACAGGGCAACCCATATTGATATCGATTCCCTTGAAGCCCATCTCAGCCATCCCGATACTCATCTGGCGGAAGTATTCAGGCTTGTCCCCCCAAATGTGGGCGACGATCGGCTGTTCGTCTTCCGTGAACGTCAGACGCCCGCGCACGCTGTCCTTACCCTTAGGATGACAGTAGCTTTCTGTATTCGTAAACTCTGTAAAGAACACGTCAGGTCTCGCCGCTTCACTCACCACATGGCGAAACACGACATCGGTCACGGCTTCCATCGGTGCCAATACAAAGAACGGCCGTGGCAACTCATGCCAAAAATTTGTTGTCATAGTATAGTAAACCCTTTCCTTCAGGGAAACCGAGTTCCCAAAATTAAAAAGTGAAATGTCCAGTCTTATCCTTTCCCCACCGGGATGGATTTCAACCAGTATATACTTTAATGGGTTTTGACGAAAAGTGCAAGGGTACCAGTCGTTCCGACACTCCGTATTGTCCTTTTCTTGTAAAAATAATGCTGGTGTATGAAGATTTCCCGCAATAATCGCATACATTATCTGTAAAAAATTGCTATAATGATTGGTAGGATAAAAAGGGAAGCATCTGCACGTTAAATGAAAGCAAAGGGGAGCGGTCCATGTCTGATTTCAATGAGAATCCGTTAATGAAGAATGATGGTACGAAACCGAAGATCAAGGTGGAACGAAAATAAGGAGAACCGACGTCTGCCTTTAAAGGGGCAAGCTGGGTGGCGCTGGTGGTAGGAGTGTCCGCGTATCTGATCGGTCTGTTCAATGCCGGGATGGAGCTGAACGAGAAGGGCTACTACTTCGCGGTTCTCGTCTTCGGCTTATATGCAGCGGTTTCCCTGCAAAAAGCGGTCAGGGACAAGGACGAGGATATCCCTGTTTCAGGGATCTATTACGGACTCAGCTGGTTCGCCGTGATTGTCGCGATTTCCTTGATGGCAATCGGGTTATATAATGCCGGCAGTATCATCCTGAGTGAAAAAGGATTCTACGGCATGTCATTCGTGCTCAGTCTGTTTGCAGCCATTACGATTCAGAAGAATATTAGGGATACGCAAGTGGCGAGGGATAGAGATTGATCGTGAAGGACGGTACTCGTCGCAGTACCGTCCTTTTATCATTTCTTTTTTATAGGTGTCCGCGAAGTGAGGTAGAACAAATACCCTGTGCACATGCTCAGGATGATTGCATTTACATTCATTTCATAGCCTCGGATCAAACTGTATAGAAAAGAAAGGCCACCATATAAGGCGGCACATCCTGTGATGAGCTTCACGTTCTTTTTTTGGTTAACGGTAAGAAACAAATGATTCAGCTTCCTCTCTTCTTCATGTCCGTTCTACCGGAACCGGATACTTCCGCGCATTCTTCACCATCTTTTCTTCAATGATTTCTTTCACGTCCAAATCAAGCTTGGAGCAGAACATCAATGAATAGATGAGGACATCGGCGATTTCTTCGCGGATGTTCTCTTCATTTTTTTGAAGGGCTTCTTCGCTGCTGATCCACTGGAAGTCCTCCAGTAGTTCTGCCGCTTCGATGGAGATCGAGAGGGCCAGGTCCTTCGGGGTTTGGTACGGTCCCCAGTTGCGGTCTTCGATGAATTGGTCGAGTTTGGTCATGAGGTCTTTGATTTCGCTCATTTTTGTTTCCCCTTTCTACTTTCAAATCGTACGTTAAATATCGCTTTTAATTAATGGACAGGGCGGTTTTATGTATTTTACATCAAGAAGATGAACGTAAGAAATCCAACGGCCCCTGCCGAGAGGAACAATAAGCCTAAAACAGAACTGATTTTGTTCTTCGTTCTTTTTATGAACAAGTAGTACAATCCATTTACAAGAACAAATAATGTTAAAACAAGGATTAGAACGTAAAATAATTGCAAGAAATTCCACCCCCACATCAATAACTATACACGTATTTTTCAAATTTTTCCTTCTTTCCTTTTGTGGGTTAACATACTAAAATATCCGATGTAAAATACAACGTTTAATTCCGCTAGCTTCAATTTTGTAATCGAATCGTCGGTCGTTACAAATTAAAAAAGCGTGGGTTAAATCCCCACACTTCTCTATTGGCTTGCTGATTTTAATGAAATCTTCCTGTACACATACTGATGAAACTTGTGATAGAACAAGATGTTAAGTGCCATGACCGGAATATAAAAAACGAGGGAATACCAGGGCTTCCACGTTTTATAGGTGAATAGGTTGAAGTATTCAACGGACACCCATTCCAACCCATATAGAAGCAATGCGCCCATAGCGATTGAGAGAACGATGTTTGGTTTGTGCTTTGCATAGAAGTGCATGAGAATGAGAAGAAAAAAAGGATACGCGATGTTCTGCAATAGTACGTCCATCAGCTCCCCACTGTCATGATCGACCGTATCATAAAAATCATAGGGATCCATGGCCAAGAAGTAGTCCCCTACTGTGGTATATAAGAGATTAAATAGAAGTATAGCGATGATTTCAGTCCGAAGAAGTGCATGTGCCTTTTTGTGTACATATAGAAAAAAGAAAAGGACGAATAGAGAAATCGTAATGGTGAACCATTCGTTTTCATCAAATTGCTTCGGGAATAGTGGTTTGAGGATTTCGTATGCGTTATGTAGGAAATCGTTCATAGTATATTCTCCTTTCTCAATAGGCTACCGAGAAAGTTCGTGAAGGCTAGTGTGAGAAGAACGACAATCATCGAAAAGAAAAGATCCACAGAAGGGTACCAGCTAATGCTATCGGATCGAAGCACACCGATTTGCAAGTAAATCTTTTCAACGACAATCCCGAATATGATCCATGCAAACGTAAAGGCCAGCTTGCGCACTAGTGACCATTCTGTTCGATAGACAACCATCAGCCATAGAAGCGTGATGGAAAAAACAACCCCATACTGAAATCGGACAGTCCAAAAAGGGAAATGTTCTTCCACTACACTGATACGGTCATAAGGGGAAGAAAGGGTATAGAACATATTCTGACAGAAATAGGATGTAAACATAAATAGAATGAAGATCTCAATTGGCTGAAACCACTTTTTCATTAGCGGTAACGTGAATAGCAATAGAATGGAAAGAAGAAGAACAGCAAAGAACGTCACTCCTAGGCTCATAGAAAAAACTCCCATACACACATCATATCCTTTATAGAATAGCCATCCCCACAGTCCTCTATGTATCCCTATAAAATAGAAACGTCAAACATATAGAAATAAAAAGCAATGAGGATGAATGAAAGAACATAGGCGGTTAAAGGCTTTACGTAATGAAGATACAACATCGGATACATCGTAGAATAAAAAAAGGCTGTCCACCATATAGTCCAACCGTTGAAATACACGATGTTTCCTGATTGATAAGCAATCCACTCAATGAAAACCGAAACGAGAATATACTGCGCCACATACAATACCTTCGACCTGAGATGATCTGGAAACTTATGAAGAAACATAACAACCAGAGCGGGATAAGCGATAAACGTATATACGAAGTCCGTTATGAACTGACTGATAAACACTTGTTCCAATTCCCATACTTTCTTTATCGAAAGGGAGATATATTGATAAAACATATTAAAGAATGAGAAATAGTAAATAGTCGGCAAAAAATCCTTCCATCTACTCCATTTCCCCCTGACAATGGATACTATTAAGATGAGAATTGTGAGAGCAGCATGAAACATCCTATTTGCCTCTTTTCCAATAAGGTCAAGAGTATTTTACACGAATTGGAAAAAGATTATACTTTTCAGCAGCATCCTTCCCATCTTTCGGATAAAACAGATTGAACGTTTCTGTTCAACGGATCCCTTCTCTTCCGGTCAGTACGATAAGAGCTACGAGACGGAAAAAGGGACTGACTCTGAAGTTCAGTCCCTTTTTTTCTATCTTTGCACTCCAATCGACCGTTGGAGCCTGTTATTCTATTTCATATCTTCGACTATTATAAAGCAGTCGTCTGATAATCTACCTCAATATTCCCACTTGTAGCTTTTGAATACGGGCAGACTCCGTGTGCTTTTTCAACGAGCTGTTCCGCTTCAGCGAGCTCCACTCCGCCAACTGCAACGGATAGGACTACCCCAAGCTTGAAGCCGCCGTCAGCGGGATCTTTTCCGATTGATACTTCAGCCGTCACTTTGGATTCGATCTTTTTCTTTGCCTGTCTTGCCACCAGGTTCAATGCGCTGTCAAAGCAAGCGGCATAGCCGGCTGCGAAAAGCTGTTCAGGGTTCGTCGCTCCGTCAGCCCCACTGCCACCAAGTGATTTCGGCATCGCCAATCCAAGATCCAATACGCCATCGCTACTCGTTACCTTACCTGCACGGCCACCTTCAGCCGTTGCTTTTGCTGTATATAATGCATCCATTTTCCAACACTCCTTGTAAAATGAGATTTTTTAATTGTGCACAACTAAATGGTAATGCACTTATTAATGGTTGTCAACAATTAAGTTGTGTACAATTAAATTTGATAAATACTAACGGGTTTTGTATGATAATCTCAACAATCAGTTCAGGGAAGGATACGACAGATATGGATGATGTACTTTTATTAGAAAATCAGATTTGTTTCAAAATCTATACAGCTGAAAGAGAAATCACAAAGCTATACCGAAGCCTCCTGGAGGAAATTGGGGTGACCTATCCCCAGTACCTCGCACTTCTGGTCCTTTGGGAAAAGGAGAAGATCACGGTCAAAGAATTAGGGAAAAAGTTATTCCTCGATTCCGGGACGCTCACCCCTATGCTGAAAAGGATGGAGAACAACGGCCTCTTGATCCGGGAACGGTCGAAAGAAGATGAGCGGAGTGTCATCATCAGCCTGACCGAAAAAGGAGCAGGGTTGAAAGAAAAAGCCAGCTGCATCCCGTCACGATTATTGGAGAACCTCGACATGGATACCAGCGAGTTAGAACAGTTTAATCAAACATTGACCACGGTATTGGGGAAATTGAAGGCTCGGGAATAGAGGCAGAAGCATTAGGCCCTTTACCATTAAGAAAGAAAATAAAATGAAACGTTCTTCCAAGTAACTCGTATATGTAAATAAATGGTTGAGAGGCGATCGTGTGGGATTTATGTCAGCGTTGATAATCATTGTGTTAGCGGTAATAATTGACTACTATTGGTTTGACCTTGATAAGAAAAGGTGGGGATGGATGAAGAAATGGTCCCTTTTTCAAAAAGGTTTGTTCTTCTCGGGATTCGCTGTCATTTCGTTCCTCATTTATCTTGGATTGAGCGCAGAATATTTTTGAAACGAAAAGGAAGAATGCTGTTGTTGAAGAACTGCAGCATTCTTCTTTTTAGTTAGCTCAGTTAGAGAATGTAATTGATTATGAACCCAACCCAGCTTTTGATTGGAGTGCAAGACGAAGACTCCTGCGGGAGAAGTAGCCAATGCCAGACCTGTCTAGCTCCAGTGGTCTGCTCCCGTTTGAAAATTAACCTTCAACTTTTGAGTCAAAAAACGCCTCTAAAGCCCGAAGAACATTCTTCAAAGGGAGCAAAACGCCGACTTCCGCTTTTCTAGCCCGCAGGAACGAGGAGGCTCACGGGCTACACGCGGAAAGCGAAGTCTTGCACGGAAATCAACAGCGGTATTCCCAATCAAATCTATATAAAATAAGAGATAATAAAATAAATCTTCCAATTCCAAAACTTTTTCCATTTCCTTTCCGAATATATGGGTAGAAGGCAGTGAGATGATGAGCATAGAAGAACGATTGATTAAAAGAATAAAGAAAAGTGGAAGCCATGATGCGGCCAATGAATTGATTTCTACCTATTATCGGGAAATGTATGGTTTTGTATACAAGCAGACGGTCGATCAAGAGCTCTCCTATGATTTGACGCAGGAAATCTTCATCAGTGCGCTTAAGTCGATCGGGAATTATGATCCGAAGAAAGCTTCGTTCAGGACCTGGCTCTATAGGGTCGCTTCCAACCGGGTGGTGGATTATTTCCGTTCCAAGCACTATCAGTCTCGTAAACTGACAGAGCCGCTCGAGGGCAACGATCTGGAAGGGATCGGAGAATTGACCGTCCGGTTCGAGTATAAACACGATGTGGAACAGGTTGCAGAAATCGTCGGCAGACTGGAAACGGGCATGCAGCAGATCCTCCGCTTGAAGCTATTCGGGGAGTATACGCTGAAGGAGATTGCAGGCCTCTTGGAGATCCCGCTTTCCACCGTGAAGACGAGGTACTATTCGGGAATCAACTACATCAAAAAAGAAATGAAGGTGAATGAACATGAGTAAAGAGAAATTCCAACTACCTTTTCTTGATGATGAGAGGGTCGACCGTGAAGTGCAGATGATCATCCGTAGGGGGATGAAACCGAGGCAGTCCTTCTTCTCGTTTATGTGGGACTTGCAGAAGGAGCTGGGGTTCCGGTATCTGTTTGCGAATCCGAGGGACGGGGTGTTCCTGATCCTTTCCGTCACAGCGGTGCTAATGTTTTTAACGACTGCTCTATCGAAGGGGACTGATCAGGCAAATGTTTACGGCACATTATTTCTGATATCCCCCCTAGTGTTCATGGCATTGTCGCTCTATGATCTTTTCCATAAGCGGCAGAGCGCGGTTTTTGAAGTGGAGATGACGGCAAAGTACAACCTTTATCAGGTCTCTGCATTTCGGATGCTTCATTTCAGCGTCCTGTCGATTTTGATGAATATGGTCATCATCGCGTTTCTTGTTTGGAATGGACATTCTTTTGAGTTTCTGAGGGCGTTTATGATTTCCATGACTGCCTTATTTATATTCTCGATCGTGTTTCTGATGATCTTCACGAGGGGACGGTCCGGACTAGCCGTCCTTAAGGCGGGAGGTGGCTGGGTCGGTGTGAATATCCTCCTTGGTCTGATCGACCAACAGGCTTATACCCGGTTTCTGATGACAATTCCGGTCGTTGTGTACGCAGTTGTCCTCACTGTTAGCATCATCTGCTTCATCTATTACTTAAGCAAGCTGGTCCGGATGAGACCGGCGGAAGGGGTTTTGTGACATGTTAGTCGTGAAAGATGCAGGGAAAAAATACGGCGATTTTACCGCCCTGAATGGGATCAACCTTGAATTTGACCGGGGGATTTACGGACTCCTAGCCCCGAATGGCGCCGGTAAGACGACGCTGATCAAGATGCTTGTCACGCTTATTTCCCCGACCCAGGGAGAGATCCTTTATAACGGGACCAATATTGTCGAGCTTGATGAAGGCTACCGTGACGTCCTTGGCTATTTGCCGCAGCATTTCGGTTTTTACAAGCACTACACACCAAAGCAGTACTTACTGTATCTTGCCGCTTTGAAAGGAATCGATAAGAAAACGGCTGTGAGCAGGATTCATGAGCTGCTCGAGCAAGTGGCGCTCGCTGATGTCGCCAATAAGAAGATGCGGAAGTTCTCAGGAGGGATGATCCAGCGCGTCGGAATTGCCCAGGCTCTCCTCAATGACCCGAAAATTTTGATCCTGGATGAGCCGACTGCAGGGCTCGATCCAAAGGAACGGGCACGATTCCGGCAGATTCTGACCGGCCTATCGAGGGACCGGCTGATCATCATCTCCACCCATATCGTGTCGGACATCGAATCGATCGCGAATCGAGTGATCATGATTAAGAATCAGGAAATTTTATATAACGAAACAGCCCAATCCATCTGCAAAACGCTTGAGGGAAAGACGTTTGAAACGACGATGTCAAACGGGGAACTGGAAGCCTTCAGGACCAAGTACGCACTTCTAGGTGAGAAACAGGAAGAGGGGAATGTCCGGGTGCGCTTCGTTCACGATGGGGATGTGGAGCAGGACTGGACGCAGGCGGTGCCGAATCTCGAGGATGTTTTCTTATATGAATACCGGGATCGACTGGACGGGTAGATCCTCATGAGAATACTTTTTCTGGAATGTAAAAAAGCGCTATTGTCACCGGTCGTCCTACTATTAGGACTTTTATTCCTTTCTTGGAATGTCTTTTTGATTATCAATAGTTCCGATGTGAAAGAAGAGCTTCGTGTGGTGAACGGGATTGCCGGAACGTACGGGACGGAGATTACGGACGATTCCCTTCAAGGGTTGAACAAGGAAATATCAATGGATTTGGACCGGCTGAATGCTGTCGCACAGGAAAAGTCCGGCTTGACCTATGAACGTGCGGGAGATTTGTTTGCGGACTTAAGTTACGGACGGCAACATTCCTATACCGAAGAGGAGCTGCAGTCCTTTTACACTCTTCATCTTAAGGACATGTATGCTAGCCGGGCGGGCTCATTGGACGAGGCTTATGCCAGATTCGATGTTGAAATGTTGGGTGAAAAGCAAATCGCTGGCTACCGGCTGACGGGTGATGCTGCAGGGATGCTTCGGTCCGGATTCAAGGCATTCTCCGACCGGTTTGCCGAGTTGAAAGAGAATGGAGAATACAAAGAGTGGTTTTTCGAAGGGCAGCAGTATGCGATGCACGGCCTCTTGTTCAAGAAGGTGTTCAGGCATATCGTCATCGAGGCGCTGATCCTGGTTGTCCTTTCGACGGCGCTGATCGCCACCTTTGAATTCGAGAATGGTACGGGGCTCGTCACCTTTACGACGCGGAGAGGCAGAAAACTGATGATCGATAAACTCGCTGCATCGTTGATCACATCCTCTATTGTAACGGCCGTGATCCTGGCGGCTACCCTCGGTGCATACTTTACCGTGTTCGACTATGCCCATCTATGGCACAGCTCGATCAACAGCGGATTCAATTGGGAGACGCAGTTTCCGTATGTCGCTTGGTGGGATTTCTCCTTTTTGACCTATTTGATTTTGGGCATCATCGTAACGTACGTTTGCATGCTGTTGTTCAGCCTCTTTACCTTCAGTCTGTCCGTGATGCTGAAGAACAGTTATTTCGCGATGATCGCCTTTTCGGTCATCTTCATCGCCTTGCTGATCGTACAGGGCTTCATGCCGGGGTCGTCCGTATTCAAGATCCTTGCCGGGTTCACCCTGTCGACACTCGTATTGAACCCGCATCAGTGGTGGATGGCAACCAGCGGGATCACGATGTTCAAATACTATGAAATACATACGCTCATCGCGTGGGCAGTGTTCTTTATCCTGTGTTGCTATGGTTCTATGAAAAAATTCAAGAAACAAGACATCCTTTAAGGAGAAATGCTATGAACATCGTATGGATGGAAATAAAGAAAATCTTTAATTGGAAGATCCTTCTCGTACTCGCTTTTGTTAATTTGGTCCTCTACTATTTATTGATTAGTTTTGACATATCGGTCTTCCCCAATGGCAGGCCGGCCCTCGACTCTTACCGGATCGGGGTCGAGATGGTCGAAGAATACGGTCCGCACATGGACGACGCAGAAAAAGCCGATTTCAGGGGGCGATATGAACAGGAAGTCGCAAAAGCGGATGAGTTCATTCAGAGCCGGGACGATTTTAAAAAAGCTGGAATCGAGTCGTATAGTGAGTTCAAGGAGCATAGTGGAAGGATGAAAGAAAAAGTCCTCTTTGAAGAAGGAATAAATCTATTCTGGGAGCTTCAGGAGCGGGAGCGATTACTGGAGTACCAATCTAATCAAGATATGATCATGACGAATCAACTCAGCAGTGCGAATCCATCCATGAAAAAGCAGTTAAACGAACTGAAGGAGACGGGACAGTTTAACTTGTATACGGAACAGTCGTTGATGAACATGGAAGAAATCTTTCGGAGCATCTCCATTGTCGTCTTGATCAGCGTTGTGCTTGTCGTGTCCCCCTTGTTCCTGAGCGACAGGAGCAAGCGGATGCCGGACCTTCAATACTCAACGGAGACCGGTCGGCGATTATTCCTGGAAAAGTTCGCAGCCGGCATGCTATCGGCGTTCATCGTGATGACCGTCCTGCTTGCCGTCTATCTGAGCCTGTATTCGTTAAATGATCCAGGTGCCTTTTTCGATGTCCCGATCAATTCGTTCATCGGAGGGTTTTATTGGCATAACCTGACGTTCGTTCAATACATCGTGCTGTCGGTCGCAGCCATTTATGTACTCGGCTTCATCCTCGCCGTCGTCTCAATGGCGATCTCGAACCTCGCTCCGAATTTCATCACCTTGATCGGAGGGCACATCCCGGTCGTGCTCGCGCTTCTCATCTTCGGGTTGCCGTACCTTCTCTCGGGAATCGTGAGAATGACGCTTCCGATCTGGCTGGTGCCGGTCCTTTATGGGGTGTTGATCATCCTGGCTGCTGCTATTGGCAGATGGTTGTGGGTAAGGGAAAAGAAACTCGATATTGTGTTGTAGGTCGTGGGATTTTTACTAAAGCAGGCTAATTCGATTATGAATTTACCTGCTTTTTTTCAGCCCTTGTGTGATAAAATTGAAAAAAATGGATGTTGATACAACTGAGTAGTCGGGAGAGTAGACGGATGAGCGAAAATCTATTGAATAAAGTGAAAGAGTTATTAATGAAAAAATATGATTGTCATACCATCATCCTATACGGATCATACAGTAGAGGCGATTTTACGGAAGAAAGCGATTTGGACATTCTCTGTTTTTCGGATGCTGTGGAAGATGATGCAACCGATGTGGAGTTCTTTGAAGGTAAACAATTAGATGCTTGGATTTATCGTACTGAAAGAATGGACACTCCCTCGTCATTTATACGAGTCCATGAAGGAAGGATATTGCTCGATCAAAGGGGTCTTGCCAGAGGGTTCTTATCGGATATCGAGCGCCTGTTCAATGAAGGCCCTAAAAAACCATCGAAGCAAGAAAGAGAGTTTTTACAGACCTGGCTGAGAAAAATGGTTTTGCGCTCAAAAAAAGGTGACCTCGAAGGGAATTACAGGCGTCTCTGGGCGCTTAAGGACAGCCTGGAACTCTACTTTGAATTGCAGGGTTGTTGGTATCTTGGCCCAAAAAAATCTTTCAATTGGCTGGAAGAACATGATGAAAGGGCTTATGGGCTTTTTAAAAATGCATTCTCTGACGATGCAACCCAAGAGGATTATGATAAATTATTTTATCTACTGACAGACGAGATTTAATCTTAGCGGAAGCCGGAAATGATTTCCGGCTTTTATTTTTGTTGAAAGAGCCAGACTTGGTTTGATTTTGGTTTTGGGGGGAGAGGGTCAGGGGAAAGTCTGTCCATCTTTTTAAGGGTAGTTTAATAAATGTGGGTTGGGTTCTGTATTATTTTTCCAAGTGACGGAATAATCGGCGGAATTGAAAGATTAATGGTCAAAAGTGAAAGATTATCAGTGGAAATTAAAAGATTTTCGATCCGACCTCGAAGATTATCGACTAAAACTAAAAGATTACTGCCCGAAGAGGCAAAACTTCATTGTGAAACAGCCTCCCAAGCATGGATTTAAACTACTCATTCAACGATGAACCCGACATTCATCGACTGGATCCAGGTGCTCTTCAACAACGCCTTCAACTTTCAGTGGTTTTATCTGACAGTGGCAGTCGGCCTCCAGGTCGCTGCGGTGATCAACGGTTATGAGGGCTTGAAAAAGCATATAAATAACAAAAAATGGTCAGACTCCGTAAGAAACTGTAAAGGTTTCCTCGGGAGTCTGACCATTTTTTAGTTAATTGTGAAGCCCGATGAACACTTAACGACCCATGTTTTTACTTTGCTGTAGCAGTTTCGATTCCCCGGTCCGCTCCCACTCTTCAACCGTTTTGTACGCATCTTCAGGGGTGTAGCCTTTCCCTACAAGTACTCCCATGAGGATGAATTCCTGAAGGATATGCGTGGCGTTGATGCCTCGTTTTACGTCCTCCAAGCCTTCTTTCACTAAAAATTCCGTGTGCTTCACCCATTCATCCGGAGTCTTTCCGTGTACTTTGTTATTTCCATTTCCATTCCCACTTTCCATCGCATCCGCTTTGGTCGGATGGACCGTCCCGAATGGATGGTTCGGTGGGGCATAGATGGAGTACAGTTTCAACGGGGTGCTGCCTGTGTTGATGACATCATGCCACGTCCCGGCAGGTATAAAGATGGCTGAATCATCACCGACACTGCGTTCAAAAGTCAAATTATTTTTATCCTTACCCATCCGGACGACTCCCTGACCTTGTTCAATACGAAGGAATTGATCAACGTCAGGATGGACCTCCAGTCCGATATCATCGCCGACGTCGATGCTCATCAGCGTGACCTGCAAGTGTTCTCCCGTCCACAGGGCTGTGCGGTACGTATTGTTCTGTTTGGCTGCTTCATTGATATTCAGTGAGAGTGGATTGGGACCGTAGTCTTTTAATGGAATAGCACGATTTTCATACAAAAACCTCGGATCATAAAAGTGGTTTGCATACGCTCCGCCATTGGGGTATGCAGGGTGAACAGGCTGTCTAACATACTGACCATTCGCATAATAAGGATAGTATTGCTGCCATGAATACATATTCGGGTCTATATACATCTTCCTCAATCCCTTCATAAGGCATTTTCATTTTATCCTATGCACGGGTATGGGTAATGTACCTATAAAAAAACCGCCTCAGTCCGAGACGGTCTAGCCGTGATCCCATTTATAAAATATCCCCACTTCCTCCTTCGGCACCCCATACAGCAGGCTTTCATGCGCGGGGTCCGCCGAGCGAACCAGGGGGACAGGTACCGTGGTCCCTCTGGTTTCGTGAAAAGTCTATCCATCTTTTAAAGGTTAGTTTATTAGGTGTGTTAATAATTTTTACTTATTTTACCAAGTGACGGAATAATCGCTGGAATTGAAAGATTAAGTGTCAAAAGTGAAAGATTATCAGTACAAACTCAAAGATTATCTGTCCGACCTCGAAGATTTTCAACCAAAACTAAAAGATTACTGCCCCAAGTGGTGAAAAATCGTCACTTTATTGTGAACCAGCCTCCCAAACATGGCTTGAGATAACTCATTTAACGATAAATCCCGCCTTCTATGAATCATCCACCATAAGGAAGAAAAGAAAACTCCCACCACCCTAGTTATACCGTAGTAAATAGTAAGCGCGCGGCTTGTTCTGGAGCCTAAAAACTCTTAAACAGCATCTTTACGTTGTCAGATAAAAAAAGAACGCCCCGAGAGGACGTTCGCACTAATTAAAACCGTAATCTACAAAATATGCTGAATGATTCCACCCTCGACTTTTTGAGCAGCTCCATTGATCGCGGAAGCTTTTTCGGATGCCAGGAAGACAATGGTGTCGGCTACTTCTTCTACTGTGGCATAACGTTGAATGAGTGAAGTAGGCTGATCTTTTTTAAAGTAGTCCGTGATGAAGGCATCCAATTCCTGTCCGTTCTCTTTTGCAAGATCGGTGATGAACGTTCCGAAGCCTTCTGTCCAGGTTGGTCCCGGTAATACAGAGTTGACCGTTACGTTTGTTCCTTTTGCCACTTCAGCTAGCCCTCTTGATAACGTGATCAGGGCTGTTTTTGAAACGCCATAAGGGATAAGTTCGGGATACGGCTTGATTCCGGCTTCACTTGCGATGTTGATGATTCTTCCTTGATTGCGTTCCATCATCTTAGGTAGGAACGCCCTTGAAAGACGGACTGCGCTCATGACGTTGATTTGATAATATTCGAGCCATTCTTCGTCTGTTACTTCTGTGAATGGCTTCACGGTGAAGACGCCTGTATTATTTACGAGAGCATCCAGGTCTCCGATTTCATCGATTTTCGAGATCAAATCGTCTGTCTCTTCTTTAATGGATACGTCCGCTCTGATTCCGTACACCGTTCCCATGGTGGAGAGCTCTTCTACGACTTTAGTGACATTTTCCTCCGAACGCCCATTGATAATGACCTTTGCCCCTTCTTTTAAGAAGCTGACAGCAGTCGCTTTCCCGATTCCGGAAGTTGAGCCGGTCACGAGTACCAATTTGTCTTTCAATTGTAAATCCATATTTATTCATTCTCCTTTATGAGTTGTTTTTATGAGAAGGTCGCATTGGACCGTAACGTCATTATGGAGCAGGCGGAAATGTTTGAGAAGTACGCACTTTTGGGTGATAATACTACCATTGAGTGAGATAGTAACCGGTTGGTGAAATAGGAACCAAACGGTAGGAATAGCATGAGTTCAAGGGTTTGAACCCATAAGGAGGCTGCAATGAAGAAGTATCATATACCGGTCGAAGCGACCCTGGAAATGATTGGCGGTAAGTGGAAGGTTGTCATCATGTGTCATTTGATCCTGGGGACGAAACGTCCGAGTGAATTGAAGCGGATGATGCCCGGCATTTCCCAGAAGATGCTTTCCCAGCAATTAAGGGAACTTGAGGAAGATGGATTGATCGAGAGGAAAGTCTACAATCAGGTTCCACCCAAGGTCGAATATTCATTAACGGAGTATGGCTGGTCATTAAAGCATATTCTCGACTTGATGTGCGCGTGGGGCGAGAGACATCTGGAATTGCATTACGATAATAAATTCGACGTGTTGGAAGAAAGTATTCTTAATGAGAAATAATGTGTGTGAAAAAGGTCGTTTGAATTGGAGTGTTCGTTTTCTCCAATTCGCGGGCCTTTTTTTGTGTTCAGATCCAAGGGGGGAGCCAAGGGGACAGGTACCGTGGATTCCGAACCGCGGTACCTGTCCCTCTGGTTCCTATCGGAATGGTTTCGGTTTTGGTGTGAAGGTCGGGGGAAAGTCTGTGAAGTGCGGGGGATTTATTGGGTTATTATTCCAAGTGACGGAATAATCGGCGGAATTAAAAGATTAATGGTCAAAAGTGAAAGATTATCAGTACAAACTCAAAGATTATCGGTCTGACCTCGAAGATTATCAACCAAAACTAAAAGATTAATGCCCCAAGAGGCGAAACTTCATTGTGAAACAGCCTCCCAAACATCGAGAAAACCCATTCAACGAGAAATCCCGGCTTCCTGGGTGAATCAACCACCATTTAATCCCGTTAACCAGGTTGTTTATCCCGAACCACGGTACCTGTCCCTCCGGTTTTCTCCCTCCGGTTTTTTTCCCTCCGTTTTTTTCAAAAAAAGTATCCAATCCTCATTCAAATCCATATTTAAAGGATGAAGTAATCTATAGGGGTGGATGTCATGATGACAGATGGTTGGACGAAATGTCCGAGAAAGCTTAGACGGAGTGAATTGTTTCATCGTGCGGAAGATTTCAGGTTGTATGGACTGCTCGCCAGCGAGGCGATGGTGAAGGATGGTGTCAAGTGTGGGGGGATGGTACTTAGGAAAGGGCAATACGTCCGGTCGATCTCGTATTTACGGGAGGATCTCTGGTTTTATAATGGGCAGAAAAAGGAGTATTACCACTCTTCAAAGATCAAGAGGGCCATCAAAAGGCTTGAAACTCATGGTTTGATCAAGGCGGTAGCTTGTCGGTATGGGTTCATTTTCACCGTGCTTCCTGTAGATGATAAGGAAGCGGACGGACTGGCTTGAACGAAAGATGGATTTTTTTGTCCTTTTGATGTGAATCAGGTGTGAGGGAAGATTGAACCCGCTCTGTCTACATAAGAAAGAAAAGAAAGAATGAGGAGAATGAAAAGAATATTCTCACCACCCTAGATACACTGTAGCAGATAGTAAGATGCGCGGCTTGTGCCCGTTGCTAGGGCAGTCATTCGATCTATGATAGCATGAGGAACATTGATGTTGTGTCATCAAAAGAATCGGGGAAGGAATCTCGCATGAATATAGAAACCCTCTTAGCAGGACTGAGTTATTTTATTTTAGCAATCACTAGTATCCTGTCTCTCGTATGGAAGAACTCCGATGAAGCTTTAGAGCTGAAAAGGCAGAGAAAGGACGAAGTGGATTTCCTGAGTGAACTCATCCTATTCAGGCAGTTCAATCGAACCAAACTGAAACGGGAAATAAGGTGATCAAAGCGAGTTCATTGTTAAGGAAAGTGACGCTTTTTTTCATGTTTGTGGTATTTCCGGTTGTGTTTATGCTTGCGTTAATCACGCATTTCAAAACAGGTTCCTTGTGAAAAATAACGTTTGAGTGTTCCACGTGAAACAACCACTTTCCGGAGAATGCATATAAAGGATTCGAAGTAGCAAAATGGACTAGGTATGAAGATCTCCTCATTTTTTAGAAAAATTAATCCAATTTCTGTACAAATTTTCTGTAAATTGATATTATGTTAGAAAACATGACATAAAATTGTTAGGAGAGTTTACATGAAAATCCGTGATGAGTTGAATCGGGAGTTGGACTTTTCTTGTGATGAGCTTATAGAGATGCTTCGGGAGATCAAGGGACTGAAGGAACAGGAAGTCGATGTGTTGAAGCAGAAGATCAAGGGGTATGAGGATAAACGGAGGGCGGAAGAAGCGTTCTATCAATCGTTGTCGCCTGTGCGAAAATTTTTCGCAGGCAGGGCTCCGAGTCACCACCAGGCAGTGGAGTATATGGTCCATGTCAAAGAGCGTTTAAAGCAGATCGATGGGATCAAACAGCGAATTGTGCAGATTGACCGTGTCCTATCCATTTGCGGTGGTGATGCCTCTGAAGAAACGGTCGAGGTGGCGAGCGGGATCACGGACGATATCATCCAATACAGAAAGGGTCAGGGTGAATAGGATGACGATTGAGACACTTAATGCTGGGTTGGATACGATTTGGGTTGTCCTTACAGCCGCGATGATCATATTGATGGAGGGTGGTTTCGCCCTTCTTGAAGCAGGCTTTGTGAGGCATAAAAATAATGTCAATATCATTATGAAGGTGTTCGTCGACATTACGATCGGCGCCCTTTGTTTCTATTTTATCGGGTTCGGGCTCATGTACGGAACGGACCTACTCGGGATGATCGGGACGAGTGGATTCATGCAGAGGGGGAATCTTGCCCATCTTGATTTTTCCTTTTCGCTTGATACGTTCTGGTTATTCCAGGCGGCCTTCGTCATTGCGGTTATTTCGATTGTGTCGGGTGCGGTGGCGGAACGGATCAATTTCCGTGCCTACATCCTGTACGCCGTCCTGATGACGGCGATCATCTATCCGATCGGCGGACATTGGGTATGGGGAGGCGGCTGGCTCGGTGATCTCGGGATGCTCGACTTCGCCGGTTCCGCCGTCATCCATGCGCTCGGAGGCTTCGCGGCGCTGGCGGCAGCGATGTTCATCGGTCCCCGTAAAGGGAAGTTCACCCCTCACGGAACGAGTACGATCGCATTGCCGAGTAATCTTCCGCTCGCTTCCGTCGGTGCTTTCCTGCTTTGGTTCGGCTGGTTCGGATTCAATGCGGGAAGTACGCTGAGTGCAACGGATGTGAAAATCGGGCATATCGCCGTGGTGACGATGCTGTCGGCCGCATCGGGTGGGGCGGCGACGTTGCTTTATACGCTGTTTCGTTATAAACGGTCGGATGCTTCGGCCGTCATCAATGGTTCGTTGGCCGGTCTTGTCGGGATCACGGCCGGCTGTGCCTTCGTCAGCAATGATGCAGCCATCTTCATCGGGGCGGTAGCCGGTCTATTGATGCTGTTTGCTACGGACTGGCTGGAATCAAGAAGAATCGATGATCCGGTCGGTGCCTTCCCGGTCCACGGTGTTTCCGGGATTTGGGGCACGATTGCTGTCGGTCTGTTTTCAACCGAGAGTGGTCTTTTTTACACAGGGAACTGGGAACTTCTCGGTGTCCAGCTTGTCGGTCTTGTCGTTCTCTGCGTATGGGGCTTCGGCCTGACCTGGCTCGGGTTATCACTCATCCGCCTTTGGATTCCGGTCCGTTCAACGGAAGAAGAGGAAGAAGTGGGACTCGACATCAGCTATCATGGCGTGCTTGCGGCCTACCAGGATCATGAATTCATCCATTATGAAAATCAATACATGGAGACGGATGATCGAAAAGGGTAAAAAAACAATATTGATATAATAATAGCGTTGAATGGAAACAGGATGCAGATCCATTTCCATCTCCTTTGAGCCTCCCCTGATGCAGCCGTCGGGGGAGGTTTCATTTTTGACGGGAAGACCCGTGAAAGTGAGGTCCCTCAAGGAATCATCGGAATTATCAGATAGTTCAGGGATCTCGTCCAGAATCATGTGGAAAAGACTTACCCCTTTTTTATAAGCTTTAAATAGTTTATAATTATCAGATAACAGTAGATATTTTCCACCATAAATTATTATAATAGACTATGGTATCTTCAGTGTTGAGACAGAAATATGTGTTCCTGGAGTGACGCCTTGCTTTTTGTGACATCTAAGCAGGACGCCTGCTCTCTTTTAGAAAATATAAAAAGTAAGGAAGGTTATCATGAGCAGCATACAGAAGAAAACAGACGTTATCTTAATCGGTGCAGGAGTCATGAGTGCGACGTTGGGGTCATTATTGAAAGAGTTGGCTCCAGAGTGGGAAATCAATGTATTCGAGAAACTCGGTGAACCGGGCGAGGAAAGCTCGAACGAATGGAACAATGCTGGCACGGGTCATGCGGCGTTATGTGAGCTTAACTATACATCTGAAAAGCCAGACGGCTCCATCGACATCTCTAAAGCAGTCAAAGTGAATGAACAATTTCAAGTATCAAGGCAATTCTGGTCACATCTTGTCAAAAGCAATCTCATCCGCAATCCACAGGATTTCATCATGCCACTCCCTCATATGAGCCTGGTCCAAGGTGAAGAAAATGTGGCGTTTTTGAAAAAACGATTGGAAGCGCTGTCAGCTAGTCCGTTATTCGAGGGCATGGAATTCTCGGATGATCCGGAGAAATTGAAGGAATGGATCCCGCTCATCATGGAAGGGCGTACGACGAATGAACCGATTGCGGCTACCAAAATCGATTCCGGAACGGACGTGAACTTCGGCGGACTGACACGGATGTTATTTGACCATCTCGAGAGTCAAGGCGTACAGATGAATTATAGACACAGTGTCGAAGGCATCAAGCGCACGGCGGATGGTTCATGGGAAGTAAAGGTCCATGATCTTGATAACGGCAGGATCGAAACCCACACGGCGAAGTTCATCTTCATCGGAGGCGGTGGAGGAAGCCTGCACCTGCTCCAGAAGACAGGGATCCCTGAATCGAAGCAGATCGGGGGCTTCCCGGTCAGCGGACTATTCATGGTGTGCAACAACCCGGACGTCGTGGCGCAGCATCATGCGAAGGTCTACGGAAAAGCGAAGGTCGGCGCACCACCTATGTCCGTCCCGCATCTTGATACACGATTCATCGATAATAAAAAATCTCTCTTATTCGGTCCGTTCGCCGGATTCTCGCCGAAGTTCCTGAAGACGGGATCGAACCTTGACCTGATTACATCGGTGAAGCCGAATAATGTCTTTACGATGCTTGCAGCCGGTGCCAAGAACATGTCACTGACCAAGTATTTGATTCAGCAAGTGCTTTTATCGAAAGAACAGCGCATGGAAGAACTGCGCGAGTTCATCCCGAATGCGAAAGCTGAGGATTGGGACCTAGTCGTGGCCGGCCAGCGTGTGCAGGTCATCAAGGACACCGAAGACGGAGGAAAAGGTACGCTCCAATTCGGTACAGAGGTCGTCAGTTCGGAGGATGGCTCGGTCGCTGCCCTTCTCGGTGCATCACCGGGTGCGTCAACGGCTGTCAACGTCATGCTCGAAGTACTGGAAAAATGCTTCCCGCAGCATATGAATGAGTGGGAACAGAAGATCAAGGAAATGATCCCATCATACGGGATCAAACTTTCCGAAAACCCTGAGCTCTTCAAGGAAATCCACGCCTCCACGGCGAGGACGCTCGGGCTGATCGAAAAAGAAGAAGCTTATTGCTGAAATAAAGATGATCCCGGTATTCCGGGAAGTTGATTAAAAAAGAACCTTTGATCCATGGTCAGATCAAAGGTTCTTTTTCATACCGCTACCCCTGAAAGGAGAGGTGAACGATCAGATGAAACCAGAATCGTATTTTTCAAAAGAGATCAAACCGGCTTTGGAGAACGAACCGCCGGGCGAATGGCTTCCGAAGATCCCGGACGGGTGCATCCGGCTCAGCTCGGGCTATCCCGATCGGGGTCTTGTCCCTGTTGATGGGGTGAAGGAAGCCGTCGCAGAGCTTCTGGACGAAGAGAAGGATTTGCCCTTTCACTATATCGGAAGCAGGAAAATGGAGGAGTTGAGCGTGTTCCTGCAGCAGCTGATGAATGGATGCTCCGTGTCAGTAAACGACGAGGAAATGCTGATCACATCGGGTGCGTGCCAGGCAATCGACCTGATTGCCAGGGTCCTCGTTGACGATGAGACCGTCGTCGCCCTTGAGTCACCTACGTATATGGAGGCCCTTGAAATCTTTCAGAACTATACGAAGCACTTCATTTCTGTCGAAGTCGATGAGCATGGACTCCGGACCGACCGGCTGGAAGAAGTGTTGAAGGATCGCAGGAGGAATGGCGAGACGCTTCCGAAGGTCCTGTATACGATTCCCTCATTCCAGAATCCGACGGGCACGACGATGACGGAGGAACGGCGCGACCACATCATCCGGCTCGCGGAAGAGTATGACTTCCTGATCATTGAGGACGATGCGTATGGAAATGTTTATTTTGAAAAGGGCATGGTCCCTCTGAAAAGTAGGGGTGGTGACCGGGTACTCTATGTCGGATCGCTTTCGAAGGTCGTCGCGCCCGGTCTCCGGATCGGATGGATCGCGGCTCGTCCTGAATTCATCCGTGCACTTTCCTGGTTCAAGAAGGACCTCGGCCATCCCTTTGCCCAGGCGAGCGTGGCTGCATTTCTAGGCATGTCAGATCTAGACGGGCATTTCGCTTCGTTGAGGAAGGTATATAAGGAGAAATGCCGGTTAATGCTTTCTGAATTGAAGAGGGAGCTGCCTTCTGAGGTGAGCTGGTATGTACCCGAAGGCGGTTATTTTGTCTGGGTCAGGGTGCCGGGGGTCGATACGTCTGGAATGCTGCCGGCGGCGTTATCCGAAGGCGTTTCTTATGTCCCGGGAAAATATTTCTTTTTGGACCGGGAAGAAGGAATCGAGTATCTCCGTCTATCGTTCAGCTATGCGAGCAAGCAGGACATCGTGGAAGGCGTCCAGCGGTTGGGTCGGGTGGTGGAGGCTGCGGTTGGTTTTGAAGGTGGGAAGTGAGAGATGGTTTTGATGTGACGTGAGGATAGGTTGTGGCGAAGGCATTCATGGGGGTGGATGCCTTTTTTTGTTGTGGGTGGGTGTTTTGCGTTGGGTTTGGAAGTAGTGTGCGGGGCTGGGGGACGGTTTTGTATTGGAATGGGGTGGTTTGTCCCAATAAAGTTGGTAAGATGGTGCTTTTTTCATGGTGAAGAGGGTGGGTTGCCCGGTTTTGATAAGCGAGGGGGTGGGGATGTACTCCGTTTCGGGGATTTATGATCCTAATTTGGAATATATGCTCCTAATCTGACATTTATGCTCCAATTACGGAATATATGCTCCCAATCTAAGATTTATGCTCCTATTTCCAATTATATGCTCTATTAAGAATGATTCTAATTAAAAAGAACGAGGTTCGTTCGAAGCTCGCGTAAGGTAAAAGCAAGTGGACAGGCAAAAAAGAGACACCACCAATGAAACCAAGGATCAATAACCAGACCGGACCCATTCAATCCCAATCCGCTCCGATCTAAGCCAATCCAAGCGCAAGCTCATCAAGCCTAACCAAGCCCATTAACCCCATACAAGCCCATCAATCCAATCCCATACCATCCAAGCCTAAATCCTCCAAACCTATCCCCTCCACTCTCATCCAACACCCTCATCCAACACCCAAACCCCCGCAGCACCCATTCCCCCATCATCGCTCGGACCGTAGCTTCTGCGGCAGATTCGTCCCCGCGCAGGGCTGCGTCCAGGAGCTTGTCGTAATAGGAACGGGCGGCATCCCGGTTGGAGGGATCGAGGAAATAGGTACCCGCGACTTTGTGATAGATTTGGCTGCAGCTGTTATGGATGAGCTGGTAGATGGGGTTCGAGGTCAGTTTAGCCGTGCCGGTTTGCAGGCGCCAGTCGAATGCTGCATAGGCTTCCGGTTCGTCTTCAAGCTCTTCTATTCCGACGAAGAGGGCGATGACCCGTAATTGCTGGCGCTTGACGGCGTCCCTCATGATTGCCGGCATCAGGGATACTCTGAGTTCGAGCATGTGCTCGATGAATTCATCGGGTATGACTTCGTGATGCTCGAGGATGTTGGCGATGGTCATGATGTTTCCTTGCTTCCAGTAGTCATTGACGACGGCGGGAGCGCCTTTCTGGATGGTGATCCAGCCTTCTTTTTCCAGGCGCTGCAAGGCCTCTCGGATGGTGGGCCTTTCCACTTGGAAGCGTAAGGCCAGCTCCCTTTCCTGTGGGAGGGTTTCATGGATGCGCCTGGTTCCGTTCAGGATGGACCGGATGATTTGTTTGCCGACGACTTCAGAGGCACGTTCTTTCATGATTGGCATCTCCTCTCTCTATGAGCACGGTACCATCATTATATGGTTGAAGCAGGATACTTTTGCCCACTACTTTCTGAAAAAAATAGTGACTGTCCCGATTAGTACTAGTAGATGATCCTTTTTCTGGTGTGACTGTTTGCGTGAGAGTGACAACCGAGGGGCTTTAACGTGCAGCGGCAACGGTCATGGTGCCGAATTGGTTGGAATCTATTTTTTAAAAAAAGAAGGTGCGAAGGTATGTTCTTTTTACAGGTAACGATCCTGCAAGGGGACTATTCGTTCCCGATGGTGGCCTTGTCGGTTGTGATTGCCACCTGTGTTTCGTATACGTCGCTTTCCATGAATGGAGACCGGTCAAGTTCATCACGAAGATGATCGAACATCCCCAGATTCAAGGCTATTTCTACTCCGCACCGCTACCCGAGGCTGATTTGACGGCTTGGCTGGAGGGAAGGACGCTTGACGCACATGTCATCTTCCCCTGAATACAATGGGGTAAAAAAGAACAGGGGATGATCGAGGTGCCGATTTCTTTTCCCGTCAGGATCAACACGAGGGTCGTAAGCAATGGATCGAATCAGACGGTCTATTACCCGAAGGTCGTGGAGATGCAGAATCGTGAACTTCAGCGATCCATCAACCATAGCCTCGTCCATGAAACCGAGGGGCTGATCAAGGAGCAGGTCGGCAACATGCCTTCGACCGTGGCTGAAATGCTCGGATCCTATGAAGTGAAAACGAATGAGCGCAACGTCCTGAGCGTCTCTTTATCGAACTACACGTATCATGAACATGCAGCGCACGGCATGACGTATATCAAGTCATTGACCTTTGACCTTGAAAAAGGGAAAAGGTGCTCGCTGAAAGATCTGTTCAATCCCGGAAGCGACTACGTTGGCAGGATTTCAGAATTGGTCGCACTGCAAATAAAGGAGCGGGACGTCCCGCTCCTCGGTGAATTCACCGGCATCCGTCCCGACCAGGATTTTTATCTGGCGGACAAGGCGCTTGTGATTTATTTTCAACTGTATGAGATCACGCCGTATGTGGTCGGCTTCCCGATGTTTCCGATTTCTGTTTACAGCCTGCAGGATCTCATCGAGGAAAGCGGCCCGCTTGGACGTATGGCCGTCAATCAGTAAGGAACCGCGGGGGATGCTCCGCGGTTTTTTTAGTGGTGTCGGGGTGTTTGCCTATCGGATGTGGCTGCTTGGCTTGTGCGGGTGGAATCGTCTAGTTTTGGTCGTTAGTTGGCGTTTTTTATGAAAAAATGTCTGTTTTCGACTTGAAACCGTGATTTTTTGTGACAATCCACTTGTGTGGGGCTGATTTGAGGGGTCGGAACGGTCTGTAAGAGAGGATATTATCAAAACGGAAGGTTTTTTTATCAAAAATAGAATTATATTATCAAAAACGGCTACCTTATTATCAAAAATCCAATTATATTATCAAAACCGAAACCTGCCGTCCGCCGACTCATCAGTCCCACTAAAAAACGGAGGCCTCAACAGGCCTCCGTCCCGATCAAGCTTCCGGATCGATTTCCGCCACGATCCTCTCGCAGATTTCATGGGTGATGAGTGAATCGGCGATCGAAGGGTCGGGCGTCTTTCCGTGCCTGACACAATCAAGGAAATGGTTACAAAGCTGATGGAAGCCGCGCTTATACAGGGTGGGCTCCCAGTCCCCGAATTTCGAGAAGCTGGTCTCTTTATTGTGATAGTGGGTGGTTTCGACCAGGCTGTTCACGACATATTTATGGTGTCCGGTATGATATTCGATCGTTTCTTCGGTGACGCCGCCGTTCCGGTTCATGATTCCGATGGCGGTACTGCCATCACCGATCAGCTGGATGATGAGGTGATGTAGTTGATCCCCGTTTTTCAAGCTTTCGACCTTCACCTCTTTTACTTCCGTATCGAGTAAGAAGCGGAGCGTGTCGACGACGTGGATAAAATCCTCGACGACGAATCGTCTCACGATGTCAGGGGAAGCGAATCGGTTCTTTTGCATGAGGATGAGGCTCGCCCTTCCCTTTTCCTTGAGTTCTTTCACCATCGGGATGAATCGTCTGTTGAAGCCGACCATGGCGATGACACCCCGCTCTTCGGCAAGGGCTGCGATCCTCTGGGTTTCATCCAGGTTCATCGAGATCGGCTTGTCGATATAGACATGGACTCCATGCTCAAGAAGCGTTTCCGCTATATGAAAATGGGCTTCGGTCGCCGTGCTGATGAAGGCGGCGTCGATGTCTTTTGATAAGAGCTCCTCCACCGATTGTGCGGTCTCCTTTATTCTGTACGTCTCTGAACATTCGCGGAGCGTATCCGCGTTCCGTGTGCACAGGACAAGTTCGATTCCCTTCGTTTGTGAAAGAACGGGCAAATATGCTTTTTTGGCGATGTCGCCCAAGCCGATGAGTCCGATTTTCATGATGATTCCTCCTCTTTTTGTGATGGCTCTGTTCACGAATGCCCAACCCTATGACTCTATGTATAAATTCCGTTGAAACGGACAATGATGGTGAGAGTACTCATAAGTAGGTGTTGAACGATGTATTTGTTGCTTGTAATTGTGGTGTGGATCTTGTTTGCGTATAGGTTCGTTGATTGGTCGCAATGGCGGAAGCAGTATCCGACCCTTTTGTTCTTCATGCTGGTCAATTTTCTGTACAATTATTTTTACTATGATCACACACTGTGGGCCTTCCGTGGTGTGACGGCCGATTGGCTCAATCACTCGATCATCAATACGGCCTTCACTTTTTTCATCTGTCCTGTCGGGCTGACGATCTATCTGCAGCGATTTCCCGTAAGAAGAGGGGCGCAGGTTCTGTATGTCCTCATTTGGACGGCATTTTATTCGATCCTTGAGGCCCTTTTCGCCCATAAAGGCATGTATGTGTATGATCACGGCTGGAATGGCTGGTGGAACATCCCGTTGAACCTCGTTTTGTTCAGTGTACTGTATTTGCATTACCGGAATCCACTGAGAGCCATCGGTGTCTCGATCGGGGTTGTCATCATCTTTTATTTACTGTTCCCATTCCCGCTCGAAAGTTTGAAATAGACAGGAGGGGATCGTCATGTTGATCCAAAATGTCCTATCCGTGCCAGTCTTTTTAGTGTTGCTGCTTGCAACGTATCTGTCGATGTGGCTGTATTTGCGGAAGAAAGCCCTGAATAAGGAGAAGTCAAAAAAATAGACCCTCACCATGGATGAAAGACACGTTCTTTCATCTTTTTATTTTTTGCCATAAAATTCTAAATATGTGATAGTATTGAACTAAAAAAGAGGTAGAAACAATGAAATGGGATGACATTCCTTATCTTTGGCAACAAACCCTTGAAACGGCGTGGGAGTCCTTTCAGGAGGGGTCGCGTCCGATCGGCGCCATCGTGGTGGATGAAGAGGGGCGGATCGTGTCGAGGGGGAAAAGCTCGACAAAAAAAGAAACATCCGGTGCCGTCGCTTGCTACAATGAACTCGCCCATGCCGAGGTGAATGCGTTGTTGAAGCTTGATAACCGGGTGCATGATGAGGTGAAGGGCTACACGCTGTATTCTTCATTGGAACCATGTCCGCTTTGCTTCGGTGCGTTCTATATGAGCGGCATCCGCAATCTGAAGTTTGCGGCGAAGGACAAGTACGGCGGAAGTACGAATCTGAAGGGGACGACCCCGTATTTGAGCAGGAAGCCAATCACCGTTGAAGGGCCGTACGCCCCGCTCGAGTATCTACCCATCGTCCTCGGCTATTATTATGATTTTTCGATCAGTGATCCGAAAGCGCATCCCGTCCATGAAGGGATGGAAGAGGATTATCCTCGTGCGATCCGCCTGGCGAAGGAGTGGGTGGCCACTGGGAAATTGAGTGATCCCCACAGGTATTCCATCGAGGATGTGTATCGGATGATGCAGGATGATCTGAAGGCAAGTAATCGTCCTCGGGCATGTGCCGCCATCATCAAGGACGACCATATCCTCATGGTGAACATGCAGCGGGAAGGGAAGAGCTGGTGGTCGCTTCCCGGTGGCGGAATGGAAGAAGGGGAAAGCATGGAAGACACAATCGTCCGTGAAGTTCGTGAAGAAGTGAACCTGACGATCAAACCGGGCAGGCATTTATTTTCGTACGACTACAGCGCGGGTGAATGTCATGTCCTGGCGGCTGAAATCGAAGGCACCGCTGCACCGGAGCTTGGATGGGACCCTGAATATGGGCCGGATGAACAAATCTTGAAAGACGTGAAATGGTGGCCGATAGAAGAAATGAAGGACGACCTCGAAGTATCACGGGTCTTGGACCATCTTAATCTAGTAGTATCCTAATACAACACATGCCCTGTCTGAATGAGCTCAGACAGGGCATTCTGCTTTTTTGAAGGGCCCACGCTCCCAATCCGGTTCCCACTCTTCACCGTAGCTTATCACCACATAAAAACACTACCCCTGTCCATACACATGTAAAAAGAAAAAGGAATCCACCACATTTTAGCGAATTAACGTAATGAGGGACGTACCTTGTGTAGGATCTTGTTGTACAAGTTGTATAATCTTCGTCCGCATATTTTTAGACAAGGCTGAATCTAATGATATATAGGGGTTTTAGGAGACAGCGAACAATTGGGAATAGTTATATGTGGCAATTCATTTATATAAAATGTATAATGATTGTATAACTTTTGTACGATTAGGAGGCATACTGGATGAAGAAGCGGATCATCGTTGTGGGGGCGGGCCCTGGAGGCTTGGCGGCTTCCATGCTTCTCGCAAGTAAAGGCTATGATGTGCATGTTTATGAAAAGCAGCCGTACGTAGGCGGACGGAATGCAGAAATATCCCTCGGAGACTTTAAGTTTGATATGGGGCCGACCTTCCTTTCCATGTTTCATATTGTGGAAGAATTGTTCGCTGCGGCGGATCGGGATCCGGCCGATTATATGGAGATGGTCGAGCTTCACTCGATGTACGATTTGATTTTTGAGAACCGCAAGCTGACCATGTCGAAGGACAAGGACCGGATGAAGGCTGAAATCGAACACCATTTTCCCGGTAACGGAGAAGGTTATGAACGGTTCATGAACGAGACGGCAAGGAAGATGGAGGCGCTGACCCCGGTCCTGCAATCGAAGATGGATCGCTTCATGCATCTCTTCCAGCCCAAGGTGCTAAAGGCCCTGCCGGAGCTTGAGGTCAATCGTTCCTTATATGACGTGCTTTCACGTTATTTCACCGAAGAAGAACTGAAGCTCGCATTCACGTTCCAGTCCAAGTATCTCGGCATGTCGCCATGGGAATGTCCGGGCGCGTTTTCCATTCTTTCCTATATGGAACATGCTTACGGGATCTTCCATCCGATCGGCGGCGTGAACCGGCTCTCGCACGCGATGGCACGCGTAACGGAAGAGTGCGGGGGTTATATCCATACCGGCTGCGGGGTCAAGAGCCTGTGGACGGACGGCAGGAAAGTGAAAGGTGTCACCCTTGAAAATGGTGAACGCGTAGAAGCGGATGAAGTCATCATCAACAGTGACTTCGCCCATGCGATGACGAATCTCGTCGGTCCTAAACAGCTGAAGAAATACTCGCCGAAGAAGCTGGAGAAGAAGAAATATTCCTGCTCCACGTTCATGCTGTACCTCGGTCTCGACACGGTTTACGAGGATATGCCCCACCACACCATCGTCTTCTCGAAAGACTATCAAAAAAACGTAGAGGAAATCACAAAGCTGAAGATCCTGTCAGAGGATTCCTCTCTCTATATACAAAACGCGGGCGTCACCGACCCGACGCTTGCACCGGAAGGAAAGTCCACCCTTTATGTCCTTGCTCCCGTCCCGAATAATTTCAGCGGAATCGACTGGGAAAGCGAAAAGGAAACCTTCCGCCGCCTCATCCTCGATACGGTCGAAGCTAAGACCGGGTTCAAGGATCTTGAAAAGCATATCGAGGTGGAAAAAATGATTACCCCGAACAATTGGGAGCAGGACATCCATGTTTATAAGGGAGCGACCTTCAACCTTGGTCACCAGCTTTCCCAGATGATGGTGTTCAGGCCGCATAACCGCTTCGAAGAGCTCGATTCCTGCTGGCTCGTCGGCGGGGGGACACACCCTGGAAGCGGCCTTCCGACCATCCTCGAATCGGCCCGTATCACAGTCAATGGCATCCTGGAAGCGGACGGCAAGGGAACGATCCCTACCTCCCCCCTTCCTGCAGTGGAGGGGTTAGCATGAATCATACAGCCATCATCGGAGGCGGCATCGGCGGCCTCATCAGTGCCCTGCTATTATCAAGGCAGGGTGTGAACGTGACCATTTATGAAAAAGAAGCCAGACTTGGCGGAAGGCTTGCATTCGAGGAACGTGACGGATTCCGGATCGACCAGGGACCGACGATCGTGCTCCTGCCCGACATGTTCCAGGAGCTCTTGGAAGAAGCGGGGATCGGCCGTGACCGGTATGAGCTCATCCCTTGTGACCCGTTCTATTCCCTGGAATTCCCGGATGGACTGACCTTCACGAAATACCGTGAGCCCGAGCGCCACCTGGCCGAAATGAAAAGGGTGTTTCCTGGAGAAATCGAGGGATTTCAGTTATTTTTAAAAGAAGGAAAAGAACGATTCACCATCGGCAAGACATCCTTCCTGGAAGAGTCATTCGTCAATCCGTTTGACTTCTGGAAGCCTACCAATCTGAAATCACTCTTTAAACTCAGACCCTATCAATCTGTAAAAAGCCTGATGTCCCGGTACTTCCAGGATGAAAGGCTGCAGGCGATCTACGCGCTGCAATCCCTGTACATAGGCGGGAACCCCTTCCAGGCACCTGCGATGTACTCACTCGTGTCCTTCGCTGAGCATGAATATGGCATCCACTACTTGAAGGGCGGCTACGCGAGCCTTGTCCCGGTCCTTGAAGAAGAGCTCAGGAGACGGGGAGTCACCATCCATCTGAACAGTGAGGTGACGGAGATCCCCCGGGAAGGCAAGCGCGTGACGGGTGTGAGAACGAAAAGTGGGCTGAAGCATTTCGATTCGGTCGTCTTCAACGGGGATTTCCCGGGCATCGATCCGCTGATCAAGCGGAAGCCGACACGGAAGTATGAACCTTCATCAGGGTGCGTTCTGTTCTATTTTGGCTTGAACAAAGTGTTCGATGAGGTGAATGTCCATCATTATGTGATGGGCGAGAGCTTCTCGGATCATATGAAGGATGTGTTCGAGGAAAAGAAAATCCCGGCCGATCCTGCGATTTATACGTTCCATCCATCGAAGATCGATGATAGTCTCGCACCGGAAGGAAAGGGTGTCCTGTATGCCCTCGTCCCGGTCCCATCCGACACAGAGATCGACTGGAGGAACGAGCGGGAATGGATGGATTCTCTCATCGACAAGCTTGAAGCACGCGCGTTCCCGGGTCTCCGGGACGCGATCGAATGGATGGAAGTCCGGACACCGCAGGATGCAGAAGCATCCGGCCTCCATCGAGGAGGAAGCTTCGGTGTCGCCCCCACGCTTTTTCAATCCGGCGTATTCAGGCCTCAGGTCAAACCATTCAGCATCGAGAACCTGTACGCAGCAGGGGCGTCCGTCCATCCTGGAGGAGGCATTCCGCTGGTCATGCAGGGAGCGAAGCTGATGGCCGATCAACTGTTGAACGATCAAAAAGATCATGCCATAAAAGGAGTGAATGTCCATGTATAGTGTAAGTGAAGCGTATAAACAGTGCGAGAACGTCATCTCGCATCATAGCAAAACGTTTTATAAAGCTTTTTCCTTATTACCGAAGCATGAACGCAATGCCGTCTGGGCGGTCTACTCTTTTTGCCGCAAGGTGGATGACATTGTGGATGAAGGCAACAACCCCGAGGCAGAGCTCGCTGAATTCAAGGCTGAGTTCGAGCTGTTCCTCGAGGGACGCTTTGACCATACAAACCCCTCCTGGATCGCACTCCACGATGTGTTCAATCGCTATGAGATGGACACAGAGGCGTTCCATGGCCTCATCAAGGGGCAGGAGATGGACCTGACAATCAACCGGTATGAAACGCTTGAAGAGCTTCTGGATTACTCTTATCACGTCGCCAGCACGGTCGGCTTGATGCTCCTCCCGATCCTTGCACCTGGGAAGACGGGGGTGTTAAGAGAAGGCGCGATTTCCCTCGGCCTCGCGATGCAGCTCACCAACATCCTGCGCGATATCAGCGAGGACCTCGAGCGGAACCGCATCTACTTGCCACGGCAATTGATGGAACGCCACGGTGTGACGGAAGCGACGCTCAGCGCCGGGATCGTCGATGCATCCTTCGTCGAACTCTGGGAGGAAATCGCGGGCCACGCCGAGTCGCACTATAGGGAATCGTTCAAGACGATGAATGAATATCCGCTTTCTTCCCGGATCCCGGTGAAGAGTGCCGCCTACCTGTACCGCGAGATCCTTCCGACGATCCGGTCGAAAAAGCACCGCGTATTTGGCCAGAAGCATTATGTCGATGATGCAGCCAAGAAGGAAATCCTGGTGGAATTAAGCTCACTTTGATGATGAAGTGGGCTTTTTTTTTGTGATTGAAGGATGGTGGTGTGTCGGGTGGTGGAAGGGTGGGCGAAATCGTGGGGTTTGGATGAAATCGTTTAAAAGTGGATGGTTTTTTTAAAAGGTGTGGAGTGAAGCTTGCTGATCCTCTTTGTAATTTGTTGTTGACGGGGCATCTACGAGTGGATTGATGGAGAATGACCTGCAATAAGTGAGGAGGCGGGACGGTTATGTGCGAGATTTCTGATATAAGTGCGGAATTTCGAAGATAAGTGCGAAATTTTTAATTTAAGTGCGAAAATCACGATATACGTGCGAACTACCGGTTTTTCGACAAAATCCGCAACGTCCAAAGCCCGGCAAACCGCCCCGCCCTGATCCCAAACAAGACCCAACCAAACCTTCACGCCCCCACTGCATCAAAAAAACCACCAACCCGATTACCGGGTCTGGTGGTTTTCCTTTTCCATCAAGATCTTCGCGACGTTCATGCCGCTCATCGTCACCATCGGCGATCCGCCTCCTGGATGGGTGCTTCCACCGGTGAAATAGAGGCCGGAGATGTCCCGGCTCGCATTTCCCGGTCGCAGGAATGCATCCTTCACCCGATTGGAGGACAGGCCGTACAGGGCACCGCGGTGGGCACCGAATGTGTCGGCAATTTCGGCCGGGGTGATGACCCTTTCGACTTCGATGTGCGGGAGGATATCCAGCCCCCGCTCGGCAAGCTTTCGGTAGATCAATTCCTTATATGCAGAAGGATCGACCTGGAGCTTCCCGCTACCCGGCAGTGCCGGGGCATTCACGAGGATGAACAGGTTATCGCCCTTCGGTGATCGGTCCTTGTCACTGTAGGACGAGTTACTGAGATAGATGGTCGGGTCCGTGCTATAGTGCTTATGCGCGAAAAGGTCGTTGAATTCCTGCTGGTAGTTCCTTGAAAAATAGACCGTATGGTGCCTGAGCTGCGGGAACCGCTTCCTGACACCTGCAAGGATGACGAACGCTGAAATGGACGGTTCCATCCGGGCGACTTTCCTATCTGTGAACGAAGGGCGGTCCTCTTCTGCGACAAGCTCAGGATATGCTTTCAGCAGATCGGCATTCATGATGACATAATCTGCACCGATTTGCTCTCCTGAAGACAGCTCCACTCCACATGCTTTCTTCCCGCGAAGGAGCACCTTCTTCACTTCGGTCCCACTGTGAAGCTTCACCCCGAGCTTTTCGGCAAGTGACACATACGCCTCGGCAATCTTCACATTGCCGCCCTTCACGTAGTAGACCCCCTCGACCATTTCGAGATAGGCGATCATCGCGAAGGTCGCCGGTGTCCGGTAGGGGGAGGAACCGATATAGGTCGCATAGCGGCCGTACGCGTTCAGGATGCGTGGGTCCGAGAAATACTGGCGGAAGAACGCATCCAGGGTCTGGAGGGGCCTCACCCGCATCATGGCTGCAGCCAACGATGGCGATAGATAGTCAGTCCACGATTGAAAGGTCCTCGGGAAGAAGTGTTGCTCTGCCTTCTCGTACAGTGACGTGATTTCCCTGATGAATGCCGGATAGCGTTCGGCACCGGCGGGATCTAGTTTCTCGAGCTGCGAGACCGCTCGATCCATCCTGCTTGTAAAATCATAATGGGATCCGTCCGGGAAGATGTTGCGTGTGTGATCCTGGAGCTTCATCATCTCGAAGTAGTCCCCTGCCCGTTCTCCGGTCTGTTCGATGACGCGGTTGAACACATGCGGCATCGTGATGGTGTTGGGTCCGAAATCGAAGTGATAATCGCCAAGTTTGACCCCCATCAGCTTCCCGCCGAAATGGTCGTTCTTTTCATACACATCGACTTGGAATCCGGCGTTCTGAAGCGTGATGGCGGCTGAGAGCCCGCCGAGGCCGCCGCCGATGATGGCCACTTTCTTCATGAGTAATGACGTCCTTTCCATTGATACGATTTTTTCCGCCATGAAGTCCACATCGATGCGTTCAGGATGGCGATGAATGCGAGCGCTGATAGCGGCATGAGGAATGCCAGTGTCCAGCGTTGGTGGGTGATGATGTCCACGATCATCCGCTGCAGGACAATCAGGATATAAGGCACAACATAAAGGGGCTGACCGGTGAAGATCCCGTACAGTACCCATGGGAGGGGCAGTACGTAGAAAAAGAAGTAAAACAGCGTCAGGCCGAAAGCCATCGGGGCGGAGCGGCCGATCCCGTTATAGATGTTCTTCAGGAACCCTTCCCACACTTCACCGTTCCGTTCATACATCCGGCATGAAATCTGGCCGGTGATGTTGGCAAGCAACACGCGATGTCCACTCCCCTTCATTTTCCGGGCAATATGGACGTCCTCCACGAGCGAAGAACGGACCTCCTCATGTCCTCCCATTTCACGGTACGCGTTCCGTTCGAAAAGCATGAACCCGCCGTGGGCTGCCGTGGTCGAGGGCCTCATCGTCCGATTGGCGAGTGCGAGTGGCAGATGAAAGAACACGACGAATTGCTGCATCGGCACAAGAAGCTTACTGAGGAACGAGGGCACTTCGAATGCGGCAAAGCCCGTCAAGAGTTTTGCGCCCCGGGACTGCATGAGTGAAAGGCTGTTCTCGACCGCTTGTGGCTGGAGGCGGACATCCGCGTCGAGGAACAACAGGTATTCCCCATGCGCCTCCTTCTGCAGCTGATCGCACGCATGGACCTTCCCGACCCATCCTTCTGTCAGCTCCTTGCCTGAAAGGAAGCGGAACCGGTCGTCACCCCCGGCTTCCTTTCCAAGGATTGAAAGCGTCAGGTCGGTCGATTGGTCATCGAGCATCACGAATTCAAGCTCAGGGTACGTCAAGGCTCGCAGCGACTTTACAAGCGGTGCGGCATTGCGTTCTTCATTGCGCAAAGGAACGAGGATCGATACCTTTGCTACATGTGACAACCGTCCGTTTACAGGGAGTTTTGGCATGAACAGGCTGTTGAAGGCCGTCCATAGAAAAAATATTGCGAGGATGATAATGACCACGATGAGCATAACGGCACCTCCTAAAGCAATTTTGTAAAACGTTCAACCTGTTCCGCCACGACTAGTTCCTTCAATTGGTCCAGTTGCTCCGTGCACAGTTGTTCAAAGTGAGCGTTCTTCGATTTCCGGGAATCCCCGTCCAGGTCGCGGAGGTAAACGGGGGCACCTGCTGATAGATAGGCCTCGGGCTTTTGATGATGACCGAATGTGTAGTAAAAGCTGAGCGGGATGACCGGGATCTCGGGGCAGCGTTCCATGAGGTAGATGACGCCGCTCTGAAACCCGAGCGGCCGTTTTTCCAAGTGAAATTCATCACCCTGAGGAAACAGGCAGACGCTTTTACCCTCAAGAAGCAGCTCCTTTGCGTAGTTCAAGGAACGGACGATTTCCTTCGGGTGTGAGCGATCGATGGAGAACCCTCCGATCAGGCGGAAGAAAGGGTATTCCTTCATGCCCTTCTCATGCATCATCGCATGAAGGTCCTGGGTCAGCACATGCCGGTCGAGCTGGAACAGGATCAGGCTGTCCCACCAGGAGCTGTGGTTGGGCGTGAAAATGGCTGCACCCTCCCCGATCCCATCATGCCCGCGCCAATAAATCTGGTGGAATGAACGTTTCATGAGCCGCCGGTGATACAAGGAAAACATCGTCCTGAACGCCGGGCTTTTCTTCGCTTTGATCATGACCTTCCTCCTTTCCGATCCATCATTAGAATCACCAGTGAACACGCTGCCGTCAAGGCCCCTGCAAGCCATAGACCGTCCAGGAGGCCGAGCAGGATGAACATTGAAATGATGAGGATGAACAGGATGACCATACGCCTGTCCCAATCGCGGTTAACGACCGGTGTCTTCTCGAATTTTGACCCTGCTAGGATAAGGATATGCAGCGTGAAAGCCACGATGAACCAGCCGATGAAGTTGCTGCCGGGGATATCGTAATATAAGCCTGGCTCTTCCCATATCCAGTATTCCTTCACTTTGTATGCGACAGGGTCGATGATCAAGTCGATGACCACCGCGATCAGTCCCCCGGTTACAGCATAGAGGAGCCGGTCATTCGGGAAGATCCGTAAAGCGAGTACATGCGAAGTGCCCATCACCATCAGCCATGCAAACCCGATGGCGAGCGGTACGCCGAATACGTTTGGGGCGAATTGATCGGTGTAGTGATAGTCCCCGAACAAGATTCCGTGTGTCGAGCCGAGATATTCGATGAAATAGGAGAAAAAGAAGATGACCGTGCTGATCAGCAAGCCGTAGGTGGAACCGAATTTATGTATGAAGTAACGTACCGCCAGAATGCCGGCCGTGATCAGAAATACGGCATTGGCCCATTCCAGCCACGGGGGAAGGAGATCGAAGCTTAAGAGGACGACCCCGCACACATACCATATGATAAAAAAACGAAACAAAAGAGCGTCAACCTTCATCACTGCGTTCCTCCATTCAAGTCTATACGGTCATTATACAGGAACTGTACAACATACGGTAAGGTGGATGTGTGAAACGAGGGAGTGGCAACTGGTATGAGACCGTCTATTGTGTTTGAAACATGTGGGATTTTGTAGATGGAAAAGCCCTTTTATTACTATACTTAATACCCTTCACAAAAATGAATGATTATTTTCCTACAGTCCATACTACTAATATCCAGGGTAATATTACGGAATAAAGTATGGAGGTTGTGAACATGCCCGATCAACCGGCTCTCACGTCGTCGGAGTTAGGTGTACTGTGGATCACCTATCAGCAGAAAACCATGGTTAAAAGGATTCTCGAGCATCTGATCAAGCATGCGGATGATGCAGAGGCTGAAGCCATTCTAAAGAATTTATATAATGACATCAGCCCTTATCCTGAAAGAATAAAAGACATGCTCGTAAAAGAGGGTGCCGCTCCCCCGATCGGCTTCACCGCAGAGGATGTAAACCTTGAGGCCCCTAAGTTGTTTGACAATGGATTTGATATATCCTTCGTTAGGATACTGAAGGAAATCAGCATGGGGATGCACACGTTGAATATCACGATGTCTTACCGTGAAGATGTGATTGTTCTGTTTCAGGAGCTGACGATCATCACGCAAAGATGTTATGCGAAATGCACTGCTTATCTGCTTGAAAAAGGGCTGTTAAGCAGGGCGCCATTCGTCCCGATGCCAAAGACCGCCGAGTTCATTAAAAGCACCAGCTATTTAGGGGGACTCACCCCAATATCGAAGACGCGCCACCTTAATACGGTGGAGATCTCAAACCTGTTCCATGGAATCGAGTCCAATATAACCGGAATCATCATGGTGAGAGGCTTCGCACAGGTTGCCCAGGAGAAGGATGCCAGAGAATTCTTCGAGCGGGGCAGCAAAATAGCAAAGGATATCGTGGATGACTTGAGTGAAATCATGAGGAAAAGTAAACTGCAAATCCCGATCGGTACGAATGGAAACGTCTCTGATTCAAAGACGTCCCCATTCTCGGATAAGCTGATGATGTATTGCGTGAGCCTGTTCTGCAGTTTCTCTGTCGGAAGCGGATCGATAGGAACGGCCTTCAGTCTGCGCAATGACCTGCCTGCAAAGATGATGCTGATTCTTGAGGATATTTTCAACTACGGTCATGATGGAGCAAAGATCATGATCAAGCACGGGTGGATGGAAGAGCCACCTAAAAGCTGATGGACACCTGTCGAAAACAGGTGTCTTTTTTCTTTTTGAATGGATTTTCTCCATGTAGGATTTCATCAACCCCTTATCGAATACATTACTGTAACAATGGATGAAAGGATGGGCCTATGAAACACTTACAAGCTGCCGAAACGGTCTTTTCGTCCGTACAATGGCTGTTTTTTATTTTTGCCAATACAGTGGTCGTCCCGATTTCTGTCGGGATGGCCTTTGATTTGGGATCCCATGAGATCGCCGTGATCGTGAGGAGTTCACTCATCTTTACTGGGATCGCCTGCATGCTGCAAGGATTGATCGGGCATAAGTATCCATTGATGGAAGGCCATTCAGGTGTCATGTGGGGAGTCGTATTGAACCTGTGCGCAGCGGCTCCGTCACTTGGGATGAGCCTTACTTCAATTGGCGGCGGGATTGCGACGGGAATGCTCCTATCAGGGGCCGTTGTCCTCCTGATGGGCGCGCTCAGGCTCCTGCCGTTGATTCAGAGGATCTTCACCCCGATGGTCATGAGCGTGTATTTATTTCTGCTGACCTTTCAGCTTATCTTAATCTTTTTCAAAGGGATGCTGACCGTGACGGAAGAGGGGAGATTGGTGCTGCCGATGAGTCTGTTTTCCATCGGTATCGTGATCCTGGTCAGCATCTTGAAGGTGAAGGGGACGGCTGTGCTCAGTAACTTTTCAATCTTGATCGGGATGGTCACCGGATGGATCGGGTACCTGGTGCTATTCCCGTCTGAATCGGCGGGGAGCGTCGCGGGTGGCGGCTCATTCTTCTTGCTGTTTCCGTTTGGTGCGCCAAATTTAAATGCGGGAATCGTGTTCGTCACGTTCCTGGCATGCCTGATGAACTTAAGCAATACGCTTGCTTCGGTTCAGGCGGCATCGAAGCTCTATGATGAATCCCCATCAGAGAAAAGGGTCAATTCATCTTATCTCTTATCCGGGATGTATTCGATCGTCGCTGCCATATCCGGTCTCGTGTCCTATGCGCCGTTCGCTTCCTCGATCGGGTTCCTGGAAAGCACGAGGATCCTCAAAATGAAGCCATTTCTCATCGGCGGGGCCCTGATGTCCCTCCTCGGCATCATCCCGTTCCTTGGTGGGATCCTGGCCACCCTGCCGATCACCATCGGAAACGCCGTCCTGTTCACAGCCTACCTCCAGCTCTTCGGGACATCGCTTAAAAGCCTGAATGGGACTGAATTCAATTCCGTCACGATCTACAGGCTGGCATTCCCGGTGTTGATCGGGATCTCGATCATGAACCTGGACCCCCGTCTGTTCACGGCACTTCCGGTTTTCGTCCAGCCGATCGTTTCAAACGGATTCATCGTCGGGGTGCTCGTCTCGATCGTATTGGAAAAAGCGGTAAACTGGGAAAAAGAAGATCAGGTAAAAACAAAGTCTGCATAAAAGGAGGGAAGGGGGCTTCATGGTTGTATACAAGAGATTGAATCGAAGCGAACTCAAGGAAAACATGCTGGATTCATTCATTCGTAAGCAAGAAACACAAAGCGTCTGGGTTCAAGAGGGGAGTGCATGGGTAGAAAGGGAAGATTCTTTCATTGATGATTGGACCCCGGAACGGAAACGTGAACTCGTGGAGCATTTCGCCTCAGTGATCCAGGAAGGCGGAGCTGTTGTGACCGCAGAATGGCAGTCTGAAGTGGTTGGGTTCTCGGTCATCGAGGCAGGAAGGTTCGGAAGGGAAGTGGACTATATGGAGCTGTCGTATCTTCATGTCAGCAAGCCTTGGAGGGGCAAGGGGATCGGTGTGGAATTATTCAGGGAGACGATGGCCGCTGCAAGGGAGCTCGGCGCAGGGAAACTGTATATCGGGGCTCATCCTTCAACGGCGACCATCGGTTTTTACAGAAAGATGGGCTGTGTCCCTGCCACAGAATTGATTGAAGAGATCTACCAGCGTGAACCGAGGGATCTTCAATTGGAAGTCGTTCTGTAGTGAGGCACGGCTTTTGCGTCAGTATTTGGGTAAATATGGATTTAGGGAGGGCATGATCGCTTGCTTCTCCCTCTTTTTCATGCGATTGAAGGTTTTTCTACACGATGGGTCCACTGTCCACGATGCTCATCATGGGCGTTGCCTGTTGATTGGATTGTTTTCTTTCCTCATTAGATTTTTTTCGATCCAAGCTTCTCCCTTCCTCTCGTCCCATCATTTAATTCCTCTCTTAAGTTGATGGTTCATTTTCTATCAAATTTTATTTTGATTGGTTTTATTTATGTAAAAATGGGTGAATCTTACAAATGGTTTTTGGTGGATTGGTAGTTTAAGAGAATCGAAAAGAACTAATTTATATGTAAAATATGGTTGTTTACAAATTTGTATACTTGTATACAATAACGTACACAAATGTAAACAAAAATGTATACAAGTATACAAAGTCGTGTACATGTTGATTTATAAGGATGTGTACGGATTTGTTTACAACGATACAAGAATGTATACAAATAGGTCTAACATTACAATTGTGTGATAGAGTTGAAAGTAGGATTGACCAGGGAGCAGAAGTGATTTAATCTTTCATTAAGAGTTTAAATTTTTTGATAAATTTTAACTGATCTATGAAAGGATGATTTTTTTGACAAACTCTCGAATCGCCGCAATTGATGTAGGTAATGATTCCCTTAAAGGTATTTTTGGTAAATTGGAAAGTGAAATGAATATCCCGAATGTGATTGCACGAGATATTGAAGATCGTCCGATCATTGGTATAGAAGAATTGGACAAGCAAGATCCACTGGATGGGTTACATATCCGCGTCCACTCCCCTGCCCTCCAGGACAACAATGCCATCTATCGTGTGGGTAATCTGGCGACGAAGAGCAATAATTCCACTGAGTTGGATCCGGGAAGCAGTAAATCGGAAGAAGACCAAACATTGGTCATGCTGTTTGCATCCCTTGCGCTTGATGCTGCTGAACAGGATTCACTATTCAAGAAGAATAATAACGTCATAGAAGCGAATTACACACTTGGTACGGGACTTCCACTACGTGAAGTGAAAGAAGGAAAGGATGTCGGCTACCGTTCGAAGCTGCTTGGATCCGTGCATCAGGTCGAGTTCCTTGTGACTCCGCGCCACCAAGGCATCAAAGTGAACATCAAGTTTGATGAAGTGAAGGTGTATCCAGAAGGATTCGCAGCGTTCATTAACCTTGTGATGGACAACAATGGAAATATCATCAATAAAGATTTGATCGATAAGCGCATCCTCATCCAGGATATCGGTGGACTTTCAACGGATATCGCTGTGATCAAAAATCGCAAGGTGGACGATGATAAAGCACAGGGCTTCAACCTTGGTGTTTCTGAATCCCTTGAGATGATCCGTGAAGAAATCCGTTCAAAATACGGGATCGAGCTCGACAGCCGCCGTGATGTCGTGGAAATCATCACGAAGAAGAATGACCGCAACCATATCATGGTGAAGGGAAGCCGCACGAGCGTCCACGAGATCGTCGACCGTATTCTTGTAGAGCTTGCCAAGAAGCAATACCGCCATCTTCGCAATATGTGGCAGAAAAACTCCCAAACGGAGATCTGCTACTTCATCGGAGGCGGTTCAAGCGTGCTGAAAGAATACATCAAGACGCTGAACAACAATCTGGATGGCTACAACATCGACTTCTTTGAAGACGAGAACGAAAGCATCTGGATGATGGCCAATGCTTATTACAAACTAATCGCTGATTTCTCAAGAAAGAATCAAAAGCAAGATCATAAAAGAGAAGACGAGAAAAAATTAGCGAAAACCAAATAGGGTGATTTTATGAAAGAAAAGGGGATGTCAAGGGGGCAGCCGATCACATTTCGTCTCCCCTCTGATACACCTGATCACATACTGAAGAGTTTGCAGAAGCTAAAGGAAACGGAGAAGCGGAATTTCTCCAGTAAAATCGCCGAGCTTGTCGTGAACGGGGTCAATGAGTCTGCCATGAAGCAACGGGAAACCATTACGATCCCGCTGCCGAAGGCGCTCGATAAGGCTCAGCGCGACTGGCTGAAGCATGAGCACTCGGAAGCATTAGTGGGAAGTATCGTGTATCAGTTGTTAACGAACCCTGTCCGTACCGCCTCATTGCTGGCCTCATTGAGCAGCAGTGCATTAGATATAGATGAAGCACTGTACCTTCAGGAGGAGACGGCCGCAGGTGAAGACACATCTCGCGAATGGTCGCTTGATTCAGTGATCGGGGATGACGAACAGGAGCCTGAAGTGGAAGAACGAACACATTCCACCGACGAAGACCTCGATGATTTCGATTGGGAAAGTGCCATGAAATCAAGGGAACCGGAGGAAGATAAAGAACCGAAGGAAGAAACGATGGAAGACCTGCTCGGGGACTTCCTATCACAAATGAATAAATAATCGAAGGTACGTCCCTCATCGCTTTAACGCGATGAGGGACGTACTTTTTTCATTAGTGGTGCGAGTGGTCCTGTTCGAGGTCTTTGTCTTTGAGGAAGAAGTATTCCCCGATGAAGATGAGGACCATGAAGATGATGGAAACACCGACAACAAGCATATCGGATTGCACTTTCACCCAAAGGAATGCTGCGAGTACGATGGCATCCAGGATGAGTGCGGTCAATACGATGATCGGGTTGGCGTCAACTTTGTTTCTGAGATGTTTATAGACGCCCCAGTGTACCAACATATCCATCACCAGATAAAGGATCGCCCCCATCGATGCAATCCTGCTCAGGTCAAAGAAAATGGTGAGGATCATGGCTGCAACAATCGTGTAGACGAGCGTATGCTTCTGGACCCTCCCCGGCATGCCGAAATGCTTGTGGGGGATCAATTTCATGTCCGTCAGCATGGCAAGCATCCTGGAGACGGCGAAGACACTCGCGATGATCCCGGTTATGGTCGCAATGATCGCGATGATGACGGTAAACCAAAGTCCGGTATCCCCAAACGCAGGGCGTGCCGCTTCAGCTAGGGCGTAATCCTTCGCCTTGATGATTTCGGTGAGCGAGAGGTTGCTCGATACGGCCCACGCAAGCAAAAGATAGACAACAAGGCTGATCAGGATGGAAATCGTGATGGCCCTTCCGACATTCTTCTTTGGCTCCTTGATTTCCGAGCCGCTGTTGGTGATTGTCGTGAATCCTTTGAACGATAGGATGGTCAGGGCAACGGCCGCGATATAGCTTGCCATCGAAGGGTCAGGTGGATTCGCTCCCCCTTCTGCCGGTTGAAACGTGAAGCCGACCACCCAAAGTCCGGCAATCGCAAATACGGCCAGTCCCGCGATCTTGATGAGTGAAGCGATGCCCGTGAACGTCTGGATGAAGCTATTCCCTGATATATTCACCAGGAAAGCGAACGTCAATAACCCAACCCCCAATAATGGTACGAGGTAGTCGGACTGCTTCCCGTCGACCAGCTGTAGCGTATACGTCCCGAAGGTCCTTGCGACCAAGCTCTGATTGATGACCATCGAGAACGCCATCAACAGCGCGGCCGAAGCAGTGATCGTCCCCTTGCCGTATGCCTTCATCAGGAACATGCCGATGCCTCCCGCAGATGGGTATTGATTGCTCATTTTCACATATGAATACGCACTGAATCCGGTCACGATTCCCCCGGCAATAAAAATGAGCGGAAACCAGGCGGCTGATAATTCCGCCACCTGACCGAGCAGGGCAAAGATCCCTGCACTGATCATCACGCCTGTACCGAGGCCGACTGCCCCGGTCAGGGATATACTATTTTTCTTGTAATCTGAATCTGCCATCTTTTCACCTCGTGAATTTCTTTGTGTATGTATTCGGTATACCCATAGGTTGTGCAGATTAAATGCAGAAAACCGGAATTCGGTTGTGAATGTTGGTGGTATCCCTATAAGTTGTGCAGGTTAAATGGTCAGAATTTGGTGAGCGGGATCATGATCTAAGTGTGTTCATAGTGGGACGGTTTGCTTGCTGGATTTCGATCAAATCGGCGTGTTTTTGATAATATGAGGCAAACATTGAGAATAAAAGTCCTGTGTAAACAGTTTTCGATAATAAACCATGCATGAACGACTCGGCACGGAGACGATTTGTTGAAATGGCACCGTTTCTTGAAGAAAAAACGAAATTGGTGTCTGATTAGAACATTTTTCCCATGAAAAACGCAAGTTCCTGCAGGCGCAACGATGTTATTATACAAAGTCATCAACCGCTCCTTTACCCCCTCCCCTCCCCGAAACAATATACATCGAAATGTAACCAATTTGACTTAATTGTTTTGTGCCTTCCTTCCCCCGTAGAAAAATCGTTGTAAATCCTAGTCTTCCCTTGTTACAAAACCATCACTCCTTCCCTAAAACATGTATAAAAAATCCAGGTTTACTTCAAATCATCAAGATCGTGGGTTTTGACCCTGATCATCCGAGGTATACACCCACTAAACCACATAACAAACCGTATTGAAATTTGCCATTTGCGACGTCGGACAAACGGATGATGAACAAACAATCTCCATTAAATGAGAGGAGGGAAAGGATGGCTATTCAAAAGAGTACGGATAGCTCCAGCCTCGCTGAAGTGATCGACCGGATTTTGGATAAAGGGATCGTGATTGATGCGTTTGCCAGGGTTTCGCTTGTTGGAATTGAAATCCTCACTGTCGAAGCGAGGGTCGTCATCGCCAGTGTCGACACTTGGCTCCGCTACGCCGAGGCAGTCGGCCTTCTCCGGGATGAAGCGGGTGAAGATGCCCTTCAGCGGCAGGAAAATGAAAGAGGTACATCATTCAGCATATAGGGTTAAGACTTTTGGGTTTAATTTTTTGAATAATATAAGTTTTTAGAAAAGAGGATGAAAGATGGCAGAAACAAAAAAGCAGGAAAAAACGAATAGGGAAGATCAACAGACTCAAGCAGCAGCAACTGACGACAATAAATCAGGAGTGAATGTCAATTACGCGATCATCGGTGGGGTGGTCGGTGCTGGTGTCGGGCTGCTCACCCATCCGGGCACGAGTAAAAAGATTGCCGGCAGCCTTGGCAAATCCGAAGTGGTGCGGATGGCGGGGACTGAACTCCGGCGAACTGCGCAGGAATTCATTACCGAGCAGGCCCTGATCACGTTGAGACAGACGGCCACCGGGTATATGAGTAAATATGAAAACGGTCGATTGCCGTTTACCAGGAAGAAAGAAGATCCCCAAGGTGAAAGTGGGGAAGAATCTGTCGCCCAGCATGATGAAATTGAAGAAATCAAGGAAGAAAACAAGAATCTCAATGAGCGGCTGGAGCGGATTGAAGAGATGCTCTCAAGCCTTGTAGAGTCAAAAAAGTAACGGTTCAACTCCAATGGGCGTTTCCGAAGGGGGGATAGCATGGGAAAGTCAGCAGCCAAAAAGGCGGCCGGCAAAATGGTTGAAACGATCGTCGAGCACACCCCTGAACAGGTCAAGGACAAGCTCAAGGAAAAAGCCAAGGAGAAGTTTGTGGAAGGTGTCCAGGATAAGGTGGAAGACGGGATTCAGTCCAAGGCGGATGAGGCTTCCGAACACCTTGAATCCACCAAGGAAGATAACGCCGAAAAGGTCCATGCGAAGGCAGAGGAAGCAAAGGAAAAAGTACAGGACGTCCTGCTTAAAGTCAGGGAGAAGCTAGGGAAAGCCAAGGAAGCCGGTGAAGAATTCCAGGATAAACTTTCTTCATCGAAGAGTGACGGTGTGAAAAGCGTTTCGCATCTTAAAGGAGCGGATGAGATCAAAAGCTCAATGGAGATCAAGAGCTCCACAGAGATCAAAAGCTCGACCACTATCAAATCATCGAGTGAGATCAAGACGATCAGTTCAAGGTAGAGCACTGAAAGGAGATCAACTAAATGGCCATCCAAAAGACGACAGACAGTTCAAGTTTAGCAGAGGTAATCGACCGGATTTTAGACAAGGGGATCGTCATTGACGCCTTTGCGCGGGTTTCGGTCGTCGGGATTGAAATCCTGACCGTCGAGGCACGGGTTGTGATCGCAAGCGTGGATACATGGTTGCGCTACGCAGAGGCGGTGGGGCTCCTTCGTGATGAGGTGGAAGAGAAGGGCCTTAGCAATCAGGATAACGAAAGAAGTTCCCGGTTCAGTATTTAACGTCGGGTCTGATGAAGGATAAATGAGGGGAATCCGGCAGTGGCCATCCCCTCCCTTTTATCACGGCCAGGGCAAGGAGGGCTTTATGAAAATCAAAGAGATCATGGGGAATGTGACGGAATTCTTCAATGAAAACGTTGCTCCCGTCCATAAAATCACTTCTGTTGAAACCCGAGAAGAGGGCTGGCGGGTGATTGTGGAAGTAATCGAAGAAAAGGAATACATGAAGAAATATGCCAAGGATGAAATGCTTGGCACGTACGAAGCACTTCTGGATCAGGACAAAGAAGTAACTTCCTTCAAGCGCCTCGAGGTCAGGTATAGGAGCGCGATCGGCCAAGAAATGTAGACGCAGGGGGAGCAGGAGGGAAAACAACGTGACAGTCTTACGTAACCGTATCAAAAGAGACAGCAGGGCAATGATCCAGGACGAAGAAACGAAGGAGTTGATGACTCGTTCGCTTCACTATCTGAAAGTCGGATATCCCGTCCATTTCACCGGTCCCTCGGGAGCCGGGAAGACCTCCTTTGCGCTCAGTCTGGCCAAGAAACGAAAGCGTCCGGTCATGCTCATACACGGTAATCATGAATTGAATAACAAGGATTTGATCGGGGATTTCACGGGATATGAGAGTAAAAAGGTTGTAGACCAGTATGTACGCTCCGTTTATAAAAAGGATGAAAGCGTAACGGAGACGTGGAGGGACGGCCGTTTGCTAGAAGCAGCGAAGAAGGGCTATACCCTCGTCTACGATGAATTCACAAGATCGCAGCCGACGACGAATAACATCTTTTTATCCATTTTGGAAGAGGGCGTCATCCCTTTATACGGAACGAAACTGACGGAACCTTTTGTGAAGGTCCATCCAGAATTCAGGGTGATTTTCACCAGTAACCCGGCAGAGTACGCAGGGGTATATGACACGCAGGATGCCCTGTTGGACCGGATGATCACCATCCCGATCGATTTTAAGGACCGGGAGCGCGAAGCCCTGATCGTATCGGAAAAAGCCGATCTGGTCATCGAAGAGGCACGGATCATCACGTCGATCATCTCGACACTTCGAGACTATTGCACAAAGGAAAATGAACATGGGCCGAGCTTGCGGGCATCGCTCATGATTGCAAGGCTCGCCATTGAGTTGGACATTCCCATAGACGGCGGGAACGAGGATTTCAGACGTCTATGCATCGATATAACAGGACATAGCGTAAAGCGTGGCATCGAAGCCGACGACCCGGCAGAACGGGCGGAAAAGCTGATTTTAGAAGCTTGCGAAAGCGTAATTGATCAATAAAGGAGAGTCATTTTCATGAATGGAGAGAAGGGAATTTATGTATTTTGTGCGATCCGGAGCGGGGAGGAAGAACGGTTCGGATCGGTTGAAGTAGAGGGAGTGAAGCGTGAAGTGTTCACCATTCACTATCAAGATGCCGCGATGGTGGCGACTGAAGTGCCGATGAAAATCTATCATCCTAAGAAACATAATCTGCTCATGCACCAACAGACGGTGAGCAAGGTCATGAAAGAGCACGACACCGTCATTCCCATCAGCTTCGGGAATGTATTCCAGAGCAAGGAAGATGTCGAGGTCCTTCTTGAGAACCTCTATCCCCAATTTGAAAAGCTCTTCCCTGCCATCAAAGGAAAGATCGAGCTGGGCCTCAAAGTCATCGCCAAGAAAGAGTACCTTGAAGAAATGGTGAACGAGCACCCGGAACTAGTGAAGATGTCTTCATCCGTAAAGGGAAAATCGGAATCTGCCGCCTATTACGACCGCATCAAATTGGGTGGGATGGCTCAGAAGCTTTTCAGCTCCCTGCAGGAAGAGATGAAGGAGGAAATCTTCACGCCACTTGACGAAGTGTCCGAGGCGGCGAAGCTAAACGAGCCTTCCAGTGAAACGATGCTTCTGAATGCTGCGTTCCTCATTGATCGCACCAAAGAGGAAGCCTTCGATCAGCTGGTGAATGAAGCATTTGAAAAATGGGAGGACAAAGTCGACTTTCATTATAGCGGACCGTGGCCAGCATATAACTTCGTCAACATCCGTTTGAAGGTGGAGGAAGCGGGATGATTCATAAATTGGTCAGTGCCCCGATCTCGATGGTCATAAAAGTCGGGGAAAAGATCAAGGAAGAAGCAGACAAGGAATTGTATGACCTTCCAACGATTCAGCAAAAGCTTATTCAGCTTCAGATGATGTATGAACTCGGTGAAATGCCCGAAAGAGCCTTTCAAGAGAAAGAGGAAGAGCTTTTGACCAGATATGAAATCGCGAAGCAGCGTGAAATGGAGCAATGGGACACATTGACGAAAAAGAAGTGAAGGTGAAAATATGGACAAGTTACTCTATCTATATGGTCTCATCCCCACGAAGGAAGCGAGTGACCAAACCCTTCCTTCACTGAAAGGGTTTGATGGGGAAAACGAGCTATTTACGATTGGGGTCGGAGATGTGACGGCCATTGTGTGTCAGCTGGATCCCGAACAATTTTCAGAAGAAGAAGTAAAGGAAAAGATCGAACAGGATATGGAATGGCTGCAGGAGAAGGCGTTTCACCATCATGAAACGGTGCTGCTGGTGTCAAAGATGTATACAATCATCCCTCTGACCTTCTGTACGCTCTATAAAAGTGAAGACAGCCTGAAGACGACAATCGAAAGCAATATTCACAGGCTTGAAACGACCTTCTCCCATTTGAGGGGAAATGAAGAGTGGAATCTTAAAATCTATTGCAATGACAAAGAGGTAAGGAAAATGGTAAGTGAAAGCAACCCGGCCATCCAGGAAAAGCGGGAAGAAATAAACGGTTTGCCCCGCGGCCGGCAGTACTTCGAGAAAAAGAAAATCGACCAGCTCATCGATCGGGAGCTCGAGCAGGAGAAGAACAGGATCTGTGAAGATATTCATCAAAAGTTATTGAAAAAAGCACTCGAAGGCAACGTGAAGAAGAATTGGGGGAAGGATGTCACCGGACGCCAGGAGAATATGGCCTGGAACAGCGTATTCCTGATCCCGGAGCCCAGGGTCGACGCATTCACCGAGGAAGTGAAGCGATATAAAGAGGAGCTGGAAGAGTCCGGTTGGAGCTTTGAAGCTTCAGGTCCATGGCCGCCGTATCACTTCTCCAGTTTCTCCTGATAAAGGATTGTGAGCCATGACAGTGAGGGAATCGATCGAAAACAAGGATGTAGCACTTATAGATATTTTGGATGTCATCCTCGATAAAGGCGTAGCCATAAAGGGAGACCTGATCATTTCAATTGCAGGCGTCGATCTCGTCTATCTGGATTTACGGGTATTGATCTCGTCCGTTGAGACGCTTGTGCAGCACCAATCGGGGACCCGTAAGGAAATCAACTCCTTACAACTTGATAAGGAAAGGGAGGGATTGGAGCATGCCACAGGTCAACGGAACTAGTGGACGCATAAATTTTGACAAAGATAGTGCAGAACAAGGGTTAGCCCAGCTTGTGCTCACCGTCATCGAGCTATTGAGGCAGATCGTCGAAAGACACGCCATGAGACGGGTGGAAGGCGGCACGCTAACCGATCAACAGATCGAGGACCTCGGCGTAGCCTTGATGAACCTCGAAGAAAAAATGGAAGAACTGAAGGATGTATTCGGTCTTGAAGCAGAAGACCTTAACATAGATCTCGGACCCCTTGGGAACCTCATGTAGAAAAGCCCCCTCGGGTCCAAAGGAGGACCGCAATATGGCGATGGAACACTCCATGCAGTCAAGTACGATAGTCGATGTGTTGGAAAAAGTCTTGGATAAAGGGGTGGTCATCGCCGGTGATATCACGGTGGGGATTGCCGATGTCGAACTCTTGACGATCAAAATCCGCTTGATTGTCGCCTCTGTCGATAAGGCAAAGGAAATCGGGATGGACTGGTGGGAAAACGATCCCTACCTGAGCTCCAAAGCCGCGGACAACTCGACAAGGGCGCTTCAAGCAGAAAACAAACAGCTGCAGGAACGATTGGAATCCCTTGAAAAAAAGCTGGACGAGAATCGCTTGAAATCTACTAATCAACCAACTTAACCAAAGGAATGGAGGCCATAATCATGGCAGAAAAAAACACAAAGGTAGAAGAAACAACAATGGAAAACGAGGGTAAGGATCAATCAACCGGTCAAAAGAAGAAAAGGAGTAGTGGGCCAATCACGCGTACGGTGGCGGGCAGCGTACTAGGCGCAACGGTCGGTTACTTGGCGACACCGGAAAACGGCAAGAAACTATTGGAATCCATCGACCAGGAAAAGCTGAAAAGCAAAAGCCGGGAGTTTGGAAACGCGGCAAAAGAAAAATCCCGTAGTGCAGTGACGTCGTTAAAGACATCCACATCCAACCTGTTCAAGAGAGACAAAGACCATGGGGATGGCGTCGAAGAAAGGAATGAAACAGCCTTGAATGCTGCCCCGACCGCGGAGGAAACCCAGTCCCGTAACGAAGATTACGAAGCTCTTAAACAAGAAAATGAACAGCTTCAGGAGCGGCTTCAGAGATTGGAAGATATGCTTGCGGATATGAGTGAAGATGATCGTGATGAGGATGAGGAAGACGAGGACGAGGACGGCCAAGCGGCTAAAGCCTCTGAGGATGGAGACGAAGATGAGGATGATGAGGAAACGGACGCGGATGAAGACGAGGAAGACGATGAGGATGATGCAAAGAACGTGAAGAAGACAAGTAAAAAAGCAAAGAATGACGAAGACGAGGAAGATCGTGAAGAGAGCAAGAAGAAAACGAAATCTTCTTCAACGAAGAGTAAGAAGCGTTCGACACGTACGTCCTCCAAATCAAAAAAATCCTCAAAGAACGACGATGACGAGGGTGGAACGACACTCTCAAGCGATGACGATACTTCCTCGTAACTGGAATGCCGGAAGGGAGATGGAAACATGAGTCTAGGAGCAAGCGCAGATAAAGACAGTATCCTGGAGTTTTTTGTCCAAGCAGCCAACAAACATGATTTCACGCTGGACATTACACTGAATGTGAAGGGTTCGGTCATTTCGGGAACCATCGTATCAGCGATGGAATACTTCGATGCCTTGAGTGAGAGTTTTGAAGATGGCAGCGACCTTGCCCAGAAATTGAGCGAAGAGCTCGCTAAAGCAGGAGAATCAGTCGACGAAAGCAATGCGGAAGCCCACTTCATTCACCTGAAGAATACAAAGGTCTACTGCGGCGATAGCAAACCCACTCCTTCAAAGGGAAAGATCCTTTGGAGAGGGAAGCTTCATGAAGTGGATGGGTTCTTCTTGGGCAAGATTTCCGAAACGAAGAGCGGTAAATGAACACCTTTTTGGAAACGCCCGTTGCTCATTCGCACGGGCGTTACTTCATGAACGGATGGGCTACCTCATGTTCACATCCTTGATGAGATTGACCTTATTGTTTAGAAAACTGATTGAAACGAAGGAGTTGGCAGACGCTCCGTCCCATACATAACTCACTTTATGTGCAACTGTACCTTCTTTACCAGACTCACCCTGAAGCTTCCCTTCTCCACCGATGATGTCGAAGACTTCCTCGAGCTCCATGCCCTTCGTTATTTGCGCAAATTCATCCATGGTGATGGCCGATGCATCCGGTCCGGATGTGTTTACGCTCGGTTCGTTTGATGAACAGGCAGTCAATGTGATGAGTAACGTGGTGGAAACCACGATCCCACTTAACCGTTTTTTCATATGGATCCCCCTTTACTTTATATAACCAAGGTTACAGTGGGATTGTTTCACATTTTTTAAAAAATCAGATGCGGCTTTCAGCGGAAAAAGCCCCTCACCGGTACGGACGGGGAGGGGCTTCGGGTTTGCTATTGGATGACGTTGAAGGTTTCTTCGCTGTTTGCAGGTACGGTGATGACCACTTGAAGATCCTGCTTGCCATCTGATTGTACATTTTGCGTGATGGTTCCTTTGGTTGTTTTATAGGTTCCCTCTTTCATATAGAGAGGGATCGTGACCTTTTGCGGCTTATTCAGTCGATTCGTCACGGTGACTTCCTGGGACTGGGCACTGCCGTCGTTTGGTTGACTGTAGTCCGCCTCCAGTGACATCACCCCGCCGATAGTATCGCCGTTCTGGTAGACAGGGATCGAATGACCGGATTCATCGTATTGATAAGACGCGATCTGTCCGTCTTTCACCTTGAAGTCCCTGAAGCCGACCCAAGGCTTACCAGTTAGTTCGATCGCCGTGGTCGTTGTATAAAGGATGCCATCCTGCGTCGTGACGTCGTCAATGTGCGTGTGTCCGTGCAGGCTGACCGTCACGTCATAGTTTTTCATCACATCGACCAATGCCTGTGCGTTTTCACCGTGCCACTGCTGATCATACTTGATCCCGAGCTTTTCACCAAGAAGCAGCGTGCCAAGGCTTTGCGGGTTGTGTTGTTCATCGTATTGCTTCCAGAATTTCTGTACGTCCGGATCATCCTGCGGCCAAATGTCACGGTCGCGCCAAAGCGGATTATGGTGAGAGAATAGACCCCTTACCTGGCCACTCTGAGCCGTTTCGGCATTTTTCTGAAGGTCCTGTTTGATCCAGTTCAGTTGTTCTTCACGGATTTGTCCGCCCCAGGTAGGGACTGATACCGTTCCATTTCCGCTGCGGTCGATTTTATGCCAGTCAAAGGAATTGTACCCGATAAAGTGTGCATAAGGACCGTAATCAAAAGAGAAATACTGAGGCCCGAAATACTTTTCCCAATACTTTGCGCCGTCCGCGAGCGTAAAGTCCTGGGCATAATAGTCATGATTCCCAGGGACGATATAAACGGGAACATTCAGCTTTTGAAGCATCTTATACGTTTCTTCGTATTCATAAATATACTCCTGCGGATTCAACTGACCGAACATCAAGTCTCCGGTGATCACGACAAAATCAGGATTTTTCAAGTTGACTTCTTTTATCGCTTTTTGAAGATAGAGCCAGCGCTTTTCAGGATTCGGATTCCACATGCCTGTTTCCCTTGCCAATGCGAGGCTGAGCGAAGAAGGGTCTTCAGGGTCACCAAGGTTACGCGGTGATCCGATATGGGTATCGGTCACGTGCAAGAAATCGAAATCCTTTTTATACTCATCAATCACTTTTACAGAATGAGGCTGCTTGTCCGTGATGCGCCGTCCATTCCCTGTATAAGTCACCTCTAAATCATATAGCTTCTCAGGAGTGCCTTCCGGGATTTGCACGGTCACATCTTGAATGGACGAACTATCTTTCCAATGGGATGCTCCTTCTTTCACGGATTGAACTGGCAACGTATAGTCTTTGGTGATGGAAGAGTGGTTGGTTTGCTTAAGCTTCACGCTCCACTCTCCGGCTTTTTTCCCCTGCGTGTCGATTTTCAAGGTGAGCGTTTCGCCACTCTTTTTGATTGCCGGGGTGGAGAAGAGCGGATAGATGATCTGATTCACCTTCGTATCAAGTGATATAACCGGCGCGTCATCCAGAAAATTCGTGCCGTCCCCGATTCCTCCGTCTCTTTCCCCGAGTGATGGGAACGGATTTTCAAGAGCTTGTGCAGAAAACGGGATGAGGGATAATGCCAAAACAAAAATTAGTACTTTATTGATCCACTTTTTCATCATTCAACCTCCTTTAGATTAATTTTAGGGTAGCAACCGATTGTAAAGGGAATGTTGAGCAACTATTAAGAATCAGTCGATTCGATAACTTCCTGTTTTGTAAAAAAATACTAGTGTTTATGAGGGATGCGGGCCCTGAAGGGGGTTTGTCCTCTTTACATAACGGGTAAAGAATGTAGTAACAAAGGAGGTTGCCTTTTATGAAACGTTTCATTGGAAGACTGATCAAATGGGGACCGATCATTTACCCGATTTATAAAAAATTCCGGAATAAGCGTAGGTCGCGTAAGTCGATGACGTATTGAAAAATATTTACCAGTACGAAAAATTACACATAAAAAGGAGTGGCGAATCGTATTGATTTGTCACTCTTTTTTTCTTGGGTTAACGGCCGCTTTTATCAAGATAGCTTCATCATTTGTAATGAACATTGCACCCTGAAACGCAGATGACGAGCCATTCTGTTTTTAGAATCTTGGAATACGAAATATTTTAAAGCACAAAAACGAAGAAACCGAGGGCAGTATGTTCGTTTTGGGATTTCCCAGTAATGTTGGAAGGATTGAGACGGCTTTCGTTCGGGGAACGGTAAGATTTTGAGGTGTGTGTGGCGTTCCTTTTGTCGAGATTGGGGGCGGAGGCAGGATCTGTGGTCCATTTTGGGGGAAGATGCTTCAATCGTGGGGATTATTGGACTTTAGATATGAAAAACATGCTTCAATCGCGAGGATGATTAGCTTAAAATATGAAAAACGTGCTCCGATCACGAGGAAAATAAGCTCCACATACGAAAATATGTCCCGATCTCCGGTTTTATGCTCCAAATACGGGATATATGATCCAAATTTGAAATTTATGCTCCAATTCTCCGTTTTATGCTCCAAATCTCAAAAATATGCTCCAATTCCCGGATTTATGCTCTAACAAGAATCATTCTAATCTACTCTATTCTAATCTACTCCCATCATAGCCCATGCGCCAAGACACGCCATCAAAAGATCAGATCCAACCGGCCCAAAACGAAAGCGTCTCAACGCATATCACCACAAAACCGGTACCGGCCCCTTCACCAGCACCGGTCCGCATCCCACTCTAAAGTTCACACCAAGCAAAAAAACTCCCCTGGACCCATCCAGGGGAGTTTCAAATCTAAATCAATGAGACGTTTTCCTCATGCTACGTAATAACAAGCTTAGTAGGAATACGAAGATGATGGCTCCGATCAGTGCGGGGATGATGGCCATTCCGGCAAGTGATGGGCCGAAGCTTCCGAGTAATTCGCCGCCGATCCAGGCTCCGATGATTCCGGCGATGATGTTTCCGATGACGCCGCCTGGTACGTCCTTACCTAGGATCAGTCCGGCCAGCCAGCCGATGATGCCTCCTACGATTAAATATAAGATGAATCCCATGATTATTACCTCCAAGTTTTGTTTTTTTAATACTTGCTGATGGTTATTCTTTTCCCGTTCCATCAACAGTTAAAACCTTAATAAGTGGTGACTTGGAAGATTTTTTGTAGGATGTACATGATGTATTTAAATGCAGGGAGCTTGTCCTGGTATTCTTTATAGGCGACCGTATAGGTGCCGTCTTTGTTTTCCCAGATCCGTTTGAAATACTGGTCGACGGAAGTGACGAGATTACTATTGTTGGATGAAGCGAGCTCGATGGCTTCCTCAAGGTTGTAGTCGTCAAGGTTCCTCGATGTGTAGTTGGTGGATCCGCCGATGATGGTGGATTCCTTCTTGCCTTTTACATAGATGAATTTGGTGTGAAATTGTTCTTTGTTCGTGTCATACCAACGGATCGTGATGTGCTCGTGATTGAGATTATGAAGCTCTGAGGCGATCGGCAGGTTGGGCAGGCCGATCTTCTCCTGACCGAAGGCGTTTTGGTTCGGATCCAGGATGAGGCGGACATCGACGCCGCGGTCGGCTGCATCCTCGATGGCATCGATGATATCGCGGTCAGCGAGGTAGAACATCCCGATCCAGATTTCATCGCCTTTCTGCGCATTGTCCATGGCCGTTACGACGTGATCCTGGACTTTGCTTTCCGTCAGGATCCGTGCGTTCACACTTTCTCCTTGCCCTTTGCCCGCAGGTTTGATCCACTCAGACAATTCCCTGTCCGTAGGGAATGCCTTCTCGCTTCCACCGGAAAAAGCCGCCACTGCCCTTTCTGCCTTCACCATGTCCTTCAGGATGTCCCCCTTTACCTTGAAGCCGATATTGGAGTGGAATCCGCTCGCATCATGGGGATTGGCTGACAGGACAAGTCCTTCATCCTCCGAGATGACGATTTTCCTGTGGTTCGCCTTGATATTCAGGAGCTTCAGGTATGAGCGGGCCGTCACGTCGGGAGCGGACTTTGCCATCGGGTTGGGGAGCCAGCCTTTCCCTTCCTGCCCGAACCAGCCAAGCGCAGCACGCCATATGCCGGAATATATGAGGTTCGGGTCGCGGAGCCGGTTTAGGTCCGTATAGATGACTTCCGCACCCAAGTCCTCGAGCGGGTCGATCTGACGGGCGATATGGGAGCGATAGGTCGTATTGACTTGGTCGGTGATGAAGACGACCTTCAAGTCGGGCTTTTTCTTCATCTGCTCCTGTATTTTCCTAGATAAGGTTTCGCTGATTTTAGGATAAGATCGTTTGCCGTCTGTGTACCCGTTCACGAGAAACAGGTCGAGTACGAGGAAATCGTCTGCTTCCTCGATTGTCTTGTATACTTCATCAAAAATGGATTGATCATATACTTCCTTTCCGTGTTGGTCGTATGTTAGGTCATAGAGGAATTCTACATCCTTGTCGGAAAGGGTGAACGTGTCCCCTTCATGGGAAATCCCTGGAGGAAGGGGCTTCACCCGATGATAGAGCATGATCCCGGACAGGATCAGGATGACTGCGCCTCCGATCCACCAGTGTTTCTTCTGATACCACTTTTTCTTTTGCTTTTCCAATTTTATTCCCCTGTTCTTTGTTTGTTTTTTCTTACTATACCCTCTCAGGTGGTGGAAGAATCCTTTGTTGGGTAGATGCTGGAAAGAATTTTTTGTGCACGGTGTTTTGTTTCCAAACATACATGGACTATCATAAGGGTAAGAGAATCAAGAAAAGCTCCGTTCCGGTTAAGGAGCACCATTTTTGCGAAAAATTCTATAGAAAACAAAAGCAGGAGGTTATAAGACATGCCAAAGATCAAAGCGTTTATTTTCGATGCGTATGGGACATTATTCGATGTACATTCGGTGATGGAGAAGTGCAACGAGCTGTTTCCCGGAAAGGGCGAGAGCATCAGTGGGATTTGGAGGCAGAAGCAGCTGGAGTACAGCTTTCTGCGTCAGCTGATGGGCAGGTATACGACGTTCAGAGAGATCACGAAGGATGCCCTCCGTTATGCGTGCAAGGAGGCTGGGGCGGAGCTTTCCCGGGATGCGGAGGAAGAATTGATGGCTTCTTACTTGAAGCTCAAGCATTACGATGAGACGGAGGAAGTCCTTGAGAAGCTGAAGTCCCATCAGACAGCGATTTTCTCCAATGGATCATTCGATATGCTGTCACCGCTTGTGGAGCAGTCGCCGTTCGCTTCCTTGCTCGATGAGGTCTTATCGGTCGATGAAATCAAGCAGTTCAAGCCGACTCCGATGTCGTACCAGCTTGTCCTCGATAAGCTCGGTGTCAGAAGGGAAGAAGTGTTATTCATGTCCTCGAATACATGGGATATTGCCGGTGCGTCGAGTTTTGGATTCCATACTGCCTGGATCAACCGGAAAGGTGTGACGATGGATGAACTCGGGGTGGAGCCTGACTATGAATACCGTGATTTACGGGGCATCCTTGAGCACGCATGATCAACGGATCACTCACATTTCAGTCATGATTTTTAATAAAGTTTAACAAACTCCTCACAGGGAAATCAGGCCGACTCGGCGAACAATGAACAGGAGAGAAAAAACGGTGAGAAGGAGCGGTGTTGGAATGATGCCTCAACATGTAAAAGTCAAGGGAGTGGACGTGGACACTCATACGAGGTGCCGTCATTATCATAGTGAGATAGATATCATTGCGATCAAATTCAAATGCTGCGATACCTATTATCCGTGCCATCTGTGTCATGAGGAGACGGCGGATCATGAAGCGATACGGTGGTCCAGGGAGGAATGGCATACGCCTGCTGTCCTGTGCGGTGGATGCGGCCATGAATTGACGATCCTTCAATACATGAACTGCCAATCGGTCTGCCCAGAGTGTCAGGCATCCTTCAACCCAGGGTGTCAGCTTCATTATCACCTGTATTTCGAAGGGTGAGGACTGTTCCACGTGAAACGAAGGAGGGATAGGATGAAAGAGGAGACAGCGACGTTTGCAGGGGGATGCTTCTGGTGCATGGTTGAACCGTTTGACGAGCAGGAAGGCATCCTCGAGATCACTTCCGGCTATACAGGCGGGGAGACGGAAGATCCGAGCTATAAAGACGTCATATCTGGCGATACGGGTCATGTCGAAGCCGTCCGGATTACATTCGATCCCCAACGATTCCCTTATAAGAAGCTTGTGGACCTGTTCTGGCAGAACATCGACCCGACGGATGATGGTGGACAGTTCAAGGATCGCGGTGATTCCTACAAGACAGTGATCTTTTATCATAATGAGTCGCAAAGGAACGTGGCAGAGGATTCGAAGGGAGAGCTTGAAGCGAGCGGGAAATTCAAGGACCCGATCGTGACGGAGATCCTTCCGGCACAGCCATTCTATGAAGCGGAGGACTATCACCAGGATTTCTATAAGAAGAATGCCTTCCGCTATGCGCTATATAAGAGGGGATCCGGGAGGGAAGAGTTCAAGCGGACTCATTGGCCGAAGGATCGGTCTCATTTGCGCGTATTGCTGACCGATATGCAGTATTTTGTTACGCAGGAAAATGGGACCGAGCCCCCTTATGAAAATGAATACTGGGATAACACCAAGGAAGGTTTATATGTTGATGTGGTGAGCGGGGAGCCGCTGTTCACGTCGAAGGATCAATACGACAGCGGGTGTGGATGGCCGAGCTTCACGAAGCCGGTGATGGATGCGAGCGTGAAGGAGCGATATGACCTTTCGCATAAGTCGACGCGCGTCGAAGTGAGAAGCAGGGAAGGCGATTCGCATCTCGGTCATGTGTTCACGGACGGGCCGGGTCCGAAGGGTCTCAGGTATTGCATCAACTCCGCAGCCCTCCGGTTCATCCCGAAGGAACGCCTTGAAGCGGAAGGATATGGTGACTTCCTCATGTTGTTTCACGGAAGTAAATAAACGTAAAAAACGTGGTCGCAACCGATATGGCGAGCACGTTTTTTTTCTATGGATCACGATACGTTTTCTTCGACTTTTTCAAACAGATCCTGAATTCCCTGGCACCGCTTGATGGACGTGATGGTCCCCTGGTGAAGGCCTTCATGCCAATTGACGAATGCGAAGACATCCCCGAGGGTCGTCAAGGTGACCACTCCAAGGTTGAATGGCTTTTCCCCCTCTTCGTCAAGGCGACCTGAAAATACGTTCTCGATCCGTTTCGGTTGCTCTTCAAGCAATTCCCGTAGTTCTGACAGTGAAGGCGGAGTCAGCTGCTCTTCTTTCCAGGTGAGTGGGCTCGTCCCGTAGCCGAACAGCTTGCCATAGTGATCGGGGAGTGCTTTCTTTTCTTGTTCCCCTAAAAATGAATACAGGAGATTTTCGTGTGAAAAAAGGATGTGACCGAGGTTCCAGCGAATCGAGTTGCGGAATCCATCTGGCATGTCGTCCGCTTTTTCTTCGGTTGTTGCATCCAACAGGGCCAAGGTGCGCATCCGGATGAATGACAATTGTTGAAACAGTACGTTTTCTTGCATGAATCCATACCCCCTATAAAGAATCTCATTCCTTGTATTCGATAGAAGGGGGGCTCTTTCCTTCAAAAAAAGAACCCCTGAACATTCAAGGGTTCTTTGTGTAAGAGTTTAGTCTTGAGGACGGTTCTTCTGAGGTTTTGCGTCTCCGGTTGTGAATTCCACCAACTCGGAGCTTGTACGATTCCCTCTTTTGGCGTTGGTGTTCGCCTGTGCGTTATGGTTACCCTGTTTTTTACGGCCCATGCTTTCCCCTCCTAAGTGAATACTCTTGCCTTTATAGTGTGGGGACTTTCATGATGAAGTATTCCTTCATTTCTTTGCCAGGGAACCGCCAAAACATGACATATTCCGTGAGAATCCGCGATATTTCCCGGGCTATATTGTTGATTTGCTACTCCTTGGCATCGACCGTGCTGAGAGGCTTTTTGGCGGGTCCTTCAATCACGGACCCGTCGGTTGCGAACCTGGAGCCATGGCAAGGACAATCCCACGTCCGGTCGCCGTGGTTCCAGGCGCATTCACACCCTAAGTGGGTGCAGGTCGTATCGACGATGGACAGCTTTCCGTTTTCATCCCGATATCCCCCGCATCGCTTGCCGTTCACCAGGATGACGGCCCCTTCGCCTTTCTTCAGATCTTCTGCTCTCTTCGTCGGCATATCGAGCTTTCCTTTTATGAGCTGTGCGGCAACATTGGCATTTTCCTTCGCCAGGTGCTTGATGCCCGGGTCTGCCTTGAAGCGTGATGGCTTGAAGAGGTCCCTATAGAGATTGTGATTGCCGAGTATATGGTCTGACAGGATCTGACCAGCAAGTGTCCCGAGCGTCATCCCCCATTTCCTGAACCCCGTGGCAACAAGGATGGAAGGGTGTTTCTCGGTCAGGGGTCCGATGTATGGGATTTTATCGATTGTGATGAGGTCCTGTGCGGACCAGTGATGCTTGATTTCGTCGATTCCGAACACATCATTCCCAAAGTCTTCGAGCGCTCGGTAATGGTTCATCGTATCCGTTCCCTGCCCTGTTTTATGGTTGTCGCCCCCGATCAGAACCAATTCCTCCCCGTCAGCACCGAACGTTGATCGGAGGGATCGCGTCGGGTCTTCGGCACTCAGATACATCCCCCCAGGGAACGTCTTTCTGGTCTTCGCGGCGATCGTATAGGACCGGTCAGCCTTCATACGGGCAAAATAAACGCCCATCCCATCATAAAAAGGGAAGTGAGTCGCAATCACAACGTACTCACTGTCCAGGTGATACCCATCTTCCGTCACAACCTGGGTCCTGTCGTTTTCATTGATGGTGGTGGCGAGCGTCCCTTCGAAAATTTGTCCGCCGTTATTGATGATGCCATCGATCAATACCTTGAAGTATTTCAGGGGATGAAATTGCGCCTGCTTCTTCATTACGACGGCGTTCTTCACCGGGAGATCGATCGGCAGCGCTTCGACCAGTTCACTATCGATCCCGAGCTTTTGATAGGCTTCAAACTCTTTCTCGATTTTCTTTTTATACATGTCCGTAGTTGAATAGAGGTAGGCGTCCTGCACTTGATAGTCACAGTCGATTTGACCGGATTCGATCGTACCCTCCATGAAGGAGAGGGCTTTGCTGTTTCCTTCGAAGTAGCTCTTCGTGAATTCCTCTCCGAAATGATTGATCAGTTCATCGTAAATGAGGCCGTGCTGGGCCGTGATTTTAGCGGTTGTATGGCCCGTAGTCCCGTTCAGGAGCCGCCCGGCATCGATCAGTGCCACCTTTTTTCCGCCCGTTGAAAGCAAATGGGCAGTCGTGATCCCGGCAATCCCGCCGCCCACGACGGTCACATCGGGTTTGATGTTCTCAGAGAGCTTCGGGAATGTGGGAAGCTGAACGGTTTCACGCCACAGGGGCTCGGGTGCTTGATTGAATGCTTGATGCTGAGTATCCATGAATCTTCTCCTTTTCACTTCCTATTTCTTCATAATTTTTCCCAAAGGGAGAGAATTTAGCATGAAAATGGAAAAGAAACAAAAAAGAGATTACCCCAATCAGGGATAATCTCTTAGGTCCGTTCAGTTAAGCCTTTTGAAGAAGGCTGGCTGTTTTCTCTGCAGAATCGACCGTTTGCTTCAATAGCATGGAGATCGTGACAGGTCCGACCCCTCCAGGAACAGGTGTGATCGCTCCCGCTTTTTCGTAGCAGGATTCGTAATCGACATCGCCAACGTTCCCTTTATTATATCCGGCATCAAGGATGACGGCACCTTCCTTCACCCAATCGCCCTGGATGAAGTTGGGCTTTCCTACTGCGGCCACTACGATATCGGCCTGCGATACGATTTCCGCAAGGTTCTCGGTGTATGAATGACAGGTCGTGACGGTAGCATTGCGGTTCAACAGCATCATGGATACCGGCTTGCCGAGTATCGGGCTTCTGCCGATCACGACGGCATGCTTCCCTTCAACGGATACATCGTAAAAATCAATGATACTCATGATGGCTGCAGGTGTACATGATGGATACTCCCCGAACCCGAAGGATGTCTGTCCGAAGCCAAGGCTCGTCACGCCATCGACGTCCTTATCGATGGCGATCGCTTCGAAGGCCGCGCGCTCGTCGATATGTTTAGGGACTGGGTGCTGAAGCAGGATGCCGTGTACATCCTCATCGTCATTCAATTCGTTCAGTACTTTCAGTAATTCGGTTGTAGTCGTTTCCTTTGGAAGGTGAATCCTGCGGGACTCCATCCCGATTTTCTGACAGGCATTCCCTTTCATTTTCACATACGTTTCCGATGAAGGGTCATCGCCGACAAGCACGGTGGCCAGGCATGGCGTGATCCCGTTTTCCTTTAGGGCAGATACTCTCAACTTCAAACGATCCTTCACTTCTGTCGCTACTCTTTTTCCGTCTAGAATCAATGGTTCCACTGCAATCCCTCCTGTAAATGGTAAAAGGCTGTTATTCCCTGAAGTCAAACACTGATCGAAGAGCCTAATAAAAAAGAGACAAGGGCATACGAAGACCCTTGCCCCCTGCCCAGGCGAACGGCATAATGGCTGATGCTAAATCGTAAGTCGCAGCTCCCTTGTGGTTACATCCACGTTTTCGCCAGTCACTGCTATAATTAAGTTCGATTTCAGTATAACACGAATATAAATAAAATATCTAGTGTTAATGTTCGTGTTTGTGAAGGGTCTACTCTATAAGTCTGAAACGAATACCGGTCATATTTTCTAGTCCGTTTCCTCCCTTATTGCCGATTTGCATGATGATCCGTTCTCATACAATGAAGCAAGAAAACAAAACGGGAGGAATAAAAGATGGAAAACGTGAAAGTTGTAATGATCACAGGAGCGTCGAAAGGGCTTGGGAAGCAACTGGCACTGCGATTTGCAAAAGAAGGGGCGAAGCTTGCCATTTGTGCACGGAATGGAACGCCGCTCAAACAGGTTGAAGAGGAGCTCCGTGATCTCGGTGCGGAGGTGGTCGCCGTCACCGCCGATGTATCCGTACCGGGGGATGTCGATCGGTTTGTATCAATCGCGGAGGAGAATTACGGCAAGATCGATGTATTGATCAACAATGCGTCCATCTTCGGACCGGGGCCGAGGCTTTTGGCGGATTACCCGGAAGAGGATTTCATGGACGTGCTGAAAGTGAACGCGTTCAACCCCTTCATCGTCACGAAGCGCGTGTTGCGGGGGATGCTGATGAGAAAGGAAGGCTCGATCATCAATTTGACGTCTGAAGCGGGGAAAACCGGTTTTGCCGAGTGGGGTGCATACGGAATATCGAAGTTTGCTGTAGAAGGACTTACTCAGACGTGGGCGGATGAGCTTCAGGAAACCGGCGTACGGGTGAACATGGTGGACCCTGGTGAAATGGACACCAGCATGCATGATCGGGCCGTCCCGGACTGTGATTACCCTCTCGCCGATCCGGGTGATCATCTGGATATCTTCCTTTATCTTGCCTCGGACGCTTCTTCCGATGTTTCGGGAAGGCGTTTTGAAGCACAGGCATTTCAGTGGAGTCGGGGTGAGGATCATGAATGACGCGTTATTTGAAATTCCGTCCCACCTGAATGCGCAAGCGCCCATCGAACTGACGGGAAAGAAAAGGGATGAAGTCAGGCTGATGGTATTGAACAGAAGGAGTGGGGCCTGTCGGCATAACCGGTTTGATGAGCTGCCGTCACAATTGAAGAAAGGGGACGTCCTGGTCGTGAATAACAGCAGGACGATCCCGGCATCGCTTCAGGGGAAACAAGGCAATCGGAAGCTGGAGGTCCGATTGTCGAGAATGGTGAACCCTCATGAATGGGACGCGTTGGTGATCGGATCGATGTTCGATGCACACACGCCAATCTCATTCGGGGACGGGGTCATTGCCTCCATGTCGGGGAAAGGCAGTGAAGTGCCACTCGTCCGACTGGCTTTCAATGTAGAAGGTCCTCGGTTCTTTGATTTCCTTTTTCAAAATGGGCAGCCCATCCGCTATGAATACATCGAAGAGCCGTGGCCGCTCGAATTCTACCAGAATGTGTATGGGTCGGTCCCGGGCTCAGTCGAAATGGCCTCTGCCGGGCGGGCGTTTACATGGGAACTGATTTCACGTCTTAGAAGGGAAGGGGTCGTTGTCGTTTCACTTCAGCTGCATGCGGGACTCAGTTATTACGGCAACGATATATGGCCGAACCCGGTGAACCACCCTGAGGCATACCACCTCCCGCAGGAGACGGCAGATGCCATCCTGAAGGCGAAAAAGGAAGGAAACAGGGTGATTGCGGTTGGGACGACGGTCGTCCGCACCCTTGAGACCGTGGCGGCAAACCACCAGGGAGAGATCGTCGCAGACGCCGGCGTGACCAATACCTATATCACAAAGGATACGCCCCTCCGCGTCGTGGATGGCTTGATCACGGGCCTTCATGAACCGGAGGCGAGCCACCTCGACCTCCTGCGCGCCTTCGTTCGTGATGAGCACCTGTTCGGGGCATACCGCCACGCGATGAGGATGGGGTACTTGTGGCATGAGTTCGGCGATATGAACCTGATTTTATAATGGGGGGCGGGGGCTTAAAATGAATCATCACCACATCGGGATCAATGTCCGCAGCCTTGAAGAGTCCAAGGAATTTTATAAACGTGTATTTGGCTTTAAAGAGGGATTTTCAACTGTCATAGGGGTTGAAAAGATCTTATTTTTACAAAAAGATGGAGAGTGGCTTGAACTGATTGAGGATCTTGATCCTGCCCCTTCTCCATCCCGTATCCATTTCGCTTTGGAAGTGGATGACCTGGAAGGTGAGATGGAACGGATCTCAGGTGAAGGCGTGCAACCGGTCGAAGGGCCGATCCATCTTCCAAACGGTTGGAAGGCGGTTTTTTACGAGGGGCCGGACCGGGAAGTGATTGAGCTGATTATGGTTGAGTGAATGATTTGTAGTGTGAATGTCAGTTCGGGTTCGTTTGTGGGAACCGGATGATCCATGCGCTTTCTAACTGACAGTAAAGATTGAGGAGGCGGCAGTCTACTGAGCGACGGAAGTTAGTGTCCAACACCGATGAAATACCTCACCAACCCGATCGGTTTTATGAAATTTTTTTGTTCCCCTATCTGTGTTAAAGTTATCCGAGTATAAAGGAATCTATACAGATTGGGAAGGGATTTTCATGAAACGAGAATTCGTGATTCGCTGGACGTTTTTCTTTGTCGGCTTGCTTGTGCTCGCCCTTGGGATTACGTTGACGATCAAAGGAAAAGACCTCGGAATCGGCCCTTGGGATGTGTTTCATTACGGACTGTTCAAACAGCTTGGTCTCACGATCGGCACATGGTCCATCATTGCCGGATTCGTCATCCTGCTGGTCACCGGCATCGGCACAAGGTCATTCCCGAAGATCGGCGCATTTTTAAATATGTTTTTCATTGGTATTTTCATAGATGTATTCAATTTTCTTATCCCAGACCCAGAGTCCCTCTTCGCACAAGCGATTGTGTTCGCAGTCGGGATCATCGTATTGGGGTATGGAGTCGGACTGTATGTATCGGCTGGTCTAGGGGCAGGTCCGAGGGACAGCCTCATGCTCCTCATCGTCGAAAAGACGGGCTGGAAGGTCCAATGGGTGAGGAACGGGATGGAAATCCTCGTCTTCATCCTCGGCTGGATGCTCGGTGGACCGGTCGGGATCGGAACCGTCGTCATCGCGCTCGGCCTCGGCTCGATTGTAGGAGTCTCCCTGCCGCAGAGCAAAAGGCTCCTTGAGTACGTCCTATCAAAACCATTTTCAAAAAGAAACAATCCCCTGGCAAGTTGAGGGGATTGTTTTTTTCTGTTTTTGGGGATTGATGATGAAGGGTTTGGTTTTGATAATATATTTAGGTTTTTGATAATAAGAGCCTCGGTTTTGATAATAAAATTTGAGTTTTGATAATAAGAGCCTCGGTTTTGATAATAAAATTTGATCTTTGATAATAAAAGTCTTGTTTTTGATAATAAGTCCTGATCATTGATCATATCCCCCCTCAATTTTGTCCATTGATCATTGGTTTTGTGGTCCTAAGCATCATTTTTGATGGTGAAAAGCACTTAATCGATCGAAACGGGCCTAAAATAATTGTCTAGTAGCACTTTTTAGTAGATTGATGGCTTTTTACCGGCCCTCGATTTCGGATGGAGTGCCAGAAGCGGAAGGAGTACAATCAAAAAACGGGTCACGGTACCTGTCCCCCCGTCCCTCTTTTGAAAAAGGAATTTCCCCCACTTGGATCGAACTACTAATAAAAAGGAGTGGGTGGAATATGGAATTTGCGTATCATGTGTGGGCCACGGAAAAGTTGTTGGGGCATTTGAAGACACTGCCGGGGGACATTTTCCATAAAGAGATCAGAAGCGTGTTTCCATCAGTGGAACGGACACTTTTTCATCTCTATGAAGTCGATGCCTTGTGGTTTTCGAGGCTGAAGGGGGAGCAGGTTCCCCTTAAGAAGCACATGTTCGAGACCGTCGGGGAATGTGAGATTGATTTTTCCGATTTGCATAAAGAGATATTGGACTGGCTCAGTGACATGTCGGATGAGCTTGTTTCCGTGAACTACACAACGTCGAATGGCGAGGCATTCAAGAATACGAGAAGGGAGATCCTCCATCACCTCGTGAATCATGGTACGTATCATCGCGGCAACATCGCGGCGATGCTCTGGCAGTTGGGTGAGAGAAGTGTATCGACTGATTATATTTATTATGTAAGGGAACAGGGATGAAGGAGTTTGTAGCGAACTGTGACGTTTGCCTGAAACCGATTTTTTGCCTGGATGGTTTTTTCAACGGTGTAAAAACGGACGGGGGAAGGGTCACTTGTTTCGAATGCAATGAAAAGGAGGAGAAGCAGAATGGGTCATGACTATGCAGACCGATTGGTTTCGGCCTTGAGGGAGCACCGGAACGAGGAAAACCGCGAAGCGATGGAGCAGTATATGCGAAATCAGTTTGCGTTTTTTGGCATCAAGACGCCTGAAAGGACGGTCGTCATCAGGGAATTCCTGAAGGAAAACGGCAAGCCGCCTGTCGAAGAGCTGCCGGACATTGTCCGTTCCTTGTGGAAGGAGCCGCAGCGTGAGTGTCAATACGCTGCCATGAATCTGATGGACAAGCAAGCGCGGTATCTGACAAGAGAGCATCTGCCCCTGATGGAAGAAATCATCCTGGCAAAATCGTGGTGGGATACGATCGATCATATTTCCCCGCATTTGGTTGGCAGGATCCATGAGAAGGAAAATGCGGATGACTACCTTGAAAAGTGGGTCCGTGCCGAGGATTTCTGGTTGAACCGGACGGCGATCCTTCACCAATTGAGGTACAAAGACAAGACGGATCAAGAACGGCTGTTCAGGTACATCCTCATGCACAATGAATCGAAGGAGTTCTTCATCCAAAAAGCGATCGGATGGGCATTGAGGGAGTACTCTAAAACGAATCCCGATGCTGTTCAGAACTTCATCGAAAGGGAATCGCTCGCCCCGCTCAGCAAGCGCGAAGGATTGAAGCATATTAATAGACTCGAAAAAGCGAAGGGATGAACGCCTTCGTTTTTTTGCGGTGCAGAGAGTCGGCCAAACCGTATGCTTTGAATGTATGACGACACTTTGGGTATGATGTGATTACAACGATTAGGAGGTCATGATCATGGACTTTACGCTCGAGCGTCCCGACTCGCAAGAAGAAGTCAACATCAACACGCTTCTTCAAGATAAGCAGTCGGCCGTCATCTTTGTCCGCCACCTCGGCTGACCGATTTGCAGGAATTACCTCACGCAGTTGCGTGAGCGCGTCGAAGAATTTGAAAGAAGAGAAATCCAGCTGATTGTGATCGCGCCATCGAAAGGAAGCTTTGTTTCCCAGTTCCTTGAACAATTCGGCCCGTTCCCATTTACGATCTACGGTGATCCGACCCGTACAGGATACAAGAAGGCAGGCACCGTCACGATGCCGAAATGGAAGCTATTGAGCATGGCGTTACTTGGATTTGTGACAGGAAAAGTGAAGAACTTCTTTCCCGATGATAGCAAACAGAAACAATTCGTCCAGAAATCGATGAAAACCCAGGACGTCTATATCCAGGGAGCGACCCTCCTTTTCAATGAAAAAGGGAAAGTTGTATGGAAGCACATTGACGAATCGCCAGAGGATCATGCGAGCATCGATACTTTGTTGGAAAAAATCGATTCTGATTTATAAAGAAGTTGTAACCCTGTCATAATGACAACTCATAGAAGGCGGCCCTGATGCAAATGGATCAGGGTCGTCTTTTTAATAGGTCATGTTAGCCCTTCAAAGGGATAGATCCCCTGTTGTTCACGTGCTACAGGCGTATAGCGAAGTCCTTCGCGAAAAAACTTCCTAAAACCGCAATTAAAAAGAAATTCCGTACTTTTTCCCTTCTATCGGGAACACTAAAAAGAGTGAAAATTTTTTGTCCATCTCGAAAAAACATGTTAAACTAAGAAGTAGATTAAAAACAAGGAAATATAAAGAAATATCTGATTTTAACTGTATTTTTGGAGTGGACAATTGTTTATAAAGCGCTTACATAAAAGGAGGATGTACCCATGACAAGTAAAACACTTGATTCATTTTTACAAGAAAACCTCGAAGATCTGAAATCCCGCGGACTTTACAATGAAATCGATCCGCTAGAAGGGGCGAACGGGCCGGTCATCACGATCAAAGGAAAGAAGCTTGTGAACCTGTCTTCAAATAACTACCTCGGGCTTGCAACAGATGAACGCCTGAAAAAGGTGGCGATCGAAGCAGTCAAGGAGTACGGTGTCGGTGCGGGTGCCGTACGTACGATCAACGGTACGCTTGATTTGCACGTGAACCTTGAAGAAAAGCTTGCGAAATTCAAGGGAACCGAAGCGGCCATCGCTTATCAGTCCGGATTCAACTGTAATATGGCGGCGATTTCAGCGGTCATGGACAAAAATGATGCGATCCTGTCAGACGAACTGAATCATGCCTCGATCATCGACGGCTGCCGTCTATCAAGGGCAAAAATCATCCGTTTCAACCATTCCGATATGGAGGACCTTCGTGCAAAGGCGAAGGAAGCGAAGGAATCGGGCCAATACAATAAGATCATGATCATCACGGACGGTGTCTTCTCGATGGATGGAGACGTATGTAAGCTTCCTGAAATCGTAGAGATTGCGGAAGAATTCGACATGATGACCTATGTGGACGATGCTCACGGATCTGGTGTCCTAGGCAAAGGTGCTGGAACGGTGAAGCACTTCGGACTTCAGGACAAAGTCGATTTCCAAATGGGTACCCTTTCGAAAGCGATCGGGGTAGTCGGCGGATATGTGGCAGGTACACAGAACCTGATCGACTGGCTGAAAGTACGTTCCCGTCCATTCTTGTTCTCCACTTCTTTAACACCTGCGGACGTGACGGCTTGTACGGAAGCGCTCGACCTTCTGATGAACAGCACGGAGCTTCAGGATAAGATGTGGGAAAATAGTGCGTACTTGAAAGAAGAGCTTAAAAAGCTTGGCTTTGATATCGGGAACAGTGAAACACCGATCACACCGGTCATCATCGGAGAAGAAAAGGCGACCCAGGACTTCAGTAAGCGTCTGTACGAAGAAGGCGTATATGCGAAATCGATCGTATTCCCGACCGTCCCTCGTGGAACTGGCCGTGTGAGGAATATGCCATCGGCTGCTCATACGAAAGAGATGCTTGACCAAGCGGTGGCCGCATATGAGAAAGTCGGAAAAGAAATGGGTATCATCTAACATAGACGAATGAATATCTACGGTACCGTGCCGGCGTGAACGAGTGTTGTTTACTCGGCTGGGTGCTTTCTTAGCAGGAGGAAAAGGTATGAAAAAGATTCTACTAACAGGAGCTTTAGGACAAATCGGTTCTGAGCTGACCGCGAAGCTTAGAAGCGTGTATGGCTCAGACAATGTCATTGCAACGGATATCCGTGAAACGGACAGCCATGTGGTCCATAACGGTCCTTTCGAAAAGCTGGACGTGACGGATGCAGAGAAAATGTTTGATATCGCGAAAAAGAACAACGTCGACACGATCATCCACCTTGCCGCTTTATTATCGGCGACCGCAGAGAAGAAACCGCTTCTTGCGTGGAACCTGAATATGGGCGGATTGGTGAATGCCCTTGAAACGGCAAGGGAATTGGATTGTCAGTTCTTTACGCCTAGCTCGATTGGTGCTTTCGGACCGACGACGCCTAAGGATAAGACACCACAGGATACGATTATGCGTCCGACGACGATGTACGGTGTGAATAAAGTATCGGGTGAGCTTCTTTCCGATTACTACTTCCAAAAATTCGGCGTGGATACAAGAGGACTGCGCTTCCCTGGATTGATTTCCTATGAAACCCTTCCAGGCGGAGGAACGACGGATTACGCGGTCGAAATCTATTACGAAGCAATCAAGAACAATGCATATACATCTTATATCGGTGAAGGTACGTACATGGACATGATGTACATGCCGGATGCGCTTCAAGCGATCATCGACCTGATGGAAGCTGATCCATCGAAGCTCGAGCACCGCAACTCATTCAATGTGTCCGCGATGAGCATCGCACCTGAAGATGTGGCGGCGGCAATTCGCGTCCATCAACCGGACTTCAAGCTCGACTACGATGTCGACCCTGTCCGCCAGGCAATCGCGGAAAGCTGGCCGGATGCGATCGATTCAAGTGCGGCAAAAGCCGAGTGGGGCTTCAAGGCAGACTATGACCTTGCTAAAATGACCGCGGATATGCTGGAAAAATTAAAAGCGAAGTAATCCATTGAAGACTGATTCCTTTATGTAGGGATCAGTCTTTTTCTGTTTTTTCAGGAAAGTTTTCCAGTACATTCGTCCTTGTGGTACGATAGAAAGAAAAGGGTCGTACAGGTGGCGTCATGAACGAGAAAAAGCTGCAATCCACATTTCAACAATACAATATTCCGGTGGCACTCATTTGCATGCTGTTCCTGCTGCAAGTACTCGTCGTGCTCTTCTTGCCACGGCCTTGGAGCATTGCTTTTTCCATACTGATCATGATCGTCGGGGTTGTCTTTCTGGTGAGGGTGAAAAGGTCAACGAAGACCTTGTTCTCGGAGTACCATCATGTGATGGGAGAAGAAAGTCAGCTATCCACCCTTCTCCATGCACTGCCTGATTTCATCTGCTTCAAGGACGGGGAAGGTCGCTGGCAGAAGGTCAATCAATTTGGCCGGGAGCTCTATAACCTCGAACATATAGACTACCTTGGAAAAACCGATCGGGAACTGGGTGAACTCGTCCCATTTTTCAAGGATGCCTTTGACTATTGCATAGAGTCGGATGAAGAAACATGGAAGGCTGGGGGCATGACGAGATGTGAGGAAGGCTTTTATATTCCGAGTGGTGAATTCAAGACGTTCGATGTCATCAAGGTCCCCTTATTCGATGAAGAACAAAACAGGCAAGGGCTCGTCATCATCGGCCGAGACATCACCCAGCAAAAACTGGCCGAGGAGATGCTATTGAGGAAAGAAAAGCTATCTGTCGTCGGCGAGCTGGCGGCTGGGATCGCCCATGAAATCAGAAATCCACTCACGAGCATCAAAGGGTTCATCCAGCTCCTTGAGGAGAATGAGCATGTGGCACAAAATTATTTGACGGTCATGTCGTCTGAGATGGATCGCATCAACCAAATCGTTGGTGAGCTCCTGATCCTGTCCAAACCGCAAATGAGGGAATTCGAGCCATTCGACATGAGGGACGTCCTCGATTACATCATCAAGGTGATGGGGCATGAAGCGCTCATGAACGGGATCAACATCCACAGGGAACAACCGGAAACAGCGATGCACGTGCACGGTGATCGCAACCAGATCATCCAGGTGCTGATCAACATCGTCAAGAATGCCATCGATGCGATGACCGAAGGGGACATCATGATCGAATCGACCGTAAGCGACACACATATCACCATCTCGGTTGTCGACCAAGGTGAAGGAATCCCGCCGGATCGGCTGAAAAGGCTCGGCGAACCCTTTTTCACACTGAAGGAAAAAGGGATGGGACTCGGCTTGACGATCAGCCAGAAAATTGTGGAGGACCACAAGGGACGCCTTCACATCGAATCCGAAGTCGGTAAAGGCACAAGGGTGGATGTCAGGCTACCACGCTGGAGGGAAGTTGAATAGAGGGTTGGAAGACTGGCGCATATCCATGCGTCAGTTTTTTTAGGTTCGATAAAGGGGCGTACCTTACTGAGGGAGGTTTGCTCTTTTGGATGATGCAACGACTTTATTAAAACCTACAAAAAACCGGATCCCTCTAAGGAATCCGGTTTCTTCATTAAAAAATCATATGTGCAATCGCGACGATGACCAACAGCGTCAAGAATGTACGTTGCAAGAAGATGATGACAAGGTCCTTGAAATCAACAGGAATCTTGGAACCTAGCAATAATCCACCGACCTCGGACATGTAAATCAACTGTGTCACCGATAGGGACGCGATGACGAAGCGAGTCAGTTCACTTTCAATCCCGCCTCCAAAGATGGCAGGTAGGAACATATCGGCGAAACCGACAAGGATCGATTTGGATGCTGCCGTTGCTTCAGGAACCTGCAAGAGCTCAAGGATCGGAATGAACGGCATGCCGATCCACTCGAAGAATGGCGTGTTCTCTGCGACAATCAGTGCAGTCGTACCGATCGCCATGACGATCGGGGCGACCCCCATCCACATATCGAGTACGTTCTTCATTCCATCGGTGATGAATTTCGATACGCTATTGTTTTGTTTTGCTTGTACAAGTGCTGATTTGTAACCGTAACCGAAGCGAGTATAGCCTTCAGGGATGACTTCCATCGTATCTTTCCCTTCCTGATCGTTGTAGTACGTATCAGGTTTACGGGATAGTGGCGGGATGCGCGGCAAGATGATGGCTGCAATCAAGCCAGATGCTGCGACTGTCAGGTAAAACGGGATGAAATACTTGTCGAGTCCCACCTCGGAAATGACGACAAGGCTGAACGTGATCGACACGACCGAGAATGTCGTCCCGATGATGGCTGCTTCTTTTTTCGTGTAGTACCCTTCTTCGTATTGCTTGTTTGTAAGGAGGACACCGATCGTCCCGTCACCGAGCCATGAAGCAAGGCAGTCGATGGAAGAGCGTCCAGGCAGACCGAACAACGGTCTCATCACCTTTGTCAGTAACGCCCCGAATAATTCCAACAATCCGAAGTTTAATAGTAAAGGCAGGAATAATCCCGCGAATAAAAACACCGAGAACAAAATCGTGAGAAGTCCTTCAGAACTCAGGAGAAGTCCTCCGGTCGCATCGGACCATACCCACTCAGGACCAAGCTTGAATAGGGTCATGATCGCATACACTGCCCCGAGGACCCTTACTGCCACCCAGACCATCGGTACATTGAAAAGGTTATAGAAAAATGGCGATTTCTTAATCGCTTCCGGATGGAATGCTTTCGTAATGAACGTCCCGATGACGGTCAGGGCAATCAGGACGGTCATGATCGCCGGCACGTAGGTACCGATATTATCCTGCAGCCACCCTGATAAGATGGCGATCGGAATCGTGATCCCGTCTTCCTGTGGGATCGGTATGATGAATAGAAAAATTCCTATTAATGATGGAATCAAAAATCGTAAATGACTAACAAGCGGATAGTGTTGTGGTTGTTGTTCTTGCAGTTGCTGTTTCATGATTCACCTCTGATGATTAGTATGCTTGAATGAAACATTATTCATTTTAATGTATACATATAAGTTTGTCCAGCTGGAATTTCTTCCTTTGGCCGGGTAAGCGTTTTCCGTTTTTCAACTTTCTCAGCTGGTTCCTGCAAGGCTAAGGAATACGCGGGTGGGTGATGAGACTATTGGCCGGATCAGTTCCGCTTTTCCAGACGGAGGCGCGGTCGAACCAGCTCTCCTGTCCTTACCCGAACCTTATGATGAAAACGTTGTGCGTAATTCAATCCTTACCCTCTCCATCAAACTATAAAACCAACAATCCAAGCGAGATGACGATTCCGCTGATGACAAGGATGAATACACAGTAGCCCATGATGTCCTTGGCCTTTAGTCCTGCGATTGCCAGGGCCGGCAATGCCCAGAATGGCTGGATCAGATTCGTCCAGGCGTCACCCCATGCGACAGCCATCGCTGTTTTCGCCACCGATGCATCCAGTGCTTGGGCAGCATCGAGCATGATCGGTGCTTGTACCGCCCATTGGCCTCCGCCTGACGGAACGAAGAAATTGACGATTCCGGCACTGAGGAAGGCGAAGAAATAGAACGTCACATCATTTGAAATCGATACAAATGCTTCCGACATGACCGCTGCCAGTCCCGAAGCGGTCATCATCCCCATGATCCCGGCGTAGAAAGGGAACTGGATGACAATCCCGCTCGCCCCTTTGATGGCCTCCTGGACCGCGGCAAGGAAGCGTTTCGGCGTTCCGTGGAACAGGATCCCAAGGAATAAAAATAGGAAATTGACGATATCAAGATTAAGGGCAAACCCTTTGTTCACAAAATAATAGAAGAGGAATGCAATCCCAAGGATCCCGATGACGATCGAGAGGAGCATACTGTTTTCCATTTTTTCAGCCGGCGTCATGGCACCCGCTTCAACCGAAGCTGCCGTTTCATTGAATACCGACGGGTCGACCGTTACCGTTTCTTCCTTTGAAGGCATGAGAAACCTCGCTGTGATCGGCAAAATGATGAAGATGGCCGCAACGATGATCAAATTGAAGGAAGCAAAGATCGTGTCAGTGGTCGGGATGACGCCAATCAAATCCTGGAATGGATGTCCCTCGGTTGCGATGGATAATGGTATCGACCCCGAAAACCCTGCGTGCCACACCACGAACCCCGAATAGGCGCTCGCAATGAGTAAGCGATAATCGACACCCTTCACGCGCTTCGCAAGTTCCTTCGCGAACAATGCACCGATGACGAGCCCGAAGCCCCAATTGATCCAGCTTGCGATCATCGAGACGACCGTGACGATGACAATGGCTGCACCCGGTGATTTTGCAAATGAAGCAAGAAAGCCTAGGAACCGTTTGAAGACCGGGCTGCTTGCCAGTACATAGCCGGTTACAAGCACCAATACCATCTGCATGGAGAATGCAAGCAGCGCCCAGAAGCCCTCTCCCCAGAATTGGACCATCTGCAGGCTTGTGCTGTCCGTGAAGATGAGTCCCAGCCCGAATACAGCCAAGGTCAGAATGACGACGAACAGAAACGGATCGGGCAAATACCTTTGCATGATCCTGTTTGATAATGAAATGAGTGGTTTCACATGATTACCCCCTTTGTTTTTCCGTTTTCATACACCCTCGCCGCATAGAGCGGTGAGAGCCACTATAAAACCATCCCAATTTCTATTCTTCGATAACGTTTTGTGAAAACCCTTTCAAAAACGCAAATTTTGTTGAAATTCGTGTCTGACGAAAGGAATGCCTGTCCGTTTTTGTAAGGTTATGGTTGGATTCTTAAAAAGCGTCCCAAGGGGGTATGATTATAAAATCGTGAACCGTTCTGATACAATGTCTACAGAACGGATCGAAGTAGAAAAAGGGCATGAATCGTCGCATCCATTGCCCATACTAATAGGAAATCAACTTAAGACATGACAGAAGGAAAGGTGACGGATTATGATTACGAGCATTACGACCGATATGGATGGAACATTATTGAATGAAAATCAGGAAGTCAGTGAAGCGAATAAAAGGGCGATCCTGGATGCACAGAGCAGGGGCATCGAGGTGATGGTCGCAACGGGACGTTCCTATGAGGAAGCCCGATATGTGCTTCAGGAAGCCGGTATTTCCTGTGACATCATCTGCGTGAACGGAGCGGAAGTCCGGAACAAAGCCGGGGAAATTGTCTATCAGGCGGGGATCCAGTCTTCCCATGCCAAGCAAATCGCCTCTGCATTGAATGACACGGGCATTTATTTCGAAGTGTATACAGACAAAGGGACGTATACCGAAAATGCCGAAATGGGCATGGAGCTGATCGTGGATATTTTCAAGACCGCGAACCCTGGTGTATCAGAGGAATACGTGAGGCAGGTAGCCCGTGAACGTTTTGAAAAAGGGCATATCAAGCTTGTCGAAGATTACGGGAGTGTATTCAACGACGAATCCCAGCTCGTCTACAAGTTCCTCGTCTTTTCATTTGATGAAGATCAGCTGAAGGCAGCAAACGACAAGCTAGCAAACTTCGATGGGATCGCGGTCACGTCATCCGGTAAGGAGAACCTTGAAGTGAACAGCATCGAGGCACAGAAAGGCGTCGCTCTTGAGAAGCTATTGAAGGATAAGGGGCTGAAAGCGGAAGACGCCATGGCGATGGGCGACAATCTGAACGACCTGTCGATGATGAAGGTGGTCGGGAGAGCGGTCGCGATGGGCAATGCCCTCGATGAAGTGAAGGAGTACTGCGATTATCAGACGGCACTGAACCGTGAAGACGGCGTGGCGAAAGCAATCAGGGAGGCTCTTGCATCTGCCGTGAAATAGGTTGGATTCTCTCTGATTTGTCCATACTGATGAAAAAAAGAGAAGGAGCAGGTGACCGATGAGATCCATTTTTAGCAAAGGAAGACCGATTTTCGCAATCGGACTTCTTCTCATTCTGGCATCATGCGCATCAGGACAGCAAGAAGAAAAAAGCGAATCCGTCAGCAAACGGGAATCCCATTACGAAGTGCTGGCCGAAAATCTTTCCATCCCGTGGTCGATCGTCAAAAATGGCGAGGATTTCTACATGACGGAGCGGACTGGCGGGATCGTCCATGTCAAAGACGGGAAACGGACCGATGAGAAGGTGAACCTTTCAATGCCGCTCGCCAGTCAGCCGGAAGCGGGACTGTTGGGACTGGCCCTTCACCCTGATTTTAATGGGAACAAGCAGGCTTTCGCGTATTATACGTACCAGGATGACAGCGGTACCCCTTATAATCGCGTCGTCCTGCTTGAGAAAAACGGGGACCTGTGGGAGGAAAAGGATGTGCTCCTCGATAAAATCCCGAGCGGTGTTCAGTATCATCACGGAGGAAGGCTTGAAATCGGGCCGGACAGGAAGCTGTATATCACCACCGGGGACGCAACCAAGGAGGAGAAGGCACAGGACCTGTCCTTCCTCGGCGGCAAGATTCTCCGCCTGGAGCTGGATGGAAGCATCCCAAAGGATAATCCGTTCGATGATTCCCCTGTCTATTCATTCGGACACCGTAATCCGCAAGGTCTCGCCTGGGATCAAGATGGCGCGATGTACGGCACGGAACACGGTCCGAACGGGTACGATGAAGTGAATCTCCTCCAAGCCGGGAAGAATTACGGCTGGCCGGTCATAAAAGGAGACGAGATGGCGGATGGGATGATTTCCCCGCTCGTCCACTCCGGTGAACCTTCCTGGGCACCCTCAGGGGCGGATTTCTGGAGGGGTAAACTATTGTTTGCATCAATTGCCGGGCAGAGTGTCAAGATGTTCGACCCCGCTACGAAAGAGGTACGTAGTGTGATCGAAGGTCTTGGTCGGATCCGTGACGTATTGGTGGAGGGGGATACACTGTATTTCGTCTCCAATAACACGGACGGACGAGGCATCCCGAAAGAGAATGATGATAAGCTGTATAAGGTCGATTTGAATGCCTTGACGCTTGAAGAATAGCATGAAAAAAGCCTTTTCCATCGTGATGGAAGAGGCTTTTTTGGTGCGGGGGTGTTTATCTTTGTGATTCCACTTTGGTTTTGCGAACATGGTTCTCCTTTTCATGCACGTCTGTCCACTTAGCCACGGGTCAAAATATCGAGTACATTCGTCGTGAACACGCCGGCATCCATCTCTGTCGCAATCCGTGCACAGCCTGCCCCATCACACGGGGGTACACCGGGACGGAAATCCGCGATGCTAAGGCCGGTTGCATAGCCATCCTTGTCCTCCACTTTCACCTTTTTACGCATATACGAAAATAATCCCGGAATTTCAAGCGCTGCCATCACAGCCGATAAATCATGCTGAGGAGTGCCTTCGATTCCAGGCTCCAGCTCCTGGTAAGCTTCATAGTAAAAGTCGAGGATCGGTTTGATGATCTGTTGAAGGGGGGAAACGGCCCGGCTGTCGATGAAATCAACCAAGGCGGGAGTCAATAAGGCGTTTCGGGTTGCGTTCAGCGGGATGATGGTCAGATTCGGGGCGTTCTGGCAAACAAAGTCCGCAGCGATTGGATCTCCATGGAAGTTTGCTTCTGCCACTTCCGTCACGTTTCCAGGTTCCAAAAATGCCCCGCCCATAAGATACGTGTTTTTAGCGAGCTTCATGACGTCCGGGCCAAGGTACCAGGCGATGGCGAGGGACGTGCATCTTCCCACATTGACGATCGTGATCTCGCCGGGATGCTGTTTGAGCAGCCTGAACAGCGTGCTGAAATTGGTCCTGGTGCTGAACCGCTCCGGTGACGCAGGGGGAGAAATCGGACCAAGCCCTTCTGCGCCGTGGATTTCAGGAAAGAAGATCGGTGTCTCACCACTGAGCGGCCGCTTGCTCCCCGTGATCACAGGGATATCCGTTCGACCTGCAAGCTTCAATAGATACGCCGCATTTCGGGCACTCCGGTCGCGGTCCGTGTTCCCGAAACCCGAAACGACCGCCATCAAATCAAGATGGGGATGCTTCAGCGCATAAATCAACGCAATCGCATCATCAATACCCGTGTCGGCAAACAAGATGATTTTCTTCATTGGATTTTCACCTCCTACTCTATTAACTATGAAAAGAGGGGAGGGGTTGCTTGTTTGAAAGTACTAGATTGGGGTTCCGTTGGGTGAAAACAGTGCTATTTACCTGGGGGGAGAGTTATTAAAAGAGAGACTCCGATGATGATGAACGGGGGAATCTCTCTTTTTTCAGTTATCTCCTTTTCCTCTCTTCCTGATTGGAAACATCCTTCGATAGAGCGAGGATGGCGAGCTCGAGCTGTTCCAGCTTCTTCTCGAACTTCACAAGCAAAAACAGTGTGACGGCAACCGGAAAGCCAAAGTTACCCAGCAACTGAACGAAGACGGTATACTCCATTGTGTGTCCTCCTTTTGATTGGCTGAAGGTATGTCCCTCCTAGCCTGTAATGCGTTTCCTTTCGTTCTCCTTTATCAAGTCGAATAAGCCGGGGACGTCTTGAAGGGAATAGTCACGAACATATCCTATCAGTTTGATTTTGAGTTCCTGTTCGAGATCGTCCCTGTTTTCGAGCTGAGTCAAGCGCAGAGATTTTTTGATTTTAGGCTCGAAAGTCCGTACCACATTCACTTCATATTGAGCATTATGCTGCGCTTCCTTGACCATGTCATATAGGGCGTTCATACAGACCCTCCTTTCTGCAAGTCTTTTTTTAATGATAGCAGCGCTTTTCTGTGGGATTTGGAGATCGCCTGTCGGGAAACGAGAAGCGTTCTAGCAATCTCGGTATCCGTCATCTCTTCGATATAAGCTAAATCAAGGATCCTCTTTTGTCTTGGCGTAAGTTTCCTATAGGCTTCGAGCAGGCTGTCGTTGCTGATTGCCTCATCAAGGCTCTGTTCCTTTAAGGGGATTTGTCCATCGGGATCCGGAAGCATGTCCTTCAAGCTCCCGTCGCCTTCTTCCCCAAGCGGCTGATCGAGGGTCAGGAGCTGCCTTCCGCGATGAAGGCGGATTTTTTTATCAAAATTGACGCTATGAAAATAGATGGATGAACTGACATAGGAAGTGAATCGGATACCGAAATAATGGGCCTTGAACGCTTCATTCAGGGAGTTCTCTGCTGAAGCACTCCGCGAAGTCAAAAAATCCTGTACAAGTTCCTGGTGTTCGGGTCGGGTCATAAACGATTCTACGGCTTTATTGCCTCTTAAATCCGGATAACTACGATAAAATCTCTCTTTTATTGAGTCCAATTCTTTCACCACCATTAGAACGTATGTTCGGTTTATTAGCGAAAAAAAAAGCGAAGAATACTGATCCTGCTTTTAGTATATAAAGAAACCTTCATCAAAAAAATGACAACCTCAGTATTTAATATCGTTCCAATGTACTATTCATTAAACCATGGATTGGGATTTTTATGAAGGGTGGAATGAACTAATTTTTCCTTTGAAGGGAGAAATAGTTATTGAGGAGGCGCGTAGGAAGTGGAGTTGGTCGTCTCGGATGTGGTTTTGATAAAATAATTGGATTTTTGATAATAAGAGGTCCGGTTTTGATAATATAGTTAGATTTTTGACAAAAAACCTCCGTTTTTAATCATATACGGATTCGGCAAGCTGCTTTTGGCTTTTAGAAACTATGAATTCTCTTAAAATTCACCCGAAAATAAGTGAATTCAGTGAAAATAGCCCGCCCCCAACGTAAAAGGCGGGCGAAAAGCACGAAAAATCACCTCATCACACTGCCCCCGGAGATTTTGACCGACTCACCGACGATGTTCCGAGCGGCATCACTCAACAAAAAGATGATCGTGTTCGCGACTTCTTCAGGGGAAGTCAGTCGCCCTGAAGGGATGCTCTCCTTGGCAAGCTCCAGCTGCTCCTCGTAGCTGCGCCCGTGTCGTTCGCCTTTGGACTTGATGGCGTTCCTCCCCATTTCGGTGTCTACATAGCTGGGGCAGATCGCATTCACGCGGACGCCGTGCTCGATCGCTTCGAGTGCGAATGCCTGGGTGAAGCCCGTCACGGCGAATTTCGAGGCGCTGTACGCAGCATTGCCGTGAGTGCCCCTCAATCCGGAAAGGGAGGAGATGTTGACGATGGCTCCGTTCCTCTCCTTTTTCATGCCCTCATAGACAATCTGTGTGAGAGCGACCAGTGAAAAATAATTAAGCTCCATAATGCTTCGTAAGTCTTCATCCGAGAGATTCTCGACAGTGTCCCCGCCGCCGATCCCGGCAGAATTGACGAGACCGGTGACCGGACCGAATGTACCGGCAGCGGAATCCGCTAATTCAGTGCGCGCTTCTCTTAAGGTAAGATCTGCTGTCACCACATGGATCCGATCCCCGCCACACTCATCCTTCAATCGTTTCAACTTCTCCTCATTCCTGCCTGTCACCGTCACACGCGCACCGGCCTCAACCGCGGCCTTGGCCGCTTCATACCCGATCCCGCCGGTCGCCCCGGTGATCAGGATATGCTGTCCTTCAAGCGTTCCCTCATGAAATGGAAAATTCAATCGTATCCCTCCTTCTACTATGTTCAGTAGTTTACCCGCGTTGCTTGCAGGTGAAACGAAGCCTTACCATTTGCGAGGCAGTTAAACCAAAACTCGAAGGTACGTCCCGCGGCACTTTAAAGTGGAAAAGCGATTTCTCCCCATAAAAAAGAGCACTGACAAAGTCAGCGCTCTTTTGAGCAAGGGTCATTCTTTCCCCACACCATTCATGATCATCTGCACGGTCATCTCGATTTCCTTCTCATCATCCCAGTCCTCTTCAGGGAGGAACACGTAGCGGACGAGCAGGAGGCCGAAGATGCTCGTGGCCGAGAAGCGGACGACTGCCGGCGAAGGAAGGTCGATGATCTGGCCTTTTTCCTTGTAATGGTCGACGAGCAGGGTGAATTTTTCAAAGATTTTTGTTGCGATGTGTTCTTTGAATTGCTCCTTCAGCTCGGGATGGAACGGGATCTCCTGGATCAGGATCTTGAAGGCGGACATATTGTCCTTCAGGAATTCCTGCCGGTTCAGGATCATTGCCTTCAGGAAATCTTCGTAACGGTCGTACCTGGCGTCCAGTACTTTATTGATATCACGGATCACGAATGGGGCGATCAGTTTCGCGATGGTCGGTGAAACGATGGAAAGGAGCAGGTCCTTCTTCGTTTTATAGTGGCGGAAGATGGTACCCTCCGCCACGCCTGCTTTCTTCGCGATCTGACTCGTGGAAGTGGCGGCATAGCCTTTTTCCGCGAACATTTCGATCGCGGCTTCCACGATTTTCTGCTGCTTCTCCGTGAAGGCTTCTTCTTGTTCGAATAATTGTTGAAAGATATCTTTTTCCTCAGCCATTCATAAACCCCTAACGTAGTCTTAGTACCTTATATTTTACGGTATTTTTTGAGCGCTGCAACATTCAGGATGATGAAGAGCAGCGAGAAGCCTGCAAGGACGGCCAGGTTGAAGAGCAGATCGCCGAACCCGAATCCCCGGATCATCACATCGCGAAGCGCGCCGGCCGCATAATAGAGCGGCGTGAACGGGCCGACCCAGCTGAGCCATTCCGAGATCGTGTCGAGATTGAATAATCCCGAGAAGAAAATCTGTGGAATCACGACAATCGGGATGAATTGCATCATCTGTAACTCATTTTTGGCAAAAGCGGACAATAGGATCCCAAGCGTCAAGGCTGTGAAGGATAACAGGACGATGACGACCAGTACGTTAAAGAAGCTTCCTGCCATCATCATGTCGAGGATATAGATCGCATACCACGAGATCAACGCCGCCTGCAGCAGTGTCACTATCCCGAACCCGAGCACATAGCTGACGACCATCTCCCAGATCCTGATCGGTGACGTTAATAGCCGTTCAAGTGTCCCGGTCGTCCTTTCTCTTAAAAAAGAGACCCCGCTCACGAGGAACACGAAGAAGAACACAAAGAATCCAAGCAATACTGGACCGAACGAATCGAACATCCCCATGTCTTCATTTCCATATAAAAACGTCACTCGATCTGATAGATTGGCAGAGTCCGAGGAAAATAACGTCTGCACTTCCTTCATGACGGCTCCATTCACCGTCGGGTCGCTGCCTTCCACGACAATGTCTGGGGTCCCGGAGGTGTTGAAGGTGACATATCCGTCCAGATCGCCGTCCCTGATGGCGTCGAGTGCTTCGTCCTTCTTGTCATAGCGTTCAAATCCGCTAAGATCGAGCTTTGCCTCAAGTGGGGCAGGTACATCGACGACCGCCACTTTCGCTTCATAGTCATTGGAAGAAAACACGAGCGAAAGCATCGTCATGATCAAAAGGGGAGCCAAAAACATCAGCGCAAGTGTACGTTTATCACGGAAAAGCTGTCGGATGATGCGCAGAACGAATCCACTAATTCTCAAGGGAAACACCTCCATTTTTCAAAAAGACATCTTCGATGGAATTCACGCCGTATTGCGATTTAATCGCATCCGGTGTGTCACTCGAGATGATTTTCCCGTGCTGCAGGAGCCCGAGCCTGTCACAGCGCTCCGCTTCATCCATGACGTGTGTCGTGATGATGATCGTCCGGCCTTCTTCCTTGAGGGCGTGGAACCCATCCCAGATCTCTTTTCTCAGTACGGGATCGATCCCGACGGTCGGTTCATCGAGGAAAAGGACGTCGGGGTCGTGCAGCAAGGCGATCGCGAGCGAAAGTCTCCTCTTCATGCCACCTGAGTATTGACTGACAGGTTTGTCGAGATGGGGGAGGAGGTCGACCATCTCCATCACTTTCTCGATTTGCTTTTTTCGTTTCGATTTTGATAAGCCGTAAAGGGAAGCGGTGAACAACAGGTTCTCCTTCGCCGTCAGCTCTTCATAGAGGGCATCGGACTGCGCCATATACCCAATGGAAGGGTACAGGTCCTTCGCCTTCAGCTCTTTGCCCTTGAATGTGACGCTTCCTTCCGACGGAAGCTCGAGGCCGATCATCATTTTGATCATGGTCGTCTTTCCGGAACCGGAAGGGCCGAGCAGTCCGTAAATTTCCCCTGGCTGGATATCCAGCGAGATGTCGTTTAACACATCCTGATTTTTGAATGACTTTGATATTGCGTTTAACTGAATGATCGAATCCATGGTCTACACACCTTTCGAGAGGTTGTCGGTCTAATAGTGAGTGATTACTCACTTATAGTGTATGACGATTGGTTGGATTTGTAAAGTGAGTAATCACTCACTTTTATAAAAATATATGCCATTTCGCTAAAAATAGTCGTGGAACAGCGTAAAATAAAAAAAGCATGGGACATTCATCGAATGTCCCATGCTTTGCTGTTTCGTCCTTATTCCACCTGGTCGTTATCCCATTGATAGCTCCAGAAATTCTCCGTCGTCACCCATTTCAATGCTTCCGGATCGTTCACTTTAAGGCCTTTCTCAAGGTCCTTCAGCATCCATGCGGTTTGAGAGATATGAGCTTTCAGCGTATTGATCTTCTGGTCCCGGACAGGGGTGATATCGTTGATGATATCCGGTTCCCCAAGCTCTTCACGGCAGTTCTTGGAGAAGGCGAGGCAGTGCAGTTTCGGGCGTGATTCCTTCGGAAGTCGGCGCACTGCGCGGACGACCGCACGAGCCGTCGCTTCATGGTCCGGGTGTACGGAGTAGCCTGGATAGAAGCTGATGATCAGGGAAGGATCCAATTCATCGATCAGACCCGTCACCATGTTGGCAAGCTTTTCGTCGTTTTCAAATTCGAGCGTTTTATCACGGTAGCCCATCATGCGAAGGTCTGTGATGCCCATCGCTTCCGCGGCTTTTTTCAATTCTTTCTTGCGGATGAGGGGAAGCGACTCGCGTGTCGCGAACGGCGGGTTCCCGAGGTTGCGTCCCATTTCACCGAGCGTAAGGCATGCGTATGTGACGGGTGTACCGTTATTGATATGCGTTGAAATCGTACCTGAAACACCGAATGCTTCATCATCCGGATGCGGGAAGATGACAAGGACTCTATTTTCTTGTTCCATTATTGACTCTCCTTTTCTTACATGTACTTATCCGATTTGATTCTAGCGAGCTGAAGTCAGCTGAACGGTACAGGGCTGATTTCGAGGGCGACGGCCAATTTTCCATCCGATCCGTGACCGGCCATCAACAGGCGTCCGTGCTCATCCATCTCGTAGTGGGTGAGGCCCTCTGCGTAAATCCAGCCGAGTTCGATCTTCAATCCGACACGGAAAGGACCGTCCCCGATGATTTTTCCATGCTCATAGTTGACTTTCGCGTTCCGGATATAGGCACCGGCGTTGAAGAAGCCTTCGTTGAAGTGAGCGGCATAGGCTCCGTTCGTCGTTTCCAAATGTATATAGACATCCTGACGGGCGAATTGATTGATCAATCCCTGCACGTCGGCAATCTTGATCGGTTCCATTCCATTTCCTCCTTAGGTACAGAAAAGACTCTTACGTATTATGTACCATTTTACTAAAGTTCTTCAGCGATTGCGAAAAGTCTGTTCGAGAGGGGGATGTAAAAAAGGGTGCCAGGCACAAAACGGTCGTTTTGTGCCTGGCACCCGAAAGCCTTCCCGAGATTAGTTCTCGAAACGGTTATAAGCTCCGTGCATCACAGGGCCGACATATTCATTCAGTTTGAATCCGTGCTTGATGGCAGCCGTGACGAATGATTTTGCGTTTTCAACGGCTTCCTTCACCTCTTGCCCGTTGGCAAGGTTGGACGTGATGGCTGCTGCAAACGTACAGCCTGCACCGTGATTATACGACGTTTCCACTTTTTCTTCTTCTAGGAGCGTGAATTCGTTCCCATCATAGAAAAGGTCAAGCGCCTTGTCGTGTTGCAGTTGTTTGCCGCCTTTGATGACAACGTTCTTCGCACCAAGGTCGTGGATTTTCTTAGCCGCTTCCTTCAAGCCGTCGATCGTCTTGATCGGACCTGTCCCGGCAAGCTGTCCAGCTTCGAATAGGTTCGGCGTCACAACCGTTGCGCGCTGCAGGAGGTGCTCCCTCATGGCGTCGGTCGTTTCAGGGTTCAGGACCTCGTCTTCCCCTTTACAAACCATGACCGGGTCGATCACGACTTTATCCAAACCGAACTGGTCGATTTTTTTCGCCGCAAGCTCGATGATCTCGACCGTTCCGAGCATACCGGTCTTCATCGCGTCGATCCCTACGGAAAGGACCGTCTCCAATTGTGCTTCCAGTGTATCGATCGAAAGGGGATGGACGTTATGGTGCCAGTGGTTGTTCGGATCCATCGTCACGACCGTCGTCAGTGCCGTCATTCCATACACACCGTGCTCCTGGAATGTTTTCAGGTCTGCCTGGATGCCGGCTCCGCCGCTTGTATCCGATCCTGCAATCGTTAAGGTTTTTTTCAATGTCATGGGTAATTACCTCCTATGGTTTCATGTCCAAATTCGTCTGAATAAAGGATATAATACCGCAGGTGGAATTACAACTTTTCTTACCCACCATGATGAAGGTACGTCCCTCACCGCTTTAACGCGATGAGGGACGTACCTTCGGGGTCAGAATGGTTTTGGGTTGTTTGTGTTTGCCTCTTTGGTGGCAACGATGACGAGTTTCCCTTTGTCCAGCTCTTCTTCGTAGGTATCTGCTTCGGTCCGGTTCATGCCGACGGCTTTCATTTTGTCACGGAGTTCATCTCCGCGGCTTTTGAACAGATTGCCAACGCTTTCGATCCAACCTTGTTCCTTCATCCCGATGGTTTCCGTGCCTGTCCCTTCGGTGAGATCCTCCGAGCGATGTTTGTCGTGTGCGAACAGATAGATTTCGTCTTTTGAGTAACCTTCAGTTGTCAATGCTTCGATTTTCGTCTTGGCTCCGACTACATTTTCTGCAAGTTCCACTTTATACATTGATTAGTAGACCTCCTCTAATAAACGTTTGATGGTGCTCTCCAGGTTGAATTTCATGAAGCCCCTTCTGTTGAACATCTTATTTCTGTCTTACCCGCTGCAAAAACAGTGAAACTTCCATAATCTAGTAACTCTATTAAAGAGAATTATTGTTTCCAAGATTCGACAAATTTCCTTATAATAGAGAGAAGGAAGGTGAACGCTCTTGAGTACTCAATATGAAAAGATCCAGCAGATGGAAGCAATATTGGAAGAGTTGAAAGCAAATGAAAGAGAAACAAGTGCCACAATGGCTGTCAAACATAGAAGAGAACGGAATTTCCGTATGCCGGGACGCTCGATCCTCGGACTCTGGAAGAATCGATTCCTGATCCTCCTCCTCGTGATCATCATACTGGTAGGGGGGACGGCAGCCGGGATGTATGCATGGCTCGGAGGCTCGACATTTACAGAGGAAAGGGGCTCGTTTGTCGAGCGGATCCAGGACATGAGTTCACTCGCCACTGCACAGGGCTTTGTGAAAGCCGTCATCGAACAAGAGGACAATCAGCTATTCGGGAAAGAAATCAGTGCCGATCTTCCGGGGACAAAGCGGAAGCTGTTGATGGTGGTACCGGGGACGGTCCTTGCCGGAGTGGATTTACAGCAAGTGGACGGGGACGATATAGTCGTGGATGACGTGAAGAAGGAAATCGAACTCACGCTGCCCCGTGCGGAAATCCTTCAGGAGCCTTCGATTGATACAGACGGGATCAAAACGTTTTCGGTCGAAGGGATCTTCAGGAATGATGTTGACTGGAATGAAGGATTCGCCCTTGCTGAAGTGGCGAAGGACATGATCAGTCAGGAGGCGGTCGAGCAAGGGATCCTGACCGCAGCCGAGAAAAATGCCGAGAAGTCATTGAAGGGCTTTTTTGAACAGTTGGGTTATGATGTGATTATTACATTTGAGGACTAGAGGGGAGTGTCTGACCGTGTCTTCCGTTTTTCAAAACGATTGGTCTGAGGTTCTGGGAGAGGAGCTTCAGAAAGAGTATTATTTAAACTTGAGAGAATGGCTGAAAAATGAATATGAAACGAAGAACACGCATCCATCCATGGACGATGTGTTCAATGCGTTTCATTATACGGCGTATCATGATGTAAAGGTGGTCTTACTCGGACAGGATCCCTATCATGGGCCGAATCAGGCGGAGGGGCTCAGTTTTTCAGTGAAAAAAGGGGTCAAGCTGCCTCCGTCCCTTCGGAATATGTATAAAGAGCTTGAGGCAGATATCGGGTGCAGCATCCCCCGGCACGGGTCGCTAGTGAAGTGGGCGAAACAGGGTGTCCTCCTTCTGAATACCGTGTTGACCGTCGAAGAGGGGAAGGCCCATTCCCATCGCGGTAATGGATGGGAGACGTTCACGGACCGGGTCATCACACTCCTCAATGAGCGGGAGGAACCGATGGTGTTCCTGTTATGGGGAAAACCGGCCCAGGGCAAACGGGCGTTGATCGATGAAAGTAAACATGGGGTGATCACCGCTCCGCATCCAAGTCCACTATCTGCGCACCGGGGGTTCTTCGGAAGCAGACCGTATTCAAGGGCAAATCAATTTTTAAAAGAAAAGGGGCTTGAACCAATCGACTGGTGCGTGAAATAGGGGATTTGTTTCACGTGAAACATCGTGATCCCCGCGCAATGATCGGCCCCGTGGGAGGCGAGAGGATTGAATAAGGAGCAAGCAGTCAATTGCTTTAAATGTTGCTATTTTTATACAACGTGGGAGCCTGCCCATCCACGGGGATGCAAAGGATATGGCTTCAAGACGAAAGCGATGCCTTCCGCGGTGGTCCTCCGTTCTTCGGGCCGTCCTTGTTTGAAGTTTTCACCTAAATCTTCATCGAAACATATTTGATTATTCTTTGATTTAGAATTAGGATTATGATGTGGTAACAAATGAAATCTCGTGCACATGAAAGGAGGCGCGTGGATGAATATCCCTCATCAAAGTGTGATCAAGAGCATTGAACGAGAACTGGGTAAAGCGAAATCTGCGGAGAAATCCCAGCAGATTCGAGAACATATACATTCGATCAAAGTGTTGTGTGAAGTCCTCCTTGAAGAAAACAATGGAGGCGGGACGTTCACTGCACCCGTACAGACTCAGCAAATGGTGCCTTTCACCCCTCAGCAGCAACAGTCTGTAGAGAGGCCGGTGTCGGTCCAGAAGGAAGAACCGCTGGAAACGGATGATGGAGCGAATGGGGACTCGCTATTCGATTTTTGATGTGTCGGGTCCATTTGAAACAATAGACCGTTAGTAGAAGGGAGGGGGAGAGAGATGAAGACATTCATCATCATAGGAGCGTTGAGTGCATTCTTGTCGGTTGGACTCGGCGCTTTCGGTGCACATGCACTTGAAGGCAAGATCGAGCAGAAGTACATAGACACATGGAACACAGCTGTTCTTTATCAGATGTTCCATGCGATCGGGATTCTGATCATCGGTGTGTTGATGGGGACGGTTTCCCCGACATCGTTATTATCATGGTCGGGCTGGCTGATGCTGATCGGTACGATCCTGTTCTCGGGTAGCCTGTATGTGCTCAGCATCTCGGGCATTAAAATCCTGGGGGCCATCACGCCACTTGGCGGCGTAAGCTTCCTCGCAGGCTGGGTGCTGCTCATCGTTTTCGCTGCGAAAACGATGTAATCGCCTGATACACAATGAACGAAGGCCCGTCCCTCACCGCTTTAAAGCGGTGAGGGACGGGCCTTTCATGTGAAAAAGTGTCCAAAATGATTTGAACACTTTAGGGTCGTTCTTTATCGTTGTGAGTAGTTGGTCAGTCCGCCTGCCCCGAATGGGTATTCGTACTCGATTTCTTCATCGAATGTGATGTAATCCAAGTAGATCATCGGGATGAGGTAGCGCGTTCCGTTCTCCGGATCACTCAGGATGAGGTGATCACGCCCGGCGGCTTCGATGATGCCCTTGAAGACTTTTGCATTCCATTTTGTATTGTTCTCGAATGTGGTGTATACAGTCGCGACCTTCCCTTTGTTCAGGCGCAGGATGTTCTCGATATAGGACTCTTCGATCGGGAGCATGCCCGGAACATTTTGCGTCGGTGCCTTTGCGTTCTGCTGCGCGGGAGGCGTTTGATAGTATTGAGGTTGCCCTTGCTGGGGCTGCCCCTGCACTCCGGTATTGTAAAATTGACGATACGGATCATACGCAGATTGGTTATACCCTCCGTAATAAGGGTTGGATTGGTTATTCGACAAGTGATTGACCTCCTTCATAATCATGAAAATACGAAACTAAAAAGCCTGATCTTCATCAGTAGACACTTGGACAATCCGCCCTGGTCGGAACAAAGAAGCAGTGGGCTTTATAACGGCCGGAATTCGATTGATTGTACCATTGGCCAGGACATCCGCCCTCAGGCCTGAAAAACCACAATGAATATTCCGCCGGGTGGTATCTGCTGCCTTTGATTGTCTTTCTCGCAAGCGAGATATCCTTCTCCCTCGCACGTTGATAGAAATATCCCTTCTGGGTGGCTTCAAACCCACCGGGATTCTGGAACACCATTTTTTGCAGGGAGCTAATGTTCTTGAAATCAAGGCACTTCGCCCTTACACGGTTGACCCCGACATTTCCCACCATCAACATCCCAAGCTCACCATCACCCTCGGCTTCAGCCCTCATCAATCGAGCAAGGAGCTTCACTTCCTTCTCGTTATAAGGAATCACACCCATCTTCCCACCTCTATTCAGAAGATGCTTTATGTCTCACTATTCAATGTCTATGTCTTTATGGGAAAAGATATTCTTATTTATTGGGAGGTTGTTTTTATTTGAGTGGGGGCCTTCCTCTAGCATGAAAAAAAGCACGGGATCCAGGATCCACGTGCTTTTTTAAAAATCGAATTAGACTTCAAGGAACTTCGCAATCTTGTCTTCTTCTAACAGATTCCCGACATAGAATGCACCGAACTCACCGTAACGAGCACTTACTTCATCAAAGCGCATCTCGTATACGAGCTTCTTGAATTGAAGGACGTCATCGGCAAATAGCGTCACGCCCCATTCGTAGTCATCGAATCCGACTGAACCGGTGATGATCTGCTTGACCTTGCCCGCGTATTGACGACCGATCATACCGTGGCTCTTCATCATTTCGCGACGATCTTCCATCGGGAGCATGTACCAGTTATCATTGCCTTGGCGGCGCTTGTCCATTGGATAGAAGCAGACGTGTTTCGCCTTTGGCAGAATCGGATAAATGCGCTCCTTCACATACGGATTGTCATACGGATCGCCTTCTGTCGGCATGTAGTTCCCAAGCTCGACGACGGACACGTATGAGAATGTCGGAATCGTGAATTCAGCAATCTTCAGCTTGTTGAATTCGTTCTCAAGCTCATTCAATTCCTCCATCGTCGGACGAAGGATCATCAGCATGAAATCCGCTTTCTGACCCACGATCGTGTAAAGGGCGTGGCTTCCTTCCTTCGCTTCCTGCGTACTGTTCAACTTATCTAAGAAACGGTGATATTCACTGATCGCCGCGTCCCTCTCTTCAGCGGGCAGCATCTTCCATGACGTCCAATCCATCGCACGGAAATCATGCAGTGAGTACCAACCATCCAACGTTTGTGCTGGTTCTGGCATGTTCAATCACTCCTTAACATCTTTATCCACCTGGCTCATTTCATCATCGGTTATGTAAAAAAAGGATTTCATCCCAACAACGAAAATCACCTTCCGAATTTACTATATCATAGTTTGGACAAAGAGAAAGAATACGAAACCCAAATGTCGTTAAAATGGCACAAATAAAGGATAGGAAGCGCTTTTACAGAACACACTAAAGAGGGCTTACATAGTGGAGTATCCCGATGCCAACCGGGGTAAGGAATTGATGAGAGGGAAAGAGGAATAGTTTGAAAACAAAGACTTTTAACTTGTAACCGATAACATTCTGCCTTTTCCTTGAATTCCTATATGAGTAGAGTATTCTAAGAATGGATATGTATAAATCAAGGAGGTTCCTCTATTGAGTAACTTATTTACAACACTGACAGATAAAATCAAAGGCAAAGAATTGAAGATCGTCTTCCCTGAAGGCAAGGATGAGCGCATCGTGCGCGCGGCATCACGCCTTGCAAGCGACGGCATTCTGACACCGATCATCGTCGGAAATACAGCAGAAGTCCAAGCGGTTGCAGACGAGTCAGGCGTCAAGCTTGACGGCTGTGAAGTGGTCGATCCCGCTGAATTCGACGGCATGGATGACCTTGTGAAGAGCTTCGTTGAACGCCGTAAAGGAAAAGCGACGGAAGAAGATGCGAAGAAGATCCTTCTAGACGGCAACTACTTCGGTACAATGCTTGTTTACACAGGACAAGCACACGGCCTTGTAAGTGGAGCGGCACACTCAACGGCTGACACGGTCCGCCCAGCCCTTCAGATCATCAAGACAAAAGAAGGCGTAAGAAAGACATCCGGCGTATTCATCATGGTGCGTGGCGATGAGAAGTATGTATTCGCTGACTGTGCGATCAACATCTCCCCTGACAGCCAGGACCTTGCCGAAATCGCGATCGAAAGTGCCAAAACGGCGGATATGTTCGATATCGACCCTCGTGTCGCGATGCTCAGCTTCTCCACAAAAGGCTCAGCAAAATCAGCTGAAACCGAAAAAGTCGTCGAAGCCGTGAAGGTAGCGAAGGACAAAGCACCTGAGCTCACAATCGACGGAGAATTCCAATTCGACGCAGCGTTCGTACCGTCCGTTGCCGAGAAAAAAGCACCTGGCGCAGACATCCAAGGAAACGCAAACGTATTCGTATTCCCAAGCCTCGAAGCAGGGAACATCGGCTACAAAATCGCTCAACGCCTCGGAAACTTCGAAGCAGTCGGCCCGATCCTTCAAGGATTGAACGCCCCTGTAAACGACCTTTCCCGCGGATGCAACGAGGAAGATGTATATAAACTAGCATTGATTACGGCTGCACAGGCGCTGTAAGGAGTGTGGGAGCTGGACTTCTTTTGGGGAGTCCGGCTTTTTTTGTGGGGTATTGTTGCGGGGGTGTGGTTTGGGGTGTGTACCTGGTACAGTGGGGTGGTTTTGTACCAGGTACAATTGGGTGTTGGTGTACCAGGTACAAAAGGGGGATGGTGTACCTGGTACACGTAAGCGTTTTTGTACCAGGTACATCGTTGGAACGAGGGTGCCTGGCTCGATCGGGTGTTTTGAGCCTGGTTCAAAATGGGGAATCTGAGCCAGGCTCGTTTTGGCTTGGTTGAGCCAGGCTCAATGATTGCGCTCAGTGCCAGGCACAAATAGGGCTCATTGTGCCAGGCACAAAACCCCCATTCTGTACCTGGCACCCACAACCCCGCCATCAACCAAATCCCCCCGCCAACCTTTTCCTCCCCCACACCAACTTATGATATAATAATCCCGCATGTTTTCAGTGAAGGAGAAACGGTATGGATAAGGAAAAAGCATATGCACTGCTTCGTCAGGAAAAGTGGAGGGTGATCGATCAGTCGAGTCTCGGGCCGATGTTCGGTGCTCTGCAGTCTTTTGCGATGGATGATACGTTGTGTACGGCTGTGGGAGCGGGGGAGTCCGACCCGGCGGCGCGTTCATGGGTCCATCATCGGACGGTGGTGCTTGGGATACAGGATACGAAGCTGCCGTTTCTATCCGATGCGTTAGGCGTGTTGGAGGAAGCGGGTTATCAATATATTGTGCGGAACTCGGGTGGTCTCGCGGTTGTACTGGACGAAGGGGTCCTGAATCTCTCATTGGTGTTCCCTGATTCCGATAAGGGGATCGATATCAATCGCGGCTATGATGCGATGTGGCTTCTTGTCCGTGAGATGTTCAAGGACTTCGATGTCGAGATCGAGGCGAAGGAAATCACGGAGTCGTATTGTCCAGGTAGTTATGATTTGAGTATCGGGGACCGGAAGTTTGCCGGGATCTCGCAGCGCCGGATCCGGAATGGCGTGGCGGTTCAGATTTATCTGTGTGTGAACGGAAGCGGATCGGAACGGGCGGATTTGATCAGGACCTTTTATGACACGGGGCTCCGAGGGGAAGTGACGAAATTCACGTTCCCGAACATAAGGCCAGAAGTGATGGCTTCGCTTTCAGAGTTATTGGGAGTGGAATTGTCCGTTGCGGATGTCATGCTGAGGTTCCTGCAAGCGTTGAAATCGTCCAGCGGAGAGATTTATTCGAGCGCCCTTCAAGGCGGGGAGTATGCGATGTATGAGGCCTACTACCAAAGAGTCGTCGAGCGGAACGACAAAGTATTGAAATGATGGGAAGATCCAGCGGCCAGCGGTCACTGGATCTTTTCTATTGGAAAAAAATGAAACTTTCACTCCTTGAAATCGTATGAATAGTTACGATTGATTGGAGGAGAACAGCGTGTATTTAACGGTTGATTTAAAGGAAGCGGGCTATCGTAACGGGATGCCTGTATTGAAGGATATCGGATTCGCGGTCGGGCCTGGGGAACTTGTCGGGCTGATCGGGCCGAATGGTGCCGGGAAAAGCTCGACGGTGAAGGCGATACTCGGGGTCCTTCCGCATGTGGACGGCTCGGTCGACTTGAAGGACTATGCATACATACCGGAGCGGCCGATTTTCTATGACCGCCTGACTTTATGGGAGCATATCGACTTTCTCCAGTCCACACTCGAGGTGGATGAAGAGGAATTCAAATTGGAGGCGAAAAGGCTTCTGGATCTATTTCAGCTCTCGCAGCGGATCCATCATTATCCCGAGAATTTTTCGAAAGGGATGCAGCAGAAGGTGATGCTGATCCTGGCATTCCTGAAGAAGCCGGATCTGTATATCATCGACGAGCCGTTCATGGGACTCGATCCGAGTGCCACGAAGAAGCTTTTGCAGCTGATTGAAAAGGAAAAAGAGCGCGGGGCAGGCATCCTGATGTCGACTCATGTGCTCGATACGGCAGAGAAGATCTGTGACCGGTTTGTGCTCATTTCAAATGGTCGCCTCGTCGTGCAGGGGAAATTGGACGAGGTCCAGGAAGACAGTGGATTGAAAGAGGGGTCGCTCTTCGATTGCTTTGATGTGCTGACGGAGCGTGAATACGATGCAGGCTAGCGGGTTGTTCATGCGGAGGCTTTTGGAAGAGTGGCGCTATCAATGGGGCGTGGTGAAATCCGTATTGGATTGGACGATTGTCGTATATCTCGTCATCCCGCTCGTGATTGCCGCTCCCTTCCTCTATGTGGATATGTGGCAATACAGTCAACTGTATTGGAATGCCGCGATCCCCTACCCGGTCCTGTTGGTGCTCATTCTGTCCCTGTCGGCTAGCGGGAACATCAGGACGTTTCTGAAAGAAGCAGATTTATTGTATCTGCTTCAGAAAAAAGAGATCCTCCACCCGTTCAAGAGATATGGGTTCCTTTACTCGGTTGCGGGTTCGGTGGCAGTCGCAGGGGTGGCCATCCTCGTCCTTCTACCACTTTTCAAAGGAATCTATGGGTTGGCGGCGATGGAACTCTTTTCACTGCTGTTCTTGGTCGTAGCGTTTAGGCTCTTATTTTTCACGGTAAAAAAATTCACGTCCCGCGTGCTCGTGAAGTCGGTCATGTTCGTGTTTCTGGTACTCGCTTCGGTCAGCCTCGCTGCCACGGGCCCTATCGCCTCGGGACTGATCTCCCTGTGCGTGATCGGGTTCCTCATCCTTTTCCATCTTAAGCAGGTGACGAAAGCCAATCGGTGGTTCACGAAGGAATTGGAAATCGAACGCAGGGAGCGTGTCCGGTATATCAGGCTCATCTTGACGTACTCGATGGAGGTGGAGAAAAGCTCGTTCAACCAGCGTAATTCCCCGCTGCTGTTCTTCAAACACTCACAGAGGTTGTTCAAGAAGGGTCGGTCCAGGGAAGACGGTCTTCTGGACCTGCTCATGAAAGGGTTCTTGCGTGGAAGTTATATGAAACTATACATCCAGATGACGCTCGTCACCACTTCAGCGATCATCGTCTTCCCGGTGTGGGTGAAATGGCTAGTCTTCGTCGGTTTTGTCTTATTCTTACGTTCATGGTTGAAAAGTCTGTACGGAAAGATGCTGGATGCCCCATTTTTTGCGGTGGTCCCGTATGATGAAGCGACGGCGGAATCAGTCTGGCCGCGTTTTAAGAGGATTCTTGTGGTCCCGGCCGTTGGTTTGACAGGGGTGTTGGTTGTGGTGCTGTCATTTGTGGTATGGGTCGGCTGACGGAATCGGAGAATGGTAGAGTGTGAGTGACTTGCTGGAGGAAATAAAAAAGCCAGTACACTCTTTTTTAAAAAAAGCATACTGGCTTGGAAAAGGGGGATTTCCCTGTTGGGAACACTCATTGGTTTTTCATGGAGCGGTACACCGGTTATTCTGCGACCTTCTCCAAATTGCCATTGCGATCCATCTTGAACCGTGGCGCCTTCGCTTCGCTTTCTTCATCAAAGAGGACAAGCTTTCTCGCGCGGTTCATGATCTGCATAAGGGTTTCATAGTCTTCCTGCATCGTGACGGAATTGCTTTCGAGCTCGGCTACTTTCTTTTCAAGCTCTTTGTTTTCTCTTCTAATCTCGGCGATTTCGTGCTTCAATCTCTGATTCTCGATTTTCACGATATCCGAGTTCATGCTGGTGCTTGCCATGTTTTGCAGGAAGGCAATCACTTTTTCGAGTGTGACTTCACCGCGGAGGGCCGATGGGTTCACCATATGCTTCGTCGCCGGTGCTTGTGGTGCAACGAATTCCTCTGCTAGTTCCGTCATTTCTTCTACTTCAGGCTCGTCTTGGGCGGCCTGTTGCGTAAGCTGTTCGGTAGCTGGTACATAATCCTCGATCTGGTACTCCATTTCTTCCTCCGCCTCCGCCATTGATAGAGACATAGCATCCAGCTCCTCCATGGAAGGGGTAGGTGGCTTATAGAGCAGCTTCTTCTTTCCACCCTGATCTTTACCGAGCAGGCGGTGGCGCTGCTTCCGCTGTTTCTTTGCCAGTTGAAGGGCTTTCTCATACTGGTGGCGGACCACTGCATTCCAGCGGAACCCGCATGCTGCCGATGTGCGATTCAATTTGTCCCCGACTTCTTCAAACGCATTCAGCTGGGTACTTCCTTCGCGTACGTGCCGCAGGACGGTTTCGGCTAATAGCAGATCATTTTCATCCGTCCAAGCATCTTGTCTTGTTTTCATCATTACCATCTCAACTCCCTTGATTTCTTGAAATTGGCTCGTTGATAAAAGGATGGTCAGTTTTATAGATTTTTATACGAATATGCTAAAAAAATTTTGAAGTTGGTAGTTTCGTTGCAGGGAAGTATGTCTTTTTGTTCTTTTGTAATAAAAAAAATGAATACTGTTCATCAAGGACAGTAACTAACATAGGTATTTACTGATTCCAGCGTTTGATTGGAGTGCAAGACGAAGACTCCTGCGGGAAAAGTAGCTTATGTGAGACCCCGGAGGCTCACGGGCTACCCGCGGAAAGCGAAGTCTTGCACGGAAATCAATAGCGGCGTTCAAAGGGTAATCACCACAACCTGGAAACCACACTCTCTTGCAAATCCTTGCAGAAAACTGTATTCTATAAAGCGATGTTTGATTAGAATGAAATGATTTCAATAGATAGAAAGGGTTGTCGACAGATGGCAAACGAATTCAGGGTTTGCGATGATTGTCAGGCCGTTAATTTAAAGACCTTGATCCCGAAATTAAAGGACATGGACCCGGACGCACCGATCGATGTTGCGTGCCAATCCTACTGCGGTCCAGGACGGAAAAAGACATTCGCGTTTGTCAATAATCGTCCGGTAGCGGCGTTGACGGAAGAAGAACTCATGGAAAAAATCGCGAAAAAAATAAAAAAATAAGCACACTCAATCCAAACTTCCGACTAGGGAGTTTTTTCTTTTTGAAGGTACGTCCCTCATCGCGTTAAACCGCTAAAGGTACGTCCCTCGGTGCTTTAACGCGGTGAGGGATGTGCGTTTTGGATGGGTTTAGTTTCCTGGTTTGGAGGAAAGTATTTAAGGGATGGAGAAGTAGTAGGGTGAGGATGTAAAGTTTTTGTCAAGATGGTGTAAATGGAAGAAATTTTTTTAGGTTGATGGAGTGCCCGGTATGATTTGTTTGGGGGACAATATGCTATTTTTTTCGACAAATTTCGAGATGATGGCCGGGTACAAAGTCGCTATAATAGAAATATGCTAGTTTAGGAAGAGGGTAAAAGATGGAGTATTCCAAGCAGAAATTACATGAAGAAAAAGTATTTAAAGACCCTGTTCATCGGTATGTTCATGTAAGGGATCGCGTGATTTGGGATCTGATCGGTACGAAGGAGTTCCAGCGCCTCAGAAGGATCAGGCAGCTCGGGACGACGTACTTGACCTTCCATGGTGCTGAGCATAGCCGCTTCAACCATTCCCTCGGGGTGTACGAGATCATCCGCCGCATCGTCGATGATGTGTTCGATGGCCGCCCTGAATGGAATCAGGAAGAAAGACTGCTGTCCTTATGTGCCGCCCTGCTCCATGATCTAGGGCACGGGCCTTTTTCCCATTCATTTGAAAAGGTGTTCCACCTGGACCATGAGCATTTTACCCAGGAAATCATCGTGGGTGACACAGAGGTGAACGCGGTCCTTTCAAAGGTAGGGAAGGACTTTCCTAAACATGTGGCAGAAGTCATTGCGAAAACGTACGAGAACAAGCTTGTCGTTAGCCTGATCTCAAGTCAGATCGATGCAGACCGCATGGATTATCTGCAGCGTGATGCGTATTTCACCGGAGTTAGCTACGGTCACTTCGATATGGAGCGGATCCTGCGCGTGATGCGACCGCGTGAAGATCAGGTCGTGATCAAACAAAGCGGGATGCATGCCGTCGAGGATTACATCATGAGCCGCTATCAGATGTACTGGCAAATCTATTTCCACCCAGTCACGAGAAGTGCAGAGGTCATCCTGACGAAAATTTTACATAGAGCGAAGGAACTTCATGAAAAGGGATATTCGTTTAAACAGAAGCCCCTTCATTTCTATTCCCTGTTCACGGGGGATGTGGCACTTGAAGATTACTTGAAGCTCGATGAATCGGTGATCATGTATTATTTTCAAATTTGGCAGGAAGAAGAGGACGCGATTCTCAGGGATCTGTGCGAGCGATTCATGAACCGCAATCTCTTCAAATACGTGGAGTTCGACCCGGCGAAGGAATACAAGAAGCACAGTGAGCTCGAGACCTTATTCAAGAAAGCGGGCATCGACCCCGACTATTATCTTGTTGTCGACTCGTCTTCTGATCTTCCGTATGATTTCTACCGTCCGGGTGAGGAAGAGGAACGTCTTCCGATCCACCTATTAATGAAAAATGATGAACTTCGGGAGCTGTCGAGGGAATCGGATATCGTCGATTCCATTTCCGGCAAGCGCAGAACCGACCATAAATTATACTATCCAGTGGATTTACTATATGACAAATCAACGAAGAAGAATATAAAGAAACAGATCCGTACGATTCTGGAACTTCCATAGAAAAGAGTGCTGTTTTTACCGATGAACGTGCAAGGCCCGGACCGGAACCACTGCGGTCGGGCCACAATAGCGTCACACGTCACGGGACAGCCGGAACATCATGGCCGATGGAGGATCTACTGAATGCAATACTAGGAGTAGGAGATGACGTACATTGTTGAAAGAACATGCAAAACTGATGAGTGCCTTTTTAGCGTCCGGTGAAGTGGTAGGGAGGAAGAAGCTCCAGAAGATGATCTTCATCGCGAAGAAGCTTTCCTTCCCGTTTCAGGAAAAATTCCAATTTCATTTCTACGGCCCTTATTCAGAAGAGCTCACCCTGCGCGTCGAGGAGCTCTGCAATATGGGCTTCATCTCGGAAGTGCGCGAAAAAAAAGGCGGCTACTACCAATATCGTTACACGGTCACGAAGGAAGGGGAAGACTTCCTTTCGATTTATGAAAAAGACATTCCGTGTCTCAAGGATTGCCTGGTTGACATGAACACGCAGTCTGCACGCTTTCTCGAACTTGTTTCAACGGTCTTATATTTTGATAATCTTACAAAAGAGGAAGTCTGCGAGAAGGTATTCACGCTGAAGAGCAAGCAGAAGTATACGGAAGAAGAAATCGATGAGGCATTTGCTTATATTGATGGATTGAAGAAGATGAAGGTTGTTCAATAGAGGATTTGAGGACTGTTCCAAATGTGGGGCGGTCCTTTTTATTTGGTCAATGGCTTTGTTAAGTGAAAGGTAGTTTTCAACAGCGGAGTTTATTAGTGCCTTTATAAAAAGTACCCTCAGGTGCTGATGCGCATGAGGGCTTCTTTTCACAAAGACTATTGATCGCTCAATCTCTTCCCGCCGACAGCATAGTGCCCCTTCGTCATTTCTTCGATGAATACGACGATTTTGTCTTCTGCTGCACCGGTCGTTTCGCTCACGGCTTGCGTGACTTTTTCCACGAGTGCTTTCTTTTGGTCTTCCGAACGTCCCTCAAGCATTTTAACGGTTACATAAGGCATTTTAATTCGCTCCTCATCTCTGATTTTGGTACAATCGTGGGTGGAACCCTTCTTAACTGTAATCGGAGTGAAGCGGGGAAGCAAGCCTGTATGAATGAAAGTCTTGCAGGACTTTTTCTGCATACTATGGAATAAGAAAGTAAACCATTTTTAAAAGGAGTACATATTTTGGATACATTTAGAAGTTTGTTTGAGTCCATATCGGTCTTCCGGCTGGAAGAGCTTCCGTTCGTGGTCATTGCGCTCGTGCTCGCCTTTACGGTCCATGAGTTTGCCCATGCGTATGTGGCGTATAAATTCGGGGATACGACAGCGAAGGACCAGGGGCGCCTGACGCTGAATCCCGTGCAGCATCTGGATCCGTTCGGGACGATCTTGATCCTGATTGCCGGTTTCGGATGGGCACGCCCGGTACCGGTGATGCGTTCCCGGTTCAAGAATCCGCGTCTCGCGGGCATCCTGGTTTCTGCTGCGGGCCCCTTAAGTAATTTCCTGATTGCCTTCATCGCCTTCGGTCTGTTTTATTTTTCAGTGGGGTTGACCGGCGGAGGAATCCCGCCATTTGTGGCCGATCTTCTTCAGATGATCGTCGAGTTGAATATCCTCTTATTCGTGTTCAACCTGCTGCCGTTCCCTCCGCTTGATGGCTATCGCATCATCGAGGATCTTTCGCCTCCGCATGTACGGGCGAAGCTCAGCCAATATGAGCAGTACGGAATCCTGCTGTTTCTGATCCTGGTCATCACGCCGCTTGACCAATATACGATCTGGCCAGTCCTGAACACGGGAATGAGTGCGACCGGCCAGGCGTTCAGCACCATTTTTGGAACGATTCTTTCAATCTTTAGCTAAAGGAGTTCGATACGATGGAAAAGAAAAAGAATATCGGATTTAATATCATAAAAAGCGACCCGACCGATGGACATGGCGGTTTCGGAGTCGGTTCACTGAGTCTTGACCATGTTTCCCCCGTCATGATCGATGTAGAAGAAGGTCAAGCGACGATCGAAGTCGGTGCAATGCATGCCCGAAGCCCGATGGAAAGGGGAATCAAATTCACGAATAACCGTGAAGATTCCGCAGGCGGCAAGCCATACTGGCTCATCTGGGTCACAATCGACCGCGTGGAGGATGGCCCTTATTACGCCGGGGTGACAGCTTGTGAAATGGTCATGAATCGTGAAAAACGCAGAGGCTACAAATCGATGCCGGAACACGTGAACCATATGGACAAATCCATCAAACGACACATCATCGTCGATCAGATGGATGACAAATCCAAAGGGATCCTGGCAGACTTCCTCAAAACCCACGACCAAGGCATGTGGGACCGCTCCAAGCCTGAGCTCAAGCAAGCACTCGGAGCGGAATAAATTCCACTTTCGAAGGTACGTCCCTCACCGCTTTAACGCGATGAGGGACGTACCTTCTTTCTTTTTTTGTGACATACCTGGTGTTTGTGAACAAAGTGTGACATTTTTTTGAAAGTGACTTTCACATCTTGTACTTATCTTGGAAAAAAAGTAAACTTAAAGCACAGTTTGCACATAAACTAGGACATGAAAGACCCCGGGTTCGCACAAGCCCGGGGTTTTTCGTTTTTATATGGGTTGAGTCACCTTGTAGATACATAAGTAATCATTATAGAAGTGTATAAATAGGTTCGAATTTCCTTATGATGCTGTACGAGCTAACATGGTAGTAGACTCAGCTTATAAAGGAAGGGTGACCTGCATGAAGATGATCACATTCAGGGAAGCAAGGAAAGGGGACCTCGACGTCATAGTCGCCATGCTTGCGGATGATGTGTTGGGAAGGCAAAGAGAGATGGTCACGGACCCGCTACCGGAGAGCTATTCGAAGGCATTCCAGGCGATTGATGAGGACCCAAATAACGAGCTGATCGTTGCTTGTGAAGGGACACGCGTTGTCGGGGTGATGCAGCTGACGTTCACTCCACACCTCACTCATCAGGGAAGCTGGAGGATGACGATCGAAGGGGTGAGGACGTCTTCCGCCGTGCGTGGCAGCGGGATCGGTTCAGAGATGATCGAATGGGCGATTGCCCGTGCAGGCGAACGCGGCTGCAGTCTCGTGCAGCTCACGACGGATAAGCAGCGGGAAGACGCCCGCCGGTTCTACGAGAAGCTCGGCTTCAAGGCGACCCATGAAGGAATGAAATTGATGCTTTAACACACGAAAGAAGGTACGTCCCTCATCGCTTTAACGCGATGAGGGACGTAACTTCAACTTTTTCATCAGAATATCCAGTCGGCCCACTTTTTGTACCACGGCTTTTTGTCTTTCGGTGCCGGTTCTTTTTCGTTCGGTGCATCGTGGTCGCCTAGGTGTTCTTTACAATGCTCTGTCGGTTCGGTGCCCTTCACGAAGTAGGTGAAGCGCTGGACAGGGCAATCCTTCGTGGCAAGCAAACCATTGTGCGGGTTGATGGCGACGCCGATGACCCCTTTCGTCGGTTTGAATGCCTTCACTGGTTCGTCCTTCAGGGCTTCCTCCATGAAGTTCACCCATATTTTCTTCGCATACAGTTTATCCGTGATCAACGAAATGTCCTTGCCTTTATCGTAGCCCGTCCACACCCCGGCTGTCAGCTGCGGGGAAAAACCAATCATCCAGTTGTCCGTATTGGTCGTACCTGATTTGCCTGCGTAGTGTCGTGTCGCATCATTCCTGATCTGAATCCCGGTGACAGTCGAATAATCATTCAGCTTCGGATCGAATATCCCCGTCAGCATATGCGTCATGACGTAGGCGGTATCCGGGTCGAGCACCTGCTCCTTCTTGGATTCCTCTTCGTAAATGATCGTCCCGGCCCAATCCTCCACGCGTGTGATGAAGACGGGCTTGACTTTATAGCCGCCGTTGGCAAATAAATTGTAGGCATTCACCATGTCGATCACCCTCGCACCGGAAGTCCCGAGTGCCGATGACGGGTATTTCTTCACCGGTGTGGTGAGGCCGAATGTTTCTTTCGCCGATTTCGTCAACGTGTCCTGTCCCATGAACAGATGGGTCTTCACGGCATACACATTATCGGAGAGTGCAATCGCCTGGGCAAGCGTGATCTCGTCGTTTGCGTACTTATTATTGTAATTATGCGGTGAGTAGGTTTTATTTTCGTCAAACGTGAACGTCGTGAGCTCACTTTTCATCGTAGTAGCGGGTGTGAATCCCTGTTGGAGTGCCGAGTAGTAGAGGAGCGGTTTGATGGTCGATCCCGGTTGCCTGATGGCCTGTACGGCCCGGTTGAAAGGACTTTCTTCGTAATCCCGGCCACCGACCATTGCGGTGACATACCCATTCTTCGGATTCATCGATACAAAACCAAGCTGGATATCGGACTCTTCTTCGATTTGTTCCTTCACCACTTTTTCGGCTACTTCCTGATGCTTCGTGTTCAGTGTCGTGTACACTTTGAGCCCGCCCATTTCAATCGTGCGATCATCGAGTCCGAGTTCCGTGCGGAGGATGTTCTTCACAACATCCTGGAAATAGGGAGCGGTCTCGACTGATTGATGGGCATGCTGACCGGTGATTCTGACATGTTTGGCTTTCGTGGTGTCACTTTCTTTTTTGGTGATGAAACCATCCTCGTTCATCGCATCCAGGATGATCCCCTGACGCTTCTTGGCATTCTCCATTGAGTTAATCGGAGAATAATAGGAAGGCGCTTTCGGCACCCCTGCGAGCATGGCCGCCTCTGCAAGCGTCAGGCTTTCCGCGTCTTTTCCGAAATAATACTGGCTTGCGGCCTGTACGCCGTAGGCGCCGTGGCCGTAATAAATCGTATTGAGGTACCCCTCGAGAATCTCTTTCTTCGAATAGTTCATCTCGATCCGGAGAGTGTAGAGCGCCTCGGAGATCTTCCGTTTCCACGTCTTATCATGGGTTAAAAAAAGATTGCGGGCGTACTGCTGGGAAATGGTACTTGCCCCCTGGACCTTGGCTCCGGCCTTCAAATCCGCCAGGGCCGCCCCTGCGATCCGCTTGAAATCAAAACCGTAATGCTGATAAAAATTCTTGTCTTCGATGGCGATGGTCGCTTCGATCAGAGCGGGCGATATCTGTTCGAGGTTCACCCAATACCGTTTCTCGCCAGTATTCGTTTCCCCGATCACCTTGCCTTCCCCATCATAAATCAGCGTCGACTGCGGCACTGCAAGTGGAGGGGGACCCTGCACCTTTGCATACGTCAGCACCCCGATCAGACCCGCCAGCACAAGAACAGAAAAAACCAGAGACAGAATGACGGCTGCCCTTGCATATTTTTTTGTTTTCTCCATCCCCGAACGAGTGATCAATTCCATCCCGATTCCCGCCTTCTCTATAAAATAGTTTTCTATGAAAATCCGTTCCCCGACTCTCGAAGGTACGTCCCTCAATGCGTTAAAGCGGTGAGGGACGTACCTTGAAGTCGAGTTTGCATGTTACTAAACAGTATGAGAGGTTTGGAGAGTTTTTAAACGTATAAGTAATAGAAAAAATTTCACTTGAATTTTTGCTAGATTCCACTATACTTTTTCTCATGTTTGTATTTATGATGATAGGGAAGGATAAAAATGACGTCTGACGATGACGTTATTTATTTTGTAAATAACACCTGTGATGTTAAGTGACTTTTGTATTTGGAAGGTTAAGCATATTTAATAATTTGCACTAACAGGTATTCAGCTAGAATAAACATAATAGCTATTTAGTTTTCAAACGGATCCAGCGTTTGATTGGAGTGGAAGACGCAGACTCCTGCGGGAAAAGCGAGTTAGGTGAGACCCCGCAGGCGAAGCCGAGGAGGCTCACCAACCGCCCGCGGAAAGCGGAGTCTTCCACGGAAATCAAAAGCGGCGATTGGGCAGTTTATAGCCAGAAAATAATTAAAAGAAGGGAAGTTGAAACAATGAGTGGACTTTGGTACACAGAAAAACAAACAGAAAACTTCGGAATTACGATGAAAATCAAGAAGACTTTACATACAGAGCAAACAGATTTTCAATACCTTGAAATGGCTGAAACAGAAGAATGGGGCAACATGCTGTTCCTAGACGGAATGGTCATGACAAGCCAGAAAGACGAATTCGTCTATCATGAAATGGTGGCCCACGTGCCTCTATTCACGCACCCGAATCCGGAAAGAGTATTGGTTGTCGGAGGCGGCGACGGCGGTGTCATCCGTGAAGTCCTCAAGCATCCAAGCGTGAAGAAAGCCGTATTGGTCGATATCGATGGGAAAGTCATCGAGTACTCTAAGAAATACCTTCCTGAAATCGCGGGTGAGCTAGAAAACGAGCGCGTCGATGTCCAAGTGGGCGACGGGTTCATGCATATCGCGAAAAGTGAAAACGAGTATGACGTCATCATGGTCGATTCCACTGAGCCGGTAGGACCAGCCGTGAACCTGTTCACAAAAGGATTCTACGCAGGGATCTCCAAAGCCCTGAAAGAAGACGGGATCTTTGTTGCGCAATGCGATAACCCATGGTTCAAAGCGGACCTTATCCGTCAAGTACAGCGTGATGTAAAGGAAATCTTCCCTGTCACTCGCCTGTACACAGCGAACATCCCGACATACCCAAGCGGCATGTGGGCGTTCACGATCGGATCGAAGAAACACGATCCAATTCAAGTGCCGGAAGACCGTTTCCACGAAATCGAAACGAAATACTACACACCGGAACTACACAACGCAGCATTCGTACTGCCTAAATTCGTCAAAGACCTGACGAAATAATCGAAACCGAAGAACCAGCGATGCGATTCGCCCCCACACGCGCCAAAGGGGCAAGGGGCGTGCTTTCACTGGTGTGACGCATTAACGTGTTGAGGGACGGTCCTTCAGCGAGGTAATGCTTTAAACTAACGAGGGACGTACCTTCAAAAGGTGCACCCTCAACAAAGAAAGGTTGAATATGATGCGTTTTGATGAAGCTTATTCAGGTAATGTGTTTATAAAGAGCCATCCTTCTTATGAGGAGAGTTCGGTTGTATTGTACGGCATGCCGATGGACTGGACGGTCAGCTACCGTCCAGGTTCCCGTTTCGGTCCCACCCGTATCCGCGAAGTGTCGATCGGCCTTGAAGAATACAGTGCCTATCTTGATCGCGAACTAGAGGAAGTGAAGTTCTTCGATGCAGGGGACATCCCACTGCCGTTCGGTAATCCACAGCGTAGCATCGACATGATCGAAGACTATATCGATCAGCTGTTGGGTGACGGGAAAATCCCATTCGGAATGGGCGGGGAGCACCTCGTTTCATGGCCGGTCATGAAGGCCGTTGCGAAGAAATATCCGGATTTGGCGATCATCCATATGGATGCCCATACGGACCTTCGTGAAGAGTATGAGGGAGAGCCGCTTTCCCACTCGACGCCGATCCGCAAAATCGCTGAACACATCGGACCCGAGAATGTCTACTCGTTCGGAATCCGTTCAGGCATGAAGGAAGAATTCCAGTGGGCGAAGGAAAACGGTATGCACATCTCGAAATTCGAAGTGCTCGAGCCGTTGAAGGAAATCCTTCCGACGCTTGCAGGCCGTCCTGTCTATGTCACAATCGACATCGACGTATTGGACCCTGCCCATGCACCTGGGACAGGAACCGTGGATTGCGGCGGAATCACGTCCAAGGAGCTGCTTGCATCCATCCACGCGATTGCACACTCCGATGTGAACGTCGTCGGTGCAGACCTAGTCGAAGTCGCACCAATCTACGACCCATCCGAACAAACAGCCAACACAGCCAGCAAACTCATCCGTGAAATGCTACTTGGCTGGGTGAAATAATATCTTTGAAAAATAGGATTGCCTTGTAGTGGGGTGATCCTATTTCTTTTATGAAAAGATAGGAAGGTGTGGAGGATTGTTCTGTACGTATCTGTGCAGCCTTCAGAGGAGAAGTTTGGAGTATTAACCGGCTCCAGCAGTTGATTGGAGTGGGAGACGAAGACTCCTATCATAAAAGCGGAAGGGCTTTGAAAAGAGGCCTGTGGAATAAGACGAATCGGCCTGGAAGGCGTTTTGCATTCTTGGTCGGTTTGGCTTATGACATGTGCCTCTAAGCCCTGCAGCTAGACAGTGCCCTCCGTAAGAAGCGACGAGGAGGTTCACGGGCTACCCGCGGAAAGCGAAGTCTTCCACGGAAATCAACCGCGGCGATCAAAGACATAGAATTATATTTCAGAATAGAGAAGACTTCCCAAACGGACTTTCACAAACTTCCAACCCAAAACTCCCCTCCTTTCATTGCATTTTCATCCAATAGTTCTTATACTTAATTAGTTAGAAGGAAGACCGTCCATTTAAGCGGGGCGGAGATATTCCAGGCTCGGACTTTAAATTAGAAAAGGATGTGAGTGGTTTGACAGACAACAGCATTGAATCGACCCCTGTCAAAATTCACTTGAAAACGAATGTTACGATCGGTGACGACAGCGATGCATTTGAACTCGTATCGTTCGGCCGATTTTATGAAAAAGACGATGCGTTTTTCCTCAAGTACGATGAAGTACAGGAGGAGGGGACCATCCACACGGTCGTCAAAGTGACGGACACGCAGGCACTGATCCTGAGAAGCGGTGCCGTCAAGATGAGAATGGTGTTCAACGAATGGGAAGAGATGAACGGCTCCTATGAAAGCGAGCTCGGGACCCTCTTACTGAAGACGAAAACAAAAAAACTTTCACATACAAAACATCTGTCGAAGGCGGAAGGGGATTTCAACCTTTCGTATGAGCTGATCATGCAGGGAAGCTCGGTCGGAGATTATGAAATGTCGATCAACTTTAAGGAGGAAGAATAGGCGTATGAATATCGTCGAGAAAGTACAAGAAAATCTGAAATCCGAAATCAAGGCAAGCGTCCTGAAAGCGGGACTAGCTACCGAAGATCAGCTTCCGGACATCATCCTTGAGACACCGAAGGAAAAATCCCACGGAGACTACTCCACGAACATGGCGATGCAGCTGGCTCGTGTGGCGAAAAAAGCCCCACGCATGATCGCAGAAGACATTATGGCAAATTTCGATCAATCAAAGGCTTCAATTGAGAAGATGGAAATCGCCGGACCTGGCTTCATCAACTTTTTCATGAATAATGATTATTTGACTGACCTGATCCCGATGATCCTTGATGAGGGCCACGAGTACGGGCAAACAGATGCTGGAAACGGTGAGCGTGTCAACGTCGAGTTTGTTTCGGCGAATCCGACCGGTGATCTTCACCTTGGACATGCCCGCGGTGCGGCTGTCGGTGATTCCCTCTGTAATGTTCTTGAAAAGGCTGGTTACAACGTGACGCGTGAGTATTACATCAATGACGCCGGTAACCAGATCCATAACCTTGCAAAATCAGTGGAGGCTCGTTACTTCCAAGCGCTTGGCCAAGATGTGGCGGTGCCTGAAGATGGCTATCATGGTGCGGATATCATCGGAATCGGTAAGCAGCTTGCGGAGGAGTTCGGTTCCAAGTATGCGGACGCAAGCGAAGAGGAACGCTATAAATTTTTCCGTGAATACGGTCTGAAAGTGGAAATGTCCAAGCTTCAGAAGGACCTTGAGATGTTCCGTGTGCCATTCAATGTGTGGTATTCAGAAACGTCCCTTTATGAAAACGGCAAGATCGATGCGGCACTTTCCAAGCTTCGTGAAAACGGTCATGTCTATGAAGAAGACGGTGCGACATGGTTCCGTTCGACTGAGCTTGGCGACGATAAAGACCGCGTGTTGATCAAGAACGACGGAACATATACGTATCTGACTCCTGATATTTCATACCATCAGGATAAATTCGAGCGTGGGCATGATGTACTCATCAACATTTGGGGAGCGGACCACCACGGATATATCCCTCGTATGAAAGCGGCGATCGAAGCACTTGGCTTTGACCGCGAAAAGCTTGAAGTGGCCGTGATCCAGCTCGTCCACCTTTACAAAAACGGCGAGAAGATGAAAATGAGTAAACGTACGGGGAAAGCCGTGACGATGCGTGAGCTTGTCGAAGAGGTCGGCCTCGATGCCGTTCGTTACTTCTTCGCGATGAGAAGCGCGGATACTCATATGGACTTCGACCTGGATCTTGCCGTGTCTCAGTCCAATGAAAACCCTGTGTATTATGCTCAATATGCACATGCCCGTATCTGTTCGATCCTGCGCCAGGCGGAAGAGTCCGGTCTTGCATCAGAAGACCGCCTTGACCTGAGCCTGATCGGAACGGAAAAAGAAGTAGATCTTCTGAAGAAACTGGGAGAATTCCCACAAATGATCGCCGATGCTGCAGAGAAGCGTACACCTCACCGTGTCGCGAACTACATCAACGACCTGGCATCAGCGTTCCATAGCTTCTATAACGCCAACAAAGTTCTCGACGAAGAAAACCGTGAGCTCACAACGGCCCGCCTTGCACTCGTTCAAGCGGTGCGCGTGACGCTCCAGAACGCACTCGCCCTCATCGGTGTAGCGGCTCCAGAAAAAATGTAACTCATCGAAGGTACGTCCCTCATCGCTTTAACGCAACGAGGGACGTACCTTCCTTTTTAATAATTTCCTCCGTTTAACGTATAATAGGGGAAGACCCATACGGAACTGCCTAGGAGGTTATCCATGAAGACTGTAGTATTGGCCATTGTGACTGGATTTGTAGTAGGATTCATCTTTGCCCTGTTCAAGCTTCCGATCCCCGCACCGCCTGCCTTGGCGGGAATCGCCGGGATCGTCGGGATTTATTTGGGGTTCAAGGCATTCATGGCGATTCAGCCGTGGATCGAGTCGGTGTTGAAATAGGAAGGGTGCCGTGCTCGGCCCGCCGTCTATCGGTTCCGTGCGACGCACTGCACCAGCTCTACATAGGTTAAAGAAGAGGTGACTTGAAGGTACGTCCCTCATCACTGTAAAGCATGAAAGGACCCGCTCCCATCGATGAAGTGAACCCAAAAAGTTAAACACTTATAATTAAGCAACTAAAGAGGTCTGAACTCGGTATTGTACTGGGCTCAGGCCTTTTAACTTTGCTTTAATTCGTTTGTGATTGTAATAGTAGATATAATTATCTAGTTCAAGCTTAAAATGAGACATGCTTTCAAATTCTTGTAGGTATAATAATTCTGACTTTAATACCCCGAAGAAACTTTCCATGACCGCATTATCTAGGCAATTACCTTTACGAGACATACTTTGTTTTATTCCATGTGAATTTAATGTATATGAAAATTGACGCATTTGATAATGCCAGCCTTGATCTGAATGGAGGATAGGGGTATCTCCTTCTTTTAAGCAATCTATTGCTTGATCTAACATCTTTGAGACTAGTGGATAGACGGGTCGAGTCTCTATATTATAAGAAATTATTTCACCATTATATAAATCCAGAATAGGTGATAGATATAATTTTTCACCAAATAAATGGAACTCTGTTACATCCGTTACCCATTTTTCATTAGGCTGAGTTGCGACAAAGTTACGTTCTAAAATATTAGGGGCAATTTTGCCAACCTTTCCTTGATAAGAACGATATTTTTTCATACGGACAAGACATTTTAATCCCAGGGTTTTCATTAACCGGTACACCGTTTTGTGATTAATAATAATACCACGATTCTGTATCTCTAGCGTTATACGGCGATAACCATATCTACCTTTATGCTCGTGAAAGATAGTAGAAATCAATGATTTGATTTCAATATATTTATCTTCTCTCTTCTTAGTCCAATAATAATAAGTACTACGTTTAATACCTGCAATTTTGATAAGTTTACTAATAGGAAATTCGTTCCTTAGTTCATGCACTACTTGCGCTTGGATCTTCCTTGTAATGCTTCCTTTTCTTGAACTAAGGCTCTCAACTTTTTTAAATAGGCATTTTCCATACGTAACCGTTCATTTTCTTCTTGTAATGCTTCTAACGAATTATCAATAGACTTGGCTTTCTTTGTTTCCTTTTTCACGGATGGACGCCCCCTCTTTCCTGGTTGTAGGCCGTCTATCCCTTTTTCTTCAAATAACCTTCTCCATTTCCTTATGTTACTTGGATCAGGAATGTTAAAAATAGCTGCAGTTTCATTAGGTGACGTCCTATTATTGTTCATATAAGTTAGTACGTCTAGTTTATACTGAGCAGAATAGCTTGTATAGGATTTCTTAAAGGCTTCTGTACCATGATGTTCATATTGTTTCACCCAATTTCTAACTACAGCTGTACTAGTACCCAAATCTTTTGCCAATGTAGTAAAACTTTTATGCCCTTTTAAATAACTAATCGTAGCTTCTAACTTTTCTTCTGAAGTGAATTTGGTCATAAAAAACTGCACCTCCAATTATTAGATTGTGTCTAACAATTGGGGTGCAGTTCACGATAGGGGGCGGGTCCTTTTTTATGATGGGTATCACCATTCGAGTGTTCCGCCGCTTGGGCGCTTGACGCCGCGGATGGCGGAGAGGTCCTCGGTCAGTTTGAGCATGGCGAGGTCTTTGTTTTTGGCTTCGATCATGAAGTCCACGTCCTGGCCGATTTTCTTCAATGTTTTAAAAAACGGCTCGACGAAATCGGGGTCCACATCGTCGGCATGGGAACGAAAGGCCTTCTCGGACTTCGGGGATGAGATATGGATCTTCGGGACAAGATCCCGTCTTTCCCATGTAGCGAAAATATCCTCCAAATAATCTTCAAGCGGCTCATCCGAAGGGTTCGCCTCATGGTGGTGGATATCAAGCACCATCGGGATATCTTCTTTCTGACAGGCGGTGAGCGTCTCTGCCACATTGTACGTTTTGTCATCATTCTCGAGCGTCATGATGTCCTTCACCTCGGGAGGTATCGCCTGCACGTTCTCGTGAAATCGCTCGAGTGCCGCCTTTTTATCCCCGTACGTCCCCCCGATATGGATATTGATCACCGCTTCTTTCTCGACTCCCATATACTCAAGCATCCTGTAATGGTACACCATGTCCTTCACAGCATTATCCGTCACATGCTGCTTCGGGCTTGTGAACAGCGTGAACTGATTCGGATGGAAGCTTGCGCGGATCCCGAACTTCCTGATCAAGTCACCGAGCTCCTTCCACTCTTTCTTAAAAGGGGAATAGAAATCCCATTCGACGTCAGGATGCGTCGCAAGCGGGACAAGCGAGCTCGAAAGCCTGTACACATTGATTTCATGGGCGGCACAGTAATACAGGATGCGCTTTGTATGCTGGAGATTCATGCGTGTGACGTCGATCAGCTTATCCATGCGTTCTGCGGAAGGCAGCTCGGTGAATCTCCTATACGTCATCGTCTTCGCGGGACTGCACTCCCATAATGCCAGAGCATTAGCCACAAATCCCAGTCGTACCCTCATGCTGCATCCCTCCTAAAGCAGAATCGAAATCGTCGATGCGACCCTTTCTTTCATTCGTGTCAATAGCGACACATTATCCAAATCGTGAGCCGTCAGCCGCTCCGATGCCTGGATGTCCTTGTCGACCTCTTTTTTTACTATTTCAATAAAATGTTTATCGTAGATTATGTTATTCAGTTCAAGATTCAGATGAAAGCTGCGCTGATCGAAATTTGCCGTCCCGATGTCACAAAAATGATCATCGACAATCATGAGCTTCCCGTGATAAAAACCGTTCATATACTGATGGACGTTTGCCCCTTTTGCAAGGAGTGGCCTGAAATAAGGAAACGCCGCTTCTTTCACAAGGGCATGATCCGCCTGGTTCGGGACGATGATGGAGACACTCACCCCGCGGTCGAGTGCATTCAACAGTTTCTCCAACAGGAACTTGGTCGGTATGAAATACGGGGTCCCGATGAAAATCGATTTCTCCGCCTCATCGATGAACTCACCGAAGAACCCTTCGATATTGACTCCTTCCGTAGGGAAGATGCGGTGCTTCACCTTTCCCTTCCCGGCAGGTGGAAAATAGATTTCTTCATGCTGAAGATCCTTTTTCGTCGCACGGTGCCAGTCGACAGCGAACTCCGATTGCAGGTCGTGCACACCCTCGCCCTCAAGCCTCATATGATAATCCCTCCAGGGTGACAGCTCCGGTTTCTCATTTTCATCGATGTATTCCTTTCCGACATTGTAACCCCCAAGATAGCCGGTCGTCCCGTCAATCACGGTGATCTTCCGGTGGTTCCGCTGCTGGGAGCTGAAGAAAAGGAAGGGCGGCTTCACCTTCTGACAAAAGGCGACCTCCACGCCTACCGTCTTCAAGGTCCGGATCTTGGACGTTGGTACCTGCATGCTTCCGATCTGATCCATCAGCAACCTGACCTTCACGCCCTGTTTCGCCTTTTCCTCTAACAGATCCATGAAACGGTAGCCGAGATGATCGTTCTGAACGATATAAAACAGGACGTGAATGGAGGACTTAGCATTCTTGATATCCGTGAACATCTTATCGAACAGTTCAGGTCCACGGGAAATCAAAGATATATCACTATAACGATCTTTATAATTGCGTCTTGTGCGTGTGCGAATGAATCGGCTGCGGCCGAGCTTGAAATCGACCACCATCCAAAGGATCACGAGCCCCATGATCAGCAGGAGATAAAATAACCACATGTACATCACTCTCTCATCATCAATAAAGTTAGTATGTCCGTATTTCTGCATTGTGCTCCACTTTTTTGTTATTCCCTGAATGATGATCGGGCGAAACCTTTTCTTGAACGTTTCAAGCGATTCAGGGAGTATGTAAGTTCTCATACAGGAGTTGTAAAAAAATCGTTGACTGAATGCTCATTCATTATATAATGGACATAAGGACATTTTTCAGAATATTAATTTGGTTTGTAAAAGTTTGAACAAAGGGGACGTTCATTTGCGAGCCAGAAAAGGGGGAGAGACTTGAGATGAATGGATTACTCATTCTCAATTGGATTGCGTTCATTTTTGTAACCGTTTACGCGCTGAGTTTGTTTGTGTATGTGGTCAAAACGAGAATTGAATATATCAAGCTTGGTAAGAAAGTCGAATTCGACAAGCGATTCAAGGAACGCTTTGAAAAAATCATGGTCAACGTCTTCGGACAGAAGAAGCTATTGAAGGATAAGAAAAGTGGTGCAATCCACGTTATGTTCTTCTACGGTTTCATCTTGGTACAGTTCGGGGCGATCGACTTCATCATCAAAGGGCTGGCACCGGGCAACCATCTGCCACTGGGACCACTGTATCCAGGCTTCACGTTCTTCCAGGAACTTGTCACACTGATGATCCTGGTCGCAGTCGTATGGGCATTCCACCGCCGTTATGTGGAAAAGCTCGTCCGTCTGAAAAGGGGCTTCAAATCAGGGCTCGTGCTCTTATTCATCGGAGGCTTGATGCTTTCCGTCCTGGTCGGGAACGGAATGAGCTTAATCTGGCACGGTGAAGAGCTTGCCTGGACCGAACCAGTCGCGTCACTGATCGGAGGATCACTCGGGGCAATCGGGGAGACGGCATCAATCGTCATCTTCTACATTGCATGGTGGATCCACCTTGTATTCTTACTTGCTTTCTTGGTGTACGTGCCGCAATCCAAGCACGCTCACTTGATCGCAGGACCAGCCAACGTATTTTTTAACCGTTTAGACAACCCTGGGAAACTGAAGGCGATCGACTTTGAAGACGAGTCTGCCGAAAGCTTCGGGGTAGGAAAAATAGAAGAGTTCACGCAGCATCAGATGATTGATTTCTATGCATGTGTGGAGTGTGGACGCTGTACGAATATGTGTCCGGCATCTGGCACAGGGAAGATGCTGTCGCCGATGGACTTGATCGTCAAGCTACGTGATCATCTGACGAATCACGGTGCGGCCGTCACGCAAAAGAAGCCGTGGGTGCCGACATTCGCATTCAACGGGACGAAAGGAAACCAGCTTGCGATGGCAAGTGCGACACAGGCAGCTGAAGAAGCGGCAGCAGGTGCTGCATACAGTCCATCATTGATCGGGGACGTCATCACGGAAGAGGAGATCTGGGCATGTACTACGTGCCGTAACTGTGAAGACCAATGTCCGGTCATGAACGAACACGTTGACAAAATCATCGACCTCCGCCGTTACCTTGTATTGACGGAAGGGAAAATGGACGCAGATGCACAGCGCGCGATGCAAAACATCGAGCGTCAAGGTAACCCTTGGGGCCTTAACCGTAAAGAGCGCGAAAACTGGCGCGAAGCAAGGGAAGACGTTCACATCCCGACGGTCAAGGAAATGAAAAAAGCGGGAGAAGACTTCGAATTCTTATTCTGGGTCGGATCCATGGGGTCATTCGATAACCGAAGCCAAAAAATCGCGCTTTCGTTTGCTAAATTGATGAACGAAGCAGGCGTGAAATTCGCGATCCTCGGTAACAAAGAGAAAAACTCAGGCGATACACCTCGCCGCTTGGGGAATGAATTCCTGTTCCAAGAGCTTGCGACGAACAATATCGCCGAATTCGAAAAGAATGAAGTCAAGAAGATCGTCACAATCGATCCGCATGCTTATAACATTTTCAAAAATGAATATCCGGATTTCGGACTCGAAGCGGAAGTCTATCACCACACCGAGCTTCTCTATGACTTGGTGAAGGATGGCCGCCTGAAGCCGCAATACGAAGTGAACGAAACCATCACGTTCCATGATTCGTGCTACCTCGGCCGCTACAACGAAGTGTACGATCCACCGCGTGAAATCCTGAAATCGATCTCCGGCGTCAAACTCGTCGAGATGGAGCGTAACCGCGAAAAAGGAATGTGCTGTGGAGCCGGCGGGGGACTCATGTGGATGGAAGAAGATACGGGCCACCGCGTCAACGTATCCCGTACAGAGCAGGCGCTTGCCGTCAGCCCGTCCGTCATCAGCTCCGGCTGCCCGTACTGCCTAACGATGCTGTCCGATGGTACGAAAGCGAAGGAAGTCGAAGAAAACGTCTCCACACTGGACGTTGCCGAGCTTCTTGAAAAAGCGATCTGCGGCAATCGGAACGATGAAGTAGTCGCATAACACAATAACTTTTTCAGATGAAAAGAAATCAACAGGAGTGAAACAACATAACCATCATGATGGCGTTTCACTCCTGTTTTATTATTCTAGGAAAATAATAAGATTGAAAAATAAAAACTTTCTAAAAAGTCATACCGTTTTACACAATTTTGAAGTACAATGAAGATAGTGGAAAGGGACGGAATTTGTCCCTTCATCTTTTGGGAATTGGTCGAGCGAGCGTTCAGTCGAAATGATGGGAGCCCGAATGAATACCAAGTACCCCCGGGGAACCTTCCCCGAAATTTATTACTTATCCGGAAATTTGAAAGCGTATACAAATTGGTTCTCAAACTGAAAGAAAAAGGAGAGAGATTGATATGGGGAAAACAGTCATTTTAGATGGAGCCAGAACTCCTTTCGGCAAGTTTGGAGGCGGACTAAGCAGTTTTACAGCTTCCGAACTCGGCGGCTTTGCCGTGAAGGAAGCATTGAATAGAGCAGGTGTCACAGGAGAAGACATCGATGAAGTGATCCTCGGTTCGGTCCTGCAGGGAGGACAGGGACAAATCCCTTCCCGCCAGGCGTCGCGCCATGCAGGGCTACCTTGGAATGTAAAGACGGAAACGATCAATAAAGTGTGTGCATCCGGAATGAGGAGCGTCACGATGGCCGACCAGATCATCCGTGCCGGTGACGGGGAAGTCATCGTCGCAGGCGGGATGGAATCGATGTCCAACGCACCGTATATTTTGCCTAAAGCACGATGGGGCTTCAAGATGGGTGACTCGAGTGTGAAAGACCTGATGGTTCACGACGGCCTGACATGCAGCTTCAACAACGTCCACATGGGCACATACGGAAACGCGACCGCGAAAGAATTCGAATTATCGCGGGAAGAACAGGACCGCTGGGCGCTTCGCAGCCACGAGCTTGCAGTGAAAGCGACGGAAGATGGCAAGCTCGGCGAAGAAATCGTGGCAGTCGAAGTACCGCAGCGCAAAGGGGATCCGGTCGTTGTCGACCGTGATGAAGCACCTCGTAAGGATACGTCACTCGAAGTATTGGCGAAGCTAGGACCGGTATTCGGATCCGATGGAACGATCACGGCAGGAAACGCACCGGGAGTCAATGACGGAGCGGCCGCCATGATCCTGATGAGCGAAGAACGCGCTGAAAAAGAAGGCAAACAGCCGCTCGCAACGATCCTCGGCCACACGGCAATCGCCGTGGAAGCAAAGGACTTCCCGCAGACACCTGGCCTCGTCATCAATGAACTATTGAAGAAAACAGGCAAGTCGCTCGACGACATCGACCTGTTTGAAATAAACGAAGCCTTCGCGGCAGTGGCACTGACAAGCGGCAAGATCGCAGGCCTCGACCCTGAAAAAATCAACGTGAACGGCGGTGCAGTCGCCCTCGGTCACCCGATCGGGGCCAGCGGAGCACGCATCATCCTCACACTCGCATACGAACTGAAACGCCGCGGCGGCGGAATCGGGATCGCCTCGATCTGTTCCGGAGGCGGCCAGGGCGATGCGATTATGATCGAGGTTGCGAAGCAGTAGGTTGCTGGTTTTGGATTGATAGATTAAAAGAGTTTTTAGGTTTGGGTTTGTGTGCTTAAGTGGCGGTGTCTGGCTCGATTTGGGTGTTTTGAGCCAGGGTCAGATGCGTTGTTTTGAGCCAGGCTCGGATAAAGGGAAATGAGCCAGGCTCAAACCGGGTCATCTGAGCCAGGCACCATTTGAAGGATTAGTTGTGCCTGGCACCGCATCGAGAAAGCCGTTGTACCAGGTACATAAACACCAAAATGTACCAGGTACACAAAACCAGAAATTTTAATTTAACTAGTTCCAGCAGTTGGTTGGAGTGGAAGAAGAATACTCCTGCGGGAAGAGTAGCTGATGTGAGACCCCGGAGGCTCACGGGCTACCCGCGGAAAACGAAGTCTACCACGGAAACCAACTGCGGTATAGAAGCACTATTTTTCAAACAAAGGGGAGAAACACAATGAACATAAAAAAAGTCATGGTCATCGGAGCCGGACAAATGGGCTCAGGGATCGCACAGGTATGTGCCCAGGCTGGATTTGACGTTTACTTAAATGATTTAAAAGAAGAATTCGTCCAAAAAGGGATCGGCGTCATCACAAAGAATCTTTCCCGTTCAGTGGACAAAGGCCGGATGAGTGAAGACGATAAGGCGGCAACGCTGAACAGGCTGACGGCTTCGACGGATATCAACGATGCAAAGAATGTGGATATAGTGATCGAAGCAGCGGTTGAGAACATGGACATCAAAACAAAGATCTTCGCTCAGCTTGATGAGATTGCGCCTGAACATGCGATTCTTGCAACGAATACATCTTCACTTCCAATCACGGAGATTGCGGCGGCGACGAAGCGTCCAGGGCAGGTCATCGGGATGCATTTTATGAATCCGGTGCCGGTTATGAAGCTTGTGGAGATCATCCGCGGACTGGCGACGACGGATGAAGTGTATCAATCGATTGAAGACATGACGAAGTCACTGAGCAAAGTACCGGTTGAAGTGGAAGATTTCCCTGGATTCGTATCGAACCGCATCCTGATGCCGATGATCAACGAAGCGATTTATACGCTGTACGAAGGGGTTGCAAGCAAGGAAGCGATCGACGAAGTGATGAAGCTCGGCATGAATCATCCGATGGGGCCGCTTACGCTTGCCGATTTCATCGGACTAGACACTTGCCTTTACATCATGGAAACACTTCATGACGGCTTCGGTGACGATAAATACCGTCCATGCCCACTGCTCAGGAAATACGTCAAAGCAGGCTGGCTTGGGAAGAAGACCGGAAGAGGTTTCTACTCGTACGAATAAGAGAGTCGCTTCACTTTGAACACGAACATCCGGGAGGGGACAATCATGGAATTACGATTCACGGAAGAACAGAAGATGATGCGCAAGATGATGCGTGATTTTGCACAAGGAGAGATAGAGCCTTATGTCGAGAAAATGGAAGAGGGCCATTTTCCTCGTGAGATCTTAGATAAAATGGCAGTGCTTGGCCTGATGGGGATCACGATTCCAGAAAAATACGGCGGCTCCGAAATGGACTTCACTTCGTATATCATCGCAATCAATGAGCTTTCGAAGGTCAGCGCGACGATCGGGGTCATCCTATCGGTGCATACGTCGGTCGGGACGAATCCGATCCTGTATTTTGGGAATGAGGAACAGAAGCAGAAATACATCCCGAAGCTTGCTTCAGGGAAGTATCTGGGCGCATTCTGCCTGACGGAGCCAAGTGCGGGATCTGACGCGAAGAGCTTGAAGTCGAAGGCGGAGAAGCGCGGCGATCATTATGTGATTAACGGTTCGAAGGTCTTCATTACAAACGGGGGCGAAGCGGATACCTATATCGTGTTCGCTGTTACCGATCCAACGAAGGGAAGCCGCGGGGTATCGGCGTTCATCGTGGAAAAAGGGACACCGGGACTGATCATCGGAAAAGATGAGCACAAAATGGGTCTTCACGGTTCCAGGACGGTCCAGCTCACGTTTGAAGATATGAAAGTGCCGGCGGAAAATCTCCTTGGTAAAGAAGGGGAAGGCTTCAAGATCGCGATGGCGAACCTCGATGTCGGCCGAATCGGGATTGCCGCACAGGCACTCGGCATCGCGGAAGGGGCATTCGAACATGCCACGGCCTATGCGAAAGAACGCGTTCAGTTTGGCAAACCAATATCCGCGCAGCAAGGGATCGGTTTCAAGCTAGCGGACATGGCGACTGCCATTGAAGGCGCGAAGCTCTTGGTTTACAGAGCGGCGGACCTGCGCTCACAAGGTATTTCCTGCGGAAAAGAAGCCTCCATGGCCAAACTTTTCGCCTCCAAAACAGCCGTCGACGTCACAACCGAAGCCATCCAGGTCTACGGAGGCTACGGCTACACGAAGGAATATCCGGTAGAAAGACTATTCCGCGATGCGAAAGTGACCGAGATATACGAAGGCACAAGCGAGATTCAGAGGATGGTCATCGGGAAGAATTTATTGGTTTAAAAGGTGTTCTGAAAATACATTGATGAAGCTCGAAGTTAAGAATTGGCTGTTTCGAGCGTTGATTGGAGTGGAAGACGAAGACCCCTGCGGGAGAAGTGGTTTGGTGAGACCCCGGAGGCTCACGGGTCACCCGCGGAAAGCGAAGTCTTCCACGGAGATCAACAGCGGTGATTAAACTAGTGGCTGATAGAAAACGCCATTTTTAAAATAGCTTTTAAAAACACATTCCAACAAAGATGGGAGAAAAAATCATGAAATTTACGTTGTCTGAAGAGCATGAAATGATTCGCAAGATGGTACGCGATTTTGCACGCAATGAGGTGGCACCGACTGCTGCAGAGCGCGATGAGGAAGAACGCTTCGATATGGATATTTTTAAGAAGATGGCGGAGCTTGGCTTGACGGGTATTCCTTGGCCGGAAGAGTATGGCGGGATCGGAAGCGACTATCTGGCTTACTGTATCGCTGTCGAGGAGCTTTCAAGGGTTTGTGCATCTACAGGCGTAACCTTGTCCGCGCACACGTCACTTGCTGGCTGGCCGGTTTATAAATTCGGTACGGAAGAGCAAAAGCAGAAGTATCTTCGTCCGATGGCACAGGGTGAGAAGATCGGGGCGTACGGCTTGACGGAGCCAGGTTCCGGTTCCGATGCGGGTGGCATGAAAACGACGGCGCGCCTCGAAGGCGACCACTACGTTCTGAATGGCTCGAAGATCTTCATCACGAACGGCGGAATCGCGGATACGTACATCGTCTTTGCTTTGACGGATCCTGCTTCCCGTCAGCGCGGAACAAGTGCGTTCATCGTCGAGAAGGACTTTGAAGGATTCTCTGTTGGGAAAAAAGAGAAAAAGCTCGGGATCCGTTCGTCTCCAACGACGGAAATCGTGTTTGAAGAATGTAAAGTACCGAAAGAGAACCTTCTTGGAAAAGAAGGGGAAGGCTTCAAGATTGCGATGATGACGCTTGATGGCGGCCGTAACGGAATTGCCGCTCAGGCAGTCGGGATCGCTCAAGGGGCACTGGATGCGTCAATCGACTATGCGAAAGAGCGCGAGCAGTTCGGTAAGCCGATCGCAGCGAATCAGGGGATTTCGTTTAAAATCGCTGACATGGCGACATCCATCGAAGCTTCCCGTCTATTAACCTATCAAGCGGCTTGGCTTGAGTCGGAAGGTCTTCCGTACGGAAAAGAATCGGCGATGTCGAAGCTGATGGCAGGCGACACGGCGATGAAGGTGACGACGGAAGCGGTTCAAATCTTCGGAGGCTACGGTTATACGAAGGATTATCCGGTGGAGCGCTATATGCGTGATGCGAAGATCACCCAAATTTATGAGGGGACGCAGGAAATCCAGCGTCTGGTCATATCACGGATGGTGACGAAGTAAGTTTTTTCGGCACGAACTGTTCCAATCTACAAGAAGCAATAAAGGGGTATGTACACACATAAATAACGCCCGATCCGTTGGGGGACGGAGAAGGCGATGAGCATAAGGGACAATGGGAGAATGAAATAAAGGCGGTCGGTAGAAATGGATAATAAACGGGAAGTGCATGCTTCCGTCAAAGATGAACGGTTAGTGGAAAAGCGGCGCGATCAGATGATCCGGGGAGCCGTCTCTCTTTTTAAACAGAAAGGGTTTCACCGCACCACGACGAGGGAGATTGCCAAGGCCGCCGGATTCAGCATCGGAACGCTTTATGAGTATATACGAACGAAGGAAGATGTGTTGTATCTTGTCTGTGACAGTATTTATGAACAGGTACGACTGGAGCTAGAGGAGCTCGATACCGATGAAGGGACGATCGAGGGCTTGAGGATCGGCATCGCCCATTACTTTCAGGTGATGGACCGGATGCAGGATGAGGTTCTCGTCATGTATCAGGAAGCGAAGTCGTTATCGAAGGATGCGCTGCCGTATGTGCTCCGGAAAGAGCTTGAGATGGTCGCGATGGTGGAGAAGTTGATCGTCCGCTGCGTCGAAACGGGGGAACTCGAGCTAGATGACGAGAGGATCCATATGCTTGCGCAAAATGTATTCGTCCAGGGGCAGATGTGGGGATTCCGCCGCTGGGCATTACAGAAACGGTATTCACTAGAGGAGTACATCGAGCTTCAGGTCGACCTTCTTTTTACAGGGATCACAGGCTTTGAAAAACAAAGGAGAACAGGGGGAGTAATATGAGCACGGTTGAAGTATATAAACCGAAGCACCATGTCCGCTTTGTGACGGCATCGAGCCTATTTGACGGACATGATGCGTCGATCAACATAATGAGACGGATCATCCAGGCGAGCGGGTCGGAGGTTATTCACCTTGGCCATAACCGCTCCGTGGAAGAAGTGGTGAATGCTGCGATCCAGGAGGACGTACAGGGGATTGCGATTTCCTCCTATCAAGGCGGACACGTTGAATATTTTAAATACATGTATGATTTATTAAAAGAAAGAGGAGCTTCCCATATCCGCATTTACGGTGGCGGCGGCGGGGTCATCATCCCGCGTGAAATCAAGGAGCTCCATGAATACGGGATCGCCCGCATCTTTTCACCTGAAGATGGAAGGAAGCACGGTTTGCAGGGGATGATCAACCAGATGATCGAGGAGTGTGACTTCCCGACGATTGAAGGAAGTGTCAACTCCGAGGTTGAAAAGCTTTCGGCTGGAGACGTGAATGCGATTTCCAAGCTGATTTCATTGGCAGAATATCAGGTTGGGGCGAATGAAGAAGTGGCGGCAACGGCCCAGACGGTTTTTTCAGAGATCAAGACGCTTGCCAAAAAGGTTCCGGTACTCGGGATCACGGGAACTGGTGGAGCAGGGAAAAGCTCCCTGACGGACGAACTGATCCGTCGCTTCATCAACGAACTTCCTGAGAAGAAGATTGCGGTTCTATCAATCGATCCGACGAAGCAAAAGACAGGCGGTGCCCTTCTTGGCGACCGGATCCGAATGAACGCGATCTTCAATCCACGCGTTTACATGCGAAGCCTGGCTACGCGTGGATCAAAGACCGAGCTGTCACTCGCAATCAAGGATGCGATCAATGTCGTGAAAGCGGCCGGCTACGATCTTGTTGTCGTCGAGACGAGTGGGATCGGGCAGGGCGATGCGGAAATCGCTGAAATCTGTGACATGTCGATGTATGTGATGACGAGCGAATTCGGTGCGCCTTCACAGCTTGAAAAAATCGATATGATCGATTTTGCCGACCTCATCGTCATCAACAAATTCGAGCGCAAAGGCTCAGAGGATGCGCGCCGTCAGGTTCAGAAGCAATATCAGCGCAGCCACATGCTGTTTGACAAAGATCTTGATGAGATGCCGGTGTACGGGACGATTGCAAGTCAGTTCAATGACCCGGGTACGAATGCGCTTTTTGCAGCGATTGTGGACGTTGTGAATGAGAAGATGAAGCTTGATTGGAAGACAGGTTTTTCTAAGAACGTTGATGTTGAGAAGCAGAACGTCATCATTCCGAACAACCGCCGTTATTATTTAAGGGAAATTGCGGATACCGTCCGCAACTATCATAAAAAAGCGGAAGAGCAAGTGAATCTTGCACGCCGTTTGTTCCAAATCGAAGGTGCGATCGAAGCCCTGCGTGAGAAAGAGCAGAATGATGAGGTCCTTACGTCACTGAACACGTTGAAGGATGAAGTGGAAAACAAGCTGACGGCGGAATCCAAAGGAATCTTGGAAAAATGGGAAAACCTGAAGGATACGTACAGCAAGGACCGCTTCGTCACGAAGATCCGTGATAAGGAAATCGTGACCGAACTGAAGACGAAGAGCCTGTCCGGTCTGGACATTCCGAAAGTGGCCCTTCCGAAATACAAGGATTATGGCGAAATTTTAAGATGGGTGTACAAGGAAAACGTACCTGGTTCATTCCCATATACAGCCGGCGTGTTTCCTTTTAAACGAAAAGGAGAAGATCCGAAGCGCCAGTTCGCGGGTGAAGGGACGCCTGAGCGGACAAATCGCCGCTTCCATTACTTGTCGAAGGATGATGATGCGAAACGTCTGAGCACGGCGTTCGACTCGGTTACATTATACGGTGAAGATCCGGATCACCGCCCTGACATCTACGGGAAAGTCGGCGAGAGCGGCGTGAGCATCTGTACGCTCGATGATATGAAGAAGCTGTATGCAGGCTTCGATCTTTGTGCACCATCGACGTCGGTATCGATGACGATCAACGGACCGGCACCGATCATCCTGGCGATGTACATGAACACGGCGATCGATCAGCAGATCCGTGCGAAGGAAGAAGAGCTTGGACGCGTGCTGACGGTCGAAGAGTACGTGGAAGTGAAGGAACAGACGCTTCAAGTCGTGCGTGGAACCGTTCAGGCCGATATTTTAAAAGAAGATCAAGGCCAGAATACGTGCATCTTCTCGACGGAGTTCGCGCTTCGCATGATGGGTGACATCCAGCAGTACTTCATCGACCACAAAGTGAGAAACTACTATTCTGTCTCGATTTCCGGCTACCACATCGCGGAAGCGGGTGCGAATCCGATTTCGCAGCTGGCGTTCACGCTCGCAAACGGCTTCACGTATGTTGAGTACTATTTGAGCCGCGGAATGGATATCAATAAATTTGCGCCTAATCTGTCGTTCTTCTTCTCGAACGGGCTTGATCCTGAGTACACGGTGATCGGCCGCGTGGCACGCCGCATCTGGTCGACGGTCATGCGTGACAAGTACGGAGCGGATGAGCGCAGTCAGAAGCTGAAGTACCACATCCAGACATCCGGGCGTTCGCTTCATGCGCAGGAAATCGATTTCAACGATATCCGTACGACGCTACAAGCGTTGATGGCGTTGCAGGATAACTGTAACTCGCTTCACACGAATGCATATGACGAAGCGATCACGACGCCGACGGAAGAATCGGTGCGCCGCGCGATGGCGATCCAAATGATCATCACGAAGGAACACGGCCTGTCGAAGAATGAAAATCCACTTCAAGGATCGTTCATTGCTGAAGAGCTGACGGATCTTGTGGAAGAAATGGTACTCGCTGAATTCGACCGCTTGAATGACCGCGGAGGCGTACTCGGTTCGATGGAAACGCAGTATCAGCGCGGCAAGATCCAGGAAGAGTCGATGTATTATGAAATGAAGAAGCATAACGGTGAGCTTCCGATCGTCGGGGTGAATACGTACTTGAACCCGAACCCTCCGTCTGAGGATGAGGTGGATAGCATGGAACTGGCCCGTGCAACGAAGGAAGAGAAGGAAACGCAGATCAAGAACCTGCGTGACTTCCAAGGCCGCCATGAAGATAAAATCGAAGAAGCACTCCTGCGCCTGAAGAAAGCCGCAGTCGACGGAGGCAACATCTTCGAAGAACTCATGGAAACGGTCAAAGTCGCAAGCCTCGGGCAGATCACCCGTGCCCTCTACGAAGTCGGGGGACAATACCGCAGGAATATGTAACGTATTAAAAAGAAGACTGCTGTCGTACAAGACGGCAGTCTTTTTGGAGTGAAGTGGAAGGTACGTCCCGCTGCGCTTTAAAGTGATAAAGGACAGTCCTTTATTGTGCTGAAGTCATGAACGTATCGGGACGTGGAGTTTAAAAACCTTCAAACTGGTCTATCATGAAAAGACAGAAAAGTTACAATTCTTTACCCCTATGTAATAGTAGCTGGTGTGATTATGCTATATAATGGTAGTGGATGATTTGGCTAGATTAGAGATAAGTACTGGATGTGACGTTGTGAGGACACTTTTGCGAGTTGCACTGATCGGGGCGGGCCTTTATGGTTCGATTGTTTTATATCACTTTCAATTGGGGGCCGTGCCTTTCTTCCTGCTCTCATTCTATTTCTTCTATGAAGCATATAAGGCGATCCGGTATGGTGATCGAGAAGACCCTGAAGATAGCGGCATCCTGAATTCACAAGAATAAAAAAATGAGAGAAAAGCGATATATATATGGCATAAAGTCTCTCATATTGTTTATAATGAATAGTATGTTTTAAAATGATAATGGCAGGATTATGCCATTTTTGCGGTGGGGTTGGGAACAATCCACTTCAAGCTGCAGCATGTTGTCATGTTTTTAGCATTCTGTCAGGTTAGAGAAACCGGGCGACGGATTGGTGCTTTAGCGGCTCTCTAAGGGAGAGTGTGAAATAGAGAAAGGAAGTGCGTAAAGTGAGTCTTAAACAGTTATCGAAGGAAGAATTGCGTCAAACATCTTTTATTGAATTGGCACACGAAATCATGGTGGAGAAGAAGCAAGCCATAACATTCCAGGAAGTGCTCAAGGAAATTACAAGTTTACTTGAAATCTCTGAATCAGAGGTCAAAAGCCGCATGGTTCAATTTTATACAGACCTGAACATCGATGGACGTTTCATCGCGCTTGGCGAAAACCGCTGGGGACTTCGCGAATGGTATCCGGTTGATCAGATCGAAGAAGAGACGGTACCGACGATGAAATCTACCAAAAAGAAAAAGTCCAAGAAGAAAGCGGACGAAGATCTTGACCTGGATGATTTCGAAGATCTTGATGATGAGGATCTCGATGACGATCTTGACTATGATGATCTTGATGATTCGGACGACGATGATGACCTCACGGATGACGATGACGACGATGTGGATGAGTCAGACGACATCGACGATATTGATGTCGATGAAGACGATGAGGACTTGGAAATCGACGATGAGTTCGATGAGCTAGACGATGAAGATGACGAAGAAGAGACGGATGAAGAAGAGGACGAAAATCTTTAATTATTCAGTGAATTAGGAAGATTATCCCGACCTCATTCTATGCTTGACTTCTATCAGTCAGGAAGGTAGTATTTTATTTGGGCTCCTTAAAAAAGGACGGATAGAGTATTCAAACGCTCCCCTTGCCATTCGGCAAGAGGGGCGTTTTTTATTTTTTACAGGATGGCTTGCAGAATGGATGCAGGCTGAACCTTTGTTCTCTTCCCCTTACAATTGACAACTATTTAAATAAGAGGCTGTCTTTTAGCTGTTTTTGCCCATGAAATTATTTTAGAGGGATGGACGACTCCATCTTGGACAAGATAATTTCATGACAAGGATACATAGGAGACACCCTCTACTTTTTTTGAATCAAATCACATCAATCAAAAGGGGGATATATACATGACTAAGTATATTTTCGTAACAGGCGGCGTTGTGTCGTCACTTGGAAAAGGGATCACAGCAGCATCCCTTGGTAGACTATTAAAAAACCGCGGAATCTCGGTGACCATCCAGAAATTCGATCCATACATCAACGTGGACCCGGGTACGATGAGCCCGTACCAGCACGGTGAAGTATTCGTAACCGATGATGGCGCAGAGACGGATCTTGACTTGGGTCACTATGAGCGTTTCGTCGACATCAATCTGACAAAATACAGCTCTGTGACAACTGGTAAAATCTATTCCACGGTTCTGAAAAAAGAGCGCCGCGGCGACTATCTGGGCGGAACGGTCCAAGTCATCCCGCACATCACGAATGAAATCAAGGAACGCGTATACCGTGCCGGCCGCGAGACGAACTCGGATGTCGTCATCACGGAAATCGGTGGAACGGTCGGGGATATCGAGTCCCTTCCATTCCTTGAAGCGATCCGTCAGATCAAGAGTGACGTTGGCCGTGAAAACGTAATGTACATCCACTGTACACTCGTTCCTTACATCAAGGCAGCGGGCGAAATGAAAACGAAGCCGACCCAGCACAGTGTTAAGGAACTGCGCAGCCTTGGGATCCAGCCAAATGTCATCGTCGTTCGCACAGAAATGCCAATGACACAGGATATGAAGGATAAAATCGCGCTGTTCTGCGACATTGATAAAAATGCCGTCATCGAAGCGATGGATGCAGACACGCTTTACTCTGTGCCACTTGCCCTTCAAGAGCAGAAGCTTGATGAATTGACGTGCAAGCACCTTCACCTTGAGTGCCGTGAGCCGGATATGACAGAGTGGAATGAACTTGTGGCGCGCGTGACGAATCTATCACGCAAGACAAAGATCGCCCTAGTCGGAAAATATGTCGAGCTTCAGGATGCGTACATTTCAGTCGTGGAAGCCCTTCGTCATGCCGGATACAATTTCGACAGCGACGTTGAAGTGAAATGGCTGAACTCTGAGCTTGTTGACGCAGAAAACGTAGCCGAAAAACTTGGCGACGTCGACGGGATCCTTGTTCCTGGTGGATTCGGGGACCGCGGTGTTGAAGGAAAGATCGTCGCGACGCAATATGCACGTGAAAACAAAGTGCCTTTCCTTGGCATCTGCCTCGGCATGCAGCTCGCTTCTGTCGAATATGCACGCAACGTGCTTGGTCTAGAAGGAGCACACTCTGCTGAGCTGAATCCGGAAACGCCATATCCAATCATCGACCTTCTTCCAGAACAGAAGGACATCGAAGATCTTGGTGGAACGCTTCGCCTCGGTTTATATCCATGTAAGCTGACAAAAGGCACAAAAGCCTATACAGCCTACGATGGGGAAGTGGTGTACGAGCGTCACCGCCACCGCTTCGAATTCAACAATCACTATCGTGAGCAAATGGAAGACGCAGGCTTCATCTTCTCTGGTACAAGCCCTGACGGACGCCTTGTCGAGATCATCGAACTGGAAGATCACCCATGGTTCGTGGCATCCCAATTCCACCCGGAATTCACATCTCGCCCGACACGTCCACAGCCATTGTTCAGGGACTTTGTTGAAGCAAGTCTTGCGTTTGGTGGGAAATAAATTATATGTTTTGGGCCGCTCTCCTGGTTTTGGGGGGCGGTTTTTTTGTGTGGATTGGTGATGGTCTGGGTGGGATGTGTTGTGTTGTGTCGCGCTGCAGTAATACCAATCTAGGTATATTTGTGTTCGGTCGTGTCGAATATTGTCGTGTAATCGACAGTTCGCGCATAAATCTGAATTTCCGCGCATAAAATCCGGATTCCGCGCATATATCGAGAAAATCGCGCATATATGCTAGATTTCGCGCATAACGAGACCCGGATACCCGTTACGTGAGGGATCCGCGTCCTGAATACCCGTGCCAGCTCGAAATCATCACTTCGAGTTATACACATGAGGGTATCTACCCCAATCAACGTGCTGGAAATTCGACAGTTCGAGCATAATATGGTCACGTTCGAGCAAAACGAGGGGATTTTCGCGCAGAAAGTGATCACATTCGAGCACAAACAAACCATTTTCGAGCAAAAGAATGCCGCAATCGAGCAATAGTAAACCACGCCCAATCAAAAACAACCAAACATCCGGCACATTACCCAACTTCAAAGCATAACAACCTCTCCGATCCCCAGTTGTGTACCCCAACAAAAATTTTAAAAAAGAATATTGACAATTTTCCATCAACTAAGTAAGATATCGATTATACGCATGCGAAGTTTTTACCAATTTCATATTTCTCTTATAAAGAGTTGGCAGAGGGACTGGCCCGATGATGCCCGGCAACCTACCGTTTCTTAAACGGAAAGGTGCTAAGACCTGCAGGATGGATTTCCTGAGTGATAAGAGTACGTTTATTTATACATAAACCTCTTTTCCCTTAGGAAGAGAGGTTTTTTATTTTGCAAAAAACTGGCTGTTCCTGCTACGTTCACGGCGTTCAAATCGAATCATAGACACCCCGATGGACGAACAAATTTTTAAAAAAAGGGAGAGTAAGCAATGAAAAAAACAACGGTATTTCTAATCATCATCACACTTGTATTTGGTTTATTGGCTGCGTGTCAGCCGAAGGTTTCGGAGGAATCGAATGCGGAAGCAAAAGCGGGGAAGGCTTCATCGGATCATCCGCTTGCAGGGAAGAAGGTTGCCTTGATCATGCAGATCAATTTAGGCACGTTTTCCGCTCAGTACATCGAAGGGGTGAAGGAGCAGGTCGAATCGTTCGGCGGGAAGGTGCAAGTCTTCACGTCAGAAGGGGATCTGGCGAAGATGTCATCGAACCTTGATGCCGCCATCAACCAGAAATTCGATGGCATCCTGATCGACCATGGGACGAAGGAAGCATTGCAGTCCGGTGTGGAAAAAGCGAAGGAACAGGGGATCCCTGTCGTCGTGTTTGATGCGGATGTCGAGTCCGAGGGTGTGACGGTCCTCGAGCAGGGGGACCGCAAAATGGCGGAACAGACGTTGAATAAGCTTTCGGAGGAGTTAGGCGGGAAAGGTGAAATCGTCAAGATCTGGGTAGCGGGGTTTGCCCCGATGGAAAGGCGTCAGGCGGCTTATAAAGAATTCCTTGAACAGAATCCTGATATCAAAGAAGTGGCGGCTTTCGGGGCTGCGACCCAGAATACGGCACTCGATACGCAGGCACAGATGGAAGCGATCCTGAAGCAGTACCCGAATAAAGGCGATATCGACGCGGTCTGGGCTGCGTGGGATGAATTCGCCAAAGGTGCCGTGCGGGCAATCGAGGCAGCGGGGAGAGATGAAATCAAGGTGTATGGGATCGATATGAGTGATGAAGACCTTCAGATCATCCAGAAGGAAGGAAGTCCGTGGGTGGCGTCGGCTGCGGTCGATCCGAAAGATATCGGACGCGTCCAGGTCCGTTTCCTGTACCAGAAGCTCGCAGGTGAGGAAACCCCTGCAACCGTCAAGCTTGAGCCGGTCTTCATCGAGCAGGATCAACTACCTGAAGAAGCGGTCACAACCGATCAGCTTCATGAACACGTTGATGGCTGGGGTGCGAGCGAGCAAGGATACAACGAGGAATTGAAGGAGCTCGAAGCCTCCTTCACTGAATAAGAGGAAGGGAGTGAAGACGATGTCCACATTGCTGGAGATGAGTGGGATCCGTAAATCCTTCGCGGGTGTGAAGGTGCTGAAGGATGCGCAGTTCCACTTGAAAGAGGGAGAGGTCCATGCATTGCTTGGCGCAAATGGCGCAGGAAAAAGCACGCTCATGAAGATCCTCTCGGGTGCCTATACACAGGATGAAGGGGATATTTGCCTTCACGCTGAAAAGAAACTCTATCAAACTCCGAAAGAAGCGAAGTTGCATGGGATCCACTGTGTCTATCAGGAAGTGGACACGGCGATTGTGCACCAGCTGTCCGTGGCGGAAAACATCCTGCTCGACCGTTTATCGACCGGTGGCTCCTTTTTTCTGAACAAAAGATCTTTGGAAAAAGAGGCGGGCACGGTGCTTCAGCGGATCGGGGCAGGGAATCTATCACTGGGGTCGTCCGCTTCATCGCTCAGTCTCGCCGAAAAGCAACTGGTCCTGATTGCAAGGGCGCTGTTGCAAGATGCGAAAGTGCTGATCCTCGATGAACCGACGGCGCCGCTCAGTCTTGCGGAAACCGACAGGCTATTCGATGTGATGGAGGAATTGAAAAAGGAAGGCGTCGGGATCGTCTTCATCTCCCACCGGCTTCCGGAGGTGTTCGGGATCTCTGATCGGATTACGGTGATGAGGGACGGTGAGACGGTTGATACCCTAGAAACAACGGCTACGTCACCCGAACAGGTCGTCGACACGATGCTTGGCGGATCATTCCGGCAGGAGTTCGTTAAGCAGCCGGCTGAGATTGGCGAGCAACTTATTGAAGTGAAGGGTCTTGATGATGGAGGGAAGCTCGGCGGGATCGACCTCTCTTTGCGAGAAGGCGAAGTGGTCGGCGTCGTAGGCCTTGTCGGGGCAGGCAAGACGGAGCTTGCCAAATCATTATTCGGTGCTTCCCCGGTTGAAAGAGGTTCTTTTTTAATGAAGGGAAGTGAGATCAACTTGAGGTCTCCGCGTGATGCCGTGAAGAACGGCATTGCCCTCGTTCCGGAAGAGAGAAGGAAAGAAGGCCTGTTCATCCATGAATCGGTCCAGCATAATCTCAGCTTTCCTACTTTAAAAACGTTATCGAGAACATTATGGATCAATCGCCGGGCGGAAAGGAAGCTTGCCCTCCAACATATTGAATCCCTCGGCATCCGCACCGCACATGAAGATGTGCTCCTGAATGATTTGAGCGGGGGGAATCAGCAAAAGGTCTCGATCGGCAAATGGCTGACGGACGATGCTTCGGTGTTTTTGTTTGATGAACCGACGAAGGGCGTTGATGTCGGGGCGAAAAAAGACATTTTCAACCTGATTCAATCGCTTGCTCAAAGAGGGAAGGGCATTCTTTACTTTTCGTGTGAAATCCAAGAGATCCTCGCGATTTCAGACCGGATCCTCATCATGTTTGATGGACGGATCGTCAAGGAACTGAATGCAGGGGAAGCAACACAAGAAACGATATTGCTATACGCTTCGGGAGGGACGGCAGTCAATGAAAGGGAAGACGTTAGACTTACTATTTAAATACGGCGCCATCGCTTTGATGGCGATCATTCTTATTTTTTTCAGCCTTTATCATCCATTTTTCTTCACGTACGGAAACTTATCGGATATCCTCCGGTCGATTTCGATTGTCACGCTGGTGGCTCTCGGGGTGACGTTCACGCTCGTTGTCGACGGCTTTGATCTGTCCGTCGGTTCGACGGTTTCACTTTCGACGGTCGTCACGGCCTCGCTGATGGTCTGGTATGAAGCGCCGCTATGGGTCGTGCTCCTCGTCCCGCTTCTTGTCGGGGCCGGGGTCGGCTTATTCAATTCGCTGCTGATCGTAAAGCTCGGCATCCCCGATCTATTGGCGACGCTTGGGGCGATGTACATCATTTCGGGTATCCACCGGACGTATACGGAAGGGTACTCCATCTATAACAATATGCCGATGGCAAGCGGCGGAACGGCGCCGGGGACGTTTTCCGAGACGTTCTTATGGATTGGGCAGGGAAAACTATTAGGCTTGCCGGTACCGGTCTGGATCATGCTGATCCTGGTCGGGGTGATGTACGTGGTCATGCATTTCACCCGCTGGGGGCGGATCCTCTACATGACAGGAGGGAATATGGAAGCATCCCGGTTATCAGGGGTGGACGTCAAGCGCGTAAAGCTTGCAGCGTACGTCCTGTCCGGCGTCTTCGCCTCAATCGGCGGGATCTTGTTCACGGCAAGGGTCGGCTCGGGGCAGATGGACGCCGGTGCACCACTCCTGATGGAAGCGGTCGCCGCGGTGTTCGTCGGTTACTCCGTCCTTGGTGCCGGGAAACCGAACATCCTCGGTACCTTTTTCGGGGCGGCGCTCATCGGCGTCCTCCTCAACGGCCTGACGATGATGAACCTTCCTTACTATGCATTCGAAATCATCAAAGGGAGCGTCCTCGTCCTCGCACTCGCCGTCACCTACATCCACGCCAAGAAAGTCAAAGCAACCTAAAGAAGGTACGTCCCTCATCGCGTTAAAGCGATGAGGGACGTACCTTCGTTTTTATTCGTATTCTTCGAGCATCTCGCGGATGACGAATCCGATGGCGAAGTAGATGTAGAGTGCGGCGATGCTTGTTGGCATGCAGACGCGTTCGCCGATTTCCTCTCCCGGTAGCAGCCCCTTGATGACCTTCGTATCAAGGTGAAGGTCGGCAAGTTCATCAAGGCCCCTTTCCCCGTCAGGGACGACACCGGAAATCCCAACGAATGGGATCCCTTCGTCGGCGAGCCCCTCAGCGAACTCAACCGCCTCCCGATCCGAGGACAGCCGCGTCACGATAAGAACGCGGTCTGCTTCCGTCAACACAGTGGACTCTTCATATTTTTTAATAGAAGGTAATGGCTCTGCGCCATACAAGGCTTCGGCCGTGACGGCTTCCATCTCCCCATACGCCTTGATATAGATGGACCCTTCGCCGACAGCCGCCTGTGCGAGCAGCCTTGCCGCATCTTCGATTTCAAATTCCTGTTTTTCAGATATGCGTTTAAATAAACCCGGCAGCTGGGTTGTGAACATTTTAATCATGTGATCTCTCCTTCATCTTGTCGAACGATTGCTTTCGACAATTCCTGCTGTATCGCTTATTATAAAGGGGAATGAGGGTCCAAGTAAAATAATGGAGAAAAAGCAGGATTTCAGAGGAACTTGGTGGAAGTAGTAAAGGTATGATTGTTTTGACTGGACTTGATAAAGAACGAAATCGAATCATAACAGCTTCTGTGCTTTATACATATAGACAACTATTTTATCGTAAAGGGGATTATGGCTATGAATGAGAAGATACTTATAGTAGATGATCAGTTTGGCATTAGGATTCTATTAAATGAAGTGTTGCAAAAGGAAGGCTATCAAACCTTCCAGGCTGCTAATGGTGTACAGGCGCTGGAAATCGCCGACCAGCATTCCCCTGATTTGGTCCTGCTCGATATGAAGATCCCGGGCATGGATGGAATCGAGATCCTTAAGAGGATGAAAGAGAAGAATCGGGATATCCGCGTCATCATCATGACCGCGTATGGGGAGCTCGATATGATCCAGGAAGCAAAGGACCTGGGTGCATTGACTCATTTCGCGAAGCCTTTCGACATTGATGATATCAGAAAAGCGGTAAGGCAATACATCCCGGCCTGATCTCATAGTTAGAATAGTGAAAATAGTAGTATTTTTTACAAACGGCCTCTTCAGTTGGTAAAATCATTTTTGATTTGGTATGATACAAGTGAAATTGTTAACAATGTAGGTGTGAAACTTCCATTATGGTTACCAAAAATGGCACACTGACTGAATAAAAGGAGGAAATTAATATGCCTTTAGTTTCAATGAAAGACATGCTTATCAAAGCAAAAGAAAACAGCTATGCTGTTGGTCAGTTCAACCTGAACAACCTTGAGTTCACTCAAGCGATCCTTCAAGCGGCTGAAGAAGAGAAATCACCAGTCATCCTTGGTGTTTCTGAAGGTGCTGCACGTTACATGAGCGGCTTCAAAACAGTTGTGAAAATGGTAGAGGGTCTTATGGAAGACTTGAACATCACGGTTCCAGTCGCAATCCACCTTGACCACGGTTCAAGCTATGACAAATGTAAAGAAGCGATCGACGCTGGCTTCACATCTGTCATGATCGACGCTTCTCACGGTCCTTTCGAAGAGAACATCGAAATCACTTCCAAAGTGGTTGAGTATGCTCACTCTAAAGGTGTTTCTGTTGAAGCTGAGCTTGGAACAGTGGGCGGACAAGAAGATGACGTAGTGGCAGATGGTGTCATCTATGCAGATCCTAAAGAATGTCAAGAATTGGTTGAACGTACTGGCATCGACACTCTTGCTCCTGCATTAGGTTCAGTACACGGCCCTTACAAAGGTGAACCAAACCTTGGATTCAAGGAAATGGAAGAAATCGGTGCAGCTACAGGAGTACCTCTAGTACTTCACGGCGGAACTGGTATCCCTACTAAAGATATCCAAAAAGCGATCTCTTATGGTACGGCTAAAATCAACGTAAACACAGAAAACCAAATCGCTTCTGCGAAGAAAGTACGCGAAGTGCTTGCTGCGGATTCTGAAGTATACGATCCACGTAAATACATGGGTCCTGCACGCGAAGCAATCAAAGCGACTGTCATCGGCAAGATGCGCGAATTCGGTTCTTCTAACCAAGCGTAAGCAAATAGAGGGAATGTTTGGAAAGTGGCTGGAAACAGTGTAAATCTCTCCAAACGTGGTAGAAAAAGAATGTAGCAGTGGGAGAGGACTGGCGCCATGGAAGGGTATTGCCCTTGTTGGGTCAGTCCTTTCCGTTCATTTAAAAAAGATTGAAAATTTTGTCGAAATGGGGCGGGAAATTTGAAATTTTTCATTGATACAGCAAACATGGACGAAATCAAGGAAGCGTTCGATTGGGGGATCGTTTCTGGTGTAACAACGAATCCATCACTGGTGGCAAAAGAAAAAGGCGTCACGTTCGAGGATCGGTTAAAGGAAATCACCGACCTAGTCCCAGGCTCTGTCAGTGCGGAAGTCATCGCAACCGATGCGGAGGGCATGATCAAGGAAGGTCGCGAGCTTGCGAAGATCGCACCGAACATCACGATCAAGCTCCCGATGACACCGGACGGACTCACGGCAACATCCACTTTTGCAAAAGAAGGAATCAAGACAAACGTCACGCTGATCTTCAGTGCCAACCAGGCACTCCTGGCGGCTCGTGCGGGTGCTACATATGTATCACCTTTCCTCGGCAGGCTTGATGACATCGGTCATGACGGCCTCGAGCTCGTATCAAAGATCGCTGAAATCTTCGCGATCCACGGTCTCGAAACGGAAATCATCGCGGCATCGACACGCCATCCGCAGCACATAACAGAAGCGGCACTAAGAGGCGCACACATTGCCACCGTGCCATTGAAAGTATTAAAGCAACTATTCAACCATCCGCTTACGGATAAAGGGATCGAAGCCTTTTTGAAGGATTGGAATAATCGATAGGGTAATCAATCAGTATGGTTGATTTGATAAGGCATTCTACACGATCAGTAAATTTCAAATCGGTTCCAGGTGTTGATTGGAATGCAAGAGGAAGACTCCGGCGGGAGAAGCGTATTAGGTGAGACCTGTCTAGCTCCGGCGGCTAGCCCCTCGAGGTCATAAGCTAAATGGTCAAAGAAGGCCAAAAACGCCTTCTCAGCCCATTCGTCTTATGCTTGTCGGGGCTGTGCGAGCCGCCTCCGCTTTTCTACCCGCAGGCGAAGCCGAGGAGGATCACCAACCGCCCGCGGAAAGCGAAGTCTTGCATGGAAATCAACAGCGGTGTTAGAAGAACGGTCATTTTGAATATATGAAAATAGGCCAAATGAACCGATAACAAAAAATCCTAAAATCCTATACATGTTTTGACGAAATATGTATAAACTAGTAGACAATACACTTCTTAGATCGTCCTCTAATGGAAAAATAATCCTTTTTGTCGGTGTTTGAAGGAAGGGGTACTTACTTTGAGAGACCCCACTCATCTACATTTGACAGTGGAAGGGAGATTAAAATGGAAAAGCTTAAGATTGCAGGTGGATATCCACTTGAAGGTACCATAAAAGTCAGTGGTGCGAAAAACAGTGCTGTCGCCTTGATACCGGCTACGATCCTTGCAGATTCCCCGGTCACGATCGAGGGACTACCGGATATATCCGATGTACGTACACTTCAGGGTCTTCTTGAAGAAATCGGCGGCACGGTCAGCTTCGAAGACGGTGAAATGAGGGTGGACCCAAGCGAAATGGTCTCCATGCCCCTGCCGAGCGGCAAAGTGAAAAAGCTCCGTGCTTCCTATTATTTGATGGGGGCGATGCTCGGACGCTTCAAGAAAGCAGTCATCGGTCTGCCTGGCGGATGCCATCTGGGACCGCGCCCGATTGATCAGCACATCAAAGGCTTCGAAGCGCTCGGTGCCGAAGTCACGAATGAACAGGGAGCGATTTACCTGCGCGCCGATGAATTGAAAGGTGCACGCATCTATCTTGACGTCGTAAGCGTAGGCGCTACCATCAATATCATGCTGGCTGCCGTCCGTGCCAAGGGACGCACCATCATTGAAAACGCCGCAAAAGAACCTGAAATCATCGACGTGGCGACGCTTCTCAGTAATATGGGAGCGAAGATCAAGGGAGCAGGGACGGATGTCATCCGTATCGATGGTGTCGAAGAGCTTCATGGCTGCCGTCACACGATCATCCCTGACCGCATCGAAGCAGGGACCTTCATGATCCTTGCCGCTGCCGCTGGGAAAGGCGTATTGATCGACAATGTCATTCCGCTACATATGGAATCGGTGATTGCCAAACTTCGTGAAATGGGTGTTCCCGTTGAGACGAATGATGACCAAATCTTTATCGGGAAAGCGGACAAGCTGAAAGCCGTCGATATTAAGACACTCGTTTATCCAGGCTTCCCTACCGACCTTCAGCAGCCGTTCACTGCGCTGTTGAATAGAGCGGAAGGCTCCGCTGTTGTAACGGATACGATTTACTCTGCCCGTTTCAAGCATATCGATGAACTGAGACGCATGAACGCGACGATCAAGGTTGAAGGCCGTTCCGCAATCGTCAACGGTCCTGTCCAGCTGCAAGGTGCCAAAGTGAAGGCGAGTGACTTGCGTGCAGGCGCCGCCCTGGTGATTGCAGGCCTGATGGCAGAAGGGATCACCGAAGTGACGGGACTTGAGCACATCGACCGCGGTTACAGCGATCTTGTCGAGAAGCTTGAAGGGCTCGGCGCAACGATCTGGCGTGAAAAGATGACCGCCGAAGAACTGGAACAAATGAAATCCTAAAGGATATGGGAAGCCCGCCTCCCCTTTTGGGTGCGGGCTTTTTGCAATCTTTCTCATCTATGAGAAGGATTGGCTCCCCTTTTTTAGAAAAAAAGTCTCTCCGGACCGATTAATGTGTTACAATAAATCTGTTAATATGTTATACAATTAGAGATTTATTGGTTGAGAAAGATGCTTTTATGTCATCTCGGCGCCTCTTTTGAGGTTAAGAGGAAAGGATATGAAAGGATCTTACACAATAGGGAATTCGGGAGGCTGTATACATGGAAAGAAGTTTATCAATGGAATTGGTTCGGGTTACGGAAGGAGCTGCCCTTGCATCTGCGAGATGGATGGGACGCGGGAAGAAGGACGAAGCGGATGATGCTGCGACTTCGGCAATGCGTGACGTATTCGATACGGTACCAATGAAAGGGACCGTCGTCATCGGCGAAGGGGAAATGGACGAAGCACCGATGCTTTATATCGGGGAAAAGCTTGGGACAGGCTATGGTCCGCGCGTAGACGTAGCGGTCGATCCACTCGAAGGTACGAATATCGTCGCTTCCGGCGGCTGGAACGCGCTTGCGGTCCTGGCGGTTGCCGATCACGGGAACCTGTTGAACGCTCCGGATATGTATATGGATAAAATCGCGGTCGGCCCTGAAGCCGTCGGCAAGATCGACATCAACGCTTCTGTCATCGATAATTTGAAAGCGGTGGCAAAAGCAAAAAATAAAGACATCGAAGACGTGGTGGCCACGGTATTGAACCGTCCACGTCACGAGCACATCATCCAGCAGTTGAGGGAAGCGGGTGCCCGCATCAAATTGATCAACGATGGGGATGTCGCTGGTGCGATGAACACAGCGTTTGACCACACCGGTGTCGATATCCTATTCGGATCGGGCGGAGCACCTGAAGGCGTCCTTGCCGCTGTTGCCCTGAAATGCCTCGGTGGGGAAATCCAAGGGAAGCTGCTTCCACAGAACGATGCCGAGCTTCATCGCTGCATCAGCATGGGGCTTGACGTAGATAAAATCCTTCGCATGGAAGACCTCGTCACAGGAGACGACGCCATCTTCGCCGCTACAGGCGTAACAGACGGAGAGCTGCTCCGCGGTGTCCAACTGAAAGGCACACACGGACTGACCCACTCCATCGTCATGCGAGCAAAATCCGGAACCGTCCGCTTCATCGACGGCCGCCACAGCCTGCAAAAGAAACCGAACTTGGTGATAAAATAAGAAGTAGGGTGAGGTTTTGAGAACCGCTTCCTTATAGATTTATCACCAGATCCAGCAGTTGATTGGAGTGGAAGACGAAGACTCCTGCGGGAAGAGTAGCTAATGTGAGACCCCGCAGGAGCGCAAGCGACGAGGAGGCTCACGGGCTACCCGCGGAAAGCGAAGTCTTCCACGGAAATCAACTGCGGCATTAAAAGCCAACAGATGTAATAAGAGAAATCTTCATAAAGATAGAGGAGGAGAAAGCACAGCCTTTCCCCTCCTCCATCTTATCAACCACACCAACCCTTCACAGGTAATCAACACCTTCCTGTTTTTTCACAAAAAACCAAACAATTTCATAGAAAAAGCGAAAAGTTATGAATAGTTCTCAACAGTGTAAAAGGGTACCTTGCGCTTTTTCCATAAGTATGGTTAAAATAGATAAGGTTTTTTCTTCAGCATTCTCTTTTTTAATGCTTCACCTTATTTCTTCATTTTTTTAAAAGGTCATGCTACATAGATTGTTTTGTCCCCGGGACGGGTATACAAGACAACATGCAAATCACCTTATATCAATTCACTAATTCAAAGCTCTAATCAAATTAATAAAGCGTGGTGTCATAATGGAAGAGTTAACAATTTCCAGCCTGGAAAATATGAAGCTGAAAGAGCTTTATGAGCTGGCTAAACGATACAAAGTTTCTTATTATAGTAAATTAACAAAAAAAGAATTGATCTTTGCCATCCTGAAGGTGCGTGCCGAGCAAGAAGGCTTCTTCTTTATGGAAGGTGTCCTTGAGATCATCCAATCCGAAGGCTTCGGTTTCTTGAGACCGATCAACTATTCGCCGAGCTCGGAGGATATTTATATTTCTGCCTCCCAGATCCGCCGTTTTGATCTTCGAAATGGAGATAAGGTATCCGGTAAAGTGCGTCCTCCGAAAGAGAACGAGCGCTACTTCGGACTTCTTCATGTTGAAATGGTGAACGGGGAAGAGCCGGAAGCAGCGAAGGAACGCGTTCACTTCCCTGCCCTGACTCCTTTATATCCTGATCGTCAAATGATGCTTGAAACAACGCCGAATAAGATTTCGACGCGTGTGATGGATCTGATGGCGCCGGTCGGTTTCGGTCAGCGTGGTTTGATCGTGGCACCGCCGAAAGCCGGTAAGACGATGCTCTTAAAAGAAATCGCGAACTCGATCACGACGAATCACCCGGAAGCGGAATTGATCATCCTCTTGATCGACGAGCGTCCAGAGGAAGTAACCGATATCGAACGTTCAGTCGAAGCGGAAGTCGTATCGTCCACATTCGATGAGGTTCCCGAAAACCACATCAAAGTGGCAGAGCTTGTCCTTGAACGTGCGATGCGACTTGTTGAGCACAAACGTGACGTCGTCATCCTGATGGACAGCATCACCCGTCTGGCACGTGCCTATAACTTGGTGATCCCGCCAAGTGGGCGTACGCTGTCTGGTGGTATCGACCCTGCTGCGTTCCACCGTCCGAAGCGTTTCTTCGGTGCGGCGCGTAATATTGAAGAAGGTGGAAGCTTGACGGTGCTTGCGACAGCACTTGTCGACACGGGTTCCCGCATGGACGACGTCATTTATGAAGAATTCAAGGGAACAGGGAACATGGAGCTTCACCTTGACCGTTCACTTGCAGAACGCCGCATCTTCCCTGCGATCGATATCCGTCGTTCCGGTACGCGTAAGGAAGAGCTCCTCATCCAGCAGGATCACCTTGATAAGCTATGGGCGATCCGTAAAGCGATGTCCGATCAGCACGACTTCGCCGAAAAGCTTATGCGTAAGCTGAAACACTCGAAAACGAACCACGAATTTTTCGAGATGTTGACAGAGGAAGCCAAGAAGCGTTAAACTGGTCACTGTGTTCGAAGTAACGTAACACAACAATTTCCAGTTTAACAGGTTGCAAAACTGGCTTGTCCTTGTTATAATATAGTCAATGTGTTTTTAAAAATGGATGCGGTAAGGGGCTGGCTACTACTACCATGCTTATGCTCATATCGCATATATATCTTCGTAATAAATTACTCTGTTTCAGATGATTCAGGGCGGAAGGAGATGAAAGTAATGAAATCAGGAATTCATCCAAAGTACAACACGATCACAGTTAGTTGTGCATGCGGTAACGAATTTGAAACTGGTTCTGTAGCAGAAGAAATGCGCGTTGAGGTTTGTTCTGAATGCCATCCATTCTACACAGGCCGTCAGAAATTCGCTGACGCTGGTGGACGTGTTGACCGTTTCAACAAAAAATACGGTCTTAAACAAAAACAACAATAATGAAGAGTCAGAAGATCAGGGGCGTCCATACCGTCTATGTGCCTAGCATATGAATGGGACGGACTCTCCGAAGTCTTCTCTTCACTGGATAAAAACAGGCAAGGATCTACTGCTTGCCTGTTTTTTATTACGTAAAGACAAAATTGAGGCGGTTTTTTGATAAGCTGTGCCTCTTTTTTTCTGTCAAATTCGCACTTATAAAGCATTTTTTCCGTACATAAAGGAATGCTTATTATAAATAAAGCTTGAGCGGCAGGTCCTTTTTGGAATCAATCAGGGGTTGTGTTTACTGAATATTTCGAAAAAGGGACGCTTTTACTATAAAAGGGGTTAGAAAGGAGAGGCGCTTTCATGTATGTCATGAAGCAAACCGGTTGGGTGGAAGTCATTTGCGGCAGCATGTTCTCTGGTAAGTCAGAGGAACTGATCCGCCGAGTGAGACGCACTCAATTTGCAAAACAAGAGATTGCTGTGTATAAGCCAAAATTAGATAATCGCTATAGTGATGAATCCGTTGTATCCCATAATGGCACCTCGGTCATTGCGAAGGCGGTCGAGAGTTCGGATGTCATTCTTGAGGACTTGAATCCGCAGGTGGACGTCGTCGCCATCGATGAGGTCCAATTCTTCGACGAAGGCATCGTGGATGTCGTCCAAAAGCTTGCGAACAGCGGATACCGCGTCATCCTTGCAGGACTTGACCAGGATTTCCGCGGTGAACCATTCGGTCCGATGCCGGCACTCATGTCCATTGCCGAACAAGTGACCAAGCTTCAAGCCGTTTGTGCCGTCTGCGGCTCACCGGCAAGCCGGACGCAGCGCCTGATCAACGGTGAACCGGCAGGCTACGATGATCCCATCATCCTCGTCGGCGCATCCGAAGCGTATGAACCAAGATGCCGTCACCACCATGAAGTCCCAAAGGGCATCAGCGTAACGCCTGATATGGTGAAGGAATCATAAAAATAGGCTATGAAACCCTGTAAACCGCTATCCAGTCGATGGCGGTTTTTTATTTTGAAGGAACGTCCCCGACCGCTTTAACGCGTCAAAGCGGTCGGGGACGTTCCTTCAAAAGAGAACCCAATTTTCCCCTCGTATAAGCATTCCCTTGATGGAAAAAGTAACATCAGGAGGTGTTTTGACGATGATGAAAAGAATGATGCTCGCTCTTTTCTTTACGGTGATCTTCTTGATTGCGACCGCTTGCGGCAGCGTGAATCAGGAGTCTGAGTACGGCATGCACAACGACGGCGGTGGTACAAAGTTCATTGACACGCGCAAACCTAAAATGGAAACCAAAACGCAAGACGTGAACAACGGCGATAGCATGAACCAGAATCCGAATTTTCCGAACCTGACGAACAGTAAGGGGACGACTTCTACTAGCATGGGTATATATGAAGATAAAGCGAGGGAAGTCGTGAAGGAATATACCGCATACCAACCCGATGAAGTATGGATCAACGGTGATCAAATGTGGGTGACCGCCCATACCAAACAAGAAATGACCACAAAAGAAACAGCCAAAGAGGAAGCGAAACTTAAAAAACGACTTCAAAAAGCGCTGCCTCGCTACAACGTCAACGTAAAGATCACGGAAAGATAAACTTATGATTCAATCGGCGAGTGGAAGAGGGTTTCTGCTTGCCTTTTTTAGTTCCAGCGGTTGATTGGATTGGAAGGCGTAGCCCCCACTGATCATTTGTAAGAACTACTGATTTTTTTCACCTCAGCCATCTACCCCCAATCCGAACCTTCTTGTGTTTACCCACACCATATAATATAATTAGACTGTTATGGATTAAAATTGAGGTGAATAGCTGTGTTCGATCGTTTACAAGCAGTGGAAGATCGCTATGATAAGTTGAATGAGCTTTTAAGTGATCCGGAAATTGTGAATGACCCTAAGAAGCTAAGAGAATATTCCAAAGAGCAATCAGATATTCAAGCGACGGTGGAAGCATACCGTGAATATAAAGACATCAGCCAGCAGTTTAAAGATGCGAAGGCGATGCTGGATGAGAAGCTTGATGCTGAGATGCGTGAAATGGTTAAAGAAGAAGTATCCGAGCTTGAAGAGCAGATTGATGCACTGGAAGAGCGTTTGAAAATATTATTGATTCCGAAAGACCCGAATGACGACAAGAACGTCATCATGGAGGTGCGCGGAGCAGCCGGCGGAGACGAAGCCGCTCTATTTGCGGGCGACCTTTACCGCATGTACAGCCGCTATGCCGAGTCCCAAGGCTGGAAAATCGAAGTCATGGAAGCGAGTTCTGCGGGCGTCGGTGGTTACAAAGAGATCATCTTCATGATCAACGGTAACGGTGCCTTTTCGAAAATGAAGTACGAAAACGGCGCACACCGCGTGCAGCGTGTCCCTGAAACAGAGTCCGGTGGCCGTATCCATACGTCGACGGCGACGGTGGCGTGCCTTCCGGAAGCGGAAGAAGTCGAAGTTGATATCCATGAAAAAGATATCCGCGTCGATACGTTCGCGTCAAGTGGACCTGGGGGACAATCGGTCAATACGACGATGTCAGCCGTCCGTCTGACTCACTTGCCGACAGGTGTCGTTGTTTCCTGTCAGGATGAAAAATCACAGATCAAGAACAAAGAAAAGGCGATGAAGGTACTCCGTGCCCGCGTCTACGATAAATTCCAGCAGGAAGCACAGGCTGAATACGATGCAAACCGTAAGTCCGCCGTTGGAACGGGTGACCGCTCCGAGCGTATCCGTACGTACAACTTCCCGCAAAATCGTGTGACCGACCACCGCATCGGCTTGACGATCCAGAAGCTTGATCAGATCCTTGAAGGGAAAATGGATGATGTCATCGATGCCCTGATCATCGAAGATCAATCCAAGCTCCTTGAAAGAATGGAAGAAGTATAAGATGAACGTGACTGTATTTGAAGCCCTGAAGTGGGCTTCTTCTTTTTTAAAGAAACAGAATCGGGATGAAAATGCGGGAGAAATCTACCTGCGGCACCTCTTGGACATGTCGCGTTCGCAGCTCTTGGCGGAACAGCGGATGGAGATTTCTGCGGAGAAATGGGAAGAGTTCCAGCAGGGGGTTCGATCGCATGCGGACGGCGTCCCGATCCAGCATATCATCGGGTTTGAGGAGTTTTACGGTCGGACGTTTCTAGTAAATGAGCACGTATTGATCCCACGACCGGAAACGGAAGAGCTCATCTATTACGGGCTGGAAAAAATGAAGCGGCTGTTTCCTCGTGGCGGTTCACTCCGGGCTGCGGATATCGGAACTGGAAGTGGAGCGATCGCGATTACACTGAAGCTTGAGTCAACGGCTTGGCCGGTTGAGATGATGGCTGTGGATATCTCCGAGGAAGCACTCTGTGTCGCGAAGGAAAACAGTCAGCGGTTGGGGGCTGAAGTCTCCTTTTACCAGGGAGATCTGTTGAAGCCGCTGATGGACGATGGCGTAAAGCTCGATATCATGCTATCGAACCCTCCATATATCCCGCTCGGTGACCGCGAAACGATGTCGGAAGTGGTCGTCGATCATGAACCGCAGCTCGCGTTATTCGGCGGGGAAGACGGGTACGATCTGTATCGACGGTTCATGGACGAATTACCCTCTGTAATGAACGATGCATTTCTGATTGGCTTCGAAGTCGGGGCCGGTCAGGGTGAAACGGTTGCGGATATGCTCCGGGAGACGTTCCCAGAAGCGGAGACCGAAGTGGTGTTTGATATTAACGGCAAGGACCGGATGGTGTTTTGCTGTAAGGGATAGAATTTGTAATGAAGGCTCCTTTTTTATGGAAAAGGGGTCTTTTTTTAATGAAAATAGGCTCCATTTAGATGAGAAATCCCTTTTTAGTAGAATAATAGGCAGTGAATAGGGGGCGAGGGGGCCTATATTATCAAAAGTGAAGGCGTTATTATCAAAAATCCGATTATATGATCAAAACCGATAGATTTATTATCAAAAACAAGAATATATTATCAAATCGCCTTGACCGAGGGTTTGAGTAAAAAAATATCAATTTACTAGTTTAAGATGTCCCCATCTTGTCCACACTGATTTACTGAGGGGAAGGTGGAGAGAAGATGAAAACAAAACACGCGGTATTAATGTATATCTTGATTCTAACTTTAGGGACAATCTTAAGTTTATATATTCCGAAACAGGAAATTGCAGCCGAGGAGCCGATGGTGATTCCGGAGGATGCGATCCGCTTGCGAATCCTTGCAAACAGTGACTTGGAAAGTGATCAGAACGTGAAGCGGTTGGTCCGTGATGAAGTGAATAAAGAGATTACGAAGTGGGTTGGGAATCTGACATCCCAGGATGAAGCGAAAGCGGTCATTCAAGCGGGACTGCCAGAGCTTAAGCAAATTGCGGAAGATGTTGTGGCAGCGGAAGGATTGAATCAAAGCGTTCACATCGAGTTCGGAAAAGTCCAGTTCCCGACGAAGCTTTATGGGCAGTATCTCTATCCGGCCGGTGAATATGAAGCGGTTCTGATCACGCTTGGAAAAGGGGAAGGCGCCAATTGGTGGTGCGTCCTGTATCCGCCGCTATGCTTCCTTGATTTTTCAACTGGCAACGCAGTGAGGAGTCCTGGATTTGAAACGACGGTGGAAGCGAACGGTGATGTGGTGACGGAAGTGGATGCGGAAGACGAGGCTGTGGAAGCGGATGATGATGTGGTGACGGAAGTAAATCAGCAAGACGAGGTTATGGAAGAGAGTGCGGAAGTGGAAGGCACATCCGTTGAACAATCGGAAGAGACCGAGGTTGTTGAAGTTCCTTCATCTACAATCAATGAAAATAACGTAATGGAAGAGTTGCAAACAAAGAATGAGGAGCCTGCTGCAAAAGAGCAAGTGTTTGTGGAAGAAGGCGATGGGCAAGAAGTAGAGAAACGGTTCTTCGTTGTTGACTTGTTCAAGGGATTGTTTAAGTGAGAGAAGGGCTTCATCCAGTAGGATGGGGCTTTTTTATTTGGCTTCTATTAAAAAATAGAAATCTATTAAATTCTGGTTCTAATCTTTCCTCCCTCTCATAAAGTAAGAGTAAGGATACTAGAAAAAAAGGAGGAAGACAAAAATGACGAAGAGGATCAGGCAGGCGACGCAGGAGGATATTTATAAGGTGATCGGATTTTTGGTAAAAGCGGGACTCAGTACAGAAGGGGTGAAGGGGACGATTGATTGCTTCCTTGTCGTGGAGGATGAGGATGAGAATTTAATCGGGACGCTCGGAATCGAGATGAGGGGAACGACCGGACTGCTTCGTTCACTTGTCGTCACACCTCAGTTTGATAGCGAGGAAATCTTCACCCTCTTCCAGGAAATTTTCAAGCTGGCAAAATCAAAAGAGCTTACCCAGCTTTACTTGATCACTAATCGGAAAGCGTCATTGAACTTTTTTGAGGTGCTGGGTTTTCAACAGGAACCACAATCATTTGTGGACGAACTGAAGGATTTTGTTCATGCGAAACACTTATCCACAGTGGATAACTTGCTCACGATGAGCCTTCAATTATAGGGTTTGAACCAAATTTTCGACAAAACAGGCATCGTGGGTCAGAAATCTCTGACGGGCAGTCCGGATCATTTTTCGAAAAAATGGTCCGGTTTTTTTATTGGTGATTCGACAAAAAACTTGTCAGGGTGGCCTGTTTGTCGAAATGTCTCTTTTTTCAGAATTATTCACACTCGTCCACAGGGTTATCCACAGATGGGGGTGATTTGTTCAGGTTTTGTGGATAATACTTGAGAAAATGTTTTGTTTCTTTTATAATTTCAAAAGGGTTTACTTGTGGAACACTTGATAATTCAGTGTTTATCCACATGAACGTGAGTAGATGTATGTTTGAGATAAAAAGGTGGAGTACTGATATGATGAAACGCTGGATTGTGGAAAATGATGTGGATAAGAATAAAAGTTATCCACAAATTGTGGATGCAGCACGATTTTTGCAGGAAAACGAAGTCGTTGCGTTCCCAACGGAGACTGTTTATGGTCTTGGTGCGAATGCGAAAAGCGATGAGGCCGTTGATAAAATTTTCAAGGCAAAAGGAAGGCCGTCCGATAATCCACTGATTGTCCACATATCAAATAAACAGCAATTAAGTGAATTGGTCAATGATGTACCCGAAGCTGCAGAAAAGTTGATTTCTGCTTACTGGCCGGGACCGTTGACGCTTATTTTTCATAAAAAAGAAGGAGTCCTCTCAGAAAAGGTGACGGCAGGACTGGAATCCGTTGCGATCCGGATGCCGGACCACCCGGTTGCACTCGCCATCATCGAGGAGGCGGGACTCCCGATTGCGGCACCAAGTGCGAATCGATCTGGAAAACCAAGCCCGACAGCCGCGCAGCATGTGGTCGACGATCTTGAAGGCAGGATCGTTGGTGTTGTCGATGGCGGGGAAACGGGTGTCGGCGTCGAATCGACGGTCGTGGATTGCACAGGTGAGGTGCCGGTCATCCTTCGTCCCGGTGGCGTGACGAGAGAGCAGCTTCATGAAGTCGTCGGTCAAGTGGCGGTCGATCCTTCCTTGAAAGAAGGGAAGGGTGCCCCGAAATCTCCGGGTATGAAGTACACGCACTATGCCCCGGATGCACCGGTTTACCTCGTTGACGGAACGCGTGAAGACGTTCAAAAGCTCGTGGATGAAAAGCGGGCTGAAGGGTTGAAGGCAGGTGTACTGACCACGGATGAATTTGTTGAAGAATATCGTGCCGATGTCGTGCTTTCCGTTGGTAGAAGAGATGATTTGAATACGGTCGCACATGGTCTGTACAACGCACTCCGTACATTCAATAATAGCGATGTGGATATCATCTTTGCCGAGATGTTCCCGGAAGAAGGGGTCGGGCTTGCGATTATGAACCGGCTTCAGAAGGCTGCGGGGTATCGGGTGATTAAGGCTTGATGTATTTTTATATTGTTGGAAAAAAAGATCTCCAGTCGTGGGGATCTTTTTTGTTTTTGTGTGGATAAAGGGTTGGGTTCACTGATTTTTAATGGGAGCTGGTCTCTAGCACAAGGAGGGCAATTTTTCATTCTATTTCGTTTTGGACGTGCATAAGTTTGTCTTGAAGGCACGTCCAGAGGAGGAAACAGGATGACGACACTTATAGGTGAATTGATTACGTTGATGTTGATGGCATTTGCTCTCGGGATGGATGCCTTTTCGATCGGGATTGGAATGGGGATGTTTCAGCTCAGGCTGAAGCAGATTTTTTACATAGGATTGACGGTTGGATTGTTCCATGTCTGGATGCCGCTCCTCGGGATGATGACGGGTAAGTTCCTATCCGAAACATTCGGAGCGTTCGCGACCTACGCAGGGGGCATCCTCTTGATTGTGCTTGGCATCCAGATGTTCATTTCAAGTTTCAAAGAAGAAGAAACAACCTTGATTTCCCCGGTCGGCTTCGGACTCCTGTTATTTGCGCTGAGTGTGAGCCTGGACAGCTTCTCGGTCGGCCTGACGCTCGGGATCTTCGGAGCAAGGACAGCCGTCGCACTAGCCTGCTTCGGAATCGCCGCCACGGTCCTTACCTGGATGGGCCTCCTCCTCGGAAGAAAGTTCCAAGGTGTGCTCGGCACCTACAGCGAAGCCCTCGGCGGAAGCATCCTCTTCGCCTTCGGCATCAAGCTCCTGCTGCCAATCTGATTTAGAAAGCCCATTTTGTAAGGTACGTCCCTCACTGCTTTAGAGTGGTGGGGCGTTTTTTTGTTTTGGGGATGAGGGAGCGGCCTCTGCTTTTCTTTTTGTCCAGCGTAGGCGGCTAGCGGCTCGAGGTCTTAAGCTAAATGCATCAAGTAGGCAAAAGGCTCCTTCTCGGCCCGATCATCTTTTGTTTGTCGTGGCTGACCAAGCCGCCTCCGCTTTTCTTTTTGTCCAGCTGCAGGGCTTAGAGGCACATGTCATAAGCCAACCCGGCCAAGAAGGAAAAGTGCGCCTTCCGGTCCGGTTCGTCTTATGCCACCCGCCTCTGCCCAAAGCCCTTCCGCTTTTCTTATTGTCCAGCTCCGGCGGCTAGCGGCTCGAGACATAAGCCATGCCATCCAAAAAGGCAAAAAGCGCCTTTATGGCTGCCCTGTCTTATGCTTGTCGCCTCTGCCCAAGCCGCCTCCGCTTTTCTTTTTGTCCAGCTGCAGGGCTTAGAGGCACATGTCATAAGCCAACCCGGCCAAGAAGGCAAAGTGCGCCTTCGAGTCCGGTTCGTCTTATGCCACCCGCCTCTGCCCAAAGCCCTTCCGCTTTTCTTATTGTCCAGCTCCGGCGGCTAGAGGCTCGAGACATAAGCCATGCCATCCAAAAAGGCAAAAACCGCCTTTAAGGCTGCCCTGTCTTATGCTTGTCGCCTCTGCCCAAGCCGCCTCCGCTTTTCTTTTTATATTCTTTGTGAATGTGCTTTGTGGGGATTGGAAAATATTTTATAATAGGCTATAAGGAGGATGAGATGATGAGAATCTTGTTTGTTTGTACGGGTAATACGTGCCGCAGTCCGATGGCGGAAGCGGTCTTGAAGCATAGAGCGGGAAGCGGGTTCGAGGTGAAATCAGCAGGCGTATTTGCGATGGATGGTGGAGATGCTTCGATTCAGGCTAAAGAAGTGCTGAAAGAGAACGATATAAAGCATGAGCACCAATCCAGCTCGCTCCGGAAGAAGGATATTGAGTGGGCGGACTATGTATTCACGATGACGACCCATCATAAATGGGCGATCATGGATCAGCATCCCGAGGCATCCGATAAGGTGTTCACCTTGAAGGAGTATGTGCTCGAGGATCCTGAGGACATGGATGTGTCCGATCCGTTCGGGGGCAGTGTCGATATTTACAGATATACATACAGGGAGCTGGATGAGCTGATCGAGCAATTGATCGACAAGCTAGAAAAAGAATGATTTTCTGAGGAGAGAAAAGGGATGGGGAAAGAGAGAAGGTATAAGTCCGGTCTAAGAAAGAAACTGGTATTCTTTACGACGATTCTGGCGCTGGTCACGTATTCGACTTCGGCATTTTTCATTTATTTCATCAAGCCGACATTCGCACCGGATATGAATGAGTTCTTGTTTACGAGTATGACGCTTGGGATGGGAGTATTCTGGTCCGGTTTCCTGGCCTTTTTTGCAGCAGGCTTTATTGTCAAACCGCTTCAACGTTTGGAAAAGGCCGCGCTGAAAGCAGCGGAAGGGGATATCTCGGTGGAAGTGGAAGTGCCGAAATCCGATGACGAAATCCGTTCGCTCGGTTTGGCATTCAACCGCATGTTACATAATCTTCGGGATATGGTTTCAAGCATCGATGAAAATTTCACGAAGACGAATGCCCATGTAGTGGAGCTGTCAAAGGCTTCTGAAACGGCTTCCCACCAGGCTGATTCGATTTCAAGGACCATCAGTGAAATTTCCGCAGGTGCCGAAAGCTCGGCCATGTCGATCCAAACGACGGCTGAATCGGTGGAAGATGTGATCGGGATTGCCCAGGAAGTCCAGAATCATTCGAAGTCTTCCGAGGAGCTGTCCAAGAATATGGTCACCGAGCTTCAGGGAAGCAAAGAAGTGATCCATTCACTTGTAGCGGGAATCTCCACGCTTGCAAAAGGGAACGAAGATTCATTGGAAGTCGTCAGGCGCCTTGAAGATAACGCGAAAAAAGTGGAGCAAATCATCCAATTGGTCGGCGATATCGCGAATCAGACGAACCTGCTTGCTTTGAACGCTTCAATTGAAGCTGCGCGCGCCGGTGAGCATGGTAAAGGGTTCGCCGTTGTAGCGGAAGAAGTCCGGAAGCTCGCGGATGAAAGTGGCAAGGCCGTTCAGGGCATATCGGATCTGATCAAGAATATCCAGACGGAAGTCGGGAATGTCGTTGGACAGATCTCAAATCAAGTCGAGTCAGCCAATAAAGAAGCTGAAAAAGGCTCGAAAACAAATGAAGTGATCGAAGCGATGACCGGTACGATTCATGAAGTAGCTGACTCGGTCAAGACCATCTCTGTATTGGTTGACAGACAGATGGAGAGCATCAGGCTGACTTCCCAACAATCACAGGAAGTAGCGGCAATCGCGGAAGAAACATCAGCGGGTGCGGAAGAAGTATCGGAAGCAACGCGGGAACAGGCGTCCGTCATGGGCGAAGTGGAGCAGCTCGCGCTGAACCTCAAGCAGGAAGCTGAATCATTGAAGGGGACGATCACCCGTTTCCGATTATAAAAATCGTTTGAAATGGCATGGACTTTTAGTCTGTGCTTTTTCTTTGGGATTGTGTTTTATGAAGGTACGTCCCGCCCTGCGGTGACGCGTTAATGCACCGCGGGACGTACCTTCTAAAGAAGGCTTTTGTCCTAAGATGAAAAACTTTATCTATTGTGATGGGTATGTCAAAATAAAAGGTAACAAACACTAGTCAAAAATGGGGAGTGACGATGGATGAAAATTGCAATTGCTTCAGATCACGGTGGGGTTAATATCAGGGAAGAAATCAAATCATTATTGGAAGAACTTGAGCTCGAATATGAGGATTTCGGCTGCGAGTGCAACACGTCAGTCGATTACCCGGATTATGCGTTGCCGGTAGCGGAAAAAGTGGCGAGCGGTGAATTCGACCGTGGGATCCTGATCTGCGGGACTGGTATCGGGATGAGCATATCCGCCAATAAGGTAAAAGGTATCCGTTGTGCGCTTGTGCACGATGTATTCAGTGCAAAGGCGACGCGTGAACATAATGACAGCAACATGCTGGCGATGGGGGAGCGCGTCATCGGTCCTGGACTTGCGCGTGAAATCGCCAAAGCGTGGCTTGGGACTGAATTCGAAGGCGGACGTCATGCCAATCGAATCGGTAAAATCACGGCATACGAAGACAAACAGTAGGAAGTGGTTTTTATGGAAATCGAACAATTACAGGAACAGCTCCGCAGCATCCTAGAGGAATTCAAGGAAAAGGTTTCGCTCAAAAAAGGTGGAGTATTCGTTGTTGGCTGTTCAACCTCTGAAGTCATCGGTGAACGGATCGGGACGGCCGGCACGTTTGATGTGGCAGAGATGATTTACTGTGAGTTGAAGAAATTTGCCGATTCTACCGGTGTATCGCTTGCTTTTCAGTGCTGTGAGCATTTGAACCGTGCGATCGTCATTGAACGTGAAACAGCGGAACGTCTAAGGCTTGATGAAGTTACCGTCATTCCGGCCCGGTCGGCCGGCGGTGCGATGGCGACCCATGCGTACCGGTCTTTTGAAGACCCTGTCATGGTAGAGTTCATCAAAGCGGATGCAGGGATCGATATCGGCGATACATTCATCGGGATGCAGCTGAAGCATGTTGCGGTGCCGGTCCGGGTTTCGCAGAAGAGTCTCGGCGACGCGCATGTGACGTTGGCTAAGACCCGTCCGAAGCTGATCGGCGGGGTTCGGGCTGTATATGAATAAGTTAGAGGGGAAGTCCCGTCTGTCGATGCTTTTGAGCATTGGGAGGCGGGCTTTTTTTGTGGATGTTCTGATTGTTTCTCACTTAGGGTGGTTGGTGTAAGAGCGGGTTTTATGTGCGGAATTTTTAGGATAAGTGCGAAATTCCGGATTTAAGAGCGGTTTATTTTATATATGTGCGAAATAGTTTAAATAAGTGCGAACTGGCGATTTTTCGACAAAGCCGGACTTCAGATCAGGTGCAATCGATTCTTAATTAAGAACCGACCACTCACAAAATTAAACGGAAACAGCGTATTATTTCCCATTCCTACTCCGGCTTCCGCGCCCAAAACACGAACATTCTATTTTGCCTACACGTTTTTATTTCGCGTTCTCGATAATCATGATAGAATGGATTTGAATGAATCAAGATGGCGCAGCTTAGAATGGGCCGATGATTAAAAGGGGGATATGTATGAGTAAGATTGCCAAGCAAGATCCGGAAATTTATGCAGCGATTCAAGATGAATTAGAGCGTCAGCGAACGAAAATCGAGTTGATTGCATCTGAGAATTTTGTCAGTGAAGCGGTTATGGAAGCACAAGGTTCCGTCCTCACGAACAAGTATGCAGAGGGATACCCAGGCCGTCGCTATTATGGCGGGTGTGAGCATGTCGATGTAGCGGAAAATCTGGCTCGCGATCGTGCGAAGAAATTATTCGGAGCGGAGCATGTGAACGTGCAGCCGCACTCTGGAGCACAAGCCAATATGGCAGTCTACTTCACAGTCCTTGAGCAAGGTGACACGGTGCTTGGGATGAACCTTTCCCACGGTGGACATCTGACGCACGGAAGTCCGGTCAACTTCAGTGGCATCCAGTACAACTTCGTTGAGTACGGAGTCGACAAGGAAAGCCACCTCATCAATTATGAAGATGTCCGTCAAAAGGCGCTTGAGCACAAGCCGAAATTGATCGTAGCGGGTGCAAGTGCGTATCCTAGAAAGATCGATTTTGCCAAATTCCGTGAAATCGCGGACGAAGTGGGTGCTTACCTGATGGTCGACATGGCGCATATCGCAGGTCTTGTCGCAGCCGGCCTTCACGAAAACCCGGTTCCTTACGCAGATTTCGTGACAACGACAACTCATAAAACACTTCGCGGTCCTCGTGGCGGAATGATCCTTTGCAAAGAGGAATTCGGCAAGAAGATCGACAAGTCCATCTTCCCTGGACTTCAAGGTGGTCCGTTGATGCACGTCATTTCGGCAAAAGCGGTATCGTTCGGTGAAGCGCTGCAGGATTCTTTTAAAGAATATGCCCAGAACATCATCGATAACGCAGCCCACCTCGGTGAAAGTCTCGTAAAAGAAGGCATCGACCTTGTATCGGGCGGATCGGATAACCACCTGCTATTGATCGACCTTCGTTCACTAGGCTTGACTGGTAAAATTGCAGAAAAAGTCCTTGATGACATCGGAATCACCGTCAACAAAAACACGATCCCATTCGATCCGGAAAGCCCATTCGTCACAAGCGGTATCCGCATCGGAACAGCGGCCGTTACGTCCCGCGGTTTTGGTAAGGAAGAAATGGACGAAATCGCGTCCATCATGGCCCTTACCCTCAAAAACCACGAAGACGAAACCAAGCTTGAAGAAGCGCGCAAACGTGTAACGGATTTAACAAGCAGATTCTCTTTATATCCTGAGAAATAATAGATTGGTAGAAACCTCCTTGGAAGATTTGATTCTTTTGGGGAGGTTTTTTTGTGGGGAAATAGAAAGGGCGTATTGTGGGTGATGATAATGGTGTCTGATGGAAGATTGTTCCAACAAATTCAGCATTGATTGGAGTGGAAGACGAAGACTCCTGCGGGGAAAGTAGCTAATGTGAGACCCCGCAGGAGCGCAAGCGACGAGTGGGCTCACGGGCTACCCGCGGAAAGCGAAGTCTTCCACGGAAATCAAAAGCGGTATAAAGAAGGGCTCGCTTTTTTCCGTATAAAACATAACGATTTCATTACACCCTCCCAACTTTTATTGCTCTTAAAACCTCTTTTATGTACAATAGTCAAAGATGTAAAACAGTATCCAACAATTTTTTACATAAATCGAAATCAAAAGGAGAGAGTCGAATGGGCAAAGTATATGTATTTGATCATCCATTAATCCAGCATAAGTTAACATTCATCCGTGATAAAAACACAGGTACAAAGGAATTCCGTGAACTTGTCGATGAAGTATCCACACTGATGGCATTCGAAATCACGCGTGAGCTTCCACTTGAAGAAATCGAAATCGACACACCGGTCAGCAAGGCAACGGCAAAGACGCTTGCAGGTAAAAAACTGGGGATCGTTCCAATCCTTCGTGCAGGTCTTGGAATGGTCGACGGCATCCTGAAATTGATCCCGGCAGCGAAGGTCGGACACGTAGGATTATACCGTGACCCTGAGACTCTAAAGCCGATTGAATACTACGTAAAACTTCCAAGCGACGTTGAAGAGCGCGACTTCATCCTTGTGGATCCGATGTTAGCAACCGGTGGATCTGCCGTTGAAGCGATCAACTCCCTGAAAAAACGCGGTGCGAAAAACATCACATTCATGTGCTTGGTTGCATGTCCTGAAGGTGTTGAAGCGATCCAGGCTGAGCATCCTGACGTTGACATCTACATCGCAGCGCTTGATGAAAAGTTGAATGAAAAAGGCTATATCGTTCCTGGATTGGGCGATGCTGGTGACCGTTTGTTTGGAACTAAATAAGAAAGGTAGTGTGAAAATGAGTACTCCCATTAAGGTAATGACGATTTTCGGAACGAGACCGGAAGCGATCAAGATGGCTCCGCTTGTTCTTGAATTAAAAAAATACCCTGAAAGCTTCGAAACGATTGTAACCGTTACGGCGCAACATCGTGAAATGCTTGACCAAGTACTTTCCATTTTTGATATCACTCCTGATTATGACTTGAATATCATGAAGGACCGTCAAACGTTGATCGACGTAACGACACGCGGTTTGGAAGGCCTCGATCAGATCATGAAGGAAGCGAAGCCTGATATCGTGCTTGTTCATGGTGATACTACGACAACATTCGTGGCGAGCCTCGCTGCTTTCTATAATCAGATTTCTGTTGGTCACGTCGAAGCGGGTCTTCGTACGTGGAACAAGTACTCTCCATTCCCTGAGGAGATGAACCGCCAGCTGACAGGTGTCATGGCAGATTTACATTTTGCCCCTACTGAAAAATCGGCTCAAAACCTGGTGAATGAAAATAAGAAAGAGGACGGTATTTTCATCACGGGTAACACAGCAATCGATGCCTTGAAAACGACGGTTAAAGACGAGTACCAGCATGAGGTCCTTGAAAAAGTCGGGGACGATCGCCTTGTTCTATTGACAGCTCACCGCCGTGAAAATCTTGGTCAGCCGATGCGGAATATGTTCCGTGCGATCAAGCGTTTAGTGGAAGAACATGATGATATTCAAGTTGTCTATCCTGTCCACCTGAATCCTGCTGTTCGTGAAGTGGCGGATGAGGTCCTCGGTAACGATAGCCGAATCCACTTGATCGAACCACTCGATGTCATCGATTTCCACAACTTCGCTTCAAGGGCTCACCTGATCCTGACAGATTCAGGCGGCGTTCAGGAAGAGGCTCCTTCCCTTGGTGTTCCGGTCCTTGTCCTTCGCGACACGACTGAACGTCCGGAAGGAATCGAAGCCGGCACGCTGAAGCTTGCAGGAAACGAAGAGGAAAACATCTATAAGCTGGCAAAAGAGCTGCTCACTGACGAACAGGCTCACAGCCAAATGTCCAAAGCGACAAACCCATACGGAGACGGACAAGCATCCTACCGAATTGCCCAGGCAATCCGCTACCAATTCGGCCAACTGGATGAGCGTCCGAAGTCGTTCAAACCAGAATAACGACAAATAGAAGGTCCGTCCCTCATTGCTTTAAAGCGGTGAGGGGCGGACCTTGTTTTTAAGTGGAAATATAATCGGGAATTCTTATGAAAAGGTTACTTTCTATTAATTTTGTTTGAAAGATCAGCTTGTCAAAAGATTTTTTGAAGTCAACGTAGTTTCATTGATGAGAACATGCATGATTTGGGAGTTGAAGATGTAGTTTTGATGAGGTCTAAGAGGGAAGTCGATGATATATGATCCTTTCTGGAGATTTATGCTCCAAATTTAAAATATATGCTCCTAATCTCGGATTTATGCTCCTGAAACAAAAAATATGCTCCTAATTTGGAATTTATGCTCTTATGATAATTATTCTAATCTAGCGAGGCCAAGCCAAGCTTCACCGGACAGGAAAAACTGCTGTGCAGGCATTCATGTAGGTATATGGATATATTTACATTAAAATGTAGGGTTTCTCGTGAGTAGGGGTTACTTTATAATGGAAGATGTGTGAAGAGATGAGTCAAGTCTTATGCTCGGTTTGTCCCCATTTTGATTTAACATCTAATTTGGTGAACGGTTTGTCGAGCCACCTCCGCATTTCTTACAAATGTGTAAAAAATGTGAACATTCGACAAACGCGTGGCGAGGTTGTGAACTTTTTAACTTGAACTCATTGACATCGATATTGCCCTATTGTATGCTTACAAAGGGTGTAAAATGATAAGGTTTTCACAAGGGTTGAATCCTTGTAAACTCTGAATTTTTTCATTTTCACACAGCTTGCCTCACGTTCAAATTTCTTTTGAATAGGAAGGGTTGAAATGGGTCAAAAAAATCAAAGCCCGTATAAGGCGATGGCGATTTATACAGCGATCTTGTCGCAACTTGTCGGCTCCATATTAGTGGGGATCTTTCTCGGCAGGTGGATTGACCAGCAAGCAGACTCTGCACCACTCTTTTTAATCATCGGATTACTTCTTGGGTTAGCAACAGGAATTTTTGCGATGCTTCGTACTTTACGACATTTATCTTAGGAGAATATTAAGATATGCCGGAACTCCATCAAATGTTTAATAGACAGCGTAAATACATATTGTACCTGCTGGCTATTTACGTCCTGGGTTGGGGATTTACCGACCACCAATCAGTATTTTTAGGGTTAGCTTTAGGAACAGCTTTGAGCCTGTATATGCACTGGGGCATGACGAAGAGAGTCACCAAGTTCGGTGATGCCGTAGTGGCGGGAAAGAAAGTGAGGTCCCTTGGGACGACTTCCCGGATGGCTGCAGCGGCCTTGGGCGTCATCATTGTAACCCGATTTCCCGAAATGTTTCATCTCCTAAGTCTTATTATTGGATTAATGACAGCTTACATCGTCATTATGATAGATTATTTTTTCAGCAGTTTCAAAACTAATAAATAGCGGGGAAGAGAGGTGAAGTAATTTGAATCATGAAGCACCTTTAGCCGAATTTATGGGCCTGACGTTTAACCTGGCCAATGTGATGATGATCACGGTCGCATCTGCCATTGTGTTTCTCATCGCTGTCATATCGACACGACGCTTAGCCCTTAAGCCTACCGGAATGCAAAACTTTTTCGAGTGGGTCATGGACTTTGTTAAAGGAATCATCAAGAGTAATATGGACTGGAAAACGGGTGGGCGTTTTCATATTTTAGGTCTCACACTCATCATGTACATCTTTGTATCGAACATGCTGGGTCTTCCGTTCTCAGTTGTGGTGGATCACCAGTTATGGTGGAAATCTCCGACAGCCGATCCGGCGGTCACATTGACTCTGGCGGTGATGGTCGTGGCACTGTCCCATTATTATGGAATCAGGATGAAAGGGTTCGGTGCATACGGTAAGGACACCTTTTTCTCACCTATGTGGTGGCTATTCCCATTGAAGGTCATCGAGGAGTTTGCAAACACTCTTACATTGGGTCTTCGTCTTTACGGGAACATCTATGCCGGTGAAATCCTGCTGGCGCTAATCGCAGGTATGGCCGTTAATGGCGGTATCTTCAGCAAGATCGGGGCAATCGCTCCAATGCTTGCATGGCAAGGATTCTCGATCTTTATCGGGGCAATCCAAGCATTCATTTTCTGTATGTTAACAATGGTCTATCTATCTCACAAAGTAAGTCATGACCATTAATATATACCTGTTCATTACGGTGGACAAACATATATGTAAAAATATTTTTCTTATACATTAAAGGAGGAACTTTAGAATGAGTCTTATCGCAGCAGCAATCGCAGTTGGTTTAGCAGCACTAGGAGCTGGTATTGGTAACGGTCTTATCGTAGGTCGTACAGTAGAAGGAATTGCACGTCAACCAGAATTAAGAGGTACTCTTCAAACTACAATGTTCATCGGTATCGCCCTAGTTGAGGCACTTCCGATCATCGGTGTAGTTATTGCCTTCATCGCTCTTGGAAGCTAATAGAACTGACACAAACATGTTAAATGGCGAAGTTCGTCTTGACGATTATCTTCGCCATTCCTGTGTACTGAAAAGTTTTCTTGCAAGTATAGATTGTTCAATTCATAAAAAAAGATCCAATCGATTCTTGAAGGGAGTGAATCGAGTATGTTAACTAACGCATTCGTTATCGGGGAGGCAGCTAGTCACGGCGGCCTTAATACGGGTGATATCGTTTTCCAGTTGATCATGTTCCTTATCCTTATGGCGCTACTGAAGAAATTTGCCTGGGGTCCATTGATGGGAATCATGCAGCAACGTGAAGACCACATCGCTGGTGAAATTTCTGCGGCTGAAGAAAGCCGTACAGAAGCAAACAAGGTTCTAGAGGAGCAACGTCAACTTCTTAAAGAAGCACGCACGGAAGCTCAAGCTATGATCGAGAACTCCAAGAAGCAAGGCGTGGAGCAGCGTGAAGAAATCATCGCTACTGCCCGCCAGGAAGCAGAACGTTTGAAAGAGTCTGCGAAGCGCGAAATCGAAACTCAGAAGGAACAAGCGGTTGCAGCATTGCAAAAGCAGGTTGCATCACTATCCGTCCTTATTGCTTCTAAGGTCATCGAGAAAGAACTTTCTGCTGAGGATCAACAGAAGTTAATTAACGATTATATTCAAGAGGTAGGGGAAGAGCGATGAGCTACTCTACAGTTGCAAAACGCTATGCGTTAGCGCTTTTCGATCTTGCCAACGAACATAATCAGCTTGAAGCGATCGAAGAGGAGCTGCGTACGGTAAGAGCGGTATTCTTGGAGAACAGAGAGTTAAGTGCTCTTTTCGAGAATCCGAAGCTTACGCTGGCGAAGAAGAAATCAATCATCCAGGAAGCTTTTCAAACGGCTTCACCGTTTGTCCTGAACACACTGATGATCATGACGGACCGTCACCGTACGGGCGAGATCACAGGTTTGGTTGAGGCTTACATCGAATTAACCAATGAAGCACGCGGGATTGCAGATGCGACTGTGTATTCTGTACGTCCACTGACAGAAGATGAAAAGTCAGCACTATCATCTTCTTTTGCAAAAAAAGTCGGAAAACAATCATTAAGAATTACCAATGTGACAGACGAACAATTACTTGGCGGCATCAAGGTCCAAATCGGAACCCGCATTTATGATGGCAGCCTGCAAGGTAAATTGACTCGTCTTGAGCGTGAACTAATTCGTTAACTTTCGTATAAATGAGGGGTGAAATTCATGAGCATCAAGGCGGAAGAAATCAGCGCGCTGATCAAAAAGCAAATTGAAAACTACCAGTCTGAGATGAAAGTAAGCGACGTAGGTACAGTTATCCAAATCGGTGACGGTATCGCTCGTGCTCATGGCCTCGACAATGTCATGGCTGGAGAGCTTGTTGAATTTTCTAACGGTGTCATGGGTATGGCACAGAACTTAGAAGAAAACAACGTTGGTATCATCATTCTCGGACCATTCAGTGACATTCGTGAAGGCGATGAGGTTCGTCGTACTGGACGTATCATGGAGGTTCCAGTAGGAGAAGAACTAGTAGGTCGTGTAGTAAACTCACTTGGACAACCTGTTGATGGGTTGGGCCCGATTGCTACAACGAAAACTCGTCCGATTGAAGGCGGAGCACCTGGTGTTATGGATCGTAAATCCGTACACGAGCCGCTTCAAACAGGTATCAAGGCGATCGACGCTCTTGTACCGGTAGGTCGTGGACAACGTGAATTAATTATCGGAGACCGTCAAACAGGTAAAACATCTGTTGCGATCGACTCCATTTTGAACCAAAAAGATCAAGACATGATCTGTATCTATGTTGCGATCGGACAAAAAGAATCAACTGTACGTAACGCAGTTGAAACATTACGTAAGCACGGTGCACTTGATTACACAATCGTTGTAACGGCATCAGCTGCTTCACCAGCTCCAATGCTATTCTTGGCACCTTATGCTGGTATCACAATGGGTGAAGAGTTCATGCATAACGGCAAGCACGTTCTTGTTGTTTATGATGATCTTTCTAAGCAGGCTTCTGCTTACCGTGAGCTTTCCCTATTACTACGTCGTCCTCCAGGTCGTGAAGCATTCCCTGGTGACGTATTCTACTTGCACTCCCGTTTACTTGAGCGTGCAGCGAAATTGAGTGATGCTAAAGGTGGCGGTTCCATCACAGCATTGCCATTCGTAGAAACACAAGCAGGAGATATCTCCGCTTATATCCCAACAAACGTTATCTCCATCACGGACGGACAGATCTTCTTACAATCTGACCTGTTCTTCTCCGGTGTACGTCCGGCGATCAACGCAGGTTTATCCGTATCACGTGTTGGTGGATCCGCACAAATCAAAGCGATGAAGAAGGTTTCCGGTACACTGCGTCTTGACTTGGCAGCTTACCGTGAGCTAGAAGCATTCGCTCAGTTCGGATCAGATCTTGATGCAGCGACACAAGCGAAACTTAATCGCGGTGCGCGTACAGTAGAAGTACTGAAGCAAGATCTTAACAAACCACTTAAAGTTGAAAAACAAGTTATGATCCTTTACGCATTGACTAAGGGACATTTAGATGAGATTCCAGTAACAGACATTCGTCGTTTCGAAGGTGAATTCCTAAGCTGGTTAGATCACAACCATACAGAACTGTTAGACCACATCCGCACGACAAAAGGTCTTCCTGAAGACGATGCAATGGTTGCAGCGATCACTGAATTCAAGAAGACATTCATTAAGTCTGAGTAAGGATAAGCCTTTTAAAAGGGCAAACCATGGGGAAAGCCGCATTACACAGTAATGGCGAGCCTCCCTGTGTCTAACAATTTGTAAAGGGTGGTGAGAACCAGTGGCATCGTTACGCGATATACAAACTCGTATTACTTCTACCAAAAAGACAAGTCAGATCACAAAAGCAATGGAAATGGTATCTGCTTCTAAATTGAACCGTGCTGAGTCGAATGCGAAATCATTCGTCCCTTACATGGAGAAAATCCAGGAAGTGGTGACATCCGTTGCGGCAGGTAGTCAGGGTGTAACGAATCCGATGCTAGTCTCCCGCCCCGTTAAAAAGACCGGGTATCTGTTGATCACTTCAGATCGCGGTTTGGCGGGGGCTTATAACAGTAACGTAATCCGTACTGTTAACAATCGAATTAACGAGCGTCACAGCTCGAATGATGAATTTGCCATTATCGCTATAGGACGTGTTGGAGCTGACTTTTTCCGTAAAAAAGGCTATAACGTCATCGAATCCGTGATTGGTCTTCCGGATCAGCCAAGTTTCGCAGACGTTAAAGACATCGCGAACAAAGCGGTTGGTATGTTCTCTGCAGAGGCATACGATGAACTATTCTTGTTCTACAACCACTATGTAAGTGCCATCCAACAGGATGTTACGGAGAAAAAAGTTCTACCATTAACCGACCTGAATACTTCCGGCAAGCTGGTTTCGTATGAATTCGAGCCATCTCCAGAAGAAATCCTGGAAGTGTTGCTTCCTCAATACGCTGAAAGCTTGATTTACGGTGCGTTACTCGACGGTAAAGCAAGTGAGCATGCCGCTCGTATGACAGCGATGAGAAATGCGACCGATAATGCGAAAGAACTCATCAGTAGCCTTACACTTAAATACAACCGCGCGCGTCAGGCTGCGATCACTCAGGAAATCACTGAGATCGTCGGCGGGGCAGCTGCACTAGAATAGAACGATAACGGTCCGTGTTGACCGACAATTTTTCATAAAGTTTTTGTCAAAAGCTAGTTAGGAGGGAAAGAGATGAACAAAGGACACGTTCTTCAAGTAATGGGTCCAGTTGTTGATGTCAAGTTCGCCAGCGGCCAACTTCCTGATATCTACAACTCTTTAAAGGTCCAAATTGCAGATAGAGCTGAACTTACATTAGAGGTTGCCCTTCACCTAGGTGATGATTCTGTACGTACGATCGCGATGGCTTCAACGGACGGTTTACAACGTGGAGCTGACGTAATCGATACAGGAGCACCAATCTCTGTACCAGTAGGGGATGTAACGTTAGGTCGTGTATTCAACGTCCTTGGTGAATCAATCGATCTAGACGAGCCTCTTAAAGAAGGCATCCGTCGCGACCCGATTCACAGACAAGCACCGACATTCGATCAACTTTCCACGGAAGTTGAGATTCTTGAAACAGGTATCAAAGTAGTAGACTTACTTGCTCCTTACATCAAGGGTGGTAAGATCGGTCTATTCGGTGGTGCCGGTGTAGGTAAAACCGTATTAATCCAGGAGCTTATCAACAACATCGCTCAAGAGCACGGCGGTATCTCTGTATTCGCAGGTGTTGGAGAGCGTACGCGTGAAGGTAATGACCTTTACCACGAGATGAGCGACTCTGGCGTTATCAAGAAAACAGCGATGGTATTCGGACAAATGAACGAGCCGCCTGGTGCACGTATGCGTGTTGCCTTGACGGGTCTTACAATGGCTGAATACTTCCGTGATGAGCAAGGACAAGACGTTCTTCTGTTCATCGATAACATCTTCCGTTTCACGCAAGCAGGTTCAGAGGTTTCTGCCCTACTAGGCCGTATGCCATCTGCCGTTGGTTACCAGCCGACACTTGCAACTGAAATGGGTCAATTGCAAGAGCGTATCACGTCTACAAACGTTGGTTCCGTTACATCGATCCAAGCGATCTATGTACCTGCCGATGACTACACGGATCCCGCTCCTGCAACAACATTCGCTCACCTTGATGCGACAACGAACCTTGAGCGTAAGCTTTCCGAGATGGGTATCTACCCTGCGGTGGATCCACTTGCATCTACTTCACGTGCGCTTTCTCCTGACATCGTTGGAGAAGAACACTACGAAGTTGCGCGTAGCGTTCAGCAGACGCTACAACGTTACAGAGAGCTTCAAGATATCATCGCGATCCTTGGTATGGACGAACTTTCTGATGATGATAAGCTGACAGTTGCACGTGCTCGTCGCGTACAATTCTTCTTATCTCAAAACTTCCACGTGGCTGAACAGTTCACAGGACAAAAAGGTTCTTACGTAGAAGTGAAAGACACGGTTAGCGGATTCAAAGATATCCTAGCCGGTAAATACGACCACATTCCTGAAGATGCTTTCCGTCTAGTAGGTCCGATCGAGGACGTATTAAAAGCAGCTAAAGAAATGGGCGTAGAGGTATAATCAGGGACCAGGAGGGAAGAAAATGAAGACATTAAAAGTCAATATTGTCACTCCCGATGGCCCAGTGTACGATTCAGAAGTGGAAATGGTGAGCACGAAAGCTCAAAGCGGTGAGCTTGGAATCTTACCTGGACACATTCCGATGGTTGCTCCACTACAAATCGGTGCTGTACGCCTGAAAAAAGGCGGTAACACTGAGCTTGTAGCTGTCAGCGGAGGATTCCTAGAAATCCGCCCTGAACAGGTGACAATTCTAGCACAGTCTGCCGAAACAGCAGAAGCTATCGATGTACAACGCGCGAAAGAAGCAAAAGGCCGTGCTGAAAGCCGCATGCAGGCACAGCAGGATGACGTTGATTTCCGACGTGCCGAACTTGCCCTTAAGCGTGCCATGAACAGAATTAACGTTTCCGAACGTAACTTCTAATAAAGAAAAACCCTCTCCTGATTGGAGAGGGTTTTTTTATGGGTCCGGTTTTGGGAGGTACGTCCCAGCTTGCGTTAAAGCGTTGAAGGTACGTCCCTCACCACGGTAGTGTGGTAAAGGGGCACCACGCTTCGGCGACTTAGTGTTTCGTTTCAAGGGAATTTGCCTTTACTTCGAGGTACGACACTTTCCATAAGATACGTCCCAGCTCCCGTTAAAGCACTAAAGGTACGTCCCTCACCACGTTAATGCACTGAAGCAACTACGGTTGGTGGATGGTTTGGATGTGGTGCATGTTGATGCTGGTGGCTTGGCCTTTTGCGGTGATGAGCTGAATGATATTGTTTTCCACCTTTTCGATCTTACCGACGGACTCTTCATTCCCACCGAGGTTGATCACGACAAGATCACCTGTCATTTTTTCGACTTGGACTTCAAAGGTCCTGGCGAGCGAGAGATGACTTGCGTGAAACGGCAGTTTGTCCTTTTCCAGTGCATAAGGTGGGGTATTTCCTGAGTAGGGGATGACCCATTTCAGGTGCTGCAGGGAGATATACATGGTTTTAAAGACTGGCGAGTAGAAGGAGAAGTAGTTGTTCATGATCCCCGTGATATATCCGTGGACGGACTGATTCCCAGTCAGGTACAGTTCAAGGAACATACCCTTGGCTGTCGTGAGGATCCTCCTCAGAGCAAGCTCGTCCTCCTGATTCAACATAGGGTCGGTGGCAGGTGTCTCAATGTCGAGTTCTTTCTTCGAAATTGTGTGAAGCGTCCTGATGTGGATGGTCGAAATGTAGATATAGTCCTGACCATTGTAAATGATCAGCACCTCGCTACCGACATCGATCAGATATCCACTGATTTGACGCTTACCGGTCAAGTTCACGAGTACTGGTTCTCCGATATAAGCTGAATATGCTTTTTTCAATGCTTTTTCACTCCTTCCTATAATAATGACGTTACTGATACAGAGCATGTTATAAAGAATAAATGGCTTAAAATGATATCAGCATTCTTCACCAAAATGGAAGGATGCTGAAATCATTGGTTACATGTCTTCTTCCTATTAAAAATTCAAGCCTTGCATTTCGTAATAATACATGTCGACATTTTTAGTGCTTCTGTTTTTGGAGTTCCTGGACCTGCTTGAATTCTTGGAGCTGTTGGATTCTTTAGAGTTGTCGGCTTCTTTGTTCGAGTCAGAGGTGTTTTCCTCTTTCGTTTGTTCTGAAGCGCTGTTATTGTTTTGTGCTTCTTCAGTCTTTTCTTCTTCCTTTTTCTTGACGAGGACCGCTACACTCTTCACGTGGTATGTGGCTAGACGGATGACTTCCTCGTTCAGGATCAAAGTGATAAATTCACTGTTTGCATCTTCAAGGACTCCCTCATGCTTCTCCGGACCTCCGCGGTTGATGGATACCCATTGGTGCTTCAATCCAGACAGCATCGATGTGAAATCAGCTGCGCTGCTCCATTCCGGTGTTTCGGACGTATCACTTTCAAAATCGATTCCTTGCTTTGCATTCAGGGTCATGCTCTTCACGTGAATTGAAGCATAGTATAGAACGCCTTCTTCCTTCGTTTGAAGCACGAAATAATCGTCCCCAGCTGCTAATAACAAGCCTGTCCTAGCTTCTGGACCACCACGGTTGATTTTGACAACACTGCCAATCATGTTTGACATTAACTCTTTGTTCATACTTTTTCCCTCCTGGTTTTAATAAGCTTTTTACACTACATGTATATGTGTCTTGCCAGGACAAGGTACTATGAGAAAAGCCCTTTTTACTAGATTTTTACATAAAAAAACAATAAAAAGCGCTGTATATCAACACTTTAGCTAGGTATCAGCACAAAAATTACTAGAGTCCCTCATTGCCCCAAGGCAAAACTAGCGAACCCCTCCCGCTAATTAATAGGGGGAGGGGTAAATAAAGTTCTTTATCACTCTAAAGTGATGAGGGACGTACCTTCAAGTTGGTGCTGGGCAGATGTCTATATATTAATGAAGGAAACCGATGATCGGTATGTGAGGGGAAATAATAATTTTTACCACACGGTTGAATTTCATTTTATCGTAGTTGAGGTTGTGATAAAATGGTCTATGTGTGTTGAATTTTTTGGGATTGGAGAGAGCGATATGGTGGATAGCTTCAGCCAACAGGCATTGATCAGCATGCTCGTGCATTTATTTGTATTCGGAGTGACATTCTGGTCGCTGCAAGCCATACAGCTTGATAAATTGTTGAAGAAGAACCGCGTCGCACAGGGCAGGCTTTTATACATCCTGCTGACCATCGCGATCGGATCTGCCGTCAGCCGCTTCCTGCTGGATTACTATCTGTGGTCGCAGCAATTGCCGGCGTTCTTCCAATAAGGCTTTTTTCGCAGGAAAAGGTGGGGAAATAGCCAAACCATGATGATTGAGATGCACAGATCATACCAGATTAAAAATGCAAGACAATCCTTTTACAAAAAATAGGACTTCCTACATGTTTTCATTGCATCTTATTTTGAGTAAGATAAGGTTTGTATTTGCGTGTTTGTGAAAAAGTTTCAAGTTGAATCCGTTTTCATGAAATCAGCTGTAAAAGCCGTGAATGAGGCGTAAAGAGCACCGTTTCCCTCTGATCATGGCCGGTTTTGTGAAAAAGGTTCATTTAACGTTATGGAAAATCATCTGAAAATTCTTCACATGGCGCAAGGAGTTTCCCGCAACAAAAAATTGTAAAAAGATGACGACATTTTCAAAGTATGTTCTCCCTCTATAAGGAAAGACTTTTACCTAAGGGGAGGAATGGAAAATGAGACGGTATTTTTACATTTTATTAATATTTTTTGTTGGATTAGGTTTCCTGCCTATGATAAATGGGAAGAACACTATCGAAGCCAATCAATTATTGGACATCGAAAAGCTTGATCACGCCATTTCTCAAACGAACGGTGAAGTGACTGAATGGTCTCTATATGCAAGAGAAAACATAAACAGCTTCACGAATAAAGGATTTGCCCAATATAGTAAGAATATGCAAGAAACTTTTTCTGATTTCAAATGGATGACGAAGGATGAGGGCGAAGAGGTAAAGGTTGTGGGGACTCGCAAGACTTCTCACGGGGAAGAAACCATTACCATCCAGCATACCCTCGGAAATCAACATGCGGTTTCGTACATTATGTATGAGATCCGTGGAAATCAGAAGTCACTTGGAGTAAATACAAGTAACTATCTAAAGAAACAATTTATTCCGAACATGGAAATCATTTTCAATACTAAACCTTTGATTTTCTCTTGTATAAAAGGCGAATTCAATGATACGCTTGAGGAAGTTTTGTCGAATCAGGCTGTCGAAATGATGTCGATTCTTGACGCTAAGGAAACGGAATCATTAAGGGAAGAAGATTTTCAATCCGTTTCGGCTTATTCAAAGCAAATGTCACGGTCAATACCAACAAAAAATAGCGAAATGAACATACAACTAGGTCTACGGAAAAGCGGAATGGGCACCAAGACAACCTTTGTCATTGGCACACCCATCCTGACGATTGAATATTAATATAGAGAAATTGGACGCGGAGGGGAATACTCTTGGAAAAAATTATCGTCCGCGGCGGTCAGCGTTTAAGCGGTACAGTGCAAGTTGAAGGAGCAAAGAATGCCGTTTTACCTGTTCTCGCTGCTACATTATTAGCAAGTGAAGGAAAAAGCAAAATCACCAATGTACCACCACTCTCCGATGTATATACGATTAATGAAGTATTACGTCATTTAAATACAGATGTTGAGTTCCATAATGATGAAGTTGTCGTGAATGCATCAAGGGAGTTATTTGTAGAAGCCCCATTCGAATATGTTCGCAAAATGCGTGCATCCGTTCTTGTCATGGGATCACTTCTAGGTCGTACGGGTAAAGCGCGTGTCGCATTACCAGGAGGATGTGCCATCGGTTCAAGACCAATTGATCAGCACTTGAAAGGCTTCGAAGCAATGGGGGCAAAAGTGAAGGTCGGTAACGGATTCATCGAAGCGGAAGTCGATGGAAGATTGAAAGGTGCAAAAGTGTATCTGGATTTCCCAAGCGTGGGTGCCACTGAGAACATCATGATGGCAGCAGCCCTTGCAGACGGGACGACAATCCTTGAAAACGTTGCAAAAGAGCCTGAAATCGTCGACTTGGCTAACTTTATTAATAAAATGGGTGGAAACGTGATCGGAGCTGGAACAGGAACGATCCGCATTGAAGGTGTCGAACGTCTATATGGCGTCGAGCACAGCATCATTCCTGACCGCGTCGAAGCGGGAACATTCATGGTGGCAGCAGCCATCACACAAGGGGACGTCCTTGTAAAAGGTGCGATTCCTGAACACTTATCTTCATTAGTGGCAAAAATGGAAGAAATGGGCGTCAAGATCATCGACGAAGGGGAAGGTCTGCGTGTCATCGGACCTGACAAGTTAAAGTCTGTCGATATCAAGACGATGCCTCACCCTGGCTTCCCGACGGATATGCAGTCACAAATGATGGCGTTGCTACTTGCAGCGGAGGGTACAAGTGTACTCACGGAGACTGTCTTTGAAAACCGCTTCATGCACGTGGAAGAATTCCGCCGCATGGGAGCTGATATCAAGATCGAAGGCCGCTCAGTGATCATGAATGGCCCGACTGCCCTGCAAGGTGCCGAAGTAGCGGCAACCGATCTTCGTGCAGCAGCTGCCCTGTCAATCGCAGGCCTAGTAGCGGACGGCTACACTCGTGTAACCGAACTGAAGCACTTAGACCGCGGCTACGTCAACTTCCATCAAAAACTTGCAGCGCTCGGTGCAGACATCGAACGCGTCAAGGAAATCGAAGAAACACCAGCAAACGATCAAAGCATGCTGAAAGACGCATAATAAATAGGTTGAAAAATGGTAAGCTCTCTTTAGTGGAGAGCTTGCCTTTTTTTTATGGGATAGAATGAGCGGGTGGTTTAGTTGGGAGTGGCGGTGGGGTGGTGGCGTCCTTCCAAAACGGATTTGATAATAAAATCTGATTTTTGATAAAAAGCTGCCTGCATTTGATAATATAATTGGATTTTTGATAATAAGAGGGCTGGTTTTGATAATATAGGTGTTTTGAGGGGGCAGAATCTTGTGGAAGAAGCGGGTCTTCTCCCTAATCAGCTCCATTTTTATGAATGCACGTCCGTTTTAGCTGATTTTTATCTTTTTTTGCCTTAAATTGTTCTAATTCATATCACTTCAACCCAAAATAAAATTCAATCATAAATGCTTGTCCACTACCATACATATGAAAAAGAATGGAGAATTGTGCGAAGGCAATCTCCTATTTAAACTTTCATTGGAGGCAGCGAACATGAAGCAATTAAAACCAGTAGTGATCATCTTCTCAATCTTCATTTGCATCATCTTTATCGTACCCACCCTACTTGTGCTTCCGTTTTCATCGGACAACGAACAGACCAGCTTACATGAGAAGTTGGAGAAGGCACCGGGCATCGAGCAGCTTGCCGACTCAGTTGAAGTGGCGGTCTACCGGTCCGGAAAGGAAGTCATCGAGAAGCTGCCACTTGAGCAGTATGTCGTGGGGGTAGTGGCTGGTGAAATGCCTGCAGATTTCGAAATGGAAGCCTTAAAGGCCCAGGCGCTTGCTGCTAGGACATTCATTGTGAATCAAATGATGTCGGAGGACCCTTCCGTACCAAAGGGAGCAGATGTCACCGACACGATTTCCCACCAGGTATTCAAAAATCCGTCAGAGCTCTCAAGCCTATGGGGAGCCGACTATGAATGGAAACTCAAAAAGATCTCAGAAGCCGTTCTTGAAACGAAGGGCCAGGTGCTCACATACGACGGTAAGCCGATAACAGCCGCATTCTTCTCAACGAGTAACGGATACACGGAAAACTCAGAAGCGTACTGGAGTAATGAAATTCCTTATCTCCGCAGCGTAAATAGCCCATGGGATAAACAATCACCGAAATTCACTGATCAAAAGATCATTTCGATTGCAGAATTCGAACAAAAACTTGGGGTGAAACTCGCCAAGGATGGATCGGTCGGCACCATCACTTCGAGAACCGAAGGCAAGCGTGTCGCCAATGTCGACATCAACGGAAAATCGTTCACCGGCCGCGAAATCAGGGATAAGCTCGAACTTCGCTCATCGGATTTCTCCTGGTACTTAAAAGACAACCACATCGTCATCTCCACAAAAGGATACGGACACGGAGTCGGCATGAGCCAATACGGAGCCAATGGGATGGCAAAGGAAGGCATGGACTATAAAGAGATCGTGACCCACTATTATAAGGACGTGGAAATTACCGGATCAGAAAAGCTGCTGCAGAAGGTGACGGCGCAGCGGTAGTTTAGGAGTTTTTGTTTGGTGCCAGGCACAGAGAGGCGTTTTTGTGACAGGTACAAATGATAGGGATTGTGTCAAGCACCGGATAGGGCGGGGGAGGATGAGCCAGGCACCCCCGTTTTCTGGTGTACCTGGTACAGGTCGAGGCTGTTGTACCAGGTACAAAAAGCGGCCAATGTACCAGGTACACACACCCAAAATTGTACCTGGTACAAACAAGCACCCCTGTACCTAGTACACGCCACCCAACAAATCCCATAAAAAGATGGATTCCCCAACAACCGGGGAATCCATCTTTTTTAATTAAAAACCCTTTCTACTCTCTTCATAAACCTCGCTACGGCATGATCCGGATTCTTGAAGTATGTCCGGTTCACAATCCAGAACAATACCGTCACCCCAATCAAGTCCTTCGCGGCATCGATCATCGTGGCCGATCGATACGGGACGAATGATTGATGGATCTCATCAACGAAGCCGTAAAAGATTGCGACCAGTGCGACGGTGAAATTGAGGGTATAGCCAAGCTTGCCGTTTGCGAGCAGGGCGAGTACGAACAATCCGTAGAGAATCGCGAATTCGATCAGGTGAAGGGATTCTTTAATAAAGCGGTCCAACCCTTCATCTGGAAAGCGGATGACGGCATCATCCGGGTTGCTGGACATGATCCACACGAGCATCATATATAGAAAAGGCGAGGCTGTAAGGGCGTATTTAAGCAGTGTTTTCACAGTCGATCGTCCTTTCGGTTCTTGATATTGGTAAAAATCCCTTCTCATTGTATCATGTGAAAACGATTCCTCAGGGTGCTAAATATTGCAGTTCTATGAAGTTTCCAGAAAAAAGTTTGTGAATCCATACATAATCCAATCACGTTTGTCGAAAGATAAGAATTAAAAATTTTTTTGGACGTGTGTATATATTTTCAGAATTCTGTTCAGAATGATTGCTGAGGTGATGAAAATGAGAGAGGAAGAAAAGAAATACACTTCTCCAAAATTTTTGAAAAGACGTTGGGCATACCCAGCAATCTATCTGGCAAGTGCAGCAATCATTATCACAGGAATTCTGTGGTACCAGGCAGGAAATGATGCGAATGAGAATGCGGAGGATTACAGCTATGATGTTCCGACCGATAACGAGTTCAATCAGCCTGCTGAAGAGGTCAACCGTTCACTGGAAAACTTCGTAATGCCTGTTTCGAACCCGGAAGACACAGTCATCGAAAAAAACTTCTACGATGCTGAAGCTTCTGCCGAAGAACAGGAAGCCGCTTTAGTCGTTTATGGAAATATGTATTATCCGAACCAAGGTGTCGACATTTCGAAGGATGGAAAAGAATTCGATGTACTTGCTGCGATGAGTGGTACAGTCACGAAGGTTCAGGAAGATTCTTTACTTGGCAACACCATTGAAATCGAGCACAGTAAGGGTATCGTCACTCGTTACCAATCAGTCAAAGATTTTGAAGTAGCTGTCGGGGATGTTGTGGATCAAGGTCAAGCGATTGCAAAAGCAGGAAAATCTTTATTCAATGAAGATGCGGGTGTACACGTACACTTTGAAATCCGCAAAGACAATGTAGCAGTCAATCCAATCAATTATTTCAATAAATCCCTTGCGACTCTTCAAGAAGCAAAGCTTGATGAGCAAAAGGTATCAGGCGACCAGCCGGAAGCTTCCCAGGAAGATGCTGTGAAAGAAGACGCAGCAGCTGAAGAAGGTGCTGACGGTGAAGCGGTTGAAGAAAAGCAGGATGCAAGCCAGTCCGACGCAGAACAAAAGGACGCTGAGTCCAATAGTGATGCAGACGATGCAGAATCCAACGCTGACACAAGTACTGAAGATCAAGACTAATACACGGACTGACCGGCAGATGCTGGTCAGTTTTTTTATGACTGTTTTCGACAATCAGTTATTATCTCAGTAGAATATTTCCCCTACTCTTTACCACCTGTATAGAAACAAGCCCCTCCCAAATTCTTATTTTCCTAAAATAGATTCCAAAAACCGAGTTCCGTATTGTCGGAATTTTTTTGTTGAAAAAGCTTTTCCCGATAAATGATAATAAGGTCATTAATGAAGTTTCAGAAAATTCAACCATTTATGAAAACGCTATCAGGAGGTGAAACAGTGATCTATTTCATCCTGCTGCTCTTTATTACAGGGGCCAGCATCGTGTCTGCCATCAAGAAAAAGAAAGCAGTATTTCTCGTGCTTCCGTTTGCATCCATGTTTGTTTATTTCATCGTCCAGATCGCTCTCGTTCCAATGCCGTTTTTTGAAACGGTGAAATTCATCTTCAGTTTGAGGTAAGAGATTTCTTTTTTAAAAAAGGGGGATATGTATGAAGAAAATTGACCGCGCGCAGGCGGACCGGTATTTCAAAGAAAAGAACCGCTTTATGGCCTTATATTTAATCATTTGGTTCATCAGCTCTTTTGTTGTCGTGTTTTTCGCTGAAAGCTTGTCATCATTCACGTTCAACGGGTTTCCGTTCCACTATTTCATGGGGGCTCAAGGGGCCATTCTCATCTTCATACTCCTGCTTTATGTGAATGCGGTGGTATCCGACCGCATCGATCGCAAGTATGGAATCGATGAAAGCAAGAATGAACAAGTGAGCTACGGGAAGACACTCGATCATTAAAAAAAGAGACATGCACATTAAGGGGGAAATCGGTCCATGGATGTACAATTTATCGTTTCAACTGCCATCATACTGGCTACGTTTGCATTATATATCGGCATAGCGGTTTATAACAAAGCGAAGGAGACATCGGACTTCTATGTGGCAGGACGCGGTGTCCCGCCGGTGTTTAACGGAATGGCCATCGGGGCCGACTGGATGAGCGCGGCTTCCTTCATTGGGCTCGCCGGAACGGTCATGATCCTCGGTTATGACGGGCTTGCTTATATCATGGGGTGGACAGGCGGTTACCTATTATTGACCTTCCTGCTCGCGCCACAGCTGCGGAAGTATGGACGCTACACGGTACCGGAGTTCATCGGCGACCGTTACAACAGTCATACCGCCCGCGTCATCGCCGCGCTTTGTACGATCATCATCAGTTTCACCTATTCGATCGGTCAGCTATCCGGTTCAGGGGTCGTCATCGGTCGATTGTTTGAAATCGATGCAAAAGTCGGGACGCTCATCGGGGTCGTGCTGATTGCATTCTACTCTGCCTTCGGGGGAATGAAGGGGATCACATGGACGCAGGTCGCGCAGTATATCGTCCTGATCATCGCATATTTGATCCCGATCATCTTCATGTCCCTCCAGATCACGGGCAATCCGGCTCCGTGGATTTCGTACGGTGAGCTTGTCGGAAAAATTGGTGAACTTGACCGTGAGCTGGGCGTATCGGAGTACTTTGCACCGTTTACGAATGGGACGAAGTGGCAGTTCCTTGCCCTCATGTTCACGTTGATGGCCGGAACGGCTGGTCTTCCGCACGTCATCGTCCGCTTTTACACCGTATCAACGATGAAAGCGGCACGCTGGTCAGGAGCGTGGGCACTACTGTTCATCGGTCTTCTCTATCTATCGGCACCGGCTTATGCGGCGTTTTCACGCTTCATTTTAATGACGAAGGTGGCAGGAAGTAAAATCAGTGAACTGCCTGCATGGACGGCTTCGTGGGTCGATACCGGAAAGCTGCAGATCGCCGATGCGAATGCGGATGGCATCCTGCAATGGAAAGAGATCGTCATTTCGAATGATATCGTCGTCATGGCGACGCCTGAAATCGCCAACCTTGGCGTGTTCGTCATCGGTCTCGTCGCGGCGGGTGCGATGGCTGCGGCACTCTCGACTGCAGGCGGATTGATGATCGCGATTTCGTCTTCGTTTGCACATGATATTTATTACCGCGTTTTCAAACCGAATGCGACCGAGAAAAACCGTCTCGCCGTCGCTCGCTGGACCATCGTGCTTGCCACATTGGCCGCAGGCATCGTAGCATTGAATCCGCCCGGGGTCATCACCCAGATCGTGGCGTGGGCGTTCGCACTTGCATCCGGAACGTTCTTCCCGGCACTAATCCTTGGCGTCTGGTGGAAGCGATCCAATGCACAGGGGGTCACAGCCGGCCTACTCGTCGGCCTTGCCGTCACCCTCACGTACATTTTCATGGCGCGTGCAGGCGTGAACGTGTTTGGAATCATCGATACAGGTGCAGGGGTATTCGGGGCAATCGCCGGCTTCCTTGCCAATATCATCGTATCGCTCATGACGAAGGCACCGTCCCAGAAGCTTCAGGATGAGGTGACGAACCTCCGTTATCCGGAGCAAATGACCTTCAAAGACGGGGATGTTTGGGTGGATGACGATGTCAACTTCAAAGCCTGATCAACATTTTCAAGAAGCTGTACTGCTTCATCCCTTTTTCTCGGGGATGGAGCGTGGTACAGCTCTTTCGCTTTTGTCAGGATGCCAGAAGGTCACTCCGGTAGCGGGTCAGACGGTTTTGAAGAGCGATGAGACACGGAGGGGGCTCTATCTCGTTGTGGTAGGGGAAGTGGAAGTGATGTTCATGGATCGAGAAGTCCTTGAAATCATTCCAACAGGAGGAGTCGTTGGTCTTTCCTCCCTCTATTCTTTTATGGAGAAAGAAACGGGCTTATACGCTTCCGTCGAGGTGAAGGCGAAAGAGGACAGTCTATTGTGCCTCGTCCCATTCAGTGGTCTGAATGAGTTCAGGGATGATTCACCCCTGAACCGTTTCCTCTTAACCGAAACATCCAAGAGACTCCAGGATATCTACCACTCTCTATCAAATCAGGTAGGGGCCTCCTACCGGGTCCAGGAACGCTCTACTATTTTAAAAAGAGTGAAAGACATCATGGTGGAGGACATCATCACGATCGGAAGCGGGGATTCGATTCAAGAAGCGGCAGCGTTGATGGGGAAGAACCGGGTCAGCTCGGTTGTGGTCGTGGACGACGGGACCATTTCCGGGATCCTGACAGAACGGGATCTCGTATCGCGGTGCATAGCGGGTGGTATCGCCCTGAACAGCCCGGTGAAGGACGGGATGACAGCGAGTCCTGTCGTCATCGGTCAGGAAGCGTATCTCTACGAGGCGCTTGCCGCCATGCTTGACCACTCCATCAAACACCTGCCAGTAACCGATCAGGGCAGGTTAACGGGGATCATCACCCTGTACGATGTGATGAAAGCCAATCATACCGGAGCATTGACGAGTGCCAAGAAGATTGAAGACCCAAGTTTTCCACTTATAAAAATAAAAACGGCCTTTGAGTCGGTCTTTCAACAGCTTTGGAAGGCGCAAGCCCCCGTCGATCACGTGCTCGGATTCATTACTAGTCTCGTGGACCGACTCGTTCGAAGAGTGTTGAAGGAAGCAGAAGCTGAGCTCCTGGATGAAGGGAGGGACAAGCCTTGCAGCTATGCCTTTTATATGATGGGGTCGGCCGGCAGGAAGGAGCAATTCCTCCTCACCGATCAAGACCACTTCCTCGTGTATGAGGCTCGCGATAAGGAGAGTGAGGACTATTTCGAGGTGTTCGCTGAAAAGGTAGTGAGAAAGCTTGAACAGGCAGGGATGAGTCGCTGTGACGGAGGGATGATGTCAAATCACCCGGAATGGCGGGGAAGTCTCGAAACGTGGGAAGAAAAGGTGAGGAAATGGGGCGTCCGTTCATCGGAGGAGACCTTGATGATGAGTCAGAACTTCTTTTCATTCCGTCTCCTGGGTGGGGACGATACGCTGCATGAATCGTTCCTAGCCCTCTTACACCGTCAATGGAAGGGTTCCAAGATTCTGTTTGTCAGGATGGCTCAGGCAGAGAAAACAAAGCCTGCCCCCGTCCTTCATTCCTCGATCCGGTCGCTTCTAGGGATGCAACGGAAGGCATTTTCAATCAAAAAGGAGATCCTGTTCCCGTTTCACCACGCTCTTCAACTCTTGAATCTCGCCCATGGAAACCTCTCCGGATCGACGCTTGAAAAAATAGAATTCCTCGTGAAAAAAGGGTCTCTTTCCCCTTTGTTTGGAGAAGAACTAATTGAAGCGTTCGAGGAAATCATGAAACTTAATATGGAGATGAAACAGAGCCATCAAGGGTATGTCGTCCAGCTTGCCGCACTCTCCACCAGGGAAAAAGAGAGTCTGTATCACAACGTGAAAACGATACGGGAATTCCAGCACATGATGCTCTCGCATTTTTCACTATCATAGAAAGGAGGCGACACGAATCATTTTTTCAAAAAAGAAACTATCTTGTCCCCTAGCTTATGAGACCGTTCCGTTGAACCGGAAGATTGAGGATCTGACCTTCATCGTATTTGATACCGAAACGACCGGCTTCAGGGTGAATGCAGAAGATCGCCTCCTTGAAATAGGGGCGGTGAAAGTGGAAAGCTACCGCGTCCACGACGAAATTAACTTCCAATTATTTTCAAATCCGAATCGACCTATTTCTCAGGAAATATCCGAGCTGACTGGAATCGAGTCGAACGATGTCGAGGAAGCTCCACAAGCCGGTGAAGCGATCATGCTATTCTTTGATTTCTTGCACCACCATAAAGCGGACTGCCTGGCGGGGCATTACGTCAGCTTTGACGAACTTGTGCTGAAAAGTGAAATGAAAAGGGCAGGCACCAAGCTCCACCTGTCACCGAGCATCGACACACTGAACCTGATCGGCTGCCTCGCCCCGTCAACCGACATGCGCGACCTCGAACGCTACGCCCAGATTTTCGGCACCCGTATGTACCCGCGCCACCGCGCCCTAAACGACGCCCTCACCACCGCCTACCTCTTCGTCGAACTGCTCGAACTCCTGCGTGACCGCGGGATCGACACATGGGGAGAACTGCTTCGTGTCAGCCGCGGGGAGAGGTGAACCGGGGGGACAGGTATGGTGGTTCGTTTTGGGGTTGGTGAAGGTGTGTACCAGGTACAGAGAGGCTTAATTGTACCTGGTACAAATTGGAGTTATTGTACCAGGTACAAAATGAGGCAGGTGTACCAGGTACAAATCGGTCGCAACGTACCAGGTATAAGGGGTTCGAAATGTACCTGGTACAACACAATAACACCACCGATCGCTCACTCAATAAAAGCCAAAGTGAACGAATGCTCAATATATTTTCAGAAAATTCACACCAAACCTTGTCCTTATTGTCTTTTTTGTGCATATCTGGGGACCTCGGCTAATAAAATGATACAAACCTATCAAAATAGAGAGTGTTTGAGGTGAGGAATCGTTACATTTTACTACTTCATAAAGCCGAATAACCTGTCCATACGTTGTAAGATCAGGAAGCCTAGCCTTTAAATAAAGCTTTCTGCCGCTCATGCGGTCTGCAGAAATACATGATGATCCAGCGAGTCTCATTTCACGCTTCTCACATCCAATTTAGGGAGGTCGAGTGGTGTGCACGATTACATCAAAGAGAGAACAATCAAGATTGGCAAGTATATCGTGGAGACGAAGAAAACCGTTCGTGTCATAGCGAAGGAGTTTGGCGTGTCCAAAAGTACTGTCCATAAGGATTTAACTGAACGCCTGCCAGAGATCAATCCAGAGCTAGCAAATGAAGTGAAAACGATACTTGATTATCATAAATCAATCCGTCATCTACGAGGTGGGGAAGCCACGAAGCAGAAGTATAAAAAAGAAGAGCTCCACAGCTAGTCAACATACGCCAAGCTACGCAATTATTGCGCTTGGTGTATTTTTATTTTGTGGGAAAAGAGTGGTGCCAGGCACAAATCATGGGTTTTGTGCGTGGCACCGCTTTTATAATTAGACTTGACCGAGCGCTCAGTCAAGTCAACCAACTCGCCCCAACAAAATCACATCTCAATAAAACAGTAACAATGAACCATAAATCCACCAAATTTTTTCAAATAAATAACAATTTAAATACATTTTTTTGACAAAGAGAGCTTCGTTTCGACATTTTTGTGGTAAAATAATATATTGGGTGAAAGTTTTACCTTACCGTTTTAACGTAATGATACTTAGACGTTATCTTATATATAAATGAATTGGAAATAGAGAAGGGAGTAACAGAAAATGTTTGCGAAAGATATCGGAATTGACCTTGGGACGGCGAATGTCCTGATTCATGTGAAGGGAAAAGGGATCGTCTTGAACGAGCCTTCGGTTGTGGCGCTTGATAAGAATACGAATAAGGTGTTGGCCGTAGGTGAAGAAGCTCGTCGCATGGTGGGACGTACTCCTGGGAATATCGTGGCGATCCGCCCGCTGAAGGATGGCGTCATCGCAGATTTTGACGTTACGGAAGCAATGCTTAAGCACTTCATCAATAAGCTGAATGTAAAGGGTTTCTTATCGAAGCCTAGAATTCTGATCTGCTGCCCGACGAATATTACGAGTGTAGAACAGAAAGCGATCAGGGAAGCGGCTGAGAAAAGCGGCGGCAAGAAGATCTATCTTGAAGAAGAGCCGAAGGTGGCGGCGATCGGTGCCGGCATGGATATTTTCAATCCGACAGGGAATATGGTTGTCGATATTGGTGGCGGAACGACGGATGTGGCGGTCCTTTCGATGGGTGACATCGTAACGGCCCAGTCGATCAAGATGGCTGGCGATAAATTCGATCATGAAATCCTGAACTATATCAAGAAAGAGTACAAGCTCTTGATCGGTGAGCGTACAGCGGAAGATATCAAGATCAATATCGGGACGGTCTTCTCAAGCAAACGTGAAGAAGGGGAAGAGTTCATGAACGAAATGAGCATCCGCGGACGCGACATGGTGTCAGGATTGCCGAGGACGATTACCGTGACTTCGAAGGAAATCGAAGGGGCGCTTAAAGAATCGGTTGCCGTGATCGTGCAGGCAGCTAAGAATGTCCTTGAAAAAACGCCACCTGAACTGTCAGCGGATATCATCGACAGAGGCGTGATCATCACGGGTGGGGGCGCGCTCCTGCACGGAATGGATCAGCTTCTTGCAGAAGAGTTGAAGGTACCGGTCTTCAAAGCGGAAAATCCGATGGACTGCGTGGCAGTTGGAACGGGATTGATGCTTGAAAACATCGATAAGATTTCTCGTAAAAAAATCGTCTGAATCTGATTAACGATAAAGGTTGGCCCGATTTTACCGATAGTAGGATGGAAGAGTGAAAATGCAAAAAGAGGTGTAAAGGATGTTTCGTGGTTTTTATACAGTGGCAAGCGGAATGTTTGCCCAGCAGCGCAAAACAGAAATGCTGACGAATAATTTGGCGAACGCAAATACTCCAGGTTATAAAGCGGATCAAGCATCTCTGCGTGCTTTTCCTGAGATGCTACTAGAGCAGATGGGCTCAACATCGATTCCGACCGAAAATAATTTAACGCTCCCGAATAATCAGCGGGTAGGCTATTTAAATACAGGCGTTTACATGCAGGAGACAACGCCGAACTTTTTACAAGGAGATGTTCAGGAAACCGGGCGGAAAGCGGACATCGCCCTGATCAATGGGCGGATGCCGGTTGATGAAGATACGGGTGTGACCGGATCGGTGTTTTTGACAGTCGAAGGCACGGATGGTCCACGGTATACCCGTAATGGGAATTTGACGGTGAACGGAAATGGTTTCATGACAACAAATAGCGGATACTACGTGTTGGATGAGAACGGCGAGCGGATTCAGCTCGAAACGGATGATTTCAAAGTGGGCGAGACGGGGAACATATTAGTGGGTGACACGGTGGCTGTCCGTCTCGGGATCGGTTATTCCGATAACCCAAACACGATGATTAAGCAGGGTGACGGTCTCTATACGACAGAAGGCAATGTTCCGCTAGGGAATGCCTATGAAGAAGATGGGGTCATTTTTACAACGAAACAAGGGTTCCTTGAACGTTCGAACGTCGATGCTTCCCGCACGATGACCGATATGATGACCGCTTACCGGGCATTCGAGGCGAATCAGAAAGTGCTTCAGGCGTATGACCGCAGCATGGAAAAGGCAGCGAATGAAATCGGTCGGGTGAATGGCTAGGCTGAACGGGTTCGAGGCTGCTGAAATGCCACTACGTTAGAAATTCCTAGTGAAATCTTTTATAATAAAGGGGAATGGACATGAACCGGACGATGATTACAGCGACGAACACGCTGGGTCAACTGCAGAAACAATTGGATATGATCGGTCATAACTTGTCGAATGCTGATACGATCGGCTACAAGCGCCGCGAAGCGACATTTTCCGATTTGTTGGTTCAGAATATCGGGAATCAGGAGAGGACCAAGGAGGAAATCGGAAGGCTCACTCCTCTCGGGATCAGGTCCGGTACAGGGGCTAAGTTGTCACAGGCGCAATTGATCCTGTCTCAGGGATCGCTTAATTCAACGGGACGTTCCCTGGACTTTGCCTTGACGGATGAGCGTCAATTTTTCAAGGTGCTTTCACAAGAGGGAGATTCGAATGCTGTCCGCTATACGAGGGACGGAGCGTTCTTCGTCAGTCCGATGGGGAACGGCGAGTCGATGCTCGTGAATGCGGACGGCTTTCCTGTCCTTGATGAAAAAGATGATTACATCACGTTTTCAGAGGACGCAACGGAGTTCAGTTTAGGGGCTGACGGTGTACTCAACATCACGGGACCCGGTACTGAACAACGAGTCAACTTAGGAATAGTTTCCATTGAAAAACCGCAATTCTTACGTCAATATGGAAGTAACCTTGTAGGCCTTCCTGATAACCTGGACCAATTGGGAGTCGGTGCGGATGAAGTGCTGACCAACCTGACCGGCGGTGCGAGGACCGGGATCCAGATGGTTCAGAGTTCGCTAGAAGCCTCAAATGTCGATGTCGGAAAAGAAATGACAGATATGCTGAATGTTCAACGATCCTATCAGTTCCAGGCGCGTTCCATCACGCTTGCCGACCAAATGATGGGGCTCGTGAACGGTATACGTTAAAAGGAGTCTTAAGCTATGAGTGAAAAAGAACTGGTACAAGAAGCGAAAACAAGAGAAACAGTCAAAGCGGAAAAGAAGAAGGAAAAGCAAAAGGAAGAGGCAAAACCAAAGCGCTGGGTGCGCGTCCGGATGCTTCCGATCTGGCTCCGCATCCTACTCGTCATTCTCCTTCTTGCAGCCAGTCTTTCCCTTGGCGCAATAATCGGCTACGGAGTCATCGGAGACGGAAACCCAACCGACGTATTCAAAAAAGAAACATGGCAGCATGTTGTTGATATAGTCAAAAAGAAATAACTGTGGGAGGCCCGTCCCTCATCGCTTTAAAGTGGTGAGGGACGGGCCTTTGTCTGCTATTCCATTCTCTTGCTGATTTTTGTACAATGGAGAAAGGAAAGATTACAGGAGGTACATACTATGCTTGATATTAATGAGATCAAAGACATCATCCCCCACCGCTATCCATTCTTGCTCGTTGACCGCATCCTTGAGGTTGAAGAAGGCCAAAAAGCGGTGGGCATCAAAAATGTGACCGCAAACGAAGAGTTCTTCAACGGACACTTCCCGGATTATCCCGTCATGCCTGGAGTCCTGATCGTTGAGGCACTCGCACAGGTCGGTGCCGTGGCCATGCTCAAAAAAGAAGAAAACAGAGGTCGTCTCGCATTCTTCACGGGCATCGACAAATGCCGCTTTAAGCGTCAAGTGAAGCCTGGCGACCAATTGAGGCTTGAAGTGGAGATGACCCGCTTCAAGGGCGCAATCGGTAAAGGAAAAGGCGTCGCGACGGTTGATGGAGAAGTGGCGTGTGAGCTTGAGATGATGTTTGCGTTGGGTGAGAAGGAAGAATAAAGATGGTTGGAACCGGTTCTGGAGTGGCGATTGGGTCACTGGTGGAGCCGGTTTTTTTGTTTTTAGTTGTGGAGGTAAAGTTGTTGGTGCTGTTGGGATCGAGCCAGGGTCAGAAGCGGGGGATTGAGCCAGGCTCAAAAGTAAGGAATCGAGCCAGGTTCAGATGCGGGAAGTTGAGCCAGGCTCAAAAACACAAAAATGAGCCAGGCTCACCACCACCATCCCATCCCGCCAACCACACCAATCCCCAATTCAAAACGCCCCACAAAAAAATCCTCCAAACATGCACAAAAACCACAACTTCAGGGAAAGCTAACCACGAAAGACCACATGTTGGTCTTTACACTAAACCTAATACACATCGAAAGGAGTCAACCATCATGAGTAAAAAGCTACTATCGATCCTCGGTGGATCTGCACTTGCAGCCATGCTTCTCGTCGGATGTAACATGAATGACCAGGAGCCTCCTCCGGAAGATAACAATATGGAGGACAACGGAAATATGGATGAAGATATGAATGACAATGACATGAACGACAACGATATGAATGAAGAGAACTACCCTGAGTCAGAGGATAAGAACACGCCGACTGACAAAGATGCAACAAAAGATAACAACACGCCTGAAGAAGATATCATTGAAGATGATATTGATATGAAGGATAAGGATAATAAGGACGAGTAAGAATTAAAGCGTAGAGGCTATGTGCTTCTACGCTTTAATTTATTCGTCTTGCATTGATGATGTAGCGTTCTTCGGTACTTGAGAGGTATTCGAAGGGATAGCAAGTGGATAATGTAAGGATTTCTTCAGGTGTGGTGGGTTGTAGCACAGATACATCGGTTTCTTTGACAATGACCGTCTCAAATACTTCATATCGATAAGTTCCCGATTTCATCTCAAGGAGCAGTTGATCTCCTTTTTCAATTTTGCCCATTTGTTTGAATACGGTGTCTCGATGTCCGGCCAAGAAGATCCGATCATTTTGTCCCGGTAATTTAGTTTTTGGATGATGACCTACACCTTTTTCTAACTCTTCTTCATCGGTGCCTTCAATGATAGGCAACTCCTTATTTAGTTTGGGGATGGTAAGTATTCCGATTGTGTCATCTTGCGAAAAAGAATAAGTTAATTCATTTTCTTTATTCCCAATGATATCAATATCTGGTTTAACAATGGCTTTTGCATCAAGTAAAGATTTTTTTGCCTGCACCTCTTGCCCTAAAAGTTGCAAGGTAGAATATCCAAGAAGAGAACTGCCCCCTACTAATAGAAAAATACTCAATATAGTCAGTAAATTACTTCTCACTAACTTGACTCCTTCTGAAATGAATGTATTGAATATATTCGAGGAATTCATGTTTTGTAAGTCCTTCTTCTATTGCTCTTTGTACAAGTTGAAGCCATTCTTCATCAATCACCGTTTCCTCCGTTCTGAATTCTAAAAGCTGACTGAGTGAAATTTCTAAGGTGTCCGCTAGTTTTTGGAGGACTCTGATGCTTGGATTTTTTTGAATTCCTCTCTCTATGGAACTTATATAAGACTTCGAAATCCCAGCTAAATGAGACAATTCATTTATGGTAATCCCTCTAACATCCCTATAATGTTTTAAGACATCACCTACCATATAAATCAATCCTTTCACGCTTAATTAAATTCATTATATAGAACAATTTATTTTTTATAAAAAACAAAAAAGAGAGTATACAGCAGTATGTTCAATATAGAGAACGAATGAGTGTAATTTCAGTTAGAAAATAAAGAATTTTAGAACTTTTAAAAAGAATCATTGATAAGTATACTTGAACGTATAGTTCACTAAAACGAACAAAAGTGTTAATACTCTATCTAAAGGAGACTTTATATGGGAGAAAAATATAAAGGGATATCGATCCTATTCTTATTAATCTTCATCTTGTTTCCTGGTCTGGTGGAAGCTGAAGGAAGTATCATAAGTGAACAAAAAAATATTGATATCTCAACCAGCCCCTCTACCACCTTATTTTACCTTACAAATGTAGAGCCTGGGGATAAGATGTCGAGGGTGGTAACGATCTATAACAAAGGGAAAGACGATTTCAGTTATCTCTACTCTACTGAGTTCCTAAAAGGATCAGAAAATTTTTACAATGAGCTATTAATAGAAGTGAGCAATGAGGATAAGGTTTTAGTGAAAGGAAAATTAAAGGACTTGAATGAGTTAGATGCCCGGGAGCTGAAAAGCAACTCCTCTGAGATACTTCATTTCCTAGTAGAAATTCCATATGAACTCGGTAACGAATTCCAAGGTTTATCGACCGAATTCCAATTCAACTTCTCTGTTGAAGGACCGTTGGGAATAGCTTCTCCAGGCAACGGAGATGGAGTATTACCTTATACTGGAACTATTTACTACAAGTTAATCGTAGCCGGAATCATACTTATTGTCGCTGGCATAAGCCTATACATCTTTACTAAAAGAAAGAACGTACAATTCGCACCACCGATTAAGCTTTCAAAAATTTCCTTAAAACAAAGGAAGGAAGTGTAGAATGTATAAGAAAATATGCTCAAGGTGTACCAGATCTTCTTATAGTAGTAGTGAAACAGGAATTTGGATTTGTCCATCCTGTGGGAATGACTTAACACGCCAAATACTACTATCTTCCAGACCCTACCGAAATATCAAACCGAAAGTCCCGCCTTTAAAAAAGAACATAGAAGTTTACCTTAAATGCAGTAACAAAATTCAATAATCTACTCAGTAATTCGACATTGTTTCAAACCCAGCAATCCACTAAATGGAGGGTTTACTCAAGTCTAGTGAAAATGAAAGAGATACTTGTAGAAAAAAGTGGTAAATAAGTTGTCAGAAAAGACAAAAAACAACAAAGAAAAACAATGAAAATAAGTATAATGGTCTTAGGACAAAGGATACGTCAGAGAAAGGCAAACTTATCGAAAGGTAGGGACGCAAAGTCACAGATCTACTGTATGCTGCATTTACATAAAAAAGAGAAAACGCGGTATATTATGATGGCTGGACTGCCTGAAATACTGACATGTATTTTAGGAGGGAATAAAAGTGGACAAAGAGCTGGATTTGGAGTGGGTAGAACTAATCAAGGAAGCATTCTATGCAGGTATATCCAAGGAAGAAATCAGAGATTATTTAGAAAGTAACAAGAATAAAGAGACAAAATACAAAGCAGTATAAAAGATGAAAGTCTTGCGATGAAGCAAGACTTTATTTATTGCCCAATTTCCATTTATTAAACTCGATGAATTCGCGGAATTGCTCCTTGGTAATGCCGGAATCCATGGCTTCTTCTGCGATCTTGAGCCATTCTCGATCGACTTGTTTCTCTTCTGATTCATCGTGCAATAAAGCGTCCATCGAGATTCCCAAAGCGGCAGATACTTTTTCCAAGAACTGAATGGATGGGTTCTTCTGGATGTTTCGTTCAATGGAGCTTAAATATGATTTGGCCACGCCGGCCTTTTCAGCCAATTCTGTCATGGACATTCGTTTTTCCTGCCTGTACTTTTTCACTCTTTCCCCAATCATCGCGGACACCTACCTACTCTTTAAAAAACAAATTAACTATAAACCATTATAGCAAAAAGTTATCATGGACTCTAGCGGATATAACGATATTTCGTAATATTATCGGACGCTAGGCTTCGATGTTGCTGGAATGCGAGGCTTGGACACCATCTTTTCACGGAATTCCTTTATGAGTTGTTCACCGGAATAGCCTTTTTGCACCAAGTCATCCAATAGTAGCTCAGCGTATTCATTGCGCTGCTTCTTTAAATGACCTTCGAATAAAACACTGATTCGGCCATTCATTTTCTTGATCCCTCGGATGGATGTCATGAAAGCGGCAGGATCGTTCGCTTTGTGTGAAATGACGACTTGAATTTCCAAGTCATCCGACTGTTGCTGTGCCCTTCGGAAAAAATCAATGTATTTCTCCGGCATATAAGTCTCCACTAGCCAGGTCCTATTCTCATCCTCTTTATTGATGATCAAGCCGTCCTCGATGTCGAAATCCTGAAGGTCATCATTATCCACTACCTGAAGTGAAATCACTTTAAAGGTTTTCATGAACGAACATCTCCCATAAAAAGGTTTTTGTTAAAAAAATTATATCATAGAGGGAATAGAACTCATAACATCAAATTGTGTTAAAAAAGGTGAATTTCCGATATTCCGTACTGTTAAACCGCAGAATATTGGAAATTCCCCTAAGGTAATTTGCTGAATTTGCACGTGTTTTGCACGTGAATTATGGAAATTCACTGTTTTACAAGAGTAGAAAAGAGATTGTAAGATGAAAACATTCCAGGGAGAAAGGAGTGTTTTTGATAGTTGATAAATCAAGTGACCCTCGTAGGCAGGCTGACAAAAGATCCGGGAGCAAGGAGAACGATGGAAGGCAGGACGGTCATGAGTGTGACCGTTGCCGTCAATCGTCATTTTAAGAATCAGCAGGGCCAGGTGGAAGCCGATTTCGTGTTGTGCAAATTATGGAATAAAGCGGCGGAAAACATGGAAAAGTATTGCCGTAAGGGATCGGTCGTCGGTATCACCGGCAGGATCCAAACAAGGAATTATGAAAATGATCAGGGGAAGCGAGTCTATGTCACCGAAGTGGTTGCTGAATCGATCCGGTTCCTTGATCCGAAGCCAACGCAGACTGATAGCGGGCAGGCCCCGAAAGAAACGGTCGAGCTACCATTTTAATTGAGCAAAGCAAAAATGAGAAGGGAGGGGACCATATGGCGACCCTGCAATCGCTCGAACAGCGAATCGACCGGCTTGAAAAGTTGAACGAGGAACTGATCAAGAAAGTGGCACGAACCAATGTTGAGCTATTCTACCTCTCGCAGCGGGTGACGGCGCTTGAACAAGGATACGAATATCCCAAGGCACCGCTGCAAACGACGTCGTAGTAACACTTCGTAGTAATCTCCATCCTAGATTTCCACACGTTTAACTCCATCCTAGAACCATCTCCACGAACATGTTTTCATCCAACCTATAAGTACGTTGTCTCAAATTCCAATCGAATTGTTTTCACCGCGTCATTCCTCTAACAGCCCTCGTTAGATATAGAATTGCGTGAATAAGTAGTGTAGTAAATGTAGTTCCCCAATATGTCTTCATGTTAGGGCCGGTTTCTTTTGAGATCGGCTGTTTTTTTGTGTTTGAGAGAATTTGTTAGGCTGTTGTGAGGGCTTGAATTGTCGGGTTTGGGGATCAGTGATCAAATTTAATTTAAATGCCCTGTTTAACACCGCTGTTGATTTCCGTGGAAGACTTAGCTTTCCGCGGGCGGTGGTGAGTCTCCTCGTCGCTTCGCTCCTGCGGGATCTCACCTAAGCTACTTCTCCCGCAAGAGTCTTCGTCTTCCACTCCAATCAACAGCTGGAAACCGGTTTATAACTACAATTTTCTTTCTATAACTCCCATTTCAAGATTTATACTCTGAGTTCGGTCAAGTTCCCCCTCAGAATAGATCAACAAAAAAAGCCCCTCTCCAACCGGAAAGGGGCTTTACTCAACTAACTAATCCAACACCAACAACGACTGCAAATCCTGATCGGATAGCTCGGTGACCCACTGATCGCTCCTGATGATCTCATCATTTAATGCCTGCTTCTTCTCAAGCATCGCATCGATCTTCTCTTCAAGCGTCCCGGATGACACCATCTTATGAACATGGACAAACCGTTTCTGTCCGATCCGGTAAGCACGGTCCGTTGCCTGGTTCTCGACGGCCGGATTCCACCAGCGGTCATAGTGGACGACGTGGTTTGCGGCTGTTAGATTCAAGCCTGTTCCGCCGGCCTTCAGGGAAAGAAGGAAGACGGGGAAGTCGCCGTTCTGGAACCGTTCGACGAGTTCATCTCGTTTTCCTTTTGCCATGCTTCCGTTCAGGAACGGAGCGTCGATGGCGAATTCCTTTTTCATGACTTCCTGGATCATTTCACCCATTGAGATATATTGCGTGAAGATTAACACAGCCTCACCAGACTCGAGGGCTGCCTCCACAATATCCTTCAGCTTCTGCATTTTTTCCGAACGGGTCAGGATCGACCTTGGATTCGGTTCTTTCAGGTAAAGGGCAGGGTGGTTACAAAGCTGTTTCAACTGGTTCAGCATCTGTAAGATCAAGCCTTTTCGTTCGAATCCGCTCAGTGTTTCCACCTTCGTCAGCGTTTCCTGTACAAGCTGTTCATACAGTGCCGCCTGCTCAGCTGTTAGGCTGCAGTACTCTTTCTGCTCAATTTTCTCAGGAAGGTTGAGCTCGACTTCAGGATCCTTCTTCGTACGGCGAAGGAGGAACGGCTTGATTTTAGCCTGAAGCTCGCGAACCTTATCCTGGGATTCGTCCTTCTCGATTGGGGCGATATAGTTCTTCTGGTACTGGGTGAAGCCACCGAGATAGCCATGGTTCAAGAAATCAAAGATCGACCATAATTCTGACAGGCGGTTTTCCATCGGTGTACCGGTCAGTGCGATATGATGCTTTCCGTTCAGCTTGCGGATCGCACGCGATTGCTTCGTATTTGCATTCTTGATGTTCTGGGCTTCATCGAGTGAAATCGAGCTCCATTCGACCTGCGATAATTCGTCAAAATCGATGTGGGACAAGCCATAGGAGGTGAGCACGATATCCATGCCGGAAATCTTCTCGGTGAACTTCTCTTCCTTTGCACGGGATGACCCGTAATGAAGATGAACGTTCAAATCAGGTGCGAACTTTTCGATCTCGCGCTGCCAGTTTCCAAGAACGGAGGTTGGTGCAACGATGAGAGCCGGTGTATCAGGCTTTTCATCATCTTTCACATGAAGCAGGTAGGTGATGAGCTGCACCGTTTTACCAAGCCCCATATCATCTGCCAGGCACGCCCCAAATCCGAATCTCCGTAAAAACAGCATCCAACTCATACCGAGCTGCTGATAAGGGCGAAGCTCGCCGTGAAATGCTTCCGGTGTTTCCACTAAAGGAATCGACGAAACATTTGTCAGCTGGCTGACCAGCTTTTTCAGCGAGCGGTTAAGCTCCAGCTGGATACGGGCGTATTGATAAGGATCATATTCGTCATCAGGCTCCATGTCCCCTTCGTCATCATCACGAGGGACCAGCTCCTGTTCGAGCATATCCTGAATCGAAATCCCTTCCTGCTTCGCTTTCGTCATCATCTGCTGGATGCGTCGGATCATCGCAGGATCGAGCTTCATCCACTGACCTCTGATTTTTACGAGCCGCCTCTGGTCATCTACGAGCTTATTAAAATCTTCTTCGGATAAATTGACCCCATTCATCGACAGTCGCCAATCGAAGTCGAGCATCGCGTTCAGCCCGACGAATGAAGGGCGGTAACTCGTATCGGTGTTCTTCAATTTTGCCTTCACGAGCACCTGTGCATCCTTCATCGCTTCCCACCAGGAAGGGAGGAGGATGTCGATATCAAGATCGATAAGCTTCTCACTCAGAACAGAAAGGAAATCCCACGCATCATGTTCACTGAGGGAATCGGTCAACGAACCGTCTTGTTCCTTCAGCATCGGCATCATCTTCAACCAGCGTTCCTGCTCTTCACGTACCTTCGGCAAATATCGTTTCCAAGGGGTAGGGACCGTATCCTCGGCAAGCGATATCACGCGCTTCTCCTTCTTACGGTCACGCAAAATCGTCTCGAGCTGCCACGTTTCATCCTCATCGAGTGGCTCAGAAATGCGGAGCCCGATCGTAAACGGAAGCTCTCCATCCTCATCACCACGGATCCATTCACTCCAGCGTTCCTCATCGAAATAAGCCTGAAGCTCCTCCGACGTCAGCGTACTCTCCTTCAGCTTCTGGATTCGCTTCATGGCTTGAGATCGGCCTGCAGCCATCGCCTCATTCAACGATCCTTCAAACCACTGCCGCGTTAACGTAGCGAGGGACGTACCTTCAAGGAGGTCCTGCTCCCAGAAATCATCGGTGAAGTTTTCCCATACTTCATCAGGGATATGGAACTGTAGCCCTTTTTCCTGCCATTCATCGAAGCGGGGGAGCCAGCGTCCGTCCTCGATCGCTTCGTAGATGACCGGAGCGATGGCATTGCATGCCTGGCCGGTCTCGTTCCAGTCCCAATCGACCATCGCACTGAAATGCTCCTGAGCGAGAAGGGTGAGTAGCTGCCATCGTGATACAACGATCCCATCATCCACGACGGTATCGTTCAGGAGCATCCCGTAATGCGTATCCTCATGCCAAAGGAACAGCTGACCCTTCCATTCTGAAGGCCTGAGAAGGTCTCCATCCCCGTTTTCAGCAGTCAGGAAAAATCGATCGCTATATTTAGTTGCGTCAACATTGATTTTCACGGAAGACAATTTAAGCATCAGTCAACTTACCCTTTCTGCATTCTTCTCGGAACGCCCGAAGACGCTTGTATTTCTCAAGGATATAATCGAGATAGGAATCCCATTTATCGGTCTGCTTCAATTTTTTGTAGATCGTCCGGATCTTCTTCATGTACTTGACGGCCTGCCTGTAGCTGTCACGGTTCTTCTGTTCAATCGCATCAATCACGCCATGATAATAGAGCGGCAGCGCAAGCTCCGGTGACTCTTTATACACCTGTTGAAGTCCGAGGTTCTCCATTTCAGGGATGCTATAGCCCATATATTTCTGAAGCTCGACCCATTCCCGGTAGGCTTTCGTGTTGAGCAGGAAATCCGTGTAGCTGTAATAGCTGAACGGCAGCATCGAAAGCAGTAGCTCCCGTAGGAAAGCGGGATCCCTTTCCATCAGCCACTCAGAAGGCAGCTTCCGGACAAACCAACGCACAAAGCTTGACGCTTCGTAATGGTCACGTTCACCGATATAGGAGGGAAGCCTTTTTAATATCGCCTTCAATAATAGAAGCAGTGCTTCATATCGCTTCGAAAGTACAAACTTCACCAACCAGAATTCTGAATAAACCACCAGCTCCGTCCCGATTCGCTCCACCATCTCCTCAGCCTTCTCCAAATCGTCAAGTAACAGATACTGATGAAGGAGGGCGATATGAACAAAGGCATCATCGTCTGTGTTGTGAGCTTCCAATCTTTCAACTTCCGCACGGCGCCATGCCTTTTGCTTGAACAGGTAATACCAGAGGAAGCGATACACCTCGGCTTTGATCATCGTACTATGACTCTGATCCGTGCTCATCTCGGTCGACTTTTCTTTTAAAAAGGAAATGAACGGGTCGAAACTGAACGGCATCGCATGAACCGACAGCTTCTCCACCGCATCTTCCATCTGATCAAGCAGGTAATCGAACAGAGCATACTGCTCGCGATTCAGCTCGATCTCCCTCTTTTGCAAAAAGGAATCCACTTCCACCGTCAGGAAGTAGGTGGCGAACAGCTGATATAGAGGCTTCCATTCGCGTTCGAAAGGCTCTTCCTTCTTGAAACGCTTATAAATGTTTTGGATGATCACATCCATCAAATAAGGCTGTCTCTCAAGGAGCTGAAGGTCTTCCTTTTGTAAAAGGTTCTCAAAAAACTGCCACCACTCCTGGGGTGTATCGCCACGCGATATGCGTTCCTCCAAGAGTTCACTTGCTTTCCGGAGTCCCCCGGTATTGCTGTGTTTCTTCAATAAATCGTCCAGGGAGGATGTATCGTCCGCAACCTGAGCGGATGATTCCTGGCTGCGCCAGTCCTGAATCCATTCGCTCACCCGCGCCACCTTGTTGTAGATCATGAAAAAAGTGGCCATCTGATGCTTGCACCAGCCGGAATGGGGACAGGAGCATTTGCTCAGAAGGGGGAACTGCAAGTCGAGCCGCACCGATACAGGAGTCACATCCTGAACATCGGCACTCGCTTCATCATCCCGCACCTTCACGTTCGAAACCAGGTTCTGGCGAAACAAAAGAAGCCCTTTTGAGACAATATTTCGTCCATCGTCGGTCCCCGGATTCAACTCACCCTGTATCGACCGACTCATCGGAATCAATTTATCCTTCAACTCTTCAATCCGAATCGCCATCCATCAATCTCTCCCATCTATAAAATCGCATTCTTTTATTATAACGCAAAAAGGGTAGGGAATGGAATGAAAGTGGGAAAACTGCGGAGGTTGGGGAAAAGGGAGGGGATATTTCTCGGGAAATGTCGAATGGTGGTGGGGTGTACCAGGTACAAATGGCGGGGCGTGCACCTAGATCCAAGAACAAAATCACTAGATTGAGCCTGGCTCAAAATAGTCGATCTGAGCCAGGCTCAAAACACCCCATTTGAGCCTGGCACCCTACTCAAGAATCCAGCAACGCCATTCACTCAATCCCCTCCCCAATGCACAAAAAACCTCTTCCCATCAAAAACATTCACACTCTTCAACCTAACAACCTCCCCATTCCTCCTATAAAAGTTCTTATTCTCCGGAAACCGAAGCTCCTCATCCCCACGCACCACAACCAATTCAGGATTAGTGGGATCACGCTTATCAATCCGCACTTCATAACCCGCATCCTCAAAAAGTTCCATTCCGTCCACATACCACGCAGAAAACGCCGTTGATTTCAATGAAAACCCAAGATACCGAGCCATTACATGAGGCAGGTCAATATTCTCAACCAACCCTGAAGGTTTACCGGGTCCATACGCATATAAAAATACATCCTCTCCCGTATGACCATGGGTCGTGAAACCAAGATTCGCCCGTTTTGCCATGGATCTGACCATCTCATCCTCTAAGTCCTCAACGTTCTTTGCCTCGTTCATCTTGCAGTATTCTTTTTTGCTGAGTCTCGTTAATCCATAAGATTTCAAAACAGCTTTCAAATTAGACCGATCATCCTTCAACCGGGAAGTGGCTCCTTTAACCGTCATATTCGCTTTTTTCAATGGATCGATAAACTGAGCACTCGGCAGGCCCTTGTATGTTTTATCCGTATCGTGATTACCGAGAGTCAGCCCGCTGTTCCCGTGATCAGTGACGGCCACGACCATTGTATTCCCGTCTCGTACAGCGAACTCAAGCGCCTCACCTACAGCTCGGTCAAAGCTGAGAACCTCGCTAATCATTCCGACTGGGTCATTCTTATGAGCTGCCCAATCGACCTTGCTGCCTTCGACCATGAGAAAGAATCCCTTATCTTTCTTTGATAAATGCTCGATGGCCGCCGATGTCATCTCGGAAAGCGTTGGCTCATCCAGCTTTAATCCTTTACGGTCGAAATCATAAGCCAGGTCCTCTTCCGCAAACGCACCCCACACCTTCTTAGGAGCATCAAGATTAGAAGGTACGTCCCTCGATGCGGTGAAGTGGTAAAGGGGAGAGGATTTCAAATAGGCGAGGAGGTTTTCGCCATCTTGGCGGGAGGTTTGGCTGGTTTTGAGCATGCCGTCGTCGTTTTTGGCGGATTTATTCGATTGAGGCTTTAACCAGGCTGCGCCGCCGCCGAGGACGACATCGAGTTCCTGGTAGACCTGCTGTTCGCCGATGTCGCCGAATTCATCGCGGTTAAGGGTGTGGGAGGTGAAAGCGGCAGGCGTGGCGTGTTGGACGGGGGAGGTTGAGACGATGCCGGTTGCATATCCGGACAGTCTGGCAGCCTCGAGCACGGTCAGGACCGGTTTTCCATCCGCGTTCATGCCAATATAGTCAGCGCGCGTTTTCCCACCGGTCGCCATGGCGGTTCCAGCTGCTGCGGAGTCGGTGATGGCGGATTCACTGGAATAAGTACGGACACCTCCGACAAGGATCTTGTCCAGGTTGAGCCCTGAGCCTTTATACCAGCGGGACAGGGTGATGATATCAGAATTCGTTCCGTCCATGATCATGAAGATGACGTTTTTCTTCGCAATAGTCGCGGCGAAACCGCATGAGCCTGGCAGGGAGAAGGCAACCAATGAAATTAACATGATGGCAATGAAGACGCTTTTGAAGAGTTTCAGACTAATCTCCTCCTATTGAAGTTATGATACCGTTAGTATCAACACTCCCCAAGAGACTATGTATAAAAAAAGACCCGCTCTCACCTCAGAGCGGATCCCAAAATCGATTTATTTTCTCTCCAGAATCCCTAATAAAAGATTCTCGATGACAGTCTCCCTGTCCAGCTTCTTCAAGTCTCTCAGCTTGATCCGATCCCAATCCATCGCAGTGATGAACGAAGCGCCGTTTTGAAGTGCCGGGACATCTTCTGGATCGATGATATAATACTCGCCAGCTTTCACACCGGATTTGATCTGTACCTTGCCGTCCACTTGAAGGCCGGTTTTCACGGCTTTCTTCTTCACGGTACCTTGATCCGTCAACACCCAGATGTATTTCTTGGCACTGGAATATTCAACTGCAGTCATTGGAACGACCAACGCGTTCTTTACTTCATCCGTGATGACCGATACCAGTACATGGTGTCCTGATAGGAGCTTATTGTCCTCATCCTGAAGCGTGATGCTGATTGGGTACATGCTGTCGGTATCAAGGTGCGGATCGCGTTTCGGTAGGGAAGATACTTGTGAAACCAACCCTTTCAGCGTTTTCTTTTCAAGCTCTGACTGCACCTTGGCATCCATGTTTTCCTCAACGTCCATGATCTCTTTTTCCGTCAGGTCAGTCGTCACGACCGTTGACTTTGAAGCAATCGTGATTAACGGATTCTGGACGGAATGAGATAGCTCCTTGACGATCCCTTCACCGCCGCTTTCAACGGTCAGCGTCGTTTCGTAGGATTTCAAGTCGGAAATTTGACGCTCCAGACTATCGATTTGATTATTTAGGCGGTCCTTTTCCAATTCCCTTGAAGCAATCTCCCTTTTGATATCATATTCTGTTTCAAGGGCACTCGCTTCAAGCGGGATTTCTTCTTCATTTGAGGAAGTAGATGGCAGGGAACGCTCCATACGTTCCAAATCTGAGATATTATCCTCGATACTGTCGATTTCATCTTCAAGCTGGTCGACCTCTGACTCGAGGACATCCTGCTGTCCAGTGTAATCGGTGACTTCATATTCATATAGCGGTGTCCCCGCCTTCACTTCGTCGCCTTCTTTGACAAGGAATTTCTTGAAAGAGCCGAATTCGTCATTGAAGTATAAGTAGGTTTCCTCGGCTGATGTGACGACCCCCGATTTAGGGAGTTCTTTCTGCAATTCATCTTTCCCTAGTGATTCCCATTCTTCTATGCGGACTTCACGGTCGACTTTGCTCTCGGCCTTCTCAATGAGGTAGCCATTCGTTCCAACGAACAAGAGAGATAAAGCAAGACCAGTATATAGGTGTTTTTTTCTATTCATTATGATCCCAGCCTTTAGACATTAAAGTAATGTTGAAAAATCGATGTAGGCTAAAAATGCCGTGATTGCCCAGAAAAAGAGGTTGGTCAGAAGGATGACGGTCCAAATCAGCCAATTCTTCTGTTCGGTGAGTCGTTTCAACCCTTTATATTGAATGTAGAAAATCCAGATTTTAAATAACGAGAAGCTGCCTAAGAAATACATGACCCACTCATTCATCGTTAGGTACTGGGCGATGACCCCGAGTGAAAGCGGGGATGAGAACCAATCCAGTGAAAGGAATAGGGATAGTGGGATGTAGGTCAGTTTTTCAAGGAGAAGTATCAGGAGAACTAACCCTTGGACGATGACGAGCTTACGGTATTCTCCTTGTTCAGAAATCGTCCAAAAAATGACGCTCGGGATGAATAGGGTCATGATGGAATAGAAGATGCCGGTGAGGACTCTACCCATGAAAAACAAGAACTTTTCTAATTCAAATGAGGCGGGGGAGAGGGTATTCAACTCTTTGGAAAGAGAATCCATTCCTAGTCCAAAAGAGGAAATCAACCCAAACACGAGGGCGGATAACAGAATAAGGTAAAGTAGGTTTTTAGCGTACCCTTTTAAGTTTTCAGTGGTGGATAGGTTGTAGAAAAAGAATGAAGGATCTTTAAGTCCTTTGAACATTTTGATTTCTCTCAACATAGCGGTTTCCTCCAAGGTCGTATAGGCTCAACTAATATTCTATCGAAAAAAAGAGAAACTTTCCATATATTGTAGAATAATAGAAAAATCCAATAAAAAAAAGCGTCAAAAGACGCCTTTTTATCACACTTTTTATAACCCGTAGGCGAGAACTGTAGTTCCTCCCACTACTATTGCAACTCCAGTAAAAATTCCAATGTACATTAAAATTCTTTTGTTTTTCTTCTTGATCATGATTTCTTCCGGGGTTAAAAACGACAAATTAATCCCTCCCTGGTTATGGTAGCTGGCTGGCATCGGATAGCCCCTATAGCTTTGCGTCATCACCTTTCGATGATTTTGCCTTTGTTTCAAAACCTTCAGATAAAGTGTAACACTTTACCCGATTTATATCGGTGAAAAACATTAAGTAGATATAGTAAAAAAGTCACTAAGTTTTCACAAAATATATTTAAATGCTTGTATAAATCTGGTAACATATCAATTAATTAATGTTTGAACTTTTGACAAACGGTGTATTAAAGTAATAGAAACAGTCAGAATTTGTAGGAGGTTGTCTTTTTGAACAAAAAAGTCAGCAAGGAACAGCATCTCCTCTCCGTCATGCAAAAAGCATTCGACAAAGGCCAGCAGGGGAATATGGATGCGAATAAAATGTTAAATTGGCTTAAACAAGAACTACAAACCGAATATACATTTCAAAGCGAAAAAGCACTCTGATTCCAACCCGAATCCAGAGTGCTTTTTTACGTTAAAGCAATGAGGGACGTACCTTTAGCACGCTAAAGGTACGTCCCTCTCCCATTACCATTCACGTATAAAGTTGTACAGTTGGCTTACTTGATTAGAAAACTTTTCTTTTCGCTTATCCGTCTGATATGTGAGGGAAGCGAGAACCCTTTTCAATTTCGGGTGTTCGTCCAGCATCTGGATAATGGCAGCAGTCTCTTCATTTTCAAAAGACTCGCGGAGTACCATTGGGTCCGAGTTGTATTCATCCGTGTTCTCTCCATATAGGATGCGGTTCATTTCCTTTGTGGGGATTTTGTACACTTCCTTGAATTTCGGGAGCATCTTTGAAGGAATTTCCCGGATGCCACGTTCATAGTTGGACAGGCTGCTCGATCCGATGTTCAATCTTTCAGCAGCTTCCCCCTGACTTAATTCGAGTACTTCCTTGCGATAACGTTGTAATTCTTCGTGCAATTCGATTTCCATACGCTTCACCGACTATCCCTTTTTTCATCAAGATAATCCTTTTGAATGGGGATAACGGATTATTCCACGATTTGAAAAGGTAAGTGAGATTTCGAAATGTCGACACCACTAAAATAAATTTCCATTATTTTCTAGTTTGTGTATAATAAAAGTAAAAAATTATCATTTGTTGTTATAGAAACCAGAGGGGTGGAGAAAAGAATGAGGGAGATCGGTTGCAATAATGACAAACACGGTAAAGGAAAAACAGCAGCAAATGAAACGGAGCAGAATTGGAGCGATAACGAATTTGATTCGACTAAAACAAGCATCAAGATATCCAAAAATGGAACGAGTCGTTTCCGGGCAGGAGATTACGGAAAAAAACGGATACACCTTTTCCTAAACACTAGGGACAGGGAAAGAAGTCTATACCATCAGGATCCAGAGCATTCTCTAAAGCCACTTAGCATCGGCAGCAAACTAACCTGCTTCATCAAGGAAAACGGCCGAATCGTCTACACCGGAAAGAAGAAGCAAAAATAAGAAGGAGCGTCCTTCATTACGTTAAAGCGGTGAGGGACGTACCTTGATTTTGGGATTAGGCAGGAATTTTGGTGATCAGTGTCGAAAGAGTTGGGGTAAAATAAGTTAATTTAAAAGAAGTGTGATTCAATGCCAAGAAAGGCACGAGAATGGAAGCCGGGCACGTATCATGTTTATTGCCGCGGCAACAGAAAACAAAATATTTTCCTTGAAGACGATGATAAGCGTAAATATTTATCCTATCTCCTCGACACGAAAGAGAAATATCCTTTTAAACTCCACGCATACTGCCTCATTCCTAACCATCTTCACTTGCTTCTCGAAAGTGATGTAGTCCCGCTCAATAAGATCCTTCACACACAGCATACCCGTTACGCCATTTATTTTAATAACCACCATGATTGTGTCGGCCATTTATTTCATGGCAGATTCGGAGCCACCTATGTTGATACAACTTCTTATTTTATCGGCCTCAGCAAATACATCCACCTCAATCCGACCGAAGCCGGGCTTACGATTTCCTCAGCGTCTTACCTATGGAGCAGTTACCCTTTTTATCTTGAAGGGATTGACAATCCACTCATCGATAAAGAACGGACTCTTTCCTATTTTCCAAATCAAGATCTTACCCTATATAAAGAGTATCTGGATCGTAAAGAAGAGATGATCCTCCTTAAAAAATCCCTATCTGAAAAATTTTAAAGAATTTGTAAAAAGATTATATTTTATACAGGAAAACGGAATTTACTGTCGAATTGTAATAAATAGGAAATTACTCCTAGGTGCTAATCATCTAAAATTGAGCTCAGAAGGAGGAAGTAATGGATAAAGAATTCATTCTCATATTCGAAGATTTCCACGTGTCCAAAAAAATTGAAACGATCACAAAGAAACACCTCGTCTTATTTCAAGGGCAGCAGTATTATAACCGATTGGTGGTAGTCAGCAGGCCGCCGGGCTTTTCACATGCCCTAGAAGGGATCCTCTATTCGGATAAAATCCTGGAGACGGTCGGATTCAGCGCTTTGTTTGCCGTACCGATCGATGCGAGGCACACCATTCCGTTCAAGTATGTCCGTGTAGATGATCGGGAGAAGAAACCTCTCGATTGTAAGGTTGTACTGGAAAATAAAGATGGCCAGGAAAAATTGAATGTCCGAGTCCGATTTCCCCGAACAGATACTTTATCAGAAGAAGACAGACTTGATATCCTCTCCTATCTTAGTCATAAATGTGACGATGGGAGCATCACATACTTCTTGAAGAATCCAAATGTATATAAAGGAAAAGGCAGGAAACAAGAAGATTGATCATACGTTGCCACCGAGGCGAACCTGAACGTCAGGGACGTCTATTTTTAATGATTCAATCTTACCACCAACCACCTCCCAACCCTTTACCACACTACCAAACTACCTCTCTAAGTTTCTAAAATCACGACATTTTTCGTTGACCTGATGAAAGGTACCTCATACAATATAAGTAGTTATTAGTATTTTTAGAATTTTCTTGTTAAGGTGGAAGTGCCACTTGGATAAAATGGATGCTACCAAAATTGGAAAGAATGCCATGCTCCTTCTGCTCCTTGATCGTGAGGAGGAAGAGTGGAATCGGCATTTTAATGAGTTGAACTGGAGCTATTGCACAGGCAAAATCGGCTCCATGGACAGTCAGAAGATTGTCGCTGCCATCGAAACGGCAGCAAAACGAAGCGATCTTGTACGAGAAGATCTTTATCGGGAAATGCATGCGCTGTATCACGCGACCATGGAAGCCCTCACCGGGGTGACCAGGGGACACACCCAGATCGGGGAAGTCCTCCGAACGGTCGGCCTTCGCTTCTCAATCGTAAGGGGAACGCCTTATGCAAACGAAGAGGAAGGCGAATGGATAGCAGTTGCACTGTATGGAACGATTGGCGCGCCCATTAAAGGATTGGAACATGAAACAATCGGTTTAGGCATCAATCATATTTAATAGTTGAATAGGAAAGAGCCTATAGAAACCAGTCAAAAGGAGGCTCGACCCGAGGCAGAACTCTGTCTTCGGGTCGAGCCTCCTTTTCTGTTTGAAACGTTTTGAAGGTACGTCCCGCACTAGGGGAACGCGGTAACCAGCTAAAGGTACGTCCCGCTGTGCGTTAAAGTGGGAAAGCAAAAATTTATTGATAGAGGTGATATAGATGGTTGTGTTGACAGGGTGTTCGTTGCGTTTGGAGGATGCGAGGAGGATCATTTATGAGGGGGAGGAGGTTGTGATTTCCCCTGAAAGTATGGAGAGGGTGAAGAAGAGCCGGGAAGCGGTTGAGAGGATCGTGAAGGAGAAGCGCGTGGTGTATGGGATTACGACGGGCTTCGGGAAGTTCAGCGATGTGCTGATTGATTCGGACGATGTGGAGGAGCTTCAGCTCAATCTGATCCACTCCCATGCGTGCGGTGTCGGCGATCCGTTCCCTGAAATGGTGTCGAGGGCGATGTTACTGCTAAGGGCCAATGCCCTCTTGAAAGGCTACTCCGGTGTGAGGCCGGTCATCGTTGAACGATTGGTGGAGTTCCTGAATAAAGAAATCCATCCGGTGATTCCGCAGCAGGGATCGCTCGGGGCAAGCGGCGACCTCGCACCGTTATCCCATCTGGCACTGGCGCTCATGGGTGAAGGAGAGGTTCATTACAAAGGAGAAATCCACCAAACCCTGCCGGTCCTTTCAAAAGAAAACATCTTCCCAGTCCAGCTGCAGGCGAAGGAAGGTCTGGCGCTCATCAACGGCACCCAGGCGATGACGGCGATGGGCGTCATCGGATACCTTGAAGCGGAAGAGCTTGCATACCAAAGCGAGATGATTGCTAGTCTTACAATGGAAGGTCTGCAAGGAATCATGGATGCGTTTGACGAAGATATACATTTAGTAAGAGGTTATCCTCAGCAAGTTGCAACGGCCAAACGAATCCGAGAATACTTACGGGACAGTAAACTTACAACCAAACAGGGCGACATCCGCGTTCAGGATGCCTACTCCTTGAGATGCATCCCGCAAGTGCACGGCGCTTCCTGGCAGGCACTCGATTATGTAAAAGAAAAGCTTGAAATTGAAATGAACGCAGCGACCGATAACCCGCTGATTTTTGAAGACGGGGAAAAGATCATTTCCGGAGGCAACTTCCATGGTCAGCCGATCGCCTTTGCAATGGACTTCATGAAAATTGCCGTAGCAGAACTCGCCAACATCTCGGAACGCAGAATCGAGCGGCTCGTCAATCCGCAGCTGAACGATCTGCCAGCATTCCTGAGCCCGCAACCGGGTCTTCAATCAGGGGCGATGATCATGCAATACTGCGCGGCATCACTCGTCTCGGAAAACAAAACGCTTGCTCACCCGGCAAGTGTCGATTCCATTCCATCATCGGCGAACCAAGAGGATCACGTGAGTATGGGTACAATCGGCTCGAGACATGCGTATCAAATTTTACAAAATACAAGGAGGGTCCTCGCCGTCGAATTGATTTGCAACCTGCAGGCAGTCGAGCACCGCGGCACGGACCTGCTCGCTAGCACGACCCGCAAATTTTATGAAGAAGCTAGAAAAATTGTTCCTTCCATCACGAAGGACCGGATTTTTTCAAAAGATATTGAAAAAGCAGCAAGCTGGCTAAAACAATTCCAACTAACATCCATCACTAAAACAAAGGAGGAAACAACAAATGGTTAATGCAAACAAACGGATCGTCAATGTGAAAAAGGGGACGGAAATCGAGTGCAAGGGATGGGAGCAGGAAGCGGTTCTCCGCATGCTGTACAACAATCTTGATCCTGAAGTAGCCGAGATCCCAGAAGAGCTCGTCGTCTACGGCGGCATTGGGAAAGCGGCGCGTAACTGGGAGTCGTTCGATGCGATTGTCAACACGCTCAGAAACCTTGAAAATGACGAAACGATGCTTGTCCAATCCGGTAAGCCAGTCGGTGTGTTCAAAACGCATAAAGCGGCTCCAAGGGTCCTGCTTTCAAACTCAGTGCTCGTGCCGAAATGGGCAAACTGGGAGCACTTCCACGAGCTTGATCAAAAAGGCCTCATGATGTACGGTCAAATGACGGCGGGAAGCTGGATTTACATCGGGACACAAGGGATCCTGCAAGGAACATACGAGACGTTTGCGGCATTAGCCAAGAAGCACTTCAACAACTCCTTAAAAGGAACGATCACCATGACAGCCGGCCTTGGCGGGATGGGTGGCGCGCAGCCACTCGCCGTCACGATGAACGGTGGGGTCGTCATCGCGGTCGACGTCGATGAAGAGCGCATCCAGAAGCGCCTTGACACGAAATACTGCGACGTCAAGACGGACTCCATCGACGAAGCCATCGCTATGGCATATGAAGCAAGGGACGAAGGGAAAGCTCTGTCCATCGCGTTACTAGGAAACGCAGCCGAAGTTCATCATGAATTTTTGAAAAGAGGCGTTAAGATCGACATTGTGACCGACCAGACGTCAGCTCATGACCCGCTAAACGGATATGTCCCTGAGGGCTATACATTAGAAGCGGCTGCAACACTCAGAAAAGAAAACCCAACTCAATACACTCAGCTTTCACAGAAAAGCATGGCCAAACACGTGGAAGCGATGCTCGAGTTCCAAAAACGCGGCTCGATCGTATTCGATTACGGCAACAACATCCGTCAGGTCGCAAAAGACGAAGGCGTCGAAAATGCATTTGACTTCCCAGGATTCGTCCCTGCTTACATCCGCCCGTTGTTCTGCGAAGGAAAAGGGCCGTTCAGATGGGCAGCGCTTTCAGGCGATCCTGAGGACATCTACAGAACGGACCGCTTGATCAAAGAGCTATTCCCTGAAAATGAAGCACTCAACCGCTGGATCGACATGGCTCAGGAACAGGTATCGTTCCAGGGGCTGCCTTCCCGTATCTGCTGGCTGGGCTACGGTGAGCGTGTGAAGATGGGTCTTGCCATTAATGAACTCGTACGTAAAGGCGAACTGAAAGCTCCGATCGTCATCGGACGTGACCACCTTGACTGTGGATCGGTCGCATCACCGAATCGCGAAACGGAAAGCATGAAGGACGGAAGTGACGCAGTAGGCGACTGGGCGATCCTGAACGCACTCATCAACACAGCGGCAGGCGGCTCATGGATTTCATTCCATCACGGCGGCGGAGTCGGAATGGGGTACTCCCTGCATGCTGGTATGGTCGTTGTAGCCGACGGAACGGACCTCGCTCAAGAACGCCTCGAACGTGTCCTGACCACCGACCCTGGTATGGGCGTCATCCGTCACGCAGACGCAGGCTATGATATCGCTGAAAAAACAGCTGAAAAGCACAACATTCAAATCCCGATGAAAAAAGGAGGAGAATAAGGGATGACCAAACAATTCGACACGATCATCGAAAACATCGGACAATTGCTTACGATGGACCATGGGGACGGTCCTTTAAAAGGGAAAGAAATGAGTGAACTCCCAATCCTGACGAACGCGGCCATCGGAATCAAAGACGGGCTCATCGACTGGATTGGAACGCACGAAGATGCCCAAACTTACAAAGCAACCGAGCGGATCAACGCGGAAGGGAAGCTCGTTTCCCCAGGTCTTGTCGACCCGCACACCCATCTTGTGTTCGGCGGTTCGCGTGAACACGAAATGGCACTGAAGCAGCAAGGTGTTCCTTACTTAGAAATCCTAAAGAGAGGCGGTGGGATCCTTTCCACGGTAGGAGCAACACGTGAAGCATCTGAAGAAGAACTGCTGAAAAAAGCCCGCTTCCACCTCGACAGGATGATCTCTTACGGCGTCACCACCGTCGAAGCCAAAAGCGGGTACGGCCTCGACAAAGAAACGGAACTGAAGCAGCTCCGTGTCACAAAAAAACTGAACGAAGACCACGCGGCCGACCTTGTATCCACATTCTTGGGGGCACACGCGATCCCACCGGAATTCAAAGACCGTTCTGATGAATTCCTCCAAGAAATGCTCGATATGCTATCCGATATTGAAAAGGAAAACCTCGCCGAATTTGTTGATATCTTCTGTGAAACAGGTGTCTTCACGGTCGAACAATCACGCCAATTTTTAAAGGCGGCAAAGGAAAAAGGCTTCTCCGTCAAAATCCATGCGGATGAAATCGATCCATTAGGCGGCACAGAAATGGCGACCGAAATCGGGGCGACGAGCGGAGATCACTTAGTCGGTGCATCCGAAAAAGGAATAGAAGCACTAGGCAAAACGGACACAATCGCCGTCCTCCTGCCAGGCACATCATTCTACTTAAACAAAGGGAAGTTCGCCAACGCACGTGGCATGCTCGAAGCGGGAGCGGCAGTCGCTCTGTCCACGGACTTCAACCCGGGAAGCTCGCCGACAGAGAATCTGCAGTTCATCATGAATCTGGCATCCCTACAGCTCAAGATGACACCGGAAGAAATCTGGAACGCTGTCACGGTGAACTCTGCGTATGCGATCAACCGCGGAGAACAAGCTGGGAAACTAGCAAAAGGTCGCAAAGCAGACATTGTCCTCTGGGATGCACCGAACTATCATTACGTCCCGTATCACTACGGCGTGAACCATACGAATACTGTCATCAAAGACGGACGGATCATCTACCGCAAGGAGAAGCTTCATGAGCACATTTCAACACATTAAGCCTGCGGGGAAAGCGCAATTTAAGGATCGATACACGACAAAGGCGGCGGAGTTGTTACAACCATACAGTGAAGGAGTGAAAGGGGAGGTCGCCATCATCGGCGCCCCCCTTTCAAAGCCGTCGATCTCTCACTCCGGCGCGAGCTTTGCACCGGACGCAATCAGAAGATGCCTGAACTCCTTTACGACGTACAACATAGAAGAAGAAACGGACATCAGCAATAAGAGTATCATCGATTTCGGTGATATCACGATGCACCCGACATCAATTGAAGAGTGCCACCAACGAATCTACCAATCAACGAAAGAAGTCATCGAAGCGGGCATAGCACCCCTGACCGTCATTCTCGGCGGCGATCACTCCATCACCACCTCGACCGTGAAAGCGATCAAGGAAACAAAGGGAACGGTGGGCATCATCCAGCTCGACGCCCACCACGATCTCCGAAACACGGAAGACGGCGGTCCGACCAACGGAACCCCGTTCAGGAGACTAATCGAAGAGGGGAACGTAAAAGGCGAGCACCTGATCCAAATCGGGATCCGCAACTACGCGAACGCCAAAGCTTATCATGACTATGCGTTTGAACAAGGCGTGACCGTCTACACGATGAAGGACGTCAGACAACGCCCCATCACAGAACTAATCCAGTCGGCACTAGCCCACCTCGACCCCAAAGTCGACACCATCTACCTATCCGTCGACATGGACGTACTCGACCAGGCGTACGCCCCGGGCTGCCCGGCGATCGGACCAGGAGGGATGGATCCGGATACGCTCTCGGAAGCGGTCCAGGAAGCGATCCGTCATCCGAAAGTCCAGACGATGGATATCGTAGAGATCGATCCGACGCTTGATATTCGGGATATGACGAGTAGAATCGCAAGCCTCCTCATTGTTAATACACTTATATAAAAGAAGGTACGTCCCTCATCGCGTTAACGCGATGAGGGACGTACCTTCTTATTCTTCTTATTTATGCTTTTTGATATAAATCATAACCGTTGTGGATTTCTTTCATGCCGATGACATGTAAGAAATGATGAAGTTTGTTCATACAAGGGGTGGTGATGTCGTTCATGACTTCAAAACGGTCGATCACGGCACATTTGGATTCTTTTCTGTAACTGATTACGCCTGAGAGTCCGGATGTTTCAGAATTGTTTGCGATGGAGTACGTTGAAACAAGTGCTTCACCGATCTTGTTTTCACCTTGACTGAATTCGAAATGAAACTGAATCGACAAATCTACCTCGGAATATAGAGGATTTACTTTCATGTTGAGATCTTTCATCATGAAGCCCCCTTTCTGATATTGTACTATTATCCTATCATGCTTTCTGTTTGTGTGTAATTTGACTTATGGTTAGTGTCAGTTTAAAAAATGCAATATAAAGGCTGTTATGTAGACATATCTTCTTTTTCATAACTCTAAGCATATTCGTATAAGAATCTTTTCTATAAAAAAAGCCTCCTCACTCAGGAAGCTTTGAAGTAAAATATTAATATGGGTTATCTGGCAGTTCGGCTTTTTGAATTTGGAAGCTCGCTGATTCTACTGGGTTATTCGAGAATCCTGTAACACCAAGAAGAATGATAGAAGCGGTAAGGATTGTAAGAAAACGTCTTTTCATAGGACTTTCCTCCCTTTCTTGTTCGATTGAATATTCGATAAAATTAAGATGTATCTGTTATAATTATTAAAACATATTTTAATTAAACAAAGAAATCAGCTATAATGCCAAATTACCTAACTTTAAAGCGTATATATAGATTTATCATTTATTTTCTTCGTAAAATATAACTCTAGGCATATTTAGGAGAGATTAGTATGGATTTTGCAGCAGTTGGTAAAAAAATAAAAGAGTTGCGTAAGAACAGTGGTCTTTCTCAAGAAGAACTGGCAATGGGGATTTGTACACAAGCGCAGATCAGCAAGATTGAAAAAGGGGATGTGTTCCCATACGCCTCTACATTATATCAGATTTCACAGAAACTAGGAGTGGATGTGAACTACTTTTTCAATATTGGTACAACCCCGAGGTTGGACTATGTCGAGGAAGTATTTCAACAATTGCAGATTCTTAGGAGAAGTGTCAGATATGAGGAAATGATGGATATTGTAAGAGCGGAATTAAATAACCCTTTATTTATGCAAAACAATAAAAATTTACAGCTTTTATTATGGCATAAAGGAATATATTTATATGAAGTGAACAGAGAACTGGATAAAGCCATGGAAACTCTTCAGAACGCCATTCATCTCACACACTTTAAAGGGAAGATCATGCTGGAAAGGGAATTGGAAATCCTTTTGACAATTGGAGCCATCTATTTCAAAGAGGATCTGAATAAGGCTCTGGAAGTTTTTGAAGAAATCAAGGAACATCTGCAACTGCTTCCCCATATGAATGACTATACAATTAAAACACGCTTGTACTATAATCTGGCAAGGGTATTGTCGAGAATGAACCGCATTGAGGATTCGAATAAATATTGCGATGATGCCATCAAATGGTGCTTAGATAAAGATAGCCTTTACTTGTTGGGAGAGTTACATTATCACAAGGGATACAACCTAGAGTTATTGAATAATCCTCAATTGGCAAAGAGCTATATGGAGAGGGCTGTCATTGTGTTTGAATTGCAACAGGATGATAAGTATATTCAGTTCATTAAAAATAGAATAAAAGAATTGAATGCTCTTGCATAAGAAGAAAGGTGCTCAAATCTTGAGCACCTTCCTTCTTCCTATGAAACCAAATAATTTTACAGTTCGTAGAAACGTTTGAATCCATCTAATTTGGATTTCCAATAAGGGTTATCCAGGTTAGTGACCTCGACTCCGTTATCTCCTGCATGAATGAATTGGTTGTTTCCTAGGTATATCCCTAAGTGGGAAATTCCTTTTTTATATGTATTTTCGAAAAATACAAGATCACCTACAGAAGGAGTATTTACATAATAAGAACGATTATAGTATCCTCCACTTGAAAGTCTCTTTACAGCAGCGTCCGCTTGGCTGAATGCGTAATAAATGAATCCACTGCAATCAAAGCCTGTCAAATTAGATCCACCCCAGACATACGGTGTACCAGTTAGGGATGTTGCTACTTTAACCAAAGTATTGGTATTAAAACCGGTAGATGAAACAGTCTTTGAATCAGTAGGAGAGTCCTTTTGAATAGCGCTTATTCTTATTTTCTGCCCAACATAAATATTGTCATTCGAGAGACCATTCATCTTTTTAATTTCAGTGACCGATAATCCTGTTCGAATGCTAATATGAGATAAAGTATCTCCCGGTTTTATTTCGTAATAATCTGCACTGATTTGAATCTTGTTATCTTTTTGAGTTGGTGTAGTTGTTTGAGAAGGATAGGTGTTTGTGTTGCCGATTTCTGTGTTGTTTATGGATGAAACAACTAGTTTTTGACCAGGATAAATAATATGACTTGTAATGTTATTCCATTCCTTTAGAGCACCTAGTTCGATAGAGTAGCGGTTCGCTATCCCAATAAGTGTATCTCCCGATTGAATAGTATAAGTTTTAGTTTGTGGTTGAATGGAAGATTCAGTTTCTTTTTTGGAAGAAGTATCAGGATTGTTTACCTGTGTATCAGATACGTTTATTATTTGCAAAGGGTAAATGATTTCCGATTGAAGTTTATTTAGTATCATTAATTGTGAGACTGTCATATCGTGTTTTCGTGCAATAGACCATAGGGAATCACCAGATTGGACTTTGTAGGTAGCGGCGGCGGCTTCAGCAACAAAAGAAGTTGAAAACACAGCAGTAGCTGCGACAGTAACCAACGTTTTTTTCACTTGTTTTTCTCCTTTTTTGTCATAGATTGGTAGAATGTAATGTCATTCTATCATATATATTAGGAACATAGTAATGTGAATTTATTAAAAATTCACTAAGTAAGAATGAAATTGCAAAATTTTAATAGCAGGAGTAGCCTAGTCGTTTTTAACAAATACGAGTCATAAGTAAAGCCAAGGGTCCAGGAAGACCCTTGGCTAAAAAAGTTTATTTTTGACCTAAACTTACCATATATACTTCTTCAAACTTTTTAGCTGCACTTAAATGAGAGTATTCTCTCTCTATTTTTTGTCGGGCATTTTCAGCAAGTTTCTCACCGAAAGCAGGGTTAGATAACAATGATAAAATAGATTCAGTCAAGTCTTCAACATTCTTTTCTTCGGTTAACAATCCATCTACATTATGCTCTACTATTTCCTTTAACCCTCCTATCGCACTTGCAATAAGTGGAGAGCCTGACCCCATAGACTCGAGAGCAGAAATTGAAGTAGCTTCTTCGACACCGGAACTAAAAACACTTGGAACTAGGACAACATCGGAAAGAGCATAATAGTCTGTCATTTTTTTGTGATCGACTGCACCTAATAAGTGAACATTCTCGGTAAGATTATTCTCTTCGACAAAGTTTTTAAGGTTCTTCATTTCTTCCCCGGTACCTGCGTATATTAATTGAACATTTGATTTCTTTTTTAACACTTCTTTTAAAGCAAGCAACGGGTATATTACCCCGTTCTTCTTCGTTAAGCGACGTGGTACAAACAATAAGTCCTGGTCTTGTTTAAAGCCATATTTATCACGTAGATCTGCTTTCTTATCTTTACTTGGTTTAAATTGGTTTACATTAATAAAATTTTTAATGGCTAGAGCATCGACGTCTGCGCAGTCCTTAATATAGTTTTTAATGCGAGTGTCAACAGTGATATTTTTTAAGGTTTTTTGATATGCTTGTATTTCAATTTCACGAATCCTCTGATCATACTTGCTGTTTTCAATAATTGTTCCTCTGCTTATTGCTTCAAACGATAAATAACCATGTACAGTTGAAACTGTTGGAATGCCAGTATCTATAGAAGCAAGAGTAGCGTAAGGATCTTGTGCATTGATAATGTCATAATTTTTATTATGTTTTTTAATATATTGAGTCAATAGGTTTTGTCGGATATCATGCGTCAAAGTGAAGCCCAAGCCTTTTTTCACTTTATTCAAAAGGAAACTAGGGATTTGAACGAGTCCCTTTTGTTTCCATTCAGGCAATAAATTAAACGAAAAGACATCAACTTCGTGTCCTCTTTGTTCTAAGCCTTCTTTTAAAGTTTGTACATGTGTAGATAGTCCCCCTAAATGTGGATAAGTGAAAACGGTTGTTATTAGGACCTTCATTTTATTACTCCCTCCAAAAAATAATAAATCTTAAAAAACAGAAAAAATATATATGAATGTACTTGTAGTCTAGATTTAATTACACAATATTACATTATACAGAAGGTCATCGAATTTGAATAGAGGGGAATTATTTACTTCTAATTTATCCGTTGCTATAAAAGCTTATTTGCTTAATGTATTACTCTATTTGCGAAAAATAAACTTCTTATTAAATGTTGTAATTTTTGTTGGTAAGGGAAACATATTGACGTAATAGAATTCATAGTGCAAAATAAAGAAATTGATAGATAATGCATGAAAAATATACTTGTGTTGTATAGATTAAAGGTGAAAGGAAGATTTACAGATGTTCAATAAAATGTGTGTAGTCGGACTTGGATACATTGGTTTACCAACTGCCGTGATGTTCGCGAATCATGGCATGAAGGTTCATGGTGTAGACATTAATGAGAAAGCAATCAGTTTAATTAAAAATAAACAACTCCATATAGAAGAAAACGGTCTTCCAGAGAAATTAGAAACTGCAATTGACAGTGGTAACTTATCTGTGGCTACTACTCCCGAAGAAGCTGATGTATTTATTATTGCTGTCCCATCTCCTATTCGCGATGATAAGTCAGCCAATTTGGAATATGTTCGTAATGCAACAGAGGCAATTGTTCCGTATGTAAAAAAAGGAAATCTGATCATACTTGAATCAACTGTCCCCCCACTTACTGTTGAAAAAGTCATGATGCCTGAGTTAGAAAAGACAGGTCTTAATATTGGAGAAGAATTATATATATCGCATTCCCCTGAACGAGTTATTCCAGGAAAAGTATTTGAAGAATTAGTCAATAATGATCGTATTGTAGGTGGGATTAATGAAAAATCTTCTGAGCTAACAAAGGATTTGTATAAACTGTTTGTTAAAGGAGAAATCCATTTAACAGATGCAACTACAGCTGAGATGGTTAAAGTAATTGAAAACACTTATCGTGATGTGAACATTGCTTTTGCAAACGAATTAGCCAAAATTAGTGATTCAATGGGAGTAAATGCCTGGGAAGCAATTAAATTAGCAAATTTTCACCCCAGAGTAAATATCCATACCCCTGGACCTGGAGTTGGTGGGCATTGCATAGCTGTAGATCCATGGTTCCTGGTTGAATTAAAACCTGATTTAGCGCAAATCATCCATTTAGCCAGAAATACAAATGATGGTATGCCATTATACACAGCTAAAAAAGTACAATCACTTTTAGAAGATAAACAAATTATTCACGGACGTGTAGCGGTATTAGGTCTTGCATTTAAAGGTAATATTGATGACATGCGTGAAAGTCCAGCCATTGAAGTTCTTCAACATTTAGCAGAATTAGGGCTTGATTATTCGGTATATGATCCTCATATAAAAGAAAATAATTTGGAACGCCAAACTCAAAACATCCATGAAGCAACAGAACATGCAGATATTATTCTTATACTAACTGATCATGATGAGTTTAAGAAGTTTGATCCTTCTGTAATTGCGGATGACATGCGGACGAAGATGGTGTTTGACACCAAGAATTGTATAAACCGTGAAAGTTGGGAGAAACAAGGATTTGAAGTTAGAGTCCTGGGAGACTCTAAAAACTCTTAAAAATATTAAAAAGCATTTAACAATTCTTAACTGCCAGAATAGGTGATAATATGAAAGAGAACTATTTGGGGGTGGATGTCTGTACATTTAATTATGAACAGATCTCCACATCAATCTTGAATGATATAGAGAATGATAAGAAATCATTTATTGTTGCAATTAACCCGGAAAAAATTATGAAAGCCAGAAAAGATAAGGAACTTCTAACTCTGCTTAATAATGCTGATTACCAAATCCCTGATGGTATAGGTGTTGTGGTCGCTTCCAAACTTAAGGGCGGAAAGATAAAAGAGAGGGTTACAGGAATTGACTTGATGATGCATCTCTGTAAAGTTTGTGAATCGAATGGTAAAAGTATTTTCCTGTATGGAGGAAAACCGGGTGTGGCTGAAACAGCTAAAGATAAACTGATAAAGGACTTTCCCTCTATAAGAATTGTTGGAGTAATTGATGGATATGAACAAGATCAAGAGTATATAAAAGAGAAAATTAATAACGCTAACCCTGATATCATATTTGTAGCTTTAGGTAGTCCAAAGCAGGAAAACTGGATTTTGGAAAATATGAACACTTCATCCCCTAGTATCTACCAAGGTGTAGGTGGATCATTTGATGTTATTGCAGGGAATATAGACAGAGCTCCTGAATTTTTGCAGAAATTTGGTTTAGAATGGTTCTATCGTTTACTGAAAGAGCCTTGGAGATGGAAAAGACAAATACTTCTACCAAAATTCTTGATTGCGGTTTTAACAAGCAGAAATTAAATAAAAAGGGACTGGGACAGTGTTTTAGTCCAAGTGAAAACCGAACTAACTTCCTTAAGGGAGTTAGTTCGGTTTTTAATTTTTACAAATGATAATTCATAGCCGCTGATTGCAGTGGAAGGGAGATTCTGAGATCAAGCTTTTTTATTTTTAGAAATACATAGGAGTGTCATATAATGAAAATATTTACTTGAAATTCTTATATTGTAAATATAAAATTACGTTGGTTAACTATAATAACAACATGAGGGGTGTAGAAAGTTTTGAGAATTAAGTATCAGCACGTTCTAGTAGTTCTCGTATTACTAATAACGATAGTTTCAAATGTAAATCAAGCAGAGGCAGCAGAGTATGTGAAATTTGAAACGTCTAGTGATATTGAAGCTACGAGTGATAATGGTTCCGTAATTAATATTAGTAAGGGTTCAGTGTTCTATGGCAATTATTTCAAAGACGATACCTATTCCGTTTCAATTAACAAAAATTTATTTTATTTAAATGCGGCTACAGTCAAGGTATTAAAAAAATCTGAAGAGGTAGAGGAAGTAAATGAAAGTTATACTAAAGTAGTTTTAGCCAATGGTGATACATTAGTAGGAACAGAGAATGGAAGTACTATTCAGGTTCTTAATCAGATGGAAGCAGAAGTAAATGCAGAAGGGAAAGTTATTATAGGCCAGCAGCCTTATGAAATTTCTAAAGAACAAAATAAAGAGTTGATAGTAAAAAGTTTGAAAGTAAATCCCGAGAGCGAACCTAATACTTATCAGTATTCCTTCGAAAAAGAGAGAGCGTTTAAAGTGCTTGTATCAAATGTTTCAATCTATGTAAAAGGCTCAAACGATCAGTTGCTTCCTATTGGTAAATTGCAGGAAAATGGGAAGTATCGTTTGATCAGGGATTTAGGGAACTGGTTAGAAATCAAAATAGGGAATCAACTCGGGTATGTTTGGAAAGAAGCTACTCAGGCTATAGACTCTACAGAAGTCCCTATTTCCAAAAATGAAGAAAACAATCTAAATCAAGATTTTACTAGTATACAAGATATCACGATATACGAAGAGAATTCTTTAAGTTCTGGAAAACTTGCAATGCTAAACAAGGATACTACACTCAGCTTTTCTAATGTTAAGAATAGTTGGGGTGAAATCCAGATTTCAGGGCGTAGAGGGTTCCTACCATTAAATTCAGTTAATTTTGTGAAACGTGATACCGATTATGACTATATTCAAATTAATGATAGAAATACCTCGTTATATTCTAATGATGGTGAGGGCTTAATCCGAGTAGGTAAATTGGAATTGGGAGAGATTTTCCGAAAGATTAGGACTGTCGGAAATTGGTATGAAGTTGAACTTGCAGGGAAAACAGCGTATGTTTGGAAACCAGCAGCTACCTTAGTGGATATTTCTTCAAAGAATTACATAAGTGAAGAAGCGGTACATACTTTTAAGTTAATAGAAGATGCTACTGCATATGATAATTCAACTGGTTCACTGACGGCGATCGCAAAACTGACTAAAGGACAAGAGTTAAAGTATATCGAGTCTAGTGGAAATTGGTATGTAGTAAATGTCTTAGGAAGGAAAGCGTATATTTATAAATCAGCTGTTAAAATTGAGTTTCAATCTTCTCATAAGTATTTTCAAGTGAATCAACCTGAAGTGCCTATAATAATAAACAAAGACGGGAAAAAAATAGAAATTGGTTACTTAAAAGAAGGACACGTGTATAAGAGGACCGATGATGCGGGGAATTGGCATGTAATTGAAGTGATGGGGCATAGAGCCTATGTCTGGAAATCTGCCACAGATCCCTATGTTTCGAACATTGCTCATCCAACTTATAATCAGCCTACAGAAACATTCACAGCTCAAACTGTGTTAGATTTGGATATTTATGATAACTCGTCAGGGAAATTAGTTTCTATAGCCCGCTTAAATTCTGGTGTGAATCTTCAGGTGCTAAAAAAAGTTGGGAATTGGTTTGAAGTGATTTTCGCTGGAAGAAAAATGTATATTTATCAAACAGCTCTAAAACCAGAGTTTACACAACATAATCGGTATTTTGAAATAGATAAAGAGATAGTACCAATAGTGGTAAATGAAAATGGGAGACAGAAAGAAATAGGATATCTTGAAAAAGGAATGGTTTACAAAAGAGACGGAGATGCGGGGAATTGGCATGTAATTCATGTAATGGGGAGAAAAGCATACGTTTGGGAACAGGCTACAATCCCTAACGTCATCACTAAGAAAAATTCTTACAACGTTAGTGGCGGGAACACCTTTACATTATCTCAACGTGCAACAGTATATGATAATTCAACAGGTACTCTTAAACCTATTGCTTCTCTGGGGGAGAATAGTAAATTCAACTATATTAACAGAGTGGGTAATTGGTATAAAGTGAATTTCTCTAATATTGAGGGATTCATTTATAAGGACGCAGTGAAATTAAAATTTATACCTAGTGACCAGTATTTTGAAGTTATACATGATAATACTGAAATTATTATGAATGTAAATGGTAAACAAATAGAAGTTGGCTCTTTAACTAAGGGCCAAGTCTATAAAAGAATTGGAGATGCTGGGAATTGGCATACAATTGAATTTATGGGGAAACATGCTTATGTTTGGAAAGAGTCAACGTCTCCATATCGATCAAATACACTGCCTCATTTCTCTTCTCGAAAAAATATTGGTTATACTGTCACCTCTATCGATGAATTAAGTGTGTATGATAACTCATATGGAAAACTTATGCCAATAGGAAAAATTGGTTCCAATACTACCTTTAGGATAGAAGATAAACTTGGAAGTTGGTATGAAATTAATTTCTCCGGGAGAAAAGGGTTTATTTATGCTCCGGGAACAAAGAAACAGGTTTCTCTAATTGTCAATCCCCGCCAAGTATATTCTTATGAACAAATGGAAAAGGATTTATATGCCATTGCGAGCATGTATCCTGATAATACTGAGTTAACTACGATTGGTAAGTCGATCGATGGTAGAAAACTATATGCTTTAAAACTTGGTAAAGGAAATAAAGAAATTTTAATTGATGGATCAACTCATGCAAGGGAGCACATGACAACAAATGTTGTTATGAGTATGTTAGATAATTATGCTTATGCCTATCATAATAATCAATTATTTGAAGGTAAAAATGTACGAAAGATATTGAATGAAACGAGTATTTGGTTTGTACCGATGGTTAATCCTGATGGTGTCACACTAGTACAGAAAGGGTATAAAAGTGCAATGAACCCTAGTGAGGTTTTAAGAATTAATAATTTGAGCACAGATTTCTCTTCATGGAAAGCAAATATTAGAGGTGTCGACATTAATAGACAGTTCCCGGCAGATTGGGGAAATATATCCAATAATGCAGGGAGGCCTTCTTATAAAAATTATAAAGGTACTGCCCCGTTCACAGAACCTGAAGCAATTGCTATGGCCAATTTTGTAAACAAGCATAATTTCAAGGCTTCAGCAACATATCATTCTTCCGGACAGATTATTTATTGGTTTTTCAACCAGACGGATAATTATGGAAGAGATTATAAATTGGCTTCTAAAATTGGGGATATTACTGGTTATTCGTTAGTGAGGGCGGTATATCAACCTTCAGCAGCTTTTCAGGATTGGTTCATCAAACAGACGGGATATCCAAGCTTTACGATAGAAATAAGTCCTTATATCCTTGAAGGACAAGTACCTCTAAACTATTATGATAAGATTTGGAAAGAAAACAAAAAAATAGGTTTAGTTATTGCTGAAGAATCCAAATATTACTAAAATGATAAGCTTTCTGGTTTTATATTTTCCGGTAAATTAGGTATAATGAATTTGAATACTTTATGTTCCTAGGAGTGAAGATTATTGTATAAAAAGATAAGGAAAGCAATTATCCCTGCAGCCGGATTAGGAACTAGATTCTTACCTGCTACTAAAGCAATGCCGAAAGAGATGCTGCCAATTGTCGATAAACCGACCATCCAATACATTGTCGAAGAAGCAATCGAAGCAGGGATTGAAGATATTATTATTGTAACAGGTAAAGGTAAAAGAGCCATTGAAGACCATTTTGATAGTAATCCCGAACTTGAGAATAACTTGATTGAAAAAGGAAAATTTGAATTGCTTGATGAAGTACAAAAAGCAACTAACTTAGTGGATATCCACTACATCAGGCAAAAGTCTCCAATGGGTCTTGGGCATGCTGTATTATGTGCAAAGAAATTCATAGGAGATGAGCCATTTGCCGTTCTTTTGGGAGATGATGTAGTTCAGTCAGAGACCCCGTGTTTGAAACAATTGATTAATCAATATGAAGAAACCGAGTCATCTGTAATTGGTGTGATGAAAGTTCCTGAAACTGAAACTCACCGTTATGGTGTTATCAACCCTGTTGAACAAATGAACAGACTATATCAAGTTAAAGAATTTGTAGAAAAGCCTCCACAAGGTACTGCACCTTCAAACCTGGCAATAATAGGTAGGTATGTATTTACTCCTCAAATTTTTAAGTTCCTTGAGGAAAAACAAGTAGGCGCTGGCGGAGAAATTCAATTAACCGACGCTATTGAGAAGCTAAACCAAATTCAAAGAGTCTTTGCTTATGAATTTGAAGGGAACAGGTATGATGTAGGTGAAAAATTAGGTTTTGTACAAACTACTTTGGAGTTTGCCCTTCAAAAAGAAGAGCTTAGAGAAGATCTAATAAATTATATGAAAAAGTTATTTAACCAGTATGATCCTGATTAAAGTTAACATAACACTTAAAACCCTCAGTAAAAATCACTGAGGGTTTTTTATTGTTTAGTGACTAAATATTTATTCAATTTAGAACAAAATTCTTCAGGATTCATCAATTAGTTCTAAAATGTTAATATTTCCCCATTGATAGTTAATATTATCCACAATATACTATATTAAGGCATGTTACAAAAATTTATCAAATATCTAGGGGGATGCAACATTGTATTTCTGGTTCAAAAGAAAAAGAAAACGGTTTTTGAGAAGTCTTACTTGGTTAATGATTTTGATGTTAATGCTACCCGCAATGACTTATGCGGCCACGGACGAAGAGACTAATCTTAGAGAGACGGAAAAATTCGTAGAAGAGTCTAATCAATTAATTAAGATACAGGTACGAAACGAACTAGCTCTAGAAAATGGTATCAATTTGACTGAAGGTCAAAATCTATTTGTATATCAAAACGGTGAAGAATACTCTATTCAAGTAGGGTTATCAACATATGTTATTCCGAAAGCTTCAATTATGGCTACTGAAGCCACTACTGAAGAAGCTGTATTTTACGTGGATGAAGCTACTGAACAAGTTATAATTAAGGCAGAAGCAAAACTATACGAAACTAATAAATTTGAGAAAATAATAGGAACAGCTATTGAAGAAGTAAGCTATCCGGTATTTGGAGAAAATGCCGATTATTATGTAATCTTAATAGGTAACAAGAAAGCATATGTTAAAAAGATTGATATTCTAATTAAGAAAGAAACTGCTGATATTAGTGAAACAGTCACAGACGATGAACCGGAGGGAAATACACAGGATAAAAATACTCCTTCTGAATTCACTATTGAAGAAGCTGAAGTAATAAAGAAAGTGAATGAAACTACTGAAGAAGTAAAACAACAAGATCTAACAACTGAACTACAGTCGGTAGAAATCAATGAATCCCTTAAAACTACTGAGCAGGCTAAAGTTGAAAAATCTTCGAAAACACTTTCTCTTAAGACTTATACGCTTACGTTTGATCAAGCAGGCTACTTTACTCCAAAAGGCGGAGTCGTTTCCTTATATGATAATAGTACTGGTGAATTGGTAAAAGTAGGTGAATTGGCAAATAATCAGTCTTATAGATTCATTGAAGATGCCGGCAATTGGATTAAAGTAAAAATGGGTCAAAGCTATGGTTATGTTTTAAAAGAAGCTACTATTCCTTCAACAGGTGAAAACGTTTTTAACATATCTTCTGGAGAAAATAGCGAATTATTTAAGGCGTATGGAACTACAAACTTGACTGTCTATGATAATTCATCTGGCAGCCTTGTGAGAATGGGGACAATCTTAAAGGGTGTACCATTATCAATTGTTTCAGAAGAAGGAAGTTGGTTGAAAATAGATTTTCTTGGAAGGAAAGGGTATATATATAAACCCTCAACTAAAAGAGACTATATTGAATCAGATAAATTCTTTAAAATTAACAGTGAACAGTATTTATCCGTTTACGATAATAGTACAGGGAAATTGAGAAACGTAGGAGCACTACAACCCAAACAAGTTTATCCTATAGAAGATTTTTATGGGAACTGGATAAAGATTAAATTTGGAAACGGGTATGGATTTGTCTGGCAAGCATCTACATCTCCGGTCAGCTCTCATGAGATACAAAATATAAATAATAATCTTATGAACAGTAACAGGAGTTTTTTAACACAAGGTTATGTATCGGTGTATGATAATACTTCGGGTTCACTAGTGAAGTTTGGCTCGATTGATCCAAATATTAAATACCCTATCATCGATCAAACTGGTAACTGGTATAAGATTGATTTTTCCGGGAGAGTTGGTTACGTATATGCGCCTGCTGTGAAGTTGGACTTTTCTCCTAAAGATAAGTACTTTAAAGTATCTACTGCTCAACTGACTGTTTATGATAACAGCACTGGGAACTTGGTAAAAGTGGGAGAACTTCAGGTAGGTCAAGAATATCCAATAGAAGAGTATTATGGTAATTGGCTGAAAATAAAGTTTGGAGAAGGGTACGGGTTTGTATGGAAAGATTCCACAAGCCCCGTACTGGAAAATTCTATTAATAACTTGAGTGGCAATACAAATAATGGAAGAATTGTAAGGGCCAAAGAAACCATAACGGTATACGATAATTCTTCAGGAAATTTGGTGAAGTTCGGCTCTATCTATCCAGATGTAAGCTATCCGATAATAAATCAAGTCGGAAATTGGTATAAAATTTCCTTCGCTGGTAGAGTTGGATATATATATGAACCATCTACCAGAATGGATTTTGTTTCAACGGATAAATATTTTAAGGTGATTCCTAAACAGTTAGCACTATATGATAATAGTACAGGAAAGTTAGTTAAGATAGGAGAGTTACCAAAGAACGAAGAATATCTTATTGAAGAGTATTATGGTAATTGGTTAAAGATAAAAGTTGGTAATGGTTTTGGCTTCGTGTGGAAAGAATCGACTAAACCAGTGCTATCACCTTCAATCAAGAATTTGAATACTGAATTAAATGGAACAAGAGAAGCGAAATCAGATTCAACTATGAGCGTTTATGATAACACTTCTGGGTCATTAGTGAAGTTTGCAACTTTAGAACCTCGTGTAGGTGTTAAGGTAATTGATAAAGTAGGAGATTGGTATAGAGTCGATATAGGATCAAGATTAGGTTATATTTATGGTCCAGCAGTCACTTCTATTGAATTCTTGCCGTCAGACGATTTTTTTGAAATTACTAATTCAGTCTCTAATGTATATTCGTCACCGGATTTAAATGCTGGAAAAATGGCAGAGCTTATTCAAGGTCAAACGTTTGAAATTGTAGATTCAAGAAACGACTGGCACAAAATTCAGTATGGAAGCTCATATGGGTATATCTTGAAGAAGGAAACGACAATTGGGAATAAGGCTAAATTTATTCCGGCGGTCAATCCTACTCAAAGTGATAACACTTTCGTTGCTATCCAAAACTTGCCTGTTTATGACAATAGTACAGGAAGCTTAATCAAATTTGCATCTATAGAAAAAGGGGAGACCTACCCGTTTGTTTCTACTAAAGGTAACTGGATAGAAATTGTCATTGGCGGGAGAACCGGTTATGTCTATAAAACTGGTGTCCAAATCGGACCTATTGTAAGGAATAGTTATTCAGAATACACTTTTGATACTGCTCTACATTTCCAATTAGATAGAGCTGCTCCGCTATATGACACGACCAAATATAAAGCTTATGTTCATTCGGATGCTTTTGGACAAATTAAAGATGGTTACGGTTATGTTTTTGAAGATGGTTGGAATGTGCGTGGAGGACCTAGTACAGACTGTTGGAAGCTAAACGCTCGAACTTATACAAATGTAGAAAACCCACCATTAAGAAACGGAGAAAAGGTTCAAATACTTGGGGAACAAGTTACTAAAGTCGATGGGAAATATGAAAAGTGGTATCAAATCAACTACTACAGAACCTTCATGCCAAATGGTAATGGTGGCTACAATACTGCATATAGACCTTGGGTATATGCAAGTGAAAATGATGTCTCTTACTTTATGAATCCAGTCAATTTTGTTAATGATGAACATTCAAGATTCCAATTCCTGCTTTTATCAGAATCAGCTGGTGTGCAGGGGGAGAAATTAAATAATGAAATGTTAACTAATAGAGGTAATTTAACAGGAAAAGGTAACGCGTTTGTAGAGGCCGGAAAGCTACATGGAATTAATGAAATCTATCTTGTATCTCATGCAATTCATGAGACTGGTGCAGGTACTTCTCTCGAATCTACACTCTTAAAAGGATATAAGGTAAATAAAGTGGATGGAAATCCTGTTCCTGAAAGAACTGTGTATAACGTATATGGAATTGCAGCTATTGATACATGTGAAGGATCTCCATCGATATGTGCCGCAGAATTTGCTTATAAACAAGAATGGTTCTCTGTAGAACAAGCAATTATAGGGGGAGCGAAGTTTATTGGTGAGAAGTATATTTACAGGAAAGATAACGCTCAAAACACCTTATATAAGATGAGGTGGAATCCTCAAATCCCTGCTAGCCACCAATATGCTACCGACATAGGTTGGGCTGAGAAGCAAGCAGTAAATTATTTCTCTGTATATTACCAGAGGCTGGGATTAAAACCTAAAACTTTTGATGTACCAGTATATCAATAAATGATATTATATAAGTAAGTAATAGAAACAAAAAACTCGTCTATCTGACGAGTTTTTTGTTTGTGGTAGGTTGATATTAAAAGAATATAATGTATTAGAATTACCTACATTCTAATTAAGATGTGATAAAATGAGTATGTTTAGTAAAATGAAACCAGAGGGATCTTACATGTCTAAGTTGAAATTTGTTAGTATTATCTTCTTTATTTCCACATTGTTTTTGAAGTTTTCGAGTATGTTTCGTGATTTAGTCATTGCTCATTATTTTGGAGCTACTTATATAGTGGATGCTTATAATGCTGCAATGATTATACCGAATGCATTCATATTATTTATGTTGACAGGAATGAAAGATGCTTTTGTTCCCAGTTATATAAAGCACGAGAAACTCAACAGGGGAAAAGAACATTTAACAAATATAGTTAAGGGTACGTTTATCATAGGTTTACTTATTTCATTTATTGGAGCGGCACTGTCTCCTTTGTATTTTAATTTTATGTATCCTGAATTCAATAGTGAAGCGATAAACTTGGGGATTTGGACAGCATCGCTTTATTTTGCTTCAGTCTTCTTAGTGGGGATAAACGCGATTTATGAAGGGTACTTTGATTCTAAAAACAAATACTCATTTGCTACATTCTCTCAAACCATAGTAGTCCTCTGTACAATGGGGAGTGCTGTCATTCTACACAGTTCGATGGGGGGATATTCTTTAGCTTTAGGATACTTAGTTGGAACGGTTATCTCGTTCTTTATTAAATTATTCTACTTGAAGCCTAAGAACTTCATTAATTGGAAACAGCCTTTAGATAAAAAAGAAGTTTATGATTATTATAAAATTTTCTTGCCTGTAGGTCTTACCATAATGGTAGGACAGATCAATCTTACTATTAACTTTCTGTTTGCCGGTCAGTTTGGAGAAGGGGTCATCTCTTACTTGAATTATGCTTCACGTATTGTCAGTATACCTCAAGCTATTTTTAGTGTAACAATCGCAACGATCATATTCCCAATTCTATCACGTGCCAGAGCAAACAATGATGATAGATTATTTAAGTCAGGTATTGAAAAAGGATTGAATGTCATGATCTTGCTTCTTGCCCCTACATTGACAATTATGGCAGTGATGATGCAGGAAGTCATTCAAATTGTTTTTGAAAGAGGGGCATTTGACAGGACAGCGACCATTGCTACTAGTGAAGTAGCGTTATATTACTTAGGTTCTATCCTGTTTTTTTCAATACATGTAATTATCGCCAAAGGATTTTATACCTTAGAAAAAGGAAACTTAATACTAAAAATAGGGTACTTTAATATAATACTGAATGTCATATTCAATGAAATTTTTTCAACATTAATAGGATATAAAGGTTTGGCTCTATCTTCATCTGTAATAGGGTTCTTATATACTACAATAAGCTTTGTCATACTATATAAAATTGTCGATGGTTTTAACTTGAGATTTTTAAGTAAAGAGTATTTAAAAGTGCTTGTATCAGTTGTTCCAGTAGGATTTATTTTATACTTTTTGAAAAATGTTGGATATTTTCAAACGATGAATGTATTTTTAAAAGTTTTCTTCTTATCGACTGTAGGGTTGGTTATATATTTACTAATTTTGTTAGTCTTGAAGTCTGATCCACTAAGGATGATACTAAAGAGAAATAACAAATAAAATCTGATTTTATTAATTGACATACCTAAATCCCAGTTATATTCTATTGGTGTTTAGAGCGAATTCTTAAGAATGACACCCTTGTTCCTCGAGAGAGATTCAAGGGATAAAAAAGGGGAGTGAACTTGAATGAAAATACATTTGATAGCTAATATGTATCCGAGTGAAGAAGCGCCTAGTTATGGCGTGTTTGTCAAAAACACGGAGAAGATCTTAGAATCTGCAGATGTTCAAGTTGATAAAACGGTCTTAAAGAAAGCAACTTCAAAACGAGGGAAAATTACAGGCTATGCTTACTATTTTATAAAGATCCTATTAAAAGGTTTAGTTAATCGATATGATTATACCTATGTGCACTACGCAGCACACAATTCTTTACCTTTACTAATACTTAAAAAGTTGAAAAAGAACATTAAGATTGTAACCAATGTACATGGATCTGATGTTGTCCCAGAGGTTTCCTCTCAAGAGAAGTACCAAAAGTATGTAAAAAAACTTTTGGAGAATTCTTATAAAGTCATTACACCCTCTTTCTATTATAAAGATTTAGTGAAAGAAAAATATCGCCTAACTTCAACTCCGATTGAAGTATTCCCCTCAGGAGGAGTGAATAAGAAGATATTTCATCCGAAGAATAATAAAAAGGAACTTTATGATGTTTACGGATTGGACATGGACTATCGATATATAGGATTTGTTAGTAGATTAGATGTAGGTAAGGGTTGGGACATCCTTTTGGATGCTATATCATTAATTAAAGAAGATCCGCTTTTTAAACACGTAAAGTTTATTATTGTTGGAGACGGAAAAGACCGGGTTCAATTTGAGAAAAAAGCAAAAGAGTTAGGGATAGAGGACAGAATAATCAGGTTTAGTCTACTTCCTCAAACATCTCTAGCGGATATTTATAATTGTATAGAAATTTTCGTTTTTCCAACTATGCGAAAAGGAGAGAGCCTCGGATTAGTCGGCCTTGAAGCGATGGCTTGCGGTACTCCAGTTGTTGGAAGTAACTTAGGGGGATTGAAAGACTATATTGTTGAGGGACAAAATGGATTTCTGTTTCCACCTGGAAATAGTAAAGCGTTAGTAGATAAAATGAAACAATATTTATTATTAGACACGAAAGAAAAAGAGTCCATGGTCAGTAGTTCATTAAATAAAGCTAATGAATATGAGGTGGAAAGTATTAAACCTGTATTAGTAGATATTTTTAAATGAAATCCCGAATATCATAGTTTTTTTGGGAGGTCACTGAAGAACTATCGCCTCTTATATACAATTGAATGAAAAACGGCCTGTTTTGGAGTGGATTTTTTTCCAAAAGGGCCGTTTTTTCTATGGAGAAGGAGATCTTCTCTTTTATATAGATCCATTAATTTAATTATTCTTTTTGTATTAGCGGTGAATATGCCTTGGCTCTTTGTATGTGGATGCCTATTAGACCGGAAGGTGAGGCGACCTCATATCCTTATCTGTGCTTCAATTTGCTATTTTTCGCTTCAAATTTGTATCGCACATTCGCTCTCTCCTTAGAACGATCACTATTTTGAAATTGGTTTTTCCTTATAAGTTCTTTTAATTTAATACTGACCAAGTAAGATTTGGTTATTGTTCCAGGGTATAACACTATTCTTGATAAGGGAGATTCTTGAACTTTTCCTTTATCGTTTCATCAATGGAATAAATCATTTTGCGCCTTTTTTTAGAACGATTTCTGAACACCTCGACAGGAGAGTACTGATTATAGCGGGTGATGTTATCCATCCGAGTTTATGGACCAACTTTCGAGACGAAAGCAACTGGAAGACGAGTACTTATTGATTAACTAAAGGTTTGAAGTAACCCTATACATACATGTTGCCATTTCTAAGAAAAACTTAAACGTCATTTATACGCCTGTTTTCAATAAGATCAACTACAGATAAAGTATAAATGGGTTTTTAAAGACGAAAGTTAAATAGACGAGTTGGATGGACGCATTACGCCCATTAGTATGATAGTATATATCCTTTTAATCGTCATACATAAAAGTAAAGTCCAAAGTTTATAGAGATTTACGAAGAAGTTGAACTTCTGGTACAACCACATCATCCAATCCACCTTTTTAACTTACGTTCTTTGATAATCGATGGTCAAGCATCCAACCCCTCTCCATTTCATAAGAAAACAGCGTTTCTTTCTTAGGGAAATGGAAGAAAGAAACGCTGTTTGTAAAGAAGGGACTTTTTCAGTGACCTCGTTTTTGGGTTTATTTAGTTGAATATTAAGTTACTTCCCGTGAATCTTTAGATTCTATTGCAAGCATTGCTAATATTAATGCAAAATATATACTTACTGCGGGTGCAGTAAAAACATGTCCTGCAAAGTAAGCAATACCTAACGTTAAAATGACACTGGTTAGTAAAAGAAAGTAGTTAGGGCTAAAAAAGTTTCTAATATTGTTAAAAAGAACAAGTGTAACCTTAATTAAGAAGAATATCATAGGTGCCATCAACAATGTAAAACCGATAATTCCAAATGAGAAAAACAAATCAAAGAAATCCATTTCAATCATTTTTGGGTCTTCTGCGGAGTAGTTGCCAGCAAATCCCAAACCCAATAATTTCTGAGATATAGGTGACTGTAGATAATCTTTTAAATGATGGGCAAGATAGTCTTCTCGGCTGCTCAAAACCAGGTTCTGAACTTGTTTCTTAGAAATTTTAGTCTCTTCTTTTTTTTCAATCTTCTGCTGGCTTTGTTTTTCACTAACATTAGAATCTTCTTCTTTGATCTGTTCAGATGTAGTCTCATTTCCTATACCTAAGAATTCCATATGAACATTGATGTTATTGAATACAGGCGTAAATGGTGTGGATACCAATAAGATCAACAATAGCGAATAAGAAACTGCTATGTTAATTTTAGTTTGAAGATCTTTTCGAATAAACACAAGAACTGTACAAATAAAAGCAGTAGCCAATAGTGTCAATAAAATTGAACCATAGCCCACTTTTGTGCCTAATATTAACAGAGAAAAAGAAGCTAGAATAGAAGGTATCCAATAATATATATGTTTAATTTTGCGTGTCTTTGTAATAGCATACAAACATAATACAGGGAGGATAATCGAGATGATGGCACCAATTTCGTTGCCTGCATAGAACCATCCTGTATATCCGATTTTAGCCGACTCATAACTTTTCAAGCTTGTTGATGTCAATAAGGAAACAATCATCGAAAAAGATATAATTAGTGATGAGATGACGACATACTCCATCGCTTTATTTTTTATATTTTCACCAGATTTCTTTAGTAAGGAAAAGACCAGTAATAAATTAAAGAATACGATGTTCAAATAGATAACTTTGATGAAGAACTTAATTTCTAAGCCAATGAAAAATGGCGTTTTGGTAAAATAATTAATTAATAGGTTTGCCGATACAGCAACTCCAAGTAAAATTAGATAATAAAAAGAATTCCTTGCAAGTTTACTGTTTTTCTTATTAAGGAATATAAATAGTAAGCTAACAATCATATAAAGAACCCTTATTAATATACCAAATGTTGTTGTACTGTTTAATTTCACAAGGCTGAATGTAGTAAATATGTCGATTACTGGCTGTAATATAATGAATAGTAAGAAAAGTTTTACAAATTTCTTATTATTAATAATCTTAAGCATTATAGATGAGTTCCTCCAAACTTTTCAATTTCCTTTATATAGGATACATTATTTTATTACTTGGGTAAATAACTAAATATCTAGTATTTGTAGAAATTTCTTGAAATTTGTAATATTTTCCTATATTGTTGACTAGTAAACATTCCTTAAAGTCTAGTAATATATTCTTTATTCCAATAATTAATTAGCTGTGATATAATTCATCAGGGTATAGAAAATTGTCGTTTCCAAAAAATGTTCTGTTTTTGTTATAAATAAATGGGTAACATATTTGTCAAGGAGGATCTTTAATGTATGTCATTGTTTTATTAGCTTGCTTCATCCTCTCCATTGTACTAACGCCATTGGTCAAAAGGTTTGCCATATTCATCGGAGCAACAGATCAGCCAAATCAAAGAAAAGTACACTCTAAACTGATGCCTCGTTTAGGGGGACTCGCCATTTTTCTGAGCTTCTTCATTGGGTATATTATTTTAAAACCTGTAAGTCCATATGCATTAGGGATATTAGCAGGGGCTTTTGTTATTACAATAACAGGTATCCTTGATGATATTTTTGAGTTATCAGCCAAAGTTAAATTGATTGGACAATTTGCTGCAGCACTTCTTGTAATATTTTTAGGAGGGGCTCAGCTTGAGTTAATTAACTTTCCATTTGGTGGTCAGATTGAATTTGGTTATTTAAGTATACCACTCACAATTATTTGGATTGTTGGAATAACTAATGCAATCAATTTAATTGACGGTTTGGATGGTTTAGCTGCAGGAGTATCATCCATCGCATTAATTACCATATCTGGGATGGCACTAACAATGGGAGACGCTTTTGTTGCTACAATAGGATCATTGTTATTAGTAAGCACTTTAGGGTTCTTGTTTTATAATTTTCATCCTGCCAAGATTTTTATGGGTGATACTGGTGCTTTATTTTTAGGGTATATGATCTCTGTCCTTGCACTTTTAGGCTTTAAAAACATAACGGTTATTTCACTAATCATACCTGTTATTATACTCGGTGTTCCTATTTCTGATACATTCTTTGCTATAATAAGAAGATTTGTAAATAAACAGCCTCTCTCAGAGCCTGACAAGTCTCACTTACATCATTGTTTATTAAGAATTGGTTATACCCATAGACAGACAGTCCTAATTATTTATTCCATCGCAGCTTTATTTGGTCTCGCAGCAGTAATATTTTCGCAAGCTACTTTTTGGGGAGCTGTTATCCTTATAGCAGTTCTACTTGTGGCAATTGAAATTTTTGTGGAAAGTATAGGGTTAGTAGGTCAAAATTATCAACCTTTGCTTAAAATAGTGAAAACTAGAAGGAATAGCTAAAATTTGCACTGAAGTTTATCGGCTAATAGATACAGTAGAACGAGTCTGGGACAATGTGCTTTAGACAAAGCAAAACCCGAACGAATTTGTGGAATTGGCGACAAATTTGTTCGGGTTTTAAATTATTTGTATAACTGTACGATGAGATTTTACTTCTGTTTAGCGGTTGATTGGAGTGCAAAACAAAGACTCCTGCGGGAAAAGCGAGTTAGGTGAGGCCCCACAGGAGCGAATGTATCAAGGAAGCTCACCAATCGCCCGCGGAAAGCGAAGTTTTGCACGGAAAACATTAGCGGTATTAAAAACTGAAACTGATATTGTTCGACTTTATTTGTAGAGATCTTAGTTTTGTCCCAGCCTCTTTGTTATTTAATGTTCTCTTCTTTAACTACTTATTAAAATAATAATAATATAGACACTTGCTTATTATTTTTTGTGTGGTCGAGGTTAATTTATTTTAGAGTGCTTTAAGGTTAATTAGAATACACCTATTTCCAGCTTGAATCCCAATCCCAATATGTCAGCCGCCTAATCTATTGCATTGTTCAAAGCCCCTTAAATCAAATCCTAATGAATTGTAGCGGCGATATTCGTAAACGATAAGCTCAATAATCCCTTAGTGAGGGTGGAGCAAAGTGTTTAGACAATTAGCCTAGGGAAACGAGGAATTAATACACATAGGCCATTTGAGGACCAGCGATAAAATAAGTAAATACATTAAAGTTTTACTTATTTTATCTAATTTGGTAGATGTAATATTTAATATATTAATATTGTAATTTATGGTAGCTTCAAGTGATTCTTTAATTCCTTTGTTACTTCAGATACAGACTCCTCGTCCAATTCCCAATAATAAGTGCCATCTATATACATATCTTGTCCCTCTAAAGTCAGAGTATCCATTTTAATTTTTCCGTTGAGGCCGTAACTGATAAATGACTTCATTTCGTCAAAAGTCATGTTTGTTTCCATGTTACTTCCGATAGCTTCGATAATATCATCGTATTTAGAAAGTGAGTTTGCAGATATTGCTTTTTTGGTTATAGCTTTTAGTATTTCCTGCTGCCGCTTACCTCTTTCAATATCGTTATCTTGCTTGCGAGTACGTGCTAGTGCCAGTGTTTCTTCTCCATCAAGTATTTGCTTTCCTGGGAAGAGATGAATGGCATCATGATGATCTTCCGCATCCTTTTCAGAAATCTCGTAAGGTACATCAACGACAATTCCATCTAATGCGTCAATAACTTCCATGAAGGCATAGAAGTTCATTTTCACATAATAATCTACTGGTATGTCCATTGTTTCTTCTATAGTATCAATTGTGGCTTTGGGGCCGCCGAAGTAATGAGCGTGATTGATCTTCGTTTTATATTCTACTTCAGGTATGTATACATAAGAATCACGAGGAATACTAACAAGCTTAACGGATTTTTTCGCTTTATTAAGAGTAGCAAGCATTAGTGCATCTGATCTGGTTTTCTCTCCATACTGACGACTGTTACTTCCATCCACCCCAATAAAAAGTATTGATACATTATCTTTATCTGGGTCCACTGCCTTCTCTCGCTTATCAGATTTATCTCTTCCATCATCTTTATAAGAACTTGAAAAAACAGTTTCAGCCTTTTTATATAGAAAAGCACCGTATCCTGCTGCTGAAAATGCGATGATTAATGAAGGGATTACAAGGAAAAATAAAAAGCGCCTTCTTCGCTTTTTCTTCTTAATCATTCTTTTATAGTGACGATCAATTGACATAAATTAAACTCCTTTTAGTAGATAGGATTTGCTTTTTTCTTTAACAACTAAATCATAAATACCTAATTACTGTCTTTAATCCTTTTATTCCCTTGGTAAGTAAATTTACACCAAAGAATATTTTACTACTTAAACACCCAAAACGTAAAATGAAAATTTCATTACAAACACTTTAGAAAAACGAGGGGCGTACCTTTAGTGTATTAACGTATCCAGGTATTCCACTTCCCCTTCTTCAACCTCTCCCTGACCATTCGTCAGTTCCGTCATCCAGTCGGTAAACGATTCTTTTGCGCTTTCTTCAACATACACCTCGACCTCCACTGCATCAAGATAGTGAATCTCCTTCAATTCATACTGCGAAGAACGCACCTCATTCTCCACTTTCCCAAGCCACGTATAGTCAAACTTCGTTTTCATGATCCGCATCAGCTTTCGTTCGACAATCCCGGTGGTATTGAGCCCTTCTGATGTCGATTTTCCGTACGCGCGGATGAGGCCGCCTGCTCCAAGCTTGATGCCTCCAAAATAGCGTGTGACGACGACGACTGTGTCTTTCAGGTCTCGTTTCTTCAGGACTTCGAGCATTGGCACTCCGGCAGTACCACTTGGTTCGCCGTCATCATTTGCCTTCTGGATCAGATTATTTTCACCGATCATATAGGCAGAGCAGTTGTGATTGGCATCCCGGTGCTTTTTTTTGATTTCAGCAATGAAGCTTTGTGCTTCTTCTTCGGTTTCTGCACGGTTTACGTAAGCGATGAATCGTGAGCGTTCGATGTTGATTTCATGTTCTCCGTAGCCTTTGACGGTATTATAGCGATGTAACAAATAGCATTCTCCTCTCGACGAATAGGTTTGGATTTTATGTAAATAGGGTATTGTTTGTTGATTTTTCTTCTCTTTCTACTATAAAGGACTGGGCATAAATTTGCACAGATTGTGAATATTCGACAAGGGAATATATGGTTCTACATGAAATAATGGTAATACAATGTAATGAAACTTTAATCTCCGACAATATATGACATGGTATAATTGACGCTGAACATAATACTTTTTCTATTCCTGTTTTATGTTCGTAGGTGAATGGTCTCTTTTATTCCGACCCTTCCGAATCCGGCATAAGGACCTTATGAAAAACCTTATAAGGTTGAAGGAGAAAAATATGCCTAGATGAATAAAGGAGATTCATGATTTTTCATCGAAATTTTTATAGGTATATTATATATATTTGTTAATAGGTAGTTGGACACGTTAACAGCTCCAACGATTGTACTATTTACCGATTTATTAGTATAGTCGAATAATATGTGGTGAAAATCACTCAAGTGAACTTCTAGGGATAAGACGATATGTGGAACGTAAAGAGGGATGTACCATGTCACTGAAAAAAATTAACACAAAAATGCTGGATTCAATCCTTGAGAAAATGGTGGATACGGTCGACCAATCAAAGGACGAAATCTTCCAGATTGGTGAACAATGCCGAAATGATTATGAAGAACTGACAACAGAATTGGCTGAAGTAAAAGAAATGGTCATCAAGGTCATTGATGAAGGGGATGAATTGACCCGAAAATCAAGGCATGCCCGACTCAGGCTTTCAGAAGTGAGCAAGCATTTCCAGACTTACTCTGAGTCCCAGGTGAGGGAAGCCTATGAAGTGGCCCATGACCTGCAAGTGAAGATTTCGATCAACCGACAGCTTGAAAAGCAGCTGCGCGACCGCCGCGATGAACTTCAACGACGCCTGCAGACTTTAGGCGACACGATTGAACGCGCCGAGCATCTATGTACACAGATTTCCGTTGTGCTCAATTACCTCACAAGTGACCTGAGACAAGTGAATGAAGCACTTGAGGATGCCAAGCAGAGGCAGGATTTCGGCCTACGCATCATTGAGGCACAGGAAGACGAGCGAAAGCGGCTATCTCGTGAAATCCATGATGGACCTGCACAAATGATGGCGAACGTCCTCATGAGATCCGATTTGATCGACCGTGTGTACAGGGAGAAGGGATCCGAAGAAGCGATCAAGGAGATCAGAGACCTTAAGAAGATGGTCCGATCCGCGCTTTACGAGGTCCGCCGCATCATCTATGATCTGAGACCTATGGCGCTTGATGACCTTGGTTTGATTCCGACCCTCAGAAAATACTTAAGTACGATCGAAGAATATAACCAAGGGACTAGCATTCAATTTGTGAACATCGGCCTAGACATCAGGCTTCCGTCAAAATATGAAGTCGCTCTGTTCCGGATGGTCCAGGAATGCGTCCAGAATGCATTGAAGCATGCCGAGGCATCGCATATTCAAGTAAAAGTAGAAGTAAAGAAAGACAAAATATTAGTTGTCGTCAAAGACAACGGCAAAGGATTCGATGTAGAAACACAGAAGAACGGATCCTTTGGCATCATGGGGATGAAAGAGCGTGTCGACCTTCTCGAAGGAGACATCACGATTGACTCAAAAATAGGGGCAGGGACCATCGTTATCATCGGGGTTCCCCTCAATAAGTAAATCTTTTTTCGAAGGATTAGGGAGGCGAATGACATGGCAACAAACATTGTTATCATTGACGATCACCAGTTATTCAGAGAAGGAGTAAAACGCATACTTGAATTTGAACCTTCTTTCAACGTAGTAGCAGAAGGGGACGACGGCTCTGAAGCCATCACCCTGGTGGAAAGCCATGAGCCGGACGTCGTGCTGATGGATATCAATATGCCGGAAACGAACGGAGTGGAAGCCACTCGCGAGTTGATGGACAAGTATCCGGATACAAAGGTCATCATCCTATCCATCCATGATGACGAGAACTACGTGAACCACGCACTAAAGACAGGTGCTCTTGGATACTTATTGAAAGAAATGGATTCAGAAGCATTGGTCGATGCAGTCAAAGTGGTTGCTGAAGGCGGATCTTATGTTCATCCGAAAGTGACACACAATCTCGTCGCAGAGTACAAGCGATTGGCTAACGCGCAAGGTACCGGTGGATTCCAACAATCCGAAGTTCGCCGCCCGCTGCACCTGCTGACTCGCCGCGAGTGTGAAGTCCTGCAGATGCTAGCTGACGGTAAGAGCAACCGAGGCATCGGTGAAGCACTGTATATCAGTGAAAAAACGGTTAAAAACCATGTGAGTAACATTCTTCAGAAGATGAATGTGAATGACCGAACGCAAGCCGTTGTGACAGCGATTAAGAATGGCTGGGTCGAGGTGCGATAAATAGAGTTAGAGGTAGAGTAATTTGTTGTTAGGAGAGCAGCCCTTTTAGGAAGGGCTGTTTTTTTGTGTTTTTGGGAGTTGGAGGGTAGTTTAAAGAGGGTGGCTGGTTGGTTGGTGCCAGGCTTAGATTGGGGTGTTTGAGCCAGGCTCGGAATGTGCAATCTGAGCCTGGCTCAAAAGAGAGCATATGAGCCAGGCTCAATTTGTGGGCGGGTGTAGCCTTTGGATGATTGGTGGGTGGGTGCCAGGCACAATAAGCTTAAACTGTGCCTGGCATCGCGTCGCCTCCCCAACCCCAAATCCCACAAAAAAATCCCACCCCCCATAACAGGAAGTGGAATCCCCTAATGCTTCCTCCGCGCAAAATCCACAAACCGGAACTTATCCAGCCTGTGCCTCGACTCCGTATACTCGAACAATGTCGCATCCTTCAAATGAACATAATTCTTCACAACGACGACATGGTCATAGCCCTCAAGGTCAAGATATTCGCGGTCTTCATCCGTACATTCCTCGACTACGATTTCCTTCTTGGCAAAATCGATCGGCAGCTCAAGTTCCTGTTCCAAATACTCATAGATCGAGTTCTCACAAATGTCCTTAGTAAGGAGGGGAACCTCTGACCTCAGAAAATAGGACTTGTCCAGAATGATCTTCTCTCCCTGAATTTTACGGGAGCGGATGACGTTCCAGATCTCGGAGTCGCCTGACACTTCAAATATGGAGGAGAGGGTGTCTCCTGCCGTTCTTAGACCGAACTCATGGACGGTGGTCACGATCTCGTCCCGTCCCATGGAAGACTGAAGTTCCTTGAAGCTGACCAGTCCTGATACAGGGAAGTTCATCCGCGATACGTCGAGAACGAGCGAACCTTTGCCTCGAAGCTTCTGGATCAGGCCTTTTTGAGCGAGAAGTGTAAGCGCTTTCCGAATGGTTTCACGAGAAGTCTCATACATAACGGACAGTTCATTCTCGGATGGGAGGATGGTATTTGTTTTGTATGTACCATTTTGGATCTTTTCCGATAGGTCTTCAAAGATTTGTTTGTATTTATTGCTTTTTGTCATTATGATCACCATCTATTATTTTACCATAATGCTGTATGGAAATCAGATTGAACTTGAGTGTTGCGAATATTTTCAATAGAATGGAGATAGCGCAAATTTTAGAAAAGGGTGAAGAGTATTGTCGACACAACATTGGAAGAAAATCATGATTGGAATCGGAATGAGCACGCTGCTGTTGGGTGCCTGTGGTGGAGAAGAAGCAAAGGAAGAGAAGAAAGATACGGAAGAAGTCAATACGGATGAGGAGTTAAAGAATGATCCGGCTACCGATGAAGCGGCGTCCCTTACGCAAATGACGGAAATTGTCGAGGATGCGGGTGCATTGAAAGAAGCGGAAAACATTCCTGCCGAGGAGAAGACGGCTATTACTGACGCCTTTAACCAATATATCGATGCGTTCAACGCAGAGGATTTCGAGTCTTATATGAGTGTGATTTCCAAAACGCCTGTGAATTTCAAGTATGCAGACGAAGAGCGTTATGTGAAGCAGATCTTTGATTCAGTGGATTCGAAGCGTTCGGTTGAAAATGTGAAGATTATTAACTATGCAGGGAAGAAAGCGGATGTGTACGCTGAAATCCAAGCAACGACAAAGGATCCGAACAGTGAGAAGGAAGTGACTCGCTCAGGGAAGCAAGTGACCGTCTTCCACAAGAAGGATGATGGCTGGAAAGTGGCGGCGATTTTCTTCTTGGCGAGCAAAGAGGATCAAGAAAATAACGAATAAAAAAATGGACTGCGATGGTGATCGCAGTCCATTTTTCATTATGTATATGTATCTTTGGTTTCCCGATAGAGGTTGAACAGTTCATCAAGTTCCTTACTGAGCTTGAGTGTGTCAGGATGGGTGAAGCCATTGACAAGAGCGAAGGATTGTAGTTCTGAACGCTTTTTTTCCATTTCGTAAAGCAGGTTCTGCAGTTGATTCGTAGGTGACATGGAATCCCTCCTCCTGATGTTGTGTCTATATTATGACATATTTCTCGGGAAATGTGTCGAAATTTCCGGTATTTTCTTTACAGTTTTTTGTAAGAGGTTGTTTCTTGTTAAAAATGAACCTGTTAATTAGACGATGGTGTGTTGATAAAAGTTTTGTAGGTGAACAAATATTGATCGGATAAGTTCAATCAAGTTTTGATGAAAAATATTTGATAGATCCACAGTGGTAAGCCATTAGTCTTAAAAGCAGAAAGAATGCAATCCGGGAGTTTAATAATAGCTGAAAGTATCTTACATGGAGTTTAATGGTTGTGAGTCTTCACTTATTCACTAGTTGACTTCACAAAAAAAGCACCTGCAAAATTGCAGGTACCCTTCAATTTATTTAGTGAAACGGAAAACCACAGATTCGTAAGGACGAAGCATGATGTTATGATATTGGTTTGCTGGATCATCGTAATTCGATAGAAGGACCTCACTAGACCACCCGTCAATATCCATGTCAGACGGGAGGGTAAACTCTGTTACTTTTCCATAGAAGTTATTGACCACGAGGAGTTTCTCCCCATCTCCATTTCTCACATAGGCAAAAATGTCTGGGTGATCGTCGAGGATCAGTTTGTAATCGCCGTCTACGATGATGCTGTACTCTTTTCGTAGCTGGTTCAGCTTCTGATAGTGATAGAATACAGAGTTCTCGTCTTCGAGCGCATTTTCTACATTGATTTCCTTATGGTTCTTCGCAACCGGGATCCAAGGTGTCCCTGAAGTGAAGCCGCTGTTTTCTTCTGAATTCCACTGAACAGGGGTTCTGGAGTTATCGCGTGACTTGTGTCGTAGGATTTCTAGAATCTCTTCCTCGGATTTGCCTTCTTCTTTCAACATATTAAAGATATTGATCGACTCAACGTCACGGTATTCATCGATGCTGGTGAATTTCGGGTTGGTCATTCCGATTTCTTCACCTTGGTAGATATACGGTGTACCTTGCATCATATGAATCGTTGTGGCGAGCATTTTCGCAGATTCAGTGCGGTATTCGCCATCGTTGCCGTATCGGGACACGATACGCGGCTGATCGTGGTTGCACCAGAAGAGGGCATTCCAGCCGCCGCCTTTGTGCATTTCACGCTGCCAGGTCGAAAGGATGTCTTTCAGCTTCTGAAAATCAAAGTCTGCAACCGACCATTTCTCCCCGTTAGGATAATCCACTTTTAAGTGGTGGAAGTTGAACGTCATGCTGAGCTCGTTACGGTCAGGATTTGAATACTTGATGCAGTTGTCGATCGTTGTGGAAGACATCTCACCGACAGTCATGATGTCATAATGAGAGAAGACTTCCTTATTCATTTCCTGCATATAGTCGTGGACTTTCGGACCGTCAGTATAAAACTTACGACCGTCCCCTGGAGCCACTGATCCGTCATCGTCCGGGAAATCCTGATCCTTCGAGATGAGGTTGATGACATCAAGACGGAAGCCGTCGACGCCTTTTTTCAGCCAGAAATGCATCATGTCATAAAGCTTTCTTCGTACCTCGTCGTTTTCCCAGTTCAGATCAGCCTGTGTGACGTCGAATAGATGAAGATAGTACTGGCCGGTTTCTTCATCATATTGCCATGCGTTTCCGCCGAATTTCGATTGCCAGTTTGTCGGCTCGGAACCGTCCGGCTTGCCGTCCTTCCAGATGTAGAAGTCACGATAGTCGTTGTCTTTTGATTTTCGTGATTCGATGAACCACTGGTTTTCGGTCGATGTATGGTTGATGACGATGTCCATGATGATTTTGATGCCGCGCTTGTGTGCTTCTTGGAGCAGTTCGTCAAAGTCTTCCATCGTGCCGTATTCGTTATGGATGTTGAAGTAGTCGCTGATGTCGTAGCCGTTATCGCGCTGAGGCGATTTGTAGATCGGGGTTAGCCAGACGACGTCGATGCCTAGTTTTTTTAGATAGTCGAGTTTTTGTGTGATGCCTTTGATGTCGCCGACGCCGTTACCGGTCGTGTCGTTGAAGCTTATTGGGTAGATTTGATAGACGACTGATTTTTTCCACCATGGTTGATTCATTTATAAAACACCTTTCTGTTGTGTATTAAGTCTTTTGAATGACGCTTTTGGTTTCCGTGGAAGACTTCGCTTTCCGCGGGCGGGCGGTGAGCCTCGCTAGTTTTGAACGAGGAATTGTCCAGCTCCAGGGCTTAGAGGCACATGTCATAAGCCAAACCGACCAAGAAGGCAAAGAACGCCTTCCAGGCCGATTCGTCTTATGCCACACGCCTCTCTTCAAAGCCCTTCCGCTTTTCTGTTAGGAGTCTTCGTCTTCCACTCCAATCAAAAGCTAGAACAGTTATTAATGAAGAGTTTATAGGATTAATGAGAAGTAACATTCTTCTTATAAGATGTCGTCCTCACACTAATGTTTTGATTTAAAAAGTAAAAAGAGAGCGGAAGACCTGCAATGAAATCTATTCATCCATGCTGATCAACCTCGCCCCCTTATTTTAACTTGTATATACATGTTGGTCTACTATCTTCTCTGTTTGAAGGTACGTACCTTTGGAATTTATACTGGCTTATTTTTACTAAATTTAGACCAGATCAATGTTAGTACGAATGGTACGACGAATGCGATTAGCATGCCGAATGCGAATGGTACCCAGTATTCCGATTTGATGGAAAGGATACCTGGAAGACCGCCGACACCGATGGAGAAGGCTTTGGTCTTGGTCATGGCGAGTAGCACACCGCCGATGGCCGATCCGATCAGTGCAGAGATGAACGGATATTTATATCTCAGGTTGACCCCGAACATAGCTGGTTCCGTGATGCCAAGGTATGCGGAAAGCGCCGAAGTACCGGCCAAACCACGAAGTTTTTCGTTTTCTTTCTTCGCTACGAAAATCATGGTAAGTGCCGCTGAACCTTGTGCAATGTTGGACAGTGCAAGGATTGGCCATAGGAATGTGCCGCCTGCATTCGATACTAATTGAAGATCGACTGCTAGGAATGTATGGTGCATTCCCGTGATGACCATAACGGCGTATAGACCACCGTATAGTAAACCACCCAACCAGGAAACGTGGTCGAATACCCAGATGACGCCGTCTGTCAGCATGTTACCGATAAAGAATGTGACAGGACCAATTACAATGAATGAAGCAAAGCCTGTGATCAGAAGGGCAACCGGTGCCACCACTAATAGCTTGATTGAATCATGTACCCTTTTATCCAGGAACTGTTCGATTTTCGCCAATAACAATGAAGCGAATAAGATTGGAAGGACCTGACCTTGATACCCGATCTTGTCCACTTCCAGACCGAAGAGGTTCCAAGTCGGAACTTTTTCAGCACTTCCGTATGACCAAGCGTTGAGTAAGTCCGGATGTACAAGCATAAGACCTAATACGATACCGAGTAATGGACTTCCTCCGAATCGCTTGACCGCCGACCAACCAATCAATCCTGGCAGAAAGACGAAGGCGGTATTGGCAATCAAGTTAATGATGCTTGTCAGGTCTGCCCATTGCGGATGAACATCGATGAATGACTTTTCATCGTAAAAGATTCCTGGGCCAGTCAGGATGTTATTCAGACCCATCAATAAACCGGCTGTCACGATTGCCGGCAGGATCGGGATGAAAATATCAGCCAGTGTCTTGATTGCCCGTTGTAGGGGATTCAAGTTCTGGCTGGCAGCATCTTTTACATCCTGTTTGGACGCCTGCTCGATGCCTGTTTCCTCTGCTAGTATTTGATACGCTTTATTAACAAGACCTTGTCCGATGACAACCTGGAATTGACCGTTGGAGGAGAAAGACCCTTTAACGATGTCAATTGCTTCTAGTCGTTCCTTATCTACTTTTTTCTCATCTTTTAATACCAACCGAAGTCGTGTTACACAGTGAGTGGCTGTCTGGATGTTATCCTCGCCGCCGATCGCAGCAATGATTTCGCGTACGGATTCTTTGGTTACGCTCATGGTATTCCCTCCCTGATTTATCGGATCCTTCGTTGGATCCGTATCATAATCGAAAGCGTTTGTGTACCCGCTTTCATTTCTATTAATGGAATTCCCTAGAATAGTTTGTGAGAAACGTGTTTATTTATGCTGAAGTAAAAGTAAAAAAACCTTTGAACGCCGCTTATGATTTCCCTGGAAGACTTCGCTTTCCGCGGGCGGGCGGGCGGTGAGCTTCGCTAGTTTTGAGCGAGGAATTGTCCAGCTCCAGGGCTTAGAGGCACATGTCATAAGCCAAACCGACCAAGAAGGCAAAGAACGCCTTCCAGGCCGATTCGTCTTATGCCACACGCCTCTCTTCAAAGCCCTTCCGCTTTTCTGTTAGGAGTCTTCGTCTTCCACTCCAATCAACGCTGGAGATACTATTTCCTTAAAACCAGCATATATAAACGCTTAAAATTCTAGGTTTTCTTGTTGTATATACAAGGTATACTCCTATTGTATTCATGTATATACAAGTTGTCAATGTGTAAGGTTAGCGTTTTCATTTAGTAATTGAAATATCTTGGAAGAGAACATTAAAGAAAGGGGGCTACAATGCTCATTAAGTACGTTTATCAACTTTGAAATTGGTAATACACCCAACAATTACTAAACACGATAACACCAGGGCTCACAGCCATTTTGTGGGGAATTACCCTATTAGTCCTATTAAACTATCGTTCTCCTTCTTTCATAATGGTAACGCAAGAAAATTTTACATAAAGAAGGAGAAAGTTCATTTTGAAGAAAACAATCATTGCTGCTACAACCGCTGCCCTAGTCTCGTCACTTGCCGCAACATCCGTTGGTGCTGCAACTTATCGCGTTCAGTCCGGTGATTCCCTCTCGGTGATTGCCTATAAATATGATACAACCGTCTCGAATATAAAAAACTGGAACGACCTTACATCAGACACAATATACGTCAATCAGGTGCTCGAAGTAAGTGCGCCATCCACCACTAAGGCAAAAACATATACGGTACAATCGGGAGACTACTTGTCCAAGATTGGTCAACAGTTCGATGTGTATGTCGCAGAATTGAGAGAGTGGAACAACCTGACTAGTGATGTCATTTATCCTGGACAGGTCCTGAAGGTCTCGGCTTCATCAACGACATCGGAACCGGCATCAACAGGCGGTACTTATACCGTCCAATCGGGTGATACGCTGTCCCATATCGCTGTCCGATTTGACGTCATGGTTTCTCAGATAAAGTCTTGGAATGGACTTACATCGGACACAATTTTTGTAGGACAGAAACTTTCCATCGGCTCTACTAAGCAAACTGGAGAATCAAGCCAGTCAACGAACGTCATCGACATTGCCAAGAAATATATCGGTACCCCGTACAAATGGGGTGGAACGACACCGAGCGGCTTTGACTGCAGTGGGTTCATCTACTATGTATTCAATCAGGCCGGAGTGAACATATCTCGTACCAATACGGAAGGCTATTATAGTAAATCAACGAGCATCTCCAACCCGAAGCCGGGTGATTTGGTTTTCTTTAAGAACACATACAAAGCTGGCATCAGCCACATGGGCATCCTAATTGGAAATGGTGAGTTCATCCATGCGTCGGATAACGGAGTCACGGTGTCTAAGTTGAACAATACGTACTGGTCACCACGATTTGCTGGTTATAGGAAGTTTTAAGATAGGTTATAAAGCCGTCGATATCAAATGATGTCGGCGGCTTTTGAGTATGGTGAAAATGTACCGATACAGCTTTGATAACAAAATTATGAAATAAATGGTAGAATGGTGGAGGGAAAAGAGGATTTAATATCGAAATGATACTAGAGCAGATATAGAGGGGAGTACGTATATGAACAAAAAATTTATATTCGGCATCCTGGGGAGTGTCTTGTTGATCACGGTCATTGGGGTCTATATAGCAGTTGGGGGCATAAGTCAACCTATCGAAGAATCAAGAGCGGGTAAAAGTAGCTCAACCGCTGATTCAACGGAAGCAGAGCCGGTGGACGGCCAACCCTCTGATAAAGCAAGGTCTGATGAAAAAGCAAGTGGCAAAAACCCATTCGACAGCGTCAAACCACCTTTGAAAGAGGTACATATCCAGCAATATATACACGCAATGAGCCATCAAAAGGTAGAAGCAAATGAAAAGTGGTCTTTCTTTAAGATTACGGATGAAAGAATCGACTTTCTACTGACCCAGCTCGATGCCAATAATTATGATAATGAGAGTCTATATAGGAACATCTTAACAAGCTGGAAGGAAGGGGACTTCTCTAATGCTGCGAGCCAGCATAATGCGGTGTGGCGCCTACAAAACGGCACGATCGGCAAGGCGACCGGCAATATGACGGCGAAGGAAGAGGCAGCCTTCCTGCAGGAACAGAAGAAAGAATCAAGATAGATGTAATAATTACACTTAGGGGCTAATAATCTCCTAGGTTTTTTTTGTTTTGAAAATTCATGGAAATATGTATTGCGCCTTTTGCAATAATAAATATAGAATAGGAAATATATACTATTAATTTTAAAAAATATTATTTATGTCGATTTTGTTTAGTGAATCAATGTTACAAATGTTACAAAAACTCGACTTTTGACATGTTTTATTGTAACATTTAACGAGATTATTTTCCTCTAAAGTAATAAAATTCCCTTGTTCATCTATGAGAGCGTGTTATTTAGTTGTTTCCAATATTATGAGGCATATAGAAAGCAATGGAGAGATGTTTATATACATAGCGACAAAAAGGTAGGAGAACATTGTCACAAGAATGAATAATTTGGGAATTATTGTGAAAAAGAAAGCTGGATTTTCTCCGGGAAAAGGTGAAATTCTTATATGAGATTTTATTTTACATATAGTTAGGAAGGTCCTTTAGATGGAAGTATTAACCGCAATGTATACCGATATAGGGATAAAGAAGTCAACTAATCAAGACGCCATGTGTATTAAAGTAGCGGAAACATCCGTCGGGAAAGTCGTCATGGCCGTCATTTGTGACGGGATGGGGGGGCTTTCAAAAGGAGAAGTGGCGAGTGCTAGTGTGATCAACGCGTTTTCTTCTTGGTTTAACAATGAGCTCCCAAGAGAGCTTGGAAAAGAGGATTATAGTAATATTCAATCTCACTGGGAACGAATCATAAGAGACCAAAACCAACGGATTTCTTCTTATGGTAAAAAGGTCAATATTAAGTTAGGCACTACTTTGACTGTACTGCTTCTGATCGATAAATCATTTATGCTTATTGGTCATGTAGGAGACTCGCGAGTATACAGAATCAATGAAAGTCTCACGATTTTGACTGATGATCAAACGGTTGTAGGCAGGGAGATAAAAAGGGGTGCCCTGACTCCTGAGCAAGCAGAGAAAGATCCGCGAAGGAATGTACTGCTTCAGTGCATAGGAGCTTCAAAACTGGTTGAACCGGATTTCATAGAGGGAAAGCCAGTTCCAGGAGAGGTATATATGCTTTGTTCTGACGGCTTCCGACATATGATAACTGGACAAGAAATATATAAGTCTTTTTCTCCGACAATGATAAACGAAGAAGCGGACATGAAAGAAAAAGCAAAAGAATTGGTTGAGCTTAACAAGCGAAGACAGGAGACGGACAATATATCAGTGGCGCTTATAAAAATGACGTAAGGAAGTGAGAGTTCGATTGGCAGTAGTCGGAGCGGTTATAGACGGAAAATATGAGATTCTTAAACTGATAGGTAAAGGCGGGATGTCCAAGGTTTACCTGGCAATGGACAAACGTCTGAATAAACAGTGGGCAGTAAAGGAAATTGAAAAAAGAGCAAAGGATAAAAACAATGAAATCATCATTCAGAGTGCGATTGCAGAAGCGAATATGATTAAGAGGCTAGATCACCCTTCCTTACCCAGAATTGTGGACATTATCGATGAAAGCGACGTCATTTATGTCATCATGGATTACATTGAAGGAGAACCTCTGAATAAGATCATTGATGAGTATGGGGCCCAACCACAAGAGGTAGTGATTGAGTGGGCCAAACAGCTTTGCGAAGTGCTTGAATATTTACATACCAGAAAGCCCTCTATTATTTACCGGGATATGAAACCCGCCAATATCATGTTAAAGCCCGATGGTAATCTGAAACTGATCGATTTCGGGATTGCGAGAGAATTTAAAGAAGAAAACCTGGGGGACACCGTGAGTTTAGGAACGAAAGGATATGCTGCACCGGAACAATTTGGAGGTAAAGGCCAGACTGATTCCAGAACCGATGTCTATTGCCTCGGTGTCACACTCTATCATTTAGTGACCGGCCAGGATCCGACTGAACCACCTTATGAATTTTATCCTATCAGGCACTGGAATCCTCAGCTATCAGGTGGGCTGGAACGGATCATCCAGAAATGTACACAACTTAATCCTGAAGATCGATATCAGTCGTGTGCAGAACTTTTATATGCGTTGGATCATTATGAGGAAGTTGATGATATCTTCAGGGCTAAACAAAGAGCGAAACTCCGTAAATTCAGCGTTGTGGCAGGAGCATCATTACTAAGCTTACTGATCGGGGTTACTGCCCAAGCGATGAATGTAAAAACGAATAATTCCGATTACAACATGATGATTCAAATGGCGGAGAGAGCATCTACGGATACGAACAAAATTGACTATTATTTAACGGCGACAGATATAAAACCAAATGTAAACGATGCCTATTTGGGATTGGTTGAAGCGTTCAAAGGCAATGCAGCCTTCTCGGTCGAAGAGGAGGAACAATTCAAGAAGAAGATTAATGCGCATTTGACGGATATCCGTGAAAACGAGGATTATTCCGATCTTGCTTTCGAAATCGGCAAACTTTATTGGTACTACTATGATTATGGCAAATCTGAAAGCAGTGATAATCAAATCACAAGAATGAAAAGTTCCATTCAGTGGTTTGAAGATACTGTGGAGTATGGTTCTCAAGACCGTGCTTATTTCGAAATGGCCAAGGTCTATAGGGATATCGGTAAGTTCAACCAGGACATAACACTCCACATTGAGGAAGCGTCGGATAAAGGGAAGTACAAACCATATTGGGACAACATGAAGGATTTAATCAATATGATTGCTAAAAATCCGGATGAAAGTGAAATCGTTAAGTTGGAACTTTATAAATTATCGATGTATTCCATTGAAACATACGCAAGGAAAATGAAGGCTGATGGGATAGAAGAAAGCGACCTTCGTTCCGTATTCGATCTAGTGAAACGAGGCACGAATGAAGTGGCGGCAACAACAGATAAAACGGATGCGATAAAGAATGAAGTGATCAGTCGTTTTGAATCTACTGGAAAATCAATTGAAAATGCGTTTAGAAAGCAGGGGATCGAATAGATGGATGCAAAGACTTGGCTGATTATATCCATAATCGGTTATTCCCTTTCAGGAGTACTGCTTGTTGCGGCAGTTCTGATGTTTTTCAAGATGAATATCCGTATGATCATTGGTGATTTGACAGGCAGGAATGCTGCAAAACATATCGAAGCAATACGTGAGAAAAACCGTGAAACGGGAGATAAGCGATTTAAGCCGGATGCATTCAATGTAGAACGTGGGAAATTAACGGAGCCTGTAGCTGAGGTTTCTAAGAAGTTAGGGAAATCGATTGCTCGTAACCAGAGAAAATTGAATGTAAATGGCCGGAAAGATGACATGCCATTGATAAATGAACGTTCTGACATTTTGCTTGGGCAAGAAAGCCATCCAGTTGCAGGGGGGAGATTATCCCCAGCAACGGATGTATTACCTGAAGAAACTCAAATATTGTTAGATGAGGGCTATATTAATTCAGATACCGAAGTATTAGGAGCGGAAGAAGTTGCAGCGACAGAACTTTTATCTGATGGAACGGTAATATTAGGGTCAGAGGGTACGATGCTACTAACTGAAGATTACGGAACAACGGTACTGAAGCCTACTCAAGAACTACAAGGTCAAGAACCAGCTACACCTGTTGAATTCCACATTATAAAAGACGAGAAATTCATACACACCAAAGAAGTGATATAAGAAGGGTGTCAATCTTTTTAATGAGAATATTATTAATTAGAGGAGAGAGAGAAATGGGGACAAAGAAAAAATCCATGGTAACACGCATAATAGCCGTTACCATCGCGCTTCTGTTGTTTATGTATAACATCCAATTTGGCATGTTCATTACTGCAGTTGCGAAGACAGATCAATATCAAAATCAATTCACGTTGCAAATCGTGAATAATGGCAATCCCGTACCCAGTACAGAGGTTTGGGTGGATGAAGCTACATCTGGATTATCTGAACCAGGAATGACAGATGCTGAAGGGGTTGTTCCCTTTCAAAGTGTGACGGACCTAAACATGAGTACGAGTCATACATTTTACTTTTACGTGGGCTTAGATGAGTTCTCGCTCACATTACCTCAAGGAACAACAGATCATTATATTTATGATGTTGCAACTGGAACAGCGACAAAGTTTGAACCTACTCCACCTGCAGTTACACATAGTCTGACTGTAACGCAGACAGGATCAGGAAAAGTGAAGATCAACGGAGCTGATTACACTGCTCCAATGCAAGTGGAGGATGGAAAAGACGCCGTTGTAAATATTACACCGGATCCGAACTATGAAATTAAAACGGTTAAAATAAACAATTCTAACAAAACGATTTCGGATAAACAGCAATACTTAGAAACACTTGCATCCCTTTCATCAGATACCGTAATCGAAGTTGAGTTTGTTCAAACAACATTCTTAGTGAATGTAAACAAGACAGGTTCAGGGGATATTTCACTCGATGGAATAGAGTATACAACGCCTGTTCAAGTTGAAAAAGGAGCAGATGTAGCTTTCGCTGTTACCCCTGCTGCCAATTATGAAATCAAGTCGGTGACCGTAGGTGGAGAAAGTAAAGACATAACAGACAAACAAAACTATACAGGGACCATCTCGTCAATATCTACAGATGTAGCAATCGACGTAGAATTTATGTTGAAAAGTTATACGATAACTTTTAACAGTAATGGAAACGGTGAGTTAATGGATGAAAAAGATCAGATGATTTTATCCAATGGTGGAATTGTCGAGGTGGATCATGGGTCAAGCACTTATTTTACCGTCAACCCTAAAACAGGGCATCATGTAAAAGAGATCAAAATAGATGAAGGATCCATTGATTTAACGACTGATTCACATATTACAAATATTGATCCTGACAGCTACAAATACACGTTTAATGAAGTCACCGAGAATCACTTAGTCGAAGTCACATTTGCCGTTAATTCATATGATATTTCATCGTCAGTTGTTGGTGGGAATGGCGTAGTCTCATTGGATAAAGATCAAGTAGACTACAATGGTGACGTGAATGTGACAATCACTCCTGATGACCTATACAAGGTAAAGTCAATTAAGGTGAATGATATCGACCAGCCCCTGACTGGACTGAAGGATAATGAAGATGAATCTGGGAGCTTTGATTACACTTTAGATACTATTGAGGAAAATAAAAACATTAAAGTGGAATTTGAAAAAGCGGAAAGTTTAATAGAGGACTGGACGACGTATCTAACTGTTGAAGGACCTGAACCTCTTAATGAAACAGAAATTACTACCATAAATGTTTATTCAAATGACGCAACAGTAAATTTGAGTACTAAAGACCCATACAATGACTTGAAATTATCAGGAGAAAACTGGACTGAAAATGGCCGGAAATATTCTATCCAAGATAATACAATGATTGAAAGTTTCATGGTGAAAAACGGAAATAATAGAGGGGAATTAGAACTACAAGAAAAGGTTCTGTTTCTTTTTGACAGGAAATCCCCTGTTGTCAGCAATATGGTACTTAACGGGCCTGACCAAGTAACCTTTGAAAACTCAGAATGGTTTAGCGGGAAAGTGACCGTTTCCGGGGAGGTTGCTAACCCAGAAGACACCTTTAATGACGTCGCTTATTCAACAGATATCGATAAGGTTTATTTTGCTCAAGGAGACCTCACCAATGAGGAAAGTTTAACGGGTGATGAGGCGAACTTTGATCAAGAGACTAATAGCTTTACATTTGAAACGGTTGATCCTGAAGAAAATACAGATTTTAAAGGCGTGTACAGCGTATGGGCCGTGGACAAAGCAGGCAATGTTTCTGCGGTAAAGACAATCGATGTAAACATCGATAAGAAAGAACCATCATTGGCTGATGGAGAAGCGATTACATTTGACATAGTGGATAAAGATAATATCTCAAAAGTTCTTAGGTTTTTATCATTTGGCACATACTCCAATGACAACATCGAAGTTACGGTAAGAGTGAAGAATGATGCATCCGGTATTAAGGAAATCGCTCTAAAGACAGATGATCCGGACGTTGTACCTCAATTAGTTTCCGACAGCTTCAAAAAAGAAGGAGTGTCAGCTGAAGCGAAATTCTTGATTGATGCTGATCGCTTTACGGGTTCATTCGAAGTCGAAGTGACTGACAATGTCAAGAGAAAAGTGACTAAATCCGTTACCGATGCCAATTCTAATATCGAAAACAATACTAGTGGAATCGTCATGATAGAAAGAACCTCTCCGCAAGTAGAAATCGGGATTAATCATGCAGAGGATGTATCTACTTATAATGATGAGAAAGATCAACAGATTTATAGTGGAGACGTAACGTTTGAAGTTTCGGCTGAAGATTTAGATTCTGGCCTTAATAACGTTACGATTGACGTTAATGGAACAAATGCTGTTAATGAAAATTATTCTAAGACAGAAACCAAATCGCAACAATATACAATAATAACAAATACTGAAGAAATCAGTGAAGAAGGTTCTTTTGAAATCACAGTAAGTGTTGTGGATCATGCAGGAAATACACATACGGAAACTAAGAAGGTCTTTATCGATACAGCTGCCCCTGAAATTCTAGGATACATTTTTTCTTCAGAAAATGAAGGGGGAGGGTATGATAGCTTGGATGAAGCTGACATTCTCTCGGAATATGTTGGACTGACAAACTATGGGTATTACTTCAAAAAGCAGACAATGGTAACCGTAAAAGCAGAAGACTATCAGAATAATAGTGCTTATCGAAGTGGAGTCAAATCCATGGAAGTTTACTTGAAAGATATCAATGGCACCTATTTTGTAGTGGAAAGTGACGGCTCACTGTCAGAACTTCAGGATGTAACGATGGATCCTGAAACGAACCAGCCCGTGATTACTCCGATACCTTCGGAAGGAGAAATCAGCTTTATCACACCAGAGGATTTTAAAGGCGAAATATTTGCAAAAGCAATTGATCATGTCAACAACACAGGTGGATTTGTAACATCCGCAGGGACGATCATCGAGAGTAAGGAACAACATGAAAAGGAAACGCATATTGCGTTTTCTAAAAAAGAAACACCATTCAAAGACAATAACGATAGGGACCTTTACGCTGAAGATTTAGAGGTGGACTTGAAAGTCACTGATACATACTCAGGGATCCGTGAAATTGAATGGTTTGTAGAAGGTCCATATGATGATAATAAAGACCAACACGGAATACTCACGGTGGATAATGATCCAACAGATGGTGATATTGAAGGTTGGAAAACCGTTAAGGATAAAAATCTCGTCCAGGAAATGACAAAAACGCTAACGGTCAACCATAACAGTAACGATATCGCAGTAAAAGTTAAAATGACCGACAGGGCCGGAAACGTCACGGAAGATGAAATAAAATTCAGTATTGATAAAACTGTGCCAACGATTGATGTTTCTTATGATAACAACAAAGATGATTCCAAACATCAAGACTTCTTTAAAGAAGATCGTAAGGCCACCATCGTGATTACAGAGCGAAACTTCTCTCCCGAGGAAGTAATATATTCCATTACAAAGGATGGGGAGGAAACACCTGTACAGGTCGAATGGACCAGTACGCCGAATGCAGAAAATCCAGATTTAACGTCCCATACTGGTACGGTCAACTATTCAGCGGATGGTGACTATGCATTCAATATCGAATACAAAGACAAAGCACAAAACGCAGCAGCCACATTCCCTCAGCACAGTTTTACACTCGATAAAACGGCTCCTGAGATTGAAGTGGACTATGACAACCAAACACCAGCGGCTAAGAACTACTACGATGATGTAAGAAAAGCAACCATCAAAATCAAAGAACATAATTTCGACCCCTCCCGTGTAAGCATAAGCGGTACCGCTATTGTAAAAGGGAAGGAAATTAATTTCCCGTCTGCAAGTGACTGGACTACAAACGGGGAGGTCCACACTGCAACAATTGACTATTCAACGGATGCTCTATATCGTTTCGACGTTGATTTCATCGATAAAGCAGGTAATAAAGCGGAGGACTATGATAGAGAAGAATTCTATGTAGACAAAACGCCTGCGACTCTTGTGGAAGGTAAAGGAGCCGTCCAAATGGTGCAAGTCAATGATAACCTCTTTGCGGAAGTAATTAATTTTCTTTCATTCGGTACATTTTTCAATAAAGAAATCCAAGTAACCGTTAAAGTGAAGGATGAGGTTTCTGGGATCAACGATATCGCACTTAAGACCGATGGTGATAAGGTAGTGCCGAAAAAGGTGAAAGATTCCCTGAAGAAAGATGATTATACGGGAGAAGCGATCTTTACGGTTGATGGAATATACAAAGGAAAATTCCATGTGGAAGTGACCGACAATAGTTTGAACAAAAAGACTTATCTAGTTACAAAGGATAATTCGCAGATCGAGAGCGACAACAGTGAGATTATGATAGAGAAAAATAAGCCTGTGCCTTCGATCAAAGTAATTCCAGACAAAGGTGTATTCTCAAAAGGACAGGAATACAATGGCGAAGTGACTTTTGATATCACTGCCCAGGATGAAGAGTCGGGGATTAATACCGTTAAAATCATTGTGAATGGGAATGAGTATGAAAAGGACGATCTCTCTGATGAAGGAAAGCTTATCAGTAGGAAATCATATAAGATTCATACGACTGATAAAAAGATCAACATCAATAAAGATGGATCCTACAATGTTTCGGTCTATGTAATCGATAATGCCGGAAATGCTCAAACGACTGAAAAGAAAATATTCATCGACAAGACCAATCCGGAAATCATGGATTATGTATTCTCGGTAAAAGACCAAAAGACAAGTTACAAAAAAATCGAGGAAACAGAGGACTTAACCGATTCCGTGCAGTTGACGGAGTATGGATTCTACTTCAAGAAGCAGACCCGGGTAACGGTGATGGCTGAAGATCCTCAAGTGGAAAATGAGCACACAAGTAAAGTGAAATCCATCACGGTTTACTTGAAAGACTATGAGAATGGGAATTTCTATCAAGTACTCTCTAATGGGAAGACCCAGAAGATAAAAGAATCAGAGATTGGGAAGATTGCTCCGATCCCTGCAACAAAAGAAATAAGCTTTGATGTGCCGGAAGCATTCAAGGGACAAATCTTCGCGCAATCTACGGACAATGTGAGTAACACAGGAGCATATGTAACTCCTGATGGGACGATCGTAGAAAATGAAACACAGCATAAGAAAGAGAAACATATCACGTTAGAGAAGGCGGAAACGACCACGAAGGATACAAATGGTTTAGACCTATACGCTGACAATGTGAATGTCAATTTGACCGTCACTGATACGTATTCAGGTTTAGGGGAAATTGAGTGGTCTGTCGTATCACCTTATGATACGGGTAACAATCAAAGCGGCAGCATCACGATCAAGAATGATGGAACGTATGAAGCCGGCAGTGATGCAAAAGGTTGGAAACAAACAAAGACAGAGAAAAATCTTGTTTACGAAATGAATAAGAATCTGACTGTCTCAAATAACAGCAATGAGATTACTGTAAAGGTAAAGGTGACGGATCGTTCTGGAAATACATCAGAAGAAGAGATGGAGTTCAGTATCGATAAGACGATTCCTAAGGTGGATGTATCGTATGATAACAACACCCCAGATCCTGCTAATAAGGATTTCTATAAAGAAGATCGCACAGCTACCATTGTAGTGACGGAACGAAATTTTGACGCTAAAGATGTGGACCATATGATTACTAATACTGATGGAGTCATTCCTTCCTTATCTGGATGGAAGAGCCACGTGAATAAAGATAATCCTGATATGACCACCTATACCGCTACGGTGAAGTATGCAGCGGACGGGGATTATACATTTGATATCAAGTATCAAGACAACGCCAACAACGTTGCCCCACCGGTTAAGCAGGATAAATTTACGATCGATAAGACAAAACCAGAGATCAATGTTACGTACAGCAACGGTTCTGCGCTTAATGGAAATTACTATAACAAGGCACGAACCGCAACCATCACAATCAAGGAACATAATTTCGAGCCGGGACGTATCCGTGTGACGGGCAAGGCGACCGACGACGGCAAGGCAGTATCTTTCCCGAATACCAGCAAATGGACTAGAAACGGAGATTTGAATACGGCTACGATCCAATACGGTGCCGATGCCCTATATAGCTTTGACATTGATTACACCGATATGGCAGGGAATGATGCCGCTGATTATAAAGTGGATGAATTCTATGTGGACCAAACAGCACCGAAATTGAACATTACAGGGGTTCAAGATAAATCGGCCAACAATGGAGATGTCGCTCCGGTGATCGCTTATTCAGATACCAATTTCAATGAGAATGGCGTGAAGATTGAGTTATCAGGAGCCAACCAAGGTTCTGTCAAACCAGTTGGAAGCTATTCGAAGGAAGTAAATGGTCAGGTGTATACGTTCAAGAATTTTGAAAAGAAGAAGGAAAATGATGATCTTTATACGTTGACCGCAACACTTACGGATTTTGCCGGAAATGAAACGAAAGAACAGATTCAATTCTCTGTTAATCGTTACGGTTCTGTATACGTATTCGATGACGCGCTGAAAGGGATGATCGGCAAATACGTTCAGAAGGAAAAGGATGTCGTGTTAACGGAAACGAATGTGGATAGCCTGATGGACGGATCGATTTCCTTGAAGATGACGAAGAATGGCACACCTACTGATTTACAAGAAGGAATCGATTATACGGTCAGTAAGTCAGGAGGTAAAGGTCAGTGGAGTCAGTACACGTATACGGTGAAGAAAGACTTGTTCACTGGTGACGGAAAATACACAGTCGCTTTATACTCTGAAGATGCCGCAGGCAATATCAACGAGAACATCGATGAAACGAAGAAAGCGGAAATCTCATTTGGAATCGACAAAACGGCACCAGTCGTCGTTCCGATTGATATTGAAAGTGGGAAGCAATACGCAGTGGATAGCAAAGACGTAACCATCTCCATCAAGGATAACCTAGTCCTTCAGGATGCCGCTTTTTATGTGAATGGTCAAAAAGTCGAGCATCATGAAGACGGAGAGAATTATACCTTTACGATTCCAAGCTCAAACTCAAAGCAAACGTTAAAAATCACGGCAGTCGATGCAGCGAAAAATGAATTGACGACCGAAGTAAATGACTTCCTCGTGACAACGAATCTAGTTGCACGCTGGTACAATAATACACCATTATTCGCCGGTTCTCTTGGAGGATTAGGAGCCATCAGTATTGCCACGGTATCCTATTTTGTATTCAGGAAACAGAAAATGTTCGTAGACTTACCATCAGATAACGAGAAAGTAAGTTAGGAGGGATTACATGGTTGAAGAATTAACCTCATTGACGAACCTGCTCATCATGGCAAGCTTATTACTCAACGTGATTACATTGTTCACTGTGGTAAGACTTGTAAGGAAGAATAAAGCAGGATCATCAAAAAGTATTGGTGGAGCTGCAACAGAAACAGCGGCAACCACGACCAACGTATTCAGCAGTGAAGCGGGGGCTGTGTTCTGTCGGAACTGCGGTGATCAGTATGATTCCACCTCAGCTGTGTGCCCGTCTTGTCATACTAGAAGATAAGAAGGTCAATTAGCGTAAGAATAAAAGAACAGCCCTTCTCTATTACCCATATTGGGTCCAATAGAGAAGGGCTTCTTTATATTTTGGATAGGTAAGTATATGAAAAAAGGCAGTCCACCTGGGTTTATACTTAACCCCAGGTGGACTGCCTCATTCACTATAATTCCAGGTGCTCTTTTAAAGTCTCCTTAATCGACATTAGCTCTTCATCCGGAATGAGATAATAGTAGATATTATCAATCCTTGTCCCTGAGCCTGTCTCAATCTTGATCTGCTCAATATCCTTCGACGCATCTTTATAATGCTTCTGAATATCGACCATTTGATTGAATGTCAGGTTCGTCCTCACGTTATCTCCAAGAGCGTCGAAGATATTATCGAATTTCCAGAGACTTGAGACGCTTGCCCCTTCACGGATGATCCCCTGGATGATCTGGCGCTGTCTCAACTGTCTGCCAAAATCATTGCGCGGGTCTTCTTTACGCATCCTAGTGTATGCAAGAGCTTTCTTCCCACTCAAATCAATGGATCCTTCAGGGAAAGTATAACCCCCGTAGTTGAAGGCGAAATCATTTTTCACTGTGATACCGCCAACTGCATCGACAATATCTTCAAACCCTTCCATATTGATCTTCACATAATAATCAAGCGGAATATCAAGCAATCCTTCGACCGTATCCATCGCCATGTCCACTCCGCCGAATGCGTAGGCATGGTTAATCTTGTCCCTTGTTCCGTGGCCGACAATGTCCGTCAGTGTATCACGGGGGATGCTCAGCATTTTCACGGATTCTGTATCCGGATTCACAGTCAGAACAATCATCGTATCTGATCGGCCCTTGTCATTCTTCCGTTCATCGACTCCCATCAAGAGGACGGAGAATGGTTCCCGCTCCTTGAATTGGACTTCTTTCTCACGTTTGCTAGACTTATCGCGGTCTGTCGGCTGATGCATCGTCTCAACTGCCGAGTTCAAGGAGTGATAGATGCTGTACACATAAGCTCCGCCTCCAACCAGCACTAGTAGCAGAATGATGCCGATGACCCGAAGCCACTTTCGTTTTTTCTTTTGATGTTTTTCAACTCTCATGTTATTCCCTCACCTTGTCATTAGCCTATTAGATAACATATCAGAAACGAGAAGATTTGAATAGTAAATTTTTTACTATTGATAAGTGTGGGATAAGATTCTATTCTGCGATGAAGTAATCTTTCAGAAAGCCGGCCCATAGCTCATGTCCTTTGTCATTTGGACTTTCATTCGAATCCGTCAGATAGTCTCCCAACTCTTCTGCTTCAGGCCACGCGGTCCAGTGGTCCAGAAAGGTGAAACCATTCTCTTCTGCAAATTCCTTCAGCTTCTCTACCTGCTTTGGATAAATCGTCGCCCCGGCAAGTGGATAGGAAGGCTGGAGGATCAGCTCCACATCTCCGTTCGCACTCTTGAGATTATTATAAAAGCCCATAATGACTTCATGATTACGTTCATATGGGACGAGGTTTAAATTATTGACCAACGTAAATGGTTCGAATAAAACAAGGTCAGGACCATACTCTAGAATCTCCCCATACACAGCGTCATTCATGAATTGAACCGAGGTGGTTTCGCTTTCGTAGATCCTGATGTCCAATTCATTGAACGTCACCGTCAGATTCTCCTTCAACTGCTCACTCCAGCCGTCCTCGCCTTTACCTAGTGCGGTGGAGCCTATGATTGCAACCTTATAGTCCCTCTCTTCTTCAATGGCATTCATGAACCGTTGCTGAGCGTGTTCCGGCCAGTTGGATAGTTGAGGCCTTACATTATTTTCTTCAGCGGCTGCTGATGGTTCTTCTGCAGTTTTTCCTTCGGATAACGCGGGAACCCCCGCGATCCGTTCGTCCCAATGTTTGTTGCCTATGAATAGAAACGCTATACAAATAAGTGCAAATACAATCAAAAAGAAATTTTTCATCGAGTTCCTCCCTTATGAAAATAAATTGAAGAAGTACTTTCCAATATTGTAACAAGACTATATTTTTACAAGATTTTGTAGTTTAATAGATAAGTATGGAAATATTACATTTCTATTAAAATTATGACAAGAAAACAATGAAAATACAACAAGATCTGCTACTATTTACATATTTTTCTTTAATAGGAGGACATAATGGAAGAAACCATCAGCTTGCGCGAGTTAATGGAAACATTGCAGAAACGTATAAGACTCATCATTCTGATTACCCTTACAGCGATTCTGGTCAGTGGTGGAGTAAGCTTTTTTCTTTTGACCCCGGTGTATCAATCGACAGCGGAACTATTGGTCAACCAGTCTAAACCAGCTAGCCAGACGGGTGTCAACACAGGGGACATCCAAACGAATCTACAACTAATAAATACGTATAATGACATCATCAAAAGCCGTACAACGGGTCATGTGGTTAGCATGCTCCGTATCTTTTAAATGCATATAATAAATGTATACAAACGTTTAATTACATCTTAAAACTCTTCCAGAAAGCCACCCAATAAAAAATTTCATAATAGGGTGTCCTTTCGGTGTTTACGAAGATAAAGTTAATAGTAACGAAATAGTATTAATCAGCTGAATTTACAGGTGGTAAAACATGAGGAGGTACTTCTAAAAGAGGTACTTTTTTTGTGACCTTAGAAATATCAGGGGGATGTCATCTGGAAAATTTGTAAGCTAAATTGAAGCAGAGAAAGAAGTAACTATCAGAAATCACTACTAAAGCACTGTGTCTGATTGCTTCTAATAATCCATATTTCTCATTCCAGATTAAGTCATTCGTTGCATTGAATTGTAACGGAACTTCCTTTACTGTAAAGAAGTTGTAATAAAAATGAAAAATGGGAGGTTTGGGAATTTGAAACATTTTAAGTCTTTATTTCTTGCTGCGGTTGCGCTTTGCCTCATTATTTCTCAAGGCAATCCGCTTACTGTGCATGGAGCAACCACTTCGATTACATACAGTGGGAATCTGCCAAGCTATCAAAATCATACGTATCATTTCTCTAATGCAAGTGAAGGGGTGTTAAACGTCAACTTTGTAAATGGGAATGATATGGTTTATTTCATTACGGAAGCAGGAGGCGATGGCGATTCCTATATTAGTGGGGATACGCTGCCCGTCGGTGAATATGAATTTACGATCTCGCCGAATAGCAAAATCTCAACGAATTATGAAGTTACAATCAGCGGGGACTTGGCTCTAACGGGACAAGCGACATTACCTTCGTTGAACATTACAAGCCCTTCGGCTGCACATACACGTCTTGGCATAGATGATTTCAATATTAATTTTAGTGGATCGAGCAATGGGGCACTTAACTATACATTAAATCATAACTCCCCCATATCGTTATCCAGTAGTTTCTCGAAAAATTTAAATCTATTGTTCGGCAGCAACACGATAAGTACTTATGCCGCTTTAACAAATAAAAACTATATTACAGATGTTAGAACGGTTGTATCACCAGGGGTAATGCGACTATCTGGGGCTGATCGTTTTGATACAGCTGTTAATGTAAGCAAGGAAATCGAAAAAGAAGGATATGCGATTGATACAGTCATCATTACAAATGCTTACAACTTTGCTGATGGATTGCCGGGGGTCGTGCTTGGGCATAAGGAAGTTGCACCGTTGTTAACAACTCGTAGCGATTACCTGCCGGCTGCGATTAAATCTGAGATTACAAGACTTGGTGCGACCAAAGCGATTATTTTAGGTGGTACAGGTAGTATTTCTTCCGCTGTAGAGAATGAGCTGGTCACCATGGGATTAGCAACTGAACGAATTTCCGGGTTGGATCGTTATGCGGTTTCCGCCAGCATCGCAGAAAGAATCATTAACGAACATTCCAACTCTGCCATCATTGTCAATGGACAGAACTATCCGGACGGTTTAATGGCTGCACCATATGCCGGTAACACGCAACAGCCTATTCTTTATACGACTCCCGATTCTCTTCCTGGCTCCATTAAGACGTTCTTGAATGATCATCCGAATATTAATGAGTTCACGATTGTAGGAGGCACAGGAGTGGTTAGCCAAGCGGTCGAGGCCGAATTGGAGCAATACGGATCAGTTTATCGGGTAGATGGACAAGATCGATATGAAGTAGGGATCAATATTGGGTACGGTCTTGATTTTCAGAAGAGACAAATTGTATTAGTGAGTAATGAAAGTGACGGGGTTCCAGCTGCTCTTTTAAGCAGTCTTAAGGATTCACAAATGATGCTAACGAAACCAACTGCTTTACCTGGGAATGTGAATGACTACATTACAGGTTTGGGATATGAAGGTCTTTTAGACAATATCTATATCGTCGGCGGGACAGCCTCTGTTTCACAATCAATTGAAGATTATATAAGAGGCGTCATCCAATAAGGAGGTTATTATGAAGAAAATCCGAATCATTATTACTATATTACTAGTATCCAGTCTATCTTTCGGCGTTTTGAACAGTGATTTATTTGCAAGTTTTAATGAATTTAAAATAAAAGATGTGGATGTAGAAACGACTACTGATTCAGTCTCAATTTCCTTGGGGAACCACGTGGCAGAGCAGTATGTCATTTCATTGGATGGCAAGAAGTACAGCACGGTCAAGGAAGAGTCCATCAACATTCCGGATCTTCAAGCAGGCCATCCTTATGAAATCATCATTGAGGCTAAAGAAGGCGAAAGAGTAACTGATAAGATGGTTATCCAAACGCTTACTGACAGTCAAGAAACACAGATTGACACAGTAACCAATTTGGATGATGGAATGACAACGGCTATTTTCACTGAAAGTGAAGCGAAAATTTACTTTGAAAATGTTCCTGATGATGACAAAGTCTACAAAGTGAAAAGGGATAATGAAGAACTTGGAACGTTACGAGGGAATAAAAATTTCATTATCGACACTGACTTGAAGCCTGAAACATCCTATCGCTATTCCTTGGTAGGAAAAATGAAGTTGAATGAAAAAGAAAAAGAAAAAGTTAAACAAAAGATTAAAGAGAAAAATCTATCACCGAATTTAGTAGATGTCGAAGAACTCGATAAAGAATATGAACTTACAAGAACCATTAAAACGTTAAAGGAAGCGAAAGAAAACAGTGTTCATGCGGAGAGCTGGAGTGATCCAAGCCCTGGTGCAGAGTTCATCTATTCAACTTTCATCCCTATGGATGTGTTTACTTTTGCTCCTCCGGGAGTAGAGAAAATCACAGATTATCATCGATTCCATGGTGATGGACGCGGATTCGATCAACATGTCCTTTCAGATGATTTCCGTACAAGAACCTGGTTACGAGTTTCTTTCCCTCCAAGTGGAGGAAGTAAAGTGCGGTTTAAGAAAGATTATAATCCAACAAGCGGACAGCACAAAAAGACGAAACAATGGGTAACTGCAAATACAAGTATGTCAAAAGTTTATTTAGAATCGAAAAGTGAAGGAAGCACAAAAGCGACCTTTACTGTTAATCATGAAGCTGGTAATCCCCTTCATAGCGTAAAGGGGATCCCTGCTCCAGAAATTGACTACCGTTATTCAGGGGAAGTCTATAAGACTGGTTACTTCCAAATTAACGGTATCCATGATAGAGCGCCTAATCACGAAATGTCCTTTACTCCTGTACCTGGTGAAGTGCATACTTGGGCAGGGGAAGTACAGTATAGTACAATGAGTCACCTGCTTACTGACAAGATCGGGAAATGGGGCTTCTACGAACTGATCGGGCCTCCAATCTACGGACAAAAGTCATTCAGTGTTCAAGGCTATTGGAAATAAAGAGAATATTGAATAAGAGACCAAAATTGATTTGGTCTCTTATTTATTAACACACATATTTTTTTTCTAAAAAATAAACAACGTGCACATATACATACACAGGAATTAAGACAAAAGTCAAAGTCTCTACCGATATTTCATCTAGTAGTAGACGGGCCACCAATAATGCAGGGATTAAATACAAAGCAACTGTAAGTAGGTAATCCCATTTATTATTATTTCTTATGCGCTTAATGATAAAGTCGATGATAAGTGTGACTGGGATCCCAACTACTAAATAAATAATCATTTCGTACAATGTAATTGTCATAATGGAACCTACTATCATAGCAAGGCTGTACTCATCTGTCTTCAAGAGAACATCTGAAAGCACAAGCAGGATAGCTGATATAGGAGCTGCAACAGCTATGGATAAAACTAAAACAATGAACTTCTTCAAAACATATTCCCCTTACATACCAAGATTTCCAATAAGTTCTTCAACAGATACGATAATACATTTTCCCCTTCATTACATGAGCATATTGACGGGTAGTGGGAGTGAGTGAGCTGAACCATTTGTAGGGTTGGTCGGATCAAGCGGGATTCTTTGTACCGTCTCCTATTTCGTATTATTTATAAAACGAACAAACTGTTTCACTTCACAAAGTGGGACATATGGGTTTACGAAGAGACAGGTGAGGGAAGCGGTGGCATTCACGGAAGCAACCGGTGTGGATTATCTTGCGGTATCAATCGGCACGGCTCATGGGATTTATAAAGAAGTACCGAACTTGAGATTCGATCGCCTGAAGGAAATTGCCGATGCGGTCAAACGTCCAATCGTTCTCCCCGGGGGCTCCGATGTACCTGATGAGCAGGTTCAACGCGCGATTTCATTAGGGGTGGCGAAGATCAACGTGGATACGGAGCTGCGCCAGGCTTTCACCAGAGGGGTGCAAGAAGTGTTCAATGAAGATCCAGACCAGTTCGTTCTGGCGGATTCACTTGGGAACGGCAGAAGAAGAATGAAGGAAAAAGTCCAGGAGAAAATACGTGTCTTCGGCAGTCAAGGACGAGCGGAAGAATTACTTTTAAACAAAAAGGTCGTAACGTTATAACCAATTGGGAGGTATGTTTAAGTGGGTTCGATTGCAACTACTCGAAAGTATGGACTATTTGTTGAAGGACAATGGAAAGAAACGAGTAAACGGGATAGCGTATTCGATAAGTACAGTGGGAACGTGATCGGGACGGTATCCGTTTCAATGAAAGAAGATGTGGATGCTGCGGTTGAGTCAGCTAAGAAGGCAGTAAAAGTTCCTTTCTCACCTTATGAACGCTACACCGTATTAAAAAGAGCAGCTGAAGGGTTGATGGACCGTCAGGAAGAGCTTGCCGTGATCCTCGCGGAAGAAGTCGGGAAGCCGATTTCAGAATCAAGGGGAGAAGTTGCAAGGGCGGCTCAGACACTGGAAATCTCAGCTGAAGAAGCGAAGCGCATCCATGGTGAAGGGATCCCTGTTGAGGCAGCGCCCGGATCAGAGAATCGCCAAGCTTATACGAAGCGTGTTCCTGTCGGGGTCATCGCCGCCATCACCCCATTCAACGTCCCGCTTAATCTTGCCTGCCATAAGGTCGGACCGGCGATTGCCGCCGGAAATAGCGTCATCCTTAAGCCGGCGGAAGTTACTCCGCTAACAGCACTGGTGCTTGCGGAAGTGTTCGAGGCAGCCGGACTGCCTCAAGGACGGTTGCATGTCCTGACAGGCGAAGGAGCGGAAATTGGCGGATGGTTACTAGACAATCAAGATGTCAACATGTTCACGTTTACCGGAAGTCCGCGTGTGGGCCAATTGATCAGAGAGAAGGCAGGATTAAGGAAGGTCGCCCTTGAACTCGGGAACAACTCTGCAACGATTGTCCATAAGGATGCGAATGTGGCTGAAGCGGCGGCAGTGACGGCACAGAAAAGCTTCAATAATGCCGGTCAAGTATGCATATCCGTTCAGCGGGTATACGTTCATGAAGAGATCTATGAGGAGTTTCTGGAGAAAATGAAGGAAACGGCAAATGCCCTCGTCGAGACAGGCGGAAAGCGTGAGGGTGTCTTCTATCAACCTACCATCCTCACAAACGTCCATGATGACATGAAGGTGTGCCGTCAGGAAGTGTTCGGCCCGGTTGTCGCCGTCATGCCTTATGGAAGCGAAGATGAAGTGACTAGAAGGGTGAATGACTCCGAATATGGCCTTCAGGCTGGTTTGTTTACGAATAGTCTCTCATTTGCGATGAAAGCGGCCGATGAAATCGAAGTCGGTGTACTGATCATCAATGATACGTCAGGGTACCGTGTCGATCAGATGCCTTATGGAGGAGTCAAGAAGAGTGGATCGGGTAAAGAAGGACCTAAATACGCGATTGAAGAAATGACGGAAGAAAGGATCGTCGTATTTAATTTATAAGCGAATGCTGAAAAAGACTGTTTATCGGAAACAGTCTTTTTCATGTCGATGGAGGGTTCAAGATGTCATTCATCACTATTTTATTTCCGATTTTCTTTGTGTTCGGGACAGGGTTCGTGGCGCAGAAATACCTGTCACTTGATACGAAGAACCTTTCGAAGATGGCCATTTACGTCATGGTCCCTTTTTTAGTATTCCGGACGTTTTATGAACAGACCATCAACGGTGCGTATGGCTATTTCACCGTTTACATGGTCGGCCTGTGCGTGATCATCATCCTGCTCGCAACCATCCTGTCAAGGCTCTACAAGTTCACGGAGCCCGAACGATGCGGCCTTGTCTTGTCCTCTGCCTTCATGAATAACGGGAATTACGGCACGCCTTTGACGTTCTTTCTTTTCGGTGCAGCGGGCCTCGAGATCGCCATCATCCTCATGGTCATCCAGCAGCTTTTGATGAGCACTCTTGGCGTGTTTTATGCAGCGAAGGGAAGTGCAGGGAACAACGGGGTGAAAATGGCGTTACAAACCGTGAAACGGATGCCGATGGTGTACGCAGCGATGGCGGGCATTGGCCTCCAGCTTTTACACGTGCCTCTCGGTGTAACGTTCATGAAAGGGATCGATTTCATCGCGGATGCAGCGATTCCATTCATCATGCTCACACTCGGCATGCAATTAGCCAATATCAAACTTGGAGCCATCGAGTGGAAAAAGCTTTGTTCATCCCTATCATTGAAACTGATTGTATCGCCCATGATTGCAGCGATCCTAGTTATGCCACTTCCGCTTGATCCCATGACAAAGCAAATCATGATCATCATGGCAGCGACACCGACAGCGGCCAACACAACGATGTACGCCATCCAGTTTCAGACGGAACCGCAGAGTGTATCGAGCGCCACTTTGATTTCAACTATTATGAGCATTGTGACTTTGCCGGTAGTGATTTATTTGGCGATGTAGTGATCCAGAAACAGATCCCCTTATTCAACACGCTCGATAAAGGGATCTGGTTTCTGCCTTTTCAGGAGTGACCATAGGGACAGGTACCTTGGTTCAATTTTAAGTGAACAAGGAAACTGTCTTTATAGTATACCTGATATAACCTACTCATAAATGATAGGAGGGATAAAATGAAGATAACTCCGTATACAGGTGTAGACAGTCTAAAGCTGGGCATGGCATCTGAAGATATCCAGTTAGTGTTAGGTGAGTAGCCCACGTCACTTATCCTTGATGATGTGTATACCGAGGATTACAAGCGCGCAGATATACGCATTTATTACAGAGAAGAAGGCGGAGTCAGTAGCGCTTTCGAGTTTATGGATAATGGAGCTCCAGAAATTCTTGGTGTTTGGTTTTTGGGTATGAAAAGTAATGAGGCCAAACGGGTGTTAAAGGAACTCGACCCAAAGGTAATGGACGTAGCAGATACCTATATTTCTTGTGAATTAGGTATTAGTTTATTCATTACGTATAATAGAGTCGAGACGGTGCTTGTCTTTGAAAGAGGGTACTATGATGAGATATTTGAATTATTGGCAGAAATGGATGATGATTGAGAGAGAAGGGGAAGGGTACCTTAGTCCAGTTTGAGTTGGACCACTGTACCTGTCCCCTGGCTCCTCTTATTCTACTCGTAAATCATCGTCTTTTAAGAGTTTGGCAATTCCGACTCCGATAGCAAGTCCGGGCAAACCTCCTAGTGCGCCAGCTGCGGCTACGCCGATTTTTACTCCGGTCGGAGTTTCGGATCGGATGATGACCTCTTCGGCATGTCCTGTGCCATCATTGACATGCTCAAGACCTCTGCAATTGCTGATGGAGACGGGGGTTGTTTCGATTCTTCTATCAAACAAGCCATAGTAATGGTTGTATTTACTCACAATCACGTTCGTTTTTCTATTTGTTGTACAATGCCTGAAATCGCAATCTTTCACGTAAACTTTATATTCAGGGATCTTTTCATATGTAGAACCTTGAATAAGGAAACTCTGGTCTATTTGAACTCCATCAAATAAACATTTTGAAATGTGGTTCGTTGCTGACGTTTTTCCACATGAAAAATCAAAGATAGCATCCATACCGCTAGAATGATTACTCGAGAGGTTATAGAATTCACAGAACTCAAAGGTTATTCCTCTTCCATTTGCAACCCTATTCTTGCAGTCAATAAATTGGCTGTTCTTGATATCAATATTGTCCCCGGTTGCGATATTCTCGCACGCATTGAATAAGCAGTTCACGATATTCAAATTCTCTGAAAGGAATACCTGAGTGTCGATGGTTTCTGTACAGGAGTCAAAGCTCGTTTCACTGATCGCTTCTCCACGTTGAATGCATTTATTGATGTTGGTAAAACTGCAATTCTTGTATTCTCCTTTTGATATATTAAATGTAAAGGACTCCATCTTTTCTTTTTGATACTCTTCAAGACCAAGGATTTCACAATTGGAAACCAGGATGGAACCATCAATATTGATAATGCCATCTCTCGCGCCGAAAAAGGTGTTTGATTCGCGATCAATATTTTTCAGAAAATGAATCGCTGTATCAGAAATTTGACCTGTAACTACCTCGCCCCAGCTAGTAGAACTAATAAAGTTTTCATCAGGTGAGAAAAGGCAACAGTTCTTGATTTCTAACAGAGCTTCTCCGTTTAATTGCAGGAAATGATTGCAGTTATTTAACTCAGTATTTTTTATGAGAATTTCATTTTCACCTTTTGCTTGGATAAATGAGTTCTGGTCATAACCATGGCAATTCACTTGGCAATTAGAAAACGATATACTAGCCCCTTCTGACAATGTGATTTCATCTGAAGCATCGGTTTCATTATAATGAATGATACAATTCTCGAACTCAAGATGACCCTCACAGTTTAAATAGGCACTGATGTGAACGATGTTGTTTTTGAACAGTTTTCTTTCTCCGGGCGGGATGAATAGAATACTGGAAATCGTCACTTCCTGTAGTTCTATCACTTCTTCCTCTACTTGCCGTTCAGGCATTTCGATATAAAACTCTTCTTCATAGGCTTCCTCGTATTCGTAAGCATTGAATTTATCAACAAAGCCTTGCTTTCCTCGGAGATTGTATAGGGAACTGATCCTGGCCTTTATTTCGCGGATTGTTTTATTGCCAAAGTCGAATTCTTCAATGATTCCCTCGATTCCTTCAGGGAAGTTGAAGTCAAGATTTGATAAAAAACAATATTCAAGACAGCTCGTAAGCATCAATCTTTTAACTTCAATATTGCTGATGGAAGCAAGCGCTTCATGTAGATTGATATTTTGGGCTTGAAAATCCAGATAATTCATCAGGTTATTGGCATATTGCTGCTGGTCGGTTGAAACTTGATCAAATTGGTGCATAAGCGCATAGAACGTGCCGCCTAAAATTTCTCGCTCTGTTTCATTCAAGGTTGCAATATCTGTTTCATCTGTAATTCCAAGAATGCAACGTTTTTCGAGGGTAGTCAGCTTTTTAGCCAACAAAACATCATTTCTTGATAGTCGTTCTATTTTATCAAAAGATTGCTTCACTAAATCGGATACGTTTGAATCGCGTTCAGATAAGCGCACTAGGATGTCAATCATGATTTGCTGGGCCTGAGCAAGATTTCCAATCTCCGTGGCCATGCGCATTTCATTTTTCTGAGATAGTGTTACCATATCAAATACACGATGGAACCATTGTTCATTCTTTATCTGTTGGAACTGCTCTTCTGTGGCGGTTGTTAATGTATTAGAGGCCAGCATTAAATCTTCAAAGCTGCATTGCTCAGTCTGATAATAATTGTAGTCAATTACTAATTCCTGTTGCGCCATTGCTTACATCTTCCCTTTCATTACTAAATCGAAAGCATCAAAATTTTTCTCGATTTGGTCTGATTTCACCTTAATGGTTCTTCTATTCGATCTAATGTTCTGTTCGTCTTTCCGGATTTTCTTAAGGCTGTCTTCAAGTGATACTGCCATGCCATATATGTATCCTGATGTATGGAGAATCTCAGCATATGCTCCTTTGCCATACACTTCATCCAATATGTTGGTGACTGTTTTATTGAGATAAATGCCAATCCCCATGCCGGCGATAAACCCTACTGGCCCACCAGGTATAAAGAGTGTCATAGCAGTCATGGAGCCACCGACCAGGGCTCCTTTTAACGTCTCTTGTCCTACTTCACGAAATGCTTCATCTTCCGTTATTTCTCCGTTCTTGAATTTCATGTAGTTTGTAATACTTGAAACGGTTAACCCAACAGCAGCCCCAATCACTGCCCCTTGGGCGGTTTTTTTAGCAGCCTCTTGGAGAGTGACGGTTGAATGACCCTTGCCACCCGAAATTTTATCTGTCAGTCTTTTAGTCGATTGTTTCACACCTTCTGTATTGTTCAGTTCCTGGATCTTTAGGTGCTCCTGAGCCTGTTTCAGTTTGTCAGCATAGGAGTGATTCCCATTCTGCAGTGCTTTTTCAATGTTCTTAGTTAAGGCTTTATGTACAGCATCTTTAGTACCCTCGATTCCTGTTAAAACATCCTTAGGATCTAACGTGCCTTTTTCTAAAGCCTTGAGGACATCACTTACATTAGTCCCTAATCCTACAGTGCTTTCAGCAGCTTTCACAGTCGTCCTGCTTATTGTATTTCCTGTTAAACGATTGATTGTTTCACCATCAACTCCAGGTGCATTTCCGCCAATAAGCTCGGACTTTGTAAATAAGCTTGATAATTTCCCTTGCTTGAAGCGTAACCAATCAATCTCCTGTGCCGTCCCGTTTAACTTGTTTTTAATCATGCCCAATTGTCCTTTTGTTGCATGATCATAATAATCCTTTGCCCTTTGAGTACTACTGAAAACCCCAGACTTAGAGTACGGATCGAGATTTAGTTGCTTGAAAACCTGGATGTCCCTCATATACTGGTGGGTGCCTTCTATACTCAAATTGGTACCTGCGACACTATTAATCCTTTGTGCAATCCCATCCAACGTTTGGGAAGTTATTAAATGATATTGTCCTGCAACAGCCGTGAAATTCGCACATTCACTAAGAAGCTGCTGATTTTCCTTTAATTCTTTAACATGAAATGGACATAATTGTTCTTCCAAATGTAACTCTTTGCAACGTTTGCAATAGGTGGTCATTTCTGTGCTCCTTCTATATTAGTGCTGTAGCTCAAGGACTCTTTAATATAAAAAACCGTAAGCGTTATGGATATATCTTACCATAAAGGTATAATTAGTAAATTTATAATTAGGTAAGGGGAACCAAGGGGATAGGTACCATGGTTCTCGGACCACGGTACCTGTCCCCTTGGTCCATCCTTATTTTTTACTATATTAGAATAAAAATAAATTGTCACAAGAGTAATATTATAGTAATATTGGGAGGTCTTTTATACTTATTTAGGGGGAAGCATCATGGGAAGATGGTTCATGAGTATTTGTGTGTTATTTTTACTGGTTGGATGCGGACAAGGGGTAGACAAAGAAGAAGGAAATAAAACTGAGTCGCACCCTGTCGAAAGCACAGGCGATGAAAAGGCTGAAGAGAATGATACGCAAGAAGCAAAAATGTTATATCTGGAAGGCCAAGTTGAGCAATTGGGAGGAGAAGCTTTTACAGAAGAAGGATTAACAAAGAACACATATATAACGGATAAGGATGGTATTACCTATATCTTCACACCTATATATGATAAAAATGTTCTATTTTATGATGGGACCAACACATTTACCGTTAATTTATCTGTCGTAAAAGATAATAAGTTTGTTGTTAAAGAAAAGAAAATAGATCTTACTTCCCTCTTGAATTTGCAGGGTAAATCGTACTACTTCGGATTTTCAGGTACGAATGTATTATTCTCTATTGTAGAAGGAAATGCCGATGGTAGCACTATTACCTCTCAACTAGTCGCGGTAGAAATAAATCAAAGTGGAGATACAGATGTAAAAGTGATCAAGGAAGGTAGTTATCCTTCTCAAGATCCAAATAGCCCAAAACGATCTATTCTAAAAGACGCACTTAAAGGGGATTACTTCAAAGAGTGTACGAATGAGGAATGTGACCTTATTGACTCAGAAGGGAAAACCATTTTCAGCTATTCGGAAAGTAATACTTTCCCTAAAGAAAAAGGATTTAATAATACGTACCTGTTCTTAGACGAGAACGTTGGTCGTTACTATGTTTATAACGCTAAAATTAATAAAGTGGTTGAATCTGCAACAGCTTATGACCTTAATGCAAATGACATGGTATGGGGAGAAAACGGAGCTGCTCGGGAATTTGCATTCAATGCCAAGGGTTCATTTTCATATAGCGCTGCAACTGATGGTTTTTATAGTTTACAACCAACAAGCAGTACAGAGAACACATTAATGTACTATAAATACTCTGAAGAAGGGGATGTCCAGCCTTGGACAGAAGGCTTTCTAATGGTCAATTTGCCGACTGAAGCGAAAGCACAACTTACTTTAGATAAAAAGTACTTGAATGTATATACAATAGTCACATTCCAAGGACAGCCTACTATTCAGAAATATCCATTTACGAGGGTGGATGGCCAGGAAGATAAAGACTGACAATGACAATAAAGGAAGCAAAGGGGAGTTCCCTTGCTTCCTTTATTTATATAAATTGATTAACGAACCAAGGGGACAGGTACCGTGGTTCGTGATCCACGGTACCTGTCCCTCTGGTCCATATAAGGGAAGCAATAGGACCTTCCCCATGCTGCTCTTTAATCATATTCAAGTTCAATTACTAGTAAACTTCTAACGTTTGTATTCATAGTAATACCTCATTCATTTTTATAATGAACGATATAGTTTATACGTACCTATCTTCATAAGATAGCCAATTATTCCTATCATTATTCAAATATAATGGTATAATGGTAGCGTTTGGGGGTGAAGGAATTATATTACTATAATATGAAACGGAGGGCGTTGCTGTATGAGTTATTGCACAGTGTGTGGAACGGCTCTGGAGAATGACCCGGCATTTTGTGAAGGGTGTGGAGCAAAGAGAGAACGAGTTGTGGCGCAGAAAGAGAATATTCTAGAGAAGCGTCCAATGTCGAAGAAGGCAAAGGTATCGTTGTTTGTGGTTGGATTTTTAGTTGCGGGTTTAACGGGGACTCATTTGATTTTATCTTCTATTTATAATCCTTTGAAAGATATTCAATCCATGAACGATGCGATGCAGAATCATAGTGAAGATGGTTTTCTTGAGTACATAACGTTTGATGAAGATGCTTTGTTGGATAGGAAACAGTATTTTTCTTCTGTTAGCGGGATGGATTGGGAAACGATGAGGGATCAGCTTGTGTCCATTACCGAGAGTAAGTCGAGTGCGGATGCATTGGTGAAGGATCGTTATGGCAACGATGTGTTTAAAGTGAAGAGGGACAAGGCTCTCGGACTTTATGATACATATAAGATCGAAGCGATTCCTAATCAGGTGTTCTTTACGACCAATATCCAGCCAGCTACCTTCGAGGTAGGAAATAGGAAAATTAATGTAAAAGGGAGCGAGGAGCCTGTAAAGCTTGGTGATGCTTATCCTGGAACATATAATGTGAAAGCGGAAGCGTCCAATCTCTTCGGTGAATTTACCTTGGCAGAGGAAATTGAAGTGAAATCATCAGAGGATCATCAATCGACTTACTTAATGGAGTTTGAGGGAAATGCTTATGAGATTGATACCAATCAACCTGAAGCGATCCTTTACGTGAATGGGAAAAGTACGAACTCAACGCTTGGGGAATACAAATACCTTGGACCCTTCCCGGTCGATGAAGAAGTGACGATGTTTGCTGAGATGGAAACACCGGATGGAAAAAAAGTGAAGACGGAGCCAATCACTCAGGATGAAGTGTCGCTTGGAGGGCTTCCATTCATGTTTGCCGTGGAAGAGGAACCGAATGAAGCAGTAATGGAAGAAGTATCAACATTCGAACAGCAAGCGGCCCTGCATGTCCTGGATTTCAGGGATGCCTATGAGCAGGCACTGAATAAGCGTGACTATTCGTTGATTGCTTCTTACATGATGCCTGGGAGTGTCGCAGAGGAAGAATTGAAGGAATACATAGGTGATCTTCAGGACAAAGAATACTCTTATAAATTTACAGACAACACCATTGTGGAAACGAAGGAAGTCGATGCTGAGGTATTCAAGGTCAGGACGAAAGAGAAGTTCATCTTTACGAATCACTTAAATGAACAAACAACGTATGATCGTGAGAAGATTTACACGGTCATTCAGAACGGTTTTACTTATACGATCGAAACAATCGAGATCAACGATACGGAACGAAATGAACTTTAATGGAGGAAAGAACATGATGACATGCCCTAGTTGTTTAAATGAGCAGAATGGCGGTAAATTCTGTGGGAAATGTGGGACAAACTTAGTCGAAACAGAGGGACAGCCACAGCCTGCTGCCCATGCAGAGACAGCTGCTACAGCACAGACTGCGCCCGTGAATACAAATGAAAATATGCAGAAAGCGAAGGAAGGCGTTTCTAAGTACTGGAACTATGCATTAGGAGTACTGAAGAATCCTTCTAAAGCATTGGCAAGTAATGAATCTCAATTTTTAAATGGAATTATCACAATTGCTATTTTTGTAGTGGCTCTGTCACTCAGCATCTACTTTTTGGCTAATAAATACTATAAAGAGATGTTTGGTGGCATTGGCAGCTTATTCTCCGGAGATGGTATGGAGGCTCAATCCCTTCCATTCTTCCAAATGAATTCCGCATTAGTGATGTTTGCTCTACTATTTATCCTTGGAGCCATCGTGAGTGTGTTCCTCGCTGCAAAACTGATGTCAGAAGCATTTACTGTTAAAACGGTACTTGCGAGATTTGGTGGGGTCCTTGTCCCATTGGCAGCGATGAATGTATTAGCGATGCTTTTTGGCTTGATGGGTTCAATCAAGTTTACCCTTCTTTTTACAGGGGTATCTCTCTTGATCGCCATCGTCCTTATGCCTACTCTAGTCGTATATGACCGAGCGGTGAAAAGTCAAAGAGCAACAAAGGGCGTTTACTGGTCACTGGGAGCATCTGCTGTTTCAGTGCTGATCACCTATTTCATTATTCGCACGAGTGTCCTGGACTTCATGGATGAATTTGAGTCATTGTTTAATTTAGGATTCTAAGTTCAAAGTAGCTGTTTAGAGTATGTGAATGTACTGAGTGCTGTCCTTTGATGTTTGAGGACAGCACTTTTTTTCTAAAATACTGAATGAAGAGGAAACAGTATGAAGAGAATGATGTTGTTTCTGGTTGTCATGGTATGTGCGGGTGTCTTCCTGACCTACATGGGGTATTTTGCAAAGCCTGAAGATCGTGTGAATGCTTTCGTGGATGCTTATAATCACCAGGACATGAACGCGATGTTTGAAATGGTGAAAAATCCGGAAGTCGATAAAATGAAATCTGTGCTGAAGTTCACCGGTTCCATCAGTGAAGCACTCCTTGGGGTGAATGTATCAGAACTGTTAGTAGACTTTCTGCCGATATCAGAAGATGTACTGGGCTATAAGGGTTCCCGAATGCATGCGGAAATAACGGGAAGTGATATGGATTTATTGCGGACGGAAGCGACAGTCCATGCAGAAGTAAGAACAGAATCCAGTGAATCGGATCAATCCAGTGAAATCCAGGACCTTGTGTTCTATTTAATGAAGATTGATCGTGTTTGGTACATTACCGATGTGATTGAACCGTAATAGAGAAAATCGAGGAGATACCTTGAGGATTCTCCTCGAACTTTTAAATGGAATGAAACCTCACCATGAGAAGTAATCACCAACAAGAAAGGGAAGAGTAGAATGAAATTTTGTATGAATTGTGGAAAACAAGTAGAAGAAGGTTCCTACTGTGGCGGATGTGGGACCCAACTAGAAAAGAATGATCATCCGCGAACTTCAAGCAAACGGAAGAAAGTATTGGGCATAAGCTTGATGACACTTGTTTTACTAGGAGGCTTTTTGTTCTATACAACGATGGGGAAGAATGTGCTTGGTATGGTTGTACCTATTAAAGTGCTTCCGTATGTAGGGGTTGAAGAAGGAACCTCCTATAAACTGAAGCAAAGCTATGGTAAGGAAGGTGAAATGCCGGAGGAGAGTATTTCAACGTATACTTCTGAAGGGATCGAAACGATTGATGGCCATTCCGTTTATAAACTTAAATCAGTAGAGAACGGATCCAATGATATATTTTATTCCTTATTCAGCACGGATACATCGGAAGGGATAAAAGAAATAGGGGTAATAGACGATGGTGATATTCATTGGACAGAAGATCCCGACATATTTTTTCCAGAGAAAATGAAGGTAGGAAAGAAATATGTATATAGAGATGAGACCTCTAAAAGAGAAATCACATTAGATGAAATTAAGACCATAACCATAGATGGAAAAACGTTTGAAAATTGCTTGGTCTTTAAAACTAATACGTATTTTTCAGATGGAGAAGACACTTCAACGTTTACAAGCTACTATGCAAAAGGAATCGGATTGGTTAAATCCCAGGGGTCGGTAACGATGGGTGATCGTACATACTATACTGAAGGGAGTTATACGGAGTAGGGAAGGATTTTGAGGCAGAGTATACTGACCTATATAGGGTATTTTGCAAAGTCTGAAGAGCGTGTGAGTGCCTTTGTGGATGCCTATAATCACCAGGACATGAACTCAATGTTTAAAATGGTGAAAAATCTAGAAGTCGATAAAATGAAATCTGCTTGAAGTTCATGGGTTCCATCAGTGAAGCAGTCCTTGGAGTGAATGTAGCAGAACCATTAATAGTTTAAAGGGACGAGGGGACAGGTACCTCGCCCCACAAGTTGAAGGAGTTCAATTATTTTCAACAGGGTCTGTAGTGAGTGGGGCATTTACATGTCCTTTTAAACAAACGTTTGATTAAGTGATAAACCCTATGCAACTAAAGCAGTTCGAGTATAAACAAACATTTAATTGAAAAAGCGAAGGGAACAGGTATCGTGGTTCGTAAACCACGATACCTGTTCCCTTGTATTTCCTCTTCCTTAAAACCTCAACGTCCTCTTCAACCGCGCGAATTTACGATTCGCCTTCTCTAAAGCATGCTTCGACCCAAATAAGAATTGGAACATTTGGAGCCCTCCTAATGAATACGTTTTATTAATTTCATTATAAGATGATTTTTGATTGCAGTCAATCCTTTTGGTATACCAAATACTTATATTTTTATAAAATAAACCGTAATAACCGTGTAAAAACTAAATATGGTATACCATATTGATGGGTAATGAAGAAGCAAAACCTGCTTAAAACCCTTATATAACAACTTTCATCGGCATTTATCAATGAGCAATCGCATACAAGTGGCCATTTAAAGATTCCACCTGAACGTACCGGATGATCACCATAATGTATACCAAATCATTGATTTTCATTCTCAGTAAGTATAAGATAAAGAATAATCAGAAAAAAGCGGTGATTTTTATGATCCAATTGTTATCGGCTGTTTCAATCATTCTCTACTTGCTGAATGAGCTTTTCAAGGGAATGGGACTTTCAACGATCATTTCGGTGATCTGCTTGATCATTGTTCTTATGACGATTTGGAAAGTAGGCAGGTTTGTAAGGGTGATCGGGGGGATTTTCATTATCCTCGGAATGATCATGCTGATCCAAGGTGATGCAGGACCAAGGGAAATGCTTCTTTCTTTCGGGCCGATGCTGAATCTCTTGACGCTGTTCGCTTTGGTTCCACTGCTCGCACTTCCAATTAAGCTCGGAAACTATTCGGACCATATCCAAGGATTCATTTCCAGAAGGGTTCGCTCTTCTACAAGCTTATACAGCCTGACGTCCGGGATCTCTTACTTTTTCAGCATTTTCATGAATTTGGCTACACTTCCGATGACTTATTTTTCTGTCCGGCCGGCAGCGGACGGGTTCCCGCTGGAAAATCGCGAGCGGTTCATGAGCAGGGCGATCACGCACGGGTTTTCGATGCCTTTGATGTGGGCGCCGGTCACGCCGATTGTGGGGATTGTCATCGACATGACGGGGGTGAAGTGGGGGACGATGCTCCCGTATGTGCTACCTCTCAGCGTCATCGGTCTTTTACTAGATTGGTATACGGGCGGGTATCGCAAGCGAAATCGAACACCTTTTCGGACAAGCTCGGCCATCGATGAAACGGCTGCCACGATGGAGGGGAGTAAAGGGAAGGGAGCAGGCAAGCTGTCTCATATTCTGATCGCCATCCTGCTCTTTAATATCGTCATTTCCATTATGGAGCACTCGTTGTCCCTCTCATTCCTTATCGTGGTATCCCTTTTGGTGATTCCTTTTTCATTCGCTTGGTGTCTATTATTGGGACAAGCAAGAACGTTCACAACGGGACTTGTTGATCATTACAACCATCATTTGTGGAAAATGAAGGACCAGTTCTTTATTTTTCTTTCGGCAGGTTTTTTTATCTCGGCCATTGAATTTTCCGGCACGGATCATGTAGTGAACGGGTGGATTACGTCGTTTAAAAATGTGGTCGGAATCGAGATTTTTGTCTTATTCATCCCATTGATTCCACTGGCGCTCGCGTTCATCGGCCTTCATCCGGCAGTGGCCCTGGCACTGCTTGCAGGTACACTCGACCCGCATAGCCTGGACATTTCTCCTTATATCTTGACGGTCTCGATGCTTGCCGGTGCCGTATCCGCCTTTTTGATGGGACCTTACAACGCAACGATCGGGCTCATGTCCACGATTGTGAAGACGAGCTCTTACAAGGTTTCCAATTGGAACGCGGTGTTTACGATTTCGTTTCTTTGCTTGACCATGCTGTATCTCATTCTATTGCAACTGATTATATGAAAAAATCCTCCTTTTCAAATTGATGAAAAGGAGGTTTTTTAGGTTAGAGTTATCTCTTTTACCTGCAGGACAAAGACTCCTCTTGAAAAAGAGGAGTCTCACCATTCATTCGCGGCAGCCGACTCTCGCCGCTTACCAAAAAAGAGCAGAATTAAACAGTTAACTCATCAGACTTAACAAGCTTCGAATGCTTCGAGTCTTCACTGTTTCCATTCGCTTTGACGATTTCATACAGTTCTTCACGGGCCGCTTCGATCGTTTCGAATGATTCAAAGAATTTCATCCGGATATGATTGACATATTCTTTCCCCTCATACTTCTCGTACAGCTCGATCTTCGCATCATCATCCAGGACTCTCGCGATGGTGTAGGATGATTTCAATTTGTCAAAGAAATAGAAGTGGTACGTCTCTACAGATTGAAACCCGTCATTTTCCAGTACGGTTTGAAAGGTTTCCTTATTGGTCAGCACGATATACTTATCCATAAACAAGTCACTCCTCTACAGTCATCAATTGTATTTGGTATACCAAAACCGTGTTATTCATAGTCTAAAACAAGTCATCCATTTTATCAACACATTGTTCAGAATTTTTTTATAATTAACGAAAATATCGTCTTAATCTCTTGATCTATCAGGTTTTTTACGTGTTGATGAGGTTGTAGTCTTCGTAAGAAAATCTAACAGGAGGGTTTACAGCGTGAAAGTTTCAACGGTATACTAAAGAAAATTCTAAAAATTGTGATAAATGTCACGCGAAGGGGTGGTTTTATGCCAAATGTAAAGTTGCATGTGGATGGGGAGATCATCGAGCAAGACGTGAAGGATGGGGCGAATTTGGTTGTCCTTGCTGGGATCAAACAATTTCCAAAACTGAAATACGGATGTGGAATGGGGAAGTGTACGAAGTGTACGTGTAGGGTGTTGAAGGGGTCGGATGAGCTCGCTCCACCGAATTGGAAAGAGGAAAAGATGCTTGGCGATCTGACGAAGGAACACTATCGCCTGACATGCCAGCTCAACATTAAGGCAGATATCGAGCTGACACAAGAGGGAATCGATGTGAAGAAACGGAAGAAGGAAGCAGCAGAGGCGAAATGATGATATTTTTTTAAAGAATAACGGTATACAAAATACCGTATTAACGTAAAGGGGAGAGGGAATTGAATTCTTATCTACTGACGAATATGACATGGGAGGAAGTAAGGGAGGCGCTTAAGACGGTGAGGATGGCCATCATACCGGTTGGTGCCCATGAACAGCACGGGCCGCATATGGCAGAGAGCTGCGACAGTGTCCTTGCGACCGAAATGGCGAAGAAGGTAGCGGAAAGGATGTATCCGTATGTCCTGGTTACGCCGACCATCAACATGGGCGTATCCCCGCATCATCTTAACTTCCCGGGTACGATTTCCTTGAAGCCTGATACGTTGATTTCAATACTGCGGGATATGGTTCAATCGTTGAAGCATCAAGGGATCGAGAAATTTCTGTTCCTTAACGCACATGGCGGGAACCAGGCAACCTTGGGTGTGGCAAGCACGGTGCTTGCAGAGGAGGAAGAGGTGGAGATTTATTATGCAAAGACGACCTCTTCAGCAAAAGAGTCGATGAACCAGTACATTCACTCTCAGATCTATGGCCACAGCTGTGAGCGTGAGGTATCGGAGGCACTGTATTTGGCGCCTTATCTTGTCAGGCCGGACAAGCTTACATCCGGAGACTTCTGTGAAGGGGGGAGATATAGACAATTAAGACCTGGAAAGGCCATTCAAGGCTTTTACCCTTATGAGGAAATGACGAAGAATGGATGCATCGGGGACGCGACAAAAGCAACGAGAGAAATTGGGGAACAGATTGTAACAGAGGCAACCGAGAATCTGACAGAATCGTTAAGGGAATTGTTGGGGATCGAAGTTGGATTAGTGAAGTAGGCTACAAAAAAAGGGGAAGGGTGAACGCTTTTGGAGTTATCTGCTGCTCATTGGCTTTATGCTCTTGTTACGTTGGTTGTCATTGTTACGATGTTGTTTCGAAAAGGGGTTGTCCTGCCGACGATCGTTGGGACATTCCTGGTTGCAGGTGTGTATAAAGGCTCCTTCATAGGTGGTTTCATGGCGGTCTTTAATGCCAACCTTGTTGCAGCCAGGGAGTTATTCAGTATCTTTTTAATCATTACCCTTATGGTTGCACTTTTAAACTCATTGAAAGATCTCGGGGCGGATCAAAGGATGATCACGCCGATTCAAAAAGTCATGGTGAATGGCCATATTGCTTATTTTGTTTTAATGGTTGTGACGTATGTGATTTCCTTGTTCTTCTGGCCGACGCCTGCCGTGCCGCTCATTTGTGCACTGCTTGTACCGGCGGCGATGCGCGCAGGACTGCCTGCGATGGGGGCTGCCATGATCGTGGCCATTGCTGGTCAGGGGATGGCGCTGTCATCGGATTACATTATGCAGGTGGCGCCGATGCTGACGGCGACATCCGGAGGGATGGAAACGGTGCAGGTTGCGGATAAGGCGATGATTTTATCCGTCATTACCGGCTTGACTGCGGTGGCTGTTGCCTATACGATGATGTATAAATCGATTGCGAAGCCGAATAGTGAAGAAGCGCAAAATGCAGTGAATCTATTGAACGCGATGACTGCGAACAAAGATAGTGTGGAAGCTGAAGTGTCTGCTGCATCTGAAGCGACAATCGGCCAGAGAAAAGAAATATGGGGAAAGGTATTTGCCGTTCTGGTGCCCCTTTCCATGCTTGCCGTCATGATTTTCATGTTTTCGACCAAGATCGGAGACAGTGAGGCTGGAACGTTTGCTGGCGGGGATGGTGCTGCGTTTATCGGAGGAGTGGCGGCCATTCTGCTTATCCTGGCATCCGTCGCATTCGGAAGGATCCATGCACTTGATAAAATCGGGGACCATATCACCGATGGATTCGTCTTCGCATTTCGTGCAATGGGGCCGGTGATTCCGATTGCTGGGTTCTTTTTCTTGGGAAGCTCGGATTTCACGGGTTCGATTCTATCGTTGGCCGATGACGCTTCGAAGCCAGCCTTCTTATTCAATCTTGTCCAGTCTATTCAAGCATCGATTCCTGAAAACGCTTTCTTTAGTGCATTCGGAATCCTGTTAGTCGGAATCGTGACGGGGCTTGATGGATCGGGCTTCTCCGGACTTCCACTGGTCGGTGCTTTATCAGGGGCGATGTCGAACTCTGCAGGCATCGATCCGGGAACACTTGCCGCCATCGGGCAGATGGGATCAGTCTGGACGGGCGGAGGAACATTGATCGCCTGGTCATCGCTGGTAGCGGTAGCAGGTTTTTGCGGTGTATCGGTTCTGGAGCTTGCCAGGAAGAATTTCATCCCGGTCATGACGGGACTGGTGGTTGCGACGCTCGCTGCGATCATCTTCATGTAGAAGAATGAAGTAGGAATTTTTAAAAAAATCAGAAAAGTATATTTACAAAGTTAGATTCATAGGCTAGTATAAAGATAATGGTATACCAAATAGCGGATTTGAAAAAGTTGATTAAGAGACTGTATCTCTTGGATAGTGATGTAACAATCAGAAGAGAAGATATGGTTGTTTTTTCGCCACTATTCGGTATACAAAATACACAATACAATGTGCAGAAACATCTGTAGCACAGTTTTAGGAGGAGAATGTACATGACAAATCTATTATCGAAAGATGAATTCCGTAAAGAGCTGGAAGAAGCGATCAAAGGGAATCATAGTCAAAAGGCTCCTTTTACAGTAGCTTGGGCAGAAGGAAAGCTTGAGAGAAAGCATTTTGCCAGATGGGCTGAAAATCATTACCACTATGTAGGGCCATTCGCCAACTATCTTTCTTATATCTATCACAATACGCCGGATCATCCGAAGTTCGAGGATGCGAAGGACTTCACCTTGCAAAATATGTATGAGGAAGAGATTGCAGCAGACCGCCACACGGACTTGTTGATCCGTTTCGCTGAAGCGTGCGGGACGACAGCCGACCGTGTCAGGGATCCGAAGAATATGGCAGCGACTACATTGGGCCTTCAAAGCTGGTGCTACTCAGTGGCTGCTCGTGAGAACTTCGTGGTTGCGACGGCGGCGCTCGTTGTCGGACTTGAATCCCAAGTACCTGATATCTACCGCAAACAAACGCCTGTCCTCCGTGAGAAATATGGCTTTACGGATGAAGAAATCGAGTTCTTCGATCTTCACATCGTATCGGATGAAATTCATGGTGAGCGCGGATTCAAGATTGTCCTTGAGCATGCCGACACACCTGAGCTTCAACAGGAGTGCCTGGAAATCGTTCGCGTCGGTGCAAAGATGCGCCGCATGTATATGGACGGATTGTGGAGAGAGTATCTTGAACAGGATCTCGGAAGCCTTGTTCAACAAGCTTGATACTTAGAACAAAATGAAAAATAAATAAGTGGCAGTTTCCTTGAGGGGAACTGCCATTTGTTCATCATATCAACCGAAATAAACAGGAAAGGATGTTCCATGTGATAGTAGCAAAAGCGGAACGATATAAGAACCTGATCAATGGCCAGTGGGAGGAATCTTCAAGCGAAAAGACATTTGGTAGTATCAACCCGGCCAATAAAGAAGAAGTAGTCGGTGTTTTTCAGGCATCGACAAAAGAAGATGTGAAAAGGGCAATCGAATCGGCAGATCGCGCGTTTGAATCGTGGGCGGCCACTGCTCCGTCAAAGAGAGCGGCGATCCTTGATAAGGCGGCTCAATACCTGATCGATCACGCCGATCAATTTGCGGAAGAGTTGACGAGGGAAGAAGGAAAACCCGTCAATGCGGCGCGCGGCGAAGTGATTAGGTCCGCCCAGACATTGAAGTATTATGCAGTCGAAGGGCAGAGTCACAGCGGTGAAACCTTCCCGCAGGATGACCCGGACATGGACGTTTCAACGCGGCTTGAGCCACTAGGTGTCATTTCGGTCATCACTCCTTGGAATTTCCCGTTATCCATTCCTGCAAGAAAGATTGCTCCGGCACTGATCACGGGGAATACGGTTGTATTCAAGCCTTCATCCGAAACGCCTCTCGTTGCCTATCGGTTAGTGGAGGCCCTTGTTCATGGTGGTCTTCCTCAAGGAGTCCTGAACTTCGTCACGGGTCATTCGAGTGACATCGGAGACAGCTTGGTCGACCATCCGGCAGTGAAAGCCGTTACGTTCACGGGATCCACCGGGGCCGGTGAACGGATCCAGAGGAATGTTTCCTTTGATACGAGGACGCAGATGGAACTTGGAGGCAAGAATCCTCTTATCGTCATGGAGGACGCGGACATCGAGCTTGCTGCTAAGCTGACGGTCAACGGTGGTTTTAACCTGTCCGGCCAGGCCTGCACGGGTACCAGCCGTGTCATCGTGATGAAAGAAGTCAAAGAGAAATTCTTGAAGGCATTACTTGATAAAACAAAGTCACTTAAGATGGGCAGCGGTTTTGAAGAAGGGGTCATGATCTGTCCGTTGGCGAGTGAGAAGCAATTGAAAAATGTGCTGAAGTACATCGACATCGGTAAACAGGAAGGTGCGTCCCTCCTTTATGGTGGCGAGCATGTGGAGGAAGGCGATTTTTCAAAAGGCTATTATGTCAGTCCGACCATCTTCACGGATGTGACGCCATCGATGAGGATTGCCCAGGAGGAGATCTTCGGGCCGGTCATCGCGGTCATCGAAGCGTCAAGCTATGAAGAAGCGGTGAGAATCGCGAATGGCGTGGAGTACGGACTATCCGCATCGATTGTCACCACCAACCTGAAGACTGCCCAGCGTTTTACGCGTGACATCAAAGCCGGCACGGTCAAGGTGAACCGGACGACGACCGGTAACCTGATGAATGCGCCTTTCGGAGGCATCAAGAAATCCAGTACCTCGACGTTCAGGGAGTCGGGCAGAGCGGGTCTGGACTTTTTCACACAAATCAAGACCGTTTATGTAGGATACTAAATTCATTCTGGGGGTAAATGTTGTTATGAAACAAATACTGAGACTTGAACTAGAAGAAGCAAAAGTGCTGCTTGAAGCGGCAAGAAAGAAATCGGAAGAAATCAATGTGCTGGAAACGATCGCCGTTGTCGATGAAGGGGGCCATGTGATTGCCCTTGAGCGAATGAACGGTGCAAGGATCACGGGTCCTGAGATTGCGATTGCGAAGGCGTTCACGGCAGCCGGTCACAAACGTTCCACTCATTTATTCAACAAGGAGCCGAATGGCCCCGTCTTGCCAGGCAACGAAGCATTCGGGATCCAGCAGATGCTGCCGGGTAAATTCGCTGTCTTCGTCGGCGGGTTTCCGATTGTGGTAGACGGAGAAGTCATCGGCGGAATCGGGATCAGCGGCGGAAATGGTGAACAGGATACCGCCGTCGGGACAGCGGCCCTTCAGGCACTCGAGGCCCATTTACAGGATCATGAAGTCGTAACGGATGCAGACATTAAGAAATAATCAATCTGAGATAGGGTCCTGAATCACTATGTATAGAAAGAAGGAATCAAGATGAAATCATATGTGGACCTTACGATTGGATTTGCAAGAACAGGAGTGACCGGCTACGGGGGAGGTCCCTCCACGATTCCGCTGATCGAGTATGAAGCGGTGAAAAAGTACGAATGGATGACGGAAGAAGAATTCGGACAGACGCTCGCGCTTGCCAATACGCTTCCTGGACCGATTGCCACAAAGATGGCAGCCTATATCGGTTACAAGGTCAATGGTGGCATCGGGGCGGCGGTGGCGATCCTGGCCCATATCCTTCCGTCCCTGTTCGGCATGCTCTTCATGCTTGGTCTGCTTTACCAATTCCGCACATCCCCGATCGTAAGCGGGATGGTGCAGGGGGTGACACCGATCATCGGTGTCATGCTTCTTGAAATGGCTTATAAGTTTGCGGACAAGGCAAGGAAAGGGCTTGGGCTATCGGTCGCGCTTGGACTCGGCGCAGCTTCGCTCGTGCTGATCCAATTCTTGAACCTTCACCCGGGGATCATGATCGGGGCGTGCCTCTTGGGTGCCTTCATCGTGGCCGGGTATAAGAAGAGAGCCGCAATGGAATCACAAGACTTGCACGTCGAGCCGAGAAAGGAAAAGAGCGTATGATTTATTGGGATATCTTCTGGGCATTTTTCATATCGAATCTCTTGGGGTACGGCGGGGGTCCGTCGACCATCCCACTCATCCAGAATGAAGTGGTGAACCGCTATGAATGGATGACACTGAATGAGTTTGGGGATCTGTTTGCGATCGCCAATGTCCTTCCGGGTCCGGTCGCGACCAAGATGGCTGGATACATCGGCTATGAGGTAGGGGGACCGCTTGGAGTGGTAATTGCCCTTGCAGCGACCATCCTGCCATCCGCGATCGCCGTCATCATCCTCTTTAAATTCGTGAGTCTCTTTAAAGATTCTCCGCAAGTCAAGCTGATGACCCTTTCCGTTCAACCCGTCATCGCCATCCTGCTTGGCGTACTTGCTTATCAATTTTTCTTGACGGCATTCGAAAAGAGCGGTCTCCTGCAGCTCATCATCCTGACCGCAGCAGGATTCCTCGTCATGAAAAAATTAAAGATCCATCCAGCGGTCGTCATTTTGTGTGCACTGGTATATGGCGGGATTTTTCTATCGAATTGAGATGAAAAGCGATCAAGTTTCTACTTGGTCGTTTTTGTTTTATATAAAAACTGATCTAGCATAAAACGAATCTAGCTGTTGATTGGAGTGCAAGACGAAGACTCCCTCGGGAAAAGCGGGTAAGGTGATCCCCCGGAGTGAGGTGCGGACGGGAAGGCTCACCAGTCGCTTGTGGAAAGCGGAGGGCTTACGCAGAATTTAATAGAGATGTAAGAAGGTCATTTTTTTACAAATTGTACACTTCAACATTTCTTAATTATGTGAAAATAACAGAGTCTCTGCTAAAATAGACAGAAAGCAACTTTTTAATCGGAAGAGGAGATCATGTAATGAAGTGGGAAGAAGAGGAATTACTATCCATCCGTGAACGCGCATATCTGTATTTAAAGGATTTGATCCTGAGCGGTGAATATAAACCTGGCGACCGCCTCATCGAAAGGGAGGTTGCCAGTCAACTGAATATCAGCAGGACGCCGATCCGCGAAGCTTTATTCAGACTGGAATCACAAGGGTTCGTCAAAACCGTCCCTCGAAAGGGCGTCATCGTCTCCAATATTTCGGAAGAAGAAGTCATTGAAGTATTCACGATTCTCTCTTCACTTGAAGTGTTGGCGGCAAGGCTTGCGGCACAGAAGATGGATGACACCCTAATCGGGGAGTTCAATGAAAAGATCGAGAAGCTTGAAGCATTGGAGAAAGGCGAGGCCGATGAAGCGGACACCGAACACATCGAGATGAACCTCCTGCTTTATAAAGCGGCTAAAAGCCCGAAGCTGTTCGACATTCTGTCCGGATTGACCGACTACATCCAAATGTCTGCCAATATGGGCTATGAAACCCCGGGTCGACGAAAGGAATCCATCAAGGAACATATCCAGATCATGAAGGCGGTACGGGACCAAGAAGTGGATATGGCCGAATTCCTGACCAAGATCCATATCGAAAATTCGAAGAAGGCCTATATTCAATTCCTTGAGAATCAGAAAGAAAAAGCGAATAAGAAATGAGAAAAGACTGTGTCTGAATGAAAGACACAGTCTTTTGTATGTTTAGATCCCGATGACAACGGGGGAAATCAGATTATTCAATGCCTTGCAGATGCTCATCGCCACGATATACCCTGACTTTGGATTCTCCGCTGAAGGGGTGTTCTGGATGGTCAGCTCCACCTCGCCGAAATAGCCTTTCGCGATGATTTGATGAGTATTATGCTCAACGTCAGGGTCGACCAGGACCTGTACCTCCGTCTGATCAAACCCGACACCCGCAATGCTCAATGCGGCGGATACATTCGTACTTTGCGGAAACAGCTTCGCCGACTCACGGGCAGTCCCTTCATAGATGATATGTTGTTCACTGATCGTGTCCAAATCGACGCTTTCTTCCGCGATTGTCCCCCTCCATGCAGCAGGCGGCTTTCTGGTGATGAGCTTCACTTCCTCCAGTTCGTTGATCGAAGAAGCCGCAATCCGGTCCAGTCCGCCGATCGCAGCGGAAGGGAGGATCAGTTTCCTGTTCGACCTTTTTGCTGTTTCAATGACGCTTTCATATAGTTCCCTGTCAGAGAAAGCACCGATTGATACCGTAATGAAATGACTCCCGGAAGACAGGGATTTTACGGCATACTGATAAACTGCCTCGTGACCGGCACATTCGATGATCACATCCAACCCCGAAGAGAAGAATGTTTCTTCATCGTCCGTCACGATGAAGCCATCAGGCACTGCTTCCTCATACTGATCCAGGTTTCGTACAAGGATATATTCTACTTTTGCCCCAGGGACTTTGTTTTCTTTCAAATAGGAGACGACATCCTTCCCGATCGCCCCGTATCCTATTAATCCGACTGATAACATGATAGAGCCTCCTTTTTTATTTCGGCTTTTGGTATACCAAAAAGTATATCAATCTCTTCATCGATCTGCAAAAATTAGTCAGAAAAATGTGAAATAACTAAAAATATCATTGTCAGAATATTGTGTATGTGGTATATTGTATACCAAGAACAATCGAGGGAGGAATACTTCATGCCTAAAATCAATTATTCTACGAGTGGTAAAGTGCTGGATGTACCTGAGAACTCCAATATATTGCGAATGTCTTTACGATATGATGGCGATCTGCCGAATAAGTGTGGGGGAGGCATCTGTGGGACCTGCCTTTGCAAGATTGAAGATGGAGCCGAGTATTTAGACAACGTGAAAGTGCAAGAGCGTAGGAAGCTCGGCGAAGAGTGGCTCCAAAAAGGATATCGACTGGGATGCCAGACATTTGTGACGAATGGCGACGTAACGATCTCCTGGGATGAAGAAACAACGAAAGTGGTCAAAAAGAGAAAGCCTGATAAAATCCAGAAACAAGTTGTGAATAAATAGGTTCCATACCAAACGGGAGAGGTGAAGAGAATGTGGGCGTGTAAAAAGCATGTGACGAAGGCGATTGATCTATTGGATGTCCCTCATATCCGTAAAGCACCTAAAGGGATGCATTGCTCTTTTTGCAACAAGGAGGCAAACCTCAACGTATATTATTCTCACAAACCATGTAAATTCAAAAATAAAAAGAACAACCTATTAAAAACCTCTTAAGCGGAAGCGCGTGAAGCTAACCGTCGGGAAGGAAGTTGGAAGTGGGAGAACAATTGATGTCTGTTGAAGATCGATTGGAATCGATCGGCTTATCGTTACCCGATCTACCGAAGCCGTCAGGGCATTACCTTGGGGCGGTCCAGGCCGAATCATTCCTGTATGTAAGCGGAGTGACCTGCAAGTGGAATGGCACCCTCCCTTATAGAGGAAGAGTGGGAGAGGATCTTTCACTTGAAGAGGGCTATGAAGCTGCGCGATTGACGACCTTGAACCAGCTCGCAATCGTGAAAGAGACGATCGGGAGTCTCCGGTTGATTGAGCGGGTCGTCAAAGTCACGGGATATGTCAGCTGTGCACCAGGCTTTCCTGATGTGCCGAAAGTGATTAACGGCTCGTCCGACCTGTTGGTTGAACTATTCGGCGATAGCGGGAAACATGCCCGTTGTGCGGTCGGGGTCAGTTCCTTGCCAGGCAATGCGGCTGTCGAAACAGATTTGCTTGTTTTACTTAAGAAAGGATAAACGTTTTTGAAAAGGGGTTATGCAGATGAGTGATGAACGGATATACGATGCCACCATCATTGGCGGTGGACCTGCCGGGTTGTTTACGGCCTTCTACGCAGGGATGCGGCAAATGAGCGTGAAAATCATTGAAAGCATGCCGCAGCTTGGCGGACAGCTTTCAGCACTGTACCCGGAAAAATATATTTACGATGTCGCCGGTTTCCCGAAAGTACTGGCAAAGGATCTAGTGGATGGGTTGGTGGAACAGGCCAATCAGTTCAATCCATCGGTCAGCCTTGGTCAGACGGTGGAAAAGGTGGAAAGGCTAGAGGATGAGTCGTTTCTATTAACGACAAGTAGTAATGAAATGATCAGAACCAAGACAATCATCGTCACAGCGGGTGCCGGCGCCTTCAAGCCCCGTCCTTTGGGTATCGAAAAAATGGATGAGCAGTACGAAAATCTCCATTATTTCGTGGATGACCTCAGCCGTTTCAAAGGCAGGAAAGTGCTTGTCTGTGGAGGCGGTGATTCGGCGGTGGACTGGGCGAACATGCTCGAACCGATTGCGGAAAGAGTCACACTGGTGCATCGCCGTGATAAATTCAGGGCGCATGAGCATAGCGTGGAGCAACTGATGGATTCCAGCGTAAGGGTCATGACCCCTTTTAATGTGACAGAGCTCGGAATGACCGGTTCGAGGATCTCCCATGTTGTCCTGCAGCACGCCAAGAAAGAATCTGCGGAAATCCTCGATGTCGATGATGTGCTCGTTAATTACGGATTCATCTCTTCACTCGGACCGATAAAAGACTGGGAACTTCAAATCGAAAAGAATTCAATCGTCGTCGATTATAAAATGGAAACGAATATCAAAGGAATTTTTGCCGTAGGGGATATTGCTACGTATCAAGGGAAGGTCAAGCTGATCGCCACAGGATTCGGGGAAGCACCCGTCGCCGTCAGTCATGCGAAGCAGTATGTGGATCCATCAGCGCGCGTCCAGCCCCTTCATAGTACAAGTGTGATGGGAGACAAGAAAACGAAAGAAGCGAGCACAGTCTGACACTTTTGTGATGAAGGGGGACTGAATGACCATGTGTAAAAACAAGATGAACCGCCAGGAAGCCTGCCGAGCCTGCAAGTCTTGTGGCATGTCGACTCCTAAAGATAAACATCATCATGATGAACGGGCTGTACTGATTTTGGATAAGGAAAAAAGGGAGAAGCATCCCATAAGGAAGGGAGAGTAGCGGAGATGAGCAAATATACTATCATCGACCAGGAAACCTGCATCGCCTGCGGGTCTTGCGGGGCATCATCCCCTGAAGTCTATGACTACGACGAAGAAGGACTGGCATTCGTCCTCCTCGATGACAACCAGGGCAAAACCCCCATCCCGGAGGAATACCTCGAAGACGTTGAAGAAGCATACGAAGACTGTCCGACGGAGTCAATCAAGCTGTCGGATGAGCCTTTTCATAACGAATGAAAAACGGGACATGGATTTGTCCCGTTTTTTTGGTGGGACGGGGGGAAACCTGGTGCGCGGGCGGACCAAGGGCGCGGACCAAGGGGACAGGTACGGTGGTTCAAAGACTGCTGGACCTGTCCCCTTGAATTTTAAGGCTTCTTGAGATCCTTTAGGATGGTGTTTTTTAATGCTTCTATCTCCTCATCCATTTTTTCCATCTTTTCATCGAATTCCTTGTCTTTTTTCTTGAGTTCATCAGTTAAATTATTGTCCTTTTTCATACAACATCCTCCTTTTTTTAGCATCTACATAAATATATGAAGAATATCTTGAAATGAACCAAAATGGGGTCAGACCCCGAACCAAAGGGACCTGTCCCTTAGGCACTCCGATAGTAAATACAAATGGAGTGATTCAGGAAACAAATTTTCGCCACACCGAAGATCTGCGGATTTACTTATGGATTCTGACGCACTCACGGGAAGAAGTAGGGTATGAGGGAGGCTATTTTCTGGAAAAGGATCAGTACATAGCAACGCTTAGCAATCTGAGAGATTATATGTGGTTCTATAATGGGAATAAGATGGACCATTACTCTATATCCCGAATTCAGCGGTCCATCAAGCGTCTGGAGAAGTATGGCTGGCTTCGTGTTGAGAAGATGCAGCGTGGGTGTTTGTTTACGGTGGTGAAGTGAAGTACCCAATGAAACCATGGGGACAGGTGCCGTGGTTTTTGCGAGGGTTGTAGATTAGAGATTCTATGCTTGTGGCGATTTAGAATTACGTAGATTTAGGTAGAACGTACTGTTACAAAAAACGAATTTTCATATACGCAATACATGGCCACCACCCAGCTAAATAATAAATATAATGAGGGTAAACGTTTAGGTATTGTCAGCTAATACCTATATAAATATTATTAACCTTAATCACTTTCCACATCGCTACTTGCATATATTAGAAGAGTGTTTTAGTCATGTTTTCCCACCATCAGGCTAATGCAAAGGAGTGAGGGATTGTGGAGAAGAATACCGCTTCAAAGGGACGGTCTATCCTACTGTGGGCAAATGTTATGATCTTGGCAAATTTGGTAGCCATAGCGATGATAAGATTGTTTTTCAATGATCATAAAGAACTGTTGCTGGACCTGATCAATCTTCCTAACTGCATATTCATGGGCTTTGTTTTTACTTATATTGGCTATAAGGGAATTCAATTTCTTAAAGTTCCGAAAAGCAAAAAGCGCTTTTATTCTTATACTACCTTTGGGTTACTCGGTATAATACTTTCAGTCGTACTTTTATTCTTAACCCTTCAAAGCATATTTGGCCACTAGTCTTAAGGAAACCAGAAACCGCAGGGACAGGTACCGTGGTTCACTACGAGCCGTGGTACCTGTCCCTGCGGTGTTTAGGAACAAAGAGCCTGCCCTTATGTCTCTTTATGTTGAAATCCATGGAACTTTTGAGTCCAAAATGGATCATTCTACGTCTAATAAGCAGAATGAGAAAATGGTTTTGAAAGAAATGGGGTGGCATGCATGGAGGAATCTAAAGTGGCAATTGGTGAGCTTATGGACCTGTACGGGAAGCAGCTCATCAATCTCGCTTATACATACTGCAAGGACTGGGGGATGGCGGAGGATATTGTCCAGGAGGTGTTCTTGAACGCATACAGAAAATTGGACACGTTTGAAGGTGAATCTTCGTATAAAACATGGCTTTATACCATTACCATCAATAAATCGAAAGACTTCCTGCGTAAGCCGGTGAGGAGAGAGACATTCCTGCAGAGGGTGTTTTTCAAGGTGAATCAAAGCCAACCGACACCAGAAGAAGTGGTGGTCGGAAAAGATGATCAGAGTGGACTTGCTTCCGAGGTTATGACCCTTCCCATTAAATACAGGGAAATAATCATCCTTTACTATTATGAGGAGTTGAGCACGGCAGAAGCGGCTGAGTTATTGAGGATTCCTCATTCCACTGCAAAAACACGGCTTCAAAGAGGGCGGAAGCTACTGAGAAAGCAATTGGAAGGATGTGATTACCTTGCGAAATAATCAGGAACAACGGGAGATTCAAGAGTCTTTACGGGAACTTTTTAAGGAGAATCCATATAGCGGACGAACAAAGAGGCGTTGGCTGGATGAACTTGATAAAGGAAGTAGGGTGTATACCCAAAAAAGACCCAATTTGATTCCAGGGATCCTGTCAATTGCTGTCGCGATGGTCTTCTTCACAGGATTTGCATTTTTTCTTTTACAGAAGTGGGAAGAAGGACGGACACATCTTCAGGAGCCGGTAGTAGAGGCACCAACGGGGGTGACAGAACTTGATGAAGAAAAAAAACTGGATAAGAAAGTGGAAGAACTGATGAGTCAGGAAGAGGTAGACATCAAGGATTTTCTCACCTATTTTTATGATGAATTCACTAATGGATATAAAAGCTATCCGATGGGTTCACATGACGGCTACTATTATCAGTCGAAAGAAGAGGTGGCTGAAGGTGTTCTTTCTGTCTTGGAGAAAATGCGGCCGGAGAATGAAAAATTGAAGGGGGATTTGGACCGGCTGGAAGTCCTCCTTGAAGAATTCCTTTATACTTCGAGGAAGTTCCCACCTGATTATGAGCGTCCCGATCCAGCCAAAGTATATTATTACTCAGTGGGTTTGATTGCCGATCTTCACCAAGTGATCGTTCTTGGAGGCGAAGAAGACCTGAATGGTTTTTCATTGAGTGGGAATGGTCGTCACACAGATGTGATAAAAGCAATCGCTGATGGCAGCCGGGTATACCCTGACCCTGAAAGCCCGCTTATTTTAACAGAAGATCAAAAGGATGACTTCCTTCCGATCGAAGCTTTTCAAATCGAAAAGACAGAATTCACGGATCTAAGCACATATGTCCATTCAACCTATGAAAGCTATCAGGACGGCTCCGAGTATAAGGAGCATTTCGATAATGAGTCTGCTGAATCAAGTTTGATCGGAGCCTCGATTGCGTATATCAATTACTTCAAAGAAGACATTAAAGAAAAGGGGATGACGGAAGAATTCGAAGAGTGGCAGAAGATCGCCTATGAATATCAGAAAAGTAGGCTTAGTGTAGGCGAGGCTGAATCTGTGAGACAAGAAGAGCTTAAGGTACAGTTTGAGAGGAAGATGGAAGAAATAGTGGAGGAGTTTTGAGGAGCAGGGGTTTTCCACCTGCTTCTCTATTTGATTAAAATTTAATTTATATTTAAAAAGAGAATATACATACGATCTAAATCCTTGAAGTTCAGACATATTTTGCATGAGGGATTTCGTACATTCCCTTTGAAATCGTTTCAATCTTTGATGTGAGGAAATCTACATATTCACTATCTTCACGAATTTCAAACATATGTAAAGCCTGTTGGTAATATGGAAATGCCTTATCAGTGTGTGCTAGAAGCTCGAAATTGTAACCAATCTGATAATGAAGTTCACCTACTCCCCAAAGTAATTCTTCGTCAAAACACCAGTTGATGGCAGCTTTGCTGTATTTTATAGATTTTTCATATTGACCAAGTCGTGTCAGGACCTTAGCGATATTATAAAACAATCGGGTCTTAATTGATTTATCTTGCAAATGCTCAGTAGTCCTCAGTGCAACTTCCACTTGCTTGTAATAATAAAGAGCGTCTTGGTTATTATGTAGGGCTACATGAATGGTTCCAGTGCTTGCGAGAATTTGCATCTCCCTTTCTGTCATGGCCTTTTTATCATGAGCAGTGAGGTCATAAGCTTTTTGTAGGGTTAAAAAGGATGCTTCTGCATCCTTCTCGACTTCATACTTATAAATCCCCTTGTGCCAATAAAGAAGCTGTAGCTTCTCCTTGTCTTTATAGAAAAGTGGATTCTTCTCTTCGGTTTTGACCAGGTCAATCATACCATCGAAATCACGGCTGTCCCGTAGAAACCTGAGCTGCCTCTCAACTTCCTTGATATAATCTATCCTCGGAGTCGTACCGATTTCAAAAAAGTAGTTGATGTCGACACCCAGTTTGATGGAGATTTGATATAAAGCTGTCGCACTGGGGTAGATGTCGCCTTTTTCAATCCGGCTGATCAAAGCTTGGGTGCAGATGTTTTCGGCCAAATCACCTTGTGTAAGGCCGGCGACCTTTCTCAATTCTTTTATTTTTTTACCGATCAAAGAGTAATCCATGTTGCTCCTCCTTGCGAAGAATTTGTCAATTTATCTTATCAAAAAATAGCTGTTATGGGGACGGGGAGTGAAGTGTATATTAATAAATCTTTAAATAAGTTATTGACTTTTTTTCGAAAAATTGATAGATTAGTATACGTCGCAGTAAGCGATATGATTGTTTTTTTACGGAGGATTAGCTCAGCTGGGAGAGCATCTGCCTTACAAGCAGAGGGTCGGCGGTTCGATCCCGTCATCCTCCACCATGGATTTTTCACGAAGCGACAGCGAAGTGAAAAGATCCTTCCTTAACCTTGCGCAGCGAAGCGGAGCATCACTACTCTAAAGCTCAGCAACCTCGACTAGCAACCAACACATACGGAGGAATACCCAAGTCCGGCTGAAGGGATCGGTCTTGAAAACCGACAGGGGTGTTAAAGCCCGCGGGGGTTCGAATCCCTCTTCCTCCGCCATATTTTTTCTCTCATGGAGGGGTAGCGAAGTGGCTAAACGCGGCGGACTGTAAATCCGCTCCTTCGGGTTCGGCAGTTCGAATCTGCCCCCCTCCATTTAGCTTTTTTCACGGAGCAAGAGCGGAGTGAAAACAAGCCTCCTTAACCTTTGCGCAGCGAAACGAAGCATTACGTTCATAGCGAATCAGCGAAAGGATACAAATTTATATCCTAGGGGCATAGTTTAACGGTAGAACGAAGGTCTCCAAAACCTTTGGTGTGGGTTCGATTCCTACTGCCCCTGCCAAAGTACAATTCCATATGCGGGTGTAGTTTAATGGTAAAACCTCAGCCTTCCAAGCTGATGTCGTGGGTTCGATTCCCATCACCCGCTCCAATTATTGATTATGCCAAAGCCAGTTCTAATAATAGAACTGGCTTTTTTGTATTGGGAAGGGACACGGGGACAGGTACCGTGTCCCGCTTCTAAGAAACGGGACAATGGACCTTTCCCCCTGTCCCATCCCTCGATCATTATTGAATTTTTAAGGTTTCTCCGACGTAAATTCGGTCACTGATTAGTTTATTTGCCTTTTTAAGCTTGCTGACAGTTGTATTGTATTTTTTGGCGATGGCAGAAAGGGTATCGCCTTTTTTACTTTATACGTTACAGCTTTAGAGCTGGAAGGTGACTTAGCTTTTTCTTTAGAAGGAGTTGTAACAGTACCTGACACCTTTAAGGATTGGTCCACATAAATCTTGTCACTTTTCAGGTTATTTAGCTTCTTCACAAAGTTAATACAAATAGAGGTAATTCCCCATCCGCTAGTCTCACTATTCTCAGGGTCAAAAAATGATAATCTGTAAATTTCATTTGACCAAAGTAATTAATTAAATATATAAAAAAATCTACCCAGTTATAAATTCAATTTTTTACCTTTAATGAAAATTTATTGAATTTTTACCTGTTATGAATTATAACCTATAAAGAGAACGGTATCGTTCTCTTTATAGTTACTTATTTGAATTTTTAAATCTGATAAAAGGGGGTATCATGCTTGCATTTGCTTTAGACTTGCCAAGGATATTTAAGGAGGAATTCAATGAAATTAACAATTAAAAAATTTGTTACTATTGCTGCTTTATATGCTCTGATCTTTACACTATTCTTGCCCACAATAGGGTCTGCAGAAGGAAAAGAAGATAAACTACCTCAAAAAGAGATTCCCTTTCCATCAGTCAGTGCCAACACATATAGCTTGTTGGCATTTGGGGATGGGGAGATAGGGAATGATCATGTACATGCAAATATTGGTTCAGATGGTCGATTCACCGCTGGTTTAAAAGACAAGTTTTCATCAAATTGGTACCCAATTATCTATGGTGGCTATGATGGTGATTGGAGTTTTACAGGAACATCTTTTACATCCTTAAAAGTTGATGGAAAAGAAAAGGTGTTTGGGAATCAACCGGAAGGGGAAGTTGTTTCTCCGCCTCAGAATATTGATGACCAAACGAATCAGACAGTGTGGAAAACGGGAGATGTTTCTGTTAAACAAGTATTAAAATCGACAATTAATCCTGCTACAGGGATAGATGACGCCATCCAGGTACGTTACACAATGACCAATACAGGAGATAGTAATCATGATGTAGGTCTGCGTCTAATGATTGATACAATGGTGGGTGGCAATGACAGTGCACCGTTCAAAGTCCCTGTGAATGACGAAGTTGTTTCAATTGATTATGAGAAGGAGTTTACAGGTGATGAAGTACCTGAGTTCTGGCAAGCATTTGAGTCTTTTGATAATCCTCAAATCAGTTCTCATTATACGATGGGGGGAGAGAGAGCAACAAAACCTGACCGTTTTGTGATTGCAAACTGGGGATCTATAAACAGTACAAAGTGGGATTATCAAGTTCGAGAAAATCAGAATACAGGTGATAGTGCTGTCGGTATGTGGTGGAATCCTGTTACGCTGGCGCCAGGGGAAACCAAAACCATCACTACTTATTATGGAAGAACAGGTGTTGGCGGCAGTGAAACGCTAGTATTGAGCGGCAGACAAAAATTAAATGCTTCAGAATGGACATCTGAACCTACTAATCTGATTGCATACTTAAATAACAACACTGGAGACATTCTAAACAATGTTAGGTTGGAAATTGTTACGAGTGATGGGATTGTGCTTGTGGATAATGATGCCGATTATGAAGTTGGTCCTTTAGAAATTGGGGAAACTAGTCAAACTACTTGGAGGGTCCAACCAAATACACATGGTGTTCACCCAGTCACCGTAAATGCTTATAAGGAAGGATCATCTGAACCGTTCGCCACTGAGGAGTACACAATTGAAGCATTGGAGGCTCCTGTACCACCTAATATTTCTGTAGGAGGAAGCGTAGGTGAGGACCAAGATGGAATCCCTATGGCTGGCAGAACAGCACCATTAACCGTAGAAGCCACATATCCAGATGCAAGTTCTGTCAGTATGATTGCTACGGACTCGGATGACAATCGTTATGAGGCTGAATTGAATTCGCATAACGGAACAGACTGGACACATACCTTCATACCTTCCAGTGAAGGGCTATGGGGCAGTCCGTTAACGATCCAATTAATACCAACTTATCAAGAAGGAACAACCGGAGAGGCTCAGTCTTTTGAAATTGTGCTGATTGATCCAAGTGGAATTATCTATAATGCAGAGAAAGCAACACTTGACTCTAGCACATCAGAATCACCCGATCGTCGGGCTCCACTCGATTGGGAATTGCCTGGGGCTACCGTTGTATTGCAATACTTTGATCCAGAACTGGAATCATGGGTGACAATGACAAATGAAGCATATCCGGGGATGCTTTCACCTATTCAAAATCCACAGATGACAGGTGAGGATGGTAAATATGCTTGGGATGTTGCAGAGGGTAGATATCGAGTAGTTGTGAGTCGACCTGGATTTGAAACGACTATTAGTGATGAAGTATCTGTTCCGCCACCAGTTCTAGACTTGCATGTGGGGATGATACCTACTGATCGGGTGAAACCTACACTCTCTTTTGAAGGTGTCACCAATGGAAATACGTATAGTGAAGCTGTTTCCATTCAGCTGACTGCTACTGATGACGAAGCGGGTGTACGTGATTTTTCTTATCGTTTAAATGAAGGTGAAGGAGTCACCGTGAGTGATCTTGACGAAGCAATTGATATTGAAGAGCCAGGTGACTATTCAATTACAGTTAAAATACTGGATTATGCAGGAAATGAAACAATTGAAACCATTTCCTTTACGATTCAAGAAGAACAAGCGGAAAGTGACATTATTACCATCCTCGGTCAAGCTATAGAAAAAAACAATAAAACACAGCAAAGTATTATAGAAGCTATGGATAATAATACCGATAATGGTGAAGGATCAGGAGTGGAAGAAGCGATCAATGAAGCCGTTAATGTAAATAATGAAGTAAAGGATTTAATAGAGCTTGCAAAATCAATGCTGGGAGATCAATCATTACCTCCTAATCTAATGTCCTTCTTTGAAATTCAATTAGATATGGCGTTATCACAAAACATTGAGACTACTGATAAGCTTGAGACTGTATTATTTTCATTAAGTGAAGAGAGTTCGATGTCCAGTGTAAGCAGTGAACTGGACGGTGCACTCAAAGCAGCTAAAAAGTCTAAAGCTTCACTTCAATATGTTGCAAGCTATTTAATTATGTTGTCACGTAGGTAGGTCGCTCTATTTAATTACAATAAAGGTCTGTAAAACTAAACGTTTTTCAGACCTTTTATCTTTTATTAAGAACATAATGTTCTTAATAAAAGATAAAAAACTAAGTATAAAGTAGTATTATGAAGGAAAAATGAGGAAATGTTCTGTAAAATTAATGAAATCCTCTATTTTGAACATTTCCAAATCGTAAATCGACTACTATACTCTAACTATAAAGTTCTTTAAAGAGAACAAATCCTCCTAAGTAACGAACAGGATGTTTAATAAATTGCAGGGAGGGATTCCTCATCAGACAATCTAGATTGAAAAAACGTAGAAAAAAGCTCAGCCCTTTACTGGTAGGTACTCAAGCAGCAGTCATATGGTACTCATCAGTGTTGATATCAACTTCAGTAGTCACAAACACAAATGCCCTTTATACAGACACTGCAACAAATAAAAATGAAATTAGAGCACAGTGGACTGAAAGCTGGGATCGAAGCTCATTAACCTTCTGGAATCTTGAGGTGAATGGGAAATTAAAGGACAGTGATAATCAAAAAAATGAAAGCCATTATGGTTTCTCATGTGAGAAAGGATTCTACAGCGACATAGTGAATGACGGAGAAAAGATGGGTGGAAAGTCTTTATTTATGCTGAGATTGAAACCTTTAGGGACTGGTGATCCTAATCCGACAAGCCGTGGTGAAATTGTTTACCAAAAAGAGCTGCCAGTATTAGAGAAGAATGAACTTTACCGCTTAAGTCATACACCTAATTTTAGCAACATAGAGCCTGGTACATATAAATTCACGGTCCTTCAGCGTCCTCTGCATCCTGGTGGTGAAAAACTTAAAAGTTACGAGTTTCCAGACAGAATGGAAATATGGGCCAAGGATGCAGTCACGATTTCAAAGGAACAACTTGAAGCATGCTTAAACCCTGCTTCTAAAATCCAGGATACTGAGACAAATAAAACAGAAAAAAGTGAAGAAAGTAAATCAAGTGCAACCTCAACTAATGAAGAAACAGTCACCGAAACAGGAAGGAAGGACCTTGAAAAAAGCTCTTCAACTTCTGATCAGAAGAACTCCACAACCGCAGTAGAAAAGAAAGCAGTCTCAAATGATAATACTGTCGAAGAAAAAAGTATTCAAAATGAAACAAAAGAGGCGGAGGCATCAACTAAAAGTCCAGAAGCTAACGTAGAAAAAACCACTTCAGAATCAGAAGAAATCAATAAGGATGAAGAAAGTTTCAAAGAAGCTTCAGAACAATGAAATTAAAGTGAATTAATTCCAATAGGTGGTGTTTCTTTTGAAAGGCAAAATGTTATGGAAATGGACCAGCAAGACTCTTTATGCGTTGTTTATCCTTCTTATGCTTCTAGCACTCTACTCGGTCATCTCTTCCAGAGTGTCAGGGGGAGAGCCTGAAATCTTCGGTTACCAGGTAAAATCAGTGTTGTCAGGTTCGATGGAACCTTCAATAAGAACGGGATCGATTATTGCTATAGAAAAAACCATCGATCCTACTAAGTACAAAAAAGGCGATGTTCTCACATTTAAATCAATCGATGATCCCAACACGTTAATTACTCATAGAGTAATAGAGGTCAAAACGATTGATTCCCAGATTCATTATGTCACGAAAGGTGATAACAACGATGCAAATGATAGGGAACCCATACCATCTCACAATGTGGTGGGTGAATATAAAGGCTTTACCGTTCCCTTCATTGGAAAAGTATTCAGCTTTTATAACACAGATGCAGGCAAGATTGTATTCCTGATCATTCCAGGGATCATGTTAATCGGCTGGGCCATCTTAACAGCCTGGAAGGCCATTGCAGCCATTGAAGAAAAAGAAGGTACCAAAACCACTTAGTTTGATTTCCCCTTTTGAAAATACATAGTATACGTTTTCTTGTAGGGGTTTCAATAAAAAATTATTTGAAAATTTGAGGAGGAATTTATTATGGGTCTTAAGAAAAGTTTAGGAGCAGCAGCACTAGCTGCAGGTATCGGAGCAGCAGCAATTGGTGGGGGAACGTTTGCATTGTTCACAGATACGGCAGCCAACACAGGTAATACTTTTACAGCTGGTACATTAACTTTAGATGATGTTTCAGGTGGAGCAATTGTTTCTCAGGCAGTGAATTTCGACAACTTAGCACCAGGAGACAGTGGTACTGTCTCAATGACTGTCGAAAATAATGGAACTTTGGATGCATGGGTGAAAATTGATGATACAGCAACTAATGCAAGCAAAACAGGAGATTTATTTGGAGGGGATACTCCACTTAGCCTTACACTAGATACTGATGTAGTCAGGGTACCTGCAGGAGGGCAAACAACATTTGATGTAGATTATGCTTTTCCTCTTGGGGCGGACAATTCATATCAAGGAGACACAGGATCATTTGAGGTTGTAGTTCAGGCGGTTCAAGCAAGAAATAATACAAATGGAACAGACACTGCACCAAATGCATGGCAATAAAATAATTAGCTAATGCTGAATAGTAGGGTGGTGGTAAAACACCATCCTTTTATGTTAATAGTAGGGAGGGTTTTTAACCATGAAGAAAAAAAATAAAGTTGCTCTTCTTTCTGCAACTGGTCTGTTAGCTACATCTTTGGCTATAGGTGGAGCTACATATGCATTATTTAAGGACGGAGCAACTAATGCTAATACTGTAACAGCTGGTGAGCTTGAAATTACTGCTAAACGAGATGACGTGCCAAATGTAGGGCCCATGTTTTACTCTGAAAATTCAGTTGGGAATTATGGTGCAATGGCTACTGGCGAGTGGGCGCCTGGGGATAAACATACTCGTGGGTTATTCTTAAAGAACACAGGCACATTAGAAGCACGATTACAAACATTAACAGCCACTCCAGTAGATTCCAATGGTATTCCAGTTACTTCAGGACAACAGTATGAAGATGATGTATTATTTGCTTTGCAATCAAATGTTAAAATCTGGGATATCAAAAGGGTTGACCCTTCTAGTATGAGGCCAATTCCCATTCCTATAACACTTGAGAATGCTTCCGAAATGGATGAAATTATGGAGGTTGTAAACGCAGGTTATGAATTTGCTCTCGATTTTTTTAATATTACAGACTTTGAATATCAAGTTGATTATGCAACCTTTGTAAATGCAGTAAATCAGTTTATGTTAGAAGAGCTTAATAGAAGGGGTGTAAATGGAGGGGATCTATATCAAGTTGATAGATTATACAATAAGAAATTATCGCAGCTAGTAAACAATCAATTTGATGCCAGTAGTTTAGGGTTAGAAATAAAGCCTGATGAAGCAATTTTATTAGGGTTTACAGTGCAAATGAAGAAAAATCCTCCTGCGGGCATTGACCGGAACTCAATGCAAGGAAAGTCAGTATACTTTAACTTCGGGACTGATTGGGTTCAGACGAGAAATAATTGATATCTATTAAGCTAACTCAAAGATTAATCTTTAAGTTAGCTTTTTTATATCGTTTATGCTTAATTTTTTGTAAGTAGATTGCAACTTCAATTCATCTATTACTTCGGGTGTGATATTAAGATAAACACATTACTGAAAATGGTTTGTTGTTCCCTTAAATAATACCTAGTATAGATAATTTCCAAAAAATAATCCTGAGTCTTTCGTCATATTGCCCCCTCTGTCAACATCATGTAAAATTTAAAAATACAGACAATTGCAAGCGTTTGCATTTTAGGTAGGAGGATTCAGGCATGCCCGTTTTTAAAAGGATGATGGTCGACGGATTCTTTTTATGCCGTTTTGTGCAAACGTTTTCACAAACATCAGGCTAACCAAAACAAAGGGGAGGAAACACAATGAAGAAAGGGACAAAAAGGCGTTTTTCCATCTTTATGACGCTGCTGATGGTGGTGGGCCTATGGATGCCATACATCCCGGCACAAACGGTCACGGCGGCATCAGGCGGGGAAGAAATGTCTTCTGAGCGCACCGTACGATTCACATACATCCGCGAAGACCAGAAATACGACGGTTGGAACATCTGGGCATGGTATACAGGGGTGCGGAATGATCAACTCAATTTTGATTCGTATGAGAATGGAGTGGCGACGGCGAATATCGCGGTGGCTCCTGAAACGGAACGATTTGGATTCGTGCTCCGCAGCACAGATAACTGGGATACCGCACAGAGGGAGTTCGGAGACCGCTACATTAAGGTCAATAAAAACGACACCATCACCAAAGCTTACGTAACAAGCGGTGTCGAAGAGATTCGGATTGTTCCTGATGGGTCGGCTCCGGTCATCGATCAGGGGAATGCCACTTTTTATTATCGTGATAAAGGATTGTTTGCAAGCGATGAGATGGACTCAATTGAAAAAGTGGAATTGAAATTAAATGGAGAAACGAAGGAAATGACCTATGAGCCCGAAAATGAAAGATTCGTGGTTTCATATGAAGATATTCCAAATGGCAAGACACCGTACTCGTTCCTCGTAACGAGAAATGGTCAAACCATTGAAGTGAGCGACCCATACAATACGGTGGATGGAAAGTCCCATATTGATTTTCAAAAAGGGGAATTGACGGTAAGCGGGACGGTGGAGCCGCAACATATCGATTATAACGAAAATGCTGTGTTGTCCGTTCATGTAGATGGGCTGACTGAGGGACTAGAGGTTTCTAAAATCACGGCGGATCTTTCGTCACTTGGCGGTTCCGAAAAGACGACGATCGATCCTGCTTTGAAAGAAGTGACGATCGCAGTCGATGATGATGTGACGGCAGGCACGAAGGACATCCCGCTTTCGATTGTCGATAACTACGGTAACCCTTATGAAGGAACGGCACAAGTCGAAGTGAAAACAAGACAAGCAGTCGGTGAGAATGATTTTGACTGGGATGAGTCCATCATCTATTTCATGCTGACAGACCGCTTCTTCAACGGCGACACGTCGAACGATGATCCGTATGATTTGAACGCTGATCAATCCAAGCGTGGTACCCATCAAGGCGGGGATTTTGAAGGGATCACAAGCAAGCTTGATTATTTGGACGAGCTTGGTGTGAACACGATTTGGATCAGTCCGATTGTGGAGAATGTGAAGTACGATGTCCGTAAAGGGGAAGCGGGAGAGCCGTATTTCAGCTATCACGGCTACTGGGCGAGTAACTTCTCCCAACTGAATCCTTATTTCGGATCGATGGAAGAATTCCACACACTCATCGATGCAGCGCATGACCGTGGCATGAAGATCATGGTCGATGTGGTGTTGAATCATACAGGTTATGGTTTGAAAGAAATGGACGGGGAGCTTCCTGAAGCAGAGCGTCCGGCTGGTTATCCAACGGATGACGACCGCACGCGTTTCAGCGATATCGTCCGTCAAGGACCGGATGTCGGTTCTGATGAGGTGGTCGGGGAACTGGCTGGCCTGCCGGATATCATCACTGAAGATCCCGAAGTCCGTCAGCAGATCATCGATTGGCAGACAGACTGGATCGACAAAGCGACTACTGCTAAAGGAAACACCATCGATTACTTCCGTGTCGATACCGTGAAGCATGTCGATAAGCCGACATGGATGGCGTTCAAGAACGCGATTACGGAGAAAATGCCGGAGCACAAGATGATTGGTGAGGTTTGGGGAGCGAGTGTCGACAACGACTCAGGCTATCTCGAATCCGGAATGATGGATTCATTGCTTGATTTTGGATTCAAAGGAATTGCAACAGAGTTCGTGAACGGTAACTTGAAAGCGGCCAATGACAAACTCACGGCCCGTAACGGGAAAATCGATAACACTGCAACACTGGGCCAATTCCTAGGCAGTCATGATGAGAACGGATTCCTTTACTCATTGGGTGGCGATGAAGGCAAGCTGAAAGTAGCGGCATCCCTCCAGGCGACGGCGAAAGGTCAGCCGGTCGTCTATTACGGGGAAGAGATCGGTCAAAGCGGAGAGAATAATTATCCGCAGTATGACAACCGTTATGATTTTGCCTGGGATCAAGTGGAGAATAATGATATCCTCCATCATTATAAAAAGATCCTCAACTTCCGCGGCGAGCACTCGAAGGTTTTTGCCAAGGGAGAAAGAACGTTCATTGGAGGAACGAATAGCGATCAATTCCTCATGTTTGCGCGTAAGCATGAAGATGAGTCAGTTTATGTAGGGCTGAATGTTGGGGAAAAGGCGACAGAAATCAAGGTAACCGTTGATTCTCCAGATGCGGTCATCACAGACCACTATTCTGGAAAAGAGTATGCGGCATCCGGTGCGGAAGAAGTGACTGTTCCTATTCCGGCAATCGCCGATGGAGGGACCGTGCTTTTGACTGTTGCAGGCGGTAGCATCACGGCAGCTGAACGAGGATCCCGGGACGGAACCGAGCCTGAAGTGGAGCCTGTTCCTGAAAACAACATCCGCATCCACTACAAGCGTGAGGACGGCAACTATGAAAATTATGGTGCATGGCTATGGAATGATGTGGCATCACCTTCAGCTGACTGGCCTGTAGGAGCAACTCCATTCGAAAAGACCGACCGCTACGGTGCCTACGTTGATGTACCTCTTAAAGAAGGAGCCAAAAACATCGGTTTCCTTGTCGTGAACCGCACAAATGGTGAAAAAGACGGCGGCGACAAAGGGTTTACGATCAACTCCGAGGACATGAACGAAATCTGGATCGAGCAAGGATCAGACAAGGTGTCCACGTTTGAACCGGTCGACCTGCCAGAGAATACGGTTCGTATCCATTACGTCCGTGAAGATGCCAACTATGACAATTTTGGTGTCTGGAACTGGGGAGATGTCGCGTCGCCTCCAGCAAACTGGCCAACCGATGCAGCTGATTTAACGGGTAGAGACCAATACGGTGCGTATGTCGATATCCCGTTAAAAGAAAATGCGAAGCAAATTGGCTTCATCGTCATGGATGAAACAAAAGGCGATGCGGGCAAGGACGGCGGCGACAAAACGTTCAATCTGCTCGATAAGTACAATCGTCTTTGGGTCAAACAGGGCGACGATACGGTGTACGTGTCACCGTATTGGGAAGTGGCATCCGGCATCACATCCGCAGAGGTGATCTCGGAAAACAAAATCCGCCTCGGATTTACGATGACGGACGGTTTGACGCCCGAAGCTTTAAAAGAAAAACTGGTAATTAAAGACAGTGATGATGGTGATGTGGCGATTGAAAGCGTCGAGATCACCGGCGATAAAACGGTAGAGGTCAAGGCTTCATTCAGCTTGGTAAAACTGCCGCTAACCATCACGTATTCCGGCAGGACCATCTCAGCGTCATCCGGCTGGAGAATGCTTGATAGCATGTATGGATATGATGGGGACGATCTTGGAGCGACATACAAAGAAGGCAATGCCACATTGAAATTATGGGCTCCGAAAGCAAGCAGTGTCGTCGCTAAATTTTATGATAAAGAAGATGCTGCAACAGAAATCGGCAGTGTAGAGCTTACGAAAGGTGAAAAAGGAGTCTGGTCAGCGGACGTCAAGGCAAGTGAGCTTGGCTTATCCGATCTGAAAGGCTACTACTATCAATACGAAGTCACGAATGACGGGGTAACGAGAAAGGTGCTCGACCCTTATGCCAAATCGATGGCAGCCTTCACCGTCAATACGAAAGGGGAAGCGGGTCCTGACGGAGATAAAGTCGGAAAAGCGGCGATCGTCGACTTAAGCGGGACGAACCCAAAAGGCTTCACCCATGCAAACATCGATGGCTATGAAAGACGAGAAGATGCGATCATTTACGAAACACATATCCGCGACTTCACGTCGGATCCATCGATCGCAGATGACCTGAACGCAAGGTGGGGCTCGTACAAAGCCTTCATCGACAAGCTGGATTACATCAAATCACTCGGTGTCACGCACGTGCAGCTGCTGCCGGTTATGGCGTGGTACTACGGTGACGAAACGAAGATGGATGAGCGGGAGCTTGAATACTCAGCCGGAGGAAACGAATATAACTGGGGTTACGATCCGCACAGTTATTTCTCCCCGGACGGTGCGTATTCAGAGGATGCGACCGATCCTGAACTTCGTGTAAAAGAGCTCAAACAGCTGATCGACGCCATCCATGATGCCGGAATGGGTGTCGTGCTGGATGTCGTGTACACGCACATGGCACAAACAAGCACGCTGAATGACATTGTGCCGAATTACTACGCATTCCAGGATGACAAAGGCAACTTCCTTGGAGGCTTCGGGAACAACCTGGCCACGAATCATAAGATGGCTGAAAAGCTGATGGTCGATTCAGTGAAATACTGGTTCGAGGAATATAAGATCGACGGCATGCGCTTCGATATGATGGGAGACGCAAGCTATCCAGCGGTACAAAGCGCCTATGACGCAGCTGAATCCGTCAATCCCGACGCTCTATTCATCGGGGAAGGATGGAGAACGTTCGCTGGTCACTTGGCAGACCCTGAGTTAAAAGGAATGGGTGCCGATCAGGACTGGATGGACAAAACCGACGATGTCGGCGTATTCTCCGATGAAATCCGAAACGAATTGAAATCCGGCTTCGGTTCAGAAGGCGAGCCTCGTTTCATCACCGGAGGCCCGCGTGACATCAACACCATTTTCAACAACATCAAAGGCCAGCCGGGCAACACGGCCGATGACGATCCAGGCGATATGGTCCAATACATCGCAGCGCATGATAACCTACCGCTGTACGATGTGATTGCACAATCAATTAAGAAGGATCCGGCCATTCCTGAAAATAACCTGGAAATCCATAAGCGAATCCGCCTCGGGAACTCCATGATCCTGACATCGCAAGGAACGGCCTTCCTGCATGCGGGTCAGGAATACGGTAGAACGAAGCAGTGGTTCGGTGAGGGGGTACCGGAGCAGAAGTACCACGAATTAAAAGATGAAGACGGAAATCCTTTCGGCTACTTCATCCACGACTCCTACGATTCGTCCGATGCCATCAATAAATTTGATTGGGAGAAAGCGACGAACGCAGAGGAATTCGCCGTGAACTCGACAACGAGGGAATTCACGGAAGGCTTGATTAAGCTGAGACGTTCAACAAATGCTTTCCGACTGGGTGATAAGGAGCTCGTCGACCAGAACGTGACGATGCTCGATATCCCTGAAATCAAGGATACGGACTTGATACTCGCATACAAAAACGTGTCAACAGACGATACGGGCACCTACTACGTATTCGTCAATGCTGATAACAAGGAGCGTACGCTATCCATCGGCGATTACGACTTCCGAGGCGCGAAAGTGTTGGTCGATAGTGACGAAGCGGGTGTTAAGCCGGTTGAGGAACGGTCTGGGTTTAAGTTGAAGAAGGATACGTTGACGATTGAGCCGTTGACTACGGTTGTGATTAAAATCGATCAAAAAGGTAAAGCAAAAGGCAAATCAAAAGATAAACCCGGTAAAAGAAAAGGTCAAAAAGAACAATAGTCTTAACTATGTTAAAGGCCCGTTCCTCAATTATTGCGAGGGACGGGCCTTTAGAGTTTTGGAAGTCATTGTGACAATACTTATGGTTCTTGTTTTTCCTTGTTTTAGGGTTAGTTTTCAACAAGGAGTCTGGGGATATTCCAGACTGACCCTTTTGAACCAAGCGACCTGTCCTTATGGCTTTAGTGGAAATCCCTGTGTTACGCCAAAATGCTTTCAAATTCTTCAGCTGAAACGGCTGGACTGAAGAGAAATCCTTGGAATTCATGGCAGCCGATTTGTTGAAGGAAATTTTTTTGGACTTCAGTTTCTACCCCTTCAGCGAGTACGCTAAGTTGCAACGATTTTGCCATGTAAACAATCAATTTGACGATTGCCATATCTTTTTCGCTAGCAGGAATGGCGTGAATGAACGAGCGGTCGATTTTTAAACGATCAATAGGGAGTTGACTTAAGTAGCGTAGCGATGAATAGCCCGTCCCAAAGTCATCCATGGAAATTTTGATACCCGTTTTTCTTAAAGCGGAAAGCTTCTCTAAGACGTTTTCATAATCATCCATCGCAATGCTCTCTGTAATTTCCAGCTCTAAGTACGTTGGGTCGACTCCTGTCTCCTTGATAATGGTTATTACGTTATGGGCAAAGTCGGGTTTCTGGATATCTAGGGAAGAGATGTTGACGGCTATCTTTACTAAGGGTAATCCCTTGCTTTTCCATTTATTGATCTGTTCGCAAGCCGTTCGAATCACCCAGAGCGTAATGAGTGAGATAAGTCCAGTTTCTTCTGCTAACGGAATAAACTTATTTGGAGGAATAAACCCTTCATTTTGTTTTTTCCAGCGAATCAGCGCTTCTGCTCCAATTACTTTACCAGTGTCTATAGAAAGCTGCGGTTGGAAATGGAGGCTGAATTCTTCTGCCTCAATCGCCCTGCGCAAGGCATTTTCGAGTTCGATTCTTTTCTGATCCCCCATAGAGGGGTGATAATACAGATAATTGTTTTTACCTCTTCCTTTTACTTGATACATGGCAATATCTGCGCACTTGAGTAACTCTTCGAAGTTGCTACCATGTTCGGGGTATAAAGCAATCCCGATGCTTGGTGATATATGTATTACCCTTCCTTCGATGTTAAACGGTTTAGCCATTTCATCCAGTACATTTATCGCGAGTTCTTTGATATTCTCATTGCTTTTGTATTCAATGATGAAAGCAAACTCATCTCCGCCAATACGAGAAATCATTACTTCAGGTGCATTTTCTATTAGCCTTTTGGAAACTTCTTTTAATAGTAAGTCACCAAAGAGGTGACCATAATGGTCGTTGATATATTTGAAACGATCTAAGTCCATTAGTAAAACCGCAATCTTGCCTTCCTGTTGGTTCATGATTAGTGTTGAGATTTTTCTTTCCAATAACCTTCGATTCGGTAGTTCTGTAAGCATATCATGGTATGCCATATATTCAACGCTATTTAGTGTTTCTTCAAGTTGTTCAGTTCTTTTTTGGACCTTACTTTCTAGTTCATCATTTAAGAGTTTAAGATCATTGACTAAACGATCATTTTCAAGCAGTGTGATGACTTGTCTCAGAATGAATAGAACCATACAGATAAAAAAACCAAATAAGATACTATCTATTTGGTTATTGGAATATTGGAAAATCATCGCTGTAAATAGTAGGCCGAAACTTGAGTAAGTTAGACCATGGCGAAATAGATGTATTTTTTTACTCTCTTTAATTTTCGATTCTGTAAAATTGGATGGTTTATTATACACCCCGGCGAGACCGATTAATAATAGTGAAATCACCCAAAGTTGCTCGCTATACCCTCCAACAACATAAGAGCCAATTACTTTCTCGTAGGAAAACAGAGTGTCAGCGAGGATTTGTATAAGTAACCCTGTAATGAGAAGTATGGTAGAGCTTTTATTTAATAACCGTTGGGAAATGATGAAAATGCTAAACGCTCCAAAAAGCATACCCAGATCCAATATTGGATATAACAAAACCGGAAAAAAAGAAACCGTGGCACTTTGTGATAGCAAAGGACTGATAATGAATTTCCAACTAAAAGCAGTAGCTACTGACATGACAATGACCATATCGAAAAACATCCGCAGTGTAAACAATTTACTTTTGTGTACATACATTAAGACGATTAACCCAATTAAATAAAATACATTTTGCCAAATCCACAGGATATCTGGGATCAATGGATGATATAGGGGGCCATTAATGAAGATGAATTCATTGAGCGTCCACATAATCAAGGCAAATAAGTAGCTTAAGCAACCGAAAGATAGGGATAACCAAAAATATTTATTATGATTGCCCGTATTCCGATAAATTGAGAATAACCATAAGAAAGCTATTAATGGCGCAATGATTTGGAGCAAGACTCCCCCAAAGTAATAGACTATCTCCAAATCTCTGAAATAGGTATTCCATAGGAAATTAATTAACATGAAAATGATGATGAATGAAAGTGCGTGTTTTCTTTGAATAAACATGTTACCTTCCTTACTTATAAATTCCATATGCCTCTGAAATATCGACTAACCAATCGAACTGTTCTTTATTGGAATAAATCGTTTGAAGATTAATAACAGATGGAATGACATAATCTCCTTTATAAAATCTCATTTCCCCTATTATTTCAAAAGGAACCTTGTAAACATTTCGTAGAGCTTTATAAAATACTCGTTCAAGGAGCGCTACACAGTATTTCTGACTATGTAATTCTGCGTGATGAATAATAACCGATAAGAGCGTATTTAAATTTTTCCCTCTATATTCTTTAAGAATAGCAACCTTATCGATTATGATAGTTTGAAACATGTCTTCTAATAAAAGAGGTTTATGGTTGAATGGATAAGCCTGATTGACTTCTAATTCTCCATCAAGTGAGTAAGGTTGTATTTCAACCGTCCCAACCCACACATCACTTGGATCTTTAATTAAGAATCTAGCAGTATGATGGGGGTTGATTTCAAAGTCATAGCCTTTTTCTTGCCAGCACTCCATCCATATTCCATTAAAATATTCTACATCCTCGGGAGTTTCGACCTTTTTATACATGGCTCCTCCTAGAAATATATCGTCATATTTTAATGGTATGATGAATCCTTAAATATATCAATAAATATTGTTAATATTGTCGAAATGTGGAGGGTGCAGGGAGATTTCGATCCAGAGGGACGGTCTTTTGCGATCGGAAACTGCTTTCTTCTAGGGATGGAATCTATCCTTTAGACTTAATATGATTCTTTCAGTTCACCCATAACCCAATTGGCATCTGTGCACCGTAATAATAGGATTAACCATCTGGAGTAGTAGGTGATGGACGGGGGATAGGTCCATTGCCCCTTTTGGTAGGCGATGTCTTTTTTTATTATCAGAATATTCTTTCGGGAATAAAGCATGGATTTTTTTGAAGGTTATGGTACGCTCTAGTCGTAGTCATTTTGCTCTGTATTCCGGTTGGGTATAAAGAAGCGTATAGACTGGAATCGTTCAGCCAAAACATAGATGGCAATTACAGCGCATAAATTAACATTAAGAATGTTTAAATTCGATAAAGGCAAAACCATTGAAATATGGTGACGCAAAGCTATAGGGGCTAATGTCAAAAAAGGCAATGCCAGCCAGTTTACGACTGATGTGGGGACCCGTCCCCGCGTCCCACCCCCATGAAACTATAAGTTCTTGCGAAAATTTTAGTAAGGTGACTGATGGTTATATCAAGGGGGATGTATATGAAAAAGGTTGAGGGGTTAGCAATGCTAAAAGTGAAATGGCACTCCTTCAGGGTGTCCTATCATTACGCACTGCTGGAATGCTGTTTGGATTGCAAGCTTAAGCAGAGATTACACGCGAGTATTTCGTATCATGAGAAGAAGCTAGCTGAGCTAAGAGATCAATCAAGGGTGCTATCCGAGATGAACTGATTACTTCTTCATTCTAATACTAAGGACAATGGAATCTATATGATTCCATTGTCTTTTTTTACTCGAATTGTGTACACATCTCAGGATGTACCGGACGAATGTTTCTTCTATCATAAGCCTTAAACTCCTCATGGGTAGGATGAGGGCAAGGATGTGATTGATATGCGCGTAATGATCGTAATAAGTTACTGTGTTTTTCTATTTGTTTTGACTTGTACAGAAAGCCTGAAGGTGTTATTTGAAGAAGGGGTTCCACGGTTTAAATGGAACCCGGATCCGGATATCTCCTCGTTCTTTGATCTCAACTCTTACCCATTCGACAGCCCCCACGTATATTTACCAGAAGGCAGGCCATGCACTCGCTTTCTGTTTGTTGGAGGTGGTTGTCTATTCAGTTGTGAAGCATATGGGAATGACTACGTTCTTTTGTTTTTTCAATGCAATGTCCACCGAGGTTGCTCGTTATTTTCAATCGAACAGGTTGTTTACTGGATGTCGGTTACGATGTGGATGGTGTGTTGGTTATTCTGATAATTTATGTTATTTGGAAGCTAATAATAATGTATTGTTTTCAACCAAGATTGTATTGAGAGACTTTCGCTGAATGGTGGTCAGAAAAGGAGAAAAGTAACACGTGGGCAATAGACCTGTCCCTGTGTTCCATCCTTAGCATGCAAACATGTTTAAGCCTTATTATTCCTTTATTATTAAAATGTTACAGTTTTATTACAATAGCGAACTAAAGGAGGATTAAAAGTTCCTTATAAAGAATTCTGATTATTAGGAACTTTTTACTACGTTCTGACTATTTTAAGGGGGTAATTTGTTTGGGGAAGAAAAGAAAAGCTGCATCCGCAGCACTTGCGACACTGCTTGGTCTTAGTACTTTGGCAGTGGGTCCTACCATGTCAACTGCTCAGACAGTGGATGCGGAGAAGGTACTTAATGAGGTGAAGAGTAAGGGTGTAACCCATACTTATCAAGGGTCTTCCGTCGATCTGGGTATAGCGAATGATGAGAGATTAATTGAGATGTTGAAAAAGGAAGGAAAGATTGCTAAGGGGGCTACTCCTGCTGAAGCTGAAAAAGTATTAACAAAATATCTGAAGGCGAAAGCTGATAATTCTGGTGAAACGAAAGATAATCTTCCATCTCTAGATAATGTCAAAATGAAAGATGGAAAGAATGATAAAAATAGCAGTCTTACAAATGGTAAAGGCAACAAACTGGGGCAAGCTAAAAAGAATAAAGTAGATGGTGTTCAAGAAGAAGGTTATGATGGTGAAGTTCGTAAGGATAAGGTCCTTGTGCTTGCCATTGATTTCCCAGATTATGAGCAGAGCTCTATAACAAAAGAGGAAACAGATTTCTGGTATGAAGATTATACCCATGATCATTTTAATAATATGATCTTTGGTGAAGATGGATATGAGGGGCCAAATGGAGAGACATTTGTTTCTATGAAACAATATTATGAGGAACAGTCCGGTGGTAGTTACACTGTAGAAGGTACAGTTGCAGGCTGGTATACTGCAAATCATCCAGCAGCTTACTATGGAGGAAACGTCCCTGCTCCAGATGGAAATGATAATAAACCACGTACACTGGTTTATGAAGCATTGATTCAAGCCGCTCAAGACCCGAATGTAGACTTGTCTAAATACGATGCCTGGGATCGTGACGATTATGATGGAGATGGTGTTTATAATGAGCCAGATGGTATCATCGATCATTTGATGGTCATTCATGCAGGTGTGGGTGAAGAAGCAGGAGGAGGAACTCTTGGTGGAGATGCTATTTGGTCACACCGTTCAAAACTTAGCACAGGTCCAGTAGCTGTTCCGGGTGTTACATCTAATAGTGATAGATGGGGCGGTGTTTTAGCTGCTTGGGATTACACAATCGAACCCGAAGATGGAGCTGCTGGGGTATTTTCTCATGAGTATGGCCATGATTTAGGACTTCCTGATGAATACGATACTCAATATACGGGAGCTGGTGAGGCAGTTTCTTATTGGTCCCTTATGTCGAGCGGTAGCTGGGCAGGAGACATTCCTGGGACTGAGCCACCGGGGATGAGTGCCTATGCGAAAGAAATGCTACAGGCAATTCATGGAGGGAACTGGCTAAGTGGAACAACGATTGATGCAAAAGATGTGAATGCTAACGGTACTGAAGTACTTCTTGATGAAGCGGTTACTAAAGGGACGAATAATGATGCTGTCCGTGTAAATCTCCCTGCTAAAGAAAATATCGTGAATACTCCTACTAGTGGTTCTAATGAATATTTCAGTGGAAGTGGAAATGAATTAGATAACTCCATGACTACCACTTTAGATTTAACAAATGCAACAAATGCTACTTTAACGTTTAAAGCATGGTATGATATTGAAACGGATTGGGATTATGCGTCTGTGAAAGTAAATGGTGAATCGATTGAAGGTAATATTACGACAACTGAAGATCCGTTTGAGCAGAATCCTGGGAACGGTATAACAGGTTCTTCCAGTGGTTGGGTTGATGCATCATTTGATTTGTCAGATTATGCAGGACAAGAGGTTGAACTTGAATTCAACTATTGGACAGATGGATATGTAGCACTTCCAGGTTTCTATGTAGACGACATTGCAGTCGACGTTGACGGAAGTAAAATGATTACGGATGACGCTGAAGGAAATTCTGCCTTCACATTTAATGGTTTCAAGATAGACCAAGGTAAATTCTATTCTGACCATTATTATTTATTAGAATGGAGATCCCATAACGGAGTAGATGAAGGGTTAAAACATATTCGCCGTGGGGATAGCTTGATGAGTTTTGATCCGGGTCTATTGGTATGGTATGTGGATAATAGCTTTGACAATAACTGGACAGGTATACATCCTGGTGATGGATTCCTTGGTGTTGTAGATGCAGATCAGCATACAAATGTTTGGAGCGATGGCACGGTAGGATCTACTCGCTATCAAATCCACGATGCAGCATTCAGCCTAAATAAATCAGAAAAGATGTTCCTTGATTATCCAGGAATATTTACGATGAAGGATAACTTTACAAAACGTACTCCATTATTCGACGACAGCACGGACTACAGTAATAAAGGTATGGTCGATGCTGGACGTAACGTACCAAAGTACGGTCTCAAGTTCCGTGTGACTGGTGAAAGTGCTGACGGTACGGTTGGTAAAGTATTAATCTACAAATAAATAAATCTCTGAATAAAAGTAAGACTCCTGATCATTAGATGAGGGGTCTTTTTGTTCCTTATAAAAAACGTCAATCGCTACTTAGGAAAAAAGTGCAATCCTTTCCAAGAAACGAATAGAAATAACCAGTGTGGAAATGCTTTAAACTTTGGATAAACAGCTTCACTTAGACTGATTTATGACTCTTTGTCACCATCCGCCTATTGAAGAATCTTGTCTGCTTTTGTCTATAAATATTCCCTTAGTTTTATAGATAATCCTTATTTTGTTCGATATAATAGTACTACAAAAGGAATTAAATGTATTTTTGAAGGGGGGATCACAGATGCCGGTATATTATATGAAAGAGATTTGGACTCCCTTAAAGATGGTGGGGGTCAAGTTCTTCAGGTGTGAGGAGAATCGAATATACATAAAGGTTCTTCAATTTCATCGTAAGCGTATTTTAGGTTAAGTCTAACTCAGACTCAGATTGAAAAGGGCAAAGCCATTGAAAGATGGTGACGCAAAGCTATAGGGGCTTCTGTTCTAATGACAATGCCAGCCAGCTGCCGAATCTTTTTTAATAGCAATACAACATCTCAAAACCTTAAAGGTTTTTTTATTTTTGCTTCATTTTAATATTTTATATTCCCCCTCAACCGCTCTCTGGCTCCCTGCCGCCACTTCTTAACAGCCCCTGGAGAAACGCCCTCCTTTGCTGCAATCTCCTTTATAGTGAACATATTCATAAACGTATACATCACCCATTTTATTTGTCCCTCCGTCAAGTGCTCACAATAAGCAAGCAATGTCTCTTTTGCTAATGGTACATCTGAACATTCATCTTCCACCAGTTCCCAGAATTCTTCTTTTGGATAGGTTTGACGGGATAGATGCATCGCCTTGCCACTCAATTCAGTCAGGATCCTGCCCTTGATATACGAGTATGCAAATGGAGCAAACTCCCCTTTCCTGGCATCAAATTTCTGCGACGCTTCCCAAAGGGCGATCAGTCCGGTTTGGTAAAACTCCTCTTGTTCATTGTAAATGTGAAGAGAGTGGATGATTTTATGGATCATCGGGTCGAATTGTTTTTGAATGTCATGGAAAGACTTCAAAGCTATATTCCTTCTGAATGGCGCGCCTTTCGGTTATTCCCGGGTAACTTAACCATACAGGGGAGGTGGGGTATTCAACAAAAGGATAAATTGTCTGTTTACTTATAAATATGTCGTTTTTGGTAAGAGAAATACAAAGTTTACTATAGTAAAAGGGTGATTTTGGTGGAATTAAGGTTGTTGATTACTAAAAAATGTAAATTTTTACAGAAATAACTGGAAATTACTGTATAGTAAGTTATAATGGAAAGGAAGTTTCTTATTTTTCAGATTAAATTAAGATTCTAAAAATCTTTAAAAGGATGGTGTATTGATGAACCAAAGAGAAAATTTGATTACGTGGAGAACGATGGCGGTATACCCTGCTTATCATGAAAGGTATCAATCCGTCATTTTGAATCAGACAGGTAAACATGTTTTCAGTGAAAGGTCGATCATGGAGCTCATGAACGAAGCATGTATGAGAAACGGTGCTTCTTATGACGGCAGGGTAAAAGCCGTAAAACACGTACTGCCGTATTTCAGGAAAACACCCGTTATGATCAGTAAAGAACCGTACATCCTGGCATTTCCAACCGTGTCTCCTCGCAACTATGAATGCACCTGGCTATTTTGTACCCACATCGAGAATTTCTCCCACTCAAATGGAAAAACATATGTTCACTTTAAAAACGGCTCCATGCTTGAGGTATCCTGTTCTGTAAGGGTTTTGAGAACGCAGTTGGAAAGGGCATTCGCCACGTTAAATTACTTTGTCTCCGTACATGAAGACTCCAATATCGGAGAAAAGCGTAGAGAAACCGAACCGTCCATCTATTCAAGTCTCATGCCGTCCCAATCTCCACAGTCATCTCACTATCAACTTTAATAGTCTGAGAGAAGAAGACTTTCAAGAAAAGGCTTCTTTTTTATGAGTTTCTTCCTTCATCACGTTAAAGTAGCGAGGGACGTACCTTCAACAATAATTGAAATTTTGAATAATTCTCTCTGCTAACACGCTTTTCTGTTATGATAATAGGAAAGAGAGAATGTTGAAAATAAGGGTGCGAAGGGAATGCCGGTATATGACTAGTACTTCTGATAGGCTCATAGATTTTTTAGAAGAGCATTCAACCGAGTTTTTACATAATTGGAGAGATAAGATCGTCATCTCAGAAGAAGATTTATATAAAACAGAAGTCCTGAGGAATGGACTCCGGATGTATGAGTTGGTGAAGCGTGCGATCCGGAACCCGTTGAGTGAAGAGGAAATCAGGATGCTTGCGTATAAAACGGCTCAAGAGCGTGTGGAAGCGAATGTGAATATCAGTGAGTTTGTCTATAACGTGAATGTCGGGAAGAGTGAAATCATCAAGTGGGTGAGTCGTTCTGGGATTGAGTGGGATGCGTTACAGCGTTACCTGGAGGAAATCAACTCATTATTTGACCGCTTTTCTTATCTGGCCGTCAAACAATACACGGATATCCGGGACAAGCAACTTCAGGAAAAAGAACTGTATATCGATCAAACCCACAAGGAACGATTGACAATCTTGGGACAGATGAGCTCGAGCTTTGTCCATGAGTTCAGGAACCCGTTGACGTCCATTATCGGCTTCACGAAATTACTCCAGCATGACCATCCGGACCTACCTTACCTCGATATTATGCAGCATGAACTGGATCAATTGAATTATCGGATTTCACAATTCCTTCATGTGTCGAGGAAGGAAATCATCGAGAGCAAGAGGGAGACGATCAACCTTGCAGATATGTTTGATGATTTGGTGGAGTTCCTGTATCCGAGTCTCTTGGATGGGGATGTGACGGTTAAGGTTGATATCGACAGAGACTTGAACGTTTCGGGTAACAAGGATGAACTGAGGCAGGTATTCCTAAATTTGGTCATGAATTCGATTGACGCCCTTCAGCAAGTGCCGGGAGAGCGTGAGCTAAAGATTCATTCCACGGTTAAAGAGGGAATGCTGCACCTCTCCATCATAAATAATGGCCCTCAGATCGAAGAGGGGACAATCAATGCCATCTTTGAACCTTTCTATACAACGAAGGAGCTCGGAACCGGAATCGGCTTATTCATTTGCAAAAAGTTGATTGAAAAGCACGGTGGGGAAATTATGTGCCGGTCGACTGAAGACGAGACTTCATTTACGATTGGGCTGCCATTGTGGTCTGAAGTTACTTTTGTAAAAGAAAAAATCTGAACCGATTTATAGGTTCAGATTTTTTTTGGTAGAAGATTACTGACGGATGGTCTGCCGATTGAATGATACTCTACTTCTGCTTCCCTTGCTTCATCCAAGCTGAAACAATTCCTTCCATCAAATACAACCGGATGCTTCATCAGTTTTCCGATTGTTTTCAAGCGTAGCAGCTTGAATTCCTCCCACTCTGTCACGATGAAAAGCATATCTTGATCTTCAATCGCATCAAAAACATGTGAGCCATAGGAAACCAATTCACCTAGGATTCGTTCTGATTTTTGCATAGCCACGGGATCATAGACGGTCACGTCCACTCCGCTTGCAACCAATTCATTGATGATTTCAATTGAAGCTGCTTCACGAATATCATCAGTTCCAGGCTTGAAAGAGAGACCAAGGATGCCAGCTTTTTTTCCTTTTAGTGATGTGAAATGTTCCTTAGCCTTTTGAACAAGCTTCACCCTCTGTCCTGCATTCACGTGGATCACGGATTCCAGCAAGTCAAAAGAGTGTTCCACATTTCCGGCAAGCTGCACGAGCGCTTTCGTGTCTTTAGGAAAACAGGAACCTCCATACCCGATACCGGCTTGCAGGAAATGAGGCCCGATCCGATGGTCCATTCCCATTCCCCTTGCGACATCTTCAATATTGCCCCCGGTTTTTTCACAAAGGCTGGCAATTTCATTGATGAAACTAATCTTCGTCGCAAGAAAGGCATTGGACGCATATTTAATCATTTCTGCACTTTCAATCGAGGTATGCAGAGTAGGGAGTTGAAAGGGTTTGACCATTTCTTCGAGTTTAGAAGCGGTCCCTTCAGATTCTGTTCCGATGACGATGCGGTCGCCTTGGAACGTATCTTGTAGAGCCGAGCCTTCCCGTAAGAATTCCGGGATGGAAGCAACGGAAAAATGAACAGGCGTTGTGAGGGAGTCCATGATCCATTCTTTAATTTTTTGATTCGTACCAACAGGAACGGTGCTTTTCGTCACGATGATGGTGTCATTGAGGGTCAGATGAGAACCGATGGCGTTGGCGGCCGCTTCGACTGCGGAAAGATTGCAGGTGCCATCATCGTTCGATGGTGTCCCGACTGCAAGAATAATGACTTCGGCTTGTGGGATGGCATCCCTGTAAAGGGTGGTGAACGAAATCGTGCCTTTCTCCAGCTGCTTTTGAATGAGTTCATCCAGGCCATTCTCATACAAAGGGGACCGGCCGGATTTCAACAGGTTGACCCGTTCCTCATCAATGTCCAGGACCGTTACATCGTGGGAAATTTCAGAGAGTGATGCACCTGTCACCAAACCAACGTACCCAGCTCCAATCACAGTGACTTTCATTCCATACCCCTCCTTATCCATAGTCTGTTCCAATTCATTACCCTATTTTATCAAAGAAATGAAAAAGCAGTACGGTTGAAAAGTTAAAAATTATCAGGAAAAACATTGAGGAAATGTAAAATTATAAAAATGAGTCCGAGTAATTATCCGTATTCCTTTTTTTAGAATGATATAATAGTAGTAGAAAATACCTGTGAGGAGAATTCGGATGGTTCGGAATGAAAAGGGAGTTACGTTAGTTGAAATATTGGCGGCTGTTACGATCTTGTCGATCATTCTCGTGTCCATCTTTAACTTGTTTCCTCAGATCGGGATGATGAACCAGCAGAATGCGATGAAATTAAAAGGGATGAATACGGCTAAAGGTGTATTGGTTGAGTGGTCCAATCGTGAGGATGTAAAGTCATTTGTTTTAAGTAGCGGGACGGGCTCGCCTCCGGATGGATACCAATCAGCAGAGTCAGATGGTAAAGACTACTATCTTTTTACTATTGAAGAAGCTTCTGTCGACAAACTAATAAAAATAAATAAAAGTCCTACATTAGATAATGATGCAGGAAAGACTTACTTGATCCAGGTCGAATTGAAGGATAAGAAAGGGAGACTTGTAAGTGAGACGTTCGGATATGTTTCACTGGAGGGGGAGCAGCCTTGAGGAATGAAAAAGGAGTAACATTAGTGGAAATGCTTGCGGCCTTATCAATTCTCACGATTATAGGTCTGGTCACGTGGAACGTATTCTTTCAAGGGCTTTTTTATTCTAAAAAAGCAGAAAGTGACATCTCGTTACAGCAAGAAGCGAATATCATTGCCATGAAGATGACCAGGATTCATCAGACTTCGGAAACGTACAAAGTCGTAAGCGACCGGTGTGAAGTCAAGGTAACCCATACTCCTATAACAGGAGACAAGACACCGCAGAACACCTTATTTTCAAACGGAAATCTATGTATTTCTTCAAATGAACGTAATAAGGTGACTCCAGCAACAGAGGAGTTCGATTTAAATCTATCAGTTTATGATAGTAGGAAGCCGGATAATAAATTTGAATTACATACCACGCTTTACAGGCTGAGAGAGAGGGATTAAGTTGACTCCTAAACTGAATAATAAGGGATATGCCCTGGTTTTGACTCTCATGATCCTTGTTGTGTTCATGGTCATGGCCCTCTATCTCATGGGAAGGTCATATAGCAGCACAAAGCAAAATGAAGTAGTGGAGGAGAACTATCAGTCGGCCGCTTTGGCGGAGATGGGGGTAACCCAATATAAGTTGATCGTTAAGGATGCTTATGAAAAGAGTAAGGGACCGATTGAAGAGAAGATTGCTTCTGATCCTGATTTAGCCTCCGACAATATGGAAATTATTGAAGAATTGGAATGTGAAATGAAGAAGCAATTGGGTACTTTAACGTGCGGGGGGGATGTGAATCCTTACTACATGAGCATTGACGATAAGGGTCTTTCAACATTCACCATACAAGATTTTGCTTTCAATAGGGAAGAAGGCAAGCTTATTATTGGATTTGCAAGTACGGGAGAGCAAGAGGGTGAAATGACGAACTTACATGTGTCCATGACCATACCTGTTGACGCAGAAGACGGATTTAGTGAAGAAGGAGAGCCAGTATTTGATTTTATCAAGCTTCCGCCGGATATAGATCAAGCTTGTATTGACCCGGGAGACAAGAAAGTACAGTGTGATAAGGTTGTCCTGGACAAAAATTCCTCATATCCAGGGAATAATGGCAAGATAGATAAAGATTTACTCTATGCGAAGAATGATTTAACACTAAGCAGTGCCAATAACTTTGACTATTCCAAGATTCACGTCGAAAAAGATTTTACCGTAAAGAAAAATATGCAAAATGCAAAAAAAGTCTACATAGAAGTGAAGGGAAAGGCTGACTTCCAAGGGCATCTAGATGCCTCAGAATCGGATATTTATGTTCAACTCGATATGACTGTTGAGAAGCAGCTTACCCTTTTAAATCATTCAATTCTTTTTGTAGGAGGCAATCTGACCATCGATGGTAAGGGGAATGGTAATAAGTTAGATGTCAGCAACAACTCCAAGATGTGTATTGGTGGAAATTTGAAAGGGTACCCAACAGCTGATATAGATGGAAAGATTTATATGAAAGGGACCGATAAAAGCGGAAGGGTCGAACTTGATCCAAAAAGTACAGGGGTAGGGAACATCGAATTCTTAGATGAAGACACGTTCAATCATACATGTGGGCAAAAGAGCATCTGGGGTGAAATGGAAACGGATGTAAAGTATGAGTACAATTAGGGGATAGGTTAAAAAGAACAGGGACTAGAGCCTGTTCTTTTTTCTATGGTCAAACTGTGTTGTATTAGCGAAGTGTGGCATGATTGGAATGGATGAAAGAGAGGCAGGGAAATTCTTTAGTGTATCGATTCTGGGAGCATTGTTAAGCATCCCGTTGTGGATGTCATTCTCGGGAAAGATCAATCTTATTAAGACCATAAAAATTTTCAAATGAATGTTTAAGTGTGAGAGGGTATGGGTAAAAAATACTATGTGAACTCACTACTCACTAACTCAAAAGATTGAGGTGCTACCTATGAATCTTTCAACCAAACAAACGATGTGTTTCTTCTATCATCCTTCTTTCAGGAGAGATCCTTTCGTCAATATGGGTAACAGCCGTTTTTATAATAGAAGTTTACGAATAGACACCCGGGTCGATTCATTCTCGATGAACGTAACCCTGACAGGACAGCTCGATTCTTCCACCATTGAGCAGTTAGATGAGTTCCTGCTTTCCTACAGGGAAGAAGTGAGAAAGTCAGAAATCATATCCTTCGATATCAGAGGGTTGGAGTACATCAACCGCTTTGGGATGTATGGACTACTTGATTTGGTACATGTGTTAAAACACGAAGGACTTCAGGTTTCATTTCGCACCACTCGTAACAGGGCAGACCGGATGTTACAGGATGCCGGTTTTTACACATGGCTGGAGAATAAATAAAAAGCCAGGTTCCTTCCGCAGACAAGTGCGGAGGGAATCTGGCTTTCGTTGCTATTTCAGCTTTTGGATATCCTTGATGATCTCCTCATAAGGAGGACCCGACACTCCTTCATACTTATTTAGTAGCGTCCCAGATTCACTAACGAGGAAAAAGGAGGTTGCATGGATAAACTGATTCGAGCCTTCCACCTTTGCAGCCGGCGTTTTAAACGAGACATTTGCAAAGGACTCGATTTCGTCCCGTGTGTAGCCGGTGAGGAAGGTCCAGTTGTTATCGTCTGCGCCGTGCCGTTGGCTATACTCGTTCAATGTCTCGGGCGTGTCGATTTCCGGGTCGATTGAAATCGATACGAGCTGAACATCCTCTTGAAGACCGGCTTCCTTGATTTTATCCTGAAGCTTCTTCATATTCGCCGTCATCGGCAGGCACACCGTATCGCAGCTGGTAAAAATGAAATCCGCGATGACGATTTTGTCCTTATTAAGTTCTGATAATCGTACCTTGCTACCGTCCTGATCCACGGCTTCAAGCTCCCCGACCTCTACCCTCATCGGAAACGTCGCTTCTACATCGCCCTTCCCGCATCCTGCCAGAACCACCGCCAACATCAAAACTGTAAAAAGCGATAACCAAACCCTCTTCATCATAACCTCTCCCTCCTACAAAAAAAGACCGCCCCTTCACCACATTAAAGCGATGAGGGACGTACCTTCAAAATCAGTCGATGAATTGTTTGTCGATCAGGTCTGTGAATTCTGGTTTTTCTTTTAGGAATTTAAGTTCGTAGGATGAGTTGGCGAACGCCTGAACCGCTTCTGAGTCTACTTTATACGTGAATCCGATGCGCTCCCATGCTTGGTCGACGACTTCTTTGCTTAGTTCCTGTTTTGTTACTTCTTTGATGTCCTTGATGGTGATTTCTTTTGCTTCTTCAGGGTTTTCGGCGATGAATTCCGTTGCTTGTTTGTGAGCGTCCACGATGCTTTGGATACGCTCAGGGTTCTCTTTCACTGATTTTCCAGAAGCAACAAGGACGGATGCTGGAAGTGTCTTACCGAATGCGATTTCGTCATGATCGATGATGACCTTCGCGCCCGTTTCTTGCTGGATGACCGCAGCCCATGGTTCAGGAGCGACGGCGATGTCCACTTTACCTGATTTCAGCATGCCTGCGTATTGAGCAGGGTTACCGGTTACGTGCTTCATCGTTCCTCCGATACGTGATGATTCGATGCCGTGCTCTTGAAGGAATGTCTCGACTTGGACGTCATGCGTGCAGCCGACCGCTGGTGTGATGAATGACTTGCCTGCAAAATCATCAACGGAAGTCACGCCGCTTTGCTCACTTGCCAGTACAACCGTACCGCCGGTGGATCCACCAGCGATGATCTTCACATCTGCACCGGTCATGTAGTTGTTCATGGCAGGACCAGGTCCTACAAGGCCAGCGTCAATTTCGCCTGTTTTCAGGGCGGTCATGAAAGATGATCCGTCCGGGAACGTTTTGTATTCAATCTTCGTGCCATCTCCGAGCTGTTCTTCATAGTAGCCTTTATCCTTTGCCACCATCGCTGGGACGTGGTTGATGTTCGGGAAGTAGCCGATGATGATCTTTTCTTTGTCTGAAGAGGATCCGGACGTTTTGTCGGATGTTCCGCAACCGGCTAAAATACCCGCAAACAGGAAGAAAATCGCAGTAAAAAGAAAGAATTTTTTCATTTTGTAGCCTCCTAATGGTTTTTTATAGGTGAATGGCTGACTTTACGCCAGTTTTTACTAGCTTATTAGTGTGGTAGGGGTGGTTTATTATCAAAAACAGCCACCTTATTATCAAAAAACGAAATATATTATCCAAAACCAATGATTTATTATCAAAAACGAGATTTTATTATCAAAAACACAAAATCTTGTGTTCCAACGACGACAATGAGACAAAGCCACAGCGGCGTTCCACTACCTTAAGACTCCAACCCCCAACGCTTCATAACCGACTTCTCCACACGCTGGAATATCAGCTGATCGACAATCGCGCCGACAACTCCGATGATGATCATAACGGCAATAACCAGACTCATATCACCAAAGTCCGATGCGTACCGCAGCGTATAGCCAAGTCCCGGTCCGGTGCTCAACAGCTCACCGGCCATCAACGCTCGCCAGGCGAATGCCCACGCGAGGCGTGAACCAGTCACCACATAAGGAATTGAAGCAGGGAAGATGACCCTTATAAAAAGATCCAATCCACGTGATCCCATCGTTTGTGCCGCTTTTAAATAGAGCGGCGACACATTTTTAATCCCCATCCGGATGTTCAACGCCATCACGAACGTTCCACCCAGAATGACGACGAAGATGACGGACTTCTCATTCAACCCGAACCACATGATTGCGAGTGGCAGCCAGACGATGCTCGGAACGCTTTGAAGAGCCAACAATACGGATCCTAGCGTTTCGTCGGCTGTTTTTGATTTAGCCAACAGCACGCCGATTCCAGTTCCGATCAGCAACGCAATGCCTAACCCGACGAGCAGCCGCTTGAAGCTGGCGATCAAATCGATGATGAGGGTCCGGTCTGAAACGCCTGTTACAAGCGAGTCGAAAACGGAAGTAGGAGAGGGGAGCACAACCTCTGTCCACAGTCCGAAGCGGGAGCCCGCTTCCCAGAAGGCGATGACGAGTCCAAAGAAGATGATTCGTTTAAGAGCTGTGTTCATGGTTCAATTCCTCGCTTATCACTTTGTCGATTTCCTTCTTCAAATAGCTCATGATGTGCTCCTCGATCTTGATCATTTCATCCTTATGAGCTTCACGTGGTCGAGGGATCTCCACTTTGATATCAGCGAGGATCGTCCCTGGGCGCGTACCCATAACGATGATCCGGTCTGATAGTTTGATGGATTCCGAGATGCTGTGGGTGACGAACAGCACGGTCTTCTTCGTTTCCATCCAGATCGTTTCGAGCTGTCCGTGGAGCCTTGATCGCGTCTGTTCGTCGAGTGCGCCGAACGGTTCATCCATCAGAAGCACTTCCGGATCCATCGCCAGTGCGCGAGCAATCGCGACACGCTGCTGCATCCCGCCTGAAAGCTCGTGCGGATAGTGGTCTTGATAGTTTCCGAGCTGGACCATCTGCAAATACTTTGCCGCCTGCTTTCTCGCTTCCGCCTTCGACATTTCCTTCTTTAATGGAAACGTTACATTATCACGCACGTTCAGCCATGGGAAAAGGGCCGCCTGCTGGAACACCATGCCGCGATCTTTTCCGGGCTTCTTGATCGGATTTCCACCGACCGTGATGATGCCATCCGTCGCTTTCGTGAGCCCGGCCACAATCGAAAGCAGGGTCGATTTCCCGCACCCGGACGGACCAAGGATCGAGACGAATTCGCCCTTATCGATCTCAAGGTTGATGTCCTTCAACACATCAACGGGTGCGCCGTTCTTGTCATTATATTGTTTGTTAAGGTGTTCAATTTCAATGAACAAATAATCACCTTTTCTTATAAATCATATTAAAATAATCGGAATTTAATGAATTAATTATAGTATATTGGTCGGGATTGTCAAGGTTGCTAATTTTTTTAAACAGTTAACGAATTAAATAAAATTGGAAAAAAGTGAAATCATTTTAGCTCGGGAACCGTCTAATAGATAAAAAGAACAAAAGCGGGGGTACTGCATGTTAAAAAAAGCATTTCATGAAGGGAAACTTTTGAAAGTGGTAGTAGGTCTTGCGGGGTTGATGCTTATTTCTGGGGTGACGATTTACAGCCTCTCTCATATAGAGAAGGGAAAAGCGGAACAAATCATGGCGGATGCTGAAGCTGAAGTAGCGTCTGTCTACGGCAACATGCAATCACTTATGGAAAATGCCAAAGTTGATGGGATGCTAGCGACTATAAACGATGGAGATCTGGAATCGGCACAGTTGTCAATGAATTCAGCCGAGGTGAGTCAGCTTGAATTAAGCGGAGGTAGTCAAAGCCCCCTCCAACAAGAGCTGAACGCCAAAATCGGCGGTATTGAAGAATACAATCGACTCGTTCCCGCCGCCAATCGCCTTCAGAGTCAAATAAATGATCTTACTGAAAAAGTGGAGAGGGACCCTCTTGCTCCAGTGGTTTCTAATCAACTTGTTGCGTTAGAAGAGGAACTATCTGATTTCACAAAACAGGTAAGTAGCTCGGAACATTTATTCATCAAAGACTTTTTCAGTGATCGCTATCAACCTCAAGTTGAAATAGTTAAAAAGAACTTGGCGCTTTATCGAGAAGCTTTCAATCAAGTTACTGAACTGAAGACACTTGCTGAAAAATTGTCTGTACCTCAAGACGAATTTAACGAAAAAGCTTCAGAGTTATCCGCAACCGTCAAACAGTTACCATACAGTAATGGAAACAAAAAGCTACAGGAAGACATCCAGCTCGCATCAAGGGAATATGAAAAGAATAAACTTGCTCTAGAGGAAAAGAAGGGTGAAGAGGAAAAGCGTCTAGCGGCCGAACGGAAGAAGGCTGAAGAGCAAAAAGTTCGGGAAGCCGAGGAAGAAGCCTTCCCGATGCAGTTTGTGGAAACCTCATCCGACGGTTTTCAAACGACCTTCAGCCGAAAGCCTTATGGGGAACGCTACGAGGAAATCGATGAGATTGCGAGAAAGCATGGTGGGCGGTATTACTACGTACCAAGTTCTGATGTATCCGTCATTTTTGCAGAAGGCAGAAAGCCACTCGCCTTCTTGAACTACGGGTTTTCAGCAAGCGTGAAGAATAAAGAACTGTTCATTGATTTGTATGTTCATTATACCGGGGTCAATAGGGAAGAAGCTTCCGAGCTAGTCTCAAACGTAATTAATACCGGTGAACCGGTAGAAACAGGTGATGGCGGCGAAGCGAGTTCGAAACTATGGATTGAGAACAACAAACTGCATTATGATGCTTGGTAAAAAATACGGATTCCAGACTGCTGCCATTTAGATAGGCAGCATTTTTTTATAAGAAGGTATTAGACTGCTTGCCGAATTTTGTTAAACTACTAATGAATATAGATATAAAGGAGTCGTTATGAAAAAGTTTACGAAAGTGGTCATTGGATCTTTCTTAATCGGACTATTGTTATCGGTCATCGCTTCTGCCCTCGACTATGTCCCTGGTCCGGAGCGGGCAGCGAATGTTTATTATTTTTCATTTTTTGAGAGTGTAATATGGAGTGCGTTCTATATCGTACCTCTTACTGTTATGGTGGGGATCATTTGGTTAGGCGTTCATTCGCTGTTGGCAAAAGCAAAAAGAATGGGTCCCCTTGTCCGAGGAGTTACAAGCGCAATCGTTTCCGTAGCATTGGTGGCCGGGATAATGGCCCTTTTCTCAAAGCAAGAAGAAACTAATAATATCTACCTCTTACCAGCCGGCTACGAAGGGGAAGCGTATGTCTTCTACAACGTAAAAGGCGCCCCGGAGGTCAAAACCGAGGATGGTTACCGTGTCCATCCGATCAATGAGGAAGGGTACTTCGCCACTTCCATGGAAGAATTGAGTACGGGACTTGTGACGGATCAATATTTTTATGTGGATGAAGAAGGAAACAGGACACCGATCAGTGATCAATGTGTTCAGGCTTACGGAGTGGGGGGATACCAGACCTCTGAAGATGAAGAGGTGGATCTGCAAAGTACTGGATTTAAAGTAGTGAAAAAAGGATGCAGTGAGGAATTCATGACCGGAAGCGCAATCGGGGAAGAGATTGATCGTGTGAGAAGTAAAGTGCTGGAGAAATATTATGATATTCAAAGAGAACGGTAGTCATTTTAGAATACATACGGTTTTGTTTGAAGGAGGAAGCCCCGCTGCTTCCTCTTTTTCATTATTCAAGATGAACGTTTCTAGTAAAAATTAATTAATATTTTACTAAAAACTTTACTATAAGAGCGCTTTCATTTATACTAGCTTTAAAGATTACGAATGAAAGCGCATTAATAGCAGTTTGAGAGAGGAGTTTCATCATGATATTTACAGTTGTTTCCTTCTTATTATTTACATTACTCGTGGCCTTTATTTCCTATTGGAAGACGAGGGACGAGGATTTGAATACGCAAGATGGTTATTTCCTTGCGGGGCGCAGTTTGACCGGATGGGTCATCGGGGGCTCGCTGATGTTGACCAACCTGTCGACGGAGCAGTTGATCGGACTGAACGCACAGGGCTATTCCGACAATATGTCGGTGATGGGCTGGGAGGTCGGTTCGGCGATCGCGCTCGTCATCGTGGCGTTTTACCTTCTGCCACGTTACTTGAAGGGCGGGATCACGACGATTCCTGATTTTCTTGAAGAACGATTTGATTTTGGCACGAAGCAAATTGTCACAATTCTTTTCTTATTCGGTTATGTATTTAACTTACTTCCGCCGATCCTTTATTCGGGTGCGGTTGCACTGAGCGGGATTTTCAATGTACCGGAAGTACTTGGGGTTGACCGCACAACGGCTCTTTGGATCACGGTGTGGACGATCGGAATCATCGGTTCACTGTATGCCATTTTCGGTGGATTGAAAGCGGTTGCTGTGTCGGACACGATCAACGGGGTCGGGCTTCTGATCGGAGGATTGATGATTCCGGTGATCGGATTGTTCGTACTTGGAAACGGTTCACTGTTCAGCGGTGTGGACATCATCATGGAGAACACGCCAGAAAAACTGAATGCGATTGGTAAACCGGAGGATCCGGTGCCGTTCAGCACGATGTTCACGGGGATGCTCCTTGTTAACTTGTTCTACTGGGGAACGGCGCAGCACATCATGCAGCGTGCGATTGCCGCGAAGAACTTGAAGGAAGGACAGAAGGGTGTCCTGATTGCGGCTGGATTGAAGCTGCTTGGCCCATTCTTCTTGATTTTACCTGGGATCATCGCATTCAACATGTTCGGTGAAAATCTTGAGCCGACGGATGCGTATCCTCGACTTGTGAATGAAATCCTGCCGACGCCGCTTGTCGGATTCTTTGCAGCGGTACTGTTCGGGGCGATCCTGTCCTCGTTCAACTCGGCACTTAACTCATCTGTCACGCTATTTATCTTGAATATTTACAAGCCTTACATGAAACCGGGCGCATCTGATAAACAGCTTGTCAAAACAGGGAAGTATTTTGGAACACTACTGGCAGTTTTCGCAATGATCCTGGCGCCACTGATCGAGAAAGCGCCGCAAGGATTCTTCCAATACTTGCAAATTGTAAACGGATTCTATAATGTACCGATCTTTACGATCATCATCATCGGGTACATGACGAAGCGGGTACCGGCGATTGCGGCGAAGGTTTCGCTCTTTGTCTTCATCACGATTTACGCCGTGACGCAGCTGTTCTGGGATACAGGCCTTCACTTCCTGCATATCCTTGGAATCCTGTTCGTCCTATGTTCCGGACTGATGCTGATCATCGGCAAAATCAAGCCTAGGAATACCGATTTTGTCCTGGAAGAATCACATAAAGTCGATATGACGCCGTGGAAGCTTGTGTATCCAGTAGGACTTGCCGCGACGATCGCGATGCTCATCATTTATATGATCTTCTCTCCGGTTGGAATCGGGGCGTAAGACGTTGACAATCGAACAGTCAGGTGATTTTAGCCTGGCTGTTTTTTTAAAAGGTGATGGATCTAATTGGTGATTGGCGAGGAAGACGTAACCTTTGGAAAAGTAACGACGAGCAATCCCACCAAGCGAAGTCTTTTGCGAAAATCAACGGCAGCGATGTTACAAAACATGGATGAAACCGATGAAAAAAGCAGGTAAATAAAACTTAGTAAAACTTTTACTAAAAGTTTATTGACGTAGGGAATCACATGACTTAACATGGAAAATGGAAGCGGTTTCTGATTTATGGGGTGTAACGTCTCGCTATCAGTCAAACCGCAAGATGAACGAGTAGATAAAGTAAGATTTGTTTTTATAAATAGGAGGAATGGGAATGGATTTTGAGAGGCTTTCGAAGAGTTTTCAGCAGATATTCGGCGTAGCGGCGAGCAGGGCTTTTTTTGCACCGGGACGCATCAACTTGATCGGGGAGCACACGGACTATAACGGCGGACATGTGTTTCCATGTGCGATCACGTTCGGTACGTACGCTTTTGCACGTAAACGCGAAGACAGTCTTGTCAGGATGTATTCACTGAATTTTGAAGAGAAAGGCGTGATCGAGTTCGATCTTGACCGTCTCGACTTTGATGAGGGGCATGATTGGGTAAACTATCCGAAAGGGATGATCCGCTTTTTAAAAGAAGCGGGTCATGTGATTGACCGCGGGATGGACGTCCTGTACTTCGGGAATATCCCGAATGGGGCTGGCCTTTCATCTTCTGCTTCGATCGAGCTCGTGACGGGAGTGCTGTTACAAGGCTTATTCAATCTGGATGCCGAACGCCTGGAACTCGTTGAAACGGGTAAAAAAGTAGAGAATGATTTCATCGGCGTCAACAGCGGGATCATGGATCAGTTCGCCATCGGCATGGGGAAAAAGGGTGCAGGGATCCTGCTCGATACGAATACCCTTCAGTACCAATATGCCCCAATCGATCTCGAGGACCATAAAATCATCATCATGAACACGAATAAACGCCGTGAACTGGCAGGCTCGAAATACAATGAGCGGAGGTCGGAATGCGAATCTGCGCTCGAGAGCCTGAAGGGGGTTGTCGACATCGGATCCCTTGGCGATTTGACGGAAGAAGAGTTCGAAAATCATAAAGGTGTCATCTCAAGTGAAACGGAACGGAAGCGTGCCAAGCATGCGGTCTATGAAAACCGCAGGACGCTGAAGGCGCTCGCGTTTTTGAAGGATGGGAAGCTCGAACAGTTCGGTGAGCTCATGAATGACTCGCATGTGTCGCTCCGTGATGATTACGAGGTGACCGGCAAGGAGCTTGATGCCCTTGTTGAAGCGGCATGGAATCAGCCTGGGGTTGTCGGGGCACGAATGACCGGTGCCGGATTCGGGGGCTGTGCCATCGCAATCGTGGAAAATGAACATGTGGACCGCTTCATCGAAGAAGTGGGGAACGAATATAAGGAAGCAATCGGATACGAAGCAACGTTTTATACCGCAAGTATCGGTGACGGAGCAAAAGAATTAAACAAAGAGGTGATCGTATGAACGTATTAGTACTCGGTGGGGCAGGCTATGTCGGTTCTCATGCCGTCTATCAATTGGTGGAAAAGGGATACCGGACGATCGTAGTGGATAATCTTCAGACAGGACATGAAGGGGCGATCCATGATGACGCCATCTTCTATAACGGCGATATCCGCGATAAGGAATTCCTTCGCTCTGTTTTTGAAAAAGAAAGCATTGACGGTGTCATCCATTTTGCCGCCAATTCGCTTGTCGGTGAATCGATGGAAAATCCGCTGAAATACTTTGATAACAACGTATACGGAACACAGGTGACACTCGAAGTCATGAAAGAATTCGGCGTGAAGAACATCGTCTTCTCATCCACTGCCGCGACATACGGCGAACCGGAGCAGGTGCCGATCACGGAGCAGATGGAAACGAAACCGACCAACGCCTACGGTGAAACGAAGCTCGCGATGGAAAAAATGATGAAGTGGTGCGATGAGGCGTACGGCATCAAATTCGTATCGCTCCGCTATTTCAATGTGGCCGGTGCGAGAACGACCGGTGAAATCGGGGAAGACCATGATCCCGAAACCCACCTGATCCCGATCATCCTACAAGTCGCGCTCGGGCAGCGTGAGCATATCACGATCTTCGGTGAAGACTATGACACACCGGACGGCACATGCATCCGTGACTACATTCACGTCGATGATCTGATCGAAGCCCATCTATTGGCACTGAACTACTTGAAGGAAACTGGGGAAAGCAATATCTTCAACCTCGGCAGCAGCCAAGGTTTTTCGGTAAAAGAAATGATCGATGCCGCGCGCAAGGTGACGGGGCATGAGATCCCGGCGAAAGTCGGCGAAAGAAGAGCCGGTGACCCGAGCAAGCTGATCGCGTCTTCTGAAAAGGCAAAGAGCGTGCTAGGCTGGAATCCTTCACGTACATCGATTGAACGGATCATCGGGGACGCTTGGAATTGGCACAGCAACCATCCGAAAGGCTATGAAGACGGAAAGGGAGAGTGAAGAACGTGAGCATTTTCCAAACAGTTGACCTACTAGTCGAAAAAGGACTGAAAGCAGGACTGATCACGGAAGAAGATGAAGTGTATGCACGCAATCGGGTCCTCGCCCTTTTGGATTTGGAGGACTACCGGGCTGAGGGGACGTCGGAAGGTGACAATCTTCAGATCCCCGACTTGCTTGAAGCTTTGACTGAGTACGCAGTGGAAGAAGGGATTGTCGACGATCTTTTTGATAAAAAGGAAATCTTCTCGGCAGAGGTAATGAATTCCTTCATCGCGAGACCGTCCGTGATCAATGCGGAATTCTTCAGTCGCTATCAACGGAACCCGGAAGAAGCAACGGATTACTTTTACCAATTGAGTCAGGATAGCAATTACATCCAGACGAAGCGGATCAAGCAGAATATCAGCTACAAAGCGCCGACGGAATACGGCGAGCTCGACATCACCATCAACTTGTCAAAGCCTGAGAAAGATCCGAAGCAGATCGCGATGGAGAGGGCGATGCCGAAGAAGGACGAGAAATATCCACAGTGTCTCCTGTGCGTTGAAAATGAAGGGTACGCCGGACGCATCGGGCACCCTGCCCGTGCGAATCACCGGATGATCCGCTTGAACCTCGGCGATCGTGATTATATGCTGCAATACTCGCCGTACGTCTATTACAACGAGCACTCGATCATCCTATCGAAGGAACACCGCCCGATGGAAATCAATAAGGACGGCTTCAGGCGACTGCTGCAATTCGTCCACCAGTTCCCGCATTACTTTGCGGGCTCCAATGCAGACCTGCCGATTGTGGGCGGCTCGATCCTGTCCCACGATCATTACCAAGGCGGACGCTATGATTTCGCAATGGCGAAAGCGGAAAGCGAATATGGGTTTTCATTGAAGCGATTCCGGGGCGTGGAAGCATCGATCGTCAAATGGCCGATGTCGGTGATCCGCCTCTCAGCAGACGAGATGGATTCGCTTGTTGAAGCGGCCGACGATATCCTGGCGCAGTGGAAAGGATACAGTGACCCCGAGGTCGACATCCTTGCCCACTCCGGCGACACGCCGCACAACACGATCACCCCGATCGCACGTATGAGAGACGGCAGGTACGAACTCGATCTCGTGCTCCGCAACAACCGCACGAACGACGAACACCCGATGGGCATCTTCCATCCGCACGCGGACGTCCATCATATTAAAAAAGAAAACATCGGCCTTATCGAAGTGATGGGCCTCGCCGTCCTCCCGGCTCGACTGAAAGCTGAGCTGCAAGAGGTCGAAAATGCCCTGCTCGGCAACGAAAACAACGTCAACGACATCCACCTCCCGTGGGTAGAAGACATGAAAGCACGCCACGGAAGCGACATCAACAAAGAAAACGTCACCACCATCGTCCGCCAGGAACTCGGCCACAAATTCTCCCGCGTCCTAGAAGACGCCGGCGTATTCAAACGCGACGACAAAGGCATGGAGGCGTTCAAGAAATTTGTTGATGGGTTGGATGGGGAGTAATTGTTTCTTTGTTACTTCAACAAAAGCATGGGGAAGTTGAGACGGCTCCATGGTTAAATGTTTTGAAGAAAAATGAAGTCTCAATTTTAACCGATATGACCTACCCACCAGCAGTTGATTGGAGTGGAAGACGAAGACTCCAGCGGGAAAAGCGAGTTAGGTGAGACCCCACAGGAGCGAAAGCGACGAGGAGGCTCACCAACCGCCCGCGGAAAGCGAAGTCTTCCACGGAAATCAACAGCGGTATTAGGGGACAATTTTATTATTTTCAAATATAAACTAACTACCAACCCCCAAGAGGAGAAAGGTGATAAACATGTACCTAGGCGTCGACTACTACCCAGAACACTGGGACCACTCACTCATAGACGAAGACATGACACGCATGAAAGAAATGGGCGTCAACATGATCAGGATCGGCGAATTCGCCTGGCACCTGATGGAACAACAAGAAGGGAACTTCGACTTCTCCTTCTTCGACCACGTCATCGCCAGAGCCAAACACCACGGAATCCACGTCATGTTCGGAACCCCGACCGCAACATTCCCAGCTTGGCTTTCAAAAAAGCACCCGAGCATCCTGATCGAAGACATCAACGGCAACAAGAAATCCTTCGGGGGACGCCGCCAATACTGCTTCAATTCATCCGTCTACGAACAATATTCCCTGCGCATCGTGGAAAAACTTCTTACTCACTACAAGGATGAAGAAGCGATCGTTTCCTGGCAAATCGACAACGAGCTCGGACACGAAGGAAGCGATATGTGCTATTGCGATCAGTGTCTGAATGCATTCCAACGATTCCTTCAGGAAAAATACAAAGGGATCGACGAATTGAATGAACGCTGGGGCACGATTTTCTGGGGACAGACGTACAACGACTTCTCAGAGATCCCGGTTCCAAAGCAGACGGTCACTGTCCACAATCCGGCGATGATGCTCGATTGGGCACGTTTCCGCTCGGCTTCACTCGCTGGTTTTGCGCACAAACATATCAATCTAGTGAAAGAGCTGAAAGGTTCACATCAAACTGTTACGACGAACCTCCCGGGTGGATTCTTTGACAAGTGGTTCGACCATAACGAGTTTTCAAGGGATCTCGATTTCGTTTCCTATGATAACTATCCGGTCTGGGGCGGCCTGAATGAGCCGATTTCGCCTGCGCATCTATCCATGACGCTTGATTATGTTCGTGGATTGAAAAAGGAGAACTTCTGGATCGTTGAGGAGCTGATGGGTGCCCAAGGGCATGATATCATCGGGTACCTTCCCCGACCTAATCAGGCGAAGGCATGGGCGTGGCACGCCTTTGCACATGGATGCTCGAATATGCTCTTTTTCAGATGGCGCGGCATGAACAAGGGTGCGGAGCAATACTGCCTCGGCATACTTGATGCAAACAACCGGACCACACGCAAATACAAGGAAGTACAGCAATTTTTCAATGAAGTGAAGGAATACAAGACGCTGTTCGACGCCCCTATGAAAGCGGATGTCGCTCTACTATACGACTTCGATTCGATTTGGTCGTGGCGAAATCAGCAGCAAAACGCTAGCATCGATTATACGGAGGAAATCCTTCGTCTGTATGAACCGTTCCATAAACAAAATACGACAATCGACGTCATCCGACACGATCAGGACTTCTCCGAATATAAAGTGCTCCTGCTTCCGATTGCCAAGGTGATGGACAGCGATCTGGCGCGACGACTCGAGGAATTCACGGAAAATGGCGGAACCGTCATCATGTCCTTCCGCGCAGGTGTGAAGGACCGCGATAACAACCTCGTATTCGGCAGCATGGTACCGGGTGAACTTTCACCGCTACTCGGTATTGAAGTGGAAGAATCCGAGTCGCTGCAGGCGGGCACATCAGCCCCGGTTGTACCAGCAGAAGGCGGGGAAGCAACGGAGGCCGTCTACTGGCGTGATCTTGTGAAGCCTCTGACGGCACGTACGCTTCATCGCTACGATGACCGCTTCTATGATGAGTATTCCTGCGTAACCGAGAATGATTTCGGCAAAGGGAAGGCTTATTATATCGGCGCAGGCGTGCAAGGATACATCATGGATACACTGGCGAAAACGGTCGCGGATGCGGCAGGGCTGAAGACGTTGGCATCCAATTCGGGTGTTGAAGTCATCACAAGGACGGCAGAAGGTAAGGACTATCGGGTCATCGTGAATCATAACGGCCACGAGGAAACATTCGACGGAATCAGCCTTGCCCCTTACGAGTGCCAGATTGTCGAGGTGTAAGAGGTTGAATATTGTAAAAGGGACATTCGGTGAAATCCGTGGAAAAGAAGTTCATTCATACACGTTGAAAAACGACAGCGGCATGGAAGTGACCGTCATCACCTATGGAGGGGCGATTACGCAGATCCTGACTCCGGACCGTGATGGCACCTTAGAAAATGTTGTCCTCGGATTCGATACGCTGCAGGAATACATCGAACACACCCATTATTTCGGCAGCATCGCCGGAAGGGTCGCAGGCAGGATCGGTGGTGCAAGCTATTCGCATCAAGGAGAAACCGTGCACCTGACCGCCAATGAGGGGAGTAATCACCTTCATGGCGGGAGTACCGGCTTTAACAGTGTGATTTGGGAAGAGGAAGACATGACCACCGAGGATGATCGAGTGAGCGTCACGATTTCCCATCTCAGCCGTGACGGAGAAGAAGGCTATCCCGGCAATGTAAAGGTGTATGTGACCTACACACTGACGAACGAGGGTCGCCTGCACATTGATTATAAGGGAGAGACCGACCGGGATACCCCGCTCAATCTCACCAATCATAGCTACTTCAATCTGAGTGGGAACGCAAAGAGCGACATCTTACAGCACGTCTTGAAGATGGAGGCGGATGCCTATCTCCCGCTTACGGAAGAAAACCTGCCGACGGGTGAGGTTCGTCCGGTTGAAGGGACGGCCTTTGATTTCAGAGAGGGACGCACCATCCAATCCGGCATGGAACGGTCTCATGAAGTGGAAATCGGATACGACCATCCCTTCGTCTTAAAAAAGGATGGCGGCATCTTGCTCCTGCATGAAGAAAGCGGAAGGATCATGACCGTCGAAACCGACCAGGAATCCGTTGTTCTTTACACCGGTAACTTCCTGACCGGAGAACGCCTGAGCGGCGGGAACACGGCCCGCAGGCACACGGGCATCTGCCTTGAAACCCAGGGCTACCCCGACGCCGTCAACCATCCGGGTTTCCCGTCCATCATCCTAAAAACGGGCGAAACCTACCGTGCCAGCACCACCTACACATTCACGGCAGCAACCAAATAAACGCTTTAATACATTAACGCATCGAGGGACGTACCTTTAGCTCGCTAAAGGTACGTCTCTGTTTTTGTTTTGATTTGGTGCCAGGCACAAATCGGGTGTTTTGTGCCTGGCACCGGGGGAGGGGGACTTTGTGTTGTTTTTAGTGTGTACCTGGTACAAGGAGCTTGATTTGTACCAGGTACATTCAGTTTGACTTGTACCAGGTACAAACAGGCAGAATTGTACCAGGTACACCCCACTTCCCCCACCGCAATCCTCCTAAATGAACAGTGATATTCCCTTCTCAGCAAGAATCTCCGTTTTATTCCGCAACAATTGGGTAACTTTATAATAACTACCAATTTTTACTTAAGAAGCAGGAGGGGAAACGATGATCAGTCAAACACGAGACATTGTCCAGCGATCATTGGACGCATTACTGGAAGATGAACATTTTCTACCGGAATTACAGGGAAAGGCGCGAGAACAGGCCTTCACTTCATTGACGGCGATCCTGTCGACGCCGAATCATGTACATAAATCGTATTTGAGGGTGCCGCTCCAGAACGGCCGAGTCGACCGGATCCCGGCATTCCGCGTGCAGCACAACAACGCACTCGGTCCGTATAAAGGCGGGATCCGGTTCCATGAATCCGTCAATGAGGATGAAGTGGTCAATCTTGCGTCGCTCATGACCTTGAAGAACGCGCTTCATGATGTCCCGTTCGGAGGCGGGAAGGGCGGCATCATCATCAATCCGCGCGATTACTCGGATAAAGAGCTGAACTTGATCGCGAAGAAATATGTGCAATACTTCAGCGATGTCCTCGGACCGGATAAGGATATCCCAGCTCCTGACATGGGATCGGGGGAACGGGAGATGGACTGGATGATGGCCGAATATAAGAGCATCCATCCCGGTTATCCTTACAGGGGTAGCTTCACCGGTAAAAGCGTCGTCAACGGCGGCTCCCTCGGCCGCAGGGAAGCGACCGGTAAAGGGGTGTTCTTTACATTCCGTTATATGATCCATGATTTTATCCATAATCACAAAAACCTTCTCACCAAAACGGATAATATTTTTGCGAAAACAGCCCTTACTTATGAAGACAAGCCCCTGACCATCGCGGTGCAGGGATTCGGGAATGTCGGATCGGTTGCGGCCCTTGAAGCGCACCAATCCACCCATCTCCAGAACAAGGTCGTCGCCGTCAGCGACAGGAACGTGACCCTCAGAAATGAGGACGGCTTGGATATCCCGGCCCTCATCGAATTCACGATGAGAAACAAAGGGGACCTGCCGACAACGGAAGAGCAGCTGCGGGAGATCGACGTTAAAGCGGAAATATCGGATCGGGAAGACGTCCTGTATCTCGATGTCGACGTCCTGATCCTCGCAGCCTTGGAAGATCAGATTCATGGGGACAATATGGAGAAAGTGAAGGCCGGCATCCTGGTCGAAGGAGCGAACGCCCCGATCACGACGGAAGCAGATAAATTCCTGAGCGATAAAGGCGTCATCATCGTACCGGATATCCTTGCCAACGCCGGCGGGGTCATCGTCTCGTATTTTGAATGGCTACAGGGACGAGAAACCCAGTTCTACAGTGAAGACGAAGTGTTCCGGATGCTCTATGAGAAAATGCAGGAAACGCTGGATACGGTCCTTCCGCAATTCTTCGGAGACCCATTCCCGCTCCGTCAAAACTGCTACATCCACTCCGTCACCAAGCTATCCACCATCCTGTACAGACAGGGAAAGCTTTACTGAATTAACGTAGTGAGGGACAGTCCTTTAGTTAGATAAAGGATCGTCCCTTTTGGTTTGATGGTGATCGGTGCCAGGCACAAAATAGCCGATTTGTGCCTGGCAACGACTATTAAACGGGCCCCAGTCTGAGCCAGGCTCAATCATCCTTATCCCAAAACGAGCCAGGCTCAGATTCCCTATTTTGAGCCAGGCTCAAATCACTCCGATTGAGCCAGGCACCATTCCTCTCTCCCTCCACAGCCGTACCAGTAAAAAACCAAACGCTCCGCTCTAGTAAACTTTTTACCCAAACCATTAAACACCCCATCCCCACAACCTTCAAAAATCCCCGTCCCAAGCCCATCCAGCACAACATTCCACTCACTTTACTAAAATAATAAAAATTTTACTAAAAATATAGTTGACTCTATTCTGATAATTTACTAAAATCTTAAGTAAGATGTAAACGCTTTCTAATGGGTGTTTTATTTTTGTCGGTAAAAGAAAACGGTTACAGCTCTTTTAATCTAAGAAACCAAGGGGGACAAAGGGTATGAAGAAATTAGTCGTAATGATGAGCATCATTGCTGCGTTGTTGATTGCCGGGTGCAGCTCGGGCAGTTCAGGCGATGCTGGCAAGGATGGCGAAGTGACACTGACGGCTTGGGCCTGGAACGTTAACGTTGGCGCCCTGAATGATGCCGTGAAGGAATATCAGAAGGATCATCCGGGTGTGAAGCTGAAAGTGGAAGACATCGGGCGCTTGGATGTATATGACAAGCTTTCGACCGGTCTTGCTGCCGGCGGTGTCGGGCTTCCGGATATCGTGTTAGTCGAAGATGATCGCATCCAAGGATACGTACAGGCTTTTCCTGAAGGATTCCTTGACTTATCGGAAAAAGGATTCGATGACCATAAAGATAAATTCCCTTCTTTCAAAAATGACCTGGCACAGGTTGATGGCACGTACTACGCGATGCCATTCGATGCAGGTCCTGGTGGAATGTTCTACCGCAGAAGCTTATTTGAAGAAGCGGGTGTAAAAGCGGAAGACATTGAAACATGGGATGACTTCCTTGAAGCAGGAAAGAAAATCAAAGAAAAAACAGGTTCTTACGCGATGCCACTTGATATGTTCAAGGATGATCCGACATTCAGGATGATGCTGAACCAACAAGGCGTGTTCTATTTTGACGAAGAAGGCAACATCGACCTTACGAGCCCAGAAGCCGTGAAGGCGATGGAAATGCAGAAGAAATTCGCTGATGCGGATCTGATCAAGAATGTTGACGGATGGAACGGTGTCGTTTCTTCAACGGTTGACGGATCGGTCGCTACGATTCCATTCGGTGCTTGGTATTATGGAACGATCATCGACCAAGCGAAAGATACGAAAGGCGATTGGGGAGTATTCACGTTGCCGGCGTTTGAAGAAGGCGGAAACCGCGCTTCCAACCTTGGCGGATCCAGCTGGATGATTCCTGCGGCTTCAGAAAATGCTGATGCTGCGTACGATTTCCTTGAGTACTTCTCAACGGATACGGATACACAAATCATGGCGATGGAAGACTACGGTCTGTTCCCATCCCTCAACACAACGTACGATTCTGACGTGTTCACAGGCGAAGATGAATTCTTCGGCGGACAGAAGATCTGGGAGCTTTTCGCAAACGAAATGAAGGATGTACCGACTGCGTACTACACGAAGGACTACTCTGTAGCACTTGATGAAGCCATCAAGGCCCAAGCGGACACGTTCAACGGTACAGCACCTGATAAAGCATTGAAGGATGCTGCGAAGAGACTGGAAGACCGTACGAAACGTAAAGCAAACTAATTCAAAGTAGGCAAGATGAAAAGAGAGATTTAGAGCCAAGAGGTTCGTCTGGTGATCTAGGTCTCTCTTTTTTATCAAATTCTTTAGGGTAGGGAATAAAGAGCAGATTGTGAATCTACCTGCCTATTAGATTTTGACGAGAATATTTTGCTGAATGTAAGGCATTTCTAGCTGTTGATTGGAGTGCAAGACGAAGACTCCTGCGGGAGAAGTAGCCAATGTGAGACCCCGGAGGCGAAGCCGAGGAGGCTCACCGGCTACCCGCGGAAAGCGAAGTCTTGCACGGAAATCAACAGCGGAATTAATGGGGCTGAAAGTAGCTTCCCAACCAAACACAACTATATTCAAATCACGCTAGAGAGAAGGATGATGTATGAAGTCAAAAACATATGTCCCATATTTATTCATCGCACCAGCCGTCATTCTGTTCAGCATCTTCATGCTGTACCCGATCATTTCATCGCTGATCCTCAGTTTTCAGACCGGGCAGGGCGCCAACCTGACATTTGTCGGGCTGGATAACTACAAACGGCTGCTGTCGGATGAAATTTTCCATACCGCACTCAAAAATACTTTTATTCTATTAATCATCCAAGTGCCGATCATGGTGATCCTGGCGCTTGTGCTTGCATCACTATTAAACTCTGCACTCCTACGTATGAAAGGATTCTTCCGGGTGACGTTCTTCCTGCCGGCGGTCACATCCCTGGTTGCGTACTCCATCATCTTTTCCATCATGCTGATGAATGACGGGGTGGTCAACCAGCTTCTGACGTCGCTTGGTTTCAAGGCGATCCCTTGGCTGAACGATCCGTTCTGGGCAAAAGCATCCCTGATCATTGCGATGACGTGGAGATGGGTCGGCTATAACATGGTCATTTATCTCGCCGGACTGCAAAATATTCCTGAGGAGCTTTACGAGGCGGCAAGCATGGACGGAGCGTCGCGCGTGCGTCAGTTCTTCTCCATCACGATCCCGCAGCTGAAGCCGGTCATCCTGTTCACGGTCGTATTATCAACGATCGGGACGCTGCAGTTATTCGATGAGCCGTTCGTGCTGACGAAGGGTGGACCGAGTGATGCGACGCTTACGATCGGGATGTACTTGTACCAGACCGGATTCCGCTTCTTTGATTTTGGTTATGCTTCAACGATTGCGTATGTGATTGTCGTATTGATTGCAATCATGACGTTTATACAATTCAAACTAACGGGTGATCAAGAATGAGACAGTCTAAATTAGGAAAGAAAATTGGTTTATATAGTGTCCTTGCCCTTGGTGCCCTTGTGTCGCTTTTCCCGTTTTACTGGGCGGCGATCGGGGCTACGAACGAAAGCGGTAAGATGTTCTCGAAGCCACCGGTCCTTGTGCCTGGCGAAAAGCTAGTGGAGAATGTCTCGAATCTGAACGAATCGATCAATATCGGAAGAGTCATGTTCAACTCGCTGTTCGTCGCGATCGTGTATACGGTCCTGAGCTTGTTGATTTGCTCGATGGCGGCGTATGCGTTCGCCAAGTTCCGTTTTAAAGGAAGAAACCTCATCTTTGGTATTTTCCTGCTATCGATGATGGTCCCGTATCACGCGACGATCATCCCATTGTTTAAAATGATGGCGGGCTTCGGCTGGCTCGATACGTATCAAGCGATCATCCTGCCGAATCTCGCATATCCATTCGCGATCTTCCTGATGAGGCAGAATATGCTGGCCTTCCCGACTTCCCTGATTGAAGCGGCCAGGATCGACGGTTCAGGTGAATGGAAGATTTTCTTTAAAATTGTCCTGCCGTCCATGAAGCCGGCACTCGCGGCCACCGCGATCTTCCTGTTCCTGTATCAATGGAACAGCTTCCTATGGCCATTGATCGCTTTATCGTCCAATGATATGTACACGTTCCCGGTTGCATTGTCCAGTCTGTTCGGACTTTCCCGGATCGATTACGGCCAGGTCATGGCAGGGGTCACGATTGCGACGATCCCGATCATCATTTTCTTCCTGGCACTGCAGCGTCAGTTCATCTCAGGGATGCTAGGAAGTGCAGTGAAATAAGAGAAGCCCGAGTCAACTAGAAAGGATGTCTCACTATGCCAATCTATGTTAATGAAGAAACACAACAATTTCATCTGCAGGGTCGGAATGTCAGTTATATTTTTTCCATGACGGAAAATGAGCAGCCCGGCCAGCTCTATTATGGAAAAAAAGTCAAGCACCGTGACGATTTTTCCCATCTGCGCCAGCTTCCTGCCGAGCCGCTCGGAAATGCTGCGTTCCCTTATGAAGGGAACCAGCTCTTTTCACTCGAGTTCCTGAAGCAGGAGTACCCTGGATTCGGGACGAGTGATTACCGTGAGCCTGCTTTTGTCATCAAGCATGCGAGTGGAAGCAGGACGTCTCATTTTATTTTTAAAAAATATGAAATCTTGAACGGAAAGCCGGGTCTCGAAGGGCTGCCGGCTACTTATACGGAAAGTGACGATGAGGCAGAGACGCTCGTTGTGACTTTGAAGGATAGTGTCGCCGGTCTCGAGATGGATCTCTTCTATACGGTGTATCATGATCGGGATGCGATTGTCCGGAGTGTGAAGCTTCGGAATGTCGGTGATGACCACGTGGTGATCGAGCGCTTGCTCAGTACATCGGTGGATCTTCCGCACGCCGACTTCGAATTCCTCCATCTTCATGGATCGTGGATCCGCGAACGGCATGTGGCATCGAACCCACTAAGGAAAGGCCTGCAGTCGATCGACAGTAAAAAAGGGGTGTCGAGCTCGCTACACAATCCGTTCTTCGCCTTGAAATCAAAGGATGCGACCGAATCCCACGGGGAAGTATACGGATTCAACCTTGTGTACAGCGGGAACTTCTTCGGCGGCGTCGAAGTCGATCTTTATGACACATCGCGGGCGTTGATGGGGATGAACCCATTCGGCTTTGAATGGAAGCTCGAGAGTGGCGAAGAGTTCCAAGCTCCGGAAGCAGTGATGGTCTATTCCGATCAAGGATTGAACGGGATGAGCCAAAGCTTTCACCGCCTATATGAATCCAGGCTTGTCAGGGGAGAGTGGCGCGAGAAAGAACGCCCGATCCTCATCAACAACTGGGAAGCGACGTACTTTGATTTTGATGAAGAAAAGATCCTTGATATTTGCAAATCGGCATCCGAACTCGGGATCGAATTGTTCGCACTCGACGACGGATGGTTCCAGGGACGAAATGACGATACCACTTCCCTAGGGGATTGGACCGTCGACCATAGCAAGCTTCCGAACGGAATCGAAGGACTGAGCCAAAAGGTCAACGGAGAAACCGGAATGAGCTTCGGCCTTTGGGTTGAGCCTGAAATGATTTCTGAGAAAAGTGACCTGTACAAGGCGCATCCGGATTGGGTGCTTGGTGTGAAGGACCGGCCCCTTTCCCACGGACGCAACCAGTTCATCCTCGACCTTTCCAAACAGGAAGTGGTGGACTACCTCGACGAGACACTGTCAGGGATTCTATCATCGTCCCCTATATCATATGTGAAGTGGGACATGAACCGGAACATGACGGAAGTCGGCTCGGACTCCGTGCCGGCCGATCGTCAAGGTGAGGTGTCACACCGCTATGTGCTTGGACTTTATGAGCTTCTTGACAGGCTGACATCCAAGTTCCCGCACATCCTTTTCGAATCATGTGCAAGCGGAGGGAACCGCTTCGATCCGGGCATGCTCTATTATATGCCGCAGACGTGGACGAGCGACAACACGGATGCCATCGAGCGCTTGAAAATCCAGTGGGGAACGTCACTCGTCTATCCGCTTTCATCGATGGGGGCGCACGTATCGAGCTGTCCGAATCACCAGACGGGCCGGTCGACACCGCTCGATACGAGATTCAATGTCTCGATGTTCGGTGCCTTCGGCTACGAGCTCGACGCGACCCGTTTTTCAGAGGAAGAAAAGATCGCTGTGAAGAAGCAAGTGAATTTTGTAAAAGAAAACCGCAAAACCCTTCAATTCGGCTCCTTTTACCGATTAATCAGCCCGTTCGAAGGCAATGACACCGCCTGGATGGTTGCAGACGTTGAGAAGGGTGAAGCGATCGTGGCATTCTACCGGACATTGGCCGTCCCGAATCCGTCGCTTAAACGCATCCGCCTTCAGGGACTGAAGCCTGACGCACTGTACGAAATCGATGCGACCGGACAGCAGGCATACGGTGATGAACTCATGAACATCGGCCTTCTGATCCCACCAATGTTCAGCGGTACCGTCACAACGGACAGGACGATGATCAAAGGCGATTTCGCATCGCTCGTTTGGAAGCTCTCTGAAGTGAAATAACCCCGATATCAATGGAAATCCGGGGGGATTTGTTTTAAAGTAAAGAGTGGTAGGTTTTAAACAGAACAATTGGGATAAAACAAATAGAGATCAAGAGAGAAGAGAGTCGAGCGGCCCGCTTCTCTCCCAGGACAAATTGGCGTTAAAGGGGGAAGTGGGATGGCCACTTTAAAAGACATTGCACAAAAAGCGGGAGTCTCACTGGCAACAGTATCAAGGGTGTTGAATTATGATGCTTCACTATCCGTGGCGGACGAAACGAAGAAAAGGATCTTCCAGATCGCCCAGGATATGAATTATAAAACGTTACGAAACAGGAAAGACCCTCAGCAGGTCAAGGACCGTCTCCAGTTCGGACTCGTCTACTGGTACTCCGATCAACAGGAGATGGCAGACCCGTACTACATGGCGGTCCGGAACGGCGTTGAGCGGGAATGTCAGGAACGGAATATCGACCTCGTCAAGCTATTCAAGAACGGGAACACCATCGATCCATCCAGGCTTTCGGAACTGGACGGCATCATCGCCGTCGGCAAATACAGCCAAACCGAAATCGATGCCTTCGAAAAAGCGGCCCGACAGCTTGTACTCGTCGACTACTCACCGTCGGACGACTATGACTCCGTCGTCGTCGACTTCCGAAAGGCGATGACAGAAGTCCTCGATTACCTCATGAGCCTCGGTCACGAGAAAATCGGCTACATCGGAGGGAAAGAATACGTCCTTGAAGAGGAACCAATCCGCGACGAACGTGAAACCACATTCCGCGAATACCTCTCATTAAAGGGTCTCCATAACCCGGCATACATATGGACCGACGGCAACTTCACGTCGGAGAGCGGCTACACCCTCATGAAGGAAGCACTGAAAAAAGAAGACGTCCCAACCGCCTTCTTCATCGCATCCGATTCGATGGCCATCGGAGCCATCCGTGCCCTTCACGAAGAAGGAGTGGGGATCCCGGAAAGAGTCTCGATCGTCGGATTCAACGACATCGCGACATCAAAATTCCTGCAGCCGTCCCTGACGACCGTCAAGGTATACACGGAATTCATGGGCGAATCAGCAGTCGAACTGCTGCTCGACCAGATCCAATCAAAACGCGAGTTGGCGAAGAAAGTCGTGGTTCCGGTTCATTTGGTGAAGCGGGAGAGTTGTAGTGAAGTGAATAGTTAGTAGAAATGCTCTTTTTGGATGATTGGGTCCGGGAAGGGCGTTTTTTTGTTTGGGGTAGGGGGATGGTGTGGTCCGTTGATCTGGTGGTCCGGTGGTCCGAGCCAGGCTCAAAATGGCTTGATTGAGCCAGGCTCAAAACCGGTGATCTGAGCCAGGCTCAAATATAAGAAATCGAGCCTGGCTCAATAACCTCGATTTGAGCCAGGCACTCCAAAAACCTGATATCTGGTGCCAGGCACAAAACCCCTCAATTATGCATAGCAAACTCCCAAATCCACACACACAACCTGAACCTCAGCCATCGCCTACCCACACCCCAAAAAAATTTCCCACCCCAAGGTATCCTTTTCCTCCCCCAAACCCTATATAAAAGGTGAAAGGAGGTGAGGCACCATGGCAACGGCGGATTTGAAAACGACGAAGCTGAGATTTGCGTTTAATGATGGCACCGATGAGAAGGGCAATCCGAAGTATAAGTACAAGTCCTACAGCTACATCAAGGGCTCGGCCACTGCGGATGAGATGAACAGTGCGGCGCAGTCGCTTGCTGGTCTTTCGGAGAAAAATCTTTTCAACGTGGAAAAGATCCAGAACTTTGACATCAACGCGTAATGAACGAAAAATCCAGTAGAAAGGAGGGGACTTCAAGATGGCAAAGGTTCTCGAACTACAATTCAAAACTGCAACCGGGAAGTCTGCGAAGATCAGCGTCAATGACCCGATTGATCCGATCGATACGATCCAGGTGAAGGCAGCGATGGACAACCTGATTGCAACCGGTGTATTCGGAAGCGCTGGCGGCGCGCTTGTGAGCGTCGAGGGAGCGCGTGTGGTGGAGCGTAATGTAACGGATTACGAGGTACTGTAATAGTATGGAGGAAAGCCTATCTCGAGTTACTCGTCGAGGTGGGCTTTTTTGGTTAAACGTTTGTTTAATCCAGGAGTTCTTGGTTTTTGAGGAAGTTAAAGATTAATCAAACGTTTGTTTAAAATGGGATTCTTTTTCTAACCGGCTGTTTTTTGAAACGTTGTTGCTTTTGAAGAAGACAGAAGTGGTTATTTACAGCCGGTTCCAGCTGCTGATTGGAGTGCAAGATGAAGACTCCTGCGGGAAGAGTAGCTGATGTGAGACCCCGCAGGAACGAGGAGGCTCACGGGCTACCCGCGGAAAGCGAAGTCTTTCACGGAAATCAGCAGCGGTGTTTAACTGAGCCACGAAAATATACCAACAACTTTAAAAAAAACTTTTCCCCACCACACCAACAAAGAAATCGCTTACAATAAAATCCCCGTCCAATCGCTTATTGACTTTCCAAAACAATCCATATAGAATCTCCTATATGATTAAAAAATCAAAAAATTAAATACTTTCAAATTATCAAGAGTGACCGAGGGATCAGGCCCTGTGACGTCCGGCAACCTCCGATATGGAACGGTGCTAATTCCTGCAGAATGGGATTCATTCTGAAAGATAAGTCGATGATATAAGTGCGATGCTTCTTTCAGTAATTGAAAGGAGCATTTTTTATTTAAAAGACAACATGGAAAAAGAAAAGGGGTGTGGATGATGATCAGAATCAACAATCTTGTAAAAGAATACAAAACAAAAAAGCAGACGGTGCTAGGTGTGGATAACGTCTCCGTCACGATTGAAAAGGGAGAAATCTTCGGAATCGTCGGCTACAGCGGGGCAGGGAAAAGTTCGTTGATCCGCTGCCTTAACTTACTGGAGAAACCGACATCAGGTGAGATCATCATCGATGGACAGGATTTGACGAAGTTGAACTCCAGGGAACTGCGCTTTGCCCGTCAAAAAATCAGCATGATCTTTCAGCATTTCCACCTCATCAAAGCGAAAACGGTGTATGAAAACCTTGCTTTTGCCTTGAAAGCGGCCAAAGTGCCAAAAGCAGATATCGAACCTAGGGTGACAGAGCTTCTTCAAATGGTCGGGTTGAGCGATAAGGCCGATGCCTATCCAGCACAGCTGAGCGGCGGCCAGAAGCAACGCGTCGGGATCGCGAGGGCGCTCGCGAATAATCCATCGGTCCTGCTATGCGATGAGGCAACTTCGGCACTCGATCCGAGTACGACGAAATCGATCCTCAAACTGTTAAAAGACCTGAACAAACAGCTGGGACTCACGATCGTCCTCATCACGCATGAAATGGAAGTGGTCAAGGAAATCTGTGACAGGATGGCCGTCATGCAGGACGGAAGAATCGTGGAAGAGGGAGCGGTTTATGACTTGTTTGCGAACCCGAAACAGCCGCTCACGAAGCAGTTCATAGAAAATATCCTGCAGTTTGAGTTGCCGCCTCATTTACTGAATAGCCGGAGGGGCAAGCTGATCAAAATTCAGTTCAAGGGTTCGATCGCAGAGGAAAGCGTTGTGTCGGAAGTGTTCCAGAAATACAAGGTACGTGGCAATATCCTTCACGGCAAAATCGAATACATCCAGGAAACGCCGCTAGGGATTTTTATCATGGAACTGATCGGTGAGGATACGGAAATACAGGCCGCAATCCGTTACATAACGGCCAAAACACAAAGTCTGGAGGTGCTGGACCGTGCTGCCTGATTCCTTGATTGCGATTTTACCAGAGTTGAATAAAGCTTTCCTTGAAACCGTCTATATGGTGGGGATTTCGCTTGTCATTGCGGTTTTGCTGGGACTGCCGCTAGGCTTTCTCCTTTTTGTGACCGACAAAGGATTGTTCCTGCAAAATGGGTTCATTAAAAAGGTCGTCGGTTTCGTCGTCAACATGGTCCGCTCGATTCCGTTCATCATTTTATTGGTTGCACTATTACCGCTTACTAAACTATTAACGGGAACGACGATCGGGCCGACAGCGGCCTCAGTATCACTCTCTGTGGCGGGGATTCCGTTTTTCGCAAGAATGGTAGAGACCGCCCTTCGCGAGATTGATAAGGGAGTCATCGAAGCATCGGTGTCGGTGGGGGCGAGTCCTTGGATGATCATCAAGGACGTGTTGCTGCCGGAAGCGAAGCCGGCCGTCATCCAGGCTGTCACGATCACAACAATCAGCCTGGTCGCATATTCCGCCATGGCTGGGATTGTAGGCGGAGGCGGTATCGGCGACCTTGCTATCCGTTTCGGCTATTACCGCTACGACAATACGGTCATGATCACCACGGTCGTCGTGCTGATCTGCCTGGTACAGCTCATTCAGTACACGGGCGATATTTTTGCAAGAGTAGTAGATAAACGATAATCATTCAGGGGGAAAAATTCATGAAAAAATGGTTTTTACTTTTAGCAGCCGCCCTGACTGTCAGCCTGCTGGCAGCGTGCGGTGGAGAAGAAGCAAGCTCAGAGGATAAAAAAGAAATCACGATCGGGGCGACATCCGGTCCTTACAGCGACATGGTGACAAAAGCCATCAAACCAGGACTTGAGGAAAAAGGGTACACCGTTGAAGTGAAAGAATTCAGCGACTACATCCAGCCTAACAACGCACTCGCTCAGGGGGATCTTGACGCCAACCTGTTCCAACATAAGATTTATATGGAAACATTCGCCGAGCAGCACGGCATGGAGCTTTCAGAAGTCATCGTGGTGCCGACCGCACCGATGGGCATCTATTCAGAGAAATTTGATGCACTCAAAGACATCAAGGAAGGCAGCGCCATCGCCATCCCGAACGACCCGACCAACGCAGCGCGTGCGTTCCAGATCCTCGTAGATGCTGATTTGATCACATTGAAGGAAGGGACAGACCCCTTGACCGTTTCTGAAAAAGACATCGACAAAAATGTAAAGAACCTGGTGTTCAAACCAATCGAAGCGGCACAGCTACCAAGGGCGGTCGAAAGTGTCGATCTCTCAGCCGTACCGGGGAACTACGCACTGGCGGCGAAAATGGACCTGCTCGACGCCCTGCAGCTTGAAAACATGCCGGACCAATACCGTAACCGCGTCGTCATGAACACGAAAGATGTTGATTCACAGCTCGCAAAAGACATCAAGGAAGTAGTGGAATCGGACAAATTCGAAAAAGTCATTGATGACGAATTCAAAGGCTTCGGCAAACCGGAGTGGATGCAATAATTTAACACGTTAACGTAGTGAGGGACGTACCTTTAGCGGGCTAAAGGTACGTCCCTCACTGGTTTAGTGCGTTAAAGCGGATCCACAATCGTCAACCGATCATGCTCCTTTGCGTCATACACTACCCATTTCGCCTCGGCTTCGTCGTATTCACAGTAGTACGTATAATAGTAGATTTTAGGGATGAAATCGGCGACATCGGGGTCGGATGGGTCGTTCCAGCTGCTGGCGTAGTGTTCTTCGACATTGATGCTGGCTTTGTATCCTCCGTTCTCTTCTTCAATCGAGAAGGACTGTCTGTCAAAGATCATATCGGTCAAATAGCCGCCATATGTGATGCTCCTTTTTTGCAGGTTTTTGAGTGTTTTGTTATGGTCTTCGAGCAGTTTTCCTTTTACGTTTCTTAATAAGGAGGCGTCTACACGTGTGATGGCCTCGATGTAGGAGCTGTTATAACTGATGATATCACTCGTGAGATCATCAAGGACCACCGAAGTACCGATTGGGAAGTCAAGCTGTATTGTATCGGATGCGGAAGCGGTGACTTCTTCACTGTACACATCTTCCCACGGGTAGCTGTATGTTCCGCTCACTGCCACCGTATCCCCAGCTGATACCGGACCAATCATTAGTGTGGAATCTTCTATATTTCCGTACGGTTCCCCGTTTAAATAAATTTCCGCCCCTTCAAAGTCAGATGTGACGGTGATGTACTGTTCATCGAATAAGAGTGGGATTGGTTGATCGGTGTTTTCCCAAATAAATACTGATTCTGAAGTCTCGAATTCGCCCCATTCCCCGTTTTTAATGGCTTTGAAAGTGAATTTTCCTGGAAGCACATTTTCTACGATGCGCGCTTCTATCCCTGAAGCCGGAACTTCCTTGTCATTCATGAACACTTTTGCATCCCGGTCTGTCTCGAGCGTGAATGTGACGGGGATCAATTCAACGGTATATTGATTGATGAACAACCATCTTTTCTCCGAGGATTCTTTTAACTGAAATAAAAAAGGATCCATTTTATCTTTTGTAGATGTAGTGAGAGTGTCTTCTTGCCTTTTTAGATCTTTCACCAGTTTAGCGTATACATCAGGATGACCGTGCAACTGCTCGAGGAAATCCTTGAGAGCGGTTCTCGTCAACGGTGTATCGGATGAATCTGCCAATATGTTTTGAAGAGATGAGACATCCTTCTTCTCTAATGCTGTTAACAAGGTATCGGTCGTGTGTGACGGTAAGGAGGCGTCCTTGACATAGAAATACCCGTATGTAGCACTTCCTGCAAGGAAAACCAGAAAAATCACCAAGAAAATCAAGAGTGGGCGAGGTTTCTTCTTTTTTATGGTCGGTGTGGACTCATATATAACCGGCTGGTGATCCATTGATCCGTTACATCCCGCGCAATACGTTTCAGATTCAGCCATCGCTGTCCCGCAATGTTTGCAGTAACGGGTTGAAGGCTCTGCACAACGACGGCATTCTTCATCGTCCTCTAGCTCATCCCCACACGCCTTACAGAACTTGCTTGTCACCTCGACTTGGTCGTTCGAAACGCATTCTTTACAATCTTCGCCTTTGAGCAGGCCGCCGCATCCTTTACAAAATTTATTTTCACCTTCAGGCGTGATCACTGCCTCTCCACAATGTCGACAAAACGATTTGCCTTCCTGAAGTGAGCCTCCGCAATGTTTACAAAATTTCATCGTCCTCACCTCTCATGATTAATCTGAAAAAGCCCCTTTTAAAAGGACAAAGGGGCTGCAACCGTTAACCAAATGGAGAAAAGAAAGAATCGATTTTGTCTTCAACCATGCTGATAAGAGTTGAGATGATCATCGCGGCCATGGCAATAAAGGTCAAGAAGATAGCGATATACGTCAGCAATGTCCCGTACAAAGTGTCCAGTCCGCTAGGCTGATCCTTTTTAAAGCTGGAAATGACAAGGACCGGAATAATGAAGACGGCTCCCATGAACCCTACTCCTAAAAGAATCGGGTAAAGGAACATATCCAGTAAAGAGAAGACGAAAGCTAAGACAAAAATGCCCACAAAAGGAATGAGCATGGAGCCGAACCGTGCCAGTACATCCGCATACTTCGCCTCGACTCTACCTAGCTTGATGGCAACATAGGAATACGAAGCAATCAGGATCATGAATAGAGCATAAAAGAAGGCGGGTTTCACTAACACAGAGAAGAATGCGCCATCTGGCTTGTAATCAAGACTGAGATAGATGATCAATGGAATAATGACAGAAAACAGCCCGATCGAAATCAGCCCATTCACCAGTTGGTCGGCGCGGACATTGGTGGTTTCCGAGACCGGCTTCTTTAAGACCTTCATAAAATAATGGAAGTACATGCTAGAAGCCTGTTTCACATTCTCGACATGAACATTCGGCTGTGGAGGAGGAACGGATTGAGCAACGGCTGGAGCCGGATGAGCTGCAGCAGCTTTTACTGGTGAATCAACCCTCACCAACCTCGTCCCGCAATTTTCGCAGAAATTCCCTCCATCATTCAGGTGTTCGCAGTTCGTACACTTCATTCGCAAAACTCCTTTCTTGGTGTCTCTCTAATAAATACCATTTAAATGTGAAAATATGACTACAATTTCCATCTTTACTAAACTCAAGGACGTACCAACTTTCTTAAGAATGAGGAAAAAAAATTGGTATAACCTAGAAAATAGGTATAAAGTCTTTCGTTATGTAAATTTTATAAGCCGAAAGTTCTGATTTTGTAAAATAATTGAAAATGTCTTAAAATTCGACGGAAAGATGCTATATTTGAAATGATGCTTAACCAAATTTCTACAAGTTAAGCGGATACTGGAATGAAGACATGGAGGTGTTTTCATAGGGTGAAGTGAATAGTTGTCGGAAGTCTTTTTGGGGAAAAAGGCTGATTTTTCACGGAGAAAGATACGGTTCAAGCATGTTCGCTCGGATGAGGAACATTTATTACGGTCAAACCATTAAAGAGGAGGAATTAGGTTGAAGATCATGAAGAAACAGTTTTTTGTATTAATGACGATTTTTGCCTTGCTGGTCGGATATATCGCTCCGCTCGGATTAACTGCTTCTGCGGCTGATTATATGACGGTCCAGGAAGCGATTGAGAATAATAGTGGGACAGGTACGGTGGCAGGGTATATTGTTGGTTTCACAAAAGGAACCAATAGTTATCAATTTGAAGGCCCTTTTACAAGTGAAACGAATTTTGCGATTGCAGATCGTGTAGATGAAAAAGATCCTTCTAAAATCCTGCCTGTTCAATTGCCGTCTTCACTGCGGGCAAAGTTCGGGCTTGTTTCAAATCCTGATAATCTAGGAAAGAAAGTTATCGTAACAGGATCTCTTGAAGCATATTTCACTGTTCCTGGTTTAAAGTCACCAACGGCTATTTCCATTGAAGGCGAACAACCAGATGAACCAACTCCATACGACGGTATTGAAGGCCTTAGCATCCATGACATCCAAGGTGAAAGCCATACATCTCCTTACGCATATGAAAAAGTAAAAGAAGTAGAAGGAATCGTCACTCATGTCGATGATGCCAGCAATTTCTACATGCAAGATCCGAATGCGGATGAAAATCCTGACACATCCGAGGCATTGCTTGTGTACAAGCCTGCCCACGGCGTACAGGTCGGTGACCATGTAAAGGTCGATGGACAGGTGAAAGAGTGGGTCCTTGATGGGTACAGGGAAAAATTACAGACAGACCTTAGCATGACTGAGCTGAACGCCCAATACGGTAATGTTGTTGTCGTATCGAGTGGGAATGACCTTCCGGAAGCGCTTGTCATCGGGGAAGATGTCACTCCTCCAACAGCGGTGATCGACAACGATCAATTCGGTGAATTCGATCCTGAACAGGACGGAATTGATTTCTACGAAAGTCTTGAAGGAATGCGCGTTGCACTTCAGGACCCAACGGTGACTGGACCTCAAAAATACGGAGAAATCCCGGTTATCACTGAAAAAGTGGATGGGAAATCTTATACAAAAGAAGGGGCTCCTCTTCTGACAAAAGAAAATCAAAATCCTGAAAAAATGATGTTATTACTCGATAATCGCGACTTTGTCGTGAAAACAGGTGATCAGTTCAACGGAACCGTAAGTGGTGTAGTCAGCTACACATATAGTAACTTCAAAATCTTGGTCAATGAAGCGGATCTTCCACAGTTGAACGAGCGTGAATTCACGCCGGAAGTGACGACCATTGAAAAAAATCAAGACGAACTGACGATTGCAGGATACAACATTGAAAACTTTGCAGCTTCTGATACGGAGAAACGTGACAAGCTTGCCAAGTCGATGGTAGAAAACTTGAATTCACCTGACATCATCGGTCTTGTCGAAGTGCTCGATGAAAGCGGGACGACGGATGATGGGACAGTGAAAGCGGATGCGAACTATAAAGCGCTGAGCGATGCGGTTGCAAGCTTTGGTGGACCAACCTACGCGTGGACGGAGATCGCTCCACAAGATAAAGAAGACGGCGGAGTCCCAGGCGGGAATATCCGTGTAGGCTATCTTTACAACCCTGAGCGCGTGACGTTGGCTGAGGGAGAAAAAGGTGATGCGACAACAGCAGTTGCATATGAAGATGGTTCCTTGACAGTGAACCCGGGCAGAATCGATCCGACGAACAAGGCATTCGAAGACAGCCGTAAGCCATTAGCTGCAGAATTTGTTTTTAACGGTGAAGAAGTAATCGTAATCAATAACCACTTCAATTCCAAAGGTGGAGATGAGCCGTTATTCGGTAAAAATCAGCCTCCTGTCCTTGGAAGTGAAGAACAACGTCTTGAGATTGCAAGAATCGTCAACTTGTTCGTGAGTGATATCCACGAAAAGAACGAAGACGCCAATGTCGTAGTATTGGGTGATTTGAACGACTTCGAATTCTCGGCGCCGCTTCAAACACTTAAAGGGGATGTCTTGACGAACCTAGTTGAAACGCTCCCGGCAGAACAACGCTACACTTACAATTATCAAGGGAATGCGCAAGTGCTAGATCATATGCTTGTATCAAACCGCCTTGCAGCTGGAGCTGAGTTTGATATCGTGAACTTTAACTCTCCTTATATGGAGGAACACGGCAGAGCGAGTGATCATGACGCGTATGTTGCGCAGCTTGATCTGACTCCGGAAGAAAATGAAGGATTCGACTTATCGATCATGCATACAAATGATACGCATGCTCACGTTGAAGGATATCCTAAGTTGTTCACTGCGGTGAAACAAGTACGTGAAGAGAAAGACAACGCGCTTCTTTTAGACGCTGGTGACGTGTTCTCGGGAACACTTTACTTCCGTCAATATTTAGGCCTCGCTGACCTTTGGTTCATGAATGAACTAGGTTATGATGCGATGACGCTCGGTAACCATGAGTTTGATAAAGATTCAGCAACACTTGCGAATTTTATAAAAGAAATGAACTTCCCGATGGTTTCTTCAAACGTGACCGTTACTGGTGATGCTGATCTTGAACCATTGGTGAAAAAAGAAATCGGAACGCCTGGAGCAGGTGGCCACATCTATCCAGCAATGATCAAAGAAGTGGACGGAGAGAAAGTCGGGATCTTCGGATTGACGACTCCGGATACAAAATTCATCTCGAACCCTGGGGAGAATGTAGTGTTCGAAGATGCAGTAGCAAGCTCCAATGCAACAATCGACATGCTTAAGAATGAAGGCGTCAATAAAATCATCGCGCTTTCCCATTTGGGTTATTCAAATGACCTAGAGCTAGCGGAAGCAGTCCAAGGACTTGATGTCATCGTTGGTGGTCATTCTCATACAGTTCTTGAAGAGCCTGTTGTCATTGAGAAGGATGAGCCGACAGTCATCGTTCAAGCGGGTGAATATTTGAACCTTCTCGGATTATTGGATGTATCCTTCAATCCTGAAGGTGTGGTGACGGGCTACGAAGGCGAAGTGCTTAACTTGAAAGACTTCGAAGCGGACGCGGCAGCTCTTGCAAAAGTTCAGGAGTACAAAGCCCCACTTGAAGAATTGAAGAGTGAAATTGTCGGTAAGACAGATGTTGCTTTAGATGGCGAACGTCAAGACGTACGCCGTAAAGAAACGAATCTTGGTAACTTGATTGCAGATGGAATGGTAGCGAAAGCGAATGAGTTTGTTGAAACGTACATCGGCCTTCAAAATGGCGGTGGGATCCGTGCTTCCATCGACCAGGGTGATATCACGCTTGGTGAAGTATTGACAACGATGCCATTCGGAAACCAACTGGTGACGCTTGATCTTACCGGACAGGAAATCCTTGATGCCCTAGAGCACAGCGTTTCACGAGTGGAAGGTGAGGACGCACCAGGTGAATTCCTCCAAGTATCAGGAATCAACTTTAAATACGATGTGAACAAGCCGGCGGGTGAACGGGTTTGGTCCGTTGAGGTGAATACGGCTGATGGATTCCAGAAGCTTGAACTCGATAAAACATACCGCGTAGCAACGAATGCCTTCACGGCGAATGGCGGAGACGGCTACACCATGTTCAAACAGGCGAAGGAAGAAGGTCGCCAAACTGATTTATTCGTCGTCGATTTCGAAGTGTTCACGGATTACCTTGATCAAAACAGCCCTGTCTCTCCAGAAGTCGAAGGAAGAATCGTTCAGGAAGAAGAGCAGGAAGAGCCTGTCTTGACCGGCTGGGTATACAGTGACGGCAACTGGTATTTCTACAACGAAAATGGTGAAATGCAAACAGGCAAGATCGATTGGAACGGCAAGAAATATCACTTGAATGAAGATGGAACCTTGAAATTCGGAGGGGCCAACTCGAATGCGAAGTGGCTGCGCCCGGATGAGAAAGATCGCAATGGATGGGTAAAGTCGAATGGAAAGTGGTTCTTCATGAATCAAGCCGGTCCAGAGATGCCTGGTCAACAAGGTAAGGGAAAAAAGAAAAATAACTAAAAAAATCCAGATCCTCAACTAGAGGGTCTGGATTTTTTGAAATCTCACATTATACAGTTTGCTTCTCAGCCTCAATCACTGCCAAACGCTCAGCCACTTCTTCCTCCGTCAAACCATGTTCGATGATATAACGGTTCTCAGGGCTTCTGCGGCATTCGTCAGAGCAACTTCTCATATATTTATGCTCGTTCTCTTCAGAACAAAGGATTTTCTGGTTACATGGTGGGTGTGCACAGTTTACGTAGCGTTCACATGGCTCGCCGTCGAAGTAGTCTTTACCGACAACAACGTGCTCTTTACGGTTAACAGGCACCGCGATACGCTCATCAAATACGTAAAGCTGTCCGTCCCAAAGGTCACCTTGCACTTCAGGGTCTTGTCCGTATGTGACAATGCCTCCGTGAAGCTGGGCAACATTCTCAAAGCCTTCTTTCAATAACCAGCCAGAGAATTTCTCACAGCGGATCCCGCCTGTGCAATACGTGATGATTTTCTTATCACCAAGTAGTTCTTTATTTTCACGGACCCATTCAGGAAGGTCACGGAAATTGCGGATATCAGGTCTGATCGCACCGCGGAAGTGACCAAGATCATACTCGTAGTCATTGCGGGCATCAAGAACGATTGTATCTTCGCGTTGGATTTGCTCGAAGAAGTCCTTCGGCTCCAGGTATTCACCCGTGATTTCGTGTGGATCCACATCATCTTCAAGACGAAGTGTTACGAGTTCCGGACGATGTTTGACCTTCAATTTCTTGAACGCATGCTCATCCGCTTCGTCAATCTTGAATACTGTGTCATGGAATAAAGGATGATTTTTCATCGCTTCCATGTATGCATCCGTCTGCTCGATTGTACCTGAGCATGTTCCGTTGATTCCTTCAGAAGAAATCAGGATGCGCCCCATCAGACCAAGCTCCTGGCACAAATCCTTGTGCGCTGCCGTCACTTCTTCAGGGTTTTCAATTGTTACATAGTTGTAGTACAGAAGGACTCTGTAAGGTTTTTGACTCATATCTAATTCCACCTATCGATTTATATTTGCAAGATATAATCTTAGGATCTTGTTCCTTATTACTCTTACGACAGTCTATTATAGCAAAAAATATAGGTGTTGCACCAGGTTTACTGAAAAAAGTAAAAGGAGTGGCAGGAAGGAGAGGGGGAATTTGGCAGTGTCAAAAGCAATGAATTGAATTTATTTAACATTCGTCCAACAATAGTGAATACACTAAAATTGAAATTGTTACTTCAATTTGAAATAATTAGAAATAGGTAAACAAGGAGGTAGTCGATACATATGGGTAAAAAGCTTTTGTTGTTTTGTGTGTTTGCAGTGTTGACTTTTTTTATCGCAGGATGCCAGGAAAAAGTACAGCCTGACGATCGACTGAAAGAATATGTAGGTCTGTGGAATGAGAAGAAATTTGATAAGATGTACAATGTGTATTTATCATCTTCGGCAAAAGAGACCTATCAGAAAGACGATATTGTAAAACGAACAAACGATATATATGAGGATCTTGGGGTAAAAGGCCTTAAGATACAATTTGAAAAAACAGAGGAAGATAAAGAATGGGACAAAGAGACGGAAGCCCAATTCCCTGTCACAATCTCAATGAATACAATGGCTGGTGAGATTTCCTATGAAGAAACGATCACTCTTCAAAAAGAAGAAAAAGACGATGAAGAGAATTGGTATATAGATTGGCAGCCGGTATTCATTCTTCCCGAGATGGAACAGGGAGATAAAGTAGGCATCGATAGCATCGCTGCCAAACGTGGAGAAATTTACGATCGTAATGAAAACCCAATGGCCATTAATGGCGAGGCTTTCCAAATCGGTATCTTACCTAAAGAGTTTAACGAGAGCGATTTAGAAAAACTATCCTCATTAGTGGAGATGTCTCCTGAAGCAATTCAAAAGGAATTGAACCAAAGCTGGGTAAAACCTGAATATTTTGTACCAATCAAGAAACTGCCAATAACCGAGCGTCCGCTTGCACTGGACATCATAGAACTGCCGGGACTTTATTCAAAACGAGTGGAAGCCCGTCAGTATCCGTATGGTGAAGCAACTTCTCATATAACAGGATACCTCGGTAAAATTAATGCAGAAAAACTAGAAAAATTAAAGGATAAAGGTTACACCGCGCAATCATTACTTGGAATTGGTGGAGCGGAGGATGTATACGAAGAAAAACTACGTGGTCAAAGCGGTCAGCGGATCTATCTGACAAAAGAGTCGGGTGAAGAAGTGACTGTAGCTGAAAAGAAGGTGGAAAATGGCCAAAACATTACGCTAACAATCGACGCCGAAATGCAGCGGAAAATCTATGAGCAAATGAAGGATGAAGTCGGAACGGCTGCAGCCGTCGACCCTAAAACAGGAGAGACATTGGCACTCATTAGTGTCCCAGCTTATAATCCAAATGAATTTGCACTTGGGATGACCGGTAATAAGTTTGATGAGATCTATAACGACCCAGACCAGCCACTACGCAATCGGTTCAACAAGACCTATTCACCAGGTTCAGCGATGAAGGGGATCACGGCTTCCGTCGGGTTGAAGTCCGGTAAGCTTGATCCTGCTAAAACCTTTGAAATCAAGGAGAAGAGATGGCAGAAGGATAAGTCATGGGGCGGTTATGAAGTTGTCCGTGTATTCGATAATGACAGTGTTGTGGATTTGGAAAGTGGGTTGAAGTACTCGGATAATATCTACTTTGCACGAGTCGGTCTTGAAATGGGTGCGGAGACGTTTATTGAGGGACTGAAGAATTTCGGGTTCGGGGAGGAGATTCCGATGTCTTACCCGATTGGAAAGTCACAAATTTCAAATAAAGGAACGATTTCGAATGAAATCCAGCTCGCTGATTCGGCATTCGGTCAGGGGGAAGTCCTGATGAGTGTTGTCCATCTTGCCAGTGCCTATGGGGGCATCATCAATGACGGCACTATGATGAAGCCTGTTCTGTTGAAGGACGAGGAACAAGGCGTGTGGAAAAAGGATCTGCTGAGTCCCGAGCAGTCGGCGCTGATGAGGACGGACCTAAGAAAGGTCGTATCTGAGGGGATCGCCGGTAAGGCTCAGGTTCCTGGAAGAGAGATTGCAGGTAAAACAGGCACGGCAGAAATCAAGTCCGAACAAGGGACAACAGGCAAGGAGAATGGATGGTTCGTATCCTATGATCAAAAGAACCCTGAATTTGTGCTGGCGATGATGCTTGAGGGCGTAGAAGAACGCGGTGGAAGCACGCATACAGTTCAGATGGCGCAGAAGTTTTATAGTAGTTATTGATTTGTTTGGCCTGCCGGGTAGTGCTCGGCAGGTTTTTTTAGTTGGGTGTGGGGTAGGTGGTTGTGGTTTATTCATATTTTTCCAAGTGTCGGAATTATTCTTGAAATCGAAAGAGTAATTTTGTGAACTCGAAGATTAAGTGGGGAAAGTGGAAGATTATTGTGCTGAGCTCGAAGATTATCGTGTGAAAACGAAAGATTCCCGTAGGACCGCGTTTCGGCTAATTGATTTAGCTTGATCCATCATGCAACGGACTACTTTAATTAGGCCTGCCGGGTGAAGCTCGGCAGGATTTTTAGCTGTTTGCGACTGACGATGTATTTATTCCTTTATTTTCCAAGTGTTGGAATTATTCGCAGAATTGAAAGAATAATGATAGAAACTCGAAGATAAAGTGCTTAAAGTAAAAGATTAACGCACCAAACTCGAAGATTATCGCGTAAAAGCGAAAGATTCCTACCGAGCAGGTTCAAAAAGCCCACTCTAATTCATCAATTTATCAACCTGAACAACGTTCTGCAATACAACAGCCCCTCTCTGAATCAAAAAACCATCTCTATCACCAAACAACATCCCGAATTATGCTATGATAGGGAAATCAATGTACCGATACTACAACAGGAGTGAACGTATTTGAACTTATTTTTAACAGGGGCAACAGGTTTTCTTGGCGGCAAGCTCATCAAGAACCTGTTACAAGATAAACAGAATGAAGTCTTTATTATAGTAAGGAATGTAGTGAAGGCGGAAACCCTCCGTGATTCATTTGCTCCCTCGGAACAAAGAAGGGTCCATATATTCCAAGGGGACATCACCAGTCCGATGGCCGGATTGTCATCCGACGATATCGAGTGGCTGACAGGCAAAATCGATGCCGTCTACCATTTGGCGGCACTGGTGAAATTTGATCAGGATTTACGCGATGAGTTGTTCGCCGCCAACTATGAGGGGACGAAGCATATTCTCGAATTGGCAACTGAACTGAATGCCAGGAAGTTTTATTATGTCAGCACGGCCTATACTGTCGGGACGCTCCAACACGGAGTGGAAGAGCTGTATCCAACGGACGGAACATTCAACAATCCGTACGAAGAGAGCAAGGTCAAATCGGAGCATCTCGTTTCCAGCTACCGCGACCAGATGGAGGTTTCTATTTTCAGGCCGGCTATCATTGTCGGGGACTCAAAGACAGGGGAAGCCGATTCACAATTTACGCTTTATGGCTTCATGCGGGCACTATCTGTTTTTAAACGAAAGACGGCGAGGAAAAACATCGAAAACCGAAAATACAGGCTGCTCGCTGCCAAGAACGGGACTTCCAATCTGGTCCCGGTCGACTATGTCGCCGATATCCTGAGCCTGGCACCTCAGAAGGCGGAAAAGGATAAAATTTATCACATCACAAACCCGAACCCGCCGACAAACGCTGAACTTTTGCAGATGCTGAAAGACGCTCTTGAATTTCAAAATTTGTCTGTAGTGGAATGTTCGGACGAGCATCTGGATGAAGAAGAAATTCGCCTTAATAGTCTGATTGATGTTTTCAAAGTCTATTTAGCGGGGGACCTGTCATTCGATGATGGGAATACGCAGGAGCTGATCAGAGGGACTGACGTTCGGCATTTGGCCATGCCGGAAGAAACTGTGAAGATGATTATACGGGCTGGATACAAGGTTCCGGAGAAATCTAAAATATGATAAATGAGCAGGGGACGATCCCTTGCTTATTTTTTGCGAAGAAAGAATCGAAGTTCCAAAAATATTTCCGCCTCTCCAACTGGTAAATCCCTTCCTTTTATTTGTCTTTCACCCCAATTTACAATAAGATAAAACATGTACCATTACCGCAATTTTCTTGCCTGCAAAAATCAACAAACTAACGAAAACAAAATTGAAATATGGTACTATAAGTAACTGTAATGAGTAAAAAATCACACCATTAAAATACATAGAGTAAGGAGAATGATTATGAGTAAAACACTTATTTTCGGTCACAAAAATCCTGATACGGATACGATTACTTCGGCACTAGTGTATGCTGATCTGAAATCAAAGATCGGCATGGATGTTGAGCCTGTCCGTCTAGGGGAAGTGAACGGCGAAACGCAATACGCACTGGACTATTTCAAGGTGGAAGCACCTCGTTTAGTGGAAACAGTGGCAAACGAGACAGACACGGTCATCCTAGTTGACCACAATGAGCGCCAGCAGAGTGCGGATGATATCGAAGAAGTGCGCGTGCTTGAAGTCATCGACCATCACCGCATTGCGAACTTTGAAACAGCGGATCCGCTTTACTACCGCGCTGAGCCGGTTGGTTGTACAGCTACAATTTTAAATAAAATCTACAGAGAAAAAGGTGTGGAAGTAACGAAGGAGATGGCAGGCTTGATGCTTTCAGCCATCATTTCGGATTCCCTTCTATTCAAATCACCGACTTGCACGAAAGAAGACGTTGCAGCAGCGAATGAACTAGCTGAAATTGCTGGTGTCGACGCTCAGGAGTATGGTCTTGAAATGCTGAAAGCAGGAGCGGACATGAGCGCTAAATCCATCGCGGAACTTGTGACGCTTGATGCAAAAGAATTCTCGATGGGTGCGGCTAAAGTAGAAGTCGCTCAAGTGAACGTTGTTGATACAAACGATGTATTGGGCCGTCAAGTGGAGCTTGAAGCAGCGATTGAAACGTTGATCAAAGAAAAAGGATTGGACCTGTTCCTACTAGTCGTAACGGATATCCTTGAAAACGACTCGACTGCACTTGCACTTGGTAGCAAACAAGCTGAAGTGGAAAAAGCATTCAATGTGAAGCTTGAAAACAACACAGCCGTGTTGAAGGGCGTTGTTTCCCGTAAGAAGCAAATCGTGCCTGTGTTGACGGATGCAATGAAATAATCTATTTGGGGGAAGCGGCTGTTTGGCTGCTTCTTTTTTTTGTTTGTTGGGTGTGCCAGGCGTAAAATAGCGTAAACGTACCTGGCACCAAATAGAACAGACACTACACATACAATGTACAAAATCAGAAGGAGAATCGCCATGAACCTAAAACGTATCCACCACACAGCCATCATTTGCTCTAATTACGAGCGGTCAAAAGATTTTTACGTGAAGAAGCTCGGGCTGCAGCCGATCAAAGAAGTTTATCGGGAGGAGAGGCGGTCGTATAAATTGGATCTTGCCTTGCACGGAGAGTACGTCATCGAGCTATTCTCATTTCCTGATGCCCCTTCAAGACCGAGTTATCCTGAGGCAAGGGGGCTGAGACATTTAGCATTTGAAGTAGAGGATCTAGAAGAGTCTATCTCAAACCTGAAGCGGCAAGGAATTAAGACCGAAGAAATCAGGGTGGATCCTTACACACAGAAACGTTTTACCTTCTTTGAAGATCCGGATGGATTGCCACTCGAGTTATATGAACAGTAAGATGAGATAAAAAAAGAGCACTTCCCACTAAGAGAAGTGCCGTCAACAGGTATTGTAATTTGTCGTTAGTACTATTAAAGCATATTGCTTTTTTTCATGGATTTCGATTCTCGGGTTATGAGCCACTTACAAATGCGTTAAGGCGGTTAAAACGTCTATTATTCTGCGAAAATATTAAAATATTAATATTTCATTTGATGATTGGAAGCTTAGCGTTCCCTGCCCAATCCAAGATGAAAGGTGCCTGATGTGGATTTATTTGTTGAGGCAGTTCTTCCCGTGAAAAGAAATCGAGTTCTATACTCTCTTGATTCCTGTTCAAGATCCCATTAAAGTTCCTGGTAAAGAAAATAATCTGTAAGCTGAAAACCTGATCGCCATTCGGATACGTGGCAAATGCATTCTTCCCCGAGTATAATCCGAATAGCTGTAACTGATTGATGGAAAAATTCGTTTCTTCAAAAACTTCTCTTATGGCACTCTCTTCAAATGTCTCACCGATTTCCATCAATCCGCCAGGAATTCCCCATTTCCCTCCATCTGCTCTTCTTTGGAGGAGGATTCTTCCTTCGGCGTCTTCAATGATGGCTCCACAGCCAACGGTGAGGAGGGTTTTATTTCCTATCAATCTTCGCATGGTATTAACGTAGTCATTCATAATAGTATCTCCCAACGATAAGTTAATATGGTAGAATTTTGAATAAGTGGTATTTTTAATATAAATTTCTATCGAAAAAATTTCAAGGAGTACAGTTATGGGAATTATTATAGTAATTACAATGATTGTTGGAGTTGTTCTTCTTTCTACACCTTCAGTGAAAGGTAAGATAGGAGAGGGAGAAGTTAAATATTATCTAAGGAAATTGAATAATTCTGATAAGTATAGAATTTTTCATGACATATTATTGCCTTCAAGTAGTGGGGGGACCACCCAAATTGATCATATTGTCATTTCGCAAGCTGGAATTTTCGTCATTGAAACTAAAAACTACAAAGGTTGGATATTTGGCAATGAACAAAGTATGCAATGGACCCAAGTCATATACAAACGCAAACAGAAATTTTATAACCCTTTTTATCAGAACCATGGTCATATAAAGGCTATAGAACGTATTATTGGAGAACAAATTAAAGTCCCTTATTATAATGTAGTGGTATTTGGGTCAAGAGCTGTCATAAAACGAGTTTCGGTGGAATCTCCCAATTTTCATGTGGTGTCTGCTAAGCATCTTCCATATTTAATAGCGAATCATCAGCAGAAGAACATCAGTGAATTTCATATAAAAGGGATAGGACTTAGGCTGGAGAATAATGAGGTTTCTCACCGTGGAGCGGGTAAAGAACATAAATTAAATGTTAAGAAAACACAAGAGCTAAAGAGCGGGAAAATTAATAATGGTATTTGTCCTAAATGTGGTGCAGATTTGGTTGCTCGGATATCTACAAAAAATGGTCGTTCTTTCAAGGGATGCAGTAATTTTCCCAAGTGTAGGTTTATTGCATAGAATTTGGGTGCTTTTTAGAAGATATGTGACGTCAACCAAATCTGATAAAATAAAGCCAGTATGTAATGGAACATAAGTTAGTGAGCTGATTCAAATCTTACTCAAGGAAATGGTTCTAGGTCGAACGTTATTCAAATGAAACCTATTAGTATAAATAAACTAATATCCTAGAATGGAGGGAAGGACTTGGACTACTCAGCAATTGGTAAGAAGATTCGGGAGCTTAGGAAAGAAGTTGGATTGACGCAAGGAGATCTGGCAAAGGATATCTGTACCCAGGCGCTGATCAGCCGTATTGAAAAGGGAGACATCTATCCGAGTGCCACTTCTCTCTATCAAATATCAAAAAAGTTGGGAGTCGATGTCAATTATTTCTTTGAAATAGGTTCGACACCCAGGCTGGATTATGTCAAAGAGGTGGAGCGGCAGTTAAGGACGTTCCGAATCAAATTAAAGTATAACGAGATGATGGAGGTCGTTCAACTGGAGGAGAGCAATCCTCTTTTTTATAAAGACCCCGCAAACCTTCAGCTGCTCTTATGGCATAAAAGCATCTATTTATTTGAAGTGGAAAAAGAGCATGAAAAAGCTATGAAATCTTTACGTGAAGCGTATCAACTAACAGCTGCCCCAAAAAAGGTAATGAGTGAGCGGGAAGTTGAAATCCTCATGACGTTAGGTGTGTTTACGTTTAATGTAGGGAAGCTCAAACAATCGATGGAATACTATGAGAAAGTGAAGGTAGCACTGAAAACGATGGAGCATTTAACGGATAAGTCCATCAAGACAAGGCTCCTGTACAATATTGCTCGTAGCCTGAGTCGTTCCGGGCATTATGAAGAGTCTACGAACTATTGTGAGGAGGCCATCCGCTGGTGTGTGAAAGAAGAACATCTTTGGGGGCTTGGTGAGCTTTATTATCACATCGGACATAACTTTGAACAGCAAGGTGAGTATCATCATGCATTGCCCTATATAGAGAAGTCCTTGATCATTTTTGAAATGAGGCAGAATCATGGCTATCATTCTTATATCATCAAGAAGAAAGAGCAGATCATGGACAAGATAAGAGAAACCGAAAAACGTTAAAAAAAGAGCACTCCCCACAAAGAGAAGTGCCGTCAACAGGTATTGTAATTTGTCGTTACCACCATTAAAACATAGATTTAGAACCCATGATTTCGGACAGATAGACCGTTTGAAGTGCTGGAGTTAGAGGTGTCATCCTTTTTTGGCACATTTCTTAATAAATATAAATATATTAATAATCGCCTTTTTAAAAAGGAAGTGGTGGATTGGATTATCATATAATCGGTAAAAAGATAAAAGAGTTAAGGAACATAGCGGGTTTGACGCAAGGGGAGCTGGCTGAGGGGATATGCACGCAGGCCATGATCAGTCACATCGAAAAAGGGGATACCGACCCAAGTGCCACAGTCCTCTATCAGATTTCAAAAAAACTAGGTGTTGATGTGAACTATTTCTTTGAGATCGGATCGACACCGAGACTGGACTATATTCGGGAAGTGGAAAGGCAACTGCGCAAATTGAGAGTAAAATTATTATATGAGGATATTTTAGATATCGTCAAAGCGGAGGAGAAGAATCCGCTGTTTATGAAGGATCCCTATAACCGCCAGCTGCTCCTTTGGCACCGGGGGATTTATGTCCAAGAGGTTGTAAAGGATCGGGAAAAGGCATATGCCATGATGGAAGAAGCGTTGATGCTGACATATACTGCGAAGAAAACGATGACTGAACGCGAAATGACGATATCAATCAGTATGGGGATCATTAAGTTCAGCAGCGAGCGGTATGAAGAGGCAATGAAGATATACGAACGGGTAAGGAAAGCAATTGGGATGACAAGCCGATTGCAGGATAAAGCCATCAACGCACGACTTCTATATAATATGGCCAGAGTCCTGACCAGATTAGGGCAATTTGAGAGGTCGATTACGTATTGCGAAGAAGGACTGAGTTGGAATGTTGAAGAGGAGAACCTCTATGGATTTGCTCAATTGAACTATCAAATCGGTTACAATTTGGAACTCCAAGGATTTTATCAAGAATCAATCCCTCATTATGATCGAGCGGCCATGCTGTTTGACATGCATGATAGTCAAAAACTTGTGTCCTTCATTACATCTAAGAAAGCGGAGCTAATCGAGAAGATGGAGGATTAATAATGGTTCATTTGAAAAAAATAAAAAAAGAGCACTTTCCACTAAGGGAAAGTGCCATCAAGAGGTATTGTAATTTGTCGTTGTGTTTATTAAAACACAGAATGAATTTGGATGTATTTCGAATCTGAGGGCTTGAGCAGAGACCGTGGCGTATATTTCTGGTTGATTGGCAGTATTCCTGATTTTATATAAATATATTAATATTTAATTTTGATGGAAAAAGGGGCGAGTGAATGTGGATTATTCCTTAATAGGCAAGAAAATCAAAGAGCTCCGCAAGATTGTCGGCTTGACACAGGGGGAGCTTGCAGAAGGCATTTGCACTCAAGCGTTGATCAGCAGGATGGAGAAAGGCGATATCTATCCCAGTGCCACCGCCCTTTATCAAATTTCAAAAAAACTTGGTGTGGATGTGAACTATTTCTTTGAAATCGGCACCACCCCAAGGCTCGATTATATTAAAGAAGTCGAGCGCCAATTGCGGAAGCTGCGCATCAGGCTTCAATATGAAGAGATGATGGAGATGGTGAAAGCGGAGGAAAAGAACCCGATTTTCTTCAAGGATGATTACAATCTGCAACTGCTCCTGTGGCATCGGGGGATTTATACATTTGAAATTCAGCAACAAAGGGAAAAGGCTATCGCGATCTTCTATGAAGCATTCCACCTGACATATGACAGTAAAAAAGCGCTGTCCGAGCGGGAAATGGAAATCCTCCTTAGTATTGGGGCCTTGGAGCTTACTGGCGAAAACTATGAGAAAGCGCTGGACATTTACAATAAAGTGCAGAAAGGCTTGAGAATGTCCGACCAATTAATCGATAAGTCGATCAAAACAAGGATGCTTTATAATATGGCAAGGGTGCATACTCGGTTAGGGAACTACGAGGTTTCGACGGAGCGTTGCAAAGAAGCCATCAAGTGGTGCATTGAAGAAGAGAATCTGTACGGATTGGGGCAGCTCCATTATCATATCGGCTATAACTACGAATTGGAAGGGAAGTTTAGCATCGCGCTGGACTATATTGAAAAGTCCTTGGTCATTTTCGAGATGGTGAAGGATGAAAAATATATACCCTATTTGAGGGATAAAAAAGAAGAAATCCTATCAAAACAAACACAACAGACTTTATAGGCAGACCTCCCGCTCAATCAGGGAGGCTTTTTTTATTGAAAAACCTCATACCTGGCGCGGTGCCTTCATAAAAATGGTTTATAGGTACAAGACAGGGGTGAAAGGATGCGGAGACGGAAGAATCCGATTCCTCTTTTACTGATTGGCATGGTAGGAGTCACCCTCCTTTTTCTTTTCGTGAGTGTACTCGGAAGTGACAGGGGGGAGCCGCCGGAGCAGGTCATCGAGGCGTTTTACACATATGAACAGAACGGGGACTTCGGAAATTCGTGGGAGCTGTTCCACTCTGAAATGAAGAAGAAATTCGGTAAATCAACCTATATCCAGACTAAGAATCATGTGTTCCTCGGGCATATGGGCGTTGATACGTTTAAAGTGAAGGTCGGCGAGGTAGAAGAAGTGAAGAAATTTACGTTCAGCAAAGGCGGGCTAGCATTCAAGGATGTGAGGTCTGCACAAGTGGAAATGATGTATGACAGTCAATTCGGCAAGCTGACAATCACACAAATCTGTTATGTGACCCGGGAGAAAGATGAATGGAAAATTTTGTGGAATTATAATTTTTGAAATGTAAGTTTTAGAAAAATGTGTAAGGGTAAGGAGAAACTAGTATCCCATGAAAAGGAGGGCTTGGACTGTGTCCCTTTTATACGTGAAGGCTCGTGAAATGTTTGAAATCGATGCGAAAGTCCAGCAATCGCAGAACACGAACATCCGCTTCTTCCGTAAACTTAAGCCTGTGCCGGTTCAGAAAAATAAATAACATCCGAACTTCTGCAGTCTAATCCGATTAGGCTGTTTTTTTATGCAGGAGGAAAATCTCTTCCTGAAAAAGAATCTACTCTAGAGGGAGTTGATTAATATGTTAACCGAAGAGGATATCCGAGTGGTCATCGGGGCAGGGGAATATTCCAATAACCCCGGTTGGGTAGAAACGCAGGAGGGAGATTTAAATCTGTTGAAGGAGGAGGACTGGGCTGCCCTGTTCTCCGAAAATAGCATCGGAGCCATCCTCGCTGAGCATGTGTGGGAGCACATGACGTTTGAAGAAGGCGTGCGTGCAGCACGGAATTGCTATCAGTACTTAAAGCCAGGAGGTTACGTGCGCTGCGCGGTGCCTGACGGTAACTTCCCCGATAAAGAATATCAACGGATTGTACAGGTCGGCGGACCGGGTCCGGCAGATCATCCAGCTGCGAGTCATAAAATAGTCCATACCTATCACACGTTAACGGAGATGTTTGAAGAAGCTGGATTCCAGGTCCGTCTCTTGGAATATTGCGACGAAGACGGTCGGTTTATTTACAATGAGTGGGACGAGAAGGATGGTTATATTTATCGCTCCAAGCGCTTTGACCACCGGAATTCGGATGGGGAGTTGAAGGTTGTGTCCTTGATTGTGGACGCAGTGAAGAGATAAAAAAACAGGGACCCGTAGTTGGGTACCCTGATTTCATTAATCCAAATCCTCACCGATGATCCGCACTTCACGCTCAAGCTCTACATCGAATTTCTCTTTCACCGTCTTCTGCACGTGCTCGATCAAAGAGATGTAATCCTTCGCCGTTGCGTTGTCTTTGTTGACGATGAACCCGGCATGCTTAGTGGATACCTCCGCACCTCCGAAGTTCGTCCCTTGCAGTTCGCTGTCCTGGATCAGTTTGCCGGCGAAGTAACCAGGAGGGCGCTTGAACACGCTCCCGCAGGATGGGAATTCGAGCGGCTGCTTGGATTCGCGCTTGTACGTCAGGTCATCCATGACGGCCTTGATGTCTTCGTATTCACCCGGCTTCAAGCTGAAAGTCGCCTCCAGGACGATGTCCCCGTTTTCAGAGATGTTGCTGTGACGATAATCGAGTTCGAGGTCTGCTGCCGTGCGTTTGACAAGCTCGCCGTGACGATCGACGACATAACAATAATCAAGTACGTCTTTAACCTCACCGCCGTAAGCCCCGGCGTTCATGAAGAGGGCGCCGCCGACAGTACCCGGAATGCCGCAGGCAAATTCAAGCCCGGAAAGGCGCTCAGCCAGTGCCCTTCTTGACACATCGATGATGGCAGCTCCGCTTTGAGCGACAATCTGCTGGTCATTTGACTTGATCTCCTTGAAATTCTTCAAGTGAAGGACAATGCCGCGGATCCCGCCGTCTTTCACGATCAGGTTCGATCCGTTCCCGAGCAGTGTGAACGGAACGTCCACCTTATTGGAAAGCTTCACGATATTCTGCACTTCCTCGTACGTTGTCGGGGTAAGGAAAAAGTCCGCTTTCCCGCCGAGCTTCGTATAAAGGTGATCCCGCAGCATTTCATCGCGCTTGATATTCTCTGTATGCATCACATTCAATAATTCGTTATAAACAGCTTCTTTATTGTACATTCATGATCAGTCCCATAATAATTTTTCTTCAGGTTAACATTCTACCCTCCCATTATATGATGAAAACCCATGAAAGTTAAATGGTTTCGGTTGGCAGGAGCAAAACTGTGAAAAAGGTAATGGGGTGGTTTTGGTGAACAAGCTAATTATTAATCAATACGCCGATGCTCTTGTAAAAAAGAACCCCCTGTAAAGGAGGCTCTATCAAATTACTTTATGAAATTGAAAACTTGAGCAACAGAGGAAATGAAATTCGTTAAAAAGTTCCCTTTCGACTCTTTCTTTTCCTGCCCAGGATTTGTTGCATCGCTCTGCTTGAACTTGATGGAGTATTTTGCGAATCCGCTGTCTTCCGTGCCGAGATATTTAAACGTTCTGGAATCATGGATATATTTTTGAGCCTCAGGTGAACTTTGGAACACAACATTCACATCACCTTTAATCGGAGCGAAATTCCAGTTGCCGTCCGCTTCAGGGTTGATTGTCCCTTTTTCCATGATGTAGTCGATGATGACATTGCGGTTCTCATCAGGCGATTCGATGGCGATGTTCGTCCCGTCGATTCCTGGGAAGTGTCCGCCGCCGCTTGCACGGTAATTGTTCGTTGCAACGATGAATTGTTGTTCTGGGTCGATTGGCTTTCCTTTGAATTTCAGGTTCTTGATTCGATGGGAATCTTCGTTGATCAATTTTCCGTCCGTTCCGTAACGAGCAGGTTTTGTCACATCGATTTCATATGTCACACCATCGATGACATCAAAGTTATAGGAGCGGAAGTCTCCATTTACCAGTGACTGTTCCTCGGACGTTGAGGTGTCGATTTGGTTGAATTGACCTGCAGACATTTCAAGCCATTCCTTCACTTGTGCACCATTGACCTTTACGGCTTGAAGCGTGTTAGGATACAGATAAAGGTCGGCGACATTCTTGATTGCAAGCTCTCCAGCAGGAATATCCGTGTAATAAGTAGCATCCCCGCGCGTTCCCGCTTTGAACGGAGCCCCCGACGATAACACAGGAAGTCCTGCAAATTCAGTGCCTTTGATGAATTTTTCTACATACCATTTTTGTGCATTCGTCACGATCTGGATGGACGGATCATCTTTTACCTGTGCAAAATAACTGTTGATCGGAGCTTCCGTTTCACCGACTGCACTTCTGACCCAGTCGATTGTGTGGTTGTGATCTTCCTCAATTGCACTGAATACTTCTTCATCACGTTCTACACTAGGATTGCCGTTTTTATCTACAATCCCACGTGTAGATGATTGAGAGCCCTTCACGGACCATTCCCCGTCTTTCAGCTCGAGTTCAAGGTCGACAAGACCAAGGTGACTTCCCCAGTAGCCTGGCATGACAGCAGCCACACCGTTGATCGTTCCTTTGTTCACATCGACGCCTTCAATCCCTGCATACGAGTCAGAAGGGAAGACCCCATGTGAATGCCCGAACAGGATGGCATCGATCCCGTCCACTTTGGAAAGGGAATAGGTCGCGTTTTCTTCCATGCCTTCATCCGTGACAGTGCCGATTCCGGAGTGAGGGATGGCTACGATGATGTCGGCTCCTTCTTCTTTCATCTGTGGAATGAATTTATTCGCTGTTTCGATGATGTCCTTGGCCACTACTTTTCCTTCAAGGTTGGCCTTGTCCCACTGCATGATCTGAGGCGGTGTGAATCCGATGACACCGACCTTCAGCGTATGAGTTTCACCGTCTTCATCGACGACGTCCTTATCAAGGATCTGATATGGGGTGAAATAGTTCTCATCATTGCTTGGATCCCCATCTTTATCATCTTTATAGACATTCGCATTCACATAAGGGAAATTCGATCCCTGAAGTGAGTTTCCTAGAAAGTCCAGTCCATAGTTGAATTCATGGTTCCCGATGTTCCCTGCATCGTAATCAAGAAGGTTCATTGCTTTATAGACAGGGTGCATCTCACCTTCCTGAAGGGGATCAACTTTTGCGACATAGTCACCGAGGGGATTCCCTTGAAGCAGGTCACCGTTATCAAATAGAAGGCTATTGTTCACTTCTTCACGCGCATTCTTAATAAGGGTAGCCGTTTTTACAAGTCCGTAGCTATTCGTTTCTTTATCTTGATAATAATCATAATTGGCAAGGTTTACGTGGATATCAGTCGTTTCAAAAATGCGAAGCTTTACCACATCTTGGTCCATCACATCTGCATATGTAATGGAAGGAGTGGCTTGAGGAATAAGAAGGCCAAGTGCTAAAGCAGTACCAGCAACTTTTTTCGTATTTTTTTTCAACAGTATCTCCCCTAAAATATGTATTTTGGTGCAAACACTTACATATTAGCACTATATTGATGAAATGAAATGGTTGAAAAGTAGTGTTCTTTGTAAAAGTTTGTAAAGGTAACGGATGATGTGAAAATGGGGCTACCTTTGCCGGGGAAAATAAGATAGGATGGAACGTATACATTCATCCGATATAACATCCATTTTTCTATTAAATTATATTTTCCTTCCTATATTGAAAAAGGAAAAGGAGGTAGCGTGAGTGGCAAGACTATACACAGCACTGATCGGACTGAGCCTCATCTGGGGCATGTCCTTTGTCTTCATTAAATGGCTGGTGGAACCGGCAGGTGTGTGGGGGACGGTCTTCCTGCGCTGCTTGGCGGGAGCGCTCGTACTGCTTCCGATTTTTTTCATGCAGCGACGGCGGATGGGGAAGAAGCCTTTACCGATTGGGAAGCTGATCGTTGTCGGCATCGGGAATGCGGCTCTTCCATGGACCCTGATCGCGTTAAGTGAAACCCAGATCAATAGTAATACCGCATCGATTCTGAATGCGACGACCCCGATCTGGACGGGACTTATCGGATTCCTGCTCTTTTCAGCGGTGCTGACGAGCTTTCAGTGGATCGGGATCCTGGTCGGTTTCTTCGGGATCCTTGTGTTGATGAACTTTGAAGTGAGCGGAATTTTTAGCTCGGACTTTGTCGGTGTCGGAACGATGATCCTAGCGACGATGAGCTATGCGTTCTCGTCCCATTACACAAAAAAATACCTGGTAGGCACGAGTGTCGTCACGATCTCCACGTTTCAATTGCTGATCGGTGCTGGAATCGGGTTTGTGGGCATGCTGATCACCCAGCCAATCGCAGTGGGTGACTTGCTTTCCGTCGAACCACTGTTCGGCATCATCGGCCTTGGATGTTTCGGATCGGGCATCGCCACCCTGCTTTATTTTTACATCATGACCAACGGCAGCCCGGAATTTGCGTCGACGGTCACGTATCTGATCCCGGGCACGGCCATGATCTGGGGATTCATCCTGCTTGGAGAGCCTGTAACGCATAACCTGATCCTTGGGCTGTTCATCATATTTACGGGGGTGTTCCTGTCGTCTAGAAAGTCGAAGAAAACGGTGGTTGGTGTGCAGATGGGGACAAGGTAGTGAATTTAAACAAACGTTTGATTAAGTGTGGAGAACTCAGTTCTAGCGGGGGTTCCGCTCTTAAACAGACGTTTGTTTTATTTTTTTAGAAGGAGGGAACCTTCTCCTATCAAGATATCGGCGAAAACCTAAGGAGAGAAACGTTGTGATGTAATACGAATGTTAAATTCAGTGAAATGGGTGCATTCGAAACAACTTTCATATAAAATGATAAAGATACATAGGTTAGAGTAGACGAGCAGTCGGCTGACCCGCCGGCTGTTGACCATATAAATCTAAAATAAGTGAGGTAACAACTATGAAAACGGCAATTGTAACGGATAGTACAGCCTACATCCCGAAAGAATTGCGCGAGTCCCTTAACATACACATGATTCCGCTGAGCGTCATCCTCGGCGGCGAAACATACCGCGAAGAAATCGACATCACGTCAAACGAATTCTACGAAGAAGTCGTCAGCCAGGACAAGCTGCCGACAACATCACAGCCACCGGTAGGAGAATTCGTGGAGCTATTCGAGAAACTATCCCGTGACTACGACGCGGTCATCTCGGTCCACCTTTCAAGCGGCATCAGCGGAACCTATCAAGGAGCGGTGCAAGCAGGGGGAATGGTCGAAGGCATCGATGTCTACGCATACGATTCCGAAATCAGCTGCATGATCCAGGGCTTCTATGCCATCGAAGCCGCAAAGCTTTCGCGTGAAGGAAAAGAAGCCCCTGAAATCGTCCGCTTATTAGATGAGATGAAGGAAACGGTCCAAGCTTACTTCATGGTTGATGACCTCGCGCACCTGCAGCGTGGCGGCCGCTTATCGCAGGCACAGGCCATCATCGGAAGCTTATTGCAAGTGAAGCCATTGCTTCATTTTGTTGATAAAGTGATCGTTCCTTTTGAGAAAATCCGTACTCGTAAAAAGGCATTGAAGCGGGTGGAAGGCTTATTGGAGGACGCAGTGAAAGATGGCGGAGCTTATCAAGCATCGATCATCCACGCAAACCGCGAAGAAGAAGCGGTCGAGTGGATGGAGGAACTCGCTGGCAAGTATCCGAATGTAGAGTTTAGTGTAAGTTATTTCGGACCGGTGATCGGTACCCATTTGGGCGAAGGCTCGATGGGGATGGGCTGGGCGAAGAAGATTAGTGGATAGATTGTGGAAGAGGTCAGGCGCTGGTTGGTGTCTGGCTTTTTTGTTTGGGGGATTTGTGTGTTGTATGAATGGTGCCTGGCTGGGATTGGTTGAGTTGAGCCAGGTTCAAAAGGGGCACTTTGAGCCAGGTTCAAACCGTCAGTATTGAGCCAGGTTCAAAAGCGGTAATCTGAGCCTGGCTCAAATCGGTTGAAATGAGCCAGGCCCCAATCACCCCAACTGAGTCAGGCACCAGCAACATCATTAAAAGACAAATGAAATAATCAAAAAGCAGGAGAATTAAAAAATATGTCGAATAGTAATATGTTGAATAGTAAATTAAAAAAAAACAGTAAGAAAGGATGATTGCATGGCAAGAAAGCTCAGGGTCTGGTACCCCGGTGCCACTTATCACATCACAGCCCGGGGGAATAGAAAAGGCAACTTGTTCAGAGAGTCGAAAGATTACCACAAATATTTATCCCTACTTTTACAAGCAAAGAAAAGAACTCCGTTTATACTCCATTCTTATTGCCTCATGCCTAATCATATTCACCTTGTCATCGAAACAATCGATCACTCCCCAGCACAGATCATTCACTATATTCACTCCCTCTATGCTAGATATTTCAACAATAAATACGATTATATCGGACACGTTTTTCAAGACCGTTATTTTGCTAAGCTCATTAAAAATTGGAAGCACCTCATGGACACGAGCAGCTATGTCCATCTCAATCCTGTCAAAGCTAAGTGCTCTATAACTCCTCAAGACTATCAATGGAGCAGTTACAGAAGTTTTATTACCATGAAGGATGATAAAATAACAGATAAAGAGAAACTGTATGATTCGCTCGGAGAAGATCCCCATCAAAAAATTCAATTCTATGTTGAATCCAAATTGCGGATTAAAGATTGGGAGATGCCGAGATAGGAGATTTTAGATTGGTGTTGTTGAGCCAGGCTCGTTTCAGGTAAATCGAGCCAGGCTCAATAGTATCAAACTGAGCCAGGCTCAAAAACACCAATTTGAGCCTGGCACCACATTTGAAGCACCACCCGCATCAAAGACACCCTATATAAAAAAACGCAAAAAGGAGGCACCACATTATGCGCTTTTCACCAAACTCCACCCACCTAACCCCAGAACCGCTACGAAACAACACACTATCCGGACTCCAAAAAATCACCAACTTGAAAATACCGCCACCCATACCAGTCAATCCATCATTCCCCTTCTCCACCCAACTCCAACACCATCTCACCGGTCGATCCCTACTCCCAGACGAAATCCCATTCATCATCGAACTCCTCCACGAACACCACTTGAACGGCTACATCACCTACAATAAAGGAGTGTCCAACAATCTCTGCAACCGCTGCGGCAACACAAAAAAACATCTCTTCGCAACCTTTCGCTGTTTCCGCTGCAAAGAACCCTGCACCTATTGCCGAAACTGCATCATGATGGGGCGGGTATCAGAGTGCACACCACTCATCACTTGGACAGGTCCAGCCCCAGTCCCACAGACAAACCACATCCCAACAGGGACACCCCCACACATACACCCAACCTTCAACTGGAATGGCACCCTCACACAAGCCCAGAAAAAAGCATCTGATAGAGTAATGGATGCCCTCAACACCAATCAAAATCTATTAGTCTGGGCTGTATGTGGAGCCGGAAAAACAGAAGTACTATTCGAAGGAATCAACCAGGCTCTTAAACAAAACAAACGAGTCTGCGTTGCAGCCCCTCGCACCGATGTCATCCTAGAACTTTCCCCGCGGCTACAAAAAGTTTTCCCACATACCTCCATCACCACCCTTTACGGAGGCTCGGAAGAACGCCACCAGTACGGTCAGCTCGTCCTTTCCACCACTCATCAGCTCTTCCGTTACAAGCATGCCTTTGACTTCATGATCATTGATGAAGTCGATGCGTTTCCCTTTTCCTATGACAACTCTTTGAAGTATGCGGTGGACAAAGCAAGGAAGTCCAAGTCTACAACCGTCCATCTAACGGCAACTCCAGATGAGTTGACACAACACAAATGTTCCACCAGGAAATTAGACTACATCCCCATCCCCGCCCGCTATCACCGTCACCCGATTCCCACACCCCGATTCTCATGGAGTGGGAATTGGAAAAAAAATTTAGAAAAACATCGCATTCCAGCTCCTCTAATAAGATGGACCATTGAACGCTTGAATCAGAATAAGCCTTCACTCATTTTCTTCCCATCGGTCAAAACAATGGAAAAGGCCCTCCCTCTAATGCGAAAAATCCATCCTGCAATACAATCCGTCCACGCAGAAGACCCTTCCAGAAAGGAGAAAGTGCATCAAATGAGAAACAAGGAAATCCCGATCCTGCTCACCACGACCATCCTGGAGAGGGGCGTCACCATTCCCAATATCGATGTAGCCGTTCTGGGAGCTGAAGAGGATATTTTTACTGAAAGCGCACTTGTCCAAATTGCAGGAAGGGTGGGGAGGAGCTCCGAATTCCCAACCGGGGACGTCACCTTTTTTCACTACGGAAAGACGAGGGAAATGATCCGTGCTCTCCTACACATCAATAATATGAATAAGGAAGCGGCTAAAGGAGGATTAATCGATGGGTAAGTTCTGTCTTTATTGTGAGAAACCAATGAGGGAAATGGAGTCCTGGACCGGTCTGTTCCATTACGAACCCAAACATCTATGCAAAGAATGCCAAGAAGGACTCCTGCATATTACAGGCAAGCGATGCGTGCAATGTTCAAGGTCGTTGGAAAAGTTGCCAGGAGAATTAGTCAGGGGCGATATCTGCCTGGATTGTCAACGCTGGGAGGAGGATTCCGAGTGGAAAGGTGTTCTTTCAACTAACACCTCTCTCTTTGAATATAATCCATTCCTAAAAGTTTACCTCGCACGATATAAATACCGAGGAGACCACATTCTGGCTCAGGCTTTCAGCAACTATATAAAAAAGTCCCTGAATTCAATCGAATTCGATTTTATCGTCGCCATTCCCCTTAGCGAAGAAAGACACTATGAAAGAGGTTTTAACCAATCTACTGCATTTTTGGAGGCGGCAAGTGTCACTCCTTCCAATATCCTAACCAGGGCTCATACCGAAAAACAGTCCAAAAAACCCCGACAGGAACGTTTACATCAAAAGCAAGTATTCACTCTAACGGAATGCAACCTTACCAATAAAAATATCCTATTATTCGATGACATCTACACAACCGGCATCACCTTAAGACTCGCCGCCATACTGTTAAAACAAGCTGGAGCCAAACAAGTATCTTCCCTCACTCTCGCAAGGGGCTAAACGATAACGGTTTTCCTCCGATATAAAAGGAAACAATGAGGATCATCAGGAGGAAGATGAAGATGTCAGAGGTTACAAACTGTCCGCGCTGTAATGCGCTATTCATGCAAAATAAGTTCCGAGATGTCTGTGAGACATGCTTTAAGGAAGATGAGAAAATGTACGAAACGGTTTATCGGTTTTTAAAGATGAGGGAAAATAGGGCTGCCACGATGGAGACAATTATCAATCAGACCGGTGTCGACGAAGAACTTCTATATAAGTGGGTGAAAAAGGGGCGTATCCAGACGAAGTTGTTCCCGAACTTGGGATATCCCTGTGACCGGTGCGCTAAGATTATTACGCGCGGTAAGCTTTGTGAAGGGTGTACGGATGAAATAAAACAGGACTTGCAGCTGCATGATGCAAATAGTGATTGGAAGAAAAAAATGAGTAATCAAGGTGCATATTACACGATGCGTGACAAGTGAACCATACTAGAATCAGGAAGAACGGACCAGGGAACATCGCTAAACAATCCAGCGTTCTATCCGATATACTTAAATAGAGAATGTGAACGTGTAGAAAGTGAGGGAAACAATATGAAAATCAATAATATTGGGAACCAGAATATCAATCCGTATCAGCGGAGTCTGAACAAGATGGGAGCTGCTGCTAAGTCAGGTAAGGCACCTTCTGACAAAATCGAGATTTCTTCCACGGCAAAAGAAATGCAGGAAGCTTCGAAATTAGTGCAAGAGCGCCAAGCGAAGGTAGAGGCTTTGAAGGATAGCGTACAGAGCGGAAATTATACAATTGATTCAAAAGCCATTGCCAAAGGACTAAAGAATTTCTATCAGAATTAGGAGAGAGCAACCATGTCAGCAACTGCGCTTATAGCAACGCTTGAAAAATTATATAAGCTGAATAAAAGTTTGTACGACCTGTCGGTTAAGAAAACCGATGTAGTCAAAAGCGGTGACATGGGAGGACTCGATAATCTTTTGAAGGATGAGCAGATGCATGTTACTGCCATTAACACGATTGAGAACGAACGTCAACGTGAGTGTCGTAACTATCTGAAATCGTTGGGACTGCTGACGGAGGAAATTCCAACATTATCGCAATGCATTGAGCACAGCCCTTCCGGGGATCAACCCGTTCTTCGTGATTGGCAGCAAAAGTTGACAGCCTTACTTTTTGACTTGAAGGAACGGAATGAGCTGAATCAAAAATTAGTCTATCAATCTTTGCAATTCGTCAATATGAACTTGTCTGTTATGCAACCGCAGGACAACCAATCCACTTATAACAAACCTAACAGCGATAAGCCGACCATGCCGTCACGGTCCATGTTCGACTCGAAAGCTTAATTATTTGAAACGGAGGCACCACCATGCGATCTACTTTCCTCGGCCTTGAGACTGCCAAACGTGGCATGTACACCCAGCAAGGCGCACTCTATACAACCGGTCATAATATTTCAAATGCCAATACACCTGGATATAGCCGGCAACGTGTGAATTTTGAACAAACTGAACCGTACCCTGCCCCTGCCATGAACCGTCCGAATATTCCTGGACAAATAGGAACAGGCGTAAAAGAAGGATCCATTCAGCGTGTTCGGGATTCATTCCTGGATATTCAATATCGTGGTGAAAATAATAAGCTAGGGTACTGGGAATCGAAAATGGAAGCGATGAAGAAGATGGAGGAAGTCATGAACGAGCCATCGGAATCAGGTTTGTCTAAGACGATGGACATGTTCTGGCAGTCGCTCCAGGATCTTGCGGTCAATCCGACAAATGCAGGTGCCCGTTCCGTTGTCCGTGAACGTGGAATTGCCGTGGCAAATACGTTTAACTACTTATCTTCATCGCTTACTGGAGTTCGGGATGACCTGAAGAATGAACTATCGGTATCTGTCAAACAAATCAACTCACTTACAAATCAAATAGATAAGCTTAATCAGCAAATTGCTGATGTGGAGCCTCATGGCTACCTGCCGAACGATTTATATGATGAGCGTGATAGGTTAATCGATGAATTATCGAAGCACGTCTCCATCCAGACAACCTATCAATCTAGTGGTGGTGCATCTTCACCTATTGCTGAAGGACAGGTTACGATAAATTTGGTTGGTCAAGATGGAAACGTTGCTGTCAATTTAGTTGGGAAAGGCAGGGTAAATGAACTCAAGGTCTCAATGGGAGGTCCTCAAAATACGGTGGATACAGTCACCATTGGAACCAAAAACATTGATGTGAATGACTTTCTACAACAGGGAGAAGGGAAATTAAGGGCACTCATTGATACTTACGGCTATCAGGATAAAAATGGCGAAGCCAAGGGCTCTTATATTACGATGCTGAACGAACTGGACAGCATGGCATACGAGTTTGCAAAAGCGTTCAATGAACAGCACCAAAAAGGGGTGTCTCCTGCTGGAATGGAGGACTCTACGGTAGAAACACCAAAGTTCTTTCAAGATAGCAAGGATGCTTCAGCAGACTTGGGAAGCGTTGATAAATCTGGATTTGCCCACCGAATCCAGATTGCAGATGAGCTGATCAACCTAGACATGATTGCAACAGCCAGTGCTGCCAACCCGACACTTGGGGATTCTAAAAATGTTGGTGCTCTAGCCGATATCATTACATCCGTAGAGCTTTCATACGGTGAAAAGCCGGCGACCTTCAGAGCACACTTCGAATCGGTCATCGGAGCCATGGCAGTCGAATCACAGGAATCCGTTCGTTTGTCTCAGAACTCCGAAGTACTGCGGTCAGCGGTTGATGAGCGCCGTATGTCAGTCAGTGGTGTGTCACTGGACGAAGAAATGACCAATATGATTAAATACCAGCACGCCTATAACGCCTCTGCACGAATGATCACCCTTCAAGACGAAATGCTAGATAAAATCATTAACGGCATGGGCACCGTGGGAAGATAGGAAGGTGAAAGCTAAATGCGCGTAACACAAAGCATGTTAACCAATAACTCAATGAGAAACCTCAGTTCATCCTATGGCCGGATGGGACAACTTCAAGATCAACTAGCGACGGGTAAAAAAATCACCAAGCCTTCTGACGACCCAGTCGTCGCGATGAAAGGAATGTTTTATCGTTCGAACTTGACGAGTATCGATCAGTATAAGCGGAATCTTTCTGAGCTCTATTTGTGGATGGATAACTCTGAAGCCGGGATTGACCAGGTGAACCAAGGGTTACAGCGTGTTCGTGAGCTGACCATTCAAGGGAAGAACGGGACGCTGAGTGATGAGGATAAAAAAGCTGTTGCAGTTGAAATTGAACAAATTAAGCAGGATTTGGTCGGAGTAGCCGAGACAAAGGTTGCAGGTCGCTATATCTTCCACGGTACGGATGTTGGGAATTCCCCTATCAAAGACGGAAACCCTTCAGACGGTAGTGTTCCAAAGGTGGCGGATAATCTGACGAGTTCGGTCATCGGTAGTTATAATGTTGAAGTATCACAGGGTGTTTCCCTGAAAGCCAACGTGAATCCAGGCAACGTGTTCAGCCAGAAGCTTTTTGATACGGTACATAACATTCAAAAAGCACTTGAATCAGGGGATACTACTTCGCTTGATGCAGAGCTTGGAAACTTGGACGATGTGATGGAAACTTTGTCCGCAGAACGATCTGAGCTCGGGGCACGCTATAACCGTTTAGAAATGATTGATGACCGTCTTGGCCAACAGGAAGTAGTCGCAAATCGAATCCTGTCCGACAACGAAGATGCAGACATCGAACGAGTAATAACCGATTTAAAGACTCAAGAGAGTGTCCATCGTGCAGCACTGGGAGTGGGGGCAAGGATCATCCAGCCGACACTCATGGACTTTTTACGATAAAAAAGCAAGGGGACCAACCCTCTAAGGTGTTTCGTCACCTTAGAGGCGGTCCTTTTTTAGTAGAGGTGAAACCTTATGAACGTTCCACAGATACGATTGCAATCCACGCCAGCTTCTATTGGGATCAAAACAACTCCCGGAAAAGTAGAAATTGAAACTCCGCCTCCTGCCCTTGACATTCAGCAGCCAAAAGCCAAGATGGAAATTGTACGGCGACCATCCAAACTGACGATTGACCAGACAGAAGCCCGTGCTGATATGGATTTGAAATCCGTGCGCAGACGGAATGAGGAATTCTCTAAGCGGGGATATGAAGACTGGCTTTCCGGTCTAGCACGAGTGGCTCAGGATGGAGACGAACTCATGATGATCGAAAACAGAGGCAATGCAATTGCAGAGCAAGCCAATCGAAATGGTGAAGATCCAATCTATGAATTCAATATCGGTTGGATTCCTTCAGCAGGAAGCGTGGAAATTCAATACGATCCTGGTGAAGTGAAGGTGAATTTTACTCCACAAAAAGTGGTCAATAACACTCAGGTTGTAAAACCAAATGTGAATGTATCAAAGGCGCAGGTAGATATTAGTCTTCAAAGGTATGCCGATTTGCAAATTGATTTCGTGAACTTAAAGCATGTCGGGATTAAATATGAGCAGGAAATTTAAAGTGAGGGAATGAGAGAATGAAACTACATACGAAATATCATGGTGAAATTGATGTGAAAGAGGACGACATACTGAAATTTGAACAGGGTATACCGGGTTTTCTTGATGAGAAACAATTCGTGCTTCTTCCATTGGAGGAAAACGATTGGTTTTTAATTCTGCAATCGATTACGACACCAGAGCTTGGATTCGTAGTAACGGACCCTTTCTTGTTTACAAACGAATACGATTTTGAGTTAGATTCAGGGAGCGTAGAGTTATTAGAGCTTTCTTCGGAAAAAGACGTGAAAGTACTGACAATACTAACAATGAAGATAACATTGAAAGAATCAACAGCGAATCTTCAAGCCCCGATCATTATCAATCTGGCAAACAACAAAGCGAAACAAGTCATCTTAAACGATAGAGATTACCAAACAAAACACTTAATCTTTGCTCAGTCAGAGCAAGCCGGTAAGGAGTGAGACGATGCTGGTACTGACAAGAAAAACAGGCGAAGCCATCCAAGTCGGGGAAGATATTGAAATTAGTGTTGTTTCTATAAAAGGAGATCAGGTGAAGCTCGGCATCAACGCACCAAAGAATGTTGAAATCCACAGAAAAGAAATCTACCTGACCATCCAGGAAGAAAATGCAGAAGCATCAAAAGGAATCGACAACCTCTTTAACATACTGCCAAAAAAACAATAAATTTTTCATGAAACTATTAAATCCGAGTCATAACGACCGATATTAATCTTGTAAGCAAGGAAGAAAAGGGCGGCCGACCTTTATGTTCTTTGTAAACCAAATACTGAACAGTTCACAAGGATGTGGACTTACTTTCAAGGAGGAAATTTAGTTATGAGAATTAATCATAATATTGCAGCTCTTAATACTTACCGTCAATTAGGTTCCGCAAACAATGGACAAATGAAATCTATGGAGAAATTATCTTCTGGTCTTCGTATTAACCGTGCTGGAGATGACGCAGCTGGACTATCGATCTCTGAAAAAATGCGTGGGCAAATTCGTGGATTGGAACAAGCATCTCGTAATGCTCAAGATGGTATTTCATTAATTCAAACTGCTGAGGGTGCTTTAAATGAAACTCACTCTATTCTTCAACGTATGAGAGAATTAGCAGTTCAAGCATCCAACGATACGAATGTTTCAGCTGACCGTACGTCCATTTCCGCTGAGTTAACTCAATTAAAAGAAGAAATCACACGTATATCAAATGAAACTGAGTTTAATACTCAAAAGCTGATTCAATCTGCTGGTACTTATAATTTCCAAGTGGGTGCAAACTCGGGACAAGTCATAACACTTTCTATTTCTAATATGAGTGCTACTGCTCTAGGGTTATCAGCTGGTGCAATCACTGTTAGTGGTAATACTGCGGCAAATGCTGCTATTACAAACATAAATACTGCGATTGAGACTGTATCTACAATGAGATCTAAGTTCGGTGCAGTTCAAAACAGATTAGAACACACTATCAATAACCTTAATACAGGCTCTGAAAACTTAACGGCCGCAGAATCTCGTATCCGTGATGTAGATATGGCTCAAGAAATGATGGCTCAAACGAAAAACTCAATCCTTTCTCAAGCTGCTCAAGCAATGCTTGCTCAAGCAAACCAGCAGCCACAGGGAGTTTTACAATTACTTCGTTAATTAGCTAGAATATTCAATAAGGCAACCAATTTATTGGTTGCCTTTTTAAAAGGGTGTATGTAAATGGATAAAGTTCAAAGAAAGTATAAAATTGAAACACTCGATAGTAAAAGAGGTATGATAAGTTTAAAAATTAATGGTTTACTGGTTCACAGTAAATATGATCCATTAGAGGAAGCTGAGAGAATAGTGGAATCTTCATATAAAAAGAATCATTTACATATTTTGTTTGGTTTGGGTCTTGGATATTTAGTCGACTCAATTATTGATAAAATGAGCGAAGGTGACAGGTTAATAATAATCGAGCCAGATGAAGAAGTATTTGAGTTAGCTTTAAAATACAATAAACGTCTTATTACTTCTGGTTTAAATATTAACTTTTGTATAGGTGAGGATTTTACTTCATTTGAATCTCTCTTGAATGCAGGTTTCCAAGAATACATGGGAAGATTTACAATAGTTGAGACACCGAATTATCAAAAACTTTACCCGGATTTATTTAAGAAGTGCTTAGAAATTTCCAAAGATCAGCTAATGATGGAAATACTCAATAATAACACTCGTCATATGTTTTCTCGAAAATGGCAAGAGAATTATACTTCAAATTTATATTCTGCATTCACCTCCCATAATATAGAAGATTTAACAGGGAAAATGGATTGTCCAATTGTCATTACTTCCGGTGGCCCCTCCTTAACTAAACAACTTCCATTATTAAAAGGAATTCGCGATAAGTCATTTATTATTTGTGCGGGTTCTACTATTAATTCACTATTAAAGGAAGGGATTACGCCTGATCTAGTTGTGACAGTGGATGGGGGTGAACCAAACTATAATCATTTTAAAGATATTAATTTTTCTGATATCCCCATGGCGTATCCTCTTATAGTTCATAAAGGAATACCTACCTTGCATAATGGAAAACAGTTTACCTTTAACATTTCGGATCATACGTACATGAATAAGTGGACAAATAAATTGCTTCAACGAGACAATGGAGTAGTCGAAACTGGACATTCAGTAGCCAATTTCTCCTTGGATATAGCGATGAAGTTAACTACTGGCCCCGTTGCTTTAATTGGACAGGATCTGGCGTACACAAATAATCAAACTCATGCATCTGGGAATAAAGGGAAGTCTGGTATTGATAAAGAAAAAGAAAAACAAAGAAAAATGTATTACACTGAAGGCTACAATGGAGAAAAAGTTTTAACGGATTATGTTTTTAATGGTATGCAAAAGGGATTTGAGCAATATGCGAGCTCGGTTGGAAATCATAAACATCGGCTATATAATTGTACAGAAGGAGGAGTGAAAATTACTGGTTTTCAGCAAATTCCATTTAAAACATTTGTCGATAGTTATTGTAAGATTTCTAAAAAAACTACTTTGATTGATACACTTCCAAATCAAAATGAACGCTCTAATAAAGAATGGGAACATTTTAGAATGGAAGTTAAAGAACTAGTTGTGATTCATGAGAAAATAATTAAGCTAACTAGTAAAGTTAAAAAGATAATGTCTCATATCAAAGAAAATAATTTTTTGTTTGATACAATTAGTAATGAAAGACTTTCCCAATGTGAAAATGAATTAAAGGAATACTTGCACAATGAATTTCTATTTTATATTTTGAGACCTGTTATTTTTAAAGTGCAACATAGTAATTTAGAACAAGATAATGAATCCTTTGAAGATAGTAATAAACGAATTTTCAACAAAACAAAATTGCTTTTTGAAGGAATTAAAGAATCCACAAAACTTAGTCATTCTTTTTTATTAGAGTTACTAGACAAGTTAAGTGAAAATGAAAAAAAGAGGGATAAGAATGTCACATAATGAGTTAGTCTTGGAAACGATTGAGAGCCTAGAAGAATTTCTGCCGAAAGTAGCAAATGAGTCTATTATTATTGCAGAATTGCTTCGAAAAGATAAAGATTTTGAAGCTATGGGTAGAATCCAAAAGATAATAAATGGAATCGAATGGATTGTTAGTGCGGTTAATGGGATTAAAGGGATAGATTATTCTCTAAATATAGATACACATGAAATAAATGAATACCTAGTTGAAATTCAAGAAGGGTTACAATTTAAAGATACAGTCCTTATTGCAGATATTTTCGAATATGAGATTAATCCTGCGATGCATAGATGGTTAGACAGAATAGCAAAGGATAAGTGAAGAGATTGAACTGGGAATTAGTTAAGGCTAGGGGACACAATACAGTAAAGGTAAAGCATGACGGGAAAGAATATTATTTGCACAGTAGGTATAATCCGATAAAAGAAGCAACTTCATGGGTCAACGGGCTTCCAAAAATCCTGCAGGATAAAGTTATCGTCATTGGATTAGGATTGGGATATCATATTGCAGAATTAAAAAAGATATATCCTGATCTCACCATTCATATTTTTGAATTTAACGCCAAATATGTTAAATGGATGAATGACAACAAGTTAATTTCAGATGATCTTCTAAATGAACAAGTTGTTTTGCATTTTGACCAAGATAGTATTCTAGATGAACTAATGCAAATGCTAAATGAAAATATGGAAAACTTGTTTATCTATAAACCTTCCTTAGAGCTCATTGAAAACAAAGCGATGAAAAGATCTTTGGAATCTTTTCATTTATATAATAGAACGATTCTAGAACAATCTGGGAATTTAATAGAGAATTTTAATCTAAATCTTACCTTAAGAGATAAAGAGATAAGTAATGAACGATTCAATTTTCATGATCATACTTGTATTTTAGTATCGGCTGGCCCCTCACTAACAAAACAATTAAGTATGTTAAAGAGAGTAAGACTCGATAAAAAAATTAAAGTAATTTGTGTGGGTACCGCTGTAATTCCACTACTTGCAGAAAATATCAAACCTGATTTAATCATGATATCCGATCCTAAAGATAATATATTTAAACAATTAGAGGGGATAAATACGACAAGTATACCTCTAGTATATTTGAGTACAGCAAATCATTTAACAGTAAAGAGTTATTCGGGTGAAAGATATATTGCCTGGCAAAAAGGTTTTCAACAAGCCGAAATAAAGGCTCAGAGTAATACAATTCTCATAGAAACAGGTGGTTCAGTAGCAACCTGCCTATTGGATATGCTTGTTAAATTAGGTAGCAAGCGTATAGGGTTAATCGGTCAAGACCTATCATTTACAGATAATTATTCACATGCTGCAAATACTCATGCGCAAAAAGTAATTCAAGAAGACTATAGTTACATTGAAGTAAAAGATTACTATGGAAACAGCCAGGTGAAAACTTCCAAAAATCTATATGCATATTTAAAATGGTTTGAAAGATATGCTAGCACTCATCAAGATATTGAGTTGTGCAATTGTACTGAAGGTGGAGCCTATATTAAGGGGTGGGATCATATTTCACTTCGAGAATTTTTGAACGCCTAAATTACATATAGATATAACAAGAATGCTTTTCAATTATAGGGTTATAACCCAAAACCTTTCTAAGCTAAATCCACAATTTTTACAATAATCTAAGCTTTTAACAAAAAATTAACCCATGCTGGCAAAGCCAGCTTTTATTTTTTATTTCATAAAAATGAAGACCGAATCCAAGTTCACTATATTTAAGGCGGGAGGTTGGTGGTTTTTATTTCCATGTTAAAATTCGATATAAGTCTTTATAAAACCATTGTTACTTCCGATAAAAGACAATGAAGAACAAACGTTGGCAAAAAGAAAAATTCACACGAAATGAGAGATTTAAATGTTTGGTATTATTGGGAAAACAATTCTTATTACTGGTGGCACAGGATCATTCGGAAAGAAGTTCATAAAAAAAATATTAAATTATGACGTAAAAAAAGTAATTGTTTTTAGTCGAGATGAATTAAAACAATATGAAATGGCGCAAGAATTTACAGATTCTAGAATTCGATTTTTTATTGGTGATGTAAGGGATAAAGAACGATTATATAGAGCGTTTGACGGAGTAGATGTAGTTATTCATGCTGCAGCATTAAAGCATGTGGGGGCTTGTGAGTATAATCCTTTTGAAGCAGTGAAAACGAATATACATGGAGCCCAAAACATTATTGAAGCTGCAATAGACAGGGGAGTACAAAGGGTTATTGCTTTAAGTACAGATAAAGCAGCAAGCCCGATTAACTTGTATGGAGCCACTAAATTAGCTTCGGATAAATTATTCGTAGCAGGAAATTCATATGCAGGGAATAAAGAAACCAGATTTTCTGTCGTCCGCTATGGAAATGTAGTGGGCAGCAGGGGCAGTGTGGTGCCTTTCTTTAAAAAACTTAAAGAACAGGGCGAGGATCATATTCCCATCACAGATGAGCGTATGACCCGATTTTGGATTACTTTAGAGCAAGGTGTACAATTTGTTATCGACAGCTTAACAAGAATGCAAGGCGGAGAGATATTTGTTCCTAAAATTCCAAGCATGAAAATCACTGATTTAGCAGAAGCTATATCTCCGGGATGCAAATTAAAAGTCATAGGCATTAGACCCGGTGAAAAACTTCACGAAGTAATGATTACGGAAGATGATGCAAGGAGAACAATAGAGTTTCCATCCTATTATTTAATTCAGCCTGAATTCCCATGGTGGAAGTTCGATGTTTCTAGTGAAGGGGTAACGCTCCCAGAAGGATTTAAGTATAGTAGCGATACAAATGATTCATGGTTATCAGTGGCTGAACTCAACATATTAATAGATTAACATATTTTTTAAGGGTGAATTAAATGAAAGTTGTTTGCATAATCCAAGCTAGAATGAATTCAACACGCTTACCAGGAAAGATTTTAAAAGAGGTAAGAGGGAAAACCTTATTAGAACATCAACTTGAAAGGCTAGCACATTCTAAAAAAATTAACCAAATTGTGGTGGCCACTACCAATAATAATAGTGACGATAAAATAATTAATATATGTAGAAAACTGAATATCAATAGTTTTAGGGGATCTGAGGAAGATGTGCTTTCAAGGTATTATGAAGCAGCACTATACTATGAAGCAGATGCCGTAGTTAGAATCACTTCAGATTGTCCTTTAATAGACCCTGAGGTTGTTGACGAGGTAGTACAACATTATTTGGAAAACTATCCATCTTATGATTTAGTATCTAATACAATTAAGAGAACATTTCCGAGGGGGTTAGATGCATCCATCTTTTCAATGGATGTATTAGAAGAAATGAATAATAAAGCAGTATCAGCTGCTGAACGTGAGCATGTTACAAAGTATATCTATAATAACATATCCGAATATCAAATAAGTAATGTGATTAATGAGCACGAAGGAAATAAAAACCACAGGTGGACGGTAGATACAACGGAAGATTTTGAACTGATTAAAAATATTTACGATTCGCTCTATATAGAAGGAGAGCTGTTTTATATGAATGATGTTTTGAAATTTCTAAAAGATAATCCGGATCTAGTGAATATAAATTCACATATAGAACAAAAACAGGTATAACAGGGAGTTATATTAAATGAAAAAACTATTAATAAGAGCTGATGCTAGTAATGAAATTGGTATAGGTCATATTATGCGTTGCTTGGCACTTGCTCAAGAATGGATCTCTCAAGGGGGAGCGGTATATCTCTTTTCTTTTGATCTCCCAAAAGATTTAGAAAAATTACTTTTAGAAGAACAAATTGAAATAATAAATGAAAAAGATGTAGCACCAGGTTCTATCAGGGACGCCAACGAAACAATAAAACAATTAAAAAAATTTGAGATAGATATACTAGTAATTGATGGTTATTATTTCAATTCTGAATTTCAAAAAGAAATTAAAAATCATTCTCATAAAATCCTCTTATTTGACGACTTTGGACAATGCGACATTTATTACGCCGATTATGTAATAAATAGGGGTTTTTTTGCAAATAGTGTGGATTATTCTAATCGAATGGACTATACACAAGTTTTACTTGGACATAAATACGCATTATTACGTAAAGATTTTCTGGCTAACAAGTTAGAAAATAAAATTACAGCTGAGATACCGACAAAGATTTTGATTACTATGGGTGGTTCAGATAAAGAAAATATAGTTCTACTTATATTAAACGCACTCCTTGAAATGGAATTAAATCAAACCTTTCAAGTAAGAGTTATTTTAGGTCCGTTAAATAAGAATAAAAGTATAATAACTGATTTTCAAAATAAATGTACATATGGTATCGAAATAATTACATCATCTAACCAAATGTACGATCATTTTAATTGGGCAGATTTAGGGATCACATCTGGTGGTACAACTTTGATTGAAATGTTATATATGGGTTTACCAACAATTAGTATAAAAACTGCAAGTAACCAAAGAGCGTTAAAAGTTATATCTGAAGATTTTAACGCCACAACATATTTAGGGGAATCTGGAAATATCAATCCAGAACTTATTAGTAGAGAAGTTATGAACTTACTAAATGATACAAAAAAAAGAGAGGAATTAATCAGAAATGGCCAAAAACTAATAGATGGTTTAGGCACGAAGCGTATAGTTCAGCTAATTAAAGAGTAATTTCCAACATTAAGTGAAGAATAGTAGTGTTATTTAGGAATGAAAAATCTGAGTTACATAATGAAAATTAACATCTAAAGGAGTATGTTTATGAAATACTTAAAGCTACCGAATAGAACAAAAAAATTCAGAAAAACAGGTATCACAGCTGTTACGGATGTAGGGGTACCTATAAAAGAATTACAAAATATTCTAGAAGATTACCACGAATTTATAGATGTGGCGAAATTCGGAATAGGTACTGCTGCAGTTTCTCCCAAATTAAAAGAAAAAATTCAACTTTATAAGGATTACCAGGTTACTCCTTATTTTGGTGGAACCCTTTTTGAAAAGTTTTATTATGAAGATAATTTAAATACATATTTAAAATTTTTAAGTGACTTTGAGGTTGATTGGATTGAAATTTCGAGTGGAACAATTACCATTCCTCTAGAGGAAAGATTAGAAATTGCTAAAAATGCTATGGAAAGTGGTTTTACAGTACTTGCTGAAGTCGGATCCAAGGATCCGGAAAATATTATGGCTCCTTCAAGTTGGATACATGAAATCAAATCTTTTATTGAAGTTGGTTGTAAGTATGTAATTACAGAAGGTAGAGATTCTGCGTCAGCCGGTATATATAGACCAAACGGGGAGCTGAGGGCTGGATTAGTTTCTGATGTCATTGCAGAAATCCCAGCAGAAAAGCTGATATTTGAAGCACCTACTCCTAAAACTCAGATGCTATTTATTAATTTAATTGGACCTAATGTCAATGTAGGGAATATTCCTTTAAGAGATTTATTATTATTAGAAACACAGCGTCAAGGCCTAAGAAGTGAAACTTTTCACGTGAATGTTAAATGAAAATTGTGATTATTCGACATTTACCGACTTACTGGAATATGGAAGATTTATTGCAAGGTACACAAGATATTGAGGTACTTCCACCAAATCATTATCATAATTGTGAAATTAAAAAAAACAGGAAAAAACTTAAAAATGAATTTAACTTTGATTTAGTTTTATGTAGTGAACTAAAAAGAACAAAACAAACAGCAAACTTATATGGATACAAAAATTTAATTATCGACCCACTTTTAAATGAACTAAACTTTGGCTATTTTGAAGGTAAAGAAAAGTCAGAGTTAAGCAAAGTTGTAAATTGGGTTGAAAATCCTAGAGATGTAGTGTTAGGTGAAAGTTTAATAGACTTTGAAAAACGTATTAAATCATTCATCGATAAATATATCACTCTAGATACTCTACTTATATTCGGTCATGGAGCTTGGATCAGGGGCTTGATTTCAATTAACAAATGGGGAAATATTAATAAAATGAATCAGTTCCATATTAATAATAACGAGATTATAGTGATTGAGGGGAAAGAAAATGAGTAAGCGTATAATGATAGTTGGCGCAGGTTATGAACAGTTCCCTATTATTAAACGAGCAAAAGATAGAGGTATGTATGTAATTGCTGTAGATAAAAATCCAGATGCATATGGTTTTAAATATGCGAATGAGCACCACTTAATAAGTACTGTAGATCATAAGCGTATATTAGACCTTGCAACTAAAAAGAAAGTCGATGCAATAACATCAATGATAACAGAAACCCCATTAAGAAGTATTTACGAAGTAGGAAAAGAATTGGGATTACCTTCTCCGAGTCTATCAAGTGTCCTGGCTTCACAAAGTAAATACAAGATGCGGGAATACTTTAAAAAAAACAATATTCAAAACCCTAAATATATCCATGCTACTTCAATAAATGATGGAATGACTGCAGCTTATGAGATAGGTTTCCCACTTGTAATTAAACCAACTGACAAAGGTGGACAAGTTGGTCTATTTAAAATAAATTCTCGTGAGCAGTTATCAGATGAGGTTATTGGTCAAGCGATAGAATCTTCTAATAAGGGAGAAATTATTATTGAAGAATTCATAGAAGGTGATGAAATTAATGTTGTTTCTCTTATATTAAATGGGCAAGTTGTAAAAACTATTGCTTCTGATCGAATTAAACATAAAGACAAATCCTTTGGGGTTGTTCTTCGACATCTATACCCGTGTGAAAACTATAATAAACATATTGGCGAAATAAAAAACATTTGCCAAAAAATAGCTGACACTTTATCAATAAAAAATGGGATTATTTTTCCGCAGATGATAAAAGGTGAAGATGGATTGAGTGTTATTGAAGTAGGAGAACGAATACCAGGTGGTATTATGAAAGAGGTATTTGAATTTGCTACAGGATACAATTTGATAGATTTACAACTAGATATTTCTTTAGGAGAAGAAATTAAACTGCCAAATTATAAAGTATTTGAAGAGCATCCAGCAATTACAGTTAAATTTCTGACTGCTGACCCAGGGGAGTTGGATGAAGGTATGCTTTGTTCAATATCAGGCGAGGAAAATTTAAGTCAAATGGAAGTAGTTAAACAATTTGGATTTTTCCAAGACCCACGTAACACCCGGATTCGTCCCTTAAGAAATGGTTCAGATCGATTCTATTATATAGTTTGTTCAGGATTAGATAGAGACGATGCAATTAAAAATAGTGAGGTTGCATCAAATTTACTGCATTTTAATATAGATACTGAGGTGGTTAACGAATGAGATTTGTAGGTTCACTTTCTCAAGAAATAAATAAAAAACCATTTATAATTGCGGAACTATCTGGGAATCACAACCAATCTTTAGATAAAGCATTGCGACTAGTAGAGGAGGCTGCAAAAGCTGGAGTAGACGCAGTAAAGATTCAAACGTATACTCCAGATACAATGACGCTTAATATCAAAAATAATGAATTTGTTATTGATAATCCAGATAATATTTGGAATGGGCATTCATTATATGATCTATATGAAAAAGCATATACTCCTTGGGAATGGCATAATCCTATATTTGAAAAATGTCATGAATTGGGTGTGATACCTTTCAGCTCCCCTTTTGATGAAACTGCTGTAGACTTCTTAGAGTCCCTAAACGTTCCGATGTATAAAATTGCATCGTTCGAGAATATTGATTTACCATTGATAAAAAAAGTAGCCAGTACTGGAAAACCGATTATTATTTCCACAGGTATGGCTTCTATAGCTGAATTAGATGATGCAGTTAGAACTGCTAAAGAAGCAGGTTGTAAGGATATTGTACTACTAAAATGTACAAGTACATACCCAGCCTCACCAAAAGATACTAATCTTTTAACTATCCCACATATGCGTGAACTCTTTGATTGTGAAGTAGGACTATCAGACCACACACTAGGGATTGGGGTAGCAGTTGCAAGTATTAGTTTTGGGGCAAAAGTTATTGAAAAACATTTGACTCTTTCGCGAAGTGAAGGAGGAGTTGATGCTGCTTTTTCACTAGAGCCGAATGAACTAAAACAGCTAGTTACTGAAGCTAATAGAGCTTTTGATGCAATTGGACAGATTAAATATGGACCTACTGAAAAAGAGAAAAATTCATTAAAACGTAGAAGATCAATCTATATAGTTAAAGATATTAAAGCTGGTGAAATCCTAACAAAAGAGCATATAAAGTGTATAAGGCCGGGGCTAGGGTTATCTCCGAAATACTTCAATGTATTGGTAGGTAAAACAGTTAAACGGGATTTGAAGAAAGGTACTCCTATGTCTTGGGATATTGTATAGTTTAAGAGCAAGAAATTTACTCAAAAAAGAAATACATATATTAAATTTATACCAGTTTAGTTTAAATGAATGTGTTTTATGAAATTCAGGTCATAATCCAGTCATCAACATGAGCATTTGGCGGGGTGGAAAAATGTTAGCAATTCATGGCGGGAAACCAGCTAGAGAAAATTATTTATCTTATGGAAAACAATGGGTTGACGATAATGATATAGATAGTGTAATTGGAATTTTAAAAAGTCCATATATTACACAAGGACCTGCAATAGAAGAATTTGAAGAAAAATTCGCCAGATATGTAGGGGTGAAATATGCAGTAGCCTTTTCTAATGGTACTGCTGCCTTACATGGAGCTTGTCATGCAGCTGGTGTAGGAGAAGGTGATGAGGTTATTACTTCACCCATTACTTTTGCTGCAAGTGCGAATTGTTCATTGTATGTAGGTGCTAAGCCGGTTTTTGCAGATATACACAATGATACTTATAATATTAATCCTGAAAAGATAGAAGAAGTAATTAGTTCTAAAACTAAAGCGATAATACCTGTAGACTTTACCGGTCAACCTGCAGAAATGAGTAGCATCAAGGATATTGCAAATAAGCATAACCTAGTAGTAATTGAGGATGCGGCTCACTCATTAGGAGCAACTTATAGTGGTAGTAAAATCGGATCTTTAGCTGATATGACCATGTTTAGTTTTCATCCAGTGAAGCATATTACTACAGGTGAAGGTGGAATAATCGTAACCGACTCAATAGAATATGCAGAAAAACTTAGACTCTTTCGTAGTCATGGGATAATAAAAAACAATTTTAAAGAACCATGGTACTATGAAATGGTTGATTTGGGTTACAATTATCGAATGACAGATGTACAGGCCGCATTAGGATTATCGCAAATAGAAAAGTTGGAGAAATTTATTGAGTTACGAAGGGAAATTGCTCAATGCTATAACGAAGCTTTTGCTCACTTGCCAGGAGTAATAATCCCTAATCAATTAGATTGCACTGAATCGAGTTGGCATTTATATATATTGAGATTGGATACTCATAAGCTAAAAGTAAATAGATTGGAAATTTTTAACGCTTTAAGGGCGGAAAATATAGGAGTACATGTACATTACATCCCTGTATATTGGCATCCGTACTATGAAAAGTTAGGTTACAAAAAAGGGTTGTGCCCCATTGCGGAAAGTTGGTATGAAGAGATAATTACGTTACCTATATTTCCAAAGATGTCGCAAAAAGATACCGACTCTGTGATAGAAGCTGTCAATAAAGTGATAGAGTTTTATCAGAAATAATTCATTTGAAATTTTATCAAGACTTTATTATTGAAATATAGGTGGCACATTTAAACTCTAAACAATTAATCCTAATATGATTGAACCAAATATAAAACCCACTCAATTTGAGTGGGTTTTATATTTGGTTTTGTAATAGTTAAATAATTATCAAACACACATAAAATCTCATATTAAACTTCCCATAAATCATTCCGATATAAGCTATATAAACCTTAGGAGGAAGATTGATGATTGAAAAAGTAACAGGTTCAACCCCGGCTATACAATCATTCAGTATATCAGAAACTAATACAAATGAAGCGGTAAAACAACTCCAGGTACAAGAACTACACCAAGAAAAAACAAACAAAGAGCCTGTTACAAAAGAGAAGATGGAAGATGTCGTTCGCGGGATGAATGAGTTTTTATCGGCTTCCAATACTCACCTTAAGTTTGAATTTCATGATAAATTACAGGAATATTATGTGAAGATCGTAGATGAGCAGTCAAAAGAAGTGATAAGAGAGATTCCTTCAAAGAAAGTGTTGGATATGTTTGCGGCAATGACGGAATTTGTGGGATTGATGGTAGATAAGAAGATTTAGAGAAAGGGGCTTTTTTTATGAGAGTCGGTGGTTTAGCAAGCGGAATGGACATTGATTCGCTTGTGGCGGACTTGATGAAGGCTGAGAGGCTCCCGCTTGACAAGCTTACGCAGAAGAAGCAAGTGATGGAATGGCAGCGGGATGATTATCGCAGTATGAATACGATGCTTAGTGATTTAGATAGCTTTATTTTTAATGAAATGACGTTACAGAAAGATTTTCTAAAGAAGAAAGTGGCAACTTCCGATTCGAATGTGGTGACAGCAACGGCAGGTCCTTCAGCCGGGAATATCAATACATCGGTGGAAGTGAAACAATTGGCAACATCAACCAACTGGATTTCAGGTGGTTCGACTTATACTGCCTCTCCTCCTTTTTCAGTCGACACAGAGATTGAATTGAAGGTAACGAACGGTGATGGGACAGCGTCCATGGTGAAAAATCCAGATGGTACAGAAACCGACGTCATTAAGTTAACGATTAAAGCGGGTGCTACTCTTGATGATGTATTGAAACAGCTATCAGATAAGCGTGAATTGGGAATTACTGCTTTCGCTGAAGGAGGTAAGGTCTCCATTACGAAGAATGATACCGGTTCTGCCTCCTCGATTATGTTGCAGGATGATGATGCTAAATTATTATTCGAATCATTTGGGTTGACTCATACTGCAGGTGTTTTGGATCGAACAACAACGGGTATGGATGCGAAGGCAACGATTAATGGACTGGATGTGACAAGGGCAAGTAACACTTTTTCCCTGAATGACATTACATATACCCTTCACCAAAAAAGTCCAACTGGCGTCCCAAGCAAGGTATCTGTTTCAGGTGATACCGACAATATGGTCGATAAAATCGTTAAATTTATAGGCAAATATAATGAAATGATTGAAAAAATTGACGAAAAACTTTCAGAAAAACGTTACCGAAACTATCAGCCGCTTTCTGATGAAGAAAAAGAAAGCATGTCAGAAAAACAGGTAGAGATGTGGGAAGAGCGAGCGAAAAGCGGGTTGATACGCAGTGATTCTATATTATCCGGGGCACTTACGAAGCTCAGGACTGCTCTATATACTCCCTTTAATGGATCGGGTGTCAATGAAGATTATAAGCAGTTGAGTCAAATTGGAATTAGCTCGCTTAACTGGCAGGCAAAAGGTAAGTTAACCATCGATGAAGATAAATTGAGAGCGGCGATTGAAGATGATCCGAAAGCCGTCTACGCTCTCTTCAATGCAACAGGCTCCAAAACGGATACAGAATCACAGGGATTATTGAAGCGGGTCCGTGAAACGATCAGTGGCACAGTCGAAAGCATTGAAAAGAAAGCCGGCAAACCAACCAGTGTCAATAACTCATATACGCTCGGTCGGATGCTTGATAATATGGACAGCCAAATAGACCGATTCCAGGATCGCCTCGTTCAAGTCGAAGACCGCTATTGGAAGCAGTTCACCGCGATGGAAAAAGCGATTCAGCAATCGAACCAGCAGTCCATGTACCTCATGAACCAGTTCGGCGGGGGTATGTAATTTTTATAAATAGCAAGGAGTGTCAACATGGCCATCAATAACCCTTATACAGCCTATCAGAATAACTCGGTCAACACGGCTTCACCAGGTGAGCTTACGCTTATGCTTTATAATGGAAGCTTGAAGTTTCTAAATATCGCCAAGAAAGCCATTGAAGATAAAAATATTGAGCTTAAGAATACAAACATCCAGAAAGTACAAGCGATTGTGAATGAACTGATGGTGACATTGAACATGGATCTCGAAGTCTCGAAAAATATGATGTCACTGTACGATTACTTGAATCGCCGTTTAGCAGAAGCGAATGTGAAAAACGATCTTTCTATTTTGGAAGAAATTGAAGAATTTTTGACGGATTTCAGGGATACGTGGAAACAAGTCGTGCAAGTGAATCGCCAGAAACAGCATGCAGGGCAAGGCGGACAGGCATAATGAGCTCTGTCATCCTGTGTCACAGCATCACAAAGCAATTATTAGAAGCCATTGATGGTGTAACCGATGAAAACCGAGATTCTGTAATTGAAAAAATAGAGAAGCTATTAGTCGAACGTCAAAGTTTATTAGGCGCAATCAACCCCCCATTCACAGAGAATGAGCAAGCTATCGGAAAACAGATGATGGGGTGGAATCAGGAGATAGACGGGAAGCTGATGCTCCTGCGTGCAGAAATCAAGCGTGATATGAACGGACTGACGAAGAAGAAAACATCGGCTCAAAAGTATACCAACCCTTATGAAAACCTGCAGCATGACGGTATGTTCTATGATAAGAAGAAATAGGTGATTCTTTGGTAATGCAGTACAACTAGATGAACGGCAATTCAAACTGCTTCAACAATATGTGGGCATGCTGGAAGTGGTGGTGGAAGCGGTGGACTATCTTGAGGCGACCTATCAAGACGATGACAAAACGGCAGGCAGTCTTGTTTTGTCAGGTGTTTTTGAGGCGCTTGGGAAGGTGTTGGAAACGAATGTTGTGTTAACTGCAATGTTCGACCCGTTCGAAGAGATGACGAATCTATTCAATGAGTTTGAGAAAGTCATTGGGTACGCATCTGCAGGATCCGGTTGCTAGAGAAAGAATTATTTGCACTAAACTAAAGCCTGCATTCATCATATGGAAAACGGAGGCTGATGGGATCCTATCGCCTTTATTGAGTAATTAATGCTGAGCCTCGTACAGTTCGAGGCTTTTTCTATTTTTTTGAAGTTTATGTGCTATGATAATAGAGATGATTACCCAATGAAACCCCTACTCAACCTCATCACCAACGAAACCATCAAACAAGCCTCGCTCACCCGCACATGGGTTTCCTCGGCATCATCCTATTCATCAACTCCGTGGCATCCTTCTTCGTTTACATGCTTTTTGACGGAACCCAGTTTTTCTTTTGGGAGTTTATGAGAATCAGGTCGAACCTGCACGTATTTGTGCAGGTCTTCTGCCTGGTGATCGCAGGGTCTATTGTGTCGGATGAATTCTCAAGTGGAACCATCAAGCTGCTATTGATCCGTCCGGTGAAAAGAAGTACGATCCTTCTATCAAAATTTATTACCGTCATAGTGTGGGCGCCCCTATTGACGACCGCTCACTTTCTGTTCTCATCCGTCCTCGGCATTCTATGGTTTTATGATAGTTTCTTTGAATTTACAGTGGATTTCTTTGTTGTAGCCGGTGCCTACGTGTTGCGGTTCATCGAGATGGTCATTATATGTTCGTTGGCATTTACGATTTCGGTGGTTACGAGGCGAAGTTCGCTTGCAATCGGACTGACCATTTTTCTTACTTTTACCTCCAACACCCTCATGTTGCTATTCGACGAGCGTGGTATGGAGGGGGGCAAGTATTGGCTGATGGCGAATTCGGATTTGCAGCAGTATTTCTTTGCGACGCCTCCTTTTGGGGGGATGACGTTTGGGTTCTCGGTAATAGTCATCGGATTCTATCTGGCTGCGTTTGGTTTGTTGTCGGCTTTCGTTTTTAGTAAGAGGGATATCGTTGTGTAACGCTGGTGCCAGGCATAATTCCCTCGATTTGTACCTGGCACCACCCATTCACAAACCTGCCCCAAAAAATCCACCAATCCTTCAAAACTGACCCGTCTATTCTTCCCGAAAAGTGAGACAATAATAATGTAGAGAGTGAATCGTCACAACCATAATATCACACTCTTTACTCTCTAGACCCTTACGTAGCAACGTTTTCGACATGTGCTGCAATCCTGCGACAAAAAACATTTTAAAATGACAAAAAATTTTGAAAGTTTAAGCAGGAATGTTTGAGGGAAAGGAGAATATATAAACATAGCTTTATTTTTAAAAGGAGGAGTTTACATGTTGAATTACAACATTCGAGGCGAGAACATTGAGGTAACTCCAGCGATTCGCGAACACGTGGAGAAGAAGATTGGTAAGTTAGACCGTTACTTTAATGAAACTCCTGATGCAAATGTACATGTTAACCTAAAAGTGTACCCTGATAAAAATACAAAAGTGGAAGTGACGATCCCAATGCCGCACCTGGTCCTTCGCGCGGAGGAACGAAACACTGACATGTATGCGGCCATTGATCTTATAGTAGATAAATTAGAGCGCCAAATCCGTAAGCATAAAACAAAAGTGAACCGCAAAATGCGTGAAAAAGGAAGCCCGAAGGAATTCTTCGCTGCTCAGGAGGACCTGAATCATGTGTCTCCAAACGCTGCGGCTGTTGAAGTGGATGAGGATACGGATTCAGAAGTGGTCCGTACGAAGCAATTCAACCTGAAACCGATGGATAGTGAGGAAGCAATCTTACAGATGGATTTGTTGGGCCACAGCTTCTTCGTCTTCACGGATGCTGAAACAAATGCGACGAACATTGTGTACAAGCGTCGTGACGGTAAATATGGATTGATTGAAACAAACTAATTAGACAACCAAAGATCCTGCAGTCGTCGTGATGGCTGCAGGATTTTTTCCATATCCTTGGTGAATTTTTCGCAATTAGTTTAGGAGGTAATAAACATGACATATTCCATTGTCGGATATGACCCCGAACAAAAAGAATGGGGGATTGCTGTCCAGTCCAAGTTCCTTGGTGTCGGATCGGTCGTACCTTTTGCCAAAGCGGGAATCGGTGCAGTGGCTACCCAGTCTTATGCGAATACTGCTTACGGCCCGCAGGCACTGCAGTTGATGGAAGAAGGAAAGACGGCTGAGGAAGCACTGGAGATCATCACGAAAGATGATCCCGAGCGCCATCTGAGACAGGTGGGATTGATTGACGCTTGGGGACACGCAGCCACATTCACAGGAGAAGGCTGTTATGATTGGGCAGGTGGAATCACCGGAAACCATTTTGCTGCCCAAGGAAATATTTTAGTAGATAGTAAAACGGTAAAAGCGATGGGAGAAACCTTTGAATCTACTACTGGGAGTCTTGCAGACCGTTTGCTTCAGGCACTGGATGCGGGTCAGGAAGCAGGCGGTGATTCTCGAGGCATGCAGTCCGCAGCCATTTTGGTTGTAAAAGAGAACGGTGGCTACGGTGGGTTCAATGACCGCTACATTGATTTAAGGGTGGATGACCATTCAACCCCTATTAAAGAATTACAGAGAATCTATCTGATGCACCAGCTTTATTTTAAGGAAACAAATCCTGGAAGAGTAGTATTAATAGAAGGAGAGATTCAGGAAAATCTTCAGAAAGAGCTCAAACGCCTCGGGTATGCTGGCCAAGGAAAGTCTCTCCATCAATGTTTGAAGGATTATCTGCATACAGAAAACTTCGAAATGCGGGAGCAGGAAGAGAATTATATTGATTTGGATGTTTTGAATTATATGAAAATGCAAAATAGGTAGACTGAAAATGAGCTGTTCTTAGGTTTCAACTTGAGGGTGGCTCTTTTTTTATCAAATTTCAATTAATTTGTATGAAAACAATCAACAATTAATAGAATATAATATTAGGTTAAAAAAGGGATGGTGTAAAAATGGGGAAATTATTTTCGAAGGTTTTCATCATTACAGCCATATGTTGTTTCATAGTCGGTGGAGCTGCAGGTGCCCTTGTTTACCACGTGAATGATGCAGCAGAAGTATTGAAGAAGGAATATGAGGCAGAGATTTCATCATATTTTTCTGAAAGGGATATGAAGGTTAAGAATGATGTTCAAGCACTTACTGAAAGTGAAATACAAAGACTAAAGGATGAAACCCATTATTATCTTAATGAGAAGTTGAACGAAAATTATCAAAAGGAACTAAATGAGAAATCGAATGAGATTACGAAGGTGACAGATCAGAAAATTGTAGAGATAAAAAGTTATATAGATACATTATTAAAAGAAAAGAGTGAGTAAAGTTATGACGAATAAAGAATGGTGAGCTGTTATAGAGGTGAAATAGCCTATGTAGCAGCTTTTTTTATTTTTGGGAATTTTATTTGAACTGCCAAACTGCCACTGGTTGTTTTTACATACCCCAAAACAGTTTAACCAATCCCGAAAATGTTATATAATGAACATTTGTGAACGGGACTCAAGAATTCGGAGGTAAGAACAACCATGAGTACAGTCGGAAGAAATGAACCGTGTCCTTGCGGGAGCGGTAAAAAATATAAGAAATGCTGTGAAAAAGCGAACGGTGTGAATATAGATAGCATGGTGAATCAGGAGCTTGAAGTGCTTCAGGCGCAGCTTTATGATTTCATCGCAACGGCGCAGGATCCAATGATGGAAGAGGCGTATCACGAATACCTGAAGAAAATGGATCTGATGAAAGCCGACCCGGATATCTACGAAATGGCGTTTGTCAGCTGGTACGGTGCGACCCAGAAGGATGAAGAAGGCGTGCGTTTAATCGACCGCTTCATCGACAAGACGGTCGGTACGGTCACACGACCTCAAACCGCTGCCATTTTAGAATCGTGGAAAGAACTGCGTGTCACAGCCGGTACGGTGGAAAAAATGGATGACACTACGCTGCACGTAGAGGAAGTGATCACGGGTGACAAGCTGGTCGTGAAGGAGCGATTCGGTAAGCTTGAAGAAAACAGCTTCTTCTTGGCCCTGCTATTGCCGAACGGAGAAGAGTACCTGCCATTTGCTCAGTACTTCATCTACCCATCCATTGAAAAAGCAGCGATGGAATTGGTGAAAATCCGTTTCGAACAAGGGGAATTCGAGAACCTTCAGGATTACCTTGCCGATCAATATATGATGCTCGCTGACGTCGGTTTTGTTTTATATAATGCGGAAAAGAAGAAGTCCGGTAAGAAATCGGCAGTCGCTGAAGGTGAGATTGAAGCACCGGAGGAACAAGAAGAGTCCAGTGAGCAGGACGGGACGATTGAAGGCGTAGAAATTTGGAAGACCCCAGAATATGCTGAAGCGCTAACGGCATTGCAAACGTTCCTTTCTGAAAAAGGGGAAGACAAAGCAGAAAGTGCCCTGCTTGTAGCGGTATTGGAAAAATACTTCTACAGTGAGCGCCCGACGATCCGTAACCCGAAAATCTATTCTGGTGCACTCGTCGACATGGCGAAAAACATCGATGAAATCAGTATCCGCCACGTCCAGAAGGAACTGGCCGAATACTTTGATGTGTCCGCCAACAGCATCTCCAGAAGAAGCAAACAGATCTGGGAAAGCTACCAGGACACCGTCTATGAACTACTAAATAATTAACCCAATCCAAGGTACGTCCCTCATCGCTTCACCGCGATGAGGGACGTACCTTTTGTCGTTTAAATCGCTAAAGGACCAACCCTCTCTCTGCTCATCTTGGCTTTTGTTGTAAGAGGGGTTGGATAGTGGTAGAATTAGTAGGAATGTAGTAGCAGGATTTATAGGGCTTTTAGCGAAAGTGTAGAAGAGATGTTTGAGCCGGGGAACGGGTGGTAGATAAGCCACTCTATCGTTTTTCTCCCTTTTCTCATGAAATTCTCATTTCCTTTCGTTATAGTGGAAAGTGTTGTTTGGCTCTTACTTTTACAGGATAAAGGAGCGTTATACATGCTTGGGATTTTGAACAAAGTATTTGATGCAAATAAAAGAGAAATTAAAAGGCTGGAAAAACTGGCTGATGAAATAGAAGTACTGGGTCCTGAAATGGAGCGACTCACGGATGATCAGATTCGTGAGAGGACGGAGCGATTCAAGGAGCGTTATCAAAAAGGCGAAGACCTTGATGACATGCTCGTTGAAGCATTCGCGGTTGTAAGGGAAGCGGCACGCCGTGTCCTTGGACTTTATCCATACCGCGTCCAGCTGATGGGGGGAGCTTCCCTTCACGGCGGTAATATTTCCGAGATGAAGACCGGTGAAGGTAAAACTTTGACAGCGACGATGCCGGTATACCTGAACGCGATCACTGGAAAAGGCGTTCACGTTGTCACGGTCAACGAATACCTTGCCAGCCGTGACGCAGAGGAAATGGGAAAGCTGTACAACTTCCTTGGACTGACTGTAGGGTTGAACCTCAACTCCATGTCAAAAGAAGAGAAACGTGAAGCGTACAAAGCGGATATCACATACGGAACGAATAACGAATTCGGTTTCGATTATCTTCGTGACAACATGGTCCTTTATAAAGATCAAATGGTACAGCGTCCGCTTCATTTCGCCGTGATCGATGAGGTCGACTCAATCCTGATCGACGAAGCGCGTACACCATTGATTATTTCCGGTAACGCACAGCGCACGCCTCAGCTATATATCCAGGCGAATGCGGTTGTCCGCACGCTGAAAAAAGAAGAAGATTATACGTATGATGAAAAAACAAAGGGTGTTCAGCTGACCGAAGAAGGGATCACCAAAGTGGAGAAAGCCTTCCACATCGATAACCTTTTCGATATTTCACACGTCACCCTCAACCACCATATCAACCAGGCGTTGAAGGCACATGTCAGCATGCACCGTGACGTTGATTACGTGGTACAAGAAGGTGAAATCGTCATCGTTGACTCGTTCACGGGTCGTCTGATGAAAGGCCGCCGTTACAGTGACGGTCTTCACCAATCCATCGAGGCAAAAGAAGGTCTCGAGATCCAGAACGAAAGCATGACAATGGCAACGATCACGTTCCAGAACTACTTCCGTATGTACGAAAAGCTTTCTGGTATGACCGGTACGGCGAAGACGGAAGAAGAGGAATTCCGTAACATTTACAACATGAACGTTATTGTGATCCCGACGAACAAACCGATCATCCGTGATGACCGTGCCGACCTCATCTATGCTTCCATGGAAGGGAAGTTCAATGCGGTCGTCGAGGATATCAAGGAACGTTATGAAAAGGGACAACCAGTCCTTGTCGGGACGGTTGCCGTTGAAACATCAGAATTGATCTCGAAACTACTGACGAAAAAAGGCGTACGCCATAACGTATTGAATGCGAAAAACCATGGCCGTGAAGCCGAAATCATTTTAGAAGCAGGCCAAAGGGGCGCCGTGACGATCGCGACGAACATGGCCGGACGTGGTACGGATATCAAGCTTGGCGAAGGCGTACTCGATCTTGGCGGTCTTGCCGTTATTGGTACCGAGCGTCATGAATCACGCCGTATCGATAACCAGCTCCGTGGACGTTCCGGACGTCAAGGAGACCCTGGTGTAACCCAATTCTATCTTTCAATGGAAGATGAATTGATGCGCCGCTTCGGCTCCGATAACATGAAGAGCATGATGGAGCGTCTTGGGATGGATGACTCCCAACCGATCCAAAGTAAAATGGTCAGCCGTGCCGTTGAATCTGCACAAAAACGTGTGGAAGGAAACAACTTCGACGCTCGTAAGCAGCTCCTTCAATACGACGATGTCCTTCGCCAGCAGCGCGAAATCATCTACAAGCAGCGTTACGATGTCATCGAATCCGAAAACCTTCGTGAAATCGTAGAAGCGATGATCAAATCCGTCATCGAACGCCAGGTTTCAGCCCATACCGCAAACGAGGAAATGGAAGACTGGAATCTTCAAGGAATCGTCGATTACGTGAATGCGAACCTGCTTCCTGAAGGTGACGTAACGGTTGAAGACCTTCAAGGAAAAGAAGCGGATGAAATGATGGATCTCATCTGGGAAGACGTGAAGCATCGCTATGATGAAAAAGAAGAAGAGATGACACCTGAACAAATGCGTGAATTTGAAAAGGTCATCCTGCTTCGTTCGGTTGATACAAAATGGATCGACCACATCGATGCGATGGACCAGCTGCGCCAAGGGATCCACCTTCGTGCCTACGGTCAAAACGATCCGCTTCGCGAATACCAGCATGAAGGCTTCGCGATGTTCGAAAGCATGGTCATGGCCATCGAAGAAGATGCAGCCAAGTACATCATGAAAGCTGAAATCCGCAACAACCTGCAGCGCCAGGAAGTCGCAAAAGGCCAAGCCGTCAACCCGAAAGAAGAAGGTGGCAAAGCCAAGAAAAAACCGGTCCGCAAACAAGAGGAAACCGGCCGCAACGAACCATGCCCATGCGGAAGCGGCAAAAAATTCAAACACTGCCACGGCAGAATGGGATAAATGTAAGAATGGAGATGATACCTGGTACCTATGTTTAGGGGTACCAGGTACTTTTCCGTTTTTAGTGAGAGGATTCTGGCAAACTGCTCGTGGTGCCAGGCACAGATGGAACGAATTGTGCCAGGAACAAATCACGCTTGTTGTACCAGGCACAGCTTTTGGTAAGATTCCGAGCCAGGCTCAAAACAGCTAATTTGAGCCTGGCTCAACGTAAAACTAGACTATATCTCAATTCAAATTCAGTGCGACTTTGGTATGTGGGAACTATCCAGCTGATGATTGGAGTGGAAGACGAAGACTCCTGCGGGAGAAGTGACTAATGTGAGACCCCGCAAGAGCGAAGCGATGAGGAGGCTCACGGGTCACCCGCGGAAAGCGAAGTCTTCCACGGAAATCAACAGCGGTATTAATAGAGCACAATTAATTACAAAATAAATTTAGAGGTGACCAATCATGGAACTTGCAGAAATCAGATCAGAGTTAGAAAAAACAGCTAAGACATTAGCGGACTTCAGGGGGTCTCTTTGACTTAGAAAACAAAGAGGCAAGAATCCAAGAACTTGACGAAATCATGGTAGAGCCAGGTTTCTGGGATGACCAGCAAAAAGCACAGGGTCTCATCAACGAAGGGAACGGTCTAAAAGGCCTTGTAAATGAGTACAAAGCGCTACTCGAAACACAGGAAAACCTGGAGCTTACGCTTGAGCTTGTAAAAGAAGAGCCAGACGAAGACCTTCAACAGGATCTTGAAGAAGAGCTAGGCGACTTGATGAAGCGTCTGAACGACTATGAGCTTCAACTGCTCCTAAGCGAAGAGTACGACAAAAACAACGCCATCCTCGAGCTTCACCCGGGTGCAGGCGGTACCGAGTCACAGGACTGGGGCTCTATGCTGCTTCGTATGTACACTCGCTGGGCTGAGAAAAAAGGCTTCAAAGTGGAAACACTCGATTACCTCCCTGGAGATGAAGCCGGGATCAAGAGTGTCACCCTTGCCATCAAAGGCCACAACGCTTATGGCTACCTGAAGGCTGAAAAAGGTGTACACCGTCTAGTCCGTATTTCTCCTTTCGATTCATCTGGCCGCCGTCATACGTCATTCGTTTCTTGCGAAGTGATGCCGGAGTTCAATGAAGAAATCGAAATCGAAATCCGTACGGAAGATCTTAAAATCGATACGTACCGTGCGAGCGGTGCCGGCGGTCAGCACATCAATACGACCGATTCGGCTGTCCGTATCACGCACTTACCGACTAATGTCGTTGTGACATGCCAGTCTGAACGTTCACAGATTAAGAACCGTGAAGCTGCCATGAAGATGTTGAAAGCAAAACTATACCAAAAACGAATCGAAGAGCAAGAGCAGGAAATGGCTGAAATCCGAGGCGAGCAAAAAGAAATCGGATGGGGAAGCCAGATTCGTTCTTATGTCTTCCACCCGTATTCCATGGTCAAGGACCACAGAACCAATACGGAGTCAGGAAACGTACAGGGCGTCATGGATGGAGACATTGATCCGTTCATCAATGCGTACCTTCGCTCGAAGATTAAGTAATTCTAAAAGCTGGACCACTCCTTTGTGAGAGGTTCAGTTTTTTTATGGGGATAACACTTGGGTGGAGCCAGGCTCAGAATCACGTTTTTGAGCCTGGCTCAAATATGCTCATCTGAGCCAGGCTCAAACTCACCAAAACGAGCCAGGCACAAATCCCTCCTTTTTACCCGGGCACCCCATCCCAAACCACGCTCCCCAACCATCGGCACCAATCCACCACAAAACAACAACTCCCGCCCCACCATCCAAAAACACCCCACCCCATTAATGCTTTAACACGTCACTCAACTGTCATTTACACCTTCCACCACCCATGCTATACTCTCAAAGGTTATAACAGAGCAGGCTGGTGTGAATTCTCCATGCATCCGCACAGTACATAAATGAATGACCCAACCAAGGTACGTCCCTCACTCGATTACCGTGCTAAAGCGCGCATGCAACACTTCAAGGAATCCTAGAGGGATGAGACGGGCGGGTTGTACTCATACTATTACTACATATGAAGAAGGAGTCGTACGGGATGGGTTTGAAGCAGAGACGTCGAGAGCAGTCATATAATCCTCGGAAAGAGAAGTTATTGGAGTATTTGTTTGTTGTGTTTGGGTCATCGATCGTGGCCATTGCGTTCAATGTTTTTTTACTTCCCAATGAAGTTGCATCGGGAGGGGTCAGCGGGATTTCAACCATATTAAAGGGGCTATTTGATTGGAAGCCTGCCTTTGTTCAGTGGGCATTTAACATTCCGCTATTCATTGCCGGACTGATCTTCCTCGGTCTACAGTTTGGAGTGAAGACCGCAATCGGGACCGTGTTTTTGCCACTTGTCGTCTATTTGACGGAAGACTGGCAGCCATGGACGGAGGATCCGCTTCTGGGTGCCTTGTTCGGGGGGATCGGAGTCGGAATCGGACTGGGCATCGTATTCAGGGGGAAAGCCTCGACTGGAGGGACGGATCTTGCCGCCCAGATCGTGAACAAATTTACCGGTCTGTCACTCGGGACGTGTGTGGCGATGATTGATGGGATGATCGTTTTATCGGCTGCGATCGTCTTTGATATTGAGCGTGGTCTGTACGCCTTGATCGGGCTGTATGTGACAAGTAAAACGATTGATCTCGTACAGGTCGGGATCAGCCGGTCCAAGATGGCACTCATCATCACGAACCGCCAGGAAGAGATTCGGGAAGGAATCCTGAATAAAATCGACCGCGGTGTGACAAAACTATCTGCATATGGTGGATTTACGGATGATGAACGTCCCATCCTCATGGTCGTTGTGGATCAGACCGAATTCACAAAACTGAAACAACTGGTGAAAAGCATTGATGCGTCTGCATTTGTGGTCACAATGGATGCTTCAGAGGTGTTGGGGGAAGGTTTCAAACGGGTTTAAGCTTGGTATAATTATCTATGGAAGAGAGACTTCACCAAGCTCGATCTTCCACCCTTAAATTTTTCCTAGGAGGAGAAAACATGAAGAAAAAGCTTTTAGGCATTCTTTTAGGAACTTCATTGGTACTGGCGGCTTGTGGCGGAAACGATGGCGGAGACAGCACGGAAACAAGCTCCGGTGGCATCGACGCCGAGAAGATTGTGAATAACAAATGTACCAGCTGTCACGGCGGGAATCTTGAAGGAGGCATGGGTCCGGCCCTTAAAGATGTCGGTTCACGCTATGACAAAGATCAAATTCTTGATATCCTGAATAACGGAAAAGGGCAAATGCCTGCTGGCCTTGTCAAAGGTGAAGAAGCAGAAGCGGTTGCCGAGTGGCTTGCCAATAAAAAATAAGCTTGTTAAGAGGGGGAATCCTGTGAGGGTTCTCTTTTTTGTTTGTTCAAAACTTCAACAAATTTATCCACATTCATGTATGAAGCTTCTTTAAATCTATGTGACACAGTCGTAATAAGCTAAAAAAAGTCATTGGTGGGTTCCAGACAAGTCCACCATTGATGTTGGAAAACTTATCCTCTCTACCTTTCGTACTTGTTGTTAGTACCTGTTACTAGTTAAAAAATACTAGAACTCTCTCGTATTTTAGGTATAATTGTCAATAAAAAAGGTAAAATTTTCTCAAAATCCACGTTCCTGAAATAAAACTGTAATAATTTTTTTCCTTAAATTCGTAAAAAGTGATGTTATAATATTTTCGTAAGCGAAATTCGAGCAATTTCACCATTTTATGTCTAAATTGGTAGAGTCGCAAGAATTGCCGTCTCACATACTAGAATGAAAACAGCCAAGAGGGGAACTACATACTACAAATTAGGTGATTTGATAATGATAGAAATGAAAGACGTCTATAAGCAGTATAACAATGGCGTTATGGCTGCAAATGGGTTCAACGTCCACATAAAGCAAGGCGAGTTTGTTTATGTTGTGGGTCCAAGTGGCGCCGGAAAGTCCACCTTCATCAAGATGATGTACCGCGAAGTCAAACCTTCAAAAGGTGATATCATTGTAGACGGTATCAATCTGGCAAAGATAAAAAATAGTAGAGTACCACATTTGCGCAGGAACATAGGAGTGGTCTTCCAGGATTTCAAACTGCTACCTTCCTTGACAATATATGAAAATATTGCGTTTGCCCTCGAAGTAATCGAGGAGCATCCGAAGAATATCAAGAAGCGGGTCATGGATGTACTGGACCTTGTAGGACTGAAGCATAAAGCGAGAATGCTCCCGAATGAGCTTTCAGGCGGAGAGCAGCAGCGTGTATCGATTGCACGGTCAATCGTCAATACACCGAAGCTCGTGATTGCTGATGAGCCGACAGGAAATCTTGATCCGGAGACTTCATGGGATATCATGAATATCCTTGAGGAAATCGCGAATCGCGGCACGACCGTAATCATGGCCACGCATAACCGTGAAATCGTCAACACAATCAAGCACCGGGTAATCGCCATTGAGAATGGCCGCATTGTCCGTGATGAACAGCGAGGTGATTACGGTTATGAAGGCTAGGACATATACCCGTCACTTAAGGGAAAGTTTCAAGAGTATCGGTCGTAACGGCTGGATGACATTTGCATCCGTTAGTGCCGTAACCGTAACGTTGCTACTGGTTGGTGTCTTCATCGTCCTGATGCTGAATATGAACAAGGTTGCAACGGATATAGAGAAAGATGTAGAGATCAGGGTCCTGATGGAAATCGGTACAAAACCTGATGAAGCGAAAGCCGTTGGAGAGAAGATAAAGAAAATAAATGGAGTCGAATCCGTCAATTACTCTTCCAAGGAAGAAGAGCTTCAGAACCTTGTGAAGGATCTCGGTGATGATTTCAGATTATTCGAGCAAGATAACCCACTCTATGATGTGTTTATTGTAAAAGCGGAAGATCCGCGCAATACCGGCAAGATCGCTGCCAAGGTCAATAAATTTGATCATGTGAATGAAGCGATGTACGGTGAAGCGAAGATCGAGAAGTTATTTAATATCCTTGAAATGAGTCGAAACGTTGGATTGGTGCTGATCATCGGTCTACTATTCACAGCAATGTTCCTCATTTCCAATACGATTAAAATAACGATCGTCGCGAGAAGAAGGGAAATCGAGATAATGAAACTCGTGGGTGCAACCAACTGGTTTGTACGCTGGCCGTTTGTTTTGGAAGGTTTATGGCTGGGTGTTTTAGGTTCTATTATCCCGATCGCTCTTGTTACAACTGGTTATTACTATGCTTACGACTTTATAAAACCGAAACTTCAAAACCATTTTATTCAGATATTGGACTTTACCCCGTTCATCTATCAAGTAAACGGATTAATTCTCCTAATGGGATGCTTGATTGGGGCTTGGGGAAGCTTCATGTCTGTTCGTAAATTCTTGAGAGTTTAAAAATTTGATAGGTTGATAGAAGCTGAAAGGAGCATGCCGTTTGAACAGGAAGTATTTTTTATCTATAGCGATTGCAGCAACACTCACAATCGGAAGCTTCCCTGCAATGGGAACACCGGCCAATGCAACATCCGTACAGGAATTGAAAAAGAAACAAGATGAGGTTTCTTCCAAAAAGGATAAACTTAACGGAGAAATCGACAAGAAAAATTCCGAAATCAATGCCAACATCAATAAACAAAAAGATATCAAAGCTCAAATCGCAGAATTTGACGCGAAAATAAAAGACACTGAAAGCAAAATCTCAGCTAAGGCAAAAGAAATCGATGAAACTACAGCTGAGATTGAAAAACTTAAAGAAGAAATCAAAGCGCTTGAAGAAAAAATCAAGGAGCGCGATGCACTTTTGAAGGAACGTGCTCGTGCGATCCAGGAAAAAGGCGGATCTGCGAACTACCTTGATGTCCTTCTTGGAGCGGAAAGCTTCGGCGACTTCATCAACAGGATCACGGCAGTCAACACGATTGTGAGTGCGGACAAGAAAATCATGGACGAGCAAAAGCGTGATCAGGAAGAATTAGAGAAAAAGAAAAAAGATGTAGAATCAAAGCTTGCACAACTAGAAAACGATAAAGCAAGCCTTGAAACCTTGAAGAAAAATTTGAACAGCGAAAAAGCTCAAAAAGCAGAATTGTTCAAGCAGCTTGAAAAACAACAGGCGTCACTTGAAGTGGAAAAAGCGGATCTTGAACAAGAATCCAATGAACTAGCGAAGATGGAACAACAAATCGGTGGAGAAATCCAGGCAGAACAGGCACGTCTTGCCGAGCTTGCCCGTCAGCGTGAACTTGAGAAGAAGAGACAGGCTGAAGCGGCGGCTGCTGCGGCTGCAAAGCAAGCAGCAAGCAACAACAGCGGTGGCGGTTCATCGACTCCAACAGTGACTACACCTGTAAGCTCAGGAACTTGGACAGCACCTGCACATGGCAGAATCACGACTGAGTTCGGCTGGGATACATTGAACGGGAAACCACGCTACCACTATGGCACGGACATTGCTTCAGGTGGAACGGTTCCAATCGTTGCAGCGGCTGATGGATATGTCATCAAGAGCCACTACAGCTCAAGCTATGGAAATGTTGTATACATCACACACTCCATCAATGGACAAACCTTTACAACCGTCTATGCCCATATGTCTTCATCATCCGTCAGCACTGGACAACCTGTGGACAAGGGTCAGCAAATCGGTTACATGGGTAACACGGGTTACTCTTTCGGACAGCATTTACACTTTGAACTGTACGAAGGTTCTTGGAATGCATCACACTCCAATGCCGTTAACCCACGTAAATATGTGAACTTCTAATAGAACAAACTAACGAAATCCTGCCATCCGTTTATGGCAGGATTTTTTTATGGATCTTCGTCATTCTTCATGGGACCAGGATTATTCATAAAAGAATATTCTCCCACCCTTACAAATCATACGTAATCATGTATAATGATGACAAACCTCGAAAAAAGTCAAAAAAAGTACTTTTCAAACAAGAATCTCACTGGTACTATATGTTATAAGAGGAAAAAAGAACTATAACAATAGAACTAGTAAACTACCTTCGATAACGGCAAACTAATTCGAAAGATTAGGACGCAAAACCACGGATCTAACGTTTTTTTAAACCATGACCGCCGGGTTACCGAAAAGGATTGGAAGATAAATGACCGATGTCGACGATTGTCGCATTCATTTATGCCCGCCATTCTTTTTGGCGGGCATTTTTTATGAGTGTTACAATTCTGCGATTCATAAGTGGTATCGGGAATCTTACTTTTGGTGTATGATCCCATTTTCAACGTAGCGGCAGGTAGTTTTCCGGCGAATGAATGACGAAAGGGGAAGCGAAGATGGAACAAGGGAATGTTTCAGAGGTTAAGAGAAAGTTGAAGAGTTTTTGCAGGCGCAACCGTTCCATTTTAAAGAAGTACGGGTCATATTCAGCAGAGGAAATCAGTGATTTAGTTGTAAGCACGCTCGGATTTGAAGAGTTGAAGAGAATCGTTGACGATGTAGAGGTAATCGACCAGAGAGGTGGAAATACGGGATTGTATTTAATCATCATGCTGGAAGCACTCAAAGGGTCACACAGGGTAAATTCGGAAGAAAGAGCCATCATATAGGTAACCGGTAGTCTACATATGGACCACCGGTTTTTTCTTTTTGGCTACAAGCGTTTCTACTTGATTGCCATCGGAAAAAATAGGATACTTACATACATAACCGGGTATGAAGTGGGATATTTTTTTAAATCTGAATGTAAGCGGATGCGCAGGCGATAGGATGAACCAAGCCACGGTCCCATCCGGTATGCCCGATACAACAACTACACTATTGGAGGGACCCTCAATGGAAGGACACGGCCATTTATTTGAACACCATAAGGCGGCGAAATTGCTCGACCCAAAACGGCAGGAACTGGTGCCGGTTGACAAAGTGCTCCACTTGCTTCAACTGCAGCAAGATGATCTCGTTGCAGACCTTGGATGCGGAAACGGTTATCTGACCCTCCCGATCGCAAAGTCTGTCGATACCAAAGTCCATGCAGTCGACCTTCAGCAGGAAATGCTCGAATATCTCGAGCACCGGGCGAAGGAAGAACACATCACGAATATCGTCTACGAAAAAGCGTCACTTGAATACCTGAGCTTCAACAAAAGCACCCTCGACAAGGTTGTCTCCGCATTCGTCCTGCATGAAGTCCCGAATCTGACGAAAGTGTTCCAGGACTTGAATGATATGCTGAAGGATGACGGTCTCTGGCTCATCCTCGACTGGGAAGCCGTCGAGTCGGAAATGGGACCGCCACTTCACGAGCGGATTGCTTCTGAGGATTTGGCACAGCAACTTGATACCGCCGGATTCAAAACCGAAACGGGTCATTTGCATCCTTCTGTTTATTACATCGCTGTACGTAAGGGATGACTTGTTGGTGCCAGGCACAAATCAACCAGATTGTGCCTGGCACCTTTAAACTGAGAACCCACTGTACCAGGTACACAAAGCAAGTGATGTACCTGGTACAAACATCGGGACCAAGCACCCTTCAATGAGGAACTAACGACTTCCAAGAAGAATAACAATGAATCAACCATGGTATAATATCGGTGCCTTCACCTTTCCAGGCTCTTGGGCAGCGCTGGTGATGGCTTTCATCATAACATTCATAGCACTCTTCTTCTGGAATAAGAAGGCGAGCGATTGGTATTCGAATGCCGTCTTCTATTTTATCCTAATTTGGAAGCTGAGCGTGATCGTTGTCGATTTTGGCACGGTCATCAAGCATCCGCTCACCATCCTTTATTTCAACGGAGGCATAACCGGGTATTGGCTTGGAATTGCGGCCATCCTGGTGTACACGCTCGTGAAGAAAGTGAACCCGCATCATGCAATCGTTGCATGGTTCTTGACCGTGCTCGTCTATGAAGGGGTATTCGACATCCTTCTAGGCAAGTACATGATCGGTCCCGCACAGCTTATCGTGAACGGTATCCTGCTTTTCTTTTTACTGAAAAAAATGAAAGATGCAGGCGGGGAGGTATGGGTGCCCCAGCTCTTGATCATGTTCACGTTGTTTCAAATGCTGATGAATTCTTTCGGGGGCTTTAGCATGAATACCCCGATGCTGACATACATCTTGGTAGCAGTGGTTCTGCTGCTTCTTATGAAAATGCCTACGGAAACTGACAGGCAGGGAGGAATAACGAGTGAATAAACGTAACTTTGCTTTGGCCATCGTGGCTCTCCTGATTGGAATCTTCCTTGTGAACCTATTTCAGGATCAGCAGGAGAAAAAAGCAAAAGAGGAAGCTGCGCAACTGGCCGAAGAGTCGATGGACCTTTCAAATGCTAAACAGGGACTCACCAAAGGAGACAAGGCCCCTGACTTTGAACTTACGACCCTTTCTGGGGAAAACGTGAAGCTTTCTGACTACAAAGGAAAAAAAGTGATTCTCAACTTCTGGGCGACTTGGTGTCCGCCTTGTAAAGCGGAGATGCCTCATATGGAAACATACTACGAAAAGAATGCACAAAAAGAGAACGTCGAAATCCTGGCAGTCAATTTGACCAGCATGGACGACGGTCAGGATAAAGTGCAGGAATTCGCTGATGGGTATGACCTAACCTTCCCGATCCTTCTCGATATCGATGGGGATATCGGGGAAGAGTACAGAGCGTTCACCATCCCGACTACCTATATGATCGACACCAACGGACAGATTCAGCACAAAATCGTCGGCCCCATGAACGAAGACATGATGGCCGAAATGGTCTCTGGCATGAACTGACGCATTAACGCAGTGAGGGACGTACCTTTAGCACGCTAAAGGTACGTCCCTCGCTTTATGAAAGTGGTTTATTTCAATACTCCTTGAGGTATACAGGTGGTATGTGGTTGTGAATATTGAAGACACTATGAAAATGTGAGAGAAATTGAAGGAGGAGTCAGGATGTTTCATTATACAAAGGACGTAACGATGAGTGTAAAGGAAGCGGCGGAGAAGGTAGAGGGAGTACTGAAGGAAGAAAGCTTCGGGGTACTGTGGAATTTGGACCTTGCCGGCAAGCTGAAGGACAAGGGCCTTGAGTTTGACGAAGAAGTGGTCATCCTCGAGGTGTGCAACCCTCATGAAGCGAAGAAGGTCCTGGAGCAAAGCATGCTGGTCAGCTACTTCCTGCCATGCAAGATCACCGTTTATACTGAAAACGGCACGACGAAAGTCGGGATGGCGAAGCCGAGCAAGCTGATCGAGCTTGTCGATAATGATGAATTGAAGAACCTCGCACTCGATATCGAGAATCGATTGATCGGTTGTTTGGAACGGGTATAAAGTTTGAATTGAAGCACCTGCTGCGTTGGCGGCGGGTGTATTTGGTTGGGGAGGGGGGAAATACGTGATAGTAGTTGAAGTGTTTAATTGCGAGGCAACAATCCATAGAGTAACACCTCAATAACCTGCATCGGGAATCATTCCAATTTTTAAAGTACATTCCAAATTCTCGAAAGTCATTCCGCTTTCCAAAATCCCCGAATACATGCAACTTGTCGAAAAATCATAAAATCACTAGATCCTCAGCTCAACATTTCGCTATAGCATCTGCCTCTTCGTCAAAAGTTCTACCCCCTCAACCAACCACATCACACCAAAAACAATCCGGCACCCGAAACATTTCCCTTCCTCAAAATCTTCTGAATATGATACACTTTCCTAAATACACACCGTTTCAAGGGAAAGGATGACAGTCATGAAGTTCACAACAAAAGTCGTACATAGCCAGCTGAAAGGCACGGAGGAGATCCGCAGCAAGACGACGCCCATCTACCAGACTTCCGCCTTCACATTTGAATCATTAGAAGAGCTTGAAGGTTTCTATGAAGGGAAATCGCCGTATTTATATACAAGGACCGGGAATCCGAACACGGATGAACTCGGACGGATGGTCGCGGCACTCGAGGGTGCCCCGGCAGGCGTTGCGACATCATCGGGCTTATCGGCCATCCTTGCTAGCGTGCTTGCCGTGGTGAAATCCGGCGATCACATTGTTGCAGCCGAGGACCTGTATGGTGGCACGTTCCATATGTTAAAGGAAGAACTGAAAGGGCTCGGCATCGAGACGACATTTGTCGATTTCACGAAACGGGATGACATTGAAGGAGCCATCACACCACAGACGAAACTACTATACAGTGAAACGGTCACCAACCCGTTCATGAGGGTCGAGGACATACCTCTTCTTGTAGAAATTGCAAAGGCCCATAACTTGAAGACGATCATCGACAATACCTTCGCGACCCCATACCTTTGTCAGCCATTCCTGGATGGAGTCGACCTTGTTGCCCACAGCGCGACCAAGTATATCGGCGGACACAGTGATATCACGGCAGGCGTGGTCGTAGGAAACGAAGATTTAGTGAAAAAGGCGAGGGAAAAAGTGGTCAATATCGGCTCCAATCTAAGTCCGTTCGAGGCTTGGCTGACGGTCAGGGGGGCAAAGACACTCGCCCTCCGCATGGGTACCCAGGCGCATAATTCACGAGTGCTTGCAGACGAGCTTCGCAATAATAGTCACGTAAAACATGTTTATTATCCTGATAACCTGTCGGAAAAAGGAAACGGGGCGATCGTGACGATCGAGCTCGATCCTTCATGCGATATCAGTGCATTCTTCAAGTCCCTCGGTTGGATCAAAATCGTGCCGACCCTTGCAGGAGTCGAAACAACGGTGTCCTACCCGCTCGGTACCTCACACCGCGCCTTGCCGGAAGAAGCGCAGGAAAAACTGGGCATCAACACACATGTCGTGCGAATATCCTTAGGGATCGAAGACGCAGATGATATCGTCACCCAGTTCAACGAGGCAATTAAAAATTCAATTAGTTAAGGAATGTTGAAATAAGGGCGCTTAAAAGATAGACAATTTAAAAAAATCAAAAAATACTCTTGACGTTAAATGAAACTGCCTTTATAATTCATCACAACGAACCACATTAAAACACAACTGAATCGCTCTTATCCAGAGAGGCGGAGGGACTAGGCCCGATGAAGCCCGGCAACCTTCATGTACCCAGTACATGAAAAGGTGCTAATTCCTGCAGACGAAAGTCTGAAAGATAAGAGGAGGACCCTATTCAATTAGACCCTCTTCTTAGGAAGGGGGTTTTTGATTTTTCCTCTTCTTCTTACACTCCAAGATCGGTCGCGAGGATGCTGCATGCAGGATCCATTGACCGAGACCGCACCCGATGTAACATGTTTCGATTTCCCGACCAACGCCAATGGACACCCAAACAAAAAATGAAATCCTAGGAGGAACTAATTTTATGACAAAATCATTCGATGTTGAAACGTTATTGCTTCATGGAGGCCAACAGCCTGATCCGGCAACGGGTTCACGCGCGGTCCCGATCTACCAGACCACTTCGTATGTATTCGATAATAGTGAGCACGCCGCCAAGTTATTCGGACTTGAAGAAGAAGGGAACATTTACTCTCGCATCATGAATCCGACGGTCGATGTCCTTGAGAAGCGGATCGCCCTGTTGGAAGGTGGCATCGGGGCATTGGGGGTTTCCTCCGGGATGGCGGCGATTTCCCTATCCATCCTGAACATCGCAGGGGCAGGCGATGAAATCGTCGCGGCGACGAATCTTTATGGAGGAACGTATAATCTCTTCTCGACAACGCTTCCGAAGTATGGGATCAAGGTACACTTCGTGGATCCGTCCGATCCAGAGAACTTCCGGAAGGCGATCACGCCGAAGACGAAAGCGGTCTTTGCCGAAACGATCGGAAACCCGAGCCTTCATGTCCTTGACATCGAGGCCGTCGCGAAAGTGGCACACGACAACGAAATCCCGCTCCTCATCGATAACACGTTTGCGACACCTTACGCTTGCAACCCGATCAAGTGGGGCGCCGACATTGTCATCCATTCGGCCACCAAGTGGATCGGCGGGCACGGGACGGCCATCGGTGGCATCGTCGTCGATGGTGGGAAATTTGATTGGAATAATAAGAAGTTCCCAGGCTTTATTGATGAAGACCGGAGCTATAACGGCATCCGATATGCAGTCGATGTCGGTCCGGCAGCTTTCATTACAAAATTAAGGGTGCAGCTACTACGCGATTTCGGTGCGTGCTTAAGCCCGCAAAACGCATTCCTGCTTCTCCAGGGACTCGAAACCCTCCACCTGCGATTTGAAAGGCACACGGAAAATGCCCAGAAAGTGGCGGAGCATCTCGAACAGCAAGATGGTGTCGCATGGGTTTCGTATCCTGGTCTCGTCAATCATCCGTCCCACACACTGGCCACTAAATACCTGAAAAAAGGCGGCGGTTCCATCGTTGTATTCGGGATCAAAGGAGGCAGGGACTCGGGACGAAAAGTCGTTGATAACATTACATTATGGTCGCATGTGGCAAACGTAGGTGACGCGAAATCACTCATCATCCATCCAGCTTCGACGACTCATCAGCAATTGAATGACCAAGAATTGCGTGCAACCGGGGTGACGGAAGAACTTGTGAGGTTATCGGTCGGTCTGGAATCGGCGAAAGATCTGATCGAAGACCTGGACAGTGCCATTGAGGCGGCCCTGGCTGCTTCACCAGTGTAAGACATTACTTTGTCCTTTCCCGGATGATCCCGAGGGGCGGTCCCATCCCGTCCCCTAACCAATTTTTAAAAAGGAGGAGACGGAATGGAGAACCCCTATACCGGCAGGACCCCATACGAACTGAACTCCATTGTGATCCCGGCCCTGACCTTGGAAAGCGGAGAGGTGCTCAAAGAGGTGGAGCTCGTATATGAGAGGACCGGCAGAAAAGGTGGCCCGGTCGTCCTCATCTGCCACGCACTCACCGGCAATCATCTTGTCAAAGGGACGGTGGGAAATGAAGGCTGGTGGGACCGGCTCCTCGGACCGGGATCTTATCTTGATACGGATCAATATAACGTCATCTCATTCAATGTCCTCGGAGGAAACGATGGAAGCACCGGACCTGCTTCCATCGACCCTTCAACGGGCGAACCCTACGGCCGTAACTTTCCCCGGATTACGGTGAGGGATATGGTCAATGCTCAATATCTGGCGCTGAAAGAACTGTCAATTACGCATCTGCATGCGGTGATCGGCGGTTCTTTAGGCGGGATGCAGGCACTTGAGTGGGGGATGATGCACCCTGCCTCCACGGATAAGGTGTTTGCCCTTGCCGTCACACCCACTCTTGGCGATTACGGACTCGCCTTCAATCATATCGGCATTACGGCAATTGAATCAGACCCTGACTATCAGAAGGGGAACTACTCCCCGGGGTCACGATTGAAGGGGCTTGAGATGGCGAGGATGGTCGGGATGGTCACATACCGGACGCCAACGCTATTTGACGATCGCTTCAAGCGGGAAGAAGCCCCAACCTGTTTTCAAGTGGAAAGCTACCTTGATTATCAGGGAGGTAAGCTTGCGAAGCGATTCGACCCGAACAGCTACCTTACATTATTGAAAGCGATGAACTCCCATGACGTGGGCAGGAACCGCAGTGGTACGCTTGTCTCCCTCGCAAAAAACTATGGGACTGAACTCATCACCATCGGCTACGAAGGTGATTTGATCTACGACCCGCACAAGATGGAAACGTTCACAAATGAGGTGAGGCGTGGCCGGCATTATTTCATTTCGACCAGTTTTGGCCATGATGGTTTCCTCGTTGAATTCGAGAAATGGGGGAGCATCATTTCTTCCCATCTGAACGACCACCGAACCAAACGGGTTGTGAACGCCTAAACTATCATAACCTGTCCCCCTCCGGCATATAGTGAAATAAGCAAAGACATCGCACCGCGAAGAAGCGCGTTTTTGTGTGGTGTCTTTTTTATTGGTGGGCGTTTTCAACATGATTTGAACAAACAGTCCAAGGATAAGAATGGTCACCGCTTTTTCGCAGTGTTGGGAGCATGGATTGAACTGGTGAATACCGTGAAAATGGACAAACCAGTCGCAACCTGAATGCAGCCGGCACTGTTCTTATCAGCCATGACAAGAGTTGGAGGGGGAAATATGGAGTTGAGAGGCAAAAAGCTCATCATTGCAATCGTGGTCAGCATGCTGATCGGAGCAGGAGGAATGTACGGAGGCGTCACCTACCTTGATTTTAACGATTCCAGCGATCTTGCGGATTTCAGCGATAAGGGTGACGTGAACGATAAGCTGCACAAGGTGGAAGTCGCATATGATTTGATCAGTGAGAAGTTTTTTCAGGATGTGAATAAGGGAGAGCTGGTCGAAGGGGCCATCCAGGGGATGCTGAAAACGTTGGATGATCCATACTCGGTCTATATGAACGCCGAAACGGCCTCACAGTTCAACGATGCCCTAGATTCCTCATTCGAAGGAATCGGAGCCGAGGTGACGATGATGGACGGCAAGCTGATCATCGTGGCACCTTTTAAAAATTCACCTGCGGAGGAAGCGGGACTGAAGCCGAATGACCGCATCGTCAAGATCGACGGCAGCAGCATCGACGGCCTCGATTTATATGAAGCGACCCTCAAGATCAGAGGGAAGAAAGGCACCAAAGTGAAACTCGAAGTCCTCAGGGAAGGGGTCACGGACCCGATCGAAGTTTCCGTGAAACGGGACGACATCCCGGTCGAAACCGTCCATTCAGATGTGAAGAAGGTGAACGGAACGTCAACAGGGTACATCCAGATCACCACCTTCTCGGAAAACACGGCTATCGATTTTAAAAAGCAGCTGACAGAACTTGAAAAGAAAAACGTGGAAGGCCTGGTCATCGACGTCCGGGGGAATCCAGGCGGACTCCTATCAAGTGTCGAACAGATCCTTCAGGAATTCGTCACCGGCAAAAAGCCGTACATCCAGATCCAGGAACGAAGCGGCGAAGTGATGAAATCCTTCTCCGATAATAAGAAAAAGAAAGCCTACCCGGTCGTGATCCTGATTGACGAAGGAAGTGCATCCGCTTCTGAAATCCTGGCCGGTGCACTCAAGGAATCGGAAGGGTATCCGCTGATCGGAACGAAGAGCTTCGGAAAAGGTACCGTGCAGCAGGCCGTCCCGATGGGGGATGGAAGCAACATCAAGCTCACGATGTACAAATGGCTGACACCGAACGGCCACTGGATCCACAAAAAAGGGATCAAGCCCGATATCCCAGTCAAGCAGCCTGCCTACTATTATGCTCATCCACTTCAGGTTGAAAAACCATTGAAGCTGGAAATGAATAACGAACAAGTGAAGAACGCCCAGGAAATGCTGAAAGGCCTCGGCTTCATGCTCGACCGTACAGACGGATACTACAGCAAGAAAACCGAACAGGCCGTCAAGGAATTCCAGATCCAACAAGGCCTCGACATGAACGGCGTCATCAACACTGAAACCGCCCAGCACCTTCAGGCAGAGATCTACCAGAAGGTCCAAAACGAAAAGAACGACCTTCAACTGCAGGCAGCCATCGAATACGTCAACCGCATCGCAAAGGCGCAGGCGAAAACTGAATAATAGGAGTGGACCGCTTCTTTTGGAAGCGGTCTTTTGTTTTTGGGTGAGTGGCTTCTTGATTGAGCGGTGCCAGGCACAGAATGACTGGATTGAGCCAGGCACAAAAGGGTGTAATTGAGCCAGGCTCAAAAGGCCAGGATTGAGCCAGGCAAAAAGAGCCGAATCGTGCCAGGCACACTCCCGCCACCATCCCGGAATTTCCGACATCATTTCCCGGGAAAATATAACGGATGCTGTCGAAAGAATTCAATAGATTACCGAAACACTTCTTTTTGTAATAGAATCAGAAAAAAATTGCAATAGGTTTTACCAGAGTATTTTGATAAAATGATAGATAATAGAAAATCGTGTAGAGGGGGTGGCGTTTCATTGGTCGAGCTCTGGCTGTTGGACGCCTTGAAGGCATTAGGCAAGTTCATTCTTCACCCGGTCTTGATCCTGTCTGTGTGTTTGGCGGTCCTGACTGGGTATTATCGTGTGAAAAGAGAACGGAAAGATTTTCATACAAGGTTATTGGACGGGTATCATGATACGCGTGTTTTATTATCATATGGGATTGCTGCAGGGCTTTTGTTTTCCTTGGTCACCGTGGGAGTGGGACTTGTTGTTCCGGTTATTTCCCTAACGTTGATCGGGGCCTTGAGTGTTCTGTTTGCTCTTACGAGGAATTTTCACCTTGTCTCGGCTGCCATTACGGTCGGGTTCTCATATTTTCTTCTTGTGACGGTCCATTATTTCGGTTGGGACATCCCGTACCTTGATACATATATGGAAGGATTAAATCTTGGGCTGCTCAGTTCGATTATGATCCTTGCCGGTGTGCTGACATTGATCGAGGGCATCCTGATTGGCATCAATGGATGGAAGCATACGTCACCGCGACTGATGAAAAGTGAGCGTGGCTTGAAGGTAGGGGTCCATGAAAGCAGGAAGCTGTGGATGGTGCCGATGTTTGTGCTCCTTCCGACGGGGAATCTGAGTCTGCCGTTTGATTGGTGGCCGGTCTTCACGCTTGGAACAGAGAATTATTCGCTGCTTTGTGTCCCGTTCTTACTAGGATTTCAGCAAGTGGTCAAAAGCACGCTGCCGGAAATTGCGATTAAGCAGACCGCGTCCCGTGTTTTCTGGCTCGGTGCCTTCGTGCTCACACTTGCTGTGACTGGCTTCTTTGCACCGATGTTTTCAGTTGCATCCGGGGTCGTTGCCATCCTTGGCCGCGCCTGGATTGCGTATCGCCATCATTCATCAGAGGAAACGAAGCCTTATTTTTATAAAAGACAATCGAGTGGCGTCATGATCCTCGGCATCCTTCCGGGTTCGCCGGCTGAGAAGCTGTCGCTTGGGATCGGAGAGGTCATCCTGAAAGTGAACGGCATTGAGGTCAGGACGGAACGTGAATTTTACGAGGCACTTCAGAAGAATGGTGCCTATTGTAAACTTGAAGTGTTGGACGTCAACGGAGAAAATCGCTTTGCACAGGGTGCGCTATATGAAGGCGACCACCACGAACTCGGCATCTTATTCGCCGACCAGGATTCGGGCTGGGATCGCCATCAGGTATCATAGCAATGTAAAAAAGCTTGCAGAGATGAGTCTGCAAGCTTTTTTATGATTAGATTGTCGATTCGGCTTCATTTTTTTCTGTTTTATCAATGATGGCGGTCCCGACTAAGTCACCTGTGACATTCAGCGCTGTCGCTCCCATGCCGACCAGGGCGTCGATTGCAGTCAAGAGTGCGACGGTTTCCATCGGCAATCCGAGCTGTGCGAATACGGTCGCGATCATGACGATTCCCGCACCTGGAACGCCGGCGGTTCCGATTGATGCAAGTGTCCCGATCAGGACGACGACAAGCATTTCTGTCAGCGTCAATGGATCGCCGACCACGTTAGCGGCAAATACAGCGGATACCGCGATCCGGATGGCGGCGCCGTCCATGTTGATGGTCGCGCCGAGCGGAAGGCTGAAGCCATACAGGCTTTTGGACAGCCCTAAGTTCTTCGCCGCATTGAGCGTAAGGGGCAGTGTGCCTGAGCTGCTTTGCGTGACGAAGGCCGTGACCATCGGTGTGCGGGCCTGGGCAAAGAAAGCACCCGGTTTGATTTTAAAGAAGATCATAAACAGGATGTACAGCCCGATCTGAACCGCAATGGCCACATACAATACAAGCACCATGTTCCCGAGGGACAATAGGGTGTCCATGCCCTGATTCCCGACTGTATTTGCCATGATGGCGAAGATGCCGACCGGCACATACTGTAAAACTGCCTTCATGATGACGAGTGTGGCTTCGTTCAAGCCTTCTGCAACCTTATAGACTTGTTCCCCGACTTCATGGAACTGTTCACTCGAACGTAAATAAGAGATTGCAATTCCAAAGGTGAGTGCCGTGAAGATGATCCCGAGCAGATTGAACTCGGTGAAAGCCGTCACGATGTTATCAGGGATGATGTTGAGCAGCACGCTGACGATCCCTGGATTTTCAGGGACTTCAAACGTTTCACTTGTATCGAGCGTCATGCCTGTACCAGGGTCGAACAGGCTGGCGACCGAAACCCCGACCACAATGGCTAAAGCAGAAGTCAGTACATAATATAAGAACATTTTTCCGCCCATCCGTCCGAGCTTGTTCACATTCGTCTGGTTCACTCCGACAATCAGCGTGAACAGGATCAGTGGAAGGATGAGAAATTTCAATAAGCGGATCAAGACGTCACCGAGCGGTTTCAGAACGGCCGCGTCTTGGCCGAATACGAGCCCCGCGATGACACCTAGAACCAGTGCGATGGTTATTTTTAAAATAAGAGAGGCATTGAGGTATTTCGTCCATATCGCCTTCATCTTATCTCCTCCTTTGTTTGGTAGTTTTACCCTATAAGCTCTATAAGAATCCTTTATTAGTAAAGAAAATATTCGTATTGATTTAGTCGGGATTAAACTACGATACAACACATTATTTTTATTGTCAAAAGGCATGTCTTGCCAACAAGTTTCCTCCTGAAAAAGATTGAAAATTCATGTTTCGTAAATACGCATAAGGGTATAGTTGAGTGTGAATGAATTCGAAAGGAGATGTTTGTGTGTCTATGCAACCGATGCCGGTCAAAGATGTAGCCAAGAAAATCATGAAAAAAGAACGAATCTTCATCCTCGATGTCCGAGGTGAGGAGGACTATAAGAATTGGAAAATTGAAGGAGAAACCGTGGAAACCTTGAATATCTCGCTTAAGGAAATCAAGGAAAGCCCGCAGGAAGCGAAAGCGAAACTGCCGGAAGATGAGCCGATCTATGTTGTTTGTGCCAAGGGGATCTCGTCACAGGATGGAGTCGAAATCCTGAGGGAAGCAGGAGTGGAAGACATCACGTATGTCGTGAACGGGATGAACGGCTGGAGTGAGCATCTTGAGCCTGTGAAAATCGGCAAGCTGCCTGGTGAAGGCGGAGCGATTTATCAATTTGTCCGACTCGGAAAAGGATGTCTTTCTTATCTCATTGAATCCGACGGGGAAGCTGCAATCGTCGATGCGAACCGGATGACAGGATTTTATACCGATTTCATCGATGAGCAGGGAATAGGGCTGAAAGCCGTGATGGACACCCATCTTCACGCCGATCATATTTCGGGAGGCCGCGACTTGGCGAAGCAATACGATGCTGCTTATTATTTTCCTGAAAAGGATGATGAAGGTGTCGAATTCCAATACACGCCGCTAAGGGATGGGGATGAAATCACGGTCGGAGCGGTGACGATCAAGCCGTTTTATTCTCCCGGTCATACAATCGGTAGCACGAGCCTGATTGTGAATGACGAATTTCTGCTATCGGGTGATATCCTCTTCGTTGAATCGATCGGCCGTCCCGATCTTGCCGGTAAAGCAGAGGATTGGGTTGGCGATTTAAGGGACACCCTGTACGAACGGTATAAGAGCCTTTCACCGGTATTAACCGTCCTTCCTTCCCACTTCGGTGAAATGACTGAACTGAATGCTGATGGAAGTGTCTATGAACGATTGGACAGGCTTTATGAGAAAAATCAAAAGTTGAAAGTGGATGACCGTGAGAAGTTCCGTCATCTCGTCACTGATCATCTGCCGGAGGAACCGAATAGTCATGAAGAAATCCGTGAAACGAATATGGGGAAGAAACAACCGGATGAGAGCACACAGCAGAAGATGGAGACTGGGCCGAATAATTGCTCTGTTTGATCCAATCCATCGTTAAAACAGGCAACCGAATTGGTTTCCTGTTTTTTTTCGTGCAATCACGTCCCTTTTTGGTATAATTTAACTATCATTAATAAATTCCACTTTATGGGAGGCTGTCGATGAAATTTCTGCAAATCTTAAAAACATTCATTCTCTCCGTTCTGGGGATTCTCCTGATGGGCGGCTTGCCGGTCCTCGTTTCAGGACTTGCCCAAAATGAATGGCGATTCCGTCAATATTGGATGACAATCGGTGAGATCATCGATGCCATCCTGCACCCTTCAGGTTTGACATACAAGGTCATCGGGGGACAGAAGGAGCGCGATCTGTTTCCTTATCTTTGGGAACCGATCCAGTATTCATTGACGGTCCTTTTTTCTTCTTTTTTCCTTAGCATGCTGATGGCAGCCCTCCTTACGATCTTCACCATGATGTTCTCCGAAAAAATCAGGGATTCTATTAAATTTGTTTTCTATTTATTTGAATCACTGCCGGATCTCCTCATCATCCTGCTGCTTCAATTGGCCCTTTTATATTCCTACAAGCAAACTGGCGCAGTTTTGGTCGGAATCGCCGCAACCTATGAAGAGAAAATCTATGTTCTTCCGATCATTGTGCTCTCGATTCTGCCGACGATCCAGCTGTATCGCTTGACCATCATGACGTTCGAGAAAGAAGAGAAGAAGGATTACGTTCTGCTAGCAAAGTCCATCGGGCTTGGCCGCTTGTTCATTTTAATCGTACATATCCTTAGGAATGCCGTTATTTCCGTGTTTTTTCAATCAAAGAAAACGGTGTGGTTCATGCTCTCGAATTTATTTGTCGTCGAGCTGCTGTTCAATATCCCGGGCATCACCAGATTTCTCATGGCCACCCTGCAGCCCAAATTATTTACGCTCGCGCTGCTGAGCATATTCGTACCGCTATTCTTATTTTATAACCTTGGGGAGTACATCCTTTCCCGCAAGGCCAACAGGGGGGAGGAGCTATGACGGAACGAAGTGTATGGAGGAATCCGTTATTCCTCACAGGATTCCTGTATCTGTCTTTTCTGATACTGGCAAGCTTTCTGTATACGTTCATATGGGACGATGAGGTCAGGAGGCTCTATTTTATCTCGGAGAATGGGGTTCTGGTCGAGTCGGCCCCCATCTCTCCAAAATGGAGCTTTCCGTTCGGGACCGATCCGCTTGGCCTCGATATGCTTGCGAAGATCCTGATCGGGGCGAAGTATACGCTGATCATTTCCTTCATCATCGCGTTCTTGAGAGTGGCGATTTCCCTTCCGGTGGCGTTTATTCTCGGGACGTACTTGCAACGGTTCAAAAAGTCGATCAATGGGACCATCGATTCGTTTCATTACATTCCGTTATCCATCTTGGCTTACTTCCTGCTTCACCCTGTGCTATGGGAACCGTTCAACGGCTTCCCGACAACGATGACGGAACGCCTCATCATTGAAATCATCGTACTGACCTTGCTGATCGTCCCGATTCTGTCGTCCTTACTCGGAAATGAAGTGTCGATGATCTATAAGGAAGAATTCATTCTCAGCGCCAGGGTGCTTGGGGCAAGTAAGCTTCGGATCATTTTCAAGCATATTTTCCCGATGTTGAAAGACAAGCTGGTCGTCCTGTTCGGTCAGCAGATCATACAGACACTGATCGTCTTCATCCACCTTGGATTGCTGCAACTGTTTGTGGGAGGGACGGACGTTGATTACTCCGTAGTAAAGGATCCGCCGCAGTCGATGACCAATGAGTGGTCAGGCTTGATCGGCGACACGTTCAGGTATCTACAAGGGGCACCGTGGATTCCGCTCACGCCGATCCTGTTCTTTGCAAGTGCGATGTTTGCCGTCGCCCTGATGATGGAAGGGTATGTCCGAGCAACTTCCGGGCATTCTTACTATTATAAGAAATTCAAAGAAAAGTATAAGAGTGAAAAAGACGCAGGAAAAATGGAAATGAGCGTCGATGATTTTAAACGTGTGGAAGTAAGGAACGAACTTAATGGATGAAACAGGGGAAAACGCCCGGAACGTTGTGTTCCGGGCGTTTTCTTATCCTCTATTTGAACGTATGAGTCGTACCGCTCCGTAGCCAAGTACCAATACGATAGCCGCACCGAGCATGATCCACGTCCCGTTCGATGACTGGATCACGTTCACGACGATCAACGCCTCGATCACCAGTGCAGGAATCTTCCCGATCGTACTGATGACGGCAAATGCCAATGTGGAGATGCTGCTGAATGCCGCGGCAGCCGTGACGACCCCGGATGGCACAAAGGGCATGATCCGGAACAGGAACAAGAGGAAGATCCACTCTTTGCCTTCCGCCTGCTTCAGTTTCATGAAGTAACGGTTCTCCGAGATGTTATCCAGCTTGGCAAGAGAGATCCCTTTCCGGTACAGGATAAAGGTGATGATCGCGCCGAGTGCTTCTCCGATGATGGAAATGAGCAAGCCGGTTTCAAAGCCGAAGTAGGAAATGTTGATTGCGGTGAGGAAGACGCTCGGGAGCACACCGGCAACACTGATTACGACGTTTACGATAATGCTGAATAGTGCGGGGAGAAAGGCAGTCCCGCTCAATTCGTTTTCCATGATTTCTTTTACTATCAGTGACAGCCATTCCATCGTCTTCATTCCTTATTTAAACAGTGTGAGGGGGACTATTCGATCTGTCCTTCACTCATGATTTCTTCCCATTCCCCGCCTTTGTCGGTTGTGCGGTAAATATCGTTTTTATAGGTCACGACCGTCAATTCATCGGGCTTGTCGGGGTTCTGGGTGATGTGCATGATCGGGTTGTCCTCTTTTAGGTCGGGCGCTTGAAGCGGGGTTTCTTTTCCGCTCTCAAGATTGAACTCGACCAGTGTGATTTTACCATTTTCAATGGACGAATACACGCCTGTTTTTTCGCTTAGTAAGATTCCGGTCGTCATCACGCCTTCGGTCTTGGCGTTGAAGCTGTTTCCTCCGTCTTCTGAAAGGAAGAGGCCGTCCCGGCTTGCGATTGCGAACAGGTTTGGATCAGTTGGATGGACAGCCATGCTGCCGATCCCGGTGGAGTCGAATCCGTCCATTTTTTTCTTCTCCCACTTTTGCCCTTCGTCATCTGTGGAGTACAGCCCGGCTTCAAGTTCTGAGTTGGGTTCTTGATTCAAGACATACACAACACCGGAGTCATAGCCTGTGGCAAGGTAATGGAAATCCGTTTCCCCGTAAAAAGCAAGCTTCTCAAGGCTTGCTCCGTAGTCGGTGCTTTTGACGAGACCGAGTGGGTTTTGCAGGTCAGAGCCCTCTTCGGGGTGACCGCTTGAATAGAACCCCTCGCTGTATGGGGAGAATCCCATATAATCGTGTTTCTTGCTGTTCGCTTCGGACCATTTTCCATCTTCGTATTTTAATAGTCCATCATGGGTCGCAATGACGAAGGCTTCTTGAGCATTCGGGTAACCTGCGCCATGGAGGTGTTCGACCTTTCCGTTGTCTATGTCCGTGAATGCATAATCTTCGCTTCCGGAAGAAGAGCATCCTGTCATTACAAGGGCTGCAGCCGCTGCCATTCCGATTAACTTCTTCATTGAATCTCCTGCTTTCTACATTAGATTTTCCATTGATAGCCGATTCCCCAAACGGTCGTCAGATGTTCTTCGATCGGGAAGTCGGCGCGTTTGAGCTTGTCCCTCAAGTTACGGATGTGGGAGTCGACCGTCCTTGTCTCGGTCGTCGCATTCACATCCCACACCATCACGAGCAGCTGATCCCGGGTATAGACGCGCTCCGGGTTCTTCATGAGCGCCTCAAGAAGCTTGAATTCCTTCATTGTGAGTGAGATTCTATTGTCCCCGTGATGGAACGTATAAGAGCTGAAATCAAGGGTGAACTCACCCCGGCTCAAACGTAGGCTCTCAGCCGAATGGAATTCGTTGTTCTCCCGTCGCAATAGGGCATTTACGCGGGCAAGGAGCTCTTCTTCATCGAAAGGCTTTGTGATATAATCATCCGCCCCTGCATTCAGCCCTTTGATCACATCTTCTTTTGTATCCCTCGCCGTCAGCATGATGATGGGGACGGGGGAGAAGGAGCGGATCCGCTCGCATGTCTCCCAACCCGAGAGTTCAGGCATCATGATGTCGAGGAGGACGGCATCGATTCTTTTCTTCCGTATGATTTGTATCGCTTCATGGCCATTATTCACTTTCACGATCGAATACCCCGCTGGCCTTAAATAAAGCTCCAACAGGTTCAACATCCGGGATTCATCATCCACAAGTAACATTGTCCTCATCTTCATCCTCCTTCAGTATTTGGCATCTTGATTGCGACCGTTGTCCCTTTTCCTTCGGTAGAGGTGACGGAAATGGCGCCACCATGTGCTTCCACAAGCATCTTGACGATCGAGAGTCCCAACCCGCTGCCCCCGAGCTCGCGTGACCTTGATTTTTCGACACGATAGAGGCGTTCAAAAATCAAGGGGATGTCGGACTGTGAAATGCCGATTCCTTCATCCTTGACGATGAACTCAACCGATTGTTCCTTGGATGTGACGTGGAGGATTGCCGATGTATCCTCCTTCGAATATTTCCTTGCGTTATCCAGAAGATTCACGAGGATCTGCCTGAGCCTGATTGGATCGGCGTGCAAAGTGAGGTGGGGTTCACACTCTACGTGCAGCATCTTTCCTTCGCTCTTGAAAGCGGGTGCCATCTTTGAATGGATGCTGTGCAGGAAAGGGCAAAGATCGAATGTTTCTTTAAAAATCGTAAACGCATTTTCATCGAGTTTCGCGAGCTCGAATAAATTTTCCACAAGCTTCACGATCGTGCCCGTCTCTTCCTGGATGATCCGTAAGTATTCCTGACGGTCACGTTCGTCGATATTTTCTCGCAAGGCGACATTCGTATAGCCTTGGACATATGTAAGGGGCGTCCTCAGTTCGTGTGAAATGCTGGCAAGGAATTCAGCCCTGTCCCTTTTCATCGTGTTCAGATCCTGTGACAGCTTGTTGATCGATTCGCCGAGTTCCCCGAGCTCATCATGGCCGAGCGGGGGAAGGGTGACATCATAATCTCCGTTGCTGATCCTCTCCGTGGCATGCTTCATCCGGATCAGTGGCCTGGTCAGAAGCTTTGATAGGGTGAAGTGGATGACGACGAGCAATATGAGACTCGAGATCCCCGCAATCAAGAAGTGGGCGTTCAGTTCCCTGATCAACTCCCGGAGCGGAGCCGTGCTTTTGAACATATACACATAGCCTGCTTGACTGTCTGTCCTGAATGGAGTGACCGTTGCCAGATACTGCTGCTCTCGATAATCCCCTTCAAGGACCGTGCCGTTGCGGCCGGAAGGAGGGGGCGCTTTTATGATCTGTTTTTTCAGCGTTGAAGGGAGTCCTGGGGAACTGATGATTTCCTTTCGTTCCCGGTTTGTAATCAATACTTCGGTTTCCGTTTTTGATTCCATCAATGCAATGTGCCGGAGGGTATCCTCTGAATAATGATCCTCAAGGACATCCCTGTGGCTGTTCCCGCGGGATTGAATGGCTTCCAGTTCTTCCCCGATGCGATTGTTCACGATTTTTTCATGAAGATAAAACATGAGCAGGGCTTCAAGGATCAACACGACCACCGTAAAATACACCGCGAGCTTCGTGGAAATCTTCTTCATGGATACCCTCCTTTCCTACCAATGATATCGTACCTGAATTTTTTGAAGAAAATGTGCAGATTCCGGATTATCCGGTACTACTGCCATCAAGCCACCCTACAAGTCGGATTAATGACTTCCATGCTCTCCGCCGCTCGCAGGGACGATCTCCAGGACATCATCCAGGATACCCTGTGATTGATGGGAAACGGCTTCGCGGCCTCCGATGACCGTGCCGTGATTATAAGGACCGTCTTGTGGACTGTCCTTGAATAGTGGCTTGATACCGGCCAGGAAGTCGGTCACGATCTTACCGGCTTCACCATCCTCCAGCCAAATGAGAGGGGAGTGTTTCCCGAGATGGGAAAACGGTGCCGCCGGAATTGCAAGCTGAGAGGTAGAGGTAGAAATGAAAGACAGACCGTGTCCGGGTTCATCGAAGCCCCAGCCGAATCCTGTGTCATCATCCTTGAACGATGCGAATTCCACACTCATCGTTACAGGGTCACTCCCTTTTATCCTCGTTACGTTTCCGAAGTCTTTCAGTTCCTTTTCTACCTTTTCTGATAACACATCCGTCGAGCCCAATAGATAAAGATTCGCTTGACCGTCCCTTTTCTCGAGCGCTTTCTTCGTTTCTTCCGGGATGCCGCCGTCATTCACATACAGGAGGGGCTCCGGCATATGGGCGATCCAGTTGGCCGCGATGAGCGAATAAAGCTTTGCTTTTTCTTCGGAGGAGACGATGATGATGTTTTCCGGATACGTCCCATTGGTCACCTCGGCATAGGCTTTGTCGATTTCAGCCGCGAAGCGTTCAGGGGATGAGGCTTTCATTTCTTCTGTCTTGTATCCTTTCAGCTGTTCTGATACGGCTCTCGGTGCATCTCCCATCACCATGATCTCGGTTTCGTTGACATTCCCCTTCGGATCCAATCGGTTGATTTCATTCATGGTAGCATCCGAGATCCCGTCTTCCTGATAGAAGAGGACCGGTCCGTTATTCGGATGATGGACAAGATCGACTGCCGCCAATCCAAGCTGCCATTGACTCTGTGGAACAAGGATGACCGTACCGGGCTGGTTATTCCCATGGGTTGCGGGCCAGATCATCTGTGAAGTGAGAATGGACACCGTTTCCGCATCACTTGAATCGAGCCGGGTCGTGTTTTTCGTCATGAGTGTTTGAAGATGATCCGAGGAAGATTCGTTGGTTGATTCAGGGATGTCAAAGCTTTTGGTTTTGTTGAGCTCACCAAAGATCTCATCGTTATGGTCATGATCACCGTGATCGTTGTGGCCATTTTCCGCATGGTGGGTTTCATCATGACCACTATGTTCATTTCCTTGATCGTTATTGCTGCATGCCCCGAGCAAGAGGACGAGCGTCACCATCATTGATAAACGTATTTTCATCTTTCAGCCTTCTTTCTACCTTATGTAAGAACATACTATATCCATTAAGTAAGCATTATCTATGCAATCTCCTTTATTGTACTAAATTGTTCACACAAAAAAACAGAGCCCGCTTGATCAGCCGAGGGCTCTGTCCTTTTCAATTGAAAAAATCAATACATACTGAGGTGACGGTTCTTCCCCTTAAGGATCTGATAGACCCCATAAAGGAACAAACCTGCCGCAACAATGGCCAGGATCCATTGACCAAAGGGTTGTTGCGCGATTTTCGAAAGCGCGCCGTCAAGTCCCTTTGTCTGATCGGGATCTGCCGTGATCGCCGTCTGGATGAAGAAATAGCCGACAAGGAGAAAGACGAGGCCACGGGAGTAGAGCCCGAGCTTTCCGGCTTTTTTCCCTAATTGCCATTCTTTATCCGACATTTTATGGCGTTTGAAATACTTCGTGTACTTCTCTGAGTATCCTTTATGGATTTCGTAAAGGGCATAACCGATGATGACGGCCCCGACGATCCCGACGATCCACTGACCGAAAGGCTGGGAGAGGAGCTTTGCAGACATCGTTTGTTTACCTGATCCCGAGCCGCTTTTCGCATGCATCGCGATCATGAAAGCATTGTAGGATAGTACAGCGTAGGCGATGCCGCTAAAGAGGTGGGACAGTCTCCTGAATGTCGATTTCACTTTGCTGCTGCCGGAGTGACCCGGATCCTTCACTACCTCGATGAAGCTCCATAAAACGATCCCGATCAGGCTGAATCCGACAATCCATAGCAATACTTCGCCGAACGGGGCCTGTGCCACCGCCCTGAATGCACCGCTCGAATCGGACATGCTCCCGCCGACCCCGAATGCTGCCATCAGGGCGAGGGCCCCGATCATCATATAGACACTTCCCCTTGCGATATATCCCACTCGTGCGAATCCCCTGATCCAGGGCTTGATATCCTCTCCTTTAGAAGAGCTCTTACTGCTTGTCACCTGAGATGCGATCGATGAAAAATCAGCCATAAACACTCGTCCTTTCTAGTACTTCGTTCATATAACTTATGTATGCTTTTCCCGGACAAGCAGGTTTGGAAACCTCATGAGACTATATAAATTTTGGCAAATGCCCTGAGAGGTCTCTATTTACAATCAGAGTCGAACACCTGCAACGAGAATCAACAAATAAAGTAGTGTTATGACAATAAAAAAGAAATGTCATATCCCTTCTCGAATCCTATTATTAAAGGTAGGATTACCCATCATGATTAATAGTAAAGATGCCCTTGATCTATAATGATATTTTTATGAAACAACAAGCCTTGTTGCTAACTAAAATAATGCCCCCTTAACGAATCTTGAAGATTTTATGCCGGTTCCAGCGGTTGATTGGAGTGCAAAACGAAGACTCCTACGGGAAAAGCGAGTTAGGTGAGACGTGTCTAGCTCCAGTGGTCTGCTCCCGTTTGAAAATTAACCTTCGACTTTTGAGGCGAAAAACGCCTCTAAAGACGAAGAAGATTTTTCAAAGGGAGCAAAACGCCCACTTCCGCTTTTCTAACCCACAGGAGCGAATGCGAAGAGGAGGCTCACCAACCGCCCGCGGAAAGCGAAGTTTTGCACGGGAATCGGGCAGCGGTGTTTAACAAAGTAATACAAAAAATTCTCAACAAAAGAGCTTTCAAAAAAAGTTATTTACAACAATCGGGGCGAGGAGTATGATAACAATCATCAAATGAATATTCTTTATCGCTTAATTCAATTCGAAGCGGGGGACCCGGGTAATAGGGGTGAATCCTTCTTGCTCTTCCTATGATTGAACCAGATGGCATGGTCGCTATGACTCATGTGGATCGGGGATGCAGGAGGGCAAAGAGGGTAGGGCTACTTTCATAGACCGAATCCGTCAGCTAACCCCGTAAGCGTAATGGAGGATGATGCTTGTGATCAAAAATCGATGACCGCAGGGTGTATTCCTTGTGGTCTTTTTGTGTGTTTTTTTTCCGGTATGACTGGGGGAAACGTTTCGCGTTTGAGTGACTTCGCCAAGGGGGAATATGCTCTTAGGCGGAGATTCAGCGACGATACCAATTAGAATTGGTTAAGCTAATAAAAAGGTTTTTTGGAGGTAGTACATCATGAAGAAACAATTTGCCGTCATCGGATTAGGAAGATTTGGAGGGAACCTTGTCCAGGAGCTTGCCGAACTCAATGTGGAAGTGCTGGCAATCGATATCAATCATGAGGTTGTCCAGAAGTTCCAGGACGTTGCGACTCATGCCGTCCAGGCGAATGCAATGGATGAATCGGTATTGAAATCACTCGGTCTCCGCAACTTCGATCATGTCATCGTCTCCTTCGGGGAGAATATCGAAGCGAGTATCCTGACGACGCTGCAGCTAAAGGAAATCGGGGTCAATGAAGTGTGGGTCAAAGCATCGAATGCCTACCATCAGAAGGTTCTCGACCGGATCGGGGCGGATAAGGTCATCCATCCCGAGCGTGATATGGCAAGAAGGATCGCCCATCATATCACATCGGAGAAAATCATCGATTATATAGAAGTATCAAAGGAACATAGTATCGTCGAGGTGCTGGCCACGAAGAAAGTGGCGGGCAAAAGCTTGTTGGATGTGGATGTCCGTGCGAAGTACGGATGCAACATCATTGCCATCCACCGCGGCGACGAAGTCATCGTCTCACCATCTGCAGAGGAAGTCATCCAGAAGGAGGATCTCTTGATTGTGATTGGTCATAACCGCGATATCAATCGTTTTGAAAAAGAAGGTGTATAAACGATGAAGGATAAAGTCATTCGATTGAGCCCGCCGCAACTGCTGGTGGTGACGTTCATCTTTTTCAGTACGCTCGGGATGTTTCTGTTGAAGCTCCCGTTTGCGACAGAGGACGGCATCACGATGCTCGACGCATTGTTCACATCTGTATCGGCGATGACGGTCACGGGGCTTGTCGTCGTGGACACAGGCAGCGTGTTCACGCTGTTCGGTGAAGTCGTCATCATGATCCTGATCCAAGTGGGCGGACTCGGCATCATGTCGTTTGCCGGTCTCATCTTCATGATGCTCGGAAAGAAAATCGGCTTCAAGGAACGGCTTCTCCTCCAGCAGGCATTGAATCAAACCTCTGTCGGGGGAGTCATCAAGCTGGTCAAATATCTCTTCGTCTTCTCGTTCATCGTCGAAGGGACTGCCATGGTGCTACTCGCCTTCAAATGGGTACCTGAATACGGATGGGGCAGGGGATTATACGTCAGCTTGTTCCATTCCATCTCTGCTTTCAATAATGCAGGCTTTTCCGTCTGGTCGGATAGCTTGATGGGATATGTAGGGGACCCATTGGTGAATATCGTCATCTCGGCTTTATTCATCATCGGCGGACTCGGGTTCACGGTGCTGGTTGATTTGTACCAGACGAGGTCGTTCAAGAAGTTCTCACTGCATACGAAGCTGATGGTGTGGGGGACGCTGTTCATCAATATGGCTGCCATGATCCTTATCTTCTTACTTGAATACAACAACCCAGGCACATTGGCGCCACTGTCACTGTTCGATAAGCTCCAGGGGGCGTATTTTCAAGCGGTCACCCCAAGGACGGCCGGGTTCAATACGCTTGACTACGGAAGCATGGAGAGGGATACCCTGCTCCTGACGATCCTGCTCATGTTCATCGGGGCGGGGAGTGCTTCAACGGGAGGCGGGATCAAGCTCACCACATTCCTTGTGATCACGATGAGCGCCTTTGCCTTCCTGAAGGAAAAAAGGGAGATCCGGGTATTCCACCGCACCATCGATGAGAAGCATATCTTTAAAGCGCTTGCCGTGTCGATGATGAGTATCTTTCTCATCTTTCTCTCGTTGCTCATCATGAATAATTCGGAAAAAGGGGCTTCATTCCTTTCGATCCTCTTTGAAGTCGTCTCGGCATTCGGAACCGTCGGCCTCTCGATGGGCATCACCGGCACGTTGACCGATATCGGAAAAAGTGTGCTCATCGTCGTCATGTTCATCGGGAAGCTGGGACCACTCACGCTGGCTTTCTCCCTATCCCGCCCGGATAAGGAGAAAATTCGTTACCCGAAGGAAGATATATTGACAGGATGAACAAAACCTGTGCCTACTTGCGGCACAGGTTTATTTTTTTACTAATATGGCCTTGCGTCTTTCTGCTCGGGCTTGAGGTTCCATTTACCCATATAGTAGCCGGGTTCATCCACGTTGTTAAGAGGGGCGTACAGTGCAATGCCTCTATATGAAGTCCCGTCCACCTCATACTCCGAAAGGCCTTCGCTCTTCCCGATGTTTTCCCCCGTTTCCCCATATGTTTCTTTTACTTGAGGAGGCTGCTGTTCCGGCCTGAATTGGGTGGAGATCTGGTATTGTTTCTCGGGATCCCTTTGTAAAACGATCAGGTATGTGCCGTCTTCCGCGACTTCGCCAGTATCCCCGATTTTCGTATCGGGAAGGGGATCGACGCTTCCGTTCGTGACGTTCAAGGGGTCTGTTCCCTCAGGAAATTGTGTTAATGAAACTTCAATGACCGCTCCTTCAGGAAGATTTGTTTCGCCTCGGAAAACAATCTTCCGTTTGTCATATTGGACATATGCCTGTATGTCGATCGGCTCAATTCCTGCTGCAGGGATATCGGCTTGTGGTTTCGCATCCGCTGCTTCAAGCGGCGGATTCACCCAGATGACGCGGCACCCCGACAGTAGGAGGAGGACGCTGACGAGAGCGGCCAACACTTTCAGCTTACCCATGAAGATCCCTCCTTTTCCCCGTTTGCATGAACTGGAAATGCTCCTTGCCGACGTTAGTCTGTGCCCGAGACTCCGTGTTCACCTTGCTGCGCTTCTTCTTACGGACAGCTTCCCCTTCAATTAAGACACTTCTCAGCACTGAACTGATCACATTCACACAGTAAATCGAAACGGCAAAGAACAAGAGCGGTGCTAACAGGAGAAGAGGCTTGTTGAAAATCTGCTGGATGTTGATGCTCATCGTCGCAGCCCATTCATTCGTGACCGAGAAATACTCCGGGATGGTTTCCAAGATCCCGAAATTGACCATCATCAGGCCACCCAGGGTGATGTGCAAGATCCCAAGCTGGACCAGAAGCAAAAGCGTCTGGGAAAGCTGCTCGGAAAATAGGACGATCGATTGGCGGCTGAATTGGGGCCAGAGGTGCTTCCGGATCAGATGGAACCTGGTGGCACCCATCGTCCTCGACACCGAGATGAAATCCTGCCTCAGGAAATCATTCATCCCCTGCCCGACATACATGCCGAGTGAAGGGAAGACGATCAACGAAATGACGATCACTTCAATGATCAAAAATTGAAATGAAGAGAGTGCTCCGCCGACAAATGCCTGCTGTAGCGGAAATAGCAGGATGTAGACGACAATGGCGAGCGGGATGAAGTTGAATGTATCCAATATTCCTTTGCTACCTTTCCTGATCCAGCGTGGAAGGAAGGCGTACAGGATCCCAAGGGTGAAGCCCCCTGCCATTCGAAGTAAGGCGATGACAATCGCCGAAATCAGTGTGTATTTTGCGCCAGCAACAAGGATCACGAACAAATTCCTTCCCAGTTTGTCACTTCCGAGCGGTGGCATCTCAGAGATGCTGTAGGGAGGTGCTGCAATGACTTTTCCGGTTTCTTCATCGGTCATATAGGACGGACCTGATTCCTGGAAATCAGGGATGAAGACAGGGACGAGAAAGCTTCCGATGATCAATGAAATCAACAGTAAGAAAGGGATCCAAAACCGTATGGACTTCAGTACTCTCATGCTTCTACCTCCCCGGCACCAATCGTTTTCGTCAGCAAAAGCTGCCCCGCACTGAATACGATGAAGAATGGGATGTAAATCATGAGCATCCCGATGAAAAAGGCACTCGGCTTGCTGGTGGCAACCGACAACAAGGCGACCATGAAGCCGTTGATATTAAAAAGGATTTCGATGATCAATAGATTCGAAAGCATCATTAGAAAGATCGGCTTGATATGATAATAGAAGCTGATCCAAACATTCCGGAATAGGTGGACCCATACCGTATAGGCCTTGGAGAAACCTTTTGAGAAAGAGAATTCCACATAGGGCTTGTCCCCTTCTTCCCTGAGCTGAAACAGGAAATTCTTCACTAGGAATGCGATCGGCATGATGGCGAGGCATACGATGGGAAGGACATAAATCTTTTCTTCTCCTATTTTATAAATATCAAGGAACAGGATATTGGTTTTCTTGAACAGCCAGATGATCAACAATTGCAGCAGCACCACGACCAGGACATCAGGCAGGGAGTCAAGGAGATCCAGCACCTTTAGGAATGTCCGCCGGGCACGGCGAGGGAGCAGCATGGACATATAGCTTATGAACGCCGAGCTGACGATGCTGATCAGGAACGCCGTAAGTAAGAGGACGAGCGAATAGCCGAACAGCTGCAGTAGCATCGGGAAGATCGGATACGCTTTTCCGTTCGCTTCAAGGGTGATGAAGATCGACTGTGGATGGAGCATATCATAGGAAACTCCTTTCAATGAGTCGATATAGTTGGCCATGTGGATGATCAACTCATGATCATAGGCGAGCAGGGAAGCTGCCCCACTGAAAAGGAACAGGCCGATGCAGGTCAATGTAAACTGGACCGGCAGCCACAAAAGTTGATTTCTCAAGGTATTTTCCCCCTTTTTCTATAAACCTTGATGACAATGCGATTACAAATATTTCAGAATATTTACCCATCTAACTATAACACTTCCATAAAATCCCTTCAAGAGAGTGACAAAGTCCCGCGCGAAGGTACGTCCCTCATCGCTTTAAAGCGATGAGGGACGTACCTTTGTTGAAATTTTAAAACTTAAAGGAAGGACACGGTGGATTTGGAAAGGGAAAGCAAAGGGGGATGTTAAGCGTTTACATGTCGGGTGGTGGAGATTGACGAAATGTGCGCCGTTCACTATAATTTGTTAAAAATTCTGAACTTTCTAAAGGGTGGTGTTAAGGATGAATAAGGTTTACAACTTTTCGGCCGGACCGGCTGTGTTGCCGAAACCGGTTCTTCAGAAGGTGCAGCAGGAATTGCTTGATTATGAAGACACCGGCATGTCCGTGATGGAACTCAGCCATCGTTCCCTGCCGTTCCAAGGGATCATCGACGACGCAGAGGCACTCCTCAGGGATTTGTTATCCATCCCGGATAATTATCATGTTATATTCATGCAAGGCGGGGCGTCGCTGCAATTTTCGATGATTCCCCTCAATCTGCTCGAGGCTGGCGGCACGGCCGACTATATTGTCACTGGAAGCTGGTCCAAGAAGGCAGTGAAAGAAGCGGAAAAGACGGGGAACGTCAACATCCTCAAGGCTGATGATCTCACTAGCCCGATCCCTTCCTATTCAAGGACGGATTTCTCTGAAAACGCCAGGTATGTACATATCACTTCGAATAATACAATAGAAGGAACACGATATCGTGACTATCCCGACACCGGGGATATCCCGCTGATTGCGGACATGTCATCGCATATCCTATCCGAGCGTCTCGATGTCTCGAAGTTCGGTCTGATCTATGCCGGTGCCCAGAAGAACCTCGGCCCTTCAGGGGTGACCGTTGCCATCGTGCGAGAAGATCTCGTTGGGGAAGCACCTGCCCATTGTCCATCACTATTGGATTACGGCACGTATGTGAAACACGGTTCATTGTTCAACACCCCGCCTACATTCTCGATTTATGTACTGAAACTGGTGCTTCAGTGGGTGAAGGAAAATGGTGGCGTAGAAGGAATGGAAGAACGCAATAAAGAAAAGGCGGACCATCTCTATTCTTATATCGATCAATCGAACTTGTTCGACAATCCCGTTTGTATGGAAAATCGGTCACTGATGAACATCCCGTTCACGACGAATGATGACGCCTTGAATGCCAAATTTTTAAAAGAAGCAGGGAATTCCGGTTTTCATTTCCTGAAAGGACACCGATCCGTCGGCGGCATGCGCGCTAGTTTGTATAACGCCATGGAGCCATCAGGCGTGGAAGCACTAGTCGAATTCATGAAGGATTTTGAACGCCGGCATTTTTAAAAGGATGTACTTATTCTTATAGATGAAAGACCGTCATGAACTTTCTGCCCGATCGACTTTTGAACATACTGTACTTAAGGAGGATCTACATGATTTCAATCAATACGTACAATGCAATCGCCAAACGTGGCCTCTCACTGATCGAGGACGACATCAATTATCACCTGAATGGAGAGGGAGATCCCGATGGACTTCTTGTGCGCTCCAAAAATCTGCATGACTTTTCATTCCCCCCTTCCCTTAAAGCGATTGCCCGGGCTGGGGCCGGCGTCAATAATATCCCGGTTGATGACTGTACCGAGAAAGGGATTGTTGTCTTCAACACACCTGGCGCTAATGCCAATGCGGTCAAAGAACTTGTCCTGGCGAACCTGATAGCGGCGTCACGGAACCTCTATTCCGCTGTTGGCTGGGCACAGACCCTTCGGAACGAAGAAGATGTATCCACTCTTGTGGAAGCTGGGAAAAAGGAGTTTGTCGGCAGGGAAATCAAGGGGAAAAAGCTAGGGGTGGTCGGCCTTGGCGCGATCGGTGTCCTCGTTGCAAACGATGCACTGGCACTAGGGATGGACGTTGTCGCCTATGATCCATTCATTTCCGTCGATGCCGCTTGGAGACTATCGCAGGATGTCAAAAGGGCGCATAACATCGAGGATGTATGGGCGCAATGCGATTTCATCACATTCCATATGCCGCTTACGGATCAGACGAAGCACTTTGTGAATAATGACGGCTTCAGGCGCATGAAAAAGGGCATCACCCTCTTGAATTTCTCGAGGGGCGAACTTGTGGAGGAAAGCGCGCTCGGAGAAGCATTGAAGTCAGGAATCGTCAAAAAATATGTCACGGACTTCCCGAATGAAAGAGTATTGAAATACGATCATGTCATCCCGGTCCCTCATCTTGGCGCCTCGACCGTGGAATCGGAGGAAAACTGTGCCGTCATGGCGACGAAACAGCTGAAAACCTATCTTGAGACGGGGAACATCAAACATGCCGTCAATCTCCCTGACGTCGAGCTTCCATACAGTGGGAAGATGAGGGTGACCGTGATGCATAAGAACATCCCGAATATGGTCGGAGGCATCACGACGATTCTTTCAGGCTACGCGGTCAATATCGCCGACATGATCAACCGGAGCAAGAACACATGGGCCTATACGATGATCGACCTGGATCAGGAACTTTCCCCGTCTGATCAGAATGATGTGAAGGCAAAATTGAAAGCCATCGACGGCGTCGTGTCCGTCCGCCTGATTTAAGGTGAGCAGCAAATGCTGCCCTGAATCAGTGAATCTTTGACTAGAACTCCCTTAACCCGAGAACAATGTGTAATGGATATACTCGGATTAAGGGAGGTTTCTATCTCTCCTATGATCAGGCTCACATGGAAGAATAGATTGTTTCTTCCTTTGTGAAAATGGGTAGGGGCATTTTTGGACAAGTAGAGAGGAGGACACACAGCAATGGGAATTCATCACTATTTCAAAAGTCTGTCGGACTTGGAGACGCTGGTGCGCTGTCCGGGGCGATTCAAATATCATGAACACAATGTAGCAAGCCATTCCTTCAAAGTCACGAAGATCGCTCAGTTCCTTGGGACGGTCGAGGAACAGGATGGACAAGAGGTCGACTGGAAATCACTATATGAGAAGTCGATCAACCATGACTATGCCGAACTTTTCACGGGGGATATCAAAACACCGGTGAAATATGCTTCCGCCGAACTGCGCGAACTGTTCAGCCAAGTGGAGGATGAGATGGTCAAAAAATTCATCTCAAACGAAATTCCGCCGGAGTTCCAAGCGGTGTATAGAGAGCGGTTCAAAGAAGGGAAGGATGGTTCGCTTGAAGGCAGGATCCTGTCGGTTGCCGATAAAATCGACCTCCTTTATGAATCATTCGGTGAGATTCAAAAAGGGAATCCGGAACCACTCTTCATGGAAATTTATCAAGAGGCGCTGTCGACGATCGTCAAATTCAAAGATCTGAAGTGCGTGCAATACTTCCTCGAATTCATCTTGCCGGATATGCTCTCGGAGAAGTTCATCCCCCACAGCGAATTGAAGGAGCGGACAGAGCGCTTGATCCGGGACGGTGGATAAAGAGAAAATCCTTTCCTCCAGGCAACTTATTCGTTAAAATATGGGTATTCGTTTCATTGGAGGAGAGTCGAACGTGTCGAAATTCATTCTTGGAATCTTCCTGCCTGGATTGCTTGTGATCCTGTTTACAAGGGTCACCTACAATCATATTGTCGGACTCATATTGACCGTAGCGCTGATTGCCGCTTCCGTCTCAAAAGGATACACCGATTCATGGTGGCTGATCGTGGTCGATGCCGCATCACTGACCGTCGGATTCTGGTACAGCAATCAGATGATGAACAAAGCAAAGAAAAAAGCCTGAACACTGTGGATAATAGCAGTGTCCAGGCTTTTTTGTCTGTGGATTTGTGGATAATTTATCAGAATTATGAGTAAACTCTTAAAAATCACCGGTTATTCACAATCTGAATGCGCATTCATACACATTATTCACAGTTTATGAATAAATTTGTGGATAAACTTAAATCTTTTCCACAATCAAATAAAAGTTACCCACAAACTTATTCACAGCCTGTGTGTATATGAAGGTACGTCCCCCGATGCATCATCGCATTAACGCGATGAGGGACGTACCTTTCACGTGTTATCCACATTAACGAATTACTGGAACGAACTTTTGTTCGCTTTTTGTTGGTTATTCCTGTATGATTTGTGGTAGAATGTGTATAGATGAATGGACTGTGTTTAGTTTGTGAATAAATAGGTAAATAACAAGGTACCGATCCTTAAGTACAGGAGGTTTCACGGTGAAGGAACAATTTCAATTAAAGTCCAAATACAAGCCGGAAGGCGATCAGCCGAAGGCGATTGATAGATTGGTTAAAGGGGTCAATGAGGGAAAACGTCATCAGACGCTGCTGGGGGCAACGGGTACCGGTAAAACCTTTACCGTTTCCAACGTGATTCAGAAAGTCGAGAAACCGACATTGATTATTGCCCACAACAAGACACTTGCCGGTCAGCTTTACAGCGAATTCAAAGATTTTTTTCCCGATAATGCCGTCGAATATTTCGTCAGCTACTACGATTATTATCAGCCAGAGGCATATGTTCCTCAAACCGATACATTCATAGAAAAAGACGCGAGCATCAATGATGAAATCGATAAGCTTCGCCACTCGGCTACCTCGGCCTTGTTTGAGCGGAGGGATGTGATCATCATCGCTTCCGTCTCTTGCATATACGGGTTGGGTAACCCGGAAGAATACCGTGAGCTTGTGCTCTCCCTCAGGACAGGGATGGAGATTGAACGCAATCAGCTACTCCGCAAGCTTGTGGATATCCAATATGAACGAAACGACATCGACTTCCAGCGCGGGACGTTCCGCGTACGCGGCGATGTAGTTGAAATCTTCCCGGCTTCCCGCGATGAACATTGCATGCGCGTAGAGTTCTTTGGGGACGAGATCGACCGCATCCGTGAAGTCGATGCACTCACTGGGGAAATCATGGGTGACCGTGATCATGTCGCGATCTTCCCGGCTTCCCACTTCGTAACACGTGAAGAGAAGATGCAGGTGGCCATCAAGAATATCGAACAGGAGCTCGAGGAACAGCTGAAAATCATGAAGGAAGACGGTAAGCTCCTCGAAGCGCAAAGACTTGAACAACGGACCCGCTATGACCTCGAGATGATGAGGGAGATGGGCTTCTGTTCAGGAATCGAGAACTATTCCAGGCATTTGACGCTAAGGCCTCCTGGCTCGACACCGTACACATTACTCGATTACTTCCCGGATGATTTCATGATCGTGGTGGATGAGTCCCACGTGACACTGCCGCAGATCAGGGGGATGTTCAACGGGGACCAGGCACGGAAAAAGGTGCTTGTCGACCACGGTTTCCGCCTGCCTTCAGCAATGGATAACAGACCGCTCAGGTTCGAGGAATTCGAAGAAAAAGTACAGCAGCTCCTCTATGTATCCGCGACACCTGGTCCATATGAGCTTGAACACAGCCCTGAAATGATCGAACAGATCATCCGTCCGACAGGCCTTCTCGACCCGATCATCGAAGTGCGCCCGATCGAAGGGCAGATCGATGACCTTCTAGGGGAAATCAATGAACGCATCGAGAAGAATGAGCGTGTCCTCGTCACGACATTGACGAAGAAGATGTCAGAGGATCTGACGGCATACTTAAAGGAAATCGGCATCAAGGTACAGTACCTGCATTCGGAAATCAAGACGCTCGAACGGATCGAGATCATCCGTGATCTCCGCCTCGGAAAATTCGACGTCCTCGTCGGGATCAACCTGCTTCGTGAGGGGCTCGATATCCCTGAAGTATCATTGGTATCGATCCTCGATGCAGATAAGGAAGGATTCCTTCGTTCAGAGCGGTCCTTGATCCAGACAATCGGACGGGCGGCCCGTAACTCGAACGGTAAGGTCATCATGTACGCCGATAAGATGACGGATTCGATGCAAAAAGCGATCGACGAAACGAAGCGCCGTCGTGAGATCCAGGTAGAATATAATGAAAAGCACGGCATCACCCCGACCACGATCCAAAAGGAAATCAGGGATGTCATCCGTGCGACACATGCTGCAGAAGAAGCGGGCGTTTATGAGGGGAAAGAAACGAAAGTATCAAATATGTCCAAACCGGAGCGGCAAAAACTCATTGCCAGCTTAGAAGTGGAAATGAAGGAAGCGGCCAAGGCACTCGACTTCGAACGTGCAGCCCAGCTTCGCGACACCATACTCGAGTTAAAGGCGGAAGGATGAAACAGGAATGGCAAAAGACCAAATTATCGTACAAGGAGCCAGAGCTCATAATCTGAAAAATGTCGATATCGAAATTCCGAGAGATAAACTGGTCGTCCTGACCGGTCTATCCGGATCGGGGAAATCATCCCTTGCATTCGATACGATCTATGCAGAGGGACAGCGCCGCTATGTTGAATCGCTGTCTGCGTATGCACGTCAATTCTTGGGTCAGATGGATAAACCGGATGTCGATTCCATTGAAGGATTGTCACCGGCGATCTCGATCGATCAGAAAACGACGAGCAAAAATCCCCGTTCGACAGTCGGGACGGTCACGGAGATTTATGACTATCTCAGGTTGTTATTCGCAAGGGTCGGAAAACCGATCTGCCCGAATCACGGAATTGAAATTTCCTCCCAGACCATCGAGCAGATGGTGGACAGGATCCTGGAGTATCCTGAACGTACCAAGCTTCAGGTCCTAGCCCCTGTCGTATCAGGGCGAAAAGGCACGCATGTCAAGGTTTTCGAAGACATCAAGAAGCAAGGATTCGTCCGTGTCAGGGTCGACGGTGAGGTCCAGGATCTTGGAGAAGAAATCAATCTGGAAAAAAATAAAAAGCATACGATCGAGGTCATCATCGACCGGATCGTCGTGAAAGACGGAATATCCGCACGGTTATCGGATTCCCTTGAAACGGCACTCCGCCTGGCGGAAGGCCAGGTCATCATCGACGTGATCGGAGAGGAAGAGCTCCTGTTCAGCGAGCACCACGCCTGTCCGTATTGCGGCTTCTCGATCACCGAGCTTGAACCGCGGATGTTCTCATTCAACAGTCCTTTCGGAGCTTGTCCAAGCTGTGACGGTCTCGGGACGAAGCTAGAGGTGGATAAAGACCTCGTCATCCCGAATTGGGACCGCACACTGAATGAGCACGCGATTGCCCCGTGGGAACCGACAAGCTCTCAATATTACCCATCCCTTTTGAAGGCGGTCTGTGACCATTACGGCATCCCGATGGACATCCCGGTGAAGGATATCCCGAAAGATAAGATGGATAAGATCCTCAAGGGGTCTGGTAAGGATGAAATTTATTTCCGCTATGAAAACGACTTCGGACAAGTGCGTGAAAATTACTTGCGCTTTGAAGGGGTCATGAAAAATATCGAACGCAGATACCGTGAAACGAGCTCGGACTATATACGGGAACAGATGGAGAAATATATGGCGCAGCAGGACTGCCCGACTTGTCACGGCCACCGTCTGAAGGAAGAAAGCCTGGCGGTGAAAGTGGATTCCCTTCACATCGGTGAAGTCACGGCATTCTCGATCGAGGAAGCGGATGATTTCTTCGCCCGTCTCGAGTTGTCCGAGAAGGATATGAAGATTGCCCGCCTCATCCTGAGGGAGATCCGGGAACGGCTTGGTTTCCTTGTGAACGTCGGCCTTGATTATCTGACATTAAGCCGTGCGGCAGGGACCCTTTCCGGTGGGGAAGCGCAGCGGATCCGCCTCGCTACCCAGATCGGATCGCGTCTGACAGGCGTCCTCTATATACTGGATGAGCCATCCATCGGTCTCCATCAGCGGGACAATGATCGCTTGATCGATACGCTCAAGAATATGAGGGATATCGGCAACACATTGATCGTGGTCGAGCATGATGAAGACACGATGCTTGCTGCCGACTACCTCATCGACATCGGACCGGGAGCAGGCGTGCACGGCGGGGAGGTCGTCTCTGCGGGTACCCCGGACGAAGTGATGGAAGACAAGAACTCATTGACGGGCCAGTATCTATCAGGAAAGAAATTCATTCCGCTGCCGCAGGAACGAAGAAAGCCGGATGGGCGATACCTTGAAGTGGTGGGTGCGAAGGAAAATAACCTGAACAACGTCAAGGTGAAATTCCCTCTTGGTGTCTTTACGGCCGTTACGGGTGTTTCCGGTTCCGGAAAGAGTACGCTCATCAATGAAATCCTTCATAAATCACTGGCTCAAAAGCTTCACAATGCCAAGACCAAGCCTGGTGAGCATAAAGAAGTAAAGGGAATCGATCACCTCGATAAGGTCATCGATATCGACCAGTCACCGATCGGACGCACGCCGAGATCGAATCCGGCCACTTATACCGGCGTATTCGATGATATCCGCGATGTTTTTGCAACGACCAATGAAGCAAAGGTGCGTGGATATAAGAAAGGGCGCTTCAGCTTCAATGTGAAGGGCGGAAGATGCGAAGCGTGCCGCGGTGACGGGATCATCAAGATCGAAATGCACTTCCTGCCTGATGTGTATGTACCATGTGAAGTCTGCCATGGAAAACGTTATAACCGTGAAACGCTTGAAGTGAAATATAAAGATAAGAACATTTCGGATGTCCTCGAGATGACCGTGGAGGATGCAGTGAAGTTCTTCGAAAATATCCCGAAGATCAAACGGAAGCTGCAGACGATCGAAGATGTCGGGCTCGGTTACATCACGCTCGGTCAGCCGGCGACCACCCTATCCGGTGGGGAAGCCCAGCGTGTGAAGCTCGCTTCCGAGCTCCATCGCCGATCAACCGGCCGGTCCCTCTACATCCTGGATGAACCGACAACCGGACTCCATGTCGATGACATCGCCCGCTTATTGACCGTCCTGCAACGTTTAGTGGAAAACGGCGACACCGTGCTCGTCATTGAACACAACCTCGACGTCATCAAAGCGGCCGACTACATCGTCGACCTCGGACCTGAAGGCGGCGACAAAGGCGGAACCATCATCGCCAGCGGAACCCCTGAAAAAGTCGCAGAAGCCAAAGGATCCTACACAGGCAAATACCTGAAACCGATCCTCGACCGCGACCGCGAGCGCATGAAGAAGCGAATCCGTGAGAAGGAAGAGGTAACGAGTTAAATCTGAATTGGATTAACAGAGAGGGCCATTTTCTTGGTCCTCTTTTTTGACTTTAGGCATGATTGATCCTTCTAGCATTATTTATGAGACACGGGTGGATTGGGGCGGAAGGCAATTGACTCCGAGGGGAAGAGGAAGAGTCTAGACCTCTGCAGTCGTCGGGGAGGCTCGACTACTTCCCTGTTGAAAGCAAATGTCCGGAGTGTAAAGGAATGGTCCATGTCTTGCGAGGAAATCATTAGTGGAATGCCAAGGTGAAAATTTTCAAATACAGGATTGACAACCCACTGGAAATCTTATAACATTACCCTAATGCTTAAACGCACCATCATATAATTTAATAAAGCGATATCTTCTTATCCAGAGAGGTGGAGGGACTGGCCCTGCGAAACCTCGGCAACGGGTTCTTATGAATACCGTGCCAATTCCATCAAGTCATGTGACTTGAAAGATGAGAAGAGCGGGACATATACATTTTGTGCCTCTCTTCTTATGAAGGGGGGCACTTTTTATTTTCATTCTTGTCCTAGGAACTCATCACAGAAAATGATACATAGCGAAGAAAGGAGCAAGTCCCATATGATCAAAGTTCAGAATGTTACGAAATTATTTGACACGAAGGATGGACCGTTCACGGCATTGAACAATGTATCCTTTGAGGTTGATAAAGGGGAAATCTACGGAGTCATCGGATTCAGCGGAGCGGGTAAAAGTACGCTTGTCCGCTGCCTCAATTATTTGGAAAAACCGACATCGGGCGACATCTTCATCGAAGGGAGAAGCCTGAAAGATCAGACAAGGGTCGAGCTTAGGAAAGAACGTCATCGAATCGGGATGATTTTTCAACACTTCAATTTGTTTCAATCCCGCACTGTTGCCGGGAACATTGCGTACCCTCTTAAACTGGCAAAATGGCCGAAAGAAAAAATCAAAAGGAGAGTAAACGAATTGTTGGAATTCGTTGGCTTGGAAGATAAGGCGCAACATTATCCGGATGAACTATCGGGAGGCCAGAAGCAGAGAGTGGGCATTGCAAGGGCACTTGCGACGTCACCATCCATCCTGCTGTGTGACGAAGCAACATCCGCACTTGATCCGCAGACAACGGAGTCGATTTTGACCTTGTTGAAGAAAATCAACGCAGAATACGGGATCACGATCGTGATGATCACCCATGAAATGCAGGTGATCAGGGAGATTTGTGACAAAGTGGCGGTAATGGAAAACGGGGAAATCGTGGAAGAAGGAAGTGTCTTTGATATCTTCTCCAATCCGCAGACACCGACCACAAAAAATTTCGTGAAAAGCGTCATGAACGATCAGCTTCCTCAGTCGGTACTCGATAAACTGAATGACAGCAGGCAAGGACGCATCTGCCGCCTGATTTTCAAAGGAGATTCAACCGGGGCACCGATTCTTTCCGAGACGGCAAAAAAATTCAATGCCCATATTAACGTATTATTTGGTCAGATTACAGAGCTTCAGGGAAAGCCGTTTGGGAATCTAATTGTACAAATCATCGGGAGCGACAAGGAAACCGAAGATGTACTAACGTATTGGCAGCACAGACTATTCGTAAGCGAGGTGGAGAAACGTGCAAGTTAACTGGGAATTATTTTGGCCGAAAATCATTGAAGCCACGTGGGATACGGTCGCCATGGTGTCATTCTCATTATTGTTTGCAACACTGATCGGACTGCCGCTCGGCATCATCGTCGTTGTGACGAGGAAGGGGCACTTACTTGAAAATAAAGCCATCTTTTCTGTACTGAGCAGTATCATCAACGTATTCCGTTCGATTCCGTTCATCATCCTGATGGTGGCAATCATCCCTTTTACAAGATTGGTAGTGGGGACGTCTATCGGGACGGCAGCAGCCGTAGTTCCGCTTGTAGTATTTGCAGCCCCGTATATTGCAAGGTTAGTAGAAAGTTCGCTCCTGGAAGTGGAGCCGGGGGTCATTGAAGCGGCTGAATCGATGGGTGCTGGACCTTGGCAGATCATCTACGGGATTCTCATCCCTGAAGCATTGAGCACGCTTGTACTGAATATCACGATTGCCACCATCGGACTGGTGGGTGCATCAGCCATGGCAGGGGCAGTCGGAGGCGGAGGTCTTGGGGATCTTGCCATCGCTTATGGTTATCAGCGATTTGAAACTTCGGTCATGATTGTGACCGTCATTATTTTAGTCGTGATGGTTCAAGGCCTTCAGACTGCAGGAAATACATTATCGAAAATGATCAGAAGAAGATAGGAGAGAATAGCATGAAAAAATCAATCAGTCTATTAAGTTTAGCAGTCCTTTTGTTTACCCTTGTTCTGAGTGGATGCTCAGGCGACAAAGCCAATGGTTCGGATGAAAAGGAAGTTGTGAAAGTCGGTTTGAATGGGTCAGGGGTTCCGATCTGGGAATACATCAAAGAGAAGGCCGCAAAAGAAGGCATTGAAATCGAACTTGTCGAGTTCGCCGACTACGTGAGACCGAATCAGGCGCTAGCCGATGGAGATATCGACTTGAATGCGTTCCAGACAATTTCTTATTTTGATTCTTTCATCAAAGAGCATGACCTGGATCTTGCACCAATCGGGACAACACTCATCGCGCCGATGGGTATCTACTCTGATAAATATAAGTCCATTGAGGAAATTTCAGAAGGAAGTAAAGTCGCCGTCCCTCAAGAAGCAACGAACATGGGCCGTGCCCTTCTTCTTTTGCAGGAAGCAGGTTTGATCAAGCTTGAAAAAGGTTTTGAACAGTCCCAGGGACTTGATGCCGTCAAAGAAAATCCGAAGAATCTTGAACTCACACCGGTCGTCGCTGCCCAGACTCCGCGTGTACTGCCAGATGTAGCGGCGTCGGTCATCAATAACGGTGTCGCGGTGGAAGCCGGCTTTATCCCGGTGGATGACAGCATCTACATCGAAGGCTCGGAGTCAACGCCATACATCAATATCATTGCTGCACAGGCGAAGGATAAGGACAATGAAACGTATCAAAAGATCGTAGAGATTTACCAGCAGGATGATGTGGCTGAACATATCAAGAAAACATATAAAAATTCATTGATCCCAACATTCGTACCGCTGAGTGAAATCCAATAGGAGGTGATGCTTCATGAGTAAGACAGTGAATAAGCCAGAGGTCAGGCATCAACTGACGGCTGCAGTGGAAGAACAATCATCCACTCTTATTTCCATCAGCCATCAAATCCATGACAATCCGGAAATCGGCAATGAGGAATTCTTTGCTTCGGATACGTTGACCTCGCTGTTATCACAGAATGGTTTTTCAGTCCAAAGAGGAGTTGCAGGACATGAGACTTCTTTTGTAGCCCGCAAAAGTTCAGGCAAGGAAGGACCGGTCGTCGGATACCTCGCTGAATATGATGCGCTGCCTGGACTCGGGCATGCGTGCGGTCATAACATCATCGGGACGGCAAGCTGCGGGGCGGCCATCGCCCTTTCGTCCGTCCTTGAGGAAACAGGCGGGGAAGTGGTCGTGTTCGGGACTCCTGCAGAGGAAGGTGGGCCAAACGGCAGCGCGAAAGGAAGCTTTGTAAAAGCGGGATTGTTCGAGGGGGTGGATGCATGCTTGATGGTCCATCCATACAATCGCACAACAAAGACTGGCAGTACACTTGCCGTCGATCCGCTTGACTTTGAATTCAGGGGACGCTCCGCACATGCCGCAGCTTCTCCCGAAGACGGCATCAACGCGTTGGATGGTGTCATCCAATTGTTCAACGGCATCAACGCCCTTCGTCAGCACCTGACAGAAGACGTAAGGATCCATGGTATCATCACCCATGGAGGGGATGCTCCGAATATTGTCCCAGACTATGCGAAAGCACGCTTTTACATCCGGGCGGCCACACGTGAAGCTTGCAACGAGGTCACAAAAAAAGTAAAAGCCGTTGCTGAAGGAGCGGCACTTTCTACAGGAACAGAGATCAATATCATCAAGATCCAAAATGAAGTGGATCACTTTCAATTGAATCGCCGCTTTGACAAGGTCTTTCAGGAAGCGATCGAATCACTTGGTGAATCCTTTGATGAAACCGAACGCAAGGGACTGGGCTCAACGGATGCAGGTAATGTCAGCAGGGTCGTGCCGACCATCCATCCCTACATTAAAATCGGTCAGGAATCGCTCGTTGTCCACACGAATGAATTCAGGGAAGCAGCAAAATCCCCGGAAGGCGACCGGGCACTTCTTACAGGGGCCAAAGCACTCGCCCTTACCGGCTTACAGCTGCTGACCGATCGAAAGGTTCTAAACGAGATCCGGCAAGAATTCGAAGAAAGGCAACGAATATAAATAGAAGGAAGCTTGTGCACCAGCCAAGGATAAGATGTTGGTGTGCGAGCTTCTATTTATTTTTAGTACATATACAAGTGAATTGTGGGTTTTAGATAAGCCACGTGCTGTGTTCTTATATTAAAGTAAAATTACATCTAAAACGATTCCAGCGGTTGATTGGAGTGCAAAACGAAGACTCCTGCGGGAAAAGCGAGTTAGGTGAGACCCCGCAGGAGCGAATGCGACGAGGAGGCTTACCAACCGCCCGCGGAAAGCGAAGTTTTGCACGGAAATCATTAGCGGTGATGAATGGAATCATATAAGTTGAGAAGTCAAAATAAGCTTCCGTATTTAGGGTATTGCCTAAAAACAAATCCAAAGTCAGTGTAGGGTGAGTATCTTGACGGTTTCGTTCATATCAGGAGGCTCCACGCTCGCCCGCAAAAAGCGAAGTTTTGCACGGAAATCAACAGCACCATTCAGAGACACACAAACACACTCGTACTCTATAAAACTATATTTTCCAAATAACCCACATATTTGTAATCTATTTGTTATAATTATAACAATATTCTTATAATTCGGGGTGATTTGTAAAGTGAGTCAATCAATTGTAATGAAACAGGTAACAAAGACATTCAAGGGAGAGGGGGTGGAGACGCACGCCCTTTCCGACGTTTCGGTAGAATTCAAAAGTGGTGAATTTGTATCCGTTGTGGGCTCATCCGGGTCCGGCAAGTCGACCCTCCTCAGTCTCATCGGCACATTGGACCGCTCCACCAGCGGAGAAATCCTTTACGACTCGGTCAGCATCAACAAGATGAATCAAAAACAATTGGCAGATTTTCGCTTTGAAAACATCGGCTTCATTTTTCAACAATTCCATTTGATCCCCACGATGACGGCCATTGAAAATGTCATGGCTCCCCTATTTTCTCGAAAAGTCCCCTACGACAAGAAGAAACGTGCACAAGAATTACTTGATAAAGTCGGACTGGGGGATAAATTCAACTCCCTGCCATCACAATTATCCGGCGGACAGCAGCAGCGTGTGGCAATCGCAAGGGCACTCGTCCATGAACCGAAGTGGCTGCTTGCAGATGAACCGACCGGGAACCTCGATACAGCGACGGGTGAATTGATCTTCTCCACATTGTCTTCCTTGAACCAGGAAAAGGGGTGCGGGGTCATCTTTGTCACCCATGATCCCTCCCTTGCAGCGAAGGCAGCGAGGATGATCGAGATGAAAGACGGCGTCATTGTCGCTGACCGGGAGGGATCGACGATATGATCCGGTTTATCTGGAATTCCTGGTGGAGGAATAAGGACCGGTTCATCCTGCTGATCATCGGTGTCCTGCTGCTCAGTGTCGGACTCAGTTATCTGGTCGGCGTGACTCAATCCAATAACGGGACGATCGTCAACGAGCTTCAAAAGAGATGGAAGTCCTCCTACCACCTTGTTGTCCGTCCGGAAGGGTCGCGCAGTGTGACGGAAGAGATGAATCTATTGGAACCGAATTATTTGAGTGGCCTGCATGGCGGGATTACCATGGAACAGTATGAAACCATCAAAGGGATGGATGATGTCAGCATTGCAGCCCCGATTTCCATGATCGGTTCTGTCGGCAATTATGTTGACTTAGGAAAGGCGGAAATTACGGAGCCTGGTGTCTACCGGATAAAGACAATCGAAACGGTCGATACAGGTGCAGGAAAGGATGTATCGGAAGGAGACGCCTATTTCACTGTCGGCGGTTGGGATGCCATGAGTGCAGGCATGGAATATGGAGTGGTCGTGTTTGACGGAAAGATGAGCTACGGGACGGAAATCCTGGTGGCGGGGATTGATCCGGAGCAGGAAGCAAAGCTTGTGGGGATTGATGAGGCAATGCTTGTAGGCAAGTCGGGCCGATATTTCAAGGAAAGCGATAAGCCTGAAGAGTTTCCTATTGGCGACGGGCTGGTCGACACAAGGATCCCGGTCATCATGAGCAACCAAGAATTCATCGATGGTGAAATGAACTATGTTTTTGAAAAGCTTGATCTACCTTTTGCAGCAGATGAACAGAGCAGCACGATGGAAGACGTGAAGAAAAAAGGAGGGGAGGAATTCCTGAAGACCGTCAATGGGACGGTTGTAAAAGAATATACGTATACAACTCAAGAAGCTCATAAGAAAACGGTGGATCAAGTGATGAATCCAAGCTACATGACCGGGTCGGGATCGGTTGGCATGAGGTGGATGTTGTTCAAACCGACGCCTGTGGAGTACCGTCCGGTCAGTAGTCCATTTCCTGACCGCTGGGCATACAGTTATGAAGTGACTCCATACGACATTCTGGAGGATTCACTACTGGCGGCAGATCAGTCTTATCGGCCTGTAGAATTGTACGGTGAAAAATCTGCACAGTGGCCGAGGCTGAGGCTCGATGTTCTAGGTGTATTCGATCCAGGTAAGCTCAACATTTCGAAAGATCCCTTGAATGAGCTTCCTGTTGAGACTTATTTTCCTTCGAGCGCGAGCTGGGTGCTGGATCGCGATGAAGAACCAGTGAATCCACCCGTCGCGATGAAACCGACGAATAATCCGTACGGTTATCTCACAAAGCCTCCGCTTATGCTGACGACGCTTGAAGCGGCTTCCAAGATCATCGGAAAAGATCCGATTTCCGCCATCCGTGTCAATGTGACGGGAGTGGAACAGTTTAACGAAGAAAGTGAAGCTCGATTGCAGCAGGTTGCAGATAAGATTGAAAAGGAAACCGGTCTGATCGTGGATGTGACGCTCGGTTCTTCCCCGCAGCCTGCCCTTACACATATTCCGGGCATCGATGGGGAAAAGAGCGTTGGTTGGATCGAGCAGCCGTGGATCAAGATCGGTTCCTCCATGACGATCTTCAAGGAAGCGAAACTGGGGATAAGCGGAGTCGTCGGCAGCGTGGTCGCAGTGGCAATTGTGTATGTGTTTTCCTCCAACTTGATCATGATGTATGGCAGGAAGAAGGAATTTGCCGTATTCCTTTCGCTAGGATGGAGGCCTGGGCAGCTATCCAAGCTGTTGTTGCTTGAAGCGGCTGTCCTTGGGCTGACCGTCTCCTTGATCAGCTGGATGATCCTGGGGTGGTTCATGTACACGTCCCCGGTTGAAACATCGGGACTCAGGGTATTCCTCATCGGCCTACTTGGTCTACTGATCTATCTGCTGGGGGCCTTGATCCCTGCCGTACTTGTCAGGAAAATAGAACCTTATGAAACCATGAAATCCGGGGAGATCTCCAACAGGCAGCGGAGAGTCGTAAAATCGCACAACGTCGTCGGAATGGCGCTTAACGGACTGTTATCCAAGTGGAAGCGGACCGGTCTGTCGGTATTTTCCATGGGGCTGCCGAGCGGGATGCTATTATTCTTCCTATTTATTACGTTCAGGTTGAAAGGAGTCATGTTCACGACCTGGCTCGGGGAATACGTGGCGATGGAAGTGAGCACGATGCATTACGTGGCGATGGGGATCGCCCTCTTGATCGCGATCCTGACCACCGCGGAAATCATTTGGCAGAACGTATCGGAAAGGCAACCGGAAATCGCGGTGCTGAAAGCGCTTGGCTGGAGGAATCAGACGATCAGGGGACTCGTGATGATGGAAGGGGCGATCTCAGGATTATTTGCAGGTGTGCTTGGTTTATTCTGTGCCTTCCTGTTGATCTGGAGCATGTATGGAGAGCTTCCTTATGAGCAGATTTGGTTATATGTCCTCACCATGCTGATCCCGATGGTCACGGGTACGCTTGCCAGTATCCTGCCGGCGCAGAAGGCTGCGAGGATTACACCTTATCAAGGGCTGAACGGAGGCGTCCAGAATAGCAAAAAGACCGAAAAACAATTCAAAATCATCCTGTCGGCAGCAGGGATCGCACTGTTCCTCGGAGTCGCGTCCCTCATCACCCATGCCGTCTCTTCAATCGAGCATACCGAAACGGTAAGTCTCGCATCACCGGAAATGGAAAAAGGGACCGAGGGAGAAACGGTCGACCAGTATGAAAAGAAAGAGAAAGAAGAACAGGAGAAGACGGACGATGATACCACTTCGGATAGTGCCTCTTTAGTCTTTTCCAGTCAGAAGGAATTAGCCTACCGGGCTGCCATGCTGGGAGAGAGCATCCTGATGAATGAAGAACATTATCACTTTGGAAAATTGGTCAAGACGCCTGAAAATGTCAAAAAACCGAAAAAGGGCCACCGACTCATCACCATACCGGTCGAGGCGGAGTTCCTCTTTTCGGAATATGGGAATGATCGATACAATCCGAACATGTTTCAGCTGATCGATGAAGAATATACGAGCTATGACGCGGTTGATGTACAAATACCGACCTCCCGGAACTACAGCGCAGGAAAACTGAAGATGCCGGCCGTTGTGAGTGCGCTACTTACTTTTGAAGTGCCAGAGAAGTTCGAACACTTTCTCTTTAAGGGAGGGAAGGCAAATCAGCCTGGACCGTTTGCGGTCGAGATCACCCCGGAAGATGTGGATGCGGACCGGGAAGCCTACGTCCCGAGTATCCACCTCGGTACACTTTCGAATACAAGGGCGAACTACATGATGGATGTGTCACTCGGTGAAGATGACACTTTCACGATCGAAGCAACGGCGGTTGTTAACAATCAATCGGATGATGAGTGGAAGGATGTTGGATTCTATTTCATCCCGAACGCCTTGACCGACGCGGAGAAGCCGGCATCCGTAAAGGGTTCCGTCCAAACGGCCATCTCATCCGTGAAAAGCTCGGATACAGACCTCGAATATTCGTTGGAGAATGACAAACTGGTTGTTACGTTAGACGAGAAGCTGCCTCCTGGGGAGAAGAAGTGGATCACGTTCAACTATACATTGAAGGTACCGGAGGATGGACTAAGGCTCTCCAGGAAGGGGAATAGTTTCTTCCTCGCACAATGGTACCCGATGCTTGCCCCTTATGAAAAAGGCTGGAAGCTTGAGGCGTTCAATCCGAAGGGAGAATCCTATCACACGACATACGGCGACTACACAATCAATGTGAGTCTTCCTCGTGATTACCACATTGCAAGTTCCGGTAGGGATCTTGGATTCGAGCCAGTAACAGATACGACGATCGAGGCAGCTACTAGTAAAGACTTCTATCTGGCTCTCCTGGACCCGGATGAATGGGAAGGGAAGTCCATCGAGGCGAGCACGGGGATGTATGCCAAATCGGACTTGCGCTTGTTCCTCCCGAAAGGAAAAGGGAAGTCGGGCGGGGAAATGCTTTCATTTGCACAGGAAGCATTCGAATATTTTAATACGAATATAGGGTCTTACCCGTTCAAGGAATTGGATATTGTCGCCAACATGGGGAATATGGAGTATCCGAACGTTGTCGAAGTATCACATGAAGCGGATGGGTATCAGCATACGATCGCCCATGAACTTGCCCATCAATGGTTTTATTACTTGGTTTCGAATGACCCGATTGAGGATGCCTGGCTCGATGAAGGGATGTCAGAGCTTGCCGCGTCGCTCTTTTTATCGAATTATTATGAGGACGAAGGAAAAGGCTACTCGTTCGCCGAAGGGATATTCCAACAAAGCAATTCTAGAGACAACGTGAACAGGAGACTCGATGAATATGGTGATGAGTACCATTCACTCGTATATGGGAAAGTCCCGCTCATCTTACATGATTATTTCAGTGAACATGGTGGCAAAAGCGAAGCACTAAACTTCCTTTCCGCCTATTACACCGACTATCAATTCAATGAAGTGGACAGTAGGATCTTTGCCGCTTTCTTTGAAAATCACGTAGAAGGGGATCAAGAAGGATTCCTGGATGAATGGATTGACCTGAAGGAATAACCGAAGGCCACAGTCCGAATCCCATTGGGGGATTGGAACTGTGGCTTTTTATATTGGTTCAAATTCACTTCACAGACGATTCCAATGTTTAACAAAAGGCACAGTGGATAAATAAGTAGTGACAGACTGTAACGTGAACCATCAAATAGAAAGGAGCGTTCCATGAAAAAAATTATTATGGCGTTGACCCTTTCCTTCACCTTCCCGCTGCTTGCTGCGTGTGGATCGGATGATGAAGGGGAAATGGGAGAAAACGCAAACGCGGATACAATGGAAATGGACGAGCAAGGGGAAGCGACTGACAAAGGAGGAGAGCTGCTTGGAAGCGGGAAGCTGCAGGAGCGGATCCAACCTGGGATGGATATCGATGCCTATGCGGCTGAGCTGACGGCAATGGAAGAGAAAGGGGAGACGACCCTCCTCAAAAAATACAACCTGCCCGGTAATAAGGAAATCAAAGCAAACATCCTTCAATCATCCGGCGGATTCGTTGCAGTAGAGACGGACGGATTGGAAGTCACCGATGTCAACGAATTTAAATCGATCCAACAAGTGGAGAAGCACCTGAAGGATAAGGAGATGGAAGAAGAATAATTGAATGAGGGAAAGGTTTTGGTACGAAACATAGTAGTTGAAATCCGGACTATATTCATTCCAATTAGTTCGGGTTTTTTGGTGTTTTATAAATTGTTTATGTTTTTCCAACTGTTAATCGGGATGCAAAACGAAGACTCCCTCGGAAAAGCGAAGCAGTGGGGACCCAATTGGCCAGCCGAGGAGGCGCCACTCTCGCCCGCGGAAAGAGAAGTTCTGCACGGAATCGGCCAGGAGGTAGGTAAAATTCCACACGAGTACAAAACACATCCCCGTACCGACAAAAAATCAGACCAGGGATGGAGTAAAGGACGAATTGTCCTGTGAGAAAATAATCTCAGAAGGAAATTCACAAGAATGAAACCTTTTAAGAGACGTATCGTAAATAATAGTAAAGGAGATGATGAAGATGGAAACCAACAAGATATTATCAGCACTTTGCTATTTTAGTATATTTTTCGCAGGGTTCATTTTTCCGGTCATTGTGTATTTCATCACCGATCACCCCCATGTGAAGAAGGATGCCAAATCGGCGCTGATTTCGCATATCATCCCATTGATCTGCATCCCGTTCATTTTTGCAGGCATCTTTTTGGATATCGGGATCTTCGCAACGGGCTCGGGAATTCCAGTGTTTTTCCTACTGATGATCGGTTTATTCATATTGATCAATATCATCATTGTCATTTGGAATGTATATAAAGGAATCAAAGTGTTGATCTAAATTAGACCCTGCCTAGAGCCTCTGTCAAGCGATCCATCAGGCCACGGCTTGCAGGCAGAACCATCAAACGATAAGGGGATGAAGGAAGATGAACGAAGAACGTAAACGGATTCTCGATATGGTGGAAAAAGGTACGATAACGGCACAGGAAGCATTGACCCTTTTAGAAGCACTCGATAAAACAACCGAACCATCCGGAAAGAAGGAAAAGGATTTCCTCGATGAGTTTGTGTCCATTTTTCAAGACGAAAAGAAAGACGATCATGGGTACAAATCCGATAAAACGAAGGATAAGATCCTTGACTTCATGAACACCGCTTTTTCAAAAATAAAGAATTTTGACTTCGATTTTCAGTGGAATCAGTCGGTCGAGGTTTCCCACGTATTTCAGCAGCCGAATACCGAATTCACAAAGGTGGACATCGACGTCGCCAACGGGAAAGTCGAACTGATCCCATGGGACGGCGGAGAGGTGAGGGTCGAGTGTCAGGCGAAGGTATACCGTACCGAAGATCGTGAAGAGGCCCGCAAGCAGTTCATGGAGAACACGTCATTCGCTGTTGATGAGAAATCTCTCTATTTCTCCACACAGTTGAAATGGATGAAAGTGGACTCGAAATTATATATCCCGAAGCATCAGTATGAGAAGATCTCGGTGCGATTGTTCAATGGAGGCTTGAAGGCGGATGGGATTGAAGCCGACGATTTCCGGGCAAAATCAGCTAACGGAAAGATCCAGATCAATCAACTCACAAGTAAGAAAGCAGAGGTTGAAACATCGAACGGTGCCATTACGATCTTGAATGCGAAAGCCGAAAAGGTCGAAGCGGAATCGATCAACGGGAAGGTGCAGGTTGAAGGGGATATCCACTATGCCGATGTCCAATCATTGAATGGAAACATCATCTGTAGCATCACGGGCCAAAAAGCCGATACGGTGCATGCGAAGACAGTGACGGGCAGTATCGATCTTTATGTCCCGGAAGCCATCAACATCGTCGGTGAAGCCAAGTCCAACCTAGGAAATTTCAAGGTGGAACTCCAAGGGATCGATGTTGTCGAGGAAAAGAATGATGTCGTCCAGAAGCATATCCGCTTCAATCGGAAAACGGACTCAGCCGAAAAGCTGCACCTGTTTGCAGAAACGAAGGCGGGTTCTGTCATCATCAAGAAGGCAGCGGACAGGAACACCGATTCTGTGTAATGTGCCCCTCTTCGTCGTTTAGACATGACCGAGAGGGGGAAGCGTGTAAGGAGGTTGTCCTTCTGCGCATCATCTCTCTCCATCTTTTGCGGATAAAAAACGTTCTTTCCTCATAAAAAAGGACGGGGAGAAGAATGTTAAGAAGGACAACGCATAAGATGAGAAAGAAGGGTTAGTATGAAAAAACAATTAGCGCGATCAAGGTCCGACCGGAAGTTTGCCGGGGTGCTTGGTGGGTTAGCCCGCTTTATCGGGATCGATGCGACGATTCTACGCGTCATTTTCATCATTCTATTGATTCCGACAGGGTTCTTCCCGCTCGTCGTCGTGTACGGTTTATTGGCCTTCGTGCTGCCGAATAAGGAGGAAGCCATCAGATAATGAGATGGATTGTCGGAATTCTAATCAATGCAGTGATTTTCATCGCATTGGCAGGCTTTTTCGACGGGTTCAATGTATCAGGCTTCGGGGCGGCGGTCATCGCGAGCTTCATCCTTGCGATCCTCAATGGTTTGATCCGTCCGATCCTGATCCTTTTGACGCTGCCAGTGACCATTTTGACACTCGGATTATTCTTGTTCGTCATCAATGCCATCACCCTGCTCCTCACTGACGGGATCATGGGGGATGCGTTCGAACTATCCGGTTTCGGAATGGCCCTGCTGGCATCGATCATCCTGTCACTTGCCAATCTGATCATCCAGAAAGCTGTGTTGGAACCAAAGAAAGAGAAGTGAACTCCAGTCGATGGAAGACTGGGGTTTTTTTGCGTTCAAATTTCGACTGCAGAAAGAAGGGATTTTCCTTGTTGAACTAGAAATAGTTGGAAACGAAGAGGAGGAGTCACCAATGAAATCCACATCATCCAGTGTTACCGGATTCAAGGGCAAGCAGGTCCCTTATAACCTGCTGACGACAACCGAGCATCCACGGGGACTCGCCATTTTCTTCCCGGGAATGGGGTATTCGGTCATGGGGCCGCTCCTGCACTACCCGACGGGCATATTCCTGAACGAGGGCTGGGATGTCCTGCATATCAATTATCACTATCACTCGGACGATGTGAAAGAACTCAGTGATGATGAGTTCGATGAGGTAATGAAGGATGATTGTCAAAACGTGATTGATGCTGTGTTGGAAAAAAGAGCATACGATGCCTATTCCCTGATCGGTAAATCCGTCGGTACAATCCCCATGGGCAACGAGCTACAGCGGGAATGCTTCAAAGATGCGAATGTCATCTGGCTCACCCCCTTACACAAAGTGGACAGCGTACATGCTGCAATGAAGGAACGCGGCCATAAAGGGATCCTTTTCATCGGGGACCATGATCGTCACTACGATGAAGGAAGATTCGGGGAACTCGCCAGCAATCCGGACCTACAGCTTCACTTGATCCCACGCGCCAATCACAGCCTCGAACATGATTTTCACGTCCTGAAATCAATCGACATCCATAAGAGCATCATGACGGCAATCGAAAGATTCATAAAAGAAGCGTAGTGGGCTACGCTTCTTTTATATTTTTATCTCGCGAAGAGCGTCACTGCTACGAAGAATGGCGATACCTTAAAAAGTTCATTCCAGCGTTGATTGGAGTGCAAGACGAAGACTCCTGCGGGTATAGCGAGTTAGGTGAAAACCAGCAGCGTAAGCGACGAGGAGGCTCATCAACCGCCCGCGGAAAGCGAAGTCTTGCACGGAAATCAAAAGCGGTTTTATAGGGTCTTCCTATATTTAACCTTAGCATCGCTCATCACAACCGGCGCGCTTGCGCTTTTCTTCATTATTGCTAAAATAGGGAAGAGTAGAAAAGATACGAAATGCTTACTGCATCGAAGGAGGAGCTTGCTTTGGCAAAGGTGCGAACGAAAGATATACTGGAAAAATTCAACTTGGAGCTTGTGGGCGGTGAAGAAGGATTACATAGACCGATTACAACAAGTGATATATCACGGCCGGGGCTCGAAATGGCCGGCTATTTCAACTATTATCCTGCAGAACGGATCCAGCTTTTAGGTAAAACGGAGCTATCCTTTTTGGAACTTCTGGACGTAGCGGAACGAAATCGGAGAATGGAGGCGCTTTGCACGGACATCACGCCGGGGATCATCATCTCCCGCGACCTGGAAATCCCTGGCGAATTAGTGGAAGCAGCGAACCGTTCATCCGTCCCGGTCATGCGTTCTTCCATGAAAACGACCCGTTTCTCTTCAAGGCTGACCAACTACCTTGAAAGTAAGCTCGCTCCGACAACGGCCGTGCATGGTGTGCTCGTCGATATTTACGGAGTCGGGGTCCTCATCACAGGAAAGAGCGGTGTCGGTAAAAGTGAAACCGCACTCGAACTGGTGAAACGGGGTCACCGTCTCGTAGCTGATGACTGCGTTGAAATCCGTCAGGAAGATACCGATACGCTGATCGGAAGCTCGCCGGAACTGATCGAGCATCTCCTCGAGATCCGTGGAGTCGGCATCATCAATGTGATGACCCTGTTTGGTGCGGGGGCTGTCCGCAATTATAAGCGCATTACTCTTTGTATCAATCTCGAGATTTGGGACAAAACGAAGCAGTATGACCGACTGGGTCTTGAGGAAGAGAAAATGAAAATCATCGATACGGACATCACGAAGATGACCATCCCTGTCCGTCCAGGACGAAACTTGGCGGTCATCATCGAAGTGGCTGCCATGAACTTCCGCCTCAAGCGGATGGGCGTCAATGCCGCTGAACAATTTACCCACCGCCTTTCGGACGTCATTGAAGACGGAGTAAACGAAGACATCTGATTAGAACTAATGGGGATTCCAATCATCCGGTCTTGAATATTGCCCCTTTCGAGGGGTGAGAGCCTTTTGGTATTTTGAAGAACGGATGAGGAATGAACCTTGAAAAAAGGAGCGAAACAATGAACCAGTCGATCACACCCATCGATCCGATCGCATTCCAGCTTGGGCCGCTTCAGGTACACTGGTACGGCGTCATCATCGGAGTCGGAATTGCACTCGGATTGTATTTAGCGATATCGGAAAGCAAGCGTCTCGGGCTTCATCCTGATACGTTTGTCGATTTACTTGTATGGGCAATCCCGATCGCCATCCTATCGGCAAGGGCCTACTATGTCCTCTTTGAATGGGATTACTATTCCCAGAATCCAGGGGATATCATTAAAGTTTGGAACGGCGGGATCGCCATTCATGGAGCCTTGATCGGCTCCGTCATCACGGCGCTCGTTTTCGCAAAGAGGAAGGGGATTTCCTTCTGGAAGCTCGCCGATATCGCGGCGCCGAGCATCATCCTCGGCCAGGCGATCGGTCGCTGGGGGAATTTCATGAACCAGGAAGCGCACGGCGGGGAAGTGACCCGTGCATTTTTGGAAAACCTTCATCTTCCGCAATTCATCATTGACCAGATGTACATTAACGGTGCGTACTATCATCCGACATTCCTGTATGAATCACTGTGGAATATCGCCGGCTTCATCCTGCTGCTCGTTCTTCGCAGAAAAGTGAACTTGCGCCGTGGCGAACTATTCCTTACGTATGTCATCTGGTATTCGATCGGCCGCTTCTTCGTTGAAGGAATGAGGACGGACAGCCTGATGCTGACGGAATATTTACGGATGGCACAGGTCATTTCACTTGTCCTGATCGCAGTGGCTGCCGTGCTGATCGTCTTCAGAAGGAAATCGGGAATGGCAAAGCACGCTTATCATGATAAAAGCAATGAAGAAGTAAACATGTAAAGAGAAAAAGGCTGAAGAATCCGCGTGATTTTTGAAGTGAACAAGTGCCGGTTGGCCCGTTTGCGTTCAAGAAGGGAGCGGATTCTTCACTATTGGGAGAAGGGAAGAAGAGAACATGTGGATGCTATCGGTCAAAAAGGGCGGCATGTCCGGTCTTAAGACAACGTGGTCACTCGGGAAAGTCATCTTTCCCATCACATTGATTGTATTCGTATTGCAATACACACCTGTGCTACCTTGGGTGATGGAGAAAATAACGCCATTGATGAGGCTGCTCGGTTTGTCCGGTGACGCCGCCATCCCGCTTGTCCTCGGCAATTTCCTCAATTTATACGCAGGAATCGCCGGGATCCTATCGCTCGATTTGACGGTGAAAGAAGTGTTCATCATCGCAGTGATGCTGTCTTTTTCCCATAATCTATTGATTGAATCGACGGTCGCCTCCAAAGTCGGTGTGAAAATCTGGCTGATTGTCACGGTCCGGATCGGGTTGGCCCTCATTTCGGCGATCGTCATTAACCTCGTCTGGAAGGGCGGGTCCGAGGTGGCGCAATACGGCATGATGCCCCCTCAGCAGGCAGATCCAGAAGGATGGGGGGGAATCCTTCTGCTCGGGTTGGAGAAAGCAGGTTACGGAGTGCTGCAGCTGGCGCTGATCGTCATCCCGCTTATGGTGATCATCCAGATCATGAGAGATCTTGGATGGATGGAGGTCTTCACTCGCTGGATGGCGCCGTTTACAAAGGCTCTGGGCATGAATGCCAATACGTCGGCGACGATGGTGGCCGGTCTCGTCATTGGCCTTGCTTATGGAGCAGGTGTGATGATCCAGGCTGTCAAAGAAGATGGAGTGAGCAAGAAGGACGTCACCATCGCCTTTATCTTCCTCGTAGCCTGTCACGCGGTCGTTGAGGATACGCTCATCTTCGTCCCACTTGGAATCCCTGTCCTCCCGCTCTTGATCATCCGCCTTGTCACGGCCGTCGTATTGACGATGATCATCGCGTATAGTTGGAACAGAATCGATCGAAAAAAAGAAAGGAAGAAGCAATATGAGCAAAATTACAACAGTATTATTTGACCTGGACGGAACATTGATCAATACAAATGATCTGATTATTTCTTCCTTCCTCCACACACTGAACCATTACTATCCCGGTCAGTATGAGGAAAAAGATGTGCTCCGTTTCATGGGACCGCCACTTGAGGAATCGTTCGGGGAGTTGAACCCTGATAAAGTGGAAGAAATGTGTACCCACTACCGTGCATTCAACCATGAGCACCACGATGAACTCGTCACGGAATTCGAAGGGGTATACGAGACGGTGGAAGAACTCTATAAGAAGGGATACAAGCTTGCCATCGTGTCGACAAAGGTCCGCGATGTGGTCCTGAAAGGATTGGATTTGATGAAGCTCAGACCGTTCTTCGACGTTGTCATCACCCTCGATGAAGTCGAAAACGCAAAGCCCGATCCGGAACCAATCAATAAAGCGTTGGAAGCACTCGGCTCTGAACCTGGTGAAGCCATCATGGTAGGGGACAACCACCACGACATCCTTGCTGGGAAAAATGCGGGTGTCCTCGCAGCGGGTGTCGCGTGGAGTGCAAAAGGACGCGAGCATCTAGAGCAGTATGAACCGGACGTGATGCTTGAAACGATGCCAGACCTACTCAAGGTGGTGGGGGAACCGACTGCATGAGGAGAACGACACGCTACAGGGTGACAGGCGCCAATTCGCTTTGGCACGTGTATAAAACCGTGCCGTTCTGGAAAGTGGTTAAGAACTTCGTCGTCATCCAGACCGCACGGTACACGCCTTTCCTCGGGTTGAAGAACAGGCTGTACAAGACGTTCCTTGGGATGAAGATCGGCGAACAGACATCCTTCGCCCTCATGGTCATGCTCGATGTCATGTTTCCTGAAAAAATCTCTGTTGGCCGCAACACGGTCATCGGCTACAACACCACGATCCTCGCCCATGAATACCTGATCAAGGAATACCGGCTCGGTGAAGTGAAGATCGGGTCCGAGGTCATGATCGGCGCCAATACGACCATCCTGCCGGGTGTCGAGATCGGGGACGGAGCCATCGTATCAGCAGGCACCCTCGTCCACAAAGACGTTCCCCCGGGAGCATTTGTCGGAGGAAACCCGATGCGTATCATCTACAGTAAAGAACAGCTTGCCGAGCGCTGGCGGGAAGATGAAATATATGGCTTGAAAGCTGAAGAATAGGAAAGAAGACAAAAGTGGGGAAGATCTACTTTTGTCTTTTTTTATGAAAAGGTTTGGGTTGATTTAAAGGGGCTCACGGGTCATTCGTGGAAAGAAAAGTCTTGCACGGAATCAAAAGCGGCGTTAACGAAGGGTTTGAAGAAAAAATCCCCCAATATTATGCCATTTAAACTAGCGCCGATCTGGTATAAAGTAAGAATATAGACGATAGACAAACCTAGGGGGCAAGGGATATGAATTGGAATGATTGCATCGAGAGGAACAACACGCACTCTGTAAAATGGTCGTTTCCTGAAGAAGATGTCATACCGATGTGTATTGCGGATATGGATTTTCAGGTAGCACCGGCCATTGTAAAGGCACTGAATCAAAAGGCGCAGCATGGCATTTACGGATACACCACGTTCAGTGACCGATATTTTGATTCAATCGTTTCTTGGTGGGACAGGCGTTTTGGGGTGAGAATCGATAAAGACTGGATCTGTTTCAGCCCCGGGATCATACCGGGAATCAACGTACTCTTGTCCGTATTGACTGAGCCGGGGGACGGGGTCATCATCCAGGATCCCGTCTACTATCCGTTTTATAGCACGATCGAAAACAATGGATGCAGCGTGGTCACCAATTCTCTTCGCTACCATGATGGCACGTATTCGATCGACTTTGATGATCTGGAAGAGAAAGCACGCCGACCGGAAAATAAACTGCTCATTCTTTGCAGCCCTCATAACCCGGTGGGGAGGGTTTGGACCCGCGATGAACTGGAGAGGATCGGCGAGATTGCGGAGCGTCATGGCTTGTGGATCATTTCGGATGAAATGCATGGCGACTTAGTGTACGAAGGGCATGAGCACCTGCCGCTCTTTAAAGTCGACGAAAGCCTGCTGGAAAACAGCATCCTTTGTGCGGCACCGAGTAAAACGTTCAATATCGCAGGACTTCAAACCTCGATCCTCCTCATTCCCAACAAGGAACTACGAGAGAAGTATAATCAGAAACTGACAGGATTCGGACTCATGAGGCCGAACGTATTCGGGATCGAAGGGACCATCGCCGCCTACGAAGAAGGCGAGCCTTGGTTGAATGAACTGCTCATGGTACTCCAAGACAACAAGCAGTACGTCCTCAACTATCTCCATCAGCATCTGCCGGAACTGAAGGCCATCGTGCCGCAGGCGACCCATCTGATCTGGATCGACTGCAGTGAACTTGGGATGGAAGGCGAAGAACTTTGCACATTCTTCCTGAAAAAAGCCCGCGTCAAATTCGATGAAGGCTTCAAGTTCGGGGATGGCGGCCGCTCATTTGTCCGCATGAACATCGCCTGCCCGAAAGAACGGGTCGACCAGGCGCTCAGGAGAATGAACCATGCTGTCCTGGAGCATCGAAAGACTCGGCAATCGGCAACATGATGGATTGAACACCATAAATTCAGGGAAAAGACAGAAAAAGAGCGTGTAGGTTCTTTTTCTGTCTTTTTTTAATTGGAGAAAGGCGATGATTGGGGATATATCGCTGGGGAAGTGAGAGTGGGACAGGTCGTGGCCGCTTTGGGGATGTAGTGAAATGGTCATTGCACCTGTTTTGGGATAATTGAACCGGTCGAGCCAGAATTGCAACCTCCTAGGAGTAATCGCCCCGAACCCGTCAACCTCGCACCCGCTTTCATCTTATTGCACCAGATTCAACATTATCTTCTCCCCGCCACGCCATCCACCCGCAAATCAATCATCCCATCCCTAAAATAAGCAGCAACCATCCCGGAAAAATCCCCGCTTACCGGTTGACGAATACCGGAAGAAAAGCTAAACTAACTAATAACTTTATTTTATTAGCACATTAGCGAACTAAAGGATTTCGGAATAATCAACTAATAGTAATCCCTCTATCCTGGGGGAAAATAAATCAATATCCAATGTCAAAGGTGGTTCTTATGACGAAGCTATTCATGTTCGAGAAGCCGTTGGGAATGAGAGATACATTTCCTGATTTATATGAGATAAAAGATGGAACGAAAAAGAAAATGGAAGGTGCGATGAAGCGCTGGGGCTACAAATTCATCGAGACGCCAACGCTAGAATATTACGAAACGGTGGGGGACGCATCCGCGATCCTCGATCAGCAGCTGTTCAAACTGCTGGACCAGCAGGGACACACGCTTGTACTCCGTCCAGATATGACGGCTCCGATCGCACGCATTGCGGCATCGAAGCTACTGAAGGACCGGACGCCTCTAAGGCTTGCCTACTCAAACAGCGTGTTCCGTGCGCAACAGCGGGAAGGAGGGCGTCCGGCGGAATTCGAGCAGGTCGGCATTGAGTGCATCGGTGACGACTCCGTCAGTGCCGACGCAGAAGTGATTGCCCTCATGGTATCTGTACTAAAAGAAGCAGGCCTTGAGCATTTCAAAATTTCAATCGGGCATATCGGCTTCGTGCAGGAGCTTTTCACCCAGATTGTCGGTACGAAAGAACGGGCGGATACGCTACGAAGATTCCTCTACGAGAAAAATTACGTGGGATATCGCCAGCATGTGAATGAACTGACTTTATCATCAATCGATAAACAGCGATTGTTCAGCTTTTTGACATTGAGGGGATCAGACAATGTATTCGCTGAAGCCCACTCGCTCCTGGAAGGCGAACAAGGACTTGGGGCGCTTCAACAATTAAAGGAACTATGGAGCATCCTACAAGACTATGGGGTTGAACAATATATCAAATTCGATCTGAGCCTTGTCAGTCATATGAGTTACTACTCCGGCATCCTGTTCGAGGTGTATGGCGAAAACGTCGGATTTGCGATCGGGAATGGCGGACGCTACGACAAGCTTCTCGAGAAGTTCGGCAAAACGTCCGGGGCGACGGGATTCGGACTGCGCCTCGATTATGTCCTCGAAGCGATGAACATCGAATTATCTTCATCCGAGCAGGAGTGCGTGCTGTTCAGTGACGAACGACGGAAGGAAGCAATCACGCTCGCATCAGAACTCAGGGACGAAGGGAAGGAAGTGGTCCTTCAGAACTGGAAGGGTGTCGGGGACGTGGATGAATTTACAAAAGGGTTCACGAATGTTCACTTTGTCGTGGGACAGGACCGGAACGGAAATGGTGGTGAAAATCGATGAGCAGTTTGACGATTGCGATGCCTAAAGGCAGGATTTTTGAAGAAGCGGTTGAACTATTAAGAAAAGCGGACTATGATCTGCCTCCGGAATTCGATGATTCAAGAAAACTGATCATCGAAGTGCCGCAGGAGGATCTCAGGTTTATTTTAGCAAAGCCGATGGATGTGCCGACGTATGTTGAGCATGGCGTGGCAGACCTCGGGATTGCCGGAAAAGACGTGATGCTCGAAGAAGAGCGAGACGTTTATGAACTGCTGGACCTGAAGATCAGCGGCTGTTACCTGGCTGTTGCAGGACTTCCCGATACAAAGATGAATGACGTCGCTCCGAAGATCGCGACCAAATATCCGAACGTGGCCTCATCTTACTTCAGGGAGCAAGGGGAACAGGTGGAGATCATCAAGCTCAACGGATCAATCGAGCTTGCACCGCTGATCGGACTCGCTGACAGGATCGTCGATATCGTCTCCACTGGGCGGACGCTGAAGGAGAACGGTCTCGTTGAATACGAGACGATTGTGGATATCACATCGCGCTTGATCGTGAACCCGGTCAGTTACCGGATGAAGGATGAGAAAATCGAGGACCTTGTGGCAAGACTGACACGGATCATCGAAGGGTGAGGAACTTTTTTATAGAGAAGGCTGGTGGATGGAATGAAGATTATCAGAGAGGTCGAGGAGGCGTCGATTAAGCGCTCGGTCGACAGCGGAACCGAAGAGCAGCGGAAAGCCGTTCAGGAGATCATCGCAACTGTGCGTGAACGGGGGAACGCCGCCCTCACGATGTACACGGAGAAATTCGATGGGGTCCTCATCGATGAACTCAAGGTGACAGAAGAGGAAATCGCTGAAGCGTTTGAGGTGCTGGACACCGAAATGATCAATATCATCGCGGAGGCGGCAGACAATATCCGCACGTTTCATGAAAAGCAGAAGCAGTCCTCCTGGTTCACGACACAGCCGGACGGGACGATGCTCGGGCAGAAGCTGACACCGCTTGATTCGGTCGGTGTGTATGTACCGGGCGGGACGGCGGCTTATCCGTCTTCCGTATTGATGAACGTGATGCCTGCAAAAGTGGCAGGGGTCGGACGGATCACGATGGTTTCCCCTCCCGGAAAAGACGGCAAGCTCTCAGCAGGCGTACTCGTCGCTGCAAAGATCGCAGGGGTTGAAGAGATTTACAAGGTAGGCGGCGCCCAGGCGGTTGCAGCATTGGCGTATGGGACCGAAACGATCGCTCCCGTCGATAAAATCACCGGCCCCGGAAATATCTACGTGGCGCTAGCCAAACGCGAGGTGTTCGGCGATGTGGATATCGACATGATCGCAGGACCGAGTGAAATCGTCGTGTTGGCGGACGGAGAGCAGCACGCGGACGAAATCGCAGCCGACCTGTTGTCGCAGGCGGAGCACGATGCACGTGCATCAGCGGTCCTGGTGACTACATGCGAAGTGCTTGCCGGAAACGTGGCAGAGGAAGTGGAACGACAGCTGTCCACGCTGCCTCGTGAAAGCATCGCCCGAGAATCCATCAATGAGTACGGTGCCATCTATGTTGTCGAGGACCTCGACAAGGGCGTGGAGCTGGTCAATAGTCTCGCACCCGAGCATCTTGAGATTTTGACCGCGAATCCGTTCGAGACGATGGCGGGGATCCGCCATGCCGGTGCGATTTTCTTGGGGAGGTACAGCTCGGAGCCTGTCGGGGATTATTTCGCAGGCCCGAATCACGTACTGCCGACAAACGGGACGGCACGATTCTCGAGTCCATTGAACGTGGATGAATTCATGAAAAAATCAAGCATCATTTCCTACAGTGAAAAAGCACTGAAGGAAAATGGAGATAAAATAGCGGCATTTGCACGGCTTGAAGGACTAGAAGCCCATGCCCGAGCAGTTGAAATACGATTGAACAAGAAGGGTTGATGCTTTAGCGTGATAAACCGCTAAACGTACGTCCCTCGGTACTTTAAAGGAGTGAAGCAACGATGGAGAGAAGTGCGGAGATTGTGAGGAAGACGAATGAGACGGAGATTTCTTTGCGTTTTGGGATCGATGGTGAAGGGAATTCGGAGATCGAGACGGGTGTACCGTTCATGAGTCATATGCTGGACTTGTTCACGAAGCATGGACAGTTCGACTGCAAGATCGATGCGAATGGAGATACGGAGGTGGATGACCACCACACAACGGAGGATATCGGCATCTGCCTAGGGCAGGCGCTCGTCAAAGCACTTGGCGACAAAAAAGGCATCAAGCGCTACGGATCGGCGATGGTCCCGATGGATGAGGCGCTGGCAACGGTCGTGGTCGACTTGAGCAACCGCCCGCATCTTGAATTCAGGTCAGACCTTCCGAGCCAGAAGGTCGGGACGTTCGATACCGAGAATGTTCATGAATTTCTTTGGAAGCTGGCCCTCGAAGCGAGGATGAATCTTCACGTCATCGTCCACTACGGCCACAATACGCATCACATCATCGAAGCGATCTTCAAGGCACTCGGACGTGCCCTTGATGAAGCGACGACCATCGACCCTAGGGTCAAAGGAATCCCGTCCACAAAGGGGATGTTGTAAATCATGATCGGCATCGCAGATTACGGAATGGGGAATCTTTTCTCCGTCAGCAAGGCACTGGAACGCCTCGGCGTCCCTTATTTCATCAGTGACGACCGTGAACAGCTTCTTGAGGCGGACGGTCTGATCCTTCCTGGAGTCGGTGCATTCAAGGATGCGATGGATCTCTTGGAATCCACTCATCTGAAAACGACGATCCTCGACTTTGCGCAGGCTGGTAAGCCGCTTCTCGGCATTTGCCTCGGGATGCAGCTCCTTTTTGAAAAAAGTGAAGAAAACGGTGTGACTCCTGGGCTCGGCCTGCTTCCTGGCGAAGTCATCCGGATCCCGAAGCGTGACGACGAAGGAAACGAATATAAGGTCCCGCATATGGGCTGGAATCAGCTTGCATTCCAGAAGGAATCCGACCTTCTTGAGGGCCTGACAGAAGGCTACGTCTATTTCGTCCACTCTTATTATGTAAAAGGATCTGACGACGTGCTGACCGCGACTTCAGGATATGCTGGTGTCATCATCCCGGCAGTCGTCGGCAAGGGCAATGTTTACGGCATGCAATTCCACCCTGAAAAGAGTGGGGAGCTTGGCATGCAGCTACTGGAAAACTTCACAAAACGAGTGAAAGAATCGGAGGTAGTTTCATGAGTTTTACAATCTATCCCGCCATCGATATGCGCGGGGGAAAATGTGTACGATTGATCCAGGGAGACTATAATCAGGAGACGGTATACGGCGATTCTCCTTTTGATATGGCAAAAAAATTCGCGGATGAAGGGGCGGAATGGATCCACATGGTCGACCTCGACGGCGCGAAAGAGGGCTCAAGGATCAATGATGAATTCGTCCTTGCCGTTGCTGAAAAACTGGATAGCAAGGTGCAGATCGGTGGAGGCATCCGCACGGCGGACGATATCGAGCATTATTTGAACCGTGGTGTCGACCGCGTCATCATCGGCAGCATCGCCGTGTCGAATACGGAATTGGTGAAGGAATGGCTTCGCAAGTATGGCGGTGAGAAGATTGCCATCGGACTCGATGCGAAGGACGGCTATGTCGCCACTCACGGCTGGATTGAAACGTCTTCCCTGAAGGCGGTGGACCTTGGGAAGGAACTGGCCGATGCCGGAGCGGAAACGTTCATTTTCACCGATATCGCAACGGACGGGATGCTCTCCGGGCCGAATATCGAAGCGGTTGTCGAACTTGCCCGTGAAACAGGTAAAGAAGTGATCGCATCCGGTGGTGTGAGTTCACTTGAGGACCTGGCTCAGCTAAAAGAATATTGTGACAAGGGCGTATCCGGTGCGATTTGCGGGAAGTCCTTGTACACCGGGAAGTTCACGGTTGCAGAGGCGTTGAAAGAGGTGAAGGGATCATGCTGACGAAACGGATCATTCCCTGCCTTGATGTGAAGGACGGACGTGTCGTGAAAGGGGTGCAATTCGTTGAGCTGAGGGACGCCGGTGATCCGGTCGAGCTTGCGAAAATATATGACGAGCAGGGTGCGGACGAGTTGGTCTTTTTAGATATTTCGGCATCTCATGAAGGCCGGAAAACGATGGTCGAAGTCGTCCGCCATGTGGCGGCGGAGCTCGCCATCCCGTTCACCGTCGGTGGTGGCATCAATGCCGTCGAGGATATGAAGGCCATCCTGAGAGCTGGTGCCGACAAGGTTTCCTTGAACACGGCAGCAGTCCTGCGCCCGGAACTGGTGCGTGAAGGCGCTCAGTACTTCGGATCCCAATGCATCGTGGTGGCGATCGACGCAAAGTATGATGAAGAAAGCGGCGGCTGGAAGGTCTACACTCACGGCGGTCGCAAGCTTCGGGACCTCGATGCAGTCGAATGGGCGAAGACGGTCGAAGCGCTTGGAGCAGGGGAAATCCTCCTGACGTCCATGGACAGCGACGGCGAGAAGAAAGGCTTCAATGTGTCACTGACGAAAGCAGTGAGTGAGGCCGTCTCGATTCCGGTCATCGCGTCGGGCGGAGCCGGTAATGCGGAACATTTTAAAGAAGTATTTACGAATGGAAAAGCTGATGCCGCACTAGCCGCATCCATTTTCCACTATAAAGAAACGAGCGTTGAAGAAGTGAAGAACTACTTGAAAGATCAGGAGGTGCACGTACGATGACCAAATATGACTGGGTTGCAGATGTGAAATACGACGAGAAGGGGCTTGTCCCCGCGATTGTCCAGGATGCAGGCACAAAGGACGTGCTGACCCTGGCCTATATGAATGAAACATCCTTGGCGAAGACGCTTGAAACGGGTGAAACCTGGTTCTACTCACGCTCTCGTCAGGAACTCTGGCACAAAGGCGCGACAAGCGGGAACACGCAGACAGTGAAGAGCATCACCTGGGATTGCGATCGTGATGCGCTGCTCGTCCTCGTCGATAAAGAAGGGCCTGCCTGCCATAAGGGGGAGGAAAGCTGTTTCCACGAAACGGTTGCCGGCGAAAAGAGTGGATCCCTCGCTTCAGAGGAGAACATCCTGCTGACGCTAGAAGCACTGATCGCCGACCGCGAAAAGGAACGTCCGGAAGGCGCCTACACGACCTACCTGTTTGAAAAAGGAATCGACAAGATCCTGAAGAAGGTCGGGGAGGAAGCATCGGAAGTGATCATCGCCGCGAAGAATCGGGATGCAGAAGAGCTGAAATGGGAAGTGGCGGATCTGTTCTACCACGTATTGGTCCTGCTCCGAGAACAGGGATTGCCGCTTGAAGACGTACTCGGGGTCCTTGTTGAGAGGCATAATAAGTAATGAATGCATGTGGGACGGTCTCTTTGGAGGTCCGTCTCTTTTTATTTGCCCAATTTTAAATGAATTTGAGTTGATTTTAGAATGATTACGCCCTTATTTTCGATAATTCACCCTCTAAATGAAGTGATTACCGCCTTATGTTTGATAACTTTCCCCTCTGAATGGAGCGATTACCCCCTTCATTCCGATCATTACACCCTTCATCGAACTAATTCTACCCTTCATTCCGATCATTACACCCTTCATCGAATTAATTCCCCCCTTCATTCCGATCATTACGCCCTTCACCACAAAGATTCGTTGTCACCCAACCCAACCATCTCCAACAGTCACTCCTCCAGTAAAGCAGCAACCCCAGTCCCATCAAAATATGGTAGTTCAGTCAATCTTCGTTGTGTGTTATACTATCCTAGTTATAGGTTATTTACCGTGCAATTATTTTTATAGATAAATGAACTGCCTGTATGTGCTCTTTCCAACTCAACCATACACATGCTGCGAGTTAATCGTACAAAGATAGGTGAGGGAAAAGAGCCTGGATATACTATGAACGTTTCGGAGGACTTTGATGAGAAAAGGGTCAAAAGCAAGAAGCGAGCAGGCGAAGGTGCTGTCGTTCGTCCCGACTGGAGAGTATTATTTCAATAAAGGGATGAAGGCCTATCAGCGCCGGGAGCTTAAGCGAGCGTTAAAATATTTGAATAGGGCGTTCCAATTGGAACCTTTAGAGCCGATGATTGCGTGTCAGTTGTCGATTGTCTATACAGAAATGGGCGATTTCAAGCGTGCCAATGAGCTGCTGCATGACGTCCTTGGGAACCTCGATCCACGCATGACGGAATGTCATTACTTCTTGGCCAATAATTACGCACACCTGGGCTTGTTTAAAGAAGCGTATGAACATGTGAGCGTGTATTTGGATAAAGAGGAAGATGGGGAATTCCAAGAGGATGCCGAAGATTTGCTCGAGTTGCTCGAACTCGATTCGGACCTATCGGTGGAAGACTTGTATGAGCACGATGATCTGATCGTCCAGCAGGAGAAGGCGAAGGACTTATTGGAGTCGGGCCATTTCCAAAAAGCCGTGGACACGTTGAAGAAAGTGATAGAAGAATATCCTGAATTCTGGTCTGCTTACAACAATCTGGCCCTTGCTTATTTCTATTTAGGTGAAGTGGAGAAGGCATCGGCTACGCTGGAAGAAGTGCTTGAGAAGAATCCAGGAAATCTTCACGCTCTTTGTAACACGGCTGTGTTTTATTTTTATCAAAAGAGACAGGATGAGCTGGATCAGCTGATTGAAGGACTTGAGAAGGTCCGTCCGTTATTGCATGAGCACCGCTTCAAGCTTGGGGCGACGTTCGCGTTGGTCGGTCATTCAGACAAGGCTTATGAATGGCTGAAGTCACTGCAGAAGATCGGCTTTGAAGGGGATGCGAGCTATTATTACTGGCTGTCCCATTCTGCATACGAAACCGGCCACGAGCAGACTGCCCGCAACGCCTGGAAGAAGGTTGTCGAGCTCAATCCCGAAAAAGAGGGAAGCGAGCCTTGGAATGATAACAAGTCGGAAGGATTCGAAAATCATATCACCTCGATCCTGAAGAAATTGCAAAGTGAATACATGGAAGAGAAGCTGTTCGGTCTGTTCCTCACTTCCGTTTCGGAACATCAGCGGGCTGTGCTGACACATGCCGATTTCTGTGAAGTGGAGGAGCTTTCCATTGTGGAAAAGGTATATCTGGCACATGTACTGAACACCAACGGGAACGGTTCGATGAAAGTGAATCAGGAAATCAAGAACATGCATGAAGTCGCCCTTCATCTATATGATTGCCATCATCCGATCTCGAGCGTCGATTCCGGCTTGTTCTTGACGTGGTTCACCATTGCGTACCGCGGCCTGAAAGAGCGTGAATCATTCAAGAATACAAAAGCTTTTGCAGCGGCTGCGGACTTCGTGTGGAACCGCCTGCGGAATGACAAGGTGACAAAGAAGCAGATGTGCGATCGATACAATGTTTCGGCAAGCACGCTGACTAAATATATTGCCGTGGTGGAAAGCTATCTTCCATGAGCATATATTTGGACGATGAACCCTGTTTTTTATAGGATAATGATAGATAGTCAATACTATATGGGGAATACAATGAAACATGAGATAAACACGTTTCTGGAAGGAGAATATCACTATGTCAGAAGAAAAGATCTATGATGTGATCATCGCCGGTGCCGGTCCTGCCGGAATGACAGCGGCTGTATATACGTCCCGTGCAAGTCTTTCAACGCTGATGCTTGAAAGAGGTGTGCCGGGCGGCCAGATGGCCAACACTGAAGAAGTGGAAAACTATCCAGGCTTCGACCATATCCTTGGTCCGGATCTGTCCAATAAAATGTTCGATCATGCGAAGAAATTCGGTGCGGAATACGCATACGGAGACATCAAGGAAATCGTCGACGAAGGCGAATACAAGCTGATCAAAGCCGGATCGAAGGAATACAAAGCGCGTGCCGTGATCCTTTCAACGGGAGCCGAATATAAGAAAATCGGCGTACCTGGTGAGAAGGAACTGGGCGGACGCGGAGTATCCTACTGTGCCGTATGTGACGGAGCATTCTTCAAAGGAAAAGACCTTGTCGTCGTAGGCGGTGGGGATTCTGCGGTTGAAGAAGGTGTCTACTTGACACGCTTTGCCAACAAAGTGACGATCGTTCACCGCAGGGATGAACTTCGTGCACAGAAGATCCTTCAACAACGTGCCTTCGACAACGAAAAGGTTGATTTCATCTGGAACCACACAGTGAAAGAAATCAATGAAAAAGAAGGTAAAGTGGGAAGCGTCACGCTCGTTTCAACTGAAAATGGAGAAGAAACGGATTTCGCAGCCGACGGTGTCTTCATCTACATCGGGATGATCCCGTTAACGAAGCCATTTGCCAACCTTGGCATCACAAACGACATGGGCTACATCGTGACCAACGAACAAATGGAAACGAAAGTCCCTGGCATCTTCGCGGCTGGCGATGTGCGTGAGAAAGAACTTCGCCAAATCGTAACGGCAACAGGCGACGGAAGCATCGCTGCACAGGCAGCTCAGCATTATGTAGAAGAATTAAAAGAAAAAGTCAAGAACGGTTAATGAATAAAGCCTTGGGATCACGGATCCCAAGGCTTTTTCTATTTCCGCAAATACTTATCATACATCGCAATCAATTCAGTCAGCGTCCACTTTTCCACTTCCGGACCTTCCGCCACTCCGTTCTGCACGATCAGACGTATGAAATGCTCCCGCTGTTTCTGGACAGCTTCACGTAAAAACGGCATTGCCTTCACTCCTTTAGTCGATTTCCTTCATTTTAAATCCTTTTCCCTCCACTTACCGCAACCTTGTAAGCTTTCCTTCCAAGAAAAAGAATGTTTGTCAGACTTTCTTACATAAATCCCTAGAGCCCCCAAAAGCTATGTATAATGGAAGAAAGAGGAGGAGGGTAGTGTGGGACAGGAATCTTCCTATAAAGACAAAAAAGTGATCTCAATCGGAATAGTCAGCGAATTAACTGGCCTGACAGAAAGAAAAATCAGGTACTACGAAGAAAAGAAACTGATCTTCCCGGAACGGACCAACCGGGGATACCGCAAATATTCCTTTAACGACGTCGAGCGGTTAATGGAAATTGCGGACCATAGAGAAGAAGGCGTCACAACCAAGGAAATCAAGTATGAATTGACCAAAAAAGAGAGACAGGAAGCGAAGCAGAAAATGATCACGGGGCAGATCAATGCGCGCTTCGGGATTCAGAAGAATTGATAAATTATTAAAAGGCAAACTCCTTTGGTGAGTATGCCTTTTTTTGTGTTGGTTATATGTATTTGGGTCCGGTATATATAAGATGGAAAAGGAACTACCAAGGGGAAAGCCCCAGTGAGTATATAAGCTATTTAAGTAACCGTCGATTGGAGAAGACTAACCTTTTTGTTCTTTAAAAAGAACAAAAAGGTTAGATAAATCAAGTATTAATATGGATTCAAGAGATTTAGTTCATTAAAGTGAGCTTTTTGAGTTGATTTGGCCTTTTAAAGTTTGGGGATGTTTGTTCTATAATAAGTACAATAATTCACTATAAAGAACAAATGGTGAGAAGAGAGGAATTAATATGAAGCGCATTTTTGTTTTATTAGTAATTTCATGTGGTTTTATCCTTACATCTTCTTATGAAACCTCAACTATTTCAACTAAAAATGCTCTGAATCTTAACTATGACACAAGTGTAGATGAAGTGCGGTTCAATAAAGGATTAACCACTGTTTCAAACGAGGAATGGAAATTGATCTTTCAAGATGATTTTGATACTGATTCTTTTAATGAAGATGCATGGAATGGGATTAATAAAGGTTGGAATTACAATAATGAGCTCCAATATTATAGGAAAGAAAATATTCAGGTAGGTGATGGTTCTTTAAAATTGAATGCCAAAAAGGAAGAGTATAAAGGTCATACATATACATCCGCGCAAATTAATACAAAATCAAAACTAGAAGTTCATTATGGAAAGATTGAAATTAGAGCAAGATACGATGGAGGGAAAGGATTATTCCCTGCCATTTGGTTACTTCCAGCTGATGACTCAAAAACGTTGCCAGAAGTGGATATTATGGAAGCGATTGGACAAGAACCAAAGAAGGTCTATATGGTGAATCACTTTGGAGAACCTAACCAATACACCACTAATCATCAAATGATCGAAGTTCAGGATAATGAACAGTTCCATACGTATACCTTGGAATGGAATAAGAGTGAATTGAATTGGTATATCGATAATGTGCTTTATTTTTCTAATAGAAAGGGGGTCCCTCATGAACCGATGTATTTGATTTTAAACTTAGCGGTAGGAGGAAATTGGCCAGGAAATCCAGATGAATCCACAAGTTTTCCTTCAACATTTGAGATAGACAGTGTGAAAATATATGAATCTTTAAGGAGATGACCTGATGATACTTATCTCAAGTGTTTTATTTATTTTGAGTCTTGCATTTCCACTTTATCACACAATAAATGCCTACTGGGGAACTCGTAAAACCCCTCATTATTTAGCGACTAATGTCACCAAAGAGGCGGGGATGAGTATATTGGTTCCTTGTTTTAATGAGGAAGATATTCTCCACACTTCTTTAAAAGGAGTTCAATCTTTAACTTACAGTAATTTCGAATTAATTTATATTAATGATGGTTCAACAGATGATACCCTTAATGTATTAGATAAACTACTTGAACTATTTGAGGTGTATGATTCATTTCATCAATCAGACCTTTCTTTCGTACCAATAAAAGCTGTATACAAATCTCGAAAGTATCCGTTCATTAAAGTAATAGATAAAATGAACGGGGGAAAAGCTGATTCTTTAAATGCAGGGATAGCACTTGCAGAAAAGGATATCGTAATCACTTTGGATGCAGATAGTGTGTTAGATTCACAGGCGCTATCTATGCTCAATCAAGCATTTTCAGATCCAGACGTCATAGCTGTAGGTGGAAATGTACATGTATTACAGGGACAGCATTGGCTGAATGATACTTGGACACCAACATTCAGTGGACTAAAGAGTATAGTTAAGTTGCAGATTCTTGAATACATTCGCGGTTTTTATGTTTTCAAATTTTCCCTTGCAAAATCGAATGCATTGTCCATTATATCAGGAGCATTTGGTGCATTTAAAAAAGAGATACTGTTAGAAGTGGGAGGGTATCGAAAAACGCTAGGTGAAGACATTGATATTACTCTTAGAGTTCAGAATGCGATCCTCAAGAGAAAAGCTGGAAAGGTATTATTTATACCGGAAGCTATATGTTATACGGAAGTGCCTGAATCATGGAGAGACCTTTATAACCAAAGGATACGGTGGCAAAAGGCATTTATCGACTGTTTCGTTTTATACTTTCAGGTTTTCATGAAAAGTATCTTTTCAAATAAAATTTCTTTCTTCTTCATTGTCGATTCATTCCTTGCAGGAATTGTAGCTTCATATTTTACTGTCTTTTTCATTGTTACCCTTTTTATCTTTATACCAACTTTGCCGTCTGAAGTATTAGTCTTTTATCTAATCACTTCCTTCGTAGTAAATCTACTTTATATACTAGTTTCCATTAAGATTTCCACCGACTACGGTCATGGTTATTCCAAGACCGAAATAATTAGACTCTCCTTAACTATCGTTTTAGACTTATTTTTTTTCAGATTTATGAACTTACTAATTGTAATTATTGGGAGTTTAGCATACTTTATCAATCATCATGATTGGAACAAAGTATCAAGGTCGGGAAGGGTTTATGAAATTAAGAAAAAAGCAGCTAATCATTCGTAAATAGGAGTGATTTTTATTTTCGGAATAACGTTCTTTATTAAGAACTTCATGATCGTTGGTTATTAGTTAAAACATTCAGTTAAGTGAGTTCAAACGTAATAACCAGAAATAAACAGGATTACATTCCTGGCAAACGGGAATACACACTCCATGAACCGCAGCATAGACCAGGAAGGTATGATCACGTATGACAAAATGGAAGATGATGATCACCATCATGATCATCGCCCTTATACCCGTTATGTATTTCAACTTTTTTGCAGAAGAAAGTAAGTCACAGTCGCAAAAGCGAGTCATCGCGCTGGGTGATTCCCTGACTTACGGATATGGGGATAAGGAGGACGAAGGCTATATCGGCCGTCTGGAACAAAAGGTGAACGAGAAGGAAACAGAGGAGAGCTATCGGTTTCAAAACCTGGGGATTCCGGGACAGAAATCATCCGGTCTTCAAAAGCAGCTGCTGAAACCCAGTGTGGCAGAAGACCTGACAGAAGCAGATTTGTTCATCGTCAACATCGGAACCAATGATTTGATCAAAAGCAATGGAGGGGATTTGGTTCCTCTGCATCATGATAAAATCATGGAAGCGAAGAAGGAATACGTAGATCACTTTAATTTCATCCTCGATACGCTCGAAGCAACGAATGAAGATGCGGATATCCTGGTCATCGGACTGTATAACCCTTATCCTGACCGCGACAGCGACGAAATCGAAGCGTATGTCGATGATTGGAATCAGACGATCATGAACGAGGTGAAGAAGCACGGGAATGTTAAATATGTATCGACCAATCCTTTATTCAAGGGAAAGAAGAAAGAGTCGGTTTTCCACGATTCCCTGCACCCGAATGGCAAAGGATATGAGATTATGGCCAAGCAGATCATGAAGACATATTCATTCTGAATATACTCAACGGAGATTAATTATTCATGGTGATGAATATAGATTCAATGCTTGTTAGACAAATTCCTACAAAAATCGATAGGAATCTAATAAACATTCGTCAATATTAACAATTCCGTAATAACGTTTTAAATCTGTTGTAACACTAGTGAAACAATTATCGGGTAATATAGAAAGTAAGAAATTGACCCCCTTTTTAAGTAATAAATCCCGTTGACGACACAGGACTCGCCTGTGTCTATTTTTTTTGCCATTTTTCCTGTTATAGTGGGGAATAGTGAGTTGTATCACTCGAAAATTGAGGAAGTCTGTCTCATTTTAGTGAAGACTAATCGACAATTATTCCTTGAAGGAGCAGAGACATTGTGGCTTGTCAACAATCATAGTATAATATAAGGAATGAGAAAGGACGGTCATTTGTCCAAATGAACTAGAGTAGAGGTGAAGGACGTGCAGCGTGTCACAAATTGCTTATATCTGAATGGAGACGAAGTACTCCTTCTCCAAAAACCGCGCAGGAATTGGTGGGTGGCACCGGGCGGTAAGATGGAGCCCGGCGAATCGATCCGCGATGCAGTCATACGCGAGTACCGTGAAGAGACAGGAATCTATTTGAAAAATCCGGATTTGAAAGGGGTCTTCACCTTCATCATCAAGGATGGGGATGAAGTGGTCTCTGAGTGGATGATGTTTTCCTTCTTTGCTACAGAGGCAGATGGAGTGAACCTTCAGGAATCGGAAGAAGGAAAGCTACAGTGGCATAAATTCGAAGACATCAAAAACCTGCCGATGGCCGAAGGAGATCATCATATCCTTGACTATCTCCTGCACGGAAAGAAAACCATCTATGGCACATTTACGTATACACCGGATTTCAAGCTGTTATCATACCGTTTGGATCCGAGCTGATAGAAAATACAAATACATTAGGAATGTTCTAGCAGTTGCCCGGAAATCAACTGTGGCTTTACACAGCCGAACATAAAATTCTAAATCAAAGCGGGGGAAGGGTATGAGTACAGGTTCTACGAACGACGTACAATTGGTGATCATTACGGGAATGAGCGGAGCCGGGAAGACGGTCGCCATCCAAAGTTTCGAAGATTTAGGTTTTTTCTGCGTAGATAATTTACCGCCGACTCTTCTGCCTAAATTCCTTGAACTGATGAAAGAGTCAGGTAATAAGATGAATAAGGTTGCACTCGTCATGGACCTTCGCGGAAGGGAATTTTTCGATCATCTTTTCAAGGCGCTTGATGAACTCGCGGAAACGTCGTGGGTGACGCCGCAGATCCTTTACCTGGATGCGGACGATTCGTCCCTTGTCAGACGATATAAGGAAACACGCCGTTCCCATCCGCTTGCCCCGTCAGGCCTTCCTCTTGAAGGGATCCGACAGGAACGCGAGCTGCTTCAGGAGCTGAAGGGACGCGCGCAATTGATTTACACAACGTCGGCGATGAAGCCGAGGGAACTCCGTGAGAAGATCCTGACCGAGTTCTCTGTGAATAAGAAATCGATCTTTACGGTGAATGTCATGTCTTTCGGATTCAAGCACGGGATCCCGATCGATGCGGACCTCGTATTCGATGTGAGGTTCCTGCCGAATCCTCATTATATCGATCATATGCGTCCGAAAACGGGGCTTGATGAAGAGGTCTCCACGTATGTACTGAAGTGGAATGAGACTCATAAGTTCCTGGATAAGGTAACGGATCTGCTTTCATTTATGCTTCCGCATTATAAGCGCGAAGGAAAGAGCCAGCTGGTCGTGGCCATCGGCTGTACCGGCGGGCAGCATCGTTCGGTTGCCTTGGCGGAGCACATCGGGAATCATTTTAAAGAGGATTATCAAACGAAGGTGACTCATCGTGATATCGAGAAGAGAAAGGCAGTCCAGAAGCCATGACCATCATGCCTAAAGTTGTCGTCATCGGAGGGGGAACGGGTCTTCCGGTCCTCCTGCGCGGACTGAAGCGTCATCCGATCGATATTTCAGCGATTGTCACCGTTGCGGATGACGGCGGAAGTTCAGGGCGGCTGAGGGATTCGCTCGATATTCCTCCTCCGGGGGACATCCGGAATGTGCTCGCTGCACTTTCGGAGGTTGAGCCCCTGGTGGAGCAGATGTTCCAGCACCGATTCGAGACAGAGAATGAACTTGCAGGCCATGCGCTCGGGAACTTGATCATTGCCGCACTTGCGTCGATCACTGGGGATTTTGTCCATGCAATCCAGGAGATGAGCCGCGTATTGAATGTGAAGGGGAAGGTCCTTCCGTCTGCCAATCAAAGCGTCATATTGAATGCCGAGATGGAGGACGGGACAATCGTGTCTGGTGAATCGTCCATCCCGAAGGCCGGGAAAAAGATCAAGAGGGTCTTTTTGAAACCGGATGACATCAAGCCGTTGACGGAGACACTTCGCGTCATCAAGGAAGCGGATTTGATTGTCATGGGACCCGGGAGCCTTTATACAAGCATCATCCCGAATCTTCTTGTTCCGGGTATCGGGGAAGCGGTCTGCAAGTCCAAAGCGAAGAAGCTATACATCTGCAACATCATGACGCAGATGGGTGAGACGCTTGGATACACGGCAAGCGATCATGTGAAGGCTTTGTCTGAGCATATGGATTCTTCGTGCATCGATGCGATCCTCGTCAATAACAGGCAGGTCCCTGATGAGATCCAGGCACGTTATGACAAGGAACAGGCACGTCCGGTGCTGTTTGATATCGATCGCTTGAATGCGATGGGATTCGAGGTTCTCGCAGAGGATATTCTCTCATATAATAATGGACTGGTACGTCATAATACGGAAATAGTAGCAAAAATCATTTATTCCTATTTGGAATCATCCGATAAATAAAGAAAGAAATTTCTTTTGTATAAGGTTGTGCAAGCGTTTGCTAGGAGGTGATCGGGATGTCGTTTGCGTCGGAAACAAAGAAAGAACTAACGAATATTGAAGTCAAGGATTGCTGTGCCAATGCTGAATTGTCCGCTCTCATCAGGATGAATGGGTCGCTTTCCTTTTCAAATCAGATGCTAGTCGTCAATATACAAACTGAAAATGCCGCGATAGCTAGAAGGATTTATACATTGATCAAAAAGGGATACGACACCCCGGTAGAGCTTTTGGTACGGAAAAAAATGCGTCTGAAGAAAAATAACGTATACATTGTGCGGATCAAAGAAGATACGAGGATGATACTCGAGGACTTGAAGATCCTTGGTGAAGGGTTCACCTTCATCCATGACATCTCCGAGAGTCTGATCAAGAAGAAATGCTGTAAACGTTCCTATTTAAGAGGGGCATTCCTAGCAGGGGGATCGGTCAATAACCCGGAAACCTCATCCTACCATCTTGAAATCTTCTCTCTCTATGCCGAACACAACGAAGCGTTGTCGGAGTTGATGAACACTTTCGGGCTGAACAGTAAGACACTGGAGAGGAAGAAAGGATTCATCACCTATCTGAAAGAAGCCGAGAAGATCACCGAGTTCCTCAATATCGTCGGGGCCCATAGCTCCCTGCTTCGATTCGAGGATGTTCGGATCGTCAGGGATATGAGGAATTCCGTCAACCGGCTCGTAAACTGCGAGACGGCGAACTTGAACAAAACAATCGGTGCCGCCTTAAGGCAGGTTGAGAACATAAAGTTTATTGAAAAGCATGTAGGATTACAGGTGCTTCCAGACAAACTGCGTGAAATTGCGGAGCTTAGAGTGAACTATCAGGACGTCACGCTGAAGGAACTGGGGGAAATGGTTTCAGGCGGAACCATCAGTAAATCGGGAATCAACCACCGCTTACGGAAAATCGATCAAATAGCCGAGAAGATCAGAGCGGGAGAGAAAATAAGTAAATAAACCGAACAAAGGGGAGAAATGACAATGGTAGAAAAACAAGTCCAAGTAAAATTGAAAACGGGCCTTCAAGCACGCCCTGCAGCACTATTCGTCCAGGAAGCCAACCGCTTCTCATCCGAGATCTTCTTGGAAAAAGACGGAAAGAAAGTGAATGCGAAGAGCATCATGGGACTGATGAGCCTTGCAATCAGCACAGGCTCTGATATCACATTGGCAGCGGACGGAAGCGATGAAGAAGAAGCACTCGCTGCGCTTGAGACGTTTGTCGGGAAAGAAGCATAAGTCAACTTCACATCTCTACTAAAGCTGGTAACGCCATAGGTGTTGCCGGCTTTTTTTATTCATTTGAGGTCGATTCGATCGTGGAGTTGACGTGACCATCACGGACTAGTTCTGGTTGCATACTATTTATAGGTGCACCAACATATCGGGTTTGAAATAAAGATAGATGAGTCTGGGATTTTTTGTTACATTAGTGTTTCAGGAGATGATTTTGGTAAAGGACTATTGTTCAAGTTTCGTTGAACCGGTATCGTCACTGAAAACCGTCATATGGTTTGAGTCGCAAGCATATGAAATGAACACAACCAAAAAATCTTATTAGAAGGCAGAAGATGCAGATGGAAAAATATCAAAAGCATTTTTTAAATAATTTTCGAAAAAAGCTTGAAGAGTGGGAAGCGAAGCAGGAGGTGGAGCATAAGGAAGTGTACCGGTTTGTTCACTCCCTGGCAGGGACCGCCTCCACACTTGGTCTTGATCGAATCGGCGATCTTGCAAGAAAGCTGATGGATCGTATGGATGAAGAGGAAGAGCGTCTATGGACCAATGCTGAACTTAAGGCCACACTGTATGAAATCATCGAGGCGTATTATCGACTCGAGGAAGCGACGGTGGTCACTGAATTCAAAGGAAAAAAAGGTAGGGACGGAGAGGAACCGGTCGTCCTCGTAATCGACGATGATACCTCTTTCCTGATGTATATGAAAGAAGAACTGGAGAACATCGGTTGGTATGTCGTCCCGATTGCGAATCCCGAGAAAGCCGTGAACACGTTCTATGATGTGCGCCCCGATTGCGCCATCATCGACATTCATATGGATGAATCAAATGGGTTTGAGGTGCTTGATTTCTTCAAACACAAGCTGAAACAGCCGTTCATTCCCATGGTCATGGTCAGTGTGGATGGTCGCAAGGACGTCAGGATGAAGAGTTATGAGTTAGGTGCCGATGATTTCATTCAGAAGCCGTTCGAACTTGATGAATTCATTATTCGCGTCAAGCGGCAGATGCAGCGGAAAAAACAGTTTGAAGAGTTGATTTTGATTGACGAATTGACGCATGTATACAACCGTAAGTTTTTGACTCAAGCCTATGAACAGGTGAAAAACGGCTGGGACCGCCGAAAGGAACCATCGTCCATCGCCGTCATTGATATCGACCATTTCAAAAAGGTGAATGATCGATATGGACACTTGGTCGGAGATAAAGTATTGGTCGGATTTGCAAAGTTCCTGAAAGAAAAGGCAAGGGTGCAGGATCTGTTGGTCCGATATGGCGGTGAAGAGTTTGTCATCATCTTCCAAAACACGAACGTGCAGGATGCCCATTCCTTCCTTGATGCCTGGCGTGAAGAATTCAGTGAACGTGTGTTCAAGGAGAACACACCATTCTCCTGTACGTTTTCAGCGGGACTCACTGAGATCACAGACCCGGCGAAACCACTGGAAGAGTGGCTCAGCAAAGCGGATCAAGCCCTCTATGAAGCGAAGGAGAAGGGCAGGAACAAGGTTGAAATCGATTCGGACTCAACCGATATACAACATAACAAGGTCATTAAAGTCGCCATTGTCGACGATGATCCGATCATTCGTACAGTGATGAGGGACATCGTATCCAAGCTGCCTACAGAACAGAACATCCAATATGAAATCAAGAGCTTCAAAGATGGCGCACTATTCATGGAATCAGACTGGCATCGGGACTCGCTTTGCCTCGTGATCCTGGACGGGGTGATGCCGAAGATGGATGGACTTGAGGTCCTTGAACGGCTCCGCAGGCAGAAGGACTCGGACCAATACAAGGTCCTCATGCTTACGTCCCGCAGCAGTGAAAAGGATATATCCCGTTCCTTGCAGCTGGGTGCCGATGATTATATGACGAAACCATTTAAATTGCTCGAGCTGGAAGCACGGTTAGGGCAAATTTTGAAAAGGATGAGGTAAACACGTGTTTGGGGACGAAATTTTTTATTTCTCGGTGGTGCTGGTCAGTCTGCTTCTCATCTTGCTTTTGTTGTTCAGTTATTTGCTCATCAGGAAGTTGACGGAAAATAACAGGAGAGCGAGGGTAGAGAAATTGAAAGAAGACTATCGGCTCGCTCTTTTCCAGTATTTAAAAGAAGAAAGAGATGAGTTTCCGGTCAACTTCCGGTCACCGCTTGAAGTGAAAGCGTTGCTCGAGCTGACATCGGGATTTGCGAAAGTACTTGGGGGCGACGCCGTCCGTGAACGGATCAGGGAGTTTGCTGAAACGCGCTTTCAGTCTTACATTTTTAAAGGATTGACTCATAGGCGCTGGAGCATAAGGATGAATGCCCTCTATTGGATCGAAGAATTCAATATGAGGAACATGACGGTCCCTCTAACTCGACTCTATGATTCTGCAAAATTGACAAAAAGTGAAGAAGTACAGCTTTTGAAGATTTATATCATGAATGATGATGCCGACATTCCAAAAAAGCTGATCGATCCCCGGCATCCATTGACGGAGTTCGATTATGGCTCGTTGTTCCAATCAATGAGTGGACAGCAGCTCGACCGGTTCATCGGTTTATTCGAAGAGCTTCCGTTGATGATCAGGTATGCGTTGATCGAATCGATTGGCATTAGGGGAAGGCAATCAGACAGTCCGTTCCTCCAAGGTCTCCTTGACGACCAGTCCGTCGAGATCCGCATACGTGCGTTGAAGGCGATTGTGGAAATGGAGTATTATCTGGCGCCTACCTTGTTGACGAAGCACCTTGTTTCATCCTCCTGGCAGGAGCGCCTGATGGCCATCAAGGCGTGTGAATTCATCAGGAGTCCCGAACTTCTAAGCTATTTGGAGGACCTTATCGGTGATCAATCGTTTTATGTGCGTTCACAGGCGGCCCAAGCATTGTTGAGGCTGGATTCCGGCAAGGAACTATTAAGGCAGGTCGCTGCCACAAGGGAAGATACCTATGCCAGGGACATGGCGGAACAGTGGTTGGAAAGGGGGTCTGTATGATGGATGTAACTTCTGGGTGGGGGACATTCCTGATGGTGATCGGATGGGCGGTCCTGATTTATATGATCCTCGTCGTTTCGTTTTATTCCATCATGCTCGTTATCTCCTTCGTCCAGCTTAGAAGGAGTTATCAGCTAGATGATCGCGAACCATATGAGGAATTGCTTCACTTGCATCAAACAAAGCCTGTATCCATCCTCGTACCGGCTTACAATGAATCGGTCGGGATCATGGCGACGGTCCGTTCGCTGCTCAGCATCGAATATCCTGAGTATGAAATCATCATCATCAATGATGGATCAACGGACGACTCGCTTGAAAAGCTGATTGAATCCTTTCAATTGGTCAAGATCAAATGGGTCATCCGTCAACAATTGAAAACGAAACAAGTAAAGGCAGTCTATCAATCGAAAATCTATAAGAACCTCCTGGTCATCGATAAGGAGAATGGAGGGAAGGCGGATGCCTTGAACGCTGGCATCAATGTCTCCAATTATCCTTATTTCTGTTCAATCGACGGCGATTCCGTATTGGAACGATCAGCCTTTTTAAAGGTCATGAAGCCGATCATTGAATCGGACGGTGAGGTCATCGCATCCGGCGGCAGTATCCGGATCGCGAATGGCTGTGAGATCGAGAGCGGTGAAATCGTCAAAGTGGGACTGTCCCGTTCGCCAATCGTCACCATGCAGGTGATCGAGTACTTGCGGGCATTCCTGATGGGAAGGATCGGCCTTAGCCGTCATAACCTCCTTCTTATCGTGTCGGGGGCATTCGGCGTTTTCTCGAAGCGCTGGGTCGTCGAAGCCGGTGGATATTCCCACACGGTCGGGGAAGATATGGAGCTTGTAGTCCGTCTTCATCGTTATGTGAAAGAACAAGAGGCGGATAAGAAGATTGTATATGTACCTGATCCCGTCAGCTGGACGGAAGCGCCTGAATCACTGAAGTATCTGCGCAGGCAGAGAAGAAGATGGCACCGTGGACTGTTTGAGAGCCTATGGATCCACCGGAAGCTGATCTTCAATCCGAAATACGGATCCATCGGGATGGTATCGATCCCTTATTTCCTGATCATCGAGTTCTTAGGACCGGTAGTCGAACTGATGGGATACATGGTGATGATCCTCTCGATTTTCCTGGGAGGGGTCTATCTCGAATTTGCGATTCTATTATTCTTGCTTTCTGTGTTATATGGCTCGATCCTTTCCATGGCATCCGTCCTCCTCGAGGAATGGACGATCAGGAAGTATCCGAAAGCGACCGACATCACCCGCTTATTTTTCTATTCCCTGACCGAAACGCTCTGGTACAGACCGTTGACGGTGATCTGGCGATGTGAAGGGATCTTGGATGTCCTCCGCCGCAAAACCGGCTGGGGAGAAATGGCAAGAAAAGGAGTATCAAAATGACAAAGCTGAAACTGTATGGCTTTCTTCTACTAATCATTGGAATTGTACTTGCCATTTCCTCGCCGTTCTGGTTATGGCAATTGAAGGATAAGAAACAATTGGACCTTCTGATCATCGATAAGACGGTCCCTGACACTTCGTACCGCGAACATACGGGTCTGATGTGGCTGTTGAATCAGCAAAAATATACACAAAAAGACGGCTCGGTTTACGAGCTGGATAAAGATTATGCAGGCTATATCCCGGACGCCGGAAGTGACTACGAGAGGGTCCTGCCATCTTCATTTGAACAATACGATGCTGTTTATGTTGCAGATACGTACGGGGTGTATGAGGATGATATCGACAATAAGAACACGACCGGTCGCCGGTCTTCAAAGATTTATGGCGGTATGACGCAAGAAGATATCAATGCCTTGAAGGAAATGGGCATGAAAGATGGGAAGACGCTCATTGCCGAATTCAACACGATGGCTCATCCGACGACTGAAGAGGTAAGGCAATCCTTTTATTCCTTATTCAATTTGGAGTGGTCTGGCTGGATCGGTCGCTACTTCCCTGATCTTTCAAGCAACGAGGTACCGGAATGGGTAAGGACCAATTATAAGGACCAATACGGGAAATCTTATTCCTTTACCGGCAAGGGGTATGTATTGGTCGGAAAGGACGACAAACTCGTCATCCTCGACAAGCATGATGTAGGAAAGGAAGGTGTGGTGTTCTCCACGACACCAGCCGGGGAAAAGCAGTTCGGTCAAGAACTGAACGTTCCTTATTCTTATTGGTTTGATGTCGTCGAACCGGTCGATGGGGAAGATGTGATGGCAACCTACACGTTGTCGCTTTCGGAAAGCGGGAAGAAGACGATGAAGTCACTGGGTCTTCCGGTTACATTCCCTGCCGTGGTCCATGGCGATAATCAATTGTTCGAAACCTATTACTTCAGCGGTGATTTCGCCGATCACCCGGATGTACCGAGCCTTTATCAAACAACAGGATTCTCAACGTGGAGAAAATGGACCGAAGCATCGAATCCGAATAACGCATCCGCTTTCTACTGGAAAGCCTATGTACCGATGATGACAAAGATCCTCGACAGAATCCATGAACAAAAAGATCCTGATCCCGCTGCTGTCAGCAGCCTCGACATCAAAATGGAAGATGGCCTGAAGGTGGCAGGTAAAACAGGAAGCGATTATATTCAAGTCAATCAAGACGGAAAGTGGAATGACCTCATCATTAAAGGCGTGAACATGGGGATCGCGAAACCCGGTGCATTCCCTGGAGAAACGGCCATCACAAAAGAGGAATATTTACGGTGGTTCAAACAGATCGGGGCGATGAACGCGAACAGCATCCGCGTTTACACCATCCATCCACCGGCCTTTTATGAAGCGTTTTACGAGTACAACCGAATGGCGGAAAAGCCACTGTACCTCTTCCACGGCGTGTGGGTGAACGAGGAGATCTTCCTTGAAACGAACGATGCCTTCGCCAAGGAAAATACAGAGGAATTTCAAGCGGAAATCAAGCGCACCATCGACCTTGTTCATGGAAACGCCAAGCTCCCTGAACGAAAAGGGCACGCATCCGGCACATACAGCTTTGATATTTCGCCTTACGTGCTCGGCTGGATTTTCGGAGTCGAGTGGGATCCTGAAGTCGTCCTCTCAACGAACGAAAAGCATAAGGACCTTGAAGACTTCAAAGGTGAATACTTAACCACTAAAGGCGCAGAGCCGTTTGAGATCTGGCTTTCAGAAATGATGGAGGAAGGCATTGCCTATGAGACGAAGGAATACAAATGGCAGCGTCCGGTCAGCTTCACGAACTGGGTGACAACGGACCTGCTCGAACATCCGAGCGAGCCGTCGGAAACGGAAGACTTGGTAACCGTCGATCCGAACGTCATGACAGGCACTGAAAAATTCCATGGCGGACTTTTCGCTTCGTATCATATTTACCCTTATTATCCTGACTTCTTGAATTATGAGCCGGAATATGTAAACTATATCGATCACCGCGGGGAGAAGAATAATTACGCGGGGTATCTGAACGATATGAAAAAGGCCCATACGATGCCTCTCCTGGTGGCGGAATTCGGGGTGCCGGGTTCACGTGGCCTCACACACAGAAACGTCTCCGGCATGGATCAAGGACATCATTCCGAGAAGGAACAGGGTGAGATCAACGCCCGGCTTTTTGAGGATATCGTAGAAGAGAAAGCAGCGGGAGGACTTGTCTTTGCTTGGCAGGACGAGTGGTTCAAACGCACGTGGAATACGATGGACTATGATGATCCAGATCGACGTCCGTTCTGGTCGAATGCGCAGACGAACGAGCAGCAATTCGGCATGCTGAGCTTCGATCCGGGTGAAAGTGAATCGTCGATGATCCAAGTGGATGGACGTCCTGAAGATTGGGTAGTGAAAGACATCTCACCTGCATTTTCTGACGGCGATCATTCCATGTATGTCACGAGTGATGAACGGTACGTGTATGTGAGGGTGGATACAGATGGGATCACACCTGGAAAAGACACATACCTCTTATTTGATACCGTGGATGGTCAAGGTGAATCCACCTTGCCTGATGTCTCGGGGGTCCGAACATCCGGAGTGGATTTTGCCCTTCACATCCAAGGGGAGGAGAAGGCACGCCTCCTCGTCGATAGCTACTACGATACGTTTTATTATCACTACGGGGAAGTACTCGATATGATCCCACTCAATGACTATGCGTCGAAGAAAGACAACGGGAACTATCACGGAATACGCTTGACGCTGAATAAGGAATTGACCATAGATGGCAAGGTGCTGCCGTTTGATTCCTATGAAACCGGCGTCATGACATTCGGTACGGCAAACCAGAAAGATGAAGACTATGATTCTCTCACGGATATCAGTGTCAGTCCGTCGAAAGACCGGTATGAAATCCGCATCCCATGGCAGCTCCTGAACATCAAGGACCCAAGTCAGCGAGAAGCGATGGGGGATCTATGGAAAGAAGGGCTTGAAGCCGACAGGATCATCGATGGCATCAATATCGGACTCTACGAGACGGATGGGGAAGATTCATTCTCGTATCCTTCAAAACAAGGAAATCTGATGGATCCAAAAGGGTTCTATCATTACACATGGGAAACATGGGAACAGCCGACATATCATGAACGATTGAAACAGTCCTACTATGAAATGCAGGAGGCCTATGAAAAAGGAGGGGAATAACATGGCAAAAATTTTGGTTGCAGAGGATGAAGATGTCCTAAGGATGCTTGTCGTGGACACGCTCGAGGATGAAGGACACGATTTGGACGAAGCAGCGGACGGCGAAGAAGCGATCACAAGCATCATGGAGAATGACTATGATTTGATTCTGCTCGATTTCATGATGCCCATTTACACGGGCCTTGAAGTCATCGAGAAAGTCCGGGCCATCCCGGAGAAAAAAGATGTGAAGATCATGATGGTATCGGCGAAAAGCCAACAAGCCGATCAAGAACGGGTACTCGCGGGCGGTGCTGATTATTTCATCGCAAAACCTTACAGCCCGATGGATTTAGTCAAGCGAATCGAGGACATCCTGAATGAAAAGAATTAGGGAGTTCTTTCAAACAAGCCTGCGGAATCAATTCATCGGGGTGATGAGCACGTTCATCCTGATTTTTCTAGTGGGTGCTGCATGTTTGTTTTTCTATAATCAATTCATCACAAATGCGTATCAGGAACAAAGGAGCCTGCTTTCAGAGAAGGAAGATGCCGCGCAACGTCTGGATCGAGCGTTCAATCAGGCCTTTTTTGACGCGAGGGGTTATTTCCTTTTCGATAGAGAAATATTCAAAGAGAGCATCTATCGCCAGGAAATCGAAGTCAAGAATGCTGTTGAGAAATTAAGGACGGTCGCGACCGAGCCGGAGGATGAACTCTTCATCAAGGACGTAGAAGAATTTTCATCTATTTATTTCAATCAGTTGGTGGCCAATGCGATCATCAATTTTGAAAATGGGGATATAGAAGCAGTCAAGACCGCGTCTGCAGACGGAGCAACCGCTAGGATTGATACCTTTCAAAGTCAGATGAGGAACTACATCAATCGGATCGAACAAGACAGGGATGTGGCTTATGGAGACGTGAAGAAGAAACAAACTTTCAGTCAAGGAGCCTTCATCCTGTTCATCTTCCTGATGCTCCTTGTACTCATGAGGATTATGCGGATGCTAGCGAAGCAGATCGGATCTCCCCTCAACCAAGTCGCAACGGCGGCTGAGAAGATTGCAGAAGATGAAACGTATCAGCGCTGGTCATTTGAGAATAACCGCAAAGATGAGATCGGGAAGGTTTCGCGTGCGTTTGAAAAGATGATTCAGAGGATCCAGTTGAAGGAAGAAGATCTTATGGCTCATAACGAGGAGCTTGTCGCGCAGCAGGATGAGCTGGAATCACAGCAAGCCAAGCTCGAACACCTCCTTAACGTCGCAAAAATTCGCGAACTGCAATTGGAGAGACGCAATGATTTCATCAACGGGATTTCATACTCCCTGCATAAACAGGAAGTGCTCGACAGCATCGTGGAATCGATGTGCGGCGTCATGGGGGCATCGCGTGGCATGATTGTCCTCATGGATGAGCAGAAATCCCATGCTGCATTCGGGATTTCCGAACAAGGTGCGATGCAGTTCATGAATTACATGTATAACGGCCTGCATCAGCGCCTTTTTGAAAAGAAAGAACCATTCTCGGCTAAGCGTGAGCTGGTGGAATCGGAAAAAGGATACCATGTGGAGACGATGTTCTCCTATGATCTATTCATCCCGGTTCTATCTCCTGAAAAAGAAGTGGAAGCCATCATGGTCTTCAGCCGCTTTGCAGAGGATTTCAAAACGGAAGAAGTAGAAGAATACAGAAGCCTGAGCAAGCAAATCTCGATTTCGCTGCAGAAGATCTACCTTTTCGAAGAAACGGAAAAGGACCGCCATATGAACCAGGAGATCCTGAACAACATCCAGGAAGGGATCCAGCTAGTCGACAATGACGGAAACAGCCTGTTGATGAATACGAAACTGTCGAAAATCATCAAAGGCGAGCTTTGTGCCCTCCAGCGCGCCCCATTTGCTGAGTGGAAAGAAGCGCTTCTGAATCAGGTAAAGGATAAAAAAGGGCTCAACCAGTATTATGAAACGGTGATTGAACGCGGAGCTACCGGAAGGCATCTTCATACGTACCATCTGGAAGAGGGGCAAACGGTTTATCAAGTTTATTCCGAAGCCCTCTACCGCGGAGATGAACATGTGGGGACCATCTTTGTGCACCGTGATATCACCAAGGAATTCGAAGTCGATCAAATGAAATCCGAATTCGTCTCAACCGTCAGCCATGAACTGCGCACACCGCTGTCGAGTGTCCTTGGCTTCACGGAATTGATGCTCACCAAGGACTTGAAGCCTGAGAGAACGAAGAAATACTTGACGACGATTTATCAGGAAGCGAAACGCCTGACATCACTCATCAATGACTTCCTTGATGTCCAGCGGATGGAATCAGGCAGGCAGACCTTCGAGAAGAAATATGAGGACATCGTACCGATCATCGAGAATGTAATCAGCACGCAGAAGGTCAATGCACCAGCCCACACATTCACGATCGAGAAGGAAACGGACTGCACGATGATCCTCGGTGATAAGGATAAGCTGTCCCAGGCATTCACGAACCTGATCAGCAATGCCATCAAATACTCGCCTGACGGAGGGAATATCACCGCACGCGTGTATGAGAAGCATGATATGGTCTTCATCAATATCATCGATGAAGGACTAGGGATCCCGAGCGATGCCTTTCCGAAGCTGTTCACGAAATTCTATCGCGTCGATAATTCGGACCGCAGGAGGATTGGCGGAACCGGCTTGGGCTTGACGATCGTCAAGGAAATCATCGAAAACCATGATGGCAGCATCAGGGTCGCTTCCGAGCTCGGGAAAGGAAGTACATTCACGATCAGCCTTCCGATGGTGACGCTCCAAAACTTCAAAGAAGAAGAGAGCAGCGGTGAAGGCATGAAGATCATGGTCATCGAGGATGATATCAACCTCGCCTCCCTGCTGACAGCAGAACTATCGGGTAGCGGGTTCAATGTCAGACAGGCGAAGACAGGCGAAGCCGCCATCGAGAAAATCGGCGAGACAAAACCGGACGCCATCGTCCTCGACATCATGCTCGAAGGAAGCATGACAGGCTGGGACGTACTCGAAACCCTCAAGGCAGATGAAGAGCTGTGTAACATCCCGATCGTCATCTCATCGGCCTTGGATGAAAAAGAAAAAGGGATCACACTCGGTGCAGTGGATTACCTGGTCAAACCCTATCACCCTAGTGACCTATCCAAAACCATCCTCCACCTGCTCTTAAGAAACGGCAGAAACGGAGAAGTGCTCATCCCATTCAAAAAAGAATAAAAAAACAAGACTTGAAGGTACGTCCCTCATCGCGTTAATGCGTTGAGGGACGTACCTTCTATTTTTATGGGGCGTTTCGTTAATCGTTGTAGTGATTAAGATGGAGAGAAGCTGCAATGAGTGGGTCGTTTCTTTCTTGGAGGGGAGATGATTTTGGCTCTAGTATGTACGTACGGGAAGATCAGGTCCGTCTCGTTTAAGTGCGAAATTTTGAGTTTAAGTGCGGAAATGAGGATTTAAGTGCGAATTTCCTGATATAAGAGCGAAATCTCCAGGATATGTGCGAAATCCAACATATAAGTGCGAGCTACCGATTTTTCGACAAACCCCATCGCTGTTCGAACCTAAGAAAACACCCTATCCCTAAGCCAAAAACAAAAACAAAAACCCCGCCGGCTAAACGCCGACGGGGCTCAATCAATTCCACAAACAAAATTACTTTTTATTCATTTCATTACGCGTGATGATGCGGTCGATCAAACCGTATTCCTTCGCGCGCTCTGCCGTCATGAAGTTGTCACGGTCCGTATCCTTCGCGATCACTTCAAGTGGCTGTCCAGTGCGGTCAGCAAGGATTTGGTTCAGCTTCTCACGAAGGAAGAGGATACGCTTCGCGGCGATCTCGATTTCCGTCGCTTGACCTTGTGCTCCGCCAAGTGGTTGGTGAATCATCACTTCTGCGTTCGGAAGGGCAAGACGCTTGCCTTCAGCACCTGCAGCTAGTAGGAATGCACCCATGGAAGCGGCCATACCGATACAGATCGTCTGTACATCTGGCTTGATGTATTGGATTGTATCATAGATTGCCATACCAGCCGTGATACTTCCGCCAGGGGAGTTGATGTAGATGGAGATATCTTTCTCAGGGTTTTCAGACTCCAAGAATAGAAGTTGTGCTACAATGGAGTTCGCCACATTATCATCGATGGCGCTTCCAAGCATGATGACACGGTCTTTCAACAAGCGTGAATAGATGTCATATGCGCGTTCGCCGCGGTTCGTTTGTTCAATAACTGTAGGAATTAAGTTCATCCTTCGTTCCTCCTTAAGGTACACTTTTTTTATTTGTATTTAATACATATTCACTTTGTACTGTAATCATACACTGTTGGTCAATAAAGGTCAAACCTGACGCATCAGCGATTCTTACACTATGTAATCCTTTCTACATCATACCCATCCATTCCTTTTTTAAACAGAGAAAACGTATTGCATTCCTTAAAAAAGTACATTATAATATACTTTCGTACGATAGTTTTTCTTCCATTACATACATGCCCTCGTGGTGCAACGGATAGCACGTAAGATTCCGGTTCTTAAAATGGGGGTTCGATTCCCTCCGAGGGCGTACCAAGATGCCGCTGCGTTATTTAAAACGCAGTGGTATTTTTTTATGTTCAGTTCTATCATCGTGCAGGAATTCGCTTTCCGCATTCAGCTTCCTCCCCGCGGAAAGGCACGGTCGAAGTAGTACCTAAATCTATATATAATAGGTATCAACCACATGCTATATTCATAAAATTCTACTAAACAACCAGTCTTCCAAACAATTCCCATTAACGAAACCACCATTTTCATGTAAAATGGAGGGAGGAGGTTAGAAGGATGAATTTAAACACTGGATTATGGCAAAAGCAACAGATGAAACTTCAAATGACTCAACAACTATCCCAAGCCATCACCATCCTCCAATATTCCACGATGGAGCTGAATGCTTTTCTGACATCGAAAGCATTGGAGAATCCCCTCATACAATTAGAAGACCCCATAATGGACATCCCTCATCGAGGAGAGTCATATTCTTATAAAACGAAAGAAAAGAAGGATTTTACAGAGTTTGTATCGGCGTCAAAGGAAACGCTTGTGGATCACCTTTTTCTACAATTAGATATGAAATCGCTTTCTTCTGAAGACTTGAGAATCATGAAAGAGCTATTGTACAGCTTGGATGAAAACGGTTACTTACACATAGAGGAAGAAGAATTCATCAAGAGGGCGAATGTTCAGAAGTCCCGCTTGTATGACTATATTGATAGACTTCAGGAATTGGAGCCTGCCGGGGTGGGGGCACGTTCCCTTCAGGAATGCATCCTGCTTCAATTATGGAGAAAGCGCGACTCAGGATTGGCAATCACGATTGTCGAAGATCACTTCAATGATTTTGCGATGAAAAAATGGAAGGGAATTGCGAAGCAACTGAATGTTGGCCTGAAGGAGATCCAACTTGCCTCAGATCTTATCCAGCAATGCAATCCGCGACCGGGGGCAGAATATACTAATGGAGAGTGCCATTATATCGTCCCTGAATTAATCGTGAAGATCATTGGACCTGAAGAGGTGAAGGTTTCATTATTTGACGGGACGACCATCAAAGTGAACTATAATGAAGAGTATCAGGATTTTCTTGAACATCACCCAGATGAGGAAGTCAAACGGTATCTAAGGGAGAAGGAACAGGAATTCCAGTGGCTGCTTCAAAGCCTTCAACAGCGTAAGCAGACAATGTTGAAAGTGGGGAAACTGATTGTTAAAAAGCAGAAGTCTTTCTTTCTAAAAGGTCCTGCTTTCATCCAGCCGTTGACATTGAAGGAAGTCGCCCAAGAAGCCGGTCTCCACGAATCGACCATCAGCCGTGCCGTGAAGGGGAAATACATGCAAACGCCTTATGGCATCTTCGAAATGAAATACTTCTTCAGTGCAGCCATCAAATCCGTACACTCAGAAGCCGATGGGGCCGCTTCATCAACCTCGATCAAAAATGAAATTCAACGACTCGTCGAGGAAGAGGATAAGAAAAAGCCGCTGTCCGATCAGAAAATCGTCAATATGCTGATTGATAAGGGATATGATGTATCGCGCCGGACCATTGCGAAATACCGCGATCAGCTTGGCATCTCTTCTTCTACAATGAGAAAGCGCTATGAATGAGAAAACATCTTTCTTGAAAATGGACGAATGCCCGTGACATTTCCAACATACGAGCATATATAGTACTATCAATTGTACCAGGTACAATGAACCTAAAGTGTACCTGGTACAATTAATGCAATCTGTACCAGGTACAAACAACCCCAACAAACCCAACGGAGGACACAACCAATGAACCCAGTCATTTTCTACACAAGAAACCAATGCCACCTCTGCACGGACGCAAAACTCAATCTCAAACTCGTCCAGGATGATCTGAAATTCGAGATCCTCGAGAAGGATATCGACGAAAGTGACGAGTTAACGGAGCGTTTCGGACTCATGATCCCGGTGGTGGAATATGAGGGTGAAATCATCCAATACGGGCAAATTGACTATTTTACACTCAGCAAGCGTTTACATGAAAAAACTCGGTAGTTTCTAGTTGAATTACGATTTCTACCCTGTTAGAATAAACGATGAAAGCAGGGATGAATTTTTTTTGGAGGAAGTGGGACATAATATGTCTACGTGGGACTTTTTCGGTCCATACTAAAAACGACAGACATTCACTCACTCCATGTAAGGAGCTTTTACCGATGGAATCCATTATTGATATACAAAAGCGATTATTACCCGACCTGCTTGAAGTTATGCAAAAACGGCATCAGATTCTCCGTTCGATTCAATTCTTACAGCCGGTCGGCCGCAGGAGCCTTGCTCAAAACCTCGGACTGACGGAACGGGTGTTGAGAAGCGAAGTGGAATTCCTGAAAAATCAGGATCTCATTGAAATCAAGACGTCCGGGATGATCATGACCGGAGATGGCATGAAGCTCTTGGATAAGATTGAAAACATGATGAGAGAGATTTCGGGAATCAACGAAATGGAGAAAAGATTACAGTCTTTACTCAATCTTAATGAAATTGTCATCGTTCCCGGGAATAGTGATGAGTCTCCTTGGGTAAAAGAAGAATTGGGGAGAGCATCCGCTTCGAGTATGAAACAGTATCTTGAGGGGAATAATATCATCGCTGTGACTGGCGGGTCGACGATGGCCGCTGTCGCGGAAATGCTGACACCGGATTTTTCCACGTCCGATACGTTGTTCGTTCCGGCAAGGGGCGGCATCGGGGAAGATGTGAAGAATCAGGCCAACACGATCTGCGCAAAGATGGCAGAACACACAGGGATGCGCCACCGCGTACTGTATGTACCGGATCAGGTGAGTAAAGAGGTTTATAAGTCCTTCCTGAAAGAACCGATGATCAAAGAGGTCTTGAATTTAATTCAGTCCGCTAACATGGTTCTTCATGGAATTGGAGATGCTATTACAATGGCAGAAAGACGCAAGACGTCACCGGGCGATTTCGAAAAGATCACTGCCGGGCACGCTGTCGGTGAAGCATTCGGTTATTACTTCAATGAGTCGGGAGAGGTAGTACATAAAGTACCGACCATTGGTCTCCAGCTCGAAGACCTGAAAGACATCAAGCACGTATTTGCCGTGGCTGGCGGCAGTTCGAAAGCGAAAGCAATCCGTGCGTATTTGAAAAGTGCCCCGTCTTCGACGATCCTGATCACGGACGAAGGGGCCGCGAAAGAGCTTTTAAAAGGCTAAAGGCCTTTTGAAATATAAAAAATCATCCTTACAATCACTAAAGGAGGAAATAGAATTATGGCAACTAAAATTGGTATTAACGGATTTGGACGTATTGGACGTAACGTATTCCGTGCAGCACTTAAAAACGATAACGTAGAGGTAGTGGCAGTTAACGATTTAACTGATGCAAACATGCTTGCTCACTTACTTCAATATGATACAGTTCACGGAACTCTTGCAGAGAAAGTAACTGTTGACGGTGACACTCTTGTGATCGGCGATAAAAAAGTAAAAGTACTTGCAGAGCGCGATCCTGCTCAACTTGGTTGGGGAGACCTTGGTGTAGAAGTAGTCGTTGAATCTACTGGACGCTTCACTAAGCGTGCTGACGCTGCGAAACACCTTGAAGCTGGTGCGAAGAAAGTCATCATCTCTGCTCCTGCATCTGATGAAGACATCACAATCGTTATGGGTGTTAACGAAGACAAGTACGATGCGGCTAACCACAACGTAATCTCTAACGCATCTTGTACGACAAACTGCTTAGCGCCATTCGCGAAAGTCCTTAACGACAAGTTTGGAATCAAGCGTGGAATGATGACAACTATCCACTCTTACACAAACGATCAGCAAATCCTTGATCTTCCACACAAAGATTACCGTCGTGCGCGTGCGGCAGCTGAAAACATCATCCCTACAACTACGGGTGCTGCGAAGGCTGTATCACTTGTACTTCCTGAACTTAAAGGTAAATTGAACGGTGGAGCTGTACGTGTTCCAACTCCAAACGTTTCTCTAGTTGACCTTGTTGCTGAACTAGACAAGAACGTAACGGCTGAAGAAGTGAACGCTGCGTTCAAAGAAGCTGCTGAAGGCGATCTTAAAGGAGTTCTTGCTTACAGCGAAGAGCCACTAGTATCTACTGACTATAACGGAAGCCCAGCTTCTTCAACAATCGATGCATTATCTACAATGGTAATGGAAGACAGCATGGTGAAAGTCATCTCTTGGTATGACAACGAGAGCGGATACTCTAACCGTGTAGTTGACCTTGTTGATTACATCGCTTCTAAAGGTCTTTAATCCGTCATTAACGTAAATTGACATTATCAGTAGGGTGAGGATGGATAAATTTTGTCCCACCATCTATAATGGAATGGGATGAAGGGGAGCGGGGAAGATTCCCCACTCCCTTTTCTCATTGAAATAGGGAAAGAACCACAAAAGGAGGCCTTTTACGATGAATAAGAAATCAATCAAAGATGTTGATGTAAAAGGGAAACGCGTATTTTGCCGTGTGGACTTCAACGTCCCGATGTCAGAAGGCAAAATTACGGATGAAACCCGTATCCAAGCTGCACTTCCAACGATCAAGTATCTAGTGGATGGCGGCGCAAAAGTCATCCTGGCGAGCCACTTGGGACGCCCAAAGGGTGAAGTAGTGGAAGAGCTTCGTTTGACTCCGGTAGCGGAAAGGCTTTCCGAGCTGCTAGGTAAAAACGTCGCTAAAGCGGACGAAGCGTATGGAGAAAACGTACAAGCCAAAATCAGCGAAATGGCTGACGGTGATGTACTTGTTCTTGAAAACGTGCGTTTCTATGCAGGTGAAACGAAGAACGATCCTGAGCTAGCGAAAGAATTCGCGGCACTAGCCGATCTTTACGTGAACGATGCATTCGGTGCAGCCCACCGTGCTCATGCTTCAACTGAAGGCGTGGCAAAGCATCTTCCGGCTGTTGCAGGACTACTGATGGAGAAAGAGCTTGAAGTACTTGGAAAAGCCCTTTCCACTCCAGAACGTCCATTCACGGCGATCATCGGTGGAGCGAAGGTAAAAGATAAAATCGGTGTCATCGACAACCTTTTAGATAAAGTGGACAACCTGATCATCGGAGGCGGACTTGCTTACACATTCGTAAAAGCAAAAGGCTACGAAGTTGGGAAATCCCTTTTAGAAGAAGATAAAATCGATCTTGCAAAGCAATTCATGAAAAAAGCTGAAGACAAAGGCGTTAATTTCCTTATGCCTGTAGATGTAGTCGTTGCTGATGATTTCTCAAACGATGCAAATACAAAGGAAGTCGATATCGACTCCATTCCATCTGATTGGGAAGCACTGGATATCGGTCCTAAGACAAGAGAATTGTTCCAGGCTACAATCAAGGACAGTAAGCTTGTCATTTGGAACGGACCTATGGGTGTGTTCGAATTGGATACATTTGCAAACGGAACGAAAGCCGTAGCTGAGGCGTTGGCTGATGCGACAGATACATACTCTGTCATCGGCGGCGGAGACTCTGCAGCAGCAGTCGAGAAATTCGGCTATGCTGACAAGATGAGCCATATCTCCACAGGTGGAGGCGCATCACTTGAGTTCATGGAAGGTAAAGAGCTTCCAGGTGTTGTAGCCCTTAACGATAAGTAAGACCATCAATTATTAAGCTTGAAAGGATGAGCAATATGCGTAAGCCGATCATTGCAGGAAACTGGAAAATGAACAAAACGGCATCCGAGGCAAAATCTTTTACCGAAGAAGTAAAAGGTATGGTACCGGATACTGATAAAGTTGACTCTGTCATCTGTGCACCAGCCCTATTCCTAGAAAAATTAGTTGAACAGACGAAGGACAGCAAAGTGGCAATCGGTGCCCAAAACATGCACTTCGAGGAAAGCGGAGCGTTCACTGGTGAAGTGAGCCCTGTGGCCCTTTCTGATATGGGTGTTCAGTACGTGATCATCGGTCACTCCGAACGCCGTGAAATGTTCAATGAAACAGACGAGTCCGTCAACAAGAAGACTCTTGCTGCGTTCAAGCACAACCTGACTCCAATCGTGTGTGTAGGTGAAACATTGGAACAGCGTGAGAACAATGAAACAAAAGAACTAGTCGGATCTCAAGTGAAAAAAGCGCTTGCCGGTCTTACGGAAGAGCAAGTGAAGAACACGGTCATCGCGTATGAGCCGATCTGGGCGATTGGTACAGGCAAATCTTCCACTTCAGAGGATGCGAACGAAGTATGTGCCCACATCCGTCAAGTCGTGGCAAGTGAATTCTCACAAACTGCTGCGGATGCTGTGCGTGTTCAATACGGTGGAAGCGTAAAGCCTAACAACATCAAGGAATATATGGCGCAATCCGATATCGATGGCGCTCTTGTAGGCGGTGCGAGCTTAGAACCTCAATCATTCCTTCAATTGCTGGAGGCAGGTTCCAATGAGTAAGAAACCAACAGCCCTCATCATCTTGGATGGCTTTGCATGCCGTAATACAACTGAAGGAAATGCTGTTGCACAAGCAAACAAACCGAACTTCGACCGCCTTTGGGAGAAGTACCCGCACAGTCACTTGACTGCAAGCGGTGAAGCGGTCGGACTGCCTGAGGGACAAATGGGGAACTCTGAAGTTGGCCATTTGAACATCGGCGCAGGACGTATCGTCTATCAAAGCCTCACTCGCGTGAACATGGCGATCCGTGAAGGGGAATTCGAAGAGAATACGACATTCCTTGATGCCATCAATCATGCGAAGGAAAAAGGCACGAACCTTCATATCTTCGGACTATTATCCGATGGCGGCGTACACAGCCACATCGAGCATCTTTACGCCCTTCTAGGTTTAGCGGCCAAAGAAGGGATGAAGGATGTCTATGTCCACGCCTTCCTTGACGGCCGAGACGTCGGCCCGCAAACGGCGAAGAAGTATATCGAGGACGCTGAAGCGAAAATGAAGGAAATCGGTGTCGGTCAATTCGCTACCATTTCCGGACGCTACTATTCAATGGACCGTGACAAGCGCTGGGAACGCGTGGAGAAATCATATCGCGCCATGGTATACGGCGAAGGCCCTAGCTACCAGGACCCGATCGAGCTTGTGAACGACTCCTACGAAAATGGAATCTATGATGAATTCGTGATTCCTTCTGTCATCACAAAAGAAAACGGAGAGCCGGTTGCGACGATCAAAGACGAAGATGCAGTGATCTTCTACAACTTCCGTCCAGACCGTGCCATCCAGATTTCGAATACATTCGCGAACCAGGATTTCCGTTCATTCGAACGCGGTGAAAAGTTCCCTAAGGACCTTCACTTTGTGTGCCTGACAAAATTCAGTGAAACGGTTGACGGCTTCGTTGCCTTCAAACCGACGAACCTGGATAACACACTTGGGGAAGTGCTTTCCCAAAACGGCTTGAAACAGCTTCGCATCGCCGAAACGGAAAAATATCCTCACGTCACGTTCTTCATGAGCGGCGGTCGTGAAGATGAATTCCCAGGCGAAACGCGAATCCTGATCGATTCACCTAAAGTCGCGACATACGACTTACAGCCAGAGATGAGCGCGTATGAAGTAACGGACGCACTGCTTGCAGAAATCGAAGCAGACAAACAGGACGCCATCATCCTGAACTTCGCAAACCCTGATATGGTCGGACACTCAGGCATGCTTGAGCCGACGATCAAAGCGGTCGAAACAGTCGATGAATGCCTAGGCAAAATCATCGACCTCATCGAGAAAAAAGGCGGTACCGCCATCATCACAGCCGACCACGGTAACGCGGACGAAGTCCTTACCGAAGAAGGCAAACCGATGACCGCCCACACAACCAACCCAGTTCCTGTCATCGTCACAAAAGAAGGCGTTCAACTTCGTGACGGAGGAATCCTAGGAGACCTAGCTCCTACAATGCTTGATCTATTGAACGTAGATCAGCCAAAGGAAATGACTGGGGAAACGTTGATTAAGAAGTAATCTATAGTTCGTAGAAGTTCCAGCAGTTGATTGGAGCGGAAGGCACTCGACTCCTGCGGGATATGCGGGATAGGTGAGACGTGTCCAGCTCCAGGGCTTAGAGGCACATGTCATAAGTCAACTCGTCCAAGAAGGCAAAGACCGCCTTCGTGGCCGATTCGCCTTATGCCACCCGCCTCTGTGCAAAGCCCTTCCGCTTTTCTTCCCGCAGGCGAAAGCCGAGGAGGCTCACGGGCTACCCGCGGAAAGCGAAGTCTTGCACGGAAATCAAATGCGGAGTTACGAGGTACATTTTTAATAAAAACCCAACAATAAAGGAGAGTTATTCTTATGCCATTCATTACAGACGTATACGCTCGTGAAGTACTAGATTCACGCGGTAACCCAACAATCGAAGTAGAAGTTTACACTCAATCAGGCGCTTTCGGACGCGCACTAGTTCCATCCGGAGCATCCACTGGCGAATACGAAGCAGTAGAACTTCGTGACGGTGACAAAGACCGCTACCTTGGTAAAGGTGTCCAAAAAGCTGTCGACAACGTTAACAACGAAATCGCTGAAGAAATCATCGGATTCGACGTTACTGAACAAGTAGCAATCGACCAAGCGATGATCGCGCTAGACGGTACAGAAAACAAAGGTAAACTAGGTGCGAACGCAATCCTTGGTGTATCCATGGCTGTTGCACGCGCTGCTGCTGACTTCTTCGGAGTGGAATTATACCAATACCTTGGCGGATTCAACTCCAAGCAGCTTCCAGTTCCAATGATGAACATCGTTAACGGCGGAGAGCACGCTGACAACAACGTAGACATCCAGGAATTCATGATCATGCCTGTGGGAGCTCCTACTTTCAAAGAAGGACTTCGTATGGGTGCTGAAATCTTCCACAGCCTGAAAGCAGTTCTTAAATCTAAAGGCTACAACACAGCTGTAGGTGACGAAGGTGGATTCGCTCCTAACCTTAAGTCAAACGAAGAAGCACTATCTACAATCATCGAAGCTATCGAAAAAGCTGGCTACAAGCCGGGTGAAGAAGTCCTTCTTGCAATGGACGTTGCAGCTTCTGAAATCTACAACAAAGAAGACGGTAAATACCATCTTTCTGGAGAAGGCGTTGTTCGTACGTCTGCAGAAATGGTTGATTGGTACGAAGAAATGTGCAACAAATACCCAATCATCTCAATCGAAGACGGTCTTGACGAGAACGACTGGGATGGTTTCAAACTACTGACTGAGCGCATCGGTAACAAAGTTCAATTAGTAGGGGATGACCTATTCGTAACAAACACAAACAAGCTTGCTCAAGGAATCGAGCAAGGAATCGGTAACTCAATCCTTATCAAAGTGAACCAAATCGGTACACTTACTGAAACATTCGACGCAATCGAAATGGCGAAGCGCGCAGGTTACACTGCAGTCATCTCTCACCGTTCTGGTGAAACAGAAGACAGCACAATTGCTGACATCGCAGTTGCGACAAACGCTGGTCAAATCAAGACAGGTGCTCCTTCTCGTACAGACCGCGTTGCGAAATACAACCAATTGCTTCGCATCGAAGACCAATTGGCTCACACTGCACAATACCTTGGCGTGAACACGTTCTATAACGTTAAGCGCTAATTGAATGTAGTGATGAAAACAGCCCCGTGATGACGGGGCTGTTTTTTTATGGGGTGATGGTTGGTCGCTTGACTGAGCGCTCGGTCAGGGAAGGGTGAAGATTTTTTGAGAGCCATCTCTAACAAAACCTTCGCAAAATCATTTGGTAAGTCTTGATTTTAGCTAAAAAAGACAAGCTAATCCTTAACATTTAGAAGGAGGGACTCTGCACAGGGGCAAATGGGGGAGAAATTCATCATGCAGCAAGCTAAATCTCATATTTGTATGCCACTTATAAGAGTTACAAGCAATTTTCACCAAATACAAACCACTTTCCCGTTTTACGTGCTATTCAGAATCATTTTATACTGACCAAACCTTCTATTTGTCTGTTTTAACTGTCCTGGATCTTTATGTACTAGTCTCTCATCCGGTTTTACAACATACCCCGCTGTGTATAGTGACGCAAAACGACTGATTTGTGCGTGTTTTTTTGTTTTTACGCGCAATAATTTGGATTTATGCGCCATTATTTGAATTTGTGCGCGAAAATTTCATTTTATGCGTAATTTTATTGATATATGCGTAATTTTGAATTTTACCCCAACTAAATACCCCTACACATCGCTCATGACTAAAAAATCCCGCCCAATCGAAGGACCCGCACCACCCAAAACACCCATTCCATCCATCACTTTCCACAATTATGCGAATATTGCCTTGTCCGTACCATTTCCCTATGGTAAACTAAGAATGTTGTAATGTTCGTATCAGGAGGTGGGACTCATGCACGCTTTATTAGTCACTTTACTTATCATTGATTCAATCGCACTAATCGCTATTGTTTTACTTCAATCAGGTAAGAGTGCTGGACTTTCAGGGGCCATCTCTGGTGGTGCAGAACAGCTTTTCGGTAAACAGAAAGCACGTGGTATCGACTTGGTACTTCACCGAATCACGATCGTACTTGCTGTTTTATTCTTTGTACTAACAACTGCAATCGTAGCTATATAATACAAAACCTGATCTTAATAGGGTCAGGTTTTTTTATTTTTCCACTGAAATACCGCTATTGATTTCCGTGCAGGGCTTCGCTTCCCGCGGGTCACCCGTTAGCCATCCCGGCGCATCAATGAGCTGCGGGGTATCATATAAGCTTCTCTTGCCGCAGGAGTCTTCGCCTTGCACTCCAATCAAGAATATTTCCGCCTTGATCTAAAAGCGAAATATTGGATTATAACCATCATCTTTGCTAAAAATAAAGAGTAAACCATTTAAACGATCGTTTAATACGCAGAACCTTTACGTACCAAGGGTTCGCCATCCTTAATCAAACGTTTGTTTAAAAAATATAATCAGAATCCCAATACATATACAAACTATTTAAACAATCGTTTAAACTGATTAAGCCCGTCCGAATCAACAATCGCCGGTGTTAATCAAACGTTTGTTTAAATCAGTAGAAAAGGAGTTCATATAAATGAAGACAGTATTACCGAAACCATTTACCTTCGAAGCCGGTCCGAGAGCCGTTCTATTGCTGCACGGATTCACAGGGAATTCTGCAGATGTAAGGATGCTGGGCCGTTATTTAGAGAAGAAAGGTTATTCGTCACATGCTCCTCACTACAAGGGTCATGGTGTACCACCGGAAGAATTGGTTCATACAGGCCCGGAAGATTGGTGGCAGGATGTCATGGAGGGATATCAGCATCTGAAGGATAAAGGCTATGAGGAAATCGCCGTTGCTGGTCTTTCGTTAGGTGGGGTATTTTCCTTGAAATTAGGTTACACTGTACCTGTAAAGGGTATTGTACCCATGTGCGCGCCGATGTATATAAAGAGTGAAGAAGTCATGTATAAAGGGGTCGTGGAATACGCCCGCGAATTTAAGAAATTTGAAGGAAAACAGGAAGATCAAATTGAAAAAGAAATAGAAGAGTTCAAGAAGACTCCGATGAACACATTGAAAGCTCTTCAGGAACTGATTGCCGATGTACGGGACAATGTCGACATGATCTATTCACCGACATTCGTCGTCCAGGCAAGGCATGACCACATGATCAACACAGACTCTGCGAACATCATTTATGAGAGTGTCGAATCCGACATGAAGGATCTGAAGTGGTACGAAGAGTCCGGCCATGTGATCACGCTTGATAAGGAAAAGGAACAGCTTCATGAAGATGTGTTCAATTTCTTGGAAAAATTAGATTGGACTGTGTAACGAATAGCATGATCAGGAGGGATTGTCATGGACGAAAATATTAAAGAGCATGTGGATAAACTCCTTTCCTACATGAAAGAAGAGGCCTACAAGCCACTGACGGTGCAGGAGCTTGAAGAAGCGTTCGGTATCGAGGGCTCGACCAATTTCAAGGATTTTGTAAAGGCGCTCGTCGTCATGGAAGAAAAGGGCCTTGTCGTAAGGACCCGCAGCAACCGTTATGGTCTGCCGGAAAAAATGAATCTAGTAAGAGGAAAGGTATCCGCCCATGCTAAAGGGTTTGCTTTCGTCATTCCTGAGGAATCAGGTATGGATGATATCTTCATCCCTCCGAATGAAACGAATAATGCGATGCATGGTGACATCGTGCTTGTACGTGTGTCCTCCAATACGTCCGGTTCGAGGCGTGAAGGGACGATTGTACGGATCGTCGAGCGCGGTGTCGACCAAATCGTCGGGACGTTCACACAAAGCAAGCATTTCGGATTTGTCATACCTGATGATAAGAAGTTTGCGAGCGACATCTTCATTCCGAAGTCTGCCCAAAAGGGAGCGACCGAAGGACATAAAGTCGTAGTGAAATTGACTTCGTACCCAGAAGGACGAAAGAGTGCGGAAGGGGAAGTCGTCGAAATCCTCGGTCATAAAAATGATCCGGGAGTCGATATCCTGTCGATCATCCATAAGCATGGCATCACGGTCGAGTTCCCGGAAGAAGTGATGGAACAAGCGAACCATGTACCGGATACGATCGATGAATCCGAGATTCCGAACAGAAGGGATCTTCGTGATCAGACAATCGTGACGATTGATGGAGCGGACGCGAAAGACCTTGATGATGCGGTCACGGTGACAAAGCTCGACAACGGCAATTACAAGCTGGGGGTACATATCGCGGACGTTACATATTACGTAAAGGAAAGCTCCCCGATCGATCAGGAAGCATTTGATCGAGGAACAAGTGTGTATCTTGTCGACCGTGTGATCCCGATGATTCCGCATCGTTTGTCGAACGGGATCTGCTCATTGAATCCGCAGGTCGATCGTCTTACGCTTTCGTGTGATATGGAAATTTCACCTGAAGGGGATGTCGTCAAGCACGAAATCTTCCAAAGTGTGATCAAGACGAATGAACGAATGACCTACTCTGATGTAAATAAGATACTGATCGATAAAGATGAGGAGCTCCGGAAGCGCTACGAACCATTGGTGCAGATGTTCGAGCAGATGGAAGACCTGGCCCAGATCCTTCGTACAAAGCGGATGAAGCGCGGTGCCATCGACTTCGATTTTAAAGAAGCAAAAGTCCTTGTCGATGACGAAGGGGAACCGACCGATGTCGTCCTTCGTGAACGCTCGGTTGCGGAGAAGCTTATTGAGGAATTTATGCTCGTTGCCAATGAAACGGTCGCGGAACATTTCCACTGGATGGAAGTACCGTTCATTTACCGTATCCACGAAGATCCGAAAGAAGACAAGCTTCAGCGCTTCTTCGAGTTCATTACGAACTTCGGCTTGATCGTCAAAGGGACGGCCAATTCCGTCCATCCACGTGCCCTTCAGGAAATCATTGAGGATGTTCAAGGGAAATCGGAGGAGATGGTCGTCTCCACGATGATGCTACGTTCCATGCAGCAGGCGAAATATGACCCTGAAAGTCTCGGTCACTTCGGACTGGCGACAGAGTTCTACACGCACTTTACGTCTCCGATCCGCCGTTATCCTGACTTAATCGTCCACCGTTTGATCAGAACGTACCTGATCGAAGGGAAGATTGATCAAGCAACTCGCGATAAATGGGGAGCTCAGATGGGCAATATCGCGCAGCATACATCAAGCCGCGAACGCCGTGCCGTCGATGCGGAACGCGAAACGGATGAGCTGAAAAAAGCGGAGTATATGGAAGACAAGGTCGGCGAAGAGTACGACGGGATCATCTCGTCCGTCACGAATTTCGGTATGTTCGTCGAACTCCCTAATACGATCGAAGGTCTTGTCCATGTCAGCTATATGACCGACGATTACTACCGATTTGATGAGCGTCACCTCGCCATGATCGGTGAGCGGACAGGTAACGTCTTCCGAATCGGTGACGAAATCACGATCCGTGTCGTCAGCGTCAACAAGGACGAGCGTGCCATCGACTTCGAAATCGTCGGCATGAAGAACAACCGCAGGGAACGTTCCGAACCCCGCACCTTCCGCTCAGACAGCGGGAAAGGCCAAGGGAAAGGCAGAAGCAAAAGCCAAAGCCAAGGAAAGTCAACTTCCCGCAAAAAAGAAGACGGCGAATGGTCCACAAGACCACCCAAAAACAACAAAAAGAAAAAGAAAAACAAAAAATACTTCGAAAACGCCCCAAGAAGCAAACGTAAAAAGAAAAAGTAGGCTGTTTTCTTGTGTGAAATTGGTATGCCAGGTTTGCGTAAAGGCGGTTTTGAATCAAATGTCCGATTTAAGCTGATGCCAGCTTTTGATTGGAGTGCAAGACGAAGACTCCTGCGGGAGAAGCGAGTTAGGTGAGACCCCGCAGGAGCGAGAGCGACGAGGAGGCTCACCAACCGCCCGCGGAAAGCGAAGTCTTGCACGGAAATCAAAAGCGGTATTAGAAAGCTGATACTTTTAAGGCCAGGAGCAGAGCTAATCCTTTGCTCCTTTCCTTTTCATACAATTTTTCATCAAAATATGAGATAATAATAAATACACTCGACAGAAAGAGAAAAGAGGGGATCACATGCCAAAGGGAGAAGGCAAACTCATTGCCCAAAACAAAAAAGCACGCCATGACTACACAATCGAAGAAACATACGAAGCGGGCTTAGTACTGCAAGGTACCGAAATCAAAGCCATCCGTGCCGGACGCGTAAACCTGAAAGACTCATTCGCACGAATCAGAAACGGCGAAGTCTTCGTTCACAACATGCACATCAGCCCTTACGAACAAGGAAATCGGTACAATCACGAACCTTTAAGGACCAGAAAGCTATTGCTTCACAAAAAGCAAATCAGCAAGCTGATCGGGGATACGAAAGAGGCAGGATATTCACTCGTTCCATTGAAGCTGTATATTAAAAACGGAGTCGCAAAACTTTTGATCGGGCTCGCAAAAGGTAAGAAGAAATATGATAAGCGTGAAGATCTGAAGCGCAAGGAAGCAAACCGTTCAATCCAGCGTGAACTGGCGCAAAGACAGAAGGGTATGTACTGATTTCCGGAATCTTACAATTGCATTCTGCTGTAGATTTGTTATAATAGTAAATGTCGCGAGGTAATCAAGCGGCTGTAAGAACAATTGAATAAGTAACCAGATTGAACTTATTCTTTCCCGTTCTTCCCTTTTATCATGGGGACGTTACGGATTCGACAGGGATAGTTCGAGCTTGGGTTGCGAGCCGTAGGGGTCGTCTACGTTAAAACGCCAAAGCCAATAATAACTGGCAAAACTAACAATAACCTAGCTTTAGCTGCGTAATAGCGCTTTAGCTGTTCCTCCTTCCATCGCCCATGTGGTAAGGTCAGGGACTCACTCTTAGTGGGCTACGCCGGATTCCACCGTCTGAGGATGAAGGAAGAGAATAACCAGACTAGCTGCGCGGACGCCCGTCGATAGGCAGAAGCAGCAGTGAAATCGCGAATATATCGACTACGCTCGTAGACGCTTAAGTGCCGATATTTCTGGACGTGGGTTCGATTAGTGAATAGTCGCCTTATGTGGTAACACATAAGTGAAAATTTGGCTTTATCGGTGAAACCTAAGTCACACAACGTGTGATATGGCAATGCCGAGCGGTATGTGGAGCAATCCAACAGCCGTGTATCGACTTATAGGCTGCCACCATGGCAGTACTAGGATGCGGGATCCTATCTGAACTTCAGATAAATCTATATTTCGCATAATACGCCAAAGGACCTAAAGCTACAGGTTCAAGATATAGTCAGTGCCATGTCGAAAGCATGGAACAGCACGTCCCACCGTCTCCACCAAATACATATTTGGTGGTTTTTATTTTGGTTTTTTTCTAAATAACATTCATAACTCCTAAGCGTGGTTTTTATAAACTGAAAAAATCCTCCTCAAACTCCAACTTGCGTTTTAAACATTCAGCGCTATACTTACCGTTTCTTTTTGTCACTTTGTCATAATATTTTAGAATCCAAGTCGCGCGTTTTTTCTTTTTTTCTACTCTCAAATAGGGAGTAATTTCTTTTAAAATGCTTAATACATCTGTTTTGTTCTTAATTGTAAATGAATATGAATTTAAATGACGGGTAGGATTGTAGTTTTTCTTTTTAGAGATATGCCCATTGGTTAAGTCCTGGAGATATTCTAGAAGTTCCCTATCGGTCGATGCAACAGAAATACAAGGTCTTCGATGCTCATTCTCATGCATCCGAGTCAATGTGATTGAACCTTCCCCGTCGACTATCCCTGCTAAATAAGCGGCTTCCCATTCCTTCAATAAAATCCCTCCTTGTTTTCTCTTCTTAAAACCACCATTCCCTTCAAAGACAATTGTGAACCCAATTTTATGTTGGAAAAGAAATTTCGTCATATTAAAGTGAGAATGACTTCTATGCAAAAAAACGGCTCGAGTAAATAGAGTAGGCTATTCATACCAAAACACACCTAATAAATACAAAAAATGTATATTAATGTAACCTCGATGATTTATATCCAATTACTGTGAATAAATCCCTACATTTAATAGCTTATAAGAACCCAATTTCCTATGTATAATGATAGATATATACAAGGGGGGAGTAAGAGCATGTCGATCGGCAGGATTATTTACTATCATCGCAAGAAGCAGAACAAGACACAAGAACAGCTGTGCAGGGGGATTTGTTCGACCACTCATCTAAGTAAGATTGAAAATAGTTCGAAAGAGGGAAACCTGGAGACATTGGAGTTGCTCTGTAAACGACTTGGGGTATCGATTGAAGAGGAAACGAAGAAAACGCTGTATCTAAAACGACAGCTCTCGCAATTCTACGAAGCGATGGAGAGGCTTCATCGGGATCATGCTGAAAGGCTTCATGGGGAATTGGAGAAGCATGGAGAATACATACAATGTACGGAAATGGTGTATCTTTATGAACTTTATATGCTCCGCTATCTGTTATTCAACAATAACCTGACCGAGTATGAACGGGTATCGCTTGCATTGAAGAAGAATATGAGTAAATTTTCATCCTTTGAACAGTATCTATGGGAATTTTTCCAGGGAATCTATTATGGTCAGAAACAACAGTACGCCAAAGCGATCTCTACACTGGGCAAGATAGAGGATAAAGCGGAATTCTTCAGTGAGAAAGTGACGGATTTCTATTATTATAAAGCCGCCAATCATGGACTGTTAAAGCATTTTACGATGTCCCTTCATTACTCCCATAAGGCGTTGAGGATCTTTCAGAACACAGGGAATATCTTACGCATCTTACATGTGAAAATAGGTTTATCTGCGAACTTGATCTACATCAATGACCTTGATCGGGCGGAAGTGATGCTGCATACAGCCTTGAACGATGCTGAAATGTTGAAGGATCACGAGACGAAGATTACCGCGCTTCATAATTTCGGCTTATTGTACAATAAAAAAGGGATGCTTCAAGAGTCCTTGGAGTATTTCTCTCAATCCCTCAATCTGAAGAAAAAGCATACAGCAAGCTATTACGGTACGTTGATTGAAATGGGACAAGTCATGTTGGAACTGAAGGAGAATAAACAGGTAGAAAGTCTTTTAAAAGATGTACTGAGTGATTTTAAGGAAGAGCAGTCGAGTAAATATATTGAATTGATGGTGCTGTATTTAGAGGCGATACAAGATGAAAAGCGGTTGGCCGAGTATATAATCGATTATGGGCTGCCGATGATGGAGCAGCATGACCTGTATAAGGCCATAAAATATTCTGAGAAACTAGCCGATTATTATAATAAAAAGGGAGATCTCCTCACTTCCAATCAATATTTGCGTTTATCAAATGAACTGTTTAAAAAATTACTCTTCAACCATCCACAACCAAGGTGAAAGAAAAAAACAAGCAACCGTTCTCAGGTGCTTGTTTTTTTATTGAATCCGACTTTTTTCATTTAGTCAATTATACCTAATTGCGAGAGTGTCGAAGTAAGATTATTAGGTATATTGACTTTCCCTCAAGAAACTTTCCCAACTTTCCCACTTATTTTAAGCGTTGACTGATCAAAACATGTGTTTACACCAGTCCAGTAAAATTAAGGAAGTCAAAAATTGTGCGGAATTTTCCCAATTAACAGACTTCTGGCGAAGGGATATCATCAAAGTTGTAATCAATCGCATAACTCTAGTGATATTGAAAGAGGGGGAAAAGTATGAATAAGAAGCGTTCTTTTAAACTAATGACCGCAGCATTGGCCGCAAGTCTATTAGGGACATCGAGTATCCCGTTTAATGTGATGGCTGAAACTCAGCCTGTGATCAAACAAGTGAAAAATGCAGAAGAAGTGCTGATGAATCTAACAGATGAACAACGAAAGGCCCTTAAACAAATAGAAGCACAGCCCGATTTTACAATCGCTCCGAACATAAATACAGAAAGTGAAGGCATGGTAGACATCATCGTTGAATTCAAGCAGGCTCCAGCCAAGGTCGAAGTGATGAAGCAGGCGGCAAAGGGACTCCGCACCTCTGCAAAGGATGCCTCGTTAAAAGTGGAAAAAGCGCATAGTGCATTTAAACAAAGTGTTGACTCTCTTAAAAACAAGAAGAGTGCCAGCCCTGAATTAAAAGAAGTGAAAGTCACGAGGGAATACCGCTCTGCAATCGTCGGTGTCGCAATGACGATACCTGGAAACGAGATTGAGAGTTTGCTGGATTCAGGAGTGGTGAAGCGCGTTTGGAAGGATGAAACGGTAGAGCTTGATCTGCCTGATATGGAAGAAACGGCAACAGAATCGAAAATGATGGATAGTATCCCACAAATCAATGTGGACAAGCTTCATGCTGAAAATGTAACCGGAACTGGTATCAAAGTAGGGGTACTCGACACAGGGATCGATTATAACCACCCTGATTTGAAGGGGTCTTATAGAGGCGGGTATGATTTCGTTGATAACGATGAGGACCCTATGGAAACAACCTACGAAGACTGGAAAAACTCCGGACTGCCTGAAATCAACCCCAATTCAGGTTCTGCTTATTATACAGAGCACGGGACACACGTATCAGGAACGATTGCCGGAAGCCCAAGTAACGAAGTTGATTATGCCGTAAAAGGAGTAGCGCCAGACGTAGAACTTTATGGCTATCGTGTGCTTGGACCCTATGGATCTGGAGCGACAGCAGGGATTCTTGCAGGGATCGATAAAGCAGTAAGTGATGGAATGGATGTCATCAACCTTTCATTGGGCGCGTCAACGAACAATCCATTATATCCAACTTCCGTAGCAGTCAACAACGCCATGCTGTCCGGAGTCGTAGCAGTAGTGGCGGCCGGGAACAGTGGTCCGAGTGAAGGGACACTTGGAGCGCCAGGAGCAGCTGCGCTTGGTATTACGGTCGGGGCAAGTGATTTTGCGATGGAAATCCCTTCCTTCCAATCCATAACTGTAGATGGGGAAACATTTGAAGATGTTTTATTATTCGGGAAGAACTTCTCCGATGATTTATCCGCTCTTCAAGGTCAATCCAAACAAGTGGTCTTTGCCGGACTTGGTTATGAAGCTGATTTCAAAGGGAAAGACTTAACGGGCAAAATCGCGCTGATTCAACGCGGGGAGATCACATTCGTTGATAAAATGAAGCATGCAAAAGCTGCAGGGGCAGAAGCGGTCATCATCTACAATAATGTAGACGGAAACATTCCCGCTTATTTAGGGGAAGGGGCAGAATATATCCCGACGTTCCGGATGACAAAAGCGGATGGAGAGCGTTTGAAAGGATTGGGAGACAACGCGAAACTTACATACGGAAACCTGGAAAGCTCCCGAACAGAGGGTGACAACTTGGCTGGATTCAGTTCCAGGGGACCTGTCGCCGGAAGCTATGATATCAAACCGGACGTTGTAGCACCAGGGGTAGCCATCTTCTCGATGATTCCTGAATATATCAACAGTCCGGAAGATGGGATCGACTATTCTTCATCATATGCCCGACTGCAGGGAACATCGATGGCAACCCCGCATGTGGCAGGTGTAGCGGCCTTGATGCTTCAACAGCATGCTGGTGAAGAGGGATATGATGCATTTGATGTAAAAGCAGCGCTGATGAATACTGCAGAAGACTTGAACGGTGACGTCTCCGTATTCGAACAAGGGGCAGGTCGCGTTGATGCTTATGATGCGGTGCATGCAGATGTATCCATCAAAGTGATGGATAAAACCATCAATCTTAATGAGCGTGGTGAAGAGGAAGAGATTGATGAAGAGACGGCTAGCATCTCGTTCGGAAGCCACTATAAAGAAGATGATGGAATCAAAGCAGACAGCAGCATGATCATCGAGAACAACGGTGAGGAAGAAAAGTCATTCCAGGTAGAAGTCGAATACCATGGTGAACGTCCGGGTATCAAGGATTCAGCCGAAAACGGTATTGTTTTAGACGTACCAACGAGTGTAGCGGTCTCCGCTGGAGGAACGAAACAACTTTCCCCAGCAATCACGGTTCCGGAAGATGCAGAAGAAGGGCGATATGAAGGATATATTCACCTGAAAAATGCAAGTGATGCGAGTGAAACGTATCAGGTTCCGTTTGCCATCCGAGTCACAGGAAAAGGGTTCGACTATCTTGAAACAGACCGGCCGGCACTAGCAAATAATACACCTAAGTGGCAGTACTACAATCCGTTCATCTCAGCAGCCTTTCAAATGAAAAACCCGCTGACGAGGATAGATGTAGTAATGAAAGATGGACAATCAGGTGATGCTATCGGATTCATTGCTTCCCTGAGACAAGCGAATGCAATGGCTGACTTCAGATATTACATTCCTGGTGTTTTTGCTGGAGTCGTTTATCCATTTACAAATGATGAACAAAATCCGATTTCCGAGCAGTACGTTGATCTGCCTGAAGGGGACTATGAAATGGAGTTCATCGGGTATGATGAAGAAGGAAAAACGTATACGATCGACACTCCTGTCATCGTTGATAATACAAAACCAGAAGTGGAATTTGATAAAGCTCCTGGTGTGTATGAAATCAATGAAGAAATGTACACAGAAGAGTTTGGAAAGAAAGCATTCTGGATCCACGGGAATGTGCAGGATGAAACAGTGGGCGTTCTGCAATCAAAAGGAATGGATTATGATCAATCTTCGAACAAATTCTTGATAGCAACCGGCTTCCGTGAGTACTTTAATTGTTGTTTTCCACCAGCGGATTCTAAAGGGGATACTGAGTTTGGAATAGAGCCTTCAGATATTGCAGACGAACCATTAAAGTTAAGCCTGGCAGCTACTGATATTGCAGCAAACGTTAATTACCAAAGATATATCTTCCTTCAAGAAGGCACGGAGTATCTAACGTCCGATTACAACAAGAAAGAAGTCGGGTTAGGTGATACTGTGACCATGACGCTGAGCTTGAATAACGTAAAAAATCTTATGTCAGGAGAGTACACGATTCAGTATAAAGGGGAAATGTACTCATTCGAATCGGCAAAGCTGAATGATGAATTTAAAGCCTATGCAGAAGAAAACGAACTTCAAGCAACTCTTAAAGATCCTGTTGTAAGCGGCACTGGATATTACCAGAACGTAACGGTGGGTGCTACCTTGAATGGGGAAGGGTACGCTGGTTTAAGTGGTGACATGTCTTTAATGGACGTTACGTTCAAAATCACTAAAGATGACTGGTTTTATGGATCTGACAAACTTGATGTCACAAAGTCAAGCTACTGGAAGGCTGGTGAAGATAAGGCTGTAACTCTTCCATATTACAGCACTTCATCCTATGATTTCTTGTCCAAACATTCAAGAGTGGAAGGCAACATTAAACCGGAAGCATTTTTGCAGAAAAGTTTTAGTGGCAATCTATTTTTACCAAACGGTGTAGCTCAAAAGATCGGAGCGAAGGTATACGCCTTATCACCGGATGGTCAAAAATATGAAGGCAGCATCGCTTCTAATGGTAAATACACCATCTACGGTGTTCCGGCTTCGCGTGAAACATACAATGTCGTAGTGGAAATCCCAGGACATTTAAAGACCTATACGCCATTCATACCTGGATTTGAATTGAAGGGTGAAGACTATGGAAGGTTCATTTTAGCAGGAACCAAAATCAGTCTTGCTGGAGATGTGAACAGTGACAGCTTGATCGATATCAAGGATGTCCGTGACATCGTTGAGTACTATGGTAAAGAGAACCCTGAAATCCCGACTTTCGACGTGAATCAAGATGGTGTCGTCAACGAGACGGACGTCCGATTCATCGAAAAGAACTTCTTGACCAAAGGACCGGATGCACCTAAAGGGAAATCACCAAAGGAAACAAACGGGAAAAAAGATCTGACCCATTACTTAAATGAAATGGGATTGGAACCAACTGAATAAGAAGCAGGAGAAAGAATCGTCAATGGGCGGTTCTTTCTTTTTATTGAAGAATCGAACCGTGAAATTGGGAAAGTTTTAAAGGACTAAAGTCATGCTTCGTGGTGAGTGACAGAAACGTATGACATGGACATAGTCCATTCATCTTCCTGTAAAACGCCATTTCCTCCATTGGAAGGAAGGCTGGGAAGGGTAATTTTAATAGGTGAATAGTCCTTTAGTGAAGGGTGTCGAAGCTAGTTATTAACCCAATTTTGTAAGGAGTGTCTCTTGGTATAATAGTCGTAGATACAACGATTGCGATTTCATTCGTGGAGGTCAAACAAAATGAATACCGGAACACTCATCAAGTATTGTCGAATCTTCAGGGGGATGACCCAAAAAGACATCAGCGAAGGGATCTGCACCCCTGGGCATATTAGCAGGATCGAAAGTGGAGAACATGTTGTCTCGAACGAAATGATCATGAAAGTCGGAAAAAAACTGAAGATGGATATTGAAACGATGCAGCGTTCCTACCGGAAATGGCAGATGGAGCTAGAGTTATGGCTCGATGTCATGGTCAAGGAAATCACTGGGGAAATCGAATTGTTAAGAGAAATCATCGAGCAGAATCAGTTGATCCAGATTGAAACGATTAACGGAACGTACAAGCTGTTAAAGGCAAGATATTGGATCATGAAAGGGAATTTGCCGGAAGCAGAATCCTATCTCAAGCAATTTCTGAATAAGCGAATCGCTTTCTACATGTCAAGTTTTGATTATCAATTGTATTACCATGTAAGGGGGATGCTTGAACTCTCGAAAGGGAATTCAAGGAAAGCGTTGGAGTGGCTCGGGAAAATCGATGAGGAAGAATACCCCATTAAGGAATACTACCTTCATCTTTCATATGCCTATCACGAAAGCAACAAGAATGATCTCGCATCCCAATCGATAGAAATCTCCTTGAACTATTTTCAGGAAACAAATAATTTTAGCCGGATGATGGATGCGTCCATTTTACAATTGCAAGCAGAAGGGAAGCAGGGAAACCAAGATCTTGCGACAGTGGAGAAGAAATATGACCGTTTGTTGCAGCGCTGTGAACAACTTCAGGATGACAAACGAAAAGCGATGCTCTATATCAATCTTGGAGAAGAGTATGCATTCTATGAAGAGTATCAACTGGCAGAAGACTCGTACATCAAGTCCTATCAATTATTAAAGGCGAATCCCGATTCCGTTGATTATCTTGAAAGCATATTAGGGGTAGTAGAAAGTTCCATTCTACTAGATGAACATCGGGAGAAAGAGCGTAATCTCGGCATGGTGAATGAAGGGATTTATTTTGCAGAGAAAATAAGGGATGCGTATCGACTTACCCTTTTGAGGATGGTAAAGCGACGGTTGACGGAAGGAGAGTATGCCTACATACAATTCATCAAAGACATCGTCATCCCACTGCTGACAAAAGAGGGAAGGTACGCTGAAAGCGACAAGTATATGAAAGAAGTATCGAATTATATGAAAACCAATGGCTGTCCGGCACCGAAAATGGCAGTGTACTAAAAAGGAGGGAAAGAAGTTGGATAATCCGGATCGTTTACTCAATACGTTTGATGAAATCGTCTTCAGTGATTTCAAGATGCCGATCATTTGTATATATCGCAGTCCTGAAGACTACAAAGGGATGTATGTAGCGAGGATCTTCAATGTGGAGACACCGACTTATCACATCTTGATGAGGCCGACATTGGAGGCAATCAGAAGCGAAATTCCTGAAAGATTTTCAAGGGTTCCAAATTCCGGGCAAGAGGACTTACGAATCGTAGAAACGTGGATTTGAGTATGTGAGAAACGCTCTTTCTTATTGAAAGAGCGTTTTTGTTCATCTTGATACTTACGGATTTAATCAAGGCGTTGGGAGGTTTCTTTAGGGAGAGCATGAAAGGATTGTTCAAATCTTATCCCTTGCAAGTCTGAAACGATTTATTCATCAAACGATTAACTTGTCCAGAATGATATCAGGAAAGAATATACCTATTTGGACAATTTGTTAAAAATCAATAATACTCTTCGGTTGTCCTCATATAATGATAATGACATCATTTATCTAAAGGGGTAATGAGTGTGATTATAGAAGATCTTTTTCAAGGCAAGAACCCTCCAACGAATGAAGAAGTATTGGCAAAACTTATGGAATCGATCGTGGATGAAGAGATGGCTCTCTCTAACCTGATTTCATCTGAAGCCGATAAAATCAATGCTTTTGTTGGAAAAGGCTTAGACTTCCCGACATCCCCTACAAACCAAGAGATCGTGTCCTTTAATCAATCTACACATCGAGTCATGGAGTCCATTTCAATGAAGGAATGGCTGCTTCTAAAAAAACTTGAAACCGTCTTGCTTTTATTGGAAAAGTTCAAGCTTGAACATAAACATAAAGATAGGTCAGATTCATTTAGAGATGGGGAATAAATTCGAGGGTGTGTAAAGAATGGATGAAAAGTTACAAAACAAATATGAGAAGACGTTTAAAAAAAAAAGCAGTCCCTCCAAGATTATGAAAACGCGATCAATAAATTAGTAAGTACATTTGAACAGAAAAGGTTCAATGAAAGTAAAGGGAATTTAAGGGGGGTTCACAGTGCGGAAATGATGAAAGAAACCCTATATGAATTGCACACTCTACAATTAAAGAAATTACAACAATTATCCCTCCACGATTCGTTTCGATCCGTTTATTTGCAACGGCTTTATCATTCATTGAATAACTCCCGATCAAAGACGACTATCAAAGAGAATAATGGCAATATGTTTTTCTATAAAAGAACGTTGAGATAATCATAATGAATGATGAGAAGATAAGATACTCCCCACAAGACAGGAAATGAAATTTGTCATTGCCTACATGTGGGGAGTTTATGTGTATTTATGACTGCTTTGAGGAGTTGTTCTTATGTTTCCGATCATGATGATAATCTGGTATTTCCAATACGTCCTCCAACTTGAACTGCAAAAGCATTTCCTGCTTAATGACGGATCTTAACATCCTTTCGGCACTTCTGTTTGCATCGAGTAGTTCATCAAAACAAGTTGCCAATTGGATCGCTTTTTGTAACTTTTCTCCCTCAGCATTAAGTATATGAGATAAGCCGATTTCTTCTAGTGCAATGGAAGCCAATAATAAGTTAATGACATCTCTCCGCTTTAATTCAATATCCGGTTTTATATCCGGTATGTTAGGCATTGACATGAAAAATCCACCTCCTGTTTTTTCATGTTAAGTATATGTAACCGATGGTACGTCCTAATACAAATTTTCTGTTTAGATTGTTTTATAGTATTTGGATTGTCATTAGTCAGAGAAGTGATATAAAGTTACTAGAATAGCAATATACACTATATCTATTAGCCTTTTTTTATGTAAACGGACAAGATTGGGCAATTATACCTTTCATATTATCTTTCATCTCATAGAATAAATACAAATACTTGAAAAGAGGTGAAAATAAATGAGTTTTCCAAATATCCCTAATGTCACACCGACCATTGATTTGTCGAGAGAAGATGTGATCAATCTATTATTAGCATCGATTGCGTTCGAAGAGCTCGGGCTTGCGCATATTATCAATGCGGAAGCGGAAAAAATACAAGCTGTTGTCGGGACATTACCTGGTACAGATTTGGCAGCAGAAAATCTAGTAGAGTTATTAGCTACGAATGAGAGTGTGAACAAAGTATTAAAGACAGCGTTAAAAACACAGATGCTGCTTCAATTTAAATTAGAAGATGTATCAGATTTAATAACCGAAACGACCACATCGACTACATCCACCACAACATCGACAACGACTACTACAACATCCACAACAACAGAAACCACAACATCAACAACAGAAACTACAACATCATCGACAACAGAAACCACAACAACATCGACAACAGAAACCACAACAACATCGACGACAGAAACTACTACAACTTCAACGACTACTACTACCTCTACAACAACGACCGAGACGACGACAACAACGACTACGGAAACTACTACTTCTACAACAGAAACTACGACAACAACCACATCACAGCAATTGATCTTTGAAAACACAGCAGCAGCCGTCGGAACGTTCAACAATGAATTCTATTCAGACACTGACAATGCGTTCTTCAATAGTACAGTGGTTCCAGCGATTTCAGGATATAACTTAAATAATGCACAATTAGCGCCTGGTTCAACTGATATTGTCATTGGAGGAGTGAATTTAGGTGAACTTCCAAACTACTTGTTCCTCTTCGCAGATGGACGAAATGATGCAAACTGGCAAGGTGCCACGAAAGGTTTCGTAGGTGATGTAGCTGTTGACGGTATACAAGCAGATGAGAGGACATCAGGTGGTGTGCCTTATGCGGGTACCATCTTTACAAATGATGTCACGTTAGATGCATGGCAAGGAATAGTCGATCAAAATGATCCGCCGGAAGTTGTGCCTGCTCAAGCATTTGGTTCAACCGGCAATGTCGGGTTAATTAACGGTTTAGAGACGGATCTAGTAACGGCGTTTCAACAAATTAATGCGCTTCCTGCTTCACCGGGCTACGCAAGTGTTGCATCGACGTCACTTGATGGCCTCAACACCCAAAATAATATAGATGAGGTCTTTGTCATCAATATCACTTCAGGATTTACCGTTTCCAGTACCATTAATATTACGGGAGATCCGGGTGATGTGTTCATTCTTCGTTGGGATACCGATGCTAATCCACTGAATGGTTACCAGGGACAAGTAAAGTTCCAAAGTGGAGGTGCCATCATTCCACAAGGAGGACTGACTCCTTCAAACTTTATTCATGTTGCTGGCGATATTAACTCTTCTGGTGGCGGTACAACCCCATTACCACCATACCCGCAAGGCCCTCGCTTTGATGATGGTAATGGTGCGCTGATTCAAGGGGGGAGCGATTTTAGTGGTGGAGGCTACTTTACAGGGTATTGGTTGACAACAGGAGCTCCTTCGATCGCTGGTCCTGGTGGTCTATTGATCGGCGCTACACAGCCATTGAGTAATGGAATATTTGTTGGTGGTTGGTACACGCTTACGACTGATTTCAGCATGACTTCTGGTACAAGTGGAGTTTATGTCTCGCCAACCCCTGAAACGTTAGGAACCCCATCCATCACGATTGTGAAGGAAGTATCAACCGATGGGGGAGTTACATGGAATGACGCGAATATTCCTGTCGGTCCATTCCTTAACCCCGGAGATAAACCTTGGTTCAGATACACTGTCACAAACAATGGTGATGTACCTTTAGAGAATGTCACGATTGCGGATAATGAAGTTGGACCAATAGGAAATATACCTCTTCTGAATCCAGGAGGAGTGTACCAATTTATTGCAGAAGGGTTTTAAGTAGAATATTGATTTAATGCCCTCTGAGATAAACGAAAAAAGGATGTCGATGACATCCTTTTTTTGTTTTTTACTAGCAATTCATTCAGCAAGCCACCTAATCTCTTAACATTGGTTCCAACTGATGATGCCAAACCCATTCAGGAGAAAACCGTTGCCTGGCGATCGTTTTAGCATGCAGGACAGGGTTTCCCCTCATCATACTGATGATTTTTGTTGCGTGCTCCTCATAATAAGCCTGTTCTGAAGGTTTATAATGTTCCTTTGTATTAAATCCGAAATTTCGGGCATCCCATCTCATGAAATATCCATTCAATTTTTTTCCTAATTCCTCGAGGGCAGGGACTGCTTCATTCAGTACGAGCAAGTTTCCTTTACTGGCAGCTTCTAGCACCGTAAGGCCAAATGACTCGGAAAATGACGGACAGATGAATAGATTTGATAGAGATAATAGATCCAAGACCCCTCTTCTTGGAAAGCCATGTTTGAATCCGAGATCCGAGGTGAACGCCATATCACGATAGTCAAGACCACTTCTGCATCCCTCAAATTGAATCAACGTTTTGTACTTTTCGGAATCAATATCCCTTGATGGGAAATCGCAGAATAGTACTTTCACATCTTGTTCGCTTGCTTTCTTGATGGCTCCGCATAGTGCAGCAACTTTTTCGAACTTCTTTCCCGTGGTTAACCGACCGGGATATACGACGAAAATGTCGGACGATAAGAAATCAAAGTCTTTTATGACTGTATGAACCTCTTCGCTTATGAATGCGGTCAAGTTCAGGCTATTACTTACAACTCTGCATTTGCCTTCGGGTACATTGTATTGTTTAGCAAGCGCAGTAATTCCTGATTGGGTGGGGTAAACGTAGGTGGTATTGGGCATAGGGCTATATCGAGCGGAAAATGGCCACTCCACTTTAAGAGGACGGTTTGCCGGTGCTGAATGAGTAAAAGCGATGAACTTACAGTGAGGAAGTTGTTCCTGAGCTTTCCGTATGGCAACGTTATGGACCAAATGCCAACCTTGGAAATGAATATCATGCATGATACAGACATCCACATCTGCTAATTTCTTAACAAAATCTGCCGCTATAACGTCTGCTTCTTGAAAGAATGTCTCATGAACTTCTCCCTCGGGGCTAGAGTAATCCCCCCAGTGAATGATCTCACCATCCATCTCATTGACTATTTTCACCCATTCTATCCTATCATCCAGGAATACTCCGTATTTATCACGTTCCGGACAGTGTTGACTTACTAACAGTTTGACTTCGATTTCATTATCAAGAAGCATCTTTAATTGTTCGGCAACAATATTAACTAGTGAATAAGTGCTTCCTAACCCATTAAACATGGTCAGTAATGCTACTTTCATTAAGGTTCCTCCATTCTTGGATACTTATTGTATTATATTCCGCGCACCGATAAATGATGGCCTAATTATTTTACCGAGATGCCCATAGAATAAATATGCGAACTTAATATACTACAGTATAGAGAATCGAAAGGTGGGAAAGATTTTGCATGAAATTCAATTAACATTGTGCATGATCGTTAAAAATGAGGAAGAATCTATCGCTCGTTGTTTAGAAAGTGTAAAGGATATAGTAGATGAAATGATCATCGTTGATACAGGTTCTTCAGATCGAACAGTCGAAATATGTGAAGCATACGATGCAAAGGTTCTTGCATATGAATGGAACGGCAGCTTCGCAGAAGCCAGGAACCATGGAATCAAACAGGCTTCAGGGGATTGGATCATCTGGCTGGATGCTGATGAGGAGTTAGAACAAATAGATAAAAAGGAACTTAAAGGATGCATAGATGACCAAAACTATGACGCTTTAAATGTACGTTTAATCAATTACCATGGAGATACCATCGATGAGAATAATACGAGCGAAATTGCTCATACGAGACTGTTCAAGAATAGCGGCATCCTTTTTGTGAATAAGATGCATGAACGTTTAGATCTTACTAGTATTCCTAAGGATCGGGTGGGTTACTTGGGTATCAACGTCTATCATTATGGTTATCTCAATTCCGTAATAGAAAAAAAAGAAAAAGCGAAACGGAATATAAGCATGCTGGAGGCCCAAATCGACAGTGGGGAAAATGTTTACTGGGCTCACTATTACCTAGCCTTGGAACATTATAACGGGAAGCAATACAATGAAGCTCTAGAGCGTACTAACTTATCAATACTATCCTTCCTTCAGAATAAGACGCTACCCCCATCCATGGTATATAAATTGAAGTATTCCATCTTAATCGCAATGGGTAGGTTCGACCTTGCTTTGCATGGAATTGATAAAGCCATCAGGATGTATCCTGATTATGTAGATTTAACCTTTCTCAAAGGTATCATTTTATACCATCTTGAAAGCTATGAAGCTTCCATTCAGTGCTTTCATGAATGTATAAAGATGGGGGAAGACAATGTGGCTCATTTGATTCTAAAAGGAGCCGGCTCTTTTAGAGCATGGTATTATATCGGTCTTTGTGAACGGGAGTCCGGTCAAAAGGAAGATGCCATGTTGTCCATGATGAAGTCTTTATGTGTTGCGCCTCACTATAAAGATGCAATGGAGAACCTCGCAGATATGATCGATACTTGTGACCAAAGGGAAATCGATACCACCATTCGAAAGCTTCATCCAGAGGAACAACAGATAATTAATAGAGTAATCGGAGAGTTTGATGAAAAATAGGTCATAGTAAGGGCGACAAAAGTAGGTGCCTGTCTAAACATCCCCTTGTCGCCTTGAATATAGTATTTAATATAAACAGAAAGGAGTTGAAATGAATGTCTTTTCCTAATATCCCCAATGTAACACCTTCCATTGATATCGATCGTGAAGATGTCATTAATTTATTGTTGGCTTCTATTGCATTTGAAGAGCTTGGACTTGCCCATATCATCAATGCTGAAGCTGAAAAGATTCAAGCTGTGATTGGTACATTACCGACTACTCAGGTTCGTGCCACTACGATTGATGAGTTATTGGAAGTGAATGATTCTGTGAACAGTACGTTGAAAACGGCATTGAAGACACAGATGTTACTGCAATTCAAACTAGAAGACGTGTTGGAAATTCCAGAAACGCCTATTATTCCAATTCCATAAAGATGAAAATAATTGGAAAAGATAGGACATTGCTGTTCAGCAATGTCCTATTGGCGTTTTTAGGAGATATTGCCCCTTGGTGAAATCAGGGGGGGAAATTGGGGATTCGCCTAGAACTTATCGTGATTTTTGGAATATGGTACATAGAATAAACAAAAGGGAGTTGAAATGAATGTCTTTTCCTAATATCCCCAATGTAACACCTTCCATTGATATCGATCGTGAAGATGTCATTAATCTATTGTTAGCTTCAATCGCGTTTGAAGAGCTTGGTTTAGCCCATATCATTAATGCCGAGGCTGAAAAAATCCAAGCGGTCCTGGGTACTTTACCGGGTTCAGGAGTGGTGGCAAAAAATATCTGTGATCTAATGGATGTGAACGATTCCGTTAACAAAACGTTAAAGACTGCACTGAAAACACAAATGTTACTGCAATTCAAACTAGAAGATGTATTGGATATACCGCCATCACAAAATTCTTAATATAGCGTGGAGAGTTCGAAAAGGGCATTTCTTCTAAAGGAACTGTCCTTTTTTTCATGATTGATCAACAACCTAGTGCCTTTTTATAATCATTTGGGACATGTCCTATACATTATTAAATTCCATGCATAGTATAGTATAAATTGTTTTCTTGGAGAAGAAGGGGGCACCGTAATGTTTAAGGATATGATCATACTCGTTACTGGAGCGACGGGTTCATGGGGATATGAACTAGTGAGGCAATTGTTACGTTTCGATCCCAAAGAAGTACGCCTGTTCTCAAGGAATGAATACGCTCAAGTAAAGATGAAAAGACTCTTTCAACATCAACAACAAAAACTTACATTCACCATTGGGGATGTTCGGGATTATCACTCACTTTTAGAAGCGTGCAAGGATGTCGACTATGTGTTCCACCTGGCTGCGTTAAAAAGTGTGCCGATTTGTGAAGAGCAGCCTTTAGAAGCGCTTAAGACCAATGTAACGGGAACCGAAAACGTCATTCGAGCCAGTATGACGCAAGGGGTAAAAAAAGTAATAGATGTTTCAAGTGATAAAGCAGTAAGTCCTAATAATTTGTACGGGATGACGAAAGCAATCGGAGAAAAATTAATAGTATCCGCGAATCAATCCTCGAGTGGCACAAAATTCGTCTGTATACGTGGTGGTAATGTGTTAGGGACAAATGGAAGTGTTGTGCCTTTCTTTAAAGAGTTGATAGAAAACGGAAAAGATATCCCGATTACATCAAAAGAAATGACAAGGTTTTTCCTGACCATTGAAGATGCGATTCAATTACTGTTCACTGCTGCAATGGATTCCATCGGTGGTGAAACATTTGTGATGAAAATGAAGGCCTGTAAGATTGTAGACCTTGCAGAGGTCATGATCGACAGTCTTTCAAAAGAGTCTCTATCCCTAGTAGATGTCGGTATTCGTCCAGGAGAGAAAATAAATGAAGTCCTCATATCTGAACATGAGTCCTCCACTAGCTATGAATATAGCCAAGATTATTACATCATTCTCCCAGCAAATGCTTCAGAGCCACTCCAACATAAATACAGTCATCTCCCAAAGGTGAAAATTCAAAAATATGAATCCAACTTGGACTTAATGAACAAAGCAGAAATAAAGGAATTACTTCTTAAAGGAGGATTCTTGTCATGAAGATTTTGGTGCTTGGCGGGAGGGGGATGGCTGGTCATTTAATTCTCCATTACTTAAAGGGAAATCCACTGTATGAACTGTTTTTTACCACACGTCAACAAAGTGATGAAAAAAACGCGTTTGCGTTAGATGTAACTGAAGATGATGAAACGTACCAACTATTAAATGAAATCAGACCAGATATCGTGATCAATGCTGTTGGAATCTTAAATGAAGATGCAAGTATCAGACTGGAAGAATCGATCTATATAAATGGTTTGTTACCTCACAAATTAGCGAATTACGGGAATGAACTGGGGTACAAGCTGCTTCACATCAGTACCGATTGTGTCTTCTCAGGACAAGCCGGTAACTACACTGAGGATGATCTTAAAGATGGACTTTCAATCTATGCCATGACAAAAAATTTAGGGGAAGTAACTGGTGATCAACATGTCACGATCAGAACTTCGATCATCGGACCTGAATTGAAGGAGGATGGCATCGGGCTCTTTAACTGGTTCATGACTCAAACTGGAACAGTCCAGGGTTTTGACAATGCATTTTGGAACGGTGTCACAACGCTTGAACTGGCAAAAGCAATTGATTGGATCATCCAACGTGATATGAGTGGATTGCTTCATTTGGCCAGTGAAAGGAAGGTATCCAAATATGATTTGCTCATGATGGTGAAGGACGTGTTTGACAAAAAGGATGTCAAAATTGTCCGAAGATCTGTCCAAAGGGTCGATAAGTCCCTTGTGAATACTCGGAGTGACTTCAAGTACATGGTCCCCGATTATCATGACATGCTCATGGAGCTTAACCAATGGATGAAAGAGCACAAGCGTCTTTACACTGCATATTCTCAAGGTTGAAAAATCGCAACATCAATAGAAATGGAATAAAGAAAGGGGTTCATTATGAAAGTCTTATTATTCACACCTTCGTACCAAAGACCGTACATGCTTCGTCAGTGCATGCTTAATACGAAGAATCAGTCTTATACAGATCTAACCCACTCTATAGGGATTATGTATGACAACGAATCTGACATCGCTAACTACGAGGCATTATTTGAAGACATCATCGATCAACGATTTGTCGTCCAATACCATAAAAATTCAAGCACCCATACGAATGCCATCACGACCATCTCACAATGTCCATCATCATATGATCTTTACGTTAAAATGGATGATGATGACATCTACAAAAAAGATTATGTCAAAACAATCGTTGATTACTTCCAAGGGAATCAGTGTGACATCCTTAGTTCATACGCAGGATATCAACTGAATAATCATTTCATGTCAAAAGGTAAATACGGGAGTCTAGGTGGTGATTTTCCAGGACATCATTTCCTGATGCCGGGGACGCTTGCTTTTAGCCGTAAAGCGTATGAAATCCTACTGAACATCCAAGATAATACCAATATTGATGATATTCAGTGGAGAGAGGCATGGTCTAAGAACGGATTAAAAGACCATAATGTTGATAACGCAAATAACTTTATCTGGCATATACATGGAAGGAACCTTTCAGTTGCGAATTGGTTTCGTTCAAAGTGATGCTAACCTTCCCTTTCTAAAAGGATATAAATGGTTTTGAAGGAACATTTTTATCTTACACCCTCAAAAAGACCTCCTACGTTCGAATGATATAGGGTTGAAGACATTTTAACGATCACATTGGGGGATGTAAAATTGACTGCAATCACAATGAAACGAAAACACAGAATAGCAGACGCTCGTAAACAGAAAGCCAGGTCGAGAAATAAAAAGATCGTCGCGGCAACCGCAGCCGGCACGATCACCGCACTCCTTCTCGCCAACGGAAAAGCCGGCGCGTGCAGTACAGAATACACAGTCAAGAAGAATGATACATTATATAGCTTGGCAAAAAAATATGAAGTGACGGTCGAGCAATTGATGGAAGCAAACGCCTTGGCATCCGATAAGATCATGGCCGGACAGCAATTGCTTGTTCCAGACAAACCCAATCATAATGAACTATTTTCCTATACGGTCAAAAGAGGGGACACCCTTTACAGTCTTGCTAAACAACACGGGATGACAGTCGAGGAAATCACGTATCTTAATAAAAAGGCCAGCGATCAAATCAAGATTGGTGAGGATCTATCCTTGCCAGCAGGACAATCATCCAGTGAAGTGGGTGAGTTTTATACGGTCTTGCCGGGCGACACGCTCTGGGGGATCTCTCATCGCTATGGGCTCAAGCCTGAATCAGTCGCCAAAGCCAATGGACTGCAACTGGATATGGTCTTGATCGGACAGAACTTATTCATACCAGGAGAGGCAGAAGTATCACAGGCTGCCATCATCGGAGCGGTGGACAGTTTTTCGGTTGAATTCAAAGATGACAAAGAGGAATTTGTCTTGAAGGTCCCTTATGGAACAGCTGAATCGTATCAGAAGAAATCAGGACAGTTGGTGACAGTCATCCATAAGAATGGGGCCGTCATTTCAGTCAACTAAATGGAAAAGCGCATTTCATTGAGGAAGTGCGCTTTTTCTATTAGTGGAACAGGGCGATTTTTTCCTGATCAGCCAGCCGAAAAACATTGCTTACTCCCCCATAAATTGATAGAATCTCGAATGGTAGTACTCAAATCGAACAAGAGGGGTAGAGACATGACAACGGCTACTAAAGGCTACAGAGTAGAAAAAGATTTCCTCGGGCAAAAAGAAGTGCCTGAGCATGTATATTATGGAATCCAGACGCTCAGGGCAGTCGAGAACTTCCCTGTGACGGGTTATAAAATTCATAAAGAAATGATCGATGCACTGGCGGTCGTCAAGAAAGCGGCAGCACTTGCGAATATGGAAACAACGCGTCTTTATGATGGAATCGGACAGGCGATCGTGAAGGCCTGTGACGAAATCCTTGAAGGGAAGCTGCATGACTATTTCATCGTAGACCCGATCCAGGGAGGCGCGGGGACATCGATCAACATGAACGCGAACGAAGTCATCGCCAATCGTGCCCTGGAGCTGCTTTCCCATGAGAAGGGTGAGTACGGGAAAGTCAGCCCGAACAGCCACGTGAATATGGCGCAATCGACCAATGACGTCTTCCCGACGGTCATCCACATTTCAACCCTGAAATTGTTGGACAAGCTTTTGGTCACAATGGAAGATATGCTGAGTGTTTTCAGAAAGAAAGCACAGGAATTTGATCACGTCATCAAAATGGGACGCACCCACCTTCAGGACGCTGTACCGATCAGACTGGGTCAGGAATTTGAAGCATACAGCCGTGTGGTTGAGCGTGACATCAAGCGGATCGGCCGCACACGTGAGCACCTGTATGAAGTGAACATGGGAGCGACGGCAGTAGGGACCGGATTGAATGCAGACCCTGCTTATATAGAAAGTGTCGTGAAGCATCTGGCTGAAATCAGCGGGTTGCCTCTCACGGGAGCGGAGCACCTTGTCGATGCGACCCAGAATACGGATGCATACACAGAGGTTTCTTCTACTTTGAAGGTATGCATGACCAATATGTCCAAGATCGCAAATGATTTGCGCTTGATGGCATCTGGGCCACGTGCCGGACTGGGCGAGATTTCGCTTCCCGCAAGACAGCCTGGTTCATCCATCATGCCTGGTAAAGTGAATCCGGTCATGCCTGAACTGATCAACCAGGTCGCATTCCAGGTCATCGGGAACGACCAGACCATTTCACTTGCATCAGAAGCAGGACAGCTTGAACTGAACGTCATGGAGCCCGTGCTCGTCTTCAATCTCCTGCAATCCATCAGCATCATGAACAACGCCTTCAGAAGCTTCACCGATAACTGCCTGAGCGGAATCGAAGCGAACGAAGACCGCATGAAGGAATATGTGGAGAAGAGCGTCGGCATCATCACGGCCGTCAATCCGCACCTTGGTTATGAAGTCGTATCAAGGATTGCACGCGAAGCGATTTTGAAAGGAAAATCAGTAAGGGAACTTTGTCTCGAATATGATGTCCTGACAGAAGAGGAACTTGACTTGATTTTGAATCCGTTTGAAATGACGAACCCGGGGATTGCCGGGAAATTGCTGTTCGACCGTGAATAAAAATAAGAGCCCTGTCATTGCCGCTTGGGATGACAGGGCTCTTTTATCAATCTTTTATAATCGGATGACCAGGTAATCCCCATTGGTCATTTGAACAACGTCCGCTTTCATCCCTTTTGCGATATCGACGGTCATCTGTTTCAATGCTTCTTTGTCATCGCTGTATAATAGCAGCGGGCCACCGCTTATGACCCTGTCGCGGTCCGAGGTCAAGTATGCGAGTATTTGATAAGGAGGCTTCATGGAGCTTTCCCTTCCCATAGATTCTCACCCTTTCAAATTGGTTTGCATGACCGCATGCGATTTTTTGGTGCTTTCAAGCAAAGGACACTTTTTCACCGATTCAATGAAAGCATCGATATCACGTTTGATCGGGACAAGCGCGATCATGACCCGTCCTTCCTCATAGTCCTTCCGCGTGAACTGATACCGCTTCACGCCCAAGGCCCGGCATGCTTCGAACAGTGCAGCCTGTCGCTGACCAAAATTGTCCAGGTTGATCCTGAAATGGTTCTCATTCGGATAAATGACGACAGCCATTCCTTCCTCAGAGAATAGCTTTTCCGCGTTATCAGTTCCAAGAAGATTACTGACATACATCCCATCCACAAAGAGGGAAGAGTCCTTGACTTCCACTTTTCCTTCCTTTACTTCGGCTATATCCCCGATCGTCTTTCCTTTTGTAAATCTTTTCAAATAGTAAAAAAGAGCAAAGCCGATCAGTGCACCTCCGGCCAAGCAAACATAAAGGTTTCCGATCTTGAGGGGATTATGTAGGAACGAAATGCTGATCGATGTCGTGAGTGAGACGATGAAGGCGATATAATTCCTGGATTCAAACGTTTTAGCGATCCCATCGATGTATGCCTTTCCCCTGACTGTGTATTCTGTTTCTTCCAAGTCACTTAAACTTTCCTTCTCCATCTTCCTCACATCCCTGAATTGCTGGATGGCCAATGTAAGAAAGGTCACGGCCACGAAATTTTTTGATAATAAGGCGGGAATGGCGACTGCTCCGAGTGAAGCAGCGACAAAGCCTGTGATCAGGTGGATGAGAAGGCCGTTCGGGTAACTTGGATATTGCCGGAAATCTTCCTTGATGGTCAAAATCCTGGCAAGTGTTCCAATCAGGATCGCGCTGGAAATCGAAAATAATTCATACGAACTCAGTGAAGCTGTCTCCATTGAGTAAATCACCTCAGCTTTACAGTGAATATCCCCTTTAGTATGAGAAGGGAATGATTGGATTATTCCGTTTGACATCCACCCCGTCTTTTTTTATCATTTATATTATAATACATGAACACATTGTCATATATTGAAATAGAATAGGAGTGTCAGCATGGGAAAAAGTAATAATGAAGAGGAGTTAGTGAGAGTGAACAAGGAGAAGGAAGGAAAAGAAGAGCCTTGTGTCGAGATTGACGAAGAGACACTGTTCATCGTGACCCAGACGTTCAAGGCATTGTCAGAGCCTACAAGGGTGAAAATCCTTCACCTGCTTGCGCAGAAAGAACACTCAGTCAATGATATCGCGGAAAAATTATCATTGCTTCAGACGACCGTATCCCACCAGTTGAGATTCTTGAAGAACTTGCGCCTGGTGAAGTATAGACGCGAAGGCACCACCCTGTATTACTCTGCTGATGATGATCACGTCATGAATATGCTTCAGCAGACCATACACCATGCCAGACATCATTAAGGAATGGGGGATAGTATGAATGAATACAAACTTCAAGGTCTTTCATGCGGGAATTGTGCACGGGAGATGGAAGAAGAAATCAATAAATTAGAGAACGGAGAAGGCTCCAGGATCCTTTATAACAGCAGTAAACTGGTGCTTTCAGACGGAGTGGACATGAAATCTGTCGAAAAGATCCTGACCGCTGACGGCGCAGCGATCGTAAAGAATCAGCATGATGATCATGCACACGGACACGCCCATGACCATTCCCATGGGCATGGGGACAATATGCGGATGAAAATCCTGCTCGGGCTCTCAGTCATCATTTTCGGTTCTGCCATCTACGTGGACACACAAACGACCAGCCTGCTACCGGTCTTCATGTACCTGACCGCTGCGGCAACGAGTGGATACCCGACGTTCATCAAAGGGGCAAAAAATCTGCTTAAACTGAAATTCAATATCGACACGTTGATGACAATCGCCTTGGTCGGTGCATTTTCCATTGGGGAATGGAAAGAGGGCACATTGGTCGCGATCTTGTTCGGTGTCAACGAGCTCCTTGAAGGAATGGGCATGGAGAAAGCAAGGAAGTCCATGGAGGAGCTGCTGAAGGTCGCCCCGAAGGAAGCCGTACTGATCAGTGGCGGCAAAGAACGGATCGTCCCGATCGGCTCGCTTGATATTGGCGACCTGGTGCTCGTTAAGTCCGGGGAGAAAATACCTTCCGACGGAGTCGTCGAATCCGGGAAAAGCTCGGTCAATGAGGCCGCCATCACCGGGGAGGCCATGCCGGTCGAGAAGGAAATGGGCGAGATAGTCTACGGGGGGAGCATCAACAACGAAGGAGTCCTGAAAGTACGGATCAGCAAGGCGTACCAAGACTCCTCACTGGCAAAGATCCTCCACCTCGTCGAAGAAGCGCAGGAAACGAAGACGCCGACAGAGCAATTCATCAATAAATTTGCTGGCTATTATACGCCACTCATCATGGCGATATCGGGTCTCGTCATGCTTGTACCACCGCTCCTTTTTAACGGAGACTGGGGCTCCTGGTTCTATCAAGGGCTTGCCGTCCTGATCGTCGGCTGCCCATGCGCCTTGATTCTGTCTTCACCGATCGCGATCGTTTCCGGTATCGCCAGGAACGCGAAGAACGGCATCCTTGTCAAAGGCGGCGTGTTCCTCGAACAGCTCGGGAAAATCGACACCATCGCATTCGATAAGACCGGGACACTGACGAAAGGACACCCTTACGTCGAGAAGATGTTCGTCTATAAAAAGGAAGAATTCTTTGAGGTGGCAGGTTCCATCGAGAAATCCTCTTCCCACCCGATTGCCAGGGCAGTCATCGAAAAGCTGGCAACCGAAGACGTGTCATATCGCGAACCCGAAGAAATCAACACAGTCTCCGGTCAGGGAGTCACAGCGGTCCTGGACGGGAAGACTTATCGGGTCGGAAACGAAAAAAGCATCGGATTCCCACCAGCTGAAGAAGTTTCCCAGCATATCGCAGAGCTGAAGGCCGGGGGCTACACACTGGTGATCGTATCAAGTGAAAGTGAAGTGCTAGGAATATTCGGGGTCACCGATGAGATCCGCGAAGAAAGCAGGGCCATTATCGGGGAACTGTATGCGGCCGGCATCAAGAATGCCGTCATGCTGACCGGCGACCATGACAAGACAGCGGAAAAAGTCGCAAAGCAAGTCGGATTGACAGATTATTATTCCAGCCTGTTACCTAACGAAAAAGTTGAAAAGGTAAAGGAGCTGACGGCAAAAGGCAAGACCGCCATGGTCGGAGACGGGATCAATGACGCTCCCGCCCTGGCGACAGCGGACCTTGGGATCGCCATGGGGAAAGGAACGGACAGCGCCATCGAGACGGCGGACATCGTGCTGATGCAAGATCACCTGGGGAAACTCCCTTCGGCCATCTCCATCGCCAAAAGAGTGAACAAGATCATCAAACTCAATATCTCACTGGCACTCGGCCTGAAACTGATCGCCCTACTCCTCACAATCCCAGGCTTATTGACCCTATGGATCGCAATCCTTTCCGACATGGGTGCAACCATCCTGGTCACCTTGATCAGCCTGACCGTCATGATCGGGGAGAAGAAGAAAAAAACGGCATAAAGGTTTGGAAAAGGAGCAGATGGGATCGTCTGCTCCTTTTGTTTGGTTGGGCGCTGGTGGTTAGAGATGGGGCTTTATTTAGAATCATTCTTATAGGAGCATATATTTCTGATTAGGAGCATAAATGTCCAGATAGGAGCATAAAACGCTGGTTAGGAGCATAAATGTCCAGTTAGGAGCATAAACCCGTTGATTAGGAGCATAAATGTTCAGTTAGTAGGCTAACCGGCTGATTAGGAGCATAAATGTCCAGATAGGAGCATAAACCTGCTAATTCGCAGCAAAACTGTCCAGTTAAGAGGCTAAACCGTTGATTAGGAGCATAAATGTCCAGTTAGGAGCATAAACCGCTGATTAGGAGCATAAATTTCAAGTTAGGAGCATAAATCCCCGATTAGGAGCATAAACCGCCAATTAGGAGCATAAATCCCCGATTAGGAGCATAACTCCCCAATTAGGAGCATAAACCCCAAATTAAGAGCAAATCCCAACTCCCTCCTCCACAAATCCCGCATAAACCCTTGCCAGATTTTCCCCAAAACACCGTTTCAACCACATCCCAACCAAAACAGCCCTCGGGCTGCTCAAACTAATCATTTTTTCGCTACATTCAATTTAAAAGTGACCCTTTTATGAATAATCATCAATGTGCAACCTCCACTCTAACCCATTTAAGGAAACCACCGCGCACACCCCATTACAACCTCTCCACTACATACACCGCATTACAACCACACACCCCAATTTTATTTTCCTAAAATATTGTCAAAAAAACGAACAACCCCTCTAAAAAATTTACAAAATTTTAATGATCACTTGTCACAAAGATTATATCAATTCCATTATTATTCTGAATAATCGGACCGTAAAGCGCTCCCAATGTTATCAAAGTATAACGTCGGGAGTTATTTTTTTGTCGAACGAGGAAATCTTTCCAACATTGTTACCGTTTTGTGAATAAACTTCGTCTAAATTTCGAAAATCAGTTTACAGTTGCATTAAAGAGGGGTACGTTTCTATAAGAATTTGATAGTATGGGTCTACACGATATTTCTCCGCATAAAGGAAGGTGAACGCCTGTGTTTAATAAATTTAAGCCATACTTGATTGTGTTGATCAGTTTGGTTTCATTATTTTTCATCATCATTTTCAGCTCTGGAAGTGACATGATCATCCTAGATCCAAAAGGACCAGTCGGAGCTGTTCAGAAAGACCTTATCATGTTGTCGATTTATTACATGATCGGCATAATGGTTGTCGTCTTAGCATTCTTTACATTTATTCTATTAAAATATCGCAGCAGCCGGAATGGGGATTACAAACCGGAAATGCACGGTAGTACGAAGCTTGAGATCATCTGGACGCTGATTCCTGTATTGATCGTCATCGCTTTATCAATCCCGAACACGAAGGCTCTTTATGAGTTGAGGGAAGCCCCTAAGGCGACTGCGCATAAAGATCCGATTGTGATCCATGCGACTGCGGTCGACTGGAAGTGGATCTTCAGTTATCCGGAAGAGGGGATCGAGACGGTGAACTATGTCAATGTCCCTGAAGATCATCCGATTCTGTTCAAAGTGACCGCTGCCGATTCGATGGCATCATTCTGGGTTCCTCAGATCGGAGGCCAGATCTATGGAATGCCGGGCATGGTCAACGACTTATACTTACAGGCTGATGAGCCTGGTACGTATGCTGGGCGAAACTCCAACTTCACGGGTGAAGGCATGACGCACCAGAAGTTCGATTTCGTGGCGATGGAAGAAGGAAAGTATGAAGACTGGGTGGAAGACGTCCAGGACAGTGAGCCGAAGCTCGATGAAAAGACGTATGAAAAGCTGATGCTCCCTGGCACTGTTGAAAAAATGACCTTCTCATCCACGCATCTTTCCATCGTGGATCACGGAAAGAATCCAGAATACGCTTATGCGATCCGTGATAAATACGGTGTCACTGAAAAATCCCATGGTGCTGATGTGAATGCAGAATCAGGCCATAGCGGACACGGTGACCACGGAAGCCACGAAGGTCATGATATGGATAAGGACCATGAAGATAGCCACGAGCAACATGAATCCAACGAAGGACATGACCACTAAGAAAGGAGGGCATTCAACATGTTTGATTTCATTAAAGATAATCTCATTCTCAATGATCCATTGATCATCGGGGCGAATATTTCCATCGTCTTTACCGTCATCGCGATTGTCGCGTCCCTGACGTACTTCAAGAAATGGAAATGGCTCTGGAACGACTGGATCACGAGTGTTGACCATAAAAAGATAGGTATCATGTATATCATTGCCGCATTGATCATGCTCTTCCGTGGAGGGGTCGATGCATTACTGATGAGGGCCCAATTAACGGTCCCGAATAACGAGTTCTTAACATCGCATCACTACAATGAAATCTTTACGACTCATGGTACGATCATGATCCTGTTCATGGCGATGCCATTCTTGATCGGATTGATGAACGTTGTCGTACCATTGCAAATCGGTGCGAGGGACGTTGCCTTCCCGTACTTGAATAACCTGAGCTTCTGGTCGTTCATGTTCGGTGCGATCTTGTTCAATATGTCATTCGTATTCGGTGGCTCACCGGATGCCGGCTGGACGAACTACGCACCGCTTGCAGTCGAAGGAAGCCCTGGACCTGGAATCAACTATTACCTGCTTGGTCTGCAGATCTCAGGGATCGGTACGCTGATGACGGGGATCAACTTTGTCGTAACCATCATCAAGATGCGTGCACCAGGCATGACGCTTCTTCGCATGCCGATGTTCACATGGACGACATTGATCACGGCGTTCATCATCGTGTTTGCTTTCCCGATCTTGACAGTAACACTTGCTCTTATGTCATTTGACCGTTTGTTCGGAACGCATTTCTTCACGCTGACGGACGGCGGGAACGCCATGCTTTGGTCGAACCTTTTCTGGTTATGGGGACATCCGGAAGTATATATCGTCATCTTGCCTGCTTTCGGTATTTTCTCAGAGATCATTGCTACATTTGCAAGAAAGACATTATTTGGTTATAAATCTATGATCATCTCACTTGCTGCCATTTCACTACTAAGCTTCGTCGTGTGGGTCCACCACTTCTTCACGATGGGCGGAAGTGCTGCAGTGAACAGTGTATTCTCGATCACGACCATGGCGATCGCCATACCGACCGGGATCAAGATATTCAACTGGCTCGGGACCCTGTATAAGGGAAGGATCGAATTCACGACCCCTATGATGTGGTCGGTCGCATTCATCCCGACATTCCTGATCGGTGGGGTGACTGGGGTCATGCTAGGTATGGCCGCAGCTGACTTCCAATATCACAATAACTATTTCCTAGTGGCTCACTTCCACTATACGCTGATTGCCGGTGTCGTATTTGCCTGCTTCGCAGGTCTTGTCTACTGGTATCCGAAGATGTTCGGTATCAAGATGAACGAACGCATCGGAAAATGGGCATTCTGGTTATTCTCAATCGGATTCAACGTATGTTTCCTTCCGCAATTCGTATTAGGTTTTGCGGGTATGCCAAGACGTGTGTACACGTATGGTCCTGAAGATGGATGGACAGCACTCAATGTCATCTCATCTGTCGGAGCGGCAGCGATGGGTATCGGATTCATGGTCATCGTCTACAACGTGTACTACAGCTACCGTTACTCTGAAAGAGAAGTGTCTGGCGACGCTTGGGACGGACGCACACTTGAATGGGCGACTAGCTCAGCGATTCCGCCTCACTACAACTTCGCGCATGTGCCTGAGGTGAAGAGTGTCGATGCTTTCTATTACATGAAGCAAGAACGAAAAGATACGGCTAAAAGCAGTGAGAAGGCTGATTATAAGCCAATCCATATGCCGCACAATGCGGGGGCACCATTCATCATGTCCGGCTTCTTCTTTGTCGCAGGATTCGGACTCGTATTCGAATTATGGTGGATGGCGATCCTTGGCCTAATCGGTATCCTTGGAACGATGGCTCAGCGCTCACTCACTTCACACGAATACGATAAAGGGTACTATGTAAGCGTGGAAGAAATCGAAGAAACTGAAAATCGCTTTAAGAGGGAGGCGTGAATATGGCACATAGCACAAATGTAGATCCAAACACGCCACTGGAATATCAATCGGAAATCGGGAAGCTGAACATCTTCGGCTTCTGGATCTTCCTCGGAGCGGAAATGGCGCTGTTCGCGACCATTTTCGCGACATTCTTCGCCTTAAAAGGTGGAAACGTCGACGGACCGATGCCTGGTGAAGTGTTTGATCTTACGAATACGATCATCATGACGATGCTACTATTGATCAGTAGTTTTACGTCTGGTTTATCGATCAATGAATTAAGAAGAAGAAACGTCAAAGGGATGATGGTCTGGTTGATCATCACATTGCTCTTCGGCGCAGGGTTCCTTTACATGGAGATCTCGGAGTTCATCCACTTGATCCATGAAGGAGCTGCCATGGGGACCAACGCATACTGGTCATCGTTCTATCTGTTGACAGGTACGCACGGACTTCACGTATCTATGGGGATCATGTGGATCTTACTTGTGATGTTCCAAGTGAAGAAACAGGGATTGAACCCTGATACTGCTAAAAAACTATTTGTATCCAGCTTGTACTGGCACTTCCTTGACTTCGTCTGGATTTTCGTGTTTACAAGCGTGTACTTACTAGGGATGGTGGGATAATGTCACATAACAACCACAGCCGTATACCTTGGACTCAAGTCATTGGATTTATTTTGTCGGTAGGATTGACGTTCCTTGCTGTCTGGTGGGGACTTTACACAGATCTTGCGTACGGTACGATCGTCGCGATTGTCTTCGTCCTTGCTTTCCTGCAAGCGGCAATCCAGTTGTTTATGTTCATGCACGTAACAGAAGGAGAAGGCAAATGGCAGGTAGGGAAGATGCTTTCAGCAAGCTTCATCGCCATCGTCATCGTAGCCGGATCCGTCTGGGTCATGAGCAGCATGCACTAAGAGTGGGACATGGGGACAGGTTCACTGTCCCAGTGATACAGAATATGAAAAGGAAGCTTCCAAAAAGGGAAGCTTCCTTTTTTAGTTGAAGAGGGTTTTATTCCATAAGGATCGTCTATTCAATAATTATTTAGTAAGCCCATCGTACATACAGATCCAATTAGATGGTTATATTCCATATTCAACGAAATCAGCGGGCTCATGTCGAATCTTAGGAGAAAAAAGTGATTGACGTTGGAATAAACTTACAATAAAATAATGATTGATTAATCAATCAATTTTGAATTGGGGGTCAACAACATGCCTGCTTCACTTTCAGTCCATGAAAAAAAGAAACGAAAAAGAACCGCGATCCTTCAAGCGGCGGTGAAATTATTCAGTGAGAATGGCTTCGCTGAAACGCCTGTCGCTGCCATTGCCAAAGAGGCTGGAGTCAGCTTTGGGACCGTGTTTACGTACTTTGAAACAAAGGAAGTGCTTTTCCATGCTACCATCTTGGAACCACTCGAAGAAATCAAGCCTTATTTTTACGACATAGAAGAGCGTTATAGCGGCAGCCCATTGGAGAAGGTAAAGGGAATGATTCTCTGCCAGGTCGAGCTGTTTTCCAAGAGAAAAGAATATTTGCGCCTCATTCAGCAGGTACTGGCAAGGCCCGATCGATATCCCGATCTCTTCAAGGAACTCGATGACTTTGTGAATGTGTTCATTGACCGTCTCGCTCCCATCATCATAAAGGGGCAGGAGGAAGGCGTCTTTTACAAAGGTTCACCTGCCCTCATCGCACAGTCCTATCTTTCCCTGATCAACGGAATGAGGCTGACATTCATCGACGAATACACCAATCTATTCTGGATGGATATGAAGATCCAGGCGCTGAGACTCTTTGGTCCTGCACATAATGAATGGGAGGAATCATGATGAAACTGAGAGAGATTCATCCTAATATCAAATTGAGGCTCGTGATGCAATTCCTTGGAGGACTTATCACAATGGCGGTCATCCCGTTCCTTGCCATCTACTTTGCAGGGAAAATCGGGTCGACTGCGACCGGGATCATCCTCATCTTGATTGTCGTCAGCGGGGTGATCGGGGGATTTCTAGGCGGGCATATCTCGGACCGAGTGGGTCGGAGGAAGATCATGATCTATGCAGAGGCAGGAATAGCGGCTTCATATATCCTGATTGCACTCTGTAACTCACCTTGGTTCGATCTCCCTTATGTTTCCGCCGCCTTCTTTGTCATCAATATGTTCTGTGGCGGGATGTTCCAGCCTGCGGCACAGGCGATGATCATTGATGTGACGGACTCCGAATCAAGAAAGCTTGTGTTCACCATCAGCTATTGGCTTGGAAATCTTGCGACCGCCCTCGGAGGCATCATCGGGGCATTTCTATTTAAATCCTATCTATTTGAACTATTCATCGGGGTATCATTCATATCACTTCTATCCGTCCTGGTCACTCTTTACTTCATCACCGAGACCTACACACCCGAGCCTTCTACCAGCCGCTCGACCGCTCCATCCGCCACTTCATCACGAGGCATGCTTCACGGCTACGTGGCCGTATTGAAAGATAAGCTATTCATGTTCTATATCGTAGGGGCCATTTTCATCTTCACCTTGGAGCAATCATTGTCCAATTATGTTGGGATTCGCCTTGAAAGGGATATTCCCGAACAAAGCGCTTCCTTATTGGGCTTTGATTTTACCCTGGACGGAACGAAGATGCTTGGATTCCTGAAAACAGAAAACACGCTGCTCGTTGTCCTACTGTCCACGGTTGTGTTATTCCTATTTAAAAAATGGAAGGACCGCTGGACGCTCGTCACAGGAATGATGGTCTTCTCGGTTTGTTTCGCTGCACTTGCGTTTACAAACAGTATCATCCTACTCTTTATCCTGATCTTTGTGGGGACGATCGGAGAGTTGATGTATGTGCCGATCAAGCAGGCGATGATCGGGGATTTGGCTCCGGCGAACGCCCGCAGCACGTATATGGCGTTTTACAGCCTCACCTTTTACGGGGCGATGATCATCGCGTCCCTATTGATCATCATCGGAGAATGGATCAGTCCGGTCATGATGGGTGGCATCCTCCTGTTCTTCGGAGTCACGGGCTCATTCTTGTACTATCTCATTACGAAATCACTGCAATCCGGTACACCTGCAGTAACTGAAGTGAAAACGTCGGTTTCATCGTAAAAAAAGACGCGGGGGGATGTCCTCGCGTCTTCTCAACGTTAATGTGGCATGTTCCCAGGTGGTTGCGGGACTGTTGTGTAGCTTTGCAGCATCGCCGTCATATCCTGATTATTCAACTGCGGTACTTGATAGTAGCCGTGCTTATTCTGATACAGGAATATTTCGTAGCTCATCTCGATGAAATTCGGCACACTGTCTGCGACGACCCGACGCAGGATGGGATTGGTCATTTCCAGGGCGGTCATCGCAAGGAGCGTCGCGAGTGACTTGGTCTGCCCCAGCATATAAGCGGAAAGGCCTTTGTCTGACAGTTCATTGACCGATTGGTTCGGTTTTTTCGGTTGCCCCGGTTTGATTCCATATACGGCATCGTTGTTTTGGTTCATTTTATATTGTTGTGTCGGTACCTGTGGGTCTTGTCCTGTCGAAAAGGTTCCGACGATCGTATTGTACATCGTTGTCACGAAATCGGTCTGGCGCTTGACGATGTCTTTCAATTCCGGGTCCTTTATATGTTGATCATACATTTGATATTGATCCAGCATGCTGATGATGCCTGCAATGATTTCGTGGGCATCGAATAATTCGTGTCCGCCATGGTTCTGATTCATCCCATAGGCTTGTTTATTGGCCATTTGATTTCCTGGCTGTTGTGGTTGATTTTGCTGATTGAACATGATGTTTCCCTCCTAAATAGTCGTTGACATCGTAGTTAGAATCCCCTTTTGAAGATGATTCATGTACGTCTTGCCCATGGAAAAAAGTTGATGGGATTGAGATTGACTTTAATACATCAGGGACAGTCCGAATATAATAGGGGGAGAAATCCGTGAGGTGGTTAAAAAATGAGTGTATTCATCAGTTATATTCTGTTGGGGTTATCGCTGTCGGCACCGATGGGACCAATCAACGCCCTGCAATTGGACAAGGGCATACGGTTCGGATTCTGGCATGCCTGGCTCGTAGGCGTAGGCGGCATGGCAGCGGACGCCGTCTTCATGCTCCTGATCTTTTTCGGGCTTGCCCAATTTGTGGACACGCCCATCGTCCAGTTATTTTTATGGATGTTCGGTTTTTTCGTCCTGGTCTATACAGGATTGGAAAGCGTCCTCAAAGCAGGGGATGCAAGCAATCAGCATAAATCTTCACAAAATGAGACGAAATCTAAAGCATTCCGTACCGGTTTTTTCATGGCCATTTCCAATCCTCTCAGCATATTGTTCTGGCTCGGCATCTATGGATCCATCCTCGCGAAGACGTCCAGTCATTATGAGGGCTGGCAGATCTTGATCTACAGCATGGGAATTTTTCTTGGGATCACGCTTTGGGATTTTGTGATGGCATCCGTCGCAGCAGGGACAGGCAGGTGGTTCAATCCATCCATCATCCGGCTGATCTCGATCATTTCAGGCATCGTGCTGATCGGCTTCGGGGTCTATTTCGGTGTACAGGCTGCCCGCATTTTGATCGGCTAGACAGACACCCATTTCTCCTTCTCCTAATAGGATAGTGTGTAATTGTTAGGAGGGATTCACTGGATGTTATATAGAAAAACATGGATAGATGAACATATTGGGGAACTACCCCAGTGGCAGCAGCATGCTTATACCCATTTTTCAAACATGATGGTTGATGACCAACAACCCTATCCTTGTGTTCCTGGGATACAAGGATTTTTAAAAGATACATTGCGTTTTGGTTTTGCAGGAGATCCACGAAACGCTGAATCAATTGAAGAGCTTGCGACTTTCCTGCAGGACTATGGAGAAATCTCGCGGGGGACGGGGGATTATGCCTCCCTGGTCGTGTTCTTCGATTCGGAAGAGTTGAACGGGACTTCCACCGAACAGTATGAAGATCTATTCTGGTCTGTCTTGAACCGTGTGCATGAACTGGATGAAACACCTTGGCCGGATGAAATCTCAAAGGATCCGCACGATCATACATGGGAGTTCTGCTTCAACGGAGAGCCTTATTTTGCCTTTTGTGCGACTCCTGCACACGATGCCCGTAAAAGCCGTCACTTCCCTTATTTACTCCTCGCATTTCAGCCGCGCTGGGTATTCGATAAAATCAATTCGTCCACACCATTCGGGCAAAAATTGAAAAAAGTGATCCGCAAGCGGCTGGCGGAATTCGATGAAATCGACGTGCACCCGAGCCTGAAATGGTACGGTCAGGAGGATAACCATGAATGGGAACAGTATTTCCTCCGTGACGATGATTCATCACTTTCGAAATGTCCATTCCTCAATAGCCTCAAGAAGCTTAAGAGTTGAAGCACGGTGCTTTGGCTCTTTTTTATTTGGTGAAATCCCCTTTGAGGACGGAAAGCGAGTGATTCCAACATGAACCAGGCCAGAATGTTTTTTCAGGTGAAAGGAGAAAGTAAAGAAGTAAACAGAAGGAGGCTTGCTCATGCTTAACGTACAACCTAACTGCTGGAGCGAACATGATGAGTTGAAAGCGGTCGTCGTTTGTTCACCGACCACCTTGGACGTTCCCGATCAGCGCACGGCAGACTATGTCGGCTGGGAGAGACCGGTGCAACAGGAGAAAGCACATGAAAGTCATGAAGAGATGGTAAAGGCGATGGAGGATGAAGGTGTAAAGGTCATCGACTATTCCAAGTATTTAAAGGGGGAACATGCAGAACTGAATCCCCATCTGATCAACCGGGTGTTTGTACGGGATTTGGCATGTGTCTATGGAAATACATTGATTCCCGGAGATGCAGGTGCCACGATGCGGGCACCGGAGTATGTTCACAGCCATGGACTCTTCCAGGAATGGTTTGATGACGAAACATTCCCGATCAAGGCCAACAACGATATGAAAGCATTGGAAAATGGGGATGTCTTCGTCCTCAATAAAGATACTGTTTTCATCAATACAGGTCTCCGGACAAGCATCGAAAGCCTCGAGGCTATAAAAGGCCGGATCTTCAAGGCGGGGTTCTCTGAAATCGGCGTGATCGATTTGCCGAGGAAGGGAGAGACGATGCATCTTGATATGAACTGCAACGTCGTAGGTCCCAATCTTTTGGTTGGGAAAAGTTATATGCGTTTATTTCCGGTGCAAGTCGTGACAAGTAGCGGCTCAACGTACACCATGGCTGGTGACTTCCTGCAGCGCCATGGATTTGAGGTGCTATGGACCGATCACGTCAAACACACCGTCGCCGATATCAATTTCCTCAATATCAATCCGGAGACGATTCTGGTGAGTACAAAAATCAACAAAGCCATTCTGCGTGAACATCCCACGTTCAAGAAAATGAAGATCATCGAAGTGGATGTGGATGAATTGGAAAAAGGCGGCGGAGGCATCCGCTGTATGACGCTTCCTTTGGAACGGCGATAAGAAAAGATGGACTTGTCATGTTCCGACAAGTCCATCCCGCTATTTTTCCATGAAGTTATACGAAGTCCAGCATCGATTCATCGTAATGCCCTGCTGTTCGGCATATTCGTCTCCCCATCTGCACATTTCAAAAAGCGTCGATTGCAGCTTTTTACCCATATCGGTTGTGGAGTATTCCACACGCGGAGGCACTTCCTGGAAGACCTTCCGGGAGACAAGGCCATGCTCTTCGAGTTCCCGGAGCTGCTGTGTCAACATCTTCTGGGTGATGTTCGGGAGGGTCCGTTTCAACTCATTGAATCGCTTCGATCCTTCATTCAAGTTCCATAGGATCAACACCTTCCACTTGCCGCCGATCACATCGATGACAAGATCGATCGCGCATTGATATTCAGGGTGTAGTTCTTTCATGTTTGATGTCTTCCTTTCTTCAATTAACTAGCCACCGGCGAGGAAGCATTTTCTTTGGGGATCGTCCCCTACAAGGTTCCTAAACGGTAACTAGGATACAAAATAGTGCCTACTTGTTTACTTCCTTTACAGTATATATTATATACCATGTAAGTAAATAAAAAACGATTTTGATAGGAGTGGACATAGAATGAAAGCTTTGCTTCTTAAAGATAAAGGGTTATGGAAAGACATGAAAGTGGAGGAAATGGCAACACCTGCACCGGGTAAAGGTGAATTACTGGTCGAGGTGCACGCTGCCGGCTTGAACCCGGTTGATTACAAAACGGGCACAAACGGTAACCCGAACTGGACATATCCCCATATCCTCGGACTTGACGTTGCCGGAGTGGTAGCGGAAGTAGGGGAAGGTGTAACAGACTGGAAAAAAGGGGACCGTGTCCTTTACCACGGGGATTTAACGAGAAAGGGTGGGTACGCAGAATATGCGTTGATCACTGCCCACACCGCTTCAAAAATTCCAGACAGCATCTCATTTGAAGACGCAGCTGCGCTTCCGACTGCAGGATACACAGCGTATCAGGCGATCCACCGCAAGCTGCCATTGGAACAAGTCGACACGATCCTGATCCATGGAGGTGCAGGCGGAGTCGGCGGATTCGGTGTCCAGCTCGCGAAGCTTGCAGGGAAAACCGTCATCTCGACCGCTTCTTCGCACAATCATGAGTACGTGAAATCGCTTGGAGCCGATTTTGTCATTGATTATCGCGAGGAGAACGTGAAAGAGAAAGTGATGGAAATCACCGGAGGACGTGGAGTCGATGCCGTAGTCGATGCGGTAAGCAGACAAAGTGCGACCGAAGCACTCGATATGCTCGCATACATGGGACATATCGTTTACATCGCGGGAGCACCGGACTTCACGGTCGTAAAACCATTCACCAAAGTGGTTTCCTACCATGAAATCGCGTTGGCAGCGGCGCATCAGTCCAATGATGTGAAAGCTCAAAAAGATTTCTCTGTCATCGGGGATCGGATGCTCGAACTTCTTGCTGAAGGGAAAATTGATGCCATGCTGAAAGAAGTCATCGGACTGGAAGAAGTCCCTGAAGCGTTGAGCCGATTATCGGAACGCCATGTGAAAGGGAAAATTGTGGCGAAGATCAAATAATGGATGTTAAGAAGGAGCCCGTCTAGGAGAGGGGCTCCTTTTTGTTCATTCCTTTATCTGTGAAAAAAGTTTCGTTAAATCTGCCTGTGAGAGGATTTTGGGCACTGGATAGAATGGGTTGGCTTCCGTTAATGCCCGCTTGACCATGAGCGGGATATCACGGTCGGAGATACCGCTGATTTTGTCAGGGATCTTCATGTCTCGGTTGAGTTTCTTGATCGCTTCGATGAAGGCCGTTGATTTTTCTGCGGCGGTATCAGCCCGTGAACCGATACCGGCAACGTCGGCCAATTCAGCAAGCGGCTGATGCACCGACTCCCCGTAATAGTCCAGAACATAAGGCAGGATGACCGCATTCGCAAGTCCGTGTGGAGTCGAGTAGAATCCGCCAAGCGTGTGCGCGATGGCGTGTACGTACCCTACATACGCACGGGTGAACGCGACGCCGGCGAGGTAGGAAGCTTTCTGCATATGGGACCTGGCGGTGAGATGCTCCCCGTTCGTATAGGCTTCGGTTAGATTGCTGAAGATCAACTTGACGGCCTGCCTGCTGCACATCATCGTCTCACGGGTCCTGCTTCTGCCGATATACGCCTCGATTGCATGAGTGAGTGCGTCCATTCCGGTCGTCGACGTGATGTGCGGTGGAAGGTTCACCGTCAGCAATGGATCAAGAACCGCAATCTGCGGAATCAGGACCAGGTCATTGATGGCATACTTTTCATGTGTTTCCGGATTTGAGATGACAGCTGCGATCGTTGCTTCGCTTCCCGTTCCAGCGGTCGTCGGGATGGCAACGAGAGGTGGAAGTTTCCTCCTGATTTTCAGCTGGCCCCTCATCTCCGGAATCGTTTTCTGGGGTCTCGCCACCCTCGCTGCCACCCCTTTGGCACAGTCGATCGGCGATCCGCCTCCGAATGCGATGATAGCGTCACATCCACTCTCATGATACAACTTCAAGGCGTCTTCGATGTTCCCGATGGTCGGATTCGGGACGGTTTGATCGTAAATGGTGTAATCAATCGTAGCATCCGTCAATCCTTGAAGGAGCCCGTCCATCAATCCTAGGGCGGAAATGCCTTCATCAGTGACGATCAGGACGCGCAAAATGCCTTCCCCTTTTAACACAGCCGGCAGTTCTGAGAGGCTATTCTCTCCCTCGATCAACCTTGGTTTCCGCCATGGAAGGAAATATAAAGCAGCACGATACGCCGTTTGATAGGACCTGCAATACAATTTGTACATAGAAATCCCTCTCTTTTTTAATAGGGTATAGTGGGAGGCCGATCCAAGGTTGTCTATGCTTATATATATTTGCGTTTTACCCTGTTTATTAGTTTGATTCTATCATAGGTGACCACCAAAGCTTTTTAAAATACGGTGAGCTTGTTATAATGAACCTTCATCGTAATTCAAAAAAGGAGATGAAACCTTGAAATATATACGTTCCCAAATGAAACGATTGATGAAAGACGAGAAAGAACTCCAGGATCGGTTGAAGAAATTGATGGCAGAACAAGGCTTGGAAAGAAGCTTTGCCATGAAGGCCCTGTACCATTCCGAAGTGGCAGACGGAGGGAAGTATCAAGCGAAGTACCAGGCGCTGGATGAGACCGGAAAATAAAGTGATGAACGGCCTGTTTTTATGCAGGTCTTTTTTTTATGTGAGAGAGTTAGGGCTAAGAAGCGTTGGGGTATACACCATGAAAAAGGATGATACAATGCCATTCGATTACTCACTTGATTTCGACTCCACCGATTTCCGTGAAAATCCCGAACTGTACCGGGTCGGCAGGGGGGAACAGGGAGTCCTGCTCGTCGAACCGTACAAAAGTGAAATCCTGCCCCACTGGCGCTTCAAAACGCCAGCTATCGCAAAGGAATCCTCTGATAAAATTTATAGCATGTTCCTAGACTACAAAAAGAAAGATGACTTCGTCGGTATGGACATGGCCCGGAAATTCCTGCAGATGGGCTACACGAGATCCCGCCGCTACGCAAACTATAAGGGAGGCAGGAAATATGACAAGGATGGTGACGTGAAGGAGCGGGAACCCGACCCTGTCAAAGCAGAATCTGCCGCCATCTTCGAAGAAAAATGGAAGCGTGCAAGGGAAGATCAAGACTACCTCTCTTTAAAACGGCAACACCAAAAGGAATATGGATAAAGTTAAAGGTACGTCCCTCATCGCTTTAACGCGATGAGGGACGTACCTTTGTTTGACCTTAGCGTCTTCTGTGGTGGATGAGGTGCATGACTCCTTTATAGATGAGTACGATGCTGAATAATAATACCGCGAGAACCCCGATAACATCTACGATCGGGTTGATCGGCGCCAGGAATCCTGTCAGCGGCACCCGAAGCAGTGCAAAGCCTGACAAAATGCCGAATAGGAATAACCAGATAGGACTTTCCATGTAAGTATCACTCCTTCCTACTGAATAATTTATTCCGTTGACGTGAAAGCGTTTTTAAAATGAGAATGGCCCTGAGGTGGTTTGGTTGCGGGAGTGCGTGAGAAAGACAGTTGTAGGGGATGTGGTGTGTTAAAATTTGGTAAGTGACGGAATTAATCGTGAAATTGAAAGATTAGCGGGCAAAGCTCGAAGATTAGCGGGCAAAGCTCGAAGATTAGTGGGCGAAACTCGAAGATTTGGGACCGAAACTCGAAGATTCTCACCCATTCCCGAAAGATTCCGGACCAAGCATACGCAAAATCGAGACACCGATCAAAACCGAAGAGCCAAAGAAGCTTGTTGGTGCCCGACATGCCACACTTGCCACTTTTAGAAAAAAATGGACTGCTTGACGACATGCCCATCCCAAAAAGGAGAAAAACATTTCCCCAACTTGCTCGAGTAGGACTATTGGTCACCCCTTCATAAGAAACGAACGAATCTTTTTACCTATCAATCACTGGGTCTTTCTTCTCGTTTTCTTTTCCCTCCTCCCATGAGCCGGGCTGGTCATGTTTTAATGGTAAAGGTGTTTATTTACATTTATTAGCAGGGTATCAATAGATGGAATGGAAAATGAGGAGGAGACTTATGAAACAGCTGATGATCGCCATCGCAGTGATTCTTCTTGCCGGGTGCGGGGCAGGGGAAAGCGGGAAAAAGGAAGAAAGCAGCAAAGCCGCGGTTGAGAAAACCGAAAAGAAGGAGGAAGGTTATCAAGAGAAAAAAGTGGAGTATGTCGAGCTTGATTCGATCGACAGGGAGCTGACCGACACAGAGAAGGAACTGTTAAGGAAACCAGGGAAGTTCAGCGGAGACAACTATGATGAAGAAAAAGTACAGGCAGAACTAGATAAGCTTCCCAAAGACTTAACGGCAAAGCAGTATATGGAAGAGATGATCTATTTATTGGGTGAAGATTATCACGAGGGAATGGAAACATTCTTTACGTTTGATTCAACTGTGGATGTGAAAATCGACAGGCCGGATGGCAAAATTGACAACCCTCAATTAAAGAAAACGCATGTTGCGATCTTAATGGATTCAAGCGGAAGCATGAATGGCAAAGTCGGCGGGAAAACAAAAATGGAGGCTGCAAAAGAAGCGGTCACGGACTTTGCCAAACTCGTCCCGGAGCAATCGACTGTGTCCCTTAGTGTCTACGGTCATAAGGGAAGCGGCGAGGACGCAGATAAAAAGCTGTCATGCAGCAGCACGGAAACGGTATACAATGGGTCCTACGATGATGCGAAGTTCAAAGATGCGTTAAATACCTTTAAGCCTGCAGGCTGGACCCCGATCGCCAATGCATTGAATTCGGTAGAAAAAGATATACCTGCCGATGCTCAGGAAGTCGTGGTCTATGTTGTGAGCGACGGAATCGAAACATGTGATGGTGACCCGGTTGCAGCTGCCAAGAAACTGAGTGATTCGAATAACAACGTGAAAACGGTCGTCAACATCATCGGATTCGATGTAGACAATGAGGGGCAGGCTTTATTGAAGGACGTGGCAGATGCCGGTAACGGAGAATTCAAGTACGTCGATTCGGAAAGGGAACTCAAGGATTATATGAGGAAACAGTGCGAGGAACTCCAGAAAGAGTGGTACGAATGGAAGGAAGCCGGTAAGGAACAGGCTTTTGCCCTGAAGGAAGAGAAAAAGAAACTAGCGAATGAAACGAAAGAAGAAATGAAAGAAAAGGTGACAAGGGAAAAAGATAGATTAAAAGCAGCACAGTCATATCTCAATGAAAAATATGATGATTACGATCATCCGATCAATGACACCTTTTCTCTAATCATCGATCGAAACAATGGAATGTGGCAGTACATCGTCGATAAGGGGAATAAACTGTGGAACGAATCAGTGGATAACGGAAATGAAGAATGGAACAATTATGTGGAAGAAGGAAACGACAAGATAAATGAAACGATAGATAAGAAGAACGATTACTGATTGATAATAGAAATACACAAGGTCTGTCCTTTACTGCTTTAACGGAGTGAGGGACGGACCTTGTGTGTTTGATCGTGTGTAACTAAAAAAGATAGCTTGTTTCGAGGGCGATTTGTTATAATATGGTAAGTGACGGAATAAACTGCGAAATTAAAAGATTAACGAGCTGAACTCGAAGAATAGTGGGGGAAACTCAAAGATTTCCATCCAATACTCGAAGATAAACAGCCATTCCCGAAAGATTTCCACACCAAGCCCCCAGCCACATCCCAGATAAGGCACCAAATTTCCTTCCCATACCCGTTCAAAACCTCGACACAAAAAAGGAGTGGTCAATTGATCAAGAAAAAGCCCCGTCCCCCAATAAAAATCTTCAAATTATACGCCTTACTGAGAAGAATCCTACGCAAACACCCTCTAAGACATGAAATCGAAGCAGAATTGAGGAAGCTGGAAGCAGGATACAAAGGGGAGCTGTCCCTCACCTATCATGTCCGCTTTCTACCTGATAAAGAATACGTGATTCTATTCAATCTGCGCCTTTCGTACAAAGATTTCTTCTTTCAAATCGATGCCCTCGTCCTCCATACGAACTTCATCCTCATTGCAGAAGTGAAGAACATAGCAGGTGAGATCTTCATTGATACAAACTTCAATCAAATGATCCGGACCAGGCATGAAACGACCGAGGTGTTCCCCGATCCGATCCTCCAGGCATACAAACAAAAGGAAGGACTAGAGAATTGGCTGATCACAAAGAATCACCCCGACATCCCGATCGAATATCGAGTCGTCCTGACTAACAACCATACCTTCATTAAAAATTCACCCCAAGACAAACTCGTCCTCGACAAGCTGATCCGCAGCGAAAGACTGGTCTATGAAGTGAAAAAACTGACTTTGAAATATCCAAAGCCCGTGATGACCACAAAAGAGTTGAATCGGTTGGCGAAACAGCTAATGAAATCAGACATCCCCCACGAACCCGATCTCCTCTCACAATTTCAACTATCATCCTTCGATATCCTGCCAGGCGTTCATTGCGTAGAGTGCCAATCCCTTTCGATGCAAAGAATTCAAGGAACATGGTGGTGCCCAACTTGCCGCATCAAGAAAAAGGATGCCCACATCGAAGCGCTTCAGGATTATGCACTCCTCGTCGACACCACCATCTCCAATCAAGAAATGAGATGCTTCACCCATCTTCAATCCCTTTCAAGCGCAGCCCGGATGCTGTCACAAATGAATCTACCATCGACCGGGACGACTAGAAATAGACGATATTCCCTCCAACCATTGATTACAGATTTGCAGTGAAGTTCGTAGAGGGTGTTGTTCTGTCAAGCAAATTCAATTTACGAATTATCGCATAATAACAGGCAGCGATTTCTTTTTATAAAAAAATAAAACTGAACTAGTAAACCTACAAACTAACCGCCATTCATTTAAAACACAAAACAAGGTACGTCCCTCACTGCTTTAAAGCAACGAGGGACGTACCTTCATACGTTATTATTCTACTGCATGACGCTGTCTCTTTTTGCCTCTGAATCGGTCGAATACTAGGTAGAGCATCGGTACGATCATCAATGTAAGGATGACAGAGAAGGCGATTCCTGAGATGATGGTCACGGCAAGCGGAGTGAATAAGGTGTCTCCGCTGAATGCGACCGGCAGTAAAGCGACGATGGAGGTCAAAGCAGTAAGGACGATCGGGCGTAGTCTTGCACGTCCGGCTTCAATCACTGCTTCTTTCACATTCATGCCATCACGCAGTCGCTGTTCGGTGAACTCGATGAGAACGATCGAGTTCCGTACGACAATCCCGGTCAGTGACACCATTCCCATAACGGCAAGGAAGCTGATCGGTGTCTGGGTGACGAATAGTCCAAGGATGGCACCTGCAATCGCCAGATAAACGGCAACCAATACAAGGAAAGGCATGGAAAGTGAATTGAATTGCAGGGCAATCAGCAAGTACACAAGGAAAATCACGATCGTGAACAGGATGGTGATTTCTGAGAAGAAGCTGTCTTGAGCTTCATTTTCCCCGCCAATCGTCACGTTGTACTCGGGTCCAAGGTCTTTCTTCGCTTCATCTACGATTTCCTGTACATCCGCTTCATATCCCTCTTCGTTTTCAGGGAAGGCACGGATGGTGATGGCGCGCTCGCCATCGATATGTGGAATCTGCTGGATTTCTTCTTTCTTTTCAACCGTCACCAGTTCATCAAGTCCGATGAGTTTCGGTGGTCCTGTAGGATTCTGACCGGCAGCAGCCGGTAATTCCAATGAAGAAAGGTCGAGTTCACCTTCGCTTCCATCGAGCACAAGATTCATATCCCTCTTCGTGACGCCGTTATCAAAGGCCTTAAGCGGAATGCCTTCTGTCGCCAATCGGATCTGTTCGCTGATCTGGTTGACGGTGATGCCATTTTCCTCGAGGGCATCACGGTCCGGGACATATTCCCTTACAGGGGACAGTTCGCCTATGTTGTCGACAACGAGGTTCGTATCCAGTTTTCCAATATCATCTTTTAGTGAGTCCCGGAGTTCAAGCAGCTTCTCGATTTCGGGACCAGATACGGTCACCGTGACCGGTGCGCCTGCCGGTGGTCCCTGCTGGATGGTTTCCATGAATAGGACTGCGTCAGGGAACTCGCTGCGTAGCTTTTCGGTCCAGTCATCGATCAGTCCCTGGGCCGTCTGGTTTTCGCGGTCAACACGTGCCACGATCTGACCGGTGTTGTCCCCGGAGTTCTCGAGAGAGCTGTTGAACAGGTTCGGAAGTCCCGTTCCGGCAAAAACACTCGTTTCATAGACTCCCTTATCGGACTTTAATCGGTCTTCCATTTCGGCGAGTGTGTCGGATGTCTCTTCAAGAGTCGTTCCAATCGGAAGGGTGACATCGATGGTCACTTCCTCACGATCCGCCGATGGGAAGAATTCAAACGGCGTGAATGCGATCAAACCGAAGATCGCCGTTGTGAAAACCAATCCGAGTGCTGCCGTCAATAATGGTTTTTTTGAAAAGCGCTTCAAAATCTTATCTGCATAAAAATCTGCGAGTTTATCCAATGGTTTCCCGAGGAGTCCCGGTGAATCCGAAATTTTCTTCTTCGTTTTGCTGTAAAGCATGTATCGAAGAACCGGTACAAAAATAAGTGCCGCGACTGTCGATGCCAGGATCGTTGTGATCAAGACGGTCGGCAACGCCCGGATGAAGGCGCCGTTCCCGCCGGATAAAAAGACGAGCGGCAGGAAAGTGAACACGATTGCGAGGGAAGAGGTCAAGATGGAGACCCACATCTCCTTCACACCGTTCACCGCTCCCATCAGGGCACTATCGCCGAGCTTATAGCGGCGCTGGATGTTGTCGTTCATCACGATCGAGTCATCGACGAGGATACCGAGTGCGATGATGGCCCCGATGACGGAAATCTGGTTAAGATCCACACCTGCATAAGGGAGCGGGATCAACCCGGCAAGGACCGAAATCGGAATGGCAAGTGCCACGACCAATACGCCGGAACCGGTCAGGCCGACTGCTGTCGTGACAATGACGGCAAGGACCGAAATGGCAAGGGACGTGAACAGCCCTTTAAAGATATCGTTCACGATGTTTGCCTGTGAGTAATAAGGGACTAATTCAACGTTGTCAGGCAGATTACCCGAGAGCTCTTCCACCTTTTCTTTCACCCGTTCATCGACGGACGGGATATCTTCGCCTTGCTTGACGTAGGCAGTAAATGAAACGGCAGGGTCTCCTTCAAAGGTGACAATGTCCTTTGCGTCCTTAGGCGAGATTGTTACATCGGCGATATCCCCAAGAAGCACAGAATCCCCATCAGGGCTCTTTCCGACAAAGACTTTCTTCATGTCTTCAATGCTTTCGTAATGTTCTACCGTCAGTTGGACGACTTCATCATCGATCGTTTCTTTCCCTAGTGGGGTAGGGTAGAACTCATCGTTGATGGCTTTCATCACGTTCGAACCATTGAGCCCGGATTCCTTCAACTTCTGAAGATCGAGCTCAATGAGTATTTGCTCCTCGGGAAGTCCCTTTACGGTCACACCCGATACACCTGAAAGTTCTTCAACTTCCGTTTTCCAGCGGTTCATCTCTTCTTGGAGATCCTGGAGGCTATCACGGTTTTCGCTGGTGAGCTGATAGGAGACGACCGGCATCTTCACCGTCGACTCGTTTATTTCCGGATCGAAAACTTCGTCAGGAAAAGACGCGGACGCATCATATACGGCTTGGCGCACATCGCTGAACACTTCCCCTTTGTCTTTCCCATCCTCGACCTCTACAATAATAGTAGAAAAGCCGGCAGCGGATGATGAGTTGAGTTCCTTGATTCCATCAATCGACTGTAGTGAATTCTCGATCGGATTCGTGACGGTCCGTTCGACCGTTCCGACGGTTGCACCTGGATACACCGTTGAAACCGTCCCGATATTCACTTCTGTTTCAGGGATTTCCCTCTGAGGCAGTTGGAAAAATGTGAAAATCCCGATAATGGCGAAGAGCAGGACAAAGATGAGGGTGATCTTTGAACGCTCCAAGATGGCTTTGATCATGATTGGTTTCCTCCTTTTTTGTTGGTTGACTCGTTGGTCAAATTTATTTTTTATAGATCTAGTCAATCCTTGGTATAATAACTTTATTGTTGTTTGACTCAATAGTCATTTTTTCACGATTGTATAGAATAGTCAAGGAATAATGTGCTGGTTGGAAACGGGGTGCCGGACTGTTTGCATGCTGTGATAAAATGAGTTTTAATCCGTATGAGTGGAGCTCTTCTTACCATACAGGTGCTCAAGCTGCCTGTAGAATAAGGGCATAACACCCGGTTGATGGAGTTTGTGAAAGAGGTGGAGCAAGTGAATAAACGCAAAGCGATATTGGAAGCTGCGGTCGAACTGTTCGCGGAACAGGGCTACAATCAGACCTCCATGCAGCAAATCGCCGATAGTATAGGAATATCAAAAGGTTCCTTATACTCTTTTTTCCAATCAAAGGAAGATTTAATCATATCGATTTATGAACATTATCAGCAGCTCGTCTTTGAACGGGCATTCGTTGTCGGGCTGGACGGGAAGATGTCACCGGAGGAACGGTTGGCGAAGCAGTTTCAAGTGCAGTTCGAAGGGATCTTGGAGTATAAATCGTATATGAAGATGCATATGAGGGGGGAGTCGGCCAAGAACAGCGAGAAGCTGGCTGCCATGGAGCACCGGATGCGGGGGAGGCTGTTCAGTTGGCTGCAGCATAATCTCCATCGTCTTTACGGGAACAGGATCGATCCATATAAATGGGATCTGATGTGGATGACGCAATCCATCTATTCCTCTTATATGATGCTCCTCATTTCGACGGAGAGTGATCTGAAGCCTGCTGACCTCGGGAAGCATATCGTGAGACAAATCGTCACCCTTGCCAATGATTTTTTCGATGGGAAAAGCACACCGCTCCTCAATGATGACATGATGAAGCCGTTCGCGGTCGATATGGACAGGGAAGGCGCCTTCATTTCGTTTGAGAAAAGGGAAGAGGCCTGGTCGCATCTTTATGGAAAGATCCATGAGTTAAACGATTCAGATCAATATGTAACGATTGCCGACCGGATATCGGAAGAATGCAAAAAGTCAAAGCCGGATGAACTGATCATCAAAGGGATGCTCAGGCTTCTTGCAGATTCAGCTGAGTTGCAACAAGAAGTATCCGAATTGGAAAAACAGCTGCTGCCTTAGTGTATGAAAGGCGGCAGCTGTTTTTTTGAATGTTTTTCCAAATAAATGAAACTATTCTGCCTTCAAATTCGTTAAGATATTGTATCCAAACAATAGGACACCCAGTGTGGTCAATACACCACCCACTGCGATGACAGGAATGATTCCTTCGTTGCCTAAAATGAGGATGAACAAACCGATCATCATGAGCGGAAGTCCAATGTTATGGAGCCAGAAATGTGCTTTTGCAAGCTTTGTCGTCGAAGTGGCCGGGAATGAATGATAAATGAGACCTGCCAGTGTCAGTGCTGTCCATCCCAAAAGGTTGATATGGACATGTACCGGTGTGAAGCTGTAATCGTGCGTCATGGACATAAAGAGTCCGAATAACACACCGATCATGAAGTAGATGACTGAAATCTTGATCAACTTGATACCCATTGATATCCCTCCTTCTCTTCAGAACTATATGAATTTTATGGAAATGGTAGAACATGTATCATGGGTCAAAAGTTGCGTGATCACAATATGTAGCAGGAGGCTGTTGATGATGAAAAAAATCTTTAAGGTTGTGTTCGCTGCTCTTCTAGGTTGGCTGTTCGCAGGTGGGATTGATCTGGATGACATCGCGTTCAGGCGAAACGTCAGGAAACTAAAAGGTGAAAAATGGTTCAAGGAGTTAAGCGGAAATGGCCTTTATTACGAAAGGATCTATCATAATCCTGAGCTACAGGCGTATGTGAATCAAAAGGGGAGAGTGGAGAGAATCCTTGCCGATTCAAGGGAAAGGGAACGCTTCGTAAGCATGATCGTTCAAAACTAAGGGTTTTCCTCCGGGCAACTCTTTTTACTTAAAGTGATTTAGATGGGTACATAGAAAAAGGTTGCCGTAGACCCACACGGATCCCTCTTGGTAAAATGTTCTGGCAGTGTTTGGAGGTTAGAATATTGGACGATAAAAGGTATTCCGATTTGAAGCTGGGCGAACGGGGAGCCATCCTCAGCATCGTTACATACATAGGGTTATCCATTTTAAAATTAGTGATCGGTCACATGAGTGGTTCGGAGGCGTTGAAGGCGGACGGATTGAATAATACAACCGATATATTGGCATCGACCGCCGTCTTGATCGGATTGAGATTATCCCGTAAGCCGGCCGATGACGACCACCTTTATGGCCACTGGAAGTCCGAGATGGTCGCTTCGATGATCGCTTCATTCATCATGGCGGTCGTCGGGATCCAGGTGTTGGCAGGGGCGATTATGTCATTGTTCGAAGGGTATTCCGAACCGCCCGATATGATTTCGGCATGGACTGGACTGTTTTCTGCACTCGTGATGTATCTTGTTTACCGTTACAACAAACAATTGGCTCTGAAGATCAAGAGCCAATCGGTCATGGCCGCTGCCAAGGATAATCTATCCGATTCCTGGGTGAGTATCGGCGCGGTCATCGGCATCATCGGATCGCAATTCAATCTCGCGTGGCTGGATCCCTTCACCGCCATCATTGTCGGGATCCTCATATGCAAGACGGCGTGGGGGATTTTCCGGGAAGCTTCCCATCAGCTCACGGATGGCTTTGATCAAGAGCTGATTAAGGAATACAGGGAAACAATCGATGGGATAGCTGGTGTGAAGGGGATCAAGGATATCAAGGCGAGAAGGTATGGAAATAACATCGTCGTGGACATTGTCATCACCGTGAATCCCGCTCTCAACATCAATGACGCCCACGATATCTCCACCAAAGTGGAAAAAAAGCTCGAACAGGATTACGAAATCTATGACGTCCACGTCCACGTGGAACCAAACTGACTTCACCACATTAACGCAACGAGGGACGTACCTTCCAACAGGAAGGTACGTCCCTTTTCACGTTTAATAGACTTTATCTCCATTGAAGATGGAATTTTTTACGACCACGTAGTCGACGTGGCGGATTGCATCAAGATTCGTTCCGCCTGCATAGGAGATGGAGGACTGAAGATCCTGCTCCATTTCCACCAATGTATCTTCTAGTGATCCTTTATGTTCCACGAACATTTTCTTACCTTCGACGTTTTTCTTTTCGCCTTTTTGGAATTCGGATGCAGATCCGAAGTATTCCTTATAAAGCTTTCCGTCCTTCTCGATCGTTTCACCAGGAGATTCTTCGTGTCCCGCAAACAGTGATCCGATCATAACCATGGATGCACCGAAACGGATCGATTTTGCGACGTCACCGTGGGTACGGATCCCGCCATCCGCGATGATCGGCTTGGAAGCCGCTTTCGCACACCAGCGCAGAGCCGCCAGCTGCCAGCCGCCAGTTCCGAATCCGGTCTTAATCTTCGTGATGCAGACTTTCCCTGGCCCGATGCCGACCTTAGTCGCATCCGCACCGGCATGCTCAAGCTCTCTGACCGCCTCGGGCGTCCCGACGTTACCGGCAATCACAAAGCTTTCAGGAAGGTGCTTCTTGATATGCTGAATCATATTGATCACGGCATTGGAATGACCGTGTGCAATGTCAATCGTAATATATTCAGGAGTCAGGCCTTGTTCCGCCAGCTCTTCCACAAATGTGTATTCTTCTTCCTTTACACCAACGCTGATGGAAGCGTAAAGGCCACGCTCATTCATTTCACGAATGAAATTTATTCTTTTTTCAGGTTCGAAACGGTGCATGATATAGAAATAATTTTGTTCTGCCAGGTAAACGGCGATTTTTTCATCGATGATTGTTTGCATATTTGCAGGCACGACCGGCAGCTTGAACTTACGGCCACCAAGTTCCACGCTCGTATCGCATTCTGATCGGCTATTTACAACGCATTTCGCAGGAATTAATTGAATATCTTCGTAATCAAATACATTCTCCATTAATAACACCCCTAAAAACGAATATTTATTCTAAGTAAACTGTTGAATGTTCGTCCCTTACGTACTATACAACATTTTTTGCCAGACTGTCAAAGATTTTTTGCTGAAAAGATGAATACTTCATGATGTATGGCATGACAAAAAAACAGGACCCTTTCACAGGTCCTGTTCATCATTTCTCCAGATTCTCGTTCATCTTGATCAGTACATGACGGTACGTATCCAATTCCTCTTCTGAAATCCCGCTGAGAATCCTGTTTTCCCATATCTCTTCAATGAATGGGGACAATTCTTCCTTCAGAGCGGTTCCTTTCTCTGTAATGAAGAGGAGAAAGGAGCGGCGGTCTTCTGCATTTTTTTGTTTACTGATGAGTTCTTTCCTCTCAAGAATATCCAGGATCCTCGTTACAGTCGGCTGATCTTTTTCGGACTTAACAGCCAATTCCTTCTGATTGATTCCGTCATTTTCAGACAGCCTCTTCAGCACTGTCCACTGTTCAGGCGTAATATCGAACCCCTTCAGGTTGATCGACAGAAACCGGATGATATTCTTCACCGTATTGCTTGTAAATAGACCGATCGATTCGTCACGTGTCTCGCGCATGCTGCATCACCTACTAGTCATTATTCTATCTCTATCATACAACAAAAGAAGGAATGATTGAGAACGATTTCAATTTCAGTTAGTTGTTACAACAAGTAATTTGCCGTATAATTAGTGTAACAATTATTTTTAAAAGGGGAATTGTAAGTGAAGCATACTTCCGGGAATATATGGACAAAGCCGTTCATGATGGCATTATCCATTAACTTCTTTGTCTTTCTTGTATTTTATTCGCTATTGACCGTGTTGCCCGTATATGTGATGGATGAGTTCGGAGGGAGCGGGGCGGAGGCTGGTATGGTGACGACCATCTTCCTGATTTCAGCCATCATCATCCGTCCTTTCTCAGGGAAAATCATTGAAGCATGGGGAAAAAAGAAGTCACTCGTAGTCTCCGTCTTTCTATTCGGCGTGTCCGCCTTCCTTTATTATTTCATCCGGGATTTCAGTTGGCTTCTGGGGTTAAGGTTCTTTCACGGAATCTGGTTCAGCATCGCCTCCACCGTCCTCGTATCGATCGCAGCCGATCTGATCCCGCAAAAAAGGAAGGGGGAGGGGCTCGGTTACTTTGCAATGTCCATGAACCTCGCCGTCGTGGCCGGACCGTTCCTGGCGCTTGCCCTGATCAGATTCATCCCGTATGATATCTTGTTCCTTGGACTCGCCGTGACCATCGTGGTCGCGTTCGTCTTTTCACTCTGGATTAAACCGGTTGAAGGAGAATCTATTGTGAACACGTCGAAACGATTTTCCTGGAATGATCTGATCGAAGTCAGGGCGGTACCGATTGCCGTTGTTGGCTTCCTCACAGCGTTTGCCTATTCAGGCATCATGTCGTTCATCTCCATTTATGCAAAAGAGATCGGACTCTTTGAATCGGTCAGTTATTTCTTCGTCGTCTTCGCAGCGGCAATGCTGCTTTCGAGACCGTATACAGGAAGATTATTTGATCGCAGGGGTCCGGATTCTGTCATCTATCCGTCCCTTGCCATTTTCCTGATCGGCCTGATCATCCTGAGTATCACACAGTCATCAGCCGTTCTCCTGTTGGCTGGTGGCCTGATCGGACTAGGATACGGAGCACTGCTTCCGTGCTTCCAGACAATGGCCATCGGGTCGGCCCCGAGGGAAAGGACCGGTCATTCCACCGCGACCTTCTTCATTTTCTATGACCTCGGCATCGCCATCGGCTCGGTCGTCCTCGGCATGATCGCAGCGGGAATCGGTTTTACTGGTTTGTATCTTTTCTCGGGTGGGATGGTACTGATCACGATTTTCGTTTATCGATATGTGACCCGACAGAAGAGGGGGCAACATGTCGAAGTGTTGGAAGGATAAAGAGGACCGCCGTGTGTCGGCGGTCCTCTTCTTATGTGAGAATTACCTTCAAGCAGGACAATTTCTTCCGGTTCCGGAAAATGGAATAATGAGCCTCGGCTACTTTTTCCTCAACATAATCAAGTGAAAAGGTACCCGATGGATCGGCCAGGCTACCGATGGCCCTCGATAAATGATCCACCACATGCTTGAGCTCCACCCTCGCATCAAGCTGCTTAACAGCATTCATTTCATCCATGATTTCAAAGGCAAGATTTTGCACATGATACAAACGTCTCCGATCCACTCACAATCCTAACTTTTTTCATTCTATGGCTGGAGAAGAGGGGGTATGAATGAGGACACCTCTAACGTATGAACGGAAGGAAAGTAGTGAATTCTAATAACTAAATGAGGAGGTGAAGAAACATGGCACAAGATGTACTATGTGAAGTAAGTAACTGCAGATACAACAAAGAAGGCAAGAAATGCTCAGCCGACCAAATCTTCGTTGTGAGCCACAAGGGGAATAAAGCTCATAACAGCGAAGAAACGGACTGTAAGACATTTGAACCTGGTATGTAAGTAGATCCGTCATTCAGCAGTGAAGCGGATTCGCGATTCGTACAGGCAGCCATTGCCGTGGCTGCCTGTTTTTAGTTAGTATTGATAATTGTTCTCATTCTTATGCGTGGGGATGGGGATTTGGTTTTGGCTAGTTGAGGAGTGGGCTGGTTAATGTAGCAATCATTCGACATTCGACAATTCGAGCATACGACTAATCATTTCGAGCATAAATCTTTGAAATTCGAGCATAGACTTTATGATTTCGAGCATAAATTTAATTTTTCGAGCAAATCTACCTTTGATAGTACCTTTTAAGTAGATAAATGACGTATTTAAAAGGGTTTTGGCACCCTGAAAGAGAATAAGTACGGAATAAATTGAATTGGAGTGAAGACATGAAGGTAAAAGAATGCACAGTCCCCAGAATTATTCTCAAATTGGATGCATTACAAGGAAGGCTTGATCCGCTACATGTTAAAATCCCGCTCATAAAAGATGAATGGAAAAAGCGATTGGCTGGGCATAAAGGGGAGGTGTCCTTGGAATATGTGTTGGGGTTCCTAGACCCGGATGAATATGTACAATTGCATGGCGTAAGATTAAAGGTGGATGGCATTTACTTTCAGATTGACACACTCATTCTTTCACGGAAAACGATTCTAGTCATGGAGGTAAAGAATTTCGCGGGTACAATCTATTTTGACAGGGTATTCAATCAACTGATTCAAACAAAAGATGGACAAGAACTTTCCTTTCCAGATCCTCTGATTCAAGTAAGCCAGCAAGTGAATCAATTAACAAAATGGCTCAGACAACATCATTTCCCTGCTATTCCTATCCACGGCTTTGTGGTCATAAGTAATGATAAAACTCTTATAAAAACCTCCTCGGATTACAAATTCCTTTCTTCTAAAGTCTTTCACAAACAATTACTCCCAACAAAAGTTTCTCAGTTATCAAACCTAATCAAAGCAGAAGTGTACACGGATAAAGAAGTAAAAAGACTAATCATAATGATCAAGAAAAAACATGAAGAGGCAAATCCTCCTGTTTTAGAGAAATTTAAAATTTCAACGAAAGAGATATTGCCGGGAGTAATTTGTACAACCTGCAAGTTTAGACCCCTGATCCGGATGCACGGTACCTGGTATTGCCCAAAATGTAAAAGCAGTGATAAAGAAGGGCACCTCAGAGCTTTACTGGATTACGAGTTACTGATTGGTCCAACGCTTACAAACCTTGAATTTAGAAGGTTTCTGAATCTCAGGTCACGTCATGTTTCGTTGAGACTCCTGAAATCCCTCAACCTCCCAACCACCGGTACCCAAAAAGGAACAACCTACAACCTCACTCCTCTAACCAAACTTTCTAACAAATAAAAAAACCCGCCATAAAACCCTGACAGGTCCATCACTTCATCTCCATCCATTCCTGGGACCATCTTTCAATCGTCTTCATGAGCGGTTCCATGGCGTATCCTTTTTCGGTAAGGGAATATTCGATGCGGACCGGGGTTTCCGGATATACGTTGCGTTCGACGATTCCTTCCTCTTCCAGCTCTTTCAGACGCTGTGATAGAAGCCGTCCACTGATGCCGGTTGCGTCTTTAATTGTGCAGTTCCGCTGGGGACCGGTCAGTAGTTGATAGATGATGAGTGCGTTCCATCGCTGACTGATGATGCTGATGGCTTTTTCAAATCTGGGACATATCGTGGAATGGTTCAACGGTCGATCCCTCCTTTTGAGAGGATTATATCACATCGCGTAATAAACGATAAATGAATTACTTGACGATAATAAGTTATTAAAATAAAATAGGTTACATAAAGTAACCACCAATAAAAAGGAGAGCAGGCCAATGAACTTTCACCAACCGCCACATGCCCACGTCGATCATGTCACGATCAAAGTGGGCAATCTTGAGAGGTCACTTGATTTTTATCAAAGGGTCATCGGGTTTACCGTATTGGAACGTTCAGAAAGGAAGGCACGATTGACTGCGGACGGTCATAGGACGCTTGTTACGATCGAGCAACCGGAGGATGTCAGTTCAAAACAGCCCCGGACGACTGGCCTTTATCACTTTGCCCTCTTATTACCGGAAAGGGCGGACTTGGGAAGGATCCTGAATCATTTCGTCCGCTTGAATATTCCTTTGGGTTCATCGGATCATCTGGTGAGTGAGGCACTTTATCTCAATGATCCCGATGCAAATGGAATCGAAATCTATTGGGATAAGCCGGCTTCCACCTGGACGTGGCAGGACGGACAGGTGAAGATGGCTGTTGACCCGATCGATGCGAAAGCGATTTTAGCGGAAGGACAAGGTGAATCCTGGAATGGACTGCCGCCACAAACCAAAATGGGTCACATTCATCTGCATGCTGCAGAACTGGCTGAAACAGCGGATTTTTATACAGTGGGACTTGGGTTTGAAGTGGTTTCGAGATTTGGGAATCAGGCGTTATTCATCTCGACAGGCGGCTATCACCACCATATCGGCTTGAATACGTGGAATGGCGTGGGCGCACCAACACCTCCCGTGGACAGTGTCGGGCTCCGGGCGTTTGATATCCATTTTCCTAGTGTGGAAGAAAGATCGGAAGCGATTAGCCGGTTAGCGAGTCTTGGTGTTGAGGTTCATCGTGAACTGGACGGGAACATGACGACAGTAGATCCTTCAGGAAATACAATCATACTGAAAGCTTAGCCTACCGCCTCATTTGATCAAATGAGGCGGTTTTTCCTTAACCTTTAGCTCGGATCGACCTCATCATAAACAAGCCCGGTCACCATCGTGGCTTCTCCCTCTTTGACGTCCTCTTCCGTTGCAACTTCTCCAAGAGACTGCTCTTCATCATACGTCGAGGCTACCTTGCTTTCTTCCAGATCATACTTTCTCTTTTTCAAGATGATCCCTCCTGTCATTGATTTCTCCTTTAGTGTGAAAGGAAAAATGAAAAGTATACCGTGTAAGCATCATTTTTTTAGAGAGAAGGAAAAAGTGGGATAATGGAGAGAAGGAGATTGGAGGGGACAGGATGAAACTGAGTGTACTTGATCAATCAGTCATCACGAAAGGACAGGATGCGAAAGCGGCATTCGATGAAACAGTGAGACTCGCGCAAATAACGGAAGAGCTTGGCTACAGCCGGTTTTGGGTGGCAGAACATCATAATACGAACGGGATGGCAGGTTCAGCGCCGCAAGTGCTGATTTCACATCTTGCATCCATGACGAAAAGGATCCGGATCGGTTCGGGTGGGGTGCTTCTCCCACAATACAGTCCGTACAAGATTGCCGAGGATTTCAACGTACTGCAAACATTATTCCCGGGAAGGATCGATCTTGGGATCGGCCGGTCACCGGGGGGATCTTATGCAACGCGTTTGGCGTTGACCGATGGGTTGAAGAAAAGTATGAATGAATTTCCTCGCCAGGTGGAGAGACTGCAGGGCTTCCTGTCAGGAAATACAGATGTGACGGCTTATCCGAAAGTCGGTACGCCTCCGGAGACTTGGATCCTCGGGATCACACATCGCGGAGCCAAGGTCGCTGCCGAGAACGGCACGGCTTTTACATACGGGCACTTCATTAATCCGGTCAATGGGAAGAGGGCACTTGATGAATACCATCTTGGATTCATCCCATCAGCCACCCTAAAGGAGCCTGTCAGCAATGTGTGCGTCTTTGTCGTTTGTGCACCGACACAGGAGGAAGCGGAGAGGATTGCAAAAAGTCAGGACATCTGGTTGCTCGAAGTGGAACGGGGGATCGACACGCGGATCCCGACAAAGGAAGAAGCGGAAAGCCGCAAACTTTCGGCAAGGGAAATGGAAAAAGTAAGGGAGAATCGCAAACGGGCGATTATCGGAACGCCTGAAAAAGTGAAGGAAGAGCTTGGATTGCTCAGTGAAATCTATGGTACGGATGAATTCAGGGTGATTACGAATATTGCTGACTTTGAAGAGAAGGTCAGGTCTTATGAATTGCTGGCGGAAGCTGTGTTCGGGGGATAGATGGATCTCGTCAGGGAGATTGCCGCCAGTACAGCACCGGTGGCCTGGATCCAGCTTCCCGCGAGGTTCAGGCTATCATTGTCTTCCCCGTTCAACTCAAGGATGGCCGCAATCGCCTGCAAGGAGTTTCCGATCACTTGCAGCAGCTGCCCATTAATGTCCAATAATTGATTCAACGTCCTTTCCCCGTCAAGCGCTTCGGAAAGGGCAGCACTTCCCCCGAGTGCCTGAAGAAGATTGCCTTTGAAGACCGCAATCAGTTCGTTCGTTTTATTCATATCAAACAACAAGCCTGCCACAATCGTCAGATTCCCAGAGGATTGGATGATGAGCCCGGTTTTCTCTAAATTCCATTCAGTGACCGAGTCTGCCTCCAGTGCATTGCCCGATGCCTGTAATTCGTTGCCGATGATGTCGAGGTCCACTCTGATTCCATCCTGCACCGCTTCCGTTGGAGTGTTGGAGATGGCGGATACCACCGTCCCGGTCGCCGTGATCCAGGAACCAAGGAGTGCCTTCAATTCGTTTCCCATAGTTATCGCCTGCTTTTAAGTGCTACAATACATTAGTTTATACAGATGGCCACGAAATGGTTAACCCGAGAAAGCGGGATGGGACTAGTTGCAATTCAGATGTGCAGCATAAAAAAAAGACTGGAAACCCAGCCCTCCTTCATCAACCTTTCGTATAATTCAAATCCCAAATCACACCGAAAGGGTCCTCGACCTTTGCATAAACAGCTCCCCAAAATGTATCCTGAAGCTCCATGTGAACGGACCCTTCTTTTGAAAGACGCTCATAATGATTGTTAATTTCTTCTTCACTTTCAAATTCCAGGACCAGTGCGATATGATTGCCGACAGTGACCGTTTGATCTCCGAATGAATCGGATACCATCAGGAACAGGTCCCCTTTTTTAAAGCGTGCATGCATGATCCGTTCATCATATTCGGGTGGCGTCGGAAAGTCTGCTTCACCGAAGGTTTGAACGTCCATCACTTCCCCTTGGAATATCTCCTTGTAATAGGCTAATGCTTCCCCCGCTTTTCCATCAAAAAACAAATATGGCGTCGCTTGTTTCATTTGAGCATCCACTCCAGTCATTTACTATGTTTCACGCTTTCATTATAACCAAAAAGAAAACAGGATAGGCAATTGAATGCCCATCCTGTTTGGGTTAAAGAGTTGTCGTTTCAAGCTGCACTTCAATATTGCCATCGGTCGCTTTCGAATAAGGGCATACAGTATGTGCTTTCTCGACGAGCTGCTTCGCCTCATCCAGTTCGACACCGCCGACGGCTACAGATAGCACGACCGCGAGTTTGAATCCGCCGTCGGTATCTTTACCGATGGAGACCTCCGCCGTGACCTCGGATTCGATTTTTTTCTTCGCCTGGCCAGCCACGAGGTTCAAGGCACTATCGAAGCACGCAGAGTAACCGGCTGCAAATAATTGTTCAGGGTTCGTTGCACCCTCTGCACCGTTTCCTCCGAGTGATTTCGGCATTGCAAGGTTCAGGTCCAATACACCGTCACTGCTCGTCACTTTTCCTGCGCGACCGCCTTTTGCCGTCGCTTTTGCTGTATATAATGCGTCCATTTCATCCACTCCTCTTCAAACAATAATTGAAACACTTTTACTTTTTACATATTGAGGGGAAATTAAACATCCCGATGTGCCGTGTTTTCATTCGATGACTTCCCGCTGCTTACGATAAGCGAGGACCGTCGTTTTCAACGAGGAATAATTCCCGATGGCGGCGTACCCGTAGAAGAATCCCATGAAGGTCCCCACAACGAAATGACCTTTATGACTGATGAAGATGGAAATGAGCAGTCCGAGTATGACGGCGATATTCGGCACAAGGAAGGAAGGGGGCTTAAAGGCGAGCTTGATCACTTGTGTCAGCAAAATGATGATGGGAATCGCGATGATGGCATCCCAGATATTCGTATGGATCGTTGGTAAATTCATGATGCGCCTCCGATGAGTGTGTTATGTATAATGTTTCCCAATCTCATCTCAATAAACAAAAAAGGATGACCCCTTTAGGATCATCCTTTTTTGATCATCGGAACAATGCGTTCCAGTGCTCGGCTTTTTCCAGTGCGGCAAGGTCGCTTCGAACCTCGCCCGGCTTCACACCGGCTCCGATCATATAATCAGCGAATTCCATATTGACGAATTCGAAGATGTAATTGAACTGCTGTACAAGGGGAAGGCCTTTGATGTTGGCACTCGAGCCGCCGCTGATGACCACGTATGCCTTCTTCTTGGTGAGTTCTTCCTTCAAGTTGAATCGTTCATCGCGAAGATACTGACTCCAGCGATCGAAGAAATTCTTCATCGGGCCGCTCATGCCGTACCAGTAAAGAGGGGTGGCAAATAGCAGGACATCATGTTCTTCGATCAGCTCTACAAGCTCTTCGTAATCATCATCGACACGTGAAAATCCTCCCTCGTCATGACGAAGGTCGACGATCGGTTCGATGTGCTTGTCGGCAAGATGGACTAGCGTGTGATCCGTGCCTTCCAGGATTTTTTTTGCAAGGTATTCAGAGTTGCCGTTTTTTCTCGTGCTGCCTAATAAAGCTAATACTTTCATTCGTAACACTCCTTTATGACTTTAAATCAGCATGTTTGTTTACGTGAATGTCTGCTTTTTCCCTGTTAGACTTCCACAAATAGACGATGATGATGACCATGACCGGGTACAATGCCACCCATCCGAGAAACGGGAAGAACCCAAGTGTCAGGATGAGGGAGGCAATGGACGAAACCTTTCCGACCTGATGGTGCTTCAATAACTTCACTCCGGCCGCGGCACCCCCGATATAGGTTGCAAAATAGGTGGCATTCGGAAATGGAAGCAATGTTTCTAATGATATTACTTGAAAATAGACACCTGTCAATAGGATTGCGAAAATTAGCGCGATGAACCTGAGACCCCCGACTGGCGTACGGTAGGAAGCATGCAACGTACCGAACCATTTCGGTGCTGCCTTTTGCTGGGATAGCGTGTACGCAATCCTTGAGCCGGCACTGACATAGGCGTTGGAGCTTGCGATGGAGATGAACAGCGCCGTGATGCTGACCAAGATGCCACCGGTTTTACCGAACGAAAGCTGGACCATGCCGCTCAATGCCGTTTCAGCCATGCCGTTTTGGTAGCTTCCCGTACCGACGACCATGATACCGAGAAGGATATAGATGAAGGAGACGATGCCTGCACTCCATAAAACGCCTTTAAGCGCATCCTTGCCAGGATCATTGAATTCACCAGACATATGGGTGACACTTTCCCATCCGATGAAACACCAGAAAAGGATCCCGATCGTCGGTACCACCGACCACATCCCGTTAGGAGAGAAAGGGGTGAAATTCACAGCCTCCACATGTGGGATGCTTGAAAAAATCGAGAATAAAAGCACGAATAAGATCAATGAGATCACAAGCGTCTGGATGATGCCCATCGTTTTGACCCCGAAGAAGTTGATCAACAGGACAACGGCCAAAATGACGGCGGCACCGAGTACTACCTGTTGGTGATTCCATTGAAATAATTGTCCGACATAAGAACTCCCCGTCAGCGCGATGATGGGTACACCTGTCGGGACGGATAGCAGGAACATCCATCCGATCACGGTCCCGAACTTCTTCCCGAATGCAAGCGAGACGAAGTGGGAAACGCCCCCTGAACTTGGGTGGAACGCGGATAATAGTCCCATCGTCAGGGCAAGGGGAACGGCTGCTACTGATATGACAATCCATGCAGCAATCGATAACGGTCCACTCATACTTGCCGCTACTCCTGGTAAAAATAAAACCCCCGACCCAAGGACGGCCCCTATATATAAAGCAATGATCTGCGGTAAACTCAATGATTTCTGAAGTTCGCTCATGATAACCTCCTGTAGTAATGTTCATGGGAGAGTATATCATTGATAGTATCATCGTAGTTATCTATAATTATCGATATAAACTATTGTAAAAACTGATGGGTGATAGAAGATGGATTTGAATTATTTTTATACATTTAAAGAAGTGGCTAAATGGGGAAGTTATACAAAGACCGGGGAAGAGCTCGGGTATGCCCAGTCCAGCGTGACGACCCAGATCAAGAAACTGGAGGATCACTTCCGTGTGAGATTGTTCGAACGCGTTGGGCGGAAAATGCGCCTCACGCAATCGGGAGAAGAGCTTTATTACTATGTGGACCGCATCCTGGCACTCATGGATGAGGCGGAGGAGCGGATCTCGAATGAGCATAATCTACGAGGGACATTGCGCATCGGCACCGTGGAATCACTGGCTGCCTATTTCATCACTCCGTACATAAAGGAACTGAAGATACGGCATCCGGAGCTCAAGATCCTGCTGGAATCGGGGCTTTGCCCGAATCTGAAAGAGGGGACGCTGGACGGGACATTCGATCTTTCCATCCTGCTCGACCGGTATGTTGATCATCCCGAATTGACGGCCATCCCGATCCGGGAAGAAACCCTGGTGATGATCGCATCAAGGAATCACCGGCTCCAACACCTCAAGGAGATGGACTTGAAGGAGCTCGAGGAGGAGACATTGATCCTGACTGAAGAAGGATGTCCGTATCGGGTATTACTGGAGCAGCTCCTGCTCGAAGGCAATGTCCAGGCGAGGTCGGTCATTTCCTTCAGTAGCCTGGAAGCCATCAAGCAGTGTGTCGCAGATGATTTGGGGATCGCCATCTTACCGGAGATCGCCGTGAAAAAGGAAATTGAAAGCGGCAAGGTGATCCAGATCCCGTTCGACCATGAAGGGATCAGCATCTACACTCAGATTGTGTATCAAAAGAAAAAATGGCTGACGCCTCCATTGAATCAACTGATCTCGTCCTTGACGGAGAACAACTAATATCAAATATTTTGATGGACAGTATGAAAAAGTATCAATATCTGCGAGTGTAGAAGCTATGTTACACTAGTTCCCGAAACCAATCCAAAGAGGTGTTTAATTTGAATACATTTTTACAATATAATCCTACAAAGCTTTACTTCGGAAAAGGGGAAGTGAAGCAGTTATCAGCCATCCTGGATAAAGGACTGAAGGTGCTCCTCGTTTACGGCGGAGGCAGTATCAAGAAGAATGGCGTCTATGATGATGTCATGGGAGAGCTTGAAAAATTGGGAGCGACTGTTTTCGAATTGACTGGGGTCGAACCGAACCCTCGTTTATCAACGGTCCGCAAAGGTGTGGACATTTGTAAAAAGGAAGGGATCGACTTCATTTTAGCGGTTGGCGGAGGAAGTGTGATCGACTGCACAAAAGCGATCTCGGCAGGTGCTGAATACGAAGGTGACGTATGGGAGCTGATTACAATGAAAGCCCCGATTGAAGCAGCCCGCCCGTTCGGGACCGTGCTGACATTGGCAGCTACAGGTTCTGAGATGAACAATGTATCGGTCATCACCAACTGGGAAACGAATGATAAGTTAGGGTGGAGCTCACCGCATGTGTTCCCGACATTCTCGATCTTGGATCCTTCATACACATTCTCCGTTCCACGCGATCAGACGGTGTACGGCATTGTCGACAGCATGTCCCATGCATTAGAGCATTATTTCCACCGCACGGAAAATACGCCGATGATCGATGGCTTCATCGAATCATTGTTGCGTACGGCGATCGCCACAGGTCCGAAGCTTCTCGAAGACCTGCAATCGTTCAAGCATAGGGAAACGATGATGTATATCAGTACGACTGCGTTCAACGGCTCGCTTGCGAACGGAACGGACGGAGGGGACTGGGCGACCCACCGCATCGAGCATGCGATTTCTGCAGTATATGACATCCCGCATGGCGGCGGACTTGCCATCCTGTTCCCGAATTGGCTCGAGCACGTCCTCGAAGAAGATCCGTCACGCGTCAAGCAGCTCGCCGTCAACGTATTCGGCATCTCCCCTGAAGGGAAAGAGGATATCGAGGTAGCGAGGGAAGGAGCGAAAGCCCTTCGCGACTTCTGGAATTCCCTCGGGGCACCGAGCACATTGGCCGACTATGAGATTGACGACCGTGACTTTGATGCGATCGTCGAAAAGACATTCATCAAACCTGGCGTCGGTACGTATAAGGAAATGGATTACGATAGCGTGCGCGATATCCTGAAGCGCTCATTATAAGACATGAAAAAAGGACAGATCCCAGTGCGGATCTGTCCTTTTTCATTTAACGCTGGCGGAAGCCTTCTTCCCTTAGATAAAGTGCGGCCTCATCATATCCGCCGAAGCTGTCCTCCAGATTATCCCCGGCATAGATGTTCCAGCGGTCATCCTCTTCCACGAGCAGAAGCGTATGCCCTTCTGCATCCTTCCATGTCTGCTCGACACCAGGTTCCACTTCTTCTTCCTCTGACAGGTAAGAAATGGACGCCGAGATGATGGCACGAAGTTCTTCTTCATTGAAATCCATGATATTGACGAGCCCTTTTTGATTGGAATCATACTGGGGAAGATTCCCTGTATAGACGAATCCGTTCCCGTTTGGGTGCAGATGATGGACCACAACGGTCTTTTCATAAAGGCTGTCCTCAAAGTGGAAATTCACCCGATTGAGCGACACCTCTTTCTTTGTGAGCTCATCGAATGTTTCAATGATGGCGAGTTTTTCTTCAAATGTAAGCAAGTAAATACCTCATTTCTACTTTTACGATTTACCCATTATAGCACAGTCCCCTATTTTTCAAGAAGGGTTCGGGGTATAATGATGTGAAGAGGTGAGCATATTGAAAGATTTCACATCCTTAGGGATTCAAACAATGTATACAGATGCACTGAAAGAACAATCGATTACAGAACCGACACCGATCCAGGTAGAAACGATACCTGTTTTACTAAATGGCGAAGATGTTATTGGACAAGCACAGACCGGTACGGGAAAAACAATGGCCTTCCTGCTGCCGATGCTTGCGAAAATTGATAAAGAGAAAGAAAGCATCCAATCCTTGATCGTCACTCCGACAAGAGAACTGGCGATCCAAGTGACCGCGGAACTCAATCAGCTTCTGTCTGCTTCAAAAGAAGACATCAATGTACTGGCCGTTTATGGCGGGCAGGATGTCGAAAAGCAGATCAGCCGTCTGAAGAACCGCAGCATCCACATCGTCATCGGCACGCCGGGACGGATCCTTGATCACGTCCGCCGCGGCACAGTCGACTTTTCAGAAGTATCCTTCCTCGTCTTGGATGAGGCGGACCAAATGCTACACATCGGATTCTTCGATGAAGTGGAGGCCATCATCCGCGAGACGCCTTACACAAGGCAGACCGCATTGTTCTCGGCAACGATGTCAAAGGACATCCGCAAAATCGGGAAACGTTACATGAACAACCCGCACAACGTGCAAATCCGTGAAAAAGAGAAAATCGTCGAGGAAATCCATCAGGAAGTCGTCGAAACGACCGACCGCCGTAAGTTGGACGCCCTAAGCCAGACGATCCATGATGTCCAGCCGTTCCTCGGCATCATTTTCTGCCGTACGAAAAGGCGGGTCAGCAAACTGTTGATGGACTTGAAAGCCAGAGGCTTCCTTGTCGATGAGCTTCACGGCGACCTGTCGCAGGCAAAAAGGGAAGCCGTCATGAAAAAGTTCCGCGAAGCGAAGATCCACTTGTTGATCGCAACCGATGTGGCAGCCCGTGGCTTGGACGTGGAAGGCGTCACCCACGTCTTCAACTACGACATCCCGCAGGACGTGGAGAGCTATATCCACCGCATCGGACGCACGGGTCGTGCCGGAAAAGACGGATTGGCGATTACGTTCGTGGCATTGAAGGATAAACAAGCGCTTGAAATGATTGAAAAAGGAATCGAGCGTTCGCTTCCTAGGCGCGAGGTGGATGTGGCGGCGGCTGCCGAAGCGAGCCCATCCCCGTCCCGAGGTAAAGGAACCAACGAAAGTGCCAAAGATCGAAGGGAACGGAAAATACAGGAGAGCCGGGAACGCAGCGGGAGAGGCGGACGAGGATCGGGTGGACGTGGATCAGCCGGACGTGGATCGTCGGGACGTGACGGTGGCCGTGCATCAGCCGGAAGGGGCAGCGGCCGCGGGTCGAGCGGACGATCGGCTGGTAGGCCTGATGGTAGAAGTGGAACAAGCGGACGATCGGCTGGTAGGCCTGATGGTAGAAGTGGAACAAGCGGGCGATCTGCTGGTAGTTCTGACGGCAGACACGGATCAAGCAACCGTTCAGCTGAAAGGTCTGACGGCAGGAATCCATCTGGAAGAGGATCGTCATCTGCAGGCAGAGGCGGCGGCCGCGGGACAGGCGACAGATCCAGTGGACGCAGCGGCGGCTCAAGCCAGCGTTCAGGTGGAAGAAGAGGCCGGTCTTGATGTAGTGGCTAAGATTGAAAAAGCATGGTGGCACAGTAGTGTGCCACCATGCTTTTTTGTTGTGAGTGGTCGTTTTGTGGTTAATTTTGGTAAGTGACGGAATTATTCGCAGAATCGAAAGAATAGTGGGCTGAATTCGAAGATTCAAGGTGAAAATTAAAAGATTATCATTTGAAATTCGAAGATTATGCTCCGATTCCGAAAGATTCCCCATTTAAATTCCAATTCCATCTCTTCCGATCCCCAATTGTACTCTAAATGCCTCCTTAAAAACGCACCGATCCCCAATTTCACTGAATACAATCCCAATAAATAGTCCCAATCCCCAATTTCACTGAATACAATCCCAATAAATAGTCCCAATCCCCAATTTCACTCAATACAATCCCAATAAAAAGCCCCAATCCCCAATTTCAGTCAATACAATCCCAATAAATACCCCCAATCCACCCAATTTTCTCTATACACCCCCTAAAAATAGCACCAATCCCCCAACTCCACTCTACACGCCCCCCCTAATAACCCCCCAATCCTCCCATTTACACTAATCGCCCTCCCAATCGCCCCCTCCAAACCGCCCCAATCCAGAAATCTAAACGAAACGAAACCCGACTCCTCAATAACCTCCTCAATTATCTCCCCCAATCGCTATTCCATCTAAAATCAGGATCTAAACAAAACCCGTCCCCTCTATTATTTATCAGAAAATTAAAACAACTAACTTGATATCTCCAGCTCATTCCCTTATAAATAAAGTAAACGCTTTACTATTTTAGGAAGGGGATGGAATGACAGCATGCATGTACCTTTAGTGTTAACGGATTTTCTTGATCGGGCGGTCGAGCAATACGGAGATAAAACCGCGATCATCGATGATGAAAAGAGACTTACATATAAACAGTTGAATGCGCGGGTCAATCAGCTTTCCCGCGGATTGCGAGCGCTTGGCGTCCAAAAAGGGGATAAAGTCGCGTACCTCGCACCAAATACGACGGAAATGCTGGAAGGATTCTACGGGGTGTACGGTGTCGGAGGCGTGATGGCTCCGCTCAATACTCGCCTCAAACCAGCGGATTATGAGTTCATCCTCACACACAGTGAGAGCAAGGCTTTGTTTGTGGATGAAGAGTTGTACCCGCTCGTGAAGCCGATTTTATCAAAAGTGCCGAATCTCCAACATGTCATCATCCACGGCGAATCACAGGATGCTTACCCCGGCTATGACGAGTGGAGGGGCCAATTCAGCCCCGATCCCTTCGACAGGGTCCCACTTGAAGAAACCGATATCGCTTCGCTACTCTACACAAGCGGGACAACCGGGGATCCGAAGGGAGTCCTCCTGACGCATCGGTCCAATTATCTTCACGCGCTTTCAAGCATGCACCATCTGAAGGTGTCAGATCAGGACACGCTGCTGCATGTGCTGCCGATGTTCCACGTGAACGGCTGGGGATCGCCTTTCTACTATACGGCGAACGGTGCGACACAGGTGATGCTGAGGAGAGTGGATCCGAAGGTCATTTTGGAAAAAGTGAAGAAGCACGGCGTATCGATCATGCATATGGCGCCGACCGTCCTCAATATGATTCTTGAACAATATGAAGCTGATAAACCAGTCATCGATCAGCCGGTGAGAGTCGTGATTGCAGGGTCCGCACCTCCTCCGGCTTTTGTGAGGAAAGTAGAAGAGGATCTGAAGTGGGAGTTCATCCAGGTGTATGGGATGACCGAGATCTCACCGCTCATCACGACATCGGTGATCCGGTCGACGGAGCTTGAAAAAACGAAGGAAGAGAAGTACCGATTGAAGGCCAAGGCGGGATACAGTATGGTCGGTGCCAAGGTCAAGGTCGTGGATGAGGTAGGAAACGAGGTTCCTCATGACGGCAAGGCAATCGGCGAAATCGTGACGAGGACCAACACAGTCATGGAGGGGTATTTCAAGAACCCCGAAGCGACAAATGCAACGATCCGCGATGGTTGGTTACATACGGGGGATATGGCGGTCGTCGATGGGGACGGTTATATCGAGATTGTCGACCGGATGAAGGATGTCATCATCAGCGGCGGGGAGAATATTTCTTCCATTGAAGTCGAGGGTGCGCTTTATGAACATCCCGGTGTACTTGAAGCGGCGGTGATTGCAGTGCCTGACGAACGTTGGGGAGAGGTACCGCATGCCGTGGTCGTCACCCGGGAAGGCTACACGCTGACAGAAGAAGAACTCATCTCGTTCAGCCGTGAAAAATTAGCCCATTTCAAAGCACCGAAGGGAATCACATTTGCGGAAGAACTTCCGAAAACGGCTTCAGGGAAGATCCAGAAAGTCGTCATCCGAAAGGAGTTCTGGAAAGACCGGGACCGGATGGTACACTAATAAAATCAATAAAAAGACGTGTGAGCCTCCTCACACGTCTTTTTGTTGATCTTATTTAAAAATGCCGAACGGCTTTCCGACTGGAAGCGTCACTTTTCCGAAATGATCATTCAGCACACTCGCTGCCGATCCATAGAAGCTGAAGAGTGAAATCAATAGCTCCGAAACGGCCGCCAATGTGTGCATCGCTTCTGGCATGATCCCCAATGTTGACAATGAAAGGCCAATGAACAAGAAGTCGATCAATACGAAAATGATGAACAGTACCTTATGTGTTTCCATCGCTCCGATCGTCATGAACAGGCTGAAGATCAAGTAACCGATGAAGGCGATCCCTAATTGCTCGGGATCGACGGCTGCAGCCGCATCTTCTCCGAACACACCGAACTGGATCAGCCAGGATGCCCCGACACCGAGCCAGAACAGTCCGAATGCTCCAAAGGCTGTCATGCCGAACGTATTATTGTGTTTCGCATCTTGGATAGAAGCAAATAGCTGTGCAAATCCACCAAGGAAGATCGCCCAAGGCAGCACAAATGATACGCCGTCCGTCCACCCAAGCTTGGATGATGAGGCCACGAGTGTGACCATTGCAAGCCCGAATAACCCGATGGCAGAAGGGTCCGCCGCTGATATTTGAACTCGTTGAGTTGTTTGTGATTGATTCATGATGATTCCTCCTAAAAAAACATACTTGACTAATTTACAGAAAAAATCGATGGGGCACAATAGCAAAAAAGGATGTAAGCATAACTTTCATAAAAATTTTTTCTGTGGGGATGCCTGCTCTCATTAGGATTTGGAAATTTTTATAAAAAAACAGCCCATCATGATGTTTATCTTTTCAAAAAGATGGTAAACAAGCCTATGTAACATAAAAAAACAAAGGAGGATTCTTACAATATGGCATTCTGTTTTAAGAGAAAAGATAAGCCATAGGGCTGCTTGATACGAACAGCAAATGAGGATTCACCTTAGTTTTTTAAAGAAAAAGTCATTGGAAACGTCATTTCTGTAAGAGTCATTGGTCACTACACTAATTACACTCAAAAGGAGAGGAAACAACATGGCAGACAATCAGAACAACAATAATAAGATGAGCTATGAGGAAGCTGGCCGCAAAGGTGGGGAAGCTACCTCCCGCAACCACGATAAGGAATTCTATCAAGAGATCGGGGAAAAGGGCGGGGAAGCGACTGCCAGCAATCATGATAAGGAATTCTACCAGGATATCGGCGAAAAGGGCGGTAAAAGCTCCGGCGGTGGAAACCAATCGTCAAGCAATAGCTAAATCAGCAGTCATTGGAAACGTCATTTCCGAAAGTAGTCATTGGATTCAACCATTACACTTAAAGGAGAGGAAACAACATGGCAAACAGTTCAAATAATAATAATGAAAAGATGAGTTATGAAGAAGCTGGCCGAAAAGGCGGAAACGCGACAGCACGCAACCACGACAAAGAGTTTTATCAAGAGATCGGGGAAAAAGGTGGAGAAGCCACTTCGAACAATCATAGTAAAGAGTTCTATCAGGAAATCGGAGAAAAAGGCGGCAACAGCTCCAATCAATCAAACACCAATAATTCAAACAACAACTAATCCATAACTACGAAAAGGGATCCGGCACAAGGGTCCCTTTTTTACGTGGACGGGAATGGTATCGGTACGTGTCCCTCACCACCCTTTCGCACGGCTCTTCCCCTCTTCATTTCTCATCACCTTCAATGGTCGCAACGAATTCCATGGTTTCACTCAAAGCGAAAGAGGGAATACTCACTCCGAAACGAAAATAATAGGAGGTAAAGCCCTATGAACCTGTCAGAGCAAGCAGTCAGGGAAAGTGCATTTTGCCCTAACGAATATGGAAGATTGAAAAAGGTATTGGTGGTTTCACCTCTGAATATGAGAATCACCGAAGTTATCAACGAAACACAAAAACATTATCTGAAAGAAAATATTGATATAGATAAAGCGATCAAGCAGCACGATCAATTTGTCCGGATCCTTGAGGAACATGGGGTCAGGGTGAGTCATCTCGAACCCCTTGAAGAATTGAACGAGCAGGTATTCACCAGGGATATCGGATTTTGCATCGGCAATGAATTCTTTGTTTCTTCCATGAACGCAGAGCTGAGGAAGGGCGAAGTGAAGGTACTGATGGAATGGCTGGAGGCGAATGCGCTTCCTCACATCCACCTGGCAGGTCACTCGATTGAAGGAGGGGATGTGCTTGTTGATGGAAAGGATGTATGGGTCGGGATCAGTGGACGGACCAACCGTCTGGCCATCCAGAATTTGAAGAAGCTGCTTCCGGATCATACTGTGCATGCACTACCCCTGAGAAGCGACATCCTTCACCTTGACTGTGTGTTCACGATCCTTTCGGAAGAAGCAGCCATCGTATATCCGCCTGCCTTTTCAAAGAAAGACCTGCAAAAAATCAAAGCCCGGTACAATGTCATCGAAGTGGATGACCGGGAGCAATTCCAGATGGGTCCGAACGTACTGGCGATTGGGGACCACAAGATCATCAGTCTCACTGGGAACAGAGGACTGAACGAAAAAATCAGGGGAAAAGGCTTCACGGTCATCGAAACCGACTTCTCTGAAATCATCAAATCAGGCGGCTCATTCAGATGCTGTACGCTTCCGGTCATAAGGGAGCAGGACAAAGGTACGTCCCTCACTGCTTTAAAGCGATGAGGGACGTACCTTTCGTCCAAGTTTACAAACCTTTTACATTTTTGTAGCCTCTATGAAAAAGGATGTTTACATCTTTCTACTATTCTAGTAACTGTATTCAAATTCTAGGAGGTAGGAAAATGAAGAAATCATTGAAAAAAATTCTTCCACTGGCAGTTGTATCTTCCTTAGCGGTTGGCAGTGTTATCGGGTTGAATCAAGACGATACAGAAGCAAAGGCACAAGATTCTAAAAACGGGAAAGCGAAGAATGTCATCTTCATGATCGGTGACGGTATGGGTGTACCTTATACGACAGCTCTTCGTTATATGAATGACAATCCGGATACAATGGAATTCGAAAAAACGGCATTCGATCCATATCTTGTGGGTCTGCAATCCACCTATCCCGAAGATGAAGAAGAAAATGTAACGGATTCGGCAGCGGCAGCGACTGCAATGAGCGCCGGTGTTAAAACTTATAACAACGCAATCGGAGTCGACAATGATAAGTCGAACGTGAAAACCGTATTGGAGCAAGCGAAAGAAAACGGCATGTCAACAGGGATCGTTTCAACTTCCGAAATCACTCATGCCACTCCAGCTTCTTTCGGTGCGCACGATGAAGACCGACACAATGAAAACGAAATTGCCAATGATTACTTTGATGAAATGATCAACGGCGAGCATAAAATCGACGTCATGCTTGGCGGAGGTACTTCATTCTTTGAAAGAGAAGACCGCAACCTTGCAGATGAGTTCAAGAAAGACGGATACAGCTATGTGACATCAACAGATGAAATGAAAGCTGATAAGAATGGTCAAATCCTTGGACTTTTCGCTGAAGAAGGTATGGACAAGATGATCGACCGTGATCAGGAGCAGCCTAGCCTTGCAGATATGACAACTTCAGCGCTAGATCGCCTGAAAGGGAATGACGAAGGTTTCTTCTTGATGGTAGAAGGTAGTGAAATCGACTGGGCTGGTCATGATAATGACGTAGTCGGAGCGATGAGTGAAATGAGAGATTTCGAAAAGGCATTCGAAAAAGTACGTGACTTTGCGAAAGAAAATGGCGAAACTTTGGTAGTCGTTACAGCTGACCACTCTACAGGCGGGTTCACGATTGGATCAAACGGAGAATATAATTGGAATCCAGACCCAATCAATGCTGCTAAACGCACACCTGATTTCATGGCTGAAGAAATTGCGAACGGTGCTTCTGTCGAAGACACTCTAGCTCAGTATATTGATCTAGAACTAACAAGCGAAGAAATTGCTTCTGTTAAAGAAGCAGCAGAAACGAAGGATAAAACTGAAATCGATAATGCAATCGAGAAGATCTTCGATGTTCGCTCCGGTACTGGCTGGACAACGGACGGTCACACAGGGGATGACGTACCTGTCTATGCATTCGGACCTCAAAAAGAGAAGTTTGCAGGCATGATCGATAATACGAACCAAGCAGAATTGATCTTTGAAATCCTTAACAATAAAGGGAAAATCAAATAAGACTGACCATGCGAAAGCCATGCAGTGATAGTACTGCATGGCTTTTTTTTTTCGTAGCGTTCATCCTTCTTGTAAATCGGAAATGCTGACCTGTGACCTCTCTTCCAAAGGTCCCCGCAAATGAACGACCGCGGTCTGTCCATCTTCCATCACTTCATCAATCCAGACGGAAGCATCATTATACTTGACCTCGATGTCCGCTGAAGAAGACAAGATCTGTTTTACCCGATTAAGTTCCATATTCAATTCCTCCCATTAGGTTCTGATTCCTTTGGTTAGTGTGTCCCGTTGCTTCTGAATCATGCCTGTATATTTTGCCTCGGGAACAGGTACGCTATGGTGGAAAGGATGATGCTGATATGAAAAAAGAAGAGAAAACATCCACTTCAGAGGCAAATATCGAAATGAATGAAGCGTTTTACGGGAAAGAAGATCACCCTAAGGATTACTCAGCACCGTATTATCTTCAAGGCGGCGGAACACCGATTTTAAACAGTGCTGATGATAAAGAGTGAGAGGAAACCGATTTTGGATGTGATTCCGAAATCGGTTTTTTCTTTTTTTAGATCGATCCCCGGCACCCCTTGAATAAATAAAAGCCACCAGCAATGGTAGCTCGTCGATTATTTCGTTTTCTTTTTTTGATCTTTGTTATGTTTATTCCCTTTACTGTTGTCCCCGGTCGTAATTTCGGAAGCAAATTCAGTTGTACCACGTTTCGGTGAATTTTGATTGCTGCTTCCATCATTGAACTTCTTTGTCACGTGTCATCCCTCCTTTAGCCTTTCATGTTAGTGTTGGAAAAAAAGAAGGGGGTTATGCATGGTGCTTCGCAAAATAAGCATAGAGTCCTGTTTTCGCATTGATAAGAAGGTTTTTTTCATGAAATAGCGAACAAGAGAGAAAAGGAGGTCGGTGAAATGAAAAATTTCCGGAACTCGTCTTCGAATCTTGCGCCTAAAGGAACGCGGGATTTGGAACCTGGTACTTGGAATTCTGGTCCACGTCCTGATGAAGTCCTGGATGGGAGCGATCCGATCCTGTTCATTCATGGAATCAACACCAATTCCGATACATGGCGGATCGCTGGTCATGATATCGGTGAATTAGCCTGCTCCCATGGATTCCAAACAGCGTTCATCAATTTGTCCGGAAGTAGTGACATGTGGGCGAACGGATTGCTTTTGGCAGAAAAAATGAAAGAAATAAGTGATTACTTCAAGAAAAAATTGGTGATCGTCGCACACAGCAAGGGTGGGATCGACGCCCAGACGGCCATGGTCCATCACGGAGCCTCACCGTATGTCAGGCGTGCGATCACTCTTTCGACCCCTCATCACGGGGCGGAGCTTGCCGACCTTGCTTATAGCAAATGGGCAAGCTGGCTGACCGAGAAGATCAATAGTAAGAGTGATGCCATATTTTCCCTTCAGACGGCTTATATGAAGGCCTTCAGGGAGCGTACGGATCACCTTGATGCTAGTCTTCATACGCCTTTTTACACATTCGGTGGGACCGGCTGGGGTGGCATGGGTTCTGAATTGTTCTGGGGCGGTCTGTACTTGAGCCGGTTTGGGCCGAATGACGGAGCGGTTACCGTGAAGAGTTCCCGGCTCCCTTATGGCAAGAAAATGGTTGCCCGGGATTGGACTCATAAAACGATCAAGCAGGGAGAGGAAATCTTCCCTTACATCAAGGGACTACTATTGGAAGATGTGGAGGAACCGCCGTTCGCATCCATTACGTTAGAAGCAGGAGAGAGCGGAACCTCCGTTCTGCATAGGGGAGGGGAGTATACGGGTAAAGGAGAGGAATGGTTTTGGGTTGAAGATGGTGTGGATGAACTCACCATCGATTGGATCAACAGTCTCGATGATACAGCCCTTACCCTGACAGACCCGGGTGGCAATAAGCATATGGGCTTTTCCATCGGGATGGATGAAACAGGGTTCTTTCCAGGTGCCTTTCATCATTCGCTCAAGATCGTTCATCCATCCGCCGGCAGATGGCTCCTTGAAGCAAGGAATGATCGAACAGACATGTATTTATTGAATCTGCTGTTTAAAGACGGGGTGAATCCGCGGTTGGAAGACCTCTTCAAGGGGAAGGATGATTCCATCGGAAAAATGGACGATACCAAGAAGGTACATACGAACGTCCATGTGATGCATATTCCCGAAAAGGAACCGAAACGGACGCAAGCGATTAAAAACCCTGATAGCCTTAATCAGGAAGACCTTGCAGCGTACGAAGAAGGCATCCACAATATCACAATCGACATCAACGGAGTGACTGCACAAGGCCATAAATACGAGCGGACTGTCATCAAAACCATATTCGTCAAGAGCGACGGCACCATCCTCGAATGAAAAAGGTACGTCCCTCATTGCTTTAAAGCAGTGAGGGACGTACCTTCTATTATAGTGAGTTCATGAATTCGGTTACTTGGTCAGGCGTTTTGGCATTTGCGCTGTGTAGGTGGGCGATTTTTTCACCGTTCTTCCATACGAGCAGGCTTGGGATGCCCATGACATCGTATTTCTCAGCGATTTCAGGCAATTCATCCTTGTTGATATCGTACCATTTATACTCACTGTATTGCTCCATGATCTCATCAATGAACATGTCCATGCGTCGGCAGTCAGGGCACCAGTCGGCATGGAATTTAATGACCACCGGTTGGTCGGTCGTGATGATTTCGTCGAATGTTTCTTTATTTTTAATCGATTGCATGTGTAAACCCCCTTTCTCCTTTATTGTAACCACAGGTTAAACGTTCCGTAAACCGTGATTGATCAAAAGCCCGGAGTAAAGAATTTCACCAACCGTACTCCAACATGATAAGATAGAAAACACAATCCAAAGAAACAGGTGATAACATGAAACCAATTACTATAGGCTTGGCAGGCTACGGATTTTCAGGACAAAGCTTTCATCGTCCATTACTGCAGCATTCCGAGAAGTTCACGATACATACCGTCATGTCTTCAAACGAAGAGAAAGTCCAGCAGGACCTAGAAGGAATAAAAGTCGTCAAGACGTTGGACGAGCTGCTTCAAGAAGAAATCGAGCTAGTCGTCATCACGACACCGAATCATTTACATTACACGATGATCAAGAAGGCCCTCGAGGCTGGGAAGCATGTGGTGGTGGAAAAACCTTTCGTCACGAACAGTGCAGAAGGGGATGAGCTCATCAGGTTAGCGGAAGAGAAGGGGCTCTTACTGTCGGTCTTCCATAATCGTCGCTGGGATGCGGATTTCCTCACCCTCGAAAAGCTGTTAAATGAAAAACGGTTAGGTGAATTGGCTACTTATGAAGCTCACTTCGACCGCTACAGGCCAGCCGTCAAGGATCGATGGAAAGAAAATAAGATCGATGGGGGAGGGGTGCTATATGATCTCGGTGCCCATTTGATCGATCAGGCATTATGCTTATTCGGTAAGCCGCAATGGGTGTTTGCGGATGTGTTCGCTCAACGTGATCCCGAGAAAGCTGAGGACTATTTCCAGATCACTTTCGGCTATGAAGGAATGAGGGTCGGTCTCTATTCCCGTTCGATGGTCCTGGACCCGGGGCCGCGTTACCAAGTGCATGGTAAAACGGGAAGCTTTATGAAGGTTGGCATGGACCCTCAGGAATCCGACCTGAAAGAAGGGATCGACCCTTATTCAAGTGAATGGGGACGTGAGGATGAAAGCTTATGGGGAACACTGTCACTCGCAAATGAAGATGGAGTGACAACTGGCAGACTGCCTTCGGAAAAAGGGGATTACACGAAGTATTACGAAGGCATCTATGAAGCTCTCAGGAACAATGGCACTGTCCCTGTACGAGCGGAAGATGCGAATGATGTCATCCGCATCATTGAAGCGTGCATTCAAAGCTCGCATGACAAGAGGGCGATAAAGATTGGGGAAGTTTGATCCCTTGAAGAAAAAATAAGGAGGAGCAACGGGAATGTTCAGCCCGTTGCTCCTCCTTTTTTGTTACTGCCGCTGGCTCAGGCATTGCAGTGATGTTTTTTTCCATGGCAAGCCTATTCCACGGTACCGCCTTCGACGATCCGGACGTCCGGTTTAATAATGAATTTTACATTAGGATAGAGCTCCTTTTCCCACTCCTTTATATCAAATCCTTTTACACCATGTTTTTGACTTTGGCCGATCCCGACGGGGTCCAATCCGTCCTTTTGGAATTGTTTAAGCATTTTCAGTGATTTTTCTTCAATATCCTTCTTCATATGCTCTTCGATTTGAGTGATTCGTCCAGATGTCAATTTCTTTCCGGTAAACTCTTTGATGATTCCCCTGATTGTAATCGTGATCGTCACTTCAACTGGTTGTTTTTCGTGCGCGACCTCGATGTCATGTTTGGATTTAAGGCTGGTGACGGAGGCTTCAATATTCGGCTCATTTCCGTCTTCTTCCTCATGAAGCTTGACAACATGGCTTCCTTCTGACACCCTGTCAACCAACACTTTGAAAAAAAACATATCATCTGCGGGGATGGAATCAATCATTTTATCATCCTTAAAGAGCGCGACCCCTACGACTTGAAGCGTATTATCTGATACCTTTCTGATAATCGGGAGGTAGGGGGTCTGTCCTTCCTGATAGTAGTCGAACAAGAACATATGAAGATTCGTTTCAGGCAGTTCCCTTCGCGTTATATTCTGTTTCAAGAGATTCGATATGTACATCCCGTTTCCCCTGATTCCGTATTGACCTTTAAGGACTTCTTGCGCAGTTCCTTCCGTCACCATCAGATAGACACGTGCCCCGATGCTTGCATCCCTTTGCAGGGAATCGGCCACATCGATGACGCCTTTTTTGGCGAATTCCTCCCCGATCACCACAGCATCCAATCCTCCCCTGACAAGGGGCTGCTGTGACATCCGCGACAGCTTTTCAAGTACTTCCCTCGTCGAAGAAGCTTCTGCCGAGAGAGTCATATTCTCAATCGTCTTGTCAGGCTGATAGATCGGAAACATGGCTGTTCCCCTGATTTTACTGTTGTCCCCGACATCGTATCCTTTGACGGTCTCGATATACAGGTCATCGAGGATTTCCCGTTCGACACATCCTGATAACAACATGGAAATCAATGCAATTCCAATTAGGCTTCTCTTTTTCATGATTTCTTTCTCACCTTCTTCATCAAGATGACGAGCAATAATAGAAGTGGAAGGTAAATAAAGTTGATATAAAAGCCGATTCTTCCCGCCCAGTCGTTCAAGAAGTTTACCTGATGCCGACTGGTAAAGAATGATAGAGTCGATAAGCATAGTATGGAAACCACGACCAAAGAATGCCGGTGCTTCATCGGAGTCATTCTCTTTAAGATCCTGCTTGCGCACCACAGCGTGATACACACATTGGGAAGGATGATCAGGCACCAGTTGGCGATCCCGATGTATTCGAATCTTTCTACGAAAGGCATTTCGACGATCTTCCACATGGAAAGTGTGGCCCAGACGGTCTTCTCCAGCTGCTTCTCACTGAAGAAAGCAAACGATATAAGGGCGATGATCGTATAGCCCATCGTGGTGGTGAAAAGCCCCCAGTGTGCATATTTTTGCGATTGTTTGGCATTCTTGATGAATGGATAAAGAACGACAATCGATTCGTATCCCAAATAAGTCAAAGACATATTCTTGGTGGAAATCAAAATGTCTTTGAGTGAATGGTCAAAGACGGGAAGGATATTCCTGAAATCGGCATATGGGAATGTGAAGGCAAAGGAAAGCGCAAGATAGCTCGGGAGGATGGTCCCGAAGAAAGCCGTCCCAGTAATGACCCTCACGCCACCGTTCACGAAATAATAGCAGAGCAGAAGAAATGACAGCGAGAAAATGAACGTGCTGAGCCTCGGATACATCCAGACCTGCAACACTTCAATGTAAGTCCTGAGAATGGTGATGACCAACAAACTGAAATAGAGGACAAAAATCATGTCGAATATCTTTCCTAGCCATTTCCCAAAAGCCAGTGCATGAACCGATACGATATCCCCTTCGCCAAGTTCCACGAGCTTATACATAATGATCATCAGGATATGCGTGAAGATGCCGGCAAGGATGACAGCAATCCAGCCGTCATACCCTGCGTTTCTGGCGATGATCCGCTGAAAACCAAGGACACCCCCACCTACCTGTATGGAATGGACGAGAAAGAAAACCAGTCCGGGACTGATTTTATTTCGTTCTGGGATCTGCAGCATCGTGGCACCTCCAATCATTCATCGATATCGAGCTTTTCCTTTCCTTCCTGAGAGTTGAAGCGGACTTTTTTGGTTGTTTGTAGATACCCCGGGCGCAAGGCTTGTTTATTGAACGGGAAGCGGATCAGCGCATCCTTCAGGTCCTTAAGCCTCGGCGGGAATAGCGGCTCCAGGAAAGGGCGTCCTAGTGAAGTAAGCTGCAATAGGTGACCCATCAGTAAGCAGAAGCAAAAGACGATCCCAAGCAGTCCCCAAAGCTGGGCAAGCAGCAAGAAAGGGAAGCGCAGGATACGGATTGTATTACCCATCCGATAGACCGGCGTCGTAAACGACGCGAGCGCTGCGAGGGCTACGAGGATGAGCAATACGTTACTCGTCAGGCCGGCTTCAACCGATGCCGTCCCGATTACGATACCGCCTACGATACCGATCGTCTGACCGACCTTTGTTGGAAGTCTGGCTCCAGCCTCTCGCAGGAGCTCGATCGTCAACTCTAGGAATAAGGCCTCCAGTATCGGTGGCAATGGGATTTCCTGCCTGGAAGTGACCAGCGTCGCCATGAGGTCTTTCGGGATCAGTTCGTAATGATAGGTGAGCGCCGCCACATAAATCGGTGTAATCAAGATTGAGAATGCCACGGCAAAAACCCGGACGAGCCTGAAAAAGGATGCCACGATAAAGTTAAGGAAATAATCCTCGTATGCATTGAAAAACTCCACTAACGTCGTGGGGCCGATCAACGCATGAGGAGAGCCGTCCACCATGACGATGACCTTTCCTTCTATCAATACCGATGCCACACGGTCCGGTCTTTCCGAATCAAGAAGCTGAGGAAAAGGAGAGACGCTATTGTCTGCAATCAACTGTTCGATGAAGGAAGAATCCGTGACCTGATCGAAGTTGATTCCATCGATACGCTGCCTCATCGTATTCACGTTCGCTTCATTAGCGAGCCCATCCAAATAGAGCAGGGCAATCCTGGTGTGAGTAATGGATCCGACATTAAACTCTTCGACCGTCAATTCTTTAATTGGGATCCTTTTACGAACAAGATTCAAATTATCGCTGAGAGATTCTACGAACGCTTCTTTCGGGCCAACGACACTGAATTCCACTTCCGGTTGCGAAACCTTGCGTCCCATCTCATTTTTTGTGGCGATGAAAGCAAATTTCCGCTGTGATCCCCCGATCGTCAACATCGTATATCCATTGAATAATTTCTGCTCAATGATCGATTCATCAGTTGAGATCTGGATATCCACGATCGGCACAAGTGTGTGCAGGTCTTCAAGATCCTTGAACCCCTTTGATAATACAGATGGGAGGAGATCTTCCTGAAGGATCTTCCCGTCGATCAAGGTCGTGACGAAATGGAGGCTGAACTTCAGGCCAGTATAAGGATTTTGATAATAAGACTGTTCATAATCAGCTGATTTTTCCAAGCTGATCTTAATGCTTTCAAATGTCGGTTTCTTGTTGTTTTTATCTGAACTCTTATTTTTAAAGATTGAAAACATATAAATCCCTCACGTCAATGTGGTGTCTACGGTAGTGTTTCCTAAACAGGGATAAATATGAAAAATTGAGGGGGGATGGAAAAGTTGGAGAGAGGGGTGATTTAACAACAGGCCCTGTAAAACACGATTGTCCTGTTCCATGTAAGGGCGGTGAGCTTTACCAAAAGGAGTCTGCGCCTAACAATCCGTTCAAATGCAAGACATCAACAAGTTCATCTAAAAGAATCCAACAAAAAAAGACCAGGACTACATCCTGATCTTTCTTCAATCATTATTGTTCCAAGAAATATTTTTCAATATCATCGAGCATTTCGTTCGCTGCGATGACACCGCCTGCTGTGTTCCAGATCGCATCACTGACCTCGTGGACGTTTCCTGATTTGGCTACCTCAAGGTTTTGGAAGAGCGGATCATTGATCCATTCTTCTGCCAGTTTGTTCGCTTCGCCGTCACCTGTTTCGTATGTGAAGTAGAAGAGGGTGTCCCCATCCATTGCAGGGATGCGCTCTTTCGTCACACCTTTTTCGGCAAAGTCATCCACATCCTGACCCTCCGGTCGTTTGAAGCCTAATTGATCGAGGATGACCCCGGAGAATGAATCTTTATGATAGATGCGGACGTCGCCTGCAAGGAAGCGGACCATGGAAATTTCCTGATTCAGCTTATCTCCCAATTGTCCTTTCAGGTCTTCGATGCGCTGGTCATAATCAGCCAGCACTTCTTGTCCTTTTTCTTCTTTATTCAATGCTTTTGCATAAAGTTCGAAGTTTTCTTTCCAATTGCCTTTAAGTGTTTCAGACATGACAGTCGGAGCGATTTCTTTCAATTGGTTGTATTGTTCTTCCTGACGAAGTTTCGTTCCGATGATCAGGTCTGGCTGAAGCTTTGCGATTGCTTCGATGTTCAATTCACTTTCCGTTCCGACTACTTCAACATCTTTCATTTTGTCAGAAATATGATCATACCAAGGGTCTCCAGTCCAGGACTGAACGGCGCCAACCGGGGTGACCCCCATCGAAAGCAAGGCTTCCGTACCTTCATTTGTAAGGATGACCACTTTTTCAGGCGTTCCTTCAATTTCTGTCGTACCCATTGCATGTTCCACTGTATAGGCTTCATTTTTCGTGCCTTCTTCTTCTGTAGCATCTTCTTTTTCATCTTTATTCCCGCATGCTGCCAGAAGCAGAAGGGAAGCGATCAGAAGTAGTGATATCGTACTCTTTAATTTCATATGTATGAGTCCTCCTAATGTGTAGTGGTTGATAATGATTATCATTTACAATCATTATAATAGTTGAGAAGGTTTTCATTGTCAATATCTAATTGATAATGATTTTCAAAATCATTGACGCTTATGATAATCTTTTTTACAATAAAATGTGAAGTGTAAACGAACACAATGATTTTAACGAAGGAACTACTTTCGTGTGGAAAGGTAAACATATGATGAAAACTCAGAAGCAGTTCATATTATTTATGGTAACGATCCTCTTCCTTTTCTTAAGCATCGGAATGAGCATTATTTATGGATATACGGAAACGTCGTGGAGAACAGCGGTGGAGGCGTTTATCAATCCAAATCAGTCAACGGAGCATCTGGTGCTGCAGACAATCAGGTTGCCGAGGGCGCTGATTGCAGCGGTAGTTGGAGCGTCACTTGCCATATCAGGGGTCCTTATGCAGACTTTGACGAAGAATCCACTCGCCTCGCCCGGCATATTCGGGATCAATGCCGGTGGCGGGTTCATGGTCGTTGCAGCCGTGACATTGTTCGGCGTCACCGACCTCGGGGCGTTCACTTGGCTGTCTTTCCTCGGCGCAGGCATTGCCGCCTTTGGGGTGTATGCGATCGGTGCCGCAGGGAATAACGGATTGACACCGATGAAGCTTACCCTTGCCGGAGCCGCAATCACGGCGATGTTTTCATCCTTTACACAAGGACTGCTTGTACTTGATGAATCCGCGCTTGAACAGGTGCTTTTCTGGCTTGCGGGATCGGTCCAGGGAAGGAAGCTTGAGATTTTGACAGGGGTATTCCCTTATATCCTGACAGGCTGGATTGGTGCCCTCATCCTTGCCGGAAAAATGAATATCCTAGCAATGGGGGAGGATGTGGCCAAAGGGCTCGGGCTCAAGACCAACCTGATCAAATTCCTTGCACTCTTGATCGTCGTCCTCTTAGCCGGCGGTTCGGTTGCGATTGCCGGACCAATCGGATTCATCGGGATCGTCATCCCTCATTTAGCCAGGAAATTGATCGGAGTCGATCACAAGTGGCTCATTCCTTATGCAGGCTTGTTGGGAGCGGTCCTTTTGCTGATTGCCGACATTGCAGCGCGTTACATCATCATGCCCCAGGAAGTGCCCGTCGGGGTCATGACCGCTGTCATCGGTGCCCCGTTCTTCGTATATGTGGCTAGGAAGGGGTTCTGAAAATGAATAGATTCATAGGGAAACGTTTATTTAAAGATCGACTGTCATTCTTAATCGATCTATCAGCATTAAAAAAAGTGGTGATCCTTGGTGTCCTGACGCTCCTCGTGTTAGTAGTGAGCACAGGGATCGGGGATATGAAGATCGCACCGTGGAATGTTGCTAGTGTCTTTTTTGGAGGTGGGACAGGCCTTGAACAGCTCGTCGTAAAAACCTTCCGTCTGCCTCGCATCATCATTGCGCTCCTTGCGGGGATGGCACTTGCAGTAGCGGGTGGGATCTTGCAGGGGATGATCAGGAATCCACTTGCATCGCCCGATATCATCGGGATCACCGGCGGGGCGGGAGCGGCAGTCGTCGCATTCCTGACGCTTTTCAGTAACGAAGATGGCACGCTCCCGGTCAGCATCCAGTGGATGCCGGTTGCTGCCTTTTCAGGGGCTGCGGTCGTCGCCTTTCTGGTATATTTCCTGGCATGGAGAAAAGGCGTTTCACCCGTCAGGCTCGTCTTGATCGGGATCGGGATATCAGCCCTTACCCAGGCCGTTACGACCCTGTTGATGATCATGGGTCCGATATACAGGGCGAGCCAGGCGAATATCTGGATCACCGGTACCGTGAATGGATCGGATTGGCAGGATGTGGCGATCCTCCTTCCTTGGAGTATCGTGTTCATTCTGATCAGCTTTTTACTCGTACGTCAATTGAATATACAGGAACTTGGTGAAGAACTGGCCAAGGGAGTCGGGGGGCACGTACAAAGACAGCGTTTCTTCCTCTTGCTGATGGCCACGGTTTTAGTTGGGGGAGCGGTTTCCTTTGCAGGCGGCATCGGGTTTGTCGGCTTGATGGCCCCGCATATGGCAAGAAGGATGGTCGGTTCCTCATACGGTGCACTGCTTCCTGCTTCTGCCCTCATCGGCGGGATCCTTGTGATGCTTGCTGACTTGATCGGCCGTACGCTGTTCTTGCCTCTCGAGGTCCCTGCCGGGGTGTTCACGGCTGCGATCGGTGCCCCGTATTTTATTTATTTGTTATTTAAAACGAGAAATTCTTAAGGAGTTGGCTGCGCAATGAGCATGCTTGAAACGAAAGATCTGACCCTCTCTTACGGTGAAAGGATCATTATTGATGAACTGAATATTGAAATCCCAAAAGGGGAAATCACGGTATTCATCGGCGGGAACGGCTGTGGGAAATCAACGCTGCTCCGGTCCATTGCCCGTCTATTGAAACCGAAGCAGGGGTCTGTCCTTTTGGAAGGCGATGCCATTGCGAAGATGTCGACCAAGGAAGTGGCGCGCAAGATGGCGATCCTCCCCCAGTCCCCGACGGCACCAGAGGGGCTTTCGGTGCTTCAATTGGTGAAACAGGGGAGGTACCCTCATCAGACATGGCTCAAGCAATGGTCGCAGAAAGATGAGGAAATTGTCCAGAATGCACTGAAGGCAACGAAAATGGAAGAACTTCAGCACCGCAAAGTCGATGAACTTTCAGGCGGTCAGCGCCAGCGGGCATGGATTGCACTCACGCTTGCACAGGATACGGACATCATCCTGTTGGATGAGCCCACTACGTATCTGGATATGACACACCAGATTGAAATCCTCGATCTTCTGTTCGAACTGAACGAGACGGAAGAGCGTACGATTGTCATGGTGCTTCATGATTTGAATCTTGCATGCCGATACGCGCACAATATCGTAGCCATCCGTGATCAGAAAATCTATGCCCAGGGCAAACCTGAAAAGATCATAAACTGTGAACTGGTGAAGAATGTGTTTGATATGGATTGTCAGGTTACGAGCGACCCGTTATTCGGCACCCCGCTTTGCATCCCGTTCGGAAAAGGGAGATGCATCCTCAATGAGGTGGGTGAGAAGGTGTGAGAGCCCCGACACTTTCGGATGAACAATGGGCGCTTCTCGGAGAGTACCGGCTTCAGAAATGGGATCCGTCAGTAACGGGCGGAGTGGAGGCATCACGGCTCCTTTTTGAAGACGGGATGATGGTCCGGTATCTTGAGGAACGGGTTGCCTTGACGGGTGCGGATGAATTAAGGACGGCCGCATCCCTTTTTATGAAACGATATGCGTTCATCCCGGCATTGGGGATGCTCGCGGCCACCTTCTGGAATCGGAAGTTGAATCTGTCACCCCATAATCTCATCCTTGTCGATCACATCAATGAAAAGGGGCTCTGGCTGCCCCGTATTTTTCTGAAGGATGAAAGCGCACCGGAGTTCACGTCACAATCTGAAAAAGAGGAATTCTTCCAGTCCCTGTTCAGGGGCCATCTTGATATAGTCATCTCCGTCCTGAATGAAACCGCCAGGCTGTCCAAACGGATCTTATGGGAAAACAGTGCGGTCTATCTTTTCTGGGTGTATGAAAATGAAGCGTTCGTAACGAGTGAAGAGCTGCGGGAGAAAAAGGAACGTGATTTCGCTTATTTACTGAGTGAAGAGAACCGTCATGTATTCGGGGCGTATAAGGAAAATCCCCTTAACAGATATTATACTGATAAAGTTCACAGAGACGGTTTCGATGAGAAGATCCGTGTGAGAAAGACGTGCTGCTTATCCTATCGGTTGGAAAATGGTGAACGATTCCGCTGTAAAACCTGTCCACTGTCGTGCAAGGAGAAGTAATCATAAGGGAGGAACCAGTCCATGAGTGAATTTCCAGAACAATTCGATGCATTGATTGAAAAATATACAGAGCTGCTCATCGGAGAAACAACGCCTGAGAAAAAAGAAATGGTGACTCAATATGCGCTTTACACGTTCATCGCCAAACAAATGCCGGCGCTGGTGAAGCATTGGAACTCATTATATCCGGATGGTAAAGAAGAGATGAAGAATCTCATCGGTGAAATGAAAGCGTTGAATGAAGCGCATCGTGAAGAATTGAACCGTAAGAAGAAGGATGAATAGACGTGTAGAAAGTACCCCATGTGTGGGTGCTTTTTTTGTGTGAGGGAGTGGCGACGTCGTCGGGAGGCAAGGTAGTTGTAAAGGGACATGATTCGACAAGTTGCTTGGAAAACCCCGACCTCTTTCAGTTCAACGAAGGGCCTTCAAGAAAAGGACGGACTCGCGCTTTCACCCTAATCTAAAAAGTGGTCCTCAAAATAGAGGACCACTGATTCAACACTATTGCAACTGTCCACCTGTCCCATATGGGAATTGTGAAGAGTACTGCTGGTGCTGCTGATAAGACTGCTGGATTTTTTGGCTGTCTGCTGCTTCAAGCTTATACCAGCCCTTGCGGAACATTTCATTGTAGAGCTCCCGCTGCGCGTTCTGGGTTTCGTTGAAGATCGTAAGCAAGTCTTGATACAGTGCCGCATGGCTAGCTTCATTGAGGGCCGTGCAGTAAGAAGCGGTCATGTATTTTTCTTGAGACAGGACGTCTGTCATAAAGTCACGGTCATTCATTTGAGGAGTGGACGGGACTTGTGTTTGCGGATTTTGGATTTTCTGTTGATTCTGGTTTTGCTGATTCATGCGTTCAGTCTCCCTTCTACATCATGCCCTGATTCGGATTTGTGGTGTTCAAGTGCGCCAATAATTGTTCGTAGTGACGCTGGTGCATTTGGCCGCAACGGTCAAGGGCCGCCTTTATCTCTTGATCCTGGCAATGTGTAGCTGCAAAATGACATTTTTTCATGGCGTTCAAATTCCATGCCAGCATGTCATTCAAGTATAGTGAATCCTTCGTTGTCAACATTTGAGGGGGCTGCGTATATGTCTGTTGCTGGCTGCCTTGTTGAGGTTGTTGCTGCATAAATGATTCCTCCTTTTGGTTGTCGGGTATAAAGTCCTGGGGTTTCTGGAAAATACACCCTTGTCAATCGCAATCAACCGTTAGTGTGCCTATATTTATGGGGGATATGCACCTCTGACAAATTTCGATAATATTCTACCAAGACAGTAACAAAAGTATATTCAAATTGTTTAAATGGTGATAAAATGTTGGTAAATAGAATACTACAAGAAATCTTTTCTTTTTATCAGAAAAGAAAACGTTTTCATAGTATGGCATATATGTTCTTTTTTCAGGGAGGTAGCAACATGGAGCAAGCAATGCGTAATTTCTTTTTATTCCTTTCTAAAAATAAGCCGATCACTAAGCTAGCTAAGAAATACGGCCTACGTTTCGGGGCGTCCCGATTTGTTGCCGGTTCTTCTATAGACCAAGCGGTAGAGGTCATTCGTGAATTGAATAAACAGAACCTTGTAGTAACGATTGATTATTTAGGTGAGTTTGTTGATAATGTCGAGGAAGCCAATGAAATGGCCCTTGAATGTGTGGAGGCTGTCCGTGCAATCGGGAGGGAAAACCTTAATTCCCAACTTTCACTGAAGATGACGTCCATGGGTCTTGATTTAAGTGAGGAAGTCGTCATGAAGAATATGAGGATGATCCTTGAAGAAGCGAAGAAGCATGGAGTCTTTGTAACGATTGATATGGAAGATTATTCCCGATGCGGTAAGACGCTTGAAATATTCAAGGCATTGAAGTCCGAATACGACAACATCGGCACCGTCATCCAAGCTTATCTATACCGGACAGAAAAGGATATTGAAGAGTTGAATGCGTATTCCCCGAACCTTCGTCTTGTGAAGGGGGCTTATAAAGAGTCGCCTAAAGTTGCCTTCCCTGAGAAGAAAGACGTGGACGACAATTTTAAGAAAATCATCAAGATGCATATGCTGAATGGAAATTATACGGCGATCGCGACACATGATGATCACATCATCGAATACACGAAGAAGCTTGCTGAAGAGCATAATATCCCAAGGGACCAATTCGAGTTCCAGATGCTGTTTGGCATCTGTGTGGAGCGTCAGCATGAGCTTGTAAAAGAAGGATACAAGATGCGTGTCTACGTTCCTTATGGGACGGATTGGTATGGGTATTTCATGAGACGTCTCGCAGAACGTCCTGCCAACGTGGCATTTGTCCTGAAAGGCGTCATGAAGAAATAAGATGAATATAAAAAAAGGATCCCATTGTCGACAATGGGATCCTTTTTCGTATTCATTAATTTCCTTCCATCCGCAGTTCACGCCGGTGGAAAAGGAACCCGAAGAAGGAAGCGAGCACCTGCTGAAAGAGCATGCCGATCACAACCGGTACAGCGACGGCAGCAGGGAAGTAATGAACGGCGATGACGGCACCGGCACTTATATTACGCATCCCCCCAGTGAACAGGAGGCTTGTTTTCGTATCCCTTGATTGTTTGAGCATTGTCCCGAGCAGCCAGGCGAGGGCGAATCCGGAGACAGCGATGAACAAGACGGTGAAAGCAATCATGAATAGTTTGGGACTGAATTCTTTTAGATAAGGGGCGACGGCAGAACTATTGATGGCAACAACGACCCCGATACCAATCTTTGAAAAAGGGGATAACCTCTTTCCGAGAGTGTCCTTGATCGTCCCTTTCGTCACATGGTTGCAAATCATCCCGATGATTGAAGGGATCACCACCATCCACATCAGGCCATTCATGATACTCCAGCTGTCCATTTCAACCTTCTGTCCGACAATAAATGAAAGGCTTGCCGGGACAATGAACGGTGACAGGATGGTATCGACGAGTATGATCGAGAGGGCGAGTCCGATATTTCCTTTATAGATGGTCACCCAGACGAAGCTCGTGATCCCAGTAGGAATGACCATCGCCAGCAGAAGACCCGTCACGGTCAACCCGTCTTCAGGGAAGACGATGCTCCCCATCCCGAATGCCCAAAGCGGCATCAAGATATGAAGGATAAGGAGGGAGGTCAATAGTGGAACTGGAAATGAAACGGCCTTCTTCACGGAGTGGAAATTCGAGCTCAAGCTACCGGAAAACGTCATGAACGCAAATACCCATGGGACGATGAACGTCAGATGTGATAAAGAAGAAGCAAACAGAACACCGATCAAGACAGCGGACGGCGTGATGAAGGGCATCAGTTTCTCCAATTTTTTATTTAGTGCGTGCAGCATATAATACGCTCCTATAGGAAACAGAATAATAAAATCATCATATCATGTAATGACTTGTTTCATCCTGTTTATTGTTTGAGGGCATAGCCGTATAAATGAAAAAAACCTCCCCGGAAATGCGGGAAGGTCTTCTTGCTATTCAGTGGGAACGGCAGCTTTTGAATACGTGTCCCTCTCGAACAATTGTTCAAAGATCGGAAACAAGTACTGAACAACGAATCCGAGTAAGAGGGTGACGAGGATGGTCCCGATCCCGATATCGCCTTTAAATAGGAAAGCGAGTGTCAACGCAAACCCTTCAGAGATGATCCGTGAGTTGCGCAAGTTCAAACCAAAGCGGGTATGAATCGCGACCATAAGCGTGTCCATCGGGCTTGCAGGGAATTTTGCCTGCAGGTAGATCGAAACACCAAGACCGACAGTCAGGATCCCAAACCCAATCGCAAGGAATTGATTGATCAAAGCTTGAGGTGCAAAGTCAGCCAACACAACAAGAAGCCAGAAATCAATCAATAGTCCAATGACGAAGATTGTCAAGGTCGCGAGGATATCCGGACGTTTTTTCATAATGATCGCATTCAGTATGATCAAGACAATCCCATTGATGAACACGGCCGTGCCGACCGTGATCCCAAACATCCTTGACTGGCCGACTGCTAGTGCATCCCAGGCAGAGGCACCGAGTCCTGATTTAATAATCAAGGAAACCCCGAGCGTCAATATGAATAACCCTATCGTGAAAAATATTGATCTTTTCATCATCATCTATTTTCTCTCCTCATCTGTAAACGTTATCAAAAATAAGCAGTGTGAGACGACTCGTACCGATGTGGAACGTGTAGTAAGAGGTCTGACAACTAGTAACAATACTGATAGTTTACTTGAAAACATGATGGGAAGCAAAGTGAATTTTTGCATATGATGATAGGGGAGAAGTAATGAAGCTACTTGCAAATGAAAAAATCATCACAGGCACCCGTTCAGACACCTGTGATGATCCATCATTGCTTTTTGAATTGATTGTTTTGGCTGTTCACTTTTCCGCCGTCATGTTCGACGGTCGGACCTGCGTTACCTTTCACACTTGCCGCACTGACTCCAGCCTTTGACGGGTTTTTCTTGCGCTTTGCCATGAATGAACACCTCCATTCATAAAATGTCCCAGACGGTAAAAGTTTATGACTTAAAAATTTTCTTGCAAAAATTCCTTATTTTAAACGTTTAAATATTGCGATATTTTAGAATATCCGATATATTATAGATAACAGAACTCAATCGGGTCTTTTTTTTGACCGAAAAATGAATGAGTATTCATTCAAACTCCATTTACCCGGACTGCATGATCAGCCCGGTTATTACAAAAATCATTATCACAGTGCTCACAAAGGGGGAAAACACATTGACTCGCAGAATTCAAAAAGCTGCTGTTTTAGGATCAGGCGTCATGGGATCAGGGATTGCAGCACACTTAGCGAACATCGGTATTCCGACAATGTTACTTGACATCGTACCAAGAGAATTGACAGATGAAGATAAAGCAAAGGGTCTGACAGAGGAAAGCAAGGCCTTTCGTAATCGATTAAGTGAAAACGCTTTAAAAAAATTATTGAAGCAAAAACCTGCTCCACTTACTACTAAACAAAACCTATCACTCATTTCGGCAGGTAACTTTGAAGACGATATGGAGAAGATCAGTGATTGCGATTGGATCATTGAAGTCGTTGTTGAAAATCTGGATATCAAGAAGATTGTATTCGAACAGGTTGAAAAATATCGTAAGCCAGGAAGCATCGTAAGCTCGAATACTTCCGGTATATCCATCGAGGCGATGTCGGAAGGGCGTTCAGAGGATTTCCAAAAGAACTTCCTCGGAACACATTTTTTCAATCCGCCGCGTTACTTGAAGCTTCTTGAAGTCATCCCGACGAAAAAGACGGATGTGGATGTAGTGGACTTCATGAAAACCTTCGGTGAAGATGTCCTTGGTAAAGGGGTCGTCCTTGCAAAGGATACGCCGAACTTCATCGCTAACCGCATCGGTACGTATGGACTGTTAGTGACCGTACAAGAAATGCTGAAAGGCGGCTACAGTGTCGGTGAAGTGGATTCCATCACGGGACCGGCCATCGGAAGACCGAAAAGTGCAACGTTCAGGACGCTTGATGTCGTAGGACTTGATACATTCGCACACGTTGCCAAAAATGTCTACGACCAGGTGGACGGGGAAGAAAAGAACGTATTTGAAGTTCCTTCGTTCATGAATAAAATGCTTGATAAAGGCTGGCTTGGTAGTAAGAGCGGTCAAGGATTCTTCTTGAAGCAGGGGAAAGAGATCCTTGAATTGAATCCTGAAACGCTGGAATATGAGCCGCGTAAAAAACTGAAAACAGCCTCCATCGAGATGAGCAAGAATGAAAAAGGACTTAAGAACAAGATCAAGTCCCTCGTATACGCGAAAGATAAAGCTGGCTCCCTGCTATGGAATATTCTTTCGCCGGTACTTACTTATTCAGCCGAGCTACACGGAGAAATCGCCGATGATATCGTTGCGATCGACCGTGCGATGAAATGGGGATTCGGATGGGAGCTTGGACCTTTTGAAACGTGGGATGCAATCGGAGTGCAAAAATCCGTGACCCGTATGAAGGAAGAGGGCGTTAGCGTACCGCAGTGGGTGGAAGAAATGCTTGAAGCGGGACACACCCATTTCTATAAGGAAGAAGAGGGTGAACTGTACTTCTACCATAATGGTGAATACAAGCTTGTAGAGCGCAACCCGAAAGTGATCGACTTGAAGCTTCTGAAGAAACAAGGAAAGCTGATCAAGAAAAATTCAGGTGCAAGCCTGATCGATATCGGGGACGGCGTGGCCCTGCTTGAGTTCCACTCTCCAAACAACGCAATCGGGATGGATATCATCCAGATGATCAACTTCGCGGTTGAGGAAGTGGAGAAAAACTTCAAAGGACTTGTCATCGGAAATCAAGCGAAAAACTTCTGTGTAGGCGCCAACCTCGCGATGATCCTGATGGAAGCGCAAGATGACAATGTGTTTGAAATCGACATGGTCGTAAGACACTTCCAGCAGGCGATGATGAAAATCAAGTATTCTTCCAAACCGGTTGTCGCAGCACCATTCGGCATGACGCTTGGGGGAGGAAGCGAAGTGTGCTTACCGACCGCTCATATCCAAGCAAGCATGGAAACGTACATGGGGCTTGTGGAAGTCGGTGTCGGTTTGATCCCAGGCGGTGGCGGAAACAAGGAACTTTATATGAAACACTTAGCGAACCTTCCAAATGGTGTGGAATTCGATCTCCAGAAGGTAGCAAATAAAGTATTTGAAACAATCGCGATGGCAAAGGTGTCGACGTCAGGGGATGAAGCAAGGGATAACAACTTCCTCAGCAAGACTGACGGTGTGAGCGTGAACGGTGACCATTTATTATATGATGCGAAACAAGCGGCACTTGCGCTCTATGAAGGTGGATACAAAGCGCCGGTTCGCAAAAAGGTCCCAGTGGTCGGTGAAACAGGCTACGCCACGCTATTACTCGGAGCACAATCGATGGTTCAATCAGGCTTCATTTCCGAGCACGATCTCTTGATCGCCAAGAAACTGGCGTACGTTCTCGCCGGAGGTAAAGTACCATACGGAACCGAAGTCGATGAACAATACTTATTGGATCTTGAAAGAGAAGCATTCCTAAGCCTGATCGCTCAGCCGAAATCACAGCAAAGAATGCAGCACATGCTTGTTAAAGGAAAACCATTACGCAACTAATCATATATAAACCAATTCAGAAAGCGGGGGAACATCATGCGTGAAGCAGTCATAGTGGCTGGTGCGAGAACACCAGTCGGGAAATCAAGAAAAGGGTCGTTGGCAGGAGTAAGACCAGATGACCTTGGTGCCCTTGTCGTAAAGGAAACGTTAAAGCGTGCAGGGAATTATGAAGGGAATATCGATGATTTGATCATCGGATGTGCAATGCCGGAAGCAGAACAGGGATTGAACATGGCAAGAAACATCGGGGGCCTTGCAGGGCTTCCGAGTTCGGTACCTGCCATCACGATCAATCGCTATTGTTCATCAGGACTTCAGTCGATTGCCTATGCAGCAGAAAAAATCATGCTTGGCCATTCCGATACGGCAATCGCCGGAGGAGCGGAATCGATGAGCCTGGTACCGATGATGGGGCACGTCGTACGCCCGAATGCAAAGCTTGCTGAAACGGCTCCACAGTACTACATGAGCATGGGACACACGGCAGAAGAAGTGGCGAAGAAATTCGGCGTTTCACGTGAAGATCAGGACGCATTTGCAGTACGAAGTCATCAGAAAGCTGCAAAAGCAATTGCAGAAGGCAAATTCGACGATGAGATCGTACCGGTGGACGTTGTTCAGCGCTCCGTGAACGCGGACAACAAACTGGTCGAAAAAACGTTCCAATTCTCGAAGGACGAAGGGGTCCGCGCAGAAACAAGTTCACAAGTACTTGGCAAACTGCGCCCGGCCTTTAATGTAAGAGGATCTGTTACGGCTGGGAACTCTTCACAAACAAGTGACGGAGCAGCTGCCGTGATGGTGATGGACCGTGACAAAGCAAATGGACTCGGCTTACAGCCGATGGCGAAATTCCGAAGCTTCGCAGTGGCTGGGGTACCGCCTGAAATCATGGGAATCGGTCCAGTTGAAGCCATCCCTCGTGCATTGAAGATGGCAGGACTTGAGCTTTCGGATATCGGACTGTTCGAATTGAACGAAGCATTCGCTTCCCAATCGATCCAGGTCATCCGCCAGCTTGGTCTCGACGAAGACAAAGTCAACGTTAACGGAGGAGCTATCGCACTCGGACATCCACTAGGCTGTACAGGAGCGAAACTGACACTGTCACTCGTCCATGAAATGAAACGCCGCAACCAGCAATTCGGAATCGTCACCATGTGTATCGGCGGCGGAATGGGAGCAGCAGGGGTATTTGAACTGATTGGGTAATTTTTTGATTAATCTATGATGAGGGTTTATAAGGAAAAATAGATTTTTGGTAACGCCTTTCTGAAAACTTCTATTTTAGCTTATTCGATTTTTAAGTGGTTCCAGCTGTTGATTGGAGTGCAAGACGAAGACTCCTGCGGGAAAAGCGAGACAGGTGAGACCCCGCAGGAGCAAAGCGACGAGGAGGCTCACCGGCCGCCCGCGGAAAGCGAAGTCTTGCACGGAAATCAACAGCGGTATTTTTAGCACCTAACAAAAAACGTTAAGGGGATGTCAAATATGGCAAATCAAATTGATAAATTGATTAAAGGTGGAAGCTTTTTAATTGAAGATGTGAGTTTTGATCAAGTATTCACACCAGAGGAATACTCTGATGAACAAAAAATGATCGCGAAGACAACAGAAGATTACGTGTTGAATGAAGTCGTTCCGGTGATTGAGAACCTGGAAAATCATGAGTTCGATCATTCCGTACGCTTATTGAAAGAAGCAGGCGAGCTTGGTCTTCTAGGTGCGGATGTACCTGAAGAATATGGTGGGTTAGGTCTTGATAAAGTGAGCTCAGCGTTAATCGCTGAAAAAATGTCCCGTGCCGGCGGTTTCTCCATCTCACACGGTGCGCACGTTGGAATCGGTTCCCTTCCAATCGTTCTTTTCGGTAACGAAGAGCAAAAGCAAAAATACCTTCCAGCGCTTGCTACTGGTGAAAAACTTGCTGCTTATGCATTGACAGAGCCTGGTTCAGGATCTGATGCACTTGGTGCGAAAACGACTGCCAAACTGAACGAAGCGGGTACTCACTACATTTTGAATGGTGAGAAGCAATGGATCACAAACTCCGCGTTCGCAGATGTATTCGTCGTGTATGCAAAAATCGACGGCGAGCACTTCTCCGCTTTCATCGTTGAGAAAGATTATCCAGGCGTATCCACAGGTCCTGAAGAAAAGAAAATGGGAATCAAGAGTTCTTCCACAAGAACATTGATCCTTGAAGATGCTGAAATCCCTGCTGAAAACTTGCTTGGCCAGGCTGGAAAAGGTCATATCATCGCCTTCAACATCCTGAACATCGGCCGTTACAAGCTTGGAGTAGGTGCTGTAGGTGCAAGTAAGCGTGCGTTTGAAGTAACTGCTCAATACACAAATCAGCGCCAGCAGTTCAAGACGCCGATTTCTTCCTTCAACCTGACAAAAGAAAAACTGGCGACAATGGCAGCGAAATTATATGCAGCTGAAAGCTCCGTATACCGTACTGTAGGGTTATTCGAAGATCGCATGAGCAATCTTACTGACGAAGAAGTAAAGAACGGAACAGAAGTAGCGAAGTCCATTGCTGAATACGCAATCGAGTGTTCATTGAATAAATTCTTCGCAACGGAAGTACTTGATTACGTGGTCGACGAAGGCGTTCAGCTTCACGGCGGATACGGCTTCATGCAGGAGTATGAAATCGAAAGAATGTACCGCGACTCCCGTATCAACCGAATTTTTGAAGGAACAAATGAAATCAACCGCCTACTTGTACCGGGTACGTACCTGCGTAAAGCAATGAAGGGCGAGCTTCCACTTCTTCAAAAAGCTCAGGCGCTTCAAGAAGAATTGATGATGCTCATGCCTGAAGAAGTTGGCGACGAGCCATTGGCACAAGAGAAATACTTGGTTAAAAACGCGAAGAAAATCGGCTTGATGCTTGCTGGATTAGCGGCTCAGAAGTTCGGTAAAGCACTGGATAAAGAGCAAGAGATCCTTGTGAACATTGCTGATATCGTGTCAAATGCATACGCAATGGAATCAGTTGTCCTTCGTACAGAAAAAGCGCTTGATAAAGTCGGTGCTGAAAAAGCGAAGCAAAAGCTTCTATACACTCAAATTTTCTGTCAAGAAGCGTTCAATGAAATCGAAGCACATGCTAAAGAAACACTTGTGGCAACAGAACAGGGTGACACACTGCGCATGATGCTTTCAGCACTTCGCAAATTCACTCGCCACACGCCGATCAACGTGATCGCAGTGAAACGTGAAGCTTCTGAGAAATTGGTTGACGCTGAGAAGTATGTCGTTTGATAAATGATAGGGTTGTAAGGCTGTAAGGGGAACGGACCTCCGGTTAGTGGGGGTCTGTTTTTTTGTTTCTAAAAGCAACTTTGGTTTCTATCTTTTAGGAAGGGTGTCAGTTCTGTCAGACGTTCCATCCATTTGATGAGGTAATCACCTAGTTCAAGGGAAAACTTGTTTCATCATTCAGTTAAGCAGTCATTTAACAAAAGAAAACATTCAATTTTGTCCATCAACCAGCCTATCAATTCACTCCTTCCAACGTTCGAATACCGGAGATGGCAGGTGGAGTGCGAACTACTAGCAGTGTGTTGACTCGTGAATATCGGGTTTTGCGCATGAAAATGGTTTTGCGCGCGAAAAATAGAATTTGCGCGCAATCATTTAGATTTGTGCGCGAGAATTTCGATTTACGCGCGATTTTCATGAGAAATGCGCGATTTTTTTCAACTATGCGTAATTAAACAAAAATATCCATTATCCGTCCCGCCCCTAAAAAAACCCTCCCCTTGACTTCCCTTTCCAAACCAATTATTATATGTTTAAACACTTAAACGTTTAAGTGTTTAAACTAACTAAAATAAAGGTGGTACAACATATATGAACAACAAAACCGTTCTCATCACTGGAGCATCAAGCGGTATCGGGCTCCATTTCAGCCATAAATTCGCACAGGCAGGACATGACGTCGTACTGGTGGCAAGAAGTAAGGATAAGCTTCAAGCGCTGGCAACTGAATTAGAAGGTGAATATAACGTCAAAGCTCATGTGGTCCCGGCGGATTTAGCAAAGGCGGGTGCCTCTAAATCACTATACGAGGAAGTGACAGCGAAAGGGATCGGGGTCGATATCCTGATAAACAATGCCGGTTTCGGGTTATTCGGTGAGTTTGAACAGACGGAGCTTCAGAAAGAAGTAGATATGATCCAAGTGAATGTCACAGCCTTGACGGAGCTTAGTAAGTATTTCGGCAAGGACATGGTGAAGCGGAAAACAGGGCAAATCTTGAATGTTGCTTCCACTGCCGCATTCCAACCGGGTCCGTTAATGGCTGTCTATTATGCAACAAAAGCATATGTCCTTTCATTATCAGAAGCCCTTGCCAACGAGTGGGGTGAGCATGGGGTAAGTGTGATGGCCTTATGTCCCGGAGCGACCAAGACAGGATTCAGTGACGCAGCGGAACTCGAGCAGTCCAAGCTGTTCCAATCAGGCGTCATGTCTGTCGAGGATGTGGTGGACGAGGCGTTCAAAAGCATGATGGAAAAGAAGAAGGTTGTCATCGTCCCTGGAATGAAGAATCGACTTCTAGCCGGTTCCATCCGATTCATGCCGCGTAAGATGGTCACCAATATTGTCCGCAAAGTACAAGAACGGATATAATAGTAGCTGAATGAGTTAGAAGGGAGAACACTATGGGGCAAAAAGCCATTGAAACATTTCGTGCTTGTACTCCTCTTTTTCAAGCATTGGCAGATCCTTATCGTCAGGACATCATCGTCCTTCTTGCTGAAAAAGAACCGCTCACGGTCAATCAGATCACGGAGCACCTTACACTATCTAGGCCGGCCGTTTCCCATCACCTGAAGATATTGAGGGACCAAGAACTCGTATCGCTAGAGCAGAAAGGGACGCAGCGCTTTTATTCATTAGAACTTGACCAGGCGACGGACCTCTTGAAACAATTGGTGAATACCATTGAAAATCATTGTGAATAAAGCGTCTGGAAAAGAAGGAAAATAACGAAGGCTGTCGAATGTAGACTTATAGATGCAGTAAGATAGAAGGGGAGCGGCGACTTCAGTTTCCGATTCCCTTTTATTCTTGTTATCATTCATATCTTATTAGATGATGCTGCTTTCATGAGTGGTGCAATGCGGGGCGTCGAGTCTGGTTCATAGAGAACTGCTCCACCCAATGCAAAGCCCCTATCAGCCGATCATCTCTAATCATAACGAAAGGTGGTTGTAACATGTCATTGACTTTTTATTCTTATCCTAAATGCGGGACTTGCCGAAAAGCTAAGAAGTGGCTAGAAGATCACAACGCAGATTTCAATGAAGTACATATCGGGGAGAACCCTCCATCCAAGGAAGAATTGAAGCGTCTGTATGAAGCGAGCGGACTGCCGCTTAAGAAGTTTTTCAATACGAGCGGGAAGAAATATCGCGAACTTGGCTTGAAGGATAAAGTGAATACGGCATCCGATGAAGAGCTGCTTGAGATCTTATCGTCCGACGGTATGCTCATCAAGCGGCCGATCACGACGGATGGATCGAACGTGACCGTCGGATTCAAGGAAGAGACGTTTGACGAAACCTGGGGATAAGCGCTAGTTGAGCTCGGATTCCAGATCGTTTGGAAGGTCCTGTAAACGCTCTAAAAAGTTTTGAAGGAAACGCTTAGTTTTCTTGCTTTTTTATTGAAAAGTGTGTCAATATTAGGTTGTATACATACCGAGTATTTGGAGGGATTTGAAATGAGTACACCGAAAGAGCTTCGCTATTCTGAAGAACATGAATGGGTCAAAACAGAAGGGGAAAAAGTACGTATTGGAATCACGGCATTTGCGCAATCTGAACTTGGTGATATTGTATTCGTTGAACTACCTGAAGTAGGGGACGAAGTAACGGCAAGTGAGCCATTTGGAAGCGTTGAATCCGTAAAGACGGTTTCTGAACTTTATGCACCTGTATCCGGTAAGGTTGTAGAAGTGAACGAAGAGCTTACAGACAGCCCTGAATTCGTAAACGAATCTCCATACGAAAAAGCTTGGATGATCGTAATCGAACCAACTGATGCTGGCGAAGTTGACAAGCTGATGACTGCTGAGCAGTATGATGAAATGATTAACGAAGGATAATGATTGTAAAAACACCTTGAGAATATTCTTGAGGTGTTTTGTTGTTTTTGGGGTATCCTAAATGGCAGAACCATTCAAAGGAAGGATGACCAACATGACACTTGAACCAAAGAAACTGGATGTCACAGAGCGTGTGACAGGTAAGTTGAAAAACGGGGAGCTGGAGTTATACCTCGATAACCAGCCAATCGGCAGGATGACTGTGCCCCTTGAAGGAATCTCCATGGAACCTAATTTTGAAGCAAATGAAAATAAAATTTACCAGCACTACACGTCGACGGAAGGATCCGAAGCGCGATATACGGACTGTGACGAAGGCGGCTGGTGTTAATTCACGTGTTAAAAAGGGTGCCATCGATCTGGCACCCTTTTGTCTATTCCTGACAGTCAAAGAGAAGAAGTATACGGGATGAAATACGGAATCATGAAGGAACATCCACAATGATGGAGACAGGACCTTTCTCTTTCTATTTTCGTAAAAAAATGAGAAGATATAGGCAAGTAGTGGACATCATCTCTATATAATTGAATATACTATCCTAATCTTATTTTCGAAAGATAAGGTGATGACAATGTATGAAATTGGTGATGAAAAGGTAATTATTGTTGAAGGTACAACGGATAAACGGAAAGTCGAAGGGATCATCAAAGAACCAATCGAAATCATCTGTACGAATGGAACCATCAGCATTACAAAGATGGACGAACTGATTGATTCACTGGAACAAAGGGATGTTTATATACTGGTGGATGCCGATCATGCAGGTGAGAAGCTTCGGAAACAGTTCAAACGGGAATTTCCAGAGGCTGAGCACTTATATATCGACCGGATGTATAAGGAAGTGGCGTCTGCACCGGAATATCACCTGGCCTCGGTTCTGATCGGTGCCAATATCGATGTGCACACGGAATACTTGGAAAAAAGGATGAGTTAACGTTGAATGAGGTAAGTAGTGCAAGAGAGCTAGTTGATTCAATCAATAGCCATGAACATACAGCTGTATATCTTTATACCCCAATGTGTGGGACATGCCAGGTGGCGGGAAAGATGATTGAAGTCGTTCAAAGGTTACCCCAGACCTTCCATTTCGAAAAAGTGAATTTGAATTACTTACCAGAGTTTGCGGAAAGTCAGGAAATCGAAAGTGTACCATGTTTATTGCTCTATAAAAACGCAGAGGAGCTGGAAAGGGTATATGCCTTCCAGTCGGTTCCTTATTTATACGAATTGCTGAAAAAAACAGAGGCCTTTAGCGAATAATAACGGGTTCAGTTTTGGAGTACAAACATTGAAAAAGTAATAAAAAGGGAGTACCAATTCGCATATGAATTGGCACTCTTCTTTTTGTTGGTATTAAAGGGTTTATAGTAATATAACACGCCAATTCACAACGTAATTCGCACCCTAATTCACAACAGTCTGATGGCTAACATACTCCTGCGAATTGGCGTGTTAAAACGTATGCTAATACGCGTGTGGAATAGCGGGAAAAAAATACCTATTTGCGTCTCGTTGTTGCCGAAAAAACAATATGCAATAAAAAAAACAGAAAAGACCGATTAAGAAATCGGTCTTTTCATTCTATATTGCCTTATTCAATTAAAGCCCCCTTTAATGGAACAAAGTTCTTCAGTTTAATGATACCTAAACCAAACGATCCAGCCTTTTTCCTTATCTTTTGCTACGAATAGCTGTCCTTGACTAGCACTTGCTCCTTTTGCTTGAGGAAAGTCTAAACGCACTAACCAAGACTTATTGGTAACTTTCTCACCACAAAAATTCTTTGCCATACCTAAGTAATTTTCTTCCTCTTCATTCCCGCCCACTTTTGAAAAAGGAATTGCAGAAAGAACCCTCCATTCTTTGTAGATGTCGGGATAGTCTCCTACCTCATATGTTTGAGGTATTAGCGTTCTTAATGAATTAATAACTTCTTCTTTATCCTTATGTGATACTTCTTTTAGTTGCTTCACTTCTGGGCACTCTTTTGGCTGTGCATATACCAATCCGTTAATTGAAGAATAAATAATTGTGAGAATAATTATACTAATTATCTTCTTCATTAATATCACCTCATTTTAGCTTCCTATAAAACAAGGTGATTTATTCCGTTAACTTGTTCCTTTACTTTAACGAAGGGCGGAGGCTGCTGCTTGTTTAGCAAACGCCCCTATAATCGATTAATAACGAACCTTCCTACATTGTAAAATGCTCTCTTTTTTAGAGATGTTTTCTTCAATAGATACCTTGTAAATTCTAACACCTTCTTCAGGTGTATCGGTTAAAGTAATATGTACTCGATCATATAGAATATCTCCGTGATGGGCACTATAATTTAAAGCAGTTGCACGAACGATATGTCTTCTTTTATCGCCATTAATTCTTTCAATAACAACTCTTGGACACATAATAAAATCTGAATACATTTTATCTAAATATGGATAGTATCTGGAATACAAAGTTTCTTCAAGTAATTCTTCCTTACCTGCTCCATCAATTTTTTGGTTCTTATTAGCTATTACATTTGTATACAAAGAAAATTGAGCGGTAATCATCAGAATTATTATTAACCTCTTCAAATTTTTTCACCTCAAGTGATAATGTTTGAAGGTATTTTCTCCAGTATTTCTAACCAAATACATATTCAATTAAACTGCCCTTTAATTGAATAATTCCTTTATCTATATATTAACATAAAATCCCATAAAACCTTTGGAAAACCCTATATGAAATAAAAAACGCACAGTAAACCAATCACTGTGCGTTTTTTAATGTGAATTTAGTGAGAATTATATAGTTAATCGGGTAACGAAAAGTGTTGCCATTTTACATTTTGTACTCCAAAACCGAACCCGTTAAGCGAATAAGGGTCTTTTTTTATTGCAATTCCCTAGGATGTTCATCGGGAATTCCAAATATAAGGTGATAAACTTTCTACAAACAAGGACATATTTCTCGGGAAATGAAAGCAGAAAAAAGTCGATATTTATCTTCTGGAAACCGATTACCATATCATTCGACATAAGTCTGAATCTGTCTCGAAATAATGTCGATAGAGAATAAAAGGATAAAATACCTATAAGTGGAATTTAGTATATATAGAAGATTCGGGGAGGGTATTTTATGAAAATGTTATTCGAGAAATTCATTGAGCGGTGCCACACAAAGTACCATCTGCAGTCGTTATTTCCGTCCGAACCTTTCATTCTTCAGGTCGTGTGTAACGGGGAGACCTACACGATTTCCCTTTCAGTCAATGGATGCATGATCGAGAACGTAGATTGCCTAGCTCAGCCCGAATTCATCATAGAAGGATCCGAGGAGGAAATCACCAGTCTTGTCAGGGGAGAGGATCTCTTATCGAGGAAGATTGACTCTGGACAGTTGTCAGTTAAGGGAGGCTATCGCCCATTATTATTTGTCGAGTCGGTGCTATGGCTGACAAGGCAGGCAACGAAGGAACCAGTGGAATTATAACAAAACTTTTTCAAAAAAGTAATTGACACTCCATATCTGCGGTGATAGAATCACATCTGTAGCAAATTTTCTGAGATTTTTAAATCATAAATTAAATAGATGACTTACTCTTATTAAGAGAGGTGGAGGGACGTGCCCTATGAAGCCCGGCAACCGTCAATGCAAATTGAAATGGTGCCAATTCACTCAAAGCGTATGCTTTGAAAGATAAGAGGAAGGATAGTCTTCCGATTATGCCTTTCTGCTTATCTGCGGAAAGGCTTTTTTGTATTTTCGGGAAATGTTCTTCCCCTTCAGGAAAGAGCGAAGTCAATCTTTAATCCTCATTAAAACGATCGTTTTACTACACAGAGAAAGAAGGTGGCTGACAACATGATAACGATCTCAGATGTAAAGAAAATCTATCAATCAAAGCGAGGTCCGATTGCCGCCGTTGATGGGGTAGATCTTACCATCAAGGAACGCGAAATTTTCGGGGTCATCGGCTATAGTGGTGCAGGGAAGAGTACGTTGATCCGGATGCTGAACGGACTGGAAGTTCCCACGGAAGGAACCGTCGACGTGAATGGACAGCTTGTTTCAAGCATCAAAGGTAAGAAGCTGCGCGAAGCACGACAATCAATCGGCATGATCTTTCAGCATTTCAATCTGCTCTGGTCACGGACCGTCCTTGAAAATATCCAATTCCCCCTGGAAATAGTGGGGGTTCCGAAGAAAGAAAGGATGAGAAAAGCGAATGAACTGCTTTCCCTTGTAGGACTGGAGGGAAGGGGGGATTCCTATCCTTCACAATTGAGCGGTGGACAAAAGCAGCGCGTCGGCATTGCGCGTGCACTCGCCAATGATCCGAGTGTGCTTCTCTGTGACGAGGCTACGTCTGCGCTCGACCCGCAAACAACGGATTCGATCCTGGATTTGCTGGTTGATATCAATAAACGCCTCGGCCTCACAATCGTCCTGATCACGCATGAAATGCATGTCATCCAGAAAATTTGTCACCGGGTGGCAGTGATGGAAGAGGGTAAAGTCGCCGAGCTGGGGGATGTTCTTGAAGTGTTCCGCAATCCTCAGCAACAGGTCACAAAGCGATTCGTCAAAGAGGTATCGCAGGAACACGATTCAGAAGAAGCGATGGAGGCACTCCTAAACGATTATCCGACAGGCAAGGTACTGAAGTTTACGTTCGTTGGGGAATCGACGGGGCACCCGTTGATTACGTCACTGATCAGGAAGTTCGACCTTGAAGTGAACATCCTGCAAGGACAGATATCACAAACACAAAAAGGTGCATACGGCACGCTGTTCGTTCATTTAGACGGTGAGGAAACCGTGATCCGTGAGGCCCTCCAGTATGCAGAAAGTCAGCGTGTGAAGGTGGAGGTGATGGAAGATGATCGAAACGCTATTTCCTAATGTCGATTGGGCAAAGCTGTGGGAAGCCACATTGGAAACCCTTTACATGACAGGCATGTCGGTTGCAATCACGTTCGTGTTAGGGATCATTCTTGGAATCATTTTATTTTTGACGTCAAAAGAGAATCTATGGGAAAGCAAGCTCACTTATACAGTGACAAGCTCCGTTGTGAACGTGTTCAGATCCATTCCATTCATCATCCTGATTGTCTTGTTGATCCCATTCACCAAGTTTCTGCTCGATACCATCCGCGGGGCGAACGCAGCGTTACCGGCATTGATCATCGGAGCAGCGCCTTTTTATGCAAGGATGGTCGAGATTGCCTTGAGGGAAGTCAATAAAGGTGTCATCGAAGCAGCAAAGGCTATGGGGGCGAAAACGAGTACAATCATCCTGAAAGTACTCCTGCCTGAATCAATGCCGGCATTGATATCGGGAATAACGGTCACCGCAATTGCACTTGTCGGCTATACCGCAATGGCGGGAGTGATCGGTGCAGGAGGCCTTGGGAACCTGGCATATCTGGATGGTTTCCAGCGGAGCCGGGAAGATGTGACGCTGGCAGCGACCATCATGATCCTCGTGGTCGTCTTCCTGATTCAGTTCATAGGTGATTTCTTTACAAAAAAATTGGACAAACGATAAAAGGAGAGAACAACATGAAAAAATGGTTAGTAGGAGCAGTAGCAGCAGCAAGTATTTTCGGATTGGCCGCTTGTGGAAACGATTCAGGAGCGGGAAGCGATGAAAAGGAATTGGTTGTCGGTGCATCGAATGTACCTCACGCTGAAATCCTTGAACAAGTGAAACCGATCCTTGAAGAAAAGGGGATCGACTTAAAGATTGAAACGTATCAAGATTATATCCTTCCAAACAAGGATCTGGATAACGGCGACATCGATGCGAACTATTTCCAAACGATTCCTTATATGGACCTTCAAATGAAGGAAAATGAGTATGATTTCGTCAATGCGGGCGGCATCCATATCGAGCCGATCGGTGTTTATTCCAAGAAATATAAATCCCTTGAGGATCTTCCGGAAGGTGCGACCATCTTGATGAGTAACTCTGTTTCCGACCATGGCCGTATCCTCAGCCTATTGGAGAAGAAAGGCCTCATCACGTTGAAAGATGGTGTCAAAAATACACAGGCACAGATTGAAGATATTAAAGAAAATCCAAGAAACCTGAAGTTTGACTATGAGTATGAAGCGGGCATGCTTCCACAAATGTATGAAAATGAAGAAGGGGACGCTGTGGTGATCAACTCCAACTATGCGATTGATGCCGGGCTGAAACCTCTTGAAGATTCAATCGCAATCGAAGATACTGATTCTCCTTACGTGAATGTAATCACGGTCAATAAAGGTGATGAAAACAAAGAAGAAGTGAAAGAACTGGTGAAAGCTTTACGTTCAAAGGAAATCCAGGACTTCATCAATGAAGAATGGGACGGAGCAGTGGTTCCTGTTTCAGAATAATCGTAAACGAAGAAACCCGATGCTGCAATCGGGTTTCTTTTGCGTTTAAATTCCGGACATAAACCATTGCCTATTGGCTCATACTATTTTCGATGAATCTAAATCGAAAATGGAGTTGAACAGGATGCAAATGGAACCAAGAAACATGACCGAAGCGGCACTTCATGATTATAAGATGGGTCTGGGGATTTTCACCGAGAAAATGCCTGAACTTGCACAACACTATAATACATTCACAGAGCACTGTTTCAGGGAAGGAGTCCTTTCTAAAAAAGATAAACAGCTCATCGCCCTTGGAATCAGTCTCTATTCCCAAGATGAATATTGCATCATCTACCATACAAAAGGGTGCCTGGATGAAGGATGCTCGGAACAGGAAATCCTCGAAGCCATCGGTGTAACCGCGGCATTCGGCGGAGGGGCAGCCATGAGCCAGGCCGTCACACTGGTCCAGCAATCGGTACAGGAACTCAGTCAACTGAAGCAATAAAGTGAAAACGGAAGGGGCATGTCACGCCCCTTCCGTTTTTCAGTTCATTTCAGGGAGGTTCACGATCGCCCGCGGGTAGCAGAGTGTGAATGAACCATCAAATCTTTATACAATTCTTTGGATAATTACTAACTTACCTATTATTTGCAAGTATAATGCCGGAATTTTGTGAAAACTTAACATTACCCCTCTGCGGAAATCTTCTGCCATCTTTTTTTCATTAAAAATGAAGGAATTCAGGTTTTGTCACCTGAACGAGGGGGTAGTATAGTTATAAATGAAATGAAAAAATGGAAAGGAATGATTCATTATCGACTCTCTTGAGGGTTTGACGTACACAAGTGAAATGGAAAAAGCGATGCATAGTGCCCATGGAATCGGATACGAGGTGTACAAACGAAAGCATGACGTAAGGATGCAAGTAGAAAAACAAAGAGAGCAGGATTATAAAGAAAGCCGAAGAATGATTGCGGCACTTGATAGGAAAGTGCATGCTAATATATAATAAGGGTAAAGAGAAACCAGTGTTGACGAAACACTGGTTTTTTTCATGAACAGGACAAATGGACAAGCAATTTCTTCCTATTTATATAGCCGGAAGCAAGGATTGGCTCCTACAATGGAGGACACTACATTTTTCTCCTGATTTCAGCAAACAATAGAGGGGTATTTACATGTCAGGAACGCATGGAAGCTGGTTCTGAAAAAGTTGATAATACCTTTTATTTGTTATAAGATTGTAATGATAATAAATTGAGAATGATCAAAGGAAGCTATTCCTACATTCATTTTATAAAGTCACGGAGGTATATACACATGGCAGGTTCTACGTTAACGATTAAAGATCTTCATGTTGAGATTGAAGGAAAGGAAATCCTGAAAGGGGTTAACCTTGAGATTAAAGGTGGAGAAATCCACGCAGTAATGGGACCAAATGGTACAGGTAAATCAACTTTATCTTCTGCAATCATGGGTCACCCGAAGTATGAAGTAACAAAAGGAAGCATCACGTTCGACGGTGAAGACGTACTTGAAATGGAAGTGGATGAGCGTGCACGCGTTGGTCTATTCCTTGCAATGCAGTACCCAAGTGAGATCAGCGGTGTGACAAATGCAGACTTCTTGCGTTCAGCAATCAACAGCCGTCGCGAAGAAGGCGATGAGATTTCACTGATGAAGTTCATCCGTAAGATGGATTCTGAAATGGAATACCTTGAAATGGATCCGGATATGGCACAGCGTTACCTGAATGAAGGTTTCTCTGGCGGTGAGAAGAAACGTAATGAGATCCTACAGTTGATGATGCTTCAACCGAAGATCGCCATCCTTGATGAAATCGATTCAGGTCTGGATATCGATGCTCTTAAGGTTGTATCAAAAGGAATCAACAAGATGCGCGGAGAAGATTTCGGTTGCTTGATCATCACTCACTACCAACGCCTTCTTAACTACATCACTCCTGACCACGTTCACGTAATGATGCAAGGTCGTGTCGTGAAATCAGGCGGTGCGGAACTCGCTCAGCGTCTTGAGGCGGAAGGTTACGATTGGATCAAGGAAGAGCTCGGAATCAAAGACGAAACTGTTGGCCAAGAAGCGTAAGTGTTAGGGGGATAATAATGACTGTAGAAACGAAACTATCAGTAGATCAGGACTATGTCAGCTCCTACTCAAAGCAGCTTGGAGAGCCAGAATGGTTAACAACCCTTCGGACGGATGCCTTCAATAAAATGAAGGATCTTAGCCTTCCGGTTGCAGATAAGACGAAAATCACGAACTGGAATTTCACTTCTTTCAAGAAGCATTCCGTGGAAAGTGATTCGTTCTCATCATTGAATGAGCTGCCAGAAGAAGCAAAAGCACTAGTTGACTTAGAAAGCAAAGATCAAAGCTTATATATCCAAAGAAACAATACACCTGCTTTTCTTTCATTATCCAATGAATTAAAGGAAAAGGGTGTCATTTTCACAGATATCTTCACAGCGGCAAAAGAACACAGCGAACTTGTTCAAAAGTATTTCATGACAGAAGGCGTGAAAACGGATGAGCACAAGCTGACTGCCCTTCATGCAGCGTTGATGAACGGTGGGGCGTTCCTTTACATTCCGAAGAATGTTGAGCTTGCTGATCCGATTCAAGCAGTGTATGTTCACGACAACGCTGACGTGGCGATGTTCAACCACGTGTTGGTTGTAGCAGAAGACAACAGCTCTGTGACATATGTTGAAAACTATATTTCTACGACGGACGTTGAGGACGGCGTATACAATATCGTGACTGAAGTGGTTGCGAACAACAATGCAAAAGTGGCTTACGGTGCTGTAGATAACCTTGCAAGCGGCTTGACGACTTACGTGAACCGCCGCGGTGTTGCAGCAAGGGACGCGCGCATTGAATGGGCGCTTGGCCTTATGAATGATGGAGACACTGTTTCTGAAAACGTAACGAACCTGATGGGTGACGGTTCTTATGGTGACACAAAAACGGTTGTCGTCGGCAGAGGCAAGCAGAAGCAAAACTTCACGACAAAGGTTGTTCACTACGGTAAAAACTCCGAAGGTTACATCCTTAAGCACGGCGTCATGAAGGACGAAGCTTCTTCCATCTTCAACGGAATCGGTAAAATCGAGCATGGTGCATCCAAATCGAATGCAGAACAGGAATCTCGCGTATTGATGCTGAGCGAAAAAGCTCGCGGAGATGCGAACCCGATCCTTCTGATCGATGAAGATGATGTAACGGCAGGTCACGCAGCGTCAGTCGGACGCGTCGATCCGCTACAACTTTACTACTTGATGAGCCGCGGAATTCCTCAAAAGGAAGCGGAACGTCTTGTTATCCATGGTTTCCTTGCTCCAGTGGTAAACCAACTTCCGATCGAAGGAGTTAAGAAGCAGCTTGTCGAGGTAATTGAAAGGAAAGTAAACTAATGGATGTAAAAGAGATTCGTAAACATTTTCCGATTCTCGATCAGAAAGTAAACGGCCATCCACTCGTTTATTTAGATAGTGCAGCAACATCACAAAAGCCAGTGCAAGTGATCGAAGCAATCAACGATTACTATCGCGGCTATAATTCCAATGTTCACCGCGGGGTGCATACCCTTGGGACAAGGGCGACGGATGGATATGAAGGAGCCCGTGAAAAGGTCCGTAAATTCATCAACGCTTCGTCCACTCAAGAAATCATCTTCACACGCGGGACGACGACGGCAATCAATACAGTGGCGGCAAGCTATGGTCGTGCCAATTTGAGTGAAGGCGACGAAATCGTCATCACTCATATGGAGCACCACAGCAACATCATTCCTTGGCAGCAACTTGCCAAGGAAACGGGAGCCGTCTTGAAATATGTCCCACTGCAAGAAGACGGGACGATCACACTCGAAGATGTGAAAGAAACCGTTACAGACCAAACGAAGATCGTTTCCATCATGATGGTATCGAACGTACTCGGTACGATGAATCCGATCAAGGAAATCACGAAGATCGCTCATGATCATGGCGCTGTCATGGTCGTGGACGGGGCGCAGGCTGCACCCCATATGAAGATTGACGTCGAGGATCTTGACTGTGACTTCTTCGCTTTCTCTGGTCATAAAATGGTCGGTCCTACCGGGATTGGTGTTCTTTATGGGAAGAAAAAGCATCTGAAGAAGATGGAGCCGATTGAGTTCGGTGGAGAAATGATCGACTTTGTCGGGCTTCAGGAATCGACCTGGAAAGAGCTTCCTTGGAAGTTCGAAGGCGGCACGCCAATCATCGCGGGTGCGATCGGTCTGGGTGCAGCAATCGATTTCCTCGAAGAAATCGGCTTGGATAAGATCGAGGCATATGAGCATAAGCTTGCTGCCTATGCACTCGATAAGATGAGTGAAGTCGAGGGCATGACGATTTACGGTCCGAAAGATCCAGGTCAACGTGCCGGGCTCGTCACTTTTAATATCGATGATGTCCATCCTCATGATGTGGCGACCGTACTCGATGCAGAAGGAATCGCGGTCCGTGCCGGTCACCACTGTGCACAGCCGCTGATGAAATGGCTGGATGTTTCGGCAACTGCACGTGCCAGCTTCTACCTGTACAATACAGAGGAAGATATTGATAAACTTGTTGAAGGCCTAGTGAAGACAAAGGAGTTTTTCAGCGATGTCTTTTAATAACTTAGATCAGCTGTACCGTCAGGTCATTATGGATCACTACAAAAACCCACGTAACAAAGGGTCTTTGGAAGATGGAAGCTTTACGATCGATATGAATAATCCGACCTGTGGCGACCGCATCCACCTTACATTGAAAGTGGAAGACGGTGTCGTTCAGGATGCCAAGTTCGATGGCGAAGGATGTTCGATCTCGATGGCATCAGCATCCATGATGACACAAATTGTAAAAGGTAAAGAAATCGATGAAGCGCTAAAGCTTTCGAAGATTTTTTCTGATATGATGCAAGGAAACGAATACGATGAAGATGTGGATTTAGGAGATATTGAAGCACTTCAGGGAGTCGCGAAATTCCCTGCCCGCATTAAATGTGCGACGTTGGCGTGGAAAGCGATGGAAAAAGGAGTGAAAGGGGAAGAGCAGGAAGAATAAGCTCTTCTCCCGACTCTATCAAAGAATGGAGGAATCAACATGGCAAAGAAGATGCCTGAGATCGGGGATTATAAATACGGATTTAGTGATAAAGACGTATCGATTTTCCGTTCAAAACGTGGTTTAACACGTGAGATCGTAGAAGAAATCTCACGTATGAAGGAAGAGCCTCAATGGATGCTTGATTTCCGTTTGAAGTCACTTGACCATTTTTATAATATGTCAATGCCTCAATGGGGTGGAGACTTACAAGAACTGAACTTCGATGATATTACGTACTACGTAAAGCCATCCGAGAAGTCAGAGCGCAGCTGGGATGAAGTACCTGAAGAAATCAAGCAGACGTTTGATAAATTGGGTATTCCTGAAGCTGAGCAAAAATATCTTGCCGGGGTATCGGCTCAGTACGAGTCCGAGGTTGTTTACCACAACATGCAGGAAGACCTTGAGAACATGGGAATTGTCTTCAAGGATACGGATTCCGCCCTTAAGGAAAACGAAGACATCTTCCGTGAACACTGGGCAAAGGTCATCCCACCGACGGATAACAAATTTGCTGCACTGAACTCAGCGGTATGGTCTGGCGGATCGTTCATCTATGTCCCTAAAGGTGTGAAGGTGGATACGCCACTTCAAGCGTACTTCCGTATCAACTCCGAAAACATGGGTCAATTCGAGCGTACATTGATCATCGTTGACGAAGGCGCAAGCGTACACTATGTAGAAGGTTGTACGGCACCTGTCTACACAACGAATTCCCTTCACTCGGCGGTTGTTGAAATCATCATCAAGAAAGACGCGTACTGCCGTTACACGACGATTCAAAACTGGGCGAACAATGTATTCAACCTGGTAACGAAGCGTGCGGTGTGTGAAGCGAACGCTACAATGGAATGGGTAGACGGAAACATCGGATCTAAATTGACGATGAAATATCCGGCTGTCATCCTTAAAGGAGAAGGCGCGCGCGGTATGACACTTTCCATCGCACTTGCAGGTAAGGGTCAGCACCAGGATGCAGGAGCCAAGATGATTCACTTGGCACCGAACACGTCTTCAACGATCGTGTCGAAGTCGATTTCCAAGCACGGCGGTAAAGTAACGTACCGTGGAATCGTCCACTTCGGACGCAAAGCGGAAGGTGCACGCTCAAACATCGAGTGTGATACGCTGATCATGGATAATCAGTCCACTTCCGATACGATTCCTTACAACGAAATCCTGAACGATAACATCTCGCTTGAGCACGAAGCGAAAGTATCGAAGGTATCAGAGGAACAATTATTCTATCTGATGAGCCGCGGAATTTCAGAGGAAGAAGCAACAGAAATGATCGTAATGGGCTTCATCGAGCCATTCACGAAAGAACTTCCTATGGAATACGCAGTTGAAATGAACCGCCTGATCAAGTTCGAAATGGAAGGTTCGATTGGATAATCAATAAAGATATTTAACCCCTTTAGCCGCGCTGGTCTGCGGTTAGAGGGGTTTGTTTTATTTGATGTAGGGGGAGTGGAGAGGGAATCGAATAATGTCGATTTTTCGGTAGGTCGCACATAGATCGTGGATTTCGCACTTAAAATCAGAATTTCGCACATATATGAAAAAATTCGCACATAAACAGGGTATTTCGCACTTATCCTGAAAATTTCGCACATAAATGCTTCCTCAATCAGGTACCAGCCTCCAAGCCTGAGCCACACTACACATCACCTCGCAATCCGAACACAACCATCATCATATTTGCTATTCCAAGACACCAATCATTACGATTCCCGGCATGACTTGTGATAAAATGAAAAGCAAACCATAAGAAGTTCATCATCAAACCAAAAGAAGGTGAATACGGATGATTTATATAGGTGTGACGGGATGGGGAGATCATGATTCCCTTTATGAGAATGTGTCTCCCCGCGACAAATTGAAGGAATATGGTGCCCATTTTCCGATTGTGGAAGTGGATGCGAGTTTTTATGCTGTCCAGCCGACTCGAAATGCGGAGAAGTGGGTAAAGGATACACCGGAGGATTTTCGGTTCATCGTGAAAGCCTACCAAGGGATGACCGGGCATCAGAGGGGAGATATTCCCTTTGAGACGAAAGAGGAGATGTTCCGTGCATTCAAGGATTCGCTCTCCCCATACTTAAAAGACGATAAGCTGGCGATGGTCCTTTTGCAGTTCCCGCCCTGGTTCGATTGTACAAGAGACAATGTTGCTTATATTCGATACTGCAAGGAGCAGCTGGACGATTTGCCGGTAGCGCTTGAGTTCCGTCATCAGAGCTGGTACAGCCCAAAATTCAAGGATAAGACACTTGAATTCATGAAAGATCAAGGCTGGATCCACAGCGTCTGTGATGAACCTCAGGCAGGGGAAGGCTCGATCCCGAGAGTGGTGGAATCCACCCATGAAGGCGCGACGCTCATCCGCTTCCACGGCCGCAATGTCTACGGTTGGAATCGAAACGGCAATGGTGATGAGTGGCGTGAAGTCCGTTATTTATACCGTTATAACACGGCGGAATTACAAGAGTGGATCCCACATATCCACAAGCTCCATCAAGAGTCGAAGGATGTATACATCCTTTTTAATAATAACTCTGGCGGAGACGCGGCACATAATGCGAAAATGCTGATCGAGATGCTTGAGCTAAAGTTTGAAGGTCTTGCGCCTAAACAGCTCGATCTATTTCAAGAATAGATAAATGAAGCGGCGGGATATCGTAAAGGAGCACCATCGCTTCATGTAGAACGGGAGATGAGTATAGTGGAATGGATCGTATTGATCTGCATCGGATTATTTGCCGGGACAGTCGGCTCTCTTGTCGGGCTCGGCGGAGGGGTCATCGTCGTTCCGGCACTGATTTATTTTGGTACATATACAAGCTGGCTTGAAAATATAACCCCTCAAACGGCAGTCGGTACATCATTAATGGTCATGATCTTTACCGGATTGTCGTCGACGCTTTCCTATTTAAAGCATAAGACCGTCGATTATAAAAGCGGACTGATTTTCTTTGCAGGTGCAGGACCAGGTTCGATCATCGGTGCCTGGGTGAATAAATACTTGAATATGGAAGACTTCAATCTTTATTTTGGTATCTTTATGATTGTCATGGCGATCATCCTGATGGTAAGGAATAAGCTGAAGCCGATTGAAAAGTTCAAGACGGCTTCGTTTCAACGGGAATTCACCGACCCGAGCGGGGAAACGTTTCAATATGGCTATCCCCCTCTCGTAGGTGCACTGATTGCGCTTGTTGTTGGCTTCACATCGGGCTTATTTGGAATCGGGGGCGGATCGCTGATGGTACCGGCCATGATTCTGATCTTCCTGTTCCCTCCTCATGTAGCGGTAGCAACTTCCATGTTCATGGTGTTTCTATCCGCACTTGTCAGTTCGGGGACCCATGTGTTCCTTGGGAATGTGAAGTGGTTGTATGCTCTTGCACTGATTCCCGGTGCCTGGTTCGGGGCAAAACTGGGATCATTCTTAAATACGAAGCTCGAATCGAAAGCACTTGTAAGCGTGCTGCGAATCATCTTGATTTTAATAGGAATACGTTTGATTTACCAAAGCATAACAGGATAACCTCCATTGGGAGAGTGAGAATACAATGAACGAAACCATTCATATCTATCACACAAACGATCTTCATAGTCATTTGGAACATTGGTCGAGGATCCGCGATTTCCTGCAAAAAAGGAAAGCATGGCATAGGGGAGCGGGGGAGGATGTATATCTCTTCGACATCGGTGACCATGTGGACCGGTGGCATCCTTTCACGGAAGCGACATTGGGGCAAGGAAATGTGCGCTTGTTGAATGAAGCGGGCTATGATGCCGTCACGATCGGGAATAATGAAGGCATCACATTGGATTATGATGACCTGGATACGCTGTATGAGGACGCCCGATTCGATGTCATTGTCGGGAATCTTCTCAACAAGGAAAGAAAGGTACCACGGTGGCTTAAGACGCATCACATGTATGAAACAAAGTCGGGCGTGAAAGTCGCTGTGCTCGGCCTGACCGCGTATTTCTCGCCGTTTTACCGTGCGCTGGGTTGGAACATCACCGATCCCCTTGTTGAGTTGAAAAAGCAGGTACAACAACTGAAGAATGAAGCAGACGTTCTGGTGCTCTTATCCCACTTGGGAATAAGGGACGATGAATTCATTGCAGAGTCTTTCCCTGAAATTGATGCCGTCCTCGGAGCCCATACACACCATATCCTTCATGAGGGAAAAGAGATCAATGGCGTCATGCTTGGTGCTGCCGGGAAATACGGAAACTTTGTCGGTCATATGAGGTTAGAGGTAAATCCCGCGACGAAGAAGGTTGTGGCTAAAAAAGCGCAATTGTATGCGCACGATGAATTGCCGGAGTCAAAGCAGGAGGAACAAGAGCGCTTGAAATGGTTTAAGGAAGGGGAACGATTGTTGAGTATCGAGGTAGCAAATCTACCGTCACCTCTCGAGGCAGAATGGTTCAAGCCATCGCCGCTTCCACAGCTTTTATGCGATGCATTGAAGGAGTGGTGCAATGCAGATTGTTCCTTTCTGAATGCCGGACTCCTTGTGGAAGGGTTGAAGGAAGGGGTAGTCACGAAACACGACCTTCACCGCATCCTTCCGCATCCGATCAACCCGTGCTTGATTGAACTTTCCGGGGCTGAATTGAAAGAAATCATCAAACAAACCTTTAATGAAGAATGGCCGCATCTTCAATTGAAGGGCCTTGGCTTCAGGGGGAAAATCATGGGTGAGTTCGTCTATTCGGACATTGCCTTCGAGGGAAACAAACAAAGGATCTCCATTAAAGGGGAACCGATCGATCCGAAACAGACTTATAAGCTTGCCATCCCTGATATGTTCACATTCGGGCACTTCTTCCCCGACCTTCAGAGGCTGGAGAAGAAATACTTCATGCCGGAGTTCCTGAGGGATGTCCTTGCTTCGAAATTGGGTGAGTGAATGTTTCACCGTTTCTCCATCATCTTCATACATATGAGATGAGAGGAGCGATGAGGAATGATGAATCTATCCCCAATTTCAATTGAAGGACATACCTTCCTTGCTATTTCCGTTGAGTTGCCGAAAACCAACCTGCTCGTTGTGACGAGCGATAAAGGATATATCATGTGCGGTGCCCTGGATGTTGCTTTACTGAATGAAAAGTTGAGTGACAGAGGGATCATCGCAGGAAGAGCAGTGGGAGTGAAAACAATCGACCAGCTCTTGGATGCCCCGCTTGAATCAGTGACATTCGAAGCTGTGAACCGGGGGATCAGCCCAGGGATGATCGGTCGGGATGCATTGCTGAAAATGCTATAGGAAAGACCCCGAGCCTCTGTGCACATTGTGCATGGAGGCTTTTTTATGTTGTGAAAGTGACCCTATCCGACTCGTGGTGGATTAAAGAATAAGTGCTTTTGGAAGAGAATGAAGCAGGGTCCCACCGAGCACGTGTGGAGGCAACCCAATTGTCCTCAGGAAGCGGCGTTCTGCACGGAATCGGTCTTAATTGGTTATTGAGTCCGTTTAACGGAGCAGTACCAGCCAAAGGGCCATCTTGCATATACATCCATACTTCAAGGCGTTTGTAAATATTCTTTCGTGAATATTTACATTTTTTTGCTTGAAATCAGCTTGCAACCGACTTTTTATCCATTATAATGGAGGTACTAGTAAAATATGTCGAAATGTGAAAGAAATACATAGGAGAATTCTATGAGGCTGATATCAACTAGGGCTTTAAGGCCTGGAATGGTTATGGCGACAACCGTATATAACGTAAGGGGCAATGCGCTGATCCAGAGGAATGTTGCCATTACTGACCGGATGATTTACAGACTCCAAGAGCTGAATATTCAGTATGTCTATATTGAAGATTCCCTTTCGGCAGGCATCATGGCGACTGAGACTGTTCCAACCAGGGTCAGGCAGGAAGCTGTTACAGGAATCGAAGCTGTATTCAGGCGCATCGATGAAACAAAAGTACCCAAAAATCTGGTCGTCCTCGAAGACAGTGCCAGGCAGCTGAAGAGTATCATTGATGTCGTGTTGAAAGAAATCAAAGGGAATGACGACCTGCTCACGGTATTGACGGATGTATTTACCTACGATTCGTATGTTTTTCATCATTCATTCAACGTGACTCTCTATACCCTTTCGATCGGGATTGAGCTGAGGTTATCCCCTCGGCAGCTGGAAGAGCTCGGCATTGGTGCGATTCTCCATGATGTTGGTAAAATGCTTGTATCGGAAGAAATCCTCATGAAGCCCGGTAAGTTGACGGAAGAGGAGTTCGAGGAAGTACAGAAACATACAGAGCATGGTTTTGATATCCTTCGGAAGCTACAATCGGTATCCCTCATGGTTGCCCACTGTGCCTATCAGCACCATGAAAGGCTGGACGGATCAGGCTATCCACGCGGTTTGAAGGGGGATGACATCCATCCATTTGCCAAGATCATTGCTGTGGCGGATGTCTTCGATGCCATGACATCCAACCGGGTATACCGGAAAGCGATGCTGCCTCATGAAGCACTGGAAATCCTGTTCGCAGGTTCCGGTACTTTATTTGATAAGAATGTGGTCGAAGCATTCAGGCGTTCGGTCGCCATCTATCCAAACGGGATGGTGGTGGAACTGAATGATGGGAAAAAAGGTATCGTAACCGATCAGAATAAAGGCCTGACCGAAAGACCGGTCATCAGGGTGCTGGAGGACAAAGGGGAAATGCTTACCTCTCCTTATGAATTGGACATGAAGCATGAACTCGACAAAGTCATCATCGGCTTCGACCCGGATTATGAACCTGAAACCAGTAAAATAAAATAATTTTTTGCGTTAAACCCTCCTTAGAGAGCATAAGAATAGCTTGTAAGGGGGGATTTTTTTGTCAAAGTTCAAAACCCATAAACCCCGAAAAGGAGGACCGCTGCCATTTCGTTATGTGATGATCATCACCATCATATTCTTCATGTTTTCAACAGGAGCGGGTCTTTGGATCATAAACCTGGGCTTGAAGCCGACCCTGCTTGCTTATGCAGAGACACAGACAAGCAGAATCGGCACGATGGTCATCAATAAAGCAATCAATAAAAAGGTAGCCGGTTCGATTGAGTTGGAGGAAATAACAGAAGAGGTGAAAAATGCAGAAGGGGAGGTGGTCTCTCTCAGCTTCAATACACAGAACATCAACAGGGTCCAGGGGGAAATCACTAATTTAGTTCAGCTTTATCTGAAAGAAGCAGAAAAAGGGAATATCGAAAATCTGGAATACATCACGGATGTGGAAATCGATGAAGAAGGGACAAAGGCAGACGAAGGCATCGTGTACTCGGTCCCGCTTGGTCAGGCAACGAACAACGCCTTGCTCGGGAACTTGGGGCCAAAGGTGCCGATCCGGTTCCATTCAATCGGGGACGTGCGCTCGGATATCAAGCATACCGTAGAGGAGTTCGGAATAAACAACGCACTCGTAAAGGTCTATGTCACTCTGACCGTCAACGTCCAGATCATCATCCCGTTTGCCACAAAAACGGAAACCATCAAACAGGACGTATTGATTGCGATGGATACCGTGCATCTTGATGTACCACAATTCTTCAATAACAGCGGAAACGGTCCCTCTCCTTCAATTGAAATGCCGACGAATCAATAGTTGGTTTCATGAGGAGATCTTCCAGTCGTTGATTGGGACGCCAAACGAAGACTTCTGCAGGGTCATGGAGTCAGGCTCACCAACGGCGCATGGAAAGGGATGCTTTGCAGAAACGAACAGAGGTAGATGGAAAAACCTGCACACACCCCTTTCAAAATAATAAGTTGTCAAACGGTCGATAGTTTGATATATTAATAAAGGAAATTTTAATATTATAACCACATCATCAATCCGATGGGGTAGAGGTGCAGGGTTCAAGAGTAAGCTGTTTGAGGATGACAACGAAGAGAACAGACGAAAGGGAACTTTTGCCGAAGCGGATATGCTTGTCAGAAGCATATGTGCTGGGGTTATCTTGAACAAGGGTAACACTGTCATTATGGGGGACACTCCATAATGGGGAGCTACAGATCGTGATGGAGCACTTACATTACTCATTAAAGGTAATGATAGGATCCTCTATCATTGCCTTTTTTTATTCCTCTGTCATGCTATGATGGTTCCCCCCTATCAAATAGGAGGAGGACATTATGGAAAACACGATTTACTCTCTCATCCCACCCCTTTTAGCCATCCTGATGGTTATTTTGACGAGACGCGTATTGCTCTCGCTGGGTGTAGGGATCATCGCTTCAGCACTACTTATCACAAATTTCTCTATCACAGGCACATTCAGTAAGATCTGGGAAGCCGTCAAGGGCATCTTTGTCGCCGACGGTGCACTGAATACGTGGAATGTGTACATCATTCTATTCTTATTGATTCTTGGCGTCATCACTGCATTCGTTAACATTTCAGGCGGAAGCCGCGCATTCGGTGAATGGGCGATGCAACGCGTGAAGACAAGAAGAGGAGCACAGCTACTCGCTGCTGTATTAGGTATCATTATTTTTATCGATGACTATTTCAATGCGCTTGCGGTCGGTCAGGTATCAAGGCCGATCACGGACCGCCACAAGATTTCACGTGCTAAACTCGCATATATCATCGATTCTACGTCGGCTCCGGTCTGTGTGGTTTCTCCGGTATCGAGCTGGGGTGCCTACATCATCGGGATCATCGGGTCGATCTTGGCTGCTCATAGCATAACGGAATACACGGCATTCTCGGCGTTCATTCAAATGATTCCGATGAATCTGTATGTATGGGCTGCACTATTATTAGTATTGGTCGTCGCATTCAAAGGGTTCGACTTCGGGAAAATGAAAGAACATGAAGACAGGGCGCTCGCGACAGGTGATCTGTATGACCCGCAAAAGGATATCCCTGGAGAACTTAAGAATGATCTTCCAATGAGTACAAAAGGGACTGTCGGCGATCTCGCATGGCCGATCATCGCATTGATCGTCGGTACCGTGGGCATGATGCTCTGGACGGGTACAGAGGCAGTGGGATCCTTCGATCTTCTACCGGTGTTTGAAAACACGGATGTAACAAAATCATTATTATATGGTAGTTTATTCGCACTCGCGGTTGCACTGATCTTATTCTTCCGTCAAGTAAGCCTGAAAGGTGTGGAAGGCAGTGCAGTGGGTACAGCCATCGTAGAAGGAATTAAATCGATGCTGCCGGCTGTTTATATCCTTCTCTTCGCCTGGACGATCGTTACATTGATCGACGAACTACAAACAGGAACATATTTGGCAGGCCTTGTTGAAAAATCCAACCTGCCGATTGAAATGTTGCCAGTCATCATTTTCCTTGTAGCTGGGGTCATGGCATTCTCAACAGGAACATCTTGGGGCTCATTTGGGATCCTGTTACCGATTGCCGGTGAAATCTCCGCTGCAACCGATGTAACGATTTTACTTCCTGCGATGGCGGCGGTATTGGCTGGTTCAGTATTTGGGGATCACTGTTCACCGATCTCGGATACAACCATCCTTTCCTCCACAGGTGCAGGAAGCAATCATATCGACCACGTACTCACACAGCTCCCATATGCCATCATTGGTGCATTGGCGGCTACAATCGGTTATCTCGTGCTAGGGTTCACAGGAAGCACCCTACTGGGATTACTCGTAGTGATCGTGCTGGTCGTGGGAATTGGATTCATAAAAGGAAAGAGTTCAGACACAGCAGTTTCAGAATAAAGAACATGCTGGATGAATTACCAGAAGCAAATCAAAACGCACTGTGTTTCATGATGAAACGACAGTGCGTTTTTTTAGATTTTAGAAACTTAAATAAAAATATGATTCATACGATTGAGTTAATCAAAGGGAAGGTATATGGAATAGAGAATAAGTAAATGTGTTAAAATCAGAATAGTCTAAAAATAACCAAGGGGGGATCGTATGTCCTATGAAGAAAATTGTCCTTTTTGTAATCCCAAGGAAGATAAGGACCAAAATATTTTATCCGAAAACGAAAGTTGTTACTTGTTACAGCATAATAAGCAACAAGATGTGTTAGAGGGATGTGCTGTAATCGTACCAAAAAAACATCACGCCAATGCCTTTGAGTTAACTAAGCAGGAATGGAATGATACATATGAACTCTTACAAAACGCAAAAGAGTATCTAGATAAAGAGTTTTCGCCTGATGGCTATACACTGGGATGGAATGTAGGTGAAGTTTCCAATCAGTTTATTTTCCACAGTCATTTTCATGTTATCCCAAGATACAACGACGAGCCGTTAGCTGGTAAAGGTGTACGGTACTGGTTAAAACAGCCTGAAAATAAAAGAGAAAAACTAAAGGTAAGAAATTAGCCATATTCTAAAGGGCCATTTAATGGAGAAAGCATTAAAAATGTAGACAGAGAAGGGTGTTTTATACTAACTAAAAACTGAACCGTTATCCCTTTTAAAAGGCATAACGGTTCAGTTTTTAGTTTGAAATCACCTTTCGATTCAGCTCTCTACAGCGGTGGATCTGAGTATCCAACAATAGGGGAGGCAGCCCTGCTTACGGAGTAGCTCAAGTGCTACAGCGGAAAGCGAAGTCTTGCACGGAAATCATTAGCGGTATTAGATAGCCTACACTAAAATTGCCCAAGTTTAGTAAGGTTTTTATGCCCAGCTCCAGTGGCCGCAGCCTTTTAAAAACTTCCATTAAATAGAAGATAGATCTAGCCACACTTCTACCCGTCAACATTTCCTCATATCTATTGGAATAGAGAGGTGAGCTGATGTGAAGGTAAAAGTGATTGGTTACGATGACTTAAACTATCCGAATGACTTATTATCCATTGTGAGGGATGGTCTGCCGAAAGCGGAGTATCATCCAAAGCGTGTATTGATCTTAGGGGGAGGGATGTCTGGGCTGGTTGCGGCATCCTTGCTCAAACAAGCAGGTCATAAAGTGACTATTTTAGAAGGAAATGATCGGATAGGGGGCAGGGTCTATACGGTGCGGGAACCGTTCACGTGCGGTAATTACCTTGATTTCGGGGCGATGAGGATTCCTGAAAATCATGAGCTTGTATTTGAATATATCAAAAGATTCAACCTTCCTGTAAATCGCTTCTTGAATTCCACCCCTCAGGATATGTTGTTTGTAAACAATGTCCTGGTCTCGAAAAAGGAGTATAGAAGGAACCCTGAAATATTGCGCTTCCCCCTCGAAGGTGAAGAAAAAGGGAAGAACGCCGCCGAGCTTTTCCTTGAAGCGACCCGGCCTTTTTTTGATGTGTATTCCGCCAGCACCTTAGAACAAAAGGATGAGTTGAAGAAGAAATATTCCAGTTACTCCATGGGCGATTATTTACTTGACAATCCGTTCGGGAAATCACTTTCAGAGAATGCAGTGCGGAAAATTGCCGTCATGTTGGGGATCGAGGGTTTCCCGGACTTCTCATTCATTGATATTATAACGGATATCATTTATCCCATATTCAGTGGAAACATTAAATTTTATGAAATAACCGGTGGAAATGATCAATTGCCCCGTTCATTTATCAACGGGTTGCAAAAAGAAATCAAGCTTAATCGCAAAGTGGAGAAAATCATCCAGGACGATGGAGGTGTCTCTGTAAAGACGATGAACCCTGTTACAGGGAAGCAATCTCGATATACTGGGGACTATGCCATCGTAACCATGCCATTCACAGTCCTTCAATTCGTTGATATTGTTCCATATGATTCAGTCTCGTTTAAAAAATGGCAGGCAATTAGGGAAGTGAACAATATCCAGGCAGTGAAGATCGGCATTGAGTTTAAAAGCAGGTTCTGGGAGAAAATGGGCTATGGCAATATAACCAGTGACCTGCCGCTAAAATTCACTTACATCCCTAGCCACGGGATCGGTTCAGACGGACCGGGTGTATTATTGGCAAGCTACAGCTGGGGAAGCGATGCTGTATTATGGAATAGCTTATCGGATAAAGAATTGGTTCGACTCGTGTTGAAGGACTTAGCCAAAATCTATGGCAACATCGTCTATACAGAATTCCTGCAGGCTGTTTGGTTCAACTGGGGGCAAAACCCATATTCAGCCGGATGTTTCACACTGTTCACCCCCCAGCAGCAGAAAAACTTTGATGAGTTCACCCGGAAACCGGAAGGAAGGCTACATTTTGCCGGAGAACATACTTCCTCTTTTCATGGCTGGATGGAGGGGGCAGTGGAATCAGGGATCAGGACAGCATATGAAATCCATCATAGAAAATGACGTAGTAAATTTTACTGGTAAATGGAAGTAAATAGTTATATATTTACATGGATTTTTCTGATAGAGGGAAAATCGAACTATAAAAATAGAAGATGTCCCTAAAATAGAAAAAATAGCTTTGACAATTGTCCTAGAACTAGCTATACTGACCTTAGATTAAATAATCTGAAAATATAAAAATTTCAATTACCTTTTAACTGGTAATTGAAAAGTTCAGGGGGGAACCAACATGGAAAATCGTGCCCAGTTTGGAACACGCGCAGGATTTATCCTGGCTGCAGTGGGATCTGCAATCGGTTTGGGAAACATTTGGCGTTTTCCGGCGGTCGCATATGAAAATGGTGGGGGAGCATTCTTCATTCCGTATCTTTTTGCTCTATTGACTGCAGGTATTCCATTGCTCGTATTGGAATTCACGATCGGACATAAGTACCGCGGATCTGCACCATTATCCTATTTCAGAATGAATAAGAAAACAGAATGGCTCGGGTGGTGGCAAGTACTCGTTGCATTTGTCATTTCAACCTATTATGCCGTCATCATCGCATGGGCGATGGCGTACAGTGTATTCGCCTTCAACAAAGGCTGGGGAGACGATACGGAAGGATTCCTATTCGGAGAATACCTGAAGCTTTCCGTCGATCCGGGACAGACTGGAAGTATCGTAGGTGGAGTCTTCATCCCGCTCGTACTTGTATGGGTCATTACATTGGGTATCCTTTTCAAAGGTGTAAAGAAAGGTATCGAAGTAGCGAACAAGATCTTTATTCCTGCACTAGTAATTTTATTCTTGATCATTGTGGTTCGCGCATTAACGTTACCTGGGGCACTTGAAGGATTGGATGCATTCTTCAAACCTGATTTCAGTAAGATCGCAGACCCTGGTGTATGGGTCGCAGCATATGGACAGATCTTCTTCAGTTTATCGATTGCCTTTGCAATCATGATCACATACTCAAGTTATCTTCCAAAGAAATCGGATATTACGAATAACGCATTCATCACAGGTTTCAGTAACTCTGGATTCGAGCTTCTTGCCGGTATCGGGGTATTCGCGGCACTTGGTTTCATGGCTCAATCCCAAGGTGTGGGAGTTGAGGAAGTGGTAAGCGGCGGTGTCGGCCTGGCATTCGTTGTATTCCCGCAGATCATCAATGAGTTCCCTGCACTTAATGGTTTGTTTGGCTTCTTGTTCTTTGCGTCACTCGTTCTTGCAGGGTTATCATCACTCATCTCGATCTCCGAGACATATGTGGCGGCGGTATCCGAGAAATTTGGACTTTCCCGTACGAAGGCTGTGGCATTCGGTGGAGGGCTTTCTGCCATCATCTCGATTTTGTTTGCAACCCAGGGTGGTTTATTATTCCTTGATGTTGCCGACTACTTCATCAATCAATTCGGTGTAGCATTCATCGGATTAGTGGAAGTCGTTGTAGTGGCTTGGTTCTTACGCAAGATCAACACATTCAAGGACCATTCAAATGGCATCTCAGATATCCAGCTTGGCGGCTGGTGGAAGCTTTGCCTAGGTGTCATCACACCGGTTGTACTTGGATGGATGATGTTCGGATTATTCAAGATGAATCTTCTTAAAGAATTCGATACGGAAACAGGTAACTATGGAGGATACTCGGATGCATTTGTCCTCTATAGCGGCTGGTTCGTAGCAGCATTCGCTCTGATTATCGGAGTCGCATTCACCTTTAAGCGTTGGCATTCAAAGGCAGAAGCTGAAAGCTATAAGGAGGTAAGCTGACATGAGCGGTAGTGCAATTATAATGTTGGTTGTCGGTGTCGTCATCATTTGGGGAGGCCTTGCGGCAAGCATCACCAATGCGGTATCGAAATCGAAAAAAGCATCATAACGTAACAGAGGCAGGCGACGAACCTTCGTCGCCTGCTTTTATTATGGCTGAAGGTACGTCCCTCATCGCTTTAAAGCGATGAGGGACGTACCTTCAATTTTTTCTGCTTTTGATGCGGTCCTGGCGTTCCCATTGGCGTAAATGCGGATAAGGGTCGAAGGACCATTCTGTAAGACCATTGTCTTTGTACATGCCGTAATGGAGGTGCGGAGGGAATTTACCCGATGTTCCGGGTGGTCCGTATCCTGAACTTCCCACTCCGCCGATCACCATTCCAGGTTCAACAATCTGCCCGACCTTCAAGTCTTTTGAAAAGCCGCTCAAATGTGCGAAGTAATGATACGTATTATTGATATCCCTGATTCCGATCCTCCAGCCTCCGTAGCGGTTCCAACCCTTCATCTCAATGATGCCGTATGAGGTCGCCCGAACTGGCACTCCGTAGTCTGCAAACAGGTCCGTCCCTTCATGGATGCGACGGCCACCCCAACCTCGGGCATCTCCCCATGTGTTCTTGTAGCTGTAATTGAACCGGAGAGGAAGAGGGAAAGCTTTATCGTTTAGATGGATCGTCCCGAAATGCTTATAGATCTTTGCCTTACCCATGATGATGCTGACGGTTTTATCCCGCTTATAATAGTCCCATAATGCAAGCTTGAAGTTGTCGCGGTCGATTCCATACTGTAGGACAAAATCTGTAAATGCCGCAAGGATGTCTTCATCACTCTGGATGCTTGCTTTACCGTCGAAATCCCCATCCCTTCCAAATCCATTGAAAAGGGCAATGGTTTTAGGATTTTCATCCTGCTCGACAGGATTCAAGGGACCGGCCCAAGTCTCAGGATCAATATAAATGGAGATCAAAGAGGAGGGCTTCTCACGATCTTTGCGTGCGAATCGCAAGCTGCGTTCGTATTGATCGACTGCAGCAAGATAATACCATGGGATACCAGTGATTGCCTCGCTCTTCTGAAACAGTTCCATTCGTTTTGTGTGTATTTGTTCTTCTGACAATTTCTCTTCTGCATGTGTCTCTACAGGAGTTATCAGAGTACAGAGAATGAGGAAGGCCAGAACGGTTCGTATATACAAGTAAATCCCTCCAACTTAGAGTTCTACCTTTAGTTTGTGACGAGCAACGGGATTCATAATCATCAATAAATGGTAATAGAGTAACATGCTTGTGTTCGTATTTTTAGTATGATAAAGTGACAAAAGAAGTATATTGATGATGGCTTTTTTTACATAGAAGGAACGATCAGTAAGCGTTTCACTCTTTGCCTAAATCAGAAATAGTTAGGATTGGAGATGAGGGGTATGACGAAGAAAGACGAATATGTTCGTAAACCGGATTGGCTCAAGATCAAGCTGAATACGAACGATAACTATATGGGCTTGAAAAAAATGATGCGTGAGAAGAATCTTCATACCGTATGTGAAGAGGCACGATGCCCGAATATCCATGAATGCTGGGGAACTAGAAGAACGGCCACATTCATGATCCTTGGGGATGTATGTACACGTGCATGCCGCTTCTGTGCAGTCAAGACAGGACTTCCGAATGAGTTGGACCTTAAGGAACCTGAACGCGTTGCGGATTCAGTGCAATTGATGAACCTGAAGCATGTTGTCATCACGGCTGTTGCCCGCGATGATCTAAAAGATGGTGGATCTCAAGTGTTCGCTGAAACGGTCCGTGCCATCCGCCGTAAAAGTCCTTTCACATCCATCGAAGTATTGCCTTCCGATATGGGTGGTGTATTCGAGAACATCAAGACCCTGATGGATGCGAAACCTGATATCATGAACTATAACATCGAAACGGTTCGCCGTTTGACTCCGAGAGTCCGCGCCCGTGCAACATATGACCGCACGCTCGAATTCCTTCGCCGTGCGAAGGAATTGAATCCGGATATCCCGACAAAGTCAAGCATCATGGTCGGCCTTGGGGAAACAAAGGAAGAAATCCTCGAGACATTTGACGATCTTCGTGCCAACAACGTGGATATCGTGACACTCGGTCAATATCTGCAACCTACGAAGAAACATCTGAAGGTACAGAAATATTACCATCCTGATGAATTTGCAGAGCTTCGTGAAGCTGCGATGGAAAAAGGATTCAGTCACTGTGAAGCAGGGCCGCTTGTGCGTTCTTCTTATCATGCAGATGAGCAGGTGAATGCTGCAGCCAAGGCTAAACAGGAAGCTGGAGAGAAAGAATTGAAACAACAAGCATAAATGAAAAGGACTGACTTATGAGATGTCTCTCTTAGTCAGTCCTTTTTTACAAGCATATATGGGACTTTGTCAGTCCATCATGGAGCCGGTTGTGTCGTTGCGTTTTTGTCGATTTTTATTGATTTGATGGACGTCATCTTCACCCATATATTGTTCGTCGATCATTTCACCATTCGCGTTCTCACCTGCGTCGATGTCTTTTCCCTGTGGAGAAGCTTTCAGCATCTGGTCGATGGTATCGTCAATCGCGGTATTGACGTTGTTTGAATCACTGTCCATCTTCGCCAGGTTTTCCACATTCTGCATCAGGTTGGGATCATCCGTCACATACACGTGATACCAGCGGGGAATGACGGACATGGCGGTTTTCTTCACCTGATCGGCTACATTGAAGCGTGCATCCTTGTCTTTTTTATCGGTTTTATACGAAATCAATACTTCTTCATCCGTGACAAGGGTTGCACAGTCTTCTACATTTGGTATGGCTACGCTCATTTTACTGATGCTGTCGGCAACCTTCTCCCTGTCCAAGCGATACATATTCTTATTTGAAATGGTCTGTCCTTGTATTGGGCTTTTCTGCTGGCGGACATAGCCGAAGTCTTCCCCATTTTTCATGGAATCTTTGCTGACATTCTCATTATAAAGTTCTTCTTGATCATTTACATTGATCGTATTTCCATTATCGTGGAACATCTCTTCATTCGCTTTGTCTATGCCACTGCAAGCAGTCCCTAATAAAGCAAAGCTCAAGACCGTCGTACCAAGAATATATTTGTTCAAGTGAAACACCCCCTATTTGTTAGGGTGACCATCTCAAAATATAATTTTTCATAGTAATTAATGGACAATCCGTTATAATTTATAATAAGGATAATGGAAGAAAGAAGGTGGATGGAATGATTTGTGTACAAAACCAATGCTATGAAATCGTGGAAGAATTCCGGGACGGATTCAATGAGGATGCATTCAAGGATCGGTATAGCGACATTTTAAATAAGTATGATTTCATACTCGGCGATTGGGGATATGGGCAATTGCGGCTGAAGGGTTTTTTTGATGATCAAAATCAAAAGTCTTCATTTGACACAAAAGTGAGCACGCATAAAGACTATTTGTATGAATACTGTAACTTCGGCTGTGCCTATTTCCTACTGAAGAAAGTGAAGAAATGAGTGAGTAAAAGGAACATCCCCAATTGAAGGGGATGTTCCTTTTGATTTATTTATTTTCTGTATAAGGGGGTTCTTCATTCCGGTCTGGGTCTGCATGGACAGGATGAGAACCGGGCTCTTGACGGGGGATATCCTGGTGAAGGGATTTATTTTCATAGTTGAAGGCACTGTAGTAACGCTGACCTTCTTCCCATTCCGTGCTTTTGTTTTCAACAGGGGTATACTTTCCGCGCGGAGATCCGTATGGCCCTTCAGGAAGTGTTTCCGGTACAAGGAAGTTGCGCCCAGTTTCTACGTTTGAGAAGTCGCTATACACTTCTTCTTCCTTGTCACGATTGTGATTGTTTTTCATCTATCTCCCACCTTTCTTACTACGTAGTATGTGAGAGGTGGGAGTGGTTCATGCGAGGGGATTCGAAGATGATCCGTTCAAGGACTTCCGCCGCATTCACGACTAGATAATGGTTTCACTCAAGAATTCACGGAGTTCTGCCGCTTCTTCTTCAGTCAACTTATAGACGCTATCAAGATAGCCCGGTTCATCGAGATCGTCGCGTCCGATAATGGCGAACCGACTTCCCTGCAGGTCGAGTACGAGAGATTTTCCATAATAACGATCCGTCTGGGTGATTGCCAGATCATAGCGCTGATTTTCGCCCATGAAGCTTACAAATCGCGTCTTTGTTTCTTCACGGTCATCGTATAAATAAAATCGATCGGTCAAGGTGATTCCTCCCTTTTTTCGTTAGCTTATTTCATCATAACAAACTGAAGGGTGAAATGCAGTGAAGACGCTACTATAAAGTCGGAAGAAAGTTATGTTAAAATAGATAAGGATGCTAATCAGAAGAGGTGAACCAAATGTATTTCGTCGATAGGGATAAAATTGAACAAATCTTGGTATTTATGAATGATCAATTGAGCATGTTAAATAATCATAAGCAATGGGAAACATCGATTGAAAAACTCGGTCTTGAACGAATCGGCCATACCCTCATCGAATCGGTCCTCGATGTAGGGAACAGCATGATTGACGGGTTCATCATGAGGGACCCGGGCAGTTATGAAGACATCATCGATATCCTGCTGGACGAAACCGTCATTGATGAAGCGATGAGCAACGATTTAAAAAAGTTGATCGGAGAGCGTAAAGGACTTGTCCAGGAATACACGGAGATCGATCATGAAGAGCTAAAGCGTATTCTCGGTGACGTGCACTCTACGTTAGAACATTTTCCTGTTCATATCCGCCGCTATTTGGAGAACGAATTAGGACCGGTATCTGCATTTAAAAATTAATGGATACGCAAAGCGCTTTCTAATCGGAAAGCGCTTTCGTGTGCCGTATGATCGTAAGTAGAATGGAGGTTTTTAATATGAAACAGTATAAAGGTTATCTTATCGATTTGGACGGAACCATGTATAGAGGAAAAGAAGTCATCAGTGAAGCAGGGGATTTTGTCCGCAGGTTGCAAGACAAAGGGCTGCCTTATCTGTTTGTGACAAATAATTCTTCAAGAAGGCCAGAACAGGTGGCGGAGAAGCTTCAGTCGTTCGGTATCCCGGCTGAGAAGGAACAAGTATTCACGACATCCATGGCGACCGCACAATTCATTGCCGACAAAAAGCCTGGTAGTTCAGCCTATGTGATCGGTGAAGAAGGAATTCGCACGGCATTGGAGGAAAAAGGGATCACGCTTCAGGATGAAAAACCTGATTTCGTCGTAGTTGGGATCGACCGCGGCATCAATTATGAAAAACTGGCTCTTGCCTGCCTTGGTGTCAGGGATGGGGCGACATTCATCTCCACGAATGGGGATATCGCGATTCCTACGGAAAGAGGGCTCCTTCCTGGTAATGGATCACTCACTTCCGTTGTGACGGTTTCGACGAACGTACAGCCGATCTTCATCGGAAAGCCGGAATCCATCATTATGGAACAGGCTTTGGAAGTTCTCGGTATTAGGAAAGAAGACACGTTGATGGTCGGGGATAATTACGATACGGATATTAAAGCCGGTATGAACGCTGGATTGGACACGCTTCTTGTGCATACAGGTGTCACAACGAAAGAAATCCTAGAAGAGATGGATGAACAGCCGACGTATGCAATCAATACGCTGGACGAGTGGGACGTATAAGACAAGAGCAGTGATGGGCCCAGCGTCCGTCACTTTTTTTCGAAAAAAAGTGCACACTAAGAGCATTTTCAGGTTAGACATCCCTATTTGATGTAGGTAAAATAGAGTGGGGAAATTTTATTTATTTCCTAAGGATAGCTTGGAATAAGGAGGGAGAGCATATAAAGACTGATTGAAAACAGTTTAAACACTGTTAATGAAGGGTAGAACGATAGTGTAGATCTTTCATGATTCTATTCTTTAATTTTTAGGTTTGGTGAAAAAGAAAAGGTAGTGTGAAATATGAGAATTACTGAATTGATTGGGCAAAATATCAGAAGACACAGGCGAGCGAAAGACATCACGATTCAAGAGCTCAGTGAACGAAGCGGTTTGACTGTAAATTATATTTCCCTGATTGAAAAAGGAGATGCAAATGCATCACTAAACAAAATTCATGCCATTATACAAGGTTTACAAGTGCATTGGGAAGATATTATTCCGACTCGCGAACAAGAAAAGACACTTAGACACGATTCTTCGGATGCAGATGTATTAACAAAATAAGATAAGTCTCAGCCATCTCATACGAGCTAATGTGATGAACTCAGCTAAATGGTAATGCATTTGCATGTTGTACACAATTGCTGAGCCTGCTCACGGGGTATTATTAATCTCCAAAGTATACCATTGTTGCAACCAATGGTATGGGTTGTCATTAATACGCCGTTTGCCAGCGGAATTACAAATATAGTTGACAAATTTACAACTATATTTGTAATTATACTGAATACTGGTACAACATGCAATTAAAAACTTATTCATTCATCTAAGGATATGAATCATGACAGGAAAAAACAGACCTTTAAAGGAGGTCTGTTTTTTCGTTTTTCGGTAAATCCCGAAGATTATTCCTGATGCTCATTACGGTGGGCAAGGCGGCTTGATGCTGCAGCGGCGATGGCCCCGACAATATCATCAAGGAAAGTATGGCACTTGCCTGAAGATTTATCATTCAACTTTTCCAATATGCCTGGTTTTTGTTTATCGATATACCCGTAGTTTGTAAAGCCGATCGATCCGTATACATTCACAATCGAGAACGCAAGGATTTCATCCACCCCATAAAGGCCTTCATCTACTTCCACAATCGATTGCAGGGGCTCTTCAAGCATTTTCTTTTCTGCTAATATGTCCAATTGGATCCCGGTAAGAATGGCATTTTGGACCTCACGCTTTGTCAGGACCCTTTCTACATTATAAACGCATTCTTCAAGTTCCAGGTCAGGATGGTACTTCTTTTGAAGGTACATGACTAAATTTGCGATGTCTTCAATTTCGACCCCTCTTTCATGAAGCCATTTCCTTGAGGTTTCCTGTAATAGATCCATTGATTTTTTGTCCTTCATCCTATTCACCTTTTCTGTGTATAAATATTATTCAAGATACAGAGCCTTGTTTTACTCATATGATACCCGTTTTAAAAATAGACATAATAATAGCTTCTATCCCCATTCATGCCCATGTGTGAGGCGGGATATTCCTTGTCGGTTGGATTTCTTACTGGAGTAGGAATAATGCACGAACGATTGTTCACAACGTAAAGTTGGTTGTGTAAAGATAGGAGAGGGTATTATGTCTCGAGATATACTGACAAAACATTTTGGGCTGACCCCGGAACGCGCCTATTTCGACGGTGTCATGGACCGGTATATGGCCGGGGGGCTATTATATAGTATTGTGGGCGTTTCGAATGTGGAACAGGAAACGCTTGTGGAAATCTATAAATTGACAGAACATATGAAGTCACAGGGGGACAGATCGGTTTCCACTTTTGTGCAGACTACGGAAGGCCGTTTCTTGGTGACGGAAAACAAACAGGATTATGTAGTGGTATGTAATGAAAAGCTTCCTCCCATTGCGGATGATAAGCTGGGGAGGAAGCTGGGCAAATTTCATTACAGAGGCAGGCTATTTGAAGAAAAGGTGGAAAAAATCAGCCGGATGGGGCAATGGAAGGGATTATGGGAAAGAAGGCTGTCCCAACTCGAGAAAGCTTATTTCTCGGTACTTGAAAATCAACCGTCCGATGAATTTGAAAGACGTTTTGCCGAGAGCTATCCATATTATAATGCACTATCCGAGAATGCCATCCAATACCTTGTCGATACGGAGCTGGACGAAGATCCCCAAGCTGAAGATGCAGGTACAATCTGCCATGAGCGATTTCAGCACAGGACGTGGGGGACGGAGACGTGTATCCACTATCCATTTCATTGGGTTTTCGATCATGCTAGCAGGGACTTGGCAGAGTGGGTAAGGGAGCACTATTTCATGAAGAGTCAGACCTTCCATCCCCAGATGCGCGAATTCCTAAGTGAATACGAATCGGTCGCTCCTTTGTCACCGTTTGGCTGGAGACTGCTGTATTCCAGGATCCTTTTTCCCCTACATTATTTCGAATGTATAGAAGAATACTATATTTCTCAAACGGATCAACAAAAGAAAACAGCTGAAGATAAGCTTGAACGATATATAAAGACATCTCACCATTATGAAGCCTTTTTATCCGATTTTTATCACATGGCCGAGGTTCCGGTGAAGAAATGGGGCATTCCCTTAGTGGGTTGGCTATAATCAACGGGGCACCATCGCCTTACTTATGGTAAGCTAGAAGGAAATGGTAGTGAAGGCAGGGGAATGAAATGAGACCTTATGTTTATATTACTCGTAAATTGCCACTGGAAGTGATTGAGCCATTGCAGCATGACTTTGAAGTGGAAATGTGGGAAAAGGAGGATGTTCCAGTCCCGCGGGACGTCTTACTTGAGAAAGCATCGAATGCAGAAGCATTGATCACCATGCTTTCGGATAAAGTGGATGAGGAGCTCCTCCAACATGCCCCTTCATTAAAGGTAGTAGCGAACCTGGCGGTGGGCCATGATAATATCGATCTTGAAGCTGCCAGTCGAAAAGGGGTCCTGATCTCTAATACACCGGATGTTCTGACGGATACAACGGCAGATTTAACCTTTGCCCTATTGATGGCGACTGCCCGCAGGATCGTGGAAGCCGACCGTTATATCAAAAAGGGTCAATGGAAAAGCTGGTCACCACTTCTCTTGGCAGGTACGGATATCCATCATAAGACGATCGGCATCGTCGGGATGGGGAGCATCGGCGAAGCAGTGGCCAAGAGGGCAAAAGGCTTTGACATGAAGATCGTTTACCATAATCGCTCGAGAAAGCCCCGGGCAGAGGAAACGCTCGGTGCTGTTTATGCCTCTTTGGAGGAACTCCTGGCACAAGCTGATTATGTGGTCGTTCTCGCTCCCCTTACTAGCGAAACGGAAGGGTTATTCCAGAGGGAACAATTTCAAGCCATGAAACCATCGGCCATCTTCATCAATGCGGCCCGCGGTCCGATCGTGAATGAGGATGCGTTGATCGAAGCATTGAAAGAAGGGGAGATAGCAGGGGCAGGATTGGATGTATTCGTGAAAGAGCCGATCGATTCCCATCATCCGCTGCTTGAATTTGAAAATGTCGTGGCATTGCCGCATATCGCAAGTTCCTCCGTTGAAACACGCACAGCCATGATGAATCTATGCGTTCAGAATGTCCTGGCTGTCCTGAACGGGGACAAGCCCAAGACGCAAGTAAACTAAAAAAACACGCGCTATGCGTGTTTTTTTATTGAATCATGCCGGGACTTCTTTGTTTTCTACAGCTTGTTGGTACGGAGCCATTGACGAACTTTTTATTTCTTCAAAGAACACTGATGAGACGTCCGTTACAATCCTTCTTGCAATCACCCAGGCGTTATTTTCTATTCTGAGCATCAATTTATTTCTCTGCGCGTGATCAGCGGCGTCCAATTGATCAGCCAATTCGGAAAGTTCTTCATCGAGGGCATGACCAAGCTCGTGAGCGAACACGACCTTGAAATAATCTTCAGCCTTATCTTCTCCTGGAAACATACGTAGGCATTGTTCATTAACATCTTCCAAGAACATGGTGATGGAATGATCCTTCATGCTATATTTTCCACCGACCAATCGTGTACCTGGAAATGCATCCTCCAAGGTAACATCCAGTCGGCAATCCAAACCTCCCACTACTTCATCAATGATCTGCTTGTATCTCTCTTTAGTCAATTCTCACTTTCTCCCCTTATTGTAGATCTCACGTATTATAAAAAGTATATGGGAAAAAGGAAACCTTAAGACGGGAAAGATTCATGGGTTATTTGGGAGATATTACAAAGCGGTTGGATCGGGGACTGCGTGAGGCTCCTTATGTTCCATTGCATTGAAAAAAAGGATGACTCAAAGATTGAGTCATCCTCTACGTTTCAATTAAATTAGAATACTTGTTCTACTTCAACGATTCCTGGTACTTCTTCGACTAATGCGCGCTCGATACCAGCTTTAAGTGTAATTGTTGAACTTGGGCAGCTTCCGCATGCACCCAACAGACGAAGTTTTACGATACCATCTTCAACGTCCACCAATTCACAGTCCCCGCCATCGCGAAGTAGGAACGGACGTAATTTATCTAGTACTTCCTGTACGGAATCAAATTGTGCTTGTTCAGCCATCATTATCTACTCCTTTCCTTACTCTCTATTATAATGACATATCTGTAAAAAATCTATCAACCCGCAAACAATTGGGAATTTCTTTTTTTAGGTTTATGTTTCTTAACCCTAATCCGTGCTTGACTTTGTTTTCTGTGTGAAATGCTGGGCCTCCTCATCGTATTCGCTATGTGATTGTAAAGAAACGAACTAAGAAACTACAACATAGCTATTTTTATTCCCACTCCTGCGTTTTTTTTGTAGAATGATGATAAAGGAGAATAAAGGGGGAGAAGAGGATGGAGCGTAAGTCGGTTGAAATTCATGTTTACGGGGCGGAGGTTCTTTGCCCGAGCTGTGTGAATATGCCATCATCAAAAGAAACATACGAGTGGATACAAGCAGCGGTAGGACGCAAGTATCCCGAGCAGCCATTCACCATCAGGTACATCGACATTCATAATCCGCCTGAAGATGAAGCGATCAGAAGTTTCGCCTCAAAAGTGATCGAAGAGGATATGTTCTATCCGGTCGTCCTGTTGGAAGGCACATTAGTCGGTGAAGGAAATCCGAAATTGAAGACGATTTATTCAGAATTAGAGAAACATGGGTATAAGGCGGTTTGATCACCCATTTGCAAAAGGCTTTTCCTGATGAGAAAAGCCTTTTTTTCATAGGGTTGAACAAAAAAGAACCGCCTTTAACTGGCGGTTCGTTCGTATAATCATCCATTATGATACTTATACATCCATAAAACACCTGATTTAAGAAGGCGGGCAACGCGTCCTGTGATGGAACGTTCGTTCACCAATCCGAATCCGTGCTTTTTACCGAGAGAGCCAAGGATGCCCTTCAGCTTGATCTTTGGAAGTTCTTCAGGAAGAGGCTCGTTATTCCAACGCTTCAACAGGATCTGTACAATCTGTTCAGCCTGTCCTTCTGCCAATTGTGCACTTGGGGCTTGAGGAAGGCTTGCGCAATCCCCGACGACATAGACATGTTCATTATCCGGAAGGTTATGATATTTAGAGATCACAACACGTCCGCTTGAGTCTTTTTCAACTTCCATTTCACGGACCACGCGGGTAGGCTGGATACCGGCTGTCCAAACAATGGCGTCACAGAAAATTTGTTCTTCATGGTTGTGGAGTGTGTTAGGCTCGACCTTGGTGATATTGGAATTATTGACGATCTCTACATTATTTTCCTCGAACCAGCCGTGGACATAGGAGCTTAAGCGTTCAGGGAATGCATTAAGGATACGGGTTCCACGGTCGAACAGCTTGATTTTCAAATCTGAGCGGCTTTCACGAAGCTCACTGGCAAGTTCGATTCCACTGAGTCCTGCCCCGACGATCCCAACGATGGAACCAGCCGGTAGGTTGTTCAATGTTTGGTAGGTTCTACGGGACTTGTCAATGGTTTGGATACTGTATGTGAATTCTTCGGCACCCGGTACATTATGGTATTTATCCTCGCATCCGAGACCGATCACAAGATCATCATAAGGTACTGCATCCTGGTCTTTTAAATGGACTAGCTTATTTTCCATATCAACCTTAGAGATCTCTCCGTATACATAGGATAAACGATCATGTTCCGGGAATGATACGCGTACATGATTGTCGGAGATCGTTCCAGCTGCCAGAGCATAGTATTCTGTTTTTAAGCTATGATATGGATTGCGATCGATTAACGTGATGGACACATCGTCCGGGAGTTGGTTCGGTAATAAGCGAAGTAGGACACGCATATTGCCATATCCCCCGCCAAGCAGCACTAATTGTTTCATGATAATTTCCCCTTTTTGGCTCTCTGCGATTTTGTCGAAAAAAGTGTGACTATAAAAGGTTCTCTACAAGGGTAGAGTCAAAAGGACAACTGTCCTGAAAGTAAGCATTTTCAATATGATTCACATTTAGGCCGTTTATGTAATAAATAAACCTATTAACATTAAAAGTATATCGAAATAGATTCGTTTTCACAACAGAAATAAGGGAAAATGTTCACAATCTGTTATACAGATATATGAAGCGCATGAATTGACGATTTTCTCAAAAAAAGGTAGCATTACTAAGAGTAGTGAGGTGATGGAATTGAAACCTATTATCGAATTTTGTATCAGTAATTTAGCGAGTGGTGCGCAAAAAGCGCTTGAAATATTGGAACGAGATCCAAACCTCGATGTTATAGAATACGGCTGTTTGGGCTATTGCGGGAAGTGCGCTTCATCTTTTTACGCATTGGTGAACGGTGAACCAGTAGAAGGGGATACCCCTGATGAATTGGTGGAGAACATCTATCAGTTCCTGGAAGAAAATCCTATGTTTTAACGACGAAAGCTGATGTTACATCAGCTTTTTTATTTTTGCCTCGGATGATGGTGTGCCTTCTAACGGAAAAAGAAGGGGATGGAAAAGTTTTGAAGAAATAGTAAGGGAGCAATAGGAAAGGATGAGGAGATGGGGGCATTCATTGGTGTGATGCAGACAAATCTAATGGTGAGGGATATTGAAAGGGCAAAGGTGTGGTACCGTGAGATCCTGCAGGCGCATATAGAAGAGGATTATGGAACCACAGTCCTGATCTCATTCGGTGGTTCATCTTCGGCGCCGATTTGTTTGATTCAAGATGGAGAAGCGGCAGGGGGGCAACAATCGTCTTATCCGGTCCTTCAGATTTCAGAAGAACATAAGGATGCTGTTTATGAGGACTTGCGTATAAAAGGCGTGAAGCTGGAAGGAAATCCAGCCCACAGAAGCCATTTCAAGTTCTATGACTGTGATGGAAACAGACTGGAAGCGTACTGTCCCGGGATCTATGAAGAAAGCTAGAGTGAATGCTCTGGCTTTCTTTCATTTCAACCGGTGCCTTTAGGCGAGGTGATTCTGCTTTTGGTTCTTGAAACCTTCCCTCATGTCGTGCCATAATTCCTTGGCCATCTCCACGATCTTCGGCTCTCCGGATGTTTGCTGCCTTTCGATTACTTTAGAAAGGTACTTGACGGCGTCTTCGTATTTATCCTGGCGCCGAAGCAAGTCTGCAATCAAGTATAAAAGCTTGGTTTCAGACATGGCCGTTCCCCTGAAATCATCATTGAGGTAGGATTCGATATACTCGTGGGTCGCCAAATTGATGAATCTTCTTTCTTGATCTTCCTGCCCCGTTTTCCTGAAAAGCCAGGCTGTACGTAAATAAAGTCCGGCAATCGTGATTTTCTTTTCTTTTTTAATGAGCGCGCAATAAGCTGCCAGCTTGTACGTTTTGATTGCATCCTCGACTGAACGGATATGACCATAATCCTGAGGCTGCCAATGCCGGCTTATTTTCTTTTCCAGGTCAGTTTGTAAGACAGGGACGATATACTTGGTGAATTCATCGGTAAAGGAGAAGCCGCACTGAGGACAGACGGACACATTGTAGAGTAAAGGATTGAGTTCATCAGAGCCATAAATCGGACAAAAGTCACGATCATGACCTTTCACTTTGATGAATCGGGAGCGGATTTTAATAGTGGTATAAGAGTGTTTGCAGGCTAGGCACTGGACTTTCTTATCATAAAAGGGCGAAACCTCAGTCATCGTTCTCACCTCGATTAAGGACTTTTTCCTTATTATACCTTGAAAGGGGAAGATAGGACTAGTGTTTTTTGGTGTTGGTCTGAGTTTTTATAGGTCTTTTGTCTTTGTTTGGTTAGTGGCGATCAGGTGACATGGGTGTGGGTATCGGTTGAGCCAGGCTCAAATGGTGGGAATCGAGCCAGGCTCAAATGGAGTGAATTGGGCCTGGCTCAAAACACCCGAATCGAGCCAGGCTCAAATAACCTGAATTGAGCCAGGCTCGATTTACACACAACAATAAAATCAGTTCCTGTCACATAGTTTGCTTCGGTTGAGTAGTAAAATAGAAAGGAGTATACTATAGAGTAAGATTGGAATAGTTGGGGGTGTAGTATATGAGTGAAGTTGTCAATTTAACAGAAGCTGCTGCCCTTCAGATTAAAGATATGATGAAGGAACATGATGAAACAGATGCGATGCTGCGTGTATCGGTCAAAGGTGGAGGCTGCAGCGGTCTTTCATATGGGATGGGCTTTGAGCACGAAATCCAGGAAGGCGATGAAGTCCTTGAACAATTTGGACTGAAGCTCGTGGTTTCCAAGGAGGACGCACCCATTCTGAATGGGACGAACATCGATTATAAGCAGTCCATGATGGGCGGAGGCTTTACGATCGATAATCCGAATGCCATTGCTTCGTGCGGGTGCGGATCATCGTTCGTGACAGCGACGAATAAAGGGACGCCTGAGAACTGCTAGAAGATAAATGAAGAAGGACCAGCCGCACTAGAAAGCGGGCTGGTCCTTCTTTTTATTGAATTAGATCCCTTTAAGAGCCTCATCAATCGAATCCTCGCCGCTTAAGATTTCGAATACCTTATGGTTGGTTTCCGTTGTGGTCAGTGATTCCACCAGTACCTTGGCCACATCTTCGCGAGGGATATCTCCACTTTTGTCCTCAATGGAAGGTTGGGCGATGATCTGCCCTTTCGCATCGTCAAAAGTCAGGGCACCCGGACGGACAATCGTATAGTTGAGTCCGCTCTCCTGAAGATGCTTATCGGCTTCATTCTTTGCCTTAAGGTAAACCTCCATTCCTTCAGGGGCGTTTTCCGGCTGGTCTGCCCCCATGGAGCTGAGCATGATGAAGCGTTCGATGCCCTTCTCCTTTGCATAATCAACGGCCTTCTTTGCGCCTTCTTGATCGATTGCGATCGTTTTATCCTCTCCTGTTTTACTTCCGCTTCCCGCTGCAAATATGACAGCATTGACATTTTCAAGCGCATAGGAGAAATCCTGTTCAAGATCCGCAACGACCGGCCTTGCGCCGAGTTCTTCCATGTCCTTCGTTTGTTCCGATTTGCGGATCATCGCCTTGGCGAAGTGCTGACTGCTGTTTTTCAATTCTTTTAAGACTAGTCGTCCTGTATGTCCGTTTGCTCCGATAACAAGTACATTCATCGTTCATTCATCATCCTTTAACAGATTTTTTGTCTATAGTATTGGTCTACCCATTCTTCTTTAAAATAAACAAATCACGATCCGTTGCCTGGATGATTATGTGTAAAAGTGAAGGTTGTTTCGAGGGTATGTCCTTGTCATTAAGAACGGCTAAAGCATCTCCTTAGTGGTATTCTTTCGATGATTTGAGTCGATGACCAGTTCTCCGACACCCATTGCCAGTAAGCCATTCAGAAAACCGAAAAAGGAATAAAGTAGTTCATTCCCGGTAGAGCCGAGTGTCATGATGAATGTAATGATGCTGAAGGCAACAGCAATTAATCCAGTGATGTAGAGTGTACGACCGATCAGCATGTTACTCACTTCCTTCTGTTCTTTTTATGATGTTTTCTTTCATCATGGACGCAATACTGAGGCTGTTCTCATCCTGAGATTTTTCAAGCTGTTCAATGACCCTTGATTGTCTCTCGATCGAATGATTCTGACTCAGCTTCGCCTTCGCTTCAATCGATGTGATGGTGATTTCAAACGGGACAATCCCTTTTTGAAGACCTGAGCGGATTCGATCACTGACCTTATCTAACGAATAAGGGCTATCAGGTTTTTCGTATTTCTTCACTAGGGAAGAAAGAACATCGGTTATGTCCGCATCATCCGTTAGTGGCATGATCTTTCCATACACGTGCACAGAGACATAGTTCCAGGTAGGGACCGTTTGATCCGATTCGTACCAGCTGGGGGAAATATACGCATGCGCTCCCCCGAATACGACCAGGATTTCCTGATCGAAGGCCTCGTGCCATTGAGGATTCGCTTTTGCAAAATGACCCCTTAAGGATGTACGATCCACGCTCAACTCAAGGGGAAGATGCGTTGCCCAGGGCCTTCCGTCCAGTTGTGAGATGAGTGTTGCAAAACTGTTTTCTTCTATTATCTTAAAGATGGTTTCTCTGTCGGTTAAAGTGAACTCTTTCGGTATATACATCATGATCCTCCAGTCTGTCGGCCAGGATTTGGGAATGGAATGCGTCTTTAACTTCAAAAAAAGAGATTCAGGAAACCCGCCTGAATCTCTTTGAATTCAATCTGTAAACATCGACGTACTGTGCATCGGCTGGACCCTAGCTTTCGGATCCATGTAGGCTTTCGCGTTGTTGACAGCAGTCGGTGCTTCGCCGAAACCGCTCGCAATCAACTTGACTTTGCCATCATAGGTGGAGATGTCACCGGCAGCATAGATGCCCTCAATATTCGTTTCCATCCTTGAGTTGACTACGATTGAGTTTTTCTCAATCTCGAGCCCCCAATCTTTGATGGGGCCAAGTGATGAAACAAAGCCGAAATTGACGATGAGTTCATCGATGTCGAGGATTTCTTTTTCGTCACCGCGTACTTCTTCCAAAACAAGCTGGTGGACCTTTTCGTCATCTCCAACAATTTCTGCAGGCACGTACGGTGTTTTAATCTCGACGGTTGAATTGTTCAAGGTTTCCACACTGTGTTCATGTGCCCTGAATTTGTCCCTTCGATGAATCAGGTATACCTTCTCTGCAATCGGCTCGAGCATCAAAGCCCAGTCGACCGCTGAATCCCCTCCGCCGCAGATGGCGACTTTCTTGCCTTTGAATGTCTCCATATTGTCTACAAAGTAGTGTAGATTTTTCCCTTCGTACTGACCTGCATTCTCAAGCTCAAGTCTACGAGGCTGGAATGCACCGTTGCCGGCAGTGATGATGATGGTTTTTGAATAATGGATCTCTTTATCGGTCGACAGCTTGAAGCAGCCATCACCTTGTTTTTCCACGCTTTCCACTGCCTGTTCGAGGCAGATGGTCGTTTCGAACTTGGACATTTGCTCCTTTAGGTTATTCACAAGGTCCTGTGCTTTTACCTTAGGGAATCCAGCCACATCATATATGTATTTCTCAGGGTAGAGGGTCGATAATTGCCCGCCCAATTGTGGTAAACTTTCGATGATCTTCACTGAAGCTTTTCTCATTCCACCATAGAATGCGGTGAATAACCCAGTCGGGCCGCCCCCTATGATCGTGATATCATAAACCTTTTGATCTTCCTTCAAGTAGATCCCTCCCAGAATAAGATACATCTCTTTAATTTATTCTATCATAGGGGTTTCAATCCTTCATAAATTTAAGATTGTTTGTTGGAATGTTCAGTTTTTAATCAAGGGGTGAGATCCCCGAAAAGAGTACCATTGTCGCAATTTTCCCAAGAATGATTATTTATCCTATATATCTTGAAATGACAGGGTAAAAAGAATAATATGTAATGTAGGCATATTGTTAAGATTTTATGACAAATTTCGATGTATGGATTAGTACGTGAAATTTGTCACATACTTATTTAGTTGTTCTTATTTTATCTTATACAGCACACACTTTTCAGCAGAAAAGGAAATCCCGTTCCATTTGTTTTTGTTTCCTCGAAAAGGGGAATGAGATAGTAGCAGCAGATTGACGGGATAAAAAAGACCGATGTGGAGGACTCTAAGAGTATCCTACGCAAATTCAATCAAAAAAGGTGGATGTGATTCAGTTGAGAAAGCCAAGAATCGTTGTTTTAGGTGCAGGTTATGGCGGGCTTATGACAGTAACCCGTCTTCAAAAGCAATTAGGTACGAATGAAGCGGAAGTCATCCTTATTAATAAGAATGATTACCACTATGAAACAACATGGTTGCATGAAGCGTCTGCAGGGACCCTTCATCATGACCGTGTACGCTATGACGTCAAGGACGTTGTCAATACAAGCAAAGTGAACTTCTTACAAGCAACTGTCGATGACATCAAAGTTGAAGAAAAGAAAGTCATCACAAGCGAAGGCGAAGTGGACTTCGATTATCTAGTCGTTGCACTCGGTGCCGAGGCAGAGACTTTCGGCATCCAAGGCTTGCATGAGCATGCGTTCATGATCTCGAACGTGAACTCTGCCCGTCAGATCCGTGAACATATCGAACTTCAATTTGCAACATACAAGAACGAGGAAGAGGCAAAAGACGAGCGCCTTACAATCGTAGTGGGTGGAGCAGGCTTCACTGGTATCGAATTCCTTGGTGAGCTCGGTAACCGTGTTCCTGAACTTTGCAAAGAATACGATATCGACCGTTCAAAAGTCCGCATCGTATGTGTGGAAGCAGCTCCGATGATCCTTCCTGGATTCGACCCTGAGCTAGTGAAATATGCACGTGCCGCTCTTGAGAAAAAAGGAGTGGAATTCCACATCGGAACGCCGCTTAAAGAAGCAAAAGCAGACAGCGTCTTGATTGCAAAAGGCGAAGATGAAGTGGAAGAAATCAAAGCTGGTACAATCGTCTGGGCAGCTGGTGTCCGCGGTAACAGCATCATCGAAAAAGCAGGCATCGAGAACATGCGTGCACGCGTCAAGATCAACAGGGATCTTCGCGCACCAGGTCACGAAAACATCTTCATCATCGGTGACTGTTCATTGATGATCAACGAAGAAACAGAACGTCCATATCCACCAACTGCACAAATCGCGATGCAGCAAGGTGAAGTATGTGCTCGCAACATCGCAGCACTTCTACACGGAAAAGACGAACTGGAAGAATTCACTCCGGATATCAAAGGTACGGTATGTTCCCTTGGTGAAGACGATGCCATCGGTGTCGTATACGGAAAGAAAATCACAGGTACGAAGGCATCCTTCATGAAGAAGGTAGTAGACAACCGTGCACTATACATGGTTGGCGGACCTTCACTTGTATTCAAAAAAGGTAAATTCAAGTTCTTTTAATTGATTGTTTTAAAGCAGAGTGGGGGTTCCCGCTCTGCTTTTTTTGATTTGGAGTGGTGGTTGTTTGGGTTGGCTGGTGCGAGGGGTGGGTTTTGGGTTTGTGATGTGTGATGGGCACGTCGGGTTTGTAGTGTTTGTTGTGTGTTGTGTATTGTGTGTGTTAGGTTTGTCGAATTTTGTAGAATGGCAGATAAATCGAAATTTTGGAAGATAAAATAAAATAATGGCAGATAAATCGAAATTTTGGAAGATAAAATAAAAAAACGGCAGATAAATCGTAATTACGGCAGATAAAACCAAAAAAGCGGCTAACAAAACCAAAATAACGCCAGACAAATCAAAATAACGCCAGACAAATCAAAATAACGCCAGACAAATCAAAATAACGCCAGACAAATCAAAAAAACAACAGATGACCCATCACCGCCCTCAACCTCCTACAACCTCCCCGCTCAGAAACCCCCAATTCTCCAATCCATAGACCATCCTTCCTAAAATTTCACTCATGACTTTTCTATCTTTGGTTCGTGTAGTACCTTAAAAGAAAGAAAACGTTACAAGTAGAGGTGGAGCAGATTTGAAAAGGGGAAAAGTTTGGCTGGCTGTAGCTGGTCTTGTCATAGATAAAGCAGGGAACTGGCTTGTCGTGAAGAAAAGATACGGAGGATTGAAAGGCATGTGGTCGCTACCTGCAGGCTTCGTTGATGAAGGCGAAACCGTCGATGAGGCCGTAATCCGGGAAGTGAACGAAGAAACCGGGCTGACGACGACTGTGAATGGGATCATTGGAGTCAGAACCGGTGTAATCGGAAATGAAATCAGCGACAATATGATTATTTTTCACCTAGATCATACTGAGTCTGATTCACTGCAAATCGAGGAAAACGAACTGTTCGATGTTCAATGGAAATCGCCGCAGGCATTGATGAAGGATGGAAAGACCTCCGTCATGATCCATGAAATGTTGAAGCAAGGTGATTTGTTTCAGCGACACCAAGCGATCGAAGGGGTGGATCCGGGTGAACAGTTCGGATACACCAGCTACAAATTGTTTATGTGAAGACAGGCAGGAGGCATTGGATAGAAGCTTATCCGGTGCTTTTTTTTCAATTGAACAAATTTATTTAAAAATTCAGTAAATTATATGAAAAACGGAGGTAGGGGGAGAAATGGACCGATGTATTCGCTTTCTTAAAGGTACATCCTCTTATATGTCCCTTTCCATTCCAGAGGATAGATGATATATTATCAGAAAATTAAGAAATCAAACATAAAGGAGAGGGAATCATGAGAGCTACTGCAAGTACGAAAACAAAATTTTGTGTTTACTGTTCAGGAAAAGGATACTTCCAGTTAGTGTTGGGTGGTTCTGAAACATGTCCTTGCTGTGGAGGCAGCGGGAAGCATAAATAGAAGATGCGCTTAACCTTATAAATCAAGCAGATCCGGATTCCAGCCGGGTCTGCTTTTTTGTGGACGATCAACGTTTGGGAATCTCCGTCATTTTTTGTTGATTTTGTGAATACGATGGGCAAAAGATTGACGCTTTCATAAACATTCAGTACACTATTCTTTAGTGTTTATGGAGGTGCAGAGAGTAAATGCCTATTCATGTGATGATCATTTCGATGCTTCTTTTTCTTGTTTTATTTTTCGGAATCGGCTTTTTATTAAATATGTTATTGCGTATGACCTGGATCATGGCCATCGTGTACCCGATCGTTGTCATTTTCATCGTGGATGATGTCCGGTTCATTGATTATTTCAGACATTCGGGTGAAGCGTTTTCTGAATTAGGGACGAAGTTGAGTCATTTAGCTATAGCGGATCTTTTGATACTTGGAAGTGGACTGGCTGGTGCCATCCTTTCGGGAATTGTGATGAGGATCTTGAGAGCAAAAGGATATAGAATGTTCTGATTGATTTCCGTTTGACCGGTGATAAACTTGGTTGAACGGTTTTTTTATTTATGAGGATGTCTGTTCTTTGTACGCTTTCACTGAAACTCGGATTGCAATGAAGGGGGAGCACAATTGAGTATGTTTCCAGTCCTTTGCTACTCAAAAAGAACACACTCCTCACCTCGCTACCATCCATTAAATATTACAATAACTCAATGATCGCTTGTTTTAAAAAACGCATTTTGATAAGGAAGAAGGTATCTTTACCAGTCAATTCCATAATTACGAAAAATTGAAACTATTCAATTTTTTTATTAATTCATGAATAAATTTCGATCCTGTGGGGAAGGAATAAGGGTGGGAGGAGTGAATTCATGAATTTGGTAATAAAGTGGACGAAACGAATCATCATGGTTAGTTTATTTGTACTAGCCTTGGGCACGACCTTTCAGTCCGTTTCGGGTGTCGAAGCCCAAACGGTGAAATCATGGATGAATGAACATAAGGGCACGCAGCAGGAGCAATATTCCGAAGATCATAAAAAGAGTCATCTATCACTGTCATTCAAGTTTCTAAAGAGGTTGACTGGGATCAAGACGATGATTTCTTCGAGCAAGCCTGTTGAGGGGAAACCCCCAACGCTTGAGGAATCGGTGAATTGGGAACAATATCCGAAGCATACGGTAGTGGCAACAGGGTACACGGCGGGTGTAGAGTCGACCGGTAAAAGCCCGGGCCATCCAGGTTACGGAATTACATATTCAGGAGTAAAAGTGAAAAGGGATCTCTATTCCACGATTGCTGCAGATACATCCGTCTATCCGATCGGGACGATTCTATTCATCCCTGAGTATGGGTACGGGGTCGTGGCGGATACAGGCAGCGCAATCAAAGGGAATAAGCTTGATTTATATTATGATACCGTCGAACAAGTATACAATGAATGGGGAAAGAAGACCCTTGAGGTGTATGTTGTTCAAGTTGGTTCAGGGAAGCTGACCGAGGAAGAGCTCGTGAAGCTCAATAGCAATGAGTCGATGCAGGTATTCAGACAGCAAATCCTTTCAACCAAAGTGGAATGAGAAAAAGCTCGTGTGCAGGAAATTCTGCGCACGAGCTTTCTTTATGGGCCAACTTCCATCTCGTCGTATATCCGTGGATGAAGTAGAATGGCAAGCTCCATAGCCCCTTTTAAAAGAAGGGGGGACGGTCTGCAATAGAGGGCCTCCTCCAAAACGAGGATCCGATCGTTCCGGACGGCCTTCATCGTATCCCAATCTGGACGCTTCCGCACTAGGTCCGGATTTACGCGTTTCTGCTGGACCCCTACCCAGGCAAGGCATATATAGTCGGGGTCTCGTTTCCTGACATCGTCCCAATCTGTCTGGACACTCGCAAGTTCGACATCACTGAAGCTGTTTTCAGCGCCGACCATCTCACTCAGTTCGGTGAGCCAGTTTATTTTTCCGGGTGTAAAGACGGGCTTGGGCCACCATTCCCAATAAAGGGAAGGTCGATGTTCAACCTTCGCCGAAAGCCGTTTCAGTTCTTCAATGGTTTGTAAGAATTCCTGTTGCTTAAGGAGTGCCTCTTCTTCCATTCCACAAGCCTTCCCCACCGTGAGAATATCGTCTGCAATATCCTTGAAGCTCTGCGGGTTCAAGGTGATGTGGGGGATGTTCCTTTTGTTGAGTTCATCAATATTCCTTTCCATTCCGGGGACGCTTAATGACGAGAAGACAAGATCAGGATTCATTGACTGCAATTTATCCATATCGATGGATAGATCGGGACCAAGTCTTGGGAGGGTGCGGACTTCCTCAGGGTAGTCGGAATAATCATCCACACCAATCAAACTGGATGTCATACCCAGATAATCAATGATCTCCGTGTTACTTGGACATATAGAAACAATTCTCATTCTGTCACTCCTAGTTCAATAAAAAGTGGAGGACGAGCGTAAGGGCGATTCCGGTTAGACCGCCGAAGAAGACTTCGATCGGCTTGTGGCCGAGCAGTTCCTTCAACTCTTTCCGTTTCTCTTGCTCGGGTTTGTTCTGCCACCCTTTCGCCTCTGTCAGGAATTTTTGGAAGTCGCTCGTCAATTGGTTCAATACGATGGCCTGTTCCCCTGCCTGCCTTCTGACGCCGGTTGCATCAAACATGGTGATGATGGCGAAAATCGCCGACACGGCGAAAATAGGGGAAGAGAGTCCCGTTTCCAAGGCGACGCCAGTGGATAATGCCGTCACTGCGGCAGAGTGTGAGCTCGGCATTCCGCCCGTAGAAGTGATGAGGGACCAGTTGATTTCTCTCGTTGCGATAAATTGTATGGGCACTTTCACGAATTGTGCAAAGAAGATTGCACACAAGGAAGCCCAAAGTGGAAAATTCAACAATACTTCCATGCTGTCACCTGCCACCTTTTCAATAGTAGTCTGAAATCACTTAATGTTCTCTCATTATATCATACCCTGTGATGAACGGAACTAACGCAGCAGGGGGGAATCCCGAATGTCGAAATAAACAGATATCTCCGTTATAATAGAAGATGGAGGTGTTAGTGGAAATGAATTTAGTGATCAACCAAAACGATATAAAAGAAACGAGTCAAGAATGTTTAGTGGTCGGGATGTATCACCAGCCGGCTTTTCAAGGTGAATTGAAAGAGCTTGACCAGACGTTTGAAGGGTATCTTACTTCCTTAGTGAAAGATGGTGACATTTCACCAAAGTCGAAGAAATTGTCAAAAATACATACGTTCGGAAAGATCGGGAGCAAAAGGATCCTGTTTGTCGGTCTTGGCAAACAAAAGGATCTGACGTTTGATCTTCTAAAAGAAGCGATGGGTGCTGCGTCAAAGGCATTGAAAGACATGAAAGTATCTTCCTTTTCGGTAGCGCTTGATACATTCTCTTCGGATGAGTTGCCTGTAGAGGACGCTGCGCACGCATTCATGGAAGCTTATACGATGGCGACATATGAGTTTGAAGGGTACAAGCAAAAGTCAAATGAGCCTGACGTATACGTCGAAAGCATTGAATTTTTCACAAAAGAAGATGAAAAAGAAATCAGGACAGCATTGGAAGTCGGATCGGCATTTGGAAGAGGGGTCAATTCTGCACGCACACTCGTGAACACTCCTGGGAACATGCTGACTTCGACCAAAATGGCGGAATACGCACTGGAACTTGCGAAACGCTATGATTTCGAAGCGGAAATCCTGGACAAAGAAGAAATGGAAAACCTCGGGATGGGCGCATTGCTTGCAGTCAACCAGGGGTCAACTGAGCCGCCAAAGATGATCGTCTTGAAATACAGCGGGAAAGATGAATGGAAAGATGTCATCGGTTTAGTTGGGAAAGGGATCACGTTTGATACGGGAGGCTACTCAATCAAGCCGAAGGACGGAATCGTCGGCATGAAGACCGATATGGGAGGAGCAGCAGCCGTACTTGGAGCGATGGAAATCATCGGGGAGACGAAGCCGGAACAGAATGTTGTAGCGGTCATCCCTTCAACGGATAATATGGTGAGCGGTTCAGCGTTCAAACCAGATGATGTCATCACGGCAATGAGCGGCAAGACGATCGAAGTGCTCAATACTGATGCGGAAGGACGCCTTGCCCTTGCAGACGGCATGACCTATGCAAAGCACCATGGAGCCAATTATCTCGTGGATGTAGCGACGTTGACAGGAGGAGTCATCGTGGCACTCGGTGAAGATAAAACGGGTGCTCTGACCAATGATGAATCATTCTTTGAACAGGTCCTTGAGGCATCAAGTGAATCCGGTGAGTTCATCTGGCAGCTGCCGTATACGGAGCATGATAAAAAACGTGTACGAAGCAGTAAAATCGCCGACTTAAACAATTCACCGGGTCGTGCGGGACATGCCATCATGGGTGGCGCATTTGTAGGTGAGTTCGCTGACGGCCTTCCTTGGGTCCACCTTGATATCGCAGGGACTGCAACGACAAAGAGCGCGTATGATCTTGGTCCTTCAGGTGCAACTGGGGTCATGGCACGTACGCTGGCACTCTTGGTTGAGCGATTCCAGCCGATTGATAAAGAATAGGCAGTAGGAGAGGTCTTTCCCTGACCAGGTGTCGGGGAAGGGCTTTTTTCATGTCCTCGCTCCTCCATAAGAACGATACAAAAACTTACCAACCAACATTTTAGTGATTCATCAGACTAAAGTATTGACATCCTTTCTTTATCTTGTTAAAGTTAAAATCGTTGTTTTATTACTCTACCAATTTAGCGAACTAAAGTAATGCAAAACAAAACTACTAATGTACCATTCATAAAACGAAAACAATCAACCGGGACGCTTGCCCGGGGATTGGACATGCTTAAAGGAGGAATTAACGATGAACGCAGTTGTCATTGCCGTTCTAGTGATGCTCATCATGAGTTTGATGCGTGTCAATGTTGTGTTCGCTCTGATCACCGGTGCCCTTGTCGGGGGACTGACCGGCGGGATGGACCTGAATGAGACGATCACGTCCTTTTCGGATGGTCTTTCAGGAGGAGCCAACATCGCACTTAGTTATGCTTTACTGGGAGGATTCGCAGTAGCGATCTCTTATACAGGAATTCCAAATCTTCTCGTAGACTGGGTATTGAAAGTGGTCGGGAAAAAAGGAGATTCAAGAAAGACAGCTCTTTCTAAAGCCATGATCGTTCTTTCTATCTTACTTATGGCTGTCTTTTCACAAAACCTTATTCCGATTCACATCGCCTTTATCCCGATCCTTATTCCGCCATTATTGAAAGTCATGACGGAACTTGAGTTGGATAGACGATTGATTGCGTCAGTCATCACATTCGGGTTGACGGCGCCATATATCCTGTTGCCAGTCGGCTTTGGTTTGCAGTTCCACGAGATCATCGCTCAGAATATGGCGAGCAGTGGAATGGAAGTTGCCCTCGGGGATATTCCGAAGGCAATGCTCATCCCGGTCGGAGGAATGCTGATCGGTCTATTGATTGCGGTATTTGTCAGCTACCGTAAACCAAGAAAGTACAGTGAAGCGAAAGAAGTCGTTTCAGAAGAAAAAATGGTCTACAACAAGAAAGCGATGATTTTTGCATTCATCTCGATTGTTGCGGCCCTATACGTACAATTGCAGCTTGATTCCATGATTTTCGGTGCGCTCGCAGGAATCGCCGTCCTTTATCTTTCAGGCTCCGTCAAGTGGAAAGAAGCAGACGGCTTGTTGAATGAAGGAATGAAGATGATGGCATTCATCGGTTTTGTCATGATTGCTGCTTCTGGATTTGCGGAAGTAATGACAGCGACTGGCCATGTAGAAACGCTTGTAGAGGCGACTGCTGATACAATCGGCGGAAACAAGGCTCTGGCAGCGCTGCTTATGCTGATTGTTGGCCTTCTTGTAACAATGGGAATCGGATCCTCTTTTGCGACGATCCCGATCATTGCCGCCATCTTTGTACCACTTTGCATGGAGCTTGGTTTCAGTCCGATGGCGACAATCGTCATTGTCGGAACAGCCGGTGCCCTTGGGGATGCAGGTTCTCCAGCATCCGATAGTACACTCGGACCGACAGCAGGATTGAATGCAGATGGACAGCACAATCACATTTGGGATACGTGTGTGCCGACATTCTTGCACTATAATATCCCGCTCATCCTCTTTGGATGGATTGCAGCCATGATCTTTTAATAGAATGTAAGAAAGCAGGGGAGGTTCCCCTGCTTTTTTCTTTGTTTGAGACATCATGATTACCCCTTTGCGGTGCCCACTCCAATTCATTTCCTTGTGCATAATACTGTAGGGAAGCCTATAAAAACAGAGGGCTGTCCCTTATAAAATGAAATGGAGGAGGAAGCACGGATGCATAATGAAATGCTTTTTAGAAGACGTCCATACGGATTCGGATATGGAATCGGGAGAAGGCCTTTTTATGGAGGAGGGTTCTTTGGAGGCCCGTTCATAGGAGGGGTCCTTGGAGGGCTGTTAGGTTCTGCCCTTTTATATCCACGGCCATACCCATACTATTCGCCTTATGGATACGGCTATGGCTACCCTGGATATTATCCGTACTATTAATTAAACAGAATGAAACAGTCTGGGACAAAAGTGTTTCAGACAAAGTAAATCCCGAACGAATTTGTCTATTGGAAGGCAAAGTAGTTCGGGTTTTTAAATATTATTTAACTTTAAACTTAATTTTACCTTTGTCTAACGGTTGATTGGAGTGCAAGACGAAGACTCCTGCGGGAAGAGTAGCTTATGTGAGACCCCGCAGGAACGCAGTGACGAGGAGGCTCACGGGCTACCCGCGGAAAGCGAAGTCTTGCACGGAAATCATAAGCGATATTAAAAACTGGAACTGAATTGTTCGTCTTTATTTGTTTAGTCCTTAGTTAGGTCCCAGTCTTTTTTTTATATAGGCTTATCGTTCCTCTGCGGTTCACATCTCCCGCCATCTGACAATCAGAATGAGATGGCAGCAGTCCACTTCCCCTAGTTTCTCATCGAACACCATACGAATACCGTCCGGGTTGAATGAAACGACCGGTACGACCTTTATGCCGGTCCTTCTGATCAACTTAAGGACTTCGGGTTTATTCGACTGCTGTGCTAGGTCCATCAGCTGCCGTGCAAAAGAAGTATCAGATTTTATTTTTGCTAAGAGGAAATGGGCACTCTCCATTAAATTCAACGTTTTATCGGCAGACGCCATAAACGTTTTCGTTTCCACCGGGGGAAAATTATTGCGATAATGGTATCCGGGGTGCATCGGATAATTCATTCTTGTCTGGCGGGGGTGATAGGGGCTCTGGACAGGATGATAAAATGGATGATAACGGTTCATGAAATCCCTCCTTGATCCTGGCGATTGACTCTAAGGAAATGTATGTAACGGAATGGGAGTTTATTCTTGAAGGGTTACGTGCAATGGCAGTACATACTGATCCCAAAAAGCTGTTTTCGTAAACATTGTTGCTTTAGAAAATGCAAGTAGTGGTTGATTTGCGCTCCAGGTGCTCGCTTTCCGCGGGGCGTGAGTTGAGCCTCCTCGGGCAAATGCCCTGCGGGGTCTCAACTTTCCCGCAATTCCCGCAGGAGTCGAGCACCTTCCGCTCCAATCAACAAATTAGCATTGGCTTTAACAATAAAAAAAGAAAAGATCATATTCATTCACAAACCATACCATTTTCTAGGGCGAAGTTCTTCATATTTTCTATACTGACTAGCATTAAGACCCAACAAGAACGTTCTCTAAAAGCTTGTTTTCCTTATCCTGTGCACATCAAAATAGTCTTCATAATAAAAGCTCTGAAAGATCTTTGAAAGAGAAAAAAGGTGATTTCAAATCGGTTCCAGCTGATGATTGGAGTGCAAGACGAAGACTCCTGCGGGAAGAGTAGCTTATGTGAGACATGTCTAGCTCCAGTGGTCTGCTCCCGTTTGAAAATTAACCTCCGACTTTTGAGGCAAAAAGCGCCTCTAAAGTCGAAGAACATTTTTCAAAGGGAGCAAAACGCCCACTTCCGCTTTTCGAACCCGCAGGAACGCAGTGACGAGGAGGCTCACGGGCTACCCGCGGAAAGCGAAGTCTTGCACGGAAATCATCAGCGGTAATAAACAGGTGCTATTTTAATAACAACAATCTTTGCGTAAAGAGCTTTCCAAAAAGACTAATAAAGGGTTTTCACGTTTCATCGCGAAAAACTACTATAGGAAACTATTAATGAGGTGAATGACATGAATGTGGAAAATACATTGATCAGTGCGCTTGGCATACAGTTCGTGGAATTGGGCAAAGGGAAGGTCATCGCGACAATGCCCGTTAACGAGGCAACCCGACAGCCTTTTGGCTTCCTTCATGGCGGCGCATCCGTGGCACTTGCCGAAACGGTGGCGAGTGTCGGGGCAGTTGAATTAATCGATCTCGAGAAAGAAATCTGCTTTGGTCTTGAAATCAATGCCAATCATATAAAAGCGAAACGGGACGGGGTGGTGACCGCGACTGCAACGGTCATGCACCAGGGGAAAACAACGATGGTATGGGATATAAGGATCACCGATGAAGAGAATCAGCTGATCTGTGTTTCACGCTGTACGATGGCCGTCGTGCCGAAACGATGATGAACGACCTGACATTTTGGGAGGGAAGATACGTTTAATCATCCTCCCATTGGGAAATCAATAAGTAACCAAGATAAGGAGGTTACATGATGCCCTGGAGTAAACATGATTACCCCGCTTCATTGAAGAACCTTCCGGAAGACGTCCGGAACAAAGCGATCGAAATCGGGAACGCCCTCCTCGATGAGGGTTACGACGAAGGAAGAGCGATCGCAATCGCTACCGATCAGGCTCATAAGGCCGAGGAAGGGAAAGGTCAGGAGAAGACCGAGTATCATGTGAGAACGCATAGTGAAGGTTGGCAGTTGGTCAAGGAGGGGGGCAGTCGTGCCATCCTGGTAGAAGGCACAAAAGAAGCCCTCCTCTCCAAAGCGAAGGATTATGTGAATGACCATGATGGAACGCTCGTCATCCATAAGCAAGATGATACAGTGGAAAAAGAACTATATAATACGTAGGATGATACCCGCTATTAAACAGCTGCATGGTATCATTTCCTACACATAAAAAAGAAGCTTGACCAAGCCGGGGTCCTTCCGGCGGTCAAGCTTCTTTTGTTTCATCATAGTCTTCTATGAATGTTGCTTCTCATATTCCTCTTTGTCTTTCAGGTCATCCCTGACACTCTCCGAAGAGAGCTCGACTCCTGTGTTGTAAGCCGCACGAGCAATGAGATGGCCGGCGACAGGCGCTGTGACAAAGATAAAGACGATGGCCAATATCAGGTTGGAATTGAAATGACCGTGTTCCATGTAGAAGTATAGGAACGTTGCGATGAGGATCGACATGATCCCCAATGTCGCACCTTTGGATGCGGCATGGTTACGTGTATAGATATCCGGAAGCCTCAATACACCAAATGTGGCTACAAGACTGAGAAGCCCTCCGACGATCAAGAAAAATCCGATGATCCAACTAATGATTTCGCTCACGTTCGATGATCTCCCCTTTCTCCAAGAACTTCGAAAAGGCTACCGTCCCCAGGAAAGCAAGTATTCCGAGAAGGAGGATGACCGGTAGGAATGCATACGTGTCAAGAATCATGGAAACAAGGGCGATGATGGCAATCAGGTTGATCCCGATTGCATCCAATGCCACAACCCGGTCAGGGACGGTGGGTCCTTTAATGACACGATAGACGAGTCCAAGCATGGAAATGGATACACATAGCAGGGTGATCTGGATGATCATATGCAGCATCAGCGGCTCACCTCCATGATCGCTTTTTCGAACGAGTTCTTGATCTCGTCAATCGATTCATTAACATCCGCGATATCAATCGCATGGATGTAAAGAATTTTATTATCAAAAGAAACATCCACTACCAGTGTCCCAGGGGTCAAGGTAATGAGATTTGCTAATAAAGTAATTTCCCAGTCTGTCTTCAATTCTGTGGGAAGAGCGAAAATACCAGGCTTGAAATCAAGTTTTGGCTTAAGCACAACTTTCAGAACCGAGATATTCGCAAGAATCAGCTCTTTGATAAATAAGAAAAGTAAATTGATCACTGCACCCACCCTTAACAAATAAAAGCGGGATGTGAAAAATCTTCTGAATGCAAACATCACGATTAGTCCCAGTATAAAACCGATCAGGAATGACTGTGCAGTAAAGGACACCGAAAGAAACATCCAGACAAAGGCTAAGAAAAAGTTTAATAAAATTTGAAAGGCCATTCTACATTACTCCTTTAACACTGCGTCTATATAGAGATCCGGGTCCATCAGTACATCTGCAGCCTGTGTAAACAGCGGGCGAAGGGCTTCTGCACCGAAGCCGTAGAATACAGCTAATGCAACCAATACAGCAGATGTCATCCAAAGATAACGGGCATGTCCTTTCGATACACCGTTATATTCTTTAGGGACTCCCCAGATTCCATTAAGGAAGATTTTAATGACCGAGTATAGCACGAGTAAACTTGAAGCGAGGACGACGCCTGCTCCGAGATAAGCTCCTTCGGCAAAGCCTCCCTTAAGGATCATCAACTTCCCGATGAACCCGCTGAGAGGGGGGATCCCCGCAAGTGAGAATGCCGCTACAAGGAATGTCCAACCTAACCATGGATACTCTTTGATGAGGCCGCCCATCTTCCTCAAGTTCGTTGTGCCGGTAATCTTGATCATGACACCGACAAGTAAGAACAGTGCAGCCTTGATGATCATGTCATGGATGAGGTAATACACCGAACCTTCCATTGCATCGGGATTCATCGTCGATACCCCGAACAAAATGACGCCGACTGCAATGATGATATTGTAGATGATGATCTTCTTGACGTCCCAATATGCGATGGCTCCTATGCACCCGAACACAATCGTCAGCATCGCAAGCACCGATAGGATTTCGTGCGTATAACCGGTGTCGTGGTAGAAGAACAGCGTATACGTCCTTGTGATCGAGTAGATCCCCACTTTGGTCAAAAGCGCTCCGAATAATGCGAGCACCGGTGTCGGTGGTGCGTAATAAGAACCCGGAAGCCAGAAGTACAGCGGGAAGATCGCACCTTTCAATCCGAAGACCACAAGGAACAGGATCGCAATGGCCGTCAGGATACCGGGCTGGTTCACCTCTGAAATCTTTCTTGAGATGTCCGCCATATTAAGCGTCCCTAAAACAGAATACAAATAGGCGACGGTAATGACGAATAGGGCGGAAGAGATGACATTCACAAGAATGTATTTGATTCCTTCCCGCAGCTGGGCTTTTGTCCCGCCAAGTACGAGGAGGACGTATGAACTCATCAGCATCACTTCGAAGAAAACGAAAAGATTGAAGATGTCGCCGGTCGTAAAAGCACCGTTCACCCCGACTAGCAGGAATTGAACGACCGGATAATAATAGAAACGTTCCCTGTCCACCCCGATCGATTTGAAAGAGTACAAGAGGACGACCAATGTGATGATGCTGGTCGTCGTGACGAGCAACGCGGACAGCATGTCTGATACGAGTATGATCCCGAACGGGGCTTTCCAACTGCCGAGTTCGATCGTCTGGATTCCGTCCCGATTCACCTTGTCGATCAAGACGAGCGAAGCTACTACCGTAGCCGCTGTCGAGATGGCAGAAATGCCTCTTTGCACTTTGATATATTTGCTTATGAACATTAAGATGACCGCTGTAAGAAGCGGGATTAATATAGGTAAAATCAATAAGTTAGTCATTGCCTTCAGTTCCTCTCATCTGATCCACATTATCCGTTCCAAGTTCCTGGTATGCCCGATAAGCAAGGACAAGGAAGAAAGCCGTGACCCCGAAGCTGATGACGATGGCCGTCAAAATCAGGGCCTGGGGCAGCGGATCGACATAGGATTCAGCGTGTTCCCCGAGTAATGGGGCATCTCCCCCTTTAAGGCCGCTGACTGTCAGGATGAGCAAATGCGCACCATGACTCAATAGAGCCGTACCGATGATGATGCGAAGCAGGCTCTTCGACAGCATCAAGTAGACAGCGCTAGTAAATAGTACTCCAACAACGATTGCCATAAGTATTTCCATTATTCACTCACTCCTATTGTCTGAATAATGGTCATCGTTACACCGATAACTACAAGATACACACCTGTATCAAATAATACTGCCGTATGAAGGGAGGTTTTCCCTAAGAGAGGCAGGTGGAAATAATCATATGCATGTGTCAGGAAAGGGACATTAAAGAATAATGCCCCGGCTGACGTCCCGACGGCAAACAATAATCCGATGGCCGTGATGATTTTATAATCGACTGGAAGGATATTTGCAACCGTCTTGATATCATAAGCCAATAACAATAATACAATTGCGCCTGAAGTCATCAGGCCACCGATGAAACCGCCGCCAGGAGTGTAGTGTCCCACGAAGAAGATCCTCAGTGAGAACAAGATGATCAAGAACGCGACAACGTTCGTTACGGTTTGTAAGATGATGTCATTCGTTTTTGTTTTCATCCTTCTTTCCTCCTTGTCAGGCGTAATTTGATCATGGAATAAATGCCAAGAGATGCGATTGCAAGCACACAGATTTCAAATAATGTATCGAAACCACGGAAGTCAACAAGGATGACATTGACCATGTTTTTTCCGCCTGCTTCCTTATACACATTTTCAATGTAGTAGCTTGAAATCGAATCAAACAGCTTTGTGCTGTAGGAAGAAATGGCAAACAATGTGACAACGATCCCGACTCCGATCGAAATCAACGCATTCTCGAGCTTGAACTTCATTCTCTCTTCATGCCTGCTCAATTTAGGCAGGTGATAGAAGCAGAGAAGGAATAAAGCGACGGAAACGGTCTCGATCACAAGCTGGGTAAGGGCCAGGTCAGGTGCACGGAATAACACAAAGAATAGCGAGACCGTGTATCCTGCGGCTCCTAGTGAAATGATCGAGGTCAGGCGTGATTTCGCGAACAAGATCGTAATGGAACTGATTACTAAAAGCAGCGCGATCGCGATTTCATAAATACCGATCGGCGCAAGTTCAGAAGTGTCGATTGCAAAGGCTCCCTTGAACCACAGACTGAACAGCAGGATCGCGATGAAGAACGCGAAAATATACACAAGATAGGACCTGATGAAACCGGTCATATAGCCTCTCGTAAACGAGAATGCCGCGCGCTCGCTTCGGATCAACCCTCCATCATAAAGCGAATTCAGGGTCAGGCGTTCAGGGATCCATGAATAGACTTTCTTCCAATTAGGAAGTAGTTGATAAAGAAGGACCCCAAACAGGATGACGCCCAATGTCATGAATAATTCAGGCGTAGGTCCGTGCCAGAAGGTGATATGTGCTTCGACGTCATTGCCACCTTCTACAAGGCTTGGTGCGATTGCTTCTACTGCCGGTTCGATGAATCTTTCCGACAGGATATTAGGGAAGAAACCGAACACGACCACTAGTGACGCCAGGATGATCGGTGAAATCAGCATACCAAGCGGCGCTTCATGAGGTTTCTTCTCGAGTTTCTCCGGTTGATGTTTCCCTGTAAAGGTTTTGAAAACGAGAATCATGCTGTAAATGAACGTAAACACACTTCCGACCCAGGCAAGGATCGGGAATAGGATGCCGACTGTGTTCAAGTTGAAAATATCCATCTCAAGCACCCTTACCATCCCGGTAAAGAACATCTCCTTACTTAGGAAACCATTGAATGGCGGGAGACCGGCCATTGAGAATGCACCGATGATCGCAATCGTGAACGTGATCGGCATGAAACTCATCAAGCCACCGAGCTTGCGGATATCCCTTGTACCGGTTTCATGATCGACGATCCCGACAACCATGAAGAGGCTACCTTTGAAAGTGGCGTGATTGATCAGATGGAACACAGCAGCAAGTGTCGCCACCATATAAATGTTGTCATCTAAATACGTATAGTGCAGGGCGGCTGCGCCCACCCCAAGTAGTGACATGATAAGACCAAGTTGACTGACGGTGGAAAACGCAAGGATCCCTTTCAGGTCCGTTTGCTTCACGGCATTGAATGATCCCCAGAACAATGTAAAGATCCCGAATCCGCCGACAAGCCATAACCATAAGCTTGTTTCTGCGAAAATCGGACTCATGCGGGCAACAAGATAAATCCCCGCTTTAACCATCGTTGCTGAATGTAGATAAGCACTGACTGGCGTCGGTGCTTCCATGGCATCCGGAAGCCAGATGTGAAACGGGAATTGAGCGGATTTCGTGAAGGCTCCAAGCAGGACAAGCAGCATGGCAGGTACGAAAAGTGCCTGCGTCATGAGCTGATCTGATTGAGCAATCAATTCACGGATGCTGAAGGTGCCGCCCATGAGATAGAGCAGGAGGAATCCCCCTAGCATCGACAATCCACCGAACACCGTGATCAGCATGGACTTTTGAGCTCCGTACCTTGAACGTTCACGGTGATACCAATATCCGATCAATAGGAAAGAAGAAATAGACGTGAATTCCCAGAACATATACAAGACGATCAGGTTATCTGATAACACTACGCCAAGCATCGCTCCCATGAACATCATGAGATAGACATAGAAGTTATGTAACTGTTCCTTATCCTTATCAAGGTAATAAATCGAATAAAGGACGACAAGTGTACCGATACCGGTGATCAAGAGCGCGAATAGCAGCCCGAGTCCATCGATATACGCGATAAAATCGATGCCGAAAGAAGGCATCCATTCCACTGTTTCCTTTATTGTCTTTCCATCCCTCGTCATCGGCATGAATTGAAAGAAGTAAGTGAATAACACGGCAGGAAGCAGCAATACAAACCAGCCGGTATGGATCGATCGCATCCCCTTATAAAAGAATGGAATCAAGATTGCAAACAAAAAGGGCGAGATGATGGCCCAATGTAATAATGTCATAAAAAACCCCCCTCTTATAAAATTGATGTATCGTTCAACTTCGTCTTATGTAAGTTCATTTCACTTTCAGTTTGATCCACTCTCACAGTATGCCCGGATTGCTTGACCTAAAGAGCATTATATCGTAAAAAAACATCACTTGCATTACTCAGGTATCCACCCTTCAACAATTGTCATTTTCGTATTAAATATGTAGAAACGCGGTCGATAAACGTGAAATTTCTTCGAATTTTTTTCTCATTCCTCGTTCATTGTACCGAATAGTTTTGGTCAATTTGGACAATCCTATCCATAAGGTGGTGATGAAATTTGAAAAGAAAGACCGTTGCATTCACAACGATTTTATTCGCATTCATTGGATGGGGATGGTTGGTTGAATCGCAGGATCGTTTCAATCGGGGGATCTTTGAGATTGACGACCCGGCTACCCAGAACCTACAGCCTGTCACATATGACAGTGAAAACGAAATAGAAGAAGTGCAGGCATCTCAACAGCGAACCCGTCAGCCCTTTAGATCAAGGGAATATATCCGGATTGTCCCGTCCAGATCCTTACAAACGGAAGAAATTATCGAATGACTGTCTCTTTCATGTCCGCATGGGGGAGGCAGTTTTTTGATGGTTCTTTTTTCAAATGTGCTTTGTCGGAGAATGGAGGAGGTCCGACAAATTGCCCAAGGGTCCCTAATACATACCCTTTTCAAGACAACCATAAACGATTATGATAAAAGTGCTGCATGGAATCCATCGTTATGGGAGAGTTATCAATTGAAGAATACATATTTAACAAGCTACTTGCCTCTGTTTTCCATCCTTTTGTTCAGCCTGACGTTTTCTGTCTACGGGGTGGACGTGTTTGTAGACCTTTTCAAGAAAATTGGCGTGTACCCTGGTATGCGTGAATTTTTATCCGATATCGAACTGAAATTCGTATTATTGATCCTCTTGATGATTGTCTTCTTCATGGTATTTGCTGCCTTGAAGCTCATCGCGGAGACCATCAATGGAGTGTCCATGCTTTTCTTCTCTAAGGAATCGGAAGGACAGCTTTATAATCGCGTGAGGTCAGGATCCATGATTTATTTCATCGGGGGAATTGCGTCTGCAGTCAGTCTCAAATCCTTCATCGGATTAGTGGCCATCTTTGCGCTCACCTCCATTGTTTATTTTGTCTATTTTGTCTATAAAATCAGCGTCACGGTATCCAAAGCCGGTATCATCGGAGTGATCAGCCTGCAGCTGTTCACATGGTCATCCCTGTTCATGACGATCTTTTTTATACTATTGAAATTATATAACGGCGTCATGGCCAGCCTGCCGATCATGTCGAAGGTGAAGCTGTAAGTGATGGGTGAGGAGGAGTATGAAACGTTGTTTTGTACTCTTTTTTTGTATTGGTGGGGCGTTGAGTTGGGTGTGGGCGTGATTGGGGGTGTGAGTCTGATTGACTGATTGACGGTGTTTGTCGGATGATCTTGGATTCGAACATAAAAAGGGGATTTCGCACATAAGTGGTTTGGGTTCGCACATAAAAAGGAGAATTCGCACATAAGTGGTTAGGGTTCGCACATAAAAAGGGGATTTCGCACATAAGTGGTTTGGGTTCGCACATAAAAAGGGGATTTCGCACATAAGTGGTTTTGTGTTCGAGCATAAAAGGTGATTTTCGAGCATAACTCGTTTAGGTTCGAGCATAAAAAGGAGAATATCGAGCATAAATCCTTTCAGTTCGAGCATAAAAACGCAACACGCCCTCAATGCCCTTATGAAATGAGAATTCTGTGTGTAAAACGTTAGGTGCCGCACACAAAAAGGCGGATCTGCGCAGAAATCATGGGGTGCCTGGAACAAATAAGAATGGCACACACATATATCGATGGAGGAAACGCCAAAATCGTGAGAAATCCGCCACCTATCGGGACACCAGGCACAATCTGTGCATTCAGCACGCCATCGTCATCGTTACCCCACACAAATTGAAAATACCAATCCTACTTCTTGAAACCTCCAATCATAAACCAGTTTTATCTCCACTCCCACATCATATAACCCCCACACCCAATCCCACCAATCCCTACCCACCACTCCCCAAAACAAAAAAAGCACCCGGAGATAAACCTCCGAGCGCTATTCCATGATTGCCTGCCATATTTTATGACTTGGACGTAGTCTTTCGATTCCGCTCATGTCCTGAGGGATGTCGTGGCCGACCCAGACCCCGGTCGTATAGAGATCCGTGAGTCCCATCACCCAGTAGTCGTGATATTGGTTGGTCGTGCCCGTTTTGATCCCGACATACGGCCTTGAGACGTAGGCGGCTTTTCCTGTACCGTCGGAAGCGGCATTTGCGAGCATTTGCCTCATTTTTGATGTGGTGTCATCCGACCAGACCTGTCCTCGTTTCTGTTTCCATTCATATAAGATTTTCCCGCTGCTACCCTTCACATTTATGATGGCATGAGATTTTTCATACGTTCCATCGACGAAGGAAGTATATGCATCCGTCATTTCAAGGGGACTGACACCGTAAGTGAATCCCCCGACCGCCGCCGCGTAGGTGCGGTCTTCTTTTGTCAGTTTTTCAAACGAAAAGGCGGAAAGTTCATTGAAGGCATTGTCAATCCCGACCTTTTCCATCAAACGGAGCGCAGCGGCATTATATGATTGGGACATTGACCGGGTCATGGTGACGGTTCCCGGCTGTGCGCCTCCATAGTTTACCGGACAGTAGTTTCCGATGCAGTACCGGTTCGCATTCACTTCTTCGTAAATGGATGACTTGAACTTATCCAGGTACGGGGCATAGACGAGCAGAGGTTTAATGGAAGAACCCGGCTGTCTGTATGCTTGGAAGGCATGATTGAAATTATACTTCCTATAATCCGTTCCACCTGTCAGTGCGGCGATCCTTCTTGTTTTGTTATCGATGGTGACGGATGCCCCTTGCAGCTGCTGCCCCTTAAGGGTTGCATTGACGGCTTCCACGCTTTTTTGCTGAAGTGAAGGATCAAGTGCCGTACTGATTTTCACCCCTGAAGAGATCACGCTTTCCACCCGTTGGTCAAGTTTTTCGATGATTTTCTCTTTTTCCTGTGGGGAACCGGCTTTTTCAAGTTGAGCCTCGTAGCCTTCATTCAGGGAAATCAGTTCCTTCAATTCTTGTTCCACATAGAACGCATAGTCAGGGTATCGGTCGATCCGTTTGCGGATATTCAACTTGATCGGCACTTTTTTTAGCTTGTCCGCTTCTTCTTTTGACATCTTTTCGGTGTTGACGAGAATATCCAGCAACCGTTCCTGACGCACCTTTGTCTGATCGAAGTGATCGAGCGGATCATACTTACCCGGATTATTCGGGATCGAGGCCAGGAAGGCTAATTCTGCTTTGTTCAAGTCTGAAACATTTTTTTGAAAATAATATTGCGAGGCCGTTTCGATTCCATACACACCGTTGCTGAAATAAATCACATTGAGGTACAGCTCCAATATCTCATCTTTTGATAGGGAGCTTTCAATTTCATGTGCATAGAACAGCTCGGTCAATTTACGATTATATGTCTTTTCCTGACCCAGATACAGGTTTCGGGCCAGCTGCTGGGTAATTGTGCTTCCTCCCTGCTGGATATGGGTGAAGACCAAATTCTTCACCACTGCCCTCAGGATGGCACCTGCATCGAATCCGACATGCTCGTAGAAATGCTGATCTTCCGATGCGACCAGGATTTCCTTCACGAATGGAGGGATGTTCTCGTCATCCGCATACAATCGGAACGGGCGGTTCACCTCTGAAAAAACGTTTCCGTCTTTATCCAGCAGCAGGCTGGTCTTGTTTAGGTCCAACTGATCTGCATTCACGGCGTTTTGGAGTTCTTCCTGAAACACCTGGGCCCGGTCGGCTTCCTCGGTGGTGAAGAAGAGCGTTATGAAAAACAACGCCATGAAGCCGAACACTGTTAGAAATCCTGCAAACACTCTCATACTTCCACTCTACTTTACTAGTAATCTTGATTCACATGACCGTCTACTTCTGAATGTTTGATACTCCACCATAATAATCCAAATGCCCCCAAGAATAAAGCACCTGTTACATAAAAAACGGAAGAAATCCCAATATATCCTGAGACTGTCCCTCCGAATACCGGGCCGATCACGTTTCCAAGAAAGCGGAAGCTCTGATTGTACCCGAGGACCTCACCCTGCATGCTAAGAGGGGCTTCCTGGCGGATATAGGCAGTCACACACGGGATCATGCCCCCGATGCTGATCCCGAACAGGAATCGAAGCAGTACGAGCTGCCAAAGTTCGGTTACAAGCGCTTGCGGGACGATCAGGATGGAGGCAAGTACCAATAAGATCGATAGGACTTTCTCATATCCGATTTGATCACCGAGCTTACCCCATTGCCTTGTGGCGATAAAGTTTCCGAATCCTGTTGCCGAAAAGGCCAGGCCAGCAAGGAATGCAAGATTCGTCGATGAAGTGAGCTCATCCACATAGAGTGCGAGCAGCGGCTGGATGCTGAAATTTGCGACCTGTATGAGTAAGGATAGAATGATCACCGTCACAAGAAGTTTATGACTGATGATGTGCTGAAGCACCTGCTTGCTTGTATATTTGTTTTGCTTATTCCTCTGTGCATCGTCCCTCTGTTCATCGATGCCGAACAGGACAACGGTTGCTGCAATCGCAATCGAAATTGCAGTCAGGATAAAGGTATAAGAAAAACCAACATGATCAGCAAGAATCCCCCCGATGACAGGTCCGAATAATCCGCCTGACACGGTACCCATTTGCAAGGTGCCCAATATTTTTCCTGCTTCCTCCTTGGAAGTCTGTGAAGAGATGAGCGCCATGGAGGTGGGAATGAAACCTGTGACGGCACCCATGATCATCCGAAGAATGAACAGCCCGTGAACGGACTCCATGAACCCCATTAAAAAGATCGACGTTGCAATTCCATACCCCGTGATCAGAAGGATGGGTTTATACCCATGTCGGTCCCCGAATCTGCCCCATAGTGGGGATATGAAGAATGCGGTCAGGAACGTGATGCCGAAGACGAACCCGGACCAACGTTGTACATAAGCTTCACTGTAATCCCCAAAGGTCTCGATATAAAGGGATAGGAAGGGGAGGACCATGGTGGCACTGGCAGCCACTAAAAAATTCGCCACGACCATAATGATAAGATTCTTTTTTTCTATTGAAATGATGAACACCTTCTCATATGCTATTTATTTCGTATTACTAAATATATTTTATAGAAGTTTGGGTGGGGAGTCCACCGAAGGAGATTTTTTTGACGATTGTTAAACGGAATAGTCATATTTCCATGATGGAACATGATATACTATAAGAATAGGAATTATGTACACATCTTTCTTCAGCGTGTGCATAAACTCGTTCGTTTTTCAGCTATGATTCTACCAAGAATAAATTGGGGCTGTACAAGATTGAGGAGGGAGTTACGTGGTTAAAGCAAAGCAGCTTGTGTTCATTGACTTTGAGTTTTCAATGCCGGAACGACATCGGGTCCCAAAAGGCTTTTTCCCTGAAATCATCGAAGCAGGAGTGGTGGTGGTTCAGAATGGGAAAGTGTCAGATACGTTTTCGACTTATGTAAAACCATCTGCCTTCCCCAAACTAACCAATCGATGCAAGCGATTCTTATCAATCACACAGGATAAAGTTGACGAAGGCATCTCCTTCCGGACACTCATCGATTATTTTAATGGACTTAATGAAAAGGGGATCGAGAAGGTCGTGACTTGGGGGAATATGGATATGAAAGTATTGAGGGATAATTGTGCCTATGCTGGCGCAGCCTTTCCGTTTCAAGCCCAATTTGTCGACTTATCGATGGAATATAAACGGTTTTTCGGTGACCAGAACCAAACAGGCTTATGGAAGGCCGTCCAGGAATACGGAAGGGAAGGGGTAGGAAAGCATCATAAAGCATTGGATGACGCGATGACCACCCATCATATTTATAACCTTGTCGAAAAAGATAAAAAGTATCTCGACAAAGCTGAACCAACCACCATCGGTGATCGAATCGATTTAAGCAAGCTTTATAATCAGCTTGCTTGAGTATAGAAAAACGTGCCCATTCCGGTGCTTACCCCCGGAAGTTAGAGTTTTATTATGCAGCTGAATGGCTGGAGTGAGTTCGGTATTCGACAGGACTCATCCCAGCCAATTTTTCTTTTGACCGGTCATGATTGTACCAGTG